>NZ_NFHL01000009.1 GCF_002161355.1 Lachnoclostridium sp. An76 | reverse complement strand
TAAGGTATGGTTGGCTTGGGGAAAGATGGAAGAGAAGGAGAGAGGAGCCGGAGAGTATAGTAAGGAGAATACAGCGCTGTGGATCTATCGGAAGGCGTGTTTAGAAAAAGGAGCAAACAGTGCTGTATGGGCAGCGTGGGCGCAGCTGGAAGAGAAGGAGAGAGGAGCCGGGGAGTACAGCGAGGAGAATACAGCGCTGTGGATCTATCGGAAGGCGTGTTTAGAAAAAGGAGCAGACAGTGCTGTATGGACAGCGTGGGGACAGTTGGAAGAGAAGGAGAGAGGAGCTGGGAAGTACAGCGAGGAGAATACAGCGCTGTGGATCTATCGGAAGACATGTTTAGAGAAAAATGCGAATAACGATGCTTGGCTGGCATGGGCGCAACTGGAAGAGAAGGAGAGAGGAGCCGGGGAGTACAGCGAGGAGAATACAGCGCTGTGGATCTATCGGAAGGCGTGTTTGGAGAAAGGAGCTGACGGTGCTGTATGGACTGCATGGGCGCAGCTGGAAGAGAAGGAGAGAGGAGCCGGGAAGTATAGCGAGGAGAATACAGCGCTGTGGATCTATCGGAAAGTGTGTTTGGAAAAAACTGCTAATTACGATGCATGGACCGCATGGGCGCAACTGGAAGAGAAGGAGAGAGGAGCCGGGGAGTACAGCGAGGAGAATACAGCGCTGTGGATCTATCGGAAGGCGTGTTTGGAGAAAGGAGCAGATGGTGTTGTATGGGTAGCGTGGGCAAAATTGGAAGAACAGAAAGCTAATATCGGAGAATATGATCAGGAGTATACCGCACGGTGGATATTGAATGAAGGAATAAAGCGTTTCCCTAATGAGGGTCAGTTATATTCATTAAATGCCTATTTAGAACTTAGGCACCGAATGCCTGAACGGGCGAGAGAAATATTACAGATAGGTGCAAAATATAATAATTATAGTATAGGCAATCTTGCTATACTGGAGCTGTATTGTGGAAATATTGATACTGACAGTGAATACTGCACGAATAAACTGATGGCTAAAATGAAACTGAAAAAAGAACTGTCGTTTGGGGCGTTACAGGGGTTATATTATTGCTCACGCCTTTTAGGTAAGGAAGAAGATGCGGAGAGTTATTATGAACAGCTCCGATCACATCCAAACTTTGATCCAGATAATACAGCAATGGAAGAGTTTATTCATTTGTGTCAAAAAGCCCTGCAGAAAGATTCGACGGAATCTATGGAATATTCTAGTAATAGCGTGTCTGATTATTGACATATGCTCATAACCGAGTATACTGAAATCAGGATCATATATCCGGGGACATACTCCCACATTTGCGGAAAGGGAAGGGAGGGCTCATATGCCAAGACCTCAGAAACAGCGCTGCATCTGTTCCCTGCCCCGCGCCGGCGGGTTTATACCGCAGGGATGCGAGGCGTCAGGCAGCGTGAATCTTACATATGATGAATACGAAGTGATCCGTCTGCTCGATCACCGGCAGATGACCCAGGAGCAGTGCGCGGAGAGGATGGGGATCTCCCGCCCTACGGTGACGCGGATCTACGACGAGGCGCGCCGGAAGGTGGCGGATATGCTGGTCAACAGCAGGAATCTTACCATCAGCGGGGGAGATGTCTATGTCTGCCCGGCAATGCGTCCGGAATGCGAGGGTGAAGAGCACTGCTGCCACCGGGAACGGGAGCAGGCGATCGGCTGGAGAGAGCAGAGTGAACAGGTGCAGGCAGAAAGTGAAACTTAATGTGACGGTCAAAACAAAGAAAGGAAAGAGGCAGAGAACATGAAGGTACTTATTATCGGCGGCGTCGCAGCCGGGACAAAGACTGCGGCAAAATTAAAAAGAGAAGACAGGAGCATTGATGTGACAGTCATCACGAAGGATCAGGACATCTCTTATGCGGGATGCGGCCTGCCCTACTATGTGGGCGGATTGATCGAGAGCAGGGATGAGCTGATCGTGAATACGCCGCAGAAATATTCCGGTCTGACCGGAGTGGAAGTGCGCACGGGCAAAGAGGCTGTGGCTGTGGACCCGGCGAAGAAGGAAGTGACGTTAAAAGACGTGCAGACCGGGGAGACGGAAGCCTGTCCTTACGACAAGCTGGTGATCGCCACAGGCGCTTCCGCGGCGGAACTGCCCATCGAGGGGAAGGACCTTCCGGGTGTGTTCAAGATGAGGACGCCGGATGATGCGGAAGGGATCCGTACCTACGCAGAGACAAATAATGTAAAGAAAGCTGTCGTGATCGGCGCAGGCTTCATCGGGCTGGAAGCGGCGGAAAACCTCCATGTCAGAGGCGTCAATGTGACGGTCATTGATTTCGCGTCACAGGTCCTGCCGAATATCCTTGACCCGGAGATGGCGGCATATGTAAAGAAGCATCTCCTGAACGCAGGGATCCGCGTGATCACCGGGACGAGCGCGGAGCAGATCCTGGGTACAGACAAAGTGACCGGTGTGAAGACTTCCGCGGGGATGCTCTCCTGCGAGATGCTGATCATGGCGGCGGGGATCCGCCCGAATACGGCATTCCTTGAGGGCACAGGGATCGAGATGTTTAAGGGTACGATCCTCGTGGACGGGCAGATGAAGACAAGTGTTGACGATATTTATGCGGCGGGCGACTGCGTGATGGTGACAAACCGCATCACCGGGAAACGCCAGTGGTCCCCAATGGGATCTTCCGCAAATCTGGAAGGACGGACCCTGGCGCAGGTGCTCTCAGGCGCGCAGAAGACGTATCCGGGTGTGCTCGGCACAGGCGTCGTAAAGCTCCCGGGGCTGAATGTGGGCCGCACCGGACTGACCGAGGCGCAGGCGAGAGAAGCGGGATACGACGTGGAGACAGTGCTCGTGCCCACAGATGACAAAGCGCACTATTATCCGGACGCATCCTTCTTTATCACAAAGCTGATCGCGGACCGGGCGACAAGGAAGCTCCTTGGCATCCAGGTGTTCGGACCGGGCGAGGTGGACAAGATGGTGGACATCGCGGTCATGGGCATCAACATGGGCGCTGTCCTGGAAGACTTCGAGAACGCGGACTTCGCGTATGCGCCGCCGTTCTCCACAGCGATCCATCCCTTCGTGCAGGCAGTGTATGTACTGATGAACAAGCTGGACGGCACCTTTGTCAGTATGACGCCCGCAGAGTACGCGGCGGGGAAAGCAGAAGGATATAAGATCGTAGACGTGCAGCCTGAGCCGGCGATCAGAGGCGCGTTCTTTGTAAATCTGGCAAAGGTAAACGGCGAGATCGAAGGATTGGACAAGAAAGAAAAGATCCTCCTCGTCTGCGCGAAAGGAAAGAGAGCGTACTTCCTCCAGAACAGGATGCGCTATTACGGCTATGAAAATACGGTCGTCCTGGAAGGAGCTACATTCTTTAATGATGTGAAAGTGAAGAATGCAGATGCAGCGGTTTCAAAAGAGGAAGAGACAAGGGTAAAGGCGCTGGGGTTCCTGAAGGATAAGAGGACGCCGGATAGATTTAACGGGCGCGTGATCACCAGGAACGGAAAGATCACTGCCGAGGAGGCCAGAACGATCGCTGAGGCAGCGGAGCGCTTCGGAAGCGGGGAAGTCACAATGACATCCCGCCTTACCATGGAGATCCAGGGCGTGCCCTTTGATAATATCGAGCCGCTCAGGGAATACCTCATGCAGGCTGGCCTGGAGACCGGCGGGACAGGATCCAAGGTGCGCCCGGTCGTATCCTGTAAGGGGACCACATGCCAGTACGGGCTGATCGATACATTTGCCTTATCTGAGGAAATCCACGAGAGATTTTTCCACGGGTACAGCAGCGTAAAGCTGCCGCACAAATTCAAGATCGCGGTGGGCGGCTGCCCGAATAACTGCGTGAAGCCGGATCTGAACGACCTGGGCATCATCGGGCAGAGAGTGCCCCAGATCGACCTGGAAAAGTGCCGCGGATGCAAGGTGTGCCAGATCGAGAACAACTGTCCGATCCACGTGGCGAAAATGGTCGACGGCAAGATCACCATCGATGAGAATGAATGCAACCACTGCGGCCGCTGCGTGGGCAAGTGTCCGTTCCATGCGGTGGAGGATTACACGAACGGCTACCGCGTCTACATCGGCGGGCGCTGGGGCAAGAAAGTAGCCCAGGGAAGATACCTGGATAAGGTGTTTACAGATAAGGAAGAAGTGCTTTCTATCGTAGAAAAAGCGATCCTCCTGTTCCGCGAGCAGGGCATCACCGGCGAGCGGTTCGCTGATACCGTGGCAAGGCTCGGATTCGAGAATGTCCAGGAACAGCTCCTTGCGGATGACCTGCTGGCGCGCAAGGAAGAGAATATCAAGGCGCAGAAGCACCTGAAAGGCGGGGCGACCTGCTAGAGCGTGAAATAAAGAGAGCAGTGAAAGAGAGAAGAGCAGCGTTTTGCGGGACGCTGCTCTTCTCAGGTTACACTGTCTATTTTTCGCACCCGTTTTTTAATAGTGGATAAAAAGGGCAAAAGATGCTATAATAGAACGGTATAGCAAAAAATCATTATGTTCTGCATTATGCATGTCTGCCGCGCGCCGGCAGATGTGGATGAGGTGAAACCATTATGAAAAAGAAAAAAGGTATGCGCTTAAAAGGACAGCTCAGGATGTACATGAACTGGCCGCTCATTATGACGATCCTGCTTGTGGCGATGAATCTCTGGCTCTACATGATCGATAAAAAAGCCGGATTCATGATGTCTGTGTTCATCCTGGTCTATCTTGCCATTGCAGGGGGGCTGTATTTTTACAACCGTTCCCTGATCCTGGCGGACCTGATCCAGTTTTCAGCGCAGTACAAAGGGATCGAGCACACCCTGTTAAAGGAGCTTGCCGTGCCCTATGCGATCGCCCTGGAGGACGGGCGTATCCTCTGGCGGAACGATGCCTTTGATGCCCTGATGACGCAGGGACCGAGGAAAGAAAAATACTTAAATAAGATGATCCCGGATCTTCATCCGGGAGTATTTCCCAAGGGGGACCTGGACCATTCCCTGATGGAAGTGGCTTACAAGGACAGGGATTATCAGGTAGAACTGCGCCGCGTGTCACTCCAGGGGTTCAGTCAGAAGGAGGAGCTTCTCCAGATACCGGAAGACGAAGAATTCTTTGTGGCTGTGTCCATGCAGGATGTGACAGAGCTCAATGCGTATATCCGGGAAAATGAAGATCAGAGGATGATCGCGGGCCTGATCTACATTGACAATTACGATGAGGTCATGGAGAGCGTCGAGGAAGTGCGCCAGTCGCTCCTCGTGGCGCTGATCGACAGAAAGATCAACAAATACATCGGCGATGTGGACGGCATCGTCAAAAAGATGGAGAAGGACAAGTATTTTATTGTCCTTAAGAAAGAAAGCTATAAAAAGATCGCTGAAGATAAGTTCTCTCTTCTGGAGGAAGTAAAACAGGTCAATATCGGAAATGCCCGCTCAGCGACTTTGAGTATCGGGCTCGGGCTGAATACCGCCACATACGCCCTCAGTTACCAGTATGCCCGCGTGGCGATCGACCTGGCGCTCGCGAGAGGCGGGGACCAGGCAGTCATCAAAGACTGCAACGGCATTACTTATTTTGGCGGCAAGAAGGAGCAGACTGCGAAGAATACCCGCGTGAAAGCCCGTGTCAAGGCGGAGGCGCTGCGTGAGTTTATCGTTACTAAGGATCAGGTCATGATCATGGGGCATAAGATCGCGGATCCGGATTCGTTCGGCGCGTGCATGGGGATTTACAGGGCGGCTGTAAGCCTGGAGAAAAAGGCGCACATCATCATCAATACAGTGACAGAGTCTGTGCGTCCTCTGTATGATGAGATCGCGGAGAGCCCGGCGTATGAGGATGATATTTTCCTTACATCAGACCAGGCGCTGGACTATTTTACAGATAATACGATGGTCGTGGTGGTAGATACGAATAAGCCTCAGATGACGGAGTGCCCGGAGCTTCTGAGACGATCCCGCATGACTGCAGTGCTGGACCATCACAGACAGAGCAGCAATGTGATCGAGAACGCGGTGCTCTCCTATGTGGAGCCGTATTCTTCCTCCTCCTGCGAAATGGTGGCAGAGGTGCTGCAGTACATTGCGGATGACATTAAGATCCCGTCAGTGGAGGCGGACTGCCTGTATGCAGGGATCATGATCGATACGAGGAACTTTATGAACCGTACGGGTGTGCGTACTTTTGAGGCGGCTGCATTCCTGAGGAGATGCGGCGCGGATATCACGCGCGTGCGCAAGATGTTCCGCGACGATATGGCATCTTACCGCGCGAAAGCGGAGGCAATGCGCAGGGCGGAAGTATACCGGAAAGAATATGCCATCGCAGAGTGCCCGGGCGATATCGAGAGCCCGACCGTGCTTGCCGCGCAGACGGCGAATGAGCTCCTGGATATCAGCGGGATCAAGGCTTCCTTTGTCCTGACTGTATATGAGGGAAAGATTTACTTAAGCGCCCGCTCCATTGATGAGGTCAATGTGCAGATCATCGCGGAGAAGCTGGGCGGAGGCGGACATATCAATTCCGCGGGTGCGCAGTTTGACCACACGAATATCCAGGAAGTGATCACGATACTGAAAGAGACGATAGACGAGATGATCGAGGAAGGAGATATTTAGACATGAAAGTTATCTTATTACAGGATGTAAAATCTCTCGGGAAAAAGGGAGAGATCGTAAATGTAAACGATGGATACGCGAGGAATTTTATCCTCCCGAAAAAGCTGGGGGTAGAGGCGACAGGCAAAAACCTGAATGACTTAAAGCTCCAGAAGAACAATGAGAAAAAAGTGGCTCAGGAGAATCTGGATGCCGCGAAGAAGCTGGCGGCGGAACTTGCAGAAGGAAAGGTAGAGCTCGCGATCAAGGTTGGCGAGGGCGGCAGGGCATTCGGCTCTGTGTCCAGCAAGGAGATCGCGGCGGCAGTGAAGGAGCAGATGGGCCTGGATGTGGATAAGAAGAAGATCCAGCTCAAAGAGGCGATCAAGTCTCTCGGGACGCATATCGTGGCTGTAAAGCTCCACCCGGAAGTGACGGCAGAGCTGAAAGTGTCCGTGAAGGAAGAGGCGTAAAAGGGAATTCGCAAAAGGGATCATTAAGGAGAGATTCTTCATGGAGAATATCGAAGCGGCAATGAAACGGATACCGCCCCACAGCATTGAGGCAGAGCAGGCAGTGCTGGGGGCGATGCTCATGAATAAGGATGCTGTGATGGTGGCGTCAGAGATGCTCACGGGAGAGGATTTCTACCAGACCGCGTATGGAATCCTGTTTGATGCCGTGGTGGAGCTTTTCAAAGAAGGCCGTCCGGTGGACCTGATCACCCTGCAGGAGCATCTGAAAGAAAAGGATGTCCCGCCGGAGATCAGCAGCATGGAATATGTCCGGGAACTTCTCGCGGGCACACAGACATCCGCAAATATCAAATATTACGCGGAGATCGTCAAGGATAAGGCAATCCTGCGCAGGCTCATCAAGATCAATGAGGAGACAGCCAACACCTGCTATCTGGAAAATAAACCCCTGGAAGAGATCCTGGAACAGACAGAGAAGCAGGTGTTTGAACTTGTGGAGCACGGGAACTCCCAGGAGTACGTGCCTATCCGTCAGGTCGTGCTCAACGCCCTGGATGTGATCGAAAAGGCGTCAAAGACAAAAGGGACAGTGACCGGGATCCCGACAGGGTTTATTGACCTTGATTATAAACTGTCCGGGCTCCAGCGCTCGGACCTGGTGCTGATCGCGGCACGTCCTTCCATGGGAAAGACAGCGTTCGTGCTCAATATCGCCCAGCATGTGGCATTCCGCCAGAATCTGGCGGTGGCGATCTTCAGTCTTGAGATGTCCAAGGAACAGCTCGTGAACCGTCTCTTTTCCCTGGAGTCCCATGTGGACGCCCAGGTATTAAGGACAGGAAACCTGACGGATACAGACTGGGAGAAGCTGATCGAGGGAGCCGGGACGATCGGCAATTCCAGGATGATCATCGATGATACCTCGGGTATCTCCATCTCGGAGATGAGGTCAAAGTGCCGGAAATATAAGCTGGAGCAGGGACTTGACCTGATCATCATCGACTACCTCCAGCTCATGAGCGGAAGCGGCAGCAGAAAGAATGAAAGCCGCCAGCAGGAGATCTCAGAGATCTCCCGTTCTCTGAAAGGGCTTGCAAGAGAGCTGAACGTACCTGTCATCGCGCTGTCCCAGCTCAGCCGCGCGGTGGAGCAGAGGACGGACAAGCGCCCCATGCTGTCAGACCTCCGTGAGTCCGGGGCCATCGAGCAGGATGCGGACGTATGTATGTTTATCTACAGGGATGACTACTATAATCCGGACACAGAGGATAAGAACATAGCGGAGATCATCATCGCAAAGCAGAGAAACGGCCCCATCGGGACCGTGCGCCTTGCGTGGATGCCGCAGTACACACGCTTTGGAAATGAACTGCGGCAGCAGTAGAGGCACTTTGGGAATGAACTGCAGGAGCAGTAGCAGTGCACTTTGGGAATGAACTGCAGGAACAGCAGAGACGTCTATGTAAAGATCTTTCTCAGGCGCATGATAGCGCTGCCTTTGGCAGACTCTTTGCGGGTCGCCTGCTGCTGGCGGATCAGGGAATCCAGCCTGCGGAAGTGCTCTTCCTGCTGGCGTTCCTTCGCCTGGAGGAGAAAATCCATTTCATGTACGACATCAGCGGTCACGGTACTGCTGATGTCTTTTTTTAATACTGTGTTGTTTTCGCTGAGCGCTTCCCGGAAGACGTCCCCAACCAGGGCGCGCACCTGCTCTACATTTTTCAGGGGGATCATGACGTCTCCTGACTCAGAGCGGACGGACGGGGCGTCCGGCAGAGAGGCGGAAGGAGCTGCTGTGCGGGAAGGAGCCGAAGGCGCTGTCTGTGCCGGAATCCGGGATGCGGCCGGAGCTTCAGCGCGCGGTGCAGTGGTGGCCGCGGCCTGGGGCTCGGACAAACCGGGATCCTGTGTTTTTCCCCTGGATCCTTCGGACCTGATCTTAAGCCGGGTCTCCCGCAGTTCCGGGATCAGCGGCTTCAGTTCCCTCAAAAGCATACCTTCATCTTTCAGTTTCTTGATACAGCGGAAAAGCTGGATGTCATCATCGGTATAATATCGGTGGCCCATCTCCGTGCGCCCGATCTTCAGGCCGAGCTCTTCCTCCCAGTATCTGAGCACATGGGATTCTACATCTACCTGTTTCGCGGCCTCGGAAATCATAAATCTGACCTCACCCATTAATATTTATACCTCCTATTCTGATCTGCGGATCTGTAAGCGGGATGCATTGAAGATGCATGGAAGCGTTACGGCTGAGCCATCAGAAGGCTGTCCCCGCTTTATGGACATTATAGCACAGGGGGGAGCGGGGGAAGGAAACAATCGTTCGTGAAGTTCCGACAATTTCTTTCCGTGGGTTACTGTTTATACTGTGCTCATAGACAGGAAACCGCAGCGTCATGCCGGCATGCATGATAAGAGTGTCGTCCGGCGTATTATAAACTCCGGGAAGGGAAAGTACAAGATGCTGCCGCGATCTGAAAGCGTTCCTTGACTCGCACAGCTTGGAGGATTTAATCATGGCACTTACAAAGACAGTGAATATTGATGGCAATGATGTGACTTTCAGGGCATCAGCGGCCATTCCGAGAATATACAGGAACAAGTTCCACAGGGATATCTATAAGGATCTTCATGACCTTCAGAAAAGCATTGACGAGAATGATCCGGAAAATTCCGCGCTGGATTCCTTTTCGCTGGAGCTGTTCGAGGATATCAGCTACATCATGGCGAAGCATGCGGATCCGCAGGGCGTTCCGGATACTCCGGATGAATGGCTTGACCAGTTCGGGACTTTTTCCATTTATCAGGTGCTTCCGGAGATCATTGAGCTTTGGGGGCTGAATGTGCAGACGCAGGTGGAGAGTAAAAAAACTTCGAGCGACTGACCGGGAAATGACAACGCCGCTCTTACTCCTAAGGGCGGTGCAGCTTGGTGTGCAGATCGGGGAGATGGATCTTCTGACTATCGGAACCATCAACGATATGTACACGGAAATGCAGAATGATGAGAACCAGGGATCATACAGCACTCTGGCATCTCAGGATGATATGGATCGATTCTAGAAGGGATAATCGCACCTTGTTGTGACTATTGAAATTACAACGAAAATGATTTAAGATAGAGTCGATGGAGGTGTCAGAATGCAGATTTCAAGCAGATTTACAATAGCGGTGCATGTGCTTATAGCAATTGAAACATTTAAGAATGACCATAAAATCACCAGTGAATTTCTTGCGTCCAGCGCAAATGTAAATCCGACGGTAATCAGAAGACTCTTGCAGCAGCTGAAGAAGGCGGAGATTGTAACAGTGAAGCGGGGAAGCGGCGGTGCCGATATAGAGAAATCCTTGACGGAGATAACGCTTCTGGATGTTTACAATGCCGTGGAGCCTGTCGAAAATGGACAGTTGTTTCATTTCCATGAGAATCCGAATGAGTTATGCCCTGTGGGACGAAACATTCACAGGATCATGGATCACAGGCTTGAAGAAATACAGAATGCCATGGAAGATAAAATGCGGCGAATAACCATAGCTGATGTAATGGCGGATGCGAACAAGCTTATAGAATCTTAAAAAGTTTTGTTGTAACACTTGACATCACAACATGGCGGTGGTACACTTCCGTTGTATCAATCAATATCACAACAAATGGAGGTATCAGAAATGTCTAACTATAGTAAGGTAAGTGTTGCAAACGATCCGAGAACTGAACTTCATGATCAGCTGGGACTTACAGGGGCTGAGATCAGCATCAACCATCTTCCGGCAGGTGCGAGTGTTCCTTTTGTTCATTATCATAAGACCAATGAAGAGATTTACATCATTCTTTCCGGCAAGGGAAAAGCGGTAGTTGACGGTGAGGATATAGAGCTTTCTGCCGGTGATATCGTGCGTATTGCGCCGGATGGGAAAAGACAGTTCTTCGCGGCAGATGATTCTGAGATCAGCTATGCCTGTATCCAGGTGAAGGCAGGTTCTCTTGAAGCGTATACCGCCGACGATGCAGTAATCGAGCAAGTATGAGTTTTAAAGTTGTGGGCATTTCTGCAAGCAGATGTCCATAACTTTTTATGTGGAGAGCTATGAGTGTTTGTATAAAAGACAATATCCAGAATATGAACCTTGTCATCGGCTGCACGGTAGGCTGCGATTATTGCTATGCACGGAATAATGTGAAGCGGTGGCATACGATACCGGATTTCAGTAAGCCTGAATTTTTTGAAGGCAAGCTTAAAATGATGGACAAGGCAAGACCGCAGAATTTCCTTCTGACCGGTATGAGTGATCTTGCGGGATGGAAAGAAGAATGGCGAGAAGAGGTGTTTGAAAAGATCCGGAAAAATCCGCAGCATCAGTTTTTATTTCTGTCGAAAAGGCCTGATCTCCTGGATTTTGAAACGGATCTTGAAAACGCCTGGTTTGGGGTGACGGTTACCAGAAGATCAGAACTCTGGCGCATTGAAGCATTGAGGAATCATGTAAGGGCAAAGCATTATCATGTGACCTTTGAGCCGCTTTTTGATGATCCTGGAGAGGTCGATCTTTCTGGTATTGATTGGATCGTTGTAGGAACCATGACAGGCGCTCAGAGCAGAAAAATCCGTACTGAGCCGGAATGGGCATGGTCGCTTACGGATCAGGCGCATCAAAGGAATATACCTGTTTTTATGAAGGAAGATCTTGAACCGATCATAGGCGATGAAAATATGGTGCAGGAATTTCCTGAAGCATTTGAGAAGGTATTGGAGGTACAGCGGGCATGGAAGAAGTGAGAACGGAAGATATCCTGATAAGGGATGTGGAAACCAAAAATATCATGACAAAGTCAAACCTGCCGGTGGGAGGGTATTCTGTGAATCCGTATGTCGGATGCACGCACGCATGCAAGTATTGTTACGCTTCTTTCATGAAAAGGTTTACAGGACATACGGAAGAGTGGGGAACATTTCTTGATATCAAGCACTGGCCTGAAATCAAGCACCCTGAGAAATATGCCGGACAGCGCGTTGTGATCGGATCCGTGACAGACGGGTATAATCCGCAGGAAAAAGAGTTCGGAAACACAAGGAAACTGCTTGAACAGCTGCGGGGGAGCGGAGCAGATATTCTGATCTGCACAAAATCCGACCTTGTGGTGAGAGATATTGACCTGCTAAAAGAGCTCGGACAGGTAACAGTATCGTGGTCGATCAATACGCTGGACGAGAAGTTCAAGGACGATATGGATGCAGCGGTTTCCATTGAACGAAGGATTGCTGCGATGAAGCAGATATATGACGCCGGTATCAGGACAGTATGCTTTGTATCCCCGGTATTTCCGGGCATTACGGATTTTGAGGCTATCTTTGAACGTGTAAAAGACCAATGTGATCTGTTTTGGCTGGAGAATCTTAATCTGAGAGGCGGATTTAAGAATACCGTTATGGACTATATCGCTGAAGAGTATCCTGATTTAGTGCCGCTCTATGATGAGATTTATAACAAGCATAACAGAAGCTATTTCGAGGCTCTGGAAAACAAAGCCGAGAAACTTGCCGAGAAGTATGATTGCCCGTTTGTGGATAATGAAATGCCTTATGGAAGGGTTCCGCAGGGGCATCCGGTAATCGTGGATTATTTTTATCATGAAGAAATCCGCGGATCCGATAATACAGGAAAAAGAAAGCGCAAATAGCGCGTATAAACAAAGTGAAATGCTTTTGAGAAGAATCGGGAGACCGGTTCTTTTCTTTTACCCAAAATCAGGAAGGAGGGACATGAATGGCTGGACGGATCCAGGGAAACACCGTTGAGATCGGTGGCGATACCACCAAACTACAGACAGCCCTGAAGGGCGTAAATACAGAGATCAGAAATACTCAGAGCCAGCTGCGTGATGTCGATAAGCTCCTGAAACTTGATCCGGGGAACACGGAACTGCTTGCACAGAAGCACAGGCTCCTGGGGGATGCCGTCAAGGAAACGAAGGAAAAGCTGGAGACTTTGAAGACGGCAGCGGAACAGGCTGAGCAGGCATTGAAGGACGGCACGATCACGCAGGAACAGTATGATGGCCTGCAGCGTGAGATCGTTGAGACTGAACAGAAGCTGAAGGCTCTGGAGGAACAGGCAAGACAGTCCGGTACTGCACTTCAGGAGATTGCCGCAAAGGGTGAGAAGCTGAAGACGGTTGGTGACAATGTTACCAATGTCGGAAAGAAGTTCATGCCTGTGACTCTGGGTGTTGTGGGATTAGGTACAGCGGCGGTGAAGACTGCCGCTGATTTTGATTCCGCCATGAGCAAGGTGGCGGCGGTATCCGGTGCGACTGGCTCTGATCTTGAAGCCTTAAGGGATAAAGCCCGTGAGATGGGTGAGAAGACAAAGTTCTCTGCATCCGAGGCTGCGGAAGCCATGAACTATATGGCGATGGCCGGCTGGAAGACAGAGGATATGCTTTCCGGTATCGAAGGTGTCATGAACCTGGCTGCAGCTTCCGGTGAGGATCTGGCTACCACTTCTGATATCGTGACAGATGCTCTGACAGCGTTCGGACTTACGGCAAAGGATTCCGGGCATTTTGCGGATATCCTGGCGGCTGCTTCCAGTAACGCGAATACGAATGTCTCCATGATGGGTGAGACCTTTAAGTATTGCGCTCCGATTGCAGGTGCTCTGGGATTCTCTGCGGAGGATACAGCGGAAGCGATCGGTTTGATGGCCAATGCCGGTATCAAGGGATCCCAGGCAGGTACTTCTCTCAGAACGATCATGAATAATCTGTCCGGGGATGTGACGATCTGCGGATCCGCAATCGGAGAGGTAACGATTGCAACGACCAATGCAGATGGCTCCATGAGGGATGAACATCGTGAATACGCAGATGTAAGATCAATATTTCCAACAGTACGGATGTGACGCTGATTAGCCTGGGATTCACTTCTGCCATGAGGTGTATCGGGGAGACAGGCAGTACGGACTGCTGCATGTCCATCATCAATGACATTATCGTGGCTTATGATTTTGAGATTGATGTGAATGACCATGTGATCCCGCTTTTTGCCGGGGAACATTGCGGGAATGTATCTACGCCGTTCTTCCAGTACAAGGAATATGTCTTTGCCTGGGGCGGCGCTTGATCTGGACTTTTCGATGCTGCTTGCTGATGGATTGAGGGATGCGTATGGAATACAGAGTGTGGGAACAGTTACTTTGACCATGGAATTTGAAAATCAGGAAGGTGAGAAGATCGGCGATCCTGCTATGATTACAGTGGAGAATCCGAATTATCGGAGTTCAGCCAAGAGGGAGAAGAAGTATATAATTCCGAGAGTATTCGGATAGTAATGAAAGATGTTATAGAGGATGATTCGGAATACAGCGGAGATATGTATGTTTTGCTCATGGTTGAGAATAAGACATCTGAAAATATTACGATTACAGATGTATATGATTCGCTGGCAGTAAATGGATATATGATGGACAGTATTATATCTCCTGTGAATATAAAGGGCGGTTCGAGCGCCATAATGAAAATCCAATTGTGGCAGTCTGATCTTGAGAAAAATTCGATAGAAGATATCAGCGACATTTCCCAGGTTGAAATTGGGATTCAGGTCATGCAAGGAGATTATATTATTGAGGAAACAAAACTTGATATGAGCATTTGATTCTTTTGAGGTTTATCTGGAGGATGAAAGCATATTCCGGGAGATTACGCTAAATGAAATCAATGAAGCTGAAGCGGAACTGGTTAAAACTGCTGAGGAAGACGCAGTAGCGAACGGGCTTCTCGATAATGCCCGCGCAAATGCAGAGACAATCCTTACCGGATTCTTTGCCGGCGCGTACTTCATGGATGAATATGAGATCGTATTTACAGATAAATAATAAATGAGTACTGAGGAGAAAAAAATGAAGAAAAAACTGCTTATCGCTTTAGGGATTGTCGTGGCTGTGATCGTGCTGTTCTATTTCGGATTATTTTTGACAGCTTGATCTACAGATTATTGTTTACAGAAGTTTAAGGCTTGCCTGCGAGTCCTGGCACGGGATTTGGGTTAGTTTTTGCAGATATAAGAGGCGGATGATTCCGTCTCTTTCTTTATGGCTTCACAAATTTGGCTAATATATTAGCCAAAACTTGATGCATCATATAGAATAAGCTAATATATTATCTATGAATAATTTCAATTTTTTATCCAAAACACCAAAAGAGATCGATAAGCTGATTGCTGCCCGCATCCGCAACATCCGCCGGAGGAGGAAGATTTCACAGAAAAGACTGAGCGAGAAGTCAGGAGTAAGCCTGGGGTCTGTGAAGCGGTTTGAGAGCAGCGGTGAGATTTCCCTGATCTCGCTGACCAAGATCGCGATCGCGCTGGATCTTGAAAATGAACTGGAAGGACTGTTTGAGCATGTTCCGTTCCTTTCGATTGAGGAGATTATAAATGGAGAAGACGAAAAGACTGAAAGTTAAATATCACGGGCGTGACGTCGGGACGATGGCTCTCTGGCAGGGGCGACTGGCTGCGTTTGAGTACAGTGCAGAGACGCTTCCTTTATGCTGATTTCCTTCAGAAAAATGTAGAATAAAAGAGAATATTCCTTCAGAAAAATGTATATATTCGATTGATATTCCTTCAGAAAAGTGTAATACTATAACAAAGAGGTAAAAGGAGTGATCATATGCAGCGTACAGCTATGAAAAAGCTGAAGGAATGGAAGACGAAGCGGAACCGCAAGCCATTGATCTTAAAAGGTGCGAGACAGGTCGGGAAAACCTGGCTTATGAAACAATTCGGAGCGGACTGTTTTAAAAGTGTGGCTTATGTCAACTTTGACAGCGACATCCGTATGCGTCAGATATTTGAAGACGATTATGACATTTCCAGGATTTTACGGATGATCAACATTGAAACAGGGGTAAAGATCCAGCCGGAGGAGACTCTGATTATTTTTGATGAAGTTCAGGAAGCGCCAAAGGCAATCTCTTCATTGAAGTATTTCTGTGAGAACGCTCCGGAATATGCAGTGATCGCGGCAGGTTCTCTTCTCGGCGTTGCGATCCATGAAGGGGTATCATTTCCAGTGGGAAAAGTAGAAACAATGGAGATCCATCCGATGTCATATCATGAATTTCTGCTTGCGATGGGGGAAGAAAGCCTTGCGGAGCTTCTGGAAGAAAAAGCGTATACGATCATACGAACATTTGCGGACCGATATATCCACTGGCTGAAGCTTTACTATTACATCGGCGGGATGCCGGAAGCGGTCAATGATTATGCGGAGAATGGTGATATAACATCTGTCCGGGAAATACAGAAGCAGATCCTGGAACTCTATGAGCAGGATTTCAGCAAGCATACGCCGGATACAGAGCTTGCGAGACTGCGTATGGTATGGAACTCTGTTCCTCTTCAGCTGGCGAAAGAAAATAAGAAATTTTTCTTCGGTCATTTGAAGCAGGGAGCCAGGGCGAAAGATTTTGAACTTGCCATCGAGTGGCTTCTGGACTGCGGGCTGATCGGTAAAGTTTACCGGGTGGAAAAGCCGGCGGTTCCGCTGAAAGCATATATTGATTTCAGCGCGTTTAAGATCTATCTGTTGGACGTGGGGCTTTTGGGAGCAATGAGCGACCTGGATGCAAGGACGATTTTAGAAGGAAATCAGTTGTTTACAGAATTTAAAGGCGCACTCACGGAACAGTATGTTTATCAGCAGATCATCGCAGAGACGGAGTATACGCCATACTATTTCTCTGCCAATTCCCACACCGAAATAGACTTTTTGATACAGAAAGAAGGAAATGTGGCGCCGGTGGAGATAAAGGCGGAAGAAAATGTAAAAGCGAAAAGTCTGCAGGCATACTGCAAAAAATACCAGCCCCCTTATGCGGTAAGAACGTCTATGACGGATTACCGCGAGGAGGACTGGATGGTGAATCTGCCGCTGTATGCGATAGAGAATCTATAGATCTGATCCGGTTCTGGATCACACATTGCCCTCCATCTCGGCAGCGGCTTTATTGATGCATGTGATGGCATTCAGGCTTCGCGGATACCCGATGCAGGGCAGGCACTGGGAAACGACCCGGATGAGGAAATCCTTGTCATTGCCCAGATTCATATTCCCTTTGGAATGGGCGATGAGCTGCGGTTCGCATCCGCCCTGGGCGGCGAGGAAGCAGAAGGTGATCATCTCACGCTGCTTTAAGTCAAGCCCGGTGCGCGTGTAGTAATCGCCGAAGCAGTTGTCTGCCAGCCAGCGGTTGATGTGTCCTGCTTTCCAGGCTTCCTTCATGTGGGCACCGAAGATGTCCGCCTGTGCCTGTGCGCCTTTCTCCAGGCGGTCTTCCATCGTAGTCGTGGCCTGGCCTTCTAGCGGAAGACTGACGCCTCGGGAAGCGAGGATATCATTTGCCGCGTCGAGAAAAGGAAGGACGCGCCCGATCCCCAGATAGTCTACTGCCTGGTAGATGATTTCTTTGAGCATTACCGGAGTCAGCCCCGCGTCCAGAGCACGGGGGACTTCCAGGCGGAATGCATCGATTCCCTGGCAGCCGATCAGCGTGGCTGCAACAGCCATGTGGCGGGTGATCCCGTCAAGCTGCTGTCCCTCTTCATTGACAACTTCGTCAAAAGCAAAATGTTCAAACCGTTCTGCAAATTCCGGATCTGTAAGCTTATAATCTCTCATTGTAAATCCCTCCTGTGTGAGTCTTGAAAATATGCGGCAAGTTCAGCTCGCGCCGGGCGCAAAACCGTAAAACCGGACTTTTACTGTAATTTAGAGTAGGTCTCGTCATCGACCTCTTCCAGCCATTCATTGCCGGTCTCCGTACCCGGCACTTCAAAAGCGATGTGGGAGAACCAGCTGTCAGCTTTGGCTCCGTGCCAGTGCTTTACTTCCGGCGGGATCACGATGACAGTCCCAGGCTCCAGGCTCACAGGCTCTTTCCCCTCTTCCTGATACCAGCCGCTCCCGGCTGTGCAGATCAGGATCTGTCCGCCGCCGGTTTTGGCATGGTGGATGTGCCAGTTGTTGCGGCAGCCCGGCTCGAAAGTGACGTTTGCGAGGAAGATGGGACTCTCCCCTGGTTTTGTCAGAGGGTTCAGATAAGAATTGCCGGTAAAATACTGTGCAAAAGCGGAGTTTTCTTCGCCCTGGCCAAATATGTTCGCCTTGTCAAATGTTGTTTTATCTTTGATTTTCATGATAAATGCCTCCTTTATTGAAACATTATAGCCTCTGTAAGGAAATTCGTCTAATGCTTAGATCAAATCCCGGATAATGCCTGAGCCGTATTGTGATCATCAGCCGGGAACAGAATGCTCAGCCGGGAACAGGATGCTCAGCCGGGAACAGGATGCTCAGCCAGGAACAGGATGCTCAGCCAGGAACAGAAAAAAACAGCGACGGCCAGAGATATAAGAAGAATACATTAATCTGATATTGGGGAGAGAAAATTTTAGGATTGTATATTGACACGGTGTCAGAATAGCGCTACAGTAAAGTTGCTGACACGGCGTCAGAATACGGCACCCTGATGTGATAAGCGCGGGGCGCCAGACAGAGAACAACGGGATCTATGACGAGGTAATCGAGATCCTTGAGAAAAACGGGAAAAATGTGGCGGAGATCTCCGGCGTTATGCCGAACCCCACGGTAGATAAGCTGTACGAGGGCGTGGAGATTGCCCGGAAGCATGATGTAGACATGCTGCTGGCAGTGGGTGGCGGCTCGGTGTGCGATTACGCCAAGGCGGTCTCTGTCTCAGTCCACTGCGGGGAAGACCCGTGGGAGAAGTATTACGTACGCTTTGAAGAGCCCACGTGCGAGACGCTTCCCGTGGGCTGCGTGCTGACCATGGTGGGGACCGGCTCAGAGATGAACGCGGGAGCCGTGATCACGAACCCGCACACCCATCAGAAGATCGGTCATGTGTTCGCGGATGAGAAGATCATGCCCAGGTTCGCTATACTGAACCCGAAATACACGCTGACGCTGCCGCACTATCAGATGGTATCCGGCATTTACGACATTTTCAACCATATCTGCGAACAGTATTTCTCCGGGGAGGATGACAATACAAGCGATTATATCAGCGAGGGACTGATGCGCTCCGTGATCCACTCCAGCCGCATCGCCAACAATGATCCCCAGGATTACGAGGCGAGGAGCAACCTGATGTGGGCTGCCACATGGGCGCTGAATACGCTGGTATCCAGAGGCAAATCAACGGACTGGATGGTACATATGCTCGGGCAGTCCGTGGGTGCTTATACCAACGCCACTCATGGCATGACGCTGGCAGCGGTATCCCTTCCGTACTACCGTCATATCCTGCCTTACGGCGTGCAGAAGTTCAAACGTTTCGCAGTCAATGTGTGGAATGTGGACGCTGAGGGAAAGACGGACGAACAGGTCGCGCAGGAAGGGCTCGCGGCGATGGAAAGCTGGATGAAGGAGCTTGGGCTTGTGATGAATATCAGCGAGCTGGGCGCGGACGAAGGGATGATCGAAGGCATTGCGGACGGGACGCTGATCATGCCCGGCGGATACAAGGTACTGGAACACGATGAGATTGTAGAAATTTTAAAGGAGAGTCTGAAATGAGTAAAACATTAGTTGCATATTTTTCCGCAAGCGGGGTGACTGCCCGCGCGGCGAAAGAGATTGCGGACGCTGTGGGAGCGGATCTGTATGAGATCGCGCCCGCGCAGCTTTATACGGCGGCGGATCTGGACTGGACGGACAAGAAGAGCCGCAGTACAGTAGAGATGAACGACCCCGGCTGCCGTCCGGAGATCGCGGGAACCGTAGGGGATATGGATCGGTATGATACTGTGTTTGTCGGATTCCCGGTATGGTGGTATGTAGAGCCGAGGATCGTGGATACATTTCTGGAGAGCTATGACTTTACCGGGAAGACGATGATCCCGTTCGCCACTTCCGGCGGCAGCGGTATCGGCGGCGCACAGAAGAGCATGAAGGAGCACTGCCCGGGCGCGGTCTGGAAAGAGGGACGCCTGGTGAACAGCGGGGCAGCCGCATGGGCGAAACAGGCAGTGGAAGGCTGAGAGCCTGAATGAGATGAGAACCATGAGAAGGGAACTTGTATTATGCCAAAAGGTTCAGAAGAATTAACAAATGCAAGAAAAGAAGAGATCATCAATGCCTGCGCTTCTCTGTATGAGACGGTGAGCTTTAAGGACATCACCATCCGGGATATCGGGGCGGCGACGTCGTTTTCGCGGACTTCGATCTACAATTATTTCCAGACAAAGGAAGAGATCTTCCTGGCGCTGCTCCAGAGGGAGCACGAGCTGTGGATCGCGGATCTGGAAGAACTGATCCGGCAGAATGCCTCCATGAGCGCGGAGGCGTTTGCCGGGGAGATGGCGCATATCCTGGAAAAACGCCGCTGCATGCTGAAGCTGATGGCTGTGAACATCTATGACATGGAAGGGAACAGCCGCCTGGAAAATCTGGTCGCATTTAAAAAGGCTTACGGGGCGTCGTTCGACGCGCTGAGCAGATGCCTTGCGCACTTCTTCCCGTCTATGGGAGAGGAAGAGATCCGGGAGTTTCTGTATGTATTCTTCCCGTTCCTGTTCGGGGTGCACCCGTATACTTCGCACACGGAGAAACAGCTGGAAGCCATGAGGCAGGCAGGGATAGAGATCAGGGAGTGCACGGTATATGAACTGACGGAACGTTTCACGCTCCGCCTGCTGCGGTCCTTTCTGTGATGCTGACGGAACGGATCCGGAAGAGTTTCAGGAGTGGGGCAGCAGCCTTCAGTAACGGGAAAGGAGTCATTTGAAGATGAGAATTGTAGTATTGGAGGGAAGTCCGAACCGGCACGGCTCGTCCAACATGCTGGCGGATGAATTTATCCGGGGAGCAAAAGAAGCAGGGCATACGATAAAAGTGATTGACGCGGCCCATGCCGACCTCCATCCATGCACGGGATGCGTCCGCTGCGGCTACGAAGGTCCCTGCGTACAGAAGGACGATATGGAGCAGTTCAGAAAAGAGATCCTGGAAGCGGATATGATGGTGTTCGTCACGCCGCTGTATTATTATGGAATGTCCGCCCAGCTTAAGATCCTGATCGACCGCTTCTGCGCCATCAACAGCAGCATTACACGGAAGCATATGAAATCCGCGCTTCTGTCCGCCGCGTGGAATGCGGACGGATGGACGTTCGACGCTCTGGAGGCGCATTATAAAACACTGGTGCGCTATCTGGATCTTGACGATCAGGGGATGATCCTTGGGAAGGGATGCGGGACTCCGGCGATGACCAGAAGGAGCGGATATCCGGAGAGAGCATATGAGTTCGGGCGCAGGCTCCGGGATTAAAAGAGAGTCCAGCTAAGAAATGTCAAGAGGTGATATGAAAAAAATTAATTTTTTACAATAGCGCAAAAAATGGTAACCTTAACAGACCATTCCGATATATTGGATTGGTCGCAAACTAAATATTGAGAATGCCGTGCTGATTATGCGGCTTTTCGTATCTTATCTGGATGCTCTGCGGCAAAGCGCCTGCAGTGCTCCTCCGGAGTGATGACCTCGAAGGGTTTGTTATCCCGAAGCATGGCAAAAATGATGTTGCAGATTTTATGCATGACAGCGCCCATTGCTACCGTCTTTTTCTTGCCGGAACACTTCCGGGTGTAATAGTCGTAAACCACAGGATTCACAGGCGTGCCGCTTCCCTTATCAACTTTTACGTTATTGAGCGCGACCATGTGAAGGACCCGTCTGGCAAGGCTGGAGCCACGTTTGGACATATGGACTTTATCGCCATTGAGTTTCCCAGACTGTTTGACGGCAGGATCAAGCCCAAAGTAAGCATAAAGCTTTTTCGGGGAAGAAAAAAGTTTAAAATCGCCCATCTCCGCAATCAGGACGATTGCGCTTAAGAAACCGATCCCGCGCAGGGACTGCAGAAGGCAGATCTGGTCGTAGATCAAAGTATCCTGCAGCCGGTCGACCGTCTCGTGGAGCGCCTTCAGGAGTGCGTCCAGATGCTTCTGGTATTCCTGGTAAGTATCGATATAAAGGCGAATGCGGACAGCATTGCTTGGAAGCGCCCTTCCGAAAACAGCAGCATCCTGTGCGGCAGCAATGATGGTGTCATACTTACGCAGGGCATAAGCTTCGCCAAAACGTGCTGTGCTGCGGATGATCTTCACGATATCGTCTTTAGAAGCGGCAAGCATGTCTTCAGCAAGAGGATAAGAGCTTAGCAGCTTTAAGGAAGACTGTGTGGTGACTTTGCTGAAGACTTTCGCATAAGCGGGGAAAGACACTTTCAGTTCCGCAGTAAGTTTGAGGGCGACAGCAGACTGGAGGTCCTTGAAATAATAGTAATCACGGACCAGGTTCCTCAGATCGACAACGGAATCATCCGGAATGATGGAAGTCTTAAGAGAAACGTTCAGGCCGACAAGGGCAGCCTTTTTCGAGTCGAATTTATCATTATGCAGTTTCCTTATGTTGATATTTGTGCTATTCTTAGTGATGATAGGATTAATGACTGAGCAGTCAAACCCCTTATCACGAAGGAAGCACAGGAGCGGGATGTGGTAGATCCCGGTAGACTCAAGGAAGCAGCGGCTTTTGAGAGAATACGTTTCTTGTGCTTCTTTTATTTTTGCGACAGCAAGGTCTCTGGACCTTGGATCAGAATGGACGATCTTAAAGGGCTTCCCGATAAAAGAACCGTTAGGGAGGGCAATAGACATCCAGGTAAAATCAGCGCCAACATCAAGGCCGACAGAGAGGTAAGAAGAAACGCTGTCAATCAATGTAAGTAATCTTTTGTAATGCATAGTAAACATCCTTTCCGGCAGGCATCCATTTCCAAAAGGTGGATACACAACCTAGCGGCTTATACAGGTATAGCCTGAGGCTTCCCAACCAGCCAAACCATAAATCACCACCGAATGGACAGACAGACTTTCTAAGAGGTTTCCCCGGCGGGAGGCCGGGTCCCAAGGAGGCGTCGTCAATCGCCCTGCCTCAGTGATTATACCTCATGATCTGATCTGATGCATCATGGAAGCCTCAGACACGGTAAGGAACAATAACTTCTGATGGAGAGAGAATCCCTCCTTCAGTTATTCATTTAGACTTTGTAACTATTAACCCGTAGTCATTATTGACTACACCATTATCATACTAGGAGGAGATCAGATGGAATACAGGATCCATCCTAAGACCGGTGACCGGATCAGCGTCATCGGCATCGGGACCGGTCCCATTTTCGAGGCGCCGGAGAAAGAAGCGGTCGCCGCGCTGGCTTACGCCCATGAGCAGGGGATCAACTACGCGGACTTTGCTACTGCCGGGGCGGAGACATTCCGCTACGCGGGAATGGCGTTTGCTTCCGTGAGGAAAGAAATGTTTTATCAGGTCCATTTCGGGGCAAACTACGAAACGGGCGAATACGGCTGGACGACAAGCCTGGACAAGGTAAAGCGACAGGTAGACTGGCAGTTAAAGGAATTAAAGACAGATTACATAGACTTCGGGTTTATCCACTGCCTGGACTCGGAGGACGACTGGAAGCAGTATCAGAAAAACGGAGTCCTGGACTATCTTCTTGAGATGAAAAAGAGCGGCGTGGTCAGGCATATCGGTCTGAGCACGCACACGCCGGAGCTGGCGCAGAAGATCCTGGATACCGGTCTGATCGAGCAGCTGATGTTTTCTATCAATCCGGCGTATGATTACCAGCACGGGGAGTTCGCTTTCGGGAGCGCTGACGAGCGGATGAAGCTCTACTGCCGGTGCGAGGCGGAGGGGATCGGGATTTCGGTCATGAAGCCCTATTCCGGCGGACAGCTGCTTGATGAGAGGACTTCGCCCTTTGGGAAAGCGCTGACCGAGGCGCAGTGCATCCAGTATGCGCTGGATAAGCCGGGCGTGCTGACCGTCCTTCCCGGCGTCCGGAATCTGGACGATGTGAAGAGGGCGCTCTCATGGCTTACTGCGGCGCCGGAGGAGAAGGACTACTCCGCGCTCGGCGGTTATGCGCCGAAGGACGCAGTCGGGAACTGCGTGTACTGCAGCCACTGCCACCCGTGCCCGGCAGGGCTGAATATTGCGCTGATCAATAAGTATTATGATCTGGCAGTGATCGGGGACAGTATGGCGGCGGATCATTATGAGAAACTGCCGAAACACGCTTCTGACTGTATCGGGTGCGGCCACTGCGACAGAAGGTGCCCGTTCCATGTGGCGCAGAGTGAGCGGATAAAGGAGATCGCGGCGTATTTTGGAAAATAGTTTTCATATGGTTACGAGTTACTCGCACTCAGGGACAGGGAGAATGCCTCTTACATGCATGCATGACGATGCATCCTCCCTGTCCCTGAGTACGGTGTGAACTGTAACTCCATATGCAAAATATCAGGAGGCAGCTATGATGCGTTGGATTTTTCCTCGCCGGATAATACTACGGACGGCAACCTGAAAAAACGCTGGAAGACCATGGACGGGAAGCGGTGCCTGGTCAAAGGCGGCAGCGATCCGTTCCGGCAGCAGCCTTTTAATGAGGTCATTGCCGCCGGGATCATGGAACGCCTCGGTATCCCCTATGTGCCTTATGAGGTTACATGGAACAAAGGCGCGCCTTACAGTGTGTGTAAAGATTTTGTTACAAGGGACACGGAGCTGGTTCCGGCATGGCGTATCCTCAAGACGCAGAAAAAAAGCAACAATGTCTCGGTGTATCAGCATTTTGTCAACTGCTGTGACTGGCTTGGCATCCAGGGCGCTGTCCCTTTCCTTGACCGCATGATCGTGCTGGATTACATCATTGCGAACGAGGACCGGCATTTTAATAATTTCGGCGTACTGCGGGAGGCGGAAACTCTGAAATGGCTCGGTTTCGCACCGATTTATGACAGCGGTTCTTCCCTGGGTTATGATAAGACGCCCATGCAGATACGCTCGGAGAAGGATGTAGTCTGCAAGCCCTTTAAAAACCATCATGCGGAGCAGTTAAAGCTGGTGTCTGATTTTAGCTGGATTGATTTTGACCGGCTGGAGGATGTGGGTGAGCTGATCGAGAGTGTACTGACCGCGGAAGGATCTGTCAGATGCGGGAAGACCCGCGGGCAGGTCTTGACAGGATACAGGAGGCCGGCAGATGAAAGAATGATTGCCTGCACAGCGTTCATAAGAGGAGGATATGAAAGCGGTGAAAGATATAAAAGATATTAAAATGGTTGCTGTCGATGTGGACGGTACGTTCGTGCGCTCGGATTACACGTATGACGTTCCGCGGTTTAAGCGGATATTGGAGCGCATGGATCGCGTGGGATGCCGTTTTGTGGTGGCAAGCGGGAATCAGTACTATCAGTTAAGGGATCTGTTCCCGGAATATTATGACGAGCTGGCCTTTGTGGCGGAAAACGGCGCTTTTGTAAAAGACCGCACAGAGCTGGTCTTTGCCGCCGATATGCCGAAAGAAACGGTGGACGCTGTGATCGATGTGTGCAGGGAATACCCGGAAATCTCAAATGTGCTTTGTGGGATGGAGAGCGCGTACTGCCAGCGCAGGACGGTGAGCCAGGAGTTTTTTGACCTCACTGCTATTTACTACCATAGGTTAAAGTGGGTGGATGATTTCAAGCAGGTAAAAGACCGCATCTTAAAATTCGCGCCCACGGTCCCGGAGGAGAAAACATATGAGTATTATGATATGTTCTGCGAGCGGCTCGGCGGTCTGGTGGAGCCGACGACAAGCGGGCACGGTTCCATCGATCTGATCGTTCCCGGCTGCCACAAGGCGTCGGGGCTTAAGCGGCTCGCAGAGCGCTGGGGGATTGCGCCGGAGCAGTGTGCCGCATTCGGGGACGGCGGGAACGACATCGAGATGCTCCAGTACTGCGGCCACAGCTATGCGATGGCAAACGCCCCGGAGAATGTAAAAAAAGCGGCAAAATACGTCTGCCCGTCCAATGAGGAAGACGGGGTGCTGGATGTGTTGGAAAAAATGTTTGCACAGGCGCATCCAGATAATGAAAAATAGTGAAAAAATAGTGTAATTTTTAAAACAAGAATACGATCCTACCGGCTGAGTGATTTTTCAAGAGTCAATGGGAAAAAGATTCTTGAAGAAATGCCATAGCCGAACAGGGATTCGGTAATAACCAGGGTATAAAGATGTTCCGTTTCTTCCGATCCCTTCACAGCGCTGTCCCCTTCTTCGGTATAAAGTAATCCTCAACCTTCACTTTTTCCAGTGCCAGCAGTTTGATTTTCCGCTCCATCCCGCCGGCATATCCGGTCAGGCTTCCATTGGAGCCGACGACGCGGTGGCAGGGGATCAGGATGGAGACCGGGTTGTGCCCTACCGCGCTGCCAGCCGCCTGCGCCGACATGCGCGCTAACCCGCGCCGGCGGGCGATCTCTTTCGCGATTGCCCCGTAGGTCATGGTCGTCCCGTAAGGAATCTGCCGGAGGATGTCCCATACCTCCCTCTGGAACGGAGTGCCGGACGGATGGAGCGGCGGCATGAAGTCAGGTTCCTTTCCGGAGAAATAGAGATCCAGCCAGCGCTTCGCATCGTTAAGGACTGGCGTTTCTTTTTCTGTGTGTTCTGCGTCCAGGCCGCGTGCATAATATTTCTGGTTCTCGAACCACGCTCCGGTAATCCCGGTCTGGTCCGCCGCCAGGAGGAGCTTCCCCAGCGGGGACTGGTAATAACTGATGTACTGCACAGGTATGTCCCTCCTTCTATTGTTTTGTCATTTCGCTTCTATATCAGGTCACAGTATATTTTATCACCGAAATATAAGAAACAACAGAGATAAATCTTCGCATACAGAGGCAAGCCATATTTCCTATCACTGTCCAGAGGTTCACAGTAACCATTTTACCATAACAAAAAAGCATACCATGAAATAAAAACAAGGTATTTGCTATTCCATCAGATCAGGGATACACTGGACTCAGAAAGAGGATAAGGAGGTGGTCAGGTGAACGGACTGACAGAAGAAGAGCTTCTGCTCCGTAACTTGAAGGATGCCGGATGCAGCGAGGAGGAGATCGGGAAGTATCTCAGCCTGGAGACAGAGGGCAGGGAAAAGGAGCAGCTCCGCTTTCTTTCTGCACACAGGGCGAAACTTTTGGATCAGGTCCATGACAGTCAGGAGATGCTGGACTGCCTTGATTATCTGATCTACACAATGAAGAAGAAAAATGATCATGGAGGGATTCACAATGAACACAAATTTTGATTTTTACAATCCGACACACATTCTTTTTGGCTCAGGGAAACTGGACGAACTGGGAAACCAGCCTATGCCGGGGAAAAAGGCGCTGCTCCTGATCTCCTCGGGGAAATCCGCGAAAGTCTCCGGGGCGCTTGAGAGGACGCAGGCGCAGCTAGAAAAGGCCGGCGTGGAATATGCAGTGTGCGCGAAGATCCACGAAAACCCCACAAGGGAGATCGTGATGGAAGCGGCTGCGTTTGCAAAGGAAAACGGCTGCGACTTTATCGTGGCGTTAGGCGGCGGGGCTGTCCTCGATTCGTCTGTGGCTGTGGCGGCGATGGCGACCAACCCGGGAGACCTCTGGGACTATGTAAACGGCGGCACAGGCAAGGGACAGCCGCTGGTAAATAAGCCGCTTCCCCAGGTGACGATCACCCTGACAGCGGGGACTGGCTCTGAGATCAACAACTGGGGCGTGATCAGCAGGAATGACACCCACGAGAAGATCGGATTCGGCGGCGCGCCGGAACTGGTGCCGGTGCTGGCAGTGGTCGATCCGGAGCTGATGAAGACCGTGCCGTCCAAATATACGGCGTACCAGGGATTTGACGCGCTGTTCCATAATACAGAGGTCATGATGTCAAACGGCGTGAATATTCTGAGCGAGACGCTGGCTCTCTCTGCGATCGAAAATATCGCGAAGTACCTGCCCCGCGCGGCTGCCGATGGGAATGACATCGAGGCGAGAGAGCGCGTGGCATACGGGAGCACCATTGCCGGGATCACCATGCAGCTGACGTCCACCACGGCGCAGCATTCCATGGAGCACGCGATGAGCGCATATCATCCGGATCTTCCGCATGGAGCCGGCCTGATAATGATCTCTGTGGAGTTTGCCCGCTACTTCATCGAGCGCCACGCGTGTGACAGGCAGTTTATCAAGATGGCGAGAGCGATGGGAATGCCGGAGGCTGACAAAGCGGAAGACTTCCTGACCGCGCTCGTGCAGCTCCAGAAAGACTGCGGCGTGGCGGATCTGAAGATGAGCGATTATGGATTTGCGAAGGACGAGTGCATGACGCTGGCAGTCAATGCCCGCGAGACTATGGGCGGGCTCTTCCTTGCAAACCCGTGTGAAATGTCAGACGAAGAGTGCGCGGGTATCTTTGAGAAAGCATACAGGTAATCTCCCGGACCGAGGAGACGGACAGGGAGGGAAAGCGCGGCTGGTAATCATACCAGCCGCCTGCCTTTCCAGAGATAATATCCGATAAACGCCGCGGCAGTCACCACCCAGGTCACGGGATAGCTGAAGATGATGGCGTGGATCGTGGGAGAGATCTTCATCACACCCGCGAGCCAGATGATCCTTAAGACACATACGCCCAGCAGGGTGATCACTACGGGGACGAGCACATTGCCCCGCCCCCGCAGGGATCCGCCCAGTACTTCGATAAACACATAGACAATATACCACGGTATGATAAACATGAGCATATCAGAGCCGATCCGGACAACTGCTTCATCTGCCGTAAACAGCCGGAAAAGGAGAGTCCTTGTAAGGATCAGCACGGCGACAAGGAAACAGGATACGGCAAGGTCCATGCACAGACAGACCAGGGTGCTCCTGCGCACCCGGTCCATCTTCCCGGCGCCGTAGTTCTGCCCGACAAACGTTGTGATAGAGATGCCGAAGGCAGTGCTGATCATCCAGAAGATCGCGTCCAGTTTGCCGAAGGCGGACCATGCGGCAGTGGTGTCTGTGCCAAAGGTGTTGATCGCGGACTGGATGGCGATATTCGTGATCGCGAACAGGATGGACTCAAATCCCGTGGGCAGCCCGAGCTTCAGCTGCATGGAGAGGAGCGGCCCGTGGAAACGGATCTTCCTCAGGGAGAGACGGAGAACCCCGCCGGAACGTGTCAGCTTTCGTGTGACAAGGACAGCGCTGACTGCCTGGGCGAGCAGCGTGGCGATGGCGACGCCCGTAACTCCCATGTGGAAGAGGAGCACAAAAGCCGTATCCAGGATAATGTTGACGATACAGCAGATGATCAGGATATAGAGCGGGGTTTTTGAGTCGCCGGTGGCGCGCAGGATGGCGGAGCCCATATTGTAGACCAGGACGAACAGGATGCCCGCAAAGTAGATCCGCAGGTATGCCAGAGAGCCGTCCATGATCTCCGCCGGCGTATTCATAAGCCGGAGCATGAAGGGCGCTGCCAGTATGCCGGTCAGTGTAAGGGCGATCCCGCCTGCCGCCGCGATGGCGAACGCATTGTGGAGCCCTGCGTTTGCCGTCTTTTCTTTGCGCGCGCCGACGAACTGCGCGATCGTGACGGCAGCGCCGGAGGAAAGTCCGGTGAAAAATCCGACGACAAGGGACACGATCTGGGCGGAGGATCCGCCCACGCTCGCCAGCGCCTCTTTCCCTACGAACTGCCCCACGATCACACTGTCGATCGTGTTGTAGAGCTGCTGAAAAAAAGTCCCGAGCAGGATCGGGAAAAAGAACAGGAGGAGCTGCTTCCAGATCACACCTTCTGTAATTTCATTTTTTGTCTTCTGCATGGTTTCCATGAAAAAAATCCCCTTATCTGTTTCTGTTGATAACACGTCAGCATATGTATTATAAGCGCAGTCTGAACAAAGAGCAATATGATATGCATTGATGAAAGGAAAGAGATAATTTATAATAGTAAATGACTAAAACTTCCCACACCAATACGGTGTGTTGAACCTTGAAAATTCAATATTTCAGCCAATAAAAAAGGCATAAACCTGTCCCGTTTGGTATAATGGAATTGACGAAAAACCATCTATACAAAGGAGATTTATGCCATGTCCAGTATACCACAAAACTATTGCGATGAGAACGAGTTAATTGATTGTGTTCAGAGATTTTTTTCCAGGCATCATGTCGGCAAGCTTCTCGCCAAATGCAATGGGATGAAAGAAAAAGGTGTTTCACCTGTTTCTCTGCTCCGCTACAAGCTCAGCAACATTTTTGTCGGAAGAAGCATGTATATGCAGCAACGAACTGGCTCTTTTAAGGAAGATTTTTCAAAGAACACTTTTTATCGGTTCCTAAATTCGGCAAAAACAAACTGGCTCCGTTTTACTTCTCTTCTGGCTGCTGATATCGTCAATAATGATCTCAAAGATCTAACGGACGATAGCAGGAAAAATGTGTTCATTGTTGATGACAGCCTTTTTAGTCGAACCAGCTGCAAGAAAACAGAACTGGGATCAAAAGTATTCGACCACACCGATATGCATTTCAAAAAAGGGTTTCGGATGCTTACATTAAGCTGGAGTGACGGAAATACACTGATCCCGGTAAACAGCTGTCTGTTAGCATCTGCAAAAGAAGCAAATATTATCGGTCCGGTAAAGAACTTTGATAACAGAACCATTGCAGGAAAAAGGCGCAAGCTTGCCCAGACAAAAGCACCTGAAGCAATGATGGCCTTGTTGGATACTGCTCTCAGTGCAGGACTAAAGGCTGATTATGTCCTTTTTGATTCCTGGTTTTCCAACCCGGCACAGATCACAGCCATCCATTCAAAGGGGATGGATGTGATTGCTATGCTCAAGAAAAGCAGCCGCATCAAGTATTCATACTGTGGTGAACAGCTGAATATCAAAGAGATCTATTCCAGGAACAAAAAACGCCGTGGCAGATCAAAGTATCTGCTTTCTGTTGACGTCATGGTAGGAAAAGAGAATCCTATTCCGGCGAAAATCGTTTGCGTAAGGAATAAAGCAAATCGCAAGGACTGGCTTGCTTTTATCTGTACAGATACGACCCTTTCCGAAGAAGAGATTATCCGTGTTTATGGAAAGCGCTGGCAGATTGAGGTTTTCTTCAAGACCTGCAAATCTATGCTGAATCTGATTGGAGAATGCCGCAGCTTATCCTATGATGCACTGACAGCTCACGTAGCTATCGTGTTTACCAGATACATGTTACTCGCAATGGAACAGCGCCAAAATGAAGATCAGAGGACGCTTGGCGAATTGTTCTTTTTCCTTGTTGATGAAATGGCGGACATTACTTTCCATAGATCACTTGGCATCCTAATGGATGCCTTGATGGCAAGCCTTCAGGAAATCTTAAAACTCAGCGATGAGCAATTGACAGCTTTTACTGCTGATTTTGAAGCAAGACTGCCGAAATATCTGCGTAACGCACTCCATCCTGAGGCTATAGGGGCATAAATCACTATTTTGTCAGCTGAAATATTGAATTTTCAAGGAGCGAAGCCCATTTCAGGTATGGGAAGTCTTAGGTAATAAGTATTCAGTTACATTAGAAAATGGAGAAAGCTATTGTATCTGGATGTGGAAAGGGGATTACTTAAATCTAGGCGCAGGGGCTGAGACAGGGATTTATAAAGGCGGAGAGCCATTTTGGACTGTCTCCGTAGAAGATGCTCTGCCAATGACCCTGGCTTTGTATGATAAAGAGGGGAATGTGATCATGTGTTATAATCCGTCGGATCCCCAGTGGTGGATAACAGGTTTTGAACCGATGGTACAAAAGGCAAAGGCGGATGAATTGGTAGTTATCGGAAGTATTGATTTTTCTACAAATCCAGAGTTGTGGAAGGCGTATAAAGAGAAATATGCGGGTAACCAAGAAACGCTCTGTTTCGATGAAGAAAATCTGATTCTATATTACAAATATTAATTTGGAGGAGAAAATAGAAATGCTTTTTAAAAGAATACCTGTAATTATTGTATGTATGGCAATTTCCATAACTTCAGGCGGCTGCATGAGCCGGGGGGAGCGGTTAGCGTATGCCTGGAAGTCAGATCAGGAGCAATCAGATGAAATTATGGAAAATATAGTGAGAGCCCTGGAGGAGAAGGACAGCTCAGCACTGCTAAAGCAGTTTTCAAAAAGGACACAGAAAGAGAAGAAAGATTTAGAAAAGCAAATCGAAGGACTGATGGAGTACTATCAGGGGGAAAGAAAAGAATTTAAAGGAGATGCAGCTACAAGTGAGGAAACCGAATATGGGAGATTAGTTGAAAAAAGTTTTTTGGGAAATTACACGCTGATGACTGACCAGAAGACATACCGCGTGTGTTACAAATTTCAGTTGGCTGATGAAAACAAAGATGAAGTGGGCCTGAGCGCATTGGAATTTGTGACAGAAGAAACGTATCAGAAGGCGGTTGAAGCGCAGGGATATTACTCATGGAAGTTTCAAGGGAAACTGAAAGGCGTGTATTGGACAGACTAAAGGGGGCTACCTTTCGTCAAAATATAGAACAGGAGGCATATGTGATAAGAGAATGAAAAAAATAATCGTACTAAGCATTATCTTGCTGTGCGCATTTGTTATGGGCGGCTGCATGAGCCGGGGGGAGCGGTTGGCGTATGCCTGGAAGTCAGATCAGGAGCAATCAGATGAAATTATGGAAAATATAGTGAAAGCTCTGGAGGACAAAGACAGCTCAGCACTGTTGAGACAGTTTTCAAAAAGGACGCAGAAAGAGCAGGAAGATTTAGAGCAACAAATAGAAGAATTGATGGAGTACTATCAGGGAGAAAGAAAAGAGTTTAAAGGACTTGCAGCCACTAATGAGCATAATAACAAAGGGAAGTTAATTGAAAAAAGCTTTTTGGGAAATTACAAGCTGACGACTGACCAAAAGACATACCGCGTGTGTTACAAATTTCAGTTGGCTGATGAAAACAAAGAGAATGTGGGTTTGACTGTATTGGAATTTGTGACAGAGGAAACGTATCAGAAAGAGGTTGAAGTGCAGGGATATTACTCATGGAAATTTCAAGGAGAACTGGAAGGAGTATATCTGACAGATTGAAGATGTATCTAAAATATGTTTGATCGATTTACCTTTTATTGGAATAGAGATGTAGAACAGGAGGCGTATGTGATAAGCGTATGAAAAAAATAATTGTACTAAGTATTATCTTGCTGTGCGCATTTGTTATGGGCGGCTGCATGAGCCGAGGGGAGCGGTTGGCGTATGCCTGGAAGTCAGATCAGGAGCAATCAGATGAAATTATGGAAAATATAGTGAGAGCCCTGGAGGAGAAGGACAGCTCAGCACTGCTAAAGCAGTTTTCAAAAAGGACACAGAAAGAGAAGAAAGATTTAGAAAAGCAAATCGAAGGACTGATGGAGTACTATCAGGGGGAAAGAAAAGAATTTAAAGGAGATGCAGCTACAAGTGAGGAAACCGAATATGGGAAATTAGTTGAAAAAAGTTTCTGGGGTAATTATACGCTGGTTACTGATAAAATGACGTATTATGTGAGTTATAAATTTCAGTTGGCTGATGAAAACAAAGATGAAGTGGGTCTGAGTGCATTGGAATTTGTGACAGAAGAAACGTATCAGAAAGAGGTTGAAGCGCAGGGATATTATCCTTGGAGATTCCAGGAAGAAGGAGACGGAGTGTATTGGACGGACTAAAGTATATCAGATTTTAAAAGCAGAGCATAGAAAGCAGAAAGGAGCCGGGAAAGATGCAGGATGGGACTTATATCGCGATCGACCTGAAATCGTTTTATGCCTCTGTCGAATGTATGGAGCGGGGACTGGATCCGATGACAACGAATCTGGTGGTGGCTGACAGGAGCCGTACAGAGAAGACGATCTGCCTTGCTGTCTCGCCGTCTCTGAAGGCTTACGGCATCCCCGGCAGGCCGCGGCTCTTTGAGGTGGAACAGAAAGTCCGGGAGGTCAATGCAGCCAGGCGGCAGGGCGCGCCGGGACGGGAGTTTACAGGGACGTCCTGCCAGGCTCCGGAGCTGGAGAGGGATCCTGCGCTTGCGGTGGATTTTGTGACAGCGCCTCCGCAGATGGCGCGCTATATGGAGATCAGCGGCGAGATCTATCAGGTCTACCTGAAATATATCGCCCCGGAGGATATCCATGTCTATTCCATCGATGAGGTGTTCATTGACGCGTCTTCTTATCTGGGGACCTATCAGATGACGGCAAGGGAGCTGGCGGGGAAAATGATTCTGGATGTGCTCGAGACGACAGGGATCACAGCGGCAGCGGGAATCGGTACGAACTTGTATCTGTGCAAAACAGCGATGGATATCGGGGCGAAACATATCCCTGCGGACGAGAACGGCGTGCGGATCGCGGAGCTCGATGAGATGTCTTACCGCAGGTCGCTCTGGTCCCACCGTCCGCTGACAGATTTCTGGCGGATCGGGCGCGGATACGCAAAGAAGCTGGAGGAACAGGGATTGTATACAATGGGAGATATCGCAAGGTGCTCCCTGGGAAAGCCTTCGGATTATTATAATGAAGACCTTCTCTACCATATGTTCGGAGTCAATGCGGAGCTGCTGATCGATCATGCGTGGGGCTGGGAGCCGTGCGCGATTGCTGATATCAAAGCATATAAGCCGCAGAGCAGCAGCGTGGGCTCAGGGCAGGTGCTGCACTGTCCTTATCCGTTTGACAGGGCGAGGCTGGTCGTACGGGAGATGGCGGACCAGCTTGCCCTTGACCTGGTGGAGAAGAATCTGGCAGCGGACCAGGTGGTGCTGACTGTGGGATATGATATCGACAATCTGAGAGATCCGGCGCTTTGCGGACAGTACGGCGGAGAGGTGAAAACAGACCGGTACGGACGGAAGATCCCGAAACATGCCCACGGCACAGCCAACTTAAAGGAATATACCTCATCGACAAAGCAGATCGTGCGCGCGGTCACGGAACTGTATGACCGTATCACAGACAGGAAACTTCTGGTGAGAAGGATCAGCATGGCGGCATGCCACGTACTGCCCAGGTCTGAGATCCGGGAAGAGGAGCGGTTCGAGCAGATGGATCTTTTTACGGATTACACCGCGCTCCAAAAAGAACGGGAAAAGGAACAGGAAGAGCAGGAACGGGAGAGAAAGATGCAGGAGGCTGTGCTTGAGATCAAGAGAAAATTCGGGAAAAACGCGATCCTGAAGGGAATGAACCTGGAGGAAGGCGCCACGGCCAGAGAGCGGAACAGCCAGATCGGAGGACACAGAGCATGAATTATGACGATATTATCAATCTGCCCCATCATGTGTCAGAGCGGCATCCCCATATGCCTGTCTCAGACCGGGCGGCACAGTTCGCGCCCTTTGCCGCGCTGACAGGATACGGGGATGTGATCCGGGAGACTGCGAGGCTGACAGAGGCGAGGCCGGAGCTGTCGGAGGATGAAAGGGCGGAGATGGACCAGACGCTGCGGGCGGTTTTAAATACTCAGGGGAAAAATGCAGAGATCGTGGTCACCTATTTTGCGCCTGACGCGAGAAAGTCCGGAGGGGCGTACAGAAAAGCCGCGGGGAAGATCCGAAGAGTGGATGAGGCAGAGGATGTTCTCATACTGGAGATCCAGGAAGGAGAGGAGGGAATTACCCTTCTCCCTGTCCGGATGGAAGATATCCTGTCTGTCCATGTGGATGAAAATTAAAAGGCATCTGTCTGGAAACGGTCCTGCACTTCTTTTAAGAACAGGTCTGCAGCAGGAGAAAATATCTGATATTTTTTCCAGATCAGGTTCAGCCCGGATTCCAGCTGCGGATAAAGAGGACGGAAGCAGATGTCGCTGTCCGCAGAGGTGTCCGCGAGGTTATCGAGAGTCAGAGCGTAACCCACGCCCGCTTTTACCATGACCGCTGCATTGTATACGAGATTAAAGGTGGTGACGATATCCAGCTTGTCAAAATCGTCTCCGAACCAGTCGGCGAATTCATTCCCTGACAGATGGGGTGAGATCGCCTGCCGGGAACAGATCAGGGGAAGCTCCGTCAGGTCGCTTTTTTCGATCCGGTCTTTTGCCGCGAGGGGACTGTCCTTGCGCATGATCACTCCCCAGATGTCTCTGCCGGGGAGATTGATATAGTTATACTTAGAGATATCCGCCGGCTGGATGAGGATACCGAAGTCCAAAAGCCCTTTATCGAGACGCTCGGTTACCTCTTCCTCATTCCCGCTGTACAGGTGGCAGTGTACGCCGGGACAGGATACGCGCAGGTCCCGGATGATCTCCGCGATGTCACGGATCGCCTGTGTCTCGCCGCCGCCGATGTAGATATCTCCGCTGATCGTGCCTTCCATAGAAGAAAACTCAGCCTCCGTCTTGTCCACCATGGAAATGATCTCCTCTGCGCGTTTCCGCAGCAGCATGCCTTCGGGCGTCAGAGCGATGCGGTGGCTCTTCCGGATCAGAAGCTGTTGGCCCAATTCTTCTTCCAGGTCTTTGATCTGCCGGGAGAGCGTAGGCTGAGTAAGGTGCAGAAAATTCGCTGCCGCCGTGATATTGCCCTCACGCGCGACGGCGAGGAAATAGCGAAGTACTCTGAGTTCCATATTGTTCAGTCCTCCTTGTATGGGTATCTGCCGGGGATCGGGCATCCAGGCTCAGAAGAAGCGTCTGTACCGATATCCTAAAATTCATGTTAGGTGATGGGTGTCGGAAAGTCAAGTTTCACATCCGTGCGGGCAGTCAGTTAGTCCGGAGAAAATCAGCGCAGAAAGATCAGCTCGGCAAAATACTCTCGAAGAGATTGACGGGTGCGATCCCAGGATGATACATTGAAAGAAAAAGGAGACAGGAGGGATCGTTTATGAAGTATGTCTGTTCAGTCTGCGGGTATGTCTATGATGAGGAGAAGGAAAATAAGCTGTTTTCTGATCTGCCTGACACATGGGCCTGCCCGTGGTGCAAGGCGCCCAAAGCGCTTTTCGGACCAAAAGAAGACGGGCCGGGCGAAGCGGTAGCAGTGGAGAGGCCGGAAGCAGTGCAGAGCGGATCCGGGGAAGAGGATGCACTGGGGACAGGAGCCGCCGGAGATCGCATGGCATCAGCAGGAGAACTGTCTGTGATGTGCTCAAATCTTGCCCGGGGATGCGAGAAACAGTACCGTCCGGAAGAGGAAGCATTATTCAGACAGCTCGCGGAATATTTTGCCGCCCGTATCCCGGATGAGGAAGACGCCGGTATGGAGCAGCTTGCGTCCATGACTGCGCAGGATCTTGCGGAAGGCTATCCTGCCCTGAGCGCGGAGGCGTCGGCAAAGGCGGACCGGGGCACCCTGAGGATCTGTACATGGGGAGAGAAGGTCACCCGGATCCAGGACGTCCTGATCAACCGTTACATAAAGGAAGGCAGCGCGTTCCTGAAAGACACGGATGTGTGGGTCTGCTCTGTGTGCGGTTTCATCTATACAGGCGACACTCCCCCGGAGCTGTGTCCGGTCTGCAAGGTGCCGGACTGGAAGTTTGAGAAGATGGAAGGGAGGGTTTCCGGATGAAAGAATTTGCAGTGAGAAATCTGAGGCTGTGTACAAAAGACTGCCTGTGCCTGTACGTTTGCCCGGTGGGAGCGACGGATACGGAGAACAGTATCATTGATGTGGAGAAATGCACAGGCTGCGGCGTGTGCGCCAGGGCATGTCCGAGCGGCGCGATCACCATGATGCCGGTAGAACTCCCGCCCCAGCAGAAAAAGGATGACGCTGTGGTGCGGTTGGCGGAAACCCTGCTCAGAGGAAAGGTACGACAGGAGAAGGCTGCTCTCCAGATCATGGAAGAGACGGGAGATGACGGACTTTACAGGTTGTGTAAGGCGCTTGCCAGATCTAGCCGGCTTGTCGCAGAGGATATCAGCCGCGAGGCGGGGTATATGCTCCCGCAGAGTGGGAATACCCACAGGAAGCTGGAGAAGTGGCGCCAGGATCCGCCGGGGGACGGTTTCCCGGCAGAAGCAGTGGAAAGGCTGCTGGAGATGATCCCATATCCTTACTAAAACGTAAGATAAATCCCTTCTGGGAATGTGCTATAATAAACACATTTCAGGAGGGATTTTTATGTGCAGGCTTTTATTGCTGGAAGATGACCGGGGACTGATCGACGGTCTGAAATATTCGCTTGAAAAGAATGGATTTGATCTGGATGTGGCAAGGAACGTACAGGAGGCGGAGCAGGCGCTGAGAGGCAGGCATCCGTATGACCTGCTTCTGCTGGACGTGACTCTTCCGGACGGGACAGGGTTTATGGTCTGCGAGAAGGTGCGGGCATCCGGCGACCTGACTCCGATCATCTTTCTGACCGCCGCTGACGAGGAGACAAGCATTATCCGGGGGTTGGACGGCGGCGGGGACGATTATATCACAAAGCCGTTTAAGCTGGGCGAGCTGTGCTCCCGCATCCGTGCCCTGTTAAGGCGCAGTGCTGTGCAGAGGGCGGACAGTCCGGTCAGGATCAGGTCTGGCCCGGTCACTCTGGACCGGGCGGCGGGCAGGGCGTATCTCAATGACAGGAGCCTGGATCTGACAGGTGCGGAGTACCGCCTGCTCAGCCTGTTCATCCTGCATGACGGGCAGACGCTGACGCGGAATTATATATTAGATGAGCTGTGGGACGGACATGGGAATTTTGTGGATGACAATACATTGTCCGTCTATATCCGCAGGCTCAGGGAAAAGATAGAGGAAGAATCTTCCCGGCCGGTCCATCTGGTGACCGTGCGCGGAGTGGGATACCGATGGGAGGGAGAGCCATGACCTGGATGCAGGACAGACAGAACCGGCGGTACGCGGTGTTCCTTGCGGGGATCTGCCTGGCGCTGGCAGCGGTATTTTTTATCGCCTGTGCGGACCGTGAGATCAGGATAAGAGACAGTCTTCTTAAGTGGGAGAGGGCAGCGGCTTCTTCCCTGCTGGAGCAGGGCGTCCCGGAAGGGACAGTGGCGCTCGCGTTTAAAAATACAGAGACAACCCGGGCAGGGGAAGAGCTCCTGCGAAAGATCGGGTATACAGAAGAGAACAGAGCTGTACTCTCGGTTATCCGGGAAAGAGAGGAAGGCGGAGCAGGAATCTTCATCGGCGCTGCCGGGCTGGGCGACTGCCTTTTGCTCTGGGCGGGGACGCTCTGTTATCTTCGAAGAAGAGAGAAGACGTATGAACATGCCGCGCATATCATAGACCAGTATGCGGAGGGCGATTTCTCGGAGCGTATCTCCAGAGGAGAGAGAGGGATGCTGGACCATCTCTTCAGCGCTGTGGACCGCCTGTCAACTGCGCTTCAGGCAAAAGGAGAGGAGGAGAAGAAATCCAGGGAATTTTTAAAGGACACGATTTCCGATATCTCCCATCAGCTGAAAACTCCGCTTGCAGCCCTGCACATGTATACAGAGATCATTGCCGGAGAGCCTGAGGAGCCGGAAACAGTCCGGGTATTTGCGGAAAAGTCAGAGGAATCCCTTGGGCGTATGGACCGCCTGATCCGCATGCTTTTGAGAGTGACACGTCTGGATGCGGGAAGCGTCCGTTTCAGGAAGCAGAAAATGTATGCCGCGGATCTGGTGAGGGAAGCCTGTGCGGACCTGATGGAGAGGGCAGAGAGAGAAAGGAAAAAGATCAGCTTCTACGGAGAGCCGGATGCAGAGATACGGTGCGACAGAGAGTGGACTGCCGAGGCGGTCGGGAATCTGGTGAAAAACGCGCTTGACCATACGCGGAGCGGAGGACAGGTGGCTGTGTCCTGGAAGAAGTCGCCTGCAATGTTCCGGATCATAGTGGCGGATGACGGGACTGGTATCAGCCAGGAGGATATCCACCACATTTTCAAACGGTTTTACAGGAGCAGGCAGAGCAGCGATACCCAGGGCGTGGGCCTGGGGCTCCCGCTGGCGAGATCCATCGTAGAGGGACAGGGAGGAAGGATCTCCGTAGAGAGCAGCCCGGGGCAGGGGGCGGTCTTTACCGCTTCGTTCCCGGATACTCCGGAGGAGATTACGGCATCGGAAAGACCGCAGGATGCGCGGGATGAGGAAGATGCGCGGGATAAGGAAGATGCGCGGGATAAGGCGGACGCACGGGACAAGCCGGACATACGGGGCGGGAAAGATATGTGGGATAAGTCGGATGCCGGGGAAAGATGACAGAACTGTAAGGAGAAAGAGGGGCCGGATTCACCTGAGAGTAAGGATGCCCTGCTATACTGGTCCGTGAAAGGAAGGTGCAGCATTATGGAAATATTGAGAACAGAACATCTCTGTAAGGTTTACGGGACAGGAGAGGCACGGGTAGACGCCCTGAAGGATGTGTCCTTTACTCTCCGGAAAGGGGAATTCGCGGCAGTGGTCGGAGAGTCCGGATCCGGGAAGAGTACGCTTTTGAACTGTATCGGGGGACTTGACACTCCCACATCAGGGAAGGTATGGCTGGACGGGCAGGACCTGTTCGGCATGAAAGAAAACCAGAGGACAGTATTCCGCAGGAGGAATATCGGCTTTGTATTCCAGTCTTTCCAGCTTGTGGAAGAACTGAATGTGGAACAGAACCTGATATTTCCCATGCTCCTGGACCATCAGAAACCCGATAAGAAACGGGTGGATGAGATCCTGGAAGTGCTGGGGCTGGAAGCGAGGAGAAAGCATCTCCCCGGACAGCTATCCGGCGGCCAGCAGCAGAGAGTGGCCATCGGCAGGGCGCTGATCATGCGCCCCATGCTGGTGCTCGCCGATGAGCCCACGGGCAATCTGGACTCCGGCAACAGCCAGGATGTGATGGACCTGCTGATGAAGGCGTCCAGGCATTACCAGCAGACGATCCTGATGATCACGCACAATGAACATCTGACGTCAGGAGTGGACCGGGTGCTCCGGGTGCGCGACGGCAGGCTCACTGATATGGGAGGTGTCCGTGCATGAAAGAGATGAAGCATTATCTGGATCTGGTCTCTGTCTCTGAAAAAGTGCGGAAGAAACAGACGAGGATGATACGGGTCTGCATTACGCTCGCGGTCTTCCTGGCGGCATCGATATTCAGCATGGCGGATATGGAGATCCGCAGCCAGATCTATCAGACGGTCCAGTCAAACGGGTCATGGCAGGCTGCGTTTACAGGGCTGACAGAGGAGCAGGAAAAACTGGTCCGGGCGCGGGCGGAGGTGAAAGACGCCGCCCTGCTGGAAAACGTGGAGGCGGAGACGTCAGGATGTACGGTCGATGGGATGAGCGCCGCTGTGTCAGGGGTGGATGAGGATCTCACAGAACTTCTTCCCATGCTGAAGGTACAGGAAGGACGGCTCCCTGAGAAAGAGGATGAGGCGGCAGTGACAGAGACTGCGGCAGGGCAGCTCGGGATCCGGGAAGGAAGCCAGGTGACCCTGCACATGGCGGATGGGCAGGACGCGGCCTTTACGGTCACAGGGATCCTTGAAGACGCGTCCGGGCTGAACAGTGAGGAAGCGGTGGGGCTGTTTGTAGATCTGTCTGCGTTTGAGAAGTATTTTGCCTCTCAGGATGCGGCGGATACGATGCTTCTGGTCCGTTTCAGGATGTTCTGCAATGTGGAGAAGACAGTGGATGATCTGTGCGCACAGATCGGCATCGATCCGGCATCGGCAGCGCTTAACTCCAAACTGTTGGCGCTCCAGTTCCAGAGCAGCGACACTTATATGGCACAGCTTTATGCGGTTGCAGCGGTCCTTGCGGTGCTGGTGACGACAGCGGGCGTCCTGATGATTTCCGGAAGCATGAACAGCAGTGTGGCGCGCAGGATCCGTTTTTTCGGGATGATGAGATGTCTGGGTGCAGACCAGAGACAGGTGCGGAGATTTGTGCGCAGGGAAGCGCTGAACTGGTGCAGGACCGCCATCCCTGTGGGATTGGGGATCAGCGTGGCCGTTGTGTGGGCGCTCTGCGCTGTGCTTAAGACAGTGAGCCCCGCGTACTTTTCCGGCATGCAGATGTTTGGGGTGAGTGTCCCCGGGCTTTTGGCAGGCGCTGTCATCGGGCTGGGCACAGTGCTCCTGGCGGCTCGGTCCCCGGCGAAGAGAGCGTCGAAAGTCTCGCCCCTGACCGCGGTATCGGGAAATGCAGGGAGCACACATGCGGTCCGCAGGGCGGCGCACGCCAGGTTTTTCCCTGTTGAGGCGGCGCTCGGGATCCACCACGCTGTGGGCAGCAGAAAGAACTTCCTGCTGATGGCAGGGTCATTTGCATTCAGCATTATCCTGTTCCTGAGCTTCAGCCCTGCGCTTGATTTCATGGATCATGGGATCAAGCCGCTCCGTCCGTCCGCGCCGGACCTGACCATATCCAGCACGGACGGCTCCTGCTCTGTCCCTAAGGATCTGGCGGAAGAACTGAGCGGCGATCCGGCGGTGAAGAGAGTGTACGGGAGGAGCAGAGCCAGTGCAGTCCCCGCCCGCGCAGGGGACGCAGAGTTTCAGATCGACCTGAATTCCTATGAGGAGAACCAGTTCCGCTGGGCGGAAGATTCTGTCGCGGAAGGATCTTTAAAGGACGCGGAGGAAGGCAGGGGTGTGATGGCAGTGACAATGGACGCTGCCCGGGATTTCACTCCGGGCGAGGAGATTACCATCGATTTCCCGTCCGGGGCAGAGACAGTGACCGTGTCCGGTGTGCTCAATGGGAGTGCGTTCAATGTTACGCCCGGATCTACGGTACTGGTCTGCTCGGAAGCGCTTTTTGAAAAACTGACCGGGGAGACCGATTACACGACGATTGACCTTCAGCTTGAGCCGGGAGCGTCGGACCAGGATGTGGAACGGATCTGCGCCATGGCGGGAGAAGAATTTTCAGTGGCGGATAACCGAGAGGAGAACAGCGAGGTAAGGGGAGCGTATTATTCTTTCGCACTGTTCCTCTACGGCTTCCTTGCGGTGATCGCCCTGATCTCTGTCTTTTATATCATCAACAGTATCGCCATGAGCGTATCCGCAAGGCTCAGGCAGTACGGCGCTATGCGTGCGATCGGCATGACCGGCGCTCAGCTCGTGCGCATGGTGGCGGCGGAGGCGCTCACTTATGTGGCGGGCGGTATGGCGGCAGGCTGCGCGGCGGGGCTTTTGCTGAACTGGAAGATTTACGGGCTGCTGGTGACCAGCCGGTGGGGAGACCCCTGGCAGGTGCCGGCGGCAGCGCTGGCCGTGATCCTCACTGTCATGGCTCTGGCAGCGGCGGCTGCTGTTGCGGGACCGGCGCGGCGGATCCGGGAAATGTCCGTGGTAGATACGCTTGGAGCAATGTAGGGTGCCCGGCGTGTTTTCATACGCCGCAGGTATAGAAAGATATAGAAAACAAGTATTCGCTGTATGTTCCTGTCCGTAGTATAATATAGGATGCCGGAGGCAGGACCGTTTGGAATCTGCTCCGGCCGAGGATAAGGAGGCATACAGCGATGGAGATCATAGAAAATAAAACATTTGACATGGAGCGCGCCCTCTACGGGAGTCATGATATCACAGTGAAAAACTGCAGGTTCGACGGACCGGCGGACGGGGAGAGTGCATTCAAGGAGTGCGGAAATATCGAGGCAGAGAACTGTTATTTTAATCTCAGATATCCCTTCTGGCACGACCACGGCCTGAAGATCACCGGCTCTGACATGACAGAGCTGTGCAGGGCTGCGCTCTGGTACTCTGACCATATAGAGATCGCGGGCACAAAGATGCACGGCATCAAAGCGCTGCGCGAGTGCGCCCATGTCGTGATCCGTGACTGCGATATCGCATCCCCGGAGTTTGGCTGGTCAGCCAGCGGGGTGGAGATGGAAGATACAAGTGCGCAGAGCGAGTATTTCATGATGCGCTCGGATCATCTGATGTTCAGAAACGTAAAGCTGAAGGGAAAATATTCCTTTCAGTACATAGAGGACGCGGTGTTTGAAAACTGCGAGTTCGACACAAAGGATGCATTCTGGCATGCAAAGAATGTTATCGTGCGCAACAGCGTGGTCAAAGGAGAGTATCTTGCATGGTACTGTGAGAATGTAAGATTTGAAAACTGTAAGATCATCGGGACCCAGCCGCTGTGTTACTGCAGGAACCTGACTCTGGACCACTGTGAGATGGTCGATACGGATCTTGCCTTTGAGCGGTCTGAGGTGGAAGCAGTGATCACAACGCCGGTGATCAGCATCAAGAACCTGTACGCAGGGCATATCAAAGTGCCGGCGGTCGGTGAGGTCATCCGGGACGACGAAAATGCGGCGGGTGAGATCGTTATCGGATAGGATAACTGCCTGGGAGCGCGGGCGGAAGATGGAAGTGATCTGGATCTTATACGGGATAAAAAAGCACTGCCCCTGACGGACAGTGCTTTTTGCTTGTGATCACTCTGCGATTGTATATTATTACTCTGCTGAGATAGCGCCTGTCGGACAGGCAGCCTCGCATGCTCCGCAATCTACGCATGCATCAGCGTCGATTTCGTATTTGCCATCGCCTTCGGAGATAGCGCCTACCGGGCATTCGCCTTCGCAAGAACCACAGCTTACACATTCATCACTGATTACGTGTGCCATAGTATGTACCCTCCTTCTTTGGTTTTCAGAAAAGGAACCTTCCTTTCCGATATCCCTATTCTAATACACGGGGAGAGAATATACAAGGGTTTGGCGTGTTCTAAATTAAATACTTTGACAGGCTTTAAATTTTAGGAAAAATTCACATTTTTTTCTGTTAAATTGGTGTAAGATAAAGAGATGATGCGGAAAGCCCGCTGAAACGGAATTTAAATGGGTGTTCTGTAGTATGGAGGAAGAAAATGAAGAAGAGACTGATCGCTGCCGTGTCCCTGGCAGTGTGCGCGGCAATGGGAGTCTGCGCATGCAGCGGAGAGGACCCGGACAATGTATTTACAGGAGAGGAGACGCAGGTGCCTGAGTGGCAGCCAAAGCTGAATATGATAACCCCTGAGGTATACGGGACAGTGGATGACCTGGATCTGGAGCCGGGGACCTACATTTCGGTCATCGGGAAGATGGAGAATTCTTCTTACTGGAAACAGGTACAGAAGGGAGTACAGCAGGCGGCGGATGATATAAATGAGAAGCTCGGCTATACAGGGGATGACAAGGTAAAAGTACTTTTTAATGCCCCGGCGGACAGCGAGGACATCGATGAGCAGGTCAACATCCTTGACGAGGAGATGTCAAGGTATCCTGACGTGATCGCCATTGCCAGCATTGATGAAGACGCATCGGCAGTCCAGTTCGACCTGGCGATCGGGAACGGGATCCCGGTCGTGGCGTTTGATTCCAGGAACAGTTATCAGGGAATCCAGTGTACCTGCATGACAGATAATGCGCAGGCCGCCGCAGACGGCGCGGCAAAGCTCTGCGAGGCGATCGGGGACAGCGGCGAGGTGGCGCTGATCGTGCAGGATTCCGTGTCCGGCAATGCCAGGGAGCGGGCGGAAGCTTTCCGTCAGGAGATAGCAGAAGGACATCCGGGAGTTTCTATCGTAGAGACGATCTATATGGACCAGCTGGATGAGATGAAGCGCCAGGCAGCGGCGGAAGAGCTGGGAGTGACGTCTGAGGAACTGGCTGCATGGACAGAGGCAGCGTCCGGGCTGGGAGAGGGATCGGACAGCGATGCAAAAGGTGAGGCAATCTCGGAAGAAGCGAAGACAAAACTGGAAGACATCGATTCTATCGCAGGGGCGATGAGCGGCGAGGAGGCAGCTGCCTATTATCTTTCGAAGCACCCGGAGCTGAAAGGATGTTTCGGGACGAATGCGGATGCAGTCACACTGGGCCTGGAGGCGCTTAGGACCATGGAGCAGTCGGAAGAGATTGCTCTGGTCGGATTTGATGCCGGAAAGGAACAGCTCGAGGCGCTGGAAGCCGGTGAGATCGACGGACTGGTCGTCCAGAATCCGTTCGGCATGGGATATGCCACGGTAGTCGCTGCGGCGAGGACGATACTGGAGATCGGAAATGAGGCAGTGGTGGATACGGGATATACATGGGTGGATAAGGAAAATATGGAAGACGGATCCGTGCAGATGATGCTGTACGAGTAGAAGCCGGAAAAACAAGATAAAAAGCATCGGTATGACCAGGAAAGGTTATCCGGTGCTTTTTTATCTGACAGGGCTGTGCCGGGGGCATCATCCCGCGCGGCTCAGGGAAAAGATGAATTCCGTGCCCACACCCTCCGTACTGATCACATTGATATTCTCGTTATGCGCCTGGATGACCTCTTTTACGATAGAAAGGCCAAGCCCGGTGCCTTTTTTGTCCTTTCCGCGGGACAGGTCGGATTTGTAAAAACGCTCCCAGATCTTATTCAGCTCTTTGCGCGGGATGCCGATCCCGTGGTCCTTCACGGAAATAAAGGCTTTCTCATTTTTCAGCGTTACTTCCACAGTGACGGAAGAATCGTTTTCACTGAATTTGATCGCATTATCGATCAGGTTGTAAAGTACCTGCTGGATCTTCCGTCTGTCTGCGTACACGCGGACGATACCCGGCATGAGCAGAAGTTCGATGGAAATGTGCTTCGGAGTGCAGACTGCCTCAAACGATGCTGCTGTCTTTTTAATGACTTCCTGGATATCAAACTCTGCTTTGGAAAGAAGGAGCTCTTTGGTATCGAACTCATTCAGCGTCAGCAGATCGCTTGTCAGGTCTGTCAGGCGTTCTGTCTCGAAAAGGATGATATTCAGATATTTTCCATACAGTTCAGGGGGGATTGTGCCGTCTGCCATTGCCTCTACATACCCTTTGATCGAAGTAAGCGGGGAACGGAAATCGTGGGATACATTTGCCACGATCTTTTTCTGATAGTCATCCATATCTTTGAGCTGCGCAGCCATATAATTCAGCGATGCAGATAAGTATCCAACCTCGTCATGCGCGGTGACGGGGATCTCATAGTCAAGATTGCCGCGGGCATACTGCTGGGCTGCTTCGGATATTTTCTTTACAGGGCGGTACACGATGAAGTGGACGCCGAGAAGAAAGATAAATGACAGCAGATAGATGACCGCGAGGCTGATATATACGGGGAACATCATTGCTCCGCAGCGCAGTTCGATATTCTCCGCCGGACTGTGGATCAGCAGGTAGCCTTTTGTAACAAAGCCTTTTGTGACAGGAGCCATTACTGTGATGACATCCTCATCGAAGTATCCGTGGTAAGTGCCGGAAATGTACTGGTTTCCTCCGATCTCAGCGGGATTGAAGTCCTCGATCACCTCAGGGGCGGAAGTATTCTCGATATTTGACGAGGTGATCATTGTGCCCGTGCTGTCCACAAACCACAGGGATGCATTCAGGTACAGGCGCATAGCCGCAAGCTGTGCCTGCACCGCATCGATCGACGAGCCGCCGGCGGGGGAAGAATCGGAAAAATAAGAGGGAAGATAATCGCTTGCGATCAGCGTGGCTTCCCGGTACAGTGTCTGGGAAGTGTCCTCCATAAGCCGGTCCTCCACCAGCTGCGTTGTGAGCGTGGCAGTTGTGAACAGGCACAGAAAGCCGAATATGATATATAGTGCGATAAATTTCAGGTGAAGCATACTCTTCATGGCGATCTCTCCGTAATTTACCTGGTCTCAAATTTGTATCCGATGCCCCAGACAGTACTGATGCTCCACTGGGGGTGATCCTTGATCTTTTCGCGTAGACGTTTGATATGGACGTCTACGGTCCTTGTGTCGCCGATATATTCGTATCCCCAGATGCGGTCCAGGAGCTGTTCCCTTGTGAACACCTGGTTCGGGGAGGCTGCGAGACAGTAAAGGAGCTCCAGCTCTTTTGGCGGCATTTCGATATGCTGTCCGTCACAGGTGACAGAATAGTTGGTAAGATTTATAGTGATGCCGTCGTATTCTACGCATTTTGCCTTCTCCGCATTCGCTGACTCGGTTCTCGCCGGCTGGTACCGTCTCAGCACAGCACGCACGCGGGCGACCATTTCTTTCGAGTCAAAAGGCTTCATAATATAATCATCCGCGCCGAGCTCCAGACCCAGGACCTTGTCAAATACCTCTCCTTTTGCAGAGAGCATGATCACCGGGGTGGCGGAACGCGCCCGGATCTCACGGCATACCTGGTAGCCGTCGATGCCGGGCAGCATCAGGTCCAGCAGGACCAGATTGGGCTGGTAGCTGTCAAATGCGGTGAGGGCGTCTTCTCCGTTATATACGATCTTTGTGTCAAAACATTCTTTCGTGAGATAGAGCGAGATAAGCTCCGCGATATTTTCATCGTCGTCTACAATAAGGATCTTCTGTTTTCCGATCATGCTGCTACCTCCTAAAAGGGGTCAGACCCCTTGCACAAATTATATTTCCAAATTAATTTATCCAAGTTCTACGATAGTAACTCCGGCATCGCCTTCTCCGAATTCGGCGAGGTGATAGGATTTTACGTGTTTCTGCCGTCTCAGGTATTCGTGAATCCCTTTGCGAAGGGCGCCGGTGCCTTTTCCGTGGACCACCCGCACGGTGTTCAGATGGGAGAGAAGGGCGTCGTCCAGATATTTATCCAGCTCCGCGACTGCCTCGTCCACGGTTTTTCCGAGCAGATTGATCTCCGGGCTGACGGACAGGGATTTGCCCATGGCGATCTTCCCTTTTGATGTGCGGCTGAATTTCTTCTGGGCGTACGGCGACGGCTCTTCGATGATCTCCAGGTCGGAAATGTTGACCTGGGACCGGAGGATGCCCATCTGCACGGTGACATTGCCGCGGGAATCCGGGAGAGAGCTGACTGTACCGGTGAGATTCATACTCAGCACTTTGACAGATTCGCCCAGTTTAAAATCAGACGGCTTATGTTTTTTCTTCGGCTTCTGGGAGCCAAGAGAAGAGGCAGCGGAGGTATCCTTGATCTTTTTCCTGAGCCGCTCCCGTTCTTTTTCCATTTCAGCCGCCGAGATATTTTCTTTCCCGAATTTATGGAAATTGCGGATCGTCTCATCCGCCACTTCTTTTGCCTCTCTGAGGATAGCGTTCGCCTTCTCGTTCGCCTCCCGGATAATGCGGTCTCTCTGCTCGTCCAGCTTTGCCTGTCTCTGGGCGGCCTGCTGCTTCAGGCTTTCAGCTTCCCGGCGGTACGCTGCGATTTCTTCCCGTTCTTTTTCAATCGTGCGCCGGCTCGCCTCGAGATCGCTCAGCAGATCCTCAAAGGAGACGTCCTGCTCGCTCAGCCGCTTCTTCGCGTCCTCGATGATATAGTCCGGCAGCCCCAGCTTGCCGGAGATGGCAAATGCATTGCTCTTCCCGGGGATTCCGATGAGCAGACGGTAGGTAGGGCGCAGGCTTTCGACGTCGAATTCACAGCAGGCATTTTCCACGCCGGGCGTAGAGAGCGCGTATACTTTCAGTTCGCTGTAATGGGTGGTTGCCATGGTGCGGATATTGCGGCTGTGCAGGTGGGACAGGATGGCAATGGCAAGCGCCGCCCCCTCAGTGGGGTCTGTCCCGGCGCCCAGCTCGTCGAAGAGGACAAGAGAGCGCTCATCTACCTTTTTCAGGAAAGAAACAATATTCGTCATATGTGAGGAAAATGTACTCAGGCTCTGTTCAATGCTCTGCTCATCTCCGATATCCGCATAGACCTGATGGAACACTGCCAGCTCAGAGCGGTCGCCAGCCGGGATGTGGAGCCCTGCCTGCCCCATCAGGGTGAAGAGCCCGACGGTCTTAAGAGACACGGTCTTTCCTCCGGTATTCGGGCCGGTGATGATCAGGAGAGTAAAATCTTCCCCCAGGGACACCGTGATCGGGACAACGGTCTTCTGATCCAACAGCGGATGCCTTCCCTCGCGGATCCGGATGCGTCCTTCTTCGTTAAAGACCGGACGGCTTCCCCGCATGGAGAGGGCCAGAGCGCCCCTTGCAAAAATAAAATCCAGATCCGTAAGCGCCCGGTAGTCCGCGCGGATCTCTTCGATATACTGCGCTGCCTCCTCGCTGAGCCTGGCAAGGATGGCCTGGATCTCTTCCTGCTCTTTGGCGTAGAGCTCTTTTAAGTCATTGTTCAGTTTGACCACTGCCATCGGCTCGATGAAAAGAGTGGAGCCGGTGGAGGACTGGTCGTGGATGAGCCCCTGCACCTGCCCTCTGTATTCCGCTTTTACGGGAATGCAGTAGCGGTCGCCGCGCATGGTTATGATCGGATCCTGCAGATAGGTCCTGAGCGAACCGTTTACCAGGGAGGACAGGGTAGAGTGTACTTTGTCATTGATGCTCCCGATGCTGCGGCGGATATGCTTCAGTGTACTGCTGGCGTCATCGCTGATCTCATCCTCGGAGATGATGCATCTCTCGATCTCTGATGAAAGCGGAGTGAGGGGTTCCAGCTGGTCAAAATAAGCGTCCAGGCAGTCCGAAGAATCTTCCTGGGTGTCATGACGCCCGTAAGATTTCGCCCGCGCCGCATTTGCGAGCAGGCGGCAGATACGCAGAAGTTCGGAACTGGTCAGGGCGCCGCCGACTTCCAGCCGTTTCATGGATTCCTCTACGGGCATGGCGTCCCCGAAGGAAATCCGCCCCTTCCGCACGATGCGGGTAAAAGCGGCAGCGGTCTGTTCCTGAAATGTATCGATCTTCCCGAGGTCAGTCATGGGCTTTAACCGGCGGCAGAGCTGCCTGCCGCGGAAAGAACCGGCTTCTTCCTCGAGAAGGGCTGTGATCTTGTCAAATTCAAGCTTTGTCAGTGTTTTCTGATTCATGAAGTCACCTTGTATTTCTGTTCATCATTTTAGTATCCGTAAGCATTGTAACCCATTCCGGGAATTATGAAAAGGCTTTTCCAAAATGAATTGAACAATCCAGGCGAATCAGTTATACTAGGATTCGGAGGAGAATGATGTCCATGCCGAACGATAAAGACCGGGATCTGGGTCCGGATGATGGCCCGGAGGAAAAGAAATATTCTTTTTTGCAGGAGACGATAAAACCAAAACCGATCAGCAGGGAACATTTCATAAATCAGCTTGCCAGATTTGCCATATATGGGATTGTGCTGGGAGTGTTTGCCTGCCTTGGTTTTTTTGCGCTTAAACCATGGCTGGAAGATCAGTTCGGGGAAGATCCGAAGACAGTGACGATCCCGGAAGACGAAGAAGACGGGGGCGGGACAGATGGATCGCAGGAAGATTCCGTGCCCGCGGCCAATGCAGACAGTTACGAAGAGATGATGGACAGCATGAATGAGAGGGCTGCGGATGCGCGAAAGGGGATCGCTGCCATAGAGCCGGCAAATGCAGGGGAAGACTGGACAAAGGAAATGACCGGCATCAGTACCGGGGCAGCAGGAGTGATCACGGCAGATAACGGGCAGGAGCTTTTGATCCTGGCGGATGACTTTGTCTGCGAGGATGCTTCTGAATGGACAGTCACCTTCCAGGATGGAAAAGAATACCGCGCATCCCTGAAAAAGCGGGACAGAAACAGCGGCCTGGCAATATTCAGCGTCCCGCACGGAGAGATCAAAGACTCTACCTGGTCTGCGATCAAGGTGTCCGTACTCGGGAATTCGAATCTGGTGAAACAGGGCGACACAGTGATGGCGCTGGGAAATCTCTTCGGCTACGCTGATGGGATGGGGTACGGCACAGTCAATACAACAGATTATAAGACTACATTTTTTGACGGAGAGTGCGGGATCCTCACGACAAACATCCCTGCGGAAGAGCAGGGCACGGGAGTCCTGTTTAATATGGAGGGACAGGTCGTAGGGCTGATCCCGGAGTCTGTCTGGGACAATAACGAAAGTTCCATGGCAAATGCTTACGCGATCTCAGACCTGAAACCGATCATAGAGTTCCTGGCAAACGGGGAAAGTGTCCCGTATATCGGAGTATACGGCACTACAGTGACGTCAGAGCTCAAGGAGGAGCAGGGCATGCCGGGAGGCGTTTATGTAGTGGACGTAGACCCGGATTCTCCGGCAATGGCGGCAGGGATCCAAAGCGGAGACATTATTTATGCAATAGGAAATAAAAATGTAATGAATATCGGTTCATACCAGAATACGGTCCTGAAAATGAAAACAGGGCAGCAGATCACGGTCGAAGGAAGGCGGATTGGCGCGGAAGGGTATGTGGACGTGGAATTTACGGTGACTGTCGGAAGCAAAGAGTGACAGGACCGCACAGGATCCGAAAAAAGCAGATAGAAAGAGGAAAAAAATGAGATATATCAATGGGCTTCATGAAGGAGAGACGATCAGGAATGTTTACCTGTGCAAGGGCAAACGTTCCGCGGAGACAAGAAACGGAAAACCGTATGACAACCTGCTCCTGCAGGATAAGACAGGCATCCTTGACGGGAAGGTGTGGGATCCCAATTCCCAGGGAATCGCAGAATACGATGAAAAAGACTTTATAGAAGTATATGGGGATGTGATCAGCTATAACGGCAATCTCCAGATCAATATCAAACAGATCCGGCGCGCCCAGGAGGGAGAGTATGATCCGGCGGATTATATGCCAACCACGGAGAAAAGTGTAGAAGGGATGTATGAGGAGCTGACCGCATATATCCGGCAGATCGGGAATCCGTATCTGAAAAAACTTCTGGAATATTTCTTTGTAAATGACAGCGCGTTCATCAAAACATTTAAAGGACATTCCGCCGCGAAGACTGTGCACCACGGCTTTGCGGGCGGACTCCTGGAACACACGCTGAGCGTGCTGCACCTGTGCGAATATTTCGCAGGCGCGTATCCGATCCTGAACAGGGACCTGCTTTTTGCCGCGGCGATGTGCCATGATATCGGTAAGACAAGAGAACTGTCCGCGTTCCCGGACAATGATTATACGGACGAGGGTCAGCTCATCGGGCATATCGTGATCGGAGTGGAGATGATTGGAGAGGCAGTGCGCTCGATCCCGGATTTCCCGGTGCAGCTCGCGAACGAACTGAAGCACTGCGTGATCGCGCATCACGGAGAACTGGAATACGGCTCGCCGAAAAAACCGGCACTGGCGGAAGCGCTGGCGCTGAACCTGGCGGATAACGCGGACGCGAAGATGCAGACGCTGACAGAGATATTTAAAGGAAAGACCGGTCATGAGTGGCTGGGATATAATAAATTATTTGAATCGAATTTACGCAGGACGTCAGGAGTGTAACACACTCCTGATTTCCCTATAAGGAGAAAAATATGAAAAAGAATGATACAGCAGCCGTAAAGATCACGGACATCGGCGTGAACGGCGAAGGCATCGGAAAAGTGGACGGATATACCCTGTTTATCAAAGACGCAGTGATCGGGGATACCGTGGAAGCGAAAGTTATGAAAGCAAAGAAAAACTACGGATATGCCAGACTGATGAAGGTGCTTTCGCCCTCGCCTGACCGGGTCACACCGAGATGCGGGTTCGCCAGGAAGTGCGGCGGCTGTCAGATACAGGAGATGTCCTACGGGCGGCAACTCATTTTTAAGGAACAGAAAGTGCGCGGAAATCTGGAGCGCATCGGCGGTTTCCCCAAGGAGCTTCTGGACCGGGTGATGGAACCGGTGCTCGGCATGGAAGAACCGTTCGGCTACCGCAATAAAGCGCAGTTCCCCTTTGGGACAGACAAAGAGGGAAACCCGGTGACCGGATTTTATGCCGGACGCACTCATGATATCATCCCGAATACAGACTGCGCCCTTGGCGCGCCTGTGAACAGGGAAATCCTGGAGACCATCCTGGGATTTATGAAAAAATACCAGATCCCTTCCTATGATGAAAAGACCGGGAGCGGCCTGATCCGCCATGCCCTGATCCGCTGTGGGTCCGCAACCGGCGAGATCATGGTCTGCCTTGTGGTGAACGGAAAAGAGATCCCGCATGCAGATGCACTGATCGACAGGCTGGCAGAGATACCGGGCATGACAAGCATCACCCTGAGCCCGAATACACGCCGGACAAATGTGATTATGGGCGACAGCTTCAAAGTGCTCTGGGGACAGGGATATATTACAGATTATATCGGAAACATCAAATATCATATCTCGCCTCTGTCGTTCTATCAGGTCAATCCGGTCCAGACGGAGAAGCTGTACTCCCTTGCCCTGGAGTACGCGGATCTGAAAGGCGGGGAGACTGTGTGGGATCTGTACTGCGGCATTGGGACGATATCCCTGTTCCTCGCGCAGAAAGCGGGAAAGGTGTACGGAGTGGAGATCATTCCCCAGGCGATCGACGACGCCAGGAAAAATGCAGAGATCAACGGGATTGAAAATGCGGAGTTCTTTGTGGGAAAGGCAGAGGAAGTGCTGCCCCGGTGGTATCAGGAGAATGAAGGGGCGGAAGCAGGGCTCCGGGAAGAAGGAAGCCGGACCCGGGCGCGCGCGGATGTGATCGTAGTCGATCCGCCCCGCAAGGGCTGCGATGAGGCGCTGCTGGATACGATCGTGAAGATGCAGCCGGAGAAGGTCGTGTATGTAAGCTGCGATCCCGCGACGCTAGCACGGGACCTGAAGGTGCTGTGCGGGAAGGGGTATGAGCTGGAGAGGGTGAGGGCGGTGGACATGTTTCCGATGACGGTGCATTGCGAGACTGTGTGCCTCTTGGGCAAACGAAAACCTGATACCACGGTAAAGATCGGTATAGATATGGAGGATTACCGTAGAATCAGAGATGAGGAAAAAGCGAAATAAAAGCGAAATAAAAGCCTATCTGCCATTGAAAATCGTATACGGAATCGGAGTTGAGAAGCTGTTGATGCGTTAGAGAACAACGTGTCAGCAGCTTTTTTTCGTTATGAGGTGTGTGGACGAAACTTCGAGGAGGTGGCACCTTTGGGCAGAGAGAATTGAAAAATGGTGACGAAGGCAAGTCTGTAATAATTCTAAGGTCTGATCAAATCTGAAAGGAGTCAATTCTATGGCAAAGAAGAGTGTAAGAAATATGAAAGTCTGTGGACAGAGCGGTTATCAGTATAAGACGGTCCCGTCTATCATGCTGAAAGGACAGTGGCTGAATGACTGGGGATTCGAGATTGATGATGCGATTGTGGTGAAGTGTGAGGACGGGAAACTGGTGATTTCCAAGGCTGAAGCCAATGAGCGGCAGGCGATTACCGGAGTGAGCCAGATGGTTGCGGAAGGCGTGAAGAAATACGGAAACTGAGAATGATAAGAAAATCAGAGTCAAAGGAGGCAAGGAAAATATGGGTAAGATTATCATGTGCGGATCGTTTAAAGGTGGAGTTGGCAAGACGGCCAGCTCCTGGAATCTGGCGTATTGTCTGGCAGAGATGGGGAAGAAGGTTCTGGCAGTGGATTTTGACAGCCAGGCAAATCTTTCTACCTGTTTTGGGATCGAGGATCCAGCGGCGGTGCCGATGACCATCGGGCATCTGATGATGAGTCAGCTGGAGGATGAAAAACAGCCGGAATCGGCAGAGTTTATTCAGAAAAGAAATGGTGTGGATTTTATTCCGTCATCCATGGTGCTGTCTGCTGTGGACAGCAGGCTGCGGATAGAGATGGGGGCTGAGAGGATGCTGGCGAACATCCTGGAACCGATTAGGGATCAGTATGACTTTGTGATAGTGGATACGTGTCCTTCGCTGGGGTCGTTGACCATCAATGCGCTGGCTGCGGCAGATGAAGTAATCATTACCGTCAATCCGCAGCTCCTGGCTATGATGGGGCTTCAGGATTTTATCCGAACAGTGAGAAAAGTACGGAGTAGGCTGAATGAGAGGCTTCAGATTGCAGGGATCTTGTTGACAATGTGTGACGCTAGAACAAATCTCTGCAAAGTGATCACGGAACAGGTGATGGAGGTGTTTGAAGGGAAAATCCGGATCTTTGAGAGCGTGATCCCGAATACAGTCAAGGTGGGAGAGTCCATTTATTACAGTAAGCCGTTGGTGGAATATGCGCCGGGAAGCAAGGCGTGTGAGATGTACCGGAGCCTGGCAAGGGAGGTGGCAGGTTATGAAGACTAATAGCCCAAAGAGAAAGGTGTTTCAGGATGCTTTAGATTTACTGACGGAGGACATTGCAGTAGATAAGGCTGTGTCTGAAAATGGTATTCTGCAAATTTCCATTGATAAGATCACGCCGTTTCATGACCATCCCTTCCGGTTGTATGAGGGAGAACGCCTGGATGACATGGTGCAGAGTATCCGGGAGCATGGAGTTCTGAATCCGGTGATCGTAAGACGCACAAAGACGGGATTTGAGATGCTGGCCGGACACAACCGGGCAAACGCTGCCAGACTGGCGGGGCTGAAAGAGATTCCTGCTATCGTGAAGGATAAGCTGACAGAGGAAGAGGCGTATGTCTATGTGATTGAGACGAACCTGATCCAGCGGTCCTTTACGGATCTCCTGCCGTCAGAAAAGGCAGCAGTGCTGAAGGAACGGCATGAGAAGATCTCCTGTCAGGGGAAACGGAATGACATTGTGAAAGAGATTGCTGCTCTGGAAGGCGCACCACAGAAATCAACTTGTGGTCACAGTGACCACAAGTTAAGGAGCAGAGATAGCGTTGGGAAGGAATATGAACTGTCAGGAAGTTCTGTCTCCCGGCTGATGCGCCTGAATCATCTGATCTCGGAGTTTAAGGAGCAGGTGGATGATGGCAGGCTACCTTTTATGGCGGCAGTTCATCTCTCCTATCTGAACGAAGAAGAGCAGAATTTGATCTGTCAGGTTGCAGAGCAGGAAGGCAAGAAGATTCGCCCCAAGCAGGCGGAGCAGCTTCGGAAACAGACCGGGAAGATTGACCAGGAGACAGCAGAGACTGTGTTCCGATGCCACGAAAAGTCTAGGGCTGAAAAGAAGACGGTCAAGATATGGATCGACGCAGAAGTTTACGATGCGTATCTGGCGGATGTTGGAGAAGCAGATGTTTCTGAAATCATGGAGAAAGCATTGAAAATGTATTTTGGAAAGGCGGTAAATTCGGAACGTTGACAGAGAGTATTAAGAATTATTAATTCCTACACATTGTTAGAAATTATAAAATTCAGTTTTAATATGACTTAAATAGATGTAACGAAAAGGATTGTAAAATAAAGGATTTTCTCTATAATATAAATTGACGTTAGCGATCATATCATCTGAGCGAAAGTCGGTTGGCCACCGAATCCAGCCAGAAGAAAGGAGAAGGAATATGCGAGTGAATGGTCTGATCATTTCTTACGAGAACGGTATGAACATATTTACAAGGGGATCGATGATGACGAAATATCCTGTTGGCGATTTGTTGTGCAGGATATTTCAAGGTGAGACACTTGATAATATTACCAGAATACTTCGGAACTGCATCAATTATTGCCCGATGAAAGATAACATTCTCACGCAGGATGAGATCGAGGCTGCAGAGCATTATATCCTTGAGGCTCTTCTCTATGATGATTTTATTCCGGCGCAGCGTCTTGCTCAGGGAAGTTTTGTTCGCTGTATGGAACGTTGCCGAGCACTGGATTCGAAGACGGCAACACGATTTCTATATGAAGAAAGAGTTCGTGCTGCTATGAACGATATGCTTGAAATAGAAATTGGTTTTGATACAGTTGGCAATTTTCTACGGCTTTGTTATAACAATTATATTATTGACCTATGCAATGCACATGCGTTATTTATTGGTATGGCGGCAGTGAAATCTGGCACAGCCAGTCCGGAAGAACGAGCAGCATTTGATGAAAGATGTAAGCTATTGCATAATTCCGATGTAGTTCCGGGTATTGAAATGCACACGATTTATGATTCTGATCGAGAAGAATTTACTTACCAATATGTTATCAGCAGCTTTCTTGCGATGGCGGTTTTTGAGTTTTCACATCTGACTGAAGCTGCCACTAAAGTGGTTCGATGCCATAATCCAGAGTGCCATAAGTTTTTTACCGCTAAGCGGAATAGTGCGAAATATTGTCCATTCCCCTCACCGCAGAATCCTGGGCGTACATGTAACGACTACTATCCGCAGGTTGTGTATCGATCAAAGGTGAAAGGCGATGAACTAAAGAAAATGGAAAAGAATGCTTATTGTCGTTTATATAACGATAAACGCAGAAATCCAGAAGCAGCGGGAGAAGTTGATGAGCTTCTACGCATGCTACAAATTGAGTCTCCTGGAAAACGAGACAGCGTTTTGAGTGGGGAGCTGTCAAAAACAGAATATCAGGCATGGTTAAATAGCATCAGACGAGAGAAAGGTAGGTCTTATAATGAATAATAGCATGATGAATGGAATAGCGTCTATTTTTACCGGCAAGGGTGGAACCATCAAATTAGCGATTGCTGGATCGTTAATTGCGGCGGTAATTTATGAAATCATAGATGCCAACTATGGTTTGGATGTAGCGATGAGAGATGGATCGATTTCTTTGATACCGGTGACTGGTTCGAGTGATCAGAGGATGCAGACTAATTCGATTCAAGAGAGCGAACAATCAGAACAAGATCAGATGCAGACTTCTGTTACGGATAATCAGGAAGAGGACGAACAGAAAGGATAATAGATACTTATATATGCCGCTTGAGGGGGATGCCCTTGAGCGGTTTTTACATGTATATCATGAGCAAATTCTGACGAATGCTATAGAGTGTTTTTTGATAATAAATGATGAAAGAAATATAACAAAATATCAGGAAACATCAAAAAAGAATTGTAAGATAATGAGCATAGTGATATGCTTTATAAGTAGGAATTTAAGATGACAGGAAAGCAGAAATATGGAGGTATACATGGCTAACGAGTATATTACGGATAATTATATTAACATTGAAGAAGCAGCCGAATATATTGGAGTTAGTGTTATTACAATCAGAGGCTGGATTAAGAAAAAAGACGACTTTCCTGCCTATAAGGTAGGGAAACTGTGGAAATTCAAGAAGAGCGAATTGGATGAGTGGATCAGCAGCGGAAAAAGTGCGGATGTCTAATAAGATAGACATGCTGTGTGATAAAGATATAAACGTGTACTGGATATAGGATACATCATAATACAGTAAAGATGAAATTATCATTAAAATACGCGGTTTTGGAGGAAGAATATGGCCAGACTAGAAGACCTTACAGTTGGCTGCAGTGTATTGGGCATCAACGGGGATGAGCCAGTTAATATTGTCGCAGTACAATGGTATGGTTCTAACGTTATAGAAATTACATATAAGAACAGTCGGGGAGTTCCGGATGTACGGTTACTTTACAGGGATGATGAAGCAGAGATCAGTGTTCAGGACAATCATCTTCCCTGGAGTTTTGATGCTGACGGAGAGCAGTTGCGTCTTGTATCAGAGGCTTACAGAATCAGCCTGGCACATTTGTTTGATCCTTATCTGGCTGTACATACATCGTCGGTGGAGCCGCTTCCGCATCAGATTTCTGCGGTCTATCAGGAAATGTTGCCGAAACTTCCCCTTAGGTATGTCCTTGCTGATGATCCGGGCGCAGGAAAGACCATTATGACTGGCCTGTTTATAAAGGAACTGATTGTCAGAGGCGATCTGAAAAGATGCCTGATCGTATCGCCGGGGAGTCTGGCGGAACAGTGGCAGGATGAATTGTTTTCAAAATTCCATTTGCGCTTTGAAATCCTTACAAATGATAGAATCGAGTCTGTAGCCAGCGGGAATATTTTTTCGGAAGTGGATTTCTGTATTTGCAGACTGGATAAACTTGCAAGAAACGAAAGGATACAGGAAAAGCTAAAGGTTACGGAATGGGATCTCATTGTGTGTGATGAGGCTCACAAAATGTCAGCAACGGTGTGGGGAGGAGAAGTCAAATACACAAAAAGATTTCTACTGGGAAGGCTTTTGTCAAATATTACGAGAAATTTTCTCCTTCTAACGGCAACCCCTCATAATGGCAAAGAAGAGGACTTCCATCTGTTTCTGTCCCTGGTGGATCCGGATCGATTTGAGGGAACGCATGGCAATTCGCAGCAGGCGATCGATGTCAGTGATGTGATGCGTCGTCTGGTGAAGGAAGAACTATTGAAATTTGATGGGACACCCTTGTTTCCGGAACGCATCGCTTATACGGTCAATTATGATCTGTCCCCTGAGGAATCAAAGCTTTATGCAGCGGTTACGGAATATGTTCAGGAAGAATTTAACCGGGCGGATAAGCTGAATAATGAGCGAAAAACAACGGTAGGATTTGCGCTTACCATTCTTCAGAGAAGATTGGCATCATCCCCTGAAGCCATCTATCAGTCGCTCCGCAGAAGAAGAGAGCGGCTGGAGCATAGACTGGCAGAAGAGCGTCTGGGCAAGAGAGCGGCGGAATACAGTATTGATTTTGATGAGATGGATGACGATGATTTATCTGCAGAAGAAACGGAAAAGATGGAAGAGGCTGTGGTAGATCATGCATCTGCGGCAGCTACAATCGCAGAGCTGGAGGCAGAAATCCGTACATTGAAGCGACTGGAGCAGATGGCAAATCGGGTACGTGTGAGCGGTGTAGACCGGAAATGGGATGAACTGTCACATCTTCTTCAGGACAATGAAGCCATGTTCGGAGAAAATGGAAACAGAGAGAAGCTGATCATTTTTACAGAACATAAAGATACACTGAAATATCTGGCAGAGAAAATCCGTTCACTCTTGGGAAGCGATGAATCCGTAGTCACCATTCATGGCGGTATGATCCGTGATGAGAGAAGAAAAGTAGAAGAGTTGTTTAAGCAAGATGTTGGCGTTCGGATCCTGATTGCTACGGATGCGGCCGGTGAAGGGATTAACCTTCAAAGGGCGCACCTGATGATCAATTACGATTTGCCCTGGAATCCGAATCGTCTGGAACAGCGTTTTGGCCGTATTCATCGTATCGGACAGACAGAAGTCTGCCATTTATGGAATCTGGTTGCGCAGGAAACCAGAGAAGGCTTTGTTTTCCAACGGCTATTTGCTAAACTGGAAGAAGAGAGACAGGCTTTGGGAGGAAAAGTATTTGATATTCTGGGGAAGGTTACCTTTGAAAATAAATCCTTACGAGAATTATTGATCGAAGCAGTGCGCTATGGAAACGATCCGAAGGTTAGGAACCGGCTGAATGAGGTCGTAGATTATTCCATGAACTCGAAAGAACTTAAAAAGTTACTCAATGAACGGGCATTGACGGATGATGTGATGGATATCGGAGTTGTCCATGCGATTAAAGAGGATATGGAGCGGATTGAGGCTCATAAGCTTCAGCCTCATTTTATCGAAGCATTTTTCATAGAAGCATTTCAGAGTGTTGGCGGGAAGATCCGAAGAAGAGAAAAAGGAAGGTATGAGATTACTTCCGTTCCTTATGCAGTCCGGAATCGTGATATGCAGATAGGATTTGGAGAACATGTTCTGAATCGCTACGAGAGGATATGTTTTGATAAAGAATTTCGTAACATACAAGGCAAACCACAAGCCGAGATGATCTGTCCCGGGCATCCGCTTCTGGAAGCGACCATCGATCTGATTCGAGAGCGCAACGTGGATACGATGAAACGAGGAGCCATTTTTATTGATGAAAATGATTATAGTCAGGACGCACGTCTCCTGTTTTATATTGAAGATGCAGTACAAGATGGAATACTGTTGAAGAACGAAAACCGCAGGACGATTTCCAAACATATTCATTTTGTTGAGATCAAAGAAGATGGAACTGCTTCCAATGCTGGGTATGCGCCATATCTGGATTATCGTGCCGCAGAGGAATCGGAGACAAAAGCAATCCGCAAATGGATGCAGTCACAGGCCTGGCTGTGTACGGGTGTGGAGAATCTGGCAAAAGGTTATGCAATCGAACATCTGATACCGGAACATTTCTCCGAGGTGAAAAAGCGAAAAGAAGTCATGCTGGATAAAATAGCCAAAGCTGTGAAGGACAGAATGACGGCGGAGATACAGTATTGGGATTACCGTGCGGCGGATTTACAGCAGAAAGAAGCTGCTGGCAAAACAAATGCCAAGTTAAATTCAAAGCTTGCTGCCCGTAGGGCAGAAACACTGGAAGCCCGGATGCAGGTAAGACTGGCGGAGATTGAAAAAGAACGGAGAATTTCCCCGATGCCTCCGGTGATTACCGGCGGAGCATTAATTATTCCGAAGGGATTGCTTCATCAACTGATTGGAACTGAAAATGTGAACACATTCAGTCAGGGAGACCGACAGTCGATTGAGTACGCTGCGATGAATGCGGTCATCGAGATCGAAAGAAGCCTGGGTTACCGACCGAAAGATGTCAGCGCGGCAAAGTGCGGATATGATGTGGAGTCCTTCATTCCGGAAAGCATGAGGCGGAGAATGGAAGAATATGCGCTTCGCTTCATAGAAGTAAAGGGGCGGAAGAAAGGTGCGACCACTGTAACTGTCAGTAAAAATGAAATTTTGACGGCACTGAATAAACCAGAGGAATTTATTCTGGCAATCGTGGAAGTGGATGGGCAAAACAGCCATACGATTTACTTGAGACATCCCTTCAAGAATGCTCCGGATTTTACCGCAACCAGTGTGAATTATGATATACAGGAATTGATCCAGAATGCGGAGATTTTGTATCAGAAATAAAGGAGAAAGTTATGGCAACGAAAAAACTGATTGAGGTGGCGCTGCCTCTGGAAAAAATTAATTTAGAAGCTGAGAAAGAAAAACAAATTCGTCATGCGCATCCAAGTAATCTACATCAGTATTGGGCAAGACGTCCGTTTACCACTGCGCGGGCAGTAATTTGGGCTTCGCTAGTTGATGACCCATCATCGCATCCGGATCTTTTTCCTACAGAGGAAGACCAAAACAGAGAGAGAAATCGGCTATTTAAAGTTTTAGAATCTCTAGTAGAATGGGAGAACTCCAATGATGAATTTATTCTGAAACAGGCAAAAAAAGAGATTATAAAATCAACAAATAATAATCCTCCTGCTTTATTGGATCCTTTTTGCGGCGGTGGAGCAATTCCGTTTGAAGCTCAAAGATTGGGGCTTGAAACACATGCACATGATTTGAATCCTATTGCAGTAATGATTAATAAAGTGATGATTGAATTTCCAGCATTGTTTCCAAATAGTTCTCCAGTTAACCCGAGATCAAGAAAATTATTTCAAACACAATGGGAGGGGATTACAGGTCATGCGGAAGACGTGCAATATTATGGAGAAAGAATTAATGAGGAAGCTAAAAGAATCGTGGGTTCAAATTATCCGAAAGTTAAATTATCAAAAGAATTAGGAGGAGGTTGTGCAAACGTTATTTCTTGGATTTGGACGAGGACAGTTAAATGTCCGAATCCAGCTTGTGGATGTGAAGTTCCTTTGGCAAAATCTTTTGATATATCAACGAAAAAAGGAAATCTTCATCATGTTGAGGTAAAGTATATTGATAAAAAACTCTCTTTCATTGTAAAACCGGGAAAATCAGATCAGAAAGGAACCATGTCTAGAAAAGGTGCAATATGCCTGTGTTGCGGTAATCCTATAGATATGACATATATTAGAAATGAGGCATCTAGTGGGCGCATGTATGAAAGAATGATGGCTACAGTTGCTGAGGGTAAGGGGAAAAGAGTCTATTTAACGCCGGATAGGGAACAAATAGATGCTGCAAAAGTCAATAAGCCAATTGAATATCCGGTCGGTGAAATTGCGTATAATCCTCGAGATATAAGGACCCAACTATATGGATTGTATGATTATTCCGATCTTTTTACAAACAGACAGTTAAATACACTTTCTATTATGGCAAAACTTATAGATACTATCCGAAAAGAAGTCGAGAGAGATGCTATTACCGCTGGAATGAATGATGATCACATATCTATCGAAAATGGCGGAGTTGGAGCTTTTGCTTATAGCCAGGTAATAGCTGTACATTTGGCATTTTTGCTTGATAAGATGGCATGCTTGCATTCAAATCTAACAATGTGGAAACCTCTAGCCCAATGTCCGTTATCATTTTTTGGAAGGCAAGCTATACCAATGGCGTGGGATTTTGCTGAAGCAAATCCTTTTAGTGGTAGTTCTGGGTCATATAATGTTATACTTTCTGGGTATGTCAAAGCTCTTGTTGCATCACTTGACGTCTCAATAGAAAAGAAGTCATATGTAAAACAGTTTGATGCACAAATGGATTGTGGTTTGAGAAATATTATGATATCAACGGATCCACCATATTATGACAATATCAGTTATGCGGATTTGTCTGATTTTTTCTATGTTTGGATGAGATATAGCTTAAGAACAGTTTTTCCTGATATATTTAGGACTATTTTAGTACCCAAGAAAGAGGAGTTGGTTGCAACACCGTATCATTTTGATGGAGATAACGATGTAGCAAAAGAATTTTTTGAATCTGGGATGTTTGAAACATGTAGACAACTCAATTTGTATGCAAGGGAAGACATACCTGTAACAATTTACTATGCGTATAAACAGAGTAGTATTGACGAAAATAGCGAAGTTGCTTCAACAGGATGGGAAACTATGCTATCAGCTATTATCAGGGCTGGATTTTCAATTACAGGTACATGGCCTATAAGAACGGAGAGGGCCGCTAGAAATGTAAGTTTAGGAGCAAATGCCTTAGCTTCATCAATTGTTTTAGTTTGTAGAAAAAGAGATAAAAGTGCTCCACAGATTACCAGAAGGAATCTTGTGAATATTTTGAGAAAAGAACTAAGGCCCGCTTTAAAGCAATTGCGAGATAGTAATATTGCCCCTGTGGATTTGGCCCAATCATCGATTGGACCAGGCATGGCAGTGTTCTCTCGATATAGACAGGTACTTGAAGCGGATGGCTCGCCAATGACTGTTAGAAGTGCGTTACAGGTGATTAATGAAGAAATAGATCTTTATTTCAATGAGCAGGTGGGTGAAATGGATTCCTCCAGTCGTTTCTGTGTGGATCTTTATACACAGAATGCTTTTAATGATATTAAATATGGCGATGCTGAAATCTTGGCTACAGCCAAGAGTACATCCATTCCGATGATGTCTTCACGGGGTATGCTTTATGCAAAGGCAGGCATAGTGCATCTGCTTGAGCGTTCAGAATTGCCGGAGAGAGTAGATTGCGATGAAAAATGTGTATGGATGCTTACGCAGCAGCTTACACAAGCAATGACCAAGGGTGGGGTAGAAGCCTGCGCACAGATTGTAGCAAATATGTTCGGCTCCAATGCTGAACAGGCAAAAGACCTGGCATACCGCCTATATACAATTGCGGAACAGAAGAATTGGGCAGACGAAGCCTATGCATACAATTCCTTAGTTGTAGCTTGGCCAGATATTCAATCCAGAGCAGCGGCGTTGAAGGCAGTAGAGCCAAAACAGATGACATTGTTTGACTATGATACCAAAGAATAAATATGGAAGGAGATTGCGGTTTGCCGAAGAAAAAGTTAATAGAGAATTGGATCCCCTTGAAGGAATTGTCAGCTTCAGCCATACGTGACAAGGCACGAAAAGGACATCCGGGTAATCTGCATCTGTGGTGGAACCGTAGTCCCATTGACTCATCAACAGCCGTACTTTTCTCTGCTTTGGTTGATGAGGATGACGCGGAGGCAAGCGAGCTGATTACAGAAATTGCAAATAATCATTCTGGAGCAGTACGGTCAGCGAGGGAATATGTAAAAAGCAAATATTTGGATGAAGGATCTTTGGTGACAGCTGATCCATTTTCAGGATTTGGCGGCTTGGTTATTGCCGGGAAAAACATAGGTGTACCGGTGGATGCCAGTGATTTAAATTCCTTGGCTACGCTTTTGACGAAAGCAGTAGCGGAGATCCCGATTCGTTTTGCAAATATATCTGCGGTTCATCCCGGAAGTCAAAAGGAGTTTTCTTCAGGGAGTAGGGGGCTTGCTGGAGATGTGTCTCATTATGGAAAAAAGATTGGCGAAGAAGCCAGAGAGATATTAAAGTTCCTTTATCCAGAAGAAAATGGAAAAGAAGTTTTCTCCTGGATTTGGGTTAGAACTACAGAATGTGCAAATCCGGCCTGTAAGGCCAGAATGCCTCTTGGAAGCGGGTTTGTTTTATCCCAGAAAAAGGGGAAGGAATACTGGGCAGAACCAATTCTGGCGGAAGGCAAGACCACATTCCGGATTCATCGGGGGATTTGCCCAAAGGAAAAGATGACAAATAAAATCGGAGTCATAGGCGCGAAATTTGTATGCCCTTTCTGTGGGGAAAAGGTAACAGAGGCCTATGTAAAGGAGCAGGGAGTAAAAGGAAATGTTCGAAATCTGCTTATGGCAGTAGCTGTATCTGGGGAAGATGGAAGAGATTTTTATGCTCCGTCAGATCGGCAAATCCGTGCGGCAGACGTGGATGCGCCGGATGAACTTCCTGTGGGAAAGCTGCCGGACAATACCAGATGGTTCAGTACTCCTGCCTTTGGAATGTTGGAATATAAGGATCTCTATACTTCACGGCAGTTAAAGATGCTTTGTGAACTGAGTAATCTGATACAAAAATACCGAGATGTAGTTGTTTCCGATGCCAGAAAAGCAGGTATGGATGATGATCAGATCGGCTTAGAAGACGGAGGAAAGGGTGCATTGGCATATGGACAGGCCGTCAGTGTTTATTTGGCTCTTGTGTTGGGGAGGATGACGAATTACCATTCTACGATCTGCACCTGGGATAATCGTAAAGGCAATATACGGGCTTCATTTACAAGGCAGGCAATTCCTATGACGTGGACCTTTGCAGAAGGAAATCCGTTTTCAGATGCAACAGGAAATTACGAAAGCTGTCTTAAAAATGTTGTGGAATCAATTCGTAATCTGTCTTGCGGTGGGAATGTATTAGTTACGCAGGCTGATGGAATAAGACGGGATTATTCCCCCAACAGTATTCTTTTTACCGAGCTTCCATATCTGGATAATGTGGGATATGCAGATTTGTCTGACTATTTTTATATCTGGCTCCGTAAGTGTCTGCTTGATGTATATCCAAAACTATTTGAGAAGATTGTGACATCGAAGGAAGAACTGTCTTCGATTCCAGAACATTATGGCGGAGATGCCAGGAGGGGGCGTACCGCATATTTTGATGGAGTTCGCAAATTCTTTCTGAATTTTGCCGCATATGCATCAGATGATTATCCGTCCATGGCATTTTATGAATACAGTAAAAGTGATGAGGCGATGATTAAGAATAATGGAAATACGGAAAAATCTGCATGGGAAATATTGCTGCAGAGCATCATAGATGCAGGATTTCAGATTACAAGAGTATGGCCAATTCGAACAGAAAAGGCGAATGACAGATTTGAGTCTGTAAGAGTGCTAGTGGTATTTCGAAAAAGGAAGGCCGAGGCGCAGAAAACCACGCGGCGGATGTGGACTAATAATTTGCGCAGGGAGTTGCCGGAACTATTAGATAGAGATTATGCTCATGGTGTGGCAGATGAGGATAAATGGATTTTGGCCATGGGGCTGGGTCTGTCTGTTTTCACAAGATATGAATATGTCCTGAATGCTGATGGAGGAAAGATGCATGTTCATGATGCATTGCAGTTAATTGAGCAGGAAACAGCAGACTACAAAAGAGCGCATTTACCAGAGTTAACAAATGAGGAAATCAGGGAGGGTTAGACATGCAGGAGAATTACGAACTTGTTCAAAAGGGATTTCGTATCTTACATCCGATTCTTGCCGGATATATCGGGCAGGAACTAAACCGAGAATACCATAATGAATGGTGGCAGGAAGTATTGACTACACTGGGGGAAAAAGGCCGTGACCTTCCTGACAGCGGGGATTATGCGGATTTGGTGGATTCGATGGACATTGCGACCTGTCTAAGGTTAATTGACTGGAAGTGGAATGTTTTCCGGGCAAAGCTGTCAATCGATTATCGTACATGGTCCAAGGAGTTGATGGGTATTCGGAATAACACGGCTCACATCGGACAGCAGGATCTGGACAGCAGGTATGCGGAAAGAGCCCTGGATACGATGGCACTTCTGAGTGAGGGCTTTGGCGATACGGAGTGTACTGAAAAAATCAGGGCTCTTTACCGCACAGTGCGCTATGGATCGGCGGATGGATCTACAACTGTGAAGGATATGGAAGCTGCCGTTCCCGATAAGAAAATAAAAACTAGCATCGGTGTATTAAAACGAAATGTCGGCCATAATCTTCCAAGTTGGCGGGAGGTCATGCAGCCTCATCCGGATGTGGCAGAAGGAAGATACAGGGCTGCGGAATTTGCTGCAGACCTTGCCCAGGTATCCCGGGGAGAAGGAGCGTATGAGTACAGGGATCCGGTCGAGTTTTTTGCCCGTACATATGTTACAGAAGGGATGGCAGGACTTTTGACGGAATCTTTACAGAGAATCTCTGGAAAAGGCGGCGAACCTGTCATTCAGCTGAAAACTGCGTTTGGTGGTGGAAAGACGCATAGTATGCTGGCTCTTTATCATATTGCTAGAGGCGGAATCAGCATTGCAAGAGTACCAAATCTGAAGCATGTACTGGAAAGGGTTGGTCTGGATGAATTTCCGAGAGCAAATGTAGCGGTTCTGGTAGGAACTGCTCTTGATCCGACGAAAAAGAGGAATCCGGCTAATCTTCCCAAGTATACAGTAAGCACTATATGGGGCGAAATGGCTTACCAGCTTGTTACATCCGCAGGAAGACCGGATCTTTATGCGATTGTAGCAGATGCAGACAGAAAGGGTGTCTCTCCGGGATCAGAAAATCTGAAGATTCTGTTGAATGAATGCGGTCCCTGTCTGATTCTTATGGATGAGTTGGTTGCTTATGCTAAGAAAATTTATGGCGTGGAAGGTCTTCCGGCCGGTTCCTATGATAATTTTATCACATTTATTCAGGAAATCACAGAGGCGGCACGTGCGAGTGAAAACAGTATTGTAGTAGCATCTATTCCGGAATCAGAGATTGAGATCGGCGGTGAAGCAGGGAAGACTGCGTTGGAAACGATTGAGCATACGTTTGGTCGAATGGAATCCATCTGGAAGCCGGTGGCGGCCAATGAGGGATTTGAGGTTGTGCGAAGAAGATTGTTCCTGGACTGCAAGAATGAAGAGGCCAGAGATGAAGTCTGCAATGCATTCAGCAGCATGTATCAGGAGAATAGTACGGATTTTCCGATTGAGGTGAAGGAAGTGAGTTACCGGGACAGAATGGTTGCTTGCTATCCAATCCATCCGGAAGTCTTTGACCGGCTCTATGAAGACTGGGCAACTTTGGAGCGTTTCCAGAGAACAAGAGGTGTTCTGCGTCTGATGGCAGCAGTGATTCATGAATTGTGGATGGCAAATGATGCGGGTGCAATGATCATGCCGGGGTCCATTCCACTGGATATGCCAAATGTGAGAGACGAATTGGTGAGACATTTGCCGGATACATGGAACAGTATCATCGATCGTGAAGTGGATGGTAAGGATTCGATTCCTTATCAGAAGGATAGGGCGAATGTCCGCTATGGTCAGAAATTGGCCGCAAGGCGTGTTGCCCGGACAATCATGTTGGGAAGTGCTCCTACAGTTCGAGATCAGGCAGTAAGAGGTTTGGAAGCTGCGAGAATCCGCCTGGGTGTGGTACAGCCCGGAGAAAATATATCCGATTTTAATGATGCATTGAATACTCTTCACGGTTCTCTTTCATACCTTTATAATAATGTAAATGGAAGTCGGTACTGGTATGATACAAGACCTACTTTGAGAAAGACGGCAGAAGATCGTGCTTCTCAGGTGAGTCAAGAGTCCGTAAGTATGGAAATTGAATCCCGGCTGAAAAAGCTTCGTAAGGAACAACCTTTTGCGGGAATTCATCCGTGCCCGGCCTCTTCACTGGATGTGCCGGATGATCAGGCAGTGAGACTTATCCTCTTAAGAACAGTCGATACTTATAAAAGAACTGCGAAGTCCTGCAAAGCGATGGAGACGGTGAATGAGATTTTGAATCATCGCGGTTCATCTCCGCGGATTTATCGAAATATGATTGCGTTTGTAGCACCGGACTATGATAATCTAAATTCTTTGGAGACAGAAGTAAGACGTTTTATTGCATGGAAGTCTATCATGTCCGAAAAAGACGAGCTAAATCTGGACGGAAATCAGATCAGAGAGACAGACAATAATCTGAACCGCAGTAATCAGACCGTAGCGCTTCGTATAAAAGAAACCTACTGTTGGCTGTTGGTTCCGTTTATTGATCCAAACGAAGATTTGAAGACTATTCAGTGGGAGATCAGTAATATTGGCGGTGGAGATGAAAATATTGTAGCCAAAGCTGCTAAGAAGATGATACAGAACGAGCAGGTGATCACAAACTGGGCGCCGGCTCTTTTGCAGATGTCCCTGGATGATCTGCTGTGGAAAGACAGTGATGATATCCAGATAAAAAAACTGTGGGAATATTTGAGTACATATTGTTATCTGCCTCGATTGGCCAATTATTCTGTTCTGGAAGATACAATTCTTCGCGGGGTTGCATCAGATGAATATTTTGCTTTAGCCGGTGCTTATAATAAAAACCGGTATGTGGATTTGAAATATAATAAGACTGTATTTTCAGTAAATCCGTCGGATCTGTTGGTGAAAATTAATGTTGCATTGAAACAGATTGCAGCGGAAAAACAAGAAGAGTCGCATACTGGCGGAACTGCACAAACAAGTGATCAAGAAGGAATTGGTCATGGGGAAAATGGCAGTGTGTCTGGCGGAGGTGGACAGACAGGATCAGGAAACTATACTGGCGGAGGGAATACCTCAGATTTTCCAAAGAATACCAGATTTTATATGAGTGCAAAACTGGATACAACGCGGGTGAACCGGGATATGAATAATTATGTCCAGGAAATAATCCAGCATCTTATGGCGGTAGATGGTAGCAATGTTGAACTGACTTTAGAGGTAAATGTCCATGCTCCAAAAGGGATTCCTGCTTCCACTGTCAGGACAGTATCAGAGAATTGCCGGACATTAAAAATCACAGATTTTGGGTTTGATGATTGATACACTTTTGCTATTTGTAAACAAGAATGGATCCATCTGCGGATGATTTCGCAGATGGGTCCCATAAACTTAGTTGTGACTCACAGTGTCCATATATTCGTCAAAGATCGGGCGAAGAGTAAGGATCCAGCCGTAAAGTGTCCGGTACGGTTTGCCGAGAATGACGGAAGCTTCCTTGAGGGTGTGCTCATGCCCAAGAAGTTCCACCAATTCCGTGTATTTACTGTATTTCGGATGTTGTGCCTTGATAAAGCGGATCAGGCCATACAAAAGTTCCATGTACTTGTCCGCCTGATTGAGTGGATACGGTGATGCGGGATCAAAGGGGGCCTCATTTCCATGGTCATCGGTGACGATGAGGGTAGAGAAGAAAACCTTGCCCTTTGCTGATTTGAAGGATCTGTAATACGGACACTTAGCGCAGTCGTTCATAATGGTTTTGGGAGCGGTGCCGCCTGCCTTGTATTCAGGATTTGGGATCCTGCCGGGGCAGAATCTGGACTTACCGCCTGTTCCTCCGATGATGCAGCGGTTTTCCTGTTTGTAGCGGTATTCTTCCATCCACTGATCCCTCTTGAAGGTGTCATAGGTGGCTTTATCGACTTCCAGTTTGATAGCCGGAACCATTTCGCCTTCGACACGCATCTTGGAGAGAGAAGTGCCGATGCGCTCCTGTTCGGAGGCGGCTTTGTACTGGCGAATGCCTTCCTCATCGGTTTCAAAGAGTACATAATATTTTTTGTCGCTGGTTTTCTCAGAAGTGTACTTATTCATAATAAAATCTCCTTTTTCACGGCGATTGCCTGAAATCGGAGGATGCACACTGCTGAGACTGTCCTTGCCGTTGGCCTGAAAAAAGGCACACAAACAAAGAGGCAAGGCACAACGTTTCAGACGGATCCTGCGGATCTGGCCGAAACGGTATGTGCATCCTCCTGCTTATGCGCGCTTAGATCAAAGCAATCAGATTCAATTTTTAAAGTGCTGTATTGTTATGGTTGGATCATTGATCCAGTGTGTTGGGTGGGCGGATTTTGTACATAGTCAATGCCTCCTGTGATTAAGAGAAGATATTGTCCTTCAGGTCAAGGGATACTTTGAGACCCAAATTGAAACGGATTTCGTCCTCTGGTCGTAAGGTGTCTACAACTTCAATGATGTCATCGCGGTCGATTGTCATGATCTGTCCGCACTTGATCATTGCAGGCTTGTAGTCAAGACCGGCATACCACTGGATTGGCACATTGGTTCTGATGTCCAGGCGTTTCACCTTGGATGTGATGTAGCAGATGATCACGCTGTCGGAATAACGGTTTCCCATATTGTTCTGACAAACGACAGCATAATGGTCGCCCTGCATGATGTGACTTCCGGCTGAGCCGGGAAAAGGGTTCTTTACGAACACGATAGAATTACGTTTAATATCTTTTTTCATATTTGAAATCTCCTTGTCGCTGATGGACTCTCATTTACTCTGTGACTGTCCCCCCGTCGAGGACCTTCCTTCGAAGGTGGCGCAGGATAAAAAGGTTCTTTATCCTTTGCTGATAGGAGTTTCGGGTTTATAAAGTTTGGGGTCAATATACCTAAACAGGGCAAAATGGCTTTATAAGGTTTATTAGGTTTATTCTTTTTGAAAGGGGATAAAGAATGGGTGAAATGAACATTCCCTTCCTCTGTGGAGGCACCTTTTACATCCTGCTTTTGCAGGCATTAAAGAAAGACAGGCGTATCCGTCTCAATGAACTGGATGGGTACAAAGCAAAAGAAAAAGCGATTAACGATGTTACCTGCCTGAAGGGATTAGTAAGAACATTTTATGGTTTTAATGAGCATTTTTCGGACAGTACCTTCACTGCTCATAAGAATCAATATAAGTTGTGTGAAAAAAACAGCACGGACTGGCTGCGGTTTGAGACTCAGTATTTAGTCGATGCGTATGATAAAAAGGTCAGAGGCAATTACGCTCTTGCGCTGGAGGAAATGGATAGCTTTATCGATGCTTTTATTGATGATGGTGATCTTGGAAAGAAGCTGGTCAGAGCACTGCTTGAGGTTATTGATCTGGACAGAACGATAGAAGATGATGCCGAATTTGTGGTACAGGCCGGTGGCAGAGTAATAGATAAAAAGGGGCTTTTAAAGCTTTCTAACATTGGTGCAAGGCCGTTTCTGCTGTCTGTATGGCACTTTATCATAACGAAACGTGGATCGGAAAACACTTTGGGTGCCGAAACTGTTGGCCAATGGCTGCACCATAAAACAAGCCAAGCTCCTTACAAATATGTAGGTACTGTTGGAGAGCGCTACGCTTTGGATAAGGAAATATCGTTTAAGAAGGTTGTGACCAACTCTGTAGATGAATCTGGAACACCGGAAAGCACAGAATATACGGATTCAGATAATAAGGCGGAAGAGGATCGGGACGATGAATATTGTAAACAAAGAGAAGCTGGAGGACAGGGAACAAATCAGATTTTGAATGCCCAAACAGTATTCAATCAAAGAGCAGAGAAGATCGTGAATATTGAGCATGTAGAACACTTACAGATATAGGAGTAATCAATCATGGCAAATGAGATACAGAAGACCGGCCCTGCAGGTCTTTCAAATAATGTAGCAGGAGTAAATCAGCAGGCAGAGAAGATTGTTAATGTGAATCGCGCGGATTCTATCACAACCGGAAATATCACCAACAATATGTATTTTGCAGCCACGGATCAGAGGCAGGCAGTAATCTCCGGAAATTATGGAACCAGTCATGAATACTATAATCTCTTTGTGCAATTTGAAGAGACATTTTATGATCAGGGACATTTTTATGTGACTAAAGATCGTGCATTGAATTCCAAACTCACATCGGACTATATACGGGATAAGGTCAACGGGTTGGAACCGGAGGCAATCGAACAGATAAAGACATTCCCTGCCATTTTCTGCTCCGAGAATCATGAAATGGGGAAAACCGATGATGATCAGATGGCATACTACGGGCTGGTTACGGACGTTAAAGTCCAGGATAACGGGATCAAGATATATTACAGAGTATTGAATGCGCTTCAGCAGAAGATTCTTAACGAGAACTTATTTGATCTTGGGATAGATGGTAATGATAGATTCAATGAGTTGAATCATACTCACTGGGCAATCAAGAGAATCGATCTGGTTACGACATTAAAAGAGATAGGCGTTTCTGTATTCACTCTGTCTTAAAGGAGGCATTGCTAATGGCGGAGAAACTGGTTACAGGTATACAAGAACTGACAATATCGTCAGCGACATACCACGGGGTAAAAATCAATCCTACATACGTAAATTATTTTTTTGGAAACAATGGTGTAGGAAAAACAACTATTGCAAGAGAGATAGCGAAGCTGAAGAGGCCCGCAAATGAATTGTCCGGTGGCGAAGAGCCAAAGGGTGTTCTTTTCGAACCGGGAAAAACGCACAGAGACTTTAACTTTCTTGTATATAATGATGATTTTATCCGGGAGAATTTCCGTCAGTTAGAACATCTGCCAGGTGTCTTCATGATTGATAAAGAAGGTATTAAGCAGGAGGATGACCTAAATGCCACAAAGAAAGAAAAAGACGATGTGGATCGGGAGTATGGAGAGCTTCTTAAACAGAAAAAGCTGAAAGAATCCGTGCTGACAACCATGGGAACTACGTTAGAAAATGATTGTTGGAATCTGACAAAAGCGATCAGAGAAAAGTTCCCTGAGACTCAGATGTCTGGCACTAAGACAAAGAAAGGGTTTCTGTCAAAGATCCGGACAGTGCAGGCGCCTACCGGTCACGATGAAGATGAATTGAAAAAACTGTATGATACGGTATTCGATCGGAATGCAAGAACATATAACCTCTTTAAGCGGATTTCTGATACAGAAGTGATGGACACAGTTCCTGGATTGGAATTGCTTTCAAAACGTATTGTTAGCAGTAGCGATACGGATTTTGCAAGATTTATAAAAGCACTCAATGCAACGGACTGGGTTCGTCAAGGGCATGAGAAATATCATAATACGCCCGACGGTAAATGTCCTTATTGTCAGCAGAAGATGCCGGCGACTTTTGAGAAGGATCTGGCGGATTGTTTTGATGAATCATATCAGCAGGAAGTCAGTGCTTTGGGGCAATTACTTCAAGCGTACAAAACAGCCGGTAATAATCTTTGGAGGGTTCTTCAAGATAACCTTCAGGATGTATATCCCAAAATAGATCCGACGGAATATCGCGATAAGATGACAATTCTGAAGAATGCCATTGGTGCAAATATCCAGATTATCGAACAGAAAATCAAGGAACCAAGTAGCGAAATGCTTCTTGATCCCATTGCACCTTACTTAGAGGAACTGAATGAGCTTATTGATGAATTCAATACACAGATAAAAGAGAACAACAACATTGTTAATGCAGCAAGAACCAAAAAGAAAGAATGTACTGAACAAGTATGGGAATTAATGGCATTCCGGGTAGGGGATACCATTGCCAAGTACAATTCTGATCTTGAAAAAGTCTTGGATGATCAGAAAAAAATAGACGATGCGTCAAAGAAAAAACAAGCTTATGCTATGTCGCTTGCTGAAAAAATCAACGAGCTGAATAAGCATACCGTGAATACAGAAGAAGCAATCGCAAACATGAATAAGATGCTTAGAGATTCAGGATTCCAAGGCTTTAATATTCAGGAACATCCTGCCAGCAAGAACCAATATCAGATTGTTCGAGAAGATGGTACGGTAGCGGACAGGCTGAGTGAAGGTGAAAGAAACTTTATCGCATTCCTGTACTTCTGTAATTTGGTTCATGGCAGCGGTTGTACTCGAGATGCCCAAGTTATAATTACGAATCATGGAGAAGAGATGATCACGGATGGCCGTGATATGCGTGATAAGATAGTAGTAATCGATGATCCGGTTTCCAGTATGGACAGCAGCACCTTATTTATCGTTAGTTCTCTGGTGCGGCAGATGATTTCAATCTGCCTTAACAATGTCACATTAGGAGAAAAGCCAGAGAAGGGCGATTATATAAAGCAGATATTTATTCTGACTCATAACGCATATTTCCATAGGGAAGTAACAGTGAACCAGGAAAAGAACTATCTGCGAGTATCCTTTTATTTGATCACGAAGTATGACAATAAGTCTGTGATTAAGCACTGCATTACGAAAAACGAAGCTGCTCCTTCAGAAAAGAAAAATTATAATCCAGTGCAGAATTCTTATGCCGCATTGTGGACGGAATATAATGAAGTTAAGAGTTCTATTACATTGAAGAATGTGATCCGGAGGATTCTGGAGTACTATTTTATCCAGATCTGCGGCTATGATGGGCATACACTTCAGGATATCATTCTGGTAAAGAATCGTCATCGGTTTGTGAAAGTAATTGATGAATCTACAGGGGAGGAAGATACAATTGAACTTCGCATGGTGTCGTCTATGATCAATTACCTTGCGGCTGATTCGTTTGGAGTAAATGAAGGTCTGCATTTTGTTGAGGATAGTATCGCACCGGAGATTTATAAGGATCTGACAAAGAAGATATTTGAAGCAATGGGGCAGCCACAGCATTATCAGATGATGTCGTCCATATTTGTGTATGAATAAAAATAGCACCGCCAGGGCAGCAGCTCCGGCGGTGTTTTACGTCAACTATCCTTTTGATAAAAATCGCACTGATATCCATCTCCGCGGATCAGGATGCCCGGCATCCAGTCCGGAGATCTGCTCATGATGCCGCAGAGGCTCTGCACAGAGACCTCCGGGCTGCATTCGATGATCACCTCATCATGAACATGGCCGACGATCTGGCAGAAGGACAGGTTCCTCATGGCAAAGCACAGGAGATCCCGGGAGATTGCCTGAACGATGTTCTCCACGAATTTCGGACCGTAAGATTCGATCCTTTCCCATTTCTTTGTGGCGCCGATTCCTTCATAGGTGACGGATTCTCCGCCGAAACGGTTTTCCCCAATACGGGGTTTCACATAGGCAAGCTGCCGACCGGAGGGAAGGGTGATGAAGAGCATGCCGCTTTTGTAGGAGAAGCGTATGCCGCGGACTTCGGTTTTGATTCGCTGCCGGACGGTTGTCTTTACGGCATTATCTACATCCCACCAAAAATGTACGATGTTTGGATTAGCCTGACGCCAAGCGTTGACTAATGGCTGAAGTTCTTCTTCCTGCAGACCATTATCCAGGGCACCCATAGATTTTAGGGCGCCTACAGATCCGCCGTATCCGAGGGCAAGTTCAGCGATTTTGCCTTTTTGGCGGAGATGACTGTTGATACCGTGTTTCTCCACGGGAACGCCGAACATCTGAGAGGCAGAAGCACAGTAAATATCTTTTCCTTCAGCAAATACTTTAGAACGCCATTTTTCACCGGCGATATGAGCGAGGACTCTGGCTTCTATGGCAGAATAATCGCTGACAATGAACTTGCATCCCGGTTTTGGGATAAAAGCCGTGCGGATCAGCTGCGAGAGCGTGTCCGGGATGTCGTTGTAAAGAAGGTTCATGGTATCGTAATCTCCGGAACGGACAAGGGCGCGGGCTTCTGCGAGATCCGGGATGTGGTTCTGCGGAAGGTTCTGCAGCTGTATCAGACGGCCGGCCCATCTGCCGGAACGATTAGCACCGTAGAACTGAAACATGCCGTGGGCACGTCCGTCAGAGCACATGACGATCTGCATGGCCTGATATTTTCGGACGGAGGATTTTGCAAGCAGGAGGCGGAGTTTCAGGGCTTCTGTAATATTACCATCCATATTGCCAATGGAATCTTTGACAAACTTCGCAACTTCCTTCTTGCCGAGTGATTCCATTTCAACGCCCCGATCGGAGAGCCATTTCTTTATTTGTTGAACGCTGTTCGGATTATCAATCCCTGTGATATCCCGCATTTTTGACATGAGGGAAGCTTTGGATCTTTCATCAAAGGCGATGGCATTCGATACGAATTCTGGGTCAATCATGATGCCGTGGTCATTGATTTCCTGATCCAGGTGATATTCATCCCAGATAAAATCAGGGACAGGAAAACGTGCGAGTTTCTGTTTGATTGCTATTTCCACTTCCACATCACGGCGGTTGTATTCCTTAAAGAGGATCCATTTTTCACTGTCATGCTGGGGAAGGTTCCGGGTGCGTCCGCCGTTTGCCTTGGTAGGTTTGCATGGCTTGCAGAAATAGCGGATCAGGTCTTTGCCTTCCTTTAGCTTCTGATCCTGTAATTTCAGGACAGCACCAACGCCTTCCAGTGAGAGGGGAAGTCCCATGTATGCGGACCATATCATGGTACATTTCCATGAGGAAGGATCCAGATATTTTGAAGCCGGATCCTCAGGGATGCTGTATCCGCGGAAGTGTTCCGGGCAATGCCGCTTCAGCCAGTTGGAGAGGCAGATACGCTCGAAGGAAGCGTTGAAGGCCCATTTGGTTATATTTTCATCAGATAGTGCTGCAAGGATTTCTTCCGGAATGGTATCGCCGCAGGCCAGGTCATATACCTTAACGGGTCCGCCATTCACGGAGACTCCGAAGAGCAGTATCTCAAAATAGTCAGACTCAGCGTACTTGTATGCACCGCATTTGGTGATATCGATGTCGCTGTAAGTCTCCAGGTCGATTGACATTTCTCTGATTTCCATAGTAAATATTCCTTTATTTGAGAAAGGCAGCAGGCATGAAAACCCGCTGCCGTTTGTGTTTTATTCTGCCGGTATCGGTTCATTTTCTTTTTTGTACTGGAGAAGGCTGTAGTTGATATCGGTAAGAGATTTACGGACTTCATCATGCCATTCCGGCGCTTCATCTTCATAGGCTGTGTTGAAATGGTTGATAACCGGATGGCCGCACCAGTTATTATCCTGAAGATCCTCCATGTGTTCCTGCAGCATCCTGTACTCATTCCAGAGGATAATCGCCGGTGCGTCTAGTGCCAGCAAGCGCGTAAATCTGGCATTCCTCATACGGACGCGGTTCAGAAGATAAAGGATATCGTAAAGGGTATCGAAGTCTTCTGTATTCATGACGATATCATCAACCTCAATATCGGTCAGAGATACATCCGGAAGATCCAGAGACTGGCGGTAATAGCAGACTGCTTCTGATCCATACAGGTAGAATTTTGGAAGTTTGCTGCTGTTCTTCGTGTTTTCGATGAGCCGTAATCCATCGGCGTCCGGGAGCAGGAACTTCCGGTTGGTCAGAAGATCCACTGCGATTTCCCTTTGGGAGACCGTCATATCATTCAGGGCGCTGCGGAGGACGACAGGCTTGATAAGAGTGATGTTTTTCATATTGTGTTCCTTTCTTAAGGAGGCAACGGCAGCCATGTTTTGATGACTGCCGCCGGATTGAGTGTTGCAGGTTGTCCGCTTAGTTCAGGAAATCATCATCGTCTTCGGTATTGAAATCATCCTCAGCCCGGGACTTTCCGCCAAGAGGTTCGCCGTCGCGGATCTTCTGAAGGTTGTTCAGTCCGCAGGCAATGCCTTTGTTCCCGTTGGTGTTGAAGGCATACAGATTGATACTGGCCCTGCCGTACACGCCGGAATATACTTCGGAACGGTCGATGATCTGCTGTCTGTCTGCGTCTACAATACCGGGCGCTGTGGAAGAGTTGGCGTTGATGAAATAGGCGTTGGCGTAGACTGGATCATCGGGTCTTTCCAGGTCGCCGTCACGGAGCGGAGTCTTCAGGGTGGACAGTGCCGGGACGGATTTGCTGTTGCCTTTCAGTTTGCTCTGGCCTTCTTCATAAGCTGCCTGGATGGCGGCCTTGATCTTGTTGATGGTCGCGGTATCCGATTTCGGAATGATGAGGCTGACGCTGTATTTCGGTGTTCCGCCGTTGATGGATTTCGGATCCCAGACGTTCGCGTAGGACCATCTGGTGTTTATGCCTGTGATAACTTTTGTGGGATTAACAAATTTTGCCATAATATTTTTCTCCTTTATTCTTGAAAGTCTTCGATTGCTGTGTTTATTGCCGGTCGTTTATCGGTGTCCGGCACCAGTGTCGGCTTGCCGGGCGGTTTCGTGATAAGGTCGCCGAGAAGCTCTTCAAATCTCTTCTTCCCGAGAAGGGAAGTCATTGCCGTGATCCCGAGAAGTTTCTTCTCATAAGGGTCGAATCCATCGTTTGTGACGGCTTCTGCTACGGCGGCTTCATCTGTGAAACGCCTTGTGGATCTGCCTTCAACTACCTTGAAGCATGGGTACTTTGTTCCGCTTAAGGCTGACTGAAGGGCGAATTCCTTTACGTCTCCGGCCCATGCGATGAGTTCGTCAATCCGGGGGAGGATGGCAGAAATCTCTTCCTGATCCAGATTTACCGGCATCTCAAAATCATATTTTGCAAGTTCCAGATTGTATTCCGCACGCTTGCGGCAGGTAACCTTGACTGCGCAGAACTGGCAGTGATCTCCGGCATGGAAGTCGCCCTCGCCTTTGATGGCAAGTTCCGCTGCAGGTTTCAGCACGTTCTCAGCCCATGCAAGCAGGTCGGCTTTGCTGATGTCCCAGGAACTGATATTTTCGCGGCGGGGCTGGAAGATCGTCATACGGACTTCTTCTATATCATAGATACCGTCGTAGATATCCAGGGCTCCGAGGGCGTAACACATCATCTGGGGATTGTTCTCAGCTTCTACGAGAATTCCGACGCCGTATTTGAAATCAATGATATGAAGGATCTTGTCAGCAACGATCAGACAGTCGCCGGTTCCGAAGCCTTCCGGTACCCATCTGGAAAAGTCCAGCCGCTGTTCGATCAGGATCTGGGGATCGCTGCAGAGGGTTTTGGCTTTCTGCAGCTGTTCACAAACGTAGGAACAAAATTGGTCAGAGCAGTCATCCATCTCTGTATCAAAGTAGTCCAGGTTCTCTGTGGGATCAGGGGAATCGCGGCCAAGGGCTTTCAAGACCTTGTACTCACAGAGTGCATGGGCATCAGTACCCTGCTGGGCGTATGGACTGGATTTGTTGGCTTCCTTTGCGCAGAGTTTCGCGCTTGGTGGACAGGCAAGCCAGCGGTGTGACGATGATGCTGAGAGGATTGCGTGTTTACCTGGCATTTCCGATTCCCTTCACTTCAGCGGCAAGAGCCGCATAGTTTCTGGGGTCTACATCGGTAAGGCTTCCACCGTTGCCGTACTTTCTGACCAGGTTTCTGACATCCACTTTATAGATGCCGTCTGCCTCATTGGCTTTTGCTGCAAGCATAGCTCTGATCTCTTCCTTTGAATACGTTTTCTCTGGTTTAGATTCAGGCTGCTTTGCTTCCGGGGCTGCCGGTTCCTCTGTGGGAGGAAGTGGCTTTGCCGGAGCGGCTGAAGGTTCATTGTCAGATGAATAGAACGCTTTCAGTGCCCTGGCCGTCTCTGTTAGTGTTTCGCCGCATTCGATCAGGTTGTCCAGCAGCATGGACAGTTCATTCATTTTGCTCATCTTGTCTTTCTCCTTCCTTCATGATCAGGCCTGCGAGGCGCTTGGCGATGACGCTGATGATGATCAGGAAATCCGAGATTTCTTCATCCGTCGGCATGCTGCGCCTGCTAGGTCTTGTGGCTGGTTGACTCTGCATTCTCTTTGCCTCCTTGTCTGTATTTTCCTGAGTGGCTGTGTGCCTCTCTGCTGCTGTAAGGAGTTTTGGCAGCGAATTTTTTGTGACTTCCGGAAAGATTTTTTGGAAGCCGCCGCCGGATTTGCTTCTCTGATGTCGTAAGGAGTTTGGATCGGCAGATTTTTGAATTGGATTTTCTGCGAAATGCGTTTCGCGCTTATAAAAGGGAAGAGATTGTAGACAGTTTTTTTTCTAAAATTTTTTTTGATCAGGTCAAAAAACAGGTGACCGAAACTCCTTGGATCAATAGAAGGCGGTCAGAGCGCCTTACTACTGTTGAAGGGAGAACGGTCCAATGGGATAGGAAAAGATACTTTTACATGCGGAGTATGCCGGTGATGAAGATGCCGGCAGGAACAGAATTTAAGACAGGAGGCATAGCGAATGCGATTGATTTTGCATACAGCCAATGTAGTTTCCGACACGAAGAACTGCTTTTATCCGAACAGGGTGGAAGTAACTTCCGCGGAGGAACTGCATGAGGCGGCGAAGTTTGATCATGTGTGCGCAGAATACCGAAAAGATTACCGCAGCAAGAATAATTTTGTGAAGTCGAATGTTCTGGTGATGGATTGTGACAACGACCATTCTGAGGATCCGGAAGAGTGGATGACAGAGGAAAAGCTGGCGGAGCTTCTGCCGGATGTATCCTATGCGATTGCCTACAGCCGGAATCATATGAAGGAAAAGGACGGCAGGGGTGTCAGACCTAAGTTTCATGTGTATTTCGAGATCGAGGAAACGGAGGATCCGGATTATTATGCGGCGCTGAAGGCGGCGGTTCATGAGAAGTATCCTTTTTTTGACGGAAATGCCCTGGATGCGGCAAGGTTCATTTTCGGAGCGGATACCGGAGCGTGCGTCTGGCATGAAGGGTGGCTGGACATTGATGAAGAGGTGTCTGTGGATCCTTCCTATAAGGAAGAAGGGGAGATGCCAGTGAGTTCCGGTCCGATTACAGAGGGAAGCCGAAACAATTCTATGAGCCATTTTGCTGGCAGGGTTCTGAAAAAGTATGGGATTACGGATAAGGCGAAGGATGCTTTTCTGGAACATGCGAAGCGGTGTGATCCGCCGTTGGAGGAATCGGAGCTGAATACGATCTGGGCAAGTGCAGTGCGGTTTTATAAGAAAACAGTCATGATACAGCCAGGCTATGTGCCGCCGGAGGAATATAACGCTGAGTTTGGTTCCTTAAAGCCTGAGGACTATTCGGATATCGGAGAGGCGCGAGTGTTGGTCAGGGAATATGCCGGCGAGCTTCTTTATACGGATGCGACAGAGTTCTTAAGTTATGACGGGGTCTGCTGGAGAGAAAACAGGCAGAAGGCGGTCGGAACCGTGGAAGAGTTTTTGGATATGCAGCTTGTGGATGCCAGATCACAGTATTCGGCAGTGATGCAGGCGCTTATCTCCGGAGGTATTCCGGAGCAGGCTGTAAGAACCGGCGGGAAGGCTTTGGAGAAGCTGATTCCCCCGGAACTGAATGATGCTTATAAGGAATATCTGGCGGCAAAGGCTTATTACGCTTTCGTGATGAAGTACAGGAATTACAAGAATATCGTCAACACGCAGAATGCGGCGAAGCCTATGGTTGCGACAGATATTAATCTGTTTGACGCGCAGGAGAATTACCTGAATACGCCGGAATCAACTTATGACCTGAAGAAGGGGATAGAAGGCGCGAGGGCGCATAATTCAGCGGATCTTCTGACGAAGATTACGAATGTGTCGCCGGGGGATAAGGGAAAAGGCTTGTGGGAAAATGCCCTGCAGGTATTCTTCTGTAAAGATCAGGATCTGATTGATTATGTGCAGGAGACGGTGGGACTTGCGGCGATTGGAAAGGTATATGAGGAGGCTCTCATCATTGCGTATGGGGAAGGGCGGAACGGAAAATCTACTTTCTGGAATACGGTGTCGAGAGTGCTTGGTACCTATTCCGGAGCGATTTCTGCCGATGCCCTGACGGCTGGCTGCAGGAGAAATGTAAAACCGGAGATTGCGGAGCTGAAGGGAAAGCGTCTCATCATCGCGGCGGAGTTGGAAGAAGGGATGAGATTGTCAACTTCCATCCTGAAACAGCTGTGCTCCACGGATCAGATCCGGGGTGAGAAGAAGTTCAAAGATCCTTTTGATTTTGTCCCTTCACACACAGTAGTGCTTTATACGAACCATCTGCCGAAGGTCAGCGCATCCGATGACGGGACCTGGCGAAGGCTGATCGTGATTCCGTTCCATGCAAAGATCGAAGGTAATTCAGATATCAAGAATTACTCCGATTATCTGTATGAGCATGCTGCACCAGCCATTATGAGCTGGATCATTGAGGGTGCAAGGAAGGTGATCAGGCATGACCACAAGACAACAAAACCGAAGGTGGTTGTGGATGCCATTGCTGCTTACCGCGGGATGAATGACTGGATGGGCATTTTCCTGGAGGAATGCTGCGAGGTCGGTGACGGACTGGAGTATAAGTCTGGGGAACTGTATGAAGAGTTTCGTGCTTACTGCCTGCGTACCGGAGAGTATCAGCGTACAAATGCGGACTTTGTTTTGGAATTGGAGAAGAGAGGATTTACCCGCAAAAAGAAGAAATCCGGCATGTGGGTGCAGGGGCTGCAGGTCAAAGACACAGACTTTGCTGAATGATTATACCGGAAAGGTGCAGGGGTTGCAGGACTATTACCTATATCGCGTATAGAGATTTTTTTCAAGAAAAATCCCTATAAGGGGAATATAGAAATGTCCTGCACCCCCTGCACCATAAATTCGATTGATGGAGGAGCTATGAGAGAGAAACAGGTGGAGCAGAAACTGGTTCAGGCCGTAAAGGCCAGAGGCGGGATCTGTCCCAAGTTCGTTTCACCGGGATTTGATGGAATGCCGGATCGGATCGTGCTTCTGCCGGGAAGACATTTTGGATTTGTGGAGGTTAAGGCTCCTGGGAAGATGCCAAGGCCGCTGCAGGTATCCAGGCATAGGCTTATGGAGAAACTTGGATTTTCGGTGTATGTACTTGATGGTCCGGAGAAAATCGGAGGGATTTTAGATGAGATACAAGCCACATGATTATCAGAAATATGCGATCAATTTTATAAAGGAACATCCGATAGCAGCGATTCTGCTGGATATGGGGATGGGCAAGACCAGTATAGTGCTGGCGGCTCTGAATGACCTGATATTTGATAGCTTTGAGGTGTCGAAGGTGCTGATTATAGCGCCTTTAAGGGTCGCAAAACACACTTGGTCAACAGAAATTCAGAAATGGGATCAGCTGAAGGGACTCAGATACTCCATAGTAGTCGGTACAGCGGCAGAGAGAAGGAGAGCCCTTATGGTGGATGCAGATATTTATATTATCAACCGGGAAAACATCCCTTGGCTGATTGAGAAGAGCGGCCTGCCTTTTGATTATGACATGGTGGTGATCGATGAGCTGTCATCCTTTAAAAATTGGCAGGCAAAGAGATTTCGGGCATTGATGAAGGTGCGGCCGAAGGTAAAACGGATCGTGGGGCTGACCGGGACGCCTTCTTCCAATGGTTTGATGGATTTATTCGCCGAGTACAAGATCCTGGATATGGGGGAACGCCTGGGAAGATTTATCAGTCAGTACCGGCTGGATTATTTTGTGCCGGATCAGATGAACGGACCCATTGTGTACAGCTACCGTTTAAGGCCGGGAGCGGACAGGAGAATCTACAACCGGATTTCGGATATTACGATTTCCATGAAGGGAACGGACCATCTGAAGATGCCGGAGTTGGTAAATTCAGAATATATGGTCTACATGGATGAGGATGAGCGCAGGAAATATGAGCAGATGAAGCATGATCTGGTTGTAAGCCTTCCGGGTGGAGAGGTTACAGCTGCGAACGCTGCTTCTTTATCCGGGAAGCTGACGCAGATGGCAAATGGCGCTGTGTATTCAGATGCCGGCGGGATAGAGAATATCCATGACCGGAAGCTGGATGCCTTGGAGGATATGATTGAAGCAGCGAATGGAAAGAGTCTTCTGGTGGCCTATTGGTATAAGCATGACCTGATACGGATTTCCAGAAGACTGGATGTCCTGGGAGTGCGTTATGAAAAGCTGGATACGGACAAAAGTATCTGTGATTGGAATGCGGGAAGGCTGGAGGTTGGGCTGATACATCCGGCTTCTGCGGGACATGGGCTGAATCTGCAAAGCGGCGGGAGTACTCTGGTGTGGTTTGGGATGATATGGAGCCTGGAACTGTATCAGCAGACGATAGCCAGGCTTTGGAGGCAGGGACAGGAATCCGGAACTGTGGTGGTACAGCACATCCTGACAGCAGGTACTGTGGATGAGCGGATCATGAAGGCGTTATCCGAAAAAGATGCTACACAGGCCAGGCTGATTGATGCAGTGAAGGCGGAGGTGACGGCGGATGGTGGGAACTAAGAACCTGGCAGAAGATCCTTATGAACGGCTGGCGAACGCCATTATTCTGCAGGCTGTCACGGATTACCGAGCGGCGCTAAAGCGGATCAAACGGAAGCCGGAGGATTGGGAGACAATAGATGAAGCCATGAGAGTTGAGAGTTTTTTCCGTTCTGGCTGGTACAGTCAGCTGACAGCCGTTGACGGAGAATATCTGATTCGAAGACTTCAGGACGAAGTGAGGGAATGAGAGTCAATCAAGGGAGGCAATCCGAGGGGAACTATTTACGGATTTCAATCGGAGGTGGCTTATGGATAAACAGCAGACGGCGGTTAAGAACTTTTTGATGAAAGCGTATTATATGGATGAGCGGATCAACAGCAAGCTAGAGCAGGTAGCTTCCTTGAATGAATTGGCGATAAAGGCAACCTCGACCATGAGTGACATGCCTGGCAGCCCGAACCGGAACATTCATAAAACAGAGGACATCATTGTGAAGATTCTGGATCTGCAGAGGGAGATCCAGGAGGATGCCAATGAACTTCTGAACCTGAAGCAGGTGATCCGCCGGTGTATCAAGCAGGTGGAAGATCCGGAATGCCAGATCATTTTGGAAGAGAGGTATCTGCGGATGGTGAAATGGGAGCAGATCGCCACAACGCTGAACATGAGTATGAGGAAAGTGTTCCGGCTCCATGATGAGACGCTGAAAAAAATCGTGATTCCTGAAAGTTGGCAGTAAATGCTATAGATATGCAGTATGGAAGTATGATACTGTTAAGATGCGGAAAATAAAAAGAGAGAGCCTTGAGGAAGCGATTCCCCAAGGCTTTCTTTATGCCCGAAGGAGGTGGGAGTATTGCCGAGGAAACCGAAGCGGCCATGTTCCTGGCCGGGATGCCCGAACCTGACGGAAGGGAGGTTCTGTGAGAAACACCAGAAAGAAGAGAACCGTCAATACGAGAAGTACGGCAGGGATCCTGCTGTACGCCGCAGATACGGACGGGCATGGAAACGGATCCGCGATAAATACGCATCGGAGCATCCGCTGTGTGAGCAGTGCCTGAAGAAAGGACGGTATGTGAGGACCGAGGAGATCCACCATAAGCTGCCGGTGTCTCAAGGCGGCACCCATGAGCGGAGCAACCTGATCGCCCTGTGCCGGTCCTGCCACGCGAAGATCCATGCGGAGAACGGAGACCGCTGGCATAACCGGTGAAATTTCAGCCGGGGAGGGGCGGTCAAAATCTCTGTACCTTCTCTTCTGGGGAACGGTGCGGGGGTGTCACGCACAAAAACGAGAAATCAAACGGGGAATTATCCCCTGCAAGTCTGGGGTTCCCGCGAAGCTTGCTTCGTGGGGAGAGGACGAGGAGGTGAGAGGAACATGGCGAAAGATGGAACGATGCGCGGCGGTGCCAGGGTTGGCTCTGGCAGGAAATCCAAAGCGCTGACGGAAAAGATCGGCAGCGGGCTGGCGGCATCGGTCATTGACCTTCCGGAGCCGGAAGAGATCAGCGGCGAGGACGTGCCTCCGGTGAAGGAGTTTTTAAAGGCGGCTCAGAAAAGCGGTATCGATCTCTGCGCGGAGGATGTGTTCCGGTCTACATTCCTCTGGCTGAAGGAGCGGGGATGTGACCGGCTGGTGAATACCCAGCTGATTGAGCAGTACGCTATGTCGGTGTCCCGGTGGGTGCAGTGCGAAACCTGTATTTCTGAATACGGTTTTCTGGCGAAGCATCCGACCACAGGGGCGGCGATCACTTCTCCGTATGTGACCATGAGCCAGAATTATTTGAAGCAGGTAAACCAGTGCTGGTATCAGATTTATCAGATTGTGAAGGAAAACTGTTCCGTGGAGTACGGCGGCGCCAATCCCCACGATGACCTGATGGAGCATCTGCTGTCGGCACGGAAACGGGGATAGGAGGACTTGGATGGAGTATGTAAGAAAAAGGCTTTCAGAATTAAAGCCGTATGAGAATAATCCGAGGGTCAATGATGAGGCGGTGGACGATGTTGCGGAGAGCATCCGGCAGTGTTCTTACATCGCACCAATCATCATTGATGAGGATGGCATGATCCTGGCCGGACACACGAGATATAAAGCTTTGAAGAAGCTGGGGTATCAGGAATGTGAAGTGGTTATCGTTTCCGATCTGACGGAAGCGCAGAAGAAAAAGTATCGTCTGTATGACAACAAAACGGCTGAGATGGCTTCCTGGGATCAAAGGAAGCTGAGTGCGGAATTGTGTGATGTGGATTTTCAGGGATATGATTTCGGACAGCCTGAGATTGCGATTCCTGATGATGAAACGGAAGAGGCAGGCCCTAAGACGATGACCTGTCCCTGCTGCGAGGAGGTGTTCGAGGTATGAAGCTTCAGAAATTAAAGCTGGCTGACATAGAACCATATAAGAATAATCCGAGAAAAAATGATGCCGCGGTGAATGCTGTTGCGGAAAGCATTCGCCAGTGCAGTTATATTGCGCCGATCATTGTAGATGAGAATTATGTGATCATCGCAGGCCATACCAGATACAAGGCGCTTGTGGCTCTTGGTATGGATGGTGCGGAATGCCTGATCTGCGATGGGCTGACCGAGGAACAGAAGAAGAAATACCGGTTCCTGGACAACAAGACCGGTGAAAAGGCGGCCTGGGATCTTATGAAGTTGGAAGTTGAACTGGAAGGACTGGATCTGGAAGGGTTCGACTTTTTTGGCATGGCGGCTGATCTGCCTGTAGACAGCGATGGCAGCGGCGGTTCTGAAAAGGAACTGACCGGTACCACGGAAATAGATGCGGAGGTGTTTGGAGATGAAAAGTTCAAATACGAATGCCCGAACTGCGGTTTCCGGTTCAACTGAGTTTCCGTGGAAGTGGAGCCTGTCGGAGCTGGAGAAAAGACCGAATCATGGGCATACTGTGTTTTCCTGTTTTTCCTGCGGCGGCGGTTCCTCGATGGGATACAAGCTGGCAGGATATGATGTCGTGGGCAGCTGCGAGATCGATCCGGATATGATGAAGGTTTATAAGCAGAACAATCATCCGAAGCATTCATTTCTTATGGATGTCAGAGACTTCCTGAAATTGCCGGATGAAAAGATTCCGGAAGAGTTATTCCATCTGGATGTGCTGGACGGTTCGCCGCCATGCTCCGTGTTTTCCACAGCCGGAGCCAGGGAAGAAGGCTGGAATACGGAAAAGGTATTCCGTGAAGGGCAGGCAAAGCAGCGGCTGGATGATCTGTTCCTTTATTTTATAGCGATAGCGAAGAGACTGCAGCCAAAGGCGGTAATCGCGGAGAACGTAAAGGGGATCATCATCGGAAATGCCAAGGGCTGGGTCAACCAGATCGTGAAGGGGTTTGATGACGCAGGATATACAGTACAGATCTTTTTGTTCAACGCGGCGAGGATGGGAGTGCCTCAGAAAAGGGAGCGCGTCTTTTTTATTGCCCATCGGAAAGACCTGAAATATCCGAAGCTGTCTATGGAGTTCCATTCTAAGCCGATCCCGTTTGGGGATGTCCGGGAGCCGTATGGCAAGCCGATGGATCCGGACAGTATGCAGGCGAAGCTCCTGAAATACCGGATTCCGACGGATCGGTGTATTGCGGATATCAATGAGCGGGTGCGGAAAGTGAAGAACAACGGTTTTTCCACTCCGATCAACAGGGATGAGGAACCGGTGCAGACAATCGTTTCCGGCAGCAGCCTTTACAGGATGTGCGACGGCCTGCTGATGACGGATAAGGATATCATCAGCTGCCAGACCTTCCCGCAGGATTATGATTTTATGGGTCAGAGTGTCCAGTATATCTGCGGCATGAGCGTGCCGCCGGTGATGATGGCGAAGATCTCTGAGCAGGTGTACCGGCAGTGGCTGAAAGGCGGTGACGGGGATGAAGATGCGGAAGCTGAAGAAATATAAGCCGACAAAGTTCAAGGCGAAGGATTCTGTTTACGATGAGGAAGCGGCAGATTTTGCCGTGAACTTTATCGAGTGCCTGTGCCACACCAAAGGCACCTGGGCCGGGAAGCCCTTTGAACTAATCGACTGGCAGGAGCAGATCATCCGGGATGTGTTTGGCACCATCAAGCCGAACGGCTACCGGCAGTTTAATACCGCATACATTGAGATCCCTAAGAAGCAAGGAAAATCGGAACTGGCTGCGGCAGTGGCCCTTCTGCTCTGTTGCGGAGATGGTGAGGAACGGGCGGAAGTGTATGGCTGTGCCGCAGACCGGCAGCAGGCGTCCATTGTTTTTGAAGTGGCGGCGGATATGGTGCGGATGTGTCCGGCCTTAAATAAGCGGGTGAAGATCCTGGCTTCCCAGAAGCGGATCATCTATCAGCCGACCAACAGTTTTTATCAGGTGCTGTCTGCGGAGGCCTACAGCAAGCATGGGTTTAATATTCATGGAGTTGTCTTTGATGAGCTGCATACCCAGCCGAACCGGAAGCTGTTCGATGTTATGACAAAGGGTTCCGGCGATGCCAGGATGCAGCCTCTGTATTTCCTGATCACTACAGCAGGGACGGATACCAACTCCATCTGCTATGAGACGCACCAGAAGGCAAAGGATATCCTGGAAGGCCGGAAGATTGACCCGACTTTTTACCCGGTGATCTATGGGGCGGATGAGAGTGATGACTGGACTGACCCGAAGGTTTGGAAGAAGGCCAATCCATCCCTGGACATCACGGTGGGGATGGACAAGGTGAAAGCGGCCTGCGAGTCGGCAAAACAGAATCCAGGCGAGGAAAACTCCTTCCGGCAGCTGCGGCTGAACCAGTGGGTGAAGCAGGCGGTGCGCTGGATGCCGATGGAGAAATGGGATCAATGCGCTTTTGCTGTGAGCGAAGAGGAACTGGAAGGGCGCGTCTGTTACGGCGGCCTGGATCTTTCCTCCACCACGGACATCACGGCGTTTGTCCTGGTGTTTCCGCCCCTGGATGAGGAAGATAAGTTCCAGCTGCTCCCGTATTTCTGGATCCCGGAAGAGACGCTGGACCTGCGGGTGCGCAGGGATCATGTCCCCTATGATGTGTGGGAGCGGCAGGGCTTCCTGCAGACCACGGAGGGGAATGTGGTGCATTACGGATATATTGAGAAGTTTATTGAGCGTCTGGGGGAGCGGTTCAACATCCGGGAGATCGCTTTTGACCGGTGGGGCGCCGTGCAGATGGTCCAGAACCTGGAAGGCATGGGATTCACGGTGGTTCCCTTCGGCCAGGGATTTAAAGACATGTCGCCGCCTACCAAGGAGCTGATGAAGCTGACATTGGAGCAGAAGATCGCCCACGGCGGGCATCCGGTGCTGCGGTGGATGATGGACAACATCTTTATCCGCACGGATCCGGCGGGGAACATCAAGGCGGATAAGGAGAGATCCACGGAGAAGATCGATGGAGCGATCGCGGCGATCATGGGGCTTGACCGGGCGATCCGGTGCGGGAATGATACAGGGGAATCTGTTTACGATACCAGGGGCCTTCTGTTTATATAAAAGAGTCCTGCCGGGGCAAGACTCTTTGCAGATATACCGTGTTATTTTTTCAGCTTCAAACCATCCTTGAAGGCTTCCCCTATTCTGTCAGTGACTTTATAGTAGCCATGTGTATAGGGATCAAATGCGATTGCGTTGACCAATGACATATTCAGCTTATCACCTTCCATGACGCTTTCATCAGCAGTTACCCTGACAACTTTTCCAATTACACCGCATCCGAAGTCGTTGTTTTGATATTCGATAAAACGGCATTCCAGACACAGAGGGAATTCATTGATGACAGGAGCGTCTACGGCTTCGGATCTGGAAGCTGTCAGTCCGCTGTTTTTAAATTTGTCAGCGGTATGGTTTCCGGATTCCACGCCGAAATAATCCGCTTCCACGACATGGGCAGCATCCGCGATACTGACCGTAAATGCGCCTCTGGCTTTGATGTTTTTTACCGTTTTATGGGATTCGGTAAGGTTCAATGCTACCGTGTCCCGTTCCTGCATGGTTCCCCAGGCGGCATTCATGACATTTACACTGCCGTCTTCATTATAAGTTGCAACCATCAGGACTGGCATTGGGAAAATACCTTCTGTGATATTAAGCTGTCTCCTCATAAAAATAAACCTCGCTTTTCTGTTGGGATTGACATTTTTCATGTCCTTGCTTACAATTATAGCAATCACTGAATAAAAAACAAGTACTGGCTTATATGAAAGGTACTATCATAAAGGAAAGCGTAAAATGATAAAAAAATATATTGAAACAGCTAATTTTGAAGATACGGGGTTTAGTTACACAATGTCCTTGATTTCCGGTAAACACAAAATGGTAATCATGTATTGCCTTATGGAATACCAGACAGTCCGTTTTAATGAACTGAAGCGTTATCTGAAGAAGATATCGGATAAGACATTGAGCAGCAATCTGAAGGAACTGGAAGCGGATCAGCTTATTATTCGGAAAGAATATCCGCAGATCCCTCCAAAGGTAGAATATATGCTTAGTGAGCGGGGCAGGTCCTTGATGAACATTCTTGACCAGCTCTGCATTTGGGGTGAAGAAAACCGGATTTGACTTTATTTACAGAGCATCTGTCATGGCGACAGGTGCTTTTCTTTTGCCATTTTTCAGAAAGGATGATGACGGTTATGGGATTTTTCAGCAGTTTATTCCGTTCTCGTGACAAGCCGTCTGACCGGACGTCCGGCAGCGGCTATACCTTCTTTATGGGAGGGAGCACATCCGGGAAGCGGGTGAATGAACGGACGGCCATGCAGATGACGGCGGTGTACTCCTGCGTGAGGATCCTGTCGGAGGCGGTGGCCAGCCTGCCATTACAATTCTATAGATATACCGATGATGGCGGGAAAGAGAAAGCGGTGGAACATCCGCTTTATTTTTTGCTCCATGACGAGCCGAACCCGGAGATGACGTCTTTCGTGTTCCGGGAGACGCTGATGACGCACCTGCTTTTGTGGGGCAATGCCTACGCCCAGATCATCCGGAACGGAAGGGGCGAGGTGGTGGCCTTATATCCCCTGATGGCGGACCGGATGTATGTGGATCGGGATGACAAGGGGCAGCTGTACTACGAGTACACCCTGCATTCCGATGATGCGCCTACCATGAAGGGATCCATTGTCCGGCTGTCCCCTTGTGAAGTGCTGCATATCCCTGGTCTGGGATTTGACGGACTGGTGGGCTATTCGCCTATCGCTATGGCGAAGAACGCCATCGGCATGGCCATGGCCTGCGAGGAATACGGGGCGAAGTTTTTCGCCAACGGCGCGGCGCCTTCCGGGGTGCTGGAACATCCGGGGACGATTAAAGATCCCAGCCGGGTGCGGGAAAGCTGGCAGAGGACATTTGGCGGATCCGGGAACGCCAATAAGGTGGCGGTGCTGGAGGAAGGGATGAAGTACACGCCCATTTCCATCTCGCCGGAGCAGGCGCAGTTCCTGGAAACCAGGAAGTTCCAGCTGGATGAGATTGCCCGGATCTTCCGGGTGCCGCCCCATATGATTGGGGATCTGGAAAAATCGTCCTTCAACAACATCGAGCAGCAATCCCTGGAATTTGTGAAATATACCCTGGATCCCTGGGTGTCCCGGTGGGAGCAGTCCATGGTGCGCTCGCTGCTGTCCAGGGAAGAGAAATCAAAGTATTTCATCAAGTTCAATGTGGACGGACTGCTCAGAGGGGACTACCAGAGCCGGATGAACGGATATGCCACGGCAAGGCAGAACGGCTGGATGAGCGCCAACGATATCCGGGAACTGGAAAACCTGGACCGGATCCCGGCGGAGCAGGGCGGGGATCTGTACCTGATCAACGGGAACATGACGAAGCTTGCGGATGCCGGGCTGTTTGGAACAGGCCAGCAGGGGATGCCTGCAGGGGCAGATGATTTTGCGGGGAAAGGAGTAGAGATCTGATGAAGAAGTTTTGGAACTGGAAAAGCAGGAAGATCCGGGATCAGGATTCCGGTGAGGAGAGGATTGAGAGGGTGCTGTTCCTGAACGGAACCATCGCGGAAGAGAGCTGGTATGACGATGAAGTCACGCCGGCTCTTTTTAAGGAGGAGCTGATGGCGGGGAGCGGCGATATCACGGTATGGATCAACAGCCCCGGAGGGGACTGCGTGGCCGCGGCCCAGATTTACAACATGCTGATGGATTATAAGGGGAATGTCACGGTAAAGATCGATGGGATCGCGGCATCTGCCGCAAGCGTGATCGCCATGGCGGGCACAAAGGTATGGATTTCGCCGGTAGGGATGCTGATGATCCATAACCCGGCGACCATCGCCTGGGGAGATTCCGGGGAGATGCAGAAGGCCATTGAGATGCTGGAAAGCGTGAAGGATTCCATCATCAACGCCTATGAGATCAAGACCGGCCTGTCCCGGACGAAGCTGTCCCACATGATGGACGCGGAGACCTGGATGGACGCCGGGAAAGCAGTGGAACTGGGCTTTGCCGATGGGATCCTGAAACGTTCTGAAGTTCCGGATGACATGGAACCGCCCGCGGTATCCATGCTTTATTCCGAAGCAGCCGCGGTCAATTCCTTAATGGATAAGATCGCGGCAAAGTGCAGGACAAAACCGAAAACCGAACCGATGGGCCGCAGCGTAGACAGTCTCTACGAGCGGCTGAATTTATTGAAGAATTAGAGGAGGATATGACGATGACGATTTTAGAACTGAGAGAAAAGAGGGCGAAGGCGTGGGAGGCAGCGAAGGCTTTCCTGGATTCCCACAGGAATGAAAAAGGTGTGCTGTCTGCGGAGGATGACGCCGCCTATACCTGCATGGAGCAGGAGATCACGGATCTGGGGAAGGAGATCGCCCGGATGGAGCGGCAGGAAGCCTTTGAGAGGGAACTGTCCCAGCCGGTGAATACGCCCCTGACCGGGCGTCCGGCATCCGGCGGCGCGGGGAAGGAAAAGACCGGCCGCGCTTCGGAGGAATACAGGACAAACTTCTGGAACGCCATGCGCTCCAAGGTGCCGCTTTCCGGCGTGGTCAACGCTTTGGAGGAAGGGACGGATTCCGAGGGCGGGTACCTGGTGCCGGATGAGTATGAGCGTACCCTGGTGGAAGCCCTGGAAGAGGAAAACGTGTTCCGCCAGCTGGCAAATGTGATCCGTACTTCCAGCGGCGACCGGAAGATCCCGGTGGTGGCGACAAAAGGGACGGCCTCCTGGATCGATGAGGAAGGGGCGTACACGGAGAGCGATGATTCCTTCGGGCAGGTATCCATCGGGGCTTATAAGGTAGGTACCATGATCAAGGTATCCGAGGAACTTCTCAATGACAGCGTCTTTGACTTGGAATCCTATATCGCGAAGGAATTTGCCCGCCGGATCGGGGCGAAGGAGGAAGAGGCCTTCTTTACCGGGGACGGCTCCGGGAAGCCTCTGGGCGTTCTTGCTGCCACAGGCGGAGCGGAGACCGGGGTGACGTCGGCGTCCTCTACGGCTATTACGGCAGATGAGCTGATGGACCTGTTTTATTCCCTGAAATCCCCTTATCGGAAGAAGGCGGTATGGGTGCTGAACGATTCCACCATCAAGGCGGTGCGCAAGCTGAAGGATTCCACGGGGCAGTACCTGTGGCAGCCGTCCCTGATGGCCGGTACGCCGGATACCCTGCTTGGCAGGCCGGTGAAGACCTCCGCATATATGCCGGTGATCGCGGCGGGGGCGAAGACCATTGCCTTCGGCGATTTCAGCTATTACTGGATTGCGGACCGGCAGGGACGTTCCTTCAAGCGGCTGAACGAACTGTATGCCGCCAACGGCCAGGTGGGCTTCCTTGGCTCCCAGAGGGTGGACGGGAAGCTGGTACTGTCCGAGGCGGTGAAGGTGCTGGCGCAGAAGGCCAGTGCCTGATGTGTTGGATGTAAAAAATCGGGCGGTGTCCCCGGACATGGGGCGCCGCTGGTAAGGAAGGAGGGCAGGCGGGATGCTGGTGACGCTGGAAGAAATGAAGAATTATCTTCGGGTAGATGACGATGAGGACGATGGGCTGATCACCACACTTTTGGCATCTGCGGAGCGGATGTGCATGGATATCCTGCGGACAGATGAGGAAAGCGGCCTGCAGGAAGCGGAGAATGGAAAAACGGCGGTGATGTATACTGTGGCCTATCTGTATGAACACCGGGAGGAAGCTGACCACCATGCCCTGAACCTGACGCTTCGAGCCCTGCTCTTCGGCAGCCGGAAGGAGGCGTTCTAATGGAGATCGATCTTCTGAATGTAAAAGTGACCTTCCAGAAGAATTCCGTGGTGTCGGATTCTATTGGGAACCGGAAGAATGTCTGGGAGGATTATTATACCTGTCATGCCACGGTCAGCGGTGAGGGCGGGCAGGAAAAGGCAGCGGCCGGATTGACGGTGGCGGAATCCGACCTTGCTTTCACCGTCCGTTTCTGCAAACGGGCGGCGGAGGTGACGGCGGACGGCTTCCGCATCCTTTTTCAAGGGGAAATCTACAACATCGTGGCTGTGGATCACATGAACTATAAGAAGAAAGCGCTGAAGTTCCGGTGTGAGAAAGCGAGGCGGTGACTATGGGACAGACCGTGCAGATCGGGGATCTGGCGGACGCTGTTATGGAGACTTTGGAGGAATACGCGGATCTGGCTGCCGAGGATGTAAAGCAGGCGGTCAGGGATGCCGGGGAGACGGTAAAAAAGGAGATCCGTGCCAATGCCCCGAAGGATACCGGGGAGTACGCCAAAAGCTGGGCGGTGAAGAAGACAAAAGAGACATCCAGCAGCCTGACGCTGACGGTTCATTCAAAAAACCGCTATCAGCTGGCCCATCTGCTGGAGTACGGCCACGCGAAGCGGAACGGCGGCCGAGTGGAGGGCAAAGCCCATATCGCTCCGGCGGAGGAAAAGGGGATCCGGCAGCTGGAGGAAGAGATCGAAAGGAGCCTGAGGGATGGATAAACTTTTGGATATTTTGAAAAGCGCCGGATTCCCCTATGCTTATGACCATTTCGCGGAAGGGGAAGCACCGGATCCGCCCTTTGTCTGTTACCTATTGCCGGGGAGCGATAACTTTTCAGCGGACGGGAAGGTCTATTACCGGATCAGCGAGGTGCGGGTGGAACTGTACACGGATTTTAAAGCCCTTGCTTCGGAGCAGAAAATAGAGGATGCGCTTGATGCGGCGGGGATTTTCTATAATAAGACGGAAACTTGGATTGACAGTGAAAAGCTGTACGAGGTTCTGTACTCTTTTGAGATGGAGGGAGTAGGAAATGTCTACAAAGAAGAATAAAGTAAAATTTAATATCTGCAACGTACATTATGCGTTGATTACGGTGGATGAGGACGGGGACGTGACTTTCGGAACGCCGGTGGCTATGCCGGGCGCGGTATCCCTGTCCTTGGAACCTAACGGCGAGCCGTCCAATTTTTACGCGGATGGGTACGCCTACTATACGATCTCCAACAACATGGGCTATGAGGGGGATCTGGAACTGGCCATGGTGCCGGAGAGTTTCCGGACGGATGTGCTGAAGGAGTCACTGGACGACAACAGCGTGCTGGTGGAAAGCGCCAACGTGGAGACGGCGAACTTTGCCCTGCTTTTTGAGTTTGACGGGGATGTGAAGAAGATCCGCCATGTGCTGTACAACTGTTCGGCGGCAAGGCCGAATATTGAGTCCGCGACCAATGAGGAAGAGATTGAGGTACAGACGGAAACGCTGGCCATCACGGCGGCGCCCCTGGCCAACGGCTATGTGAAGGCACGTACCGGGGACAGCACCACGGATACGGTCTACACCGGCTGGTATACCTCTGTGTATATGCCGACGGTGACAGATCCGGAGAACTCCGGCGTACAGCAGTCCAGCCTGCGGGAAATGGAAGAGGATGAAATCGGAGGGGAGACATTATGAGCATGAAGAAAAATATCACGATTGATGGGCAGGAGGTCGCGTTTAAGGCCTCCGCCGCCATTCCCCGGATTTACCGGATGCGGTTCCACCGGGATATTTATAAGGATCTGCGGGATCTGGAAAAGGGGATCGACAAGAATGACCCGGAGAATTCCAATCTGGATCTGTTCTCTTTGGAAATGTTTGAGAATATCGCCTATGTGATGGCGAAGCATGCCGACCCTTCCATCCCGGATACGCCGGAGGAATGGCTGGACGGCTTTAATACTTTTTCCATCTATCAGGTACTGCCCCAGATCATTGAGTTGTGGGGGCTGAATACCCAGACGGATGTGCAGGCTAAAAAAAACTTCGCCCGACTGACCGGGAAATGACGACTCCCCTGTTCCTCCTGCGGTGTGTGCAGCTGGGGCTTTCCATCCGGGATCTGGATCTTTTGACCATCGGGATGGTGAACGATATGTATGTGGAGAGCAGCAATGATGAGCATAAGTATGCGGTGGTGGCAACGCAGGAAGATATGGATCGGTTCTGATGGCAGCTGAGAATCAGTTGCCATCCGCCTGTAACTCTGAAAGAAGAAAGTTCTTTACATCAGTAATATGCTGCCGGAAGTGGTTTTTTCTGGAATTTTCCAGGGAAAGAATACGGAAAAGTTTCCGTTCCAATTCCGCAATGAGTTTCTTATTTTTTATGATGTAATGTTTTTGGTCCCCGCCAACATGCACCCCGTCTATGTATTTGTCTGTAATCGGGATCGCATCACTGATGAAGAAAATAGACTGTGATGAAGTTCGTCCGATATGGTAGTAGCAGGAGCGGATGTCTCTTTCTGGGAGATTAAGATAAAAATCCAGCCGCTGCTGTTGGGCTTGGTTTCTGTGATTTAGTTTTCCCATAGGAATCGCCCAGTATAAATCGGGATGTTCACTGGATTTAATGAGGCATACCATGGGACGATGTTTGGTATCATTCCATGTGCCGCCAACAGATTGGATCATTTTAGAAAATTCAGGGGTAGCGTAATACAATCCTCGTTCTATCATTTGGATACCTCTTTCTTGTAAAAGAAAGCCTCCGGCTCTCACCGGAGGCTGATAAACAATGTTTCTTTGCCGCACATTGTGAAGCGTATTTGTGTAAGCAATGTTTCTTTGCCGTACATTGCGAAACGTGTTTGCATAAACAGTGTTTCCATGCCGTACACCGTAAAACGTTCTTACACCTATATTATATGTATCAGCAGAGAAAAAATCAATGAAAAATTTATGAAACTTTAAAGAGAAATTTTAAGGAGACTCGGAGCAATTCGGGCTTTTTCTATGTCCATTTTCAGGAGGTGGTGACACATGGCAAGCCGGATCAAGGGGATTACGGTGGAGATCGGCGGCGATACCAGCGGGCTGGAAAAGTCGCTGAGCGCGGTGAACAATTCCATAAAGAAGACCCAGAGCCAGCTTCGGGATGTGAATAACCTTTTGAAACTGGATCCGTCCAATACCATTCTTCTGACGCAAAAGCAGGAGCTTCTGCAGTCGGCCATCGGGGATACGGAAAAGAAGCTGGAAGCCCTGGAGCAGGCTCAGGAAGATGTGGCGAAAGCCTTTGAGCGGGGCGACCTGGGGAAGGACCAGTACATGGCTTTCCAGCGGGAGGTTGAGGAGACCAGAGGTACGCTGAACCGGTATAAGGTGGATCTGTCTGGTCTGCAGTCAGAGCAGGAGCGGCTGGCTTCTAATACGGAACGTCTGAATAAGCTGTTTGCGGCGACTGGATCCAGTGTGGATGATTACGCGGACGTGCTGGGGAGCCGTTTGGTGACGGCGATCCGGAACGGGACGGCTTCTTCTGACCAGCTGAAAACCGCTGTGGAGAAGATCGGGAAAGCGGTCACCGGCGGGAAGGCGGATATCAAGCAGCTGACCGCCGCCCTGGACACGGTGGATGACGGGCAGGCCGTGCGGAACCTGATTGAAGACCTGAACGGCGTGGGAGATGCCGCCCGGGATGCCGCGGATGACATTGGGGAGATTGCCCAGGCGACCAAAGGCACCGCCCTGATGGAAGTTGCCGACCAGTTATCTGTGGTCGGGGATAAGATCCAGGATGTGGGCGATAAAGCGGTATCCGCTTATGCGGAGACAGAGACTGCTGTCTCTAAAGTGAACGCTTACTTCGGGGAGACCGGAGCAGCAGCCGAAGCCAGTGCGGAGATTGTGAAGAATGTGTATGGATCCGGTGTGGGCCAGAGCATGGATGCGGTGGCGGAAGCGGTCATCATAGTCAAGAAGAATCTGGGGGATCTGGGAGATACTGACCTGACCAACCTGACGAAACAGGCGCTGACGCTGGAAGAACTGTACGGGATTGACATGAATGAGACCCTCCGGGGTGTCAACTCTCTGATGAAGCAGTACGGCATGACGGCCCAGGAGGCCATGGATTATATTGTCCGGGGTACCCAGAACGGCCTGGATAAGACCAATGAACTGGGGGATAACCTGTCCGAGTATGCCGGGAAATTTGAGCAGGCGGGGTATTCCGCTTCGGAGTATTTCCAGCTTCTGCAGAACGGTCTGCAGGGCGGGGCGTATAACCTGGATAAGGTTAATGATGCCATCAACGAGGTGACCACCCGTCTGGCGGACGGAACTATCGGGGATGCTATTGACCTGTATTCCCAGAAAACCCAGTCCCTGTTCCTGGCATGGCAGAATGGGGAGGCTACCCAGAAGCAGGTGATCGATTCCATTGTGGCGGATATCGCAAACTGCACCAACGAGCAGCAGGCCCTGAATATGGCGGCGGAAGCCTTTGGCACCATGGCCGAGGACGGGAACCTGAAATTCATTACTTCCCTGACTTCCGTGGGAGAGACTTATGACAGCGTAGCCGGATCTGCGGAAAATCTGTTCAGCCAGACCCAGACACCGATGCAGGAGATGGAGGCGAATACCCGGAAGCTTCAGCAGGCGCTGGTTCCCCTTGGGGAAAAGATCGTGGAGTTGGCCAATGTGGTTCTGCCGCCTCTGGTGGCCATTATTACGGCAGTGAGCGAGGTATTCGGGATGCTGCCGGAACCGGTACAGAATTTTGTCATCATCCTGGGCGCATTGCTTGTGGCATTTACCGCATTGACGCCGGTGATCGCGGCCCTGGCGGTGTCCTTCGGGGCGCTGAACATTTCCCTGCTCCCGGTGATCGGGATCATCGCCGGGGTGGCGGCGGCCATTGCCGGAATCATCGCCATTGTGAAAAACTGGGGAGCGATCACGGAGTGGTTCGGGAATCTATGGCAGGTAGTATCCCAGAAACTGATGGAATTATGGAACGGGGTGGTGGTCTTTTTTACGGAGACCATCCCGGCAGCGTTCCAGATTTTCATCGGCTTTTTTTCTGCGATCCCGGACTGGTGGAGCGGCCTGTGGTCACAGGTATCCGCGTTTTTTACGGATATCTGGAATGCGATCCTGCAGAATCCCATTGTCCAGCTGGTGGTGACAACGCTTACTTCTTTGTGGGAGAACGCGAAAAATACCCTGCAGGGCATCTGGTCGGGGATCTGTCAGATTGCCTCCGGCGCCTTTGAACTGCTGAAAAATGTGATCCTGGCTCCGGTGCTCCTGCTGATCGACCTGGTGACGGGAAATTTCTCCCAGCTTGCATCCGACGCGGCCAATATCTGGAACAATATCAAAAATGCCGCCGCTCAGATCTGGTCGGGAATCCGTCAGGTGGTGACTTCTGCGGCTTCGGGACTGAAGCAGGGCGTGGAGACTGTACTTTCGTCTCTGTCCCAGTTTGCCTCGCGGATCTGGTCCGCTATGAAGCAGACGGCGTCTTCTGTCTGGAACGGAATCAAGACCACGGTGGTGAATATCGCTTCTTCCCTGCGTGAAGCAGCGGTGTCCGCCTTCCAGCGGATGGTCTCCGGGATCGGCTCTGCCCTTTCTGGGCTGTATTCCGTGGTTTCCAATGGATTTTCTTCTGCCATCCGGTTTATTACCGAGTTGCCGGGGCAGGCGTTTCAGTGGGGAAAAGATTTCATCCAGGGACTGGTCAACGGAATTTCCAGCATGATCCAGAGTATGATCAACACAGTTTCCGGTCTGGCTGACCGGATCCGCTCTTTCCTGCACTTCTCGGTTCCGGATGAGGGGCCGCTGGCAGATTATGAAACCTGGATGCCGGACTTCATGAAGGGACTGGCGAGTGGGATTGAAAAGAACCGGAACCTGGTGGAAAAAGCTGTGAAGGATGTGGCTTCGGACATGGTGATTTCACCGAAAGTAAATGGGATGGAGTATGGCTATACCGATGGCGCTTTCTCCGGCGGGAATATGTCCGACCTGATCTCCGGGATCTCATCCGCGGTATCGGAAGCCCTGGCGGGATTCTCCGGTCCGCAGGGGAATATTGTGATCCCGGTATATGTAGGCGGTACGCTTTTAGATGAACTTGTGGTGACGGCGCAGGCGAGGCAGAACCTGCGGTCAGGAGGGAGGTAACCGATGGCATTTATACAGTATCTGACTTTTGACGGCACAGCCCTTCCTCTGCCGGATTCTTATGAGGTGCGGATGGATGACGTGGAGGCGGATTCCGGCGGGGAGACAGAGGCAGGGACGGTGCAGCGGGATGTGGTGCGCGCAGGCGTGGTGAGCATCCCGGTGACGTTCTCGGTATCGGCAAAGTGGCTGAAGATTCTGACGGAGTTTAAACAGCAGGAAAAGATCACGGTGGGATATTTTGATACGGAAATGCTGGCAGTGAAAATGGCGGAGATGTATGTGGAAGGATATAAGGCGGCTTTGGTGAAGGATACGTCCCGGAAGGGGCTTTGGACGGTGAGTTTTACTCTAAGAGAATTTTAAAATTGTCATTTCTGCCGAGGAAAAAATGTGTTAAAATAAATCATAGTTCCTGACAATAGAAGTTCAGTCTGTTTAGAAAGAGTTGAGAAAATGAGTAATATATATGAACAACTTTTGTATACAACCTTACGAGTAGAGTGTTTGGATAAAAACGGAAATTTATTTTCAATTGGTACTGGATTCTTATTACAACGCCCTGTAGCTGAAAATAAGATAAAAATGTATTTGGTTTCAAACAAGCATGTGTTATGTGGTGCAGATTCTATTGCGATTTCCTTTACGAAAATGAAGAATGGAGAAGCTGAAATAGGAAATGTGGTTCGAGTTCCTATTACAAAAATTCAAGGGAATATTGTCTCACATAAGGATCCAGATGTGGATATAGCGATTTTAGAATGTACAGGACTTTTCCTTTTATTACCGGATCAATTATATTTTAAAGCGGTTTCATATGACATGTTAGCAACTTTTGAAGAGCCTGAGTTGTCAGTGGCAGAAAATGTTTATTTTATAGGATATCCGGATAATAGATTCGATGAAAAAAATAATTTACCATTGATTCGTACAGGAATGATTGCGAGCCATCCAAAGTACGATTATAACGGAAAACCAATTTTTATTATTGATGCCCAAGTGTTCCCGGGATCAAGCGGGAGCCCGGTTTATATAGACCTGACATATGAAAATATGAAGAATGGACAAATTGTCATTGGGAAAAGAAATTTAAAATTGTTAGGTATAGTATCAGCAACGATGATTAGAAATAATCAGTTAAAATCTATTCAGACAGGAACAAAATTTTTAACAGAAGAGGTTTTAGGATTAGGTATAGTGTATAAAGCGACGGCTATAAAAGACCTAATTGATAGTATGCCTACAGATAATTAATTGTTATACACACTTTTATCAAAGTTTGATAAGCATCAGTCTGAAATGATTGGTGCTTTTTTGATGCCTGGAAACGGAAGGAGGGGTGTCATGTACCCGGTGAGCGTGGCGTTCCTGCAGGCGGTGCAGGGGAACACACGGAAGTATTACTGGACAGGAAAGATCACAACTGCTGCCGGAGCGGAGTATCCGTTCACGCAGGAAGATATTGTGAAAGGCAGCGGCTATATTACGGCCCAGTGCTGCGGCAATTCGGAGATTGAACTGGGAGCCGTGTACGCGGCGGAGATGGGGATCAGCCTGTTCCTGGATATCGACCGGTACACTTTGGAGGATGCGGAAGTGGAACTGTCCTACCACCTGCGGTTGGCGGACGGGACTTACGAAGCTGTTCCTATGGGGATCTTTGAAGTGAGCGAGGCCAATCGGACCGTCCATGTGCTGGAATTGAAGGCTTATGACAGGATGCTCCGCTTTGACCGGGCTTTCAATGGTTTTGAGACCATCGGTACTGCTTACGGGATGATGGCGCTGTGCAGTACCGCCTGCGGGGTGGAACTGGCGCAGAGCCAGACGGAGATCGAAGCGCTTCCCAACGGATCGGAACTGCTTTCCATTTACCCGGAGAATGACATTGAGAGCTACCGGGATGTGCTGTATTTTACAGCGCAGGTGCTGGGCGGATTCTTCTGCATCAACCGGGAAGGGAAGCTGGAGTTTCGGCAGTACGGGGAAACTCCGGTGATGGAGATCCTGCAGAAGCACCGGTTTTCCAGCAGCTTTTCTGATTTTGTGACGCGGTACACGGCGGTCAGTTCCACCAACCTGCGGACGCAGACTTCCGAGTATTACGCGTTGGAAGAAGATGGCGGACTGACTATGAACCTGGGTGTCAATCCCCTCCTGCAGTTCGGACTGGAAGAAACAAGGGCGGAGCTGTGCGGGAATATTTTGACAGCTCTGTCCGCAGTCAATTACGTGCCCTTTGATTCGGATACCATCGGGAATCCGGCGCTGGACCTGGGGGATGTGCTGACCTTCTCCGGCGGGCAGGCGGACGCCCAGCAGATTACTTGCGTGACATCCTTTACGGTCAAGATCGGCGGCAAGCAGAGCCTGAAATGCGTGGGGAAGAATCCCCGGCTTTCCCAGGCAAAGTCCAAGAACGATAAAAATATTTCCGGCCTGCTGAACCAAATTGAAGCTGGGAAGATCGGTATCCACACATTTACAAATGCCTCTGAGTATTCCATCGGCGAGACGGATGTTCGGATCATCAGTATTGAGTTCGCTTCCAAAGAGGAAAACCATGCCCAGTTCTTCGGGCAGGTAGTGGTGGACGTGGAAGCGCAGACGGTGGAGAAATCCACCCAGGCCAGCGGTACTATCGTGATCCCGTTCCCCTCCGGAAATGTAGGAGACAGCGGCTGGGCGGCGGATACAGAAAATGGTTCTGAGGATGGCGCTGCCGGGGAAGAGACCACGGATATTTCCGTGGATGTGAGCCTGCCGGTGACCTGGACGGAGGACGGGAAGGCGGTCTGCTATGTGACCTTTGAACTGAACAACGTGGAGATCCTGCTCCATCATCCGGTGGAGACCTGGCACAGCGGGAAACACATCCTGTCTTTGTATTACCCGATTGAAAATATCGTGCCGAATATTACCAATACTTTCAACGTGTACCTGCGGATAGAGGGCGGTTCCGGCAGTGTGGGGATCGGGGACTGCATCGCTTCCATCAGCGGCCAGGCCATGGCAGCTGCGGCGGCCTGGGACGGCAGGATCGACATTGAGGAATCGGCGGCATTATTCTCCATTAACAGCGGTCTTCAGGCAAGGGGCTTTACGGTGGCAGTCGATGTGGGGACGATGGAACTGGTACAGAAAAGCTATGCGGATACTATGACGGGAAGGACTGGGATCGGCGCATTCTGCCGACCGGTCACACTCACTTAAGCAACGGGAGGATTGAGATTATGGTTTTGAAAGGCGTTATGACGATCGAACTGACAGATGAGAATACCGGGGCGGTGGAGACCGTCACGGAGGAGAACATGATCACTGAGGCGGTGAACAACATCCTGGGCTTAAATCCCATGGGGATCTTTTACGCCGCCACCGGGGAGTATGATGATGCCTTGCTTTGGAACGGGAACCTTCTTCCCATCTGTCCCAACATGATCGGGGGCATCCTGCTTTTTTCCGAAGCGCTGGCGGAGGATGAGGAACTGCTGTATGAGAGCTCCGACAATCTGCCGGTGGCCTATGCCTCCAATGATGTGAATTCCACGGCCAACCTGGCCAGAGGAAGTCTGAACCTGACGGAGAGCATGGCGATTTCCAATGGATATAAGTTTGTCTGGGAATTTACCCCGAACCAGGGAAACGGCACCATTGCGGCGGTGGCATTGACCAGTTCCTTCGGCGGGGAGAACGGCTTCGGCAGCCTGACCGGGGATGCCAGCGCCTTCCTGCAGCTGAAGGCGGCGGATATCGGGGCAATACCGGATGCCAACAAGATGGTGCTGTTTGAGGCAGTGGAGCTGGATTTTGAGGACAGCCTTTTGTATTCCATCACTTTTGAGAACGCGGGCGTCCGGATCCGGAAGCTTCGGATCCCGGTGTTTTCCATCGGCTTAAATGAGAAACTGGATGATTCCACCTATACGGTGCTGGAGGATGAGGTGCTGACGCCGGAGACCTTTGAGTTCCTGGGAAGCTATACCAAGTACGGGGATTTCCTGGACGGGCAGGACGGATACTGGTACGGGTTTTCCAATGAGGGGAATTCCTCCGGGGACGCTGCGATGCTCTGGATCAAGATCTCTAAAGCAGATTATTCCTTCACGGAAGGGCAGTGGACGCTGTCCAACGCAAAACTGATGGATGTGGGTACCCGGGCTTTTGATACATTCGCGGAGCGTAGTGTGAAATGCTGCGTCCGGGGCGGGTATCTGTATGTGCCTGCCTATGACAAGAAGGGGATCTATAAGATCAGCCTTTCCAACTCCACGGATGTGACGCTGATCGAGTTCGGTTTTACGTCCAAGTGGAAGCCTTTGTGCGAGACTGGCTCCTGCGAGCTGTACCTGACGCTGATCGGGGATCTCATTATCGGCGGGGATTTCCAGATCACGGCGGAGGATACGGTGATCCAGACCCAGGGAAGTGTCCGGCTCAATAACGCCGCGACGCCCCTGTTCCAGTACAAGAATTTCCTGTTTGGATGGGGCGGCAGCTATGGCAATGAATACCGGACAGCTTATCTGCTGACGCCGTACCTGGCATCCATCAATAACCTTTCCTCAGCGGTGGTGAAGACGGTTGATAAGACTATGAAGATCACCTACACGCTGACGGAGCAACCTGATTCCGTGCCGTAGGGAAAATATCTGTCCCGGAAAGGGCAGGCGGCACTTTATATAGAAACTGATTGGCAGGCGCTCTTTTACGGGCGTCTTTTCTTATGCGGGAAAGTGAGGAATTGCAATGAAAGAATTTTGGAACATGGTTCAGATGGTATTTGCCGCTGTGGGCGGATGGCTGGGATACTTTTTGGGCGGCAATGACGGGCTGCTGATTGCCCTGGTGCTTTTTGTAGCGGTGGATTACCTGACCGGTGTGATGTGTGCCATTTCGGATAAGACCTTGTCCAGCAACGTGGGCTTTAAGGGCATCTGCCGGAAGGTGCTGATCTTCCTTCTGGTGGGGATCGCCAATATCCTGGATATCCATGTCATTGGCACCGGGTCGGTGCTGCGGACGGCGGTGATCTTTTTCTATATTTCCAATGAGGGCGTGAGCCTTTTGGAGAATGCGGCGCACCTGGGGCTGCCGGTGCCGGGGAAAATCAAGGCTGTCCTGGAACAGCTCCATGACCGGGCGGAAAAAACAGAAACGGAGGAGAAATGAGATGAAGTTAGTACAGAGCATTTTAACGAAAAATCCCTGCTATACGGCAGGGAGGAAGATCACGGTAAAGGGGCTGATGCTCCATTCGGTGGGCTGTCCCCAGCCCAAGGCGTCCGTGTTTATCAATAACTGGAACAGCCCATCCTATGACAGTGCCTGCGTCCATGGGTTTATTGACGGCAATGACGGGACGGTATACCAGACCCTTCCCTGGAACCACCGGGGCTGGCACTGCGGCTCCGGCAACAAGGGGAGCGGCAACAACACCCATGTCGGCGTGGAGATGTGTGAGCCTGCCTGTATCAAGTACACAGGCGGGGCGAATTTTACCTGTTCCGATACCGCTGCGGCAAAGGCAGTGGCGAAGCGTACTTATGAGGCGGCAGTGGAACTGTTTGCTTATCTGTGCAAGCAGTACAATCTGAACCCAACTGCGGATGGCGTGATCATCAGCCACCGGGAAGGACACAGCCGGGGGATCGCTTCCAACCACGGGGATCCGGAGCATCTGTGGAAGGGGCTTGGCCTGGGCTATACCATGGACGGGTTTCGGAAGGATGTGAAGGCGGCTATGGGAGGGGCTGGGACAACGGAGCCGGAGAACGGCGGATGGTTCCGGGTCAGGAAGTCCTGGACAGATGCGAAGTCCCAGAAAGGGGCGTTCAAAGTGCTTGCCAATGCTAAGAAGTGTGCGGATGAGAATCCGGGGTATTCGGTATACGACGAATCTGGGAAGGCTGTCTATGGAGGATCGGGATCCGGAAGCGGTTTTTCTCCGTATCTGGTGCAGGTATCCATCACGGATCTGAATATCCGGAAAGGACCGGGGACGAATTACGGGAAGACCGGGAAATATACCGGGAAAGGCGTCTTTACCATTGTGGAGGAAGCGGACGGACAGGGGGCTTCCCGTTGGGGCAAGCTGAAATCCGGCGCAGGGTGGATCTCGCTGGATTACGCCCGCAGGATTTAATATCTTCTCTGACAGCTTGCTGACAAGTGAATAGGAAAGGTTAGAATATGGCCTGTCGTTATCTGTTGAAGTATACGCAGATAGCGGCGGGCCTTTTCTTTTTTTTTCAGAAATCAAAAAATCGGGCAGGAAAACTCCTTTGAGCAGAAGAAGGAGGTGTCTGCCTTTGAAAAAAGTAGAAGTGGTGGATACGGGCCGCCTGACGGAGAAAGAGGCGAGGATGAATATGGAAAAATGCGCGGAATTTCTGGCACGGATGATCCAGAAATATGGGGATGCGATCCTGGCGGAACTGGGAGCCGAAAAGGGGCAGGAAAACAGGGGATATGACGGGGATGCCGGCGCCTATTAGGGATGCCGGCTCTTTTTTTGGGAGTCCCGCACAAAAAAGAGGGTGGATCCATATGAATTTTGTGCGCTGACAGAAATGAAGGAACACGATACATTATAGGTACAGGCAGCCGTGTGACAACGGGAATACGAAAAGGGGGAGAGAACTTGAAGCGAAAAAAATGTTATATTTACACCCGTGTTTCCACTGCCGCCCAGACAGAAGGGTACAGCCTGGACGCCCAGCAGAAGCGGCTGAAAGATTTTGCTGAATATAAAGGGCTGGAAATTGCCGGAGAGTATTGTGACGCTGGGAAATCTGGACATAGCATCAAGGGCAGGCCTGCATTTATGGAGATGATGGATGATATTACCAGTGGGAAGGATGATATTTCCTTTGTCCTGGTATTTAAACTTTCCAGGTTTGGGCGTAATGCGGCGGATGTGCTGAAATCAATGCAGACGCTGATGGATTATGATATCGACCTGATCTGTGTGGAGGACAGCATTGACAGTTCCACCCAGGGTGGTAGGCTGACCTTGGCGATCCTTTCAGCTGTGTCGGAGATTGAGCGGGAGAATATCCGGATCCAGTTCATGTCCGGGAAGATGCAGAAGGTGCTGAAGGGTGGATGGGCAGGCGGGCCGATTCCGTATGGATACCGGAGCAGGGAGGGAGAATTGGTGATAGAACCTTCAGAAGCAGAGGTCATCCGTCTGATCTATGAAAAGTATCTGGAACCGCCGATGAAGCTGAACAGTGTTGTCCGCTGGCTGAATAGCCATGGATACCAGCGTATTTCCCAGGGAACCATCCGTCCCTTTAATAGTGATTTTGTATCCCGTATCTTGAACAATCCTTTTTATTGCGGGAAGATCGTTTATTACCGCAGGGCGAATAAGGGAAGCCCGGATCCAAAGCAGGAGATTGTGGTCCAGGGAAAACATGAGGCTATTGTGACAGAGAAGATTTGGGAACAGGCTCAGGAAAAACGGGAACAGTTGGCCAGGGTAAAAGGGAAACGGGATGAAGAGGATCGGATCAGTTTGCTGTCAGGATTGGTAAAATGTCCAGTCTGCGGGGGCGGGCTTATAAGTAAGAAGAATAAAAGTTTGAACCATAACTATGGGGGATATTATAAAACCGTTTATTCCTATGGGTGCAGAAATTACAGGACATCGGAAGGGCGTGTGTGCAGCTTTTGCCATACCTATAACCAGGAAAGGCTGGATGCGGCCGTGATGGAAGTTATCCAGAAGGTTACCGGGACGGAAGAATTCCGGACGGCTTTTGCCAGGACAGTCGGGAATCAGATGTCTGAGGAAGCGGTGGAAACACAGCTGAAGATGCTCCGGAAAGAGATGCATCACCAGGAGCATGTGAAATATAAATTGGGGATGGAGCTGGATCATCTGGACGTGCTGGCGGAAAGTTATGATCAGCAATATGAAAAATTACAGGCAGAGGTGGACGCGGCATATGACAGGATCGGTCGGATCGAGGATAAGATAGAGAAGCTAAAGCGTAAACTGCTGAGGATGAAGCAGGGCATCCATTCCTCTGATAATATCTGCCTGATCCTGGATCATTTTGACAGACTGTATGAAAAAATGAACTATGAAGAGCGCCGGACGCTGTGCCGACAGTTTATCCAGAGGATTGAAGTATTTCCGGAAAAAGGAGATGACAAGAGAATCCTGAAAAGTATTACTTTCCGTTTCCCCGTTTATTTTGATCTGGGCGGGAATCAGGAAGGGGATGATGAGGATACCCCGGATGAGATGGTAGTCTTTACGCTGGACTGTTCCCGTCTTCCGATAACGGCGGCAGAGTCCAAAGCCACTTATGCAGAGATAAAAGCCCACGTTCTGAGGATACATGGATTAAAGGTTTCCAGTTTGTATATTGCCCAGGTAAAGCGGAAATATGGCATCGAGATGGGGACAGCTTACAATAAGCCGGAGAAGAATAAGAATCATATCCCGAGATGTCCGAAGGAAAAAGAACTGGCAATCCTGGACGCGTTGAAAACTTACCGGATGATACCGGAATCAACAGAATATTTTGAGGAGGCGGCAGAGTGAGAAAACAGAAATGTTATATTTATATGAGAGTATCCACAGCCATGCAGGTAGAGGGCTACAGCCTGGAGGCACAAAAAGACCGGTTGACGAAATTTGCCCAGTTCCAGGATATGGAGATTGTCCGGGAATACTGTGACGCCGGAAAGTCTGGAAAGAATATCACCGGCAGGCCGGAATTTTCCCGGATGCTCCAGGATGTGGCGGAGGAGAAGGACGGTGTTTCCTATATTCTGGTCTTTAAACTCTCACGGTTTGGGCGCAATGCGGCGGATGTGCTCAACTCACTCCAATATATCCAGGATTACGGAGTGAATCTGATCTGCGTGGAGGATGGCATTGACTCTTCCAAAGATTCCGGCAAGCTGACCATCACAGTTCTGTCAGCGGTGGCGGAGATTGAAAGAGAGAATATCCTGGTTCAGACTATGGAAGGCCGGAAACAGAAGGCCAGGGAGGGAAAGTGGAATGGCGGGCAGGCGCCTTTCGGATATGAACTGGATTCAAAAAACAGTACGTTGATCGTGAACCCAGAGGAAGCGGAGATTGTCCGGATCATCTTTGACCAGTTTACCCGGATGGAGGCAGGGGCTGATTCCATCTGTAAATATTTGAACCAGCATGGATATACAAAGAAGCGGCTCCGGGATCAGGAGGTCAGTTACTTTTCCAGAAGCACGATTCTGAAGATACTGGATAATCCGGTTTATGTAGGGAAGATTGCTTACGGGAAAAATAAGACGGAAAAGGTGAAGGGAACGAGGGATCAATACTGCCGGGTGAAGCAGGATGAGTATCTTCTGGCGGATGGACTGCACGATGCGATCATCGATGAGGAAACTTGGGAAGCCGCCAAAGAGAAACGGAAGCGGACGGGTGTCAGATGGGTTAAGACTCACAGCCTGGATCATGAGCATATCTTATCGGGGTTGATTAAATGCCCGCTCTGCGGGGGCGGCATGAGCGGTACCGTGCAGAGAAGGAAAAATAAAAAGACCGGGGAATATAAAGATACATTTTACTACCGCTGCCATCACCGGAAACGAGTTGACGGGCATATCTGTGATTATAAGCCTATGCTCAACCAGAAAGTCTTCAATGCAGAGATTGAGGAATTTATCCGGTATATGGCGGGAGGGGAGAAGTTCAAGGAATTCCTGATGGAAAAACTGGAAGAAAAGGTGGATGTTTCTTCTTTGGAGGAAGAAAAAAAGCAGCTTGCCGGTCAGTTCCAACAGGCTCAGGGATCCAGAAAGAAACTGGTACAGATGTTGGAACGTCTGGATCCGGGCGATAAGCATTATGACAGGAAGTACCAGGATATGCAGGAGCGGATGGATAATCTTTATGACCGAATTGCAGAACTGGAAGAAGCAATTACTGATGTGGAGACAAAGATCGGGGCTTCATATGGAAAACAAGTCACAGGGAAAAAGATATACCAATTTCTTCTGGATTTTGATATATTATATGGTAAAATGACGGATCTGGAAAAGAAGGAGTTCATGAGGACATTTATTGAATCCATTGAACTGGATCCGGATGAAAAAGATATGGGACGCATTATCAAGCATATTGATCTGACGTTTCCAGTATACTACGACGGACAGGAAGGCGACCGAATTCGTATGCCCAAAGAAAACACAGTCGAAACAATCTGTAAACTTGTGCGGAAATAGGCGGTTTTCCGGCATTTGTGTGGTGCGGTTCAGTCGATTTGCCACCCATTTGCCACCGCAATTTTAAAAATCAATACTGAACATAGAAACAGCACTGAACACGCTGAACAGATAGCGTTATCAGTGCTGTTTTTAATAGTTATGATGTTTTTACAGCGGTGATCTTCTCAAACAGATCAACGGACTGTTCACCCATCTTTTCGGTGTCGTGAACATAGGTCTGTAAAGTGGTCTTGATGTTGGTATGCCCTAACCGTGTCTGCACATTCTTCACATTTGCCCCCGCTTCAATCAGCATGGTGGCATGCGTATGCCGCAAACTGTGATAGTCAAAGGCAAGGTGTAATTCCTTGTGAATGACCCGTGAACAGAATTTGAATGAGTCAGTAGAAGTATACTGCCCGTTCTCTGCTATGCAGATCAGGCGAACACGCTGCAACTGGCTTTCAACGCATTTCTGGACGGGAACGACCCGCCACATATCATTACCCTTTTCATCAATCTCTTTTTTCAGAACGTGGATTGTATAATATTCCCCGTACTTCATTTCATTGCGCATTTGTGCGGTTTTTTCCTGTTTCAAGGCATTATAGAGGGTTTCGCCAAAAGGAACGGTTCTGACAGATGCCGGAGTCTTTGGAGTTGTAAAGTACCATGAGGAACGCTGTTCCCGTTTTCCCTGTTTCTCTACCACCCGGCGAACATCAGCCCCGAAGTTGCGCTTTACAATCTGCTTATTGACGGACAGGGTTCTTTTTTCAAAGTCAATATCATCCCATGTGAGGGCGAACGCTTCACTGATCCGCAGCCCGGTATAAAATCCGATCATGAGCGGGATATAATACCGGGTGTCACGGAAACGGTCAATAATCTGGTTCCACTCTTCCAAAGTAAGAATGATCCTTTCTCTTGGCTTGCGCTCTACTTTGGGAAACTTGACCGATTTCATAGGGTTCTGGCTGATATAGTGCAGCGGTTCAATGGCATAATCCAAAGCAGACTGAAACACGGTCAGTATTCCCACAATATGACTCTTGGAATAGCCGTTCATTTTCAGATTGTTGGCGTATTCCTGTAATACTGCGGCATTGATCGCTTTCAGCTTATATGCCCCGAATTTGGGCTTTATATGCCCTTCTATGATGCGGAGATATGCCACCTGTGTATTATATTTCAGATTCAGCTTGCAGGATAATTCATACCACTGATCCAGATAGTCGGAAACTGTGATTTCAGACGGTTCAAAGACTGTTCCGGCGTTGTTGTATTCGTTCATTGCCGCCGCAAGTGCGGCTTCTGCTTCTTTCTTGGTGCGGAAACCACCCTTTTCTTTTTTCTTCCTCTTGCCGTCAACCTTTCCCAGATCAAAATAATATGACCATGTTGAACCTCTTTTTCTTACTCCACCTTGCATAAAATAAACACATCCTTTCTAATCCGCCGGGCGGCTTAGATTGAAAGGAAAATGTGGCTATTTATTTTTTTGAACGACTTTTTTATAGAATATACCTTCTATGGTCTCCCTTGCCCTGTCTTGTAGTTCCTCAAATTCTTCTGGTGTAAAGACTGCTGACTCCCCGCCTTTAGTAAGAATATATACCGCTTCATCTGGAATTTGCACCCTTTCAGCAGGATCGGGTTCATCAGGGTTCTCAAAATGCCATTTTGTCACATTATATTCCATAGAAAACCCTAGCGATTTAAAATAGTTTTCTATAATTTCAAGATGTTTTACTTCATCAGCAACGAACATTTCACCTTGTCCGGACATTAACCACAATTCATTAACATTATATTCCCGACAAATGGATTTTCGCATCTGTTCAGTAACATTTCTATGCCCTTTTTCTATATTTGAAATCGCTACTTTGGTAACACCTAGCCTTTGACCGAATTTTTCCAAAGTCATACCTAATCTTTTGCGAACTTCTTGAACACGTTCATTTTCTGATTTGATTGTTACCACCTTCTTTCATAATTAAAGATAACACAAAAGAGAGTGATTGACAATGAAAAGTTTTCAAAGATTACCAAAAGGTGTTGACAAAGTTATCATAGATTACTATAATGTAAACGAAGATAACAAAAATCAAAAGTCGGGCGGCTTAGATTAAAAGGAAAATTGAAAAGAGAGGTAAAGCAATATGACAAATAAGGAATATAGGGAAATGCTTATCAGCGGTATTCTGGATTACCAGACAAAAGGACAGTTCACAGAGGAAGAACTTAGAAAGAAACCAATCCGAACACTTGAAATCATCTATGACAACGTAGAATAGCCGAAACGGTCAGTAATGACCGTCAGCCGGGAAGTGACTGCCCCGGCTCTGATGATGGCAGGTCATGAACCTTGACAACTTCATCTGTCCGGCAACGGCTTAATCAACCGTAAGGGGTAACGCTGTAAATCCCCTGCATAAGTGCCGTACAAATCTAAAGAAAGAAGGTGAAAATGTGAAAATTAACAAGCAGAAATTATATATTGCTATGGCGAACAGTTGTCTTAATATGGATGATTTAGCAGTAAAGGCAGGGGTTTCAAGAGTATCTTTAACACAGTATAGTGCGGGTGTTACTGAACCGAGAACGAAAACGCTTGGAAAGATTGCCAAAGCCCTGAATGTACCTGTTGAACAGTTGATTGATCTGGAGAGTGATTAAAGTGAAGTACAGAATTGAGCTTGCTGATCGGCGGTGTTGCAGCATTGCCAACAGCAGAAAGGAACTGATTGAGCGGTTGCAGACGCTTGACAGGGGAGCGGTTGAGGATATCCGTAAAGTATATAAAAGCGGTGTGTCTGACTCCGTAATTGAAAAGTATGAACAGTATACAAAATAAGACCAAAGGAATGATTTTATAAAAATTTATTGCAGGAAGGTGGTGAGAATGGACAATGGACACGAAAGACTTTGATGAATTAGGAATCTATAAAGGGTTCGTGAAAAATCAAAAAGGGAAAAAATATCCGGGCAGAAATCCAAAGCTTTTATCTTTACTGGAAGTAGACGAATTTGACAGTTTTAGCGGTGTAATGAACGCTAACACAGTGCTTTTTGATGCAGATGAAGAACTCCATAGTGAAATCTTACGAAAGATCATTGAGGGCGAAGGATTAGCCTGCTGTATGACTGATCGGAATGGCGACAGGGGCTATCATGCCACTATGATTAATAGTAATACATCATTGAAGAAGGCTGATAAAGTCATGCTTGCCTGTGGTATTGTTGTAGACTTTCATCCGGGCAACTCATTACCTTATGAGTGTTTAAAGTTCAATGGGGCTGAACGAAACATAATTTATAACAAAATGCCATATCAGGAGATACCGAAATATTTTACCCCGTTACCAAAATCCTATATTGATTTTACGAATATGGGCGAAGGTGACGGGAGAAATAGCACGTTATTTTCATATATCCTGACACTGCAAAGCAATGGATTTTCTGTTGATGAAATCAGGGAATGTTTTACAATCCTCAATAGATATGTGCTTGCTGAACCTCTGCCGGACAGTGAGCTTGATACAATTTTAAGGGATGAAGCATTTAAAAAACAAGTATTTTTTCAGAAAAGTAAATTTTCACATGATAAATTTGCAGAGCATATCAGATCAAAATACCATGTGAAGAAAATTAATGGTCAGCTTCATGTGTATGAGGACGGTATCTATAAACCCGGATATGAAGCAATAGAAAGGGCAATGGTGCAAGAAATTTCTTCCCTGACTTCAAACCAAAGAAAAGAAGTGCTGAAATATCTTGAAGTGGTGTGTGTTGGAGAAGAACAGGCGGCTGCCCTAAACCTATTTGCGTTTAACAATGGAATTTATGATATTAATACGGACAGTTTAGAGCCGTTCAGCCCTCAATATATTATTACAAATAAAATACCTTGGAATTATAACCCTGACGCAAAATCGGACTTGGTGGACAGTGTGCTTGATCGGCTTTCTTGTGGAGATGCAGACATAAAAGAATTATTGAAAGAGGTTGCCGGGGCATGTTTATACCGATCTGCTGCTATTGGTGGCGGTAAAGCTGCTATTTTGGTAGGAGATAAAAGCAACGGAAAAAGTACATTCCTTCATATGGTTCAGACTATGTTAGGAAAAGACAACTATTCTGCTATTGATCTTGGTGAACTGAAAGACAGGTTTTCAACAATCATGCTGTATGGAAAACTGGCAAATATTGGGGATGATATTTCTAATGAATATATTGCAGATACTTCCATACTTAAAAAGATGATTACAGGTGAAGTGATAAAGGCTGAACAAAAAGGGGTTCCGGCAATTAATTTCGTACCGTATGCAATGCATATATATTCGGCGAATGATATTCCCCGCATGAAGGACAAGACAGGGGCGGTATTGCGTAGGCTGTTGCTGATCCCGTTGAACGGAACATTTACAAAAGATTCCCCGGACTTTGACCCATTTATCAAATACAAGTTAAGTCAGCCGGAATGTATGGAATATTTTATTCAGTGCGCTTTAGACGGTCTTGCCGCTGTTTTGGACAACAAAGCTTTTACCGTTCCGGCAAAGGTACAGCAGGAAAAAGACCATTACAGTAAAGAAAATAATTCTGTTTTGGCGTTTATTGAGGATAGCGAAAAAGAAAATATCATCAATCAGGCTACTGCTGATGTATATAAACAGTATCAAATTTTTTGTAATGATAATGGATTCCGACAAGAAACAAAAATCAATTTTTCTAAAGAGGTCAACAAGGTATTAGGTACAAAAACAGTTGATAGTCATATTGGAAAAGGTAAAGAACGAAAGACAATAAGAATTTTTGCTGAATAATGGCGGCGTTGGCGTAGTTGTGGCGTAGATTATTGGCGCACAAGAAATATAGTAAACGTATGTTGTGGCGGCGTTGGCGTAGTTATATGTAACTTCTTAATTTATATAATTCTTGATGTGTTACAAAAGTAGAAAATATAAATATAATAATATTTTTTATTATACTTCGCCAATTACGCCAACATTGAAAGGCAGGTGAAAAATATGTTTTGTCCTATGACGAAAAAAGAATGTAGACAGGATTGTGCTTGGTTTGTAGAAGGTGGATGTTCAGTTATAAGATTGAATGATATTGCAGATCAGCTTGATTTTGTTCAAGATGCTGTAAACACATTGGAAGAGACGATTTCAAAGAAAAATTTTGCGGAGTGAAGGAGTGAATGATTATGAAATTAGTTATCAAAAATTTATCGGCAGAGGATGAAAGGCTTGTGAAAAAACTGTACAAGTGGATGCAGAAACAGGGATTGTCTTATGGCGAAGCCCATCACTTGCTTAATGTGATGAAGGACTCTCTTAGCAACTACAAATTTGAGAAGATACAGAACACAAAACTGTAAGCAGGAAAAAGGACGGTGAAACAGGTATGACGAAAAAAATCACAGATCAGATGTTTGACGAGATGGACGAAAACAATATGTCTGCTAAAGATTTGCTTGGTGTGGTGATGCACCTTGTAGACACGGATGATAATGCAGACAGTATTATGATCGGAGATATCCGGGTTGAAGGTCTGATCCGGGCAGCGTATAGCTACATACTGAAAAATGACAGGATGTTTTCGCAGAAATAGGGGGATATGATGGAAAAATTACTGTATCAGCAGAATAAGACAATGGAAATTCTTGCAAGGCAGCCGATATTTACACAGAACGGCGGGGAATATGGAAAAATCCGGGATATCATTTCAGCATACAAAAACGCTGATAACAGACCGTTCGTATTTCTTGTGATGGACGCAATAGAACAAGGCCTCTTATCGGGTTTTCTCCGGGATGTGTACGCATTGGGGAAAATACACGGAATAAAGGAAGAACGTACAAAGAGAAAGGGCAGGTAATGGATATGAACAAAGAATTAGAAAATAAAATTGATCTCGTATGTGAAGCAATCAACATGGTATTTGCACATAATGAGCCGGAACGCATTGAACAGACTTTGAAATTTGCGGGGATCGTGGCACAGGCACCGAGCGAAGAACTTCTTGAAAAGGCTGTTGATATGGTGATTACTTCTTTGGACAGTGCCTTTGATGCAGCGAAAGCCGAATTAAAATCAGGGGGGATAATGACAGAATGAAGGAACAGATTATAGAAATGTTGGACAAGGCAGATGAAAGAAAAATGAAACTGGTGTATTTTTTCATCAGGGGTTTACTGGGATATTAAAACCCTTACATAATCGAAATTACATAAGGACTTGCCACATGGTAAACATATGACCTGAACAACCATAGTTTACCATGTGGGCGGTTATTTTATCAAGCGGAATATTATGACGATTATATAGGCATTATATGAGGTCACAGACACAAATATTTTTGGATAGATTTGGATTGATCTGGGGGGCGTGTACATGAAATCAAAATAGAAAAGACTTTAATAAATGTTAATAAAACCGGGGGACGTATACGGAAAATTAACATATAAAAAGTGCTTAGATTTTCGGGTTTCTCGCACGCACGTGCGAAAGGGGGATTAAAGCGGTGGAATATATTGACGTGAGACAGTTCAAGGACAAAGTAAAACCGGATGCAAAGGGGGTCACATTTAAAGACAGTCACGGATTACAGAGGACAGTATCATTTTTGTATCAGAAAACAGGGTACGGAAAGAAACGGTTCTTCTGCTGCCCGTTCTGTCTGAAACGTGTACAGAAATTATATTTTGTTGGAAATGAGTATATGTGTTCAGAGTGCGGCAAAGTGAACCCGTATGAAGGTATAAAAAATAACACGAAAGGCGGCTATGATGATATTGCTTACAGAATGAAGAAATACGCCGCAAGATATAACATTCAGTTTGATTTTCCATTTGATTATTTGAACTTTATTTTTGATTCACGCATAGGGAAACAGTCATTCAGAAAACATTTGACAGTATTGCAGGGGCTTGAAAATATGCGTTTCCAGTCGATTATGAGTAAAACCACATATTCTACAAAAGTATTATCGGCCGTTCTCCGTGGAAAACACCCTCTTCTACAAACACAGACGCTTTGGGAACTGAAAAATTGGTTTTATGACTGGAACAGCGGGGAACGGATTATTATAGAGCATCCTCGGCAAATCATAAAAATGTGAAGGACGGTGATTTCTGAATGAGGATAGACACTAAAAAGTTAAATGAAGCTATGGCAGAGAAAGGGATTTTTCCTAAAGACTTATGCGGCAGGCTGAACATAACTGAACGAGAATTGAAAATAATCCTGATTGGTGGAAGGAATGTTGATACAAGGACGGCGGCAAGAATTTCTTCTGTTTTAGGGGTAAAGGTTCGGGATATAGAAAAGACGGGTGATGATTATGATAGCGGTGCGGTATCTGGAAAGCCTGAAACGGCAGAAATATAAGATTGCTGATTTGATAGAGCGGCGGGAAACGCTCCGGCAGAAAGTAGCCAGTGCCGGAAGTATCAATTACAGTCAGGTGAAAGTGCAGACCAGTCACAACAATGACGCTCTGACAAGTGCGGTTGTGAAAGTGTCTGAACTGACTGAACGCATTGAACAGGCACAGGCGCAATATTTTGTTTTGGAAAATGAGATCATATGTTTTTTGTCAAGTACTTTTCCCTGAAAAAAGCGTCGGAATTCCCTTTTTTCAGCAAGGGATTTTCCCTGCCTTCA
>NZ_NFHL01000008.1 GCF_002161355.1 Lachnoclostridium sp. An76 | reverse complement strand
TTCAGCACGGGTGTGTGGGTGACTGAGGTGACTGCGGAGGGGCTTGAAAAAACTTGAAATCCGGAACTATGCGTTGAAAGCAGCAGGGGGCTTGTCTGAGCCAAAAGCGAGTTGCTCCCTGCTGCTTTCTGACTTTAGCATAGTCCCGGATTTCTTAGTTTTTGCTGCCACGGAGCCCCGGAGCCGAAGCCACCCACACACCCGTGCTGAATACGTCTTCTATAACCGCGCTTCACTGTTTTCGGACGTTTTACTCTGACAGCAGCTCCCCCGCAAATACAGATCCACCCCAAAGAGCTACCCCAGGAGAGGCATTTCCTGCCCCCGGAGCCGTATGACCGGTCCCCCGGTCCCCTCGATGTACTCCCTGGTGATAATCACCTCGCCGATGCTGTCGTCCTTTGGGATCTCATACATGATATCCAGCATAAACTCCTCGATGATCGCGCGCAGGGCACGGGCCCCCGTATCTTTTTTCATCGCCTTCTCCGCGATCGCCTCCAGCGCGTCATTATTGAAGTCCAGCCTCACCTCGTCCAGCGCCAGCAGTTTCTGGTACTGCTTCAGTATGGCGTTCTTAGGCTCTTTGAGTATCTTGACAAGCATATCTTTATCCAGCCCTTTCAGGGTAAAGATGATAGGAAGCCTTCCGAGGAATTCCGGGATCATGCCGAATTTCCTCAGGTCCTCCACCGTTACTTTGGAAAGGATATCCTTATCATTTTCATATTTGTCTTTCAGCTCTGCGTTAAAGCCCATGGAAGTCTTCTTCTGGAGTCTTTCCCGGATGATCCCTTCCAGGTCAGGGAACGCCCCCGCGCAGATAAAGAGGATGTTCTTCGTATTTACCGTGGTAAGGGGGACCATGGCATTCTTGCTGTTCGCCCCGACCGGGACTTCCACGTCGCTTCCTTCCAGGAGCTTCAGCATGCCCTGCTGGACAGATTCGCCGCTCACATCCCTCTGGTTCGAGTTCTGTTTCTTCGCGATCTTATCGATCTCATCGATAAAGATGATCCCCTGCTCCGCCTTCTCCACGTCATTGTCTGCTGCCGCCAGCAGTTTGGAAACAACACTCTCGATGTCATCGCCTATGTAGCCCGCCTCTGTCAGGGACGTAGCGTCCGTGATCGCCAGCGGCACGTCGAGGAGCCGCGCCAGCGTCTTGACAAGATAGGTCTTCCCGCTTCCTGTAGGCCCGATCATGAGCATATTCGATTTTTCGATCTCAATATCATCCGCCGCGCCTGCCGCCACACGTTTATAGTGGTTATACACTGCCACGGACATCGCCTTCTTGGCATATTCCTGCCCCACTACATACTCATCCAGCCGCGCCTTGATCTTGTGGGGCGCGGGGATCTTCCTGATATCAAGCTGGTGGAATTCCTTTGGCTTTTCTTTCTTTTTCTTGATCTTCTGCTGCCTCGGCTGCATATTTTCAAGGTCAGAGAGATTGAGGAACTGAATGCCCGGCGTGTTCATCAGGCGGTTCAGGTCCACAGCCCCGCTGGTCATGGCGTCAAAGCTCTTCTGCATACAGTCCGGGCACACCGTTATATGATTCGGAAGCTCGATCATCTTCCCTGTCACGCTTTCCGGGCGGTGGCAGATAAAGCAGATCTTCTCATACTCATCCTCACTGTCCTCCTCCTTTTTCTCAGCGGCAGCGATCTCATCTTTCACTGTTCCCGCAGAAGGACTCTCTGTGACTGCGTCTCTGTCCGGCTGACCGTCCTCCCCGCCCGTATTGTTTCCCGTATTTTTCTCTGTGTTGTTTTCTGTACTTCTTTCTTTATCTTCCTCATCTACTAAGATGAAATCCTGATCTGACATAAATCGTTCCCTTCTATCTCCCAACCATTTCCGGAAAATCTGCGCCCGGAAGCATCTTGCACAGCATTTCCCACGGCATTCCTAATTCTAATTCTCCGGATGCTTTTTATTATAGTACACCTGCATTTCTTATACAAATGAAGTTTTTCTAAACGTATTTTCTAACTTATACAGACTGATGCCAGCCCGGCCGCGCCATTCGGATCCCTGCACCGGCGCGCTCACTGCGGCTGCCGCCGCTTTTCCACATTGGCAGGCGCCCGGCCGCTCCTATTGGATATCCTGGAGCCGCAGTCCCGCCGTATCCGTCACCGGAAGAGAAAACACAACCGATCTCGCCCGGCTCTCCAGCCCCGCGTTTTCCATGATCGAGCGCATAATGGCATTCTTCATCTCTGTCTTTGCCACAATGAAGATCATCTCCTTCTCATCCGCGATGGAGACCCCGAGGAATTTCTCCGCCTTTTCAAGCCCTGTCCCCTTGGCATGGATCACAGTCCCCCCGCCGGCGCCCTGAGCCCTGGCAGCATCCATCACTTCTTCGCTGTATCCGTGGTTCGCGATCACAACGATCAATTCATATTTCGTGTTCTTCATCACATTCTCCTCTTCTCTCTCATACGTCTGTCCGTCCAGAAGAAACCGGAACACCTTCCCGCCGCCGATGCTGGACACGGGGACAAGGAACGCGATCCCTGTGCCGGGGACATCGATCCGCAGGCTGTCCTCCATATCCCGCTTCACGTCTTTCCATGTCTCCTCCGTTATGACTGCCATCATAACCGCCTTCTCGGTCATTTCCAGCCCCAGGCAGTCCAGGATCTCACTGGTCGCGGTCCCTTTTGCGAGAGTGCACAGCACTGCGGAAAGCCCGTTATGTTCATAGCACGACAGGAGCCTGCGTCCCAGGGCTCGTTTTGTAACTGTCGTCAGCAAATATATCTCACTCATACCATACCTCTTAAAGTTCTATAATCTCATCATCCGAAAGCGGGGCAAATACTGCCTCTTTTGGCTCTGTCCCGGCATTTTCCGCCTGTCTCGAACGGAACTGATAGACAAGTCCCAGGATCTGTATCGTGATCAGCGGCGTCATGGCGACCATTGCCACCACGCCGAAAGCATCCGTAACGATATCTCCTCCGGTGCTCACACACGCTCCTATGGCAAAAGGGAGCAGGAAGGTGGCCGTCATCGGACCGGACGCCACGCCGCCTGAGTCAAACGCGATCGCTGTAAATATCTTCGGGACAAAAAACGAAAGGATCAGCGCCGCCGCGTACCCCGGTATCACAAACCAGAAGATAGAAATCCCGGTCAGCACCCGGATCATTGCCAGCCCGAGGGAAACCGCGACTCCGATGGAAAGACTCAGACTCATAGATCGCGCGCTGATGGCCCCGGATGTGATGTCCTCCACCTGATGGGTCAGCACAAACACCGCCGGCTCCGCGCGGACAATGAAATACCCGATGACCATGCCCACAGGGACGATCACCCATCGGTACGGATTGTCAGCCAGCACCTGCCCGAGATAGCTTCCCGCCGGCATAAACCCTGCGTTCACCCCGGTGAGGAAAAGGACCAGCCCTGCATAAGTGTACGCCATTCCCACTGCAGTCCTGACCAGCGCTCTTCTCTGCATCCTTCGGAAGATGATCTGGAAGAGGATAAAGAATACAATAATAGGCAGAAGAGACACTGCCATCTCCTTTATGTATTCCGGGAATTCATGCGCGAACAGTTTCCAGAGCTCCACAGAATCCGTGACCTGAGGGATCTGATCCGGCACATACTGCGCGCTTTCCGGCCGGTAGATCAGACTGAGCACGAGCACGGACAGGATGGGCCCCACTGAGGACAGCGCCACCAGCCCGAAGCTGTCGTCCTCCGCCCTCTCATCGCTTCGGATCGCGGAGATACCGATGCCCAGCGACATGATAAACGGCACAGTCATCGGTCCGGTCGTCACTCCGCCCGCGTCAAACGCCACTGCGATAAAATCCCCCGGCGCCAGCAGCGCGAGTCCGAATACGAACACATACAGCACGATCAGCATGTGCGCCAGAGTGACGTTGAAAAGCATCCTGAGGAGCGCCGCCACGAGAAACAGCCCCACTCCAAATGCCACCGAGAGGACCAGGACCATATTCGGCACTGCCGGGACCTGCTCCGCCAGCACCTGGAGATCCGGCTCGGATATCGTAACGATAAATCCGAGGATAAAACTGAGGAGGACCATAACTCCCAGTTTTTTCGTCTGTGTCATACATGTCCCTACGTTCTCTCCGATGGGGGTCATAGACATATCCACTCCAAGAGTAAAGAACATCATCCCCACCGTCAGCATCACCGCCCCAAGGAGGAACGCGAGCAGGATGCCCGGTTCCACAGGCGCGACCGTAAAGCACAGCACGAGCACGATCGCAATGATCGGCAGCACTGCCTTTAATGTCTCATTGAGTTTCTCCTGTAATTTTTCCTGTAATCTTTCTTTGATCCTTATTGTCTTTAAATTCACCCATTCCCTGCCTTTCTCTGTCTGATACGTCTTCAAGCCGCGGTGCGGTGCTGTCCTGTCCGCAGTGCTCAGGCTTCCGCTTCTGCCGGCTGACCTTCCAGCATTTTTAAGAACTCCTCCTCTGATATGATCGGAATCCCGAGTTCTCTCGCCTTTCTGTTTTTAGAAGAGGTAGAATTGACATCATTGTTAATAAGATAATTCGTCTTTGATGTCACGCTTCCCGTCACTTTTCCCCCTCTTTTTTCGATCTCTTCCTTCACCTCAGCGCGGTTTGCAAAATGCTCCACGCTTCCTGTGATCACAAAGTTTACCCCGGCAAACTTCTGACTGTCCGCCGTCTCTTCTTCCTTAGGGATATGGACTTCCTCCAGGAGACGCCGGAAGACATCCCTGTGCTCCTCATCTGCGAAATAATCCACATAAGCCTTTGCGATCACATCTCCCACGCCGGGGATCTCATCCAGTTCCTCCGCCGTCGCGTTCATGACCCTCTCCGGGTCGTTCCCCAGCGCCCGGCAGATCACCTTTGCATTCGCGATCCCGATATTCGGGATGCCGAGGCTGTATACGAGCCTCGGGAGCGTTGTCGTGCGCGCATTGTCCACACTGTTTTGGAGATTCTCATAGGACTTTTCCCCGAATCCGTCCATATTCTTGATCTCCTCTGCATATCTGTCCAGATGGAAAAGATCCGTCAGGTCTTTTACATACCCGTTCGCGATAAATTTCTCCAGCGTCGCCTCTGAGAGCCCCTCGATATTCATGGCGTCCCTGCTCACAAAGAGGGAAAATGATTTGACATGCTTTGCCTGGCATCTGGGATTCGTACAGTACAGTGTCTTTGTCTCGTTTTCCATGGCGATCCTGGTCGCCCCGCCGCATACAGGACAGGTCTCGGGGATATCCTTCACCCCGCTCCTGGTCAGGTTCTCCGCGATCTGCGGGATGATCATATTCGCCTTGTATACGGTGATCCGGTCTCCCACGCCCAGCTCCAGCTCTTCCATGATGCTGATATTGTGGACGCTGGCGCGGCTCACCGTCGTACCCTCCAGCTCCACAGGCTCAAAGACAGCCACCGGATTGATCAGCCCGGTCCTGGACGGGCTCCACTCGATCTCTTTGAGCGTTGTCTCCCGGATCTCATCCGCCCACTTAAAGGCAAAAGAATCCCTTGGGAACTTTGCCGTAGCCCCGAGCGACTGGCCGTAGGCAATGTCGTCATACACCAGCACAAGCCCGTCAGAGGGCAGCTCATTGGTCTCGATATGGCGCGCGAACCACTCTACTTCCTCATCGATCGTCCCGGCTGTGACCAGATGGTTCTCCACTACGTCAAATCCCTGCTCCTCCAGCCACTGCATCTGGTACTGCCTGGAATTCCTGAAATCCACGCCGTCCGCGCTCACGAGGGTAAAGGCATAGAATCTCACCCTCCGCTTTGCCGTGATCTCGTTATTCAGCTGGCGCACAGAGCCGCTGCACAGATTCCTCGGATTCTTGTACTTTGCATCCGCGTCCCCGATCTCCTCATTGATCTTCTCAAAGTCTTTGTACGAGATGACCGCTTCCCCCCTCAGGACAAGTTCGCCCTGATAGGGGATATGAAGGGGCAGGTTCCGGAAGACTCTCGCATTGTTTGTAACGACTTCTCCCACCTCGCCGTTCCCGCGGGTCACAGCCTTTGCGAGAGTACCGTTCCTGTACGTCAGGACAATGGTCAAACCGTCTAGCTTCCAGGAGATGACCGCCTTCTGGTCCCCCAGAAACTCTTTCAGCCTGCTCACTTCTTTCGTCTTGTCCAGAGAGAGCATGGGACTTTCATGTCTCTCTTTCGGCAGCTCGCTCAGCACCTCATATCCCACATTCACCGTAGGGCTTGACGCGAGCGTTGTGTTGAGCTCCTTTTCCAGCCCCAGGAGCTCGTCGTAGAGTTGGTCATACTCGTAATTGCTCATGATCTCCGTGTCTTCCTGCTCGTAAGCACGGCGCGCCCGGTTCAGAAGTTCCACCAGTCCGCGCATCCGCTCCATCCGATCTGTCTGTTTTCGATTCCCCTGTCTCTCTGTCATATCTATTCTCCCTGTCTTTTCCATAACCACTGTTTTTCCGCCGCTGCTGTTTTCCGCCGCCGATATTTTTCCGCCGCTGCTGTTTTCCGCCGCCGATGTTTTCCATCACCTCTGCCCGGACCTGGGCTATGAGGGCGGATCATTTAATCCTTCATAAAGCTCGTTCAGCTCCGCATCTGTCAGCTTCCTGTACTGTCCGTCTCTCAGGCTCCCCAGCCGGATATTCATGATGCGCACGCGCACCAGATCCCGGACTTCGTACCCCAGCGCCTCGCACATGCGCCGGATCTGGCGGTTCAGCCCCTGGGTCAGTATGATAGAAAATGTATATTTCCCGATCTTCTCCACCCTGCACGGGCGCGTCACTGTATCCAGTATTGGGACACCTTCTGACATCTGCCTCACGAAATCCTCTGTGACCTCCCGGTCCACGGTCACTTTATATTCTTTTTCGTGGCGGTTCGCGGCGCGCATCATCCGGTTGATGATATCCCCGTTGTTCGTCATGAGCAGCAGCCCCCGTGAGTCTTTATCCAGCCGCCCCGCATAAGTGACGCGCACAGGGTAATCCAGAAAGCGGACGATACTGTTCCTCTCCCGCTTCTCCTCTGTACAGACGATCCCTCTCGGCTTATTGACCGCGAGCACGATCATGTCCTCCTGACGGGAGACCACCTTCGCGCCCACCTTCACCGTCTGTCCCGGCGCGACGCGCATGCCGGTCTGCGCCGTCTTCCCGTCCACAGTCACCTTCCCAGCCTCAATGAGGCGGTCCGCCTCCCTTCTGGAACAAACGCCCGCCTCACTCAGATACTTATTCAGCCTCACCGGCTCTTTCTTCTGTATAAATTCCTCTTTTATCCGATTACTCACCTGTAAATACTCCGCTTATATTATTATCTGTCATAAAGGTATTCCCGCTGTAAAGGATCAGGGCATCCGTGATCCTGTACGTCTCCATGATATCCTCCAGAGTGCCGCTGTAGTATCTGGGATCCACCACTACGATCTCCCTGTAATACGGCGTAAGGAAGGGGATAAAACAGTCCGCGAACGAATCCTTCACCACGAGCAGCCTCTGCCTGCTCGTAGACATCGTCCTGATATCCATGACCGAAGTATTCCCGCCGAAGAACACGCCGTACTTATCCCTTGTCTCCAGCTTTGACGAATCATAGAGGGAAGTCCGCTTCTTTGCCTCATCCACATAATTTACGATCACATCGTCGTCCCCTTCTGTGGGCACATAAATGTCGATCTGTTCTTTTTCATCCAGCCCTGCCCCGCTCTTTGACGCGAGCACGCCGTTAAAGCTGTCTGTCACAGTGTAGGAGACATAATCATCTGACACATCCCCTTCGATCCCCAGCCCTGCGGCCGCCTCCTGGAATACATAAAAAGCCGCCTGGGTCGTCCAGTGATGATCCGTCTTATAGTATAGCTTCTCTGTTTTGTGTTTATTCAGAGCGGAATACGCGTCCACCCAGCTGACCGAATCCCCGAGCCCGCGCTCCACCATACTGAACATCTGGCTCTGGTCTTCCACAGTCGCGAAGGCGGGCAGGCTGTCGCTCAGGATACACGCCGCGTCCGGGATCAGCATGACTGTCGTCGGGATGTCCGGATACATCTCCGCAAAGCTCCTTACGGCATTGATATTGTCTTTAAACAATTCATCGTCCGGCACCGCGATATCCTCGAAGAGCTGGCCGTCTTTCCCGATGATCACCCCGTTTTCCATCCTGCTCCCGCCAAGCCGGTCAAGCTTTACCTTAAGCCCTCTCAGAAGATTTCTCCCGGCAAACTGGTCGCTCATATAGCTCTCCCACTGCTCCATAAAGTCCCCGTTCAGAACGCCCGTAAGGCTCAGCTTCGGCATCGTATCCAGCATCCTGTTTTCCTGGTCCGACTGCTCCCTGTCCGGGGCAATGATATTCACGAGCAGTACGAGGAACAGGCTCAACAGGAAGATCTTACCGATCAGGCTCTCGATCCGCCCTCTTCTTTTTCTGTTATCCATAGCTCCCACCTAAAATCTGAAATACAAAAACGGGTTAAACGTATCTGTCACGAGAAATGCGACCGCAATCACAAAAACACCCATATATATGACCGCCGCTGTCACTGCCTTCGCCTTCTCATTCCGGATCATCCGCGGCACTGTGTTCAGGAGCCTCAGCCCGAGCGATGAGGAGCCGAGCACTGCCAGGACATACAAAAGCCAGTGCGTAAAGAGGAGGAATGCGCCTTCCGAATCCGCGATCCCCGCTCCTCCTCCGACCATTGCGGCCAGATACCTCAGCGAGTAGCCCAGGCTTGGGCTGAAGAAGAACACCCAGCCCACGAGCACCAGGATGACTGTATAAATATGCCTTGCCACTGCGGGCAGGCGCTCCAGGGAATCTCCCCATATATACTTTTCCAGTACAAGGATCACACCATAGTAGACGCCCCACGCGATAAAATTCCACGCCGCGCCGTGCCACATGCCTGTCAGCGCCCACACGACCATCAGGTTAAAGATATTCCTGGACACTGAGCAGCGGTTCCCGCCCAGAGGGATGTACACATATTCCCGGAACCATGTACTCAGGGAAATATGCCATCTCCGCCAGAATTCCGTGATACTCTTCGATATGTATGGATAGTCGAAATTCTTTTTAAATTCAAACCCGAACATCTTCCCCAGTCCCACAGCCATATCCGAGTATCCGCTGAAATCAAAATATATCTGGAACGCATAGGAAAAAACACCCACCCATGCCGTGAGCATGGACAGACTGCTGGCTGGCACCCCGGCGATCTGGTCAAACACCTCGCCCGCCGTATTGGCGATGATCACCTTCTTCGCGAGTCCGATGATAAAGAACACTGCCCCCTGCCCCAGTCTCCTGATCGAGATCTTCCTGCTGCGAAGCTGTGCCTCGATATCCACATAGCGCACGATCGGCCCTGCGATCAGCTGCGGGAACATACTGATGTACAGCGCGAAATAGAGGATATTTTTCTGCGGCTCTGCCTTCTTCCGGTAAATATCCACAAGATAGGAGATCGCCTGGAATGTATAAAAGGAGATCCCAACCGGCAGAGGGAGCTCCCGGTAAGGGATATCTGACGGCAGGAACGAATTCACCGTATCCAGGATAAAGCCATAATACTTAAAAAATCCGAGGATCAGCACATTGACTGCCACCGCGAATGCCAGGCTGAGCTTTGCTTTCCTCTCATCCTCAGCGTTCGCCCGGATATCCCGCCCGCAGAAATAATTAAACAGGATGGACAGGATCATGAGCACCACGTAGACCGGTTCCCCCCAGGCATAGAAAAACAGGCTCGCGATCAGCAGGACGATATTTTTCGCCCTGCCCGGAACAATATAGTAAACTGCCATCACAACAGGCAGAAATAAAAACAAAAACGTAATACTGCTGAATAACATGTAACAGATTCCTCTCTTAGCCCCATGGGCTACGTATCACTCCGGCCTGCCGGCTGTCCCGAAAATATGCCGGCTGCCCTGAAAACAAGCCGGCCGCCTCACGACAGATCACAGGCTGCTGCTGAAGGCCTCCAGATATTCCTCAGCCTTTGGCGCAGCAGCAAAGAAGATATATCTCCCCCTCACGCTCTGCTTCGCATCCTCCAAAAGCTTTACCTCTTCCGGTGCATAACCGTCAAAATCATTCTTCCTCGCCTCGACCTGCCTGTCGATCGCTTCCATGACCTCCTGGACCTGGCTTTCATCTTTCACCAGTATGACCAGCACCTCCTCCGCAGAGATACTGAACTCCGAGGCATAATACATAACGCCCGCATAATCTGCTTCGCTCAAGCCGAACTCCCTCTTAAAAGCCGCCCCGTCCTTACGGACCAGATTGCTTTTATCAAGAGAACTGCTCACTGCGTCTTCCACTTCCTCAAATGGACGGCTGCTCCCGCTGGCATAGATCATGAGCAGCACCACAAACGCTATGAGCAGTCCAAGGACAACATATTTCATAACCCGGCTGAACGTAAATCCACCTGTTTTCATAATGATGCCACCTCCGCCATATGCTCTGCCCAGACCGGATAAAAATCCGCCTTAAAGTGGATCCCGTCCTGCTCATAATACTGATCCGATACCAGATCTGTATTGTCGATAAATGCGATCGTCTGGCCGTCGCAGAGCTCCTTCAGCGCGTCATTGTATTCCGGGATCTTCTCCAGAAGAGGTTCTTCTTCCAACGCCTTTTCCTGGACCGGGAAGATCGAATTGACAAAAATGTGCGCGTCCGGCACTTCTTCCCTGAGCCGGTCGAGGACACTCTTGTATTCCGAAACAAACCTGTCCACATCCCCGTTTGTCGCAGTCACATCGTTCATCCCCAGGTACAGGAACAGGACGCCGGGACTTAATTCCTTTACCTTTGAAATCTGTCCGTCCAGCTCATCCAGATGCACCCCGATCTCCGCTGCCACGCTTGAAGCATTCAGGATATCATACTCCTCGAATCCTTCGGCTACAGAATCCCCAAGGATCACAGCCCCTGCAAATCTCTCCTTAATGCTGCGCCCTTCTTCTCCACTGCCGTCCTGCTGCTCGAGCAGGCTGATCTTTTTTTCGATCGCCGTTATATCCCCAGCCTCCTCAGCCTTAATGTATTCTACCCCGGCCGATGTATCCGCCCCTTTATGCAGGAGGCCTCTCACCGCCAGCACGATAAGGATGACCGCCGCAGCAGCTGCCGCGATACACACGCCGAGGACGATCCGCCTTTTCGTTCTCTGTCTTATCCTGTCCATAAATCACTCTTGCTCTCTGTGTGAATCTACTCTGACTGTCAGATAACACGCGGCAGAACCCCGCCGCCGTATCATCTATTAATAATACTTTTTTTAATCCTAAAAGTCAATGACGGCACTCCTCTTTTGTGGTACAATGGGTAACAGTCCGGACGCGCTGTCCTGGAAAACAGACAGCCCAACGGGTCAGCTGTTACTGAAAATATTCAACCAAAGGAGCACACCATGATCGCATTTGCCCTGACAAACACAAAAGAATTTATGTCCCATCTGCTTCTCGCGGATACATTCGATCACTTTTCTTTTATCGAAGGGGAGATCGTCACATTTAACACATTCAGGATCGATGGTTTTATACAGAAAGATTTCTTTGACACCGGGGCGGATCTGCCCGAGTACTCCCCCTGGAAAAATGTGCGGGACTTCTGCTTCTCTGTGATCAAAGGGAAACGCACCCCGTTAAGCTTTCGATTCATATTCAGCCTGTCGCGCAGGAACATCAGCCGCCTGATCGCGCAGAGCACACCCTCGCTGGACCCGGACAGCGTACAGGGGCTCTACATGAACATCCAGTTCGACGGCACACGCCTGTCCTGTGTGACCGGAACATCTTTCAAAACATTCACAATGGATAAGACACTGGAACATGCATGGGACGAAACGGTAGAAAAATTCCTGGAGCAGAAACAGATCGCATTCGAGAAGATGTGATCAGAACCCTTCTTTTTTTCTCCTCATCCGCATTTCCCGCCGTTTCTCCGCGGCCGCCCACTCTGCCTTTTCGGCCTCTGTCTCCAGTATGAGCCTTGGCGCCTTTTTCGGCTTATCGTTCTCATCCAGTGCCACCATCGTAAAATACGCCCTGTTTATCGCATGGCGCATCCCGTCCTCCAGATGTTCCACATAAGTGTCCACCCGCACCTCCATGGATGAATTTCCCACATAAGTGACTTTGCCGATGATCACGACCATCTCGCCCTGGTACGCCCCATGGATAAAATGCAGGTTGTCAACGGACGCTGTGATGACATTTGACCTTGTATGCCTCTTTGCCACTAACCCGGCCACTTCGTCAAGCCACTGCATGAGCATGCCTCCGAAGAGCCTGCCCGCCGCGTTCATATGATTCGGCCTGACCATGTGCACGGTCTCTACCATTGAGTCTGAAACTTTTCTTTCCTCTATAACATTCATAATTTCACTCCATTTCCGCTCCGCCCCACTCAATGACAGTAAAGCCTTCTCTCTCAAACGGTTCCAACTCCTGCTCAGGTATATTGATCGCTTTATCAAGCGGCTTATAAACCATGAATACACGAAGGATACTGTCCGGTTCCGGGCTGATCTTCAGCTTTGCATGTTCTGTATAATCTTCCCCCTGGAAAGTGATCAGATTATATTTATTATCCTCCATACGGGGAAGCCAGTAAACAATAAATTCATTTCTTTCCTTTTCATTTAAGCCCAGGTACGCCAGTTTTTCCTCCAGAAATCCCGCCGTATCCTTTCCCTCAACGACAAAACCCCTGCTGAGGTCATATTCAGTCCCGGATGTGCCTTCCCAAAACAGATAATTATATTCTTTTCCTGTGTCCTGATCCCGAAGTGTCCCGTCAGGATATGCCTTTACTTTCCATCCGTTATCATACTCCGGGTAAGTACATGTAAATTCTCCGTCAAGTTCAAGCTGCACATACACTTCCTGCACCTGCTCCGGATAAAGATAGATCACAGGCTTTTCATTTGTTACATCTGTACACCCGGTCAGCAGGACCGACACTGCTGCCAAAGCCATCATGCCAGTTAATAACGCATCCTTCCTCATCTTCGCTCATTCTCCTACTCATTTACGGCCACTGCTCTTCGTATCTCTGCCCGCCTTTACGGAAAATTTCCCTTTATCAGGATATTTCCTCTTATCAGGTCAGTACACCATGTTTTCAAAATCAGTATAACATAAAATCTGGGAATTTTCTCTGTCTTCTGTTACAATTACATCCAGAAAACCAATCTGCTAAAGGCAGGCTTAAAATCTGAAACCACAGACCAGGAGGAAATTCATGCAGAATATCAGGCTCACCCTTCAGTACAAAGGAACACGTTATCTTGGCTGGCAGCGCCCGCCGAAAGACGGTTTTGAAAAAACAGTTTCCTATAAAATAATCTCTGCGCTGTGCAGGATGACCGGAGAGGATATTGTGCTTTACGCAGGCGCAAAGACTGAGCCAGGAGTCCACGCACTCTCCCAGACTGTCAGTTTCCACACTGAAGCAGCGCTGACACCAGAACAGTTCCGCGCTGAACTGAACCGCTTCCTTCCTCAGGATATCTCTGTCCTGTCAGCCGAAGCGGAGCCGGAGCGCTTCCGGGCGGATCTGAACGCAAAGCGCCGCACTTACGGATACCACATCTGCACTGCACCTGTGTATGACATATTTACATCAGCTTACACCGCCAGTATATCTCCCTGTCCTGATATCAGCCTAATGGAAACAGCCGCCGGCCTGCTGAAAGGCACGCATGACTTCGGCTCTTTTTCCGGTGCCCGGAAGAAAAAAGGGACGGAAAAAACTCTTTATGACATCCGGTTTGAACACATCAAAGAAACGCCATCCCCCGCGTCCAACGATGCGGACACCCTGGTCATCTCTCTCACCGCAGATGATTTTCTCTATCAGATGCCGCTGCGCATTGTCAGCGTGCTTCTTGAAATCGGGATGCAAAAACGGACAGCAGACGTCATCCCGCTTATTTTTTCCGGGAAGGAAACGTCTGCTGTTACCTGTGATGCAAAAGGTCTTCTGCTCACTTCCATAAAATATTGAAAACCTGCTTTGTATATAATGCGGCAGCTAAGTCCCAGGGGCTCTTCTCTGATCTTTTTACATGAACAGACCTGCCACATGGAATGCGATAAAGCTTATTACCCACGCCACTGCAAGCTGGAAAAGCACGATCCCTGCCGTGGTCTTCGTACTTCCCACTTCCCTGCGGATCGTAGCGATCGTCGCCGTACAGGGCACATACAGGAGACAGAATACCATCAGCGCATATGCGTTCGCCGCGCCGAATCCCATCGCCCCCAGCGTCGCCACGAAGCTGTCCATACCATGAGCGGTCGTGATATTCTGGATCCCGAAGAGGACGCTGCAGCTGGATACGACCACCTCTTTCGCCGCGATCCCCGAGATGAGGGCGACGACGATCTGCCAGTACCCGAGCCCCAGAGGCCTGAAGAACGGCACGATAGCTTTCCCGATCACAGCCCCGAAGCTCTCCGTGATATCAGTCACAAAACCGGACGGACCGACATTTAACAAAAGCCACATAACGATGGACGCGAAAAAGATGACTGTCCCTGCCTTTGTCAGGTAGTCCTTTACCTTCTCCCACACATACACCGCGATCGTCCTGGCATTCGGCGCCTTATATTCCGGCAGCTCGATCAGGAGCGCGTGTTCCGCCTTGCTCCCATCGATCTTGGAGATGATATACGCGGTCAGGATCGCGATCACGATACCGAGGAGATACATGGAATAGCAGGCAAGCATCGCATATTTCCCGAAAAACATAGAGGAAAACAGGACGTAGATCGGAAGCCTTGCGCTGCACGACATAAATGGCGTCACAAGGATCGTCTTCAGTCGGTCTTTTTTGTGTTCCAGCGCCCGCGACGCCATGACCGCCGGCACGGAGCAGCCGAATCCCAGGAGCATAGGCAGGAACGCCCTTCCCGACAGTCCCAGATGCCCCATAATGTCATCCATCACATATGCTACCCTGGCCATGTACCCGCTGTCCTCGAGAAACGCGAGCGCCAGGAAGAGGATGAAGATATTCGGCAGGAACGTAAGGATACCGCCCACGCCGGAAATGATCCCGTCCACGATCAGGGATTCCAGCAGAGGCGATGTTCCCACGGCCTGGAGCCCATTACTCACAAAGCCGCTGAACAGTTCCAGCCCTGTCTCAAAATATCCTTTCAGCCAGTCGCCCACCGCGAATGTCAGGAAAAACACAAGAGCCATGATGAGCAGAAAGATCGGAAGCCCCAGCCATTTCCCGGTCATGAACCGGTCAGCACGCTCTGTCCGCTCTTCCTTCTCGCTCTTATTTACCAGCGTCTCCTCGATCACTTCTTCTATAAAATCATATTTTTCATTGATGATATCCTTCTCATAACTGCGGTCCACGATACCATCCAGGTCCACCGGATAACGCTCCAGTACAGACTGGTCCTGCTCCAGAACTTTGATCGCATGCCAGCGCATGTTCTGCATGTCCGGGTATTTTGCGCGGTATTTCTCAATGACTGCGTCAATCTTATCCTCGATCACATCGTCATATACCATGGCATATTCACTGTGGTGGTCATGCCTGTGCCCGGTCTTGTCCGGGTGATGGTGGATAAAGGGACCCGGCTTCGCGTATTCATTGTGGTGCGCCACCGCGTGCATCAGGATCTCCAGCCCGCTCCTTTTCCTGGCGGAAACCGGGATCGCGGGGATCCCCAGCATCTCCGGCAGACGGTGCAGGTCGATCTCCATGCCCCGCTCTTCGACCACGTCCATCATGTTCAGAGCCAGCACGACCGGCTTGCCCAGCTCGATGAGCTGGAGTGTCAGGTAGAGGTTCCTCTCCAGGCTGGACGCATCGACTACGTCCACGATCACATCTACCTCATCGCTCATGATACACTCTCTGGACACCTTCTCTTCCATCGTATAGGACGTCAGGCTGTAAATGCCCGGCAGGTCGATCAGCTTGAACTCCTGCCCTTTATATGTTGTCTTCCCTTCTTTTTTCTCCACGGTAACGCCGGGCCAGTTCGCGACCTTTAAGTTTGCTCCGGTGTACGCGTTAAAAAGAGTCGTCTTCCCACAGTTCGGATTACCGATAAAGCCTACATTGATCACTTTCCCGCTCATGCCGCATCCTCCTTTACGAAGATACTGTCTGCAATACGTCTCCCGAGCGCGAAGCGCGTCCCGCGGAATTTCACGGTCATAGCACCTTTTTTATCATTATTTAAGATCGTGATCCTTGAGCCTTCTGTCAGGCCAAGCGCCTCAAGCCTGCGCTCCAGGTCCAGCTCGGTCTCGATCCTCTCGACCACATATGTATGGTGATTCTTTCCTTCTTTCAGTCTCATGTACTCGTCTTCCTTCGTATGTGTGCTATTGATAATATTTCTCAACAGTCATTATATACACTTCAATTAGAGAAGTCAATTCAGGGACAGGTTGAAATCGGATCGGGGACGTAGTCAAATGCGATTTGACTACGTCCCCAATCCGATTTCAACCTGTCCCAAAACGCAAAAAACTCCCTCCCGGGAGACAGGTCCTATAACCCCGCCCCTCGGAAGGGAGAACACATATCAGCAATAAACTGATATTTTACCACGTGTTTTGTTTTTGTTTTATCTTACTTTTTTCCTGCGTGCAAGCACTACGACTGCTCCGCCGGAGACCGCAAGTACCGCGAGGAGTCCTGCCGGTACTGCGGCGTCTCCTGTCTGGACTGCTTTGTCTCCGTCAGTGCTGCTTCCGCCTGCACTGCCGCTGCCCGGTTTGGACGGACCGACTGGTGTTTCTTTCTCGATCAGACCTCTGTAAGCCGCATCAAGCGCTGCAAGCGCATCTGTATATTCCTGATCAGAAGCCCCTTCCTTATCCAGGACTGCCTGCGCAGCATCCAGAGCATTCTTAAATACCGCCCAGGAATCAGCTGTGTAGCGATTCTCATCCAGCCCCTTCAGAGCGTCAACCGCTGCCTGGAGGTTTTCCTTCGGAGTCGTCTCACCCGGCTGATCATTTACTTTCAGAGCCGCAAATGCATTGTCGAGCACTGTCGCCATATCTCTCATATTCTGTGCAGTGTACTCGCCCGGATTCTCGAGCATAGCCTCTGCCTCTGCAATCTTCGCCTGGAATGCATTCCAGGAATCAACTGTATAATTGAGATTCGGTTTCGCTTTCATGGCATCTACTTTTGCCTGGAGTTCTGCCTGAGCCTGCTCTTTATCGATCGCTGACTGTGATGTACCGAAGAGCTGCATCTCTGCGATGCGTCCATACATATTATCTTCTGCCGGAACACGTCCCACAGCTCCGAGCACAGTAAACTTCACATACTGCGCGTTCACCGGAAGGAATCTTGCATCCACAGTAACATTTCTGCCCTGCTTATACTCTTCCGGATCAACACTGCCTGCAGCAACCTTTGTCCAGGTCTGCCCATCCACGCTCACTGCCACTTCATATTCCGTGACACCACCGTTCTGGATCGTATGTGAGGTGAAGGATACCTGTTCCAGACGATAAATATCATCCAGAGTAATGATCACATCTTTCGGAAGATTGGCATCCGATCCTCCATACGGGGATTCCCAGAAAGATTTAATGTCGCCGTCAAACATCTTGTCCGCCGTATTAGACTCGCTGTAAGGCCCGTCTGCACTCGCAACAATTTCAGAATCAAGCGCCAGGCTGTCATCTACAGGCACAACTTCCAGAGCCTTATATTTTTGCTCCAGAGTCACTGTTGCCGTCTCAACTTCTGAACGGGTAGCATCCACTTTCGCCAGGATCGCAGCCGCATTGTCAAGCTCTGTCTTGAACTCCTGATAAGATTCCTCAGTATACAGGCTTTCCGGTGTATTCTTATACTGATCATATACTGCCTGGAGCGCTGACTTGTCAACGCCTGCTTTGACATTGACCGTATACTCAGCCGTGATAGTTTCATCAGCAGCGGAGATCAGTTTGATCTTAGCTGTACCTTCTGACATACCGCGGACCTTGTAGATCGGATAACCGTTTTCATCTGCAAGTGTGAGAATGCTTGCAACCGACGGATCACTGCTCTCCACCTTGAAGAACTGGTTTGGAGCATTCTCCGGTGTGATCACAGCATTTACATCTGCAAGATATCCCACATAGAGCTCTGTTACGTTATCCTCTGCCGGAGCGATGCCTGTCACTTTTATAGTATCAGTATAGAGGAAATCAATCTCGCCCAGTGTCAGCATTCTGTTTTCCTGCGGCTCATCATATGTAGCCGTTCCCTTTGAACTAAGGAATGTAATATCTACATTCTTTACATTTTGGTCTGAACCCACAGCAAAATCATATGATGCAGCTTCAGAATCAAAGGATATCTCTTTCGTCGAATCATCTTCAAACGTAACAACCGCCTTCACACTCGTAAGATATCCATTTGTACCTGATTCTGCATTGTAAACAACGAAATTCGTAAGCGGGCTTGGAGTATTGAATGCAAAATGCATCGTTGTCGGAAGCTGTACATAATCCGGAAGCTTTTCTGCATCTTCACTCTGAGCCGTATACTTAAATTCGAACTCACGTCCTTTTGTCCCGTTAAACAGCGGATCATAGCTCTGCCCCTGTACGATCTTCTGGACGTTCGTGCCATCATCTTCTTCAAGCCACTCGTTCGTCATTGTGATCGTGAAATCACTCACGCCGTATTCTGTTGTTGTCCCCTCCGGAACCTCCGGGATCGTCGGAACATTGCCTGCGTCCGTTGTGATCACACTGTAATCCGGTCCGATGAGCATAACAGATGAAAGATCGATCGCATCCGCAACATTTTCAATATCCGTCTTCGCAGTCATAGTAATCGTTGCCAGAATGCCGCTTCCACTGTAAAGATCCTTGTCGCCTCTGTTTGCAAATGCCAGGTTTACATATGGATTCTCATATCCGCTCTGAGCTATGGAAAGATTTTCCATGTCAATGGTAGCTGCTCCGCCTTCGATCTTAGCAAACTCCAGCTGATCATTATCATAATAAAGCACTTCACCAAAAGCATTCAGATTCTCCACATTATCTGCGTAAACATCGATTGTCAGAGTGTCACCTGTATTCAAGGATTCTGCGCTTGCCAGCAGAAGAGCATTTCCTGCTACGGAACCTGTCTTCTTTGTCCCCCCGTCCAGTTTGAACAGGGTATATGCATAGTCATATACATCATATACATTATTGTAGTTGATATCCAGACCATACTGAGCTACCTGTGTAGCAAACGCCGGTGCTTCAGAACAGATACCCAGATAATTAGCCAAATTAGTAAAATCTGTATCTGTCACCTCGGAATTACCGTTGATCGCGATACTTCCTACCGCAAAGCCTTTCGAGCCGTCAACCTTATACACTGCCAGCTCATTTGCCGCAAAAAATCCACCGTTAGACCTTGTAACAACAAGCTTCACATAACGGGCAAACTCACCGTTAAGCTCAACTGTCTTCACATTGTCATCTATGCTTGTATCTTCCACATATGACCACGGATCATCCGCCCCCACATGCATCTGTTTCCAGTTCTGTCCGTCCAGCGAGATATAGACATCCATCTGCTGAACCGTACCGTTGCTGTTTACGCCAACATTGCCGTCACCGCCCTGGCCTTCTCCACGCGGATAATACCTGAACTCATCCAGGCGATATCCCTGTCCGAGGTCTAAGATAAACGGAACAGCGTCATTTACTACATTTCCTGTAGAATGGAACATTGTAGCAGTATTGTGGTCAGTCGCGTTCGCAAGAGCACCCCACTGATCTCCACCAGACCAACTCACTGTTGCATCCGGCACATTCCTCCACGGGTCATCCAGAGAGTTTGTCTTCAGTTCTGTGCTCCACTCTGAATAGCCTTCCGCATTTCTTGAGCGGACCTGATATGTATGCTCGCTGTTGTAAACCAGATCCACATGGTCAAAATATGTGTTGCTTCCTACGCTGTTGATAATGCCGTCAACCATGACTTCATAGCTTTCCGCATCAGCAACCGGCTCCCATGTCACATGAATGCTGGTAGGAGTCTTGCTTTCCTCCGGCGCTGTCGGTGTCGGTGCTGCAAGGTTCTCGTTCAGCTGATCCTTTCCGAACTCGCCGTCATTTGCAAATCCGTTGATCACCAGTGTCTGCGCGTTTTTACTTGCATCTGTCTCAGCAAATTTCACGTGCAGCTTCGGAGCAACTTTGACATCTGCTACCATTTCCTGAAGCTTCTGCTCCTTGCTCTCATCCGGGATGTATGTCTTGATCGCCGGAGAAGCGTCATAGAAGTATACAACTTCCTTTTCACCCGGCACTGTCTGCTCAAAATCCGCCAGAGTATCAACTTCCTTAACCTTCAGCTCCTGATCGCCATTCTTCGCAACAATGCCTTCCGGCTTTTCGGATACGTTTACAATGAACTCTGTGTTCTTATTCTTGTCATATCCAACATAAGAGCCTTCAGATGCTTCGGCTGTCAAAGTAACCGTATCGTCCTCCACAACAGATGTCAGCTTCGTAGAAACATGGCCGCCATAAGAAATATGATCGATTGTTCCATATTCCTCGTCTTCTGTCGTCTCGTTTGTCATCGTGCTTCCGTCATCCTCAATCACGGTGTACTCTGTAGAACCAGCCGGCCAGAATTCTACGATCCTGTTTGACTTGTCCAGATCTGTTTCCGGATTGTTGTTCTCTTCGTACATCGGGATGATCGCGCCGTTCTTTACAAACAGCGGAAGCTTCCAGAGAGGAGCGTCATATCCGTTGACCGCCTGGCCGCCCTGGTACTGCTCGCCGGTAAAGTAGTCGATCCAGACTGTTTCTTCCCCGTCATCATTCGGCAGATAGATATTATTGCGGATATCATTTCCTTCGGCATCCGCTTCCGTATCCTGGTATACCGGAGCTACCAGCAGGCTCGGGCCGTACATATACTGATACTGCATTGCCTTGCTTGCCGCATAGTCATCTTCCGGGAATTCCAGGAACATGGCGCGTACCATCGGAAGGCCTGTATCGCCGTTGCCTGTATCGATGTTTGCCGCTGCGTACGCATTTGTGTATGTATACGGCATCATCTGGGCTTTCAGCTTCAGATACATACGGGAGATACCTGTATACGGATCACCGTGTGTGTACGGAGCCTTCACATAAGATCCCCAGCCGTCCATATCCAGCATCTGCGGAGTCATGGATTTCCACTGGTAATCTCTTGCCGCGATCAGCGGCGCGCCGCCGTGGATACCGTCCATATCGCTTCCGATATTCGGGTTACCGCTTAAGGACTGTCCGATATAAGTCGGGATGTGGAATCGAATGTACTCCCACTGTCCGCCGCTCTGGTCGCCTGTCCAAACACTGTTGTAACGCTGGGATCCAGCCCATCCGTCAAGCGAGATGATATTCGGTCTCATTCCGACAGATGTCGTCACAGTCTCATAAGCCATCTTAACTCCGTCAAGCTGCATAGAGTATCCGTTTCCTACCCATGCAACGTCTGTCTTCAGAGTTGTAACGCCGCCGGTCTTTACCTCCGCCGCGAAATCGCGGAGCAGATGCCAGTATGTATTCGGATTTGAATCCGGCACAAGGTAGCTCTGAGTCCACAGACCAGTCGCTACACCCTTGCTGTTTGCATATTTTGTAAACTCTGCAAGGTTCTCTACGTTTGCCTCTACGGCTGCAAGTCTTTCAGCACTGCTGCTGCCATCCTCGTCAACACCGCCGGTCTTGTAATAACCATTCTGTCCGTATCCTGCTCCATACCCGTCATTCGGCAGGAAGAATCCGAGAGGCATATCATATTCCTGATATGTATCAAGCACGTGCCGCGCGGAATACTCATACGGTGTCTCAGTACCTGCCGGGAAGTTTTCTGCTGCAACTGACGGTCCGTGTCCGTTCAGAGTCTCCGCCGCATACTCTCCTGAGAGGACATATCCTGCAGCACGTCCGTTCTCATAGACAGTCGTTCCTTCCGAGTCAGAAGAATCCGTTCCCTTTGTGGTCCATGCCTGTGCTCTGTATGTAGTTTCAGTTTCCGCATTGGTTTCTTCATAATAATTTGTATCCCAGGAATCACGGTTATACGCGTTCAGATGCCCAAGATAGAATCCATATTCCGGAAGGAGCACCGGATTACCTGTAACTGTGTAATAATCCTGGAGCAGGTTCTGGACTGTGGATGTCTTGTCCGCTGTATCGGACACAAAGTAGTACGCATCCAGTTCTGCTTCGCGGTGCTCAGTAGTAACTGTGTCAGCGCTGTCCTCGCCAAAATCATACCATCCGTCTGCGAACGTGTTTCTCAGCACGCCGTATCCGCCGGTCGTATAATAGAACGGATTCGGCGAAGCCACTCCGCCATCTGTCCAGCCGCTTTCATTTACAATGTTAATAGATTCTCCAGTATGCACAAAGCGGCCGTTCTGCGTTCCGCCTCCGAAGAAATCCTCTGCATCCTGTTTGACCAGTGTCTGGACCGTTGATGAATCATTGATCCGGAGCGGCTCTTTCTCCTGCATCACGACCTGATCGCCGTTTTTCACAGTCATCAGGGCTGTACCTTTATCAAACACGATAGATGTAGTCCCAGCTGTGATCGTCACATTATCGCCATCCTCAGTTACCTTTGCTGCCGGGTGAGAGTAGTCACCAGACTCATCCGGGCGCTGCTGAATCCTTCCTTTATGGCTTGCTGATCTTGGTGCAGCATACTTGGAAAATTCACCTGTGGGATCAACATTGTAGCGGAAGATACCTTCCTCAAGGAATGTGATCTTCGCTTCAACTGCGCCGTCGTTGAATTCCACATAAACAACATTACCGTCATCCTTTACATCTGTCACGGATGACAACTGCCCTCTGAACTCTTCCGGGGCGGCAAATACATCTGCCGGCAGCATCGACGCCGCAGTTGTGAACGTCATCACAAATGCCATTGAGCCGGTCAGAATTTGTTTCTGTCTCTTTTTCATTTCTTCCTCCTGTTTCTTTACTTCCCCATTTCCCCTCGTTTTTTATCTTCTTCTCCGCACCCCCTCCTTTCCTGCCACCGAAATAGATGCCGCTATTTCTTGTGCATTTTACTCAAAATATTTTGTGTGGCATACTACTCATCCGCCAGATTTTGTATATTTTTCACAATCAATTTAAAATTCTGGCAGATATTATGTATTATTCTACACCCTTTTTTCAGTTTTTACCATCCATCCATGCTAAAGTATTTAAATAGTGCAAACAATCTAAATAGTACAAATATATCAATTCTCTTTATGCAGTTCAACTTAAAACAGCAAAACAACACAGAAAGGCCGCCGCAACGGGCTGCCTTTCTGTGTTTTATAACTTAATGCTTTGGAATATTTTATCTCGTCTCCCATTTCCGGTAGATCGCCTCCAGCGCGTCCACCACTCCGTCGATCCCGAGCAGGCTCGCATTGAACATCATGCTGTTCGCCTCGATCCCTCCCCATTCCCGTCCGGTCCGGGCTTCGTAGTACAGCTTCCTCTCCCGGTCAGTCTTTTTGATCTTGTCCAGCGCCTGTTTTTCTTCCAGCTTATAGAGCTTCATGATGCGCCGGATGCGGTCTTCTTTGTACGCATAGATAAAGGTGTTGATACAGTTTGTATAATCGCCGAGGATGTAATCCGCGCACCGCCCGACAAATATGCCCGGCCCCTTCTCCGCCAGCTTGCGGATGATGGCTGACTGCTGTTCATATACCCGGTCTGTCAGAGGCTTCCCGGACTCGTCGCTTGTAACAAAGGCCCGGTATTCCAGGCTGTTGGCTGCATAAGCTGACAGGAACCTTCCGAGCACTGTCTCATCTACCCTGGTCGCGTCCTCATTACTGATACGAAGTTCCTGCGCTGCCATGCGGATCAGGTTATGGTCGTAGAGCGGGATGTTGAGACGCTCTGACAGCTGATTTCCAATCTCATGCCCGCCGCTCCCGAACTGCCTTCCGATCGTGATTATCGTGTGTTGCATCATATCTGTCACTCCTCCCTGCGGATCGCTGATTTTTATGGATATATTATACCATAACTCAGTCGGATTTGGGCAGTAACCTGCGATCTGATAAAAATTTGATTTTTTCAGCCAATTAAATGCAGACGGAAAAATTTCCGCCTGCCCGAATATTATTTTTAGTTCCTACAAGATTTTCCGTAATGTTTCCGAATGCTCTTTTACCGCTCCTTCTCTTTCGCGCTGACGATCCCATAATAGCTCTTTGACGTCACCCAGTATAAAATCACATAGAAAATCGCAAACACCAGATAACAGCAGGCAGTCACAAACAGGAAAAGTTTTTCATCCGTCCCGGCTGAGATCAGATTCAGGATCCTGGAGATAAGCGGGTAGGCAAACGCCAGATGTACTCCCGCGGCGATCAGCGGCAGGAAGAATACGGTCAGCACCTGGGAATTAATGCTCTGCTTCACTTCCTTCCGGCTCATTCCCACTTTCATCAGGATATCAAACCGGTCCTGATCCTCATAGCCTTCCGAGATCTGCTTGTAATACATGATCAGCACGGTCCCGAAGAGGAATACCGCTCCCAGGAGGATCCCCAGGAAGAAGAGCCCGCCGAAAAGGGCAACGTACTCTGCCCGGCTCGCAGCCTTTGATTCAGCATACCAGTATACATAATTCCCGGAATCATCCTCTTCTGACAGGGCCATGAACCGGTCTCTTATCTCATCATAGATCTCGGACTGTTCTTCATCCCCGCAGCCCATGTCAAAACTGTAACATCTCTTGATGGAAGAGACGCCTTCCCCTTCAAGAGAATCATTTTTGATCCGGCACATCTGCTCCAGCACGGATACATCCTTTGCCACAACCAGAAGACATCCCCTTGCATTTGCGTCCGCCTCCCCGATCCGGAAGGGTTCCTTTTCCATCTTTTCTGCTTTCCATGTATCGAATCCTTCAAAGTGCGCGGTATCATACGCATACTCCATCTTGTACGGATAGATGAGCGCCTCATTGTCTGACAGTTCTGTCTCCGTTCCGGACAGTCTGTTGTAATCTTCCAGAGGGATCACATAAACTCCGCGGAATTCTCCGGTATCTGTATCTATCTGCCCGCTCTGCTCCCCTGCAGCCAGGTCGATCATAAATTCCGCCCCGGCCTGATAGACGGTCAGGCTGTACATGCGGTAATCTTCAAGGTTTTCCGCGGCCTCCCCATGTTCGTCCAGTATCTCTTCCACCGCACTGATATACGGCTCTGTATCTTCCTCACTCAGAGTGGTCTGGTCGGCAAAGCTGATCTGCACTGACAGATCCTTTGGATACCGCTTGCCCACCGCATCCTCTGACTGGGCGAACAGGCAGGTCGTGGACGACACTGTGACGAGCACCATCGTGGACAGGATACAGATCGACGCCAGCCCTGCCCCGTTGCGTTTCATGCGGTATGTCATGGATGAGAGCGAGATAAAATGCTTTGTCTTATAGTAGTATCTCTTATTCTTCTGGAGCAGGCGGCAGAGTGCCACTGACCCTGCGATAAAGAGGAAATACGTCGCAAGGATGACCATGACCACCGCCAGGAAGAACAGGACCATCGCCGCCATTGGGTCAAGGACAGCCACTGCCAGATAATAGGCAGCCCCGAGCAGCGCTGCCCCCAGGACGGCGAGCAGCCAGTTTGCCTTCGGCGGCTTCTCTCCCGTGTTCTCACTGCGGAGCATCTCCACCGGGCGGAGCCGGAAGATGGAGACCACCATCCGCAGCATGATCAGCAGGGTGATCGCCAGGAAGAGAATGACCGTCCACATGACCGGCTTGGCTGCGAAATTCATATCAAATCCGGTCTTTCCTCCCAGGATCTTTACCGCTGCCATCTCGGCAAGCTTGGAAAATAAGATGCCGAACACCAGACCTGCCGCAATAGATACCACAGCAGTCAGTATATTTTCCCAAAGCAGGATCTTTACCAGATTCCTCTTCCCCATTCCCAGGATATTATACAGCCCGAATTCCTTCTGCCTCCTGCGGATCAGAAAGGAGTTCGTATAATACAGGAAGATAAGGGAAAAGATCCCTATCACAAAAACGCCGAACCCAAGCATGGACTGGAGCATATCCCCGCCGAATATTCCCGAAAAATCCGCGCTCATAGACAGGTACGCCACAATATAAAACATCATAACCATGCAGATGCAGGTCAGAAAATACGGGAAATAGAATTTGCGGTTTTTAGAAATTCCTTCCGCTGCCAGTTTTAAATAGAATCCTCTCCTCATCGCCTGTCACCACCTGTCGCAAGCATTGTGAGCGTGTCGGAGATCTTCTGGTAGAGCTGTTCATCCGACATGGCGCCCCTGTACACCTGATGGTACACTTCTCCGTCCCGGATAAAAAGCACCCTTCCCGCGCGGCTTGCCGCCTTTACCGAATGGGTCACCATGAGTATGGTCTGCCCTTTCCCGTTGATCTTGGCAAACAGGGACAGCAGCTCGTCAGTGGAACGGGAATCCAGCGCGCCCGTGGGCTCATCCGCAAGGATCAGCCTCGGCTCTGTGATGAGAGCCCTCGCCACTGCCACCCGCTGTTTCTGTCCGCCCGAAATCTCGTATGGGTACTTGTCTAGGAGCGCGGTGATCCCCAGTTCCTTCGCCAGCGGAGTGACGCGCTCCAGCATTTTCTTGTGCGGCACGCCTTTGAGCACCAGGGGCAGAAGGATATTATCCCTTACATTAAACGTATCCAGCAGGTTAAACTCCTGGAACACAAAGCCCAGATGATCGCGGCGGAATTCCGAGATGTCCTTATCCTTAATATCCGAAAGCGGTTTCCCGTCCAGACAGACCGTTCCTTCCGTCGGTTTGTCAAGGGCAGCCATGATGTTCAAAAGCGTGGTCTTTCCGGAACCGCTCTCGCCCATGATCGCCACATACTCGCCCTCCTCCACAGAGAAATTCACGCAGGAGAGCGCCTGCACCTGATTGCCGCCGAACCGCGGCCTGTATATTTTCTTTAGATTTTTCACTTCCAAAACTGCCATGTATTATGCTCCTCCTTTTTCTTGTCTGGAGACAGTATAGCAAAGGAAGACAGGCGGATGACATCGAATCCGGTGACATTCCGCCTGTCCTGTGTGACATTATTGTAATATGGCCTCTTATAGTATGATTCAGATCCTGAATATGATCTTAAAGATACTTTCACATATTTTCAAAATTTCTTCCCGGGATTTTCCCGACAGCTGTTCCCGGAATTTATCTACGATCCAGTTATTGTATTCATATTCAGGTATGACGCCATTGCCGTTGATCACATTTTTTATAAACTCATAAATCCCCCGTGTTTTATAAACCGGATCATTCAGACGGAAACGCCTGATGTGCGCTTCGATAAATTCCTTTTCTGCACCTGAATATGTATATCTGTCCTTTGCCGGCTGAAACTCCATATGCAGTATGTCATACTGCAATGCCAGCGGCTGCCCTGTGTCCTCTCCTTTTACGCCCATTGGCTGCAGGATTATCTTCCCTTCACAATTGTTGCAGCATGCTTTCTGTAATCTGCGGAGCGCTTTGCATGCCACGGTACACTGTTTTCTTTTTTCCAATGAACAGCGGCTTTCTTTTTCATAGTTTTCTATTATTTCAGATGGCAGTTTTCTCTTTCTTTCTCCGGCTTTTTTGAGAGACTGATTGCACTGCGGACATGCGATGCCGATATTCGGTATACATTCTCTCAGTTTTGCTGAATTTGACTTTTCTATCGCATGTTCCAGATTTGCATATAATTTCCCATCAACCCGGATCCTTGTATAGCAATACATACAGTACCCGCCGGAGCTTTCCTCGAGAACCTCTTTCAAATTCTCTTTTTCGTCTTTCTTTGTATACCCGTATTTCTTCCACTTCTTATACCGGGGCCGAAACAAAGGCATCTGTAAAATCAGGTTATCTTCCATTCCTATATACTCACCACTCCTGTATCTGGCGTAAAATAACTGATTGGGAAGCCGTAAGCTGCTCCTGCTGTAATCCTTTCAACAGTTCTTCGTCCGAATCTTTCCATGCATTATTGATTTTATTGTTGAGCAGCCGGCGGAGCTTCCCGTCAATGGCATCTTCTTCATTCTTTATCCTTCCAAACAGTCTTTCAAAAATAATCTGGACTTCTGATACTGAAGAATAATCGTTGATATCGATCACCTCGCACTCCCCATCATCCAAAACGATCAAATTAGCATCCGATGAATTTGCGATGAGGTCGCAGGAGTGCGTACTGACCAGCCAGTCAGCCCACGGGAATTTTTCCTTCAGGAACTCCAGGATCCTGGCTGAATACCTGGGAGAGAGGAATTCATCCAGCTCATCGATCACCACCCATGCTTTCCGCCCGCCTTTTTCTCCGATCACAGCGTCATCATAATAAAGGAGTTCCAGCAGGATCCGCACGATTGCCTGATAGCCGCTTGACAAAAGACCTTTTCCCTCTTGAAATCTAACCTCTCCGAAAGGATCCTCCGGCATCAATGTAAATTTCGTCCCGGTAAGCTCATAAAACAGTGCCTGAACCTCAGCTTCATATATCGGATAAATCCTCTCTGCCGTCTCGGTAAGCGTTCCATAGCAGTTGAACGAATCCTTCAGATTAAAATAGTCCTCCCTCATCCGGGTCTCAAGGAGCACAGGCTTATACTCAGGTTTTTCATCCGGCAGGACCGGTACTTCTTTTACATTAAAACTCCTGTTTACTGCATCTATGAAATAGACTTCCGCTCCGCTGGAATTTACCTGCTGTACAAATTCTTTCAGCAGCAAAGACTTCCCGCTTGAATTGTCCCCTACGACAACCGAATCAATGTAATTCAATTCCTTAGCAGATATTTTTCTTACTATATCTTCAATCTGCTCCCGTCCAAATTTCATAGACTGTTTTCCACCTTTCATTCATGCTTTTCATCTTTACAGTTCCCTGCCTTGCATACTGCTTATACCGTGGATTTTCTAAAACCGCATTATATATATGGGACGTGATCGGTTTATTGACATTCATTTTTTCATGGACAATATAAAAACTTTCCAATAGCGCCACTTTAGAAGCTGGTTTTCCACTCATTTGAAATAAATCCAGAAAATCAGAAAGACTATTTATATATTCATCAATTTCTTTTTTTTCAAACCACATTGCTTCTTCTGAAAAATGATCCAGCAATTCCCCATAGGAGCTTCTATATCCCTTAATCACAAACTCATAATCCACCAGTTTTTTTCTCACACGAGCATAACGTTTTAAAGCACATAATCTGAGGAGGGTTTCCATATCCTTTTCTTTAGCATCTTCTCTCCCCCATAATTGTCTCCATTTACTATTATTCCGATTAAACTCCTGTAACTTATCATAAAATGAGCATACATAGATACCATTTCTCTGCTCCTGTGGTGATAAAAGTGATCCTCCTCTATTTAAATTTGCAAAAATCTGTCTCAATACTTCCGATTTTCTTTTCTCATCATTTATTTTTATCTCTATCACTGTGATCGGAGTGTAGTCAATTTGCCTCTTCAATTCAACTGGCAGAGTCTTGTAATCGACATTTTTTTCTTTGCCATCTGATCCCTGTAAATTAATATGGAGCTCTTCAAGTTCATACTGGCTGAACAGTGCTTCTTTAAAAGATTTTTGATCTGTAACCAGCTCAGAAAAATCAACACTACTGTTTTTTCTTTTATTTAAATAGTAACCTATATAATAAAAAAACAGACTCATGATACGCTGCTGCCCATCCAGGATTTCCAGTTGGTTCAAATTGTTTCTGCATGTATAAATAGGCGGAATAGGAAGTCCACATATAAGCGATTCAACCAAAGATGTCACCTGAGCTTTGGTCCAACGATATTTTCTCTGATATTTAGGTATAATATATAAATTTTCATCTACACTTTCCACAAGCGTCCGAAAACCTATATCTGTTTTGTATTGCTGAATCGTAACGCCCTTCAGGCTATCTGCCGTATACTTTCTGTTCATATCTATATACTCCTCGATCCTTATAAATATATGCCTTTCCATCTAACTCAGATTGTAACCGTTTTTCCCATACAATACAATCGGAATATAATACCCGCCCCTTACTTTTATTCCGCCCGGAACGGATAGGACTCCAGATCTATCGTAAACCTGCTGCCCTTCCCCGGCTCAGACTCCGCTGTCAGAACATGTCCCAGCCTGTCAGCCGCCTTCCTGCACAGATACAGCCCGAGCCCTGTGGACTTCTTGTCCAGCCTGCCGTTATACCCGGTATACCCTTTCTCAAAGATACGGGGCATGTCCTCTGGGGAGATCCCGATGCCAGTGTCCGTGACCGAGAGCTTCTTTCCCTTATCGACTGAGATCGTGACAGAACCCTCAGCCGTATATTTGACCGCATTGGACAAAAGTTGTTCGATGATAAAGGACAGCCACTTCTCATCTGTCAGCACGCGGACGTCCGTCCCCTCATAGACAAGCCGGATCCTCCGGCGTATGAACTGCCCTGCATATTTGCGCACTGCCTTGCGTATGACCGGATCCAGATCATACTCCTGGATGACCAGATCCGAGGCGCCTTCTCCGAGCCGCACATAGCACAGCGCCATCTCTACATACTGCTCCACCCGGAAAAGCTCTGCCGAGAGTTCCCGGTTCTCCGGCGTATCCTCCTGCTGGAGCATGACTTTCATGACCGCGATGGGCGCTTTGATCTGGTGCACCCATGTGGCATAATAGTCCGCCATATCCCTGCGGGCAGCGTCCCACTCTCCCTTTTTCGCCCTGTAGGCGTTTTCCATTTTCCCGACCAGCGCCTGATAATCCTCCTCGGCAAGGCTTCCCGCCCTGGGTAGGATGTCCGTCACATCAGGGAACAGAGCTTCGGACGCCAGGACCTGCTCCATCCCGCGCCGCCTTCTCCTGCTGTGTGCAAAACCTGCCGCCAGCATGATCGCACCGAAGAGCGCCGAGATCAGAAGAGGGTACCACACAGCCTCCAGGGTGATCCCGTACATGGCAAATACCACGGCAAACACTGCGCCGCTCAGGCACATCCAGATGCACACGCCCCTGTAGTCATAGAAATATCTGAAAAACCGTCTCATAGCTTCCGTCCTGCCTCTCCTGCATCTTTATCTTCTTGCTTTCCTGCTTCTTTCTGCTTCTCCCAGCGTCTTTATAACTGCTGTATGATATACCCTTCGCCCACTTTTGTGGTGATAAAGTCCTTAAGCCCCGCCTTTTCCAGCTTCTTCCTGAGCCTGGCGATATTCACGGTCAGTGTATTTTCTTCTATATAATTATCCGTCTCCCACAGTCTGGTCATCAGAGTCTCCCGGCTCACAAGCCTGCCCTTATTCTCCATGAGCGTCTGAAGGATCCGGAATTCATTCTTTGTCAGGCTGATCTTTTCTCCTTCGTAGACCAGCGTCGTATCGTATAAGTTCAGGATCGCGCCTCTGTGCTCCAGCACCGGGATCTTCCCCGCCAGGTCATAGGTCCTGCGGAGCACTGCCTGCACCTTTGCCGTAAGCACGCTCAGATTAAAGGGCTTTGGTATAAAATCATCGCCGCCCATGTTGACTGCCATGATGATATTCATATTGTCTGACGCGGACGAGATAAATATGACCGGCACGTTGGAGATCCTGCGGATCTCACTGCACCAGTGGTACCCGTTATAGAACGGGAGCGTGATGTCCATCAGGACAAGATGGGGATCATATTCCGTAAACGTTGTCAGTACATTCTGGAAATCCCGTACGTACTCCGCCTCATTCCCCCACATTTTCATCTCCTTTTGTATCGCCTGCGCCATAGGCAGGTCATCCTCCACGATCAGTATTTTATACATGATGTCCTCCTTGTTCTGCCTTTCTTATCTGTCACCGTTCCCACCATTTCTTCCCGACTGCCTTCGCACCGCTTAACCCGCCTTACACTGCGTCCGGATCGACTACTCTCTGGATATGGATCGCCAGGAAGCCGATCTCTTCCCGCGCCACCTCTTTTTTCAGCTGCCGCGACATATGGGCGCATATTTCCTCAGCCACCTGTCCTGTGTACGGATAATTGGCAAAGATAAACTCATTGAAGTCCGCTTTCGTGGACTCCCCTTTCCGCGTCCTTGCTATCATGTAATACAGATGGCTCATCAGCCTTGTGTACGCCAGGGAATCTTTTTCAAACTCCTGCCCGAACGCCTTCTCGATCATCACAATCCCTTCATCAATGATCCGGGTCGTCTCCAGCGCCTCGGACACCTGCTCGTCAGACAGCCCGGCGTGGATATGAAGTGTGATGAATCCTACCTCATCGTCCGAAATCTCGCATCCTGCCAGCTCCCGTATGATCTCCCTGCCTTTCAGGGCCGCCGCGTATTCCTTTTCAAAAAGGACCCGGATGTCCGGGGTAAATGGATTTGGGATCTGGCGCCCCTCCGCCGCCCGTTTCGCCGCAAGTGCGATGTGGTCCGCCATAGGCAGGAGGATATCCCTGCTGACATTCTGAAACATCTTATCCGCTTCGTCTATGATACGCCCCGCAGCCTCTATAAATTCCGGCCGGATCCCATTTACCACCTGAAGGACCGAATGCTCCTTCTGCCGGTTCACAAGGGTGTAAACTTTCGCCCCGGGCAGGCTGCCGATCTGCTGGGCCGGCCGCTTTCCAAACCCAACGCCATTCCCAAGCAGGATCATCTCCCTGCCGGTATGATCGTCATACACAAGGATCCCGTTATTGTTCAATACTTTTATGATGCGATACATAAACATTGTCCCCCCATGTTCCATATAGAAAATCCCCCTCTCCCGCCGCTTATGCAGCAGGAGCAGGGGGTAATGCCGTCTCAGTTAAAAGATACGATCTCAGCCGCCGGATCCATCTTTTCTGCTTTTCCGGGCTTTGTCAGCCGGATCTCCTCGCCTTCTTTCAGGCTGGTAAATACAATGATGCATTCGTCGGACTTCGCGTGCTCCCGTATATATTCTATATCAAAACCGATCAGTTTGTCACCCTTTTTTACCCGGTCTCCGTCTTTTACAAAAGCTTCAAAACCTTCTCCGTTCAGATTTACGGTATCCACGCCGACATGGATGAGATACTCCACTCCATCATCGCTCATCAGCCCCACCGCATGTTTTGACGGGAATACGAATGATACTGCCGCATCCTCCGGCGCATAGACCATCCCTTCCTCAGGTCTTACGATGTAACCGTCTCCCATCATCTTTCCGGCAAATGCTTCGTCAGAAGCCTCTGTGATCGGAGCCGTCACCCCGCTCACCGGCGTAAAAAGCGTCTTCTTCACAGTTCCGCCCTGAACGCCTGCTTTCACTTCCGCTCCACTTCCGTCTTCCCGATTTCCCACATCCGGAGTTTCCCTGTTTACACCTTCTGCACTGTCGGTTTCTTCCCCGGCTTCAGGGATATATTCTTCATCCGGCGCCTTTTCCAGATAGTCTTCCAGATCTGACTTGATCACGGATACAGACGGCCCGTAAATGATCTGGATGCCCTGGCCCTTGCGGATAATGCCTGACGGAGAGGTCGCGCGCAGGATACCTTCATTTACAAGCTCCGGCTTCACCACTGTGCACCTGAGCCTTGTAGCACAGCAGTCCACATCGGAAATATTCTTTTTGCCGCCCAGCCCTTTTGTGATCAGTGCACTCTTTGTGTCTCCGCTGTCTTCCCCGCTTCCAGCGGCGCTTCCCGGAGCACTTCCCGCTGCGCCCTGCTTTGCCTGGTAATCAGCTTTTGTAAACAGCTTTGTCTCTGTATCATCATCTTCACGCCCCGGAGTTTTTAAATTCATCTTTTTGATCAGGAAGGAGAAGATCACATAGTACAGGATGAAATAGATCACGCCCACCGGGATGATCAGCATCCAGCTCGTCTTCTCATTGCCCTGGAGGATCCCGAACAGGAAGAGGTCCAGCAGCCCTCCCGAGAAAGTCAGCCCCACCGCGATATTCAGTATATGCGCGATCATGTACGCCGCCCCTGCCAGAACGACCTGCACTCCAAAAAGCACCGGAGCGACAAACAGGAACGAAAACTCAAGGGGCTCAGTGATGCCTGTCATCATACACGCAAGCGCCGCTGAGAGCAGGAGCCCTCCCGCCTGTTTTTTCTTCTCCGGCTTCGCGCAGCGGTACATCGCGAGCGCTGCTCCCGGAAGCCCGAAGATCATGAAGATAAACTCGCCGGAGAAATATCTCGTCGCATCCGCGCTGAAATGTACGGTACTCGGATCTGCCAGCTGGGCGAAAAAGATATTCTGTCCGCCCTGCACGAGCTGTCCCGCCACTTCCATGGAGCCGCCCACCGCTGTCTGCCAGAACGGGAGATAGAACACATGATGCAGGCCGAACGGGATCAGCGCGCGTTTGATGATACCGAAGATCAGCGTGCCGAAATATCCCGTCCCTGTCACCAGGCCGCCAAGCGCATAGATCCCATCCTGAACGAACGGCCAGAGGAAATACATCACGATCCCCACGCCCACGTACGTGATCGTGGAAATGATCGGGACAAACCTTGAACCGCCGAAGAACGACAGCGCATTGGGCAGCTGGATCTTATAGAACCGGTTGTGCAGGGCTGCCACGCCGAGCCCGACGATGATCCCTCCGAATACGCCCATCTGGAGCGTCTGGATACCGCACATCTCTGCCACTGTCCCGCCCAGGACATGGTCCGCCAGGCTTCCGTCCGCGAGGATATCTCCCCTGAGTACGAGCATGGCATTGATCGATACATGCATGACAAAAAATGAGATCATCGCTGCAAGCGCAGCAACTTCCTTTTCTTTTTTCGCCATCCCGATGGCAACGCCGACTGCAAAGATCAGGGGCAGGTTGTCAAAGATCACGCTCCCTGCCTTGCTCATGATCGTAAGCAGACCGTGCAGGACCGTCCCTTCTCCAAGCACCGCCTGGAGCCCGTAGGTTTCGATCATGGTCGCATTTGTAAACGAGCTTCCGATCCCGAGCAGAAGCCCAGCCACCGGCAGGATGGCGATCGGGAGCATGAAGCTGCGTCCGACTCTCTGCAGCACTCCGAAAATCTTGTCTTTCATACTTCTTTTCCTCCTATATAGAATGTCATTTTCTCGAACACACGCTGCGGGCTCTCGCCCTATGGGGGCCCGGCTCCATGCAGCCGTGCGCACCTCGATTCCGCTCCGCTCCATCTCGGTCGCGGGCTCACGCCCTATGGGGGCCCGGCTCCATGTAGCCGTGCGTACCTCGATCCCGCTCCGCTCCATCTCGGTCGCGGGCTCTCGCCCTATAGGCCCCGGCTCCGTACAGCCGTGCGTACCTCGATTCCGCTTTGCTCCATCTCGGTCGCGGGCTCACGCCCTATGGGGGCCCGGCTCCATACAGCCGTGCGTACCTCGATTCCGCTCCGCTACATCTCGGTCGCGGGCTCACGCCCTATGCCAAAAGGAATAAATGCTCTGGAAAGCGAGCTTTCCGACGCATTTCTTCCTTTTGGCGCACGGCTTTGTGCTTACACGTAAAAAAAGCATAAACTGTTCCTTTTCTTTTTGACCTTGTGTCGGGTCTGTTAAATAAAAGGATAGTTTATGCCTGCCTTACAGTAACACTCTATCGCGCGTATTCGATTTACATGTCTAGTATAAGAATCATTCACTCATATGTCAATCTGGGATTATTGCCTAAATTCGCGTTGGAAAAATGTGCAGTTTTCACAGATTTTCTGCCGTCCTCATCCCAGGATCTTCACTGCTATGTCCCCGTCTCCGCTGACAGAGAATCCTGTCTTTTCATAGAAGCCTGCGATCAGCTCCCGGTACTGGTCCGGTCCGGTATATCCGAGGGGAGCGAGTTCATAGCCATTCGGAGCAGTAACTTTTGTCACCCCCTTTTTCCCGAACTGGTCAATGATCTCATTCATACAGGCTGTCCCGTATCCCTTCCCTCTCAGTGAAAAATCTGTCAGATAAAATTCAATGATCTCAGCTCGTGTCCGGCTTTCCAGATAATACTGCATGTGAAAGACAGAAAGCCCCTTCTCATATACATCCACTGTCTCAGGACGGTAATGGAATTCCAGTATATGAGCACTCTTGTCCGTAAGATCTACTGCCCTGAAATATTCTTTCCGTATGTATACTGGTATCGACATTTTCTCCTCCCGTCTGGTATAGCTGTTCTCCTGACGCACTTACTGTACGCCTCCAGCGCGTCTCGCTTCCTCATGCACCCGGTCTCATGCTTCCTGGCTGTTTCTCATGCTTCCTGCGCCGGCTGCTTCCTTTTCGCTACCTGGAGCTGTACATTGACCCCGAAAGGATTGATGACCACTCCTTTTGCCTCGTTGATGAGGATCTCCGGGATCTTCGCCGCAGGGACCACCGCTGTCCGCATCTTCTCTCCGCGGGCAAATTTCTGGAATTCAAGCATATCCGTAAACAATGGCTGGTATACCGTTCCGTCCTTCTGTTTCAGGATCGGAAGCTGTCCGTCCTCCCGGACTGCAATGACAAAAGTCCCTTTTCCGTAGTGCGCCAGCAGCTCCTCCTGCAATTCCTTCAACTCTTCTGTCGGCTGCGGCTGCGCCTGCCTGCGCATCTCCTGCATAAAATAGATCGCGGTAAGATGCAGGGCCGGGTTCTCCACTGGCTGTTTCCCCTCCGGCATATTTTCGGGTTTCCTGCGGATCACAAGATCTGAGAGCTGTATGTTGATCTGGGTATCTGTGCCGCTGTTGACAGCGAGACAGTTTACTCCCATTGTATACAGGCTTGTATAAAAAGCAAGGAGCTGCTTATCCTCCAGTTTCACCACTGCCGCTGCATATTTTTTCTCCAGGAGTTCTTTCGCCTTGCTCTTTGCATCCTCAACTCTGTAATACAGGAAAACTTCGTCGTCAAATGTCTCCTCATCACAGGATACGAAAGGCAGCCTTGTCGCCCCTGACATGATCACATATATTTCGCCTGGATTCTTGAGAGCTGCAAGAGTCTCCTGTTTTGTCACTGTTGTACTGTTCTCATTCATTGTCCTGTCTTTCCTTTCCATATCAGGCGGGATTTCACGGTCCGCCCTGCCGCTTTCATACTCTGCTATTGTATCACAACTTCTCCGCCAGTTCCAATAGGTATGGAAGGAAAATAATGCATCCCGCGATCACGGACACGATCGCAGAGAAAAGCACTGCCCCGGCCGCTGTATCCTTGGCCAGCTTTGCCAGAGGCTTCTTTTCTTCTGTCACAAGGTCCACCACTGCCTCTATCGCAGTGTTCACCAGTTCCAGCGACGCCACCAGCGCGAAAAGCAGCAGGCAGACGCACCATTCAGATGCTGTGATCTGAAACAGGGTCCCTGCCAGTGTGACAAGGATGACCGCCAGGCAGTGTATCTTCATATTTCTCTCCTTCCGGATACATGCCCATATGCCCTCAAACGCATATCCAAAGCTCTGTATCAGAGGATTTTTTCTGTCTTTATCCATTTTAATCTGTCTTTCTACTTTAATCTGTCTTTTTATATTTTATAGTTTCTTTTGTCACTTTTTAATTTTATTCTCATCCTTATTTCCTGGAAAGCAGATGTTTGATAAATACATACATCACGATCACAAATGCAAGCATGTATCCGAAGGCGCCCAGAGCCGGTATCCCCAGCACTTTCGGCGTCATGTCCGTAGTGCATATGATACTGGAACTGATCAGGAGCGCCATGACCCACAGCCCCATCACGATATTGCGTACCAGTCTCCGCAGCAGGTTTGCCAGATTATCCGTGACCTGTAAGTCCAGGTTGATCTTTGCCTGCCCTTTCAGGTATCCGCTCATCATATCAGATATCATGGAAGGGATGTCCAGCGCCTTTCGGAAGGAACGAAGGACACTTTTCCCGCTGCTCTTTAATTCCTTTTTTATATCCAGATGACGGAAGAATTCCCCGGACATATGCGCTGTGGCAATCTCGACCATATTGATATCCGGCGCGATATCCGCCAGCACTCCCTCCATATGGGTCAGGCCCCTCGCCAGCATGGTCAGCCCGTGGGGCATCTTGATCTTATTGTCCTTCATGACATCCATCAGGTCCGTCATAACTTCCGCCACATTGATCTTCCCCATATCCACGCTTCCGTATTTCATGAGCAGTCCGTCAATATCCTCGTAGAGCTTCCTCTGGTCCGGCCGCTCTTTGAACTCGCCGATCCCCAGCACAGCCTGCTGGATGAGTCCCACATCGCCCAGTGCCACACCCTGTACAGCCTTTCCGATCATCTCCCGGTCGTGCTCCGTGAGCCGGCCCATCATCCCCATATCGATCCAGATGATCTTGCCGTCCCGTATCTTCACATTGCCGGAATGCGGGTCCGCGTGAAAGAAACCGTCGTCCATGACCTGCTTGATGTAATTGTCCACCAGCTTGCTCCCGATCTCCTTTAGATCATACCCCTGCTCGGTCAGCGCTTCCTTGTCATCGATCCCACACCCGTCGATATACTCCATCACCAGCACATTCACCGTCGTATACTGCTGGTACAGAGCAGGCGTGCCCACGAAGTTCACATCCTTGTTCCTGCGGGCGAACTCTTCCATATTGGCAGCTTCCGTGAGGAAATTCATCTCGTCGCGGGTAACGGACCACAGCTCGTCAAGCACCAGGTCCAGGTCAGCCATCCCTTTGATGCTCACGGGAGGCATGAGCTTTACCGCCTTGTGGAGAAGAGCGATATCTCTTGCCATCTTCTCATAGATCCCTCTGCGCTGGACTTTGACCACGACTTCCTCGCCGCTTCTTAATACTGCCCGGTGCACCTGCGCGATAGAGGCCGACCCCTGAGGCGTTTCCTCTATGGAGGCAAACACCCTTTTCCATGATCTTCCGTAGGATTCCTCGATCACGGAGATCACTTCCTCAAAGGGCATGGGCGTGACTTCTGTCCGCAGCCTCATGAGCTCGTCGCAGTACCTCTTCGGCAGGATATCCGAGTGCATGGACATGATCTGCCCCAGCTTAATGAAGGTCGGGCCCAGGTCCTCCAGGATGGCCCGGAGTTTTTTCGGCGTCACTCCGCGGGTGATGTTATGCCTGCGGAGCACTGCCGTGATCTCCCTGAGCCTTGAATTATATTCGATCGGTTCTATCCTGCTCATGACTCTTCTTTATCGGAAGCCTCCTGATCTGATGCGCCCTGGTCTGGTGCGTCCTGGTCTGATCCATCCTGTCCGGCGGCCTCTGCCTCTTTTTTCCTGATCTGTTCTTTCAGCGCCTCGATCTCCCCGGGCGTCATCCGGTCCAGCATGTCAGCCAGATCGTCTGTCCCCGGCTTTGCGCCGCCCATTTTCTCTTTCACTGTCTTTTTGATATTGTACTTTAACTCTTCATTGAGCACCTTGCCCTGCTCCACGGTCAGCTCGCCTTTTTCCACCATTTCGTCCAGAAGATCTTTTGATTTTTCTGCTGTTACTGCGACCGCGCCGATCCCGGCAAGGATCACTTTCTTAATGTTATCACTGAATTTTTCCATGATGCTATGCCTCCTCTGTCTGTGTCCCGTATTTTTCCTTATATCTGTCAATGCATTCCTCGATGACCTGGACAGCGCCCAGCGCCCCGTCGAACTCATTTACCGCAGTCTTCTTGCCTTCCAGATCCTTGTACACGGTAAAGAAATGGCGGATCTCATCAAAGATATGCCGCGGCAGCTCGGATATGTCGGTATACGCCTCGTATGTAGGATCCGCCCAGGGGATCGCGATGATCTTCTCATCCCCCGCATCCCCGTCTGTCATCTTCATCACTCCGATGGGATAACAGCGCACGAGCGTCAGCGGCTCCAGCGGCTCCGAGCACATGACGAGCACGTCAAGCGGATCGCCGTCGTCCCCGAGCGTTCGCGGGATAAAGCCGTAATTCATGGGATAATGGGTCGATGTATAGAGCACCCGGTCCAGTATGATATATCCGGTCTCTTTATCCAGCTCGTACTTTTTCTTGCTTCCCTTCGATATCTCGATCACAGAAATAAAATCCGTCGGGAATATCCTCTCTTCACTGATATCATGCCAAATATTTCCCATAACTTCCTCCCTTTTTACAGATGCTCTTGCAATACGGCTTCCATGGCCGCGGACGCAGCCGCCTCGTCCCCGCCGCTGACTTCCACTCTGATCTCATCCCCGAAGCGGATCCCCATGGACATAAGCCCTGTCAGGCTCTTTGCGTCTGCTTGTTTCTCTCCAAGGCTGACTGTGATCTCAGAGCTGTGTTTCTTTGCTTCTTTCACCACGATCCCCGCGGGTCTGGCATGGATTCCCGCCCGGTCTCTGATAACATAGACAAATGATCTCATCCGGTCATCTCCCTTCTCTGGCACTGCCAGTTTCATACTATGATTTTACCTCTTCCGGGGCATTCCGTCCAGTACCGGAACGGCAAAAAAAGCCCCTGCCCCGGATCTTTCCGCATTCTGCGGCCTTCCCGGGCAGGGGCTTTTATCCTGCTGAGACAGAGGTTTTACATGATCTTCCTGAACAGATTTTTCAGGTCTTCCACGCTGGCATCCTTCGGGTTGCCCGGAGCACATGCGTCTGCGTGTGCTGATTCAGCGAGGAACTGAAGGTCCTCTTCCTTTATCGCATCCAGTTTTGTCGGGATGCCTACATCAATGGAGAGCTGCTGTACTGCGTCCACAGCCGCTTTTCTGTATTCCTCTACTGTCATATCGTCCACGCCTTTGACTCCCATTGCCCTTGCGATCTCACGGTACTTCTCGCCCGTGCAGTCCGCATTGTACTCCATAACGATCGGGAGCATCATAGCACATGCGACTCCGTGGGGCGTATCATATACAGCTCCCAGTGTATGAGCCATAGAGTGGGCGATGCCGAGACCTACGTTTGAGAATCCCATTCCCGCGATGTACTGGCCCAGTGCCATTCCATCTCTTCCTTCTTTTTCGTTTGCCACAGCGCCTCTCAGAGATTTTGAAATGATCTCGATCGCCTTGAGGTGGAACATATCTGTCATCTCCCATGCAGCCTTCGTAGTATAACCCTCGATTGCGTGCGTAAGAGCGTCCATTCCGGTAGAAGCGGTCAGGCCTTTCGGCATGGAAGCCATCATATCCGGGTCAACGACCGCGATCACCGGCATGTCATGAGGATCCACACATACAAATTTCCTCTTTCTCTCCACGTCTGTGATCACATAGTTGATCGTCACCTCAGCCGCTGTCCCGGCTGTGGTCGGCACAGCGATGATGGGAACGCACGGATTCTTTGTGGGTGCCGTGCCCTCCAGGCTCCTCACATCCTCAAACTCCGGGTTTGCAATGATAATGCCGATCGCTTTTGCCGTGTCCATGGAGGAACCGCCGCCGATCGCGATGATATAGTCTGCCTGCGCGTCCTTGAATGCCTGTACCCCGTGCTGTACATTCTCGATCGTAGGATTCGCCTTGATATCCGAATAAATTTCATAAGCAAGTTCTGCGTTGTCAAGTACATCGGTAACTTTCTTAGTTACCTCGAACTTGATCAGGTCCGGATCTGAGCATACGAAAGCTTTTTTGTATCCTCTTGCCTTTGCCTCCGCAGCGATCTCACTGATCGCGCCTGCGCCGTGATAAGATGTCTCATTAAGCATGATTCTGTTTGCCATTGGTATCAGTCTCCTTTCTTTCTGTCTATATTTTAACAATCCAGGGAACAAATGAAAAGTTACAAAAGGGCCGATCTGTCACCTCATTTCGGACAGACCGGCCCTCTTTCTCAGACCTTGAAATATCGCTTTCCTTTCACAATAGCTCCAGTCTCCTGAACACCTCTCCCAGTTCGGCCGGCATTGCATCTACCAGGGCCTCCGCCATCTCCTCCGGACTGCCTTTGATCTTGCCCAGGACCCACTGTACAGTCATGTAGATAGAGCCCTGGCAGTACATTTCCAGAAGGAACCGCAGATGATCCGGCATCTTCATCCCGGTCTTCCCCTCGATCCTCTCTGTGTAAAACGCCAAAATGAGATGAAAGTCATGCTCTCTCAGATTATTCTGGGCATCATTTTTGAATGCCGCTTTAAAAAACATCCGTTCCTCTTCAATATATTGAAATTTGTTGACAATCCCCTCGAAAATCGTACGCCCTTCCCCCATATGCTCAAAAGATTCCTGAAGGATCTTGTCAAAATACCAGTTTACAAGGTCGTATTTATCTTTAAAATGACGGTAAAAAGTCTGCCGGGATGTACCGCACTCCTCAGCGATCTCTCCTACTGTGACTTTCTCCAGGGGCGCCCGCTTCATACATCGTTTCAGCGCATCTGCAAGATAGTATTTCATATTTTCACGGGTTCTTTCCATGCAAGTCTCTCCCATTATCCGGATATTCATTAATCTTTCAACATTCTCAGCCATTCATTTCATCAATAATAATAGCATGGAATCTCTTTCCCATCCACATAAAGCTTATATTTTCCCACATGGTCTTTTATATTATATTTTTCCCCGCCCTCTCCTTCCACAGGATCCTCCGCCGGCTCATACCTGATCCGCATCACAGGCTCCTCTTTATTGACCTCCTCCCGGTGCAGATAGACATTGATCTCCAGACGCTCCGGATAGCCGTACAGATCAGTGGACAAACGGATCGAGCGGAAAGAATTCTCCCTGCACATCTGTATCACAGTCCGTGCAAATCCCTCTGTATCTTCGATCCGGTCCGCATTTGCTGTAACATCCAGAAAACATTCCCCGTTTTCTGTCCGGCTGCTCACCGCATCCGGTATCCCCGTATGTTCCGCCTGCCAACTCCTGTACCAGCTGCCTGCTCCGCACAGAAGAAAGAATGCCGCGATCAGGATGACCGCTGCCTTCCGCTTCCTATTCCGCCTGCTTTTCCGTTCTCTTGCCCATTTATTCCCCTTATCCCGATATACTTTGTCAACATTTCTTTGCTTTCTCATCACCATGCTCCATTTTGTATCACTTTTACAACCGATTATAAGAGTCCGGGATAATAAAATCAATAAAAACAGTGCAGAAAATGAGACATTTCAGAAAGGTAGGGACTATACTATGCCAAAGCCAAAGACATCGACCGGACAGAAGAATCTGATAGCCAAAAACCTGATCGAGCTCAGGCGGGCTCATCACATATCACAGCGGCTCCTCGCTTACAAACTTCAGCTCGCCGGATACGATATGGACAAGAATGTCATCACCCGGATCGAGACAAATAAAAGATATGTAACTGATATTGAATTAAAAGCGCTCTGTGAAGTCTTCGGGGTCACTTACGAAGAGCTGATCGACGGAAGATCATCACACAGTTCACAGCAAAACGAAAATTGACCGACAATTTTTTCTTGACATTCATTTTTTCTTCTGCTATCCTTACGGCATGACAAAGACGTCTGACAACGGAGACGGGACACCCCGATCCGCGGCAGGCGTCTTTTTCTATATAAAAATCTATTCCAAAAGGAACGGGAGGTATTTGTATGGACACAGGAAACACTGGATTTATGATGATCTGCACGGCGCTTGTATTTATCATGACGCCGGGACTCGCCTTTTTCTACGGCGGGCTGGTACGCAGGAAAAATGTATGCAACACCATGATGGCATGTGTGGCGATCATGGGACTGTCCGTTGTCATGTGGACGCTCTTCGGCTACTCGCTGTCCTTCGGCGGGAACCACGGCGGGATCATCGGAGATTTCCGATGGGCGGCATTAAACGGCGTAGGCTGGGAGGCAGGGCCTTACTCTGACACGATCCCGCATCTTGTATTCGCGGCATTCCAAATGATGTTCGCCATGATCACTCCGGCACTCATCACAGGCGCAGTGGTCGGCAGGATGAAATTCAAAGCGCTGTTCGCATTTATCGCACTCTGGTCTGTCATCGTCTATTACCCGATGGCACACATGGTCTGGGGCGAAGGCGGATTCCTCGCATCTATCGGCTCTGTAGACTTTGCAGGGGGCAACGTGGTACATATCAGCTCCGGAGTGAGCGCACTTGTACTCGCCATTTATCTCGGCAGGAGAAAGGGATACGAGCAGACTTCCTACCGCATCCACAATATTCCCTTCGTGGCCCTGGGCGCATCGCTTCTGTGGTTCGGATGGTATGGGTTCAACGCCGGCAGCGCTCTCGCAGCGGATGGCCTGGCAGCGCACGCATTCATGACAACCTCCATCTCCGCAGCGGCCGCACTTCTCTCCTGGATGCTGATCGACACGGTCAAAAACGGCAAGCCGACGCTTGTGGGCGCCTGCACGGGCCTGGTCATCGGCCTCGTCGCCATCACGCCGGGAGCTGGTTTCGTCCCGGTCTGGTCCTCTTTTATCATCGGCGCGCTGGTCAGCCCGATCTGCTATTTTACAATGCAGCTCGTGAAACATAAGCTGAAGATCGACGATGCGCTGGATGCGTTCGGATGCCACGGGATCGGCGGTGTATGGGGCGGCATTGCCACCGGACTCTTCGGACAGAGCTCCATCAACTCCGTAGCGCGCTGGGACGGCCTTGTATTCGGCGAGACCAGACTTTTTACCGCTCAGGTCATCAGCATCCTGGTCACCATCGCAGTCGCAGTCGTGGGTACGCTCATCTGCATCGGTATTGTCCGCATATTCACAAAACTGCGGGTAGAGCCGAAGGAAGAGCTGATCGGCCTTGATATCACCCAGCACGGCGAGAGCGCTTACCCGTCCTTCAACGGGCTCGACTGACAGACAGGCTCCGATCAAAGGTAAAATAATCTATTTGATAGAAACAGGATTACAGAAACAGGAGGGAATGTTCCTATGATAATAAAAGTGGAAGCGATCATACGGGAAGAAAAATTTGAGGATGTGAAAGCCGCCTTAAGCGACATAGAAGTCAACGGTATCACCGTCTCCCAGGTCATGGGTTTCGGCGCCCAGAGAGGCTTTAAAGAAGTAGTCCGAGGCTCGGAAGTCGAGATCTTCATGCATCCCAAGATCAAGTTCGAGATCGTCGTCTCCTCGGAAGAATGGGAGAAAAAGACGATCGAGGCGATACAAAAGGCCGCATTCACCGGCGAAGTCGGGGACGGAAAGATCTTCAGCTATGAGATCCGCAGCGTAATGAAGATCCGTACCGGAGAGACCGGATATGATGCACTGCAGGGCTGAGAGAGTTGCACTACAGGGCTGAGAGAGTGATGCAGCCTTACGGAAACCGCAGCAGGCATTTTCGGTTTAAGTTTATTGTATAAAGTTTAAAATAATCTTATACAGACATAAAAAGGGGCTGTCGGGAAATAGATAGTCCAAAACAGGGGCAGTTGTGACTCGCATGAGTCACAACTGCCCCTGAAATTTATCCTGTAAAAAGAGAAAAAGATGGCTAACGACAACCATCTTTCTCTCCGTTCCATGTTATAATGGAACTATGCAAAAACAAGATTATTATAACGACTTTTTTGAAATTGGGCAACAGAAAATTAACTTCAGTTTCTTCGAATTGAGTCTACCCGATGACGATCCAGTCTATACCCTGAAAAAAGTGATGGAGGAATTAGATTTTTCAGGCCTGCTGGCCTGTTATCCAAACAAGGGAAGAACCGGGTTTAACCCAATCATGCTGTATGCTGTCGTTACCTACGCAAACATGCGCGGAGTCCGGGCCGTTGACCGGATTGTTGATCTGTGCCAGAGAGACCTTGCTTTTATCTGGCTGACGAAAGGGCAGAAGCCTCAAAGGGATGTTTTTTACGATTTTAAAGGCAAAAAGCTCACAGGGGAAGTCCTGGATGAATTGAATTACCAGTTCATGCGCCGCCTGGAAAAAGAAGGGTTTCTTACACTGAAAGAACTTTATATCGATGGAACGAAACTGGAGGCAAATGCCAACAGATATACCTTTGTCTGGCGGGGCAGCCTGAATTACCATCTTGCAGGCCTGCTGGATACGATTGATGCCCTTTATACAAAGTACAACGCTTTCCTGCTGGACAATGGGTATGGCCCGAAATATGACCTTGGGGATGCACATATGTTTGTGATTGAGGGGATGGACAAAGTCAGGAAGATCATCCAAAAGAACAGGGAGCGGAAACTGACAAAGCATAAGAAGATCCCTAATAATACCATAATCGAGATCGATCATTGTTCCCCGCTTGAAATCCGGAAACTGCAGAAGAACCTGATGCGGATTGCAGAGGGAGAAGGGATTGAGTTTGTTTTCGGGAAGGGAATGCGTAAGCCGGAGATCCAGAAACTTTATGAGGGACTGGAAGAATGCGGAAAGCGCCTGATGGAGTATAAAGAATGCTTTAAGATCATGGGGAAAGACCGCAACAGCTATTCTAAGACAGATCTGGAAGCGACATTCATGCGGATGAAAGAGGACCATATGATGAACGGGCAGTTAAAACCTGCCTATAACGTCCAGATCGCAGTAGAAAATTACTTTATTGTCCACGGATATGTAAGCAATGACCGGACAGACTACAACACGCTGATCCCAGTTCTGGAAAAACACAGGAAAGCGTTTGGGGATAAGCTGGAGGCAGTCACTGCCGACAGCGGCTACTGCAGTGAAAAGAACCTGCTGTATCTGAAAGAGAACAGGATCCGCAGCTTCATCAAGCTGCAGGACCATGAGAAGAGGAAGACACGGGCATACAAAGAAGACATCGGGAAGTATTACAACATGACATACGCCGTTTTTGAGAATGAGCACTATTATATCTGCCATGACGGAAGAGAACTGCACCATATCCGGACAGAAAGCAAAGAACAGGACGGCTACACACAGACAGTAGAGGTATACGGCTGTGCGGACTGCAGTGAATGTGAATATAAATCGAAATGTCTTTATAAATACAATCCCGAAAAGAATCCGGACCAGAACAAGGTCATGAAGATCAATGAACGCTGGGAAGAACTGAGGGAGGAGTCCAACACGAATATCCAGAGTGAAGAAGGGATCCTGAAACGTCAGACACGGTCGATCCAGACAGAGGGTCACTTTGGAGATATCAAAGAGAACGAAAACTTCCGTCGTTTTAACTACCGTTCGAAAGAGAAAGTATATAAAGAGTTCATGCTGTATGCCATAGGGCGGAACATCATGAAATATCATCGGTTTTTACATCAGGAAATCGAAAAATTTGAAGGGAAAAAGGAGCAGGAAGCGGCTTAACCAAAGGAGTGCTCTGAAAAATCCAGCCAAGGGGTTATTGCGCCCTAAAATAGCGCTTGCAAAAAGACGGAGGCAATCTCCGACAGAATTATGGATTAAAAAATGTCCATATTCTTCGGGATTGTCTCCGTCTTGTTTGTCAGGAGTCAAAAATCGGTATTAACCGACAGCCCCTTTTTTATGTCAGGCTGCTGGTCCACAGCCTTTTATCTTATCATGCTTTGCAATTTGATATCAGCCAGTATTGCTTACGCGTTCTTCTGAGCGATCGCTGCCTGCGCTGCTGCCAGTCTTGCGATCGGCACACGGAACGGTGAGCAGGATACATAGTCAAGTCCGATGCTGTTGCAGAACTCAACAGAGCTCGGGTCTCCGCCGTGCTCGCCGCAGATACCAACGTGCAGGTTCGGGTTAACCGGTTTGCCGAGGTCGATCGCCATCTTCATCAGCTTGCCTACGCCAACCTGATCCAGCTTAGCGAACGGATCGTTCTCGAAGATCTTCGCGTCATAGTAAGCGTCAAGGAACTTACCAGCATCGTCACGGGAGAATCCGTATGTCATCTGTGTCAGGTCGTTTGTACCGAAGCAGAAGAAGTCCGCCTCTTTTGCGATCTCGTCAGCTGTAAGGGCAGCTCTCGGGATCTCGATCATTGTACCAACTTCATACTCAAGGTCGCTGCCTGCTGCCGCGATCTCAGCGTCTGCTGTCTCAACAACGAATTTCTTCACGTATTTCAGCTCTTTGATATCGCCTACGAGCGGGATCATGATCTCCGGTTTTACATTCCAGTCCGGATGAGCTTTCTTCACATTGATAGCCGCGCGGATAACAGCCTTTGTCTGCATCTTAGCGATCTCCGGATATGTGACTGCCAGACGGCATCCACGGTGGCCCATCATCGGGTTGAACTCGTGCAGGCTGTCGATGATCGCTTTGATCTGCTCAACTGTCTTGCCCTGAGCGTCAGCCAGTTTCTTGATGTCCTCTTCCTCTGTCGGAACGAACTCGTGAAGCGGCGGATCAAGGAAACGGATCGTTACCGGGTTGCCCTCAAGAGCCTCGTACAGCTTCTCGAAGTCTCCCTGCTGCTCCGGAAGGATCTTCTCAAGAGCTGCCTCTCTCTCTTCCTCTGTCTCAGAGCAGATCATCTCGCGGAATGCGTCGATCCTGTCGCCCTCGAAGAACATATGCTCTGTACGGCAGAGACCGATACCCTCAGCGCCCAGCTCGCGAGCCTTCTTAGCGTCAGCCGGTGTATCAGCGTTTGTGCGGACTTTCATTGTTCTGTACTTGTCAGCCCAGCCCATGATACGTCCGAACTCACCTGCGATCGTAGCGTCTACTGTCGGGATGATACCGTCGTAGATGTTACCTGTGGATCCGTCGATGGAGATCGGGTCTCCCTCGTGGAACTCTTTTCCGGCGAGTGTGAATTTCTTATTCGCCTCGTCCATAACGATATCGCCGCATCCGGATACACAGCATGTACCCATACCACGTGCAACAACGGCTGCGTGTGATGTCATACCGCCGCGGACTGTCAGGATACCCTGAGCAGATTTCATACCTGTGATATCTTCCGGTGATGTCTCAAGACGAACGAGAACGACTTTCTCTCCTCTTGCAGCCCACTCTACCGCATCGTCTGCTGTGAAGACGATCTTACCGCATGCAGCTCCCGGTGAAGCGCCGAGCGCTTTGCCCATCGGTGTAGCAGCCTTCAGAGCCGCTGCATCGAACTGCGGGTGAAGCAGTGTATCAAGGTTACGCGGATCGATCATAGCTACAGCCTCTTCCTCTGTTCTCATGCCCTCGTCAACAAGGTCGCATGCGATCTTCAGAGCAGCCTGAGCTGTTCTCTTACCGTTACGTGTCTGAAGCATGTACAGCTTACCGTGCTCTACAGTAAACTCCATGTCCTGCATATCTCTGTAGTGTGTCTCCAGAGTCTTGCACACATCTTTGAACTGTGCGAAAGCTTCCGGGAACTTCTGCTCCATCTCGGAGATGTGCATCGGTGTACGAACGCCGGCAACAACGTCCTCGCCCTGTGCGTTTGTAAGGAACTCACCGAAAAGTCCGTTTGCTCCTGTAGCCGGGTCACGTGTGAACGCAACACCTGTACCGCAGTCGTCACCCATGTTACCGAACGCCATCATCTGTACGTTGACAGCTGTTCCCCATGAATACGGGATATCGTTGTCACGACGGTATACGTTTGCTCTCGGGTTGTCCCATGAACGGAATACAGCCTTAACAGCACCGATCAGCTGCTCTTTCGCATCAGACGGGAAGTCTGCGCCGATCTTCTCTTTGTACTCAGCCTTGAACTGTCCTGCCAGAGTCTTCAGATCCTCTGCTGTCAGCTCAACGTCCTGTTTCACGCCTTTTTCTTCTTTCATCTTGTCGATGAGCTCTTCGAAGTATTTCTTACCTACTTCCATAACTACGTCAGAATACATCTGGATGAATCTTCTGTAGCAGTCCCAAGCCCAGCGCTCGTTGCCTGATGCAGACGCCAGCGCCTCAACTACTTCTTCGTTCAGACCAAGGTTCAGGATCGTGTCCATCATACCCGGCATGGAAGCTCTTGCACCGGAACGTACGGAAACGAGAAGCGGATTCTCTTTGTCTCCGAATTTCTTTCCTGTGATCTCCTCGAGTTTTGCCATTGCGTCCATGATCTGGCTCATGATCTCATCGTTGATCTGTCTTCCGTCCTCATAGTACTGTGTACAAGCCTCTGTTGTAACAGTGAATCCCTGCGGAACCGGAAGGCCCAGGCCTGTCATCTCTGCAAGGTTGGCGCCTTTACCGCCAAGAAGGTTTCTCATTGTCGCGTTACCTTCTTTGAACATATAAACCCATTTTGTTGCCATGTTCCAATGACCTCCTTAAAAAATTTGCAAATATTTTCGCAATAATTCGCATATAATATTTTAATGGTTTTGCAGACATGCGTCAAGCGTTTTATCAGTAAATATGCATAACCTTTACCATAAATCTGCTTGTTCTTTGCCTGATTTCGAACAGAAAAAATGCCCTTTCCGCGAATCCGGTCCATTCGCGGAAAGGACATCCCTGTTATTTCTGTTCTGCTATCCTAATCTTACTCGGCAGTCTCTACTGTCCAGCCCGACGCTTCCAGATTATCGGTCGTGGCTTTCAGAGAAAGCTGGGTCACATTCTCGTCATCTACCGGAAGCAGCCCCTGTTCTACCACTGTCTGGAGTGTATCTTTATCCGTAGGGATCACGATCTTCTCCACCAGTTTCCCATCTTCCTGCTCACAGCTGTATTCGACACCTTCCACATCCGCATAAGTCTCTTCCGCGGATTCCACGGTGCTGTTGAGCGTATCGATCATTTCATCCGTATATCCTGAAAGGTCGATCACAGACTCCTGGGTGATCTTTGTCACCACATCGCCTTTTGCGTCAAAAGACATGGTCATTGTCACGCCATTCTGCTCCAGAGTCGCTGTCGCTGCATTCTGGACTTCTTTTCCGCCGCCGCATGCTGTAAGGCACAGCACTGCCGCGCCTGCCATAATCGCGCACATTTGTTTTTTCATGATAGCTTCCCCCTTTTTGTATGATACCGCTATCTTACCACCCACTAGCAGGGACTTCAACTGTTTTATCCTTATTTCACTTCTGTTTGGATCTCTGTTTCACACATGATCTTATGCCTGATCCGGTTTTACGTTTATATCCGGTTTCAGGCGCTGTGCTCTGCCTTTTTCAGGTGGGATTCCATTCTGCTACATTCTCAGGAACGCCCGGTATCCTTTCACAGCCTCATACACGTCCGCTTTGCTGGATACCTCATAAGGCGCATGCATGTTCAATACAGCGACACCACTGTCGATAACTTCCATCCCGTAATTGGCCATGATATATGCAATGGTTCCGCCGCCGCCGAGGTCCACCCGCCCGAGTTCCGCGAACTGGTATGCCACCCCCGCGTCATCCATTGCTTTCCTAAGCGCTGCGATATATTCTGCATTCGCGTCATTGGAACCGGATTTTCCTCTGCTCCCTGTAAATTTATTAAAGGTGATCCCTTTTGCAAAAAATGCGGAACTTCTCTTTTCAAACGCTTCCGCGAACATAGGGTCATAGGCCGCGCTTACATCTGAGGAAAGCATCCGGGAGTTCATAAGTGCCCTCCTCACCTTCAATTCAGACTCACCCTCTGTCATTGCCACCAACTCTGCAACTGTATTCTCAAAGAAGCGGGAATGCATGCCCGTCGCGCCTACGCTGCCGATCTCTTCTTTATCTACAAGCAGGCAGCACCCGGTCTTTTTCGCCTCTGTCACATCCAGCATCGCAAACAGCGAGGTAAATGCGCACACGCGGTCATCCTGCCCGTAGGAGAGGATCATGCTGCGGTCCATGCCACAGTCCCTTGCCCTTCCCGCCGGAACGATCTCCAGCTCTGCGGAAGAGAAGTCCTCCTCATCCATGTCATATTTATTCTTCAACAGCTTAAGAATATTTGCTTTGACAGCTTCTTTCTGCTCTTTATCTTCGACCGCTCCGTCCAGAGGACAGTTGCCGATGAGCAGGTCAAGCTTTTCTCCGTCAATGACTTTGGACGCCTTTTTCTCAAGTTGTTCCTGTGCAAGATGCACGAGAAGGTCCGTGATCACGAACACGGGATCGCTCTCATCTTCCCCGATGGCTACTTTCTGTACAGTACCATCCTTTTTCACGATGACTCCGTGCAGGGAAAGAGGCTGCGCCACCCACTGATATTTTTTGATGCCGCCGTAGTAATGGGTGTCCAGATAGGCAAATCCTTCGTTTTCATAGAGAGGATTCTGTTTCACATCAATGCGGGGCGAATCAATGTGAGCACCCAGGATGTTCATTCCTGCTGAGAGCGGTTCTTCCCCTATGCGGAATAATGCCAGCATCTTATCCATATTCACCGCGTAGATCTTGTCTCCGGCTTTCAGTTTTTCCCCGGCTGCCATCACCGCTTTCAGATCACGGTATCCGGCCTTTTCTGCCATTCGTATGCTCAGCTCCACACATTCGCGTTCCGTCTTGCCGGCATCAAGACAGGATTTATATCGCTCGGTGATGTCTTTGAGCTCCTGCATCTGTTCGTGAGTATAAGTTATCCATGTAGTCTGTTTCATATTAACTCCTTTCTTCTTCGGGGACGTAGTAAAATCGGATTTTACTACGTCCCCGATTCGCTTTAAATATGTCCCAAATTGAATTTTGCCCTGTCCCCTTTTATCATTTACCAATTATACAACTTTTTACCATTCGATACAATCGTTCAGATTTTGCCTTGGTTATGTTCAATTCCTTCTGCAGCTTTTCTTTATACATATTCCTCAGCTCTAGATCTTCCAGCAGTTCTCTGGATTCATTTAATCCCCTAAGATGTGCTTCCTGCTCAAGCAGCCTGCGTGCGGCTTGCATAAACTGTATCTCCATTTCTTCGGGTACATCGGTAAAAATATGTTTGACTGATTTATCGTGAAAATCCAGAAAATCCTCAAAATCTGTAAACTTTGCTTGATACAGTTCTATCGCTTTAGGATGTATTATCCGGCATTTCTCTGTTTCATATTCTTTTAAGCTCGAAAAATTATAGTTTAGCGGTGCTTTTACGACATTTGCATTCACAGGATTCATGTGGATATAGCGTATACAATTCCAAAAATACTGCCGGTCCTCCACGCATTCACTTTTGAATCTATCCTGAAAAACATGTCCGTTACGATTGTGTTTAAAGTTGTAATATTCTGCAAATTCTGCCAAGACAATGGCCATATAATTAGATAAGAGTTTCAGATCAGCGCGAAGCAAAATATGAAAATGCGTAGACATGACCGCATACGCATATATTTCAATTTCGCGATCTTTAAGATGCTTCAAAAGAAGCCTCAAGAAATTGTTCTTCTCTCTTTTCTGTTTAAAAATAGGTTCCTTGTTAATCCCTCTCGCTATCACATGATAAAAATCTGTGTTACTTCTCCGACGTGCGATACGCGGCATCCTGTCACCCCTTTCCCGATTTGGGACAGGGCAAAATTCAATCGGGGACACACTCATTCTTAATTGGGGACGTAGACAAATGCGATTTTACTACGTCCCCGAATACAGTTACCACTCGAATTTTTTCTCAAAATATGCTTTCAGATCTTCAATCTTGATCCTCTCCTGCTCCATGGTATCGCGGTCACGGACAGTCACCGCCCCATCTTCTTCTGACTCAAAGTCATATGTCACGCAGAACGGCGTTCCGATCTCATCCTGCCTGCGGTAGCGCTTCCCGATATTGCCGCGGTCGTCGAACTCGCAGTTGTAATACTTGCACAGTTCTGTATAAATCTTCTCCGCGCCCTCGTTCAGCTTCTTGGAGAGCGGCAGCACGCCGATCTTCACCGGAGCCAGCGCCGGATGGAAATGAAGTACTGTACGCATATCCGGTTTTTCCTCTGTACCGATATTCTCCTCATCATAGGCGCTGCACAGGAACGCAAGCACCATACGGTCCGCACCGAGAGACGGTTCGATCACGTACGGGATATATTTCTCTTTCACCTCATCATCAAAATATGTCAGATCCTGACCAGATACGTTCTGATGCTGCGTCAGGTCATAATCTGTACGGTCCGCGATACCCCACAGCTCGCCCCATCCGAACGGGAAGAGGAATTCCACGTCCGTAGTTGCCTTGCTGTAGAAAGAAAGCTCCTCTTTATCGTGGTCGCGGTAGCGTACCTCATCATCCTTCAGGCCGAGAGATGACAGCCAGTTCAGGCAGAAGCTCTTCCAGTAATCAAACCACTCAAGGTCTGTATCCGGCTTGCAGAAGAACTCCAACTCCATCTGCTCAAACTCTCTTGTACGGAATGTAAAGTTGCCCGGCGTGATCTCGTTTCGGAAGGATTTTCCGATCTGCGCGATACCAAAAGGCAGTTTCTTTCTGGATGTACGCTGCACATTCTTAAAGTTCACAAAAATCCCCTGCGCAGTCTCCGGTCTTAAATACACAGTATTCTTCGCATCCTCTGTCACGCCCTGGAATGTCTTGAACATCAGGTTGAACTGACGGATATCTGTAAAATTATGCTTGCCGCAGGTCGGGCACGGGATCTGATGCTCCTCAATAAACGCTGTCATCTGCTCCTGTGACCATCCGTCCACAGATCCGTCCAGCGCAATGCCCTTATCTTCGCAGTAATCTTCGATCAGTTTGTCAGCGCGGAAGCGCTCATGGCATTCTTTACAGTCCATCAGCGGATCGCTGAAGCCGCCCAGATGTCCGGAAGCCACCCAGGTCTGCGGGTTCATCAGGATCGCGCAGTCAACCCCAACGTTGTACGGATTCTCCTGTACGAATTTCTTCCACCATGCTCTCTTTACATTATTTTTCAGCTCTACGCCGAGATTGCCATAATCCCATGTATTCGCGAGCCCGCCGTAGATCTCGGAACCCGGATATACGAATCCGCGGGACTTAGCAAGAGCTACGATCTTATCCATTGTCTTTTCAACCATAGTTATGTTCCTCACATTCTTTTTTCAATCGGTACTTATTATAACGGGTAGGGACGTTTTTGTAAACCTGCATCAGACAGAATCCACACAGGGTATATTCCTGCCCTGTTTTTATCACGGACATTTTCGAAGCCCCGCTCCTAATACGAAACAGAATTTACTAGAACGCGGACCAACAGAAATCTCTTCAAATTCATAGATCAATCCGCCCTGTATCAGTTTCTCCAAACTCATTTCCTTACCTTCTTTTGTACTGTATTCATTAGATTTTAAAGCAGCGTCTCCAGTATCTCCAGTGACTTAAACCTCTTATTCACATAAATCTCCATGAGCCGGCCCATGATCCTCCCCAGCTCATCCATCACTTTATCCGTAACCGTAAATGTATATAATTTTTCAATACTGCTGGATTCTATATATTGCATGCTATATAAAGTCGAGTTGTCCAGTATCATTCCGTCGATCACGTCCCTGTCACACTCGCTGCACACCAGCCCGCCTTTCGCGGCGCTGAACACAGCCGGCCGGTCCTTATTCCCGCAGGTGACGCACTGGAACACCTGCGGCCCCTGCCCGTTGACAGTCAGCGCCTTCAGTTCGAATATGTAGCGGATAAGCCTGTTCGGAATATGAGGATTGATCAAGGCACGCATAGTCTGATACAGAAGTTTTAACATTTCCCTCTCATCGTTAAATTCTTTCGTATAATAATCGGCAAACTCAAGAAAATAAAACCCGTAATACGCGCCTATCATATCCGATCGGAGTTCCGCAAAATAATTGGAAATATCAGCAGATTGGATAGTATACGACGAACGCCCTTCATACATAGTAAATGTCCCAAAAGAAAACGGATTCACCGCGCCCACCAGCGGGCTGTTCGGGCGCCTGGATCCCTTCGCGAATGCTGATATCTTGCCCTGTTCTTTTGTCAGTATGACCACCCTGCGGTCATATTCCCCTACCGGCATGGTGGAAAGCACCATGCCTGTCAGTACGATCTGGTTCACGCGATTCCTTTCTGCCGCACCTCATCTTCCTCACCGCCTGCCCATCCGGCCGTGAGACTGATCCGGTTCATATGGCTGTCTTTCTGTTTGTTCCGTCCTGTTTCTGTTATGACACGGTCTGTCATCCGTATCATCTGTTCGGCTGTTTTTGTAATTCAGATAATCGTCTATTTTCCCGCTCATCATAAACTGCTTCCAATATGTGTCCTGCATCAGCTCACCTCGTCTTATGTGATCCCACTTTCTCAGTTTCAGTTCCCCTTTGTCAAACTTTTCTTCGAAGATGGTTATATATATTAGGTTCTCCGATCCATCGGACACTATACTGTATAAAAAATACCATATTATTTTACCCGAAAATGCCTTGACAGACAACATTTTCCCCTAATTTTTCCGGATCGCATAGAACACAGCCGTGCCATTCGGGAGACCGCACTGATGTGCTGATCGAGGCTGCCGCCGTTTTCCTCATTAACAGGTGCTCAATTCATCCGGCTGACCGGTTGAAAAATCATACAGGCACGTTTTTCTCGCCCGTACAGCCTGGTTACCTAACTGTTTCGGTCATAGAATAATAGTCTTGACATCTGTGTGCAACTATTCATCTGTGTGCAACTATTATATACTAAAACTTCCCACACCAATACGGTGTGTTGAACCTTGAAAATTCAATATTTCAGCCAATAAAAAAGGCATAAACCTGTCCCGTTTGGTATAATGGAATTGACGAAAAACCATCTATACAAAGGAGATTTATGCCATGTCCAGTATACCACAAAACTATTGCGATGAGAACGAGTTAATTGATTGTGTTCAGAGATTTTTTTCCAGGCATCATGTCGGCAAGCTTCTCGCCAAATGCAATGGGATGAAAGAAAAAGGTGTTTCACCTGTTTCTCTGCTCCGCTACAAGCTCAGCAACATTTTTGTCGGAAGAAGCATGTATATGCAGCAACGAACTGGCTCTTTTAAGGAAGATTTTTCAAAGAACACTTTTTATCGGTTCCTAAATTCGGCAAAAACAAACTGGCTCCGTTTTACTTCTCTTCTGGCTGCTGATATCGTCAATAATGATCTCAAAGATCTAACGGACGATAGCAGGAAAAATGTGTTCATTGTTGATGACAGCCTTTTTAGTCGAACCAGCTGCAAGAAAACAGAACTGGGATCAAAAGTATTCGACCACACCGATATGCATTTCAAAAAAGGGTTTCGGATGCTTACATTAAGCTGGAGTGACGGAAATACACTGATCCCGGTAAACAGCTGTCTGTTAGCATCTGCAAAAGAAGCAAATATTATCGGTCCGGTAAAGAACTTTGATAACAGAACCATTGCAGGAAAAAGGCGCAAGCTTGCCCAGACAAAAGCACCTGAAGCAATGATGGCCTTGTTGGATACTGCTCTCAGTGCAGGACTAAAGGCTGATTATGTCCTTTTTGATTCCTGGTTTTCCAACCCGGCACAGATCACAGCCATCCATTCAAAGGGGATGGATGTGATTGCTATGCTCAAGAAAAGCAGCCGCATCAAGTATTCATACTGTGGTGAACAGCTGAATATCAAAGAGATCTATTCCAGGAACAAAAAACGCCGTGGCAGATCAAAGTATCTGCTTTCTGTTGACGTCATGGTAGGAAAAGAGAATCCTATTCCGGCGAAAATCGTTTGCGTAAGGAATAAAGCAAATCGCAAGGACTGGCTTGCTTTTATCTGTACAGATACGACCCTTTCCGAAGAAGAGATTATCCGTGTTTATGGAAAGCGCTGGCAGATTGAGGTTTTCTTCAAGACCTGCAAATCTATGCTGAATCTGATTGGAGAATGCCGCAGCTTATCCTATGATGCACTGACAGCTCACGTAGCTATCGTGTTTACCAGATACATGTTACTCGCAATGGAACAGCGCCAAAATGAAGATCAGAGGACGCTTGGCGAATTGTTCTTTTTCCTTGTTGATGAAATGGCGGACATTACTTTCCATAGATCACTTGGCATCCTAATGGATGCCTTGATGGCAAGCCTTCAGGAAATCTTAAAACTCAGCGATGAGCAATTGACAGCTTTTACTGCTGATTTTGAAGCAAGACTGCCGAAATATCTGCGTAACGCACTCCATCCTGAGGCTATAGGGGCATAAATCACTATTTTGTCAGCTGAAATATTGAATTTTCAAGGAGCGAAGCCCATTTCAGGTATGGGAAGTCTTAGTTAGTGAATTATCAGGATGCGCTTTTGTTTCTTCTTAGAGAAAGTCGGACAGTTAGACTTCAATGATCCTTAGTGATAAAGTATTGACCAATGCGATACTTATAGGAAGGAAGACAAATACTATAAAGTAGTGATTCGGCCTAAAAACTAACCGTCCTATAAGCGTTTTAGAGCGAAGAATTTGACATTTACGAAAAAGGAGCTGCAATTGTTATGGCAAAAATTTTTGCCTTTTTGCCAAATTTCTAGAATGGGTATTAAATATAAAAATTAGTACTATAAAAATAAATAGTGTGGTAAAATGTATACAATTGAAAAATTCGCATCATGATTTTATGAGAAAAGAGGAATGTCTATGAATGAAATAAAAAGTGTAAGCCCTAACGTTCTTTATCCTATGACAACAATTGCATCAATTAATCCAGATACTTTACAGAAGGTTGTATATGAGATAAAAAACGGAGTAGATATGCCATTAATTCAAGTTATTGAATTTGGAGGATATTATTTTATTTGGAATGGAAATTATGAAATGATTGCAGCAAATATGGTTGGGAAATTACAAGTTGATGTTGAGATAATACCATTGGAACAACAAAATAGTTGGCTTTCTGAAGAGGGGATTGAAGAACAACTGAAAACAGTGGGGATGAACGCATTATATGATTTTGAAGCATTAGGTGGATTTAAATATCCGGAATATCCGGTTTTCTACAAAGGGGGAAAATAATCAGTATGTATATTGTACAAATGGCAGATTTACACATAGGTTCGTCTTCACGGACAATGCCAGAAGAAAAAGCTCTTTTTTTGAAAAGTGTAGAGTTAATAAAAAATCAGATTCCTTCAAATGAAACAATTCTAATATGTTTATGTGGGGATATTATAGACAGTGAAAAAGTGTTAGCAGGTTCGAGCGAAGAAACAAAAAAAAGATATGAGAAAGCCGAAAATCTGATTAATGATTTTAAGAATGGGCTTGAAAATGAATATAATGTTATTATAAAATGTTGTCCCGGTAATCATGATGCAACGCATATAGATGATTTGTGGGAGTTTATATCAAAAGTAGATGATACGCATCCTTCTAAAACAAAATTAAGAAAGTGTTATTCGGTTAAAATTGAGGGCTTGGAAACTAAAATTATTTTTGTGAATTCTTGTGAAGGGGATCAGTATGAAAAAGGATGTATTGACTTTGATGCGCTTGAACAAGAATTAATAAATTTAGGACAGGATAATAAAAAGATAATTGTTCTGCATCATACGGTTATGAGCATGTTTGAGGAGGATAGTTCACCTATTAGAAATGCAGCAAAGTTAGTTAATTTGATTGACAAATTTGATGTAATAGGTGTTTTGCATGGACATATTCACGGCAGAGAGATTTTAAGCTTAGGACAAAATCAGTGTAAAATTATTGGAACCGGTGCACTGTTGAGTAGAAATAATCCGAACGTGAATTCCCAATTTAATATTATTGAGTTAAAGAATAATATTTTTCTAAAGATTTTAAATTGCAGATATATTGCAGACGGAGGCAATGATCCGTGGGATATAAAAGATTTGAACAATTGTGAAATAAGTAATATTTTTTCAGGCAATACCTTCTCAAAAGCATATCGGAAATTGATGGATACATTGAATGTGATGACACCAATTTATAATATGCGAATGGAACTTAAAACCACATATAGAGAATTTGCTGAGGATTTAGAAAAATTTTTCTATGAAGATAAACTGAAAATAGGAGATAAGGAATGGTCATATTTTGATTTGGGCAAGTTGTGGCAAGCCGATGAGGTGCCAGATGAGTTATATTTTAATCATGGCTCTTATTATAAAATGGGAGAAACGAGTGGAATAGACTATGTCGTTGAGGCATTGAAGAAAAAACCCACAAGTAATCGAATAGTATTGCCGACATATAATATGGAAAATATAATGAAGTCATTGGATGATAAGAATTATTTGCCATCACTTGCATCGATTCAATTTGGAAAACACGAAACAAAATTGATTGTTCATATGCACTTGCGTGCATTAGAGGCAAAACAGTTTTTAAAAATAAATATTTGTGAAATAGATTATTTATTGAAGAAATTAATAGACAATGGTATTACATTTGAAAATGTGGAAATTGTAATATCGGCATTTAGAGTACAAAAGATAGATAAGTTTCATTGTTTTTTAAAGTCAGAAATTGATGTGATGGATTCAACAGATCTTATCACAGCTGTAAACTATAAGGATTTCTTGAAGTTGTCGCAGTTGATTAAAGAAAAAAGAGATGGGCAGGAAACCGTTATAAAAACGAAAGGGCTTGAGATTATTTACAAAGCAATGAAAGCATCTAATAAAGCAATGAAAAAGAGTGGTGAAAAAGAAATATATAGCGAAGAGCTTATTGGACTTTTAAAACAAGTTTTAGATGTATATGAAGAACTGGATAAAATACATAAAACTATGTCGATTCAAAGCGATATAGAAAAATCTTATGCAGAAAATATAGATAATTTATTAGAAACAATAATAAATAGTATAAATGAGCTTGAAGAGGTGGAAGTTTCATGACTTTACAAGAATTAATAGAATTACAAAAAGAATTTGACGGTAAGCATCGAGGCAACTTTAAATGGGACAGCAAAGTTACCGATTCTAATATCGAAATGCTGGAATTTTTACTAGTTTCTTTAACTGGGGAAGTAGGTGAAGTTGCTAATATTGTAAAGAAAATTGTAAGAGGAGATTTTAAACTAAGCGAAAGGAAATCAGATATACAAGAGGAATTGGCAGATGTCTTTATCTATCTTATGAAACTATCTTATCAATTAGATATAGATTTGGAAAAAGCATATATGGCAAAGATGGGAAAAAATCGAGAAAGGTTTTTAAATTATGAAAAACAGGGAACAAAAGAGGCAGAAGGTTAAAAAGGGAAAATTTATTGCTTTTGAAGGAATTGATGGAAGCGGAAAAAGTACTCAGATTCAATTATTATCAAATAAATTAAGAAATCTGGGAATTTATTGTTACACGACAATGGAGCCAACAGACTCGCCGATTGGTTCATTGATTCATCAGATCATGACCGGAAGGATAAAAACTGATAATAGAGTAATTGCTGGACTGTTTGTTGCTGATCGACTGGATCATTTATTAAACGATGTGGATGGAGTCTTGCCGCAAATCTTGGAGGGGACAACAGTAATTACCGATAGATATTATTTCTCTTCTTATGCGTATCACAGTATTGATATGCCAATGGAATGGGTAATTCAGGCAAACGCACAAAGTAAAGAGATATTACAGCCAACAATTACCATTTTTATTGATGTGGATCCGGACACTGCTGTTGAAAGAATTGCAAAAAATAGGTTCCATCAGGAATTATTTGAAAAAAAATCAAGATTGATAAAAGTGAGAGAAAAGTATTTAGAGGCGTTCAAAAAATTAAAGGACGAAGAAAATTATGTTATTATTGACGGAAATAAATCTCAAGATGAAATTGCAGAGGATATTTGGAATGAAGTAAAAAAATATTTTATTGAAGATGGAAAGATGATGGATAGGAATGGAGATTCATTTTGAAATAATAAATCAATGTTTATTAAGTTGCAGACATTGTTCATCAATGGCGTCGAAATTGAAGTTGGAGAAGGAATACTCTAAACAGGATATGATTAAGTTGCTAAAAGCCATAAAGGGGGAAAAAGAGGTTTTTCTGACAGGAGGAGAACCACTTTTATATACAAATCTTGACGGGATGCTCAATGATCTGCAAACCCAGATAACGGACATCAGTTTGGGAATATTTACAACCGGCATTATATCGGATTCAGGACAGGCAAAGCCAATATCTCAAAAGTATGCAGAAAAATTAGCAGAATGTGGTCTTAAAGTATGTTATTTGTCTGTATACAGTCATTTGGAACAGGAACATGACTGGATGACAAGATTACAAGGATCATACAAAATGATTAAAGAATCGATAAGTCATTTACGAGCTGTAGGAATTGAGATTAGGTTTAATTCTGTGGTTACAAATAGGAATATGTCTTCTTTTAATAAGATCATAGAGTTTGCCGAAAGTATAGGAGCAACCGAAGTAAGAATACTTAAGCTGATCAGGCAAGGAAGGGCAAAGGAGTGCTGGGAAGACATAGGCGTTACCGAACAGAATTATAAAAATGTTATACAGAATGCTATGAAAAGAAGAAATAAACTTCGAATAACAGCTTCCGGAGCAATAGATATTTTACCCTGCAGGCATGGTTGTAATATTCAAACCTGTCCGGCTGGGAAATGGTTAATTTATGTCACAAATAATGGCGATATTTTTCCCTGTGCGAGTGTTAAAAGGAAAGTAGAATATAAAATAGGAAATATTAGTGAGATGGATATAGTTAAAAATTGGAATTTATTCCAAACCAAATTAGATGGGAAAATACTTTGTAAATAACTCAGTAAACCAGCTAAAATTGCAGGTGTATTGTTTTTATTATAAGAAAATCGTGTAGAGAGTAGATTTTTGATAAGGATTTTGGTGTTGTAGTGATGATATTCAGAGCTTTAGCGAAAATCAATTTCGGACTCGCCCGCACGAGAATATTCGGGAAGGTAAATAAGCTGAAAAGCGGGCTGTATGTATGGCCGCAACAGTTTTGAATGCCTAAATTCTAAACTGTTGCGACACGAATTAAAACGAACTTTGGGATACTCCCTCCCTTACAAACTATTAATTTATCCTCTGAAAGGGGTTGATACTTTCCTTATTTCAATTCCATTTACGTTTACGTACGAATAATCCTTCCTTTGTATCATCTGAAATCTACTATTTTTTTTAGGAAATTTGTTTATCACAAGATGTTTTAAAGCTTCAAATATTAAGTCCTGATTTTGCCCTGGCCCTACCGTTAAAGATTTAATCACAGATTCTCTTTTTGTGCCTTCCATCCGTCCTCGAATTTTTATTTTCATATATGGGACTATTTTACCATCGCTACTACGGTAGTTTACTAATTTTCCTGTCTCACAGCCCTTTATACTAAGCGGGAAAAATAGTAATCGAGACTCATTTTCTTCTTGAAAAGAGTCATGTTTAAATAATGGAGCCAATGAATACAATTTATCCATTTGCCTATAAATACATCGCTTCTTCTCTATATCGCTCTGCTCAGCATCCGAATTATAAATTTTATAAATATGTTCCTTTATAAAAGCATCAATGATTTCCTGTTTTTCCATATTATCATATATGACTTTATTTACATAATTAGGAAGATACTCCTGATTCATATTTTTAAAAGGGATATTGCTGGCAATATAACCTGAATACTCACAAAAATCAAGATTATATTCTATTGCAATTCCACTGTTTTTGCCATAATACTTCCATTGACTCAAGAGGCTTCTTTTACTACAGAAACATACAACATATATATCGTCTAACAAATTATCTTCATTCATCCTTCCCTCTTGATATTCCTCTATCCAATCGCTTAAAGTATCCCCCTTGCTTAACAATAAATCTTCAACTTTCCGATCAATAAGTTTCATACCGTTTATCAATTCTTCTTTATCATTTAGAAATGACAAATGAGACGCCCATATTTCAAACTCTCCATCTGTATGTTTAAGCATATTGATACAACTCTCCAAAGAAGTGTAATGAAAGTATTTCCCTTCCCCTTGAAATTTTGAGTCTGGTCGTATTAGATATTCCTCAATATATTTACTATAATCCATATGTAACCTCCTATTCTTATATAATTCCACTTTCTTGTGCAAATTTTTTTAAAATATTATTGAAGCACTCATCCCTCCTGCAATTTTTAAACGTTCCTCCACACAAAGAATTCATCTCATCATCATACCTTACGCATCCACCATAATATTCTTCGGGATCCGTTGATTTTTTCAGGCATTTTGCCTGCGGAAAACGCTCCTGTAATACATCGAATGGATCACGTATGTTACGATTATTGGCAGGAAATTCATAACCCGAAACAAACACAAATAATTTTCCTTCTTGTTTGAACCATTCCTTTTTTTCTTCATATATTTCAACACATAGCAAATTATCCAGGGCTTCTGCCAAAATAGTTCTATCCGTCTCATTTCTCATAGACAAATCAAACAAAATAATTTTGTACTCATCCTTTTTTTCTTCAATCAACTTTATGATCTTCTTCTTCTGTTCATCACGACTATAAATACGACTGCTTTCTTCATCACATATAGGAGTATCATTGATCAAGCGGAAATATTTTTGCCTATCGAACACTTCGCGTAATTTTTTGAATTCGATTTTCTTATCATCAATAAATAAAACCGGTATTTGATCCTTCATCCTTCATCATCCTCCTTATTCAGATCTTACGACCGGCAGTTGAACTTCAAACGTACCCGCTTTTTTATCCTCTTTGACTTTCAATTCACTGCCAAAATTTTTCATAAAATAATGTTTCAATGCTGGAATAGTTATCCCAGATTGCTCTGCCTCATCTCCCTTCACCTCATCCATCTCTTTCATTTTGTTCCTAACAATCAGGTATTTTCCAGCCGAAGAAACTTCCACTCGTACTCTATTACTACTTTCAACTCGGCCATGCTTTACTGCGTTTTGAACTATTGCCGCAAGTATCAATAAGTTACAATATCTGCTCCCTGGCGGACAAGAAAAGTTAAACTTTTCCGCTGTCTTATCTACGCTTATATTTGCTAATGTAGGATCCTCCTGATCTTTATTAAGATACTCCATTTGCATTAATAACCCTTCGATTTCATCAGTAAAAACAAATTTTTCAAAAGAGAGCTGAACAACAATTCTGTTGTTATTTTGCAGGTTTTCCTGATTACTTTCTTGGACACGTTCCTGTTCTACATAACCCGCTACTATACTTTCAACATAAAGCTTACTGATTAGACTGTCGGCTGCCATTTGCAACAAAAATCCAGCCCATTTAAGAATGCTTTTGTCCTGTATATCTTCTTTTTTGATGGCTTTTAGTTCAAATTCAATTTTTTTCAGAATTTCATCAGGTGTGTGCGTCCCCGTCTTAGGATTACTTAAAAGTTTATTTTTTACAAATAGCTCTTTAATTCTGCTAAAGGTATTTTTACGGAAATCATCTTTGATACGCTCTGATAACAAATACTTATAAACTAGGATATTGCGAATAGCAAATTTCATACTTGCCACGGTCTTTGTAGAAAATGCATCTCCTTCTGTAAACTCCAGCATAATCCATATTGAATCTGAATTTAAATCATTATTATTTCTTGAATTTCTATTCACAGATACATTACTTGCTGACTTTTCTTCACAATCTACTCCTTTTCCCATAATACAGACCAGAACAGTGTTCTTTTTGTAAAAATATACAGTATCATTCCAATCATTCGTATCCGAAATATGCTTCTTTCTCTCCTGTTCAATCTTTCTAAAATAACCCGTAGAATAATAATCTCTGATCAGACTGCTGATAATATAAATTTGGTCATTATTATCTATTCCATAAATACACAGGTACGATGCATTAGTGATGTCTTTGATAATATTTATTAAAGATACATAATAGTTATCCGCTTCGGAATCTGTCACCTGACCTTCTAAGTGATTTTTAAAACGAACTAATCCCCATAAAATTTTCCTGATTTCATTATTCTCCGTTTCGGATAACTTCCCGGATAATTCTCCGAAATAATCTATAGACATTAATTTCCTGAAATTATCAAAATAGTATTTGTCAAAATAGCTTGTTATTTCATCGGCTACCTTGATTTTCTTATATACTAATTCGTCTACTGCATCGGCAATGATATACGTGTTTTCATAAAAAAGAAAGTCTCTGAAATTGCTATTTATTTTCAACCTTTCTCCATTCTGGGGTCCATATTCTTTGCCGGTGAGAATGAGATATTCAAGCCACAATCCGACGGACTCATCCTTTCCTAATGTTATTAACCTTTTTATAGCTGCACCGTAAAACAATTCAAACTCTTTGGGATCAAATTCAAGTTCTTCTGCAAGACTAAATAATCGGTTAATTACTTTAGCTCGTATAAGATAACACGCACCTAATCTGGAAATTGCTCCTATCATTACCTTTATAAAATCTTTTTTTAATTTCGCTGATCCTTTTATAAATGTATTGATATAGATATCCTTTGTCAATGTACCTTCAATATTTTGCTTTCCTTTATCATACAGTGATAATACTGCTTCCATTGTTTCTAATAAAAATGGAAAAACAACATCTAAAATACTTTTTCTATAAGAAAGATATGGGCGGGAAAGCACTGTAAAGTATGCCATGACATACTCTATTTTCATATCAGCAGAATAATTCGGCATAGTCAAACGTCTTTTAATTGTTTCCTTTAACTCATCCTTCACTTTCTCGTCACGATTTCTATTCCAATTCATTCGAAGCAGCATTTGATTTATTTCATGTGTGCAAATTAGTCTTCTGAAATATCTTTCTTGTCTTTCAGCACCGTATTCCACCTCAGGTACTCCCCTTACTCTCTTGTCTTCAATTGCCTTTTCCCAATATGCAGTCAACTCATTTGTGACAGTTCTAATCTTTAGTGTTTCATAGTTGCTGACTTCAGAGCACAATGCACAGGCATTTTCATGATGATTTCTCAATCCTGATATCTGTAAATTAAAAAATGCAAAAAAAACACCTTTACATGGCAACCCAGAAACCGTACTCCTGGAACTTCTGTTTAACAGCAGAAAAATATTTTGGAAAAGGTTAACTTTGACCTGAGAGTCTCGGTTATACGCCTGCTCAGGAAATAAACTTTTCAATAGACTATATGTTCTTCTTATTGAAATACCGGAGTTAATCGTATCGTCAACATAGTGAAAATTAATAATAGCCGCCCTTCCTGTATGTGATATATTATTATATAATGCAGTAAGATTACTGTATTTACTTTGGATATTCTCACGATATTCACGGTCGCTGTCAATATATAATACTATCGGAACTCCCTGAAAGATCTCATTATTGATTGTTTCTAAAAATGCAGCATTAGTCTCATGGATCGGTGCAACTAATATATTATAGACATGAGGTATTTGTTCATGTTTTCTTATTTCTCTAACCTCATCTTTCTGCGCTGATACTTTTAATCTAACTTTTTCCAGCCATTCATCATATCTCTTTTTATAAGACTCGTTTCCTAAAATATTCTGCATAAGTTCATCTGTTTTAAAATAATATTGAAAATGATTATTTTCTCGTTTAATATGTCCATACAGCATGGCGTCCTTTAGTATAATTAAATCATCTTCATCAGTAGAAATATTTGGAGTTAGCGAGAGACTGCTTTCCTGAGGACCTGCCATAATCATCGGAACAACGGAGGCTCTATCCACTTCAATGATTGGTTTCTCATCTGTCAATTTGGCTGGATAACATGATTTGCAGCGCATAGGCTCTTGCCATTTACTTTCTACCAAAACATTGTATACAATAGTCTCCGGCTTACTTGTTTTTACCCTGACTCTACGCTCGGCAGAATCAATGGAATACCAATAATTTTGCTCAACCACTGAAAGATTCTTTTGTAATGGGTTTTCGGCATCTCCAGGATCCCCCTCTTCAGTTTTTTCCGAAGAATCTCTAATTAGAATCAAAGCAATATTCATCAAGATTTGTCCACTAATATCGTGCCCTACCCGATTTGCTAATTCTACGGTTATTTTCCCATGTGTTGTCAGTGTTGTACTTGTAGGAACGATAATTACAAATTGGCTGTTTTTCATATTATCTTTCCACATTCGAAATCTGGGATGAGGAAATTGTTCATAGACCAAACATCTCACAGAAATATTGTATACTTGTTTTAAAATTTTCTGTGTTTCTAGTATTAGTAATTCCGAGTAAGTATCATACCCGACAATCACCAGATCATTACTTATTCTATTTTTGATTTTACTTTTTATATTATGGGCAATTAAATATGCAAAACGCGAATTATACAGCGAAGAATTAAATAATTGAAATGTTTCAAAAAAATGATCAGTCACATGCATTTTCGCACCGACTCTCATATGGATATCACTTAATAGACATCCAAACTCCTCCTTTTGGATATTTTGCATTAAATCGTTTCGAACCCGCTGTTCAAACAACGTTATATTATTTTCATCACGTATCAATAGTTCAAATGGCGCCACTTTAAATGCCTTTTTTCTCTGTGACGATTTTACCATTCTCTGTTCTAAAATAATCTGTAATATTTCAAGGCATTCATTATATTCCCCTTTTGAATTTGCCCATAATTCATTGGCAGCGTAAGCAGCTGCCAGTGACTCTCCCGCAAAGGTTATTTCTGCCTTATTTCTATCGTCACACAAAAAAAGCTGTACATTTTTCATTGAGGTGCATCTTGCATTCTTATTGTAGAAAATAGCAAAAAACCTAGTAAAACCCACCATAAATTCATGACTGGCATTTATTATAGCTACACGTAACTTATCACCTTGGTGATGTAAAATAAATGTAATCATCGCTTTAGCCAACAGTTCTACATATCTGATACATGCGCACCCTCTCAAATCGATAACAAAAACTTCTTTCTTTTTATAATTCTGATGACAATTTTCTGCTATTTTTTTTATATTTTCTTTTTTATTTTCTCTACTATCCTTTTCCGTTTCAATACCATTCAGCAACTGATCAAAGCGGATTCTTGTATTTCCCCATCTGTTTTTTAATGCTATATCGTCAAACGAAGGATATATATCAATACCGACCCGTTTTTGTTCTTCCTGCTTTTTTATAGGTAATAAGATAGAGTATTGTGTCCCCGGCAGCCATTGTCTCATTCTGGAATATATGTCTTTCCCCTTCTTTTCTCCATAATTTACGACAAAATAAGATGATGGATCTAGACTGTTTCTTCCGCTTGAGACAGAAAAATACCCCTGATAATAACTGACCAAAGTATTAAAAAGTTGAAGTCCATAATGATTGGTAATATTTTCCGCAATCATATAATATTCATTCCAAAGCTTTTCCATATCTCGGTCAGGTTTAAAAAAACCCTGTAATGTAATTTTATCTGCTAGCTTGTCCTTGAGTTCCTCTGACAACTCATCAGTAAGCGCTCTTTTTTCCAGATTAGAGATAAATTTTTGCGGGATTGATTCATTATAATTTAAATCAGTGATCAGTACTTCCAGATAAAATAATTGATCATTAATTGTAAAGTTTTCATAATGATTTTCAAAATATTTGCTATTCCCAGAATGAATCCGAAAACTTAAGCAACCTCCCTGAGCATAGTCTAACGTATTTTCCATTAACTGTAATAGTCCGTCTGCAAAATCCTGAGCAGATTGACATAAATTATTAATTTGAGTTTTTTCAAGTTCTTTTTTACTTGTTTCATATACAAAGTGACAGAAAGCACTGAATAACAGCAAGGATAAAACAGACATATTTTCGCAAAGCGCGAATACTTCTGGTGCATTCGTAGCCTTTAGCACTCCACTATCCTTCAAATTATCAAGGCATATATCACAAATGATAGTTTTATAGAAATATCTTTTCCACTCGTTTTCAGACATAGTATTACTATATGTTTCCTGTAATACATCTCCGCTGCCTGCAAATTCCCATAATCCTTTCTGGAGTTTGTAAATATAATCATTTTTAATCGGGATCCCCTTTCGGCTCTCAGTTTCCACAGCCCGAAAGTCTTTATAGATTTCATTTACACTGGAAGTGAACATCATTTGCCATTCCCAATCCCAATATATACAGGGCAGAATTTTATTTAAGCTGCCCACACCATGTATTTGAAGACGATTTATCTTTTCTGTATTAATATATACCTGATTATATAACGGGTTATTTTTTAGACTGTCTGACTTTATATGTAATTGGAATTCATTTTTATTTTTTGCCAACTCCCATTCACTTTCCCAAGAATACATTTCACTTAAATTGTCAATCAACATGTAGCCTGCTATTCTTGCAGCATTTCCAAAATCCTTATTATCCAAATCTATACTTAAAAATATTTTCCCTCTGTATTCTCTCCTTAAAATCGTAAATAGCCTCAATGGAATTACGTTATATGTGAAATCGGCTCTGGTCTCTTTTCCTTCTATATGCAACAAATAGCAGTAATCTTTTTTTTGTTCACTGATCAGTTCTTTTAGCATGCAATAATCAAAACGTTGTTGTGCTTTCAGGTAATCAGGGATTTTCTTAGAATCAAACGTATTTTCATTAGCATTACATATATATCCCATTTTAATATTAAAACCTGTATAATCTTCCATTTCTTTCCGATTTTCAAGGCCATATATTATTTTGTTTGCCTCAACAAAAAAATTATCTTCATTATTCCCTGTAAATACAACTATTTTTAACATTATATTCGTATAAGCATACACGAAACCGATATGCTCTTTCCTCCTTCTCATTTTTTAGAGCCCTACAAATTCTGGAAATACTACATAAAAACTTACTAAAAACTGTATAGTAAACACAAAAGAATTGTTTTTTCAATATAAAAAACAAAGTTTCCCTGTACTCTGCAATCAGCGGACTCCAACAGACTGTTTTGCGGAGCAAAACGGACGCGATGCGGAGCGAGCGGACTTAACCTGTAGATATTGAAATCTGAGGGTACCTTATAATGATTAAGGCCATTGGAAAATGGTACGAATCATTTAAGGAGGATGCCTTATGTTAGATTACAAGAGCATCATTATCAAACGGTACGCACTGGGCCTGAGCTACAAGGAACTGGCTGAAGAATTCAGTGCAAGTAAATCCGGAATCAACGACTTCATCCGCGCTTTTGAAAGGTGTGAGAAGCTGTCGTATCCGCTTCCGGAAGGGATCACGAATTATGCGATCTATGAGCTGGTATACGGTCATGAGCCGGGAACCAACAGACGGAATGACGGTTATGAACAACCCGATTTCCCAACTATCTTTAAACAGATGAATGAGCGGAAGAACATGACGCTCGTTTACTTGTGGAGCCGCTACCAAAAAGACTGTATAACAAAAGCGGCAAAGCCATACCAGTATCGACAGTTCTGTGAACTGTATGGTCGCTGGTGCAGAGAGAACTGTGAAACCCTGCATATCCAGGCTGTAATCGGTCAGAAGATGGAAGTTGATTTTGCAGGTAAAACCTTTGAGTTGACCGATAAACTTACTGGCGAGATTACGACCATTGTTGTATTTGTAGCTGTTCTGCCCTATTCGCAGTACATCTATGCAGAAGGGATGGTATCTTCCTGTGAACCGCAATGGATTGAGGTCAATAACCACGCTCTTGCCTATTTTGGCGGCGTGCCTACGATTGTTGTTTGTGATAATTGTAAACAGGCAGTTACCGCCAATAAAGACTGGATCGATCCGGATTTGAATAAGGATTATGCTGCATGGGCTGATCATAACCACACCGCGATACTGCCAGCCAAAGTCCGTAAACCTAAATGGAAAAGCAGTGTGGAAAACGCTGTAGGCATTCTTGAAAAAGGCTTTTTCCATGATTTAGAAGAAAACCGTTATTTTTCTCTGGAGCAGTTCAACAAAGATCTCTGGGAGAAACTGGATGCTTTGAACCATGAAAACTTCAAAAAGAAGGATTACAGCAGATATGATCAATGGCTGGAAGAACGCAGTGAGCTGCTTCCTCTTCCGGCTGTCCCCTACGAATACATGGAAAGACGGACTGCAAAAGTATCTGCGGATTTTCATGTGCGCTTCGATAATGCTTATTACAGTGTGGATAAAGCATATCTGCACAAGAGTGTTCTGATTGCTGCCTCTGCAACAACAGTTAATATCTATTCCATGAAAGGCGAACTCATCGTCAGCTGGCGAAGGGCTTCCCGCAAGGGTGAATGGCTGACAGATCCTGCACATCTGCCCGAAAGCTACAAACAGATGTCAGAATGGAATGCCACTTACTTTACCAGGAAAGCTATGACAGTAGGTCCGAATACGGTCAAAGTCATAGAACACATCCTGAGAAGCCGTGAGCATGAAGTTCAGACGTACCGCCTGTGTATAGGTATCCTCAACTACACAAAGAAGTACAGCAAGCTTGCCCTGGAAGATTGCTGCAAACTGGCAATTGATACGAATCATATCTCGTATTCTTTTATTAAGAATTCAATTGCTGCCGTCGCTGAAGAAATCGGAAGTGCCGGTTTCAATACAAAGCTCAACGAAGAACGGAACAAAGGGGCGTTTGTCATGAGCCCGCATGCCGGGGATATTGACCGGCTTCTCTCCAAGAGCAGTAAACTTGCCGGGGAGGTGCGTGATGAAGAAGCTTGATCGAATCAATGAACTTGTAGATGAGCTCAATGAACTGAAGCTTGGATGTATGGCCGCTTCGCTTGATTCGCTGTATCACTCGAAATCCTTTGATGAGTTGGATGCCGTATCGCTGCTTGAGCAGGTGATCGGGCCGGAATACCAGAACAAAACATCGCAGAGATTTCAGAACAGACTGAAACGTGCGCATCTTTCAGGAGGACCTCAATCATTGGATAAGTGTAAAGATTCTAAGGAAAGGATCTATCTGCCTTCCGATATCAACGCTACGCTGTCATCACTGGATTTTATCCGTGAAGGTCTCAACGTCTGTATTCTCGGATCTTCCGACAGCGGGAAATCGTATCTGGCCAAAGCACTTGGAATACAGGCCTGTCTGAATTACAGGGCAATGTATCACCATTGTGAAGAATTCCTTGAAACAATGGTCGCCCTGAAACAGGCTGACTATTCGAAATATCAGAAGAAGGTACGCTTCTACTTGAAGCTGGATCTGCTGATACTGGATGATTTCCTGCTTCACACCATAACAGATGAACGTGAGATCAAAGTTCTCTTTGAAGTCATGGAAAAACGTAGTGAATTGTCAAGGTGCACAATTGTATGCTCTCAGAGAGAGCCAAACAGCTGGGCATCGATGATCCTCAATGACGAGGTATCAGCCAATGCGATACTGAAACGGGCAACAAAGCACTATACCGTAGTGATCCAGCCCAGAAACTAACTGACTATAATAGGCGATTCAGGGCGTCCGTTATGCTCCGCACAGCGTCCGCTCTGAAACGCATCGGAGTCCGCTGGGCTCCGCAGAATGCAGTACTCCAAGAAAACTTTGTTCACCACGTAATTATAATATCATATCTGGCAGAGATTCACAACTAACTTTGACAGGTATGTGTCAAGTAATCGTTGGCACTTTTTCTTATTTGTTGATGTCAGTTTATTTCTGCTATTTTCAGATAATTTTCCCTGGATTTTTTCCGCTCACCTTTCTTTCTTTTAACAGAAGGCTTTTTCAAAAGCTCTTCTTGATGCTGTCCGCATTGCATCCAGGAGTGGCATATGATGTGTGATGGCATCTATATACGGATTCCCTTTCCCGTCTTTCTTCGGTGCTTTCGCAGCACTCAGCGTTTTGACGATTTCCTCCATCTGCATCGTGAATATCAGTCCATCTGTATACCGTTCGATCGTATCGATCAGTTCCCTGTTCTCCTTCCGATACAGGGCTTTTGCCATGTTATTTGCCCCTTGTACGGACCATCTCATCCTCCGATGCTTCATCCGCATTGTGACCACCGTACAGTTCTGGTTCTCCTGCACTCCCATGTTTTTATATATGATCCCTTCTGGTGCGTCAGGCAACTCAATTCCCCTTTCCTGGTATGGAATCAGCCCCTCCCGGTTATTCCACAGATATTTGTATAATTCCCTTGCATTTTTGCTCCCCTTATCTTTCGGATCATCACTCTCTATGCTGTCTGCATAGACCTGGATATATTCCAGCATCTCCTCTACTTTCTTCTGCTCCAGGAGCTCTTTGATCCGTTCCTGAGCTTCTACATCCCGGATATTCTTTTTAATCTCCTTATAAATATGGAACCGATCCAGTTGGAAGATAACCTCCGGGTCATAGGCCTCTTTGATCCAGCTTCCTCCATCTCCGTTCAGGATACGCTGACCGATCTCATCTGCATCATAGATCTTTTCAATCAGTGCTTCCCGTTTTTGATGGAACTGACCGCTTTTCTCCATCCCCGCCAGCATCTTCTTGTTCACAAGGCTGCTCCTTTTCGGGTTATCCGAATCCCACCCTTCATACATCGTGAAAACCTTCATTTCCTGCTTCGGTGCCTTTCTATGCGTGGAATCCTGCATCCGCAGCCACACACCATCCATCTCCTCAAAAAGAATACCAACTGCTCTTTTCCCTTCCGCCAGATCTGCTTCCATCTGCTGTACCGCGTATTCCTCCTCTTCGCTGATCCGTTCTCCCAGCTGTTGGATCAGGTTCCAGACACCCCCATGGCTGATCGTCTGCCCGCAGGTATCACTTATTATATCTGCGCTGACACGATAAGGGGATTCTGTTACTGTAAGGGCAATCTTTTCTGCAAGGTTCGTAGAGATCAGCCCAATCTTCTCCATCTGCATCGCCTGATCCAGAAGATAGATGTGGGCGGTCCTTCCGTCCTCTTGTTCTGTCCGGTAAACTCTTCTGGAATAGGTCACTTCCCCATATACAGTTTTGATCGAGGTTTCCCGTTTGCCTTTGTTCCTGTAAGCCTTTTTATCTCTCTCTTTTGCCAGTTCGTCATCATAGTTTTCCAGAATGATCTGGGTGATCATCCTACCCAACTCGCAAACATAGGAAAAAACTTTCTGCTCCAGCACCTTGAAAGATACCATTTTTTCTTCTACAATAGATTTCATCATACAGTCTCCTTTACGTGTTTTGTTCGCAACTAACATCATAAAGAAAAACTGTATGATTGGGAAGTGGGGATTTTCTCTGCTTCCCTTTTTATTTAGGAATAATTCCTATTTTTGCCAATAATAATTATACACTAACCTTTGACAGTTACCAGTTTTAAACGGTAAAAATATATTTGCCTGCCATATGCCAATGAATTTCTAAGAAAAAATAAGTTACTAAAACTTCCCACACCAATACGGTGTGTTGAACCTTGAAAATTCAATATTTCAGCCAATAAAAAAGGCATAAACCTGTCCCGTTTGGTATAATGGAATTGACGAAAAACCATCTATACAAAGGAGATTTATGCCATGTCCAGTATACCACAAAACTATTGCGATGAGAACGAGTTAATTGATTGTGTTCAGAGATTTTTTTCCAGGCATCATGTCGGCAAGCTTCTCGCCAAATGCAATGGGATGAAAGAAAAAGGTGTTTCACCTGTTTCTCTGCTCCGCTACAAGCTCAGCAACATTTTTGTCGGAAGAAGCATGTATATGCAGCAACGAACTGGCTCTTTTAAGGAAGATTTTTCAAAGAACACTTTTTATCGGTTCCTAAATTCGGCAAAAACAAACTGGCTCCGTTTTACTTCTCTTCTGGCTGCTGATATCGTCAATAATGATCTCAAAGATCTAACGGACGATAGCAGGAAAAATGTGTTCATTGTTGATGACAGCCTTTTTAGTCGAACCAGCTGCAAGAAAACAGAACTGGGATCAAAAGTATTCGACCACACCGATATGCATTTCAAAAAAGGGTTTCGGATGCTTACATTAAGCTGGAGTGACGGAAATACACTGATCCCGGTAAACAGCTGTCTGTTAGCATCTGCAAAAGAAGCAAATATTATCGGTCCGGTAAAGAACTTTGATAACAGAACCATTGCAGGAAAAAGGCGCAAGCTTGCCCAGACAAAAGCACCTGAAGCAATGATGGCCTTGTTGGATACTGCTCTCAGTGCAGGACTAAAGGCTGATTATGTCCTTTTTGATTCCTGGTTTTCCAACCCGGCACAGATCACAGCCATCCATTCAAAGGGGATGGATGTGATTGCTATGCTCAAGAAAAGCAGCCGCATCAAGTATTCATACTGTGGTGAACAGCTGAATATCAAAGAGATCTATTCCAGGAACAAAAAACGCCGTGGCAGATCAAAGTATCTGCTTTCTGTTGACGTCATGGTAGGAAAAGAGAATCCTATTCCGGCGAAAATCGTTTGCGTAAGGAATAAAGCAAATCGCAAGGACTGGCTTGCTTTTATCTGTACAGATACGACCCTTTCCGAAGAAGAGATTATCCGTGTTTATGGAAAGCGCTGGCAGATTGAGGTTTTCTTCAAGACCTGCAAATCTATGCTGAATCTGATTGGAGAATGCCGCAGCTTATCCTATGATGCACTGACAGCTCACGTAGCTATCGTGTTTACCAGATACATGTTACTCGCAATGGAACAGCGCCAAAATGAAGATCAGAGGACGCTTGGCGAATTGTTCTTTTTCCTTGTTGATGAAATGGCGGACATTACTTTCCATAGATCACTTGGCATCCTAATGGATGCCTTGATGGCAAGCCTTCAGGAAATCTTAAAACTCAGCGATGAGCAATTGACAGCTTTTACTGCTGATTTTGAAGCAAGACTGCCGAAATATCTGCGTAACGCACTCCATCCTGAGGCTATAGGGGCATAAATCACTATTTTGTCAGCTGAAATATTGAATTTTCAAGGAGCGAAGCCCATTTCAGGTATGGGAAGTCTTAGTTATATAGTTACAATATACAGTTGAACTGTATATTTGTGCTGTATATATCTTTGACTCCCCGGCAGGGACAAAGTATTTATAAAAGTTAAATGATAAGTATTTACAAGAGGAGTTTGTTTTCGATGAACAGAAATAAATATCTGCCGCTCACGGAAACCACATTCTATATATTAACAGCACTGCTGGTTCCCGGACACGGATACGCAGTCATGCAGAAGATAGAAAATCTCAGTTCCGGAAAAGTACGGGTCGCCGCCGGAACGATGTACGGAGCTCTCGAGAATCTCCAATCACAAGGACTCATCACTCCCGTCCCCGGTCCGGACAAAAGACGCAAACTGTACCAGACGACCCCTTTAGGCCGGGAAGTCCTCCATTCAGAAGCAGAGCGTCTGAGATATCTCGCCGGTGTTGCCGACAGGCTGAACCTGTAACACATAATATTTTTATACTTTTTCATGATGATTTACGTTTACCTGCTGCGTCCTGCAGCCGGAATTCAAATATGAGTTTGGAAAAAGGAAGGAGAAGGCAAGATTATGGTCAAATATCATATTCCCTTTATTGACCTTGAAAAAGAAGAGAACTGGATCAACAGATACATTCGGCAGGGATGGAGATTAAAACGGATTAGTTTTTTTCGATATGAATTCATTTCTAAAAAAACTGACACCGCACTAAGACCAGGTGAAACCGAGCCGGATGAGAACGCATTTCTTGTCCGCTGCGACGCGCGAAGCTTTAAAACCAGAACGGATTTCCAGGAATATATTACATTTCTTCTGGACGCCGGATGGAGACACATCAAAGGAGACTGGAAGCAGGATACTCACTATTTTGAGCGGATCAGCCCCAATGCATCAGAAGAGCTTTTCTCCGATGATGCCTCAAAATCCGCCCGCTATATGCGGCAGGCAAAAATATGGCTTGCCTCGCTCTTTGTATTGGCCGCCTGTTCCTTTTCCTGCTTTTTGTCAATGCCATTTCACCTTCAGGATCTGCTCAATATAAAAGCACAGTATCTGACGCCCGGGCTCTGGCAGATGGAAGGGATCGAGTTCTGGTCTGCACTGATTTTTGAAACACCGTTTGCACTGATAAGGAGCGGCGCATTGAACCTTTTAATACTGGCTCTTGCACTGTTTACCCTTGTTCTTCTGCTTTACTGCATAGCAAGAGCATACACTTTGTCCCGAAAGGTAAAGTAAATCGGTAAAGTAAATCAAATGCCGGCAGCATCCTGGCATGGACTCTCGATGTCACGCCTTCTGCTGCCGGCATTTTCTGGCTTTTCCCTTACTTTCTATCTTCTTTTTCGTTCTCTTTTATCGTTCTCTTTTATTCGTCTTCCCGATATCCGAAGTTCTTCATCAGGTAATCGCTGTCTCTCCAGTTTTTCTGCACCTTTACCCACAGCTTTAAGTTGACCCGGCAGTCCAGCAGGCGCTCGATCTCATATCTCGCCGTACTGCCGATCTTCTTGAGCATAGCGCCCTGCTTCCCGATGATGATCCCTTTGTGGGAATCCCGCTCGCAGATGATCGTGGCGTCAATGTGCATGACTTTTCGCTCCATCTTCATGCGGTCGATAGCGACCGCGATCCCGTGGGGGATCTCTTCATTCAGGCAGTGCAGCGCCTTTTCCCTGATCAGCTCCGCCACGATCTGCCGCTCCGGCTGGTCAGTCACCGTATCCTCGTCATAGAACTGCGGGCCGTATGGAAGATATTTCATGATCACCTTCACCAGCTCATCCGTATTGTCTCCGCTTCTCGCAGACACGGGCACGATCTCAGCGAAATCATATTCCTTCCGGTACATGTCGATCGCCGGGAGCAGTTCCTCCTTTTTCACCATGTCGATCTTGTTGATGACAAGGATGACAGGCGTTTTCACCTTCTTCAGCTGGTCAATGATATGCCGCTCACCCGCGCCGATAAACGTAGACGGTTCTACCAGCCAGAGCACCACATCCACCTCATTCAGCGAACGCTCCGCGATATTCACCATATATTCTCCAAGCTTATTTTTCGCTTTGTGGATGCCCGGCGTGTCCACAAAGATGATCTGCCCTTCTTCTGTTGTCAGGACCGTCCGGATCCGGTTGCGGGTCGTCTGCGGCTTATTCGATGTGATCGCGATCTTCTGCCCGATCAGATGATTCATTAATGTAGATTTTCCCACGTTCGGCCTGCCGATCAGTGTGACAAAGCCGGATTTGTACTTTTCGTTCATAGCATCTCCTTTTGTGCAAGGGGTCAGACCCCTTTTGGGTAAGCTGTCAGACAATTAGCTTAATGTCCTCACTTCCCCAAACATTTCTCTGCATTCTTCGATTTTTTCTTCGCTTCCGATGACGCAGATCTGTTCCGCGTCCAGCATTGCCCTGAGCACTTTTGAAAGCGCACGGATGTCGCTCTGTCCTGCTGTCAGGATCTGTTCTCTTTCTTCCCGTATCATTTCTTCTGTCACGTGGTTCATGTACAGGTTCATGGAGCGGCTGCCTTTTGCCGCCGGGTTCATGGGGCGGTCGATATTGCTGATGGTGCCGATGATGAATTTGTTCATGTCGCGGTCATCTACATTGAAATTCTCCAGGTAGTCCACAACGCCCTCATAAATCTCCATGGTTTTCTCCAGATTCGGGTCACGGTAGGAGATCAGGTATCCCTCTCCGATGCGGTTGAAATTACTCATGCAGCCGTAGGCGCCGCCTTTGACGCGGATGTTCTGCCAGAGGTAATCATAGCTTAAGATCACTTTCAGGATCTGCAGCGCCCCGGTGTATTCCGCGCCGCCGTCGATGAAATTACCGGCTCTTGCAACGTACTGTACTTTGGAAGAGGTCTTAAATCCCTCATTGCGCTTCCTGCAGTGGATCACGCACGCAGTCTCCGGATCTACGTCTGCTGCCGCCTGCAAGTCTCCTGTCCGGGCACCTTCTCCCGCGTGCACACCTTCTCCCGCCTGCACGCCTTCTCCTGTCCGTAAACCTGCTGCCGCCTCTGTCCCGGAGTGGTCATTCAGGCTGTCCCTCACCGCGCCGAACGCCGCCAGCATCGGTTCCAGCCCCTGCTCCGCGGACGTGTAGCTGACCATCAGGTTGTCCGCGCGGAAGATCTTCGCGGAAATTTCTTTCAGGTTCCGGATCAGCTCTTCCTTATGTCCGTCGAAATCTTCTTCGATCGCTTTCACCACTTCATAAAATCCGATGCCGTCCGTATCGTCCTTGAACTTGGCGATGGGCGACGTGTATGACAGGGCGCGCAGCGCAGCCGTCGTATGCCCCGAGGAGAGGAAGGACATCTGGAGCCTGGACCGGAGCATGGCGATGATTTCTTTTAACCGCTTTTCGTCATCCAGCTTTGACTCCATCAGGATTTCCCGCATCATAGAGAAGAGCACGTCCATCTTCGGGTACAGCGCCTTTCCCTTCATCTCAAACGTGGCGCGGAATTCTTTTTCTTTTACCCTTGTAACATCCGGGTACAGCTCCAGTGATGTGCCGATCCCGCCGGTGTGGACGTTGATCTCGTTAAACAGCGCGCCGTATTCATAATTCGTTGTGTCAATGATGCCGAGCACGCTCTGGAGGATGCCCACATAGGGAAGCTTGTCTTCCGCAATGCCGGACAGGTCGAACATGAGCGTCGCGTATCCGATGCCGTTCGTCTCCACATTGTGATGCACCATCTTCACTCCGTCCGCATCCATCTCCGTATTATAGATTGGCGCGGTCTCTCTGGAAATGTCCTCTCTCCTGAGCACCGGGATCTTCGCCAGGTCCTCCGGCGCGGACTCCTCTTCCTGATATGCTTCCAGGTCTTCCGTTGCCTGCACGAGAGCTTCCACCTCTTCTGCGGACAGGCTCTCTTTATACGCTTTCAGCCTGTCTGCCAGCTCCTTGTCCATACGGGCGGTACGCCCTTTTTCCGGGCGGATGATCACCACAGCTCCGTGCGGGTTGTCCAGCAGATATGTGCGGATCAGCCCCTCAAAGTAACCGGTATCCACCTGCTCTTTTAAGAATTCAAAAGTCGGGATCGCTTCCATATGGATAAATGGCTTCTCTTCATCATAGAGCCAGCTGTCAAAGAGCTGGAGCCCGTACATCAGCCCCCTCGGGTAATTGCCGAAATCCGCCTCACGGAAACGGAATTCATAGTAATTGATCCCCGCGCGCAGCGCCTTCTGATCGATGCCGTTGTCCGCGATCCCCCGCAGTGTCTCTTCGATCACACGGATAAAATCTTCTTTCTGCTCCATGTTCGCATTCTTCGAGATCACAGAGAAGATCGGCTGATAGACCCCATTGTCATAAGAGCCCATGATATCCTTTCCGATCCCCGCATCAAGGAGCGCTTTTTTCAGAGGAGCGCCGGGCGCTGACAGGAGCGCATAATCCAGGATCTGGAACGCCAGATACAGCTTTTCATCCAGAGAAGTACCGATCACCTTATTGTACGAAAGGTAGGTATTATCCGCCTCATTTTCATCGCTTGCTATGGAATATTCCTGGACAATCTCCTTCATCTCTGTGAATGGCTCCTGATACCGGATCTGGGAATCCACCTGGATCTGGTCAAAGTCTGACAGATATTTCTCATCCAGCCACCGCAGCTTTTCTTCCATATCCATGTCCCCGTAGAGATAGATATAGCTGTTGGACGGATGATAATATTTCCTGTGGAAATCAAGGAACTGCTCATAGGTCAGCTCCGGGATCACCTCAGGATCACCGCCGGACTCATTTGCATAGGAAGTATCCGGGAAAAGAGAGTTCAGGATCACCCGGTCCAGCACGCCCTCCGGCGAGGAGAACGCTCCCTTCATCTCATTGTAGACCACGCCGCTGATCTCCAGGTCCGCGTCCGCACTGTCCAGCTTATAACTCCATCCCTCCTGGCGGAATGTCTTGTCGCTCTGATAGATGTTCGGATAAAACACCGCATCCATATACACATGCATCAGGTTCTGGAAATCCTTGTCATTGCAGCTTGCCACCGGGTACACCGTCTTATCCGGGTAAGTCATGGCATTTAAAAATGTGTTCAGTGAACCTTTCACCAGCTCCACGAACGGATCCTTCACCGGGAACTCCCTTGACCCACAGAGCACAGAATGCTCCATGATATGCGGCACTCCCGTGCTGTCTGAGGGCGGTGTCCGGAAGCCGATGGCAAACACCTTGTTCTCGTCGTCATTTTCCATAAGAAGGACTCTTGCCCCGCTCTTTTTGTGCCGCAGCAGCACGCCGCGGGATTTCAGGTCCGCAAGGTCCTTATCCTGTATCACTTCATAGGATGTAAGGTCATATATGCTCATATCCAAATCTCCTTGTTCTTTTTCTGCTCACAGGATGCCGTTCAGGATCCGCTCTGCCCCGTGCATATCCGGATCTCTTCCACGCATCGCTCTATTAGTATAGCACTATCTTCACATGTTTAAAAGACGAGCATCTCGGTTTTCAACATTTCTTCCGTTGACTTTCGATATTCCAGAGATTACAATTCGGATAGCAGAATTTAAAAACATCGATCGAAACGGAGAATTTGAGATGAAGCATCTTGTCATTGCTGAAAAGCCTTCCGTCGGCCGCGACATCGCCCGGGTACTCGGCTGCGGAAAGAAGAACAATTCCTGTATGGAAGGGGAAAAATATGTTGTTACCTGGGCGCTTGGCCATCTGGTCACGCTGGCCGATCCGGAAGAATACGGCAGTCAGTATAAGACCTGGAGCATGGATACACTGCCCATGCTTCCCGATCCCTGGAAGCTGGTCGTCATCGGCCAGACCGCCCGCCAGTACCGCGCCGTGAAAGAACAGATCTTCCGCAGGGATGTATCGGATATCATCATCGCCACCGACGCCGGGCGGGAAGGCGAGCTGGTCGCCCGGTGGATCCTCGAGAAGGCCGGGAATAAAAAGCCGGTGAAGCGTCTCTGGATCTCATCCGTGACCGACAAGGCGATCCGGGAAGGCTTCGCTCACCTGAAGCCGGGGAAAGATTACGAAAATCTGTATCATGCCGCCGTGGCCCGCGCAGAATCCGACTGGGTCGTAGGCATCAATGCCACCCGCGCGCTCACCTGCAGATATAACGCCCAGCTTTCCTGCGGCCGGGTACAGACCCCCACCCTGGCAATGATCGCAGCCCGGGAAGAAGAAATCAAAAAGTTTATTCCGAAATCTTATTATGGATTAAAAATCTCTTCCGGTGGAATCACTTTCATCTGGAACGACGCGAAATCCAACTCAGACCGGACCTTTGATAAAGCCCGGATGGAGGCTGTCCAGAAAGCGGTACGCGGGAAAGAACTGCATGTCACGGAGATCCGGAGGAAAGCAAAAAAATCCTTCGCCCCGGCGCTTTACGACCTGACCGCGCTGCAGCGGGAAGCGAACCAGCGGTACGGATATTCTGCCAAAGAGACGCTGAACATCATGCAGCGCCTGTACGAGAATCATAAGGTCCTGACCTACCCGCGCACGGATTCCCGCTATCTCACTTCCGATATCGTGCCCACACTGAAAGAACGGCTTCAGGCTTGCGCCGTCGGCCCTTACAGAAAGACCGCGGCACAACTTGCCAGGCATGAGATCCGGGCGGATAAATCTTTTGTCAATAATGCAAAAGTATCGGACCATCACGCCATTATCCCGACCGAGCAGTTCATCCGCCTGGAGCAGCTGTCAAACGAAGAGCGAAGGATCTATGATCTGGTCGTCCGCCGGTTCCTTGCCGTCCTCTCCCCGGCATGCGAATACGAGGAGACAGCCCTGACCGGGGCGATTGGAAGTGAAACGTTCCGCGCAAAGGGAAATGTGATCCTGAAGGCCGGATGGCGGGAGATCTATGGCTCCGGCTGGCAGGATCCGGAGTCGGATGATGAAGAGGGCTTTGAAAATGATCCGGCAGACAGCCCGCTCTCCGGGAAAGCAGCCATCCCATTTAAAGAAGGGGCGCACCTTGTGGTAGACGCCATCCGGATCACGGAGGGACAGACCAGACCGCCCGCTTATTTTACCGAAGGCACCCTGATCGCAGCCATGGAAAATCCGGTGCGCTACATGCAGCACCAGGACCGCACCCTGGCCCGAACCCTCGGAGAGACCGGCGGTCTCGGGACCGTCGCCACCCGGGCCGACATTATCGAGAAACTTTTTGCCGGCTTCCTCATGGAGAAAAAAGGCAGCGAGATCCACCTCACCTCCAAAGGGAAACAGCTCCTCTCTCTGGTGCCCGCAGACCTGAAAAGCCCTGAGCTTACCGCCCAGTGGGAACTGCGCCTGAAAGCCATCGCCCAGGGAAAAGAGTCCGATAAAAAATTCATGTCCGAAATTGAAACTTACACCCGGTCACTGATCAGCCAGATCAAGAACGCGGACGGAACATTCCGGCACGACAACCTGACCCGGCATAAATGCCCCCAGTGCGGGAAGCTCATGCTGGAAGTAAACGGGAAACACGGAAAAATGCTCGTCTGCCAGGACCGCGAATGCGGATACCGGGAAACCATCTCCCGCCGCACCAACGCCCGCTGCCCGGTCTGCCATAAGAAAATGGAGCTCGTGGGAAAAGGGGATGCCCAGCGGTTCGTCTGCTCCTGCGGACACAAAGAGAAACTGAGCGCCTTCCAGGAACGGAAAAAGAGGGAAGGAAAAGGTGCAGGCAAACGGGATGTGGCCGCCTATATGCGGAAGCAGGAAAAAGAAACGAACGCGCCGATCAACAATGCGTTCGCAGAAGCTTTTAAAAATCTGAAGTTATAAAACATAATCGTGCACCACAATATCTTCGCCGCAATATTAAAAGGGATGTCCTCACCGGAGCATCCCTTCTTTTATGATCTCTTCTCCGTTCCCTTTAAAATACGGGATCGAATGCGATGTATTGGCGGACGAAGCGAGCAGATGTATCTCTCCTTTCCGGATGCCGCACGCCTTTGCCAGAGGGTTTCTGGAAAAGCGAACGTACTGGATCTTCCGGTATCTCACGATCAGGTACGTCCTTGCGAAATACCCTTTCGCCAGCTTCAGGAAGTCGTTTCCCGCCAGCGAGCCTTCTGTCAGATATTTCAGGATCATCCCCGCCGCCAGGCAGATTTCAAGCACTGCCGCCCCCGCAGCTGCCCAAATGGCGTATTCCGGCATCGCGGAAGCGCACACTGCCGCGCAGGCTGCCACGATCACCGTATAGATCAGCGCCGGGACAGACCAAGCCGCCCAGACAGAGGAAGGCTGGCGCTCCACCGCCGCGCCCGCCGCATCCAGGAATTCCGGGAGCAGGACTGAGAGCTTCTCATTCAGCTTCGCTTCTGTCGAATACAGGATGAGGAAGGAATTCTTCTCATCATTGTCATCGCCCATCCCCACATTGACGATCTCCGCCATGTACCGTTTCCCGAGGCGCGCGACAAAGGACTGCTTCAGCCGCAGCGCCTGTATCTTATCCACAGGGACCGTGTACTCCACTTTCTTGAGAAATCCGTATCGGATGTAGATCTTATCCCCGCGCCGTTTCGCACGGAAATCATAATACCTGACAAAGTCCTTGACCGTATCCCACAGGGCGGACGCCACGATCAGGGCTGCCACAAGAACACCTGACGCCGCGCCGATCAGTGTCTGAGCCGCATCCGGATCACCCACAATCTGGAATACCGTGCGGACCGCCCCGGCGATACCGAGTATGATGACCGCCACAGACAGGATATTCACCGAGAAAAAGCCATGCTGCAGGATATCGCCCAGATCTGACCGTACATCATAATCCTCAGTCTCAGCCGCATCCCCGGACGACGCCAGCGCCGTTTCTCTCAGGATGTCTTCCGATGCGCCTGCTGCCCGCCGGGCAGAAAAAACAGCCGAAGAACCAGCAGAAAACCCCTTCCCGGCTCCCGACTCCGCGTCACGGATCCGCCTCGTCACCTCCTGCTTAAACGCCAGGGCATCCGCCTTTTTCAGGACGATCTTCACATCCGTGCTGTCCGCGGTGGAACGGCTGTTTGTATCCAGCTTGACCTTGCACGTGCCCAGGAGCATCTCAAAGAGATTCTGCTCGGTATTAATATTGGAAATATTCCGGATGCCAATGGTATTTTTCTTCTTATTCAAAGTGTTCCTCTCGATCACGACCGCATTGTCCTGGAGAGATATGTAAGTCTTTGACCAGACGGCGAACTGGAGCGCGATGATGACGAGGAAAAACAGGATCAGCCCCAGGTTGACCAGCAGCCATTTCCCGTCCATGAATTCCAGCCCTGTTTCCATGAGTTCATCGATATTCTCCAGCAGGGACGGGACCAGCACGATCAGAAGCGCGATCAGAAGCCCGCCCGTCTGCTCCGCGATGATAGAAATGTGATTGCGGAACCGCATGCCCTGTGTTTTCTCTGTCTGCGACTTCTCAGTCTGCATCTTCGCCTGTCCGCCTGACGGATTCTCTTTGTCTCTCACATTCATTCACTCTCACCTGCCCTCTGCCCTGCCGCGATCTCATTGATCCTCCTGCGCAGGGTCTCCGCGATCTGCTCTGCGCGCTCCTCCTCGAGAAATTCCAGCGTCACATCGCCGCCCCCTGTGGTCACGATCACTTTTGCCACGCCGAACAGCTGGTCGATCGGCCCTTTCTTTGTCTGCAGCTTGTGCAGGCGCTCGATCGGGACAATGTTGCGTTTCACGAACAGATATCCTTCTATAATGTCAATGCATTCGTCATTGATGCTGTACCGGTAGCGGTTGTAGCGGAAATACGGGCTGACCGCGACGTCAAAAAGGACCAGCACGGCAAGGACCAGAGAGATCCATTTTCCCGCAGTCAGATCTTCGGGAAAGATCCAGAAATAATCCACCGCGCCTATGACCGCCAGGACGACCACGCCGGTGATGATCCCCGCCACATACATACAGTACAGGGCACGTTTCGATAAGTTCTCATACATTGTAGTTTCCTCCGTTTCTGCGGAAATAAAAAGCATCCCGCATATTGTACTATGAATTTAATACAATAATACGGGATACCCCCTTATCTGTCAATGTCTTTCTGCCCCCTGCCCACGCACAGCGCTTTTTCTGTTCCAGCCCAGGCCAGCTCTTTTCTGTTCCGGCCCAGGTCAGCTCTTTTCTGCTCCTGTTCTCACAGCTCTTTTGCTGCTCCCGGCTGCCACAGCGTCTCCCCAATCCGAAGGAACCGGTTATACTTTGCCGTCTGCTCAGAATGGCAGGGCGCCCCTGCCCATATTTGTCCGATCCCCAGCGCTGCCGCGATATCCGCGGCAAACACATCTTCCGTCTCTCCCGGACAGCAGGTAAGAGCCACCCGGTAACCGGCTTCCTGAGCCGTCCTTACCACCCTGACCACTTCCGTCAGCGTGGGGATCCGGTCCAGTCTGATCAGGACCGCATTCGCAGCGCCCAGGCGGCTTCCTTTTCTGATCCGCTCTGCGTCCGCGTCAAAAAGCGCGCCGCCTGCCAGCTGTACGCTGCTCCCGATCCGCTCCGTCAGCATCTGCCAGCCTTTCCAGTCCTCCCGGTCCAATGGATCCGCAATGGAACAGACCGGAAATTCCGCAGTCAGCTCTTCATAGTATTTTATCATCTCTTCGGCTGTCTTCGGCCTGTTTTTCCCTTTGCCCAGGATATAAACCTGCTGCTGCGGGTCATATATCCCGGAACCCTCCGCGCCGATCGCAAATAAAAGTTCCCGCCCCATGCGGTATCCGATCCGGCCGGCCGCATCCCGGATCATCCGCAGAGCCTCTCCCGCCTCAGCCACATCCGCGATAAACGCTCCGTCCTCCCCCACGGCAGCAGGATATCCCCTCTCCCGCAGCACCGTTTCCACCGAACGATATACCCCCGCGCACATCCGGAGCTGTGCGCAGAAAGGGACGCCCGCTCCTGCCGGAACGATCAGAAACTTCCGGATACCCGCAGTACCGCTCCCGCATGATCCACTGTTAATTAAGTTCATCACAGGCGCCGGCATCTTTACAGCCTGTATGCCTCCCAGATAACGGTACAGCGGAAGCTTCAGCGCCATGCACGCCGCCCGCGCCGCTGCCACGGAAATGCTCAGCAGGGCATTTGTTTCCATATGGCTTCTAGCCGCATCCCGCTGCGCGCGGGTCAGGATCCGGTCGATCTCATCCTGGCAGAATACATTTATGCCGATGATCTCGTCCGCGAGCCTGCTGTTTATATTCTCCGCCGCTTCTTTGACGCCGCGGTCCCGGCAGCATTGGTCCCGGCGATGCTGGTCCCGGCTGCGCTGCTCCTGGCAGTATCGTTCCCCGCCGGGCCCGCCCTCTTCCCGCGGCCCTGCCGTATCATACCGGCCGGAAAAGACGCCGGACGGCGCCGATGCCCTTCCGACCGCATCCTCCCCGGCCAGCACCTCTGTCTCAATAGTCAGATTTCCCGCAGGGTCCAGTATCTCTCTTGCATATACATCCCTGATCAACAACTGTCTCTCCATGGCCTGTATCCTCCTATCTGTAAACTCTCTGTATGGATCACTGTTCACAGTAACCTGTATGGCATAGTCTCTCCGCTCTCTGCCCGCTTAATGCGTTGACTTTTTATATTCCAGAGATTACAATTCGGATAGACGGTAATTTATGCATTTTCTCCAGGACTGAAAAGCCCTGTTCCACCGACAGAAAAACAATTTCCCGTCCACACAGGGCGGGAAGGACAGGAGGTTTCTATGAAAAACCGATTCAAATATTTTTTCATGCTGACTTTCAGCACACTTCTCATCGCCGTTGGCACTTATTTTTTCAAGTTTACAAACAATTTCACCTTTGGCGGCATCACCGGCCTCGCTGTGCTCGTGGCAAAGACCGGAGTGATCTCCGCGGGTGATTTCAACCTTATCATGAGCATGATCCTCCTGGTGATCGGTCTGGTCATCCTCGGGAAAGGATTTGCCGCAAAGACTGCTTACTGCAGCATCCTTCTCTCAGTCTCCCTCTCAGCGATGGAGCGCTTTTTCCCCATGGACGGGCCTTTCACTGACCAGCCGATGCTGGAGCTGTGCTTTGCCATCGTGCTCCCGGCGCTCGGATCTGCCATCCTGTTTAACATCGGGGCTTCCAGCGGAGGTACTGATATCGTTGCCATGATCCTGAAGAAATATTCCAGCTTTGATATCGGGCGCGCCCTGCTCGTATCTGACGCTCTGATCACAGGAGCCGGATTCTTTGTATTTGATATAGAGACCGGACTGTATTCTCTTCTCGGCCTGGCGATCCGCTCTTTCATGATCGATACTTTTATCGAGAGCTTTAATCTGTCCAAATATTTTAACGTTGTGTGCGACCACCCGGAACCGATCTGTGATTTTATCGTGCACACTCTCGGGCGCAGCGCCAGCGTCTGCCATGCAAAAGGCGCCTATTCCGGCAGGGATAAGTATATTATCCTGACCGCGCTGAACAGGGTACAGGCAGTCAGGCTGAGAAATTTTATCCGGGAAAATGACAAAGAAGCTTTTATACTGATCTCTAATACCAGTGAGATCATAGGGAAAGGATTCCACAGCGTGTAATCTCAAATTGTCAATTTTAATTTTGTGCAAAATCTATAATTTCTATTTTTTCAACAAATTATCTGTGAATTTTTTGTGAACTTTTAATCTCTTCGCTCTCTTGTCAATCTATTTGTTTGAGACTATAATTAAATCAGTTTTAATGATTCTCAAATGAATGGAGGTATGAACATGGGAAAAAGTAGAAAAAAACTGGCTGTTCTTCTCGCAGCAGCAATGACGCTCTCAATGACGTTTGGCATGACTGCTTTTGCGGCAGATGACACGGTCCCCGGTGAACCTGTCCCAGCCGCTGAAGCCGCCGACACGGAGCCTGGAATCCCGGAACCGGTGACAGTGACGGAACCTGACCCGGATGTTCCGACGGATACAACAGTCACGGAACCTGTGCCGATGGATACAACACTCACGGAACCTGTACCGGCGGGCACAACACCCACGGGATCCGTGCCGGCGGCAGATGACCCTGCGGGGCCAGAAACAGCTTCCACCAATGATATACCTGACGTTCCCTCTGCCCCGGACAATACCGTTCCTCTCAATGACGATACGGAAACTCCGGATAACGATACTGACGGCAGTACACTGCCATCGGAGGGGGATATCCCAAATGACGGCGGACAGACAGAGGGCGGACTGGTCGCAGAAGTAACAGAAGTTGAAGAAGAGCCGACAGAAGTATCCATCGCCGGCAGCGAGAACCTGACCCAGTCTGATTCTTTTGTTTCTCTCGGCGAGGGCAAAGGATCCTATCAGTATGACGGGGAGACTCTTATCCTCAAAGATGCGCAGATCGAAGTGGATCCCGGACTTGGCTGGGTAGGCGGCATCAACATTTACGGGGATCTTATCATCATCCTCGAAGGGGATAACGCGATCATCGTAGGCGCCAACTCCGAAGGGATCTATATATACAACGGGGACCTCACGATCAAGGGCGACGGGACGCTGACTATTTCCAACAAAGCCGGAGAATACAACGCAGAAGAGTATTACTATGAAGGCATCTACAACGCGGAGGGAAATATTACGATCGACGGCGCGGATGTAAATATCGACGTATATTCAAATGAGTTATATGACAACAGCGGGATTTATGCTTATGGTGACATCAACATCATCAACGGCGCTAATGTCACAGCGAAAAGCACGGCTATGGGCGATGGAGATGTGACTCATTACGGCATCCTGGCTGATCAGGGAAAGATCAGCATCATTGATTCCAATGTCACTGCATCTGCCGACGGCAAGATCTCTCTCGAAGACGAGATCTTACAGATGGGCATCGGGCTGTTATCACGTGACAGCAGAAGCCTCGTTGACCTTGACGCAGACTGCCTGGCAGGCATTGTGATCGATAACTCCAACGTAAGATCCATCGGTTCCTTTGCATCCATGCTCGTAGTCGGGCGCGACGGGACGATCACCATCGATGGAAGCACGATCGTATCTCCGGAAGGCGTTAACGTACGCGACCTTATCGCAGTGATCGGGGATGACCCGGACGCAGCAGCTTCTGTGATCGGCGCGATCCTGGCGACAGGAGAAGGCCCCATAGACCTGGATGCGATCATGGAAAAGATCAATGACCTGATCGATGCGGGCGATGAAGATGCGCTTCTGGCATATCTGGAGTCTCTGTTCGGGTCCATCGCAAAAGACGTGAATATCATCAGGAACTCCGAACTTTACGCTGAAAAGGCTGGCATCCCGGTCACAGGAGACAGCTGCCATGCAGAGCTTCTCATCCTCGGCCTCATCGCAGCCGGCACGGTCAGCATTTATCTGATCAGGAGACGTATGACAGCTTAATACAGCCTGGCGCGTAAAACGAAAAGGCATGAATGATACGGAAAAGCCGTCCGACTTTGACAGAGCGGACGGCTTTTCCATGTATCCCGAGTCCTTTACAGCCGGCGGTAGTGGGGGATGATATCCTCATAATGCCCGTCTTTCATAAGGAAACCGCCCGGTATGGTCCCGAGCTGCACAAAGCCCAGCTTTTTATAAAGCCTCAGCGCGTATGTATTAGTGCTGACCACGGCGTTGAACTGAAGGATACGGAATCCCAGTTCTCTCCCCTTTTGCATACAGTGTCTTACCAGGATTTCTCCGATATGCTTCCCCCTCACATCCGAGCGCACCGCATAGCTCGCATTGCAGATATGACCGCAGCGTCCGACATTATTGGGATGTAAGATATAGATCCCCAGGACATCCCCTGAGCTTTCCTCACATGCGATCCCCGTAAAAGACTGTTCCTCAAAAAATGCGTGCCCGCTCTCCTCGGTCAATGTCTCTGTCTGCGGAAATGCCGCGCCATCCTCGACAACCTGGTTCCAGATCATGACTGCGTCTTTCAGATATTTCATTTCATATGGTCTTATCCTGATATCCATTTCCTGTATCTCCCTCTGTCTTATATTTTCATTTTCTGTCCTGCCCTTAACATGCGGAACAGCCGTCTTGCTGCATTCAGGTATAGTCCTTCCGCCCGGTCCATTGCCTCCGGCAGAGGCATAGGAGCGTTTACCGCAGTCTGGATGGACTCGATCCCATGATCGTAGATATCTTCCGCTCCCCTGCCCATGCTCCCGGACAGGGCCACTGCGGGTATGCCCTTTGCCTTACACCTCATGCCAACTCCCCGGATCACCTTCCCGAAAGCAGACTGCCAGTCCGTCGCGCCCTCGCCGGTGACGACCAGGGATACGCCCTCCAGCTTTTCATCAAACCGGACCAGATCCAGAACTGTTTCAACCCCTGACCGCAGTTCCGCCTTTAAGAATACCATGAGCGAGGCGCCCAGTCCGCCCGCCGCTCCCGCTCCCGGTATCGAGTCCATATCGATCCCGTATTTCTTCTTTATAATATCCCGGTAATTCTGCATCCCTGCTTCCAGCCCGTCCAATATTTCCGGCGTACCGCCTTTCTGCCGCCCAAAGGTATATGTCGCGCCGTCCGCCCCGCACAGGGGATTTGACACATCACACATAACCGTGAACCTGCACTCGGAAACGCGTGGATCCAATCCCGATCCGTCAATGTCGCGGATACGGATCAGATCTTCCCCGCAGCCGTCCACTTCTTTCCCGTCAGCGTCCAGGAATCGGATCCCGAGCGCTTTCATACAGCCGATCCCGCCGTCATTTGTAGCTGAACCGCCGATCGCGACAGAAATATCACGGAATCCCCTGTCCAGAGCATCCCGTATCATCTCTCCCGTACCAAATGTAGTAGTTTTCCGCGGATCCCTCATCTCCGGCGGGACCAGAGTCAGACCGGATGCTGCCGCCATCTCCATAACCGCTCTCCTGTCATCGAGCTTCCCGTAACAGCTTGTCCGTATGTCCCAGAGCGGGCCATGTACTCTTGCCTCGATCCGGCTCCCGCCCGCCGCCGCGATGACAGCTTCCGTTGTCCCTTCGCCGCCGTCAGCCATCTCCACGCCGACACATTCACAGGAAGGGAAAATCTCCCGCGCAGCCTCAGTAAGAAGCTCCGCTGTCCTGCGCGATGTAAGGGTTCCCTTGAATGAATCAGATGCAAATAAAAATTTCATGCCGCTGTCCCCCAATCCTCTGTCCCATGTTTCATCTGGCTTTTGCCTGTCCCCGGGCTCTTTCTGATTATCATACCACCTCAGCGGGGAAAAGCCAACAGCCCGCTCATGGCACAGATAAAGGACAGCCGCCCGGCTGCCCTTCGCTTTGCACAGAAATCATTGTATTAAGTTCATTAATGAAAATAGTGATCCCCGATCTGTATTCCCCAGTTTCCGTTTCCGAAGTAAAGGCAGTCACCAACCGGATTGCTTCCTGCGATGGCATCCGCCGCTGCCTGTCTTGCCGTGTCCGAATAACTCCCACTGGCAAGCACAGAATCCAGCCAGCCTGTCATGGCAGGTCCGAACTGTCCGGACTGATAGATCACTTCTGTGATCGTATTGGGATAAGAACCGCTCCTTACCCGGTTCATGACCACCGCTCCCACGGCGACCTGACCCTCATAAGGCTGATTACCTGCCTCGCAGTAGATCAGCGCGGCGAGCAGTTCCTGCTCGGAAGCAGCTACACTTGCAGCCTGTGCCTCTGCTGCCGCCTGAGCGGCCGCTGCCTCTTCTGCTGCCCTTGCTTCCGCCGCTGCCTGCTCCTCAGCGATCCTCTGAGCTTCTTCCGCCGCTTTGCGCTCTTCTTCAACTCTGATCAGATATGCCGTATGTGCCGCGTTGACAGCTTCCTTTGTATCCTGTACAGCTTCCCCGCGGATCCCGCCGGCTGTCCCGGCAAAGTCCCACTGGAAAATCTCATCCTGAATGTATGTGCTCTGGTCTGCATTTCTGTCGTTTTCTGCCGCCAGACTTGTAAATCCCGTCAGCAGCATGGCGCTTGCCGCTGCTGCATACAGAGACAGCAGGACACGCCTGTTGTGATTATGTTTCATATACTCCTCCTCTAACCTGTTGCAATATCATTACGATATCTTTTAAAATATATGCTCATATTTTAAATAATATTACAGATATTACAAAAGTGTTACGGATGGCATTATAATACAGGATCTACCGCTTGTCAACTTTTTTATTTACTTTCTTTATCCGCCTCCTCCACTGCACTGTCCGCTGTTGTACTTTTTATTTTTTTCTCTGCTGTAAACAAAAAATGAACGGGGTCTGACCCCGTTCACATTTTTTTCACACTTTATCTGCGAAGGAAGTTTGCGATCCTCTTATACAGGATGAACGTGACCGCTCCGTTGATCCCTGCCTTGATCACATTGAAGCCTACGATAAAGGGCATCAGGTCCCAGACCGCGCTCGCCGGAACTCCCATGAATATCGGCGTGATGACCATATTCGCGCCCATCATCACGACTGCCATCGCCGCCATACCGCACACGAGTGCGATGACTGCTGTCTTCCTCGTCTTGTTCCTGCTGTAGATCCCGCCTGACACTGCCACGAGCACTCCTGTGGCGATCACATGCATCAGGATGCCATAGAGTCCGCTGCCCGCGCTCACTGTCAGCCCCTGCACCACGGATGTCACCACTGTCAGGACAAGCCCCGCCAGCGGGCCAAAGGCAAATGTGCCGATCAGGATCGGGATGTCTGCCGGATCATACTCCAGGAAGGATACGACCGGGAAGATCGGGAAATGGATCAGGTACACCAGTGCGACCGAAATCGCCACCATCACTCCCATCTTCACTACTTTCAGTGTCTTGCTTGCCGCTGCCATATTCTGCTGGCCTGTGTGTTCTGTCATATTGAACCTCTCCTTCTTTTTCCGCCCCTTTCCCAGGGCTTTTTTTATTATGAAAAAGGAACTTCTTCCAAGGAGAGACAGCGACGCAGAAAAAGCCCCGGACATCAATGTCCGGGGCTTTCAGCTCTTCCTCTGCGAAGCTGCTTATGAAACAACTGCGTTCCGATAAGTATGTTCTCTTCTCTCATCCAGACTATACTGTCGGTACCGGAATCCCCTCATGTGAGAGTCACCGGTTCAGCCGCACATCGTGCGGGTCGCGGACTATACCGCCGGTTGGGACTTGCACCCGACCCCGAAGATCTTATTCCTTTTACGAGTATAAATATAACTCTTTAGAAGGAGGATTTCAAGAGGTTTTCGGGACTTTGCTATAAACTTTGTTATAATTGATGTCTCATTTATGTCTCAGAACTTATATCTCTCCAGCATATAAATTGGAATCGTTATTATTTTACCATTTTCTCCACCCTTGGTATCTCCTTTCAGATACAGAAGCCGATCCGCCTTTCCTGACTGCAATGCTTTCACCGCGGTTTCAGCCTTCCCTTTCCCGGTCTTCACTTCCACCAGACAGCGTCTGTTTCCTTCTAAACTCTGGACGACAAAATCTATTTCACCGCCTTTATATGTTGCAAAGGCAGGAGTTTCAAAAGCAATCTCCGGCGGGAAATCCTGTCTTTTTTTCAGATTAATAAATACATAGTTTTCATTGAGTGTTCCTCTCAGAGCACGCTCGTCTGTACCTGTCCTCTTCAAATAATAATTTGCTACCCCCAGATCCATAAAATAGCATCTGCCCGCCGCCTTAAAATCCATAATATCCAGTTCGGTTATCTTAGCGCAGAAACCAATGATCCCGGAGAAATAAAGCCAGCTTATCGCTCTGTTGCAGGCTGCTTTTGTTATATTACTTGAATAGTCTCTTGTAACGATCTTCTGAAGTTCCTCACTGATACTGTCTTCTGCAAGTCCCTTTTTCTCGCGGTTCAGTATCCGGCATATAGAGAGAAAAATCTGAGTAAAGACTCTGTTGTCTAAAATATCGGTAAAATATCGGATTGATTCATTTGTAAAAGTGTCAATGATCTTTACCAGTTCTCCCTGCGCCTTCTGTATATCTTTTGACTCCAGATATGTCTGTACAACTTTCGGATAACCTCCCACCTGACAGTAAATATCATAAATCGCCTTCAGCCCGTCATAGAAAGAAAAATCCTGCATATCCGCTGAAATCTGCATATACTTTTCATAAACCTCTTCATCGTATGCTTCCAGAAATTCTTCAAACGACAGCGTATAAATCGTAATCTTTGTCACATCTCCACTCGAAAACCGAAACTCAGGCTCATACACTCTGCCCAGATAACTTCCTGTCACAATAAAATGGCACTGGAACTGTCTCGTAAACTCTCTGATCCGATTATAAATCTCTGCTGATTCCTGAATCTCGTCAATGATAATAACTGTATCATCCGTATCCTGAAAATCCGGTTCATACAGACGAAAGGCATCATGCAGGGGATGCTCCGGGCGTTTCTGGCCCGGCTGCCACTCTGTAGCCTGCTTATAACACTCCATGAACTGTTTGCCGCTCAGCTCAAACAAATTGACATAAATCTTGTGTGTAAAATTTTCATCAGCAAACTTATTGATCAGATATGTCTTTCCAACCTGTCTGGCGCCGTTTACCTCAAGCGTACTGTGGTCGGCAGTATCTTTCCACTGTACTAGTCTGTCATATATCTTTCTTTTAAGGTACATCTGTTTCCTCCTGACCTAAGACTTTCATGTTTCTTTATTATACCAGAGTATCTGCCGCTATACATCTATAATTTAAAAATACCCCGCCATTTCGGACGGGGTATTTCTTTTATTTTTCTTACAGGATATCCCTGTTTCATCTGAACAGATCATACAGGATCTTATCCTGCCTTATCTTGTCCTTCTGTTTCTCCTGCGCGCTCTTCTGGCAGCTTTCGCCCTGAGGCTCATCATTGCCATTACTACTGCGCCCGCAGCGCCCGCCATGATGATCATGATCACGATCGGAGCTGCATCTCCAGTCTGCACTGCTTCCACAGTCGGGCTTCCTGTTGTGCCGCCTGCTCCTTCACTGCCGGAGCCGGATGCCTTCTCTGTCCGTACTGTGATCACTGCAGCTTCCGAAAGATTTCCAGCTTCATCATAAGCCCTTACGCTGATCTCATACTCTGTATCTGCCTTCAGGTTTTTGATGACTGCCTCTGTGTCAGCCACTTTTCCGATCTCCAGGCCATCTACATAGATCACATACCCTGCCACGCCTTCATTGTCTTTCGACGCGGACCATTTGACTGTGACTGTAGAGGAAGTAACCTCTTTAGCCTCGAGTTTCTCAGGAACGGTCGGGGCTTCTGTATCCCCACCCGGCTCAACCTGGGAGCCTTTGACTGTCACCGTACACTCAGCCTCTAATCCGGCTGCATTCGATACAGTGATAACTGCTTCTCCTGCTTTCAGTCCTGTGACGTTTCCAAAACTGTCAACAGACACTGTCTCCGGATCGGATGAGCTCCACACGAGACCTTTGAGCAGCGTCCCCTCTTCGTGTCCCACTTCAAGGGCAATCATTTCTCCAACGCTGATCTCCGCGTCTTCCAGAGAAGCGGAATCCGCTACCTTCTGGATTTCAAACGGAACTACTTCCTGAAGGCTTGCAAAATTATTGCCGCCCTGCTCAACATAGATTACAAGATATTTTCCTGTCAGCGTCTCCGGGAACTCCGTCGTCACCCACGCTCCGGATGTATACAGTTCATCCGGCACTGTAATGGACTCGCTCGCATAGACCTCATTATTATCTGCGTCCAGGATCACATAACGGTACTGGGAAATCCTTCCGTTTATATTACCGTCATTTCTCTGGAGGAAGTTAAATCCGCCAAAGGAAACCGTGTCCCCAAGATCGATCGTAAGGATCGCCGGATTGTCCGGGCTTACATTAAATCCTGTGGTGCTCCAGTTGGAGTGCCACCTTGTTGAAGTATTCCCATCGACTGCATACGCTGCCGTACCAGTCTCCTCTGTGTTCGCTGTCGCGGACATCTCAAGCTGGTCTGCGATCTCCACGATCACCCGATCGGTCACTGTGATCGCAAACTCTGCGATGGTTTCTTCACCCACTGTACCCGTGATCGTCACTTTACCTGCTCCGATCGCTCCGATGGTGAGAGTCTCCTGATCGAAATCTACGACTCCTTCATCGCCAGTGCATGTCCACTCTACTTTCTCAAGGTTGCTTCCGTAGATCGCTGCCGTCTCGCCCTTGTACAGTTCTGTCTTGTCAATGCTTGCCGCAACGGCATCCTCATCCACTGTGATCACCAGGTTGTCGAGGATAAAGTCGTTCTGGCCGGTTGCAGTCGCGCCTGTCGCACGGCTGCCGTTCTCATAGAGACCGATCCATGTCTGGCCGCTGCCGCTTCCGATCACCTGCATCGTTACATGGCCTGTATTCGCCTCTCCGCCGCCGGTCTTCTGTGCAAGGTACTGGTCTTCCGACGGCAGTGTATATGTCGTGCCGTCTCCGACTACCATGGCGTATGCCCTGTCCGGTCCTGACTGATAGTCAAACTCAACCGTGTAGACCTTACCCGGCTCGAAGCGGAAATTCTGTGGGATCGTCTGGTAGATGATCCCCGTATTCGCGCCGTGATGCTTCAGCGACCACTCGCCGTCAATGACGTCATCTGTCGCTTTCTTGTTCTGCCATCCTGCCTGTGTATATGGAGCGTGGAGTTCTGCCAGATGGGTTACCGGATCGGAAACACCCTGGGCTGAGCTGAGCACAAACGGATACAGACCCTGGACAACAGATTCGAAATCCTGTTTAAAGCTACCGTTTTCATCAAAATTATTCAGCGTGATCTCTACGATACGGATATCATCCATATATGTGGATCCCGGTCCTGCTTCCCTGAAAAGAGTCAGGTTCGCGGTCGGTCCTTCCGCTGTAAAGGATACCTGCATGCGCTGCATGTTCGTACCGTGCTTCTGGTCGCTCTTTACATAGTTGGCCGCGATCGACCTCATCGTGTAATTGGAAACGCTGCTGCTTCCTGTATTGACAGCGATCTCCGCCTTTGAATCACTTGCATTGTCCACATATACTTCCGCCACATATTCCACGCCTGTCTTAAGCCCGGAAATCTGAGTCGTTACTGCCACATCCGCTGACGGGCTGTTGAACGCAAGCCTCTGGTCTCCTGTGGAAGCTTTTTCTACCACCACTGCCGGATCATCGATATCTCCGATCCAGTCAGCCCCGTCAAGGGATTCGCCTGCGCCTGCATAGCCGTTGAAGCCCGGATCTGTCACATACTGGTCACCGAAGTCATCTTTGAGTGTCTTTGATGCCTCGCCTTTCAGAACAACATAAGCTGTCTCTGCCTCTGCTGTCAGAGTGATCTGACCGTTCTCAACCGGAACATTTACAGCCTCTCCTCTGCCCTGGTCAGACAGCGGATATACGACTACATTCGCAAGTCCTGCCCAGTCGTCCTGGAGCTCCCATGTCGTCGTGCCGCCTTCCAGGTTCCAGTGATACAGCTTCTCTTCGCCTGTCTCATCATCTGCCCACGGAAGCAGGTACTCTACATCGTCAAGAACCTTTTTGCCATTGAGAGTGATCGTACGCTCAATATAGCTGTCCGCTCTCTGCTCTTCGTTTCTTGTCACTACTACAGTGTCGTTGTCATCATTCTTCAGAGTGATCTGCTTCTCCTGGTTGCCTACCGGAGACTCCCCGTCCTCGTAGTCTTCCCAGTCAGTCACATAGTAGTGCTGCAGGAACTTCGTCGGAAGGTTCTCTGTGAATGTCTCTCTGATGTACTTGTTGAAATCCTGGTCGCCGCCCCAGCCTTCAAAGCCATACAGCCTGAATCCGCCGAGAAGCGGATTGTCTGCCGCGCCGCCGAAGGACGGGTAGTTGATGACCTGGACGTCTCTCTGGTCATTGCGGATAAAACGGATGATCTCACTGTTGTATCCCTTTGTGGTATTGCCGCCGTAAGCCGCGTCTGTCGCCCAGTGGGACCATGTGGAGTCATACTCGCCCTCGTACGGGAACTCTGTCGTGAATCTCCATCCGAGAGAATTGATCTGCTCAGCGATCCTTCTGGTCTCCCAGGCATCCTGGTACCATACATCCAGATAGATGAAGTCCATATTGTCTTCCAGCCCTGCTGCATACTCTGCGATCTCATCCATGGTCGCGTTGAGTGTTCCTTCGGACTCTCCGACATACTCGCCCTTATCCCAGTCTCCGCTGTAGAAATCAGTCTCATTGATACGGTCGAACAGCTGCACCATTCTCTTGTATCTTGCCTGGCTTCCGAGATCCCACAGCTTGTCGATGACATAGGACTGATCCAGCCATCCCCAGCCGTTTCCGGAACCGTTGGATACCATTGTGTTATTAAATGACTTGGACTCCGGATAGGACTCCTGCGCGTTGATATGGATACCGATCTCTGCGCCGTAATCATGAGCGATCCTGATCAGTTCCTGGAATCCTTCCACGCCGCCTTCCCTGTCCGCAATGTGCGCGTACTCAGAGTTCGCGGAGTCATGTCCCTCGCTTCCGTATCCCTTCAGCATAACTGCCTGCGGAAGTCCGTCTGTCGCGAGGTAAACTTTCTTGATATTGTCTGCTGTCGTCATGTACGGATTGGATACCATACTTGCAAAGTTCATGACAATGCGGTAATTGACAAGATTTTTGATATCCTCTGCATCCTGCGGGACATTCATGATGTCGCGGAATGCCAGAGCGCCGTCGTTCCAGTCAAGGTCACCGTCTTCATTTATGTCGCCTGCGATGCAGACTTTCGCGCACGGAAGCTCGCTTACAGGATACTCATAATCGCTCTTTTTCTGAGCGTTCGCGTCTCCGTCTTCATAATACCATTTTGCGCTTGCAAGGCTCATGGTATCTGCGCCGCTGTTCAGGACGACTCTTTCATCGCCTTCGATCTCAGAATTGCTCCAGAGGCCGGCGCTTAAGTTCCCGTTTGTGAGGAAAGCATAGAGGTATCCGTCTGTTGTTGACGGGTTGAACCCTTTCTCCCATGTGATCTCTTTATCGCCGCTTGTAACTGTAGAGTTGGATGCTTTCGCGCCGTTAAACACCGCGTCTGCCTCTACCGCGTCCACGGAGATAAGATTGAGCTGCGGGATGTCGATCGATGCGATGTCAGCGCATCCGTCATTCTTCGTAAGCTCTGTCACTTCCCATGTCAGGTCGTTGTCATCCACACTGATCTTCACTGTCATGGACAGATCGATCGCTTCTTCTTCATCCGCCAGGGACATGCTGTATGTCTGTGATGTTTTATCATTTGTTACTTTTACATTTTCCGGTGTGATCGCAGCGCCGTTGATCATGATCTCACTGAGCTTCGTCTCCTGCGCGCGGAAGATCGTCTCTTCTTTATCCTTCAGCACGTATCTTGCCACGAGCGGGAATTCTTTCCCCACATACACTGTCATGTAGTCAGATGCGATGGAGTCATAATCCTCAAGATTGATCGGCGTCTTCTCCTCCAGCTGGATATCGAATACATTCGCTCCGCCTTCTTCTACTGTCATCGTCTCTTCATATGCCTGATATCCCGGCGCGGTTGCTGCCACATTGTACTCTCCGACTTCAAGAGCTGCAAATGCGTATGTACCGCTCGCGTCTGTCTCGGAAGCATTTACGCCGAAACGGACGGTTGCGCCCTGGATGGGTTCGCCGTCTGCGTTCTTCACTGTTCCGGATACATCCTCAACAGCTGTGTAATATGTATCCGTCACCTGTCCGTTACGCTCTGCGCACCAGTCCCAGTTATCTTCCATGCAGTCTGTACCGTTTACTTTCAGATCGGCAAACTCGACTTTTGTCGCGCCGTTTGTCTTAACGCCGAATTTTCCCGTGCCGTTCAGCTGCTCTGCAAGTGTGAGCAGGTTCGGCGCGGACACGCTTGTCCTTGTGCCGTTCACGGAGACCGCAAGCTGCTCCCTGGAAAGAGAGATTTCGATCGTCATCTCCTCGCCCGTCTCAGGAGCCGGGAGGCCTGCAAGCTGCGGATAGCTTCCGCTTCCGTTCAGATTGTACTGATAGTACCACTTGCTGGATGAATCATATCCGATATAGAGCCAGTTGCTGTCATTCTTATACATATAGAAGATACCAAAGTTATTGCTGTTTACCGGACGGAATGTAAGGGACAGCGTACCGTCAACCGGCATTGTCCTGTCCTGATCCAGCAGAAGCGCCGGAGCCGCTGTATTGGCGTTTCCGTAGGCATGCCCGCCGCCGTTATTGGAACCTCCCTGTACGGTGATCCATTTTCTTCCCTTCTGATCCGGGTCCGGTGTATCCCCGCCTTCGCCGTCATCGCCGACTTCTACGGATACAGACGGCTCCCAGGTCTGTCCTTCTGCGTCTTCTTTGTACAGAGACCAGTTCCTGTAGTCAGCCGCCGTATACTCGCGTTCTCCGACAACAAGGTCCGCGAAATAAATGTCCGTATAAGACGTGCTGTATGTAGCTGCTCCGAAACCGATCTGTCCGGCCTCATCTTTCAGTGAATTAAAAGATGCATCCGTAACCGATGCGGTTCCTGACTCTCCGCTTGTCGTATTGTTTACCGTAAGCTCAAGTCCGCTGTCCTTATAACTTCCGGAAAACTCCACGACATCGTTCTGGTTCAGGGCCGGAAGCCCTGACAATCCGGGATATGCACTTGCCCCGTCTGCCGCATACTGGACAAACCAGTTGTCCGCCATTCCGTCATATGCGATGAATGACCAGTTGTTATCATCCACATATTTGTTCACAAAGCGGAAACGGGTGTCATCTTTCGTGCTTCCCATTTTCAGCGTAAAACTGAAGTCTTCGCCTGTAACATCTGTGTTATCCGACAAGATAAACGCTTCCGGCGTTGCGCTGCCGAAGTGTCCGTTGGCATTTCCGCTGCCGGACTTTAAGTGCGCCATCTCTTTCATGATCGGCGTAGCAAGCACTTCCAGCGACGGAAGATATGCCATTACGGTGGTGACCACCATAGCGGCAGCCAGCATCACAGATGCCAGGCTTTTCCATGCTCTTTTCATAACATTCTCCCTTCTTTTTTATTATTTATTTCCGGCTGATCCGTACTTTTGTACGCCTCAGCCGTTATAATCCGGAGCGGGGGCCGTCCGGTCCCCCGCCCCGGTCATAACTTGGTATGACGGAGATCTATGCTCTCCTGTTCTGTCTGCGGAGGACTGCCGCCGCAGCGGCTGCCGTGCCTGCTGCCAGCATCAGGATGATCCAGCCGTATCCCGCTGTATCTCCTGTCTGCACTGCCTGATCCCCTGCATCATTTTTGTCGTCGGAAGCGGACGGCTTTCCGTCTGCCGGTTTATCTTCCGACGGTGTCTGCGGTTCGTCTTCCGACGGTGTCTGAGGCTTGTCTTCCTGACCGCTCAGGCTCATTGCCTCTTCCGCTTTTTCTATCAGTTCTGCCGCATCTTCTGCGGAAATCTCGTCTGCATTGATCGCTTCCCAAAGCGCATCCCTGATCTCCTTCACCTGGCCGAGCTGTCCTTCGCTCAGGCCTGTCAGGTCTTTCTGTCCCAGAGACTCCTCAAGTCCTGTCATCTCCAGGATCTGTTCTTCCGTTGCCTTCAGGACAAGGCCGGTGTAAGCTTCTTCCAGGGCTGCTTTCTGATCCTCTACCTGCTGTTCGGTCTGCGGGTCATTGAGCACCTTTTCTGCATTTTCAAGCTCTGTCTTCATCGCTTCCGCCCCTTCGCTCATATAAGCGGAGAGATCGCCGAGCTCTGCTGTCAGGATTTCATACAATGCCTTCAGCCCTCCCGTATCCGGTCTGGCATCCACATCTTCAGCCGCTGCCGTCAGATCTCCGATCATGGCCTTTACATCCGCCGGAGCTGCTGCGCCTGCTTCCAGCATCTCTGCCGCCCTGCCCAGAGCATCCTGCAGAGTATCCCATGCGCCGTTCGGCAGGTACTGGTCTGTCGTCCACCCGGAATAGAGGTCATACAGAGTCTTAAGCTCCGACATATCCGCCTTCAGTGCAGTCCTTGCATCTGTCAGTCCCTGTATTGCCTCAGCCACTTCGTCTGCGGCCGCATTCTCATCCGCCAATACCTCTTCCGCTCTGCCGAGCGCCTGCTCATACTGCTCCCAGCTCTCTTTGTCATATCCGTCTTCTGCTAACGGGTCTGTAACCGTATACTGTGTCCACAGATCCCGAAGGGCTTCTTTGTCTGCTTTTTCCACCAGATTTCCTGTCCGGAAAACAAGCGCAGCGATCAGGTCCGTCACTTCCCTGGATGACTCTGCCTCCTGCAGTTTGGGCTCATTCTCATTCATCCACGCCTCAAATGCAGCCCATGAATCCGGTGTATACTCTGCTTCCTGCTTCCTGATCTCATCAAAACGGGCTGCTGCCCTTGAAATATCTGTGAGCGCTTCCTGCGCGTCCTTCAGGTTATCTGCTGTCCGGTCGATCAGGCTCTGGGATGCCGGCATCTCCGAATCCAGCACTGCGTTTGCCGCTGCCAGCGCTTCCGCATAAACAGACCATGTAACGTCAGAATAATCTTCTTCTTCCAGATCTGCCGCCCCGTCTGCAAGCGCCTGTAATTCCTCTGTATTTCCCGGTGTGATCACCCCATCGCTGTACTCATGGAGCTTAAGCTCCGCAAGGGAACAGCTTTCCGTACCGGAACTGTATGCCTCATACGCGATAAAGCGTACATACTGCGCCTCCACAGGCACAAACTCGATCTCCTGCCATGCCTTAGTATCCGCCAGCATGCCGTGGGCAGCTTCCGTAAATTCCGTACCGTCTGTACTTACTTCAATGCCGTATTCCTTAATGCGTCCGCTGGAACTGTTCTGGCGCGCAAGATAATCTACTTTATAGATCGTCTTTGCTTCCGGAAGTTTCAGAGTTACGGACTGGGGAAGAGTGATCTCATCATTCCCCCATGTGGAATGCCAATAGGTAGCCGGGTTTCCGTCTATCACGTTGACAGCCGCTCCGTCAGTATTTTCCGCTGTGCTGCTGCTGTGCTGTGTAGTATATGTGACCTCTGTCCCTGCAAGATCGATCTCCGTGTTGGCAAACAGGACCATCGCTGTCAGCGCCGGGCTCATACCCTGGATATTTTCAAGCATTCCGTTCTCCAGGTCCGGCCCTGTCAGCCTCAGGATGCCGACAGTTCCTGCCGGCACCGCAGCTGTGAATACTACCGTATCCGTACCGGATCCGCTGACATAATCTGCTGTGATCTCCTCTGATCCCATTGTCAGAGTGAGCTGCGGTTCTCCGGCTGCCATGATCACCTGGTCAAATGTCAGGGCGATCTCTGCCGTGCCTTCCCCTCTGATCTGTACGTCATGCGATACGAGCTGCGGGGCATCCATCTCCTCAGGCGTCACTGTGCCTGCCTTGAGATAATTCTCATCAAACTCGAAATATTTCAGGCGCATTGACCCGTCTGTATCATCCTCATACATAATGGCAAATTTCGGATTTTCAGGATCTGCCGCGCTGTCTGTAAGCGTCAGGCAGGAATACGCAAATTTTTCATCCGCGCCGTTGATCTCGCGGTTGTAATCCCAGCTGATGCTTCCGTCAGCCTGTACCTGTCCGAGATACATCCTTCCGTTCATACGTCCATTGCCGCTTGCATTGCTCAGGAGCACCCACTCGGTCCCGTCCGCCTTGGTGTAATGGATCACGGAAAGCTGACAATAGTTTTCCTTGATTTCAATCGTATCTGCGGAAGCCCATGTCGCGCCGCCGTCTTTGCTGACCGCCACGTATACTTTGCTGCCGCTGCAGTTTGTCCTCATAAAGAGAAGCACATCGCCGTTATCCAGCTGGACCGCCTGCGATTCCGTAAGCATACCGCCGCTGTTCATCGTCGCACGGTCATTCCCTTTGACAGTCTGCGGTGATTCTCCCAGATGCCATGTCTGTCCGTTATCGTCACTGTATATTACTGCAGACGACTGGGAACTTCCTACATTTTTATTTGCTGTGTAGACCGGCACTACCAGCCTGCCTTCATGGTCCCCTGTATGGAGCTGGATTCCCACTCCGGGGCCTGTGCCGAAGAATACGCACCATTCCGGTTTTACCTGCGGTGTGATATCCACCGGGTCTGACCAGGTCTTACCGTCGTCGTCCGAAGTAACCAGCCAGAGATAGCTCGTATTCAGCACTCTGAGTTCCCCGGCATCCGGACCGCTCTTCATATAGATATTGCCCCGATACTCACCGTCTTTATAGAGATTGCCTTTCTCCTGCAGGGAGACTCCTGCGGCATACGGATATACGATGACCGTATAGCCTGTATCCTCTCCGTTATTGTCCAGCACATGGCCGATCCCGTCTTCCACATCGGAAATATAACCATACTCTTCTTTTTCTTCCGGGTTTGTATACAGGATCTGACAGTCAGCGCCGTCCACCTTTTTATAGCCGACCCCCGGCTGGATCAGGTTTGTATTCATAAGGCCGCTGCTCTCCGGGAACATATCCACAAAGGCAAAGATCCTTTCCGACTCCTGCTCCTGCACTGTCGCCATATCTATCGTAAATGCGGCTGAACCTCCGTTATTCGGCAGGTCGATCAGGGTAACCGAATCCGCGAACTGAGTTTCCCCCGCTTCCTTCCTGCGCACCACAGCATCGATATTTCCGGCGTCCTGTGTCCCTGAATTCCTCTCATCTATAAACGCGAGCTGGGTCCCTTCCTGCGTGGTAAGCAGGGACGGGATCCTGTACTGGGAATTTTTATATCCCGGGTAGAACAGGTCGATCGTCTCAGACTTGTACGCGTTCTCCATATCCAGTTCCGGTTCTGCGGTCCACTGGGTAGCCGCATGATATTTTTCAACAGTCTCTGCCGTAAACACTTCGCTGTAAACAGACACTTCGTCTATTACACAGGGATGATACCAGGTTCCGCTCACACTGTCTCTGATAACTCCTCCCAGTGTCATCGTATCCAGATCACTGAGCGAGGCGAAGAACTCTGTTTTCGCTGACGCAGCCGCCAGCTTCCCATCTACGTAAAGCTTTGTATCTGTTTCGCCGAACACCCATGTCAGTGTGTGCCAGTATGTATCATTGATACTGATCGCTTCCCCGTCCGCATAAGTACTCGCAGAGAAACTGTTAAGATGGGCATTCGCCTGTCTGAGTTCTAATCCCACGGTATTATTGTTTACATAAAATGCCGCGTAAGTCGCATCGGTTGTGCCCGTCGAACGGTCTGACAGACTGTAGAGCCCTGTCAGGCCGCTGTCAGCCGCATTCATCCGATAACGGATATTCACTGTTCCGTTTGACAGTCCGGCGACATCTGACAGCCCCTCTGATACATCCTGCGGCGCTCCTGCCGTGAGATCCACTCCCCGGACCTCATAAGCTGTATCCGCCTTTGTCTGGTCAAATGCATCCACATATTCCGTCACATTTTCAGCTGTAAACTGTTCTTCATAAACAGAAATCTCGCTTATGCTCAGATCATGATGCCAGTTCGTCCCGCTCCGCAGCAATCCGCCGATTGCCATTGCATCCGCACCCGCGATGGATGAGAAAAATGCTGTAGTGGATGCTTCCGCCGCCTTGGCTCCATCTACATATAATATAGTAGATGTATCTCCGAACACCCATGTCAGTGTATGCCAGTCCGTGTCATTGACATCCTGGTCTGCTGCTGTAAATGTGTTGAGCTGTGACCCGCCGCTCCTCAGTTCCAGCCCTACTGTGCTGTTATTCACATAGAACGCAGCATACGAGGCTCCCTCAGACTGATCCGACACTGAATAGAGCGCTGTCAGGCCTGAATTAGGCGCTGCCATCCGATACCGGATGTTGACAGTGCCATGCTCCAGCGCGGAAACACGTTCAACCGAAGCAGACACATCCTGCACATCAGCAGCTTCCAGACCGCTCACCTCATATACCGGCTCTGCGGCTGACAGATCCGCCGCACTGGCCGGAAGGATCGACTGCGGAACCAGCATTGCCGCAGCAAGTATCGCCGCCAGCAGTTTTCTTCGTTTCTTTTTCACTTGCTTTTTCCACCTTTCCTCCAATACCGATTCCAGCACTCCCTATATTTATCTATTTTTCTGGCATTGAAATTTTATTTCCCCTTATTTTTAGTTATTATATATTATCCAAATACTATTAACAATGGGATTTTTGTAAATATTGTCAAAAAGACTATAATTTGCAAAAAGTCCAAAATATATCTAAAATAATTTTCTCCCACTCCGCATGTTTTCGCCAAAATACATCTCTGTACGACAAAGAAACCGGATTCATACTTTTTTATCTATTTGTTCATAATCCATTCAAAACTTCATCACACTTTTTACACAACTCTTCCTTATACTAAAGTTGTTCTTGAAGAAGAACACTTTTTCATAAACTTTTTCCCCCTTTGAGTCACGTTAATTTACGTGACTCTTCCTTTTTATATAAGTAAAAAGTTTTCTTTCTATATAAATAGATGATGTTTCCGCCCATTTTCGCCAGAGCAAAACAGGGATCAGACTCCTTTTACAGAATCTGATCCCTGTCTTTATGATCCGTATTTTATAATCTGGTCTACCCCTTTTATGATCTGGTCTACCCCATCATCCTCCCGCGCAGCTTCCCCCACAGATGGGCCTGCACGTAATCGTACGCCCTGTCATATATGAAGAGAGCGATCTGTCCGCCGAGGACTACGATGATCATCATTGTATCCGAAACCGCCCGGGCAAAGAGCATCTCCCGGAAAGCGATCACAATTGGGATATAGACGATATTAAAAATGACATATTTGGAGATCCAGAAGATCATCCGGCGGTTCCTGTACTGCGGACGCTTCTCCAACCATCTCCACACCGCTTCGATCCCCCAGATATAAAATCCCATCGCCGCGAATGTGAGCACATAAAACTTATTCGGCGCTGTAATAAAGCCGAGCAGCACCGCCGCGATATAAAACGCCGCGCCTGCCCTCAGGCCGAATTCCCGGACAACGATCCCCACAAAATAGGACGCTGCTGCGAGCAGAAATAGTGTACTCGTCTCGATAATGCTTCCCAGCGCCATGAAAACAACTGTCAGAGCCAGAAGCAGTCCGCCGAATGCCAGTGTCCTCGCTTTTACATGCATGAACAAAGATCCCCTCCCATACATTCGCAGAGCTGGTCCGCTATACAGAGGTCACAGCACAGGTTCCCTGTACCGCACGAACCGCCGCCCATGCCATAGCCTGAGCCGTACCCGCTGTTCCGGTATCTCTGGCTGCTGAATTCAAGCTGGTTTAAGAGCTGTCTGTACTGGAGATTATTCGGCTCCATATTGACTGCCTGCGCCGCGTGGTCCCTTGCGAGCACATTGTTGCCCAGACCGGCATTGGCGCAGCCGCTCAGATAGTACCAAAGCGCGGATCTCTCCGGCACCTGATCCAGGGTATTGAGCGCCTCGCGGAATCTCCTGCTGTTGATATAATTCACCGCCGCCTGGAGCCTGGGATCAGCCTGAGCGTTCTGATAGCCGCCGGATGACCCGCCGTACCCGTATCCCGAGTATCCGCCGGAGCCGCCATAGGATGACCCGCCGTATGAATACCCTCCGGAACCGCCTGCCTGGCGCTCGTGCATGATCGTGTCATACGCTTCCTGCACTTCTTTGAATTTTTCCTCAGCCAGGTCTGCGAGCGGGTTATCTACATTGGCATCCGGGTGGTATTTTCTCGTCAGGTCACGGTATGCCTTCTTTATCTCATCATCCGACGCGCTGGGCGATACGCCGAGCACATCATATGGGTTTTTCGCCATTATTCTGATCCTCACTTTTCTTCATCTGTATCTTATTATAACGATTCCAGACTCCATCATACAATATATTGCGCAAAATGTCCACATCAAGAAGACACGGGAGCCGTTCAAACTCCGCCGTGCTCTCCGCGATCATCATACAGAGGATCTGCTTCATCCTCTCCTCATAATCTTCCGCCCCGTAAATCCCCCGCAGCGGGTTATACCTGTCCTTTTTCATATCTTCGGGCAGGTCTTCATAGGCGTCCATGATATAGATAAATTTCCCGAGGAAAAACCCCATCCTCCTGAGACCCCGCTCCCAGATATCCTCCCTGTATACAAAGAGCTCCTCCATCAGCCTGCCGAAGCATCCCGCTGTCCGGTCGATATCCGTACTCTTTTCTTTTTCACAGGCGGACAGCTCAGCAAGCGCTGTCCGTATCGCCCGGCTCTGCCTGGGATACGCCGCTGCGATCTGTTTTGCCTTCCCGCGTATCAGGCTTTTCGTCATGAGGCTCGTGACCTTCCTGTCATCCTGCCAGTCGTCTTCCATATGATGATATGCCAGCAGGACATTCATCGCCGCAGCATAATCTGTGATCTCATTTCTGAGCATCGTCTGCTTTTTAACAGGATGCACTTTGCAGCGGTGCCGCTCTGTCCCGGCAGCGCTCTCATACAGGGATGACAGCAGGATCACCGCAAATGTCATATCGTATGTCAGCGTCATCTGCCCCATGGATCCATATTTTTCTTTGAGCGTGCGGCACAGCCCGCAGTAGTAAGCCCTGTACTTCTTCAGGTCTTTTACTTTCAGCTCCGGCTCATAGATCGTCACATAACCAAACATCTCTTTCTCCTGTCAATAAAGCGGGATGCTATAACTCTAACGCACCTCCGTAAAAATCACTTTCCAGCCCGGACTGGCGGCATACTGTATTTGCCACACAGGTAAAGCCATCCCGGACGCCGTAATCTCTTCCGCCCGGAATGCTTTTGCCATATATCAGCACCGGGACATCTTCCCTTGTATGGTCGGTCGTCTTCATATATGCCGGATCGCATCCATGATCCGCAGTGATCATCAGCAGGTCATCCGGCTTCATATCCTCCATAAAACCGCCCAGGAACCTGTCAAAATCTGTCAGAGCCTGCGCGTATCCGTCTACATCTCTCCTGTGCCCGTACAGCATATCAAAATCGACCAGGTTCAAAAAGCACAGTCCTGAAAAATCCTTCCGGCTTATTTCCCTGATCCTGTCCATACCATCTGCATTCCCCGTCGTTTTATAGGAGCAGGTGATCCCTTTCCCGTTAAATATATCACGGATCTTCCCGATAGAGATGACATCTTTCCCATGCTTTTCCAATATATCCAGCATCGTAGGCGACGGCGGCGACAAAGCGAAATCATGTCGGTTGGATGTACGCTTAAAATTATCCGCTGACGTCCCTGTAAACGGTCTCGCGATCACCCGACCCACCGCCAGGTCACCGGTCAGCAGTTCTCTCGCTGTCTCGCAGTACGAATACAGCTGCTCCACAGGGACAACTGCCTCATGAGCCGCTATCTGGCACACGCTGTCAGCACTTGTATACAAGATCAGGTCACCGGTCTTTAAATGTTCCTCTCCGTATTTTTTTATCACTTCTGTCCCGGAATAAGGCTTGTTGCATATGCACTTTCTCCCGGTCCTCTTCTCAAACTCTTTTACGAATCTCTCTGGAAACCCATCCGGGAATACGGGCATTGCCTGATTGCTGATGATCCCCGCGAGTTCCCAGTGTCCGATAATGGTATCCTTGCCCCGGCTTTTTTCCCTGAGCCGCCCATAATTGCCCTTCGGCCTGTCAGCCGGCGTCCCGCAGGTCACGCCATCGATATTAAACAGTCCCAGATCCTGCAGGTTCGGGCAGGAAAACTTTTCACTTTTTACTACGCTGCCTAATGTATTGGTGTTCTCATCCCCGAAGTCTGCGGCGTCCGGAGCCGCGCCGATCCCAAAACTGTCCAGGACGATCAAAAATATACGTTTCATCATTCCGACCACTGCTTTCCTTTAAACTCACCTCTAAGTTTCCCATTATTTTACCGCAGGCTGTTCACTTATGCAAGCATATCATCCTGTGATATCAGCCACAATTGTAAACTAATATAATTTTCAAGTTGACAATCGTCCATCCCCGGCTTATACTCTGAGCATGACATACCCATGACCCGGTATGTAAAATCCGACTGAAAGAGGAGTGATCTCATTATGAAACCAGCAGAAAACCCGCAGCAAAATACAGGAACAAGGATCAGCCGTCTCACTCTGGCAGGGCTTATGACTGCCGTGCTCTGCATCCTGGGGCCATTATCCATCCCCCTGCCGTTCAGCCCGGTGCCGATCTCACTTACAAACCTCGCTGTCTTCTTCGCTGTATATCTGCTCAAAATAAAAGGAGGCACTGTATGCCTCCTTGTGTATCTCTGTCTCGGCGCCGTCGGGCTCCCGGTATTTTCTTCCTTCAGCGGCGGGCTCGGCAAACTTGCCGGTCCCACAGGGGGATATCTCATAGGATTTATTTTCCTCGCCCTGATCCAGGGCTTCCTGATGAAATGTTTCCCCGGGAAAACCGCTGCCGCTGTCGCCGGCATGGTCCTCGGCATGGCTGTGTGCTATCTTTTCGGCACAGCCTGGCTCGCTTTCCAGATGGAACTCACATTTCCCGCTGCCCTGACGGCCGGCGCCCTGCCTTACCTTCCGGGAGATGGGATAAAGATCGCCATCGCTGCTGCCGCAGGCCCGAAGCTGGTCTCTGCCATACAGCGGAACTCCGGACTGCCATATTGAACGGCAGCTTCGTCAAGGCACCTCTCTGATCTCATATGAATAGCTGCTGACTCCCTCTCCGAACTGGATATCCGCATAATCTCCCGTCCATCTCTGGCTGCCCAGCAATCCTGCATTGTACGGTTCCAGGCTCCCAAGCACAGCGCGGATGTCCTCGGGAGACCAGAGCGTGATATCTTCTGCCCCATCCTCATAACTTATCCTTTCAACATCCTGCGGGAGCGCTGAGAGCAGTTCTTTATACCTTCCGCTTCGCATGGATTCCCCCGAGAAATGTAGATCAACCGCAGTCACGTCCTCAGGCGCGATCTCCGTCCTGAACGTATATCCAAATCCTTCCATGCACTCAAGAGTATTGGCAAAGCTTCCGTAGACGTAAAAACTTCCCACACTCACCGTGCCATTCTCTCCTGCAATTCCCCACTGCCAGTCTGCGTCCGCGGCATCAACCGTATCACGGATCTCATCTCCTGCTCCCTGCGGGATATCCAGTATGATCTCGCCGAGAGGATCCCCGTCGATAAAGACATCCATATCTGCTGCCAGCACGTCTTTTTTGTACGCGTCCAGGAGTTTCCCGATCTGCTCTCCGCTGAGTTCAGCCGAAGCCGGGATCCCGTACAGATCACGGTATGACACTGACTCCACGTTGGAACTGTCTACATGGAAGACCGGGAATATCCCTTTTCGGAACTCTTCGCTCTTTCCAAGCTCATCCAGCGCTTCCCGCAGGTCTTCCCGACCCAGGCAGTATCTGCGGTACACTTCTCTTCCGCCCATCTGGTAACGGAACACCGTATTCACATACTCCTCCGCGATCTCACTGTCTGAGTCCGCCAGATCCAGCTCACCGGGCGTCATGCCTCCGCGCAGGTTTTCCACCCCGGTCTGTGCCAGCCGGTACAGCACTTCCTTCTCCTCATCAGAGCTGCTGCCGCCGGAAAGCACCATCGGGCTCCCGCCCTTGACATAATATTCCGGATATTCAAAATACACGTCAAATGAAGCCGGATTGAACGCGATGCTGCTGACCTTTTTCTCATCAGGCATCCATGTGTCATATCCGAACAGATCCAGACTGAAGATGCAGAGTATGATGAGCACGCCAGCCACGGAGACCACAGAAGACACCCAACCTTTCAGCAGCATCCGCATATCCTGCTGGTAGATAAACTCGATAAGCACGCACAGCAGCACCGCCGCGAGCAGACTCAGTACAACGATCCATCTCGTGCCTGCTATCCCCATAAATGCCTTTACGATAAAGCCGGAGAACAGTGCGGCAGGGATACAGATCATCACTTTAAACACAGGCGCTGTCCGTGGGAACGCAAGCGCATTCCCCGCTGCTTCTGACGGGTAGATCCGATAGAGGATGCAGGCTCCTGCCAGGAGAACAGCCGCAAGGACTGCCGCAGAAATAAACATTCCGGCTCCTGCCATCCCCGCTCCTGACGCCTCTGTCAGGCGGACAAACATTCCCGCCGGGGAAAGGCGCTCTGCCAGCGCAGTAGTGATATCTCCTCCCACTCCGGTATAAGTCTCAAAGAACGTCCCCTGCAGCGCAGGATACATATAGGCGACGACCGCCGGGTATACCGCGATCACCAGGGATGCCAGGAGTCCTGTCACTGTCTGGCCTGTCAGCGACGCCGCCAGGATACACGTATGGTATATGAGCAGGAATCCCAGGATCCCGCCCAGCATTGCCATGGCTGACTCTGCTGCCACCTCTCCGTTCAAGATCCCGTTTGCTCCTCCCACAGCGACCACAAGCCCGGAACAGATCACATAAGGCACCAGAAAGATCAGAAGACCCGAAACATACCTCACTGTAAACCACTGCACTCGTTTCACCGGGAGCGCATGGTAGAAATCCAGCTTTTCTTTTGAGTGGATGTACCCGAACCCGGTCAGGGCGCACAGTACAGCGCAGATAACGATCGCAGCCGCCAGGTATTGCATTGCGCTCCCGCTGATAAATCCCGGGAACCGGCCGCGGAGCTGCTCCAGCATGTACAGCTTCGCATCCGCTGCGGCGCTGCCGTCCACTGCCACCGCTGTGCCTCCGGACCGGCTGTCTATATCGAGAAGCGCAAATACAGGCATCCCGAGGAACAGCCCGATCCCGGTGAGTGCGGCGAGCCATCCCCTGTGGCGGATATCCGCCCGGATCAGTTTAATATATGAAATCTTTGATGTCATAACCTGCCACCTCCGTTTCGCTGATAAATATCTCCTCCAGGGTCAGCGGGACAGTCTCCGCAAATACAGCCCCGCTGTCCTGCGCAAGGGCGAGCGCCTTCTCCCTCGGGCCCCGCACAGTCATGGTCAGCAGGGACCCCGTCCGTTCCATCCTGATAATGTGGAGCGCACTGATCATCTCCTGCTCTCTGTGCGGATCCGGTATCACGCACTGGAGCTTGCAGATATTCGCCTTGATCTGGTCCAGCTCCTGGGTCAGAAGGAGCTTCCCTCTGTGGAGAAGTCCAACGCTGTCGCAGATATCCTCCAGCTCCCGGAGATTATGCGAGGAGATCACAGGGGTGAAGTCGCGGTTCATGATCTCCGAGGCGAACAGGCTCTTTACAGCCTGGCGCACCACGGGGTCAAGGCCGTCAAACGTCTCGTCGCACAGGAGATATTTCGTCTTTGCGCACAGCCCCAGGAGGATCGAAACCTGCTTTTTCATTCCTTTTGAAAAGGAGCTGATCTTCCGCTTCGGCTCCAGGCCGAATTTCTTCACCAGAGAGTCAAAAAGCTTCCTGTCAAACGAAGGATACAGCGTCATATAGTAATCCCTCATCTCCTCAATGTCCGCATTGGCGAAGTAATACGGCGAATCCGACAGAAAACAGATCTGCGATTTCACATCCGGATTCTCATACACGGGCGCGCCGTCTGCCAGCACCTCGCCGCTGTCCGGTTTTATGACGCCGCAGATCATGCGAAGGAGCGTGCTCTTCCCCGCGCCGTTGGAACCGACCAGCCCGAATATCATCCCTTCTCTTACAGACGCGGTAATATGGTCCGCGGCCTGGATATCCCGAAACTTTTTATCAACATTCTTCAGTTCGATCATCTGCATCCTCCTTTTGATAGATCCGGTCGATCACCCGGATAAATTCACCGCGCCGGATCCCCAGTTCTTTTCCGCCTCTGATCAGTCGCAGCGCCTCTTCCAGAAGCGACTGCTTCTTCTGCCGGATGAGTGCGGAACTGTCTGACACAAAATTCCCTCTGCCCTTTACAGGATAGATATACCCCTGCTGTTCCAGCATGGCGTATGCTTTCTGGATGGTGTTGGGATTGATCGACAGCTCCACCGCCAGCGACCTCACTGAGGGCATCTGCGTATCCGGCGGCAGAGCGCCCTTTAAGATCAGCGCCTGGAATCTTTGTGCGACCTGCTCATAGAGCGGCAGCTTGCTCTGATAATCAATTGAAATCATGGCATCCCTCTTCTCTGTCCTGTGTGTATTAAGTGTATTATTTCATGTAGTACACTTAAACTATCATAAAAGCACGCTGCTGTCAATACTTAAGTAACAGTCCGGCCCGCGCCATTCAGAAAAGGTTAATTTTAATTTCCCCGGGAAAGAAAAAGCTTGTACATCTTTTCTTTTAGTGCTATGATATCTCTGTTTATAAGAAGACAGAAAGAAACTGACAGGAAAGGAACAGAAAAAGCGTGACCTATAAAGAAGCAAGGGTATATTTGGACGAGCTGTCCAAATACGGAAGTGTACTTGGCTTAGATGCGATTCGAGGTCTGCTGCGTGAACTCGGTGATCCACAGGAGAGCCTTCGGTTCATACATATCGCAGGAACGAACGGCAAGGGATCTGTGCTTGCATACACTTCAACGATCTTAAGTGAGGCAGGATACAGGACCGGGCGGTATGTATCACCCACAGTCATCTCCTATCTGGAACGGATCCAGGTCGATGGAAAGTGGATATCCGAAGAGATGTTCGCAGAACTGACAGAACAGGTAAGAGATGCTATCGCCCGTTTAGAGGGAGCCGGGAAGCCGGTCCCCACAGTCTTTGAGGCTGAGACGGCGATAGCCTTTTTATATTTCCGGGAAATGTGCTGCAGCCTCGTAGTCCTGGAAGCAGGGCTCGGAGGCGCCCTGGACGCCACCAATATCATAACTAATACTGTCTGCGCTGTGTTCTCCTCGATCAGCCTGGACCATGTCGGAGTCATAGGCAGCACGCTAGAGGAAATCGCAGAAAACAAGGCAGGGATCATCAAACCTGGCTGCACCGTAGTCTCCGCAGCGCAGGTCCCCGCTGTCACCAGGATCCTGCGGGAGCGGGCAACGCAAAATTCCTGCTCCTTTTTCCAGGCAGCCCCGGAACAGGCGCACATCCTGAGCTCCGGCTGTCAGGGCTCTTCCCTCTCTTACAGGGAGTTTTCCAATATCCGCACCTCTATGGCAGGCAGTTACCAGACCGACAACCTGACCGCCGCGCTGGAAGTCATCCGCGCGCTCAGGGCCCAGGGGTACTGTATAAGCGATGGAGCAGTACGGCGGGGGACAGAGCGGACATCCTGGCCGGGACGGTTCACCTGCATCGGGGAGAGGCCTGTCTTTATCCTGGACGGGGCCCACAACGCAGACGCCGCGCTGCGCCTCAGGCAGTCCGTGGAGAGCTATTTCCCCCGCCGGAGATTTTTCTTTATCATCGGCGTATTTCAGGACAAGGACCACAGAGCGATCCTGGAGACGATGTGCCCTCTCGCCGCCGCTGTATATACAGTGGACCTGCCCGACCGCGGACGTGGGCTCCCGGCCGAAGCTCTCGCCGGAGAAGCCCGCGCATACTGTCCGCAGGTCACCGCTTTCCCCGGGGGTACAGACCAGGCAGACGGGATCCGAAGGGCGGTGGAACATGCGCTGTGCGCCGCTTCTCCTGACGATGTGATCCTGGCATTCGGCTCGCTGTCTTATCTGCACCAGGTAAGAGATGCGTATGCCCATACAGTGGATACATATTTCCACACACTGGCACATACAGGAACAGAGGGCGGCTCACCCCGCCCGTATAGTACGAGAGGGAGGGAACTTTTATGATAGATGAGAAGAAGATCGAACAGGCAGTGCGCCTTATGCTCGAGGGGATCGGGGAAGATCCGGACCGGGAAGGGCTCGCAGACACCCCGTCCAGGATCGCCAGGATGTGTGCGGAACTGTACGGCGGGATGTCAGATGACGCGGGCATACATCTGTCCCGCACATTCACATCCGACAGCAGTGAGATGGTGATTGAAAAAGATATTACCTTTTATTCCATGTGCGAACATCACGTCCTTCCGTTTTACGGAAAAGCGCATATCGCATATATCCCGGACGGGAAGGTCGTGGGGCTGAGCAAGCTCGCCCGGACAGTGGAAGTCTTCGCCCGCAGGCTCCAGATCCAGGAGCAGCTCACCGGGCAGATCGCGGACGCGCTGATGGAATACATGCAGCCAAAAGGCGCCCTGGTACTCATCGAAGCGGAGCACATGTGCATGACCATGCGGGGGATCAAAAAGCCTGGCAGCCAGACCGTGACCCTGGCAAAACGGGGCGTCTTTGAGACGGACCCAGCTCTGGAAGAACGGTTTTTCCGCATGATGGACAGGAGGTAATCATGGAACGGGTAAACGCAATCCTCAGACACCCTGTATATCAGTCTTATTACCATCGTCTGGAAAAGCTGGAGCAGGACCGCCCCTTCTGCCGCCACCAGGCAGGGCATCTCCTCGATGTAGCCCGGATCGCTTACATCCGATGCCTGGAAGAAGGATGCAGCCTGGATAAAGAAGTCGTCTATGCGGCAGCCCTTCTCCACGATATCGGGAAGTCTCTCCAATATGAACAGAAAATCCCGCACGAGATATCCGGCTGCGTGATCGCGGCTGAGATACTCGGCACTCTGCCCCCGGAGGCTGCATTCTCTGAGGCAGAAAAAGAGCAGATCCTCACCGCGATCCGGGGACACCGCAGGCTCAGGAAGGAGCCGGAGCTCCTGGAACGTCTCCTGTACGAAAGCGACAAAGCTTCCAGGGCGTGCTTTGCCTGCCCCGCGGAACCTGAATGCAGCTGGGATGAAGAAAAGAAAAACAAGGAGATCCAACTATGATCATAGGCGCCAGAGAATTTGACACAGAAAACCACACATACATCATGGGCATCCTTAACGTGACGCCGGACTCTTTCTCAGACGGCGGGCGGCACAATGCGCCGGACGCCGCGCTCTCCCACGCCGCCGCCATGATCGCGGAAGGCGCGGATATCATTGATGTGGGCGGAGAGTCTACCCGCCCCGGCCACACACAGATTTCCGACGAGGAGGAGATCAGCCGGGCAGTCCCGGTCATCGAACAGCTGAAACGCGAGTTTGATATCCCCGTCTCCATCGATACCTACAAAAGCGCGGTGGCCGAAGCCGCTCTCAACGCAGGGGCTGATCTGGTCAATGATATCTGGGGGCTGAAATACGACAGAAGGATGGCGTCCGTCATCGCGGAAAGCGGCGCTGCCTGCTGCCTCATGCACAACCGCCAGCAGGCGCAGTACAATGACTTTCTGGCAGATTTTACAAAAGACATGGAAGGATCCGTAAAACTGGCGGAAGAGGCGGGCATCCCCAGGGATAAGATCATCCTGGATCCCGGTGTGGGCTTTGGCAAGACTTACGAGATGAACCTGACAGTCATCAACCGGCTGGAAACTCTGCATACACTCGGGCTTCCGATCCTCCTCGGGACCTCCCGGAAATCTGTGATCGGACTGACCCTTGACCTCCCGGCAGACCAGCGCGAGGAGGGGACTCTCGTCACCACAGTATACGCCGTGCAGAAGGGCTGCGCTTTTGTCCGGGTCCACGATGTGGCGAAAAACCTGCGCGCCATCCGTATGACACAGGCTTTGATGCACGAACACCGCTTTCTCTGATATCCGGCAGAAGCCCGGAAGAAAGGACGAACAGAATCATCATGTATGGCAAAGAGCATTTCGATAAGATTAAGATAACAGATCTGGAAGTATTTGCAAACCACGGCGTATTTCCGGAGGAAAATACACTCGGGCAGAAATTCCTCGTATCCGCTGTCCTCTATACCGATACGCGCAGGGCAGGGCTGACCGATGACCTCACCGCTTCTGTCCATTACGGCGAAGTCTGCGCTTTTATCGACCGCTATCTCAGGGGACACACCTTCTGCCTTCTGGAACGGGCTGCGGAAACCCTGGCTGAAGAACTTCTCCTCGCGACAGAAGGGCTCAGGAAGATCCGGCTGGAGATCAAAAAGCCCTGGGCTCCGATCGGGCTCCCCTTAAAAACTGTGAGCGTGGAAATCGAGCGCGGCTGGCATACAGCATACATCGCCCTCGGCTCGAACATGGGCGACAGGGAGAAATACCTGGACGATGCAGTCCGGGCTATGGACTCCATCCGGGGATGCACTGTAAAAAAAATCTCGCACTTCATCGAAACGCCTCCGTACGGGGTGACGGACCAGGCTGATTTCCTCAATGGCTGCCTTGAACTCCGGACTCTCCTCACTCCCGGTGAACTGCTGGAAGAGCTCCACCGGATCGAACAGGACGCCGGGCGGGAACGGATCCTGCGCTGGGGTCCCCGCACGCTGGACCTGGACATTATCTTCTACGACGATCTCGTCTCAGAGGAGGATACGCTCTGCATCCCCCATGTGGATATGCACAGGCGGAAATTCGTGTTGGAGCCGCTCTGCGAGATTGCGCCGTATAAAAGGCATCCCGTGTATGGGAAGACCGTGTACGAGTTAAATCTGGATCTGCGGGGGAGCTACTGTCAGAGTAAAACGTCCGAAAACAGTGAAGCGCGGTTATAGAAGACGTATTCAGCACGGGTGTGTGGGTGGCTTCGGCTCCGGGGCTCCGCTGTTTTCTGGTTTACTCAAGCCGGAAGGTCCCTTTGATGCGCCTTTCGCGGCGGACGGGGATATGGCGACGGTGACTTGGAGTAATCTGCCGGAAAGACTTAAAGGGAGAAAGCGTGGCGTTAATTGTCCGGCGGATGCCTGAGGCGGAGCCGAATCTTCCGCCGGACAATTGCTTTTAGCCATGCTTTCTCCCTTTTACGTCTTTCCCAGATTACGGAACCGGAACCTGAGCCATATCCCCGTCCGCCGCGAAAACATCCTGCAACAAACCGGCGGTTTTCGGACGTTCAGCCATCGGCCTGTTCCCCCGCAAATACAGATTTTATCTTTCTGTACGTTTTCTCCATATCACAGCGCTGGCCACTCCTGATGATATGAGCAGCATTGCTGCATAGATTATTCCGTAAGTCTCAGTCACGCCTGTCTGTACAGCTGTCACCGGCGGCTTTTCTGTTGTCTGTCCGTCATTTCCTGATGGTTTGGACGGATCCGTCGGCTCAGAAGCTTTTACCAGAGCCTCCCCAGCCTCATCCAGAGCCTTCGCTGCCGCGTTTACTGCAGCCTGGTCAGCAGCCGCATCCTCATATACGTCTTTGGCATGCTCATAAGCCTCCCAGAACGGGCCCCATGTCTCTGCTGTATAATCGGAAGAATTGTATCCCGCATACTTGTTGAGAAGGGCATAGAGCTCATCTTTGTCCACAGTATCCGCCTCATCGTTCAGGCGGAGCTCTGTGAGCGCTTTCTGGATATCATAGATCATCTGGGCAACCGCATTTGCATCCGGATCCTGCTGTGCGAGCAGCTCTTCCGCCTCTGCGATCACCGCGGTAACCGCACCCCAGCTCTCAGCTGTATAGTCGTCCTGATCCAGGCTGCCCAGTACGCCCTTCGCCTGGCTGACTGTTGCCTTAAGCCCGTCCAGATCCACTTCGATATTCGCCAGGACTACCTGCAGCTCTGCCGCAGAACCGTTGTTGTTGACTGCCGCATTGTACTGGATCCGCACATGCGTTGTCACTACCGGGTCAAAGCTGATCGTCTTCACTGTAGAGTCATTTGCCAGTGTTCCTGTCGCAATATCACGGTAGTTTGTACCGTCATCACTTACCTGGATCGTGTAGTTCGTGACATTTCCGTTGGAACCGGTCTGGCGCGGTGTGTAGACGATGCCGCTGATCTCAGTCGGCCCGCTCATCTCCAGGTCGATCCAGTGCGGCATTGTGGTGATATTCCAGTCTGTATGCCACATGGTTGACGGATTGCCGTCCAGTACATTGGCCGGACCCGAACCGTCCTGCTGATAACTGGAAGCTGTCGCAGTCATTGTGGACTGGTCCACATAGTAAAGGTTTGTGAGCGGTTTTGTCTCCAGTGCGTCGATCGCCGCTACCAGGGCGCTCTCATATCCGTCCACAACATCCTGCAGTTCTGCCGGGAGCCCGTATCTGATGGAATCAAGCACGCGCGTTACATTTGCAGCGCTCTCTTCCGTAAATGCGGACAGATCCGAAACGAGGTTTTTGTATGCTTCGATGCGGCTGTAATCCGCGCTCTGCGCACCCGCACCTGCGATCGCCTCATTCAGTTCTGCTGTCAGCCTTGTGATGTCGTCCGCAGACGGATCGTACTGCGCTGTCACAGCCTTTGCCTCAGCGATCAGCTCAGCCACTGCCGGATCATCCGCATCCAGGACAGCGGATGCGGTCCACAGTGCGTAATCCAGCTCCATGGTGCTTGCGAAGTCATCGTTCACACCGAGGCGTACATCGTCCACATAGCCGATGAATGCATTTGACCCGCTTCCGATCTTTGCCATCGGGAACATCATCGTCGCCAGCATCGGGCGTCCTTCGATCTGCTCGCCGTCGCCCAGCGTATCCACCAGCTCGCCGTTCACATAGAGTGAGATCGTGTTCTGCTGGTTCTTGAATTCAAGTTCTACCCACTCGTTCACTGGAAGTGTGTAGTTAAATGAATAGTCAAACATCTCTCTTGAGAGTCCGACCTGTCCGGTTCCCTTCTGTACAGCTTTGATGCTTCCATACGGGCTCTCGAACAGGATCTGCTCATCCGTGCTGTCGGATGTGCGTTTTACTTTCACACGGAGGTCATTTCCAAGTCCTGCCGTCTCAAGGCCGGTCGTGATGTAGCTCTTCCCGCCTTTGAGTTCCAGCGCGTTCCTGCCGTCAACCTCTGTGATCGCAGCATTCTCGCCTTCGCTCACAGCGAAATTGTTTGCAGAAGTATCTTTCAGCTCATCCATCGGTACATTCATGTACTCTTCTGTCTGGCTGTCCACCTCATAGCCGAAGTTGGTGCGCGGAGCATCTCCGAGTTCGCCGGAACGCTCCTGTGCGCCTGCCAGGTCGAGCTCTCCCTTGCCCCAGAGTTTCGCCGCAAAGAGCGGAAGGTTTTTGATACGGTCATAGACATCATACTCGCTGACACCATTGTCCAGGTAGTCTGTCATATCATTCCATACCGCAAATGCCCCTCCGACCATCTGCTCGTCTCCGGCAGGGATCGTCACGCCGCTGATGCTGTTGATCGCCAGGTTGTACATTGTGCCGTCGCTCAGATAATCATAGTAGTACCCTGCGTTCGGTACGATGTAGTAGTTTCCGTCGTTGCAGTTGATCAGGTCGAAGCCGTCCTCGTACATCTGATCCATGTTCGCATAACCGAAGTTCCAGAGGTTGATCTGTACGCCCTCAGCGTCGATCTCTTCCCCCTTTGACGCCTGTGTGAAGCTTCCCCATACACGCGCCTTTCTTCCTGTGCCTTCCACGAAGTCGAGCATATCGTTTACAAATGCACGGTATGCTTCTGAGGATGCATTGTACTCATCCGCTCCGATATGTACGATCGTATCCTCGTCAAACACCCCTTCATCCAGGTACTCGCTGAAGATCTCCTGTACGAATGCCACACACTGGTCATAGGAATCTACCAGGTCAAGGTGGTCATTATTCCGTCCGCTCGTGCCGTATCTCAGCTCCGGGAGCACTTTGGTCAGAGCCAGGGAGTGCGCCGGCGTATCGATCTCCGGTACGATGTTGACGCCGAGCTCACGGGACTCCTGGATAAAATCTTTGAAGTCCTCCTTTGTGTACCACAGGTCTGTGCTTGTCAGATCCTGCTCGTACTGGAGCTGCTCGCCGTCCACTTCGAGGATATTCCCCTCTGCGTCTGTCAGGTATCCGCCCTTTTTCACTGTGTCATTTTCCAGACGGAATGCAGAGTACGCTGTCATCGGGTCTTCTTTGTTTTCAAGTCCGATCAGGTTGTCATTGAGATGCACCTGGAAGTCATTCATCTTATACCAGGACATTTCTTTTACGACCTGCTCAAGATAGTCTAATGTAAATGTCTTCCTGCCTACGTCGAGGATGAAAAGCTCTGAAAAATCTGCTTGCCTTTTTCTTCATGTTACTTTTTCTCCTTTCCTGTATAAAGATTAGAAAATCTTAAAATCTGAATCCTCTCTCCCTCCTTTCTCTCTGATGGATACCTGTTTAAATGTGCACAGACCAGGTCTGGCCATGCGCGTGACCGTCAGGACCGCAGCATCTTTGGGTCCACTTTCCCACCTTTAAAATTAAAACAAAATATGCCACCTGTAAACTTACAGACAGCAACATTACTAAAAAATACAAACATGTCATTAATTTGTATTTTGTGCAAAAAAGAAGGCTCTGAAATCCTCTCCGGACTCAAAGCCTTCTCTTGTTTTTTTTCATATTCCGGATACGTCATCTCCTGACTCTGACCGGGTCAGGACCGCCGTGTTCTCTGCCGGGATCACTCAGCCTGGAGCACTTTGTAAGCTCCGCCTTCAACAACCACAACTGTCGGCTGTTTGGACGGCTCACCGTCCTCGCCCCATGTGATCTGTTTTCCGGTCAGCCCGTCGATAGTGATCTCTGTCATCGCTGTCTTCATAGCGTCGCACATCTCGGAGATATCCATATCCGGTGTGAGCTCTGCTTTCTCAGCCGCTGCCTTGATCACATAGATGCAGTCATAAGCGTCTGCCGCGAACTGGTTCGGAGTATCTCCGAATGCTTCCTCAAAGTCTGCGACAAATGTCTGTGTCTCCTCGTCCTCTGCGTCAGCGGTGAACGGTGTCAGGAACATCAGTCCCTCTGCAAGGGATGCGTCAAATCCATCCAGTGCGAGAAGTCCGTCCATACCATCGCATCCGAACCATGCCGGAGCAAATCCCATCTTGTCAGCCTGTGCAAGGATCAGGGATGCCTCCTGGTAATAGATCGGAAGGAATACCAGCTCAGCGCCGGAATCCTTTGCCTTCTGCAGCTGTACGGAGAAGTCTGTCTTGCTGTCTGCCGTAAACGCCTCTGCAGCGACGATCTCAAGCCCTACTGACTCAGCCTCTTCCACGAATCTCTGGTAGATACCTGATGAATATGTGTCAGAGCTGTTGTAGATCACTGCGATCTTGGATGCAAGTCCGTTCTCTGAGATATAGTCAGCGGATGCTTTCCCCTGGTTCGGGTCGGAGAAGCACATACGGAATGCATTGTCATACTGGATACTCTCTACAGCCGTAGCGGACGGTGTGAGCTGGAACATATTATCAGCATGTGTCTCCTCTACAACCGCTGTACACGGTGTGGAAGTAACCGTACCTACCAGCATCTGCATCCCCCAGTCTTTCAGCGTATTGTACGCGTTGACTGCCTTCTCGGAGTCAGACTGGTCGTCCTCAAATGAGTACTCGATCTGATAGCCGTTGATACCGCCGTCTGCGTTGATCTCATCAACCGCCAGCTGGATCCCGTTCTTTACAGCTGTCCCGTAGATCGCGTTGTCTCCGGTCGTGGGCCCGATGCCGCCAATCCTGAATACATCGGAATCAGATGAGCCGCTGTCGCTCTTGCCGCCTTCACTTCCGCATGCAGCCAGTGAAAATACGAGAGCTGATGCCAGTGCAAGGCTTGCTGCCTTCTTTAACATTTTCATAATAACTTCCTCCTAACTAAAATGCTAACGCTAATATGGTAACCTCAGAGGGCGCATTTGTCAAGGGCAAAAACAGATCGCGCTCTATTTCTGCAGTTTTCCTCGCAGCTTTTCTTTCAGCTTTTCTTCATGCCTCTCTATTCGCTAATGCGGTAATGCCCTGTAATATCATCCCTTTTCTCAAGGATATCTTCCTCATAAGACTTCTGGAAACGACTATTGTGATGGATCACATAAGCGATACCGTCATCATTTCTCTTGTCAGAAACAATTCCGATATGGTTTTCAAAGATCACGATATCACCGCCCTGCCACTGGCTGATATCATAAATATCCGTTGTGAGCGGCACCGCCGTATGGGCGAAATATACTTTCAGATTAGTCACTCTCCGGAAATCAATGTTAATGTCCGGTTTCTCAATATCATAATCCTGCGGATGCGCATTAATGTCCTCATTCACCAGTTCCATAAGATCATAGCCGGCACCCCTCAGTGCATTTGCCACAAGATCCGTACAGACTCCATACTGGTCGTCAGGATATCCTGCAGGATAGTATTTACTTTTATAGACCGGCATCGTGTCAATATAGGCTCTCGCTCCCTGCAGGATATCCGTCTGATCGTCTATCCCGTCCCCGTCCCTGTCCACAGAACTGTGGAAGTCGGCTATACCGAAATCTTCATTCTCTTTCGCCTGGACCGGCGCGCTGCTTGTTCCGATAAAATAGAACCGGCAGCGCCATGCAATGCATCCGGCCACGACCAGCAGGATCAGGATAACTGCTGAAATAATAATTTTCTTTTTTGTCATGGGGTATCAACTCCTTTACAGCTCCATATTATTGTATAGATCAATTGCCAGCCCTCCGGAAAATATTCCCACCGGGATTTTTTCATCAGTCCTATAGATTACCGGAACAGAATCCCTTTCGGTATGGCTGTCTGACAATAATCGCATCTATATTTTAGGAAGAAAGGATATCCCTGTCAACAACAGTATGGAAAAGCAGTATGATAAAAGCGCCCGGAAGATTTCTCCTCCGGGCGCTCCCTCTCATTCCTGTGAAATTATCCGTATACCTTCAAAACTACATACAAAGAATCATCATCCATCTTACCTATCACCGTGCGTTCCGCACACAAGGAAGTTCGGATCGCTAAGCTCGAAAGAACCTCGCTAAGCTCCTTCGAACAAAGCTCGCACTAAGCTCAGCCTGCGCTTCGCTTGCCTTCCCTAAGTGCTCTGCTTTTGGTTATGCCCTCGACCGATTAGTAACAGTCAGCTCCATGCATTACTGCACTTCCACCTCTGCCCTATCTACCTC
>NZ_NFHL01000007.1 GCF_002161355.1 Lachnoclostridium sp. An76 | reverse complement strand
AATGGGGCTGTCGGTTAATACCGATTTTTGACTCCTGACAAACAGGACGGGGACAATCCCGCAGAATACGGACTTTTTTGAGCCGTTATTCTGTCGGAGACTGCCTCCGTCCTGTTTGTAAACGCTATTTTAGGGCGCAATAACCCCTTGGCTGGATTTTTCAGAGCGCTCCTCTGGTTAAGCCGCTTCCTGCTCCTTTTTCCCTTCAAATTTTTCGATTTCCTGATGTAAAAACCGATGATATTTCATGATGTTCCGCCCTATGGCATACAGCATGAACTCTTTATATACTTTCTCTTTCGAACGGTAGTTAAAACGACGGAAGTTTTCGTTCTCTTTGATATCTCCAAAGTGACCCTCTGTCTGGATCGACCGTGTCTGACGTTTCAGGATCCCTTCTTCACTCTGGATATTCGTGTTGGACTCCTCCCTCAGTTCTTCCCAGCGTTCATTGATCTTCATGACCTTGTTCTGGTCCGGATTCTTTTCGGGATTGTATTTATAAAGACATTTCGATTTATATTCACATTCACTGCAGTCCGCACAGCCGTATACCTCTATTGTCTGTGTGTAGCCGTCCTGTTCTTTGCTTTCTGTCCGGATATGGTGCAGTTCTCTTCCGTCATGGCAGATATAATAGTGCTCATTCTCAAAAACGGCGTATGTCATGTTGTAATACTTCCCGATGTCTTCTTTGTATGCCCGTGTCTTCCTCTTCTCATGGTCCTGCAGCTTGATGAAGCTGCGGATCCTGTTCTCTTTCAGATACAGCAGGTTCTTTTCACTGCAGTAGCCGCTGTCGGCAGTGACTGCCTCCAGCTTATCCCCAAACGCTTTCCTGTGTTTTTCCAGAACTGGGATCAGCGTGTTGTAGTCTGTCCGGTCATTGCTTACATATCCGTGGACAATAAAGTAATTTTCTACTGCGATCTGGACGTTATAGGCAGGTTTTAACTGCCCGTTCATCATATGGTCCTCTTTCATCCGCATGAATGTCGCTTCCAGATCTGTCTTAGAATAGCTGTTGCGGTCTTTCCCCATGATCTTAAAGCATTCTTTATACTCCATCAGGCGCTTTCCGCATTCTTCCAGTCCCTCATAAAGTTTCTGGATCTCCGGCTTACGCATTCCCTTCCCGAAAACAAACTCAATCCCTTCTCCCTCTGCAATCCGCATCAGGTTCTTCTGCAGTTTCCGGATTTCAAGCGGGGAACAATGATCGATCTCGATTATGGTATTATTAGGGATCTTCTTATGCTTTGTCAGTTTCCGCTCCCTGTTCTTTTGGATGATCTTCCTGACTTTGTCCATCCCCTCAATCACAAACATATGTGCATCCCCAAGGTCATATTTCGGGCCATACCCATTGTCCAGCAGGAAAGCGTTGTACTTTGTATAAAGGGCATCAATCGTATCCAGCAGGCCTGCAAGATGGTAATTCAGGCTGCCCCGCCAGACAAAGGTATATCTGTTGGCATTTGCCTCCAGTTTCGTTCCATCGATATAAAGTTCTTTCAGTGTAAGAAACCCTTCTTTTTCCAGGCGGCGCATGAACTGGTAATTCAATTCATCCAGGACTTCCCCTGTGAGCTTTTTGCCTTTAAAATCGTAAAAAACATCCCTTTGAGGCTTCTGCCCTTTCGTCAGCCAGATAAAAGCAAGGTCTCTCTGGCACAGATCAACAATCCGGTCAACGGCCCGGACTCCGCGCATGTTTGCGTAGGTAACGACAGCATACAGCATGATTGGGTTAAACCCGGTTCTTCCCTTGTTTGGATAACAGGCCAGCAGGCCTGAAAAATCTAATTCCTCCATCACTTTTTTCAGGGTATAGACTGGATCGTCATCGGGTAGACTCAATTCGAAGAAACTGAAGTTAATTTTCTGTTGCCCAATTTCAAAAAAGTCGTTATAATAATCTTGTTTTTGCATAGTTCCATTATAACATGGAACGGAGAGAAAGATGGTTGTCGTTAGCCATCTTTTTCTCTTTTTACAGGATAAATTTCAGGGGCAGTTGTGACTCATGCGAGTCACAACTGCCCCTGTTTTGGACTATCTATTTCCCGACAGCCCCAGCTGTCATCTTTCCGGCACTGCTGATGGCAGGATTACGTATCATCCAAAAGATTTAGAGCATGCTTGCTATTTCCCTCTGTTTATACTATACTGACCACAGTGCCGGCGGCAGCCAGGCATCAAAATGTTTGAAAAAATATGAAAACACAAAAAGGAGCAACTGACTATGAAATTTATATACCCTGCGGTATTCCGCAAAAATGAAGACGGCGGCTTCCGCGCATTCTTCCCGGATCTTGAATGCTGCGAGGCTTCCGGCGCCACACTGGACGACGCCATTGATAATGCCAACGAGGCATGCAGGAACTGGATCACAGTGGAACTCGAGGAAGAAGAGCCGCTCCTTCCCTATGTGTCTGAGATCGAGGACATCGAAACAGAAGAAGGAGATATCGTGAGAAATATCTCCGTGAATATCCGGTTTTACGAAGGATGGGATGAATAGCGCAGACATTTTATATGCAATTCATCCGCTCGCATCCTCTACACAAACGAAAAACTCAGGGGCAACTTCCCAAAATAAAGGAACTGCTCCTGAGTTTTTAATAGGTCTATCTTCCAGCTATATCAATCCAGATCATCCGCCATATACCATTCCGTCAGTTCTTCATCATAAACTAACACCATGCCATCCGCCACTGTACCCGGACCATAATCCCACACTTCTGCGGATTCATCCGCCAGGAAGATCAATTTGTTGTCTGCGATTTCAAAGGTATATATATCTTGCGGCTCATCGCTGAACTCATCCGTTAAGATCAATTTCCCGTCAGCCGCTTCATAACCGCCGGATGCAATATAGCTCGAGGCTGAATGAACGTGAAAATCCCCCTCTCCGTTCGGATAAAGGTTGAGTTTGGGACCAATCCCTCGAGCGCTTTCCACATCCTGCGGCCATTGCGGGAATGATCATTATAACTAAAAGCAGCCTCCACATTTTTGCCGCGCCGTGCAGAGCTCTGTACTTCCGTTTAAAAACTTCTTTCATAACAATTCACCTCCTGACTATTTTCCTGAAAATCCGCTCTCTCTTCTTCTGTCTTAAGCTTACAATATCTCCCTGTTTATTTCCACCCAAACATTCTGTACATACAGCATGATATTTCTCCGCCTCTTTTCCGAATACCTGATACACTTCTGTAATCCGTAAGCGGATATACGAAATCAGATGATCACAGGCAGGCAATCCCAGGCAGACATTCACAGGCAGACATTCGCAGACAGATAAAACGAGGGCGTCAGCACTGACCTGATATTCAGTGCTGACGCCCCGTTTCATCTCTTGTATTTGTAATATATTTTATCTTCGTCCTGTTCTGTCCCCGCCGGACTGGACTTTTTCCGCCCTGGCTGTCCGGGGTCTTCTCTCCCCGGCCGTCCTTTACTCTTCTGTCTCCGCCTTCACTTCCAGCCCCAGCTCGTCAAGCTGCTTCTGGTCTGCCGGTGTCGGCGCCTCTGTCATCAGGCAGGACGCGTCCTTGATCTTCGGGAACGCAATCACGTCGCGGATGCTGTCCTGTTTTGCCATGAGCATGACAAGACGGTCCAGACCGTAGGCAAGCCCTGCGTGCGGCGGCACTCCGTATTTAAATGCCTCGAGCAGGAACCCGAACTGGGTGTGCGCCTGCTCTTTTGTAAATCCAAGCGCCTCGAACATCTTCTCCTGGATGTCGTTCTGATGGATCCTGACGCTTCCGCCTCCGATCTCATTTCCGTTGAGCACGATATCGTAAGCCTTCGCGCGCACTTCCCCGAGTTTTCCCTGCTCCAGGAGCGGAAGGTCCTCTTCCATAGGCATGGTAAACGGATGGTGCATAGCGAGATAACGTCCCTGCTCATCGCTCCACTCGAACTGCGGGAACTCTGTGATCCACACAAAGCGGAATTCATCTTTATCTAAGAGATCCAGCTCTTTTGCCAGCTCCACGCGGAGCGCTCCGAGAGAATCCCATACGACTTTATTTTTGTCAGCCGCAAAGAGGAGCAGGTCGCCCGGCTGCCCGTCCATAGCGATGATGAGAGCGGACATCTCTTCCTCGCTCATGAACTTGGCGAAAGAGGATTTCACGCTTCCATCCTCCTGGAGAGCGATGTACGCAAGCCCTTTCGCGCCATAGTCTTTTACAAATGCAGTCAGCTTGTCGATCTTCTTTCTCGGCATCGCGCCCTGGCCCTTGGCATTGATGCCGCGCACGCTGCCGCCGTTCTCGATAGCGCCTGTGAACACGCCGAAGCCGCATCCTTTCACTACGTCCGTCACATTGGTCAACTCCATACCGAAGCGCAGATCCGGCTTGTCGGAACCGAAGCGGTCCATTGCCTCCTGCCATGTCATGCGCTGGATCGGGAGCTGTACATCCACATCCAGCACCTCTTTAAAGAGCTTCGCAAGGTATCTCTCATTGACATCGATCACGTCATCCACGTCCACGAAAGACAGCTCCATGTCGATCTGTGTGAACTCGGGCTGGCGGTCCGCTCTTAAGTCCTCGTCGCGGAAGCATCTGGCGATCTGGATATAGCGGTCAAACCCGGAGCACATCAGGAGCTGCTTGTAGAGCTGCGGAGACTGGGGCAGCCCGTAGAAACATCCCGGATGCACACGGCTGGGCACGAGATAATCTCTCGCTCCCTCCGGAGTCGTCTTTCCCAGCATGGGGGTCTCGATCTCAAGGAAGCCTTCCTCAGAGAAGAACTGGCGGGTCAGGGTCATGACCTGGCTCTTCATCATGAGGTTGCGCTGCAGGTCCGGCCTTCTCAGGTCGAGATAGCGGTATTTCAGACGCACCTCTTCTTTTGTCTTTGCATTCTCCTCGATTGGGAACGGAGGAGTCTGGGATTCAGAAAGGATACGCAGTTCACTCGGGATGACCTCGATCTCTCCTGTCGCGATCCTGTCATTCACCGCGCCGGAACGTCTCGCCACTTCTCCCACGATCGCCACCGCGTACTCGGAGCGCAGCGACGCTGCCTTCTCAAGGAGCGCTGCGTCTGTCTTCCCTTCCTCGCACACTACCTGGATAATGCCGGAGCGGTCGCGCACATCCGTGAACACAAGTCCGCCCTTATTCCTGTTCTTCTGCACCCATCCCATGATGGTCACTTTCTCACCCACATTTGCCGCGGTGAGCTCGCCGCAGCGGTGAGTCCTCTTAAGCCCTTTCATTGACTCAGCCATTGTACACCTCCGTAATATCTGTATATCCCTGTTCTGCAAGCTGTTCCTTCTGGAACTTCTTGTTCTTCTTCATATTGGCCAGCATGACCTGATACCCGTTCTCCCGGTCCGCGCGCGCCTGCGCCAGCACCTCAAGGAGTTTCTCCTGGGGCAGCTTCTTCTCCAGGAGATATGCCTTTTTCTTCTTCCCTGTCGGCACCTGATAGCCGCGCTCAAGAAGGAGCATGACAATGCGCTCGAAGCCGATGGAGAATCCTACCGCCGGGGTATCCTGACCGGTGAACTTTCCGATCATCTCATCATAGCGTCCGCCGCCGCCGACGCTGCCGCCGAACTCATCCATGGAAATCTCGAAGATCGTTCCTGTGTAATAGGACATGCCCCTCACGAGCGTGGGGTCAAAGCTCATCTTAAAGTCTGCTTCCTTCTGGCTCTCCACGCTGGTGATGATCATTTCCAGTGAATCTGCCGCCTCAGGCGCGAGATAGCCTTCCAGTTTCTCTTTACACTTGCGGACACCCTCCACATCGTTCGTAATCTCCTGAAAGAGCGCGAGATATTTTTCCACCGAATCTTCCGCATAGCCGTTCTCCTTTAACTCAGCCGCCACGCCGTCCATGCCGATCTTGTCCATCTTGTCCAGAGTGATGAACACGCTGTCATAATCCTTTTCCTCAAATCCGCTGTACGCTGCCATTGCCTTTAAGAAACGGCGGTCATTAATGCGGATCGTAAAATTCTTAAAATCCAGCTTCCCGAGAAGGGTAGTCGTCGCCAGGATCAGCTCGATCTCCGCCAGGTTTGACGGCTCGCCCAGGATATCGATATCGCACTGCATAAACTGGCGGTAGCGCCCTCTCTGGGGACGGTCCGCCCTCCACACATTGCCCATCTGGAGCGCCTTAAAAGGAGAGGGCAGCTCATTCGCGTGGTTCGCGTAATATCTGGAAAGGGGAACTGTCAGGTCATAACGCAGCCCGCCGTCTACCAGGTCCGCCTCTTCCTTTGCCTCATCGATCTTTAACTTTTCCCCGCGTTTTAAGATCTTAAATATGAGTTTCTCATTGTCCCCGCCCTGCTTGCTGCACAGGTTCTCGATGTGCTCTACGCAGGGGGTCTCCATGGAGGAGAACCCGAAGGTCCTGTATGTGTCTTTGATCAGCCCGATCACATAATCCCTGATCTCCATTTCGGCGGGCATGATATCTTTCATGCCGGTAACCGGTTTCTTCTTCAGCGCCATAGCCATTCTCCTTTTCGTTCTATCATTTCATCGATCCGGTCGATGTACTCTGTGATATTCTTTACATTTTCCACATGGACGAGGTCGATCTCTTTGCCCTTTTCCGTCCGTATGGGCTTCTCAAGCAGCACCTTTGTGGACGCGCCCGCGCCCGCGGCAAGGATGGTCTGCTTTTCTTCCATAATCAGTATATTGTATATTCCCGCTTTGTCAAGCTTCGCATAGCCCACATTTTCAAAATTCCCGGCGATATTCTTCTGGCGGTACAGATAATACGGCTTGAGCCCCATCTTCTCCGCGCTCTTCGCCGCGGCGTCCACCATCTGGGAGATCTCGGAATGGAGATCCATGGTCCGCCCCTCCTGCCCGAACTTCGCGGCCCGCTTGATGGCAAGGGAATGGACGGTCAGGCTGTCCGGCTGCATGGCCTCGATCCGGGACAGGGTATTCTCCATGTCCGCCGCATTCTCCCCCGGGAGCCCTGCGATCAGGTCCATGTTAATATTGTCAAATCCCATCCGCCGGGCCATTGCATACGCCTCGCAGACATCTTCCACGGTGTGTCTGCGCCCCACCAGATCCAGCGTCTTCTGCTGCATGGTCTGGGGGTTGATGGAGATCCTTGTGACAGGAAATTCTCTCAGCACGGCAAGCTTTTCCTCTGTGATGCTGTCCGGGCGTCCCGCCTCCACGGTAAACTCCACGGTATGGCTCAGGTCGAAATTCTCCGTGATCTCCGTGAGCAGTCTCCTGAGCAGATCCGGCTCCAGCGTAGTCGGCGTGCCTCCGCCAATGTACACAGTATCCGGGTACCGCCCCTGCGCCATCCTCCCGATGGCCCGGAGTTCTCTGACCAACGCATCCAGGTAACTGTCCACTCTGTCCTTCCACACTCCGATGGGCGAGGAGCTGAAAGAACAGTAGGAGCACACGCTCGGGCAGAACGGGATCCCCGCATACAGGCTGAACCCGCCGCGGCAGTCAAGCTTCTCCAAAAGCGCCTTCTCCCGGCAGGCGATCTCATATCCCAGCTCCGCCTTTGCCGGAGTGACAAAATATTCTTTCGCGAGAAACCCTGTGATCTCCTCTCTTGCCTTCCCCTCCTCCAGCATCTGCATCGGCAGCTTAGTCGGGCGGACTCCCGTAAGAGTCCCCCATGCAAGCTCCCTGCCGGACTCTTCGCACAGAAAGCAGTAGACTCTCCGGGTCACCGCGCGCTTCTCCGCCTGCGCGGCATCCTCTTCAGAGCCGTGAAAACACGCCGCATCCTGCGCCGGTTCTCCCGCAATGTCCCCCGGCGCAAGGGAAAAGCAAGAGCCTCCGGGGAGCTTCAGCCCCACGAGAGATTCTTGCTTTTCATCAACCTTCTGCACGATTTCCTCATCCGGGAAAAATGCCTTTGTGATATGATATACATTATAAGTGAATTTCGTCTTTTTACATGCGATCTCGATCATGTCTCTGTTTTCCTATATAAATGGATTATATTTCTTCTCGTATCCGATGGTCGTCTCTTCCATATGTCCCGGATACACCTTCGTATCATCCGGCAGGACGAAGAGCCTGTCGCGGACTGAGCTTACGAGCTGGCCCATGCTGCCTGTCGGAAGGTCTGTCCGCCCCACAGATCCATGGAAGAGAGTATCCCCGCTGAACAGTGTCTTTTCCTTCTCTATATAATAACAGCATCCGCCAATTGTATGGCCCGGAGTGTAGACGACCCGGATCTCAAATCCCGCGATCCTGAGTTCCTGACGGTTGGTCACATAGTCCGCTCCCGAAAACGAATACGGCTGCCCGAGCATGGACGCAGAAGAGTTTAACTGCTCACTCTCCAACACGTCCCTCTCCGCCTCGTGCGCATACACGGGCACAGGAAATTCTTTCAGGAGCGCGTCCAGCCCCATGATATGGTCAAAATGCCCGTGTGTCAGCAGGACCGCTTTTACGGTCAGCCCTGCATTTTTGATATAGCTTACAAACTCCGGCGGGCATGTGGCAGGGTCAACGATAAAGCACTCTTTCGTCTCCTCATTGATCCCGATATAGCAGTTCGTCGCCACAGGCCCGAGCACAAATTTTCCGACTTTCATATGTTTTCCCTTCTCCTATCCTGCGGTCCTCTCGATATCCAGGATGCCGTCCACCTGGCGCAGCTTTTCGATCACACTGTTCAGCTCCTCGCGGCCGTGCACGATAAATCCGGTGTCAATGGTAGCGGTCCCTTTCTTGCTGGTGCGGATGTTCATGGATTTCACATCAATCTTTGCCTCTGTGAACACTCTGGATATATCCATGAGCAGGCCCTGGCGGTCATTTCCGTACATTTTCAGCTCAGCCAGATACTGTCCGCCGCCTTCTGTCTCTTCGGGATCCTCCCACTCCGCCTCGATCAGCCTGCCCCGCTCCGCCTCGGAAAGATGGAGCATGTTGACACAGTCCGTGCGGTGGATGGACATGCCTCTGCCCCTTGTGACAAAGCCCACGATCTCATCCCCGGGCACCGGGTTGCAGCATTTGGAGAAGCGCACCGCCATGTCGTTGATGCCCTTGACCACGATGCCGCTCTTGGATTTGGCGATGTGGACCTTTTTGCTGTTCGCCTCGGAGATCCGCTCCAGGATCGTCTCGTCTGTGATCTCCTTTTTGTGTTCTTTTTCGTATTCCTCGAAAAGCCGGTTCACGACCTGGCCTTCTTTCAGGCCGCCGTGCCCGATCGCCGCCAGCACTGCGTCCCAGTCGCGGAACCCGTACTTTTTCTGCACGATCTGCATGTATTTCGGTCTCAGGATATCCTGCAGATTGATGGATTTGCTCCGGCAGTAGGAGACGATCAGCTCCTTGCCCCGGATGATATTATCTTCTTTAAACTCTTTCTTAAACCACTGGTTGATCTTATTCTTCGCCTGGGTGCTCTTGACGATATTCAGCCAGTCACGGCTCGGTCCCTTGGAATTCTGGGACGTCAGGATCTCGATCCTGTCGCCGTTCTGGATCTTGTAGTCGATATTTACCAGCTTGCCATTGACCCTTGCGCCGACCATCTTGTTGCCCACCGCGCTGTGGATCGCATAGGCGAAGTCCACCGGCGTGGAACCATTGGGCAGGTTCTTCACATCCCCGTTCGGGGTAAAGCAGTACACATCCTCCGCGAACAGATCCAGGTCGCCTTTTAACAGGCTTAAAAACTCCCGGTTGTCGGACATGTCCCGCTGCCACTCCAGGATCTGGCGCAGCCAGTTCAGCTTCGCCTCCTGGGACTCCATGCTCTTCGCCGCATCCGCGCCCTCTTTATACTTCCAGTGCGCCGCGATACCATATTCCGCAGTCTTGTGCATCTCTTCCGTTCGGATCTGGATCTCAAAAGGCTGCCCGGACGGTCCCATCAGGGTCGTGTGCAGCGACTGGTACATATTCGGCTTCGGCATTGCGATATAATCTTTAAAGCGCCCCGGGATCGGAGTGTACATCTCATGGATCACTCCCAGGGCCGCGTAACAGTCTTTTACCGTGTCAACGATAATACGCACGGCGAACAGGTCGTACACCTGGTCCAGCGTCTTATTCTGGTTGACCATTTTTTTATAAATGCTGAAGAAATGTTTCACGCGCCCGTACACCTTTGCCTTAATGTGGGCGTTGGCCATATGCCTGGAAACTTCCGCCACGATCTGCTGGACAAATTCTTCCCTCTCGGTCTTGCGGGCGTTCAGGTCCTTCACGAGCTGGTTGTATACGTCCGGCTTCCAGTATTTCAGCGACAGATCGTCAAGCTCTGTCTTGATCTTTGAGATACCGAGCCTCTGGGCGATGGGAGCGTAGATGTCCATCGTCTCTCTTGCCTTCTCCTGCTGCTTCGCCGGAGTCATAAATTCCAGCGTGCGCATATTGTGGAGACGGTCCGCCAGTTTAATGATGATCACCCGGATATCCTTTGCCATGGCGAGGAACATCTTCCTCAAGTTCTCCGCCTGGACTTCCAGCTTATCCTGGGAATAGCTGAGCTGACCCAGCTTTGTGACGCCGTCCACCAGAAGGGCGACCTCCTCGCCGAACTCCCTTGTGACATCTTCCAGCGTCATCTCTGTATCTTCCACCGCATCGTGGAGCATTCCCGCCACGATCGTCTCTTTGTCCATCTCCAGGTCCGCCAGGATGATCCCCACCCAGAGCGGATGGATAATGTACGGCTCCCCGGACTTCCTCACCTGGTCTTTGTGGGCTTCCCGCCCGATGCGGTATGCCTTCTCGATCATGGAGATATCCGTGGAAGGATGGTATTTCCTCACCCGGGCGACCAGCGCCTGGTAGAGCTGCTCCGGGTCCTGATAGTCTTCCGGCGCTTTTACCGCGTGACCGTCCACAATCTCCAGGTTTTTATTCAACTGTACATATTCCGGTGTGCCTGCCATATCAGATCCCCCTTCCGATCACGGCCTGTCCCAGCCTCATGATCATGTCTGCAATAGTATTAGTATAGCATTAATTCCGGTTTTTTCAAATATTTTTATGCTGTGAGCCTGCAAAATCCGCTGTTTTTTGACATGGCAGACAAAAAGCAGACAATGACTGTCATCACATTTTCCTTGAACACTGCACCCGGATATGCTATATTGTAAATGAAAAAGGGAAACCTTAAGCGGCTTACCCAAAAACAATTGACTGTTACTTACAAACAGCCGTCATTATTGCGAGTAATGGCGGCTATTTCTTTCCCTTGAAGATCTGATAACACAGACTGACAAGGGCAACAATGAAGATCAACAACTGGAACAAGTCCGAGTATGTAACGTTCATTGGCATCGCCCTCCTTTCTTTCGTCTGGAGGGTTTGCCCCTCCGAAAAGATCAGAGGGTAAGCCGCCCGGCTTTGTTTTCCCTGTCCATATACTACCATATGCGCAGACAGCGCACAATACTGTTTCTCTTCCGCCCCTCACTGGTAATCCACGATCGTAACCTGGACATTCCTCCGCCCCATGTACTCATTCACAGACGGATAGTATGTAAAAGCCATGACCTTCTTCTCTTCCATCGTCTTCAGGCATTTCTCCACATCGCCGAAATACACTGCCTCCATCTGATTCCCCTGCATATCTTCCAGACGGCATTTCAGGACATTCCGATTCTTCCCGAAAATGCGCGGACTGATCACTCTCAGGTCCTTTCCCGCAAATAACGGCTTTGGATTTCCCTTTCCAAACGGCTCGAGGAGTTCCAGCTCCTGCACGAGCTGCTCCGTGATATAAGGGAAGGGAAGCTGCATGTCAATGGATACCTTTTCCTGTAGATCCTCCTCTGTCAGGTCGCAGAGAGTGTTGATCGTCTCCCGGAATCTCTGCACATTCCCCTCCTCGAGGGACAGCCCCGCCGCCAGCTTATGCCCGCCGAATTTCGTAAACAATGCTCTGCACCTGCACATCTGAGCGAACATATCATAGGCTTCGATGGACCGTCCGGATCCTTTCACCCCATCCTCAGCCTTTGTCAGTACAAAGACCGGGCGGTAATACCGCTCCCGGATCCTGCCCGCGATGATCCCGGCGATGCTCTCGTGGCAGTCCGGCAGATAGACGACCAGCACACGGTCATCTTTCAGGGATGTGGTCTCGATCAGGTTGACCGCCTCCGCCACCCCGCGCTCTGTCATCTCCTTGCGGCTGTCGTTGAGGGCTTTGAGGTCCTCCGCCAGCATCACCGCATCGCGACGTGTCCTGGCATTCAGCAGTTCCAGCGCCCGCTTCGCGGTGTCCAGCCTTCCGCTGGCATTGATGCAGGGACCGATGACAAAGCCGATATGGTAGGCGTTCAGTCGGTCCACGTCAATGCCCGTGCATTCGATCAGCGCCTTTAAGCCCGGATTCTGCGTGCGCTTGAGCATCTCCAGCCCCTGTTTCACGAAGATCCGGTTCTCCCCGGTCAGATCCATCACATCTCCCACCGTGGCGATGGCTACGTTCTCCATCAGATAATCCATGTCCTCGGGATCTCTCTGCATGACATTATAGAGTGCTTCCACCAGCTTATACGCCACCGCTGCTCCGCACAGTCCCTTGAAGGGATACCCGCAGTCCGCCCGGTGAGGATCCGCCACTGCGTCCGCCTTGGGAATGATGTACTCCTTCTCCCCGTCCATCTCAATATACGGCACTTCATGGTGGTCCGTCACAACGACAGTCAGCCCGTTATCCTTTGCATACGCGATCTCCTCTGACGCCGCGATCCCATTGTCGCAGGTCACGATCGTATCGATGCCGTCATCGATGGCCCGGTCGATGAGCATCCGATTGAGCCCGTACCCGTCTTTGATCCGGTCCGGGATATCTGTGTCCACGTCCGCCCCAAGTCCGGACAGACCTTCCTGGAGGATATAGGTGGCGTTGACACCGTCTATGTCATAATCCCCGATCACACGGATCCGCTTCTCCTCCCGGATCTTCTCCGCGAGGATCTCCACCGCGCAGTCCATATCCTTCATCAGCATACCGTCGTACAGGTCCGCGATCGTCCCGTTCAGATAGAAGTCAATGGCATCATCCCCGATGATATCCCGGTTGCGGATCAGGCGCGCCACGATCGGAGAGATATGGTACTTCTCCCCGATCCTGTTAAAGTCTGCTTTTTTCATTGTGATAAACCAGCGCTGCATCCTGTATGCCTCCTTCATTTTTACCTTTTATATATATCATTGATCCGGACAAAAGTAAAGACGGGCGCGCTTTATGCGGAAGATGTCTCATTCCGCATAAAGCGCGCCCGTGTTCATCAAATTTATGGAGCCGCCTGACTGTGTATGTCAGCTGTATGCCAATATATGGTCCCGCCTTACAATGGAGCGATCGCCGTCACTATCCATCCCGCGGTGTACGATCTCCTCTGCCACCGGACCCGCGATCCCGCTGTACAGCAGCATGGATATGCCTGTATGTTCTTCCCCGGCATCATGGCTGACCGCAGTTTCCATGGTAAGCCCTGCCGCATTCAGCACGGATTCGATCACCCATGTCCCCGTTATAAACAGGAGCTGTATCATCAATATCAGGCTGAAAAACACAGCGAACGTCCGAAACCGCATCCTTTTCCCGGTTTCCGCAAATACGTCTGTCTTTTTGCCGAACAGGATGTTTCTTACAAAGAGGACAGCCACGCCGGCTGCCACGCCGATGATATACCCTGCCCCCTCAGCTTCACCCCGGTTCATTCCGCCCCGCAGGAAAACTGCTGTGCTGCCCATTGCTATGAGTATCATGACAAGAAAGTACCAGATCAGCCCTCTTATGATATAGCCGGTCTCCTTTCGGAAAAGCTTCCTCTGCCCACGCTCCATCTCTTCTCCTCCTCTGATTCCCGGGCAGCCGCCCGGGAACAGGATCAGTCTTTCTGCGACCTGTTCTTTGAATATCTCCTGACAGAATGTGCCTGCGTACTTCCGCTTTCTTTCCCTGCGGAAGCGTTTCCGCTCTTTTTCGCAGATGCTTTATTCTGGGTATTCCCGGCCTTGTCAGCCTTTGTATCCTTCGCTTTCTTTGAAGCGGCCTTCTCTGCCGGCTTTGCGCTTTCAGATGCCTTTGACGCCTCGGCTGCGCCTTTGTCAGCCAGCGCGTTGGCTGCGGACATCTTCATGCCCTTTGTCTTCATTGTAAACCAGAGCGCGCCCGTGATGCATACGGATGAGTACGCGCCGCATACAATACCTACCATCAGCGGCAGTGCGAACTCTTTGATGGAGCTTACGCCCATGACATAGAGCACTGCGATCGTGATGAAGGTCGTCAGGGAAGTATAGATACTTCTTGTCAGCGTCTGTGTGATGCAGCGGTTGACAAGCTCTTTGAGCACTGCCGGGTTGTCCGCTGCCCTTCCGTCTTCCTTAAGCTCCTCGCGGATACGGTCAAAGATGACGATCGTCGCGTTGATGGAGTATCCGACGATGGTCAGCATACATGCGATGAACGTATTGCCCACAGATACTCTTGCGATCACATAGAAGGCAAATACCACGAGCACGTCATGCACAAGCGCCAGCACCGCGCTGGTCGCGAAACGGATATCCTTAAAGCGGAACCAGATGTAGAGCAGCATGCAGACCGTCGCGATGAGCACCGCGATCACAGCGTCTGTCCTCATCTCGGAGCTGACTGTGGAGCTGATATTCTCTGTCGTGATCTCCTCGGTCACACCGAAGTCTTCCTGCATATAAGTCTCGAATGCTTCACGTTTGTCGAGATCCAGTGTCTGAGTCTTGAACACAACCTGGTTCGTTCCCTTGACTGTCTGTACCTGGATATTTCTGTCCCCTGTGATGTCCTCCAGCTCAGGGATCATCTGGCTGTCGATCTCATCCAGAGTATATTCTTTATCAAATGTCACGGTGGTCGCCGTACCGCCTGCGAAATCAAGGCTGTAATTCATAGCCCCGACGCCGCGCGCCTGGTTGATCCCCATGCCCACAAATCCGCTGACGCACAGCAGGATAGAGACAATGAAGAAGACTTTTCTCTTTCCAAGGAAATCGATAGGTTTTCTCGGAGCTTTCACGCGTCCGTAAACCTTCGGGTTCCTGATCCCCAGCGCGTAGAATGAGAATACAATGAGTCTTGTCACGACAAGCGCCGTAAACATGGATACCACGATACCAAGTGCCAGAGTCTGGGCGAATCCCCTTACCGGGCCGCTTCCGCGGAACCAGAGCACAGCCGCAGCGATCAGGGTCGTGATGTTTCCGTCCAGGATCGCGGACATGGCCTTATGGAAGCCTGCCTTGAGCGACGCGTGCACAGAAGTCCCCGCTGAGAGTTCCTCTTTCACGCGGGCGAAGATGATGACGTTCGCATCCACCGCCATACCGATCCCGAGGATGATACCCGCGATACCCGGTAGGGTCAGCGTGATGTCAAATGCATTCAGGAGCACCAGTGTCAGCCCGGTGTAGAATACAAGGGCAATACTGGACGCCAGACCCGGAAGGAGATAAACCCAGATCATGAACAGACACACGATCGCAAGACCGATCGCTCCCGCCAGAAGGCTGGTGCTGATCGCTTCCTCGCCGAGCTGCGCTCCCACGACTTTTGAGCTGATCTCTTCCAGCTCCAGGTTCAGGCCGCCGATGCGGATCGTTGAGGCAATGTTGTCCGCCTCTTCATAGGTCATGCCCGCGCCCGAGATCTGCGCCTGGCCGTTTTCGATCACAGCATTTACCTCCGGGACACTGATCAGGTCGCCGTCATAGTAGATCGCGATCGTATCTTTTCCGTTGTTATATGCTTCTTCCGTCGCCGCCGCAAAAGCTGCGGTCCCCTCTTCATTCAGTGTCAGGTCCACGCCATACTCCTGGGCTCCTGTCGTGGGATCCTGATAAGCCCCCGCTGACGCGGATTTCACCTCAGAACCTGTCAGGACAATGGAGTCTGTCCCTTTCAGCTCTTCGATGTCTTTGTTCAATACATAGCCGTCAGCGCCGAGGGTATAGTTTTCATTTCCCTCACTGTCGTAATGCTTGATAAAATACAGAGAACCCGGCTGTCCCAGTTCTTCAAGGATCGCGTTGGCATCCTCTACTCCGGGGATCTCAATGCTTACCCTGTCATTCCCTTCCTGATATGCCTGTGCCTCTGTGCTGTACTGTTCCACACGGCGCTGCATCTTATACACCGTGTCATCCATGTCCTCCTGGGAAGGAGTCTCTCCCTTTACCTGATAGGTGATGCTCACACCTCCCTCAAGGTCAAGGCCGAGATTGATGTTCCTTGCAGCTCCCATACCTTCTGAGTCCAGGCCGCGGATCGTGGTCACACCGATCAGGACCATGACAGCAGCAACAAGGATCAGGCTGATTATGCCTCTGCTCTTTTTCATGACTGTACATTCCTTTCTTTTTTTCTTCCGGTTCAGGCATCAGCCAGAGCCGCTTTTATCATGATCGCGCATTCTACGCGTTTGCGCTCCATCTCACAGCTTACCTCATAGGTGTCGTTGATCGTGTGATGGAATTTATAAGAGTTCGCCATACAGCCGCCGCTGCAGTAGAACCTTGCAAAGCATTTCTTACAGCTTTCCTTTGAGTAAACACTGCATCCCCGGAATGCATCCGCAATGTCCGGGCGGGTGATCCCCTCATCCACATTTCCCATCAGGAACTCCTCCTGCCCCACAAACTGGTGGCACGGATAGAGGTCGCCCCACGGCGTCACTGCCAGGTACTCCGTCCCCGAACCGCAGCCCGAGAGCCGCTTGGATACGCACGGGCCGCCCTCCAGGTCGATCATAAAATGGAAGAAGGTAAACCCTCTGCCGCTTTTCTCCCTGTCGACCATGATCTTCGCCAGCTTATCGTACTCCGCGAAGATCTGGGGCAGGTCTTCCTTGCGGATCGCATACGGATCCGTATCCTCGCCGACCACAGGTTCGATGGAGATCTGCTCAAAACCAAGTTCTGCAAAATGCAGGACATCATTTGAAAAATCCAGGTTATTCCTGGTAAACGTGCCTCGTATGTAATACTTCTGCTGATTTCTGCTCTCTGCCAGCTTCTGGAACTTCGGCACGATCAGGTCATAGCTTCCCTTTCCGTTGCGGAACGGGCGCATCCTGTCATTGACTTCTTTTCTTCCGTCCAGGCTCAGGACCACATTGTCCATCTCTTTGTTGACGAACTCCTGTACCTCGTCGTTTAAGAGCACGCCGTTGGTCGTAAGAGTGAATCTGAAATGTTTGTCGTGGATCTTCTCCTGCTCCCTGCCGTAAGCCACCAGGTCTTTCACGACCTGCCAGTTCATCAGCGGTTCCCCGCCGAAGAAATCCACCTCCAGGTTTCTCCGCTTCCCGGAATTGGCGATCAGGAAGTCCAGCGCCTTCTTGCCCACCTCATAGGACATGAGCGCCCGCCGCCCGTGGTATTCGCCTTCCTCAGCGAAGCAGTATTTACAGGCAAGGTTGCAGTCGTGGGCGATATGCAGGCACAGCGCCTTGACCACGGTCTTTCTCTGCTTTACTTCATCGATATAGTCCTCATACACATCCCGGGTGAACAGCCTTCCCTGTCCGGTCAGCTCTGTGACAGCCTCCAGGATGTCCGTCAGATCCTCTTCTGCATACTCCTGCCCAAGCCGCTCCTTTAAGTACGCGGCCGTCTCCGGGCTCTTAAGCGTCTCCGGCGTGTGGAACTCATTCTGTTCCTCCAGGGCGCCGATCACATCGTATGCCGCCTTGTCCACCACATGCACAGCGCCGCTGTTCACATCAAGGACGATATTATATCCATTGTTCTGATACAGATGTATCACAAATAGTACCTCTCTTTCTACATGCTCCCCTTCATCATATGCCGCTCCCGCCGGACAGCCTTCACGGCATGTGCATCCCCGCGGGACATCTTTGACATGCATAAGGCAGCGGTCACAAAAACCGCTGCCTTTCCCCCTTGTTTTCTTGTGCTTTCCGAAAACTTATTTTCTGTTTTCGCAGGTCTGATTTCCGACTGTACAGGATGTCTTGCATGCTGACTGGCAGGATGTCTGGCACTCTCCGCATCCGCCTTTTTTCACTGTATTATTTAATGTCTGTGTATTTAATGTCTTAATGTGTTTCATGTTCTGTCCTCCTAATATCCTACAACATATTGCTTCGGATATTATATCACAGGTCACGGGGATATGGAAGCCTTTTTTTCACGACACCATCCCGCCCAGCATGCCTCCTCCCGCACACAGGAGGAAGGTTGTCAGCAGATTCCCCGCCTCCCCCTGGAGAGAGTGGTACACTCCCAGAGAGATCAGGAGAAGGAGCGCAAAATACAGGATCCCTGCCAGCAGTCCCCAGAGGAATCTCTTCACCCCTGTGAGCTTTCCGATCACAAATCCTCCCGCAAATGTCGAGATCACATACGTCAGTATGATCCCCGCGTTTACATTTTCTTCGCTCAGCCCCGCCTTGTACAGAAGGACCGTCAGGAGCAGGAGCATGATCCCGGTCACCACATACGCGCATAAAAGCGCTTTCAGCATCCTGACCGCGGCCTGCCCGATCCCGCTCCGGCCCGCAAGGCCACCCGCCGTCTTTTTTTCCATAAGCCGCACCCCCCTCCCGGTCGTATGATCATCTGATCATTTACTTCATACATTTCTCTGCTGATAAAGCTTATGTTTGTCCGCGGCGATTTATTCCAGGATCCGCTTTTAGATCGCTTTTAGATCGGCCCAGGATCCATTTAAGACTTCATTTGAGGCTCTATTCCGGATCCGCCCGCAGCCAGACGCCCGTCAGCCCATCTGGCGTCCGAGAAAATCTGCAGCGCTGTACGCCACCCTCTGCTCCACTTCCCCGAATCTCCTCTTTTCGTCTTTGTTCAGCATTGCCACCGCGCCGATCACATCCCCCTCACAGATAATTGGGCAGATCACTTCATCACAGTAATCTTTCATATCCGCAGTGACCTTTATATAAGATATATCCCCGCTCCTTGCCAGGATCTGTGTGCGCTCCTTCATGGCATCCCCCATCTCCTGTCCGATGAACTGGTCCTGGAGTTCCTTTCTCCCGCTTCCCGCCGACGCTACCACCTGGTCTGTGTCCGTGATGCACACTGTGCAGCCCATCGTCTGTGAAAGGCTCTCCGCGTACAGCTTTGCCAGGTTCCCCAACTCTCCGATAGGCGAATATTTTTTCAGGATGATCTCTCCCTCCCGGTCCGTAAAGATCTCCAGCGGATCCCCTTCCCCGATGCGGAGCGTTCTCCTGATCTCCTTCGGAACAACGACACGCCCCAGATCGTCGATCCGCCTTACTATCCCCGTCGCTTTCATATAAAAAACCTCCGTTTTACAGATATCTGCATACTTTACTGTTTTTGTCAGTAAATGTAGTATCTGTAAAACAGAGGTTTTTATTCATCGGCTACTGAGCCATTTCTTTATACTGCTGCGCGATATTGAGCGTATGGTCTCCCATTCTTTCGAAATCTGTGAGGACCTCTGAGAACACGATGCCGCTCTGCGGCTTGCATTTGCCTTTTTTCAAACGCTGGAGCTGTTTCTTGAAATACTTGTCTCTCATATTGTCATTCTTCTGCTCCATCACGACCGCCTGATCCAGGACGCTTCCCACATTGTCCGGGGTGACATCCCTTACATTATCCAGAGCGCTCATACACTGCTTCTTCATCTCGTCCAGTTCTTCCAGCACATTTTCCGAGAACTGCTGGTCCCATTTCTTCATATCATCCGCATATCCCGCGAGATTGACCGCGTGGTCGCCGATGCGCTCCAGATTGCTGATGATCACATAGTATCCGTTGATCTGGATGGAGTCCGACATGGACTTCTCGCTGGTCATCAGAGATACGATATATTCGGATATCCCTTTGTTGAGGAAGTCAATGTACTCTTCCCTCTCCGCGATCTTTGCCCTGCGCTTTTCGTCATAGCTGATCAGGATGCCGAATGCATCGTCGATATTTTTTAAAACCATGTCAAGCATACGCCCCACTTCGTCGCGGACCTGGGACACTGCCACCGCGCTGTGCCCGATGGCGTAGGAAGACTCAAACGGCCTGATGTACTTCAGGCGCAGGTCCTCATCGTCCTCTTTCCTGCTGTCCGGCAGGATATGGGTTGCTGCCTTTGCCATGTAATTGCCAAAGGGAAGCAGGAGCAGCGTGGTCACGATATTAAAGATCGTATGCGCGTTTGCGATCTGCGCCACCGGGTCGCCCGGAGTGATGGATTCCACCAGATGCACATACGGGGTGACCATGCAGACCACTGTAAATATGACCGTACCGATGATGTTGAACATCAGATGGATCACCGTCGTGCGCCGCGCGTTCACTTTCGTCCCGATGGAAGCGAGCACCGCTGTGATGCAGGTACCGATGTTCTGTCCGAAGAGCACATACACCGCGCTTGACAGCGGGATCATCCCTGTCGCTGCCAGTGCCTGCAGGATACCCACTGATGCGGAAGACGACTGGATCACCGCCGTAAACACCGCGCCCACCAGGATCCCCAGAAGCGGGTTGCTGAACTGTGTCATCAGATTGATAAATGCCTCAGACTCCTGGAGCGGCTCCATTGCCGCGCCCATCATGTCCATTCCCATGAACAGGACGCCGAGTCCGGCGAAGATGCTGCTGATATGGTGCACCTTCTCGCTCTTGACAAACATCATTGCAGCCACGCCGGCGATGGCGAATACCGGAGCGATCGCGCCGATATCCAGCGCGATGAGCTGCCCGGTGATAGTAGTACCGATATTGGCGCCCATGATGACCCAGACTGCCTGGTTCAGGGTCATCAACCCTGAATTAACAAAACCAACGACCATGACCGTGGTCGCGGAAGACGACTGGATCACCGCCGTGATGGCAGCGCCCACGAGTACGCCTTTGAATCGGTTTGATGTCAGTTTCTCAAGAATCGATTTCATCTTGTTGCCGGCGGCAGCTTCCAGGCCGGTGCTCATCATCTGCATTCCGTACAGGAAGAGAGCAAGACCGCCGAGCAAAGAAAGTACGTCTGTAATCCCCATTCCTCTTTCTCCTTTGCATGATCCTCATTTTCAGTATGCTGTTTTCTGATTATGTCCGATAGTTCTGTTCCAAATACGCGTTAACGCGTCATTTCTAAACTACCACGCTGGATTGCTGACTGTCAATTACTATTTAACATTTTCTTTACTGATTCTTTACTTATTTTTCACTGCATTTTAACGTTCTGCAGTTCTGCAGCACAGAGGCAGCGCAGAGGTTCCTGCGGACAGTACCGCACAGGATCCGGAAGTATGCATGATCCGTCATCCCATGCTTTACACGCCCGCTTTATTCTGCTAAAATCTTAAAGTGTGAGGAGTGAAATGAATTATGAGTCTGACAATACCCATCGAGACTTCTGCGCGCCATATCCATATCACGCAGGAGGATTTTGAAACATTATTCGGGCCGGGCGCAAAGCCCACATTTGCAAAAGAATTAAGCCAGCCTGGGCAGTATGCGTGCAAAGAGCGCCTGACTGTCGTGGGCCCGAAGGGAAGGTTTGAAAAAGTCGTCATACTGGGGCCGTGCCGTAAGGAAACACAGGTAGAGATTTCCGTGACCGATGCAAGGCGGCTCGGCATCAAGAGCGTAATCCGCCAGTCCGGCGACCTGAAAGGCACGCCCGGGTGCACCCTGATCGGGCCGAAAGGGAAGATCGAGCTGTCCAGAGGAGTCATCGTGGCGAAACGCCATATCCATATGAATCCCGTGGATGCCATCCGCGCCCATGTAAAAGACAATGATATCGTATTCGTTATCACAACGAGTTATGAGCGTTCTCTCATCTTCTCTGATGTAGTAGTGAGAGTCAGCCCTTCTTATTCGCTCGCCATGCATGTGGATACGGATGAGGCGAACGCCTTCGCCAATGAAGACAATCCCACCGGGGTCATCCTCAAACTCTTCAACGGGCATACATACAGTTTGCAGAATTGGGCAGAAGAACTTCAGGCGGGGATAGATCGTTAAAAAGTGCAAGGGGTCTGACCCCTGTTCATGGGGGTCAGACCCCTTGCATTTTATTTGCACTTTTTATTCCACACTCTTCAGTGACTCTACCATATCGATCTTTTTGATCTTAAAATACATCGCCCCGTTTACAATGCACGAGAACAGTACTGTGAGAAGGAATGCGAATACAAAACTGCTGAGATCGATATTCCTTCCGAACATGACGGATTCGATCTCTACGGTTACGATGATAAACCGATGGAGGATCCATCCCATTAGTACGCCGAAGACGGCTCCGAGCATGGTAAGCACGATGTTCTCTCTGTACACATACATTGTGACTTCGTTGTTATAGAAGCCCAGCACTTTAAGGGTCGCCAGCTCTCTCTTCCGTTCTGTGATGGAAATGTTATTCAGATTGTACAGGACGACAAATGCGAGCATGCCCGCCGAGACGATCAGCACGAGGATGACCAGGTCCAGAGCACCAAGCATGTTATCCACCTGTTCCCGGAGATCTGTTGTATAGCTTACGCTCAGCGCGCCCGGAAGTTTCAGCGCCTCCTCTCCGACACGCTCCGCCTCCTCGGTATTCCGGTCCGCCGTTTTATAGAAGATGCAGTTATAATCCGGGGTCTCCCCGTATACTTCTTCATAATACGCAGGCGTCATATAAAGATAATGTCCCATATAATTCTCGCACACTGTGCTGATCTTTACCGTGATGTCACCCCGTTCCTCATCGCGGATGGTGACCGTATCCCCCGGCTCCACATCCAGCTCCTTTGCCATCTTTTCCGTAAGCGCCACGCCCTCGTCATCCAGGTAATATTTTTCGTTCGTCACCCGGTTCTGGAGCACATTGTATTCCGGGAAGCTCTCCACATCTTTCGGCACGTCCAGGTATACATCATGCCATTCTTCCCCGCTCCCGACGGAAATCTGGGTCAGAAGCCCCTCTGCCGCCCCGTCCACATCCCGGTCCGCCCGGACCGTAGACAATACTTCCGCCTTATCTTCTTCCCCTGCGTCTCCGCTGAGGATGATATTTCCGTCATAGAGCTGGATCTCGCCGTACTGGATGTCCACGATGGCAAAGATTGAATCTTTCAGCCCAAACCCGACCAGCATGAGGGCCATACAGCCGCCGATCCCGAAGATCGTCATAAACAGCCTTTTCTTGTAGCGGACAAGGTTCCTGACGCTCGCCTTCCACGAGAAATTAAGCCTCTTCCATATGAATGGCACTCTCTCCAGGAGTACTCTCTGTCCCTGCTTCGGCGCAGGCGGCCGCATCAGCTCCGCTGCCTGCTCTTTCAGCTCCCGGAAGCACGCAAGGAATGTAGCGATCAGCGTCGAAGCAAGCGCTGCCGCTGCCGCGCCGAACCCGTACTGGATATTATACGGCAGCGCAAGCTCATGCATATGCTGGTACATGATCCCATACGCAGTGATGATGATATAGGGGAATACCTTTTCACCAAAAAGGATACCCACCACGCTTCCCGTCACAGTGGCGAGGAGCGCATACCCCAGATACTTGCCCGCGATGGAATGCCTCTCGTACCCGAGCGCTTTGAAGGTACCGATCAGAGTCCTCTGCTCCTCCACCATACGGGTCATGGTCGTCAGGCTGATCAGCGCTGCTACAAGGAAGAAGATCACCGGGAACACTTCCCCGATGGCTCGCATCCTGTCCGCGTTTTCGCCATACCCTGTATAATCGGGAAGATTGCTCCTGTCATACACATACCATTCCGGTTTCTCCAGGTTCTGTATCTCTTCCTCCGCATCCGCGAGCTCCTGCTTTGCTTCCTCGATCTGCTGTTCACCATCCGCGATCTCCGCCTGGGCTTCCGCCTCGCCCTCATAGTATTCTTCCCATCCGTCTGCCAGCTCCTGCTCTCCGGACGCAATCTCCGCTTCTGCTTCGGCAAGCTGCTGCTCCCCAGCTTCCAGCTGTGCCCATCCGCTGTTGATCTGCTCCTGGGCAGAGATAAGCTGTGCCTTCGCGGCATCGATCTGGGACTGCGCCTGTGCGACAGCCGTCTCCCCACTCTGGATCTGCGCGTACAGCGCCTGGAGCGTCGCCATCGTCACATCGTCAGTCTGGCCGCTTGCTGCCAGCGCATTGTACTGCTCTTTTGCCGCATTGAGCTGATCGATCTGGGTGTTCAGCGTCTCAATATTCGCGTTCAGCTCCGCAGTGCCCTGATCCACTTCTGCCTGGCTGTCGTTCAATTGCTGCCGGTTCGCTTCGATCTGGGCCCGGGATGTCTCCAGCTGGCTCTTCCCGCTGTCCAGCTCTGCCTGCGCATCCTCGAGCTTTGCCCGTCCGTCCGCCAGCTCTGCTTCTGCTTCCGCCCTGCCTTCCTCTAATTCCGTCTCCGCGTCGGCCACTTCCTGCTCCGCGTCGGCGAGGGCTTCCTGCGCCTCTCCCACGACATCCTCATACCGGGCTTCCTGCCTTTCTCCTTTGATCGCTTCTACATTTTCAAGCGCCGCTGACACTTTGTCGTCATATTTGTCAGTGAATGCAGTCAGCTCCGCCGCGCCTTCCACCTGGGCGTAGATCTCCGTGTAGACATCCAGGGCAAACGCGTCTTCCGTCACATAGGCAAACGCACTCACACTTCCGTTCCCGATCGTTGTGCTCCCCCTCTGGAAGGAAATATAATTGGGACTGCTCACAGCACCTGTTATGGTAAATGTATCCGTCACAAGGGCGTCCGTGACCTCATCCTCTGTGCCGCTGGAAAAGGTGACCGTATCCCCGATCTCCAGGTCGCTCTCCGCCAGATAATCCACATCCAGCACACACTCATTTTCCGCTTCAGGCATCCTGCCCTCTTCAAGCTGTACCTGGTTCATCGTCGGGAGCATTGCCATCACATGGACTACGATCTGATTCGCCCCGTCTGTGCAGAGCAGATCCGAAGAATATCCCCCTTCCGCATACTCGATCCCGTCCACAGCCTCAATGGCGCTTACATCTTCCTCTGTAAGCCCCATAGTACTGATCACCTGGATATCCATCATGTTCTTATTGTCAAAATACTCGTCCCCCGAATACCGCATATCCGGCTCCGAAGCGCGGATCCCTGAGAAAAAGGCGCACCCGATCGCCACGATAAAAAAGATGGAAAGAAAACGCCCGAGGCTGCGCCGGATCTCCATATAAAAATCTTTTCTCAACGCTTTTTTCTTCATCTGCTTCCCCTACCATTCTATCTCATCGATCGATATCGGATGTTCATTCATCTCCATCTGGGAAACCTGCCCGTTCTTGATATGTATCAGCCGGTCCGCCATCGGCGAGATCGCCTGGTTATGCGTGATCACGATGACCGTCATCCCACGCTCCCTGCACATATTCTGGAGGAGCTTTAAGATTGCTTTCCCCGTATTGTAATCCAGGGCTCCGGTAGGCTCGTCGCAGAGCAGGAGCTTCGGATTCTTCGCCAGCGCCCTGGCGATAGAGACTCTCTGCTGCTCACCGCCGGATAACTGCGCAGGGAAATTGTCCAGCCGGTCTCCGAGACCCACTTCCCTTAATACCTCCCTGGCATCCAGAGGGTCCCTGCAGATCTGCAGGGCAAGCTCCACATTTTCAAGCGCAGTCAGATTCGGCACCAGATTATAAAACTGGAACACAAATCCGATATCCTCCCGCCTGTAACCGGTCAGCTGCCTGGCATTGTACGCGGTCACGTCCTGACCGTCCACAGTCAGTTTCCCGCTGGTCGCTGTGTCCATACCTCCGAGGATGTTGAGCACGGTCGTCTTGCCCGCGCCGCTGGGACCCACGATCACGACGAACTCGCCCTTTTGGATTGAAAAATTAATACGGTCCGCTGCCCGGATCTCAACCTCTCCCATTTTGTAGATCTTCGTAATATCCTGTAATTTCACAAATTCTTCCATATCGTATTCTCCCGGCACTTTGCTTAAAAGATATATCAAAAAAGGAGCGGATATCCGTATCCGCCCCACCCTGATCCCCTGTCTTAATTATAACACAGGAATCGGTTGAATTGAGAAATTTCAGATTGATTTCACACTTTTTTCTAACACTTTAGATTTGCTTTTTCTCCCTGTTCAGCTTTGCCGAGAACTGGAAGAGCACCAGCCCGATCAGGAACATGACGGAAAGCGCGCTCACGCCGATGTTAATGCTGCCGGTCACCTGGCTTAAAAATGATACAAGGGCAGTACCGAGCACAGAAGCTCCCTTGCCGCAGATATCATAGATCCCGAAATATTCCCCTGACTTCTCCGCGGGGATGATCTTCGCGAAATAAGACCTTGAGAGCGCCTGGATCGTCCCCTGGAACATACCGACCAATACGGCAAGGATCCAGAAATCAAGCTGTGAGTCCAGCCAGTACGCATAGACCGCGATGCAGAAATACGCCGCGATGCAGACTGTGATGATCTTCTCCGGGCTTACATTTTTTATGATCCTGCTGAAAATGAGCACAGACGGGAACGCCACGATCTGTGTCACCAGAAGCGCCAGCAGGAGCCCCGTGCTGTCCAGCCCCAGCGCCTGCCCGTAAGCTGTCGCCATATCAATGACCGTATACACACCATCGATGTAGAAGAAAAACGCCAGCAGGAATACAAAGATATGTTTCTGCTTTACCAGCTCCGCGAAAGTCCTTCCCAAACGCTGAAAGCTGTTTCTCACCACATGCTCTCCTGCTTCCGCAAAATATCTCTGCCGGTAGGACCGCAGGAGCGGTACTGATGAAAAAAGCCACCAGAGTGCAGTAATGATAAACGCAAGGATCATGGATGTCTGCATATCCAGCCCCAGACTGCCCCCGCCCAGCACAATGCCGAGGCAGGCTACAAAGGGGATACAGCTCCCGATATATCCCCAGGCATATCCATGGGAGGATACGGTGTCCATCCGTTCCGGCTCTGTCACATCAGTGAGCATGGCGTCATAGAACACAAGGCTCGCGGAATATCCGGTCTTCGCCAGCACGAACACACCCAGGAACCAGATCCAGGACGACAGGAAGCCCAGAAGGATACATCCGAAAACGCCCACGCCCATGGCAATGCAGAAAATCGTCTTTTTAAAATTTTTCGTGTCCGCGACAGCCCCCAGGGTCGGACCCAGGATCGCCACCAGGAGCGTGCAGATGGAAGTCGCGTAACCCCAGTACGCAAGGTAGTCCACATCCGATATCCCCGCATTTCCCGCCAGGAAGTTAAAATAGATCGGGAAGATCGTGGACACCATCATGGTAAACGCTGAGTTTCCCACATCGTAGAGCACCCATTTCTTTTCCAGTGAAGTCAGCTTAAATTTCATCTCTCATTCTCTCTTTCTTCCTTATACTCTTTCTTTTCAGACTTTCTTTTAGATCTTCAGATCCTGCGGCCCTGTCAGGACCAGGGAGAACCTCTTTCCTGCCGGACGGTGTCACAGCCGCAGGCTCTCCCACTTATCTCCCTCGCCGAATGTCCTGCGGAACCGCTCCGGCAGCTCCGCACCCTCAAACAGCACTTTCTGGTACTGGATGATCAGTCCTGCCGCCAGCGGGACCGCCCCCGCATACTGCCGTTTCAGGAGCTGGCAGTAATCACGGCACGCGGGATTGGGCTCCAGGCTCATGACCATGCCGTGCATGTGCTCATACTGCCCTGCGATCTTCATGCCGCCGAAGAGCAGGCGCCGCTTCAGGCCGCCCGGGGCAAGGAGCAGCTTATGGCACAGGATCATCCCCTTCAGCGCCTTCTCCACAGTCTCCGGCGTCAGGTCCTCATAGAACGGCGCGATGACTGATGCATTCTCCCGGGAAGGATGGATATGCTTTGTGCTCAGATAGCGCGCGGGATTGATATAATCTTCTTTCAGCAGGAGCCGGTCAAACTCCATCTCGATCTCTGAGTGGCTGATCCCGCTGTCGTGGATCATCTTTTCCACATAGGGATGGCACTCGCTGTCCAGCGCGAAATGGCAGATCACGCCGTAGATATAGGCCCTTGCAGCCGCCGGGTCCTCTGCGCTTTTGATCTTTTCCGCCGCGCGGAGAAAGAACTCATCCGCCAGCCTGTCGTGGAGCGCATATCCCTGGGCGCTGACAGGATTTTTCTTCAACGGATGGTAATAGAAAAGGATATCCGGTCCGTGCACGCCGATATCAAACAGCTCCCTGTGATTCTCGATCGCGCTCTGGAGCGGGCGCGGCAGAGCGCTGATCACTTCTTTGCCGAATTTATAATGTGCGTATGTTGTAGGCATGTAGATTCCTCTTTTCCTATACATATTTATTTGCCGGATGCATGGCATCCACCGTCCATACACCGGAACAGGATTTAGTCCGATAACCATTATCACATATCCCCGGCAAAAAATCTATATCCGCAAAAAATAAATATGTTAAATCAACTTAAAAAAACAGATCCCGCCCAAACTCTCCCGAGTTTCTGACAGGACCTGCTTTTTCAGGCCGCCATTTATATTACTTCTGGGTTATTTCTTTTTTCTCATCCTTACCGCTACTGCCGCACTCATCAGCAGCATACTGGACAGGGCCGCGGAAACATACCCTGCATAGCTGTCCCGGACACCTGTATCCGCCGCTTTATTTCCTTCACCGCTCTGGTCCGCCGGTCTGTCTGCCTGCTTTTCTACTATACTGCCCTTTACAGTGATCTCGCCTCTGTAAAGCCCGATGAATTCTATGCGGATATCCTTATCTCCCACAGATGTCATATCTTCCGGGAAATACACCAGATAATCGATTCCTTTTCTGAGTACATTCCCCTGATAGGTCACAGTGACACCCGGCTCCCACGGTTTTCCGTCATAAGTATGCGGGTTTCCTTCCAAAGTTACACTGACCTCTTTGCTGTCTGTCAGGTCGGCCCTCACTGTCGCAGACTCATACGCCGCCCGGAGCAGGGCTGTATAATTGTCTACCATCGGCTGGTTCTTCAGCGGCTGTTTCCTGAACGCCCCCTGCTCATTCAGTCTTGTGATAAGTATATCCTTTTCGGCATTATCCACATACTGATCCAGATCCCCTATCAGCGCGATCACCTCATCCAGTTCAGCCGTATCACACGGATAGGTATATATGCCAAACCGGATTTCAATATCATCCTGCACTGCAAGACTAAGCGACCATTCATTTTTATCCGTCTTCGTCAGGGAATCCGGCTCGATCACCTCATCAGTCCCCTTCCTGTACACTGTAAGGCTGCTCAGTTCCGCATATCCTCTCCAGTCGTCTCGGATCGCTGCCACAGCCGTAATATCTGACCCCTCTTCATAATATGTATCGCCGCTCACCAGCTCTCCTTCTCCTGTAACAGAAATCTCACACTGGATAAAAGGCGATGCCGACTCTGTATCCTCCGGGCCGGCGGTCACTGTATAATACTTCCCTTCCAGGAGAGTGATCCCGGTGATCGTGATATCATGGCTCAGGGCGTCTCTCTGCAGCACAGCCACAGTGTGTCCGTCCTCCTGCATATGCTGTACACCTGAAAAGGCAGACGTAGCTGTCCATTCTCCCGCTTTATAGCTGTATCCGATATTTTTTATCAGTGTATTCTCCGGAAGCTGCAGCCGGATCGTAAACGTCCTTCCTTCTGTCATCGTCTCCGGGCACTCCAGTACGGTAATCCCTTCCGGTATATTTTCTTCCGGCAGGGTGATGGTATGTATAACCGGCTCTTTTACCACAACTTCCCTGTCCTTGCTCGCATACTGGCTCTCAGTCTCAGCAAATCTCACATAATATTTCCCCGGAGTCAGTCCTGTAATTTCCGTGCTGCCCTGTTTGACAGGAGTATAATCCGTGTCGTTTTCACCTCTGTATTCGTATAATTTGGCGCTGTCAAGACCAGTGATCATTCCATCAGCGCCACCTTCCGCGCTTGGCGATACCCCTTTCAGAGAAGCTGACGGCGGGAGAGGGTCATATTTTTCCCTCGTGACCTCTGCCCTGTAACAGCTCACCTTGCTTCCGTCTTCGGATGTTACAGTAAACTCATAAACATTGCTGCCATAGTTTACCACTGCCGTAAGCCTGCCGGTATAATCCTGCTGTCCATAAGTGATCACCGCGTTTTCATTTGCCGTACGGATATTTATCTCATCCGTAAAACGGTCCACCGTAACAGCCGCGCTGTATGGGTCAGGCTCTGTGCCGGTCCCGGTCCAGCCTGCGGAAATAATATCAGCCGTTGCTTCCGTACTGTCTGCCGGAACTACTTTCTTTGTCAGGTCCAGGTAATAGTCCTTGCTCGGAGTTGTCAGCTGCCCGATGTCGCCAAGTTCTACTGCCAGATCTTCCATTGCATAGGAACTGTTCTCTTTCAGCACAACCTTAAAGGCACTGTACAGCTCCGGGTCTGTAATACGCCCGAAATCCGCCTTGAAATAGCTGAAATAATAATAATCCACACTCACAACTTCTCCAACAGCCTCATCGTATGCAGTCTCTACCGGCTCCCACTGCCCGCTGTCCGTCCTCTGTCCAAGCAGGCAGAACGTAAGGCCGCTGAGATCCAGGCCATCCCCGTATTCTTTGATCCCTTCGTCTGTCAGCAGCCTGACCTGCAGCATCAGATACTTCTTTTCCGCCGCCTGTACCTGATCCGGCATCACTGAAATGACTGCCGCAAAAACAAGGAACATTTTCAAGAAGTTTTTGTCTGTTCCTTGACTTTTCCCACAGCCGCCACTATAGTATATAGTATGTATGCACCAGCATACTTTTTATCCGTACAGATCTTACTGTACTATTATTCCGGGCTTGTACTGGTTTCGACAGGGATCTTGAAGATGGAGAAGCTATCCGCAGGCTGATGCGTCAAATCGCAAACTTAAAATTAAACGCTAACGATAATTACGAATTAGCTGCGGCCTAATTGCCGCATGTCAGCCCCGGGGCACTCACACCTCAGGGATCTGGCATCAAACATGTGAGAAACGATGACGGCAAAGCTTTGAGCCGTCAGGCGTATCATGAAGCTACTGAACCCGCAGGGATGTCCGTTTCCGTGCGGCAGAGGGAATGAAAAAGAACGGACTATGATAGTAGAAGTACATGGGATAGGTTTTTGGACGCGGGTTCGATTCCCGCCAGGTCCATATTTTCGGGGAACAGCGGATCTTCGCCTGTTCCCCTTTTTCTGTTTATTTTCCGATCATTTGCCTGCATTCATTTTACTCATCAGAGCCTCCCGGAGCACCTGAGAGAAATTTACGCCCATCGCGGCAGCCGGATCTCCACCCGCAGCCCGCCATTCGCCCCGGAAGAGAACTTCACTTCCCCGTGATGCGCTTTGATGATCTGCTGTACGATCAAAAGCCCCAGCCCATGGCGTGGTTCATCCGCCCCGCTGTCATTCATCATATAATGAGGCGTATTTTTCAGCTTTTCCAGCTTCTCTTCCGGGATCCCCACGCCGTCATCTTCTATGGCAATGCAGCAGGAATCTTCTTCCACCTGGAATCCCATCGTTATATGGCATCCGTCGGGATTGTGGGTCTGGGCATTATTCAGCAGGTTGTTCAGCGCCCTGCCCAGCAGGGTCTTATCTCCCCTGACTACACAGGAAGGCAGGTTTTCCTGCGCCTTCCATTCCAGAGGGTATTTCCCGCTGATATCCGTATTCATGAAATCCGCCGCGCACTGCCGCGCCACTGCCGCCATATTCACTTGTTCAGAACGGAGCGGCTGCATATTGTATTCCAGCTTAGACGCCAGGTTCAGGTCATTTACCAGATTTTTCATTTTTACACTCTGCTGCCGGATGATGGCTGCTTTTCTCCTGTCGTCCTCCGAAAGCTCCGGTGCGTCTTCAAGCTGTCCCGCATACCCCATGACCATGGAGAGGGGGGTGCGGATATCATGGGAGACTCCTGATATCCAGTCAGCCCTCGCGGCTTCCTTTTTCCTCAGGTCTCTTCTCTGGGACTGAAGGATATCCGCTGTCCGGTTGATATCTTTTGCCAGATCCGACAAAAGCCCCTTCTCCTTCACATACAGAGGCGTCTTCGTCGGCAGCGCCTGGATCCCGTCCGCGATGGGCCTCACAGAGCGGAGCAGCTTTGTATTTGCAGTCACATAGATCAGAAGGACCACGGCAACATTGATCCCAATCGCAGACAGCGCGATGTACGGGCTGTTCCTGATGAAATCATAATCCCAGGAAGGGCTCATGTGCTTCCAGTACCGGTCTTTCGGAAAGCCCACGACCACCAGCCCGTTTTCAGAGCCTGCGGTGTAGGTGGGATAATCTGCCAGATAGCCCCTTGTCAGGCTGGAAATGTCTGCGATCGTATACTGCATGGGGATCTCTGACGGCAGGTTTTCTGTATGCCACAGTACCTTTCCGGTGTCATTGTCAATATAGACTGCCCATGCATCCTTATCTTTCAGCATTTTCGTCATCTCATCAGACAGAGTATATCCGGCCTCTGTTTTCTGCAGCCCGGCTTCCGTCTCCTGCGCAGTCGTCCACGGGCCGATGCCGGGATTCTGCGTGGACGCCACTGCCAGCAGGATCACCACATTCACTATAAAAAGGAGGAACATGCTCAGGACCAGGATCCCGACAAATCTCCGGATCAGCTTTCCCACACTCGTCATCTTCTCCCCTCCAGCACCAGTTTATACCCCAGCCCCCTGACCGTGATCAGGGAGACCGGCTTCGACGGATTCGCCTCGATCTTTTCCCGGATCCTGCGGATATGCGCCATAAGGCTGTTCTCATACCCAAATGGATTCTCTCCCCACGCCGCCTCGCAGAGCTGGTCGATCGTCACGATCCGCCCTGCATTCCGGTACAATACTGACAGGATCTCGTGTTCTTTCGCAGTCAGGGGCAGATGTTCTCCGTTTTTGACCACCTCGGCCCGGGCAAGATCGATCCTGCACCCTGCCAGTTCCACTGCCGGGTCTTCCGCCTTATAATAACGCCGCAGGATGATACCGATGCGCAGCAGCAGTTCCTTTGGCAGAAATGGCTTGACCATATAATCGTCCGCCCCGAGCCCAAGCCCGCGGATCCTGTCCTCGTCCTCTCCCCGCGCGGTCAGGAAGAGCACGGGGATCTCTGTAAATTTCCGCATCTGTTCAAACAGGGAAAAGCCATCCCCGTCCGGCAGCATGACGTCAAGGACTGCAAGCTCCGCTCCCCATTCTTCTGCTGTCCTGAGCGCGTCTTTGACGGTGCCCGCTGTCCGTATCTGTGTATATCCGTCCCTGCTGAGAAAATCTGTTATCATGTCAAGGATTTCCTTCTCATCATCCACGAGAAGGATCTTTTTCTGTTTCAGATAATATTGCTCCATCATCCATCCCTCCTGCTTCTGATTATAGCACAGAAGAGCCTGCTCTCATTTCTCTTTCCCTAAATGTAAGGTAAACGTAAGGAAGGGAGAAGGTCTCCGTAAGGACGGCATTCTATACTTTAACTGTCAGGAAAAATCACCGGTGGAAATGCCGCGGATACTTTTACGCCGCGCAGGCACCGGATACTGAAAGGAGTTCAGGAAATTATGAATATTATTGAAACAAAGGATCTGACGAAAACGTACGGCGGCTTTACTGCTGTCTCTCATTTAAACCTGCATATCCGCAAGGGAAGCGTATATGGCTTCCTCGGTCCTAACGGCGCGGGAAAATCCACTACCATGAAAATGTTCCTCGGGCTTACCCGCCCCACGGGAGGGAGCTTTCAGATCGACGGGAAGACCTATCCGTCCGACCGGATATCCATCCTGAAGGAAGTCGGTTCTTTTATCGAAGCGCCCGCCTTTTACGGCAGCCTGACCGGGGAAGAAAACCTGGATATCATCCGCAGGATCCTTGGGCTTCCCAGGAGCAGCGTCCGGGACGCGCTGGAGCTTGTCGGGCTGTCCCAGTTCCGGAACAGACCGGCGAAAAAATATTCCCTCGGCATGAAGCAGAGGCTCGGGCTTGCCGGGGCGCTCATAGGACGCCCGCCCATCCTGATCCTGGATGAGCCCACCAACGGTCTCGACCCGGCCGGCATCCACGAGATCCGCACCCTCATAAAGTCCCTGCCCCGTCAGTTTGACTGTACTGTGCTCGTCTCCTCCCACCTGCTTTCCGAAGTAGAGCTGATGGCGGATGAGATCGGGATCCTCAACCACGGCCGCCTGCTGTTCGAAGGGACAATGGATGAATTAAGATCCAGCGCCCATGAAGCCGGATTTCCCACAGACAATCTGGAAGAGACCTTCCTTGCCATGATCGATGAAGATAACAGGAAAGGGGGCGGCAGGGCATGGCACTGAACCTGGAGATCAAAAAACTGAAGCGGACCGGCTATCTCCCCGCTTTCCTCGGGGGCGCCCTCCTCGCCGCGGCATTTCCCCTGGCAAATATGCTCTTCCGCCCGGAGACATTCACCGCAATGCCCGGACGCCCTTTTGACATCCTCATGGATGCGGACTGGCAGATGATGGCAATGCTGAATATCCTTGTCTCCATCTGCGGAGCCTGCATCATGTACCACACAGAGTATGCGGACAACGGCGCCCAGAAAATGGATGTGCTGCCGATCCGCGCCGGGAGCATATTCCTGGGCAAATCCGTGATCGCCGCGGTGATGCTGGCGATGATGACTGCCGTGGAAATCCTCGCGGTCACAGGGTGCGCACTTCACTGGTTCCCGGACCGCATCCCGGATGCAGCGGAACTGCTGAAAGGTCTCCTGGGGAGTATCCTCTTTCAGTGGGGAGCCGCCCTGCCTACGGTCATCCTGATGCTCGTGATCGCCTCTGCCTGCAGAAATATGTGGGTGTCCCTCGGGATCGGTGTGATCCTGGCGTTTACTCTCCTCATCTTTCCCCAGGATCATGCGGTGCTGAGCCTTTTCCCGTTCAGCTCCCCTTACCAGACGCTCGCCGCAGCAGAGGAAAATGACCGGGTCTTTCTCTTTCTCGGCGTGTGCGCCGCTGAGGTCCTGTTGTTCGGCGCACTGGAACTCATTTACCAAAAACTCAGGAGGTGTGTAGAATGAATTTCTTTTCTCTTATCAGCGTGGAACTGAAAAAGATCAAGCGGTCTAAGATCCTGCTGATCCTGCTGGTCCCGGTCATCATGATGTGGGTCCCCGGTATCATCAACTCTGACTTTGCTTTTGACACCAGAGGGATCCCGATCACCCCGGAAAACAACTTCTTTATCCAGGGCTATATGGGAATGGTGTGGTTCATGATCCCTGCATCACTGGTCATCTGTACGGTACTCCTCATCCAGACCGAACGCTCCCACGGCGGCATCATGAAAATGCTGTCCCTGCCGGTGAGTTCCGCAAAGCTGTGCCTCGCCAAATTCACCGTGCTCATCCTGCTGGCATCTGCCCAGATGCTCATGACAGTCTGTGCATATTACCTCAGTGCCGTGCTTGTCTCCCGGATACAGGATTATGATTTCATCCTGGACCCGCTCTATGTCTGCGGGAACACACTGGGCATTTACGCCGGCGCCATCCCCATGGCGGCAGTTTTCTGGATGGTCGCCTGCCTGATCCAGACCCCGGTCTTTTCCGTAGGGATCGGACTTGCCTCCATCGTGCCGTCCGTGCTGATCATCAATACAAAAATCTGGTTCGCCTACCCAATGAGCTACCCATTTTACCTGCTGATGGTACAGTACGGGAAAGCCGCAGAAGGGATGTATGACACCCGGATCGACTGGCTGCCATGGCTGCCCGCCGCCATTTTGATCACCGCCGCCGCGCTGGCCATTGCCTGCGTCCGCTTTGGAGCTGCTGAAAGGAAATAAATCTGAAAAATAATAATACGAAAGGAAATCATGAATATGAAAAATAAAATCTGTACTGCCATTGCCACTCTTATGCTGTTTATCCCGTGGACGATCCTGCCCCTGCGCACCTTTGACTGGGCGCTGGAGTCCCCTGCGGCGGAGATCATTATCTACAGCTATGCCGCGTTTATGATCTTTTCCGGAATCTTTTCCGTGCTCGCCTATGCGGCGGGAAACGTCAGGAACAAATGGATGCAGGTGTGCATGGTCATCAACTGCATCTATGCTGCGGGAGCCGTGGGGATCGCCGGGATGATCGCGTATGGGAGATTGATATTATGATGTATCCATACATGACTTTAAATGATGATACGGAAATTACACATTCTGAAATGTTATCGGACGGTAAAGTAAAAGTATACATTGAAACACCGGACGAAAAAGATGGCTTTCACAATGCTGTCTGCTGGCTGCCGGAATATAAATGGGAAAATAATGGGTATTCAGACGTAGAACTAGAGTATTTCAAAACATTCGTTCGAAATAATGCACATTTAATAATCGAATTTTCCCAGGAAGGAGGCTTTGCGGATGCCTCAAATCTTTAGGATCGGATCATATTTTAATCACGGATAAGTGGTATGCGCAATTCGGGGAAATCCGATTCTTTTGTTGAGATACCAAAAGCACCAACAGAAGTTTATTCTGAAGGTGCTTTTTCTGGAATAAAATATTATTTTAGAGTAGCTCTAATATTTTAGAAAAATTCACACAAAATTTATTGATTTTTGACTGCCTCCGGCATAGTATATAGACGCGACGAGAGTTATTAAGTAAACAGGCCTTAGGTGGTAGGTTTCCCATGATACGGGATTGGCTGATACCTAGGGCTTTACTCATTTAAGGCGGCTTTTATGGAATCCATCCGTTTCGGAGTCTTGCGAAAGGGGTGGTGCTTATGTACGTTACATACGACGACTTATTTACATTTGTACTAATGATTATTGCAATCATCACTCTTGTAAAAAGTTTCTATGATAAACGGAAAAAGTAGTCGCCCGTATCTTGGTAGGATAAGCGACTACTTTTCGTAGTTTAAAATCTTGCCCGGGACGGATAGGCTTCATCTATCTATCCCAGTTGTCTTGTTAAATACATTATAGCAAATGTGCTTAAAAAGTCAACCACCCGATGTCGGCGCATCAGGCGGAAATGCACATCCGAAGATGTACGTCTTTTCGACAGGAATATTGTATCATCTTCGGGGCAGCCACATGACTTTTATTGACCTTCCGGATTCCGAACTAAAGATGCGACATTTGACGAGAAAAAATACAAGGCGTGGCTTATTCTCTTTAACAAGCCAGATAATAAAAAATCAATGCGGGCTTTCAAAAAATTCATGTAACACGAAAATTGAAAACCCGCATAAACACTGGACTTATATAATGGAGTATACGGGATTCGAACCCGTGGCCTCCACAATGCGAATGTGGCGCGCTCCCAGCTGCGCTAATACCCCAAAAGGATCGATGGAAGCAACGGGGCTCGAACCCATGACCTCCCGCTAGTCAGGCGAGCGCTCTCCCAGCTGAGCTATGCTTCCGCGTCCATCGGTTATTATACCACGCCGCACCGGGAATGTATAGTACAAATTTTATCGATCTTCCGCTGTCGCTTTTCCTTATCGCCTTTCCTAACGTTTTTCAACGGCTCTTTCCCGCTCGCCGCCTTTCACAGTCACTTCCCGTTCTTCCGCACTCCCACAGCCTGCATATGCTGCGCCCGGTGCCGCTCCTCCACCGTTTCTTTCGGATAACAGATGAGCCCGTTATTGTCATATGGGTCGTTAAAATAATACCCTTCTTCATCATATCCGACGAGGAGCATACAGTGCTCGTTGGAGATCCACGTAAACGTCTCGCCCGTATCCAGGAGTTTCCACTGCGGGCCGACGACTGGCTCCCGCATATTGATGCACGCCCAGCAGACGACCGGCATCCCCCGGTCCAGATAGCGCCGGGCCAGTTCTTCCAGCCGGACGCCCGTCTCATCAGTCACTGTATACCCGCTGCCCAGCGCCCGCCGCAGGGCCTTCGCGACTACCGGCGCGTAGCACCCGAAGGAATCCGCGTCATAAGGGCTCCCGCAGAAATATTTCCGGGGATCCGGCCCGTACAGCACTCCGTCCCGCTCTTCAAATCCCTGTTTGTCCAGATACTTCTCGATAAATTCATCCACAGAGATCCCAACTCCTAAAAACCGCAGAAGCATGACTGCTGATACGCTCTCGCAGCCGGTGGGATAAGCGCCGCTCTGGTCGATATACGGCGCTTTTATGCAGACTTTTTCTCCGGAATTTCTGCCGCCGGCTCTCCTGTCAGCAGCGTCTCTGCCATCCGCACCCATGCCGACGGGCCTTCTCTCATCCATCTGCCCGCTCCTGCTTTCTTCCGAGATATGTTTTCATCCCTGTCAGCACGGCCAGCAGTACGATCAGGCTGGCCCCCAGCACGATCCACCAGACATGCACGAATCCGGCAAAGATGTATCCCGCGAAACTGATGACTGTGACAATGGCCGCATACTGCATCTGCGTGGACACATGGTTGATATGGTTGCTCTGGGCGCCCGCCGAAGACATGACCGTCGTATCCGAGATCGGCGATACGTGATCCCCGCACACTGCGCCCGCCAGGACCGCTGAGACAGAGATGACCATCATCTGCATATCCGCTCCGCCTGAGAACATCGCTGTGGCGATGGGCACGAGGATCGCAAAGGTCCCCCAGGAAGTCCCTGTGGAAAAGGACAGGAACACTGCCGCTGCAAAGAGGACCGCCGGGATGAAGATGCTTGCCGAGGCATTGTCCCCCACCACATGGCCCACAAAATCCGCAAGCCCAAGAGCATCTCCCATGCCTTTCAGCGACCATGCGAAGATCAGGATCGTGACCGCAGGCACCATGAGCTTGAACCCGTCCGCCAGGCTGTCCATGAATCCTTTGAATGTCACGACCTTCCGCGGCAGATACAGGAGGAGCATAAAGAACACAGTGACCAGCGTCGCAAAGATCAGGCTTGTCTCAGCGTCGCATCCGGAAAATGCCGTGATGATATCCTCCGCCCCGCCGAGGAAGCCTGTGTAGATCATCGCCCCGATGGCGGACACGATGAGCACTGCCACCGGCAGTACCAGGTCGATCACCTTCCCGTTGGGATTGACTTCATCCTCAGACACCTGCTCAAACTCTTCCGCCCCGCTGGTAAAGAGATCTCCCTTCGCCGCATTGTCCTCATGCTTCTTCATCAGCCCGAAATCAAATGCCGTAATGGCGATGTAGAACACCATGACCAGCGTAAGGATGGCATACAGGTTATAGGGGATCGTGCTGAGGAAAAGCTGGAACCCGCTGATCCCCGCGTCCTCCGGCACGTAAGAATTCACCGCCGCAGCCCAGCTTGACACCGGAGCGATGATGCACACCGGGGCAGCCGTGGCGTCAATGATGTATGCAAGTTTTGCCCTTGACACTTTATACCGGTCTGTCACCGGGCGCATGACCGAACCCACGGTCAGACAGTTAAAATAATCGTCCACAAAGATCAGGACTCCCAGCCCCGCCGTCGCGAGAAGGGCGCTCCTCTTGGATCTGATCTTGGTCCCCGCCCATTTCCCGTAGGCAGCGGAACCGCCTGACTTCGCCATGAGGACAATGATCATGCCCAGGAGGACATCAAAGATCAGGATATTCAGATTCATGCTGTCCTTCATAATCTCAAAAAAATTCACAAACGACTCCCACGGATGAAAACCGCTGTAAAGCAGTGCTCCCACTGCCACGCCGATAAAGAGGGAACTGTATACTTCCTTTGTGATAAAGGCGAGCAGGATCGCCAGAAGCGGCGGCACCAGGGCCCACCATGTGCCGATAAACATTGAACTGTCCATATTGTACTCTCCATTCCTTTTTAATCTTAAACCGTCTCAGCGCTCTCTGTTTTTTCCGGGAGCACGGATGTGCAGTGTGGGCACCGTGTCGCCTGTACCGGTATATCACTCAGGCAGTACGGGCATTTTTTCGTGGACGGGGCTGCCGGCTCCTGTTTCTTCTGCCCGAGCGCCATGATCTTATTGATGCCTTTGATCAGGCAGAACAGCACAAATGCCAGGATCAGGAAATTTAACAGGTCAGATGCGAATCTGGACGCAAACCTTACCAGGTCCCGGAGCGTGTACATCTCCGCCCGTGTCACAAGGTTCAGGATGGGATTGATAAAATTGTCCGTAAGAGATGTGACGATACCGGTAAAACCGCCGCCGATGATAACGCCGACCGCCATGTCCATCATATTCCCCCGAAGGGCGAATGCCTTAAATTCCTCAATAAATTTTTTCATTTGTCTCTCTCCTTTCATTTAAACTTTTGCAGGACTATTGGGGAAATTATAGCATACACGCCGTAAAAAAGGAAGGCGCCCTGCCACGGCTCTGTCTGCCCTCGGCTGCGCCCTCCCTTTCTTTCTCTTTCTTTTTCTTTCTTTAGTTTATCTGTTTTTTGCGTCTTTTTCTTTCCGCCCGAAGACCGCTTCCGCGATCAGGCAGAGCACAATGACCGCCGCCATGTCAGGCAGCGTATTCCCCACCGGGATATCCACGGTCATGAGCCACCGGTAGAAGATAAAACCGATCAGCCATATCACGAGATTTTTCCACTCAAAGTCTCCCGGATCTTTCTCTTTTTTCAGCAGGAACACATCCGCGATCTGCACTGCGATCATAGGCGCGAACACAGACCCGATGAGATAGAGGAAATCCGTGATATCATCCATCGGGAACAGGATCGCAGCCACAGTGCCGATGACGGTCACGATGATCCCCACATGTTTCCCTTTCAGCTTCGGGAAAACAGATTCCGACGAAACACCTGCAGAGTACGCATCCAGGAAGGTGGTTGTCACAGTGGAGAAGATCACGATCAGAAGCGCCGCGATCCCCAGCCCTGCTTTTACCATGATCACCGCGATATCTGACTCTCCTGTATAGATCGCCGCGCCCATGCCGATGACGTACATCCAGCAGCTCACCAGGCCGTAGACGATCACGCTGGCAGCAGTCGCCTTCACCGGCTTTTCCGCCTCCCGTGTATAATCGCTGATCACGGGCAGCCAGGAGAGCGGCATTGCCACGGAGAGTTCTACCGCCGCGCCGAAGCTCATGGCCTCACTGCCCAGGTCAGCCGCCGCGCCGGAATCTCCAAAGAAGATGACTCTGCACAGCAGGACCGTGAGCACAAAAAGCGCAGCCATGGCGACTGTATTGAGTTTCCCCAGATTGGTCACACCCACAGCGATCCACAGGATGATCAGTGCGCCGATCACAATGCACCACACCCATGCGCCGGTATTGAAGGTGCCGTTCGCAGCCAGAGCGCCGTCATAGATCATGATCGCTGTCCAGCCCACAAGCTGGAGCACATTCAGGACCGCGAACAGGAGCCCGCCTTTCTGGCCGAAGCTCATCTTTACAGTCTCCATGGCGCTCTTTCGCATCTTCCCGCCGATCAGCCCCGCGAAGAACATCATCAGGCAGCCGATCACATGGCCTGTGATGATCGCGGCAAGTCCCTTCTGGAATCCCAGAGGCGCCAGATACGTACCGGTCAGGATCTCCGCGATGGAGACTCCTGCGCCGAACCAGATCAGGCTGTTCTCAAATACAGAGGTACGTTTCGCTTCCATTCTTATACGCCCTCCTTTCCGTTCCCTGCGGATCCCGCTGCGCCGGATCCGGTCTGTTCAGCTGCCCTGTCAGATTCCTTTATGTATTCCCCGGAGATGTCAAAGGCGTGGTTCATAGGGCCGCTGCCCTTCCCCAGATCCAGCATAGCCCCAAGCGCGCCGGATATGTAAGCCTTTGCCCGCTCCACGGCTGTCTCCATGTCAAAGCCTTTCGCCAGGTTTGACGCGATGGCGCTGGACAGGGTGCAGCCCGTACCGTGGGTATTGGGATTATCGATGCGCTTCCCGTAAAACCAGCGGTGTTCCTCTCCCCGGCAGAGAAGGTCGTTTGCGTCGTTTAACTGATGTCCGCCTTTTAACAGCACGGCACAGTGATAGGTCCGGCTGATCTTTTCCGCCGCCTTTACCATATCCTCTTCTGTCTTCACTTCCATCCCGGAGAGCACTTCCGCCTCGGGAATATTCGGCGTCAGGATATCTGCCATGGGGAGAAGGGCTTCCTTCAGGGTCCCAATGGCGTCATCGCTGATCAGCTTTGCCCCGCTGGTCGCCACCATGACCGGGTCCACCACGATATTTTCCGCCTGATACTCTTTCAGTTTCTCAGCGATCGCGCGGATCAGCTCCGCGGAAGATACCATCCCGATCTTTACCGCGTCCGGGCGGATATCCGTGAAAATACAGTCGATCTGTTCTTTTAGAAATTCAGGAGATACCTCCATGATCCCTGTCACGCCGGTCGTATTCTGTGCAGTCAGTGCTGTGACCGCGCTCATGGCAAACACGCCGTTCGCGGTCATTGTCTTGATATCTGCCTGAATCCCGGCGCCTCCGCTGGAATCGCTCCCGGCGATCGTTAATGCTGTCTTCATTGTTCCTCATCCTTTCTTCTTTTGCATGTTTCTCAGCATTAATTTTATATAGCGGCAGAAAGTGGTGCCCCCGGCCTGCCGCTGAAAAGTGTCTGTCCTGTGCTTCCGCATCAGAGCGCAGACGCCCTTTTCCAGAATATGTTAAAATCCTGGAACTCCGGCAGATAGATATCCGCTGTGTTCCAGATGTGCGCAAGGTCTCTGTCATTCGCCCTGTCATAGACGCCGACCGTCTTAAATCCGGCTTTCTTCGCCGTGCGGATGGCATGGTAAGCGTCCTCAAAGACCAGGGTCTGCCCCGGATCTGTATCGAGCTGGAGCGCCGCGGCGTAATAGATGTCCGGCTCATTCTTACTGCTGCCGATCTCCGAACAGGTAAAGATCCCCTGGAAAAACCGCAGTACATTGAGCCTTTTCAGGGCTGCTTGCGCATTCTGCCTGTCCCCGGTCGTCGCGATCACCATGGGCACTCCTTTTTCGTGGAATTCGTTCAGGTACTGACGCACTCCTTCTTTGAGCGGCACCCGGCTGGCATAGAAGTCTTTCACCTCCCGGTTGACCCCTGCTATGACCTGTTCCGGAGCCAGGTCAAGGTGGTATGTTTCGGTCAGGTATTCCGCGCTCTGCTCCAGGCTCATTGTATACAGCTTTGTCCCCAGGTCCTTTTCCGCCTCGATCCCCAGATGCCGGAGATACAGCTCTCCCAGATTTTCCCAGACCGGCATCGAATTGAGCAGTACGCCGTCCACATCAAATATTACGCCTTTGATCATACCTCAGCTCTCCCTTAACATCTCTTCCGTGCGCGCTCTCAACTCCCGCGCGGCGCTCTCGATATCCTCCTGCGCGAAGACCGCGCTGATCACGGCGATCCCACAGATCCCGCACCCGGCAAGCTCCTTTACATTTTCCTTTGTGATCCCGCCGATGGCGATGACCGGGATGTCTACTGCCTCGCAGATCGCCTTTACTGTCTCGTGGCTCACTTCCACCGCATCTGCCTTGGAGCCTGTGGGGAATACCGCTCCCACTCCGAGATAGTCCGCCCCGTGCTCCTGGGCTTTGAGCGCCTGCTCCACGGTCTGGGCGGACACACCGATGATCTTGTCCGGCCCCAGCTTCCTGCGGACGTCCAGGGCTTCCATATCGCTCTGCCCTACATGGACTCCGTCCGCATTGATGGCTGCCGCGATCTCCACATTGTCATTGATCACAAAGGGCACTCCATAGCGGGCGCAGAGCTTCTGTATCTCCTTTGCTTCCTCGAGGAACGCAGCCTCATCCAGTGTCTTTTCCCTGAGCTGGACGAAGGTCACTCCGCCCTTTAACGCACGCTCTACCTGCTCATATAACGTATGCCCGCCAAGCCAGCTCCTGTCAGTCACTGCATAGAGGAGCAGGTCCTCTTCTCTGCACGCCGTATTATCTGATCTCATAGTCTGCCCCTTTCTCCAGGTCTTCTCCCGTCATGTTATAAATCGCGTCAATGATCCGGTTCCGATAGGTGGCATTGCCGTCGCCCTCCTGCATCCGGCTCCACCCGGTCTCGCCCGCAAGCCCCATCACGCACACAGCCGCTGCCGCCGCTTCCAGCCTGTCCTCGGGATTTGCCGTGACATAGGCTGTCATCATGCCGGAAAGCTGGCAGCCCGTCCCTGTGATCTTCCCCATCTCAGGGCGTCCATTCCGGATCACATAGCATTTCTCCCCGTCAGACACCAGGTCAATGGCTCCTGTCACCGCGATGATGCTGCCCGTCTCTTTTGCGAACCGCTTCACAAACTCCACTGCCTCGTCAAGATTCTCTTCTGTCACCGCGTCCGCTACGTCCGCGTCCACCCCTTTTGTGGTGCCGCTCCCGAGCGCAAGTGTCTTGATCTCGGAAATATTGCCCCGGATCACAGCGAGGTCTAATTCCCGCATCAGATCCAGCGCTGTATTTGTCCGCAGCGCGCTCGCCCCTGCCCCGACGGGGTCGAGGAGCACCGGGTGTCCCAGCTCATTCGCCTTCTTCCCCGCGCGGAACATGCCTTCGATACTTGTCTTGTGAAGTGTGCCGATATTGATATTCAGCCCGCCGCACACAGAAGTAATGTCCTCCACATCCTCCGCCTCATCGGACATGATCGGGCTTCCGCCGCAGGCGAGCAGCACATTTGCCACATCATTGACTGTGACATAGTTTGTGATATTATGTACCAGCGGTACTGTTTTCCTTACATTTTCCAGACAATTTTTAAACATCTCTGTTACCTCCTCTTCTGCTGAGCAGACGGGACCGGCAGGACAGATAAAACTGCTGTACAGATAAAAAAAGCGGGTGACCGCCTGAAATGGGGTACGCCCGCGCTGAGGTTCTGTATGTTCCCTACGTTGGCATTACCCAAATCAGGTGTCGGGTCGAGACATTCATTCTCCTCTCAGCCTGCTTGGTACGCAAGCTCCCCGTTTGATCTATCTGTTTTATTCTCTGTTATATATCCGTTTTATTCTTCCTTTTTGCCGTTTCCTCTTCTGCTTTCCCTGCCGGTCATCCTTTTGTCTTCTGTGTCTCTGTGTCCAGATTGCCGAGATAGATGTCAAATACCTTCATCTTCTTCATCGCTGTCACAAGGACTGCCGCGATGACCGTTCCGCCGCAGCTCGATACAAAGAACGGGATGACAAATCCGAACACTGCGCTCTCGCTTCCCATGATCAGGGTCGCGACCGGGTAGCTCAAAAGGCCGCCGATCACAGATGTGCCGAACAGCTCTCCCGCGTAGGCGAATGGCAGGTGCTTCCCGTATTTGTAAAGCAGTCCGCAGAGCAGCGCTCCGCACATAGAACCCGGGAATGCAAGAAGCGTCCCTGTCCCCATCAGGTTCCTGAGCAGGCTGGTCACAAAAGCCATACCCACCGCATATCCCGGGCCTAAGAACACGCCTCCAAGGATATTGATAAAGTGCTGGACAGGCGCGCATTTTGACGCTCCTACCGGGATCGACAGCGGTGAACACACGATCCCCACTGCCACAAGGATGCCCGCAAGGGCAAGTTTTCTTACGTTGACGTTTTTCATCACTGAACCTCCTGTACTTGTGCCGCCATGCTCTCCCGCCCAATATAACCTTACCAAAAGGACGGCGCGTCAACGACAGGGCTGACACTTAACGGTCGGCGCTTGCTGGCGCCCTCTCACTCCGGAACACGGATTCCCTCGCATGTGTTTTCGTACATTTCGTACAGCAGGGCTGTATTGATGTACAGTAAAACCCGGGACGGCGCTCCCCGCCCGGGAAAACCTGTTATTCGATTGTCCGGGGTTTATGTTACCACGTTCTTGCGATAAATGCAATAAGACCGTCCACAAGTACAGATTTACCCGTAACAGTTCAGCCATCGGGCTGCCCGTTCGAAAAATCATGCGGGCATGATTTTCTCTTCCGCGCAGCCTGATGGCTGAACTGTTACATTTACCCCACGGATATAACGGTCTCGATCACGAGGAAATTCTCTCCCCCCGCCTCGGGAAAGTGTCTGAAATGTGCCTCCGGATCCACTGCCTCCCATTTCTGTATTTCCAGTGACTCTCCTTCCTCTCTCCGGATATTTACCTGCTCTCTGTCACGGGGCGTCTCAAAGTAGGAGAAGAGAAGGTTTTCATGAAGGGAGATCATCTGATATCTGTCCCCGACGAGAAGCCCCTCTTCTACGATCGCCTGATGGTGGCACACATAGGAGAACAATTTTTCCGGGTACAGCACTGCGATCCTGCCGCACCGCTTATCCGGCGCTTTCTTCCGTCTCCACGTCTCCAGTCCTTTCGGCGTGTCAAACCAGAAGACCGGGTACATGTACGCCCAGTGTGTTTCTCCGGAAAGTTCCGGCCAGGTATGCAGGAGCGGCGCCATCTCCGGGAACCACTGCTCCGGGATCCCGGCCCAGTCCGTCTGACCTTCCCGGCCCGCTGCGCTGTCAGCTCCTTCATTTTCCCCTTTTGACACAGGTTCTTCTGTCACATATTCCATATAGAGGAATAAAAGCTCATTCCAGCGGAACATCCCGCCTGTCAGGAGACGTCCTTCCTGTTTTTCTTTTTCCATCTTCCGGCGGCATGCAGAGACAGCTTCTTCCAGTGCTGCCTCTGTCACGTCATTTTTCAGCGCCGCACGGTACTGAGCTCGTACGACCTGCTGTGCAGCCTGCTGCACATCTTGCCGTACATCCTGCTGTGCATCCCGCTTCATCATATCTGTCCTTTCCAGCCTTCCGGCAGGTACTTCTGCGTTGCCCTCAGCATGTCGTCTACGAGCTGCCGGACGTCGTTTTCTCCGCACTTTTTGCCTTTTACGAGCGGGTCGTTCAGGAACGCCTGTACCACTGCCTCCTTATCACAGCTAAGCGCTGCGCGGAGGATCGTACCGTGGTTTTCTACATGCGGCATAATAAGACCTCTGACATCTTCCGGGAGTTTCCCCGCGTAAAGCGGACGCACTGCATCCCGCTCAAATACTGCATTTGTCTCTACGACCGCATCAGCCGGGAGATTCGCGATCTGGAGCGCACTGTTGGGGATATTCACATTGCTGACCATCCGGGTCAGGCCGCAGAGCGCTTTGATCAGAAGGATGCCTTCTTCCCCTGTCGGCTTAAGTTCTACGCTCTCCCCGCCGCTCAAGAGTCTCCTGCTCTTTTCAAGCCGATCTTTCAGGTCTTCTTTTCTCCATGCCACAGTCGTCAGCCCGAACTTCCATTTCTTCACTGTCTCCGGGTCGTTCAGGTATTCGTCTCCCGGCATGAATTCCGCGAGATGGCGGTCGCCGGCAGCCGCTATCAGGCCAAAGCGGCGGAAAAGGTCAAATTTTACTCTGTGCGCGCAGGCGAAACAGGAATTTGCCCAGTTCATGTCCCGCTCATGGAATCCTTCCTCAAAATGCTTATCCACATATTCCCTGTAGACCGGGAACAGATCCATCCCCATGTAGGAAGCATAGTCAAACCATGTGAAATGATTGATGCCCAGCACATTGACATGGATATCTTCTCTCCTGATGTCCTGAAGCCCGTACTCCTCTTCCAGGATGCCTTTCAGCACCTTCTGTGTGCCGAACACTTCGTGGCAGCATCCGAACGCTTTGATCTCCGGGAACGTGTGATACAGCGTCTTCACGCACAGGGACATAGGGTTTGTATAATTGATGACCCATGCCTCAGGAGCGTATTCTTTTACAGCCTCAGCGATCTCCACGAACATAGGGATCGTGCGGAGCGCCCGCATCATGCCGCCCGGTCCCGCCGTATCTCCCACTGACTGCCAGATCCCCAGACGTTCCGGGAGATGCACATCTGCTTCCATCTCATCAAATGTACCCGGAAGGATGGAGATCACTGCAAAATCAGCTCCTGTGAGTGCTTCTCCCAGGGTGGCGCAGGTCCTGTATTCCCACTTTCCTTTTGCATCCTCTCTTGCACTGACCGCATTGCCGATCACCTCGTTTGCCTCTGCTGCCTCTCTGTCAATATCATACAGCCGGATCGTACCGCTCATGTCCGGCTCCAGCGCCAGGTCTGTCATAAAAGTCCACGCCCATCCGCGGGATCCGCCCCCGATATAAGCGATCTGCACATCCTGTACCGTTTTGTCTTTATACTTCATCTTCTTCTCCTCTCCGCATCTCAGCCGGGGATCCCCTGCCTCCTGCCTTTTTTATTTTTCTATCGATTATTATAAAAAAATATCGTATAATAATCTCACACGATATTGCTTATTTTATAATTATTCATACGATATTGACTTTCTTTTCCAAAAGATACTTTAGGGATACCCGGCAGATGCTCTGTGGCTATTTGGGGGGCGCTTTGCGGGGGCTTTGTGGATGCTTTTGGAATGTTTTTAAAGGAGCTGCCATGCAGAATATACTTTTTGAAGGATCCATAAAAGGCCTGTATATCAGCCGGATCGTCCGGGATTTTGAGTATACAATGTCTGACGTACATATCCACTATAATGACTATGAAGTCTATTATCTCCTTGAGGGAGAGCGGCGCTATTTTATCGGGACGAAAATCTATCATCTGAAACAGGGCAGCCTTGTCTTTATCCGGCGCAATGTGATCCACAAGACCGCCCTTTCCAGAGAAGCCCACCACGACCGTATCCTTCTGGAAATCTCCCACTCTTATCTTGAGTCTGTGTTTGCCGCCACAGATGAACTGTCCCTGCCGGAATATTTCCGGGATGACTGTATCGTCCTGTCTCTGGACAGCAGTGAGCAGGAATTTGTAAAAGGTCTCCTCCTCGAAACAGGCAGGGAGCTGAAGGCAAAAGACTGCGGATTCCGCCTGCTCGTCCAAAGCCTGGTCGCGGAACTGTTCGTTTTTGCCAAGCGGTGGGAAAACAAAGCAAACTCCGCCGCATCCTCCCGCACCGACGATCCCCGCCACAGGCAGATAGAACAGATAGCATGCTATATAGCGGATAACTGCTGTTCCCCGCTCTCTCTCAGCTCCATAGCTGAACATTTTTATATGAACAAATGCTATTTAAGCCGGATCTTCAAGGAGGTCACCGGATTTACAGTGACCGGATACCTGCACGCCCGCCGGATCCAGAAAGCACGCACTCTGCTGGTGCAGGGCTCCATGAATATCTCTGAGATATCCGAAGCCGCAGGATACGAAAACCTGACTTATTTTGAGCGGGTGTTCAGGAAACACACCGGGATGTCACCTCTGGAATACCGAAAAGTGCACATAAAAAATGCAAGGGGTCGGAGGATTTCGGGGGATATTTTCTGAGTATTCAGAAAATATCCCTTGAAATCCTCCGACCCCTTACACTTTTTAAAGGTTGCCAAGCAGTTTATCAATACTTACAAGTTTTACGCTGAGGACAAAGATATCTGCTGCAACGGCAAGCTCTTCCGGCGTCGGGTAGGACGGCGCGATACGGATGTTGCTGTCGTGCGGATCCTTTCCGTACGGGAAGGTAGCGCCGGCGCCTGTCATCACGAGCCCTGCCTCTTTTGCCTTTGCCACGATTGCCTTCGCGCATCCTTCCATCGCGTCAAAGGAGATGAAATATCCGCCCAGCGGCTTGATCCAGGAGCCAATGCCCAGACCGCCCAGCTCTCTCTCCAGCACTTCGATGACTGCCTCGAACTTCGGGCGCATGATGTCCGCGTGTTTCTTCATGTGCTCTACGATGCCGTGCACATCCTTGAAGAAGCGCACGTGGCGGAGCTGGTTTACCTTGTCGTGGCCAATTGTCTGGAACTTCAGCATATCGCGGATGTCTTTTAAGTTCGCCTCTGACGCCGCGATCGCCGCGATACCGGAGCCCGGGAAGCTGATCTTGGACGTGGAGGAGAACTTATATACCATATCCGGATTGCCGGCCTTCTTACACTCGCTTAAGATCTCGATCAGATAATCCTGCTTATCCTCATACAGATGGTGTACGCAGTATGCATTATCCCAGTAGATACGGAAATCTTCCGCCGCCGGTTTCAGGTTCGCGAAGCGGAATACCGTCTCGTCAGAGTATGTGATGCCCTGCGGGTTGGAATACTTCGGCACGCACCAGATCCCTTTGATCGCCGGGTCTTCGCTGACCAGCTTTTCTACCATATCCATATCCGGTCCTGTGGGAGTCATGGGGACATTGATCATCTCAATACCAAAGTGCTCTGTAATGGCAAAATGTCTGTCATATCCCGGCACCGGGCACAGGAATTTCACCTTGTCAAGCCTGCACCACGGCGTGCTTCCCATCACTCCGTGGGTCATTGCCCTCGCCACGGTGTCATACATCACGTTCAGGCTGGAGTTCCCGAAGATGATCACATTGTCCTTCGGCACTTCCATCATGTCGGCAAGAAGCTGCTTTGCCTCTGTGATCCCATCAAGCCCGCCGTAATTGCGGCAGTCCACTCCGTCCTCGCAGATCAGGTTCGCGCTGCTGTTGAGCACATCCATCATACCCATGGACAGGTTGAGCTGCTCAGCGGACGGCTTTCCTCTGGACATATCCAGCTTCAGCCCTCTTGCCTTTACTTCTGTAAACTGAGCCTCAAGCCCGTTTTTCAGTTCCAATAACTCTTCTTTACTTAAATCTTTGTACGCAGTCATCGCAGGACTCCTCCACTTTCTTTTTTACTCACTGTCTGCTATTGTATATAATTTATGACAGTTCGTCAATCCTTTCCTGCATTATTTTATTTTTTATCAACGCATTTTCAGGGAAAAAGGATTTGTTTTTGAAATTTCATTTCCTCATTCATTCATTTTTTCATTCATTTTCCTGTTCACTTTCCCCTTCACTTAGCAGGTTTTCTTTGATCCTCAGAAGCTGACCCGCCAGTTGTCTGATCTCTTCTTCGCGAAATCCGCTGCATATCATTTGTTCGATCTCTGCAAATCCGATCCTCACTGCCTCTGCCTTTTCCCTGCCCTCTTCTGTCAGGCTGATCCGGCAGGAACGCCTGCAGTCCGGGTCTCTCTCCCTTATGATCAGCCCCTGTTTCTGCAGTTTATCCAGCGTCCTGGACATGGTCGTCACATCCAGCATGCACGCGTCCGCGATCTCCTTCTGGGTGACCGCCGGATGGGCGTCCACAAATACAAGGATCCTCGCCTGCCCCTGCCCGGGCGTCAGACTAATCCCCAGCAGGAATTCCTGCACCCTCTTTCTCTTGATCAGTTCGATCTGAAATAAAATTTCCCTCAACTGCTGTCCCATCTTCTATCCCTTCTATTCTAATTCGTACATTCCTGTATAGAGCTGGTAATACCGTCCCTTCTGTTCCAGCAGCTCCTCGTGGTCTCCTCTCTCGATGATCATCCCGTGCTCCAGTACCATGATCGCTTTGGAATTGCGGACTGTCGAAAGCCTGTGCGCGATCACGAACACGGTCCTGCCTTCCATGATCGCATCCATGCCCTTCTCGATCAGCCGCTCTGTCCTCGTATCGATAGAGGATGTCGCCTCATCCAGGATGAGCACCGGCGGATGCGCCACCGCTGCCCTTGCAATTGCGAGAAGCTGCCTCTGCCCCTGGGAGAGATTGCTCCCGTCGCTGTAAAGCATGGTCCGGTAACCGTCCGGGAGCCTGCGGATAAAGGAATCCGCATTGGCAAGCCTCGCCGCCTCTGCCACCTCTTCGTCCGTGGCCGACAGATTCCCATAGCGGATATTGTCAGTGATCGTACCGGTAAACAGATGGGTGTCCTGTATGACCATGGCAAGGGAACGCCTCAGGTCATCCTTCCGGATATCCCTGATGTCGATCCCGTCATAGAGGATCCGCCCGCCCTGGATCTCATAAAACCGGTTGATCAGGTTGATGATCGTTGTCTTCCCTGCTCCGGTAGAGCCCACAAACGCGATCTTCTGGCCGGGCTTTGCATACAGGCTGATCCCGTCCAGCACCTTCTGATCCGGCACATAGCCAAAGGTCACATTTTCAAACCTCACGTCCCCCTTTAACGGAGTCATCTTCCCCCTCTCGTCCTGCCATGCATACGCGTACCCGATCCTGCCGTTTTCTCCTGTTTTCTCCGTGCGGACAAGTCGCACCTTCCCTTCATCGATCTCCGGCTCCTCGTGCATCATCTCAAAAATCCTCTCAGCCCCTGCCAGGGCGGACAGGATGAAGTTCACCTGCTGCGTGAACTGGTTCAGCGGCATCGCGCTCTGCCGCACATAGACAAGGTAAGCGGCAAGGCTTCCCAGGTCCATCATCCCCGCAATGGCCAGCAGCCCGCCTGCGCAGGCGGACACCGCATAGTTTGCGTACGACAGGGACACAATGCTCGGCACCATCATCCCGGAGTACCCGAGAGCCTTAGTGGACGCCCGCCGCAGCGCCTCGTTTTTCTCCCGGAATACTTTCATGTCCTCTTCTTCGTGGTTAAAGACTTTCTCCACCTTCTGCCCAGCAGCCATCTCTTCCACAAAGCCATTGATATCCGCAAGGAACGCCTGCTGCCTGTCATAATACTCTTTGCTCCGTCTCCCGTTCCATTTAATGAAAAAGAACATGATACACAGGAACACGATCACGATCAGAGACATATTGACGTTGAGCACGAGGAGCATGACCACAGTGCCTGTCAGAGTCAGCGAGCTCTGGATCACCATGGTGAAACTGTTGTTGAGCGCCTCCTGCACGGTATCCACGTCATTGGTAAACCGGCTCATCAGCTCTCCGTGCGTATGGGCGTCAAAATACTTTAACGGCAGCTTCTGCACATGGGCAAAGAGATCCCGGCGGATATCTGCCACCACCTTCTGGGAAGTCTTTACCATCAGCCTGTTATATCCGAAAGTAGACAGCGCGCCGCACAGGTACATGATCCCCATTCCGACGAGAGCATAGATGAGCCCTCTGATATCCCCGGGCAGGATAAACTGATTGATCACAGGTTTCAGAAGGTACGTGCCCGCCACGTTTGCCCCTGTGCTTATAAACACGAGCACCGCCACAAGAAGCAGGAGCCACTTGTGATACCCCATGTAGTGAAATAATTCCCCGAGCGCTTTCTTAGTATTTTTCGGGCGTTTATATCCGGTATATCTGGCCATTACAGATCCGCTCCTTCCTTCTGGGAATCATAGATCTCCTGATAGATCTTATTGCCAGCCAGCAGTTCCTCGTGGGTGCCGATGCCCCGGATCTTCCCGTCGTCCAGCACCACGATCTGGTCCGCGTGCCGCACGGAGGAAATCCTCTGGGCGATGATGATCTTCGTCATATCCGGCAGCTTCTGCGCGAGCTGCTCCCTTATCCGCGCCTCTGTGGCAGTATCCACCGCGCTCGTGGAATCGTCCAGGATCAGCACCTTCGGTTTCTTCAGGATCGCCCGAGCGATGCAGAGACGCTGCTTCTGCCCGCCGGACACATTCACTCCGCCCTGGCCCATCTCCGTATCATACCCTTTCTCCAGACGCCCGATAAATTCGTCCGCCCCGGCGATCCGGCAGGCTTCCTCTACCTCTTCCCGGGAAGCGGCGCTGTCTCCCCACAGCAGGTTTTCCATCAGCGTCCCGGAAAAGAGCGTATTTTTCTGGAGGACCACCGCCACCGCGTCACGCAGATGTTTCAGCGGATACCGCTCCACCGGCTGTCCGTCGATGAGCAGCTCTCCGGCAGAGATATCATAAAGCCGCGGTATGAGCTGGACAAGAGTTGTCTTCGCGGACCCTGTCTGGCCGACGATCCCCACGGTCTGGCCCGCCCGGATGTGCAGGCTGATATCCGAGAGCACATATTCCGCCGCTTCCTTCTTATATTTAAAGTAGACATGCCTGAACTCGATCTCGCCCCTGGTGACCTCGATATCCTGCGCCTTGTCTTCTTTGATGTCGATCTCTTCATCCAGCACTTCGATGATCCTCTTCCCGGACGCAAGGGAGCGCGTGAGCATGAGGAAAATATTGGAGATCATCATCAGGGAATTCAGGATCTGGAGCACATAGCTTAAAAATCCGGTCAACTCTCCCACCTGCATGGTCCCCACGCGGATCATGCCCCCGCCGAACCAGAGGATGCTGATGATCGTGCCGTACATGACGAACTGCATCGCCGCCATATTCGTCATGGCGAGCTTAAACGCCCGCTCAGACTGGGTCTGGAGATTCGTGTTTACCTCCCCGAACTTTTGGATCTCATACTCTCCTCTTACATAAGCCTTGACTACCCGGACCGCTGTCAGGTTCTCCTGGATGATCCGGTTCACCAGGTCGATGGCTCCCTGCATCTTCGCGTACAGGGGACGCACATTTTTTATGATCAGGTACAGACAGATCCCAAGCGTCGGCAGCGCCACAAGAAACACGACCGCCAGTCTGGCATTGATCGAAAAGGCCACCGCCGTGGCCGCCACCAGCATGACAGGCCCCCTGCACGCCGGGCGCAGCCCGCCGGAGATACTGTTCTGAATATTAGTCACATCACTGGTCATCCTTGTCACAAGGGAAGAGATCTGGAAGTGGTCCACATTGGCAAAAGAAAACTGCTGGAATTTCGCATATTCCGCTTCTCTTAAGTTCGCGCCCAGCCCCTGGCCCGCAATGGCAGAGAACTTCGCGCTCCCGATCCCGAGGAGAAGGGCAAGACCCGCGCACACGAGCATCCAGGCGCCCTGCTGGAAAATATATCCGCGGTCCCCTTCTGCGACGCCGATATCCACGATATTTGCCATGATCAGAGGGATCAGAAGCTCAAAAAGCGACTCCGCAGTAATGCACAGAGCCGCAAAGACCAGATATTTTTTATATTTCCCGGAATAAGAAAAGATCCGCCGTATCATAGTGAGCACACACCTTTCATAAATCTGAGGGCAGTAAGAGGCAGGGTGCCGCAGACAGCCTCGCCCAGAATAGAAATATCTTACTGCCGCACAACAGTTGTATATGCAACTATTGTATGCACAACCACTATGATTTGTCAATCCAGATCAGTCAGATAATCTGAAAATACCTCAACGCTTTCCCGATCCCGTCATTGTCCACGCTGTCAGTGACATAGTCCGCACTTTTTTTCACTATGTCATCCGCATTTCCCATTGCGATACCAATGCCGGCAGCCTCCAGCATTTCTATATCGTTTTCTCCGTCTCCGAATGCCATGGTCTCCCGGGGCAGGATGTTGTTTCTCTCTAAGTACTGCTTTATTCCCACCACTTTTCCGCCCCCGCGGGAAATAATATCCACTGCCCTGTCATTCCACCGCGTGATCCTGCAGTCCGGCAGGATACTTTTCAGTTCGCCTTCTTTCTCTTTCTCCACATAAGCAATTGCCTGATAGATCTCGCCCCCGCCGTATTCTCCTGTGTCTGGTACGTCTGAGGAAATCTCTCTCTGCGCCTTTTCAACCTCTTTGTTCACGAAATTGATATACATTCTGTCCTTCTCCACCAGAAGAACCGGGACGTCAAAAAAAACAACTTTTATCATTTCTTCTCCTTACATTCTCTCCTGCTTTATCCGTCTTGCAGTAATTTCCAGGACATATGTTATCATCATTCTTTTTTATGCGCAAGCCAGTGCAGGGAACGCATCTGCTTCCCGGTACGATAACGATCACAGCTTTTCCAGACCTTGTTTTTATCAGGCTTCAAGTATTTAGAAATTTTTCTAAATACTTGTTGACTTTTCTTTTTCTCCGATGTATATAGTATTTAGAAATATTTCTAAATACTTTTATAACTCATCATCAAAGAAAGAGGTGATCTGTTGAGCTTTGCGGAGACTTTTAAAGCATTATCAGATCCCGTAAGACGGCAGATACTGGAACTGCTGAAGGACGGCAGGCTCTCAGCCGGAAAGATCGCAGGGCATTTCGACATGACCCAGGCTACTGTATCCTACCATCTGAAAATCCTGAAGCAGGCAGACCTGATCCGTGAGACACGGGAAAAAAATTTTGTTTTTTATGAGCTGAATCTGACGGTCCTGGAAGAAATCATGATGTGGCTGTCAGAGCTGAAAGGAGAGACCTGATTTATGAAAAACTATAAAAAAACAATCATCATCACCACGCTGGTTACACTGCTCCCGATCCTCCTCGGGGTCATCCTCTGGGAAAAGCTTCCCGACAGCATCGCTACCCACTGGGGAGCGGACGGTCAGGCAGACGGCTGGTCAAACAAGGCTTTCGCCGTATTCGGGCTGCCCTGTATACTCGCAGCCATCCATCTTTTTTCTGTCTGCATCATGCTCAATGACCCTAAGAGAAAAAACATCCACAAAAAGCCGCTGACCCTGGTATTTTGGATCGTACCTGTCGTCTCCTTCGTGGCCAATGGTTTTACCTACATGGCTGCCCTGGGATCAGATATAGATATCAGCCTTATCATCTCTATATTAGTGGGAGTCCTGTGTATCATGCTTGGGAATTACATGCCCAAACTCCAGCAGAACTATACCGTGGGCATTAAACTCCCCTGGACACTGAACAGCGCTGAGAACTGGAACCGGACACACCGCCTCGGCGGGAAGCTTTTCATAGTGGGCGGGATCCTGATCGCGGTCAGCGGTTTTCTTTCTCCATTTCTCGGAGAAACCGCGGGGATCGTCATAATGCTTGGGGTCATCCTGCTGTGCACTCTGGTTCCGGCAGGGTATTCGTTCTGGCTCTTCAAAAGAGGGGTTTAAATCTGTATTTGTGGGGGCGCCTTCCTTGTGAATATGACGTCCGAAAACCGTCGGTTTGTTGCAGGACGTTTTCGCGGCGGACGGGGATATGGCTTGGGTTCCGGTTCCGTAATCCGGGAAAGACGTAAAAGGGGCCGGTTTTCTGGGTTCATCCGATCGGAAGGTCCCCGCAGGCAAATGCAGGATTTCGAAAGTTGGATGAAAGGGGAGCTTCTGTGGCGAAACAGGAAGATTTATTAATCGGAAGGGACCGCGGACTTCCGGGAGGGGATTAGCCGTTCGATTTGGCCCAGCAAGCTGTGCCTCTCTTGTGATAGAATTCTGCCGGCTGGGGGAAGGTTATCTTTTGGCTGGGAAATCCTCTTCGCTGTAAGTTTCTCCCGACCAGAGTAGTTTTATCTTTTGTCGGGAAAGTTCCCTTCTCGCCGCGTTTTGAAATGCTGCATTTGTCGGGGGACTTCCGGCTTGAGTAAACCAGAAAACAGCGAAGCGCCTTTTCGAAAACCCTTCAGCACGGGTGTGTGGGTGACTGAGGTGACTGCGGAGGGGCTTGAAAAAACTTGAAATCCGGAACTATGCGTTGAAAGCAGCAGGGGGCTTGTCTGAGCCAAAGGCGAGTTGCTCCCTGCTGCTTTCTGCCTTTAGCATAGTCCCGGATTTCTTAGTTTTTGCTGCCACGGAGCCCCGGAGCCGAAGCCACCCACACACCCGTGCTGAATACGTCTTCTATAACCGCGCTTCACTGTTTTCGGACGTTTTACTCTGACAGCAGCGCCCCCGCAAAGACAGATTTAATACGCTACAGGTACCTCTATCTCCATATCTCCCGCAGGATATGTGACGCACGGATGTATAAACCCGAACTTTTTATCAGCCTCGCGCCTTCCGTCCCTGTCTTCTGCGATCACGAATTCTCCTTTGATCCATTTGCTGTGGCAGAATCCGCAACCGCCTGCGCGGCATTTATTCGGCGCGTTCAGCCCTGCGCGCTCCATTGCGGTAAGAAGGGTCTCATTTTCTCTTGCTTTGATCTCAAATACGTTATCCCTCATCCTCACTGTCAGACTGAACGTCCCCGGATCGCTGATCTCCAGATCCGTACAGCTTCCAGCGTCCTTGCGGACTGCTTTTATGGGAAGCCCCAGCGGTTTCAATTCTTCCTGTACAAACTGATACATGGCTGACGGACCGCAGAGGAAGAAGGTAGCGCTGCGCAGATCTGCATATTTTTCCAGAAGTGCCCTTGTGATGAATCCGCTCTCATACCCCTCTGCCTGTTCGTCGCTCAATACATAAATGACCTTCAGCCCTTTTTCAGCCATAGCAGTAAGTTCTTCATGGTACGGGATATGCTGCCGGTCCTTTGCGCCGTAAAACAGGGTCATCTCATAATCTTCCGTCCCATCCAGCATAGCGGACGCCATGCTCATAAACGGAGTGATGCCGCTGCCGCCCGCAATGCAGACGATCTTTCTGCTGTCCCTTAACGTCTCATAGTGGAACTCTCCCGCTGGTTCTGTCATATGAAAACGGTCGCCTTCCTTTGCCTGGGAACACATGTAGGAGGAGAAAAATCCTGCGTCCTCTATCCCCAGGACCAGTCTGCCTGCAAGGGCGTCCCTGGGCGAGGATACGATAGAATATGGGCGGCTGGCAAGAGAATCCCCGATCTTTGCCTGAAGAGATACATACTGTCCTGCACGGAAAAACGGGAACGCGCTGCTGTCCACACGGCGGAATGTAAATTCTCTCATTCCGGCTGCGAGAGGACGGATCTTTGTCAGCTCCACCTCCATATATCCCGGGTGGAGCCTCTCTGCCTGCTGGTTCGTGCGATACACTTTCGGCAGAGGCGTATCCGGTCCTGATGCGAGCGCTTCCCTTCGGTTGGGAACCAGTTTTTTAAACCGGAGCATATCCATGAACCCGAAAACCTGTTTTTTAAACTTCATATCATCTTCCCTCCCTTTTCAGATCACCGACTGTCTGTCTGCCTGACAAGTCGCCGGACACATAAGCGCTGGAATATCCGCTGGAGCGCATCGCATAACCTCCTGCGAACCTGAGTCCTTTAAACAGCTCTGCATCTTCCTGGATCATCATCATCCTCGGCATGAGGCTGTCCCATTCCGTAGCCTCGTATCCGTAGATCACACCCTGAGGATGCCCGCAGTAACGTGCATAAGTCGTCGGGGACGCCACACAGATCTCTTCAATAGAATCCCGGATCTGACACCCGGTTTCCCTCTCAAAGACGCGGATCATATCGTCCGCCACCTTGTCCTTCATCTTAAAATATTCCTCATCCGTTACGTTACCCCAGTCGTCAGACATAAACATGGTCGTAAAATACAACATGCATGTTCCCGGAGGAGAGCATTCCTTATACGCATTATTCAGGCATACTGTCGCCTGGACATGGTTCGTGCTGACTTTCTTCATCATATCATACTGCTTCACAGAATCCGCCGTATCATAGATAAAGTAGTTGTGGCTCTCTATCCCCAGTTCTTCCGCGCTTTTATCCAGCCCCAGGAAGAGGGTGAACCCGCGTCCTGCAAACTTTCTCGAATTGGTCGCCCTGACCATTTTTTCTGTCACTGACTTTTCTTCCAGCATCTTTCCGAACACAAGGTGCGGGGAACAGTTGGCGACAACATGCCCTGTCTCTATCACAGTGCCGTCTGTGAGACGTACCCCTGTAATATGATCCTCTCTGTCAGTCAGGATCTTGTCCGCCTCTGAACAGTACCAGATATCCCCGCCCAGCTCGCGGATCTTTGCATCAAAGGCCAGGCTGATCTCATGGGAGCGCATCTTCGGCATCCACGCCGCTTTCGTAATATAACGGATGACCATGGATCCATAATGAAGGAAACTCATCCTGTCACAGTCAACTCCAAGGTAACACCAGTATGCATTCAGGATGTCCTGGGCTTTCTTCGGCATCTTAAGAGCATCCAGCACTTCGTTTACAGAATAGCTTCCCGCCTTCACAAAATTCGGGAATGTCTTTTTCATGTAATCAGAGTCTGTTTTTCCGTTTACAGAATTACTGTAAGTCTGGGCGTCCCTTACCTCCTCGCACAGCTCGAAGAATTCCGTGATGGATCTGCGTGAATCCGGGCAGTATTCCACCATCTTCTCTATGAATGCATCCACCCCGAACGGCATGACACAGTCATATTTTTTGTCCGTCGTGATCAGATGGTATGCCTCAGGGATGCGCACCCAGTCGATCATATCCTCCACGCCGAGACTTCGGAACAGCGTCCGGATATCCCCGGGATCTTCTTTTGACCCGTAGTCATTCAGCTCATGGAGGCTTGCCTCAAACTCGAACCTGCCTCTTTTGAAACTGGTGGCAAAACCGCCGGGCAGATTGTGCTTCTCCAGCAGCAGACAGGAATATCCGCCCTGGAGGATGCGGATCGCCGCAGCAAGCCCGCCGTTGCCGGCGCCGATGACCACGGCATCATACTTTTTGCGTGCTTTTCTTTCCATAGTATCCTCTCCTTTTCTTTTATTCCGGCAGATCACGGCCTCTTTCCAGCCAGTGATCACACTCCTCTTCATTATCGATCTGCTTATAGTGTCTGAGCATGATCTTAAAAATATCCGTCAGCTCCCGGTCCATCTCGTCCTCTGAAATATTCCTGTATCCGGTGGCGATCATGACCGCCATGGCATATGTGTAATACTGCATCTTTTTATGCAGTTCTTTTGCACTGCCGGTATCCATCTCCAGGTTCTCAGACAGCAGCTTTATGGTCAGGTCATAATTAACGTCCTCGATCTGTTTCTCCTTATCCCTGCTGCGGATGAATATGAATTTGAACAATTCCTTTTCATCTTTTGCAAAATGCAGGAGAGCGAGCCCGAAATCCTTATACCTGTGAGGATGGATCTGGATATATTTTTGCCGTGCAAACAGGAGCAGCTCCTCTTTCAGGCTGTCAAAATTTTCAAATTCTGAATAGAGCGGCTGGGTAGAGACATGGAGCTCTTTTGCGATATTTCTCACGCTCAGCGCAGATGCCCCCTGCTCACGGACCACCCGGACCGCTGCTTCCAGTATATCTTCTTTGTGTATCTTTTTTCGTGCAGGCACTGCGCCTTCTCCTTTCCTGTGTTGAGGATTATCTGCGTCTGAAAAATAAAATAACACTTGTTATATTATACAGTATATCATTCCTCTCCTTCTATTACAACTTTGTGTCCAGGCATTTTTTATATTTCCCTGCTTCCCCAATACTCTTTCACTCTGAAAGTGCCGGGATCATCCAGAGAACAAGAACGACAGGATTATGCAATAACATGACAGTATCGTACAAGAATCCTGCCCTGAAATGAAATATAATCTATTTCGAAAAAGTCACATGTAATCTGTGGCTGCTTTTAATGTGATCCAAAGGAGGTACTGACATGATACGGAAATATACTTACGGAGCTCCGCTCCGGACCGACGCTGTGACGTCTGAGATCCCGGCCGAAAGCGGGGCTCTGTCTTACGGAGCGGTCTGCACGAAGGACGGATTTTCTTTTACTTATACGATGGATAGCGATGCTGTCGTCTACGGTCTCGGCGAGGCCACCCGGGGCATCAACAAGCGCGGTTACTGCTACATCAGCGACTGTACGGACGACCCAAACCATACCGAGGATAAGCGCTCTCTTTACGGCGCCCACAATTTCATCGTAGTCTGGGGAAAAGAGACGTTCGGCCTGTTTTTTGACTATCCTTCCCGCCTGACTTTTGACATCGGGTACACGAGAATGGATACCCTGACTGTGTCCTGCGGAAATGCAGATCTGGATCTGTACGTGATAACCGGCAGCTCTCCTTACGATATCGTAAAACAGTTCCGGCACATCATCGGCAGGAGCTATATCCCGCCGAAGTTTGCTTTTGGCTTCGGTCAGAGCCGCTGGGGATACAGGACGAAAGAAGATTTCAGAAAGGTAGCGCGGGGATACCGCGAAAACCACATCCCCCTGGACATGATCTATATGGATATCGATTACATGGATTCTTATAAGGATTTTACACTTGGTGAGCAATTTGCCGGTTTCCCGGAATTTGTCCGTGAGATGAAGGACAGCCATATCCGCCTCATCCCGATCATTGACGCCGGAGTCAAAGTCGAGGACGGGTATGATATCTATGAGGAAGGCGTCCAAAACCGGTATTTCTGCCAGCGGGAAGACGGCAGTGATTTTGTCGCCGCAGTGTGGCCCGGTGATACACACTTTCCTGATTTTCTTGACCCGGATGCGCGGAAATGGTTCGGGGATAAATACCGCTTCCTGACGGACCAGGGCATCGAAGGCTTCTGGAACGACATGAACGAACCGGCGATCTTCTATTCCAGAGAAGGTCTGGATGAGGCAAAAGCGCTCGCCCGGAAGTTTGCGGACGGAGAAGACGGACGCTGGGACGGCGCCGGCAGTGTAGGCGTATGGCAGATGGGCGATAAACTCCAGAGCCTCGCCAACAGCCCGGAGGATTACCGGAGATTTTATCACAAGATAAACGGAACGAAAGTGCGCCACGACAAAGTGCACAACCTCTATGGCTTCAATATGACCCGCGCGGCCGGAGAGGCGTTCGATCGGATTGACCCGGGTCGCCGCTTCCTGATGTTTTCCCGCTCTTCCTACATCGGGATGCACCGCTATGGCGGCGTCTGGACAGGGGATAACAAATCCTGGTGGTCCCACATCCTCCTGAACCTGAAGATGATGCCGTCACTGAACATGTGCGGTTTCCTCTATGCCGGAGCGGACCTGGGCGGATTCGGAGCAGACACAACGCGGGAACTGCTCCTGCGTTTCCTTGCCCTGGGCGTGTTTACCCCGCTCATGAGGAACCATGCTGCCATGGGCACAAGGGAACAGGAGTGCTATCAGTTTGAAAATATCGAGGATTTCCGCCATGTGATCGGCGTGAGATACCGCCTGCTGCCCTATCTGTACAGTGAGTACATGAAGGCAGCGCTGAACGATGACCTGTATTTCAAACCGCTCGCTTTCGTCTACCCGGAAGATAAAATGGCGGTCCGCATCGAAGACCAGCTCATGCTCGGGAATGAGATCATGATCGCCCCGGTGTATGAGCAGAACGGAAAAGGCAGATATGTGTATCTTCCGGAAGAAATGAAATTCGTCAAATTCCTCCCGGACGGAAGTATCAGCGAAGAACTCCTCGGCCAGGGCATCCACTATGTAGATATCGCGCTTAACGAGGTTCCACTTTTTATCCGGAAAGGGAAATGTATCCCCGTGGCTGAGACGGCGGAATGTGTGGAGGAAATAGATACGGAACATCTCCGTATGATCGGATATGACGGAGCTGAATATGTGCTTTACGATGATGACGGAGTGCATAAAGATTATGAGAATGAAAAGAATTACCGCACGATGAAAAATCAGCATTAAAAAGTGCCGCAAAGCCATCTGTTCTGATGACTCTGCGGCACTTTCTACACCATCCCCATGCTCCTCAGCACATACAGCCACCCGGTCAGCGTAAATGCGCTGAACAGCGTTGTGAGCATGACTACACTGGAAGTAAGCACTCCCTCATGCCCCATATTCTTCGCCATGACAAAACAGCTCACCGTAGTCGCGGAACCCAGCATGACCAGGATCGCCACCAGCTCTTCTCTCCGAAATCCCAGCATGACCGCCAGGGGAAGGAACACCGCGGCAAATCCCACCAGCTTCATCACCGCCGCGGCTGCCGCCGGTCTGACCTTTGCGAAGGCTTTCCTGATATCAAAGGTGGCTCCCATCGCCATCAGCCCCAGAGGGGTCGCCACAGCGCCCACATTGGATACCGTTTTCTCCAGGATGGGCGGCATAGGGATCTTCAGGGCAGACCAGAGGATGCCCGCCGCGATCCCGATAATGATCGGGTTTGTCACAATGCCCTTTAAAGTGGACTTCCAAAGCTCCTTATCCAGCCTTTTCCGCTCCGGCTGGAAGAAAGCGAGCACAACGACTGCCATCACATTATAGAGGGGCACGCTGCCGATGATCATTAGCGGCGCCAGTCCTGCGTCCCCATAGATATTCTGGATGAACGCGATCCCCAGGAGCGCCGCGCTGCTCCGGTAGGACGCCTGGATGAACTCTCCCTGTATGGACTTATCTCTCCACAGGAAGGAGACCGCCGCCGCGATCCCGATACTGATCAGGGTCGCCGCAAAACAGAACAGGACAAACTTCAGATTCCATACCTCGGAAAAATCCACCGTCGCCAGGTCTTCAAAGACGAGCACCGGCAGGGGTACCAGGAATACAAATTTATTCATTTTCGACGCAAATACGTCATCGATCCAGCCCAGCTTCCGGAACACCAGCCCCAGCACCATCATGAGAAAGACCGGGACTGTCGCGTTCAGGCTGAAGATCAGGTTCTCCATGTACATCCGCCTCCGTTCTATTTCTTATCCGCTCTTCTACTCTGTCCGCAGCGCTGTCACGGGGTCGCTCTTCGCCGCTTTCCTGGACGGGATGATCCCGCCGATCAGTGTCAGCACCACGCTCAGCAGGATCAGGATGACCGCCGGCACGACCGGGAGCACAGCGCTTACATCATCTGTCCCTGCCAGGAAATGGATCAGCATATTCCCGGGTATGAGGATGAGCAGGGAAAGCCCGATACCGATCAGTCCCGCGCACAGACCAATGATAAAGGTCTCCGCGTTGAACACCTGGGAGATATTTCCCTTTGACGCCCCGATGGCGCGCAGGATCCCGATCTCCTTCTTCCGCTCCAGCACGCTGATATAGGTAATGACGCCGATCATGATCGAAGACACGATGAGGGAGATCGCCACAAACGCGATCAGCACATAACTGATGATGTCAATGATATCTGTCACAGAGGACATCAGCGTGCCCACCACATCCGTGTAGGTGATGACCTGCTCTTCTTTTCCCTCCGCCTCCATCCGGCTGTTGTATCCATCCAGGATATTGACGACTTCTTCTTTGCTCTCAAAGTCCTTTGGGTAAATGTCAATGCCGCTCGGCACGTCAAAGTCCACATACCCCAGCTCTTTCAGATTATTCTCATAGGAAGCGCTTTCTCCGGAGTTCATGGACATCATAAGCTCCGCCAGCTCTTCCCCTGTCATATTCATCTGGAACGCATCCGCAAATGCATCCGCGTCAATATCCATTGCGCCTGAAAATGCATTCTGAAGGCTGCTCCCCACCTGGGACATTGCCTGTTTCATCGCATTCTCCATCCCAGCGGCAAGCTGTCCCATCACCTGCTGCATGGCAGATGAGATCTGGCTCTGGATCGCCTGGCCGACTGCGCTGCCGTAAGAGGACATAGCGGTCTGCATGTAGGCTTCCACTGCCCCGGAGATCTGCTGCCCCAGGCTGTCCATGTCCACCACGTTGGCAAGTCCCTCTGAGAGCCTCTGCTGTCCGTCCGGTGTACTGAGATAGTCAAGGAAATATTCCGGCATTTTACTCGGGTCAGGACCGTTGCCTGCCGCAGCGTAAGCCTGATATCCCGCCGCAAGCTCTGAGGCGAGCTTCTGGATCTGATCGGATGAGATCGTGACATTGTCCGCGATTCCCCCGAAGATCTCTCCTGCCCATTTGTTCAGGATCTCCCGGGCTTCCGCTGTCCCGAGGTACTCAAGGAGATAAGCATCAAATTCATCAGGGTCCGTATAGCCTTTATCAGATACGTACTGTGCGAATCCGCCCATGACCTCCGTGACCATTCCTTTCAGGTCATCCACGGTCACTGTGATCCCTTCCCCGGACTGGATGATCTCACTGATATTCTCCTTCAGGATCTCCTGGGCTTCCGGGGTGGACAGATAATCCTGGAAGGCTTCGCCCAAGCCGGAATAGTCTGCTTCGGGATGTGACTGTGCATAGAGCTGATATCCTTCCATCAGGCTGCCCGCAAGAGCGGACATCCCGTCCGGAGACACTGTGACGTCCAGATCTCCCATAATGTCTCCCAGGTTCAGCGCAGGCATTTCCGGAAGGTCCACTGAGATATCTCCCAGATCGATCATCCCCGACAGATCCACCGTACTCCCGGCTGAACTAAACGCACCGGAGAGATCCAAGGAATCCCCGATCCCGGAGAAAGCATCTGAGTCGAATCCAAACGCCTCTTTCAGCTTATCCTCATCCACAGTGATCAGAGACTGCATGTCAAAGTCATCTTCCCCGCTGTCCTCCCCGAAGGGCTCTCCGGTAAACACATTGACAGAGGGCTCCGCGAGCTGCTGCTTTACGATCTCTTCCTGCGCTGCCTGCTCCGCCACATGTTTTGTCAGAGACGCCGGGTAGCAGATCCCTGCATTCAGTGCCGATGCATTGGCATCCCCGGACGGCTGGACGATCCCCACGATAGTGAGCTCCTCTCCGTCTCTCACGAGCTGTCTCATATAATCCCGGTCATTCGTCTTATCTCTCCACACATGGTACTGGCTGTCATATTCATAGTAATCCGCGCTGTTCACAAGCCGGAACGTGATCCCCAGGATATCGTCATAAAAATATGCCCCCATATCTTCCGGTGTATCCACATTTTCTTCATTGATAAACTGGCGGACCATCTCGTCTAATTCCAGCGGATCGCGCAGCCCCATGGTATACAGCATGAAGTCGCTTATGCTCCCGCCGGAAGTGAGCACGAGGACGCACTCATTGTAATCCTCCGGCCAGCGCCCTGCCTTTACATCGTACTGTCCCTCGTACAGGTCCGGATTCTCGGGCATCTCATAAAACACATTCGTGCTCATCATGGTGGACATCATGCTGTTCGAGCTGGAAGACGATCCCAGCCCCATTGCCTCAAACGAGGTATCCGGGTGCACCTGGCGTATCGTATCCCCCTCTTCCCGGTAGATCTGCGGGGTGACATTGTAGGAATACTCGACGGCATTCGTATATTTATCGATCCCGCTCTCCCCGCTGTCCAGATATTTTTTCAGAGACTCCAGGTCATTGGAATCCATTGTGGAAAACATATCTGTCACCATCTCCACCACATGGATATCGCCGGATTCTTTCTGTCCGTTTTCACCCGCCGCTTCATCGCTGACCATGATGGAACTGAGATCAAAGCCCGTGCTCTGGATCTGCAGGGGATACTCGGAGAGGGTCTCCTTTTCTATGTCCTTGATGTAGTCATTCACTCCCGTGGAAAGCGAAAGGATGAGCGCGATGCCGATGATGCCGATGGACCCGGCAAATGCCGTCAGCAGCGTGCGCGCCTTTTTTGTCTTCAGATTGTTAAAACTTAAAGAAAGGGCCGTGAGGAAGGACATGGAAGCCTTTCCCATGTTCCTGTGTTCCGGCGGTGCCATCTCCTCCCGGATCACATATTCATCGCTGTCAGAGATGAGTTTCTTGTGTACCTGCTCGCCCAGCCCGACCTGCGCCAGCGCCTGCCGTGCCCGCCTCCGCCTCTCGCTCTTGCCGATGCCGGAGATGGTCAGTGCCAGCTCCACGTTCGCGAGGATCGTCTGATGGGGGATCAGGTTATAGCTCTGGAATACAAAACCGATCGTATGGTTGCGGTAGGAATCCCAGTCTCTGTCTCTGTATTTTTTCGTAGAGATCCCGTTGATGATCAGGTCCCCGCTGTCATAGCGGTCCAGCCCTCCTATGATATTGAGGAGCGTCGTCTTCCCCGAGCCGCTCGGTCCCAGGATCGCTACAAACTCATTATCCCTTAAGTTTAAACTTACTTTGTCGAGCGCTTTCTGTACCAGGCTTCCCGTGCGGTATTCCTTACAGATATCTCTGATCTGAAGCATAAATGTCTCTCCCTTCTGCGCCAATGTTCCTATTTTATCACATTTTACAGGATTCCTCTATGATGTTTCACATTCTGTTCACAAATCCTCAGACTGAACACAGGAACCCAGGGAAAGCTGCCTGACGGGCAATAGTCATCTCACAGCAGAGGCGTACCGGGCAAAAAAAGAGCGCCTGCGTGATGCAGACACTCCTTTTTTGATCCAGCCGTCTCCGGCTCCTGCTGCCTGTTCCTGTTACTTTCTGCTCCTGCGTACATTCATCGCGAAGATGAAATAGAGCAGCGGGATAATGCAGGAAACGATCTGCTGTACCCCTTCCGTGACAAGAGAAAACACGGATATGGCAAGGGTCAGCCCTCCCCAGATCACTGCCAGCATGGATTTCTCCGGATCCCTGGCAGCGCGCAGTCCCAGTGCTCCGCTGATGATGGCCAGCGCTCCTTCCAGTACGAACAGCACCACGCTGAGCGCGACCATCTCCACAGTCGAGCCCACTGACGTGTCGCCTGACGCAAAAAGAGCGGCTGTGAGAGCACCCGCGCCTGCCACAAAAAGTCCTGCTATGATCTGTAAGATAGAAATGATCTTTAATCCTGTCCTCATATGTCCCTCCGTATATGAACCTCTGTTTATCAGAACCATAGTAAACTCTACCATTTTTTCCGCAGAAGTTCAATACTGAACACATTTCAGGACAGCCTACCATCCCCTGAAGAAAAAGAGACCCGCTCCCAGCCCTTTCCCGACAGCAACGCTTATCGTAAACGCCGCAATATACCTCACGATCCGCGCGCGGCGCATAAATACGGGGAACACATTTAATATCTCCGCCAGCGCCATGGACCAGCACCCGACAAAGATCCCGGAAAAGATCCCGAAAATCCCCAGGATCCCGCTTCCCGCAGAAGATACCGCTCCTTCCGAGAGCCGCTGCATCACTGACGGGGACCCGAGCCCGAATACATAGAACAGATTTCCCAGGATCCCGCCCAGCGCCACGCTTGTCTCATAGAACAGAAGCCGGTCCCCTGTGTGGGTGCGGTCGGCGAAATCCGCCACCACGCCGAGCTCTACAATGAAAGCAAACAGCCCCCCTGCTGCGGCCACCCCCGCGCTAAGTCCGACTGCTGCCAGAAGGATCTGCTGTGCCCACTGTGCCGGCATCCAGCTCCGCCCCCTTTCTCGCCGCATCCTCTGCCAGAGTCGTCTGGATATCGTTTTCGTACAGACGCATCTGCACCTCCATCGGCGTTGGGTCCACGGTAAAACGTTTCTTTCCGAAATGGTTAAAAAAGATCAAGATCCCCGCAGTAATACCTATGGAATATGTGATCTCCAGTATGGTAAATCCGCCCGTCTCCTGCCCTGTGACCAGTTCGTAGAGCTGACCGAACAGCTTTGTCACGTCCACGTCGTTATTAAATGCCATGATGGAGAAGGCAGCCCCGAAAAAGGTCACCGCCGCGACAAACGCAGTTTTCATGATATGCCATGCCTTTGGAGGCGTCTTCTGGTCCTCATAGGTCACGATGATATCTGTTTCCCCCATGTTCTCTATCTGGAGCCGCGGGTATTCCTCATGGATCCGCTCAATGACCCGCAGGATCGAGATGACGCACCTCTGCTGTCCTGGTTTTGTAAACTTTATGATCCTTAATGTCTTTATCTTCGGGAGCACCGTCTTATCCGCGCATTCCATGGAAAGGATATCCCCGAGGGTGACGTCCGGCTTCGTCACCTCTGTGTCCCTGTCCCCCTTAATATAAAGTATCATATCAGAAGACATAGGTTTCCTCCCACTGCTCCCTGATCAGGAACCCTTCGTTCCCCTGTTCCTGAGGCGCGCTGTAATAGTAGATAACCCCGATCAGGACCGCCGCGAGGACAACTGTGAGCAGGCAGATCCATATCTTTTTTCTTCCGTCTTCCATACCGTACACCTGACCTTTCATTATACTTATGCCTGCATCCGGAGGATCGCTCTCCTGCCGCCGCGCTTCCCGGATGCGGCAATTGATACCGTCAGGTATAGTATCCGGTTTTTGGGGGATTTTATTCGTTATACAGCCGTCTTTTCCGGCCGTATCCGGTGCCAGACAGGCTAAGATCCCTTCTGTCTCAGGTCCTGCAGGATCCTTTTCTCCATCCGGGATACCTGCACCTGTGAGATCCCCATCATCTTTCCCACCTCGGACTGTGTCTTGTCGGCAAAATACCGCAGGTAGATCAGCTGCCTTTCCTGGGCTTCCAGAGACTCAAGGAGCTGCTTTAACACCATGAGATCGAGGAGCTTATCCTCCCGCCTCTCCTTTTCTTCGATCTTATCCAGAAGGCGGATCTCGCTCCCTTCCTTCTGGTGGATCGGGCGGTACAAAGACTCGATCTCTCCGCCTGCTTCCATCGCCTGCACGAGTTCCTCCTTTTCCACTCCCAGCTCTTCGGATAGTTCCTCCAGGTCGGGTTCCCTTCCCAGTTTTACATTCAGGCGCTCTCTTGCCTGAAAGCTCTTATAGGCCAGCTCTTTCAGCGACCGGCTCACCTTGATCATGCCGTCGTCCCTGAGGAATCGCTTGATCTCCCCGGAGATCATAGGCACTGCGTACGTAGAAAATTTCACATCATAGGACACGTCAAATTTGTCGATCGCCTTCAGAAGCCCGATGCTCCCGATCTGGAATAAATCTTCCGCCTCTGTTCCTCTGCCGTAAAAACGTTTCACGACACACCAGACGAGCCCTACGTTTTCTTCCACAAGCTGTTCTCTCGCTTCTTTATCCCCGGCGTGTGATCTCTGTATCAAAGCGATCGTGTGGTCCATAGTTCCCTTCCTTTTCCGATAGCCTTCTTCATCCTCACCCTTGTCCCCCTGCCGGGCTCTGACTCTACCTCCAGGCTGTCCATAAAGGCTTCCATAAAGGAAAAACCCATGCCGGACCGGTCCTGCTCCGGCTTTGTCGTATACATGGGCTGCATCGCCTCCTCCACATTTTCGATGCCCCTGCCTTTATCGCACACCTCAACAGTAAACACATTCTCCTCGATACGGCATCGGATATATACTTTGTTGATCTCATTTTCGTACCCGTGGATGATCGCGTTGGTCACCGCCTCTGACACAGCGGTCTTGACGTCCGCCACCTCCTCCACAGTAGGGTTGAGCTGGGTTAGGAATGACGCCACCGCCACTCTCGCAAAACCCTCGTTTGCTGACCTGCTCTCAAACCGGATCTCCATTTCATTTGTATTTTTCATACCGCATCCTCCTCATATATCTGCATTATTTTTGTTACGCCTGAAAGCGTCAGTATCTTCTTTATCCTCGCGTTCGCGTGGACTGCCCAGACCTCTCCTCCGATCAGGCAGATCGTCTTATATCTTCCCATGATCACCCCTATCCCGGAACTGTCCATAAAGTCTGTCTTCTCAAAATCAAAGATCACATACTTAATGTGGTTCCGGTCAATTACCGCATCTGCCTCCCGCCGGATCTCCTCCGCGTTGTGGTGGTCCACTTCGCGGGGCAGATAGATGGTAAGGCAGTTCTCCTGCACCTGATATTTCATGCTACTCCTCCTCATGGGGCAGCTCCTTCCCAGAAGGGGTCTGACCCCTTTTGCTCAAATTGTTCGAATTGTACGTGCAAAAAAAGGATGCGCTCCTTCGCACATCCTTTTCTTTCGTAATTTTCTTTCAATTTTCTTTTTATCCTGCCGCTTCACTGTGCAGCCTGGCTGACCGCTTCCAGATTGGTCTGCGCCTCTGCCGCGTATTCAGAGTCCGCGTAACCTTCCACGACTCTCTGGTAATATGTAGCTGCATTGGCATTGTCCCCGCTGCCCTGGTATGCCTGTGCCAGGTTAAACAGAGCCTGCCCGCTGTTATATCCTTCGTCCATCCGCACGACCCTGGACAGTGCGTCCACTGCTCCCTGATAGTCCCCGGAGCTCAGCGCTTCGCTGCCTGTGGCAAAATAGGTCTCACACGCCCCCGGAAAGACCGCGGCGGACAGTTCATCGTAAACCGCCTGCGCATTCGCCCCGAGAGAGTCCCTGCTGACATTGAGCAGAGTCCCCGCGACGTCCGCATCCCCATACTCCGGGGAATCATACTGATCCTGCGCTGTCAGAAGGGATTCGTAGCTGTCGCGCGTAGTCTGGGTCTGCTGCGCGGCGTCCTCCGCATTTTCCCCGGAAGCCCGGTAATTATCCAGCGTCCTTGTCTGCGCGCTGACCTGGGCTTCCAGCGATTTGATCTCCTCGCTGTATTCCCTCATCTGGTCATTCATCCGGTCAGCCCTGGACTGCCCCACCGCCGGTGCGACGAGGAACCAGATGACCGCCGCGCCGATCGCAGCTCCGATAAAAATATTCGCCACCGCAAGCTGCCCTGCCATCTCCCTGATCCGGGAATGCTTCGGCTGTATGATGGTCTCATTGCCCAGGCTGTATTCAACCGCGTCGTCCTTTTTCTTCTCCCGTCTGCGCCTTCCCTTCTGCTGTACCAGCTCGTGCATGTAGCGCAGCGTGATGTCATTGGTCGCATCCAGTTTCCGCGCGGTCCGAAGGACCTGCCTTGCATGCGGGTACTGCTCCGTATGCAGGTAGATCAGCGCCAGGAGCTGATACGCCTTCAGAAAAGACGGATGGGCGGATATGACCTGCTTGAGCTGGATGACCGCCAGATCTTCCCCGTTCTGCTGGCAGTATGCCAGGCACTGGTTATATTTTCGGATCGCAAGGTTGATCGTCTCCAGCTCCTTTGCGGAAGCCTGTACATTTTTGATGTAATAGTCCGCGATGTTGTCCCTTGCCTTTAAATTTTTGCTGATGATCCATTCCACAAGGGCTTCCGGCACCTCCCCGATCCCGTAATAGACAAGCCCCAGCAGATTTCTCGCCGCGATATTCTCCCTGTTGAACTGCAGGCTGCGCCTAAGCGACGCGACCGCCCCTGACATGTCGCGCATCTTTGCCTTCCGCAGTCCATCGTTATACCAGTAATTCGAGTGGTATACGATCTTCTTCATGTAATCCATTTATATCCCCGCTATCTTTCTGAACTGTTGCCGCAGGCCGGACCCCGCCGGTCCGCCGCGTCTGTGTATCTATTTCTTCTGGTCCATGATCTGTTTCAGAAGGTCTGTCACATCCGACAGGTCTTCCTGATAGACCGCATCCTCGATCTCTTCGACTTCAAGGCTCGGCTTGAACTTCTTTAATTCTTCTTCAAAATCCAGCATTTATCTCTCCTCCTGAACCAATCCCTTTATCATCCCCGCCAGATAGAGGGAGCCGAGGCAGTAGATCCTGCGCCCGCCCTGTATATCCAGTGCGTACGCGAGCGCCTCTTTCACAGACTCCTTCACTATGACCGGCTGTTCCGTATATTTCCTGAAAATGTCTGCCAGCCTTTGCGCCGCCGCTCCCCGGCTGTCGTCAATATGGGTGACCACGTAGAGCGCTGCCGTCTTCTTCCGGCAGAGGCACTCAGCCATCTTCTCATAATCTTTCTCCTGCACAGCGGAAAACAGTATGATATTTTCCCTTCCGTCTCCGGGCACACTCTCAGTAAATGCCTCCACAGCGCTGATATTATGCGCCCCGTCCACATATACATCCGGCAGGACTTCTTCCATGCGCCCCGCCCATTTCAGGTCCGCCAGGACCGCTCTCCAGCGCTCTGGATGCCCGTTTTCCCCGAAAAGATACCGCATCACTTCCAGCGCCAGCATGGCATTGCCGGGCTGATAGATGCCGGTATTGTTCAATTTCCACGTGGTATTACCATAATAAGCACTGGAACAGGAAAATGCAATATGTTTGTCCCGGATTCCCAGGATTTCGTACGCATCTTTCCCGATTTTTTTACAGAAACTCCCGCGTTCCTCCGCGGTCCGCGCGATCACGCTGTCGCTTTCCTCCGCGGTCTGCGCATAGAACACCGGGACGCCGGGGCGGATGATCCCCGCCTTCTCCCCGGCGATCTCGCCCAGCGTATGCCCCAGGTATTCCATATGGTCAAGGCCAATAGACGTGATCACACACACAGCAGGGTCTTCCACCGCGCTGGTGGCGTCAAGCCTGCCGCCCAGCCCGGTCTCAATGACCGCATACTCTGTCCCCGCTTCCGCAAATGCCGCAAGCGCCATGCCGAACAGAAATTCAAAAAACGTAGGATGGGCAAGCCCCTGCGCCTCCATACTCTCTACTGCCTTCCGCGTCTTTTCGAACACAGCGCAGAACTGCGCGTCACTGATCTGCTCCCCGCCGGTCACGATACGCTCGTTCATCTTCACCAGATGCGGGGACGTAAAAAGCCCCGTCCGTTTTCCCTCCGAACGGAGCATTCCGTCAAGATACGCGCACACAGAGCCTTTCCCGTTCGTCCCCGCCACATGGAGCACCTTCATGTGCTCCTGCGGGTCCCCAAGATATCTGAGAAAAGCCCTGGTGTGCTCTCTGTCATTTTTCTTTGTGAATTTCGGGATCTCCAGTATATAATTTACTGCCTCTTGGTATGTCATTCTTCCTGTTCTTCTTCCTGTTTGACGAATGCCTGGCGGCCGTTCTCCGGAGCATTCTCGTCCTCCGGCACCTCCGTCAGGACGCCTCCATTGTATTCGTAAGTTTTCGAAGTCCTGAATATCGTATTGCTCGACCCGACCTGCGCCACCATGACCGTATCGCCGTCGTTCAGCTGAGATTCTTTCAGGTCCAGCCTCGTATTGTTCAGGAACTTTGTGGTCTGCTTCTCGCCGTTTATATAAACCTTGCTCTGCTTCGTGAAATTATCGCCGTAGATGCTGAATGACCCGTCCCACTGTTTTACGACTTCCGAGATCACCGCGTCTTTGACGCCCATGACCATATGTCCTTCCGTTACCGGCTCCCCGCTCTCTTTGTAAACATACTGCTCCCCGTACATGATATCATACTGAAGGAGCTCCAGGTCCGCCAGGTAATTCTTTGTCTGGCGGCGTTCCTGGTGATAATTGAACACGGTTCCCGAATGGATATCCAGGCGGTCAAACACCTCTGCCATGATCTGGTACGCCGCATAGTTTCCGTCCTTCTTTTCCAGGCCGATATTATCCCAGATCACGTAATTCGTATTGTACAGGTACTTGCTCTTTAAGTCCTTTGCCTCCAGGTTCATCGTCGGAAGGTGGTCCCCGTAGAACACGAGCACAGTCGGCTCATTCCTCGCCTCAACGGCGTCGATCAGCTCTTTGACAAATTTATCCGTCTCATGCATCAGGTTCACATAGTATTCCCACGCATTGCGCTCTCCCTCATCTTCCACGCCGCTCACGATGATCTCCGGGTTCTCCAGCGTCTTCTCTGTGGGATACTCTCCATGTCCTTCCACAGTGATCGTAAAGACAAAATCCTGCCCTTCCGTGGTGTCCATGGACTCCATGATATTCGGCACAAGGATGTCATCTGTGGCCCATCCTTTCGGCGTTGTCTGAAGGATGTTCATAAATTCCTTGCTCGTATAATGGTCGAATCCCATGTGGTTAAACACCTGGGCGCGGCTGTAAAAGTTGCCTCCGTTATTGTGGAGAGCCTCTGCCCCGTATCCGAGGGCAGTCAGTGCGGACGCCGCGCTCTCCAGCGTCTTTGTCTTTCCGTATGTCTTATACGGGTACTCTCCCGGCCCGAAGAAACGCATACTCATCCCTGTGAGCACCTCGAACTCTGTATTCGCTGTCCCCGCGCCCACGGACGGCACCTTGAAGTACCCCGAGGAATACTCGCTGAACAGCTTCCTCAGGTTCGGGATCGGGTCCTCGGAAAAGCGCAGCCACTCCACTTCCGTGGGGTCAAAGAATGACTCAAGCTGCACGAACATGATATTCGGCAGCTCCTCAGCCGAGCGTCCGGTCTCATTTTTCGTCAGCTCTCCGTGATCACTGATCTCGTCCATTGTCTGCTCACTGTATCCCGCCGGCTTATTGATTCCGGTATTAAAAAGACTGGCGGAAAAGCAGTACGGGAATCCATAATCTTCATATGCGAATGCGATATTCCCGAAATAATTGGAGATCACGCGCTTGTCGATCGCCACATTCGTCAGCACCAGGCAGGCCCCAAAGGAGACTGCCACACCGCCCAGGGCAATGATCCTGTGCATTTTCCCCTGGAACTGCCCGCCCCTGCGCCACATGGAAACGACCCAGAAAACAAGAGCAACCACACCGATGATGATCATAACAAGCTCAAACGTGTTAAAGTAATTCCCGGTCAGCTCCAGGGCGTCTGAGAGCACCTTTAAGTCCTGCGCGTTAAACGGGGTCACCCTCTTCGTGAGCAGATACCCGTTGCAGATCCCCAGGAAGATCCAGAATACACTGATCAGGATCCTGGCAAATACTCTCCGCCGCACCAGATATACGATCGAAAACGTGGCGAATATCATAAATGCATTGTAAAGAAATACAAGGGGCGTCCCCACCAGGTAGTCCCATGCCTCGAAAAAGGAAAGCCTGGATATCACCTCGATCAGGAAATTGACCACACAGGCAAGAAGGAACTGCAGCGGAAGGGACAGCCGGTTCATCCACTTATAGACAGGCTGCATCTTTTTCGCAAACCTGCTGTTGCGGCGCTGTTCCAGGATATGCTGCCTGCGCTCCTTCTTCTCTTTAAAATGTCGTTTGATATCTTCCTTTTTCAGATTCCTGACCTTGGTAAAAAATCCTCTGATATCCGGCTTCTTTATATGGATCCGTTTCATGTGCGGCTTCTTTCCTTTCTTGATACAGTGGAACCGGCCTGCCGTACACAGACCGGTTTATCCTATCCTCCGTCGGGGCCTGCCTCTGTGCGGCGCGCTTCCGCCGCGCCTGCGTTCACACAGTTATTTTCCAAGCCCTTCCATACGTTCTTTCACCTGGGCGAGCATCTGGGTATATTTCTCCAGCTTCGCCCTCTCCTCCTGGACTTTTGCCTCAGGCGCCTTGCTCACGAACTTTTCGTTCGCCAGCATGCCCTGTGCTCTTTTAATCTCCCTGTTCAGCCTGTCTTCCTCTTTTTTCAGCCTCTCTATCTCCTGCTCGAAGTCCACAAGGTCTTCAAGCGGCAGACAGACGACCGCATCCGGCACAACGACAGACACCGCGTTGTCCGCAACACCGTCTTTTGTCTTCTGGATCAGGATCTCCCCTGCCATCATCAGAGGCTGAGCTGATACTTTTACTGCCTCCATGCCTTTGCTGAGAGCCTCATCTTCGCAGACAATATATACTTTTGTCTTCCGGCTGTTCGGCACATCCATCTCTGAGCGGATATTTCGGATTCCCTTTACGACAGCCTTCACATGCTCCATCACATTCTCATCTGCCGGGAAGCTCCACTCGTCCCTGTATTCCGGCCAGCGGGACATCATCAGAGATTCCTCCTCCGGCACAAGGGCGCTGTAGATTTCCTCTGTGATAAACGGCATGAACGGGTGCAGGAGCTTCAGCGCCTGTCCCAGCACAGTTTTCAGCACCCAGAGCACACAGTCCGCTGCTGCCCTGTCCTCTTCCGCGTGATAGATCCTGTATTTCGCAAGCTCAACATACCAGTCGCAGAACTCATCCCAGATGAAGTCATAAACCTTCTGCACGGCAATGCCCAGCTCAAACTTGTCCATGTTTTCCGTCACGTCTTTTGCAAGAGTGTTGACCCTGGACAGGATCCAGCGGTCCGCCGGCGTCAGCAGGGCGCTGTCCGGCTCCTCCACCACATTTTCCTTCATATTCATAAGGATGAAGCGTGACGCGTTCCATACCTTGTTTGCAAAATTCCGGCTTGCCTCCACGCGCTCATTATAGAAACGCATGTCGTTTCCAGGCGCGTTTCCTGTGACAAGGGTCAGCCTCAGGGCGTCTGCGCCGTACTTGTCGATGATCTCCAGCGGATCGATCCCGTTCCCTAAAGACTTGCTCATCTTCCTTCCGAGAGAGTCTCTCACCAGTCCGTGGATGAGGACGGTGTGGAACGGAGATTTCCCGGTGTGCTCATATCCGGAAAATACCATGCGGATCACCCAGAAGAAAATAATGTCATACCCTGTCACAAGCACATCTGTCGGGTAGAAGTAGTCCAGATCCTCTGTCTTCTCCGGCCAGCCAAGCGTAGAGAACGGCCAGAGCGCGGAGGAGAACCATGTATCCAGCGTATCCTCGTCCTGGGTAAAATGTGTGCACCCGCAGTGCGGGCATTTCTCCGGCGCATGCCTGTCCACGACGAACTCGCCGCACTCGTCGCAGTAATATGCCGGGATGCGGTGTCCCCACCAGATCTGCCTGGAGATACACCAGTCCTTGATATTTTCCAGCCAGTGCAGATAGATCTTGTCAAAACGCTCCGGCACAAATTTCAGCTCGCCTGTCTTCAGCGCGTTGATGGCAGGTTTTGCCAGTTCTTCCATCTTCACGAACCACTGCTGTTTGATCAGCGGCTCCACAGTCGTGCCGCAGCGGTCATGGGTTCCCACGGCATGTGTGTGCGGAACGACTTTTACGAGATATCCCTGCTCGTCCAGTTCCTGCACGATGGCCTTTCTCGCCTCATAGCGGTCCATGCCCGCATATTTCCCGCCATTCTCATTGATGGTGGCGTCGTCGTTCATGATATTGATCTCAGGCAGATTATGCCGCTTACCCACTTCAAAGTCATTCGGGTCATGCGCAGGAGTGATCTTCACTGCTCCTGTACCGAACTCTTTGTCCACATAGTAATCCGCCACGATCGGGATCTCGCGCCCCACGAGCGGCAGGATCACATTTTTCCCGATGATATCCTGGTATCTCTCATCGTCCGGGTGCACCGCGATAGCAGTATCCCCGAGCATGGTCTCCGGACGTGTGGTCGCGATCTCGAGGAACCGGTCCGTGCCCACGATCGGATATTTGATGTGCCAGAAATGTCCTTCCTGCTCCTCGTGCTCTACTTCCGCGTCTGAGAGAGAAGTCTTGCATATGGGGCACCAGTTGATGATCCTGGACCCTTTATAAATGTATCCCTTCTTATATAAATTGATGAACACTTCCTCCACGGCTTTGGAGCATCCCTCGTCCATAGTAAAGCGCTCTCTGTCCCAGTCGCAGGAAATCCCCAGCTTCTTTAACTGGTTCTCGATCGTGCCCGCGTACTCTTCCTTCCACTGCCACGTCCTTTTCAGGAAGCCCTCGCGGCCTAATTCTTTCTTGTCAATGCCTTCCTCTTTGAGCTGGTTTGTCACCTTGACCTCTGTGGAGATCGCCGCGTGGTCCGTCCCCGGGATCCACAGTGCGTTATATCCTTCCATCCTCTTGTAGCGGATCAGGATGTCCTGCAGCGTATTGTCCAGGGCATGGCCCATGTGCAGCTTTCCTGTAATATTCGGAGGCGGCATCACCGTTGTGAACGGCTTTCTGCTCCGGTCCACCTCAGCGTGGAAGTATTTGTTCTCACACCATTTTTCGTACAGTTTTTCTTCGATCTGTTTGGGATCATATGTCTTTGCCAGTTCTTTTCCCATAATCCTTCCTCTCCTTGCTCTCCCTCATAATTTTTATCACGTCAGCCCGCCCATATACAGCTGTCCATATATATCTTATATATCTCCTGCCGGAAGCATCCGGCGGCAGGCATTGTGTTCACGGAATTTTCACACATGCATTAAAAAACGCCCCTTACATCATGTAAAGGGCGAAAACTCCGCGGTACCACCTTATTTCATATATTTCCTTCCGCACACCCGCAGGCTCCTGTCTCTGGATATCCCGATGAAATATATCTCTTAAGTCCTGTAACGTGGACCACTCCGGGATAACCTACCCGCGCCCGCGCCTTATCCCGGCTGCGGGAAACGCTCTTCAGCTGTCCGGTTCAAAAGCTACCTTCCATCACCCTGTACCGAGGCTGCCTTTCAGCCCTGCCGGCGCTCTTTCTTCTTCGTATCCATAAGATCCACAGAGCGCGCAGCTGCGGACAGCCCTCTCTGCCGGAAGCAGTGATGTACTCCTCTTCGTCTGCACCTTTTACTTTCTGAGCGGAACAGAACATCAGGCCTGTCATACGCCCTCTGTTCTCCTCCTAAATTTTACAAAGTTGTTAACTGGAAATTAACTATCAACTACTATATCCGCAAGATAATGATTTGTCAAGATATTTAGAAAATCTTAAGAACAGTTCAGGCATCAGGCTGTGCGGGCGAAAAAGCATGCGAGCATGATTTTCTCTCCCGGGCAGCCCGATGGCTGAACTGTTACCTCACATCATATCTTTTATCATATTTACGATGTCATACCCATAATTATCCCCGGTCGCCCATCCGAGCCCTTCCGGGTTTTCCTGCTGCCCCAGCCATTCCACATAGGGCGCGGCGCCTTTTTTCACATATTCATACCGGTCGTCCACACATTCCTGCGCCAGCGGATCAGACGTAGCGTATGCCTTCAGGTGCTGGATCTGGGCGCGTATCCCGGTCCGTACGTCCGGATATGAGTTCCCCGGCACTCCGCCGCCGGTCGTCCCGAGCCCCGCGAAATTAAACTGCTCGATACTTGCATCTCCCCCGTACTGGAGGAATCCCGTCTCCTTCATGGTCTGCGCGAAGGCGACCTCCGGCCGCACACCTTCCGCCGACGCCTCCTCATAATACATCTGGCAGAACGTCTCTATGGAATCCGCGCCTCCCTTTGAGAGCTGGTCTGAGGGATATTCTTTCCCTGAGGAATTGAAGTAATCCACCATCTCCTGGACTGTCACCGGACTCTCGCCCATGATCGGATACTGCCCCTCCGCGATCGTTTCCTCCGCTGTCCCTGCGTTCCCCGCTTCCGCTTCTGCCTGACTGGAACCCTGCTCCGCCTGAGTGCTGTTCTCCTGCCCGGAGACTGCTTCTGCCCGCCTGCCGCTGTCGTCCGCAGAGGCAGACAGGCGCCCCGAAGCGCCGTCGAGCGCCAGTGTCAGCACGAGAAGAACAGCCAGTCCCGCTTCTATATATAATCTGAGTCTCTTATCATTCCAGTCCATACGCACTGTCCTCCTGGGATATTCTATTCCTGCCATATATCAGATATGCCCCTGTCCAATGAAAAGTACGATCAGAACTTTTCAAGCCACTGTCATAGCAGATCTCATCAGCAAAGCGCCCCACGCCGGATGTAACCGTGTGTGGAGCGCCTCGTTTTTAATATCATTCCCAGTTTTTCTCAGTCCAGATGGAATACCTCATGCAGGTCCACGGAAACAGGGCTGTTGTCCGGGTTTGTATCCATGATGTCAGCCATGAAATCCCACCACTTACGGTTGATGGCTGTATCCGCGCTCTCGTCCCATTTTGCCGGATCCTCCACTTCAATATACCCGTAGAGCACCAGTGTCTCCCTGTCAAGGAAGATCGTATAATTCCTTCCGCCATACTCATGGATCATATCCTGCATCTCCGGCCACAGTTCATTGTGACGCTTCTCATACTCTGCCTCCATGCCCGGGTAAAGTTTCATCTTAAATCCTTTTCTTACCATTGCTGCTGCCTCCTGTCTTAATGTTCGATCATCCTGCGGAACCGCGTTCCAGGCAAAACTATGCCCCGCACAGTCCGATCCCTCGTATATCATAGCATGTCCGCACAGAAAAAAACATGGAAAGAACAGACTAAAACCGCCCAAAAAATCCGATCCCACATTTTACTTTTTTAAGACTTGTGCTATAATCGAAAAGAAAATCACAACCCAGCCGCCGTCTGCGCGGCGCCGTGACGAATGAAAAGAGGGAAAATACTATGAGTTCACAGAATCTTACTCTGCTGACTGATCTCTACGAACTGACCATGATGCAGGGTTATTTCGAGACACAGGAAAACGAAACCGTTATCTTTGATATGTTTTTCAGAGAAAATCCGAACAAAGGCGGTTATTCCATCATGGCCGGTCTGGAACAGGTCATAGAGTATATCAAGAATCTGAACTTTTCTTATGAGGATGTGGATTATCTGCGCGGGCTCGGGATCTTCAGCGAAGATTTCCTCCATTACCTGAGCGGATTCCACTTCAGCGGGGATATCTATGCGATCCCCGAGGGGAGCGTCATCTTCCCCCGCGAACCGCTGATCAAAGTAGTCGCGCCGATCATGGAGGCGCAGCTCGTGGAGACCGCGATCCTGACGATCATCAACCACCAGTGCCTGATCGCCACGAAGGCCTCCCGCGTCGTCCACGCAGCACAGGGAAATGGCGTCATGGAGTTTGGGCTCCGGCGCGCACAGGGACCGGACGCAGGTCTGTACGGCGCGCGCGCGGCAATGATCGGCGGATGTGTCGGCACATCCAATGTGCTCGCGGGAGAACTGTTTGACGTGCCGGTCCTGGGGACTCACGCCCACAGCTGGATCATGAGCTTTAAAGATGAATATACCGCATTCAAAGAATATGCCCGTCTGTATCCGGATGCGTGCACCCTCCTCGTGGACACATACGACACGCTGAAATCCGGAGTGCCCAATGCGATCCGTGTATTTCAGGAAATGCGCGATGCGGGCATCCATCCAAAGAGCTACGGGATCCGCCTGGATTCCGGCGATCTGGCATATCTGTCCAAAAAGGCGAGAAAGATGCTGGATGACGCCGGTTTCACGGACGCAGTCATCGCGGCTTCCAACGACCTGGACGAATTCCTCATCAATGACCTGAAGATCCAGGGCGCGCAGATCACTTCCTGGGGCGTGGGCACGAACCTCATCACTTCCAAAGACTGCCCGTCCTTCGGCGGAGTGTATAAGCTGGCGGCGATCCAGGATGAGAACGGCGAATTCGTGCCGAAGATCAAGATCTCCGAGAACATCGAGAAGATCACGAACCCCGGGAACAAAACGATCTACCGGATCTATGACAAAGAGACCGGCAAGATGCGCGCGGACCTGATCTGCTTTGTCGGCGAGGAATACGATACCTCAAAGGACCTGCTCCTCTTTGACCCGAATGCGACCTGGAAGAAAACAAGGCTCGCGGGCGGGACCTATACAATGAAGGAAATCCTGAAACCGATCTTCATCAGAGGGGAATGCAAATATCAGTCCCCCACAGTAAAAGAGATCGCCGAATTCTGCCGGCAGGAAAAGGAAACGCTCTGGGACGAGACAAAACGTCTCTTCAATCCGCACAAAGTATATGTGGACCTGTCCCAAAAGCTGTACAATACAAAAGCAGAACTTCTCAACAGCGTCAATGTATGACCAGCATATGACCAGACTTATGATCCGGCACTGGATCCCAGTGCCGGTTCTCAGCGCTTAAAACTATAAATATAAAAATAAAACAGATCAAGGAGTATCAATCATCATGAAAATCATCGTACTTGCAGGCGGATTAAGCACAGAGCGGGACGTCTCCCTGGCGTCCGCAGCAGGAATATGCAGGACCCTCATAGAAAAAGGGCATGACGCGTTCCTCCTGGATGTTTTCCTCGGACTGGAAAATGCGCCGGAAAATCTGGAAGACGTATTTACCCTTCCCGGCCACGGGCTGGAGATCGCGGGCAATATCGGGACAGCCGAGCCGGATCTGGCGGCGGTAAAAGCTTCCCGCCCGGATCAGTCTGACTGCTTCCTGGGGCCAAATGTCATCGAGCTCTGCCGCCTGGCGGATATTACCTTCCTCGGCCTTCACGGCGGCGAGGGGGAGAATGGGAAACTCCAGGCAACCTTTGACCTGCTTGGCATCCGTTACACAGGCCCCGACTCACTGGGCTGCGCGGTGGCAATGGACAAAGGCTTTACCAAACAGGTATTCCTCCAGTCCGGCATCGACACCCCGGCAGGCGCATGCCTGCACAAAAACGCAGCAGACCGCTCAGTCAGCTCTCTGGGACTCGACTTCCCGGTCGTGATAAAACCCTGCTCCGGCGGATCCAGCATCGGCGTATATATCGTAAATACAGAATCCGAGTATAAGGAAGCTCTTGAAAAATCCTTCCGCTATGAGGATGAAGTTGTCATCGAGGAATATATCAAAGGAAGGGAATTCGCCTGCGGAGTCATTGACGGAGAGGCGCTTCCCCCGATCGAGATCATCCCGAAGACCGGTTTCTTTGATTACGCGAACAAATATCAGGCGGACGCGACACTGGAAGTATGCCCCGCCGATATCCCGGAAGAGACAGACCGGCGGATGCGCGACCTGACTGTCCGCGCATTCCACGCATTGAAACTCAATGTATACAGCCGTGCGGATTTCCTTCTGGATGAAAAAGGGAACCTGTACTGCCTGGAGATGAACACACTCCCGGGAATGACCGCCGCGAGCCTTCTCCCAAAAGAAGCAAAGGCGATAGGCATTGAATACGGGGATCTGTGCGAACTCATCATCAAAAAATCACTGGAGGCAAGATATTCATGAAACACATGTCATTACAGGAAATCGCTGCCGCCTGCGGCGGGACATACCACGGCAGCCCCGGGCTTGCTTCCCGGGAAGTCAGCAGCGTGGTCATTGACAGCAGGAAAGTGGAAAAGGACAGCCTTTTCATCGCGATAAAAGGCGCACGGGTGGACGGCCATACTTTTATTCCCCAGGTAATGGAAAACGGGGCGCTCTGCTCCGTGTCCGAGCAGGATCTGGGCGATGCGCCCTACCCGTATATCCAGGTTGTCTCCTGCACGCAGGCGTTAAAGGACATCGCGGAGCACTACCGCCGTTCCCTGGACATCAAGGTAGTCGGGATCTCCGGAAGCGTCGGAAAGACGAGCACAAAAGAAATGATCGCCTCCGTGCTCAGCCAGAAATACAATGTCCTGAAAACAGAGGGAAACTTTAATAATGAGATCGGGCTTCCCCTGACCGTATTCAATCTCAGGGAAGAGCATGAGATCGCGGTGCTCGAGATGGGGATCAGCGGGTTCGGGGAAATGACCCGCCTTGCGAAGATCGCCCGCCCGGACATCTGCGTCCTCACCAATATCGGCGTGGCGCACCTGGAAAACCTGGGCTCCCGCGCCGGCATCCTGAAGGCAAAGACAGAGATGTTTGACTATATGAACCCCAACGGCACGATCATACTGAACGGGGACGATGACAAGCTCCGGGAGTTTACTCCTCAAAACGGGATAACGCCGGTCTATTTCGGGCTGGATCCCTCCTGTCCGTTCCACGCAGACCATATCGCAAGCCGCGGGCTGAAAGGAACGGATGCGGAGTTCATCACACCCAAGTCCCGTTTCCAGGCGCATATCAATATCCCCGGCAGCCATATGGTATCCAATGCTCTTGCCGGGATCGCAGTGGGTTACGCATTCGGCATGTCCGATGAGCAGATCGCCCGGGGCATCGAGGCAAATGTGCCCATCCAGGGCCGCAGCAACCTGATCGAAACCGGGAAGTACACTGTGATCGACGACTGCTACAATGCAAATCCTGCTTCCGTAAAGGCATCTCTGGATGTACTTTCCTGCGCGGACACCAGGACCGTAGCCATTCTGGGCGATATGTTTGAGCTGGGTGAGCATTCCGAAAAAATGCACTATGACACAGGCGCCCATGCCGCAGACGCGGGGATCGATGTCCTTGTATGCATCGGCAGCCTCTCTGCGGACACTGCACGGGGAGCAGAGGAGACCGCGCAGAAAAAAGGACTTCCCATGGAAGTCGTTCACTATGCTTCAAAGGAGGAATTTTTCGGCCAGGCGGACAGCCTTCTGAAAGAGCGCGATACCATCCTGGTAAAAGCATCGCATGCAATGGATTTTTCCAGGATCGTAGACTGGCTCCAGCACTAACAGGAAAGGATAGATACCCATGAAATATCAGGTTCTCGTACTGGATCTGGACGGTACGCTCACAAATTCGAAAAAAGAGATCACAGAGCCCACGAGACAGGCTCTGATCGAGATCCAGGAAGCAGGAAAGATTGTTGTCCTGGCCAGCGGCCGCCCGATCAACGGAGTCGCCCCACTGGCCAAAGCTCTCCGGATGGACCGCTTCGGCGGATATATGCTCTCCTTTAACGGAGCGCGCATCACAAAATGCTCGACCGGAGAGATCATTTACAACCGTACAGTCCCCCGGGAGATCATCCGCCCGGTATATGAATATGTAAAGACATTCCCCGGACTGGACATCATCTCCTACACTGACACCCAGATCATCTCCGGCATCCGGCCGAACCGATACGTAGAGATCGAGTCCGGCATCAACAGCATGGAGATCATCTCCGTGGAAGACTTCCCGGAATTCTTAAGCTTTCCCGTGAACAAGCTCCTCGTGGCAGGCGAGCCTGAGGTCCTGGAGACACTGATGGACCCGCTCCGGGAGAAATACCACGGGCTTTTGAACATCTACCGCTCTGAGCCGTTCTTCCTGGAGATCATGCCGAGAAATATCGACAAGGCGCAGTCTCTCCAGAAGCTCCTGAACAGCATCGGACTGACCGCGGATTCCATGATCTGCTGCGGGGACGGGTACAATGACCTGTCCATGATCGAATACGCGGGACTCGGTGTGGCAATGGAAAACGCCCAGCCGGTCATCAAAGAATCCGCTGACTTTATCACCCGCTCCAACGATGAGGACGGCATCCTCCATGTGGTCAACCTGTTCATGCGCGATTAGACGGTCAGGCAGATACTGCATTTTTCTTTTATCCGAAATGTTTTAAAATACAGCTCTTCCATTGGGATCCACTCACTGACAAACCGGGGCAGCATCTCCGGGCCGTTTCTTGATAATATCCTCCGCCGCTGCTCCGCCGGATCCACGTCCATAAATATCCTGATATCATAGACATCCCCAAAATACGGATGACAGCTGTAAGCCCCCTCTATGACAATGAGGGGGCTCTTTGCGATATGCACGGTTTCTCCGAGCTCCTGCCTGGAGCAGTCATACCGCTGATATTCAAATTTTTCCTTCCCTTCCAGGATCGGAAGGATCACTTCCTGACGGAACCGCTCCCGGTCCACATTTCCGCCCGGCTCTGCCAGCCTCTCCGGCGTCCTCTGGTCCTTCTGCAGGAAAAAATCATCCATGTGGATCACTTCCGCCCTGTACCGCTGTGCGATCATCCCTGCAAGAGTTGTCTTTCCGCTGCCGCAGCGCCCGTCGATCGCCAGGAGCACCGGCAGTTTTTTGCCGCCCGTGCTGCCAGAGACATAGCCAGAGACATACTTTTCCAGCTCTTCTTCAACAAGTCTGAATACATCAGTTGTTCTCACTTGCACTGTTTTCACTTCCGATACTATCGCGTGATCCTATTTCACCAGATCCAGGAGCGCGTTCTTCGGCACTGCCCCGATCTGTTTTCCTGCGATCTCCCCATTCTTGAATGCGATAAAAGTAGGAATACTCATCACGCCGAATCTCTGAGCCAGTCCCATCTCTTCATCGATATTGATCTTGCAGACTTTCACTCCTGCTTCTTCTCCCGCGATCTCCTCCACGACCGGTCCCATCATCTTGCACGGTCCGCACCAGTCTGCGTAGAAGTCCACCAGCACCGGCTGGTCAGCCTGCATTACTTCCTGCTCAAAATTCGCTCCTGTCAACTTTACAACTGCCATGTTTATATCCTCCTTCAAGATCATTTCTATTTGTTTTTTTCTTTGTTATGCCTTTATTCTATCACATTCTTTTGCTTTTTCAGTGACAAAGTCACACTTTAGCGGATAACAGCCCCTGACAGTATCTGTCTTCTTATTCTTTGTCCAACGAGCTCTGCATCCCCTCATATCTTCCCAAGCCCTGACGCGTCCAGCACTTCGATCTTCCCTCTCGTCAGCTTCACGAGACCGTCATTCTGGAACTGCTTTAAAATACGCGTCACCACTTCTCTCGCAGTGCCCGCGTCCCTTGCCAGCACATCGTGAGTGATATTCAGCACATCTTCCCCTGTGATCCCCCGGTGCTCCAGGAGAGCTCCCGCGACCCGGGACGCCACATTGGAAAATACGAACTGATTAAAAAGCCACATAATATCCGAAAACTTCTCCGATATCATCTCCATCGTATATTCTTTCACCGCACTGCTCTCATCATACAGCTTCCGGTAGATCTTTTTCGGTATCGTATATATGACACAGTCTGTCTCCATCTCCATATCCAGCTCGATGTCCATACCGTTCAGCATGCACGCCGCGCTTAAGATGCTCACATCCCCCTCCAGCAGCCGGAACAGGGTGATATCGCCGCCGCCCGGGGATGTGATAAACACGCGCGCTCTTCCCTGCGCGATGATCTGGACCCCGGCGCATTCGCCGCCTCCGAAATGGAGGCTCGTTTTCCTGGGGCACAGATTCCTCACTGTATTTGCCTGTACATCGCCTCTCTGTTTCTCCGTGAGATCTTCCCAAAAGGGGAATGCCTTTTTAAACATCTGCTCCAAATTTCCGTCCATCATATCCTCGCTTATCCAACAGTAAAAAAGTCATTCTACAGGATTTATCCCGCGATGTATCTGCACGCTGCCAGCGCCGCCACAGCGCCGTCAGCGGCTGCTGTTGTGAGCTGCCTTACTTCTTTTGTACGGCAGTCTCCCGCGGCGAATATCCCCGGGCGGGATGTGATACAGTCCTCCGCAGCCAGGATAAATCCGTCCGCATCCAGCTTCACTACATCCGCAAAGATCTCATTCTTCGGGATCTGTCCCACAGCGATAAATACCCCGGACACATCCAGCTTAAATTCTTTTCCTGTCTTCTTACTGTTTACGATCAGGCGCTCCACCGCCTGGTCGCCTATGATATCCCTGACCGTTGCGCTCAGGATAAACTCTACATTTTCTTTACTTTCGAGCCGCTTTACTATACTGTCCTCACCGCGGAACTCATCCCTGCGGTGGATCAGATAGACTTTCCGGCAGTAATTGGACAGGAATTCCGCATCCTGGAGCGCGGTGCTCCCTCCGCCTACCACTGCCACATCCCTGCCGCGGAAGAACATCCCGTCGCAGGTCGCACAGTAGGACACACCCGCGCCTGTCAGCCTTTCTTCATTGGGGACGCCAAGATGCCTGTGTGTCACCCCGGTCGCCAGGATGACGCTGCGGCACGGATATTCTTTTCCGGCGGTCTCGATCACCTTGACGCTGCCCTCATCGCGGATGCCCGTGACCTGCTCCATGGCGGTCTCCGCGCCCAGCTTCACAGCCTGGTCCAGCAGGTTCATCGAGAATTCACTGCCGCTCACACTTGCGATCCCCGGATAATTTTCCACATTCGGGGACGATGTGATCTGTCCCCCGAACACACCGCCCTCAATGATGATCGTCTTTTTGCCTGCGCGCTGCCCGTAAATGGCAGCTGTCATCCCGGCGGTCCCGCCGCCGATGATCCCAATATCGTACATATCTTTCAGCCTTCCTTTTCTGCATAATTTTTTATATTAGATGCATTCGCCAGTTTCGTGACCTTCCCGTCTTTTACGACGATCAGCGTCGGCGCCTGCATGACCCCGTATTTCTCCACAAGCTCCATGTTCTCTTCCGCATCGATCAGCTCATACGGGATATTCGCCTTCTCGAGAGAACTTGTCGCCACCCGGCAGTTCGGACATGTCTTGGTCGTAAACAGCAGTGTCTTTGTCTCACTGTCATCCACCGCAGCTTTCTCCGCCTCCTCAGCCGCTGCCTGAGTCCTGGGACGCATATGGGAATTTGTGATATCGTATACTTTCCTCTCCTTAAACTCCTGCGTCTTTCCGTCATTCCAGTTCTTTACCGGACGGTAGTATCCTGTGATCCTGCTGTATACTTCCGCTTCCTCGCCGCAGTACGGGCACTTGAACTGCTCGCCCGAGAGGTACCCATGGTTCTTACAGATCGAGTAAGTCGGCGACATCGTGTAGTACGGGAGTTTATAATTCTCCGCGATCTTTCTCACAAGAGATGCGGCAGACTTCCAGTCAGGCAGCTTCTCTCCGAGGAACGTATGGAATACGGTCCCTGATGTATATAATGTCTGGAGTTCGTCCTGGATATCCAGGGCCTCGAACACATCGTCCGTATAGCCGACCGGGAGATGGGAGCTGTTCGTGTAATAAGGCGTCCCGTTTTTCTCCGCCGCGGTAATGATATCCGGGAATTGCTCCACATCGTGTTTCGCCAGGCGGTAGGTCGTGGACTCTGCCGGAGTCGCCTCCAGATTGTAGAGGTCTCCGTACTCCTCCTGATAGTCCGAAAGGCGCTCTCTCATATGGTTCAGGACTTCTTTTGTAAATTCCTGCGCCTCCTCATGGGTCAGGTCCTGGCGGAGCCATTTCGCGTTGAGGCATGCCTCATTCATGCCTATGAGCCCGATCGTTGAGAAATGATTCTCAAATGTGCCCAGATATCTCTTTGTATAAGGATACAGCCCCTCATTCAGCAGTTTTGTGATCACTGTCCTCTTAATATGCAGTGATCTTGCAGAAAGATCCATCAGGCGGTCCAGCCTCTTATAAAATTCTTCCTTATTTTCTGACAGGTATGCGATCCTCGGCATATTGATGGTCACGACGCCCACGGATCCCGTGCTCTCCCCGCTCCCGAAGAAGCCGCCTGATTTCTTGCGCAGCTCGCGCAGGTCAAGGCGGAGACGGCAGCACATACTGCGCACGTCGCTGGGCTCCATGTCGCTGTTGATATAATTCGAAAAATACGGAGTGCCGTATTTTGCCGTCATCTCAAAAAGCAGTTTATTGTTCTCTGTCTCAGACCAGTCAAAATCCCTGGTAATGGAATAAGTCGGGATCGGGTACTGGAATCCGCGCCCCTCTGCATCCCCCTCGATCATTGTCTCAATGAACGCGCGGTTGACCATATCCATCTCTTCTTTACAGTCTCCGTAAGTAAAATCCATCTCCTTGCCGCCCACGATGGCAGGGAGATTTTTCAGGTCGTCCGGCACAGTCCAGTCCAGCGTGATATTGGTAAACGGCGCCTGGGTCCCCCAGCGCGACGGGATATTCACGCCATAGACAAATGATTCCACGCATTTTTTCACCTCCGGGTAAGTCAGGTGATCCGTCCTGACAAACGGCGCCAGATACGTGTCAAATGATGAGAATGCCTGGGCGCCTGCCCACTCATTCTGCATGATCCCGAGGAAATTCACCATCTGGTTGCAGAGCACGCTCAGATGCTTCGCCGGGGCGGATGTGATCCTTCCCGGGATACCGCCCAGCCCTTCCTGGATGAGCTGTTTTAATGACCAGCCCGCGCAGTAGCCTGTGAGCATGGACAGGTCGTGGATATGGATATCCGCATTCTTATGGGCTCTGCCGATCTCTTCATCATAAATCTCGGAAAGCCAGTAATTCGCCGTGATCGCGCCGGAGTTGCTCAGGATCAGCCCTCCCACAGAGTACGTCACTGTAGAATTCTCCTTTACGCGCCAGTCCGTAACTTTGACATATCCGTCCACAAGCTCTTTATAATCCAGAAGAGTGGAATTCAGGTTGCGGATCTTTTCTCTCTGCTTCCTGTACAGGATATATCCTTTCGCCACATCATCATATCCCGCCTGGATCAGGACAGACTCCACGCTGTCCTGGATATCTTCCACTGAGACAAGCCCGTCTTTGATCTTTGGCTCAAATGCTGCTGTCACTTTCAGCGCCAGCATATCTATGATATCCTGGTTATAATTTTTCTCCTGGGCTTCAAAAGCTTTTCTGATAGCTTCCCCTATCTTTGCCAGATTAAATTCTGCGATCTTTCCGTCTCTTTTTTTGACCTGATACATCGTCCTATCCCCTTCCTTTATCCGATCGTCCGTCCAGCAGGTGTCTGAATCCATTCTATCACCTTGCGGATAGGAACGCAAGGAAAAACACCAATATCTAGTATTTTAACTTTTCATCTCATTCTAGATATTGGTGTTGTGTTTTTCAATCCACTCCCCGCAGTCCTGCTGCCGGGATATATTTTTTCACGATCCCAAGGGCCTGTTCCATGATCTCTTTTGTATATGCACGCAGCCCTGGACGTATCACATCCCCTGAATCCACGAACCCTTGGAGATAATATGCAGGTGCTCCTTTCAGCCAGCGCCCGATCTCTTCAAAGTCCTCTCTTTTATGGAACTCCCTGACCACTGTCGTGCGGAATTCAAACGGCACTGACCCGGACATAAGATAATCCACGCTTTTAAAGATATTTGACATATCATAACCGTCTATCCCGATCGTCATCCCGTACTTTCCCGGAGCGTTTTTTATATCCATTGCCACATAATCTATCATTCCTGACCCGGCCAGGGTTTTCAGCCGCTCCGCATTACTTCCGTTGGTATCGAGCTTCACCTCATACCCCAGATCTTTTATCTCACGGATCAATCTGTCAAGCCCCGGAGCGAGCAGGGGTTCACCCCCGGTAATGCATACCCCGTCGAGAACGCCTCTGCGCTTTTTCAGGAATGACAGGATCTCTTCTTCCGGGATATTCCTGTCCGGATCCACATGTGTTACAAGGGATGCGTTATGGCAGAACGGGCAGCGGAAATTGCATCCCGCAAGGAAAACCGTGCAGGCCACCCTGCCCGGGAAATCTAAAAGAGTTACTTTCTGAAGGCCCTGAATATCCATGATCCCACTCCCTGTTTACAGACTCCTGGATACATCCGCGCAGGCACGCATCGCTTCTATGACCGCGCTTCTGAATCCTTTTTCCTCCAGTACCCTGACCGCCTCGATCGTCGTCCCTGCCGGTGAGCATACCATATCCTTGAGTTCTCCCGGATGCTTCCCGGTCTCTAATACCATCTTTGCACTGCCGTAAACAGCCTGCGCGGCAAATGCATACGCCTGTGCCCTGGGCATCCCCTCCGCCACGGCTGCATCAGCCATTGCTTCAATAAACATAAATACATAGGCCGGCGCGCTGCCACTGACTGCTACCACAGCGTCAATGAGATGTTCAGGCACAAGCTCCACTTTCCCGAATGAAGACAGGATCCGGAGCGCATATTCCTTTTCTTCCTCTGTCACATACTGGTTCACACACGCCGCTGTCATCCCTTCTCCCACCAGAGCCGGTGTATTCGGCATCGTGCGCACTATCTTTACTTTTTTCCCAAACTGCGCCTCCAGCCACGACAAAGTTTTCCCCGGAGCGATAGTGATCACAAGCTGGTCATCTTTTATGCAGTCCTTGATCTCTGCGATCGCATCCGCATAAAACTGCGGCTTCACTGACAGGATCAGCACCTCCGCATCCGCTGCCTTTCTGTTGTCATCCGTAACCTCAATCCCGTAAGCCTCCTTCGTTTTCCGGCGTCCTTCCTCAGAAATGTCCGCTCCTATGATCTCCTCCGGGCGGAAGATCCCTTTTTTGATGATCCCTCCCATAATAGCCCCAGCCATGTTTCCTGTTCCGATAAAACCTAATTTCATCATGATCATATCCTCCTGTTTTCTAAATTTTCTGACGATTCTACCAAAAGGGGTCAGACCCCTTTTACCCAAGTTTTCAGACAATTCACATTTTTACAACAAACTCCCGCTCTTCCTCCAGCGGGATCTCTTTTGTGTCCATCCATTCGATGGAAATGAAATGCCCACCGTTAAGCCCTACGAGCAGCTTATTGATCAATGCTTCTCTCCCCTGGACTTCCATGGTCACAGTCCCGTCCGGGTCATTGCGCACCCAGCCGGTCAGCCCCAGTGACCTGGTGAGATATTTAGCTGTGTAGCGGAAGCCCACTCCCTGGACCCGCCCGTAAAATACGATATGTTTTCTCACTTCCGACATATGCAGTCTCCCTCAGCTCCAACAAAAAATGTCTGTTATCCGTTTCATACAGTCTATATCAGCCTCAATTATCTTAACATATTTTCACTGCCGGATCATCCTTAACCCTGACGCCTTAACCCGGACCCTTAACCCTGACAAAGGTGATCCTGGCAGACAGCACTTGCATTTTCTATTGAGAGTGATATAATAGGTCACATGGAAGCATAGCTCAGCTGGGATGAGCGTTCGCCTCACACGCGAGAGGTCATGGGTTCGAGCCCCATTGCTTCCATTTTTTCATGCCTGCTTTTCTCCCTCTTCCTCTGTGAGCACGCCCGATCTGAGCAGATCCGTGAGCAGTTCCCTCGCCTGTCTTTTTATCTCTTCCAGCGGCGTCTTTTCCTTGTGCGATTCGTTGACAAATCCGAGCATTCCAAAACATACGAATCCCGCGATCTTTTTCGGCGAATATTTCAGGCGGAGATGCTTTTTGACATGGAGCGTATGTTTTTCCACCGTCTCCAGCACAATGCTGTAAAACCGGGAAGCAAGGTAAGGATTTTTCTCCGGATTTGTGTGCTGGAAAAAATCAAATCTTTCATAGTACAGCTCCAAAATACTGTCCAGCATATTTACATATCCCGCCGCCAGCCGGTGCGAGGGATTATTCTCTTCCTGTCTTTTGTAATAATCTTCTGTCCCCTGCCAGAGCATATCATTAAAAATATCGTCCAGGAGCGCATATTTATCATTATAGTGGGAATAAAAAGTAATCCTGCTGACATCCGCTTTCCGGCAGAGCGCTGTGATAGAGATATGCTCAAAATCTTCTCTGGCGAGCATCTCTGTCATCGCTGCCTTTAAGCTGCGCTTTGTTTTTACGATCCGCTTATCTTCCATTTCCTTACATATTTCCTTTTTTGTATAGATAGCTTACATTTTTATTTTATTGTTCATTGTGGAGCAAAAATTATTTTGCTATAATTTTAACACCTGTTATAATAACGGTCAATATTCATAAAATAATAGGACACTCAGGATACACCAAAATTTTTAATCTGAAGATCAGGAGGGATATCATGCCTGGAATTGGCATTATGACGGACAGCAACTGCGGGATCATGCCGTCAGAAGAGAGAGGATATGGGATCCATGTTCTCCCCATGCCCGTTATCATCGACGGGAAAACTTTCAGCGAAGGCGTTGATATCACGCCGGATATATTTTACCAGAAGCAGGCCTCAGGCTCTGTGATCACGACCTCCCAGCCGTCCCCGGGGGATGTGGCGGCAATGTGGGACAGGCTGCTGTCTTCTTACGATGAGATCGTCTTTATCCCAATGTCATCGGGACTGAGCAATACATGCCAGACCGCGCTCATCCTGGCAGACGATGAGCCGTACCGCGGGAGAGTCCACGTTGTAGATAATCACCGCATCTCCGTCACCCAGGCAGTCTCCGTGCTGGACGCAAAAATCCTGGCAGACGAGGGCAGGTCCGGAGCTGAAATAAAACAGATCCTGGAGCAGGAAGCTCTCGACGCCACGATCTACATCGCAGTGGATACTTTAGAATATCTGAAAAAAGGCGGACGGATCACCCCGGCGGCGGCAGCCTTCGGCAGCATGCTCCGGATCAAGCCCGTCCTCACGATCCAGGGCGGAAAGCTCGACTCCTGTGCCAGGGCACGGGGGATGAGATCTGCATTCCACACTATGCTGGGCGCGCTGAAAAAGGATCTCGACACAAGGCTTGCGCCGCTCAGAGCGCAGGGCTGCCTGAAGGTCGGCCTCGCAAACACACCGATGGAGCCTGAAAAGCTGGATGCATTTAAAGCTGAGATGCACGAAAATTTCCCGGACATGGATTTTGTCTATTTCCCGCTCACCATGAGCATCGGGACGCATGTGGGTCCCGGCGGGCTTGGGATCGGAGCTGTAAGATTCCACGATAAGTAAAAACAAGAATACAGAGCTCAAAAAATACAGAGCTCAGAAAAAAGAGGGAAGACGGATCGCACAGATCCGCCCCCTCTCTTTTTTGTGTTTCCCGATGTACACGCCGCATTTCTGTCCTGATATTTTACGCAGGCATGAAGTCCTATTTTGACGCTGGCGTGAAATACTATTTTGACGCAGACACGAAGTTCTATTTTGACTCAGGCATGAATTTCTATTTTGAAGCAGGCATGAATTTCAGGATCTCTCCTGCCACCCCGGAGATCGGCATGGTCTGGAGCCACACCCGCCCCGGCCCTGTGATCAGGGTATTGAATACGCCCTCGCCGCCGAATACCATATTTTTCAGTCCCGGTACCGTCTTGATATCCATGCTGCAGGTCGCGTCCATCGCGGCCAGATATCCCGTATCCACGATGATCTGCTGGCCGGGCTGGAGCTGGTACTCTACCACATGTCCGTCAAATTCTACGAATGCAGTGCCCTGCCCGGACAGTCTCTGCATGATGAAGCCCTCGCCGCCGAACAGTCCTGCACCCAGTTTTTTTCGGAAGAATACGGACAGCTCCACGCTCTCCTCCGCTGCAAGGAATCCGGTTTTCTGTACGATGATGTCATTTCCCGGACTGATATCCCAGGCACGGATCTGCCCCGGGAAGCTGGAGGCGAAAGCGATCATCCCGTTCCCGCCTGTGGCTGTATACCGGTTCTGGAAGATCGCCTCTCCCGCGAACATCCTCCCCAGAGCCTTGCCCACTCCTCCGTTGGACGTTGTCTCCATCTTCATATTCGGCGACATCCAGCTCATGGAGCCGCGCTCTGTGATCATCACTTCCCCATCCTCCAGATAGCATACCACTACCGGTAGTGTTTCCCCTTTGATCTCATATCTCATCTTCTGATCTCCTCTCTTTTCTTACTGCTCTGACCTGTTTTTCCGTTTTCTTCATCCGCCCTCCTCTGCCGGATCTCTGTTCTCATCATATCATAAAATACTGCTGTTGTGTTCGGTCATTTCTTCCTCCGGCATATCCATTTTGGGGAGCACGATATCTGCCTTGAACAGGTCCGCCTCTGTAGAGATCTTCAGCGTCCCGTGCTGGAGCTCCACAAAACTCTTGGCAATAGCAAGGCCCAGCCCGGATCCTTCGGTATTTCTCGACGAATCCCCGCGGACAAAACGGTCCGTGATCTCGTCAACATCAAAATCCAGCTCCGCTGCCGACACATTTTTCATAGAGATATGCACGGAATTTTCCTGATCCTTCATCTCGATATATACCCGCGAGTGGGGCATCGCGTATTTTGTGATATTCACGATGAGATTTTCAAAGATCCGGTAAGTCTTCTGGCTGTCCAGGTACATGACCACCTTCTGTTCCGGCAGCTTCCAGCGGAACTCCAGGTTCGCGTCCCGGATCTTTCCGTCATTTTCAAGCCCCACTTCTTTCAGGAGATTTACGATATCCACTTTCATATAGTGCATGACGATATTCCTGCTGGCAGCCTTGCTGATCTCAAACAGATCCTCGATCAGCACTTTCAGTCTCAGCGACTTCTTTTCCAGCACTTCGATATATTCTTTTCTCTTGTCCTCATCCTCCTCATTTTTGAGAAGATCCGTGTACGTGATGATCGCTGTGAGCGGTGTCCTCAGGTCATGGGATACATTTGTCACAAGCTCGGTCTTCATGCGCTCATTCTTTACTTCTTCGTCCACGGCTTTTTTAAAGCCTTTCTGGATCTTCTTCAGTTCTTCCTGGATCGGGTTGAACAGGCCGATGTCGCCCTCGATGGGCACATCCAGATGCCCGTCCGCCAGCTGGTTTGTGGACTTTAAGAGCATCTTATATTTCTCCTGAAGGTCTTTTGTATATTTCCTCAGGAATAAGAACAGGATCACAGAATACACGATCAGCGCGAAGATGCCGTAATACCAGAACGCGCACACCACGCATAGGAGAAGGAAGTTGATGACCACGACCTTCAGGATCGTGCGGTTCGTCTTATCCTGGAAATCCAGATGCAGCAGGGCGTCATACTGCCTGGAAATAAATGATTTTACTTTTCGGAAGGCTCCGCCCGCCTTCTTCGTCATAGTCCCGCCATATTCATCACCTCTGTTCCTGATGCGGCAGATCAGCCTGTAGGTCAGCGTCCGCTCCCGCCAATACGCCCCCTTCATGCGCACTATTGCTCTCAGCGAGGTCACTGCCCAGAACAGAACACCGAACACCAGCATCCACATAAAGAAATTAAGCAGCATTGCCGGGAGTTCCAGTCCGCCGGTCGACGCTGTCGGCAGGAGGCTGCCGGTCAGCGAGCCGTACACGACCTGCATGGGCAGGAAATAAAGATCCGAGCAAAAGCAGAGGAACAGGACCAGCACAGGAATCTCGAAAGGCACGGCAAACATCTTCATGCCGCTGATATCCAGTCTCCTGACCAAAGGCAAAAGAAGCGCCGCGGCGATCACCAGCAGGCCCAGCATCTCCAGAGTATCCCTGTATGCTCCGCTGCTGCTCAGACTGTATATATCCGGATACATAGGATCCGTGGCTTTTATATATGCGTCAAGATTTTCTTTTGTCATTCCATAGATCACAGTGACACCCGCCGGTACGGATATGCTCGATATCCCGTAGTTGTCCTCCTCGATCTCCGTCTCACGGATGTAGTTGTTCTCGAGATTATATGCATCCTCCGGGGAAAGCACGGTCCCGTCCACCTGAACGCCGGAGAGCATCCCATCGCCTGAGAATCTGTATTCCGCCCGGAATGCATAATGATCTGTCTCCGGAGCAGTCAGCAGTTCCTGAGTGTCTTCCGCCAGATTTTCCGTGAGGACTGACAGTTCTCTGTCCTGCTCACCGGATCCCTCACTGGTTTCCGCTGTCTCTGCATCTCCTCCTGCGTCCTCTTCCGCAAATACAGCGCAGTCCATATATTTTCTCACCAGATCAAACGGCCTCTGTCCGAACTCATCCAGCACCTGGCCCGGGTCTGTCTCTCTTGCGTACTCATTATAGAGAATATAATTTCCCTCCGCCAGATCGTTGCCGATACTATAGAGTCCTTCCATATACATCGTTTCGTCCGACTCTTCGCTCTCCAGAAAAGCCGACATCTCCGGATAGCTCCTCAGCATAGACAGAGCACAAAAAGCCAGAAGGAGCACAACAGCAATAATCCCCGCCTTACGGCTGCTTTTCGATCTTATATCCAACGCCCCACACCACCTTTAAATATTTCGGATTCTTCGGATCGATCTCAATCTTCTCTCTGATATTCCTTACATGGACCATGATCGTATCCGTATTGATCGCTTTCTCCTGCCACACTCTCTCATAGATTTCTTCCGCTGAGAATACCCGCCCCGGATTTTTCGCCAGAAGGAGCAGGATCTTATATTCAATCGGCGTCAGCTTCACCGGGTTTCCGTCCATGGTCACTTCCACTGCCTCCTCGTTGATCTCCAGCCCGCCGATCACATGGACATTCTCCTTCGGAGCCAGCTTCTCCAGGAACTTCCGGTAGCGGCGGAGCTGCGAATTCACCCTCGCCATCAGCTCCATGGGCGTAAACGGCTTCGTCACATAATCATCCGCCCCGATATTCAATCCCGTGATCTTATCCACTTCCTCCGACTTCGCAGAAAGCATGATCACCGGAAAGTCATATTTCTCCCTCAGCTTCATCGTCATCCGGATCCCGTCCATCCGCGGCATCATAATATCCACGATCGCCAGGTGGATCTCCTCCTTCTCAATGATCTCCAGCCCCTCAATGCCGTCCGCAGCCTGAAAGACCTTGTAGCCCTGGCTCTGAAGATAGATCTGGACGCCTTCCCGTATTTCCTTGTCATCCTCAACGATCAGAATGTGATTTGTTTCCATAATGTATACAATATCTCCTTTTGTGTGATAATTCTGCCCATTGGGGTCAGACCCCTCTTAAAAGGGGTCTGACCCCTTGCACAAATTGAGCATCCACCGGCAATTCCGGTATTGCACTTTTTAACACCACCCCATAATTTTTCACTGCCACCGACACCCTGGTAAATGGCAGCGGGATCACGTATTTATCCCATCTGCGTGTCAGGCGGATGCAGGATGAATACGACAGGCTGATCCCTACGAATTCTTCTTCCGCGTGTTCGGATAAGTAAAACGCCAGTTTCTTCGGCTCATGTCTCGGTCCCAGCGGGCCGTCCAAAGCCACAGCGATGGAGTGGGTACTCTCGTAAGAGTCCTGCACGATCTTTTTCAGCGCTGCGAATGCGCGGTAGCCATCGGGCACTCTCAGGGCGCTTCCCCCGCATTTCTTTATCATATGCTCTATATAGTTTCCTCTGGCATCCGCGGTCACGATCACATCCACTGGTGTCGTCTTACGCGACAGTTTCTCCAGCACAAGGTTCATGAAGAAGCTGTCTTCGTGCCAGAATCCGAATATCTGGCTGTCGCCGTACGTATTTTCCTCGTGCCACTCGATCTGCACTGTGCGGTCGATCAGCTCCAGATATTTAGTGAACAGCCACTGCAGAATGTTCTGCATGATCTTCTTCTGACCCATAAGACACCTCCGCTCTTTTTTCGCAGATACATTGATTGTAGAGCATCTCTTCATAGATGGCAAGCTTTGAAGCCCGGTAATTTTCGGCAGACAGCCGCGCAGCCTCTCTCATCTTTTCCAGGTTTCCGCAGGAAAGGATCTCCGCCGCGCAGCCTGCCCACTCCTCCTCCGACTCTTCCGTGAGGAATCCGTTCACTCCGTTTTCTATGATATCATCTGTCCCCACTGCCCGCACAGCCACGACCGGCGCGCCTGCTGCCATCGCCTCTGCCAGGACGATCCCCTGGGTCTCCGATGTAGAGGCAAAGAGAAAAAGATCCGCTGCCTCCAGGTAATCCCTGACCTGATCATTTGGGACATTTCCAACAAATGTGACCATATCCTGGATCCCCAGGATCGACGCCCGCACCTTTAACTCTGCCTTCTGGCTGCCGTCCCCAAGGATCAGCACATGGAAATCATCCCCTATCCTATCCCGGAGTCCCGCGATCCCCCTGAGCAGGAAGCCGTAATTTTTCTCCCTCTCCAGGCGGGACACTGTGACCAGAAGATGCTTCTTTCCGCGTCCCCACTCCTTCCGGATCCGCATCGCGCGTTCGGGAGAAGTCCGGAAAAAGCGCTCCTCCAGCCCTGTCGGGAACACTGCTGACCTGCTTTTCATCCCGTATCCGCGCAGCACCCGCTGCATTCCTGCCGACGGAGCCAGTACCAGGTCGCACTGGTCTGCAAACCATCTGATATAAGATGGGATCACTTTCGTCCGGATCCACTCCACTGCCCGCTTCTTCACCGCAGAACTCTTCCCGTCCACCCGGAAAGCAGGGATATAATGGAGATAATCTTCATAGCGTGTATGGCAGGTAAAGATGACAGGGATCCCATAACGCTTCCCCAGCTTTACCCCCAGCGGCCCGACAAACATCGGATGGTGCACATGGATACAGTCAAATCTCTCATTCTCAAATGCCCTCGTGATCTCCGCCGGGAATACCGCCGGGTACACCATGCCGTTGTCCATTTTCTTTCTCCGCGCCCGATATCGGACGACATTCTCCAAAGCCGCCTCATCCTCCCTACGGACAGCTTCTCTCTCCTCTTTTGTATCCCCGTAATGAGGGGCAAAAACCGTTACGTCATGTCCGAGCCTGACCAGCTCCTGAGCCTGTCTCTCCACAGAGATCGGCACACCGCCCACAAAAGGCCTGTAATTATTTGTCAGCATTGCGATCCGCATGTCATCCGCCTCCTTTTCCATCCCGTCTATGCAAAAAATCCGACCGCCGCGTCACCGAAAAAATACCCCGCCCCGACAAAAGCCAGGTTCCAGAGGAATACCCCTCCCAGTGAGCTGAGCGTATATTTTGTAAAATTCATTTTCACCATCCCTGCGGGAATGGAGATCAGCGTCCTTACCATAGGGAGCAGCTTGCTCACAAATACTCCTACGCAGCCTTTTCTGCGCAAAAATTCCATCTTCTCCTCGATCACGGGCTGATGCTTTGGAAATTTCTTAAAATAGAAGCCCAGCACCTTGCCCCCGCCGTATCTTCCCAGAAGGTACAGTGCCCAGCTCCCTGTCAGACCCGCTGCTACGGTCAGCAGCATCACGACCGGGAAGCTGATCTCTCCTCGCGCCGCCCAGAGCCCGGCCAGCGGCATGATCACCCCCGCCGGGAATCCCGGAAGGTTCAGATATTCTAACAGTACGATAAGATAGATAAAAAAAGCTCCATATTGAAGAAAATAGTTGGTAAGCTCTTGGATTGACATAAAAATACAGCCCCCTTTCACTGTTTACAGGATAAACTGTAAATCTTAAGGAGGCTGTTGTGAGAATCGAAAGATTTTCTAAAGATTGTAAAGATTTCAGGTGATCTTCCGCCCGATCTTAAACCGCCGGATCACCCACACGCAGACAAAAGACACAAGCGTGATCCCCGCCGTCAGCACCGGCACCGCCGCCCATGCGGTCAGATCCGCCGCTTCCATATATTTTTTATAATTGTCAAGAAACAGGATATGGATCAGATAGATCCCGAAGGAACAGCCACAGAACAGGCTGATCACTTTCTTCGCCCTCTCCCCGAAACGGATATGGGCATTCCCCAGCCGCAGCATGAACAGGAAAAACGTGACCGCCGCTACAACAACAAAAATACTCTCATAAGTAAGCGCACCCTCATAGTGCTCTCCCTGCTCCACAGTCACTCCCAGGGTGATCCCGAATGTAGCAGCCGTGCTCAGCAGACAGAGGACCAGCACCGGGCGCTGTCCCAGAGGCGTATGCCGTCTGTATTTGTACAGATAATACCCCACATACAGATAATAGGCATAGATCCGGTCGCCGACCAGAGGGATATCATAATACAGTTCCTGCCCCGCGAGCCTTAAAAGATAATTCAGCACCACAGCCGCTGTCGTCACGGCGAGGAACGCCTTCTCCAGCTTCATGCTCATCCCCCTGCAGAGCACCTGAAAAAATGGCAGCGTCAGATAGATCGGGATCATAGCATAAAGATACCACAGATGGGCTTCCGTGGGCTCAGTGAGTATATCCCTTAATTCGTACGGCGTCCCCATATAAAAGCGGTTCCACAGGTAATACACAGCGCTCCACACTGCAAGCACGATCAGAAACCGCGCCAGCCTGCGCACATGTTTCCTCAGTGGTTCCTGCCGTCCCAGCAGGAGTGCCCCGGAGATCATGAAAAAGCATGGGACACTGACTCTTGCCGCCGTATCCAGGGCAAGAGAGAATACGTATTCCCCCTGGGTGATCTCCCCGTAATCCCGGCAGAAATAATTCGTCACATGGATCACGATCACCAGGATAAAGGATATCAGCCGGATCAGTTCCAGATTATAATTTTTCTCCTTCATCCGCGCATCCCCTTCCTTATATTATCACGCCTCTCCGTCTCTTTTCCGTCCGCCCCCGCCCTTTTTCATCAGGCTCGCTTTCACGACCGCCCCTTCGCCGAACCGGGCGTTCAGCTCGTCTATGGCCTTTTTCAGACGTTTATGTTTCTCATCCGGTTCCGGCGGCATCTCGATATCAAAGATCGAAAGCTGTTCCGGCTCCGACTCATCCGCCAGTTTCGACGTCCGTATGCCGAGCAGACGCACCGGTTCTCCGCTCCACACCTCGAGGAACAGGCTGTACGCAGTGTCCTTCAGCAGCTCCGGATCGTTGGACGGCTTTTCCAGCTGCATCTGGTGGGAGATCGTCCGAAAGTCATGGTACTTGATCTCCATACTCACCATGCCCGCCTTCTTCCCGGCCTTTTTCAGCCGCCTCCCCACGCTCTGCGCCAGCTCCCCAAACACAGCGTAAACCTCTTCCTCTGTCTCCGCATCCGCTCTGAGGGTCGTGGAATTCCCGATCCCCTTCGCCTCTTCCGGCTCCGCCTGGACCACATCCCGCCCTCTGCCGTTCGCGAACTCCCAGAGCATTTTCCCATGGCTCTTCAGATGGAGGGCGATCAGCTCCGGGTCTGCCTGCGCCAGATCCCCGATCGTATTGATCTCCAGCTTTTTCAATGTCTCCACGCTGGACTTGCCTGCCATGTAAAGTTCTCCGATGGGCAGAGGCCACATCTTCACCCGGATCTCCTCGGGAAAAAGAGTGTGGATCCGGTCCGGCTTCCGGAAATCCGAAGCCATCTTCGCAAGGAGCTTGTTCGTGGAGATCCCGATATTTACGGTGAATCCGAATCTCTCTTTTATGCCGTCCTTGATCTCCAGCGCCCCGTCCACTGGAGAATGGTACCGGCCCGCGATGGATGTAAAATCCATATAGCACTCATCCACGCTGACCTGTTCGATCTCTTTCGTAAATGTCCGGAGATATTCCATCAGGAGCCTGCTCTTCTCCCGGTACATCTTATGGTCCGGGGGATACATCACAAGATCCGGGCACTTACGAAAGGCATTCGCAACAGGTTCCCCCGTGCGGATGCCATACTGTTTCGCCGCAGGGGATTTGGCGAGCACCACGCCGTGGCGGGACTTCTGGTCCCCGCCGATGATGGCCGGTATCTCGCGCAGATCCACTGCGGAGCCGTTCTTTAACTGTTCCACTGCTGTCCAGCTCAGATAAGCCGAATTCACATCAATATGAAAGATAATGGGTGTCATCTGGCACATCCGTCCTTTCACACTGCCGCTTACTCCGCGGAAACGATCCGCCCCTTCACGTCCGCTGTCAGCTTTCCGTCTTTTACATCAATGAGGATCGTATCTTCCCTGCCCACATTTCCTGCAAGGATCAGCCTTGCGGCAAGTGTCTCCACATTCTTCTGCAGATATCTCTTCAGCGGCCTCGCTCCGTACATCGGGTCATACCCGCCGTCCACGACGAAATCCTTCGCCGCTTCCGTGAGCTCGATCCTCAGTTCCTTCTCCTCAAGCCGCCGGTTCACATCCGCGATCAACAAGTCTATGATGGCACGGATATTCTGTTTCGTCAATGGCTTAAACATAATGATCTCATCCAGACGGTTCAAAAACTCGGGCCTGAAATGCGCTTTCAGGTCATTCATGGTCAGTTCCTGGCATTTCTCGTCAATGGAACCGTCATCGCGGATGCCTTCCAGCAGGTAATTTGCCCCGATATTGGAAGTCATGATCAGGATCGTATTCTTAAAGTCCACAGTACGTCCCTGTGAATCCGTGATACGCCCGTCGTCCAGCACCTGGAGCAGCACATTGAACACATCCGGGTGCGCTTTCTCGATCTCATCGAACAGCACGACAGAATACGGTTTCCTGCGGACTGCCTCAGTGAGCTGTCCGCCCTCATCATATCCCACATATCCCGGAGGCGCTCCGATCAGCCTGGACACGGAGTATTTCTCCATATACTCACTCATATCGATACGGACCATGTTGTTCTCATCGTCGAACAGGCTCTGGGCGAGCGCCTTCGCAAGTTCCGTCTTACCGACACCGGTAGGCCCGAGGAACAGGAAGGAACCGATGGGTTTACTGGGATCTTTGATCCCTGCCTTTGAGCGGATGATCGCCTCGGTCACGAGCTCCACGCCTTCATCCTGCCCGACCACTCTCTTGTGCAGTTCATCCGCAAGATGGAGAGTCTTGTTCCTCTCACTCTCGTTTAATTTCGCCACCGGTATGCCGGTCCACCTCGAAACGATGCGGGCGATCTCCTCGTCTGTCACAGCTTCATGGACAAGGGACAGGTCTTTTGCCTTGACCCGCTCCTCCTCTTCTTCGAGCTGCTTCTGAAGCTGCGGCAGCCTTCCATACTGAAGCTCCGCCGCCTTATTCAGGTCATACTCTCTCTGCGCCTTCTGGATGTCCTTGTTGACCTGCTCGATCTCCTCGCGGATCTTCTGGACCCGTTCCACAGATTTCTTCTCGTTTTCCCACTGTACTTTCTTATTGGCATACTGTTCTTTCAAGCCGGCAAGTTCTTCCTGGAGATGTTCCAGCCTCTCGCGGCTTAAGCGGTCTTCCTCTTTCTTCAGCGCTTCCTCTTCGATCTCGAGCTGCATCACACGCCGCCTCAGCTCATCCAGCTCTGTGGGCATGGAATCCAGCTCTGTCTTGATCAGGGCACACGCCTCGTCCACCAGGTCGATCGCCTTGTCCGGCAGGAACCGGTCGGAAATATAACGGTTCGAAAGTGTCGCCGCCGCCACAAGGGCGCTGTCTGTGATCTTCACGCCGTGGAACACTTCATACCGCTCTTTCAGCCCTCTCAATATTGAGATGGCGTCTTCCACTGTAGGCTCATCTACCATGACCGGCTGGAAACGCCGTTCCAGCGCTGCATCCTTCTCGATATACTGGCGGTATTCGTCGAGGGTAGTCGCACCGATACAGTGCAGCTCGCCCCTTGCCAGCATGGGCTTTAACATATTGCCCGCATCCATTGCGCCGTCGGTCTTTCCGGCACCCACGATCGTATGCAGCTCATCGATAAACAGGATGATCCTGCCATCGCTGTTCTTCACTTCTTCGAGGACTGCTTTCAGACGTTCCTCGAACTCGCCGCGGTACTTCGCGCCCGCTACAAGGGCTCCCATGTCAAGGGAGAAGATGGTCTTCTCCTTCAGCCCTTCCGGCACGTCCCCGCTGACGATCCTCTGCGCCAGGCCTTCCACAACAGCTGTCTTGCCGACGCCGGGTTCACCGATCAGCACCGGGTTGTTCTTCGTCTTACGGGAAAGGATGCGGATCACATTGCGGATCTCCTCATCACGTCCGATGACCGGATCGAGCTTCTGGTCCCGCGCACGCTCTACAAGGTCCTGCCCGTATTTATTCAGCGTATCATACGTAGCCTCCGGGTTATCGCTGGTCACCCTCTGGTTTCCCCTGACCGTTGACAGCGCGTGGAGAAATCCCTCCCGGCTGATGCCAAACTCCCGGAAGATCTGCTTCATATCTCTGCTTGCATATTTCAACAGGGCAAGAAACAGATGCTCCACAGATACATACTCGTCTCCCATCTGTTTCGCCTCATCCTCTGCATGGATGAGGACATTGTTGAGATCCTGTCCCACATAAGCCTGGCCGCCCTGGACTTTCGGCCGCTTACCGATCGCCTGCTCCACTCTGTTGACAAAGAGCTGGCCCTGGATACTCATCTTTTCAAGCAACTTTAAGATCAGGCTGTCATCCTGTGTGAGCAGCGCGTAGAGCAGATGCTCCTGCGCCAGCTCCTGATTGCCGTTGTCCGCGGCGATCTTCTCACAGTTCTGGACAGCCTGTAATGAATTCTGTGTAAATTTATTGATATTCATGGCTATTCCCTCCTTCATATCACCACACGATATCTTTTCGTGTTCTAGTAGTAATATAGCAATAGTTATTAGCCATGTCAAGAGGCGAGTGCTAATTTACATTTTCTTTATTTTTCTGGCTTATTTTGTGACCCAGGCATCGAGTTACTGCCAGCCATACCGTGCACTTCCCCACTCTTTCTGGACCGTCTCCTGCCGGAGAAGAAGAAGCGTGTTGTCTCTCACATCCTTCTCTACCAGCACCCCAGGTCCGACCGCACAACGGGACCCCACGGACACTCCGGGCAGAAAAGTGGTATGTACTCCGGTCCTTGTATAATCTCCGATACACACGCAATTTGTATAAGCACTCCGGTACACTCTGCCATTTACCCGCCTGGGCACCTGAGCGTCATCAAAACGCAGCACCGCCATCACGACACCTGCCGCGATATCCACATACCTTCCGACAACGCCGAATACTTCGCATCCATGGACCGCCGCTGTCCCTTCCATTGTGACCCCGCTGATCTCTGCGCCGAAGTCCACTTTATTTCCCGGTCCGATCACGGTTTCCTCATGGATCATGCAGGAATGGCGGATGACGCTCCCACTCCCGATCATACAGTTATTCCCGATCACTGCACCGTCTTCCAGCACAACATTATCCCCGATCACACAGTTTCCTTCAAACGTCACACGGCGGATACGGCAGTTTTTCCCCACTTTCAGGAAACCTTGTTTCCGGTATACATCCTGCACCATGCTTCCTGCTCCGATGCAATCTTCTTTCAGTTCTGACAAGGTCCGGCAGCAATACCGGTTCGCCTCAAACAACTCCCACGGAAAACGGATCTGTACAACAGGTCTTTCGCATATATACACATGGAGTTCCATTCCCAGTCCGATCATCTGCCCCAGCGCACTTTCCAGGTAGTACTGTTCATCCGGCATCTGTCCGCAATTGATGACGCCAGCCCCTCTGACGGTATATTGCAGAGCGGAAATCCAGCTCTTTGGCAGTACACAGGCACCGAAGATCCTGGTATCCACATAATGATCACGGGGATGTCCATATATCGTATGGATCCTGTCTCCGTCCGGGCACGCCCCGAATCCGCTTTCCTGCTCTTTCCACGGTCTTCCCAGAACCGCGGCAGTCCCCTGATCCAAGTATTGTACAAGAGCAGCCATATCCCCATCTTCAAGGTACAGGCTGCCATACATGATCAGCACATTACCCGGGATTTCAAGACCGGCAATCTGAAGAAATATCTCGTTCTGCATTTCTTCAAATACACAGAAATTATCAACTGCAATCCTTTTTAAAACAGCACTTTGTTTCCCGATAACATAAATATCCTGAATGCCCTGATTTTTCAAAATATTTATATTTCGTTCCAGGAGAGACTCATTTCCCACAGGGAGCACACTGTTCCCCTCCTCACGCGCAAACGGGAATATCCTGCTGTCCGGTGGATTGCACAAGATAACCGCGGATCTATTTCCAGTATCCATAATATTTGTCAAACAGGGCGTCATTATACTCGTCTGCTCCGTCTATATTGGAACTTTTGAAGACCGGCGGCTTCATTCCCTTCTCCACAAGATCCTGGATCGTCTGGGCGATCAGAGCCTGGGCGAGAGCGGTTCCAATCGTATCGCTTGTAGGACCCGTGGGCACGTCAAATCCTTCAATATAAAAGCCTGCGTCTCCTTTGCACGCCCCATTATCCAAGATCACATCAGCAATCTCATACAGCTTTTTCCCGCTCTTGTGCCTTGAGCTCGTATTCCTTGAATGCTCAAGAGAAGTCATTGCAATGACTCCGCATCCCCTCTCCTTTGCTCCCAGCGCCATCTCGACCGGAACAGCATTCCTGCCCGAATTCGAGATCACCATGATCGTATCTTTTTTGTCCACTTTGTACAGATTCAGCATTGCATCTGAATAACCTTCCAATCGCTCCAGATAAGTACTTTTATTCGGCATCTCGTGGAGCATCAGCTCCGGCGGAAGGATAGCCTTTACGTAAGCGAGTCCTCCTGCCCGGATATAAATCTCTTCTGCGATCATGTGAGAATGCCCTGATCCAAACACATAAAACCGTCCGTTATTCAGGCAGGAATCCGTTACCATGTCTGCCGCTTTGAGCAGAGATTCCTCCTGGGTTGCGATCGTTTTCTTCAAAATTTCTTCCACATGTAACAGATAATCTGCTGCTGCACTCATTTCTGCTCCCTCCATTCTTCTATTTCATTTTGTATCAGATCCATCATCCGCTCTGCCTCTCCTGCGGCGAAAGGGCTGCTCAAAGCTTCATAATAGCGTTGCTCATAGGCATTTCTGTCAGCAAAATACATCAGATAACCATTGGCATAACCTATAAAATGCGTTTTTTCATCCTGAACAGGATTACTCAGCCTTGAAAACAGTTCTCCGGGAATGCAGACAAAAATATCTTCATTGATCTTGTAAAAATGCAGTTCTACTTCATACTGCTTTTCGCCATCATAATTCTTCGCATAACGCAGATCTGCCTGTGCCCCTTCCAGTATACTTTCCAGCAGCCTCTTTTGCACCGGTGATACACCTTTTTCAACACCTTCCTCAAACTCTTTCTGCCGGATCTCAAGCATACGCTCTGCCTCATCCATAGAAAGAGCATCCTTTGCCCTCAGAACAATCTTTTTACGTTTCACCCTTATATCATATACCTCATATGGAACTTTCTGTCCCGACAGCGAAACGCACTTCGCAGCCAGCAGATCCCCCACTCTCTCTACCTCATCAAATCCATTACCTTTCCGTGTAAAACGGGTAGAGATGTCTCCGCAGCTTCCGTTCAGAAACATGATCATTTCATACCCTTCTGCTTCCATATGCCTCTGCAGTGCACCGGGATAATCCGCACTGCAGAGCTGGTTCTCCGCATGGAGCACAGTCGGATGGCATGCAAAATGTACCAGCATCATTTTCCTGCCGCCCGACCAGATTTCAAAGCACAAAAGGGCATCGTTCCCTTCCCATTCTCTTACATTCCGGTTACTGCCCACCCCTGGGCATGTACCGTACATACGGAAGATCTCTCCATCCCGCATGTCCAACAGAGCCTCCTCTATACATTCCCGGGTGCCGGCGAGTATGTTCCCGATCAGATCCTCGTCAACCTTTCCGGCAAGATCCAGAGCTGTACGCAGATATCCATTTCTTGTCTCCAGAATCCCGCCGGGAGCTGAATGCGTATGTATGGCACTGATCACAACATTTTCCCTTTGTATGCCTTTCTCCTCCAGACAGCGGATCACAGGCTCGATCAGCAGGCTGTCCACTGCCAGAAGATCGTAAGCAATGCAGCCATAGACTACATCTTTCACAGAGAAGAACAGCGCCTTTACATATAAATCATCATGTACTCCTTTCATCTCCCGCGCCGGAGCATATCCTGCCAGGACGCACGGACCCTCCGGCGTGATCTTTCTCATCGCAAATCCTGTTTTCAATGTCACCATTCCTCCTCTTCCATCGCAGAGTCCAGCGCATCTTTTTCCATTTGTGCCACAGGGAGCATTCGTTTCAGATTTTCTCTTCCACTCTCAAGGAGAATGGCAGCCAACGCTTCAAGCCCGGTCTCCTCATCACATAAAAGAGCTTCCAGAAGCATGACCATATTCATGCCTGCCAGGACAGCAATGCTACTATATTCCTCTGCCAGCCTCACTGCTGTATTACACGGTGTCCCTCCTGGTATATCGCATAAAATGAGCGATCCCTCTCCACCTGTATTGGTATGAAGAAGCCTTTCCATACGGGCGTGGAATTCTTCTATATTGTCATCCTCTCCCAGGGACAGAGCAGTTACATTGTCTTTCTCACCATACAGCATAGCTGCGGATGAGATCATTGCTTCCGCCATTGGTCCGTGGCTCGTCAAAATAATCTGAATCATTTTTCCTCCTAGAAAATCCCCACGACAGCTCCAAGGATCGACAGTGCGATCACAAGGAAAAGCACCTTCGTAGTGGATACTCCTTTCTTTATAAGTTTATATACGCCAAGAGTCAGAAGCGGATCCCGTTTAATTTTGGTTATGAATATTACCGGACAGACAAATTTACCCTTGTACAGTCCGTTTATAACAGGGAGCTCGGATCATAATTCTGCTACACATACAAAAAGAGAGGCAGTTTCCCTTTTTAATAAGAGCAACTTCCTCTCTTTTTCACGTCCGGTTCCTGTCTCACCGGTCACTCTCCCCGCACCACCTCCAACGCCTTTTCCAGCTGATTATCCGCTTCCGGATCCTCCGCGTCATACTCATACTCCACTTCCACATCCGGCTCAACGCCCGTTCCGTTTATGCTCCTTCCGCTGGGAGTATAATATTCCGCGATCGTCACCTTCAGGTAAGTGCCATCCCCCAGGTCCATCAGCTGCTGCACAACGCCCTTCCCGTAAGTGGTCATCCCCACGATCTGCCCGATGCCATAATCCTGGATGGCGCCGCTGAAGATCTCCGACGCGCTGGCGCTGTACTGGTTCACCAGGACTGCCAGAGGCTTCGCAAACTCATGAGATCCGTCGCAGGTGATCTCGTCCGTATTTCCGTACTTATCCTTCGTAGAGACGATCGTCCCCTCCGGGAGAAGGAGCTTCAGCATATCAGTGACCGTGGAAAGATTTCCGCCCGGATTATTCCTCAGGTCGATCACGAGCCCCTGCATACCCTGTGCCTCCAGTTCTTCCAGAGCTGTCTTAAACTGTTCGTATGTCACGTCATCAAATTCGCTGACCGCGATATAGCCAGTCTGCCCGTCCTTCATCTCATACTCAACGGTCTGCACTTCAATAATATCACGGGTGGCTGTTGTCTCGATCTCCTCGCCGTCACGAAGGACATGGAGAGTCACATCCGTCCCCTTTTCGCCTTTGATCCAGGAAACCACAGTATCCAGGTCAACACCTGCGGTTTCTTTATCATCCACCTGGTACAGTACATCCCCCTCGCGGATCCCTGCCCTGTCCGCCGGGGAATCCTTGTATACATTCACGATCGTGATCTCGCCGCTGTCAACATTCATTGACATCGTAGCGCCGATCCCGGAAAACTCCCCGCTGGTCGTCTCCAGGAGTGCCTGCGTTTCCTCTTTATCATAATACTCTGTATATGGATCTCCAAGCGCACTGGCATATCCCGAATAGATCCCGTCTATCAACGCATCCTCATCGATCTCATCCTCATACAGGTAATATCTCTCGATCAGGCCGTTTATCTGGTCCAGCTTATCCTCCACATCACGCTCGGATATTTCCCCGGACGCGAAGTCTCCTCTGGCCGTCCTTCCACTGATCTGCCAGACACACCAGATCCCGGCAAGGACAAATATCGCCGCCAGGGATCCGGCAAATACACCCAGCCAGAATCTCCTTGTCTGTGATTTCTTTTCTGTTTCCCAATCCATAGCTCACTCTCTCCATCTTCTCTTTTTTCCGTCCACCTCCGGACTTCTCCGTACCCGGACTATAAGAAAGGACAAAGCAGAACACTCCTTCCGCTTTGTCCTCCCTCGTTCTATTCTCTGCCGCAGTCCGCCATGTCCTGACGTCCGCGCAGGATATACATCCGTGTATCCATATGCCGCCATGTCTCCATGCGCTGCTATGTATCACATATACAGATCCGGATTTACCGCAACACCATTCAGCTCTACCTGGAAATGGAGATGGTTCCCGGTGGAATATCCGGTCGTACCGACCGCTCCGATCTGCTGTCCCTTCTCTACATACTGCCCGGCGGTCACACATAATGCGCTGTGGTGCATGTACTTTGTGACCAGCCCGTTGCCATGGTCAATAACCACCCAGTTGCCGGCGCTGCTGCTCCAGCCCGCGATCGTGACCCGCCCGGCTGCCGCCGCATAAGTCGGGGTTCCTGCAGGCGCAGCATAGTCATGCCCTTTATGGGGTACCGGGTCAAAATCTCTCACCTCGCCGAAATAACTGGACTGATAACTGTACCCCGGACAAGGATGGGTGAAAAATCCGTTCCCGCTGACCACATTCGGCCCGCCCTGGATCCAGTTCGTACCGCTCTGCATCTCCTGCTGGACTCTCGCCTCTTCCTCGGCCTGCGCCTTCAGCTGTGCAAGGAGCGCAGAATTTTCATCGATCTTATCCTGGATCTCCGCAAGCTCTGCCTCATTGCTGTCGATCAGCGTCTGCACTTCTTCCTGCTGCGTGATCAGATCCGTCTGGAGTGTATTGAGTTCTTCATACTCTGCCTGGATCTCTTCTTCTTTTTCCTCTACCTCTTCCACTGTATCCTGATACCGGATCAGCTCATTCCTGTCATATTCTGAAATCTGGGAAACATACTCCGCTTTATTGAGGAAGTCCCCCATATTTTCACTCTCCATGAGAACCTCAAACAGCTGGTTGCCGCCGCTCTCGTACATATACTTGATGCGCACTTTCATGCTCTCGTACTGATTGCTCGCGTCAATCTGCGCCTGGGCAAGCTCATTCTCAACTTCCTCGACCTCTGCCTTCTTCGCATCCAGCTTTGACTTCGTGTCCTCCATATTTTTGATAATGGAATCCAGCTTTTCCGCCAGCGATGCCTTTTCAGCCTCAGCGGCGTCCTTCTGGTCTTCCAGCTCATCCGCCTTCTGCTGCGCATCATTCAGAGTAACGGCATTGACATTGAGTGCCAGCCCCGCTGTCAGGACAGCTGCCATTGCCAGTCCTCCCAGTCTCCTCATTCGTCTTTTCATAGCAGAGTCTCCTCCTGTTATCATACTTTCAGGTGCTTGCGCACGGTGAAGAAACTTCCCAGGAAACCAATCCCGATCCCCATCACCAGTCCGATCGGGAGAAGGATCTGGTAAACTGTACCTACCGGCAGGAAATCAATGATATTCTGCAGGATACTGAATTTCTCCATAATATACTCTACTGCCTTATCATACAGGAAGTACAGCAGCACAAGCGGTATCGCCGCGCCGAAGATACCGATGATCAGACCTTCGATCACGAACGGCGACCGCACCACAAAGTCTTTCGCTCCAATGTACTTCATGATCGCGATCTCTTCTTTCCGGACAGTGATACCCATGGTAACCGTATTACTGATCAGGAAGATAGACACACCGAACAGAATGATAATGATCGCGATCGACACGACTGCCACAAGAGTATTCACACTGGACAGCGTGTTCGCCACCACATCGGAGCGGTTGACCTCCCTGACTCCGTCAAGTTTCTGGGCGAATTCCACGAGTTCTTTCTGTGTCGCGGACAGAGAACGGCTTCTCGCCAGAAGACTCTGGTTATCATCCATCGTCTTCATATACACTTCATAGTTATCCGAGCTCGCCAGCGGGTTGTCGTTTTTGAACCCTTCCGCAAGTTCCGGGTTGTCCCCAAAATACTGTTTCTGGAATTCTTCCCACGCCTCATCAGCCGAAACATATACTACTTCCGACACACCTTCGTGGTTTTCCAGCTCTTCCCCGATTTCCCTCTTCTGTGCATCCGTGGCATCCTCATCGAAAAATACGGTGATCGCCACGCCTTCCTCTGCGGTCCTGATAATGTACTGAAAGTTTACAAGGATCGAGAAAAATAAACCAAACAGGAAGATACAAGCTGACATCGTCGCAATGGATGCGAGAGAAAACATCTTGTTCCTCCAGATATTCTTAACGCCCTGTTTTCCGACGTATCCTACTGTACTAATCCTCATCTATATACCCACCTTTTTGTTCATCACTGACGATCACGCCCTGTTTCATCGTGATAACGCGCTCGTTCATCTCGTTTACGATCTCCTGGTTATGCGTAACGACAAGGACTGTCGTCCCACGCTCATTTGCCTCCTTCAGGATACTCATAATCTCCCATGAGTTCGTCGGGTCCAGGTTTCCTGTCGGCTCGTCGCACAACAAAATGGCAGGCTCATTTACGAGAGCCCTTGCAATTGCGACACGCTGCTGCTCTCCACCTGAGAGCTCCTTCGGGAAGGACTTATATTTCTGTGCCAGTCCTACCAGTGAAAGCGCAGCAGGCACCTTCTTCTTGATCACTCTGGTCGGCGTCTCTGTCACACGCAGCGCAAATGCGATATTCTCATAAATATTTCGGTCTTTTAAAAGACGGAAGTCCTGGAATACAACGCCAAGTCCCCTTCTGTATTTGGCGATATGGCGGTGCTTCATCCGGTTTAAGTTCTGTCCGTTCACGATGATCGTTCCCTCGGTCGGGTTCAGCTCCTTCATGATAAGGCGGATCAGAGTGGATTTACCTGAACCGCTGTCGCCGACGATGAAAACGAACTCTCCCCGTTCGATCTTAACGGAAACACCGTTAAGAGCAGCATTCCCTTTGGAATACTCCTTCGTCACGTTCCTTAATTCAATCATATGTTCCTCCTAATTATTCATACTCCTGCGTATATTAGTACTCTAATGACTCCATATATTTCATGTACTTCACGACCATGAGCGCGATCTTAAAAGTGATCGCATCTTCAAACACGCGAAGATCCAGCCCGGTGCTCTTCTGGAGCTTATCCAGCCTGTATACAAGAGTATTTCTGTGAATATAAAGCTGCCTGGACGTCTCTGATACATTGAGACTGTTCTCAAAGAATTTATTGATCGTCGTCAATGTCTCCTCATCAAATTCGTCCGGAGATTTCCCCTCGAAAATCTCTTTGATAAACATCCTGCACAGCGGGAGCGGGAGCTGATAGATCAGACGCCCGATGCCCAAAGTCGCAAACGCTATGATATCTTTCTCATCGAAAAAGATCTTCCCCACATCAAGGGCAAGTTTTGCTTCCTTATAAGACTTGGAAACTTCCTTGATATCATTGACAATGGTTCCGTATGCAATGCGGATCCGCTCTTCCTCTCCCTCGCTGTGGAGCGTATCCAGCATTTCCTTCGCCATCTTTTCAAGTTCCCTGCCGCTTTCTTTATCCGTCAGTTCCTTGACCACAATGATATTCTTCTCATCAACGGCAGTGATGAAATCTTTTGACCTGCCGCCGAGAAGGCTCCTTACGTTTTCAAGCGCTGCATTGTCTTTTTCGTGCGATGTCTCAATAATAAAGATAACACGTTTTGCCTCTGTGTCAATATGTAATTTTTTCGCGCGGTTGTAAATGTCTACTAAAAGCAGGTTGTCAAGGAGAAGATTCTTGATGAAATTGTCTTTGTCAAATCTCTCCTTATATGCCACGAGAAGGCTCTGGATCTGGAACGCCGCGATCTTGCCCAGCATATACACATCCTCGCTGTCTCCATCCGCAAGCAGTACATACTCCAGCCTCTGCTCGTCAAAGATCTTGAAAAACTGACATCCCTGGATCACCTGGCTGTCCGCAGGAGATTCAACAAAAGAGAGCACCGCCTCACTTCTGTCCTGCCCGCTCTCAAATGTAGCCGCCAGTTCTTTGCCCTCCGTATCAAGGACACAGAAATCCACTCTTGAGATCCCCTTCAGCCCCTCTATTGTATTTTGCAGTATCTGATTAGAAATCATGTCTTTCCCTCCGCTCCTTTAGTTATACCATGTACATTTTTCACAAATTTTAAACCCAAATAACTTCTTCCGTTCACATACTCATGTAATATATTAATGCAAAACATCAAAAAAAGAAAGAGGAAATGCATTCTTTTTATGCATTTCCTCATAGTTTTTACAAAAAATTCATATTTTCTGCCATATACATTCTTCACAAAATGCCGGTTCATCCCCTCTGCTGTTCTTTTCCGGCACGCCAGGAAAACAGAAACTTCCTGAAAAAATGCTTCACCCTGCCCGACGGTCTGCGCGCCTTGTATCCATCCCGGAATACAGCTCCGCACCCAAGCCATACCTTCGCGTTGAGCAGGACCCTGTTCCTTCCGACAAACTGTTCCTGGTACGGAGAGCCAAGCACGGAGAGGATACAGTCTGTTTCCGTACCGTTTATCTCGTTGACCACACTTTCCTCTCTGTTGTCATCCGGCTTAATGATCCCGCTCCCCGTCAGGCGGATCCCCCTGCCATACCTGCGCAGCGCGTCCGCCGCATGCTGCAGGTTCTCATCCGTATCTGCGAGCAGGAAAACTTTCATCTGATTTTTCTGGAGATATTTGAGAAAAAGCTTTAAAAAAGTATGGTCTGCTGTCTCCTTCTCCAGGTTCCTGCCGCCTGCATCCCCTGCTTTTAATATCTCCGCCTCTCCGGGTATCACAAGCCCGGACTCATTCACCAGATTTTTCCATTCCGTGTCCTCCCTGCCGTTCATCAGGTCTCTCATGGACAGGATCTCTATTGTATCAACCAGGTCGTTTTCCATAAACTGCATTGCCTGAAGCATAGCTTCTTTTGCGGTAAGGCAGTCCAGTACCACACCCATGACTTCTATGCTATCTGCCATAACTACATCACCTATCGTCTCCCCAGTTGTACAATTTTATCAAATATCTGCTTTTTTGTAAAGATTTTACTGCGCCTGTTTTTCGTTTTTGCCCGTCCGTTTTTGCCCGTCTGTTTTTATCCGTTTTGCTGTCTTTACGGTTCCTGTTTTTTCTTTTTCGTAACCAGCCCCCCTATCCGCCCGGTCTCTTTCGAAGTCAGCGACTTCCACCCCTGGGACAGCACCTTATCCAGGAGCCCTAACTCCTCCGCCACTTCATACTTCAGCTTTTCCTCCGGCTCCAGATTCTTCAGGTCGATCGGTTTTTCCTTCTTTTTACTCATAGCAAGCCCTTCCTTCCGTCTTCTTTCCCCAGAAGTATTGCCGGGCCCTCCCCCAAATATACAAATCTGTATTTGTGGGGGAGCCGGGCGATTGGATGAACGTCCGAAAACCGTTGGTTTGATGCAGGACGTTTTCGCGGCGGGCGGGGATATGGCTCAGGTTCCGGTTCCGTAATCTGGGAAAGACGTAAAAGGGAGAAAGCATGGCTAAAAGCAATTGTCCGGCGGAAGATTCGGCTCCGCCTCAGGCATCCGCCGGACAATTAACGCCACGCTTTCTCCCTTTAAGTCTTTCCGGCAGATTACTCCAAGTCACCGTCGCCATATCCCCGTCCGCCGCGAAAGGTGCATCAAAGGAGCGGTTTTCTGCGCGCATCCGATCGGAAGATCCCCGCAGTCAAATGCTGGATTTCGAAAGTTGGATGAAAGGGGATCTTCTGTAGCGAAACAGGAATTTTTATCGGACGGAAGGTGATGTGGGCTTCCGGGAGGGGATATTAGCCGTTCGATTTGGCGCAGCGAGCTACGCCTCTCTGGCTATAGAATTCTGCCTGCTGAGGGGATTTTACTTTTTTGCGGAGAGTTTTTCCCCATTGTATGTTTTTGCTGGCTGGGGATGGGTTACTTTTTGTCGAAGACGTTCCCCTCTCTCACTACGTTTTTAAACGCTGCATTTGTCGGGGGCTTCCGGCTTGAGTAAACCAGAAAACAGCGAAGCGCCTTTTCGAAAACCCTTCAGCACGGGTGTGTGGGTGTCTGAGGTGACTGCGGAGGGGCTTGAAAAAACTTGAAATCCGGGACTATGCGTTGAGATCAGCAGGGGGCTTGTCTGAGGCAACGCCGAGTTGCGCCCTGCTGATCTCTGTCTTTAGCATAGTCCCGGATTTCTTAGTTTTTGCTGCCACGGAGCCCCGGAGCCGAAGCCACCCACACACCCGTGCTGAATACGTCTTCTATAAACCGTGCTTCACTGTTTTCGGACGTTTAACCAATCTGTCGGCTCCCCCGCAAATACAGATTTTACTCTGACAGGCCTTCCGCCTCGATGACTTCTACCACGCTGTCCACATACTTCGCGCAGATCTCATCTGACGCCGCCTCGACCATGACGCGGATCACCGGTTCTGTGCCGCTCTCGCGCACGAGGATGCGCCCGTCGCTTCCAAGCTCGTCTGCGACTTTCTGCACCGCTGCCTGCACTGCCGGATTTTCCCTTGCGGTCTTCTTATCCTTCACGCGGACATTTTTCAAAAGCTGCGGGAAGATCTTCACTTCATCCGCCAGCTTGCCGAGAGTCTGCTTCTTCTCCAGGATAACTTCCATGATCATCAGGGAAGTCAGGATACCGTCGCCTGTCCTCGCATGTTTGCTGAAGATGATATGTCCGGACTGCTCGCCGCCGAGCACGAATCCGTTCTTCAGCATGTTTTCATATACGTACTTGTCGCCGACTGCTGTCTGCTCATACTTCATTCCGATCTTATCGCATGCCTTGTAGAGCCCCAGGTTTGACATCACTGTTGTGACGATCGTGTTGCCCTCCAGGCGTCCCTGCTCCATCAGATATTTGCCGCACACGTACATGATACGGTCGCCGTCCACGACGTTTCCGTTCTCATCTACCGCGATACACCGGTCTGCATCTCCGTCATACGCGAATCCGACATCCAGCTTTTTCTCTTTTACAAACTCCTGGAGCACATGGATATGGGTGGAGCCGCAGTCCGTATTGATATTCGTGCCGTCCGGCTCGTTATTGATCACATAAGTCTTTGCTCCCAGCGCGTCAAACACGCTCTTCGCGATAGCAGAGGAGCTTCCGTTCGCGCAGTCAAGTCCTACCCTCATATCTTTAAAGGACCTTGTCGCCAGGGAGATCAGATGCCCGATATAGCGGTTTCTTCCCGCTGCATAGTCCACAGTGCGCCCGATCTTTTCTTTTGTGGCAAGGGGAAGCTCTTCTGTCTCGCCGTCAATGTATGCCTCGATCTTCTCCTCGACTTCTGCCTCCATCTTATGCCCTGCACTGTTGATCACTTTGATCCCGTTGTCATAGAAAGGATTGTGGCTTGCTGAGATCATGATCCCGCAGTCAAAATCTTCTGTCCTTACAACATAGGAAACGCTGGGTGTTGTAGTAACGTGGAGAAGGTACGCGTCTGCCCCGGAAGCTGTCAGTCCTGCGGCCAGCGCATACTCAAACATATAGCTGCTCCTTCTTGTATCCTTGCCGATCACGACTCTTGCCTTGTGATCCTGTCCGAAATACCATCCCAGATAGCGTCCCACTTTAAATGCGTGCTCCACTGTCAGGACGACATTCGCCTCGCCCCGGAAACCGTCTGTCCCAAAATATTTACCCATAGCAATCTACCTCTTGATCTTCCATAATATTTATGCCGGAGACGGACTGTTCATCCGCTTGCTCTGACACATTCACATTATATTACTATTACATAACGGTTACAAGTATTTCTTTTTTGTTACGCAAGTATTTACACAGGAAAATTTTTAGAATATACTGTAAGCACTGTCCCCGGGATTTCTCAGGACCCGCGGCAGTCTTTACCGACAGACCAGAGAAAACAAAAAACAGTACAACAGTCTGATGAATGAACAGAACGGAGATTTTTTATGATAAAACTGATCGCAAGCGACCTGGACGGCACCCTGCTGCAGAATGGCGCCCAGGAACTCACCCCAAGAGCGGTAAAACTGATCCATGAGATCACGCAGAAAGGGATCCATTTTGCAGCTGCGAGCGGCCGCCAGTATGACAATGAGCGCCGTGTCTTCCACGAGATCAGGGATGAGATCTCATATATAGCGGAAAACGGTTCCCTGTGCATCCACCAGGGGAAGGTCATTTCCCGCGGAGTGATCCCGGACGGCCTCGTCCGCCGGATCCTGGATGAGATCAAAAAGTGCCCCGGATTTGAAATCGTTGTGTCAAAGGAAGACGCCTGCTATATCGAAGATAATGATAAAGAATTTGTCAACCACATCGTCAATGTCATGCACAATACCACAAAGATCGTGGATGATGTGCGGGATGTGGAAGGACCGGTACTGAAGATCGCCATCGCCAATATGGCCTCCCACGACATGGAAGGATATCTGAAACATCTCCGGGAAATGTTCGCTTCTGAGATCAAAGTAGTGACTTCCGGGCATGTCTGGATCGACTTTATCGTGCCGGACTGCAACAAAGGGACCGCCCTGATGAAGCTCATGGAGCTCTTCGGTGTCAGGCCCGAAGAATGCATCGCCTTCGGGGACCAGTACAATGACGTGGAGATGCTGGAAGCGGCAGGCATAAGCTATGCCATGGCAAACGCGGTCCCCGGTATCGCGGAACACGCAGACTATGTAACGGACTCTGTAGAAGATGTCCTGGAAGAGATCCTCCGCTCCCTGTGAGCCGGCGGATCTTTCCCTTAGGATCCAACAGACCTTTCCCCTATGATCCAACGGGCCTTTCCCGCATGAGCCGGCCGATGATCCTCCGGGGTCACACACGGAATTTCTTCTTTATTTCTCTTACAAACTCTTTCCCTTTAAATATAACGAGCCCGAGCAGGAACAGAAGGCTCACGCCCGCGCAGATCACGGATGGATACGGAACAGATACCACGCCCGCCGCGAGCAGGATAAACGGGATCAGCCCGAACGCCCCTGCCTGCGCCAGATAGAACAGATACTCCGCCGCCTCCATCCTGCACGCCGCGGACACGATCACCATGGACAGCAGGGTCACCAGTGCGGCGAGAGGGATAACATAATCCACGGACCATCCAAGCCAGCCGGTAAATATATCCCAAAGCACAGCGCCCGCGGACACGATCGTAAGCTGCCACATCCCGTTTTTGAGCGGGTTTTTCCTCTTGCGGAACCCCACCATGATCAGCAGCCATGTACAGAACACCCCGCCCGTCACATATCCGGCCCACCAGGCGCCCGGCGTGAGCAGGTAATCGAGCATCCAGCAGACCACAACTGCCACAGTGCAGGTAAAGGTAAAGATGCGCAGGCCCATGAGCGCAGACCGTGAAGGCTTCTCCCGGTATCCCGGGAAATCATTTTCTTCCACCCGGCAGGCGATGCCCTGCCCTTTGAGTATATTCACGAAATTGCGGCAGATATTGGAATTCATGATCTTTGAGGTAAACCCCAGTACCAGCGCGTCCCCATACGAGCAGGAACAGAGCTGGAGCTTATCCGTGCTGGCGAAGAATCCGAACCGTTTAATATACCGCTCATATCCCTCAGGCATCCGGATGCGCCCGATATTGGAATACACTGCTGTCACACTGCGTCCGCCAAGCGTCGTTCCCGCCATGAGGAAAAGATTTTTGATCTCAAGAGGCACCGCTCGCAGGAAGGGATTTTTCTCCAGGCGGACCAGGTCATTCATGCGGCACGATATCTCTTCCCTTAGTGCATCTTTTCCGAACGCTTCTTTCATCCTGCTGACCACATCTTCGAGGCTGGCATTTTCCCCGAGCGTCTGGGCGGTCTCGATCCAGCTCCAGAAATTCGTCATGGACTCCGACGGGAAAAAATTTCTCAGATTCACGGGGATCATCAGCGACACCGGCTTTTTCAGCCTGCTCCTGGGGACCTCCTCATAGATCGCATAGAGGAGAGCCGCCGCAAGGAAGGCGGTCACTGACACGCCGTACTCTCTCGCTTTCGCGTGGACCTCACGGGCGGACAGTGTCAGCTCCGTGATCTCCATTTCTTCCTGTTCCAGGCGTTCTCCCTTCATCTGAAACGCGGGCTTTGACTTCGCTGTCTTCTTCTTTTTCCCTGTATAATACTGGGAGAAGCTGTCCTCCTCATAATCGTTCTGCGTCAGTTCATCTCCATTGTCCACCTCCGGGAAGTCCTCTCCCGGATGGGCCTGCATCAGATAATTCCGCACAAGCTCTTTCAGGAAGTTCATCGCCCCGGTGCCGTCGGTCAGCCCGTGGAACACTTCAAAATTAATCCTGTTTTTGTGGTATGTCACTTCAAAGAGCAGCTTCTTCTGATCCGGCACATAGATCCTGCTGCACGGGGGACGGTTTTCCGGGCGCACTTCCGCCGGGATATCCCTGGGCTCCATGTAGAACCAGAACACTCCTTTCCTGAGGACTGAGAGGAAGAGCGGGTATTTCTCCAGCGTCAGGTCCAGCGCCTTCTGAAGGATGCCTTCCTGAACCTCTTCTCTCAGAGTACAGTAAAAGCGGAAAACTCTTGTATCCTTTTTCCCCGTGGCCGCGGGGAACGCCTGCGCCGCATTGTCCAGTTTTCTCCACTGGCTCTTTCTTTTTTCCCTCACTGCTGCTCCCTCCTCTCTCTTCTATAACAGTGCCTGCTCCACACTCAGGAAGCGGTTGATATGACGGAAGCTCTCCTGTACATAAAACTGCTGTATCCCCAGCGCAAAATACCCGTGGAGCGCTCCTTCTATCCTCTCCACCCTCACCCGGCATCCCGCTTCTCTCAGCTTGCGCCCGTAGTCTTCCCCCTCATCTCTCAAAGGATCAAACTCCGCTGTAAGTATGAGCGTATCCGGAAGGCCGGAAAAATCCTCCGCCAGAAGCGGGGCGAAATACGGGTCCAGCCTGTCCTCCTCCGTGCGGGCATAGAGCTTTACATAATCTTCCATCTTTACGCTTGTCAGCAGATATCCCGTACCGTTTGTCCTCACAGACTCATAGGGCGAATCCTCTGTATAACAATTGTAGAGCGCAGGATAGATCAGGATCTGTCTCGCCGGGGAAAAGTCCCCGGTATCCCTTGCTTTCATACACACAGCGGCAGCCAGGTTTCCGCCTGCGCTGTCCCCCATGACCGTGATCCGCCTGGGATCGAGCCCGGGCAGGATCTTCCCGCCGAAAAGCGCCTCAGCCACTGCATAGCAGTCCTCAAACCCGTCGGGGAATCTGTGTTCCGGCGCAAGGCGGTATTCTGCGGACAGGACAAACCGCCCGGTGGACTGTGCCATCCTGGAGCATACCCTGTCGTAAGTCTCTACGCTCTCCGTGGTCCATCCACCGCCATGGAAGAAGAGGATCACCCCGGGATCCCAATTTTCCTCTTCCGATACAGCCCCGTTCCCGCTTACAGGTGCCCTCTCGCTCACTGCCGCTTTCTCGTCCGGGAAATACAGGCGTACCGGGACTTTATAGCTGCCGTTGTAGATTTCCGTATCCAGTTTTTTCAGAAAGATCCGCATGGGATCCAGTTTTTTGAGATCCGCCAGGCGCCGCGCGGACTCCACCTCGATATTGCCGTAGGACAGCGCCTGAAGGATCGCTCTTACTGCCTTTGTCATCGTATCTCCATCATCTCAGTTCCACGACCGCGTACGGCGCGCTTTTTTCATCGCAGAGTTCCACGATATAGCCTTCCTGCGTCTTTGCCGTCCTGGGGAAGATCATATCTCCGAGTACGGCGGATTTCCTGTAATCCACTCTCACCTGCCTCACGTCCGGGTCCGCCGGGAGCATTTCCAGCGCCATCTGGACATACTGGCAGTTATTCACATGCTCGTTTGTGTCGATATGGTATTTTCTCACAGGGAAAGGTTCTCTGTCTTCCAGCTCCTCCGGCACAGTGATCTTCCGCCCTTCGTAGGGCATGTCCAGGGGCTCATGCACGCCGTAGGGGGCGATATCCCCTTCCGCCGGGCGGCAGGGGCGCCCCTTCTCCAGATCCATGAACACCCAGATGGAATTCGCACAGGCAGTCACATTTCCCGCCTCATCCTTCATATAAAAGTTACGGTTTCCGAAGAGTCCTTTGAATTCTGTGGCAAAGGTGCCCACTGTGATCTTCTCGCAGAGCTTCGGGCATCGTCCGACCACGATCTGCCAGTAGGAAAGCACCCATGCTTTTTTCTCCTGCCTGAGATGCTCCATCCCCAGCCCCACTGTTTCCGAATGGAATGTGCTGCAATCCTGAAAATAGTTGATCAGCGCCGGAATGGTCATTGTCCCCCTGTGGCCGATCTCGCTGTACCTGACTCTTGCTTCAAATTCATAGCTGTTGTTTTCTGCTCTCTGCATACTGCTGCACTCCTCTGCCTGGTTTATTTCTCCGGTCCTTCTTCCGGCTTTGCCACGTAATCATAATCCACTGTTATCACACACTCATACCTGGGATCCGCTTCTTTGATCCTCTCCGCCAGCCTGACCGGGAGCTCTTCTCTCGTCTTCTCGTCATATTCAATGGGGATCACCATATCAAAAATAAGATTGCTCTGCGCTTCTCCGTGTACGACCCGGAAATCATGGATACTGCACGACGGGTCCATTTCCTTTAATATTTTTTCCACTTTCTCACGGATACGGAGCACTCTCTCATCCTTCATCTCAACAGGGTCCATATGTATGACAAGGAAAATCCCGAGCTGTTTTGACGCCTCCCTCTCGATCCGGTCAATGATCTCATGAGACTGTCCGATATCCACATCATTCGGCACCTCCGCGTGGATAGAAGCCATGCTCCGCCCCGGGCCGTAATTGTGTACGATCAGGTCGTGGGTACCCGCGATCCCGTCGTAACTCTCCACGAATTTCTTGATCTGGTCATAGACTTCCGGGTCGATCGCCTCGCCGATCAGAGGTTCCAGCGTGTCCTTCGCGATGCCCACACCTGCCCACATGACTACAAGTGCTACCCCGACTCCGACAAAACCGTCGATATTGATCCCTGTGACGCCGAAAAAGACGATAGAAAGGATCGTGGCTCCCGTAGTGATCACATCACCCATGGAATCCGTAAAGACTGCCATCATCACCTTGGAATCGATCTTCTGCCCGAGCTTTCTGTTGAACATCCCCAGCCAGAGCTTCACAGCCACCGACAGGATCAGGATGACAACGGACACAGCCTGGAAATTCAGCGTCTCCGGCGTCCATATCTTGCTGAAGGAATCTTTCAGGAAGGTGAACCCCACTTCCAGCACAAGGAAAGACACGATCAGAGCCGCGATATATTCGATCCTGCCATGCCCGAAAGGATGGTCTCTGTCCGCCGGCTTCTCCGCCATCTTCACGCCCACAAAGCTGATGATAGATGATCCTGCGTCGGACAGGTTGTTAAATGCATCCGCTGTGACGGAAACGCTGTGGAGCACCAGGCCCACGATAAATTTTACAATAAAAAGAAACACATTACAGAAGATACCCACAATGCTGGCGAGCACCCCATATGCCGTCCGCACGGATATCTTCTCCACGTCTTTATAATCCTTTATAAAATGTCTTACCAAAAATTCTGTCATTGCTATTTCCTTTGCCAGAAAAACCAGCTCACTTTAAAATCTGATGTGGCTGTTATCCTGGAATACTCCTCTTCTGTCAAAACATTCTTAAGCTTCTCTCTGCCCTCTTCCGGCACGACCGCATTGGCGGAGTCCAGAAAGCAGAGCCCCGGATAGAGCACGCACCACCAGTTATGTCCCTCTGCGGCGCCGATCTCTACGCGCAGCGCCTCGTAGTTCCCTGCCGGGAATGTAAGGTCACCGTAGGTCCTGTCCGGGAACCAGCAGGTCGTGACCGCGGCGCTGACAGGATAATCCGCTCCTTCTGCTGCCACAGTCTCCCGGCTGACCGCCTCGATGTCATCGATGTGCTCCCTCATCCAGGCTGCTGTCCCGGAAGCGCCGTCCATCTCCGGCATGGTTTCTTCCAGGAAGCCCAGCACTGAGTCCCTCACCTTCAGTTTCAATGCCTGATCCGCATCGCTGTCACTGTTGGCAAGGACATGGAATCTCAGCACCTCCTGCGCCAGATGCTCCTGCATCTCAGCCTGCACGGCGGCATCTGCCCTCCGGCACAGGATCCCTGTGAGAAGTATGGCTATGCCTGCTGCCAGGAGCAGGATGATCCATGCCATATTTCTCTCCCGCTTCTGTATTGTCTGAATATAAGAACCTTCCATATGTATCTCCTCCATATCTGATCATTTTCTTTGATATCATTTCACAAATATCTTTTTCAGATATCCAGAGTATAGACAGATATGGAAGTTTTATACAGGCGGTCTCTATTCTTCGTCCCTGTGGCGCAGTGTCCCCACCACGGTGTCCACCTGGTTGTTGATATGCTGGCCCGTGATCGCGGTCGCCTTCTCTTTGTCGTGGCTTTCGATCGCCTCTATGATCGACCTGTGCTCTGCCAGCAGCTGGGGATAACACTCTTTCTTTTTCAGGTATTCGATCCGGTAGCGGTACATCTGCTCCCGCAGATTATTCAGGAGCTGGATCAGCCTTCCGTTATTTGTAGCGGTAAAGATCACATCGTGGAACGCCTCGTCCGCCTGCGCGATCAGAGTGATGTCGTCACTGTCCAGCACGTCTCTGAAATGGTCCGCCGCCGCCTGCAGTTTGCCCAGCTCTTCCCGGTCGATGCGGTCGCATGCGAGCTGGACTGCCAGCTCTTCCAGAGCACAGCGCACTTCCAGGACATCCCTTAAGTTTTTCTCCGTGATCTCCGCCACCTCCGCACCCTTCCGCGGGATCATGAGGACAAGACCTTCCAGCTCAAGCTTACGGATTGCCTCCCTGATCGGAGTGCGGCTCACCCCTAATTTGTTTGCAAGTTGGATCTCCATGAGCCTTTCGCCCGGTTTCAGCTCTCCCCGCAGGATCGCCCTGCGCAGTGTATTGAACACGACGTCCCGGAGCGGGAGATATTCATTCATCGTAACTTCAAAATCAATTGGCATCCTGATCCCTCCTCACACTGTGTATACTCGTCACATACACCTGCCTGGTCAGTGACTTTTCTCTGATCCGTCTCTGTGCCTCGCGGGCCGCTGCCCTGCTCTCGAACAGTCCGAACACCGTCGGCCCGCTCCCGCTCATCATCGCGTTCAGGGCGCCCGCGTCTTTCATTTCCTGCTTGATCTGCTCGATGACCGGATGCATGGGGATCGTCACATCTTCCAGCACATTTCCCATGCACGCTGCCACCTGCTTTAAGCTGTGTTTCTCCAGCCCGTCGATGATTCCGTCGATGTCCGGGTGCTCCGCGATCTCCTTTGCATCCAGCGCTTCATAGACGACCTTTGTGGACACGCTCACCGGCGGTTTCGCGATCAGGACCGTACATTTCGGCATCGCCGGCAGTACGCTCAGCTCCTCACCGATCCCCTCTGCGAGCACAGTGCCCCGCATGATGCAGTAGGGGACATCCGCGCCCAGGCGGACTCCCCTTGCCATCAGTTCCTCCTGTTTCAGCCCCAGGCGGAACATCCTGTTCATCCCGAACAGGACCGCCGCCGCATTGGAGCTGCCGCCGGCAAGCCCCGCAGCCACCGGGATATGCTTATTTAATGTGATCCTGACCCCGGCAGGGATATGAAACTCTTCCATTAAAAGCTTCGCAGCCTTATACGCGATATTACCCTCTCCCGTTGGCAGGAAACTTAAATTAGATGCCAGCGTGATCCCCGGCGCTTCTGTCTTTTCTATCTTCACTTCGTCGTACAGATAGATCGACTGCATGACCATCCTCACATCATGATAGCCATTCTCCCGTCTTCCAAGTACATCCAGCCCCAGATTGATCTTTGCCAGCGCTTTCAGTTCAATCTGATTCATCCTGAGTTCCCCTTTTTTCTGAATTTTCTGATTACTTTGCCAAGAGGGGTCAGACCCCTCTTAAAAGGGGTCTGACCCCTTTTCCTCTTCTGTATGTTGTATACATTGTACTTACAGTATACTCACATTTTCTTTCAAAATCAACAGTTTATCACCTGGTCTTACGTTTTCGCTGTCGAGCCCGTTGATCTCCATGATCCCCTCCACTGTGGTCATATATTTTTTCGCGAGGCTCCACAGGTCTTCTCCCGCCTGTACAATGTGCCCCACTATGCCCGGGCGTTCTTCCGCTGCCTCTTTATCCGCCGGCCGCATCCTTACATCCGTGATCATCTCGATGGGGATCTGTTTCCTCAGGAAGACATCAAAAGCCAGGACTGCTTTTACCTCCACTGCCTCGCTTCCCGCCAGCGTCACGGCAAGCTGTTCCACATGGCTCGACAGGCTGCTCTCCACATGATCCGGCATATCCGGATATTCGATCAGATAGGAAAATGGCAGGATGCCCTGCCAGCTTCCGTAAGGCTCCATATCATCTCCCCGCAGATACAGGAAAGACAGATGGAGGATCCCCTCTACCCGTATGCCTTCCTCTGTATACTGCTCGCTCTCCATCTGGATGCTCCCCTGACTGTGCAGGATCTGCAGTACATCTTCTTTTAATTCCGGGAGCGCCAGCCGCTCCGAGACTTTGCACCGGGACTGGTTCTGCATCAGGAGCTCCTCGTACACGACGTCCCTCGTGTCAAACTCGCACACCTGCTCCAGGGAATACATATCCCGGAGCACTTCTGTCTCTTCTTCCTCATAGATATTCATGCGCAGCGCAAGGGTCGCCTCGATCCCGAGGATGCGCATCTCCCCGTCCTCATCCAGCCTGACATCGGCGAGCGTATCTTCGAGAGAATGCCGGATATGGTGGTACATACTTTCTGTCACGCCGTCGCAGGAAATCCGCCCCTCATAGGGGACGCTCTGCTCGATCCAGTCCGCCTTTTCATCAGCGGAAAGATACATACAGAAGACCAGGAGCTCGCCCCGCAGGAGGATCTCATCCTGTCCCAGGCGGATATCCAGCTTACGGCTTCCGATATCTGTAAGCAGTACCTGTCCGATACTTTCCTTCGTCCCGGGAAGTACGATCTCTTCTTTGATCCTGTATGTATCCTTCCCGGAGACCGCCAGCTTCAGAAGATCCAGCTTCTCCTTCCTGCGGTAAACAGGGATCTGGCCCTCTACATCTTCTGTCAGCTCCTCGTCCCTCAGACGCTCTCTTCCAATCTCCATCTCCGCCATCACTCTCAGGCTTAGCTTTCTCGAATTGACTACTGTCCCGGCAAATTCTGTCCGCATGCTGCGGATAAAAAATGTCTCGTTCCCGTCGCTCTCCGCGTAAACCATTTCCTCGAACGGAAGACTCCCCTCGAGCACAGCCGGCTTAGAGTCTACGGAAGCAGTCATGTAAAGGATCCTGAAATAGATTTTTCCGGTCACTTTCACATAGTTTTCCACCGGTCGGATGTCCTCGGTCCTGCATTCTGCATTTCCCTGGATGATCCTTCTCACATCCTCCTTCTGCTCAGGTACATTATAGTCCTCATCCAGGTAAAACTGGTCGAAGATACTCTTCCCCTCCTGCGTATAATGAATCGGTCTTTTGATCAGTTCCATCTCTCTCCTCCTGTCGATCCTTTCTCACACTCAGTCAAATAAGACATCTTTTTCAATATATTCCAGCTCTACGGCCACATATGGGAATGTGGTTTTCTCTTTTGTCTCCTCCCCTTTCCCAGGTCCCAGGAGATTTGTTTCCATGCGGACCGCATCCTGCGTTTCGTACAGCGCCGTTACCTCAACGCTGTATCCTGAGGTCGGCTGCGGGCCATAACCTTCTGCAATATAAAGCTTCCCCTGGTCTGCATAAGTCAACTGAAAGGGCGTTTCCTTATTTTCCCCGATCAGACGCTGCAGCTCCGGGGGAATGTCCTCCTTATCCAACACTGTAAACTCCAGCTCCCGGATCTTCTCCGTGCCCTGCATGCGGACGGCACATCCGGGCAGCATGCATGCTGTCATGAAAATAAAGATCCCCCAGACCAGAGCAGCTCCCCGGGCCAGAACAGATCCCCGGATCTGCTTTTCTGTCTTCCGGAAACGAAGCGCCTTTTCCCTGTCCATCCTTCTTTCCCGCCCCGGCAGTATTTTCCATATAATCATATGTGTTCCGCGGGGGAAATATTCTATTGCCCGGCTGTTTGCCGTAAGCAGTACCCCGCCCGCATCGCTCCCGCAGCCGCCTGTCCCCGACCTGCATAAGTCTTGTTTTTTCGCCACTGCCGCTGTATAATTGTCTTTGCACGATTTACACTATTATTATGGAAAATGGAGACCAGAATATGTTTCGTTTTATCTGTATCGTAATCTTTTTGATCTTGTATCTCATCCTGACCATCCCGGTCCTGATCGCTGAATGGATCATCGGGAAATTTAATCCTTACGCCAGAGATATCAGTTCCCTGCGCATCGTACAGTGGGGATTCAAAGTGATCCTCCGTATGTCCGGCGTCAGGACGACGGTCATCGGAGAAGAAAACATCCCCGACGAGCCGGTCCTTTTCATCGGGAACCACCGCAGCTATTTTGATATCCTGCTCACTTACAGCCGATGCAAAAGGCTGACCGGCTATATCGCAAAAAAAGAAATGGAACGCTATCTCACACTGACGACCTGGATGAAGCGCGTCTACTGCCTCTTCCTTGACAGAAAGGATCCAAAAGAAGGACTCAAGACCATCCTCACTGCGATCGACGATATCAAGAGAGGCATCTCCATCTGCATTTTCCCTGAGGGGACCCGCAACAGCGGTGAGGAGCTGACCCTGCTCCCGTTTAAAGACGGCGCGTTCAAGATCGCGACAAAAAGCGGCTGCGCGATCGTCCCGATCTCCATGAACAACACAGCCGAGATCTTTGAGAACCATCTGCCGAAAGTAAAAAAGACGCATGTGGTCATTGAATACGGGAAACCGATCTATCCGGAAGAACTGGACAAAGACACCAAAAGACATATCGGGGATTATGTAGAAAATATCATACGGGAGACCATAAACAAAAACGCAGGACTCGTATAGGAAACAACAGTTTTTCCCGAGTCCTGCGCTCAAAGCCGGAGATGGTCCCACAGGCATCCAGATCAGTCGGTAATGGATCCTGCGGGACCATCTTTTTTTCATATCAGAAAGGGAAGCCGGACTCACCCGGCAGTCCCTTATTTTATTTCAATTTCATTATCGCTCTTCCAGTTTTCTCCTGGTATGGAGAACTGCTCCCACACCGGCTGCGCCAACAAACAGCAGCGCCCAGGGAAGCATATTTCCCACATCCCCTGTCCGGGGTGTTGCCGCTGCCGGTTTGGACGGAACTGGTTCCGGCTTCTCTGTCTGAGGCGGGACTGTCTGTTCCGTATCCTCTGTGTCGTCCTTAAGCGGCGGGATTTCTACTGCGGCAAGCGCATACCCGCACACAGTACATTCCTGATGTCTGGAACCGGGCTGTGCATCAGTCGCTTCCTTATCCACGATCCATTCAAAAGTATGGTCAGCCTCGTCTGTTTTAGCCTGGCAGGCAGCACACATATGCCAGTGACCGTTTTCGTCTGACTTCCACTCAGTGCCGTAGGAGTGAGGGATCATTTCCACATCTTCCAAAACTTTTGTCTGTGTTTCCGCCCAGTCGTTATCAAAGCCAGCAGTATATGTAGTCTCACCCTTTGAGGTACATGTTGCATGCTTTGTGATCTCAGCATTCACTGATGCCTGCGCACTCTCCACATGGGTGCTGTCCTCTTCGCAGACTCTCTCTGCCGTACAGGTTTTCCCGTCTTCTGACCATGTATATGTCACATCGCCCCAGCTATGCTCGTGGGATTTTTCCCTTACATATGTCTCGATGCGCAGATCAGCGACTTTGTATTCCCCATTTGATACGGGAATGTTATACCGTACCTGTATCATGATCGAGTCGACCGAAGCACTGGAAGGGATATTGCCAAGTGTGATTTCATTCTTTTCCGCATCATAGCTTACGGTAACCATGCTGTCACCGGTGGAAGCTATCTCTGCACCGTCAAAAGAAACCGGCTTTCCATCCACTCCGATATACGGGTTCTCAATGGTGGCCTGACCGTCCTTGATCTCAATGGGATCACTCTGGCTGCCATAGGAATAAATCTCACGTGACGGGAAATCCTCTGTGCCGTCCGCATGCCGGATGGTCTCGTCGGTCAGGGAAGTCAGTTTTGAAATAAAGGAAAAGTCCGTCACTTTATTGCCGCCCAGGCTCAAAATCTCCAGTTGTGTCAACCTGCCCAGATTGTCCATATCTTCAATGTCATTATCGAGCAGGCCTAGCACCTCCATCCCTGCCGGAAGCTTGTCACAGAAGTCTGTACTGGTAAGTTCGTTCATATTCAGCAGCAGTGTCTTCAGGTTCCGCAATGTGGAAAACATCTCTGTGTCTTCATCAGTAATATCGCAATAAGGCATATAAAGCGTCTCCAGGCCAGTCATCGAGCTGACTGTCTCCTTATAAACCGCTCTGTTTTCCTCAGTGATCTCAACCTTTTCAAGATTCAGTTCAGTTATTGAAGTATATCCCTTTAACGGAGAGAGATCCGCAATAGCACAGTCCTCAAAGTCCGCTGCGATAAGCGTCGGGATTTCCCTGTCCGCCAATGCTGAGATATCGCTCAGCGAAGTGCAGCGTGAACAGGACAGTTCCTCAAGCTTCGGACAGTTTCCCGCGGTAAGCCCCTCAAGGGAAGTCAGCCCTGTACTTCCAAACACAGTTAAGTCTGTAAGATCCGGCTTAGAGCCAAGGAACGAAAGATCTGTTAAGAGATCATTGCTGTCTATGTTAAGTCTTTCCAGTTTTGTCAGGTTATTAATTTTCTCAATATTTTTAATATCTCCGTCCAGATTTAAAGACACAAGATTGACCGCATACTGGATCCCTTCAATATCGGTCACATCGGAGCCTGCATTGACAGACAGAGAGGTGATCCCTGCCATATCCTCTTCCGTAACCGCAGCATTCTCTTCATGCTTCAGAGTACTGTTGATCAGTTTTTTAAAATTTTGATCAGGAATATTGATTTCCTCCTCTGCATTAACAGATACGCCCGGGCCTTCCGCCAGGACCGACGTCGGCGCCAGTCCGATGACAAGCATCGCTGCCAGCAGTCCCCCTATTACTCTTCTCCTCATATTTAACCTTCTTTCCGCATAACATACGTCTTATTTTCTCATTTTATTTTGAACTCTCCGGGAATACGTTCTCTGAATGTTGAAAATAAACCGTTCTTATTCTATCTTTATCGGCATCTTTTGTCAATCGCAGGGAAGTACAGACCAGGTTAAACTTAATTTCCCTGAATTACGAAAAAGAAGCAGAGGGACTTTTTACACAGAAGTATCGACAATCTCTCTTCTCTGTATTATAATTTGTCAGGCGGGACATCTGATCCCGCATCATAAAATCTAGACACAGAGGGAAAATACAATGAGTTTTACATTTATCAGACAACTGCCTACTCCGGATGTAGTCAAAGCACTGGAACCTATGTCCGAAGAAATGGCGCAGATAAAAGCCGGGCGCGACCAGCTGATCCGCGATGTGATCACAGGGAAATCCGATAAGTTTCTCGTCATCGTAGGTCCCTGTTCGGCTGACAACGAAGACGCTGTATGCGAATACACAAACCGCCTTGCAGAGGTACAGGAAAAAGTTGCGGACCGTCTTGTGATCGTTCCGCGCATCTATACGAATAAGCCCCGGACAACTGGCGAGGGCTATAAGGGAATGCTCCATCAGCCGGATCCCGAGGCAAAGCCGGATATCCTGACAGGAATCCTCGCGATCCGCCGCATGCATATCCGCTCCATCTCAGAGACCGGGCTTACCGCTGCGGATGAGATGCTCTACCCGGACAACTGGCACTATCTCTCCGATATCCTCTCCTATGTGGCCATCGGAGCACGCTCCGTGGAGAATCAGGAGCACCGCCTCATGGTCAGCGGCCTGGACATCCCCGTGGGCATGAAGAATCCCACCAGCGGAGACTTCTCTGTCATGCTCAACTCTGTCGTTGCCGCACAGGGCGGGCACGACTTTATCTCCAGAGGCTGGGAAGTACGTACGGAAGGCAACCCCCTCACCCACACGATCCTCAGGGGCGCTGTAAACAAGCACGGAAACACGATCCCCAACTATCACTATGAGGACATCCAGCTCCTTCTGGAAAAGTATGAGGAGAGAAACCTGCAGAACCCTGCGGTCCTCATCGATGCCAATCATTCGAATTCCGGCAAAAAGTATAAACAGCAGATCCGCATTGTAAAAGAGATCCTGCACAGCCGCCGGATCGATGAAGATATCCGCAGGCTTGTCAAAGGCGTCATGATCGAAAGCTACCTGGTAGAGGGATGCCAGCCGATCGGCGCTGACCATGTGTACGGAAAATCCATCACAGACCCCTGCCTTGGATGGGAAGATACAGAAAAGCTGCTGTACACGATTGCCGAGCAGTGCTAAAAGACAGCAATTTTAAAAAACAGCAATTTAATGCCGGCATGGCGCCGCGGATCCGATCCGCAGCGCCATGCCGGCTCTTTTTGTCGTCTGATGCTCCTGAAACTTTTCAGAACAGCCTCTCAAAGCGTTCCATCGCTTCTTTTGTCTTCTCATGTGTCCCGAAGGATGTCAGCCTGAAATGATTCTTTCCGTTCACTCCGAATCCCGCCCCCGGGGTACCTACGACCTGGGCATTTTCCAGAAGATAGTCAAAGAATTCCCATGACTCCATGCCGTCCGGGCATTTGAACCAGATATACGGAGAGTTCACGCCCCCGGTAAAGGAAATATTCTTCCTGCGGAGCGTCTCTGCGATAACACGGGCGTTTTCCATATAATAGGAGATATTCTCCATGCACTCTTTCATGCCCTCTTCAGAAAATACCTTTGCCGCCGCATACTGGATGATATACGGAGTCCCGTTGAATTTCGTGGACTGCCTCCTGTTCCACATGTCGCGGAGGCTCATCTGCTGACCGTTGGATGCAGTGAAGACAAGCTCTTTGGGAACGATCGTGTATGAAAAACGTGTCCCGGTGAATCCTGCGGTCTTGGACAGAGAGCAGAACTCGACCGCGCACTTCTCTGCGCCCTCTACTGCATAGATGCTGCGCGGCAGATCCGGCTCAGAGACGAATGCCTCGTAAGCAGAGTCAAACAGGATCACAGCCTCATTCTTCAGCGCATAATCCACCCATGCTTTTAACTGCTCTTTGCTGTAGCACGCCCCGGTCGGATTGTTCGGGGAACACAGGTAAATGATATCCGCCTTTACGGAATCGTCCGGCATCGGGAGAAAATCATTCTCTTCCGTGCCGTTCATATAGACGATCTGCTTCCCGTCCATTGTATTTGTATCCACATAGACCGGGTACACCGGGTCAGGCACAAGGATCACATTATCTTTTGCAAACAGCTCTGTAATATTCCCGGTATCGCTCTTTGCGCCGTCAGAGATAAACACATCGTCCGCATCCACTGTTACCCCGGCGCGTGCATAATAATCAGCCACTGCCTGACGGACAAACTCATATCCCTGCTCCGGTCCGTATCCCTTAAAGGTCTCCGGGACTGCCTGCTCATCCACTGCCTCGTGGAGCGCCTCTATAGCGCTCTTTGTCAGCGGGCGGGTCACATCGCCGATGCCCAGGCGGATAATGGACGCCGTCTTATCCGGGTGGGCTTCCTCATAAGCTTTCACTCTGCGGGCGATCTCCGCAAAGAGATAGCTGTCCTGTACGTTCAGATAATTTTCATTTAATTTTGGCATTTTCCTCTTCCTTTCTGGATCTAAAAAAGATAAAAGCGGGACTGCCCCTGCCCTCCGCCCCATTGCGGTAAATGTCAGGAGTATCAGAACCCGCTCTGTTATTTCCAGAGATATCTTAGCAGAATCCCGGTCTTTTTTCAATATTTATTTGATTCCGGCCAGGGTTGTTTCATGAACTATTCATGAGCAGCACTACCTTTTATAATCTTATTATTACATCCCCATATCGTTTCTGGTAAGCTGATCACGTAAAAAAACGCAAACTATCTCTCTATCTCTTTACAAGACTTTTTTTCAGAGGTATTCTCTATATATAGTCAATACAGACTGGCTATGCCTTGAAATACATACTGTTCTCGCAAGGTGGCATTGTCACAAAAGCAGTCCATCATTTCTGTCATTATATTTGTCAGACCTGTCTCGTACATTGCCAGGCGCAGGATGTTGTATGCAAATTTTCTGATGAGCGACAGATTGTTTCGGGACTTTTTGGCTGGCGAGCGATCTTCCCTGAATGTGTCGTCCAGTACATGATGGAGCCGGTTCTCTATTGACCAGTGCATTCTTTTTATGCTTCCCAGTTCCTCTGCCGTGAGGATAAGGTCTGAGATCAGTGCCGTACACTGGATGTCTTTTCCAATTCCCTCTTCAGCAGAAGGAACTGGGACTCTTCTTGAGCCTTTTTTCAAAAACTCTTCTTTTGTCGGAGTGATATCATTCCCCTGGCTGTCTTTTTCAACAGGAATCCTCACCTGCTTGATCCGCCCAATGCTCTGAACGTATGTCCATTCTTTTTGTTTTTTCGTCAGATTTAATGCATTATTACATATCTGGCAAGTCCTGTACTCATTTCTGTCCCGATTTTTTTCCATCTGATTGATCTCTTCATATTTCCCAAGATAATCCTGCATAACAGGATCTGGAGTTTCACTTTTTCCTTTTTTCTCTGCTTCTTCTTCCAGTTTATCCAGGAACGTATGGATCTCCTCATAAGCGTCTGGCTGATTTTTCTTTACTGTAAATACAAAATGCCCTTCCTGTTCATGTATCTGTTCCATGATTGCTGTCTGTGTCCCAATCGCATCAATCGTTATAACACTCCCTCTGATATCCAGAAGTTTCAACAATTCCGGAATCACCGTAATCTCATTCGTCTTTGAATCGACCGGAAGCTGTGCAAGTATCAACCCTCGAACCGTTTCCACTACATTCAACAGCATCGGTGCTGTCCCGCTTTTCGTCTTTTCCGCTGCGCCGCGTAATGCTTTCCCATCAATAGCGAGATGGGTATTCTTCGAGTCCACGATCTCACCGATCCATTCCATAAAAGCATACAAGGCTAATTCCTCATCAATCCCAGACAGCATCCGGGTAATGGTGGAAGGCGAGGCAATCCCGTAGTTCAATTTCATATGTTTCCGCAGTTCTTCCAGGTGGTTTCTACACCATTTCAGGCTCCTGCGGATCGTCGTCCTGCCACAAAGAACTCCGAGAGTGACACATACCAGCATTTCTGCAAGGTCATGTTTTTTCTCTCTGTCGCACCGGTAATCCGGAATCTGCCTGAAATAATGGATCAGCTTTTCTGTCACAAATGTTCTTTCAGCACATTTCCAGCACCACTTGTATTTTCTCCAGAAGTTTCCGCTGCTCCTCACTCACTTTCGAAATGATTTCTGTTTTATCCAGGCACACTAAATAGATTGTCTCTAACTGATGTAATTCTTCCAATCCAATGCCCCATTTTTTATGGATCCTACGGGAAAGTGAGGATATCTGAGCTGCAAACTGATAATGGAAATCCGATTCCTTTTTTATCATCCGTGTTTTCTGGATATAAGAGGTCGGAGACTGTTTTAAGAGAATGATGGCAAGTACATCCTTCCAATCATCCCCCAATGGTTTTTTCCAATCATCCGGACACAACTCCCAGACAGCTTTCGAAAATCCGTATTCCCATACTTCTGCGTCTGTTAAAGATATTTTTCTTTTATTACTTTGTATGACTCCTTCCGGAGTAATCACGCCGATATATGTATCGACTGGCTGCGGATACTTTTTCCCTTTCACACGTCGGGATGTCCTTTTATAGAGATAATACGAATCTCCTTTTTTCTTCACAGTAGTTCCCTTTGTCCGATACTTCTGAACCCAATCCGGATACTTTTTCTCAGTTACTGGCATAATGTCCTCCTCTCTGTATAGGTGGAGTATACCTATACTATATAGACATTATACCTCTACAGGAATAAAAAGTCGAGAGTTATACGCGTATTTGTATAACACGTATAACCCCCGATAAAATCCAATCTTCTTATATTTTTAAAAATCTTTCATGAAACAACCCTGGATTCCGGCTCATGCTCTCTCCGGCTCATTCTCACATGATGCAACAGTTCAGCCGCGCCCTCACATCCTCATGAACCACTGGGCAGCCATCGCCACGAGGACGCAGTGCACCACAAGCAGCACCGGCACCCCGATGACAAATTTCGCCTTTTTCGTCTTATGGCGGAACATAAGCATTCCCGCCAGGGCGCCCACAGAACCTCCCGCCGCCGTAAGGATAAGGAGATTTCTCTCCGAGATCCTCCATTTTCCTCTTTTCGCCCGTCCTTTGTCAAGGCCGTAGGCGACCCATGTCATAAAATTGATCACTGCAAGATACCCTGCCAGCCAGCTCATACCCTGATCTCCTCTCCCAGTGTGAATGAATATATGATCTTCTCTTTTACCGCCCTGCCGGTCAGCTGTGTCAGGGCCTGCGCGTAATAGTCAAGCTGCGCATGGTATTTCTCACAGAGCTCCCCTGCGCTCCTTACCCGGTCTGTCTTATAGTCCAGCACAACAAGCCCGTCCTCTTCCTCAAAATACACATCAATGATCCCCTGCACAAGGATCTTTTCTCCTGACTCATCCTGAGGGTAGATTTCCGACGCGTCGATCCCAAGGACAAAGGGCTGCTCCCTGTAAAGCCGCCCTCTCTGCGCCGCGCGGCTCATCCTTCTGCCGCTCTCGCACCGCAGGAAGCGCAGGATATCCTCCGGGCGGATGCACTCTGCCATCTCAGCGGTCAGCCTGCCGTCCTTCCGCAGTGCCTCCACTGCCCGCGGCAGGCTCTCCTCATCGTACTCTTCCGTAAAATCCAGAAGCTCCAAAAGCTTGTGGTAGGCGCTGCCCCGGGGGGCTCCGGTAAGGACTTCCTCTTCCTTAAGGAATCCCGGGATCAGCGGGACGATCTCCGGCTCCTCATACATCTCCTGACCGGCCTCCTCTGCAAGCGCTGTGCGCTTTTTCAGCTCGGACACCGTAAATTTCAGTTTCATCCTTCCCGCCTCTTCGAAAGGATATACATAATCCATCTGTTCTTCCAGGCGGGCTCTCAGCTCCGGCGCGTAAACCCTGTGCGTATCCCAGTGTTCCAGCACATCCAGCGCGATCTCTTCCGCTCTCGTCTCCGCCGCGCCCGGCGCAAGATCCTGTCCTGTATATAACCTCATTTCCAGCGGAGCGCCTTCTTTTTCTCTGATCCCATTTTCCCCGCTCTGTCTATCCTCTGCCTGTCCAGTCTCTTCCTGTCCAGTCTCTTCCTGTCCAGTCTCTTCCTGTCTGTTCTTTCCCAATCCATCCTCTCTATGCCCGCCGGGCTGCTGTCCGGATTTCTCCAGCACTGCGGGCAGGATCCAGTCCAGATAACACCTTGCCCCGTCCGGGCGGAAGATCCCCACGCTCCCGGCAGCGTCCGACAGCGCGTCTGCATCTGTGCAGCCTGTTATAATGAGTTTTTCCTTCGCGCGGGTCAGTGCCACATAGAGAACTCTCATCTCTTCCGCCAGCGTCTCCATCATGGACTCTTCCCGGATCATTTTCTTCAGGAATACCGGCTTCTTTGTCCGCCTGTCAAGGTCGATGTCATCCAGTCCCACGCCCCATTCCGGGTGGAGGACCACACTGCCCTTCGTATCCTGCATATTAAAGCGCTTTCCCATTCCCGCGGCAAATACGATTGGGAACTCCAGCCCCTTGCTTTTGTGGATGCTCATGATGCGCACAGTATCCGACTGTTCGTCCATGACCCCGGCTTCCCCGTAATCCACGTCATATTTCCTGAGCTGTCCGATATATCTCACAAAATTAAACAGTCCTTTATAGCTCGTCCCCTCAAACGCAGACGCCTTCTCCACCAGCATATCCACATTCGCGGCCCTCTGCGCTCCGGCGGGCATTGCCGCCACAGAAAGCCCGAAGCTCGTAGTCTCGATGATCTCCGTGAGAAGTTCATGGACAGGGGTATAGGGCACCTTAGCCCGGAAATGTGCCATCTGGTCAAAAAACCGCTCCAGCTTCCGGCACAGTGCCCGGTCACGCCCGCTGTCAGACTCTCTGCCGGACTCCCCGGTAAACGCTCTGCCTGCAGCCATGCCCTCATTTCCGCTGTCCCCGCCTTCCTCGGCGTAAGCGCGCACAGCCTCATAGAACGGCAGGTTCGGGTACGCGGTCCGGATCTCCGCCATTTCCGCAGGAGTCAGGTTCCCGAACGGGGATGTGAGCACAGCCGCAAGGGGCAGGTCCTGCCTCGCATTGTCCAGGATCTTCAGGTAATCCAGGAGCACGCTCACCTCATAAGTCTCAAAATATCCCTCCCTGCTCACAGAATAGGCAGGGATCCCTTCCTCGGAGAGCACGGCGGCAAAGTCTTCCGCCCAGCCCCGGATGCTGCGGGTCAGGATCACGATATCCCGGTACTGTACCCTGCGGTACCCGCCGGTCTCCCGGTCAATGACCGCGCCGTTCCTGACCAGCTCCCGGATCCGCCGGGCGATCATGCGGGCCTCCGCCCTGCGGGCAGCCTCATCCCCTGTATCCGCTTTATCCAGCAGAAGGAGCTCCGTCCTGTCAGAAAATCCTGCGGCGCGCGTCTCCCCGGGCAGCTCCGGGAAATCCGCCCCCACATACAGGGCGGCGCTGTCGTCATACTCGATGCCCCCAAGGTCTTTTCCCATGATCTGGCGGAACAGATAATTCACACTGTCCAGGACCTCCGCCCGGCTCCGGAAATTTTTGTGCAGGTCGATCCTCTGCATTACATTGTCTTCCAGGCTGTATGTGTGGTACTTTTCCATAAAGAGCTCCGGTCTGGAAAGACGGAAGCTGTAAATACTCTGCTTTACATCTCCTACCATAAAGACATTGTATCTGCCCTCTGACATTCTGGACACACTGGTCAGGATCGTCTCCTGCACCAGGTTGCTGTCCTGGTACTCATCGATCATGACCTCCTCAAACCGTTCCTGATATTCCCCCGCGGCAGGCGAGGGCACCAGTTCCCCGTCTTTTTCCACGGTAAGGATCTCCAGTGCGAACTGCTCCATATCGCTGAAGTCGATCATATTCCTGCCCCGCTTCTTCTCAGCGAACAGCTCTGCAAAACGGTTCACCAGACCTGCCAGCGTCCTCATGGACGGGCATGCCCGCCGCATGTCCTCTTTCCACTCTTCGCGGGGCGCATAGAAATACAGCTCGCGGAGATCCTTTACCAGTTTTTTTGCCTGCTCGCGCAGCTTTTTCACAGCTTCCTTTTTCTCATCGGACACAGTCTCATCCTTTTTCCCGGACAGACGCTTCCAGGCAAACCCGCAGACCGCTTCATACTGATCGTCAAACGCTTCCGTCTGTTCCAGCCGCGACGCATTTTCCAGATCTGACTCCAGCATATCCCCGTACATATATGGTCCGTCCGGCTCTTCGCAGATCTTCAGGGCATGCTCCAGCAGTTTCCGGATATCTCCCGCCCGCCGGCATACCCTCTCTGCGGCACGGTGTGCCAGCTCCCCGCTCCCGGGCGTCTCATATGCCTTCACACAGGATCCCAGCCATTTTTCCGGCTGAGGATAACTTCTGGAATACTCGTAGAGCTTCAGGATGATCTCCTCGATCTTACGGTCATTTCTCCCGGTCCCGAACCGCTCCACAAAATCAAGGAACTCTTCTGTCCCTTCGTCATAGCACGCTTCCAGCAGCTCATCCAGCACGTCCTGGCGCAGGAGCCGGAGCTCTCCCTCCTCCGCGATGCGGAATCCGGGGTCAATGCCGATGACATGGAAATGATCCCGGATCACAGAGAGGCAGAAGCTGTGGATCGTCGTGATGGGGGCGCTGTGGATCAGGGACGCCTGCTGCTCCAGCCTTGCGTCACCGGGGCGTTCCAGCAATTTCTTCTCGATCGCAGCCCCGATCCGCTCTTTCATCTCCGCTGCCGCTGCCTCGGTAAATGTCACGATGAGCAGGCGGTCCACATCCACGGGATGCGTTTCCTCTGTGAGCCTCCGGATGATCCGCTCCACGAGCACTGCCGTCTTGCCGGAGCCCGCTGCCGCTGACACCAGGATATTCCGGTCCCGCAGATTGATCACCTTCTGCTGTTCGTCTGTCCATCTCACACTCACTCCTGCTCACCCCCTTTTTCTTTCTCCCCGGTTTCTTTATTCTCTGTTGCTTTCTCCCCGGTTGCTTTCTCCTCTGTTTCGCCCTGTCCCTTCTCCACGGCTGCCGCCATGGCGCCGACGGCTTCCTCCACAGAGAGTTTTTCCAGCCTGCGGTATGCGCACCCGGATATCCTCAGGTCAAACCCACAGATATCACTGTACGCGCAGTAGTCACAGCCGGTGGCCCCGCCCAGTTCGTAGGGGGCCGCCCCGATCTCCCCTGCATACATCTCGTCTTTCAGGGCACGTTCCTTTTCTCTTGTATATCTCAGCACAGCCTCAAACGTCTCCCGTGGAAGCGCCCTGGAGCTTTTGCTGAGGGAACCGTCCTTATTGCGTCCCATGGGGAACAAGACGGAAGCGCCTGAGAGATCCCGCTCCAGATGGGAGACGACGGCCTCGTCCCCGTTGATGAGCCCGTCCAGCTTCAGTTCTTTTAAAATGCTCTGCTCCACCGCCTCAGCGCTGTCCTTCTCCGGGACAACCGGATCCTGGATCCTGTAATAAAAGATCCCCGCGGGAATGATCTCCCTGCCCGGATGTTTCCTCTCTTCCACCTCTACTGCCGCGTTCAGGTAGACCGGGAGCTGCATCTGCAGCCCGTGGTACAGCGCTGTGATATCAAAGCTTTTCATACCCGTCTTATAATCGGTCACCTTCACATACACACAGCCGTCGTCCTCGCAGGTGTCGATCCGGTCGATCTTCCCGCTCCCGAATTTCAGTTCATATCCGCTGGGCACAAAGTCCCCCTTCTCAAGCTGGCGGGTGAGCGCCCAGACGGAACGGCTGATCAGCCGCTTGATCCGCCCGATCATATACTCATTCCTCGCGGAGCTGAAAAGCACGGTATTCCCGTAATCAATGACGCTTTCTTCCACGCTCTCCGAGATGAGCTCCTCCCGTTTCTCCGGGGACATCTCTGTCCAGCTCAGCTTTTCCCGGTCCGCTTTTCTGGAAAAACGCTCCAGAGACTGATGAGCGATGTTCCCCAGGTCCAGAGCTTCAAACCCGTACTCTTCCCTGTCGGAGAGGCGGAGCCCGTAGCTCAGGAAATGGGCGTACGCACAGGAAGCGAACTGTTCCAGCCGCGTCACGCTCACACGGCTTCGGTCCGGGTAGAGCTCCTCCGCGCGCTCCCTGCCCAGTACGGGATACTCCCTGCGCAGGAACGCAGCCCTCAGAGTGTGGGACAGGTCTTCTGCGCTCTTCTCATCTGCGGCAAACCATGTGTACAGCTCCTTCCACTGATCATCCAGTCCTCTCTGCCGGTCTCTCAGGCCTTCCGCCACTCTGCGCATCCCGGTCTTTCTCGTGACCTCGCGCTCCGTCAGTCCCCGTTTCTCTTCATCAACCGGGCGCAGCTCCGGGAAGAGCCGCCTGATATCCTGGACCAGGTATGCCGGACGCATGGTCTTCCCCTCGGCGGACACCTTTGACCAGGAAATGGAAAGCCGCTCCGAAGGCTTTGTCAGGTTCATGTATAAATAAAATTTCTGGATATAGATCTTCTCCTTCGGGCCCGGGGACAGGCTGATCTCCTCCCGGTGGAACTGCTCTCTGTCCCGCTCCGACAATAGCCCGCCCGCCGCTGTATTTCCCGGAAGGAGGACGTCATTTGCCCCCACGAAAAAGAGAGCCCGGATATTTTTGATCCTGGTGCGCTCCACATCGCCTATGACGACCTGGTCCATGCTCGGCGGAATTACGCCCACTTTCGCCTCCTCCAGCCCTGCGTCCAGGAGTTCGCAGTATTCTTTCAGCGAGATCTTCTCATCTCCGAGAAGCTCCACAAACTTGTCGAACAGCTCCAGCACGATCCGGTAGACCTGGGCGTATTCCTTTGCCAGGGCAAGCTCCCCTTCCGCCTGGAACTTCTGCTCCATCGCCGCGAGCTGCTCCTGGAGCCGTTCACCGGCAATATATCCGTAAACAGCCAGCGTCACGTCCCGGACGGTCTTCCTGCGCTGCTTCAGGATGGCCATGAGACTGCTCGTCTTTTCCACAAATTGTACTCTGAGATGGTTCAGTTCCTGAAGTTCTTCCTCGCCGACCCATGCGGTCCGTCTCACCCACGCCTGCTGCCATTTCTTATAACCCTTGATCCCGAGGGCAAGACAGTAATTCTCCATGCGGTCGATCTCTTCGTCCGTAAATCCGCACAGTCCGGTCCTGAGGTGGCGGAATACGCTCTCATAGGTAAAGTTCTGCTCTGCCATTGCCAGAAGGCTCCGCACATACTCTACAAATGAATTCAGAAGGATGCTCTTCTTATGGTCCATAAACACCGGAATGCCAAACGCCGCGCATGCCTTTTCAAGCGCATCCGCATAGACATTCATATCCGCCGCGATCACCGCGATGTCCCGGTACCGATAGCCCTTTTCCCTCACCAGACAGCGGATTGCCTCAGCGGCATACTGAGCCTCCCCCCGCGGATTCCCCGCCTCGTGGAGAGTGACCGCCCGCTCCGCGCTTTCTTCCTCTCCGTCCTCATCTGCGCGGAACTTCTTTCCCGAATAGCGGAACAGCTCTGACTCCAGGAATGCCATCTCCGGATTTTCGCGGAACCGGTACGGCGGTTTCCCGTACAGGCACACCGGCTCCTCCACCTCTGCCCCTGTCTCCCGGGCGATCTTCACAAGAGAAGTGACCATCTGCTTGCTGAGCGCAAAGAGCTGGTACGGATGGCGGTACACAAAAGGATCTTCCCTCTCATCCATCTCCACGGTGATCATGACCCTGCCGCACACTCTGAGCAGCTCTCCCAGCAGCCGGTCCTGGACCGGGGTAAAGCCGGTAAACCCATCCATCGCGACTACGCTGTCCTTTAAGATCTCCGACTGGGGGACCACATCGCTGAGCACATCCAGCATCTCTTCCTTTGTAATATATTTTTCACTCAGATAATCCTCGAACCCTTCGTAGAGCCTTCGGATATCTTTCAGCTTATAATAGAGATAACTGTTCTGGTCCAGCCCTTCCATAAATCCGTCGATTCTCTCCAGATCCACGCCGTACTGGGTAAACTCCGAGATCACGGATTTCACCTCGCTGATATAGCCCTGTTTCTTAAGGTTCCCTTTCAGGACCGTGAGCTCATCCTCAAAGTTCCCCGCGATCTTCCTGAGCACCAGATTCTTGCCCTCATCATCCAGCACGGGGAGGCTGTCCCTGCCCACCTCCTCAAACACGCGGTGGGCCAGACGCCCGAAGCTTAACACATCGATATTCATGATCCCGCCCCTGGGATGCATCAGGCAGAGGTCCTTCTGCGTCTGCATGGTAAACTGCTCGGGCACAAGGACAAGATAATTCTTCTCCGGGTGCTTTATGGAATCCTCGATGATAGACTGGTACAGCCAGTGGGATTTCCCGCTGCCCGAATTGCCGAATATAAATTGTAATGACATTTCATACCTCCTGTCTCGTCCTGTGCAGCACTTGCGCCTGTGGCATCCTCTGTCCCCATCACTCAGTCAAACCATGTCTGCCAGTTTTTATCTTTTACCGCTCGAAAGCACATTTCAATCTGTTCACGGGTCGTTTTCTCTTCCGCCAGTTCACCCGGCAGATCCGCCAGGGAGAAAAATCTCGTTTCCGTGGTCTCCGCATTTTCGGCAAACTCCCCGCCCATCACTTCGCATAAAACAAAAATTTTGCACACGCCGTATGCATATAATGGTTTATTATGCTTATTCCTGTCCTGCACAGCAATAATCTTTACCGCGTTTACTGTAAGCCCGGTTTCCTCACGGACTTCCTTCTCTGTATTTGACCGAACAGACTCCAGCACATCGCACCAGCCTCCCGGCAGAGACCATGTCCCGTTATTTTCATGGACAAGCAGGATTTTGTATCTCGATCGCCCATTTCAGCCATTTTTCCATCCGCGTCTCTCCTTCCGGATCATCTCTGTGCATCTTTCTTCATCTTTCTTCATCCTTCCGCTCCTTTGCACATTCCTGCACCTGTTCGGAGATCATATCAATCCCTTTTCTTTACAATAGAAATAGATTCCATCTTCCGTCGATCGCGATCCCTTTCCCGCCGTTTGAGGGAATGATATCCACAGCGCGGTCCCACCAGGCTGCGATCTTTGCCGCTCTGGTCCCTTCCAGTATGGCTGTGTAATCTGCCTTCCTGCATCCAAGCATGAGCTGGTAGATTTCCTCCTGCTCTGCCACGGTATCAAAATCATCTGTTATTTCCAGGTCCACTCCTCCGAACCCGTAATATTCCGTCAGATCCTCATCCGCGCCGTTGGCCGCAAGCCTGCTCTTCGTGGCCACAGATACCGGCCGGCCTAGCCCCGCCGCATTTTTAATGAGCGTACGGACGTCCTCTCGCCTTAAAGGATTCGAAAAAATATCCTGATGTCTGTCAAAACAGTAGGATCCATTATAGGTCAGGAACGCGTCGAATTCAACCCCGGGGAACCGCGGCACCTGCATCGGCGACCGCCCGGTGGCAACGCAGATCCTGATCCCGTTCTCCTTTAACCTCTGCAGCGTCTCCAACGCTTTTTCCGAAATACATTTTTTCTTCATATCGATCAGAGTTCCGTCAATATCAAAAAATATGATCTTAATGTCAGTCATGATCTGTCTCCCTTCCAGATGTGGTTATACAGCCTGGCAAAAATCCATGGGACTATTATAACATGAAATCTGTATTTGTGGAGGAGCCTTCCTTGTGGATATAACGTCCGAAAACCGTTGATCTGATTGAGGATGTTTTCGCGGCGGACGGGGATATGGCTCAGGTTCCGGTTCCGTAATCTGGGAAAGACGTAAAAAGAATGGGATACGGCTAAGGACAATTTCAAAGCGGAAGATTCGCCTGCGGCTCAGGCATCCGCTTTGAAATTAACGCCGCATCCCATTCTTTTAAGTCTTTCCAGCAGATTACTCCAAGTCACCGTCGCCATATCCCCGCCCGCCGCGAAAGGCGCATCAAAGGGTCGGTTTTCTGCGCGCATCCGATCGGAAGGTCCCCGCAGTCAAATGCAGGATTTCGAAAGGTGGGTGAGAGGGGAGCTTCAGCGGCAAAACAAGAAGTTTTACCAATCGGAAGGGACCGCGGACTTCCGGGAGAGGGGGTGCCTTTTGCCGGGAAAGTTCCCTTCTCGCTACGTTTTTAAATGCTGCATTTGCTGGGGACCTTCCGGCTTGAGTAAACCAGAAAACAGCGAAGCGCCTTTTTCGAAAACCTTTCAGCACGGGTGTGTGGGTGACTGAGGTGACTGCGGAGG
>NZ_NFHL01000006.1 GCF_002161355.1 Lachnoclostridium sp. An76 | reverse complement strand
TCACGGTGACAGTAAACTTAGCAACTTAAAGACAACTCATGAGAGCAGTCTGGTGACAGCTCATGAAATCAGCAACAACATTATTCCAAAAAGAAAATAGTTCATATTTGCATTTGCTGTTCCTATTATAAAAAATATTGGTAAATGCCATAACCACCAAATAATAGAAGTAAAGATTGTTGCTATATGAAATCCAAATTTCTTTTCCAATTCAGGTTGTAAAATCATTCTCCATCCAACTTCTTCATTTCCACCACCAAATAACATCATTGGTAAAATTACTATAAGCATAAATATAGGAGCACCAAATTTAAATCCATTTATTGCACACCCCAAAACATAATAAATCAATACAAATAAAATTACTAAAATATAAGTCCAAATATTATGTTTTATATCAAATATCTTTTTTAACCATTCTTTTAAATTCTTAACTTTGTTATTTCTCTTTAGTGATATATAAGAGGCAATAGTTGGAGAGAATCCCCCGATAATGTGCATAATCCTTAAAAATATATTATTTATTGTCAAGTTAAATATTTGACTAATTAAAGCACAACCACCCCAAAATATTAGCATTATAACAAATGTTATTATTAAAAATTCTTTCACTAACTTTTTATTCATAAATACTCCTATCATCTCTACAAATTGGAATTTAACGCTTTCTTTGCTTATATATAACGGCAGCAAACCAACTGGCTATAATGAACATCAATATCCCTCGAACAATCTCCGCAACTAGCAATTCTTTGCCGTTCATCACTACGATTTTTGTTTCAAAATCAAAGAGAAAATGCACCAGAAATGCAGGAATAATATTGGACGATATTATAGTCATCTCCATTGCAAGCCAACCGAAAATAAAAGCATTCAGTACGGTTAAAATAATCTCAAATATATTGCTTCCAGTGAATGCTGTTGCGACATGTCCAATACCAAAAATAATGGTAGACAATAACACGATTCCTTCAGTCGAAAATTCTTTTTTTAAATATTGAGGTATTATCCCTCTGAAGTATATTTCCTCCGATATCCCTACAAATAGGTACAGAAATAAACTACCTATCACGTATCCAATTGATTTTATATAGAATCCTTTAATGGCTACTGGAACAAAAATAACAAGAAGAGGAATAAAAAATAACACTTTTTTGCAACCTTTTAAATCAAACGGTGCAAATCCAACTTCTCTCCATTGCCACTTACCACTAAAGACAAAAGCAGCAGGTGGAATTAAAGCTAATGCCATAAAAATTCCTTGCAAAAATAGCGTTGTAATAGTATCTAATGTTAAAATTACCGATATTGTCCCTGATGCAATTGGAAATAACAAAACCACAAAACACCATAATAGTGATTTATATATAGCTAAAACTTTATGTTTCATAATTGATTTCCTTTTCTATTGAGCCCTACAAATTCCAAGTTGTTACTCTATGTATTTATTTTTTCAAATTTTCCAAAGCAACAGGATTATTTGAAATGATCGCCCCGACAGTCCCACAGATTTCCAACTCAGGACAGTCGCCGCAAGTGGAAACGCCTTTGCTCAAAGCGCATTTACGGATTTCACACATATGCTCGCAAAATACTGTTTTTACTCCGTCCACACGGCAGCCCACGCAGTTAATATGTTCCGGCAGAATCGGTGCGTTATTTAACTCTGCCCATAATTTCGCTGTTTTCTCCCGCAATGTCTGATCGTCATTGACAGTCGCTATGTATGCATCGCATTTTTCGCAGTCCAGCCCGCAGTACCCAATCATATCTCTCATAGATTATTTTCCTCCCAGAGCGTTTCTTATATCCGCAGCAAACCGTGCCTGCTGCTTTTATATTTGAAGTCGCCACTTTCGCACTCTCCTTATATCAGTCGTATTTCTCAATATGTACAGTAGCGATCGCCGACTGATTCGGTTCTCCGGTGACAAGATCCTGCGGAGCGGGGATCAACATCATAAATCCGTTCTTTCCATATCTTAATTCATACCCTTGTGCGTAGGCTTCCTCCACAGAGATATGCTGCACCCGCCCGATCACCATAGCCGTAATCCCCGCACCGCTTAAATCCTGTATCTCTTTCAAGGTACATTCCATCGTGAGAAATGCTTCGCTGACCGTAGGTGCATGGATAGTCTTTGCATTGGAAACCGTAAAGCCTCCTGCCGAGAATTCGTCATCGTCCATTTCGTTGTAATGAATGGTGCTTACCAGCTTATCATAGGAACTTACAGGAAGGAAGTTGATGCAAAAGCATTTTTCCCTTTGGATATTGGCATAGGTGTGGGTATGCTGATACAAGTTGCCCAACACGGCGAAGAAAGCATTCTTATCCCCGTGGAAGCAGCTCCACGAATGAAAGCAGACATTCGGCTTTCCGTTTTCCTTCCAGGTCGTGACGGCAAACAAAACAGTGGGTATTCCCGCCGTCACTTCAAAATGGGAAAACAAGTCAAATTCCTCCGGATATGCCGGTTTGAAATACCTTGGTAAATCTTTTCCGATTTCGATCTTCATAGTGCACCTCCCGATTCAGTATGAACAAAGCATAGCGACTCAAAGCTGCAGACTAAAACTCATACCTTATTCCATGTGAAAGTAACAGACCATCAGTTAATTCTACACATAAAATCACAGTATTCTCATCCTCAAAATCGTTATGCCCATTGTCGATCCACTCAGAAAATACATTTTTCAATTTCCCGGCGATCCGACAATTTTCCTCTTTCCCGAAATATCCCAAATTGATACCCTTCCCATGTGCCGTAAACCATTCGCCAGCTATTGCAACAGCAGGGTTGTTTTCTATATGCTTCATTTTATTTGAAAGTGCATATGTAATAATATAAAATGCGCCATCCTCGTAATAAGCGTTTACATAGCGCACAGAAGGCACCTCATTTTCTACTGTCGCCAATGCAATAATGGTATCTTTTCCAAATCTTTCCGCCATTATTTTCTCAGCGTCTTCACTTAGTTTTTTCACAGGCTCGTCCTCCTTGCCCTGCCGACACCAGACTGTCAGGCTATTTTGGTATACATCAGGCATCTTTATCCCTAAAATATTCTCTTAATGCATCTTTTACTGCCCATTTCACAATATAATATAACCCTAATATTCCGGCAAAAACTGCTATTACTATAAGCGCTATCCATTCCATATCTTTTGTCCCCCATTTCTATTCCCAAGTCCTCTGCTCTTCTTTTATCTTTTGATATCTTCAAGATAGAATTTATCGCACTCCTGTCAGGATAAAGTTCATCAGCTGATCCACATCATCAAAATCATCATAATCTCCGTTTAAGCCCTCTCTATGATACACAACTCCGTTTTTCTCATTTCTCTCTAAGCAGTCCAAAAGCTTTTCTTCCCCATACTTTTTTGCAAATAAGGTAAATGAGTATGGTTTAATTTTGCTCAATAATCCTTGCCTGCAATTTTCTTCACACTTATAACAATGTGTCAGTCCTTTTGCTGTTGAACATTTTTTATTCTCACAGAAATCATTATCCGGACAGCCGTTTGAGCCACATCCATCGCAGTCGGCCTTTTCTGTGCATAGGCAGCACGCAAGACCACATCTGGCAATGCCTAATTCTCGTCTCATAGGATACCTCCAATCTCTCCAAGTTCTTGATCACAAGCGAAAAAATAAATAAGAATCCCCATGCCAACAGGAAGCATCTCCATCCCCGCTGAAGAAAGTAAAGGCAAGTATATTTCCGGCAATGATAAGTACAATTCCAAAAAAGAGCTGTCTTTTAAACGTCAGTTTTTCCATGCACACCGCCTCCTAAGATATCCGAAATTATCAGATTCTTTTTATCTATTGTAACTTAGATGGAATATTGTGTACAGTTAATTTTACATTTCATTTTGCTCCATTTTGCCATATGATCTTCCTCTCAACTCCCAGTGATCGTCCCGCCGTTCACATGGATCACCTGCCCGGTCACATAAGACGAATCTCCTGACGCAAGATATACATATGCCGGAGCCAGTTCGCATGGCTGGCCTGCACGGCGCATCGGCACGTCCTGACCGAACCTTGCCACCTTTTCCGCCGAAAAGGATGCCGGGATGAGCGGAGTCCAGATCGGTCCCGGAGCGACTGCGTTGACCCGGATATTCTTTTCCGCAAGCGACTTGGACAGCGCCCGGGTGAAGGATACGATCGCTCCTTTTGTCGCCGAATAGTCCAGAAGATCCGTTTCCCCCTGATAGGCGGTGACGGATGCCGTATTGATGATACTCTCGCACCCGACGCCGTGGTCCAGCACTGCTTTTACAAAATAGAACATTGAAAATACGTTCACTTCAAATGTCGTATAGAGCTGCTCTTCCGAAATATCCTGGATCCTCTGCTGCGGGAACTGTACGCCGGCATTATTGACAAGGATATTGATCTTCCCAAACTTCGACGCTGTCTCATGTACGATCTGCCTGCACACGCATTCCTGCCTGACGTCCCCGTGAAGGAGCAGACAGTTTCCGCCCATATTTTCTATATACTGCTTTGTCATTTCCGCATCGCTTCGCTCGTTCAGATAAGCAATGGCGACATCTGCCCCCTCTTTGACAAAAGCGACCGCTGCCGCCCTGCCGATCCCGCTGTCCCCGCCTGTGATCAGGGCAGTCTTGCCTCTGAGCTTCCCGCTCCCCCGGTAACACGGATCGTCAAATACCGGGAGCGGCTCCATCCATGATTCGATGCCCGGCTGACAGTCCTGATGCTGCGCCGGAAAACGCTTCGGAAAATATTTCTGGTCTATACATTGTTTCATATTTTTAATTTCCTGTATCACTCTTCTCTCACTTATACATTATTCAGAACGGCAAAAGGCGTGCCGGAAATCCATCCGGTCCGCCTTTTGTACATTCCTTGTTTACGTTATATGATTTACAGCATCTCCTTGTCAAATTCAGGATTAAAGTAATAATAATTTTTTTCATCCATCTTTTCTTTCGTCCGCTCCAGAGCCTCTCCGAATCTCTGGAAATGCACGATCTCTCTTGCCCTTAAGAACTTAAGAGGTTCCCGTATTTCCGGGTCCGGTATCATCCGCAGAAGATTATCATATACCGTACGAGCCTTCTGTTCCGCAGCCAGATCTTCCGTCAGGTCGGTCACAGCGTCTCCCTTTGACTGAAATTCCATCGCGGAAAACGGCAGTGAGGACGCCGCCTGCGGCCAGATCCCGGACGTATGGTCAATATAATAAGCGTCAAAGCCTGCTGCCTTCGCTTCCTCGACCGTCAGGTTTTTTGTCAGCTGGTATACCATGGCACAGATGATCTCCATATGCGCCAGCTCTTCTGTTCCGATATCAGTAAGAAGTCCGCCTACGGATTTAAGGGGCATGGTATAACGCTGGGAAAGGTACCGCATGGAAGCGGACAATTCCCCGTCCGGCCCGCCATATTGGCTGATGATAAGCTGCGCCGTCTTCGGACAGGTTTTTGTGATCCTCACAGGGTACTGAAGCCTTTTTTCATAGATCCACATCAGCAGCACACCCCTTCCCACGGAGCCGCGCCTTTCTGCCAGCAGTAGCACGATGAGGAAGGCTCCTTTTCATATATTTCCGCCATACAGTCCGGAGTCAGAGGATAAAACTGCTCCGCAAATTCGGACAGCGTCTGCTTTCTCTGTCTCACAGCATCCCTGAACACAGCCAGGGCGTCCTGGTCTTCGGGATGCGTATCCAGATACAGCCTCAGGTCATCCATCATAAAACTGACCTTTTGGACTTCCAGCATTTTATCGCGCCACCTTATTTCTTCCGGGCTCTTCAGGGAATCCTCCAGAGAAGACAGAGCCCCCGGAATCTGATCAGCTGCAAAAAACGGAAGATCCAGATCTTTAAAAATAGTTCCTGTTTTCAGCGCCGCATCCTGATCGTACAGTTCTCCCCAGCTCTGGACCGGGACGGATGCGATGGCTAAATGAGCATTCTGCGTTTGCACAAAAAACAACTCCCTTCTGAAACATGATCGGTTTCATGATTATTATCTGCCGAACCAATCTGAATGTTCCGAGGGAGTTTTTTCAAATTAGCAGCTGAACACGTTGAGCTGACGTCAGGGTGAGATCAGAGAATCTCTGTTATCTGCTGAATAAGCTCTGAGGAATCCTGCATACTGTAGCATCTGTCGTTTACAGATATGTCACCCGCATCCGAGACAATTACAGTGTTGACAAGCTCATTGTCCCTATATATGTAAATACAGATCATCCATTCTCCAAAATCTGATAAAGAACCGTCAGAGAATAAAGTGCCCGGCGTCCTGCGATAGGTATACTGCTGTAGAGAATCAATGATGCGCTGGGTCTGAATTTCCACCTCAGAACAGTCACCGCAAGTGGAAACGCCTTTGCTCAAAGCGCATTTACGGATTTCACACATATGCTCGCAAAATACTGTTTTTACTCCGTCCGCACGGCAGCCCACGCAGTTAATATGTTCCGGCAGAATAGGCGCGTTATTTAACTCTGCCCATAATTTCGCTATTTTCTCCCGCAATGTCTGATCGTCATTGACAGTCGCTATGTATGCATCGCATTTTTCGCAGTCCAGCCCGCAGTAACCAATCATATCTCTCATAGATTATTTTCCTCCCAGAGCGTTTCTCAAATCCGCAGCAAACTGTGCCTGCTGATTTTATATTTGAAGCCGCCATTTTCGCTCTCTCCTTATATCAGTCGTATTTCTCAATATGCACAGAAATCCTGTATCTCTTTCAAGGTACATCCCAGCGTGAGAAATGCATCTCCATCCCCGATAAAGAAAGTCATATGGTAAATCGAGTGTTCAGTCCGACGATGATACAAACTACTATTACCCGGAAGCTATCTGTAATAATCCTTAATGCCAATGCCGATCGTAGACCAATAGTCCGCTTTTCGTCTCTCCTCTTCAATGTCTCCTGCGTCCATTGGCTCCCCAGCCTCATCTGCTTCTTTTATCATTTCTTCAACATCTTTGGGAATAGAGGACCGGTATACTCCAACACTGATATTTAAAAATCCGTACGAGTATCCATCTTCACTGTCATCAATATCTCCACGGTTTTCTTCCCTAAGTATATTATACAAAGTATCAGCTTTGCTCTGGAAAGCAGGTACATCGTAGATGATCGGCTGCAGTTCCCCATCAATTGAACCCAGGAACTCAATAAATTCTACTTTTCCGTCATCATCAAAATCAAATCGTAATTCATTGTTAAAATAATATAGAGAATCATCCCGTGTACTATAAGGTTCTCCCAATAAGTTTTTTACATCTTCACATGAAGAATACAATGCAATCGTTATATCATCAAATTCTATTCCCACTAATGGGATAATCTTTATTTTTTGCATAATCACTGCCCGCCTGGTTTTACTGTTAACTTATAGCACAAACAAACCCAACCGCTCAATTTCTGCGTTGCTTCGGAACAAGACATATATTCCATACGACGGCTAAATGAACATTCTGGGTTTGATCAAAATGCTTTTTCCGTAATAATTTTTTCTGCATCGACATGCCGCATAAGATAGGCATCCATATCGTCGATTCCTTCTATTTCACGGTTTATTGTGATCCGTCTCCTATTGGTATAAATCCGGATTTTTTTTATTTCATCATATCCATAATCCTTCCTTGTCTTGCGGATAATCCGAGTAATTGCACTCACAGGGAACGTATCAGTTTTTCCGACTGTTGGAGTGACCGTGACAGAGCAGCCCTCCGCAGTGATCCGAAACCTGCATATCCTTAGTCCCCAGACGAGAAAGGGACTGGCAAACAACACAGATCCTGTACAAAATGCAAGATAAAATTCCAGGCTCACCACATCCAATGCAGCGATCAGCAGCGCAGAGAAAAACAGAGATAAAACTACAACTATCGGAAAAAGGAGCTCACTTTTGGAAAAATATACTTCTGTTTTCAATCCCAGCTCTGTCTCGAACATCACGTTGCGATCATCATCAAAAAACAGGATTCTGGTACCATTCTCTTTTCCATATCTGGTTGCCCGATAGATCAGATCCATCCGATCCTCATCCGTTACCATGCCTCTGTGCCGGATCCACTGGATCGGACTGGCATATGCATAAAATTCCCCAAAGCATGACTCCCCGACAAACCTTGCGATATTTCCATTTTCATCTTCGATCTGTATGTGTGATTTTGTTCCTGAAATCTTCACCTTACAGCGCCTCGGCATATATTTTTATATCTTTTTACAGATAAGACTTTTTTCGCTTCATATCTGTGATCAGCTCCGGATTTTCCTTTTTCATGTTCCCGATCAAAATCGGGAGGTTATCGAGGTCTTCCCGTATCTTGTTCAGCTCTGTTTCCGTTATTCCCACAAACTGGATGAATTCCACTTTTCCATGGACAGTGTCCAGCGTCTGCGCGGAAGTATCATTCACCGCGATAAGCGCTGTGATCAGAGAATCTGTTCCGATATGAAGCGGCGTTCCATTTCCCGGTACACACGTTCCGGCTTCAAAGAATCTTTCAGTCGTATAGGTATACCGGGCAAGATTTGACAACATGTCCAACGCCCAGAGGCAGTCCTCGGCTCTGCCTTCCTTCAGCTTTATGGTCATCTCATAACCCCACCGGCTGTACTCGCCTCCGAAAGCATCTTCGTCGGTATAAAGCTCACTCATCCCAAATGTAACAATGTGCTGATAGCCTTTTCCCGAATCATAGATCGAATAGCCGTCAAGATAATTATCTCCGCCAAATATGGCTCTTGCATGGATCTCCGTGCCATAATGAGACGGTTCTCTGCCTGGGTACAGCCGGTTAAATTCCTCTTCGACCGCATCCCAGCCGGGAGCCCAGTCATCTTCTGAATTCATTCTTGCTATATATTCCTCTCGTGTCATTTATATGGTCTCCTTGTATATACTTTTTTGAATCACTTATTATGAGATAGCTCTCCATAACATATCCAGGTGCGGGTATGAATTCAATTTTGAAACAAGGGCGAAGCAGCCGTTCAGCTTGAATATTTTTCTTCAAGCTCTTTCAAATAATCAAAGCACAGGTCGCCGTCACAACGATAGAAAAACGGGTCTTTGCGAATTGTATTGGAACTATTTATAATGAAGCTCTCAATTTCCTTTCCATTTTCATCAAAGAAACTTATACGAAAACTATAACCCATATATCCTATGGAGAGCGTATCTTTCTTCATTTTGGTGCTTTGTATATTTTCTGCAACATAACGTATTTCATCTCTATCGCTAAAATCAAAACTTTCACCTGTATTGCCATCAAAAACAGATATAGATTTTATATCGGACGGGTTAACTTTACTCAAAAAAGTAGTTGGCATAAAATACCATATGGTCAAAGCAGCTATTAAAACAAATACTATCGCAATTATTAAGCGGATCTTTTTATTTTTCACAGCAATCTTCCCTTGTAAAATTCCAATTTATCACTCTTACTTTTTTCATTATATCATCCGTTTACTTCACACCGCATCACCCAAAATAAAAAAACGCATTTATTTATGATATGGTTCTCCATAACATGTCCAAATGAGGTTATCTGCTCTTTAAAATCCTCCATTATTGTAAGCTCTTGTTATTACATAAGACGGTTCATAATATGCACTGCTATTGTAATTATCAATCGTATTACATATTTCATCATTGTATACCCGGATCATTCCATCGATATAATCTTCCGTTGGCTGTAATGTTGACAGAATCAGCCTTGTATACACTTTCCCCATCTGTGTTTCTGATGGGATTTCAGCTACCAGTTCTGAATCCACATCCATTATATCAAAATTCCCTTTTGCCAGCTTATATTCTTTAATCCATTCGTCTTCAATTTTCAGAGGATTCTCACAGTGAAGTACATTAGCCAGGCTGATCAGACGCACCCACTCCTCTTTCGGTATAGAATTAACAACATATTTGTTTTTCTGATGTAATTTTCTTGCTATGCGTTCTATCATATAACACAGAAAGTAAAGATCATTCTCGGTTATTTGCTCTTCCGGGAAAAATTTATTTGTCATAGCGAATAACTCCCTTCAAATTTGATAGTCTGCAATGCTTTCACTGTGCAGAATACAATCTGATGTGTCGGATACTTAAACTTAACCAGTTCCCAGAAAGCCGCTTTTGAAATTCGTTCGGCCATATAGTCCTCAACATAATCCCAGATTGTATCATCTGCCATTGGTCCCTCGACAATGTCATAATCGTGTTTTAAACCGAGTCGACAGTTTACAATAAACTGCAGCCACTCCTCTGTCATCTCACTAAACTTTTTAATATTCAGGCTCTTATCGGGTGAATATTCATAAAGATTTACAATATGCCTTCTGCGTTTTGTCAAAGCCCAGCGTTTTGCCTGTTTTTCTAAAATTGTACAGTAAAAACCGTAGCCAAAATCTTTGTAAAAACCATTTTCCAAGATCTGCGGTTCTTGAACTATTACATTGCTTCCATGATATAAAATCATATGCTTTTTACTCCTTCAAATTGGGATTTGTTATTCTATACGAACATTGACTGGTCTCACTGTAAGTTCTCCAATCCCTTCAACCCTGTACCATTTTCCCCGTTCAAGTTTAATTGTTTCTCCCACTCCAGAAGTAATATAACCTATCACATAAGTTTCCCCGCTTTCGATATCCGTAAATACGACATCGGTATCAGCAGTACTGGTAATTTTTACGCTTCCGCTAACAGGCTGAATCTCTTCACTTTTCACTCTCTCGCTGCCTGAAAGGGTGAAAGTGTGTATCTTAACATAGCTGTTATAACTTATACCGGTTATAAGAATGGCAAGCGGAATTGCACCTCCCAACGCTCGTTTCAGCCGTTTGTTATCCATAAATTACCCCTCCGAAAAATTTCAAGCTGTCATGCTGTTTTGTCTATTATAACACCCTAAATATTTCCCTGTCATTCTATTTTTGCTCATACAAAAAAGAGAGCGGAACATCATCTGCCCACTCTCTTACATATCTCCCTTACTTGTGATACGGTTCTCCATTCATGATCCGATACCCCCGGTACACCTGCTCCAGCAGCACCACCCGCATCAACTGATGGGGAAATGTCATTTTCGAAAAGCTGAGTGCAAAGTCCGACCGTTTCAGCACCTCTTTCCCCAGCCCGATCGAACCTCCGATCACAAATGCGATACTGCTCTTCCCCTGCACGCCCAGCGTTTCGATCTTATCTGCAAACTCCTCAGAAGTAAGCATCTTCCCGCCGATCTCCAAAGTGATCACATACATATCGTCCCGTATATATTTCAGGATCCGCTCGCCTTCTTTTGTCCGGATAGCCTCCTCCACTGCTTCGCTCGCCTGATCCGGTGTCTTCTCATCCGCCACCTCCATGATCTCCAGTTTACAGTAGCGGCTCAGCCTTTTACTGTATTCTGTGACAGCGTCTTTTAAATATTTCTCTTTTATCTTTCCTACTGCGATTACTGTTAATTTCATTTTTCCCTCTTTAGTCTCGTACTATCCGGCATATTTCCCGCCTTCCTTACTCTCTCCGGCCGGAAACGCTTTCTAACTGATATACATACAGCTCGTGCAGGGCTCTTGTGGCACAGATATATTCCGCCTGCGCTGACAGAGGGTTCTCCTCCCGTCCGCGCACCGCGAATACCTGGTCAAATTCCAGTCCCTTCGCCAGATAAAATGTAGTCACAGTCAGACCTTTCCGAAAGGCAGAGCTGTCCCGGTCCACATAGGACACTTCTATCCCTCTGTTTTGCAAAAGGCGGCTGATGTCAAACGCTTCTTCCTCAGTCATCGTAATGACTGCTGCTGTCTCAAATCCTTCGGCTCCCACATTCAGATTTTTCTCTATCGCAGAAAGCAGTTCCTCCTCTGAGGCAAACAGCTTTTCCTCGACTTCCTTCCCATGCCGCTCCAGAAGCTCTATATCCGTGATCCCGCTGATCTTCCCCGCATAAGAAGCGATCTCCCATGTATTGCGGTAGCTTTTGTTCATCACTACAGTGCGGATGCCTCTGCCGAATATCTTCGGCAGGAATTTCAGTACATCCTGCTGTTCTTTGTCAAGCGTCTGCGCCCTGTCCCCCAGGATCGTCATCCGGCAGTCAAAAAGCCTCTGCAGGATCACATACTGAAGATAGGAGTAGTCCTGCATTTCATCGATCACAAGATGCTTGATATTCTTATGCGCACTGTCCCCTGTCAGCCTGTATTTCAGGTACAGCATAGGGAACACATCCTCATATGGGATCTTCCTTCTCTCAAACGGAGTATCTGACAGCGGCTCCTGACCGCAGAACTCCATGAGCCGATTATAAAGTGTATAAATGTCTTTGGTCACGTACATCCGGTCAAACTTTTTCTGCAGGAGCTCACGGTCCTCTTCTTCAATGTCCCTTCCTCTCAGAGTCTCGTATGAATCGACAAAATACTCCATCACCGCATCCATCCGCTTCAGGATCGGAGTGTCATAAAATTTGTCATAAAACAGATGGATCAGCTCTTCCTCAGACAGCCTCATCCCCCGGAACTCAATATCCCTGAACTCCATCAGGCTGTCCTCTTCCACCGCGAGGAAACCTTCCACTTCCCCCACAAACTCCGCCGACTGTTTCCAATGGAATCTCTCGTCCGCAGCAGGATCCGGAAAACGCATCATCCTCTCCAGATGGTCATATCTGTCTTCACAGTCAGCCGCCGTATCTTTCAGCTCCCGGTATGCGAAAAGGTCAAAGCTCATCTCCCTGATATTTTCCTCTCCCAGCTCCGGAAGGATATGTGAAATATAATCTGCAAACACACTGTTCGGCGACAGGATGAGGATATTCGATGAGCGCAGGTTTTTCCTGTCATGGTACAAAAGATACGCGATCCTGTGGAGCGCGATCGAAGTCTTCCCGCTCCCGGCCGCGCCCTGGATGACCAGGATCCGGTCCTTTGTATTCCTGATGATCTCATTCTGTTCCTTCTGGATCGTGCGGACGATGCTTTTCAGCTGAGCGTCCCCGCTGCTCCCCAGCTCCTGCTTTAAGATCTCGTCATCAATCTTCACATCGCTCTCAAACCCATAGACCATCCTGCCGTTCCGGATCTTATACTGCCACTTGGCCGCAATTTCTCCGCTTATCGTCCCGGACGGGGCTTCATACGATGCCGGCCCCTTGTCATAATCATAAAACAATCCGCTCACAGGCGCGCGCCAGTCATAGATCAGAGGCGTCATGCCTGCTCTCTCCGCGAAATTTCCGATTCCGATATAAAAAGGCTCCGCCTCATCCTCCCCCTCAAACTGAAAGTCAACCCTGCCGAAGAACGGCGAATCCAGCATCTTTTCAAACCGTCTCTTTAATTTTGCCTTTTCCTCATTCGAATTCACCTGATGAAGGAGCGCCTGCTGATTGTCATAGTCCTCATATCCGTACTGGTCCATCTCCGTATAGTTTTCCCAGTAATATTCATGCATATTTTCAATCTCTTTTTGTCCCTCATCCAGCTCTTTATTGAGCTGATCAAGTCTGTGCTTCAGCTTTTTTTCTATATCTTCAAGAAAAAGAGTCCCGTCATAACATCTGCTGTTTACTGCCATTTCTCTTCTCTCCAGTCTGTTCCAAATTTACTTTCCAAGCCGTGGGTCCCGGTATAATCCCCGCAGAGCGGGGCGAAGCGGCAAAGCCGCTTCGGATTGCACGAACGTGCGATCATTATACCACGCGCGCAGGAAAGGAAGCGCCGCAAAGCGGCATTTACTTTCCAAGCCGTGGGTCCCGGTATAATCCCCGCAGAGCGGGGCGAAGCGGCAAAGCCGCTTCGGATTGCACGAACGTGCGATCATTATACCACGCGCGCAGGAAAGGAAGCGCCGCAAAGCGGCATTTACTTTCCAAGCCGTGGGTCCCGGTATAATCCCCGCAGAGCGGGGCGAAGCGGCAAAGCCGCTTCGGATTGCACGAACGTGCAATCATTATACCATGTATTTTTTGAAAAGAAATCACAATTTAGTCATATTTTCTTTTTATAATATAGCGGCAACAGTATTAAGCACACGGATGCTTTTCTATCCGCATCAGGTGTCCTTTTACATACTGGATCGGAAATATCTAAACGAAATGAGGTAGCAGTCTATGAAAAAAGAAAACCGAAAAATGGCACAGCAGCGCAGAGCCGAGGAACGGCGCAAAAACGAATTCCGAAAAAAACTGAGCAAGACCCTGGTGATCGGGATACCCAGCCTTGCTGTATTGGCTCTTGTGATCGTACTTATCGTCGACGGAGTGAAGAACAGCACAGATGACAGTCAAACGGACAATACTAACACGGAAGCATCCGCCGATACCGGCAGCAGCTCTGACACTTCCGGCTCCGCTGACAGCGCTTCCCAGGATACCGGAACTTCCTACTCTACAGACACGTCTCTTACCGTAGAAAATGGAGATACTGTCAATATCGATTACGTAGGAAGCATCGACGGAGTAGAATTCAACGGCGGGAACACACAGGGGATGGGCACAGATCTCATGATCGGATCAGGAAGTTATATCGATGATTTCGAGGAACAGCTCATCGGCGCACACCCCGGAGACCAGGTGGATGTATATGTAACTTTCCCGGAAGATTACGGAGTGGAAGACCTGAATGGGAAAGAAGCACTGTTCCAGGTAACAGTCAATGGAATTTATGAGTAAATCTGTATTTGTGGGGGAGCCATCCTGTTGGCAAAACGTACGAAAACAGTGAAGCGCGGATGTCGAGGACGTATTCAGCGCGGGGATATGGGTGGCATCGGCTCCGCTCCATGAGGCAGGAAAAACTACGAAATCAGGGAACACGCTAAAACCAGGGATCAGAAGAGAGGAACTCGGCTCCGCCTCAGACACCCTCTCTTCTGCCCCCAACGCGTGTCCCCTGATTTCTATTTTTTCCAAGCCTCATTCCGAAGTCACCTCAGCCACCCATATCCCCGCGCTGAAAGGAAGTTTCGAAAAGGCGCTTCGCTGTTTTCTGGTTTTGCTCAAGACGGAAGGTCCCCCGACAAATGCAGCGTTTACAAACGCAGTGGAAGGGGAGCTTTTCCGGCAAAAGAGAACCTCTCCCCAGCCGGGAGAAACACACAAGGCTAGAGAAACTTCTCCGGCAAACGATAAAATCCACTTTGCTGGCAGAATTCTATAACAAGAGCGGACCAGCTTGCTGGGCCAAATCGAACGGCTAACCCTCTCCCGGAAATCCAGTCTGAACTGCCGCTTGGTTTTAATTTCTGCTTCGCCGCTGAAGCTCCCCTCTCACCCACCTTTCGAAATCCTGCATTTGCCTGCGGGGACCTTCCGATCGGATGCGCGCAGAAAACCGTCCCCTTTGATGCGCCTTCGCGGCGGACGGGGATATGGCGACGGTGACTTGGAGTAATCTGCCGGAAAGACTTAAAAGAATGGGATGCGGCGTTAATTTCAAAGCGGATGCCTGAGCCGCAGGCGAATCTTCCGCTTTGAAATTGTCCTTAGCCGTATCCCATTCTTTTTACGTCTTTCCCAGATTACGGAACCGGAACCTGAGCCATATCCCCGTCCGCCGCGAAAACGTCCTGCATCAAACCGGCGGTTTTCGGACGTTTCGTCAACAGAACGGCTCCCCCGCAAATCCAGATTTCCCCATCAGATAATCTACAAACTGCTGCGCTGTCCGCCCGGACAGTCCTCCATGGGACAGCTCCCACTTGTTCGCTTCCAGCAACAGTTCTTCTTCCGGCATGTCAATGCCGCCCTTCTTTGCCAGTACCCGTACGATCTCCTGGAATTCCTTTTTATCCGGCGAACCGAAATAGATCGTCACGCCAAACCGGGCCACGAGAGACAGTTTTTCCTGGACTGTGTCATTGGTGTGCAGTTCTTCATCCCGGTCCGCCTTATCCCGGAATGTCTCACGGATCAGGTGCCTGCGGTTGGAGGTAGCGTAGATCAGCACGTTTTCCGGCTTGCGTTCCAGCCCGCCTTCGATCACCGCCTTGAGATATTTGTACTCGATCTCAAATTCTTCGAAAGAAAGGTCGTCCATATAGATAATGAATTTATAATTGCGGTTTTTGATCTGGGCGATCACTTCATTCAGATCTTTAAACTGATGTTTGTACACCTCGATCATCCTGAGTCCCTGATCATAATACTGGTTCAGGATGGCTTTGATGGATGAGGACTTTCCGGTGCCCGCATCGCCGAACAGCAGGCAGTTGTTTGCCCTGCGCCCCTGCACGAATGCTTCTGTGTTGTCGATCAGTTTTTTCTTTGCGATCTCGTAGCCGACCAGGTCATCCAGATGGACATGGGCGATATTTGTGATCGGTACGATCTCCATCCTGCCGCCCTCAGGGTGTTCGATGCGGAACGCCTTGTGCAGGCCAAGCTTGCCTACGCCGAACTCCTTATAAAACTGTGTCATTTTCCGCTGAAAATCGGAGGCGTCCGATGCACTCCCCAGCCCTTCCGCCAGATGGCAGATGCGGTCCCGGATGCGCCGGTTGAAGATTTTTCCGCTTCTTCTGCCATTTTTATAATCCATGAGGATCTGCATACAGCCGGCTCCAAGATTCTTCTCCATTGCTGAGAAGTCATAGTCGAACAATTCTTTGAAGATCTCAAAATCATGGAGCGCGATCTCATTGATGCTCCCCTCTGTGTCTCCGATGATCTCGCAGGAAGTGCTGTAAGCATTCTCATCATTAACAAGAAGAAAGGTAAGATAAGTATGCCAGAGATTCCCCTCAAACCCATGGCTTACAGACAATTCCAGAAGTCTGTTGATACATTCGAAAAGGAGACTTCTCAGATCTTCCCTGTTGTAATGATCATTCCCATGATTATCCATAAGAAATGTCATATCTTTCAGAAGGTCGCCATAATCCATATTTTTATACAGCATCAGTTCATTTGTACGCATTTTCTTTCTTCCTTTCTCACTACACACTGACCGGTCTTTTTAGTAATTTCCCAAAATTTTCAGATTCTGCGCTTCCTCTCTCAGTCCGCGTATCGCATTTTTTACTGCCGCCTCCTCGAGATTGCCCTCAAAATCCACGAAAAAGCAATATTCCCATGGTCTTCCTTTGATCGGTCGAGACTCGATCTTGGACATATTCAGATCATTGTAAATAAAATGTGAGAGGATCCTGTACAGAGAACCGCTCTGGTGCGGCAGTTCAAACCGAATGCTGATCTTTGAAGCATCCTTCAGGAACACTTTCTGATTCGTGACCACGATAAAGCGGGTAGAATTGTCCGCATCGTTATTGATCCCGTCCACCAGCACTTCCAGACCGTGCACCTTTGCCGCATAAGCACTGCACACAGCCGCCTGGGAAATGTCCTGTTCTTTGAGCACCTTTTTTGCCGCGATCGCGGTATTCACCACACTGATCCTCTGCCAGTCCGAGTGGTCGTCCAGAAAGCGTGATGTCTGCATCAGCGCTTCTGTCTTTGAATATACCCTCTGGATGTCAGAGAGCTTTGTCCCGGGAAGGCCGGAAAGAGTATGCACGATCGGAAGGATGGTCTCCGCCACGATATAATTTTCAAATTCATCCAGCAGGTCATACATCTCGATGACCGGTCCGGCAGTGGAGTTTTCGATGGGAAGGACCGCATAGTCAGCCGCCCCCTCTTCGATCGCTTCCATCGCATCCCTGAATGTGCGCACATGGAAGCTGTTTACATCCTCGCCGAAAAACTGCTGCATCGCTGCCTGTCCGTACGCCCCTTCCGTCCCCTGGAACACAACCCGGGCATTCTTCTTGTCCAGGTTATCGATCCGGATAAACGGGAGACGTCCCAGCGCTCCCGCCTCCACGAGCTGCTGGTACTGCAGTTTCCTGCTCATGGACATAAGCTGCTGATAGAGCTCCTGTATCCCCTTTTTATTGAAGTCTCCGGTCACCCTTGAGGCCACGTCCGCCAGTTTTTCTTTTTCTCTCTGCCGGTCAAAAACCTTTCGTCCTGCTTTTACTTTATATTCACCGACTTCCTCGCAGACCTTCATCCGCTTTTCGTAGAGGTCCACGAGCTGGCCGTCGATCTCATCCAGCCTCTCTCTGAGTTCTTCCAGTGATGCCATTTCCGTATATCTCCCTTCTCATGTATCCCCGGATGATATTTTCTGTTTTCATCCCGGTTTTTAGCACTTACCGCCCATTATATTACATTTTTCAGGCAAAATCCACTTTTCGGGACAAAGAAAAAGATTTTTGATCTTTGAAATCCGGTTGAAAATCGACCCGTTTTATTATATGATTAGGTGGAGAATTCAGGGAGGTACATATATGAACGTAACAGAGTGCATTAAAACGCGCAGGAGCATACGAAAATTTAAACCGGATCCTGTTGACCATTCTATTATTGATTCTGTCGTATCATCGGCATCTTACTCTCCCTCATGGAAAAATACTCAGATCACCCGCTATATCGCTGTTGAGGACCGTACTGTCCTCTCCGGGATCGCGGATCAGTATACCCCGGATTACAATTCAAGGATCATACGCCAGGCTCCCGTACTGATGGCTGTCACCTTTATCAAAGGACGCTGCGGCTTTGAGCGGGACGGTTCTTTCACGACGAAAAAGGAAGACCGCTGGCAGATGTTTGACGTCGGCGTGGCCTGCCAGACCTTCTGCCTTTCGGCATGGGACAAAGGGCTGGGGACTGTCATCATGGGTGTTTTCGATGAGGACGGAATCTCAGAACTGCTCGGCATCCCGGAAGATCAGGAACTTGGGGCATTGATCGCCCTCGGATACCCTGACGTCGAGCCGGAGGCGCCGAAGCGCAAAACCGTAGAACAGTTACTTCAATACAGATAAACAAAAAGCGCAGATGACTGCGCTTCCTGTATGTCTTGGGATGGAAGTCCCATCCCGCAATTAAGGAGGTTATTTATGAGACATTTGATGAGCCCGCTGGATTTTTCAGTGGAGGAGCTTGATAAACTGCTGGATCTCGCCCAGGATATCGAGGCGCACCGCGAGAAATATGCACATGCGTGCGATGGGAAAAAACTTGCCACTCTCTTCTACGAGCCAAGTACCCGCACCCGGTTAAGCCATGAGGCGGCTATGCTGAATCTCGGCGGCAGCGTTATGGGATTTTCTTCCGCAGACTCCAGTTCTGCGGCAAAGGGAGAGAGTGTATCTGACACGATCCGCACGATCTCATGCTACGCAGATATCTGCGCAATGAGACATCCAAAAGAAGGCGCGCCCATGGTCGCATGCCAGCACTCTTCCATCCCGGTCATCAACGCCGGAGACGGAGGACATCAGCACCCGACCCAGACGCTGACTGACCTGCTGACGATCCGCAATCTGAAGGGGCGTCTCAGCAATATGACGATCGGTCTGTGCGGAGACCTGAAATTCGGCCGTACGGTCCATTCTCTGATCAACGCTCTGGTCAGATATGAGGGCATCCGCTTTATCCTGATCTCTCCGGAGGAGCTCCGTCTCCCGGAGTACATCCGCCATGACGTCCTGGACAAGAAACATATTCCTTACGAGGAAGTCGTCCGACTGGAAGACGCCATGCCGAACCTGGACATCCTGTACATGACTCGAGTCCAGAAGGAACGCTTCTTCAATGAAGACGACTATGTACGGATGAAGGATTTCTACATCCTGGATAAGGCGAAAATGAAGCTTGCTCCGGAAGATATGTACGTGCTCCATCCCCTTCCCAGGGTAAATGAGATTTCCGTGGAGGTCGACGATGACCCCCGCGCCGCATATTTCCGCCAGGTACAGTACGGGGTCTATGTCCGCATGGCGCTGATCCTGACTCTCCTGGATATCCACGTTGACTAATATTGTAATTGTTAATTGTATAGAAAGGATTAAGATCATGGTAAAAAACACACTGAACGTGGGACGTATTTCTGAAGGCTTTGTACTGGATCATATCGAGGCCGGCAAGAGCATGGAGATCTACAAATATCTCCACCTCGACAAACTGGACTGCTGCGTGGCGATCATCAAAAATGCCAAAAGCAGCAAGATGGGAAAAAAAGACATTATGAAGATCGAATGTCCCATCGATTTTATGGATCTTGATATCCTCGGTTTCATTGATCATAATATCACTGTAAATATCATCGAGGACGGGGAGATCATTTCCAAGAAACCTCTCTCTCTCCCGAAAGAGATCCGCAATGTGATCAAGTGCAAGAATCCGAGATGCATCACTTCCATCGAGCAGGAACTGGATCATGTATTTGTTCTCACGGATGAGGAGAACCAGATCTACCGCTGCAAATACTGTGAAGAGAAATACCGCAGGCACAGATAAGCCCGCTCACAGATAAAAAAAGGAAACCCTACAGGCAGGGAATAAACTATTCTATCTGCCCTGTATGGTTTCTTTTTTACTCAGCCATTTTATCAGCACTCTTCCGCTATTTTATACAGAAGTCTCTCCGTGTCCTCCCAGCCGAGGCACGGGTCGGTGATCGACTTTCCATACACTCTGTTCTCATCGATCTTCTGGCATCCTTCCTCAAGGTAGCTCTCGATCATAACGCCTTTGATCAGCGTCCTCAGCTCCGGATTATATTTCCGGCTGTGGAGCACCTCGCTCACAATGCGTATCTGCTCCCTGAACTGTTTATTCGAGTTGGAATGATTTGCATCCACGACAGCCGCAGGGTTTTTCAGCTCCCGCTTCTGATACATGTCAAGGAGACGGACCAGATCCTCATAATGATAGTTCGGAATGCACGTGCCATATTTGTCTACTCCGCCCCTTAAGATCACATGGGCCAGATCATTTCCGTCTGTGGTCACATCCATCCCCCTGTAGATAAAAGTATGCGAGCTCTGCGCTGCCACGACGGAATTGAGCATCACTGAGAAATCCCCGCTGGTCGGGTTTTTCATCCCCACCGGGATATCCATGCCGCTTGCGGTAAGACGGTGCTGCTGGTTCTCAACAGAGCGGGCGCCGATCGCCTCATAAGAAAGGATGTCATCCAGGTAGCTTCTGTTCTCAGGATAGAGCATCTCATCCGCGGCTGTAAGACCGCTCTCCTTAATTGCCCTTGTATGCAGCTTTCTTATCGCGATGATCCCTGCCAGCAGGTCAGGAGCCTGATCCGGCTCCGGCTGGTGGAGCATTCCTTTATATCCCTCGCCGGTGGTACGGGGCTTGTTTGTGTAGATCCTCGGGATGATCATGAGACGGTCGGAAACCTTCTCATTGACTCCCGCAAGGCGGTTTACATACTCGCAGACAGAATCTTCATTGTCCGCGGAGCAGGGTCCTACGATCACAATGAACTTATCGGACTTCCCGGTGAAAATGTCCCGGATTTCCTGATCTCTTTTTTTCTTGATCTCCAGGATCTCTTTGGGGAGCGGGTACTCCGCCTTGAGATCCGCGGGGAGCGGCAGCTCTGCATTTATCTTCATTCCCATTTTTCATGCCTCCAAAAAAATACTGTGTTAAGCAAGACGATAAGCCGGGTTATGTCGTGGGCGATCATCTGTCTAGGCACAGCGTCGCCGCTGTGCTCGAGCGACCAACCTGAAGCGCGGCGGGCAGCCGCATTGCTTCTATCCGGTCTTGCTTCGGATGGGGTTTACATGTGCCCTCTCTGTTACCAGCGAGGCGGTAGTCTCTTACACTGCCTTTCCACCCTTACCCGGACGGAGAGCTCAAAAGAAGCGTCTCTGTCTTCTTCTCAGCCCTCCGCCCGGGCGGTTTATTTCTGTTGCACTGGCCTTGGAGTCACCTCCACCGGACGTTATCCGGCATCCTGCCCTGTGAAGCCCGGACTTTCCTCGTCTGCGGCCTTTCGGCACCTGCAGCCGCGATCGCCTGTCTTACTTAACACAGTATTTGATTATACTATATGAAAATTAAAAATGCCACTGTTTCTTGACAATTAAAACTTTTCTCCTGGAAACCGGGGACTGTCTTTTCCTTCAAACGGTCGTTGAGCATCTGACACAGCTTTGGCATCACATCAAGACTGCCCTGCTCCTTCATCCACGATCAGCCCGTCCCCGTCCGCCGCGGATGTGGCGAGTTCATCGCACCGCTCATTCTGGGGATGTCCGTCATGGCCTTTCACCCAGTGGAAGCTTGTACTGTGGGGCTCTTTCGCGCTCAGCAGGCGTTTCCACAGGTCCACGTTCTTGACCGGTTCATTCTTGCCCCGCTTCCACCCTTTTTTGATCCATCCGTCCACCCAGTGCTGGTTGAATGCATTTACCACGTACTGGGAATCCGAATAAATCTCTACCGTACAGGGGCGGTTCAAGGCTTCCAGACCGGCGATGACAGCCATCAGCTCCATCCGGTTATTTGTCGTCCTGACATACCCCTGGGATATTTCTTTTACATGCAGCTCTCCTTTTGTGTCCACATACTCGAGCACGGTCCCGTATCCTCCGGGTCCGTCCGGGTTGCCCCTGGCCGCACCGTCTGTATAGATCTTAACAAGCATATCTCTTTCTCTCCACCTTTATTTTTCTGAGCTGTCCAGGAGAAAGCTCTGTCCCTCCTGCCCGATCTTCATGATGCGTTCCCTGTAATCCCGGGTGCACGGTTCCAGCATCAGGCGCTCATAGACGTCATAGCTCCCCCAGAAATGCATGGGGAATACATCCTTTGTGTCCGTCCTTTTCATAAAGCAGTCAATGCCCCAGCAGTACTGTTCCCCGAGCCTGGGATCCACAGGCACAAAAGCCGCGTCGATCTTCTCGCCCTGAAGCTTGTTGATCTCGGACTGATAGGAACGCCTCATCCCTGTATTATATTCCTCCGGCTCGCCCTCCCAGTGCCACCAGTTCAGGTCTCCGGCATGGTACAGCGTCTTTCCGTGATAACGGACCAGGAACGCCACTCCCTCATCATTTGAGCGCAGCGTGCGCACACTGCATCCCGCGATTTCTGTCTCTTCACCGGGCCTGAGGTGATAAACCTTCTCTGATCCTGCCGGGACATCCCAGGACAGGATATAATAGATTTCTTCAAACTCCTTTCGGAATCCATAGATCCTCTTACTGTAGTGGTCATAATGTCCGTGGCTTACGAATACGAACATTTTCTTCGAGCTGTCCAGTTCCGGCACTGTTCCTTTATAGTAATCAAAAAGGAAATACGCATCGTCTGTCTCAACGAGGAATCCGCTGTGTCCTAAATATGTTACTTTCATCATAAACTCAGATTCTCCACAACCTGAACGGTCTCCATGAGGATGTACTCCATATCCTCTTTTGCCGTCTTCGCGCTTTCGGGAAGGTTCATAAGCAGCGTCTTCTTTCGGATACCTGCCATCATCCTGTCCATCATGGACGCCTTTGTATATCTCAGGTTATATGCCCGGAGTGCTTCCGGGATCCCCGGGATGAGCATCTCTGCTGCATCAGACAATGCCTCCGGCGCACAGTCTCCGTCCTGATATCCCACAGCGCCTGTTGTCAGGATCAGGTCTACTGCCCCTGAATCCGAAAGCTGGCGCAGCACTGTGGCGACAACTTCCCTCTCCTGGGGAAGGACGCTGGCCGCCTTCACCTCGAATCCAACCTGCTCCAGCATCCGTTTCAGAGCGGACGCCGCGGCGCTCTCTGCCTTTGCCTTGTAAATCCCACTGTCGATCGTAAAAATTGCTGCTCTCATCATCTGTACCCCTTTCCGTTATGATTTTTCACTTCTCCCCTGTATGCTTACTGCCCGAGAATGCGTTCGGAGATCCGCTGCGCATTCCGGTATACTGTCTCCGGAGATTCCCCGATAAAGAATTCCCCGTCTCTGTACACTGTTTTTCCGTTGATCATCGTCATCCTGACATTCTGCTTGCTTCCGCTGTACACGATATTTTTCTCGATATTCTGGAGCGGCTGCATATTCGGCTGCATGAGGTCGATCAGGATCAGGTCCGCCCTTTTCCCGCAGGAGAGCACATCGCAATCTTCCAGACCCATGGCATGGGCCCCGTTTACGGTTGCCATCTTGAGCACATCCATCGCAGGCACCGCTTCCGGGTCATCGCACAGCACTTTCTGAAGCCCTGTCACAAGGAACATCTCGCGGAACATATCCAGGCAGTTATTGCTGGCTGCTCCGTCCGTCCCGATCGCCACGGGGATCCCCTGATCCAGATATCTTTTGACCGGGGCAATGCCGCTTGCAAGTTTCAGGTTCGACGCCGGGTTTGTCACCACGCTGATCCCTCTGTCTCTGATGATGTCAAAATCACTGTCATCCATGTGCACGCCGTGGAAAAGGCATCCTCCGTATTGGAACAGTCCCAGGGAATCCATGTACGCGACAGGACTCATGCCGGAGCGCTCCCGGCACTCTTCCACTTCCTTTTTCGTCTCTGAGCAGTGGACACATACCGGAGCCTTATATTTCTCCGCCAGGGCCGCGATCTGCCCCATCCTCTCCCGGTTGGTCGTATACTCTGCGTGAAAGCCGATCTGATAGGACAGAAGGCTGTCCGGATCTCTGTTATATCCGATGTAATCCTTCTCCATCTCTTCCACTGTCCCGCCGAAGTCATTCATGTCTCCGCAGAACACCATGCGGAACCCGGTCTCCTCAGCCGCCCTTGCGCTGTCTTTTTTGAGCTTGTACATATCAAAGACTGACGTGATCCCACTGGTCAGGTACTCCATGACCGCCAGCTTCGTAAGCCAGTAAATATCATCGGATGTCAGCTCTGCCTCCGCCGGGAACACTTTGTCAAACAGCCACTCCTGAAGCTTCATGTCATCCGCATAAGACCGCAGGAATGTCATCGGGGAGTGGGTATGCGCGTTTTTAAAGCCGGGCATGACCAGGTTCCCGCGCGCATCGATCTCCTCATCCCAGCCGCCGGAAGCCTGTCCCTTCTGATTTTCTTTCTCCAGCGCAGCCCCGTCTTCTGCCTGCTCTTTCTCTTTTCCCTGCTCTTCCCTGACAGATATGATCCTGCCGTCTTCGATCCCGATCTCCCCGAAGAAGATCTTTCTCCCCGGTTCCATTGTCAGTATCCTGGCATTATAGATCCTTGTCCTCATCTCAGCCTTCATGCTCCCTTCTTCTATCTCAGTCATTCAGGTTCTATCCCGGTAACTGTCTCCATTATCTGCTGTGTCTTTACATTTTCTCTATGCTCCGGGTCACCAGAAGTTCAAATTCTCCCGAACGCCGGTCTGCGACTTCCTGGACGTCCAGATGGCTCAGCTCCTCGTCCGACAGGCCGCTCGCCATATTGGAGATGCAGGATATCCCACACACTCTGACGCCGGCATGCCGCGCCGCGATCGCTTCGCATGCAGTGCTCATTCCCACCGCGCCGGCTCCGAGAGCAGCATACATCCTGATCTCTGCCGGACTTTCAAAATTCGGTCCGGAAGTCTGGAGATACACGCCTTCCTGTAGCGGGATTTCCTCTTCTTCAGCAGTCTTTCGGATCAGTTTCATCAGCTCCGTGTCATAGATATGTGTCATATCCGGGAAACGTTCCCCGAACTCGGACACGTTTTCCCCGATCAGAGGCGACGGCACAAAACTGGAGATCTGATCCGTGATCAGCATGAAATCTCCCACACGGAACCCTGCTCCCATGCCTCCTGCCGCATTGGTCAGGAAAAGGATCTCAATGCCCATCATCTTCATCAGCCGGACCGGCATGACCACCTCTTCCATAGAATAGCCTTCGTAATAATGCACCCTGCCTTTCATGACCACAGCAGGCACATTTCCGATATAGCCCAGCAGGAATCTTCCGTCGTGCCCCTGCACAGTGGAGACCGGGAAGCCCGGGATATCCCCGTAAGGGATCTCTTTGACGACCTTCATATTTCTGGCATATCCGCCCAGGCCCGAGCCGAGGATCAGTCCCACCCTCGGCTCAAAGTCTGTCACTGACCTGTAATATTCATAGCACTTTAATAGTTTTTCGTACTGCGCGCTCATCAGTTCTCCTTCTCGATCTTCCTGCTGACCTTCCCGGCGATCTCCTCTTTGATCTGCGCCACGAATGAATCCAGCCCGCACTGTCCCTCATCTCCTGCGAATCTGCTTCTCACGGAGACTTTGTTCTCTTCTTCTTCCTTTGCCCCCACGACAAGCATGTATGGGATCTTCTTCATCTGCGCCTCGCGGATCTTATACCCGATCTTTTCGGCACGGGTGTCGATCTCTGCGCGGATTCCCGCGTCTTTCAGCGCGTCGAGCACCTTCATACCATAGTCCATGTGCTTGTCTGAGATCGGGAGCACTTTTACCTGTACCGGAGCAAGCCATGTGGGGAATGCACCCGCGAAATGCTCGATCAGGATCCCGATAAATCTCTCGATGGATCCGAATACAACACGGTGGATCATGATCGGTCTGTGCTTCTCTCCGTCCGCTCCTGTGTACTCCAGGTCAAACCGGAGCGGAAGCTGGAAGTCAAGCTGGATCGTACCGCACTGCCATGTCCTGCCGATGGAATCCTCCAGGTGGAAGTCGATCTTCGGCCCGTAGAACGCTCCGTCCCCTTCATTTACAACATATGGGAGACCAATGTCCTCCAGCGCGCTCCTCAGAGCGTCTGTCGCCATTTCCCAGTCCTCATCGCTTCCCATGCTGTCCTCCGGACGTGTGGAGAGCTCTACATGATATTTAAATCCAAAGAGGCTGTACACCTCGTCGATCAGTTTTACGACCCCTTTGATCTCGTCCTTGATCTGCTCCGGCATCATGAAGATATGCGCATCATCCTGTGTAAAGCAGCGCACTCTCATCAGGCCGTGGAGCTGTCCGGATTTCTCATGGCGGTGCACCAGTCCGAGCTCGCCCATGCGGATCGGGAGATCACGGTAAGAGCGCGGCTCTGACTCGTATACAAGGATACCGCCCGGGCAGTTCATCGGTTTGATCGCGAAATCCACGTCGTCGATCACGGTTGTATACATGTTTTCCTTATAGTGATCCCAGTGTCCGGATGTCTCCCACAGATGGCGGCTCAGCATGATCGGCGTGCTGATCTCTACATATCCTGCCCTGCGGTGGATCTCTCTCCAGTAGTCAAGAAGCGTATTCTTGAGCACCATACCGTTCGGAAGGAAGAACGGGAATCCCGGACCTTCTTCGCGCATCATAAACAGCCCCAGTTCTTTTCCAAGCTTTCTGTGGTCGCGCTTCTTCGCTTCCTCGATCATCGTCAGGTACTCTTCCAGCTCTGCTTTCTTCGGGAAGGCAGTCCCGTAGATCCTCTGGAGCATCTTATTGTGCTCGTCCCCTCTCCAGTACGCGCCTGCCAGGCTTGTGAGCTTGAATGCCTTCACCTGTTTTGTGGTCATCAGGTGCGGTCCCGCACACAGATCTGTGAACTCGCCCTGGGAATAGAAGCTGATCGTCTCATCCTCCGGAAGATCCTCGATCAGTTCCACCTTATAGTCTTCGTTTTTCTCTTTAAAATACTCGATTGCTTTGTTTCTCGGCATTGTATACTGTTTGATCTCAAGATTCTCTTTGACGATCTTCTTCATCTCCGCCTCGATCTTCTCCAGGTCTTCCGCTGTGAACGGAGTCTCCCTGTCCACATCATAGTAGAACCCGTCAGCAATGGAAGGTCCGATCGCCAGCTTTGTCTCAGGATACAGTCTCTTTACCGCCTGCGCCATAATGTGGGACGCCGTGTGGCGGAATGCACCTTTTCCCTTTTCGTCGTTAAATGTCAGGATGCTCAGGTCACAGTCATGGTCAACGACTGTCCTCAGGTCAACGACCTCGCCGTCTACTTCTCCGGCTGTCGCCATCCTTGCCAGCCCCTCGCTGATGTCCAGCGCGATGTCATACACGCTCATCGGCTGCTGATATTCTTTGCTCGATCCGTCTTTTAAAGTGATCTTCATCTTCTTTTCCTTCCTTTCCCTTTTATCTGTCCGATGCTGATCCATAAAACAGAAAAGACATCCCTCCCGGAATGTCTCTCACCTTCTGAATCTATGTCCGCACGGAAACACTCCACGCAGGGACGGGATATCAGTATTCCCGCGGTTCCACCCTGCTTGTTTTCCATGGAAAACCTGCTTCATTCGTGTGATGATAACGGAATCACCGTGCCGGATTAGGGCAGCTCCGAGGTGGTCTTCAGTCAGCCGGAACACCAAAGCCCTCGCACCAGACGGGCTTCTCTCTGAGATGACCGGACAGCTTACTGTCCTCTTCAACGCTTTTGCTTACATCGGTTATTCTACCGCAAGGGGGGAGGATATGTCAAGGTGGAAATCTGGATTTGTGGGGGAGCCTTCCTTGTGAATATGACGTCCGAAAACCGTCGGTTTGATACAGGACGTTTTCGCGGCGGGCGGGGATATGGCTCAGGTTCCGGTTCCGTAATCTGGGAAAGACGTAAAAAGAATGGGATACGGCTAAGGACAATTCCAAAGCGGAAGATTCGCCTGCGGCTCAGGCATCCGCTTTGAAATTAACGCCGCATCCCATTCTTTTAAGTCTTTCCAGCAGATTACTCCAAGTCACCGTCGCCATATCCCCGCCCGCCGCGAAAGGCGCATCAAAGGGTCGGTTTTCTGCGCGCATCCGATCGGAAGGTCCCCGCAGTCAAATGCAGGATTTCGAAAGGTGGGTGAGAGGGGAGCTTCAGCGGCAAAACAAGAAGTTTTACCAATCGGAAGGGACCGCGGACTTCCGGGAGAGGGGGTGCCTTTTGCCGGGAAAGTTCCCTTCTCGCTACGTTTTTAAATGCTGCATTTGCTGGGGACCTTCCGGCTTGAGTAAACCAGAAAACAGCGAAGCGCCTTTTTCGAAAACCTTTCAGCACGGGTGTGTGGGTGTCTGAGGTGACTGCGGAGGGGCTTGAAAAAACTTGAAATCCGGAACTATGCGTTGAAAGCAGCAGGGGGCTTGTCTGAGCCAAAGGCGAGTTGCTCCCTGCTGCTTTCTGCCTTTAGCATAGTCCCGGATTTCTTAGTTTTTGCTGCCACGGAGCCCCGGAGCCGAAGCCACCCACACACCCGTGCTGGATACGTCTTCGACAAACACGCTTCACTGTTTTCGGACGTTATATTCACAAGGAAGGCTCCCCCACAAATCCAGATTGATCTCTTTGAGGGCCTCCTCCGCTGTGACTACTCTTTCTTTTGTGATACAGCTCCGCAGAACTGCGATCCCTTCTTCGTGTTCTTTGATCCCCGATGTTGATCCGCAGAGATCTTCTATTACGGTACAGTCCACCAGGTCATCATAAAAATCAAAAGCGCTGTGAAGTACGCAGCATCCTGTATTCACCCCTGCGAAATAAACTTTCTCCACATTATCATCACGGATATACCGCCTCATTTCTTCATTCCAGCAGCTGTACTTGTCTTTGTCGAACACTCTTTCCATGATCGGAACGAGAGTAGGGATGATCTCCGCTTCTTTGCTCCCTGCCATGCAGTCTTTCCAGCCCTCAAATAAATAGCACGCCGTATGCTCGTGATTGACATACCGGGTTCCGGCAGTGATCACTCTGTCCTTGATCTTATCGTGAAAATCCAGTATCTTCCTGTCAAGTCCTTCTGTATATTTGTTCACAAATCCATTCTGCATATCAATGATCAAAAAAAGTATCTTCTTCATAATTCCTCCTGCCTGTCCGACTTTCTCTCTTTCTTTTTGATCTCAGCCCTCCGCTATATTATCTTTTGAAAAAAGCTGTGGATTATTCCATTTTCAGAAGGATCGCCGCCTCATATGGCTTCAGTTCTTCATCCAGCCGTTCTCCCGGATAGTTATGGATGAGCATCTGCGCATCTTTCCACTCTTCGGACAGAGGGCATCTGACCGGCTCCCCGGTAAAGTTCGCGCAGACGAGCATCCTGCACTCTGCGTCTGTACGCGTATAGGCAAAGATCTGCTCGTCCTCAGGCATCAGGAGGCTGAAATCGCCGTCCGCAAAGACGGGATATTCTTTCCTTAAGTGTACGAGTTTTTTATAAAACTGATATACAGAATCCGGATCCTCTGTCTCTGACGCTGCATTGATCTCAGTGTAGTTCGGGTTCACAGCGATCCACGGAATCCCTGTGGTAAAGCCGGCGTTCTCTTCCCTGCTCCACTGCATGGGTGTGCGGGCGTTATCCCGGCTTTTGGCGTAGATCGAATGCATGACATCTTCCAGGGGATATCCCGCCTGCAGCCGCTCATGGTACATATTGACCGTTTCCAGATCCCGGTAGTCTGTGATGTCTTTAAACTTCACATTCGTCATCCCCAGTTCTTCCCCCTGATAAATATACGGGGTGCCCTGCATCCCGTGGAGGACTGCAGCCAGCATCTTCGCGGACTCTGCGCGGTATGTGCTGTCGTCTCCCCAGCGTGACACGATGCGGGGCAGATCGTGGTTATCCCAGAACAGGCTGTTCCAGCCTTTCTTATGGAGCGCGTTCTGCCATTTTGCCAGACATTTTTTCAGCTTTACAAGGGAAAGGGGCGCCAGGTCCCACTTTTCCTTCCCTTCCTGCTGATCCAGGCCGATGTGCTCGAACTGAAACACCATAGAGAATTCGCTTCCGTCGGGGCAGCTGTATTTCTCCGCGATCTCCGGCGTTGCTCCCCAGGCTTCACCAACTGTGATGAGGTCTCCTTTCTGGAATGTCTCCCTGCTCAGTTCCCGCAGAAATTCGTGGAGCTTAGGACCGTTATTCGTGATCCCCAGATCCGGCTCTTTTGCGATCTGGTCGATCACATCCAGACGGAATCCGCCCACTCCCCGGTCCATCCACCAGAGGATCATGTCATAGATTTCTCTCCTCACCTTCGGGTTCTCCCAGTTCAGGTCCGGCTGTTCGGGAGCGAACTGATGGAAATAATACTGCTTTACTTCCGGCACCCACTCCCACGCAGGGCCTCCGAAGGCTGCCTTCATGTCATTCGGATAAACCCCTTCCTCGCCATCGCGCCACACATAATAGTCATGATAAGGGTTTTCCCTGCTCTTCTTTGCCTCCTGAAACCACCGGTGCTCATTGGAAGTGTGGTTGAGCACCAGGTCCATGATGATACGGATCTTGCGCTTCCCCGCCTCAGCGATCAGCTCATCCATATCCTCAAGCGTCCCGAACATGGGGTCAATGTCCTGATAATCAGAAATATCATACCCATTGTCATTCTGCGGCGAGCAGTACATCGGCGAGATCCACACTGCGTCGATCCCCAGGTCCGCCAGATAGTCGAGCCTCCGGATGATCCCCCGGATATCCCCGATGCCATCCCCGTTCGAGTCCTGGAAGCTCTTCGGATAGATCTGATATACAACTGCGTTTTTCCACCATTTTTCTTTCTTATCTTCCATATTCAAACCTCTCTTCTCTCATGATCTTACTTTCGGATCAGCATACCCTGCGGATCAGCGTCCCCTTCGGTTTCAGCACGCCGTCTGAAAAGTTCCGCGCAAACAGGACTTCTCCTCCCGGTGCAGTATGCACCTCCTCATCGGAGCAGTTCAGCAGGACCTCGATCTTCCTGTTTTCGTCATCCAGCTTGATATATTCCACACACCGCCTGTTCCCGTACTGATCCGGGAAATGGAAATGCAGGCTGCGGCATGCCGCCTCTGTCCGCCTCAGACGGATCAGTTCCTTCATCTGGCTCATCCGCTCCGTATATTTCCCTGCACCGATCTCATCCCAGGGCATGCACCGGCGGCAGTCCGGGTCAAAACCTCCCTCCATGGCGATCTCTGTCCCATAATAAATGCACGGACTTCCCGGAAGGGTAAAGAGCACGGCCAGCTGCTGGTAAAAAATATCCAGGTCATGGAAGCGGTTCATCAACCGTTCCGTATCGTGGGAATCCAGAAGGTTGAACAGCACATTATTATTCTGCTGCATATACATCGTATAACAGCGGTTGACCATGTATTCAAACTCCTGCTTATCCATGGAGCTGTCGAGAAAATAGTCGTGGATCCCGCTCATGAGCGGATAATTCATGACAGAGTCATACTCATCCCCCATCAGCCACTGGCTGGCGTCATGCCAGATTTCCCCGAGAAGATAAATGTCCGGCTTGACTGCCTTTAAATGTTCTCTTATTTTTTTCAGGAACCGGTGGGACACTTCATTTCCCACATCAAAACGGATGCCGTCGATGTCGTATTTCCGGATCCATCCCTCGCATACATCACAGAAATAGCGGATGACTTCTTCATTATTTGTATTGAGCTTTGGCATCCAGTCCGCAAAAGCAAAGGAATAGAACCTTCCGTCCCTGGTATTCTCATGTTTGCTCAGGTCAGACCAGTCCTGCACCATAAACCAGTCCGCGTATGCGGATGCCTGTCCCTTTTCCTGGACGTCCAGCCAGGGGGCGAACTTTCTCCCACAGTGGTTGAACACTGCGTCCACCATCACACGGATCCCTTTTTCATGCGCCTCTGCCACCAGGCGTTCCATGACGGCGTCGTCCCCGAACGCTGGATCGATCTTCGTATAGTCTGTAGTATCGTACTTATGGTTCGTCTCCGCCTCCATGATGGGATTCAGATAGATCCCCGTGATCCCGAGCTCTGCGAGATAGGGGAGCTTCTGCCGGATCCCCTCCAGGTCCCCGCCGTACCTCTCCTGGTTTGTCACAGGGCCTGTCTGCCACGGCCGGACATCCCCCTTTTCCCTCTGAGGGTCCCCGCTGCAGAAGCGGTCCGGGAAGATCTGATACCACACAGTGTCATTGACCCACGCGGGCGTGCGGTTCACATCCGCCGGGTTCATCCACGGTACGATAAAATACTGAAGGAGCCGCCCCGGCATATCCATCTGTTCTTTTGTGAGAAATCCGTCCTCAAAATAATACCACACCTCACGGTCCGTGTGGAGTTCAAAATAATATTTGCATCTCTTATACGGCGGCATAAGCGTTGTCGTCCACCATATCTGATAAGGGAGCCTTTTCTTAAAGACGATCTCCTCCCTTGTGCCGCTCCACTTTTCGCTGCCGCCCAATATTCCGGCGTCAAAAGGATCTCCGTGGATGATGAAGACCTGTTTTACATCGTATCCTGTCTTAAGGTTCACGACAAGCCGGTCCTCATCGAGGGCATAGCTCATCTGCTCTGACGTTTTGTGATATACTGCTGTAAATTCCATGACAGCACTCCTTTCCGCTTAACGCTTTTCTGCCTGACGCTCCAGCGCCTCGTACACTCTTAAGATCTCGCCCGTGCTCCACGCCTGGGCAAAGCATCCCTTTGAGGACACAGGGTTTTCCCCGTCATAGATTTCCGGGAGCTGTCCGACGCATCCCTCCCGCATGGCGCCTTCCATTACCTCCAGCTGCTCTTTTACATATGCTTTCGCGGCGCTGCTGTATCCGTGCACCTTGAGATACGCTGTATAATACGCGCCAAGCGGATACACCCACACCGTTCCCTGATGATAGGCGAGATCACGCTTTAAGACTTCCCCGCCATAGAAAGGTTTAAATTCCGGATCCGCTTCCTCCAGCGTGCGCAGCCCGTAAGGTGTATACAATTTTTCAAAGACAGTATCCACGATCTGCCTCTCTTTATCCGGTCCGAGCATCGTAAACGGCATTGACACTGCCCAGATCTGATTGCACCGGATCTGAGTGTCTGCCTTTGTCCCTGAGACTACGTCTCTTAAGCAGTGTTTTTCTTCCATCCAGAACTCTTTTTCAAAGGACGCCCTTACCTTGTCCGCCAATTCCTCATAAGCTTCATCGGATTTCCCGAGCATATCGGAAAATCGCCCCATGATCCTGAGCGCGTTATACCAGTATGCATTGATCTCCACCGGCTTCCCGTGGCGGGGTGTTGGCAGGATGTCTCCCACGCGGACGTCCATCCATGTCACCTGGTCAAGACCGCTCCCCGCCCGGATCAGGCAGTCCTCCTCCATGCGGATCTCATAGTCAGTGCCCGCTTTATAATTTTCTATGATCCGCTCCATGACCGGATACATTTCTTCCACAAAGCCAGCATTGCCGGACGCGCTGTAATACAGCCACACACAGTTAATAAAAAGAAGCGCCGCGTCCACTGTATTGTACATGGGATCATTCCTGCCCTCCGGGAACAGATTCGGCATGAGCCCTCTCCTCTCGTATGCGGCAAACGTGCGCAGTATGGACTCGGCGTCCTCGTATCTTCCTGTGGAAATGCATACGCCGGGCAGCGCGATCATGGTATCTCTGCCCCAGTCCTCAAAGAAAGGATATCCGGCGAGTATTGTCTTCCCCCCGGTAGATTCCCGAAGAGAGATAAACTGGTCCGCGCTTTTTGACAGCGTTCGCGCATTCTCATCCCGGAACCCGGCAAGCGCTTCCAGCCCTTTACGGTACGCTTTCAATCCCTCTGTGATCCGAGCCGCCATCTCCCGGGGAGAATCCGTAATCTCCCGGGATGAATCTATCCCCCCGGAAGTATCCGCCATCTCCCGGGGAGTATTTGCCGGATCTCCACTGCTTTCCTGTCCTTTGTCCGCGCCGATCCCGTCCATCCGGTATATGATAGAGAGTACTTTTTCACATCCGCTCTCCACACAGATACTGATCTGGTGGCACGCAGCGGCGGAGCCGGTATCCCTTCTCCCGTCACACGCATCATAAGAATAGAAATATGTTTCCCAAACCGGTCCGATCCCGCTGACCTGACCGTCTGTGATCAGTTCCAGGGACAGGTCATTGCTCTCGATCCGGCAGGCTGTTCCATTGATCCCGCTATTCCGGATCTCCCTCCACTCGAACTTCTGCCCTGCGTCCGGTTCTTTCCCTTTCGGAGTGAACTGATAAAACGGTGTGACAGTCAGCCGCGCCTCCCCGCGCGTCCGGTTTATGATCCTGTAAGTAAGCGCAGCCGTATTCTCCCCGTTTTTCATTGCCGCCTCTTTCACGATCTCCACACCGTATACATGGAATCTCCACATGGGAGTATCTTCATAAGAAAATTCAGAAAGATAGCGATACCCCTCCTCCACTTTTCTGTCCGCAGACTGCTGGGAGGAGAGTACATATTCCCTGTCTCCGATCCGGAGCTTTTCCGCCAGACGGTGGACCATATTATACCGATTGTTCGGCGCCTTTGTACACGCCATAAAAAAGGCATGGTCATTCCTTGCCACAGACCCGGTCATAGTCATAGAAGAAAATCCTCCCAGCCCATTGGTCATCAGATAACAGTTCTCCTGTCCCCGCTCATATGTCTTCCAATCCTGTTTTCCGTACACCCATTTTCTGCTCATACTGCCTTTTTCCTCCAGGTCGTTTCTTCTCTTCTATGTTGATGCTCCGCTGTGCCGGCTGCTTCTGTTGCTTCTGTTGTTTCTATTGTTTCTGCTTCCGCCGTGTTCCCGTCCTGTCCGAGGATAAGGACACTCTGCGGGGCAATGCACATCTTCCCCTGTGCAGGTCGGTCTGTCTTCCACAGCCAGCTGTCCTGCCCGTCGCAGAGGACTTTCCACCCTTCTCCGTCCAATGTGACCGGGCGCTCTTCCCTGCTGCTGTTATAAACGATCTTCAACGTCTGCCACCGGTTCTTATGCGCCTTCCCTTCGAGTTCCGGCGCATCTCCTGTCTCTCCCTTCTGACAGACCGGAACCCACGGCCGGTTATCTATCACAAAGCTGACTGCCCCCTTTTCTTTCTGCACATGAGAGATCCGTTCAGCCGCCCGCGCAGACTTATCGCAGAGCCCGGGGAGCTGTCTCCTGAGAGCGAGCAGCCCCCGGTAATAGTCCACAAGATCCCGGTTCTTCCAGGCCTGTTCCCAGTCCAGCCTGTTTATGGCGATGGGGGCATTGTAGGAATCCTCCAGCCCGTCCTTTGTCCGGGCAAACTCCTCTCCTGACAGAAGAAAAAGACTCCCCTGGCACGTCATATACAAAGCCGCTGCCATACGGTTGAGCCGCATCCTCTCTTTCTCATCTGCCTGAGGCATTGTCTCAGCCAGCTTATCCCACAGAGTCTGATTGTCATGGGCAGACACATAGGTAATGATCTGTGAAGGCGCTTTGACCCCTGCTGCCCGCCACGCGGCCACCCCGCGGATGATATCGTCCTCTTTATCCTCTGCCCCGTTGATAAATCCCGGCTTCCTCACTTTCAGCGCAGAACCTTTCACCGCGTCTCTCGTGTCATCGCAGAACATGCCGATCTTTTCATCCAGCAGGCGGATATTTTTCTTCAGGGCCGGCACAGCGCCGCCTTCCATCGCTGTCTCCGCCGCTGCCCATGGCTCTCCGAAGAGCATCTTCTCTCCCCTGCCGTACCGGGCGTCCAGTTCTCTTCGGATCCGGTTCATCAGGTCCACGTCCAGAAGCCCCATCAGGTCAAACCGGAATCCGTCCACATGGTATTCCTCCGTCCAGTAAAGCACAGATTCCAGTATATATTTCCCGCACATTTCCCGCTCGCTCGCCACGTCATTTCCGCAGGCGGACCCATTGGAGATCCTGCCGTCGTCAAACACCCGGTAAAAATACCAGGGGGCAGTGCGCTGGAACCAGGAATCCAGGGAGTACGTATGATTGTATACCACATCCATGATCACACGGAATCCCCGGGCATGGAGAGCCTGGATCATCTCCTTCATCTCCCGGATGCGCACCTCGCCTCTCGCAGGATCGGTAGAATAAGACCCCTCCGGTACATTGTAGTTCACCGGGTCATAACCCCAGTTAAACTCCGTATCCTTTCCCGCCTCATCCACAGAGCCGTAGTCATAGGCAGGCATGATCTGCACATGTGTGATCCCCAGATCCTTCAGATAGTTCAGCCCCGTCGGATGCACGCCATCACCATACAGCGTCGTATCCCCGCAGGTAAATGCCTTATATTTCCCCCGGTACGCTTCCGGGAACCCTCCGGATGCATCCCAGGAGAATTCTTTTACGTGGAGCTCATAAATGATCTGCTCCTCCTGCCTCTCCGGCGCCCGGTCTGACTCCCAGCCCTCAGGGTCTGTCCGGCTCAGGTCCACCGCCATACTTCTCCTGCCGTTGATGCCGCAGGCTTTCGCATAAGGATCCGCCGAGCGGACGGTCTTCCCCTCCATCTCAATGGCAAAATCATAGTAGACCCCGTGCAGGCACTCTTCTGTCTTCCAGCTCCACACACCCCTGGCTTCCCGCTCCATGGGGATTTCCTGATACGGGCTTCCCCCGCCCCCTTCCTGAAACAGATTCAGGGTGACACTGTCAGCCGAAGGACTCCACAGCTTAAACGAAGTCCCGCCTACCGTACAGCTCACCCCAAGATCATTTCCGTCATATATGTAATTGTCCCTGAATCCCAGGCTCGAATAATACTTTTTCCACTCTAATGCCGTCTTCATAAACCTTGTCTCTCCATGTATTATCAATCTTCATATATACACTATATTCTATATAAATCCTGTAAACCGGATCTGTCAATATTCAATTATAAAAAGCTCTCCCCGTCCGGGGGATCAGGACAGGCGGCACAGGTACGGCCGCCCGCCTGTTTCTTTTCTTTCTTATCCTTTCACTGCCCCGGAAAGTCCGTCTACATAGTACCTCTGCATATAGAGGAACAGCGCCGCGATCGGAACGGATATGAGCACCGCGCCTGCCGCGAAGCTTGTGTACCAGCTGTCGATGTACTCTTTCTCGAGCATCCGCCACAGCCCGATGGCAATGGTATACTGGTCCGCATTTGCCCGGCAGATCACCTTCGCGAAGATGAAATCCAGCCACGGCGACATAAAGGATGTCAGCACAGTATAGATGACGATCGGTTTGCTTAAGGGAAGCGTAACCTTCGTAAAGATCTGCCATCTCGTACAGCCGTCCAGGATCGCCGCCTCATCCACCGCGATGGGGATCGTGTCAAAGAATCCCTTTGCGATCTGGAAGCTCAGGGCCGCTCCTCCCGAATAGACCAGGATCAGGGCCAGCTTGATCAGATTGCCCTCTGTCATGCCAAGCGCTTTCAGGATAAAGTACACAGCGACCATGGACATAAATCCCGGGAATAAGCCGAGGATCATCGCCATGTTCATGTACGGCTTCCTCATCTTAAAGCGCAGCCTTGACAGGCAGTAGGACACTGCCAGCACATAAAATGTGGCAAGGATGCAGGAGCAGATGGCGATGAACAGCGTATTCATGAACATCTGCGGAAAATTCAGGATCGTTGTATCCGTGAACAGCTTCGCATAGTTATCCAGCGTGAATGACTGCGGGAAAAACGTAGATACATAGGACCCCTTCTCCGCGCGGAAGCTGGTCAGGATCACCCAGACAATGGGGAATACCCAGATCACCGCGAGGATCCCGAGGATCACATGGACGATCGTATTATTGATAAAGCGTCTTTTCTTCGCCGAATGGATCTTATTTCCAGCCATGCCTAGAACCCTCCTTCTTCTTTGTATGATTTACTGTTCCGGTATGTAAGCAGCGCAGCCACCGCAAGGATGAGAAACGTCAGGATGCCGATGACAGCTCCGATATTGTAATACTGCTTGTCAATGGTCAGCTTATACAGCCAGGTGACCAGCAGGTCCGTCTTCCCGGCGGTGGACGACAGGTCTGTGACCGGGTCGCCGCCGGACAACAGGTAGATGACATTAAAGTTATTGACATTTCCTGTAAATGTCACGATCAGGTAAGGCGTTGTCACATACAGCATATACGGCAGCGTGATCTTCGTAAAGATCTGGAATGCATTCGCCCCGTCCACTTTTGCCGCCTCATAAAGCTCTCCCGGGATATTCTGGAGCACGCCGGTAAGCTGCAGCAGTGTGTAAGGTACGCCGACCCAGATATTGACGATGATGACTGTCACCCTTGCCCATGTGGGATCCGTAAAGAACGGAAGGCTCGCGTCCTGCGCAATCAGTCCCAGGTTCCTCAGAAGGACGTTCACCGCTCCTTCCGGCTGGAGCATGGTCCTCATGATCAGAAGGGATACGAACATCGGCACCGCACAGGAGAGCACAAAACAGAATCTCCAGAATCCTTTTGCCCTTGTGCCCTTCCGGTTGATCATCAGGGAAATGATCATACCGAAAATGTAGTTCGAAAACGTGGCAAAGAACGCCCACACCAGAGTCCATCCGAGCACAGACCAGAAGGTGCTCCCGAGGATACTCCCCGAGTCAAACAAAGCCTTAAAGTTATCCAGTCCCACCCAGTCAAAAAGCATCAGGTGGTTGTCGATCTTGCTGTAATTCGTAAATGCCATGCAGATCATGAAGATCAGCGGCAGGATCGTAAACGCAAAGATAAAGAACATGGGCGGCGTCATGAGGAGCCTGTGCAGGTTCTCATGGAGCAGGGACTTTAAGTCTTCCCTGAAATTATTCACATGCCTTCCCTCTTTGTCCAGACACTCCGCCTTGTACGCGCTGCGCAGCGCCCCGCGCCATGCAAGGAACATCAGCACGGTTAAAAGCACGGTCGCCACTCCGTAGAGCAGGATCAGGACGGACTGGTCGCCCTTTGTATACATATACACCTGAAGCGTCTCGTCCCAGTATTCTTCCTGGGGGACTGTCCCCAGGCTTCCCAGCAGCCTTAAGAAGCCGATCCCGTTCACTGCCATAAATACGACATAAGCCACTTCCACCGCAAGGTACAGAAGCCCTTTGATCTTCTGCCCGTGCACGATATTGCCAAGTCCCATGAGTATCATGGAAAGCTTTGTCTCAAGTCCGCCCTCCCGGATCGCCCTTGTGCATGTATAGGGAGTCGGAAAATCATTTACTCTCTTTTTGAAAATTCCCATCCTCGTCACCTCATTTAAATCCCGTCACTGTTCATCGCTTCATTCATCTGCTCCGTCTGGTCTGCCGCATTGTCATGGGTAATGCTTCCGTTCCGGATCCCCTTGCCCATGTTTTCCACCGGAGTCCAGCAGTTGTTCATCTTAGACACGAATGGCTGCAGGATCGATGTATTGAGGAAGGTCTCATTCTGCGCCATAACCACCGGGTCAGCCCCGATCTCCGGATCCTCCGTCAGCTCCGTACAGCAGGGGATCGTCCCGCACATCTCGTAGTGCGCTCTCTGCGCTTCCGGCGAGCCAAGGAATACGGCAAGCTCCACCGCTGCCACCATGTTGTCTGTATTCGGGTTCACCCCGATTGCCTTGGAACCCGCGTAAGACATCATCTGCTTCTCTTCCCCGTTCAGCGTAAATGTGGGAAGCGCCGCCACGCCCATATTGTCTCCGAGGGCATCTTTCACCGAATTGGCGTCCCAGGAGCCTGAGAACATAGCATTGATGCTGCCGTCGCGGAGTCCCGCGATACCGGATCCAAGGTCATCGATCCTGAAATTCGGATTGCTCTCCAGGTCGATCAGATAGTCTGTTACATCCACTGCCTTCTGGCCTCCGAAATCCACTCCCGCAGATTCGTCAGTACCGTCTCCGAACAGAGTGCACCCGTTTCCTATGTAAAACGCCGGCAGATACCAGGAGTTCACGAACGGGAAGGATACGACTCCCTTCTCCAGCATGGTATCCAGGCTCTTCACATCCTCCTCTGTGTAAACGCTCTTGTCATAGTACATGAACCAGGTATTCGTTGTAAACGGCACGCCGTACAGCTCTCCGTCCATGGTCAGGGAATCCAGGACTGCCTCCGAGTTCATGGACTCGATCTGCTCTCTGTACTTCCCGCCGAATTTTGCCAGTGCATTGGCATCTGTCATCGTGGTCAGCGTATCGTTTGCATACATAAATACATCCGCACTTGCCTCGGCATCCTGCGACACCGTCCCTGCCGCGCTGGCCTCGTCCGCGATCCCGTACACAAATGTGATATCCCATTCGGGATGTTCGTCCGCAAATGCTTCGCACATCGTCTGGAGCCACTCGCCGTTATCCTTTGACTGGTCATTCTGCGGGGACCAGACCATCAGCCGGATGCTCTCTTTCCCTTCGCCTGCACTGCCGCAGCCTGTCAGCCCAGCCGCCGCAAGTCCGAGAGTCATCACTCCCGCCAGCAGCACAGACACTGCTCTTCTTCTCATCTTTCCATCCTCCGCTTCTAAAGTTTCGAATTGTTTCGTTATCATTATAATAGACCTGTATTGCATAATCGTCAATTCTATTTCTTATATTCAATTCATTTTATCTGTTTTGCATAAATACCCCTCTTATTTTTTGTACATAATTATTTATCCGAAACTTATCTAAACTTATTTCCCGTCTCATTGATTTCTCTTTTCTTTTTTTATATAATATTTTTACAGGTTTACAGCGAAACAATCAGAAATTTTATAAAAGAAACAGGTGGATTTTTTATGACGACCATTCAGGATATCGCTGATAAGCTGGGGATTTCCAAGGGCACTGTGTCCAAAGCTCTGAATGACGCCCCTGACATCAGCGAAACATTACAAAAACAAATACTGGAGACTGCCGTGGAACTGGGCTATACCAAACTCCGGCGCTATAAGAAAACCGCAAAGCGTCTGTGCGTCATTGCCCAGAAGGACAACATCGAATACCTGGAGCCGCACCACTTTGCGTATGATATTGTGATGGGTTTCCGGCAGATGAGCGAACCTGCCGGGTTTGAGGTGGATGTAGTCCCGGTGGATGTGGAGCTCCAGCGCGAGACATCTTTTGATGTGTTCATGCTGCAGAATGATTACGCCGGGGCTTTTGTCCTCGGCTTTTCCCTCGGCGAGCCGTGGATGAAGGATTTTCAGGCCACGCGCACGCCCACTGTCCTCTACGATAACCATATCATCGGGAATCCCGCCACAGCCTACGTGGGGATCGACAACGACGAAGGCATGTACCTTGCAGTGGGGTACCTGAAAAAACAGGGACACCAGAAGATCGGATATTTAAGCAGCGCGCTCGGCTCCCATATCATGCAGGTCCGCCACAGAGCGTTCTTCCAGGCAATGCACCGCCACGGCCTGAAAGCAGACTCCTCTTACTCAGGTTGTTCCTACTATCTGTCCGAGTGCATGGAGAAACATCTCCCCCGCTTCCTCGACATGGGGATGACCGCTGTGATCTGCTGCCAGGACACCTTTGCCAGCGCTGCCATCACCCAGTGCCAGCAGCTCGGGTACCAGGTACCCAGGGATATCAGCATCATCGGCTTCGACGACATCCCGATCTGCCCGTACACTTCCCCGCCCCTGACCACGGTGCGCCAGGACCGGACCGAGCTCGGGAAAAGCGGCTATTATGCCCTCAGCAGCCTGATGAACGGAGTGTCCATCGGCACAGTCCTGCTCCACGCTGACCTGATCGTGAGAGGATCCACAGCTGCTCCCAGACAGTAAAGATCCCTGACAGGCTTTCCGCCTGACAGACTTTCCAGATAAAGAGATGGCATAAAAGAGATGAGGCCGGCGCATGAAGAACTCTCCATGCGCCGGCCTCATCTCTTTTATGCCGTCTTTTATACTATCTTTATACTGTCTTTTCTGCCGCCTTTTTCATCACAAGGCGGACAGTCCATCCCCGTATCACGCCTTCCTGCATCTCCGTCATGACCAGGCCGATGAAAAGCGGGCACACTGCCAGCCAGACAGCTGCGAGCCCCATCACGCGGAGCGACAGATATGCCGCCGCCACACTGGCGTGGAAAAACAGGATCGTCTCTCCGAAAAATCGCCCTTTTTTCAGGTTCTTCGCTCTCTCCTCCTGTTCATCTTCTCCCGCCAGGAAATACTCCGTGAACGAGAGCACCGTCTGCTTCAGATTATTCGTAGAAAAAATGGTAGAGCAGGCATAGCCTTCTGCTCCTTTAAACACGCACCACTGGAAGGACATCGCGAAAAACACCGGATACAGCGCCAGGACCGGGTCCATCTGCCCGGGCATCACCGCCGCCGCTGCCGCTGCCGCCGCATCGACAGCAATAGCCAGATACTTCAGGTTCAGCGGAGTTTTCTTCCTGAGGACCGCAAAGATCACCATCGCCGCGGCGTATATAAGCAGTGCTCCCAGACGCAGGGAAGCGTCTGCAAGATTTCTTCCCAGGATATCCCCGACCATCTCGATCAGGTTCGCCGTCTGCGCGGACCCGAATACCGCCATGCGCCCGAATATCGCATACCCGCCGAAAAAGCCGCCGCAGACAGCCATTACAAAATGCGTCCAGACCTCTGACCTGTTATTCCATTCCATTTTTATCATCCCTCCGACCGCTCTCCATTATAGCACGCCGCGCGGGTTTTACAATCTTTTTTTGTCAAACTTTTAAAATATCCCTTTTAAAATATCATTACAGTTATCCCTCCAGCGCTTCCGCCGCACGAGCAAGTTCATCCCTGATATGGATGTGCTGCGGACAGACCTGTTCACATTTCCCGCAGCGTATACACGCTGACGCTTTTGCAAATCCGCGCCCCTCTGTATTCCACTGATATTTATGCCGGGCGCCCGAAAGATCGTGATACATTGTATACAGGTTATACGCCTGGAAGATGCCATGGATCCCGATCTGTTTCGGGCATCCTTTCATACAGTAAGCGCACGAGGTACAGGGAATCTTCGGGAAGGAGGCGTACATATCTCTGGCTCTTTTTATCACCTGCTGTTCTGCCTCTGACAGCGGTGCAAAATCTTTCATATAAGAAAGATTATCCTCCATCTGTTCCATGTTTGACATACCGGAGAGCACTGTGATCACCCCATCGAGGGAAGCGGCAAAGCGGATCGCCCATGAAGACGGGGATGCATTTCCATCCGCCTCTGCCAGGATCTCTTTTACTTCCCTCGGCGGATCCGCCAAAGTCCCGCCTTTCACCGGTTCCATGATAATAACAGGTTTGCCGTGCTTCCTTGCCGTCTCATAGCATTTCCTCGATTCGATATCCGGGTCTTCCCAGTCCGCGTAATTGATCTGAAGCTGCACAAACTCCATTTCCGGATGCTCTGTCAGTATCCTGTCCAGCGCTTCCGCTTTATCATGCATAGAAAATCCCAGATGACGGATCAGTCCCTCTTTCTTCCTTTCTTTCAAAAAGTTCCAGATATCATAGTCATCAAAAAAGCGGGTCCGCTCCTGCCCCAGATTGTGAAGAAGATAGAAATCAAAATACCCGGCTCCCGTCCTCTCCAGGGAAGTGTAAAACATCCGCTCCGCCTCTTCCCTGTTCTTCGCTCCCGCCCACGCGGGAAGCTTCGTCGCAAGAAGGAATCGATCCCTCGGATACCGGTCTACTAATACTTTTTTCGCCACTGCTTCGGACTCTCCGTCATTGTAGCCATATGCAGTGTCAAAATAGCAGAATCCTTCTTCCAGAAAGCGGTCCACCATCTCCTGCGTGCGCGCCACATCAATTTTTTCTCCATCCATGGGAAGCCTCATCAGGCCAAATCCAAGCTTCGGAATATTTTCGCCCAGATATTTTTCCATTTTATCCTCTCCTTTCACAATCCTTTTTTTTGCTTCACTGACATATTTAATAAGCCTGTTTTCCAGCTCTTCCATCACTCTGCCCGTATCCGGGTCCAGGTATGGGATACGGTGGATCAGACGCCTGACATAATCATTTTCCTCGACGATATCAAGACTCGCCCGGTAATTGAGGTCGTAAAAATATACCAGATATGATACCCAGTAATCCATGGGTGTTACCCTGTCCGAGGAGAGGATACTCCTGCCAGCCAGCGCATCCTCGCGCACCTTCGGAGTTATGGCAGATAAGCTGACTTCCTCTGCCGGAGCACCCAGGAACGTCTCAAAATCATCCTCCAGCTTGACCCGGCAGTTGTCCAGCTTATCCGCATCCCGGATGATCCTGGCATGCATGAGCTCCCGCCCGTCCGTAATGCCTTCCAGAGCAAAATCACTGTGCCGCGCGATCGCCGTGCGGATCACACCGTCCCATGTATCCTCAGGGACAAACCTGCGGATCATCCCCTGTTTCCCAAAAAGGAGTTCCACCCCGTAAGACGCGTGGTCCATTGTATCCGGCAGAAAACTGTCAAATCTCCTGAGCTGCTCAAACCGCCCGATGTCGTGGAGCAGGGCGATGATCCCCGCCAGCTCTTTATCCTCCTGCGAGAGTCCCAGACGCCCTGCGATCGCCGCACTCTGCTCCACGACGCCATATGTATGTACGATCTTCAGCCTTACTTTGTCATTCTCCCTGTCATAGCCGTCCAGATATTTTTCGAAAACCTGCTTTGCACTGTCAAAATCCATGTTTTCTCATCCTCCTGTCCCCGTACTTTCCCCCTGTTTCTCATTTTACTACATTTACTGCCCGGAATACATCATTGAATTCTATTTTTCAAAATGGTATCATGATCAGGTGTGCTGGCAGGCATACAGAAGAAACAGAAATTCCCGCCAACAGGGCGGCAGAATGGAGCTAATTATGACAGGACAACAGCTAAAGATCAGGAAACACAGAGAGATCCGGCGTGCATTCCGGGCAGCCTTCCCCCATACGATCCCCATTTTCGCGGGATTCTGGTTCCTGGGGCTTACATACGGCATCTATATGAATGTATCCGGGTTTTCCTTTATCTATCCCATGCTCATGAGCATCACGATCTTCGCCGGAAGCATGGAATTCGTCACTGTAGATTTCCTGCTCGGGGCATTCACCCCGCTCCAGGCATTTGCCATGACGCTTATGATCAACGCCCGTCATCTGTTCTACGGCATTTCCATGCTGGAAAAGTACAGGGGCTATGGATGGCGTTCCTTTTATCTCATCTTCGGCATGTGTGATGAGAGCTTTTCTATCAATTACACTGCCATGATCCCAAAAGATTTCGACAAGGGCTGGTTTATGTTCTTTGTAACCGCGCTCAACCATTTTTACTGGTTTTTCGGCGCTACACTGGGCGGGATCTTCGGTTCCCTGATCCACTTTGACACGGAGGGTCTGGATTTCGTGATGACAGCGATGTTTGTCGTGATCTTCCTCGAGCAGTGGCTGAAAGAAAAAGATCATACAAGCTCGCTCATCGGACTGGCGCTCTCCCTGATCTGCCTCATCGCATTCGGAGCTGACAATTTTATCATCCCCGCTATGCTTGCGATCCTGATCCTCCTGACCGTGATCCGCAGACCTCTTGAGACGCGTGTCAGCCCATCAGCAGATATGGCAAAAGAAATAGAGAAAGGCGGTGAACAGCCATGACACTCGCACAACAGATCATAACCGTAGCCGTGGTAGTCCTTGCCACCATGCTGACCCGTTTCCTTCCGTTCCTCGTATTTCCGGCAGGACGCCCCACTCCTAAATATGTTCAGTATCTCGGGAAAGTTCTCCCCTCTGCGGTTTTCGGACTGCTCATCATCTATTGCCTGAAGAACGTAAGCATCTTCACCGGCAGCCATGGTCTCCCGGAACTCATTGCCATAGCCCTGGTGATCGCGCTCCATCTGTGGAAACGGCAGATGCTGCTCTCCATCGCGGGAGGGACCATCTGCTATATGCTATTGGTACAGTTTGTGTTCTGAAATCTGTATTTGTGGGGGGGGAACCAGCTGATTGGATATGGGTACGAAAACCGTGGGTTTGATTGAGGACGTTTTCGCGGCGGGCGGGGATATGGCTTGGGTTCCGGTTCCGTAATCTGGGAAAGACGTAAAAAGAATGGGATACGGCTAAGGACAATTTCAAAGCGGAAGATTCGCCTGCGGCTCAGGCATCCGCTTTGAAATTAACGCCGCATCCCATTCTTTTAAGTCTTTCCATCAGATTACTCCAAGTCACCGCCGCCATATCCCCGCCCGCCGCGAAAGGTGCATCAAAGGGTCGGTTTTCTGCGTGCATCCGATCGGAAGGTGCCACGGACTTCCGGGAGAGGGTTAGCCGTCCGATTTGGCCCAGCAAGCTGGGCCTCTCTACTGGTTATAGACTTGAAATCCGGGACTATGCGTTGGAATCAGCAGGTGGATTGTCTGAGCCAAAGGCGAGTTACCGCCTGCTGATTTCTGCTTTTAGCATAGTCCCGGATTTTTTAGTTTTGCTGCCCCGGAGCCCCGGAGCCGAAGCCACCCACACACCCGTGCTGAATACGTCTTCGACACATCCGCTTCACTGCTTTCGGACGTTTTACTCTGACAGTGGCTCCCCCACAAATACAGATTTGATTATACGATGCCCTGTGCTGTCATCGCCTCTACGACTTTCTCGAATCCGGCGATGTTCGCACCTACCACATAGTTGCCTTTGAAGCCGTATTTCTCAGCTGCATCAGCCATATTGTGGCAGATATTTACCATGATGTTCTGCAGTTTTGCGTCTACTTCTTCGAATGTCCAGCTCAGGCGCTCGCTGTTCTGAGACATCTCGAGTGCAGATGTTGCCACACCGCCTGCGTTTGCAGCCTTTCCTGGTGCGAACAGGACGCCATGCTCCTGGAGATACTCTGTTGCTTCCATTGTTGTCGGCATATTTGCGCCTTCAGCCACTGCCATGCATCCGTTCTCAACGAGCATCTTAGCGTCTTCAAGGTGAAGCTCATTCTGTGTTGCACACGGAAGTGCGATATCAACCTTCACTGACCATACGCCTCTGCCCTCATGATATTCAGAATTCGGACGGTATTTCTTGTACTCTGTCAGTCTTGCGCGGTTCACCTCTTTGATCTCCTTGAGAGCCGCAACATCGATTCCTTCCGGATCATATACCCAGCCGTTAGAATCACTTACTGTCACAACCTTCGCGCCAAGCTGCTGTGCTTTCTCTGTCGCATAGATCGCCACGTTTCCTGAACCGGATACTGCTACTGTCTTGCCTGCGATATCCTGTCCGTTCAGTTTCAGCATTTCCTGTGTCAGATACAGCAGACCATATCCTGTCGCCTCTGTACGGACGAGAGATCCGCCGTAGCTTAATCCCTTACCTGTCAGGACACCCTCATAGAGACCGCGGATCCTCTTGTACTGTCCGAACATGTAACCGATCTCTCTTGCGCCTGTTCCGATATCTCCTGCCGGTACGTCTGTATCAGCGCCGATATATTTGCAGAGCTCTGTCATAAAGCTCTGGCAGAATGCCATAACTTCCCTGTCTGATTTGCCCTTCGGATCAAAGTCAGAACCGCCTTTTCCTCCGCCGATCGGAAGACCTGTCAGAGAGTTCTTAAAGATCTGCTCAAATCCAAGGAATTTGATGATACCAAGGTTTACGGACGGGTGAAGGCGGAGTCCTCCCTTGTACGGTCCGATCGCGCTGTTGAACTGTACGCGGTACCCTGTATTTACATGTACCTGTCCCTTATCATCTACCCACGGAACACGGAACTTAAACTGTCTCTCAGGCTCTGTCAGTCTCTCAAGAAGAGCTTCTTTGCGGAATTTCTCTTCATTCGCCTCGATCACTACACGGAGAGACTCAAGGACTTCTTTTACTGCCTGGTGGAATTCCGGCTCTGCCGGGTTTTTCTTTACGACCAGATCGATCACTTCATCAACGTATGACATCTTAATCTACCTCCTAAAATAAATATGGCAGGACACTCGATGCGCCTGCCTTCCTGGCATCTTTGCCCACGCGTATATTTTAAAAGGTATATGAATGAATGTCAACGAAAAATTTCATTATTTTACAGTTTTAACGCTTTATTACGGTAAATTTGCAGGAATCCTGCCGAAGGCAATGCAGACTTTACCTCTTATCGCCCATACAGAATACTGCCACCACTCCCGGACCTGTATGGCTTCCGATCACGGTCCCGATGTTGTTGATCAGGATATTGTCAATGCCCATTTTCTCGCGGACGAGCTTTGCCACATACTCTGCGTCTTCGATGCAGTCTCCGTGTGTGATCATAATGATGTCATTGTCCCAGCCTTTTGACTGTTCCACTGCCATATCCACGATCTTGTTGAGGGATTTCTTTCTCCCGCGTTCTTTACCGATCACCTGGAGCTTTCCGTTATCATCCATGTGTATGATCGGCTTGATCTGCACGAGTGTGCCGAGGACTGCTGTTGTCTTTGATACACGGCCGCCTCTGTGGAGATGGTTCAGGTCATCCACTGTGACATTGTGGCAGATGTGGAGCTTATTCTCTTCCACCCACTGAGCGGTTTCATCGATCGTCTTCCCCATCGCTTTCTGCTGGAGGGCTTTGTACAGAAGCAGCCCTTCTCCCAGGCAGGCGCACAGGGTATCGATCACAATGACCTTTGCCTCCGGGTACTTTTCTTCCAGCATCTGTCCGGCGATGCGCATGCTGTTCAGCGTACCGCTCAGGCCCGATGAAAATCCCAGGTGAAGGACATCTTTTCCATCTTTCACATATGGTTCCAGCAGCTCTGCCGCCTCTTCCGGATTGACCTGGGATGTCACGGACATCTTGCCCTCACGGAGTTTTGCGAAGAATTCTTTTGCGGAGAGGCCTTCCATATCTGTGTAAGTCTCTCCATCTATCGTATATTTCAGCGGAACAACCGGGACATGTCTCTCCTCCAGCCATTCTTTCGGCAGATCCACCGTACTGTTCACTGTGATCACATAATCTCTCATCTCTGTGTCCTCCTGCATAAATATCCGCCCGCACCGGCAGGTTCATCTTTCTTAATGATAACACCTTTTTATGCATTAGGCAAAAAATTTTTACAGATTCCACAGTTTGTATAAATATCCATGAGTGCGAATGAAATTCGTAACCGCCCGTTTTCAGTTCAGTTTTACATTCAGATAGTTCCGCCCGGACAGCGTCTTATTAAAGATCAGGAAGCAGACGACAAGGATGCATCCGATGATAAAGCCATACAGGTCAAACACCGCCGTCAGCACCAGCAGCATGAGGCGCATGAATTTCAGCGCGTAGCCCAGCTCAAAGTTCGGCTGGGTATAGTTGGCCACCGCCACGAATGCCATGTACAGCATCACCTCCGAGTTGAACCAGCCCGACTGTACGGAGAATTCCCCCATCACGATACCGGCGATCACACTCAGAGGCGTGCTCAGCATGGTCGGCGTATTCATGGCAGCAAGCCTCAGGCCGTCGATGGACAGTTCAAGCAGAAGGAACTGAAAGATCAGCGGGATATTCACAGTGTCCCGCACCGCGACGAACTCAAATGCCTCTGGCAGCCAGTCCTGGTTCTGCATAAAAAGCAGGTACAGCGGCGTGAAGAATACCGTAGCGATCGTGATAAGCGCTCTCGTCACCTTCAGATAAACAGCTGTGACCGTGGGGAAGTAATAGTCATTCGCCTCCTCGATCATATCCAGGATCGAAGTGGGCAGGATCATGGCGGAAGGTGAATTGTCCACCAGGATCACCACCTTTCCCTCCAGCAGGCACGCCGCAGCAGTATCCGGTCGCTCCGTAAACTTAAATTTCGGGAACGGGTTGAACCACTTCCTCTTGAACAGCGCTTCCGCAAGACTCTGCTGGTTCATCCTCAGATCGTCGATCTTCAGGCTTTCGATCCTGTCCTTCAGATTTTTCAATAACTCAGGATCGACTCTGTCGCTCATATAACACAGGGCGATATCCGTGCGCGATGTCTGCCCTGCTTCCGTCATCTCCATCACCAGATGCGGGTCCCGGATCCTGCGGCGCATGAGAGCGGTATTGAATACGATCGTCTCCACAAATCCGTCCCTGGACCCGCGCAGCGACCTGTCCTTGTCCGGCTCGTCCACGCTCCGTGCCGGATAGGTGCGGCAGTCGATCGCGATACACTCTTTATACCCATTGATAAAGAGCACTGCCGGACCGGAAAGGACATTCCTAATAACCTGGTCAAAATCTTCCAGGACATCAACCTCCACATAGGGCACATTTTTCTGGATAAATCCTTCCGCGTCCTCAGGCATGTCTTCTTCTGACACAGAAAGAAAGGAGTCCATGATCTTTAACATTGCCTCATCTTTAATGAATCCGTCAATGTAGTAGAATACGGACGCCCTTCCCCCGATCTCCATCTCCCGGCGGATGATGTCAAAACTTTCATTCACCGGAAGGATCTCATTCATATATCTTATGTTATCTTCAAAGGAAGCACTGATTTTTTTTGTATTTTTCTCTACCATAGGATCTGTTTCTCCTTATCTGCCGGAAGTCAGCATGATTCTCTATGATAGTTATAGTGCCCCGTTCTCTTTTATTTATTCCCGCGAAACAGCGGGACAGACGGATATGCCTGCATATCCACTGCCTATCCTTTCGCTGGCTGCCGGTTTATTTTTCTGTTCCGTCTTCGTCATCCTCTTCCAGATACCCTGCCTTTTTCATTTTCTCGATCACCTGTGCCTGCCTCTGGCGGGCGAGTTCCGGGCTTGCCAGAGGATTATAATTCGTAGGCGCATTCGGGATGCCCGCCAGGAGCGTGCACTCATCAAAGTCCATCTCTGACGGCGCTTTCCCGAAATATCCCTCGGACGCGTCTGCCACGCAGTAATAATTATTCCCGAAAAAGATGGAATTTACATACAATTCCAGTATCTTGTCTTTATCAAGGACTGACTCGATCTTAAACGCCATGAACATCTCCGCGATCTTCCGGACAATCTTCTTATCCTGAGTAAAATACTGGTTCTTTGCGAGCTGCTGTGTGATCGTACTGCCGCCTTCTACATACGCGCCTGCTTTGATATCGTTTACCAGCGCCCTTCCGATCGCGATAGGGTCGATCCCCGGATGGCTGTAAAACCGCTTATCCTCCACCGACAGCACTGCGTCGATATAAGTCTGGGGCAGTTCATCCAGATCTGTATAATTATCGATAGACTCTATGTCAGCCGCCATCTCTTCCACGCTCCTGGCTCCGACCGCTTCCCGGTAATCTGTATATCCCTGATAAGTCAGCACTCCTGCAGTGATCAGGATGCATAAAAAAATGAAAGAACACAGACGTTTGATCCATTTCATACTGTATGATTCCTGCCTTTCGTATTTTCCGTCCCTCTGTAACACCAGGGACGGTTTGTCTCTTGCATCTTAAACACAGTATATCGGATCCGCCTGTATCCTTCCATCATATTACCTTACGTTTTCCCGGGCAGGACTTACATTTCTGTAAGCCTCCGCAGCAGGCCCTTCTTGGCAGGCCTTCGCAGCATCCTTACTCCTTCGTCGTGCTGCCGAAGCCACCGTTCCGCACGTCTGTCACGTCATCATCCAGCGTGATCCCGTACTCCACGAAGATCCCCTGCATGAATCCGTCTCCGGCCCTGACCTCCACGGTCTTGCCCTCATTGCTGTCATTCGTGAGCTTTGCAAAGATGTGCCCCTCATTGTCAGAATCATAGTAATCGCTGTCAATAATGCCGACCGTATTGTTAAGTTGGAGCCGGAACTTAAATCCAAGCCCGCTCCTCGGGTAGCACTTGAGCACCCACTCCGGCTCCATCCATACCCGGATACCGGTAGGGATCTTCACAGTCTCTCCCGGGGCAAGCGTAATGCACACCGGGGCGAAGAAATCATACCCCGCGCTTCCTGACGTGGCGCGTTTCGGCAGCCTGATCCTCTCATAGATTTCCCGGAGTTCCGCCTCGTCAATATTCCCGAAGGTGTCTGTCCACCCTTCTCTGAACTGACTGATACTCACTTTTTCAAATTTCGCTATCCTCTTCATCATACTTCTCCTCTGAACATCCCGGACTCATCCAGCACGCGGACCACCTCCGCGATCGTCTCCTCATCCACTACAAGGGCCATCCTGACATACCCTTCCCCGCCTTTTCCGAAGGCACTTCCCGGTGTCACGATTACCCCGGTCTTCTCCATCAGCTTCAGGCAGAAATCCGCGGATGACTCATATCCTGCCGGGATCTTTGCCCACACGAACATGGTTCCCTGGCTGTCCGGCACATTCCACCCGATCTTCCGCAGGCCCCCGCACAGAGCCTGATTGCGCGCCGCATACTGGCGTCTCTGCTCTTCGATAAAGTCATCCGGACCGGTCAGGGCAGCGATTGCCGCATACTGCACCGGGTAGAAGATCCCGTAGTCGATCTGGGAGCGCAGCAGGCGGAACCGGCTGACGATATCCTTGTTTCCTACCACAAAAGAAATCCTGGCTCCTGTCAGATTGTAAGACTTTGACAGAGAGTAAAACTCCACCCCCACATCTTTCGCGCCTTCGAATGACAGGAAGGATCTTCCCGGCCTGTCCGTAAAAGTAATGTCCGAATACGCATTGTCATGCAGGATCACGATATCGTTCTTTTTTGCAAACGCGATCAGCTTTTCATAAAACTCGTCCGGCGCGCACACGCAGACCGGATTCAGCGGATAGGACACGATCATGTATTTTGCCTTTTTGAGGGTCTCTTTCGGGATGCTGTCCAGATCCGGCAGATAACCGTTTTCTTCTTTTATGGGATAATACTCCACATCCGCTCCCGCCATGATCCCGCTCATCTCAAACATCGGATATCCCGGATCCGGCACAAGGATCACATCGCCGGGATCGCAGAACACCTTGCCGATGTGTGCCATGGCTTCCTGGGAGCCATACACAGACATCACTTCATCCGTTTCGATATGTACACCAAACCGCTTCTCATAGCGATACTTTACTGCTTCTAAAAGCTCCGGCAGATCTGCCAGGGAATACTTGTAATTCTCTGCCTTCCCGCAGGCTTCCTGCATCGCCTTCATCACATGGGGCGCCGGCGGGAAATCCGGCGTTCCCACCGAAAGATTGTATACCTTCCGCCCGGCTCTGAGGAGCTTCTCCTTCTTTTCATTCAGAGCGCCGAAGATCCCGGGCTTAAAATTATTGATCAAAGTCGAAAAATGACTGCTGTCCACTTGTGTTTCCTCCTGTATCTTTCATATCATGCGCTGCCTGCCGCGGCTTATGTCATTTTTTATTTTCCCCGTAAAGGTCGTACGGAGTCTGCTGATATACGTAATAATTCACCCAGTTCGTATACAGGTTATTGGCATGGGATCTCCACGTGAGCACCGGCTTATTCTCCGGGTCATCGTCCGGATAATAGTTCTCCGGGATCTGCGGGTTTAATCCTCTTCCCATATCTCTCTTATATTCCGAATCCAGGGTCATCCTGTCATACTCGGGATGTCCCATGACAAAGATCTGCCGACCCTCTTTTGCCATGCATAGGAATACGCCTGCCTGCCTGGAATCTGCGAGCACCGTGATCCGTTCATCCGCTTCCAGAAGCTCCTGCGGCACTTCCGTATGCCGGGAGTGGGGCGCCATGAACACATCGTCAAACCCGCGTACCAGAGGGATTTTCCTGTTCCGCACTCTGTGACGGTACACGCCGGAGAGTTTTTTCGGAAGCGGCGCCTTGTTGATCCCGTAGTGATAATAGATCCCCGCCTGGGCTCCCCAGCACAGGTGAAGTGTGGATGTGACATTTGTCTTCGTCCACTCCATGATCTTCTTCAGCTCTTCCCAGTAGTCTACTTCCTCAAAGGGCATCTGCTCCACAGGCGCCCCGGTGATGATAAATCCGTCGAACCTCTTTTCCCTGATGCTCTCAAACGGCTCATAAAATTTATAGATATGGCTTGTGGATGTATTTTTCGACACGTGGCTCGTCATGCGCACAAAGGTCACATCCACCTGGATCGGCGTGTTGGAAAGCGACCTCAGTATCTGAAGCTCCGTGTCCTCCTTGAGGGGCATCAGGTTCAAAAGCCCGATGCTCAAAGGCCGGATATCCTGATGCGCGGCACGGTATTCGTCCATCACAAATATATTTTCCTGCTCCAGTATCTCTTTTACAGGCAGGTCATTTTGTACTCGAATCGGCATGGTTGATTCCCCTTCCTCTTTTGATCGATTTTCCCGCGAAGTGCAGATAGATTGATTATACCCCTTTCCCCAAGGGCGCGCAAGCTCAGAAAAAAGATCCACCGGACCGTGCTTCCGTCCTGTGGATCTTCTTGTTCAAACCTGTGATGTTTCCCTGCCTTTTCAGCCGCAGTGGCACTGGAATGTAGCGCACTCCGTCCCGTCAGCCTGTCTCGCGTTTCCGCCCTCTACACTGATCTTTCCTGCATGGCATGCGCAGTTTTCATTGTACATGCAGTTCACTGCCTTGCAGTCCACCTGTGAGCGGTCCGAAGCCTCTGACATGGAGTTCATGGAATTTGTATAGCTTCCTTCCGTGCGCTCCTGAAAGCTGTCACAGCATGTCTCCTGGGGATTTTTCGCATTGTCCCCGCCGACCTGGATCTTGTCCAGCCTGCACAGGTACTGGTCATTGTGTACACATGTCTGTACGGTACATTTTAACTCTGGCATAATCATACCTCCTCTGATTTCCACTTGGAATTTAACGTGTTCAAGAAGCATTGCTTCCTCAGCCCGCCTGATCCGTATTTATTATGCCCTTTGTCCGCAGAAAATATTCTCAGATTTCTGTAACAGATCGAAATATGATCAAAATTTATTTAAATAGAAAAACCTGGATCACCCCAAAAAATTCTCTCACCAGATAATTAAGCTGGAATACCGGATTTGAGTCTGCCGGTATCAGATAAATATTCCGATACCCTTCCCGGTATGCGATCAGCGAAGAGCGGTAAATATGGAAGTCATTTGTCACGATCCCCACTTTGTCATGCTCTGCATCAGCATACTTACGGCTGAATCTGAAATTTTCCCGGGTCGAGGTGGACTTGTCCTCTTTAAAAATCTGCTCTTCTGGTATCCCATTTTCTTCCAGATACTCTGCCATCGCCTGTGCTTCTGAGACAGCTTCTCCCGGCCCCTGTCCACCGGAGACGATCACTTTTACCCGCGGGAAGCGCTGTGCATAAGCCAGCGCACAGTCCAGGCGGCGCCTGAGCGAATTCGTGATATACCGTCCGCGCACCTGTGCTCCCAGCACGATGATCCAGTCCAGTTCTTCATCGCATTGTGCACACATTCCCCGGATGATCTTAAATTCTATAAATAAGAACAAAATCCAGCACCCCAGGCAGAACCATCCGAGAGCCTTATATACATATACAGGGAGCGGCGCACATCCGAGCACCAGATGTACGCCGCCGCTTATCAGCCAGAAGGCTGCAAAAGTTGATCTCAGCCTGCGCGAATAAAACGCAAGTACCAGATAATATAAAATACACAGGCACCCCATGATCAGAAAATAATATCTCATTTATGCGTTTTTCCCACAGCACTTTTTATATTTCTTGCCGCTGCCGCACGGACACGGGTCATTTCTCCCGATCTTCTTCGGCTTGCGCACCGTGCCGGAAGCTTTCTGCTCGCGGTAAAGACGCTTTCTTGTCTCCTCGTCAAAGATCTTCTCCCACTGGGGAAGCCCGTAGAGCCAGTCAGCCTTTGCATCGACCATGTTTTTATACAGCTTTTCCTTATCAAACGCAAGGCTTACTTCCGTGTCCTCTGTCATCGTCTCGATCGGGTTTTCCACTTTCAGACTCTCGTTTATGCCGTCCAGGAATCCGACCATAGTCATGACATCCTGTCCGTATTTCTCAGCCAGCTCTTTTACCGTACCCTTAACTTCTGTGTCAGGATCCTCCAGAAGCTGCTCATAGATCTCTCTTTCGATCGTAAAATATTTTCCCCAGAATTTCTCCAGCTGGTCTTTTGACAGACTTCTGTCATACGCCATATCGCGCCACTGGTCCAACAAACTTTTTTCGCTCATCGTATACTGCTCCTTTATCTTAAAAATCCATCGGTGATTATTATATACCAATTTCTGTTTGCCGTAAACTAAATTTTTCGGTATACTGTACGGTAGAGAAAGGATTTGATCATCATGAAAAAAGCAAAACGTATCCTCGCCCTGGCGGGCGCTGTATTACTCGTATGCATGTACGCATGCACCCTCATCTTCGCCCTTATGGGCTCGCCTGCTTCCACCGGGCTGTTTAAAGCATCCGTGGCAGCGACCATCCTCGTCCCTGTCCTCCTGTATGCGTATATACTCGTCGCCCGCCTTTTAAAAGGCAGCGGCTCTGACGAGGCTGCCGGCAATGATCCCGGTGCGGACTCAGACGTATAATAACTCTGCCAGCCTGAGGGCATCCGCTCCGCGCGGGCGGTCTGTCCTCACTGTATCCTGCTGTTTCTTTATCGCTTGTCTCTTTTTCAGGTATTCTTCCATGGTTATCATGTCTGCTGTTGTTTTCCTGCTGTCCTGACGCATAGAAATACCTCCTTCCTTCTCTGTCACGGCAGGGAAGATCTTTCTTTTCCCGTCTGCCGCCATCAACCCAGCTTTATATTATATGAGCCGGAAAAAGGAAATATGTCTCTTTCTTTGCCAGATACAATCTGTGCTTTTCCAGTCAGAGTCATTTTCAGACTGATTTTAGGAAACAGTTTTTTGGGAGCAGAACTCACTTTTCTATTTTTACCATGCACTCTTTCCTGTAAAACGCGACGCCACATTTCATGATGTCTTTATACCCTTCCTGCCGGAGCGCGGCTTCGTAATCCTGATCCTCAATCTGCTGAAGCGCCTCCCTTCCAGATGTAGTTTCATTTTACTACGTCTGAAAAAAAGGCGCAAGTAAACGATGCTGACGGACTGGGGGCACCATCCTATGAGCTTCATGATGTCTACCGTGCGCTTTCTGTCCTCGCAAAAGAGAGCGATTTTATTCAGGCCGAAGTTTATAAGAACAGTTTCTTCCTGGAAAACAGAAACGATAAAGTACTTTATTATGATTGTACAAACTACTATTTCGAGATCGAGCAGGAAGATGGTGATAAAAAGTATGGAAAGAGCAAAGAACACCAGCCGAATCCTATCATTCAGATGGGACTGTTTACCGATGGAGATGGGCTTTCATTAGCTTTTTCTCTTTTCCCAGGCAATCAGAATGAGCAAAAGTCCTTAAAGCCCCTGAAAACAAAGATTCTTCAGCAGTTCGGCTGTCAGATGATTCTCCTGTTGATATCACGCAGCTTTCTGATGATGATAAACAAGGACTTTTTTATAAAGATGAACCGTACACTACAAAGAAACTCCATCAGCGGCTGATCATAACCTATTCTCCCAAATATGCCGCATACCAGAAGGCCGTCCGTGCAGAGCAGATCAGCCGTGCTGAAAAAATGGCTGCCTGCAGCTCTTTGAAAAGACAGCGAAAAAATTCCACCGATCCTGCAAGGTTCGTAAATAAGATCTCAGCGGCAACAGAAGGAGAAAAAGCGGAAATCCATTACTATCTTGATCTCGAGAAGATCGCAGAAGAAGATTATGTCAGTCGCGAAGACCAGATAAAAGCACATTTTCTCATCTGTTTTTTAGCCTTGCTACATTTCCGGATGCTAAAAAAAGGCATTAAAACCTCCTTGTACTACAGAACAGCTGCTGCACGTACTGCGTAGCGTGAAGTTTGCCGATATAGAAGAACAAGGCTTTATGCCGGTATATGAACGTCAAGAGATTACGGATGAACTTCATGATGCATGTGTCTTCCGTACAGACTATCAATTTTTTCTTTTCAACTGTCAAAGACGGGAGTATAGCATAGAACTATTGCGATATCTATCAGAATATCAGCATACTGCACTTACAGTACTCCAACGGATCCATCCTTCTTTCTTCTGTTTCCGTATCTGCAGATGGTTTTCTCCTTCCTTTACTCTGCCGCCTGTGCTTCTTCCGGCCTAATGGTCTTCACCCGCAGGAAGAAATACAGCAGGTGACACACCCACACAATAGCAAGGCAGATCCTTCCTACCGGGACTTTGCTCATCATCAGGAACCCCACCGCCATGACAACGGTCACGGTTCCCACGATCCGCAGCTTCGTCCCCATCGTCATGGCCCTCTGCTTCACAAAGCTGTCCAGATGCTTTTTATAAAGATTCGTTCCGATGAACCAGTCGTGGAGCCGCTTTGAGCTTTTCGCAAAGCAGAACACCGTGGCCATGAAAAAGGGCACGGTGGGGAGGATCGGCAGGACAATGCCCACCGCCCCCAGCCCCAGGCAGAGAAAACCCAGCAGGATCCAGAAGATCCGTAACGGATTCTTATTCTTCATTTTGTTTCACTCCTATTTCTGATCCCGACACTGTGTGCGGTTCATAGCCGTCATCACACAGTCAGGACAAATTTCTTTCCTTCGATAGTCGTCACTCCCAGGGAGATCCCGTACAGATCCCGGATACAATCCTCCGTGATCACTTCGTCCGGCGCACCCTGGGCGGTCACCTGCCCGTCTTTGAGTCCGATGATCCGGTCTGAGAAGTGGATCGCCTGGTTGATATCATGAAGCACCATGATTATGGTGATCCCATACTCCCGGTTCAGCTTCTTCACCAGCTCCAGGATCTCGATCTGGTAACGGATATCCAGATAGGTTGTTGGCTCGTCCAGGAACAGGATCTTCGTGTTCTGCGCCAGGGCCATGGCGATCCACACCCTCTGGCGCTGGCCGCCGGAGAGACGGCTCACTTCCCGGTCCCGGTATTTCAGGACATTGGTCACTTCCATGGCCCATTGGATCAGCTTTTCATCCTCGTCGCTGTGCCCCTGCATCATCTTCATATGGGGCGTGCGGCCAAAGGATACCAGCCGCTCTACCGTAATATCGTCCGCCGAGGAATTATACTGATGGACGATGGACACCCGCCTGGCAAAATCCTTCAGCCCCAGGTTCTGGATGTTCTTCCCATGGAGAAAGATATTTCCTTTTCTGGGATAGAGGTTTTTGGTCATCAGGTTGAACAAGGTGGATTTCCCGCACCCGTTGGCTCCCATGATGGTGGTGATCTTCCCTTCTTCTATGGTAAAAGATGTTCCCTTTAAGACTTTATTCTTCCCGTAGGAAAAGAACAGATCCCGCACTTCCATGGCCGGCTTTTTCTGTTTCATATCAGGCTGCATACTTCTTCGACCTCCTCAACAGAATGATAAAGAACGGTCCGCCGATCACGCTCATGATAATGGACGCCGACACTTCGTAGGGCGCCGCCACGGTCCGGCCGATGGTATCTGCCAGCAGGAAGGTAAAGGCCCCCGCCAGCATGGAAAAAGGCACCAGCGCCCGGTGGTCGCTGCCCACCAGCAGCCGCCCGATATGGGGCACGATCAGCCCCAGGAAGCTGATGGCTCCCACCACCGCCGTGGAGATACTGGCAAGGAGCACCGCCACCAGGGAGATCAGGATCCGCATCAGATTGACATTGACGCCCAGGCTTCTGGCCGTCTTGTCCTCCAGAGACATCAGGTTGCACATCTTTGTAAACAAAAGCGCAAGGATCAGCCCTGCGATCACATAGGGGAGCAGGGTCTGCACATCCTCCCATGTCTTCTGTGTGATATTTCCTTCCACGATGGATGCCACGCCGGAAGAATTTCCTCCGCTCATGGAATTCAGGGCGTCTGACAGACCGGTAAACATGGCGCTCACCGCCACGCCGGTCAGGATAATGCGCAGCGGGCTTAATCCCCCTTTCCACGACAGGCTGTACACCAGGAAAAAGGCCAGCACACCGCCGGCGAATGCGAACAGCGGGGTAAAAAAGTAAAGGGCCGGCAGAAATGCCGTGATCAGTACCGCCACAAAGCCCGCGCCGCTGGAAATGCCGATGATCCCCGGGTCTGCCAGGGGGTTCTTTAACACCGCCTGGAAAAGAACGCCCGAGACCGCCACCGCCGCCCCTGCGAACAGGGAGATCACGATCCTGGGGAAACGCAGGTCGTAGATAGCCGCCACATCATCGATCCGCTCGATGAACAGCCCCCGGAACAACTCCGAAGGTGAGACCTTCAGGCTCCCGATATTGACGGACAGGACGATCAGCACCGCCAGCAGTATCCCTGTTATCATAAAGGAGACCGCCGCCCGGGCTGTCTTCCGCTTCTTCCGGTTCCGATCCTGCTTTCCGGGATCTGGAACCTGCGGATCCGTAAGGCTGCCGTCCTGTCTTAATTCTCTGTCTTCGCTCATGGCTCTCCCTCCTTACTTCGTGATCTCCTGCAGTGTCTCTTCGTCTACCTTCTCGGAGGCTTCGCTCTCTTCGGCCGCCTTTGCGGCGTTCTCGCTGTTCTCTTTTGCCTTTTCTTCATCCTCTTCGCTCTCCGGATAGAGCATGGGCTGCAGTTCCTCCAGCGCTTCCGGGTAATCGAAATCGGCGCTCATGCCAAAGTACTCATAGGTCAGGTCATACACCCGGTCATTCTTCACTGCATCGAAATGCTGCCAGATATCGTCTGTGGCAAACTCTTCATTGAACATCTCCACGATCTGATCCGGCAGGGCATGTGCCGCCCGCAGGATCACATCCGGCTCCTTTGTCTTCATGTCCTCGGTATTGACTGTCAGGAATTCCTGGTCTGTCCCGGCGTAGACGTTCTCGCCTCCTGCCAGTTCCACCAGGCTTCCCACATAAGAATTTTCCGTGGCTATGATATAGCTGCCGGGCAGCCCCATGAGGATCAGCACTTTGGGCGCTTCTTTCCCTTCATTGGTATCCTTGTAATCTTCATAAAATTCTGTGAATTCATCCACCATGGCCTGCGCCTGCTCTTCCCTGCCGAAGATCTCCCCCAGTTCCTGAATGGAGCGGTACATGCCCTGGACACTCCGCAGGTTTAAAAATGCCCAGTCCGTATCGATGGCTTCGTATTTGGGCTGCAGATCGGCCTGGAGAGTGGCAGGGCTTAAGATCCAGTCCGGATCCAGGGACGCCACGATCTCCATATCGGGGGCCATGGCGGTCCCGACCTCTTCCGCTTCTGCATACCGCTCGGGCAGTTCCGAGATGGAACTGGAGCACACACCCACCAGGTCCAGTTCCAGCCGGTCGCAGATCTCAGCCGTGGAAGGGGAGGTGGCAATGATCCTGGGCTCATCTTCCATCCCCTGCACTTTTGCCTTTGCCGCTTCTACAGCGGCTTTCTCCTCCGGGTCCGTGATCTCCAGCATGGTCTCCACACTCTCAGGCTGAGAAGAAGCGCCGCTGTCCGCTGTTCCTTCCCCCGTATCCCCGCCGCTCTGGTCCACACACCCTGCAAGCAGACTGCAGGAGAGAGCCGCGCAGACGGCCAGGGCCGGGAGCTTCTTTTTTCCTTTGATCCAGTTATGCTTCATCATCATCGTAACCTCCGCCCCAGCGTTTCCAGTTCTTCCGGAAGAAATAGACGATCACCGCCGCTGTCCCCATCAGGATCAGCCCGGAGACTGTGACTGCCGCTCCGATGGCAAATGCGCTGCTCCCGCCGGAACTTCCCGTCTCTTCCGCCTCTTCGGATGCGTCTGCTCCCGTTGACAGGCTTAATCCCTGAGCGTCATTTAACTCTGTATCGGTAGAGGCCGCCGGCTGGGCTGCTTCGTCAATGGAGCTGGACAGTGCAGGCGCTTCCGTACTGCTGTCTCCGGCCTCCGTATCTGAAGAGCCGGAGGCTGATGACCCGGAACCGCTCTGGAGAGAGGAACCGGACAGGCTGGCATTGCCGCTTCCGGTACTCGTGCTGCCGGAGCCGCTCGACCCGCTTTCTGTGCCTGTGCTCCCTGAGTATCGATATACTCATCTTTTTGATATCCCACCGCCGCTCGACCCGCTTTCTGTGCCTGTGCTCCCCGAGCCGCTGGTTGTCGCTGTCCCGCCGCTTCCTGAGGCTTCTGTCACGATCGTCGCATTCATATTTGTATTGTTTCCTGCCGTGTAGTCACTTGGATAGAGATAGAAGATCACGTCCCTTCCCATAGGTTCCACATACATGGAGCCCCTGACTACACAGTTCTCGCTTGGCACCTGCATACAGATATCCGCCGTAGCGCCGTTATCATCTGTTCCGTTGCCTGTCACGCCGATGGCAGGGCTGGACCATCCGGAATCTCCCACGTTCTGCACCCAGAAGCTGTGGTTTGATGTGTAATCCATCAGGCTCATGCGGATCGTCAGGTAATATTCTCCGCTGTCCGTCAGCTCCAGGATACCGGTGGGATAGACAGCGCCTTCCACCATTCCCTGTCCTGTAGCGTAGGATGCCTCTCCGCCGGAATCCTCGATCACGCCGGTGACCGGATGGGCATAGCAGGGATGGATCACGCAGGTATAAACATTGCCGCTGGCTGCCAGAACCGGAACTGCTCCGGCTCCCGCCCCTGTCACTGTCAGCACAAGGGCTGCAAGCAGGCCGGCAAAAATCTTTCTTATTTTCTTTACTGATTTCATCCTTTTCTCCTGTCTCTTTTCTTGTTCCGTCCGGGAAACTTTCTCCCCTGGATGGAATCATTACAACCTGAACGGGGCAGCGCCTGTTTTGGGCGCCGCCCCTTCCGTTTATAAAGGTTTAAATCCCCTTATTTTTCTTCTGTGACCGTTTCTCCATGACGCCCACCAGCAGGACCATGCAGCCGATCGTGAGCACCGCCGCCCATCCGCTGATGTCGGAAGACGTGTCGTCTGTCTTGACGCTGGACGCTCCGGTCAGGCCGGAACCGCTCTTTAAGCTGGATCCGCCGAGGGAGCTGCCGCCAAGACTGGAACCGCCGAGGCTGGAACCTCCAAGAGTGCTTCCCAGTGTGTTATTTCCCAGTCCGCTTCCGCCGTTTAAGCCGGAGCCGCCGTTTCCATTGCCATTATTGTTATTATTGTTGTTGTCGTTATTGTTGTCATTGTTTCCGTCATCTTCAAAGCCCGGATCATCCGCTTCTGTCAGTTTCAGGCTGCTCCAGTCAAGCTTCAGATAAACGGCCTGGGTACCTGTTCCGTCAGCGATGGACTCCATGATCGGAACGAATACCTGGAGCGGTACGAAGCCGTCTTCCAGTGCCTCCGGGATCAGTTCAAATGTCACGTAATCCGGATAGTCTGTTCCGAAGGAATCGCTGATGCGGTTTCCATCTGAATCCGTCTGGTAGGAATCGATGGTCACGTCCGCCAGATCTCCCTGTGGTACGCCGTACTGGTTCGTGGTGTAACCAGTCAGGAAATACTGCAGGTCTTTTAAGTAGCCGTACTGTCCGGAGTACTGAAGGCCGTTGAAGTTCATGGTGATATAGTATTTCCCGTCTTTCACTGTCAGCTTGATCGTATGGTTGACTGCCGCATTGGACATGGATTCGGAAGTCTTGTCTGTCTTCACCATCTCTCCGTAAATGGAATACACGCCGTCGGCAAGGTTCTTGATGTCGAGATCCGTATTTCCGCCGTTGTTGCCGTCGTCATTGTTGTCATTGCCGCTTCCGCCGTCACCGGTTCCTGTTCCGGGTGTTTCTGCAGGTGTTTCTACAGGTTTTGCTTCAAGGGCAAGGATCGCATAATAGAGCTTTGACGCTTGTTCGTTGATCTCAGCCTGAGTTGCGTCCTCATCCTGATATACAGCATCCGCTGCTTTGATCGCTGCTTTCAGTGCATTTAATGTGGAATCTGTAAAGGAGTTTTCCCTTCCTGCCATGTTCGACGCTGTCAGCAGCATGGAATACAGGCCATCCCGGAATGTCTCGCCTTCCTGGACCGGAATCATGCTTTCCACGTAGTAGTTCAGCATGGCTGCGTATTTATCTACGTCTTCCTGGGTGCTTCCGGCATTGTCATAGAGTTCCTGAGCTCTCTCATACAGGCTTCTGAGGACGTCAAGAGATGCCCCTGTGTAAAGGTCGGTCTCTTTCAGCCTTTCTTCCGCTGTTTCCAGAGCAGCTGCCAGCTCTGTCTTGTCCGCGCTGATCAGCGCCAGGTTCTCGACCGCCTGCTCAAGCCTTGTGGTCCACCATGTGATCTGTGCCTGTTCCGCCGACGCATTTCCGGCAACAACCTTCGCCGCATTTAAGATCCATTCCAGGTTCTGTCTGGACGCCTCTGTGTAGACAACATTTTCTAAGCCCAGCGCTTCCTCAGCTTTCGCAATCGCCTCATTCAGCGCAGTCTTATCTGATTCAATGCTTTCTGAAGCAAACAGTGTTTCTGCTGCGGCAAGTGCTTTCACTGTGCTGTCCACAAGCTCCTGACCGATATTCATATTTTCATCTGCCGAAGTTCCGGCTGTGATCGCAGCTTCAAGCACTGCCAGGTCTTCTGTTCGGAAGTCCTCTCTTGACGGATCTGCATCTTCTTTGGAAATCGCCTCAAGGAAATCTTTTAATACCTGAAGCTGTTTCTGAAGTTCCTCTTTATCTGTGTTTACAGTTCCGCTGATCTGCTTCATATCACTCCAGTCATCGATCTCCAGCTTCAGCCTTGCATACTGGGTTCCACTTCCGGTATTGATGTACTCCATGACCGGCACGAATACCTGGATCCAGTATTCCGTATAATAAACGCCGTTTCCATCTGACTCAATGGGGATCAGCATAGATTTTGGATACTGTTCTCCATCCATGTAGTCCGCATAAGGATCCTCACCGATTTCTTCATCTGTATACCAGGTTTCCACTTCCGCCTGCACCGGCGTCTGTCCGTTTGGCACGGCCGCATCACGGTATCCGGGGAAGTACCACAGATTTCCGAGATATCCTGTAAGTCCTGTAGTGGTCAGAGCGTGGAAACTTAACCGGATTGCTTTCGGAATTCCGTTTTCCACGATCACCTGCACCGGTTTATCCACTGCAGAATTTGCCATACTGAGCTGGGTCCCGTCTGTATCAGCCGCATGGAGCACCGTTGCATCCGCCTCATAAATTCCATCTGCAAGCCCGGTCTGCTCTTTGACCATAGCCGCATCTGCAGCCAGAAGCATATCGTAGTGCTTATTTACTTCAGACTGTGTCGCCGCCGGATCAGACAGAACCGCCCTGGCCGCCTCGAGGCTGGCATTCAGCAGCTCCTGTGTCGCCTGGGTGCATCCGCTATAATTTCCGTCTGAGATCAGTTTCTCCGCCTGTTCTGCCAGTCCTCTGAGATCCTCTTTCTCCACAGAATCGTCCAGTGCGCTGATCGCAAGAGTAAGGGCTTCTGCCATAGAATCCACTTCACTCTGTGACGCATCACTGTTATTCAGTAGCGTTTCTGCCTGTTTGGTGATCTCAGTCAGGTTTGCATAACCGGAATAACTTTCATCTGCGTTCTCCGCTGTTTTCACCGCTGTATCATAGAGTTGCTGAAGTTCTGTGAAATCCGCTTTGAGGATCAGCCCCTCTTCCAGGAATGTCTGGATCCGGAGCGTCATAGCCTCGATCTGGGAAGCAGTCGGCGTTCCATTCAGGAGTTCCTGCGCCGAAGCGATCAGATCTTTCAGTTCAGTGATGCTCGATGCAGTATAGACATCTTCTTTTGCCACTTCTCCATTTGCCGCCGTGATCGCTGCTTCTAATGCCGTACGCTCTTCATCTGTATTGCCGCCCGCCTCTGCAGCCGCTTTTTCCAGTGCAGAAACCTGTTCGTCTACTTCTGTCTGGATCGCAACCGGGTCACTGTTTACTTTTGTGGCTGCAGCAACCGCCTGGACTAATGCGTCTATTTTTTCTCCATCGTAATCTTCCGGAGTTTCCGTTGCTGCTTCTACTATTTTGTTTGCCTGTTCAAGGGCTGCCGCAAGAGCTTCTTTCGTCACTTCCTGCTTCGTGCAGTCATTCAGAGTCAGTGAACCTGTAACTGTCTCATCATCCCCCGCCAGATATCTGACCGATATCAGTGACGGCGTTGACGCATACGTAATAACCGCACGCTCTATTACCTGATTTCCTTCATTGTCTTCGCCGGTCTCCAGTTCCGGCTCTGTATACTGCGCATTTTCCGTATCATAGTAATAGAACTCCTTTACTCCGTTCAGGGTAAGATAAACCTTCGTCTCATTTTCCGACACAAGAAGCCGGGTCTGTGTAACTCCATCGCCCTGGTCAAAAGAGTCCTCTACCGTGTAAACCCCTGGTTCCAGTTCCATTGCCTCTGGTTTTTCCAGAGCGTCCACTGCATCACGAAGAGAAGCGTAAGCCGTCTCCATTTCCTTTGTGGAGGAATTCTTTTCGTAAACATCCTTAGCTGTCTTATACGCTTCTTCCAATACACTCCATGTTGCCGGAGTATATTCTTCTTTAACAGCCGTTTCCGCTATGGAGATCATTTCTCCGAGAGCATCTTTGATTGGGGCGTCCGGTGTTGCAGTTGAAATTTTTTCTGCATTTGACCAATCCAGAGTCAGCCATGCATCTTGCTCAAAGTTTCCTCCCCCAATGGCATCCATGATCGGGACTTTAAATCTCGCCGGCCACTGAGCTTCATCACTGACCAAGCGGACATATCCTTCTTTTGGATAATAATTTAATGTTCCTTGGTTAAAATCATCAGTCAGATATGTACCGTCTTCGTTTTTGTAATACGAAGTGAATATAACCGGATTTAATGTTCCTTTAGGCTTGTTTCCCTCCATTTGCATATCATCTCCGTATATCCACATCTTAGTCATATAGGATGTCAGTTCCATCTGTGTAACGGCAGTGTAGTCCATATAGAGATATTTTTCGCTGTCCATCACCACTATCGTCGCATTATCGCCAAGGCAGCGATCTGCCATAGAAAGCTGTCCTTCTGTTGTCAAATGATAAACGCTGACAGGAACAGAATATGTGCCATCTTCCAGTTCAGCCCCAGAAGCAGACATATCTTTTGTTTCATACAATGCATACCAACCTAATGTTGATGTTGTAATAGTAAAGTACTTATTACCTTCTTCGTCTTCCTCTAAATCACCTTCTACTGTGGGATCAAATCCATAGTTTTCATAATATCCAAAAAGTTGTACAGCGTCTGCATTCCATGATTCGGGTATTTTAAATTTCATTTGTACCGGTTCAGACATATTCATACTTTCTGTGCCATTTGGATATAATATGCTCCATTTATACATATAGATATTTTTATAAGACGATCCTAAATTATTATAAATGACCGTATACGGGTCGTTTACTGATTCTGTATCATCAAGAATTTCACTTGCCGTCAGGGTCGCCTTTTCAGATAAAATATCTGTATTAGTTATAATTTTGCTTCCAGTAATTTGCTCTGTTAGTTCGATGTTCTCCGCTTCTTCAATTTCTGGATACAGTGTTAAGTATAGACTTGCACTTGTACCATCCTCATTATTAGTTTCTTTGATATAGAACGTTCTCCCCAAGATGATATCATTGAAATTATTCAAGTTAAATTCTATATTAAAGCAATTATTTTCTATCGCAACTGCATCTGCGGATTTAGATCCTGCAACAATTGAATATTTTTCAGAAGCAGCCTCTTCAAAACATATTTTTGCATAAGCACTGTCAGACTGCACACACCATTCCAATGTTTCTGAAATATAATCGTCGCATCCTATCGCATTTATTCTTCCATATAACGAATATGCTATATTCTCTATGCTTTTATACTCTTCCATATCTACTTTTTTCGCAGCATATTCATTAAAATCCACGACCTCCAGAATAGAAGAGGAAATTGTAGATGTAATGTCGTAGTTCAAATACATCAGAAAATCTTTAGATATGTCATCCACAGCAAAAGTTACATCATACGTATTGTAGTTTTCATTCCATGTAGAATCAAAATCTTTCCAATATGTGTTATTTTCCTCATTAGCCCCTTCTTTTTCTCCAATTCCAATATCAAACCAACACTTGTTTCCAGTATATTTTGCCCATGTGTGATTCGCATCGTGCATTATAGATCCATTAAAGTTTTCTTCCTTTAATGCGCCTATTCCATTTACTTTATTTCCAAATAGGATTCTTAAAGTTATCTCGTACTTGCCACCGCTTACTTTTAACATTGCTCTGTTATTAAAGCCAGGGGCAACATGTGCTGCAGAACCAAGATCTCCCGTAATTGTTTTCTCTACATTATCGTAGGATGAAACTGGTAATATATAATAGCCATCTTCTAATTTAAACTCCGAATCACCCGTGTCTTTTTCCACAAGTACAAGTTCATCTATAAGTGACTGCAGCCTTTCTGTCATCATAGAAGCATATTTTCCTAACTGTGTCGGATCCTTTATAGATTCTCTTGCCGACGACAGATTGTTCCAACTTTCTTCTGTATAAAGTGTAGGATCCATGGCATCAATCTCATCCAGAAGATTCATCAATTCTACAATTTCAGCTGTGTAAATCCTTGCACTGACCGTCACATCTGATGCTGGCATTTTGAATGTATTTTCGGTTACCTCTATCTCTTTTCCTTCTTCATCAGTTACCGTCCATGCATAAAGGGCATACCCTTCTTCCAGTTCTGCACTAAGGGTTATGGTTTCTTCTTCTCCCGCAGTCATCTTATCTGCGCTCAAAAGTCCATTCTCTACTTCATTTACTGTAATCTCATAGGTCGCAGTTTTATCCACAAGTATCAGTTCATCTATAAGCGACTGTAGCCTTTCTGTCATCATAGAAGCATATTTTCCTAACTGTGTCGGATCCTTTATAGATTCTCTTGCCGACGACAGATTGTTCCAACTTTCTTCTGTATAAAGTGTAGGATCCATGGCATCAATCTCATCCAGAAGATTCATCAATTCTACAATTTCAGCTGTGTAAATCCTTGCACTGACCGTCACATCTGATGCTGGCATTTTGAATGTATTTTCGGTTACCTCTATCTCTTTTCCTTCTTCATCAGTTACCGTCCATGCATAAAGGGCATACCCTTCTTCCAGTTCTGCACTAAGGGTTATGGTTTCTTCTTCTCCCGCAGTCATCTTATCTGCGCTCAAAAGTCCATTCTTTACTTCATTTACTGTAATCTCATAGGTCGCAGCTTTACTTTCTTCCGCAAATACATTTATAAAACTATTTGTGCACAAGCAAATAACAAGGAGTATAGCAAAAAAACTTTGAGTTTTTTTATAAATATGTTTCATAATAAGTCCCCTTTTTTCTGTATTAGCCTAAGAAAGCCACCGCAGAGCGATGGCTTTCTTGATCGCTGATCAAGGTTATTCAAAAATAACAAGATCGCCAGACGAACTAACCGGCATAATCCAAACTGCAACTGTAAAATCCAAATTGATTATACTTCTTAAAAAGCTTTTTCATAAAATGCCCCTTTCCTGCCATATAGGCATTTAAAAATAAAAAATGGTGTTTCAAAGAGAAACCACATACACCGTTATCTTTCTCCCGAAACACCACAAAACGAAGAAAAATTCCGTTTATATGTAGTTAGACTCTTCTTATTTAGGTTAGTAGTTCCTAACCTATGTAATCATTATATACCACTTTATTCCAACACTGTCAACAACTTTTTTCAGGTTTTTTATTGCTTCTTGGTTAATTTTCAGATATTTTAGTTATTTATATGTCTATTTTCCTTTTTATTGAAATTTATTTATCATTTTAAATCAATTTCGTTTCTTTCCATTCAGGAGCAGCTTACATCCAGAACATCAACAAAGCGGTGCTTTCCGGCATATGCCCGTTCCCCACGCTGCATGTCACCGTGACCGGCAGCACGCCTTTTATTTCCCCGCCGGGGCTGACATGCATTTTGAATGCCTCCAGCGGGATCACGATCTCTTCGGATTCCTCCGTCAGATCCTTTACCCTCTTTAATTCTTCGCCCTGCTCATATTTCAGGCTGCTGATCCGCCCGGTCATTTCTCTCCCGTCGATCCTGGATCTCGCCTCCATCTCCCGGATTCGCAGGATCAGGCAATCCCTTCCATCTCTTTTCATCAGCTGCGCCTCCGGCTCAAATGCCCGGTTTCCCATGGAAAAGGCGTCTTTCCCATTTTTTCTCCTGTCCATGCGGTATACTGCGATCCGCACCCGGATTCCTCTGTTTTCACCGATATTGCAGTCCACTTCTTCCATGAGGCTTTTATATTTCCTGTCCCCGGGCTTTACCTGTCTTTCGTTTGCGGAAAGTATGGATTCCAGCAGGAACGGATCCATATCCTCCACCATCATCCGGATGTGTTTTTCCTTTTCCGATTCCGGTATCTGAATCTCTTCCAGATACCGCTCCAGGCGTTCCACCAGACGTCCATAGACGCCGAGCCACTGTTCTCCGTATTCTGTGAATGTATAGTACTTTGTGATCAGGCCTTGCTCTATGGCCTTTTTCAGGCTTTTATTGATCCCCGGGGCAGAGATATGACATTTCTCGGCGATCACCACCTGGAACCCTCTGCCCACCGGCTGCAGCCTCTTCAGTTCCTGCAGGCAGCGGATCTGCATCATAGAGGGTCTCCCATCCCGTTTTAAATTATCTCCTGTCGGCATTTCATTTTCCTTTCTCAGATCACATGGATATTGATTTCCCTGCAGTCCAGGGTCAGCGGTTCCCTGCCCTCCTCTGTGACAGCAGCCGTGACAGTCCCTTCCGTGACCGGGAAACGGCCGTTGGCTGTATATGCAAAGAGCGTGCTTTCCAACAGAAATTCTCCATCCTCACTGGCGGCCTGTTTCCACCTGTTATCGCTTCTGTACCAGAGGCTGCGCCTGTTCCCTGCCTCTTTTTCTTTCAATCGGAAAACCGACCTGCCGTCCTTTACTTCCAGACAGGCGTAAGGTTCAAAAAGATCCCACTCCTTCGCAAGGATCCGGGGGCTGCGCCGCTCGATCTCATAGATATCCATCGCCATGAAGTAAACACCCGGATCAAAGAAAAGGGACAGGTCCATATTGGAATAACTCCTGTCATACACATCGCCCTGGATCAGAAAATTCGTGATCCCCTCCATCGCCGCCCTGCTGATGGTATGCTCTGCCCGACAGGCGTCCTTCTCGGCTTCCTCTTCTGTCATGCCGCTGACCATCTGGAAAAACTGGGTCAGGAGCTGGTGCCGGTCCATGCACTCTTTTCCCCTGATCTTCCCGATGTCCGTCAGCGTGATCACGTCCTCCGACATCTGGATATACCCGTGGTTCACCAGACGTTTTGCCAGGCTTCTCAGATGAGTGTTTATGATACACTAAATTTACCGAAAAAAAGCGTCAGAATTCCCTGAAAAAAGCAAGGGAAATTCCCTAAATAAAGCGGGACATATTGATTCCCCTTTACATTATATTTATCCTTTATCTAAGCACCACCAAAGATAAAGGAGGAAAGGAAGATGCTCACTATGTCCCAAATCAATCATATCAAAGACTTGAGCAATTGTGGATACCGGATCAGTGAAATCTCTAAAAAAACAGGTGCTGATCCCAAAACGATACGCAAGTATCTTGCGCAGGATGATTTCTCACCGCAGCCACCCGTTATCCAGGAGAAGCCATCCAAACTGGATCCCTTCAAGCCCATCATCCAGGAGTGGCTGGACGAAGACAAGAAACATTGGCGAAAGCAGCACCATACCGCTCAGAGAGTCTATGAGCGTCTCGTGGAGGAACATGGCTATACCGGGAGTTACAGCATTGTCCAACGCTACATGAAGAAATGCCGTTCCATCCAAACGGAGAAAGCAAACCTGGAACTGATCTGGGATCCCGGACCTGCACAAGTTGATTTTGGGGAAGCTGACTTTTATGAGGCCGGGAAGCTCTGCCGCAAGAAATATCTGACCGTGTCGTTCCCTTACAGCAATGATGGATACAGCCAGGTATTCGGCGGAGAAACTGCGGAGTGTGTCTGCCAGGGCCTGCAGGATATCTTTGAATTTATCGGCGGCGTACCGCCGTTACTGATCTTTGACAATGCAACCGGTGTCGGGCGGCGGATTGGCGATGCGATCCATGAATCAGAACTTTTCTCCCGTTTCCGAGCCCATTATCACTTCCGGGTGCGCTTCTGCAACCCCTATTCCGGCTGGGAAAAAGGGAATGTGGAGCGCAAGGTTGATTATAACCGTGCGAACCTGTTTGTTCCGGTCCCGCATTTCAATGAGATAGAGAAGTACAACCGGAAGCTGCTTGCCCGCCATGAAAAGAAAGCTTCCGAACTCCATTATAAGAAACAGATCCCTATCCGGGAATTGTTTGAAGAAGACAGGAAAGCCCTCCTGATGCTGCCGCCAAAACGGTTCGATGTCTGCCGATATGAATGGCTGAAAGCGGATGGTTTCGGCAAAGTCTGTATGGATGGAAAGCATTTCTATTCTACCAGGCCGGAAAACGCAAACAAACAGGTGCTGGTGGGAATTCGTGCCCATACCGTTGACATTCTTACAGAAGGCGGACAGGTCGTCACGACTCACCGGCGCGCTTACGGAGATAACCGCACGGATATCAGCGATTACAGTACCACGCTGGCTGTCCTGATGAAAAACTCCGGAGCATGGGGAAACAGCGGGCTGCGCCGCGAAACACCGGATGCTTTAAGGGCTTACATGGATGCCCAGCCGAAAGAGAAACTGAAGGACTGCCTCCGGATCATGAATGAGCTGACCAGCCAGTACGGCTTTCAAGCAGCGGCCAGCGCTATGGAGATGGCCTGTACAAGAGGCAGTATTAACATCTGTGATGCTTCCGTGCTTGCCGCAAGGATTACCGGATATGGCATTTATACACCGCCGGAGGCAGGCCCATCCCTTGCAGTATATGATGATATGTTTCTGAAGGAAGGAGACACTGTTTCATGATGACACCGAAGATGAAAGAGGATTTCTGTACACAGATCCTTGGAGCAAGCCGGCAGCTCTTCCTTTCGGGCAGGATTTCAGAGATCTGCCGGGAAAAAGGGACGCAGAAGCAGCTGGAGTTTATTCTGGAACTGCTGCAGGCGGAATTGACTCTCCGGGATGAAAACCGACGAAAACGTCTGATTAAACGGGCCGGGTTCCCAACCTATAAGACCTTTGAGGGGTACAGCTATCACTGCGTAAAATTTCCCCCTGCATTCAGCAGGGAGGAACTGGAAACCCTTGAGTTTGTCCCGGGGAAAAAGAATCTTGTGCTTTACGGTCCAGTGGGCATCGGTAAAACCCATATGGCAATCGCAGCCGGCGTAAAGGCCTGCAATCTCGGTTACAAGACGAAGTTTTATACCGTAACAGAACTTGTGCTGAGGCTTGCGGAATCGCGGAAAAACGGGACGCTGGAGCGCCTTCTGCGGGATCTCCGCAGCCTTGACCTGCTCATACTGGATGAATGGGGATATGTACCAGTCGATAAGGACGGATCCCAGCTGCTGTTCCGTGTTATATCTGACAGCTATGAGAGCAAGAGCCTGATCCTGACAACCAATCTGGAATTCTCAAAATGGGGAGGGATCTTTACGGATGACCAGATGGCCGCTGCAATGATCGACCGGCTTGTCCATCACGGACATTTATTGATCTTCGAGGGGAAAAGCTACCGAATGGAGCACGCCCTCATGCGCAGGGATGCATAATGCCCGCTGAAGGCAGGGAAAATCCCTTGCTGAAAAAAGGGAATTCCGACGCTTTTTTCAGGGAAAAGTACTTGACAAAAAACAGATGAGCCTTGTTCTCCCCTGTCTCCATGGCAAAGTCTGTCAGGCGCATCGCCTTCCCGCTGCGCCAGCGGCTGAATATCGTCTCCAGGAAATCCTCTTCCTTTTCCTCTGTGTTTTTAGGCACGTTTGTGCCGATCGCTCCTATCTTGGTCGGATGTCCCTGTTTTTCCATATCTTCCTCCTGTTGGTTTGTTTTAACCCCCGTGGTAAGTTATAACTAACCATTCTCTATAAAAGTAACCGCTTTCGCGGTTACTTTTCACATGCTTATCATAGTCTTATTCCATACTCTTTCCGGCTTCTTTGATCCCAGTTTCAACTACTTTACGCATTATCCAACTCCTCCAGAAATTCTTCTTCTGTCATTCCTGCTATCCGGGAACAATATCCTATGGACACGCCGCTCTGTGTGTAATGAGCAAGCGCCACTGCCTGTCTTGCAAACTGATTTGCCTGCTCATGGCTCATTTTTGTATCATAAAGGACTTCATCTGGTATGCTTAATGCTATATGGCACATAAAATCATCCCTCCATTCGATATGCAATAAACTTTTTCATTCGCCAAGGTTTCCTGCTGTTTCCTGCACATCCACGCACACGGCATGGACGGCAAAGCGCCTGCTGTATCCGCTTCCGGTGCAGGTAGAGAGGGTCATCACTTTATGACTGCTGTCCGGATGGATGCCTGTATCGATCAGGGAATCGCCGGTCATGCCGTCGATCAGCGCCTGATACTCTTCTCCCGGTTCGTATCCGATCTTATAGACGTCCCCGCCGTTTGCCGCCTCCTGGCAGGCAAAGATCTGATACCGGTATGCCATATCTTCCGTATACAGGGTAAAATACGGGTTCTCTTCCCAGAACTCCTTTTCCTTATATTTTTTCAGGCCGCCGAACATGCTCCCATCATTCATGTTATGCCCGTAGATGATCGTATAATAGTCCGTGAAATCCGGCCGGTTCAGCCCCTCCAGGAAGATGCTCCCGGCGATATGCTCCTCTCCGTACAGATCTCTTCTCAGATATTTCTCATTATCCCCTGAGTAGAGGACAGGATAATCGATCCCGGTACTTTCCGGATCGTCCGAGCGGATCCATGCCACGATATCTGAATTCTGTTCTTTCAGTTCGTCAAACCGGATCAGCACGTCTGTAAGCCACCAGTCCTTCTTCTTTTCTGTATCGTCCCCTGCCGGAACCTCTGTATAATCTTCGCTCAGTTCTTCATAGGTCCGGGATGAGGCGCGCTTATCCAGATAATCCGGGAGGATGTTCCAGAGGGAAACGCCGATCAGTACAAGGGCTGCCGGGATCAGGAATTTCCTTTTCCTACTCATCCTGATCTGCAAAGCCTGCGAAAGAGATCTCGCACCCGCGGCCGACACGGCTGAAAATATTGACAAGCCTGGTCATCACTTCCGGATAGTTCTCTTTTTCTGTCAATACCAGGATTTTGGAACAATCCTCCAGAAACTTCGCCTCACGGACGTTTTTAACCTCTCTTGCCTCTCTCAGGATCTCTGCAGCCATCTCTTCCGTGATTGATTTTGACAATCTGTAATACCTTCCCACTTTACAGGCCTTCTTTCCTTTTGATTAGTCTTTTCTAACCGCATTATATACTAGTTGAGAATGATTGTCAAAAATATAATTGAATTTTTCTTTTTTCTTTGATAGAATATGTGTGGTTAGTTATTTCTAACCAATATGAATAAATCATGAAAACTCCTTTGCCCCATGCCTGCTGAGTGGGGCGGGGATGTTTTCGCCAGAAAGGATGAATGTCTATGGATTATTTAAAGATTGAAAAGGTGATCGGACGGGAGATCATTGATTCCAGAGGAAATCCCACTGTGGAAGCGGAGGTTTTTCTGGCAGACGGGACGGCCGGAAGAGGCGCTGCCCCAAGCGGGGCGTCAACCGGGGAATTTGAAGCGCTGGAATTAAGGGACGGGGATACTTCCCGTTTCGGAGGAAAAGGCGTGTCCAAGGCCGTACACAATATCAACACCACGATCAACGAGGTGCTGACAGGCATGGACGCCAGCGATATCTACGCTGTTGACAATGCCATGATCCGTGCGGACAGCACAAAAGACAAATCCAACCTCGGGGCAAATGCGATCCTCGCCGTTTCCATCGCATGCGCCAGGGCGGCTGCAGCTTCCCTTGATCTCCCGCTGTACCGTTTCCTCGGCGGGGTGAATGCCAACCGGCTTCCGGTCCCTATGATGAACATCTTAAACGGCGGCGCCCATGCGGCAAACACCGTGGATGTACAGGAATTTATGATCATGCCGGCGGGCGCTTCCAGTTTCTCCGAGGGCCTGAGATGGTGTACAGAGGTCTTCCACTCCCTTCAGTCCCTTCTGAAATCAAAAGGGCTGGCAACCTCTGTGGGAGATGAAGGCGGTTTTGCACCGGATCTTTCCAGCGATGAGGAAGCCATCGAATGCATCCTCGAGGCAGTAAAAATGGCAGGATATGAACCCGGCAAAGATTTTGTCCTCGCTATGGATGCAGCGTCCAGCGAATGGAAAGGGAATAAAAAGGGCGAATACATCCTCCCGAAATGCAAAAAGACTTTCACTTCGGCTGAGTTGGTCGAACACTGGAAATCCCTTGTGGACAAATATCCCATCTATTCCATCGAAGACGGCCTGGATGAAGAAGACTGGGAAGGCTGGCAGATCCTCACAAAAGAACTGGGCGGCCGCATCCAGCTTGTAGGGGACGACCTGTTTGTCACCAATACAGAGCGTCTGGAAAAGGGGATCTCTCTGGGATGCGGGAACTCTATCCTGATCAAGCTGAATCAGATCGGCTCCGTATCTGAAACGCTGGAAGCCATCAAGATGGCCCATAAGGCCGGATACACCGCCGTGACCTCCCACCGCTCCGGAGAGACAGAGGATACCACTATCGCCGATCTTGCCGTGGCGCTCAATACCTGCCAGATCAAGACAGGCGCACCCAGCCGGAGCGAACGTGTCGCCAAGTACAACCAGCTTCTGCGCATCGAGGAAGAATTGGGGGAAAGCGCCGTATATCCCGGTTTTCAGGCATTTAACATAAAACGATAACTTTTCTGAGTTTCCGTTAAAAAACGTGCTGCAGTCAAAGTGGATTTCCACGAAATGCAGCACGTTTTTTCTTTCCATATAATTATGACCGGCTGTCCCGGTCTGTCCGGCCATTGGCGCCGCCGTCTCATTTCCGGCCTGCCAGCATCCGGGAATCTCCCAGCATCATCAGGGCAGCCCGGCGATGGGAACCGAAAGCCTCCTGCGCCGTATCGATGATCCGCACTTCCTGATATCCCATTTTGCGCAGGTTTTCTGCAAATGCTTCCATATTCCCATACATGTGGGGCTTCATGTTATCGTTGAGGGCAAATACGCCGCCCTTTTTCAGTACCCTGAGGCTTTCCAGAAGCAGGGCCTGCTTGTCGGAGCCGTTGATATTATGATAAACATAGTTGCTCACCACGGCATCAAAGGTCTCGTCCGGGAAGTCCAGCTTCCGGGCGTCGCCGTGAAGGAACCGGCACCGCTCGGATACGCCCTCGCTCCGGGCATTGCTCTCGCACATAGCCTGGCTGTAATTGTAGACTGCGCCCCAGTAATCCATGCCGGTCACTTCCGCCTCCGGCCAGGAAAGCGCCGCCCGGATGGAGAGCGCACCTGATCCGCATCCTATCTCCAGAAGCGTCCCCTTCCCGTCGAAATCCAGTTGAGACAGAAGAACCTCATGTACCTTCTCCATCATTCCGCCCCCGCCAAAGGCATACTGCCGCCGGATCCAGGTGATCCAGGCAAGAAGGAACAGCACTGCCGCTGCAGCAGCCAGCGCCAGAACTCCGATCAGTCTCATACCGGGGATAAAATGCGATATGACGCATAAGACCGCCATGAGGACAACCAGCGCACCCACCATATAAAAGACCGGTGCGGACATCCAGTTTCCATAATCCTCCCCGTGTGTGCCAAGCCTGACCGGCTTCCGTTTTCTTTCATTTATCTTCATACCCGGTATTCTCCCTTTTTCAGATAAGCCTCCCCGTAAAGTCACTGATTTCTTTGTTGATAAGAGACATCTGTAACTTCTCCTGATACTCCGTCAGCTATGTCTGCCCGCCGTGATAAATGATCCTCGATATTTTCTTACTGCCGCTCAGGTATCCCCGCTGTCTGGCGCCCTCCCGGACGATCTGATCCAGCTTCTCCTGCGGCAGCCGGAAGACGGTATCATCCTCCAGGATGATCTCGCATCCGCTCCGGTCTGCACAGGCTTCCCCGCATTCAACCCGGTACATATTCTTCCGGCTGATCGCGCCGATCTCTTCCAGCACATTGATCATCCGATAGACCGTCGCTGCACCGATCTTTTTGTCCTCCTGTGATGCCTTATAAAAGATCTCTTTGCAGCTCGCGCAGTCGTTCTCAAGGATAATGTCGATCAGGATCCTTCTCTGCCTGGTGATCCGGCATCCGTTTTCTTTTAATCGCTCAATGATCTCGTCTTTTCTGCTCACCATATATTCCCGCCTTATAGTTAAGAAATGCTGATAACTTTAAAGCCCGCCTTTTCTACCGCCTCTTTCAGCTCAGTCTCATCCACCTCACGGTCATACGAGACCTCCGCGCTGCCCTCTTTGAGGCTTACCCTGGCGGAAACTCCTTCTATGGCGTTGAGCGCGCTGGTCACGCTGTTGACACAGTTCTGGCAGTGCATGCCTGAAATACGGATCGTGCATCGCCCGACCACCGGACCGTCAAGCTTCTTCTTTTTCGGCTTTTTCGGTTTCACACTGCCGGAACCACCGCCGCAGCATGCCCCCTCGCCTTTGAAATGTTTGATCGATCCTTTCAGCGCAAAGATCAAAAATACTACGATCACAAGTATAATGACCGCATCCGTCATAACAATCCCTCCGTCCGTTTTCCTGCATTACCGCATTCTCACGAATTGATAATATGTATCATTTATCCATGAATTAGTATATACTAACAAAAATTAGATATCAACAACTTATTGTGGGATTTTATTGATATTTTTTCTTATTTAAGACCTGCTCTTTTTCTTCCATCCCAGCAAAAATGCAGAATTAACAATCACGATGACTGATCCGGCGTTATGGACCAGCGCGCCGACTACCGGGTTCAGCACTCCTGTGATCGCGAGAACGATAGCGATAAAATTCAGTGTCATGGAAAATGTGAGGTTGCATTTGATCGTAAGCATCATCCGCCTTGCCAGAAGGAGCAGGTGGGGAAGCTCGCTGATCTTATCGTTGATCAGGGCGATATCCGCCGCATCGACCGCGATATCGCTTCCGATCCCGCCCATGGCGATCCCCACACAGGCTTTCTTCAAAGCGGGTGCGTCATTGATCCCGTCCCCGATCATGCAGACCATTTCTCCGTTGTTCTGGAACGTCTCGATATACCGCAGCTTGTCCTCCGGCAGACAGTTTGCATGGATCTCACGGATCCCCAGCTGCCCCGCCATATATCCCGCCGCTTTCTCATTGTCTCCTGTCAGCAGCACAGGGGCAGCTCCGGTATCCCGGATGCGCGCAGCCGTGTCAGGCGCATCCTGCCGCAGCGTATCTGACAGGGCGATGAATCCGACGGCTGTTTTCGAGACCGCCACATAGGTTATCGTGCTTCCGGTCTCCAGATAAGCAGCCGCAGCGGCCCTCATATCCTCCGGCAGGGTGATCTGATCCGCCTGGAGCAGCTCCGGATTTCCGGCAAGGATCTCATATCCTCCCGCCTCTGCCGACACTCCCTGCCCCGGGATCATCTGAAACCGTGCCAGTGCCAGCAGCTCGTCAGAATATTGATTTTTATAGCTTTCCACGATCGCTTTCCCCAGCGGATGTTCCGAGCGCTGTTCCGCACAGGCCGTAAGCCGGAAAAGCTCCCCGTCGGTCCACTCCTTACTGAAGCTTTTTACCGCAGTCACCCTCGGCGTCCCGTAAGTGAGGGTTCCCGTCTTATCAAATGTAATCTTCGTTACAGACGCCAGCCGCTCCAGGGCGTCTCCTTCCCTTACGAGAAATCCGTGTTTTGTCGCATTCCCGATCGCAGCCATGATCGCTGTTGGCGTAGCAAGGACAAGCGCGCATGGGCAGAAAACAACAAGGATCGTTACCGCACGGATGATCTCCCCGCTGATGAGCCATGTCAGTCCCGCCGCGCTCAGAGCGATCACTACGATCCACGTTGCCCAGCGGTCTGCGATCCCGACGATCTTCGCTTTCCCGGCGTCAACCGACTGGACCAGCCTGATCATGCGCTGGATCGAGCTGTCGTCGCCCACTTTTGTCGCTCTCATATCAAAGGAACCGAACTGATTGACGGTTCCGCTGGAAACACTGTCACCTGCTCCCTTATCCACCGGAATGGATTCGCCCGTCATAACCGCCTGATCAACAGAAGTCTGCCCGGATAAGATGATCCCGTCAACAGGGATCGTCTCACCGGGGAGCACTCTCAGCACGTCGCCTGCCTGTACCTGCTCGGCCGGGATGACTTCCTCTTTCCCGTCAAAGATCCGGCGCGCCGTCCGCGGCGTCAGATGGACCAGCTTCTCGATCCCTGCCCTTGCCTTCGCCACAGTCAGATCTTCCAGAAGCGCTCCGAGCTGCATGATAAATGCAACCTCCCCGGCAGCAAAGATCTCCCCGATGATAACGGATGCGATCAGCGCAAGGGAGACAAGGACGTCCGCCTTAATATCAAATCTTGTAACAAGCCCTATGACTGCTTCCAGAATGATTGGGACCCCGCACAGGATGATCGCGATCCACGCAGGGTTTATATGAAATAATTCAACGTCCAAAAGGCTGGCAAGCAGTGCGATCCCTGATAAGATCAGGCAGGTCACATCTTTTTTTACCCCTCCCCATTCCAGAAAGTTTTCCAGTGTTTTCAACATATGTTCCTCCTTCCACATACCTATATAGGTATGTGTATATTATACGTATGGGGGTATAGGTTGTCAATGAGATAAAAGAAAACCAGCCTGACTGTTATGGCTGGCTTTCATCTGATATTCAGTTCATATTCGCAAAGCGCTCTACTGCTTTCGTAAAATTCGCGATCGTCTGGTCAGCGTCGCCGTGCTCGATCCCGTCCCTGACACAGTGTTTGATATGCCCTTCCAAAACAACCTGCCCCGCTTTATGGAGCGCGGACTTTGCTGCATTGATCTGCGCGAGGATATCTTCACAGGGAATGTCTTCATCGATCATGCGGTCAATGGCCTGCACCTGTCCGATGATTTTCTTCAGCCGGCGGTGGAGATTGTCTGAGTCCATACATTGTTTCATATTCTGCCTCCTTTATACCATTAGGGGTATCTGTATGGCATATTATCGGACAAAAAGATTTTCCTGTCAAGAGATTTCTCATACTCCTTAAGCTGATCAGCAGTGTAGACGTGTTGTGGAGCAGCGCCGAAGTCGTCGGCTGGAGCGCTCCGGCAACGCCGAGCGCGATCAGCCCAGCGTTGATCCCGATGATCTGGTGATAATTTTTCCCGATCCGCTTCATCATCCCGTTGGCAAGGCGCTTCAGAACGACCAGCTCTGCCAGGTCTTCCGCCGCAATGGTAATGTCGGCGATCTCCCTTGCAAGTTCCGCTCCGTCGCTGATGGCGATCCCCGCATCGGCGGCAGACAAAGCCGGCGAATCGTTGATTCCGTCCCCGATCATGATAACCTTGTGTCCCGACGCTTTCTCCCGCTCTACAAAGCCGGCCTTTTCTTCCGGCAGCACCTCTGCATAGTATTCGTCTACGCCGACCCGGCGTGCGACAGCGGCAGCTGTCTTCTCACTGTCCCCGGTCATCATGACTGTTTTCTGTATTCCTTCTGCTCTCAGCGCACGGATCATGTCCGCCGCCTCTTCCCGCAGCGGATCTTCGATACAGATCACCGCCGTCAGCTCCTTCTCGATGGCAAGATACAGGTGGGAGTATTCTTCCGGCAGCGCCTCAAATCGCTCCCGGTATTCCGGGCGGACCCTGCATCCCTCGTCTTCAAAGACAAAATGGCTGCTTCCGATCACCACTTTTTTCCTGTCAATATAGGAAGAGATCCCGTGAGCCACGATATACTCCACCTTGGAATGCATTTCCTCATGGGCGAGCCGGCGCTTCTTCGCGGCATCCACCACGGCTTTTGCCATGGAATGGGGGAAATGTTCCTCCAGGCACGCTGCGATCCGCAGGCACTCTTCTTCCGGTTCCTCTCCAAAGGGGATCACTTCTTTCACCGTGGGCTTTGCCTTGGTGAGCGTCCCGGTCTTATCAAAGACCACGGTGTCCGCTTCCGCCACTGCTTCCAGGAATTTTCCGCCTTTTACAGTAATCCCGTACCCGCCTGCCTCCCGGATCGCCGACAGCACGGTCAGCGGCATGGCAAGCTTCAGCGCGCAGGAGAAGTCCACCATGAGCACGGACAATGCCTTTGTCACGTTTCTGGTCAGGAGCCATACCCCTGCCGTTCCAAGCAGTGTATACGGCACCAGCCTGTCGGCCAGATGCTCCGCCCTGCTCTCCATGGAAGACTTCAGCTTCTCCGAGTCTTCGATCATGGCCACGATCTTTTCAAATCTGGTGGAGCCGGAAACCGCCTTTACCAGGACGTCCAGCTCTCCCTCTTCGACCACGGTCCCCGCATAGACGGACTGCCCCTGCACCCTGCGCACAGGCATGGCCTCGCCGGTCAGGGAAACCTGGTTTACCATACCTTCCCCGCCGGATACCTCACCGTCAAAGGGGATCACATTTCCCATATGTACAGTCACCACGTCGCCTTTTCGGATCTGGTCCGCCTTTACCAGAATTTCCTGCCCGTCCCGCTTCAGCCAGACCTTTTTGATATTCAGGGACATGCTCCGCGCCAGGTCTCCCACGGATTTTTTGTGGGTCCACTCTTCCAGAAGCTCTCCCACCCCCAGCAGGAACATGACCGACCCGGCGGTATTAAAATCCCGCCGCAGGACAGAGACCCCGATCGCCGCCGCGTCCAGAAGCGGGACTTCGATCTTCCTCTTCCGGATGCAGCGAAGCCCCGCAGCCAGATATCGAAGCGACCTGATCATCACAAGCCCCGCGCGCAGGGGAGAGGGCATCAGAAGCTTTCCGCCGTAATGCAGCAGCACTTTCGCGATCAGTTTTTCCTTATATGAGGCGTTCAGCGCCCTTCCGGAATTGCGGACAACGGTTTCCGGCACGGTTACATCTTCATACCGGAAGCTCTTCAACAGACGGATCAGTCCGCTCCGATCCCCTGTATAACAGATGACAGCGTCTGCGGTGCGTTCATACACTTTCACATCTGTTATATTTTTCTGCCTGTCCAGAAACCAGAAAAGAGTATCCGCCTCCACACATGTCATTTTTCCCTGAACGACATGGATGCGGAGACGGCCCCTGATCTCATGCTTTATGATAAATTTCATGGGCGGTTACATAGTTCCTTCGTCTGAAGGATCCGCACCGTCTTCCTCTGTCTCCTGCACTGTCTCTGCTTCCTGTGCAGCCCTTTCTTCATTGATCTGCTGTGCTTCCGCAAGGATATCCTCCGCATTCTCCTGTACGGTCGTGACTGTTTTCATCACGCAGTCCTTTGCCCGCAGCGCGGCCGCCGTACACTCTGTATATACTTTCTTTGCGTCCCTGCTGGATAAAATCTTTACCCCTGCTGTCCCGAAGAGGACGCCCCCTGCAAATAATCCGATCTTCTTCATCAATGATTCACTGAACATAATAACTTACCTCCTGTTAAACTATAAAAATAATTGCTGAATTGTCCAAGGCTGACTGATCACTTATGTCTGTATCCGGTATAAAATACCATTATGAAACAGAACACTGCAGCCCATGCCCAGAATCTGTGCTGTTTCACACGTCATCCCTTCTTTCTTTTTGCTGATTTTCCATAAGAATACCGTATCAGCATAGCAACACCGGAGCAGGCTAGTCAAACCTAACCCGGCTTATCGATAAATCTTCTCACTATCCCATAGAATCCTTGAAACCCTCTTGACAGGAAAGGGATATTCTCATAATATAACATTGTTATATATCACTGTTATACGGAGGTCGCAATGGACGAAAAAACAGTATCTACATTAGAGCGGATCCAGCAGGCCGCATTGGATGAATTTTCAGAGAAAGGATTCCTGGGCGCTTCCCTTCGCCAGATCGTGAAAAATGCCGGTGTGACCACCGGAGCTTTCTACGGCTACTTTTCCAGCAAGGAAGCCCTGTTCGCCTCCATCGTGGAACCCCATGCCGCCGCCCTTATGGGCAGGTTTATGGAAGCCCAGACTTCTTTCGCGGAACTGCCCGAAGAACAGCAGCCGGATCACATGGGAGTGGAGTCCTCGGACTGCGTCCACTGGATGGTGGATTATATCTGCCGGCACCGGGAACCGGTAAAGCTGCTGCTTAGCCGGTCAGAAGGCACCAGTTATGAACATTTCGTCCACAACATGGTCGAGGTAGAAGTGGAATATACGCTGAAATACATGGATGTTCTCCGCCGTCTTGGACGGGATATCCCCGAACTGGATGAACAGATGTGCCATATCATTGCCAGCGGCATGTTTAACGGGATCTTTGAGGTCGTGATACACGATATGCCAAAAGACAGGGCCCTGCGCTATACAGATCAGCTCAGGGACTTTTATACAGCCGGATGGCTGAAACTGATGGGGCCGTAGCCCCCATCTTTTTTGCATGATGGTTAGTTAATTCTAACTTCATGATAAATATTTTAACCGAAAGGGAGGTAATCTTTTGAAGCAAAAAAAGCAAAGCAGCCTTGCCCGCATCCTGGGTTATGCGGGCGGGCACAGAAATCTCACCCTGCTGGGCTGTGTCCTCTCCGCCCTGTCCGCGGTACTGGGGCTGATCCCCTATGTATGCGTATGGCTTGCGGCGAGGAATGTGCTGGAGAGCTGGCCCTCTCTCACCGGAGTGTCCGGATTTTCCCGCTGGGGCTGGTGGGCGGTATGGACCGCCATCGGCAGTATCGTCCTGTATTTTGCAGCGCTCATGTCCACTCATATCGCAGCCTTCCGCACAGCCCGGAATATCCGGCGCTCTGCCATGGCGCATGTTCTGAAGCTGCCTCTTGGATTCTTCACAGGCAGTCAGTCCGGACGGCTCAGGAAACTGATCGATGACAATGCCGGTCTTACAGAAGATCTGCTTGCCCACAAGCTTCCTGACCTGGCGGGAACGATCGTCACTCCCATTGCCGCCGTCCTGATGCTGTTCCTCTTTGACTGGAAAATGGGGCTTCTCTGCCTGCTCACCATGGTACTGGCGCTGCTGTCCATGTGCCTGATGATGGGCGGAAAGAACGCCGGCTTTTTCCACCGCTATCAGAAGGAGATCGAGCGCATGAGCGGCGAGGCAGTGGAATATGTCCGGGGCATCCCCGTGGTAAAAATGTTCCAGCAGACCGTGTACTCTTTCAAAGCTTTCTATGCAGCCATCAGGGACTACAGCGACCTTGCCAGCCAGTACGCCATGAGCTGCCGTGTGGGGCAGACCTGTTTCCTGACTTTTATCAACGGAGCTTTCGCCCTGCTGATCCCGGCGGCTCTGCTGCTTGCCTCCGGCGGGGACGTGCGCGCGGTGCTTGTCAACTTTATCTTCTATGCTCTGTTCGCCCCTGCCTGCGGCCAGATGATCAACCGGATCATGTACATGAGTGAAGCTGTCATGGAGGCGGATGAAGCCGTGGGACGCCTGGACGAGATCCTGAGCCAGAAACCGATGGAAAACACAGGCGTACAGAAACATCCGGCAGATGCCGCCGTATCCTTTGACCATGTGACCTTTACCTACCCCGGCGCAGACCGCCCGGCTCTTGCCGATGTGTCCTTCTCAGTCCGCCCCGGTCAGGTGACGGCGCTGGTAGGGCCCTCCGGGGGAGGCAAGACGACAGCCGCCAGCCTGATCCCCCGCTTCTGGGATACGGACAGCGGTACGGTTTCCATCGGCGGAGTCAATGTCAGGGAAATGGATACGGAAGACCTGATGAGACAGGTGGCCTTTGTATTTCAGGATACCCGGCTGTTTAAAGAGAGCCTTCTGGAAAATATCCGGGCAGCCCGGCCGGACGCTTCCAGAGAGGAAGTCCTGTCCGCCGCACATGCCGCGCAGTGTGATGACATTCTGGAAAAACTCCCTCATGGTCTGGACACTGTTGTGGGAGCCCGAGGCGTGTACCTCTCCGGCGGCGAACAGCAGCGGATCGCTCTTGCCCGCGCCATTTTAAAAGACGCTCCCATCGTGGTGCTGGACGAGGCAACCGCTTTTGCCGACCCGGAAAATGAGCACCAGATCCAGAAGGCGTTTGAAGCGCTGATCAAAAATAAAACCGTATTGATGATCGCCCACCGGCTGTCCACCGTACAGGATGCCGACCACATCATCGTCTTAAGCGGCGGGAAGATCTCTGAACAGGGCTGCCATGAGAGCCTGCTCGCACAGCACGGCGTATATGCCGCCATGTGGGAGGACTATCAGCGCAGCGCCCGTTGGAAAGTCGGAAATCCTGCCGGAGAATACCATAAGGCACGGCAGGCAGTGCACAGAAACGGAAAGGGGGAAAAGACATTATGACAAAGAAATTACAGCACTTATTCGCGCTCAGCGAGAAAGGGGCAAAAGACCTGGTCAAAGCCGTCATCTGGTGTTTTGTGTGCAACTTAAGCCTGATGCTTCCTGTGGGAGCCGTCCTGTTTACGGCGCAGCACCTTTTGGATACCATGGAAACCGGCGGCAGTCCCATGGAGGGCTTCTGGATCTATACAGGCTCTGCCCTGGCGGTCCTGGTCCTGCTGTTTGTTCTCCACTGGTTCCAGTATGCTTCGCTGTATCTTGCCACTTATAAAGAGAGCGCCAGCCGCCGGATAAGCCTGGCGGAAACCCTGCGGCGGCTTCCCTTAAGCTTTTTCGGAAACCGGGACTTGAGCGACCTGACCTCCACCATGATCGCAGACTGCTCCAGTCTGGACCAACTGTTCTCCCACTACGTGCCGCAGCTCTTTGCATCCGTCTTCTCCACGCTGGTGATCGGCGTCGCCATGTTTCTCTGCGACTGGCGGATGGCGCTGGCCATATTGTGGGTCGTGCCTGTTGCGCTCCTTCTGACGGCAGGCAGCAAGAAGATCCAGGACGCCTTCGGCACAAAGAATATTTTAAACAAACGGGCAGTCGCCGACTGTATCCAGGAAGGACTGGAAACCATCCGGGATATCAGGGCATGCAGCCGGCAGGACGCATACATGGATAAACTGGAGAAGAAACTTGCAGCCATGGAAAAGGGCTCTATCCATTCGGAGCTGGCAACCGGCGTGTTCGTCTGCTCCGCTCAGGCGTTCCTCCGGCTGGGTCTGGCAACCACTATCCTGACCGGCGGGGCTCTTCTGGCAGCCGGGAAACTTTCTTTCCTCTATTTTCTCGGGTTTCTCTTTGCAGCCGCCAGATTATATGACCCGCTGGGACTGGTACTCCAGAATATCGCCGCCACCTTCAATGCCAAGCTGCAGATCGAGCGGATGCGCTCCATCCTGGAGCAGCCGGTACAGGAGGGGACAGAAAACTTTACACCGAAGAACTATGACATCACCTTTGACCATGTCTCCTTTGCCTACCGGGAGGGAGACGGCGTGCTTGAGGATGTGAGCTTCACGGCAAAGCAGGGAGAGGTGACCGCTCTTATCGGACCCTCCGGCGGAGGGAAATCCACTGCCTGCAAATTGGCCGCCCGGTTCTGGGACGTCACAGGCGGAAAGGTTCTCTTAGGCGGAACGGACGTATCCACAGTAGACCCGGAAACGCTTCTTCGCTCCTACTCCATGGTATTCCAGGATGTGGTGCTGTTCCGGGATACGGTGATGGAGAATATCCGTCTGGGCCGCCGGGGCGCTTCGGATGAGGAAGTGATCGCAGCCGCCAGAGCCGCCCGGTGTGATGAATTTATCCGGGAACTGCCGCAGGGCTATCAGACCATCATCGGCGAGAACGGCTCCACCCTCTCCGGCGGCGAGCGGCAGCGGATCTCCATCGCCCGTGCGCTTCTGAAAGATGCGCCGGTCATCCTTCTGGATGAGGCCACTGCCAGCCTGGACGTGGAAAATGAGAGCGCTGTTCAGGAAGCTCTCTCCCGCCTGCTCCAGGGCAAGACGGTCCTAGTCATCGCCCACCGGATGCGCACCGTGGAAGCTGCGGATAAGATCGTTGTTCTCTCTGACGGAAGGGTGACAGAGCAGGGAACCCCTGCGGAACTGATGAAGCAAAACGGCCTCTTCCGCCATATGGTGGAACTGCAGAGACAGAGCGCCGGGTGGAGGCTGAGATAACACATCTCTATCCCTATGCAGCCGGAGTCCATGGACAGTGACTCCGGCTGTTTTAATCCCTGGCATGTACCGCCGCATCCTTTAACCATACGGGTTCTTCCGCTATAAGGCGGAACTTTAAGGAAAAACGATAAGGAAAAACGATAAGACGGAACCTCAAAGAAAAACAACTTGACAATTCCGCTCCGGGACATTATAATCAACGTTAGTTAGTTGCAACTAATCTTCTTGATATTATATCTCTACTTGAAAGTATTTATTTTTTTTGTCAAAAGGTTAGTTCTATCTAACTCATTGTAAAGAAGATGCTGCTATTTCACGATTCACGAAGGGAAGATGCTCATGTCTGAAGATTTGCTCATCCGCCACTGCTCTCCTACCCTGGCGGGGATCAAGACCGGAAACCTGTTTTCCTGTGTCTGCCCCTGCAGAAAGGAACTGACAAGATTGGTATCCGGCTTAAACAAAAAACTGGTGCCCATGGGAATCCGTATCCTGCCGCTCAGGGTTTGCCAGGGCCGCGCCCTGATCTATGTCTACCGTCCTCATGCGTTAGAGAATGACCTTACGGATCATCAGGCCAGAGAGCTGCTGCTGCGCTACGGCTACACGCCGGAAAATCTCAATGCCTGTGTGATGCACCTGATCCGCCGTCTCCAGTCTGAGAAAGAATTTCCCCATGAGATCGGCCTGTTTTTAAGTTACCCGCCAGAAGATGTTCTGGGATTCATCGACAACAAAGCCTTTAACCATAAGTGCCAGGGCTGCTGGAAGGTATACGGAGATGAAAAGGCGGCAAAAAGAATCTTTGAAAAATACGATCTGTGCAGCAAAATTTATTTTCAGCAATGGAAACAAGGGAAATCCATCGAGCAGCTTACAGTAGCTGGATGATGTTTCCACGATAAAAAACAGAAAGGAAGTTTGATCTTATGAGTAAAATTGCAGTTGTTTATTGGAGTGGTACCGGCAACACGGAAGCCATGGCCTCTGCCGTGGCGGAAGGCGCAAGGGAAAAAGGTGCGGAAGTGGATCTTCTCACTGCCTCCGAATTTTCGGCGGTTCAGGTCAGCGCCTATGACGCCATCGCCTTCGGCTGCCCTTCTATGGGAGCGGAACAGTTGGAGGAAAGCGAGTTTGAACCCATGTTCACCGCCTGCGAGGGAGAGCTGCAGGGGAAAAGCATCGCCCTGTTCGGTTCCTATGGTTGGGGCGACGGGGAATGGATGCGCAGCTGGGAGGAGCGCTGCAGTCAGGACGGAGCCAATCTTGCTGCCGACAGCGTAATCTGCAATGAAGCCCCGGATGAGGAGGCACTGTCAGAGTGCCGTGCGCTTGGTGCGGCGTTGGCCTGAAGAACCTTGTCTTTAATGTATCACTCTTCCGCTGTCATAGGGCTGCAGTAAACTGCAGCCCTATGACAGCCTTCCGTTATCCATCCGGTACACCACATCCGCCACATTCATAGTAGATTTCCTGTGGGACACCAGCAGCACCGTCTTATCCCCCCGCCCTTCTTTCAGGGCTTTCAGGATCATGCCTTCATTCAGGGAATCCAGATTGCTGGTAGGCTCGTCAAGAAGGATAAAAGGCGCGTCGTGGAGAAACGCCCGCGCAATCCCGATCCGCTGTCTTTCGCCACCGGACAGCGTATCACCCAGCTCGCCCACCTCCGTATCATAACCATTCGGAAGGGTCAGGATGAAGTCATGGATGGACGCCTTCTTTGCCGCTTCCACGATCTCTTCCCTGGATGCCCCGGGTTTTCCCACAGCGATGTTATTCGCGATAGAGTCGTGGAACAGGACGGTCTCCTGGGTGACATAGGATTCCATCCGGCGGAGATTGTCTGTATTAAGCCCCCGCACATCCCGCCCGGATATCCGGACCTGGCCACCCTGCACATCCCAGAAGCGCATCAAAAGCTTCAGAAGCGTGGACTTTCCGGAACCGCTGGCTCCATGGATCCCCACGATCTTCCCTTTCGGAATGCGGATACTGTAATCTTTTAAGATCTGTTCCTCTCCATAGGCAAAGTCCACATTGTCCGCCTCTGCATCAGTAAAGGAGACTTCTTCCATGCCGGATACTTCCTCTACCTGAGGCGTTTCCTCAAGAATGGAGAGGACCCTCTCCCCGCTTGCCAGAGTCTGATTCAGGTTGTTGGACAGATTGGCAAGGGCGGTCACCGGACCGAAAGATCCCATCATGGCAATGGTTCCCACCAGCATCCCGGTCAGATCCACTCCCCCTGCCTGTCTCAGCGCGATCATCAGGAAGAGCATGGCAAAGGAGAAGAACAAAATTGCCAGATTCGTCCCCGATCTTTGGGAAGCCTCCAGCTGATTCAGCTCTTTTTGCATCCCGCCCAGTCTGTCCGAGCGCTCCGTCATTTCTTTCCGCCGTTTTTCTCCCTGCCCGTACTGGACCGTCTCATCCAGGCCCCGGAGGGAGTCCAGGATAAAACTGTTCAGCTCCCCGAAACCGGTGCGGAACTCCATCCCCTTATCCGCTCCCCTTTTTCCAAAATACAGGGGGATAACCGCACCTACCACGAGATAACCCGCCAGCGCCAGTACAGCCGCCGGGATGGAAAACTGCCCGATAAAGAGCACCATGACCAGGGATGTCAGGACTGCGATCGCAATAGGGGAAATCGTGTGGGCATAGAATACTTCCAGAAGTTCGATATCCGAAGTGATCACCGAGATCAGATTTCCCTTATCCCTGCCCTCCAGCTTCGCCGGGCAGAGCTTCCTCAAAGCCGCGAACACCTTGTGCCGGATGATAGCCAGCAGCTTAAACGCGATGAAGTGGTTGCAGTACTGCTCTCCATAGTGGAGGATTCCCCGCATCACTGCCATCACGATCAGTACAAGAAACAGGGTGCCGGTCCCCATCCCAAGAAACAGCCCGGCGCCGGATGCTTCTATTCCAAGTCCCATGGCTTCCATAGCCGCGTCAAGGAGCGTATGCATCAGTCCGTATCCGGCAAGGATCGTCAGGAAGATAGCGCACAGATACCCCACAGTGCCAAGCACGATGGCAAGGAGCATGACCGGCAGGAGGGGACGTACCAGCCCGATCAGCTGTCCCATGATCCGGATGCCGCTGCGCCTGCGGGTCGCTGTTCTCTCTGCCGCCCCTGCGCCTGTAGTTTCTCGATTCACTTCTCCGCTCATACTGCCGCCTCCTTTCCGTACTCTTCTGCTTTTCTCTTTCCATACTGCTCCAGTTCCATCTGGGAGCGATAAAGCTTCGCATATTCTCCGCCAGCTTCCAGCAGTTCCTCGTGGCTGCCCGCCTCTTCGATCCGCCCGTCCTTCATCATATAGATCCGGTCTGATCCCACCACATTTGCCAGACGGTGGGAGATCAGGATTACGGTCTTTGTCTTTGCCAGCGCATGGATCACGTCCATGATCATCTCCTCGCTCTCCGCGTCAATATTCGAGGTGGCCTCGTCAAAGATATAGGCCGGCGTGTCGTGGAGCAGCGCCCGGGCGATCGCCAGACGCTGGCACTGACCGCCGGAGAGATTGGCTCCCTTCTCCGCAAGGGGCGTGGCAAGCCCCTGCTGCGCGGAAAGGAATCCCCACAGATTCACGCTCTTTAGCGCATTCTCCATCTCTTCCTCCGATGCGTCCGGCTTTCCCATCCGCAGGTTGTCTTCCACCGTTCCCTTGAAGAGGTAGCTGTTGTGGCTGACCAGAGTAATGTGTTCCATCAGGCTGTCCTCCCGGATCAGGGACAGTTCTTTTCCCTCGATGGTCACACTGCCCTGATATCCCTGATTCCTTCCCATCAGGATAGCCGCAGCCGTACTCTTGCCGCAGCCGGAAGTCCCCACGATGGAAGTAAAGCTCCCCGCCGGAAATTCCATACTGACGCCCTTCAAGATCTCACGGCCTGCTTCGTAGGAAAAACGGACTGCTGTAAATTCCAGATCCATCTCCTTCCCATCCAGGGTTTCCGTCTTCTCCGTCGGTTCCGGCAGGTCAAGGAGAGCGAAGATCTTATCGCTTGCCGCCATACCGTTCATGGCGATATGGAAGAAAGAGCCCAGGAGGCGTAAGGGGATAAAAAACTCCGACGCCAGCAGGATCAGCATCAGCGCGCCATGTACGCTTAAATTCCCATGCATGAACTGGGAGAGCGTCACGATCATGCCGACTGCTGCCCCGCCGTATGCAATGATGTCCATCACGCTGGTGGAATTAAGCTGCATGGTCAATACTTTCATGGTGATCTGCCGGAATTTCTGTGATTCCACGTCCATCTCCCGGGCTTTCTGTTCGTCCGACTGATAGATCTTCAGCGTGGTCAATCCCTGCAGGTTCTCCAGGAAACTGTCTCCCAGTTCCGTATAGATGCCCCAGTATTTATTGAGAAGCCGTTTGGCGAACTTCTGCACTGCCACGATGGATATGGGGATCAGGGGCACGCAGATGAGCAGTACCAGGCTTGCCTTCCAGCTCACAAAAGACAGCACGATGAACAGTGTCACCGGCGCCAGCAGACTGTAAAAGAGCTGGGAGAGATATTTCCCGAAATAAGTCTCCAGCTGCTCCACGCCCTCCGCCGCCATCTGCACTACCTCGGAGGTTGTCACCTTTTCCCGGTAGGACGCACCCAGCCGCAGAAGCTTTTCATAGATCTTATCCCTCAGGATCCGCTTCACATCCACAGACGCATGGTAGGACGCTCTGGAAGCTCCCCGGTCACAGACAAAGCGAAGTCCCATAGCCAGCGCAGCGATCCCGCCGAAGCGGGCCGCCTCCGCAGCCGTCACTTCCCAGAACAGAGCCTGCTCGAGGAGCATGGACACACAGTAGATCATGACGATCTGACAGAGCAGGGACAGCCACTGCCACGCCACCTGATATACAATATATTTTTTCGCATGGGACAATAATTCCACAAGCCTTTTTTTGATCATCCGGTTTTTCCCATCCTTTCCCTCTGCTTTCTCTTTTCCCGCACACTACATGCCACATGCCACAGCGCCAGCGCGGGGTGATACAGCAGCATACGGGGACCTGAGAACCGCATCACCTGCCGGATCTTCTCACGCATCTCCGGCTGATAGCAGTGCACCCTGCAGCAGCTGCAGAAAGTCTTCTGCTCCATGAAGGGGCATTTCTCGCTGCGCAGCTTTGCATAATCGGAAAGCTGCCGGCATGCCGGGCACATCCTCCCTGTCTTCCTGTCGTACTCCCCATGATGTTTCCGGCAGTACAGGCGGATCATCTCCTCCACAACCAGCTGCTCCTTCTTTCGTTTTGCTTCTGTATATTCTGCGCGCACCGTCATCTTCTCTCTCATCCGGCCTCACTTTCCAGCCGGTATCCGGCAGGGACTGTTTTTATCTTTGTAAAAAAATACACATATTTGAAAATGATCAGGAACACAATAAAAAGCCTTCCGTAAATATTGGACATGGCCAGAAGCGCCAGCACAAGCATACAGGACGCCGGGATCAGCAGGCTGAATTTCGTCTTCAGCGTCATGGAGCGGTTTTTCACAAAGCTCTCAAGATGCCTTTTGTACAGCTTTGTCCCGGTAAACCAGCGGTGGAATCTGTCGGAGCCTTTCGCCAGACAGAAGGACGCCAGCAAAAGAAAAGGCGTTGTCGGGAGTACCGGCAGCGCCACGCCGACAGCGCCGATCCCCATGGCCAGGAAGCCTGCCAGCAGCCAGATGATCCGAAAAGGGTTCTTTCGTTTCTTCATTATGGGAAAATCCTTTCTTCTTTCATTTCAGATAGTTAGTTCTCACTAACACTTTGTCCATATATGATATACCATCCGGGAACATTTATTGTCAATAATGATTCTCAAAAAACTATATTTATTGATAATTTTTCTCATTATTACATTCCCCATAATTTACTGTTTTCGCCCATGATTTTCTCCACTCTATTTAGTAAGTTTTAACTAACCCAAATCTATAAAAATAACCACTCACGCGGTTACTTATTGCAGCCTTGCTTCATGCTTTTTTCCAAAAGGAGAGCTGCCACACTAATCACTTAGTACGACAGCTCTTATAATCTGCTTTCAATATTTACTTATTTCTGTAAATGATATCATCTCTTCCCGGACCGTTGCTGATCATCGTAAACGGATAACCCACTTCTTTTTCGATGAACTCGATATAATTCCGGCAGTTCTCCGGGAGATCCTCGTATTTCCGGATGCCGCGGATATCACACTTCCAGCCCGGAAGCGTCTTAAGTACCGGTTTTGCCTTTTCAAGGAGGTGTGTCACCGGGAAATCTGTGGTGACCTCTCCGTTGATCTCATATCCCACGCACACCGGGATCTCATCCAGATACCCCAGAACGTCAAGTACAGTAAACGCAACATCCGTTGTCCCCTGCATCCTGCATCCGTATTTGGAAGCCACGCAGTCAAACCAGCCCACACGCCTCGGGCGTCCGGTCGTCGCACCGTACTCTCCGCCGTCACCGCCTCGTCTTCTCAGCTCTTCCGCCTCGTCACCAAAGATCTCGCTGACAAATGCCCCCGCGCCGACTGCGCTGGAATACGCCTTGCACACAGTTATGATCTGTTTGATCTCATAGGGCGGGATTCCCGCTCCGATGGCGCCGTATCCTGCGAGTGTGGATGAGGAAGTAACCATCGGATAAATGCCATGGTCAGGATCTTTAAGAGATCCGAGCTGTCCCTCCAGAAGGATATTTTTCCCTTCCCTGATCGCATTGTGCAGGTAGAGGGATACATCGCAGACATAGGGCTCTACCATCTCTTTATAGCCCATCAGTTCTTTATATAATTCTTCAGGATCGATCAATGGTTTGTGGTACAGGTGCTCGAGAAGCACATTCTTCTGCTCCGCCACTCTTACGACTTTCTCCCGGAGCAGCTCATCGTCAAAAAGCTCGCTGACCTGGAAGCCGATCTTTGCGTACTTATCCGAGTAGAAGGGTGCGATGCCTGACTTTGTGGAGCCGAAAGATTTTCCGCCCAGGCGCTCTTCCTCATAAGCGTCAAAATTCTTATGATAAGACATCACCATCTGAGCTCTGTCAGACACAAGGATCTTCGGCTTCGGTACGCCCCGGTCCACAATGGACTGGATCTCTCCGAACAGCTTCGGGACATCCAGAGCCACACCGTTTCCGATTATGCTCGTGGTATGTTCATAGAACACGCCGGACGGCAGTGTGTGCAGCGCGAATTTGCCATAATCGTTCACGATCGTATGACCTGCGTTCGCCCCGCCCTGAAAACGGACGATGATGTCTGATTCTTTTCCGAGCATATCCGTGATCTTGCCCTTGCCTTCATCGCCCCAGTTTGCACCAACTACTGCTTTTACCATCTCTATTCCTCCTGCGTATTGTGCTTGTAAATATTTATCAGCGGTACTTATCATTGACCGCCGTTAGAATTATACTATACTTTTTTCTTTCTGTAAAATATTATTTCCTGTTTTTTGTGTTGGTATTGTAATTAAAAGGGAAAAGTATTAGAATACAGAAAAACACCTAAAGGTGCACCGTCATGCTGCGGACAGGCGGCAGGCAGAGGGAAAGGAGACATGACATTGAAAAAGGTGATCAAATGGTTCAGTATTTTTGCTGTGATCGGAACTGCCATCGGACTCGTGATTGCGTATTTCTGTAAAAATAATTCCGAAAACAGCGGCGAAAACGGTTCCGGCCACACAGAGGAAGAGGATTTTGACCTTGACGCAGACTTAAAGCCCGCATCCGAGAGGGAGTACGTTTCCCTCAGCAAGGATCCTGAAAGTACAGACAAACAGGATGCTTCGGAAGAAGATGCCGGAAAAGAAGAGGCAGAAAGCTCAGAAGAAGAAACACCTCATAAGCCAGAGGAAACTACATCAGAAGAGCCAAAAGAAAAATAAGCATCAGTGATATAAAATACAGGAGACTGTCCGGCGGACCACAGATCCGCCGGGCAGTCTCCTTTTTATTTCCTCCACGCTTCACCCAGAAGCTTTACAGCTTCCCGGATCTTCTCCTCGTTCATATTGGCATATCCCAGCAGAATGACCGTCTCCCCTGTATTTTCCTTTCCATCTACATAGTATTCCGACAGACCGTATACCTTCACACCCTTTTCGGCTGCTTTTCGGATCAGTTCTTCCTCGCTCCTTCCGTCCCGGAAATGGAGCAGCAGATGGACCCCTGCATTCTCTCCCGAAATACGGACAGCCGGATCCAGCTCTCTGAGAGCCGCCAGCAGTGTATCATGGCGGCTCCGGTACAATGCCCTTGTCTTATTCAGATGCCGTTCATAATAGCCTTCTTCGATAAATTTCTGAAGGATCATCTGATCCACCTTTGACACAGTAGAACTGATAAACCCGCACCGTTTCCGGTACAGGGCGCACACCGGCTCCGGCAGCACCATATAGCTCATGCGGATCGCAGGGGCAATGGATTTGGAAAACGTCCCGATATAGATCACCTTCCCGCTCCCGTCAAATCCCTGGAGCGCCGGGATGGGTTTTCCCTTATACCGGAACTCACTGTCATAATCATCCTCGATGATATATCGGTTCCTGCTGCCTTCCGCCCATCTTAAGAGCTCCATCCTCCGGCGGATAGGCATGACCGTGCCAAGCGGATACTGGTGGGACGGCATGACAAAGGCAATGTCCGCCCCGGACTTTTCCAGCCCGTCCGCGCGCATGCCCCTGCTGTCCATGTCCACCGTACAGACTTCGTAGGACAGATTCTCAAAAAGCCGGTAAGCCTGACGGTAGGTCGGGTTCTCCAGGGCGACCCGGTGCCGGTTCCCCAGCACCGCACAGAGAAGCATCAGGAGATAATCATTTCCCGCTCCCACGATAATCTGATCCGGAGTACAGTTCACCCCTCTTGCCTGGTGGAGATAACTGCTGATCGCATTCCTCAGCCCGTACTCCCCCTGGGGACAACCGAGCCGGAACAGCTCCGCCCGGTCGTCTGTCAGGCACTCACGGGAGAGCTTTCTCCACGCATTGTAGGGGAAGCTTTTCAGGTCCACCCCATTCGGAGTAAAATCATACTGATACTGCTTTTCTTCCGCCCTCTCCTTCTTTTCTTCTGTCCCGCTCTCCGTACCGAACTGATACAGCCCCTCGATCTCAGATACAAAATATCCCCGGTAAGGCTGCGCTTCAATATAACCTTCTGACAGCAGCTGCTCATAAGCCAGCTCCACAGTGCTCCTGCTCACGTCCAGATGACGGCAGAGCGCACGAGTAGAAGGGAGCTTTTCCCCGCTGGGGATGGCTCCCTTCTGTATCTCTTCTTTTATATAAGAATAAATCTGCTCGTACAGGGGGACTTTATCCCCCTGTTTTAAACTGATCGTCAGCTCGTTCATAATCCCTCTTATTCCGCCTGCCCTGTTGATCCTGCCAGTTAAACTGACAGCCTGCACCTTACTTCGGCAGCTTAAACGAACTCTTCAGCGAAACGATCCGGTTAAACACCAGATGGTCCGGCGCAGAATCATGGGCGTCAATACAGAAATATCCGTTGCGCACAAACTGGAAGCTGTCATAGGCTCCCGCGCCCTCAAAGCTTGGCTCTACGTAAGCATCCTTTATCACTTTCAGAGAATCCGGGTTTAAGTTCAGCGAACCGTCTTCCTTATTATAGACTCCCTTCTCCTCATCGATCAGATTTTCATACAGCCTTACCTCTGCCTTCTGTGCATAAGCAGCCGGAACCCAGTGGATCGTGCCCTTTACCTTCCTTCCGGTAAATCCGCTTCCTGCCTTTGTCTCCGGGTCATAGGTACAGTGCACTTCTGTCACATTTCCGTTTTCGTCTTTAACAAAGCTTTCACACTTCACAAAGTAAGCATGCATCAGACGGACTTCATTGCCCGGGAACAGCCGGAAATATTTCTTCGGCGGCTCTTCCATGAAATCTTCTCTCTCAATGTAAAGCTCCCGTCCGAACGGGACTTTCCTTGAGCCGAGTTCCTCATTCTCCAGGTTATTCGCCACATCGAGATACTCGACCTGTCCTTCCGGGTAATTGTCGATCACCAGCTTGATCGGGTCGAGCACTGCCATCATACGCGGCTTCTTCATCTTCAGGTCCTCGCGGATACAGTACTCGAGCATCGCGTAATCCACAGAGCTCTGCGCTTTGGATACCCCGCACATATCGATAAACATCTTGATGGACTCCGGCGTGAACCCGCGGCGTCTCAGCGCTGCGATGGATACAAGCCTCGGGTCGTCCCATCCGTCTACAATGCCGTCTTCCACCAGCTTCTTGATATAGCGCTTCCCTGTCACCACATTTGTCAGGTACAGCTTCGCGAACTCGATCTGCCTCGGCGGATTCTCGAACTCACACTCTCTCACTACCCAGTCATAGAGCGGCCTGTGGTCCTCAAACTCCAGCGTACAGATGGAGTGCGTGATCCCCTCGATCGCATCCTCGATCGGATGGGCGAAATCATACATCGGATAGATGCACCACTTGTCCCCTGTGTTGTGGTGGGTCATGTGCGCCACCCTGTAAATGATCGGGTCCCTCATATTGATATTCGGGGAAGCCATGTCGATCTTCGCGCGGAGCACTTTCTCTCCGTCCTTATATTTCCCTTCGCGCATTTCCTCAAAGAGCCTCAGGTTTTCCTCGACAGAGCGGTTCCTGTACGGGCTCTCCTTCCCCGGCTCTTTCAGCGTGCCGCGGTACTCCCTCATCTGCTCCGGAGTCAGGTCGCAGACAAACGCCTTACCCTTTTTGATCAGCTTGACCGCACATTCATACATCTGATCAAAATAATCGGAAGCAAAATACAGATGGTCTCCCCAGTCCGCTCCCAGCCACTTGATATCCTCTTTGATCGAATCAACAAACTCCATTCTCTCCTTCGTGGGGTTCGTGTCGTCAAATCTCATATGAAAGGTCCCGCCGTATTCCTGGGCAAGCCCGTAATTTAAAAGGATAGACTTGGCATGTCCGATATGGAGATATCCGTTCGGCTCAGGTGGGAAACGGGTGCAGACATGATCATATACACCTTCCGCCAGATCCCTGTCGATCTCCTGCTCGATAAAATTCTTTGAAACAGCTTCGTTTTCCATTATATCCTCCTCTGATAACGCAAAAACTTCATGGAGATTATCTTACCATAAAATACAAATGACCACAAGAGGCGGATAACCCGCATTTTCTACTCGTGCACCCGCGCACTTTTTACTTTCCATCCCGCCTGTTCCGTGCTATACTCTCAAAAGAATTACAGAAAGGAAACAAATGATATTATGAAAAGAGAAAAGTTCGGTTCCCGCCTCGGGTTCATCCTCGTATCCGCGGGATGCGCCATCGGGCTCGGAAATGTATGGAAATTCCCGTACATGGCGGGCCAGTACGGAGGCGCTGCCTTTATCCTTATTTACTTACTGTTCCTCGTGATCCTCGGGATGCCTATCATCGTGTGCGAGTTCAGCGTAGGGCGCGCCAGCCAGAAGAGCATCGCCACATCCTACAATGTACTGGAACCTGAGGGCTCCCGCTGGCATTACACGCGCTGGTTTGCCATCGCGGGCAATTATCTGCTCGTGATGTTTTACTCCATGGTGGGCGGATGGATGCTCTACTACTGCTTCCGCATGGCGAAAGGCGAGTTCACCGGCGTCACCGCCGAAGCTGTCGCAGAGAAGTACGACTCCATGCTCCAGTCCCCGGGCACGCTCATGTTCTGGACCATACTGGTCATCCTGCTCTCCTTCTGGATCTGCAGCATCGGGCTCCAGAAAGGCGTGGAGAAGATCATGAAAGCCACCATGCTCTGTCTGCTGGCGATCATGGTCGTACTGGCGGTCCGCTCCATCACCCTCACAGGGGCGTCAGAGGGCCTGCGCTTCTATCTCATCCCGGACTTCGGACGTCTGAAAGAAGCCGGGCTTGGGAATGTGATCTTCGGAGCTATGAGCCAGTCCTTCTTTACGCTCAGCATCGGGATGGGCGGCATGGCGATCTTCGGCAGCTATCTGGATAAATCCCGCTCCCTCATGGGAGAATCTTTAAGCATCGTGCTGCTGGATACTTTCGTCGCCCTGACTGCCGGGCTGATCGTATTCCCCGCATGCTTCGCCTTCGGCGTAGAACCCGGAGCCGGTCCGGGCCTGGTGTTCATCACCCTGCCGAATATTTTTACACAGATGCCGGGCGGGCGGTTCTGGGGAGCGCTGTTCTTCCTGTTCCTGTTCTTCGCCGCGCTGTCCACGATCGTAGGCGTGTTTGAGAATATCGTCTCTTTCGGCATGGACCTGTTCGGAGCCAGCCGCAGGAAGTCTGTGGGGATCAATATCGTGATCATTATCGTGCTCAGCATCCCCTGCATCCTGGGCTTCAACGTCCTCGCCGGACTCCAGCCCCTGGGCAGCGGTTCCACCATCATGGACCTGGAGGACTTCCTTGTCTCCAACAACATCCTGCCGCTGGGCTCTGTGATCTACCTGATGTTCTGTACGCATAAGAACGGCTGGGGATGGGATAATTTCATCCGGGAGGCCAATTCCGGGAACGGCATGAAATTCCCGCAGTTCATCCGCGGATATATGACTTATGTGCTGCCATGGATCGTTGTCATCATCTATCTGAAAGGATATTATGACAAATTCAGCACACAGGGTCCTGCCGTGTTCGCTGTGTGGATGGTGATCGGCATCGCATTCCTGCTCATGGTATTCATGGTCAGCCGGAAGAAGAAAACCTTCAAACACCAGACAACATACAGGAAGTAATCCGCATCGTGAGAGAGCAGACTGGACTTCTCATCCTGCTCTCTCACGATATCAGCGTATTATCTGCGCCTCCTGCTCCCTGTCCCATGATCACATAATCAGTTCCAGCAGTCTGTCCCATAAGCAGTTCCAACAGTCTCCCTGCATCTCCGGCGTCAGACCGCAGAGGAACCTTCTCTTACAAATTCCGCTTTCCCTCTCTCAAAATACTTTCCCACCTCAGCCAGAAGCCGCGCAAAATACAGACACAGCATGGGATCCGCCTCGGGGTGTTCCTTTCTCAGGTCATAGTCCTGCACTCCGATGAACATCGTGTGGGAAGCTTTCCAGTCCCGTTCCAGCACAGGAAAAAAGTCAGCGATATCCTCACAGCCGATACAGAAAAACATCTCGATATTTGATTTCATCGTATGGAAATACCGATAAAAATACGGCAGTTCCCCTTGCTCCATCCCTCTGATAAACTCCAGCAGCCGCTCCAGTCCGTCTCTTAAATCTTCCAGTTCCTCCATTCCTATTTTCATAGCTTTTTCCTCCCGCCTGTCCGGGAAGCACCACTGCGTTTCATTCAGTATAGCACACCCCGGGCAGACATACATGAAATGACAGAAATCATTGCATTTTTTTCTTGACAATCCCGCTCTTGCTGGTGTATATTAGTCATTGCGTATGAAACACCATACAGCAGGCTGTCTTGGCGCAGTCGGTAGCGCGTCGCCTTGGTAAGGCGGAGGCCGGGGGTTCAAGTCCCCTAGACAGCTTTTTTACTTTGAAAGAATTGCTGCAAAAGCAGACAGAGGATCTGCCGGAGCAGCAATTCTTTTTTATTTCAAAAAGCCGGGAGAACTTCCGCACTATAAACGGAAGTTCTCCCGGTTTCTCATTCGGGTTGTATTTAAGAAGAGGTTTTTTTCTTTAATTTCTTTTCCAGCAATATTCCGATGACTAAAAAGATCAGGATAACAGCAAGCCATATGGCCACTCCATAATGCAGGGACAGATGCCACCTCTCTTCGGCAGTCGAATATAACGTGATCTTTTCCATTCTTATTTTCTGGATATAGTCGCCCAGATATTGTCCTGTAAATGTGCCGGCGATACTGCCAAAAGTTATACTGTAACTTATAATATATTTTCCCAGGAAGATGAATACAAATGGCAAGATCCATGTATACCAGTATCTGTTATCCGCTGTCCATACAAATAAATACTCACGGAAAACCCGGTATGATAAATAGTACATCACCAGATATATGAATGCTGTCGCAAAGCAGTTTAAAATCATTTTGCCTATTCTTCTTCCATTCATCGTCATACCTGATCCTCCTCTTTGAAAAGATATCTATAACGTTTCCGAATCCAGCAGGATGGTAAACGGCCCGTCATTGACCAGGCTTACTTCCATCTCCGCCCCAAACTTCCCGGTCTGTACATCCGGGACTGTCTTCCCGCACTCCCGGATGATATACTCATACAGTGCCTCCGCTTTATCCGGTGCTCCCGCCTCGATAAAGCTGGGGCGGTTCCCCTTCTTGCAGTTCGCGTAAAGGGTAAACTGGGAAACAAGAAGAAGGCTTCCACCCACATCCGCGAGGGACAGGTTCGTCTTCCCGTTTTCATCGGCAAATATCCGAAGCCCGGTCATCTTTCTTATCATCTTATCAGCGACAGCCTCTGTATCACTGTCCGAGACCCCGATCAGGACAAGGTACCCCTTCCCGATCTGTCCGATCGTCTCCCCTTCCACTTTTACTGACGCTTCCTTAACCACCTGTATCACAAATCTCATTGCTGTACCTCTCTGATCTTCTTTTTCTTCTCGCCGACCCCAAAGTGGATCATCAGGATCGTGACGATGAGCAGCGGGACACTGACAAGTATGATCAGTGTCAGGACGATGTCCGGGAGGAACCTGCTCTCCAGATCCACAAGCACTGTCCCGAACAGGTTAAATATGGCATGCAGCAGCATTGGCACCAGGATGCTGTCATATCGGTACGCCAGCCAGCCGAGCAGGAAGCCGAGAAGGGCGGTGTAGATGCCCTGCACGAGGTTCATGTGGAAAACTCCGAAAAGGACCGCCTGGATCAGGTTCGCCACGACAAATCCGGCGCCCGCGCGTCCCAGATACTGAAGGATCAGCCCGCGGAAGATTGTCTCCTCCACGATCGGCGGAAGGATCAGCGTAGCCACTGCCCACAGGATCGAATACTCGGTAATTCCTGAGGAGTCGATCATCTCCGTATACTGGTCCATGGCAGACGGGAGCAGAACATAGATCAGCGCCATGATGAGGGAGATCACATGCTGCACAGCAAATCCCAGGAGCACCACCCAGCCGAAGCACGCAGGGGTCAGACGCCTTGTGTGGGAAGCCAGAGTCTGCCTGACGCCCCTCTTTTCAACAAATGCGAAATAGTACCACGTAAGGAATACCGCACCCGGCACGATATAGATCAGGCAGGAGAGCAGGTTCTGATTTTCCATTATAAAGCGTTCGACCAGGTCCAAAGCCCTGTCGCCGCCCATCACGGCCCCGCCGACTGCTGCCACGAGGGAAATAAAAAGCGTCCCGCCATACAGCAGTACCATCGTCAGAACAAAAACAAGAACAGCCATCCAGTAATTATTTGTTTTCTTCATCGTCTCATCTCCTGTCTTTCTCACTCGTCCCGGCGGAGCATCTTCTCCGCCTTGCTTTTTATCCTTTGCAGTGCATTATCGATCGATTTCGGGCTCTTGTCAAGCAGCTCCGCGATCTTTCTGTAATCCGTCCCCATCAGGTGAAGATAAAGGACATGGTTTTCAAGGGCGCTTAAGTTTCCCTTCAGCTGCTCCACGAACGCCTCTGTGTATTCTTTCCCAAAATACAGCGCCTCAGGGTCAGTCTCCTGCTCCGGCTCGATCGTATCGATCAGAGGCATCTTCCTGCCGTCCTTCTCTACTTCGCTCTCTTCATACAGTGAGATATAGGTATTCAGAGGAAGATGTTTTTTTCTCTTCGACGCCTCGATCGCACTGTACATCTGCCTGGACACACACAGCTCCGCAAAGCTGGAAAAAGATGTGCCCTGGGACGGATCATAGTCCCGCACCGCCTTGATCAGACCGATCATCCCTTCCTGGATCAGATCCTCATTCTCTCCGCCCAGGAGATACATTGCCCGCGCCTTTTTCCGGACCATGGATTTATATTTGACCATAAGATGGTCCATGATCTCCCGCTCGCCCTTCCTGAGCCTTTCGATGAGCTGCTCGTCCGTCAGCCTGTCATATTTCCCCATCCCGGTCACCGCGCTTTCTGCAGCCGCTGGCGCACGATCTCATACGCCAGGACTCCTCCTGCCACAGATGCGTTCAGGGAATTGATCTCCCCCTTCATCGGGATCCCGGCAGTAAAGTCACAGGTTTCTTTTACCAGCCGGCTCACCCCTTCCCCTTCGTTTCCTATCACAAGGCCAATGGGGCCTGTCAGGTCCAGGCTGTACATCTCTTCTCCGTCCATATCCGCGCAGACGAACCAGATCCCTTTTTCCTTCAGTTCTTCCATCGTCTTTGCCAGGTTCGTCACCTTTGCCACCGGAGTATAATTAAGCGCTCCTGCGGAGGTCTTTGCCACAGTCGCCGTCAGCCCGACAGCGCGCCTCTTAGGGATAATGACCCCGTGTGCGCCTGCGATATTCGCGGTCCGTATGATCGCGCCCAGGTTATGGGGATCCTCGATCCCGTCCAGAAGGATGAGAAACGGATCCTCTCCCCTCTCCTCTGCCAGCTTCAGCATATCTTCCACCTCTGCATAATCATACGCGGCAGCATAGGCTATGACTCCCTGATGCCTGCCTGTCTGGCTGAGCTGGGCGAGACGTTCCTTCCCGACAAAATTCAGGATCGCGCCGTGCTTCTTCGCCTCCCGGATAATAGTGCGCACCGGGCCGTCCTGACAGCCGTCCAGCACAAAGAGCTTGTCAATGGTGCGCCCGGACCGGAACGCCTCCAGCACCGCGTTGCGCCCCTCAATGACAAGCGTGTGCTCCCTGTCCTGTCCCGGCCTTCCTGTATATTCGTCCTGATTCCCGACATTTTTCTGCACTCTGTGATTTTCCTGCATACTGTAATTCTCCTGCATCCTATGATTTCCCTGCATCTTCTGTGCTCTCTTCCCTGTCTGCCGCCCTCATGCTCTCAAGCCCGATGGACACCAGCTCCGTGAGCCTTGCATACTCCCGGTTCAGGTACAGATACCCGATGAGCGCCTCAAAACCAGTAGCCCGCCGGTAATCTGTGATCGACTGATTTTTCGCCGGGGAGACACTCCGGGCATTCCTTCCTCTCCGGTACACTGCATGTTCTTCTTCTGTCAGATGCTCCTGCATGGCACGCATCATAAAGGACTGCGCAGACGCCTGTACATAATGGCTGGTCTCTTCATGCAGCTTATGGACCTGCCTGTTGCCCCTGCCTGCCACCATCATCTTGATGATCAGGTCAAAGACGCAGTCGCCGATATACGCCAGCACGAGCGGAGAGCTGGCACGGGGATCCACTTTCCCCATACCAGGTATCTGTTCCATATAATGCTCAAACCCGAACTCTACGCTTTTTTCCATTTTACTCCTTCTCTCGTATCCTCAAGAATGATCCCTTTTGCCAGAAGTTCATCCCTGATCTGGTCAGCCAGGGCGAAATTTCTTTCCTTTCTCGCTGCCTGACGCTTCTCGATCATAGCCTCGATGTCCGCGTCAAGCATCTCTTCCTCTTTGTCAACGATAATGCCGAGTACATCCGTCAATGTCTGAAGGCGCGCATACAGGCTGTCCAGATACTCCCTGGAACGGGATCCGTCCGCTGTGGTGTTGATATATTTCACAAGGTCAAATACAGCCGCGATCGCGTCCGCTGTATTAAAGTCATCGTCCATGGCGCGCTCAAAGTCAGCTACATATTCTTCCGTCCTGGAGAACAGCTCTTTTTCTTCCTCTGTCATCGCTCCGTCCCCTGCGTTTCCGGACAGGAACCTCAGGTTTTCCGCAGCGGTCAGGATACGCTCCAGCCCGTTCTTCGCGGCCTCCATCAGCTCCGCGCTGAAATTCAGCGGGCTTCTGTAATGCGCGCTCAGCATGAAAAAGCGGAGTACCTGGAGATCATACTTCTCGCTGATCTCGCGCACCGTAAAGAAGTTCCCAAGGGATTTGGACATCTTGCGGTTGTCGATGTTGAGGAATCCGTTGTGCATCCAGTATCTTGCAAATTCCCTGCCATTGGCAGCCTCGCTCTGTGCGATCTCGTTTTCATGGTGAGGGAAGATCAGGTCCTCCCCTCCCGCATGGATGTCGATCTGCTCGCCAAGATATTTCTTGGACATCTCCGAGCACTCGATATGCCATCCCGGACGTCCTTCGCTCCACGGTGACTCCCACGCAGGCTCCCCTTCCTTTTTCGGCTTCCAGAGCACAAAGTCAAGGGGATCTTCCTTCTCGTCCTCACCGGTCACCAGGAGGGTCCTGCCGCCGGAGCGGAGATCGTCCAGATTTTTGTGCGACAGTTTTCCGTATCCCTCGAACTTTCTGGTACGGTAGTACACTGTGCCGTTCTTCTCATAGGCATAGCCCTTATCGATCAGGGTCTGGATCATATCCACCATGCCGCAGATCTCCTCCGTGGCAAGAGGATTCTTAGTCGCGGGCTTGATATTCATTGCCTCCATATCCTTCTTGCACTCGGCAATATAGCGTTTTGAGATCTCGTCCGCGGTCACGCCCTCCTCGATCGCTTTCTTAATGATCTTGTCGTCCACGTCCGTGAAATTAGACACAAAATTCACGTCATACCCTTTATACTCAAAATAGCGCCTCACCGTATCGAACGCGATCATCGGGCGTGCATTCCCGATATGGATAAAGTTATATACCGTCGGCCCGCACACGTACATCTTCACTTTCCCCTCTTCCAGGGGAATAAACTCTTCCTTCTTCTTTGACATCGTATTATAGATCTTCATCATAATAGTCTCCTTTCTTCTCCACGCATCTTATTTCTTTCACAAGCCGCCTCAGCTCCCCGTGCAGACGGATATTTTCCTGCTGCAGCTTCCTGATATCATCCAGTACAGGATCCGGCAGATGGATCTGGTCCATATCTGTCCTCGGCACCTTCTTATCGCCCATGCGGACGATCCTTCCCGGCACCCCGACCACCGTACAGTTCGGCGGCACCTCTTCCAGCACGACAGAGCCGGCGCCGATCTTCGAATTTTCACCGATGGTAAACGATCCGAGGATCTTTGCCCCCGCGCTTACCATCACATTGTCCTCCAGGGTCGGGTGGCGTTTCCCCTGCTCCTTCCCCGTGCCTCCCAGGGTCACGCCCTGGTACAGGGTCACATTGTCGCCGATAACTGTTGTCTCACCGATGATCACGCCGCTTCCGTGGTCGATAAACAGCCCTCTCCCGATGGTCGCTCCGGGATGGATCTCGATCCCGGTCTTCCTCGCCGCCCTCTGGGAGATCCACCGGGCCAGGAAATAATGTTTCTTTAAATACAGCTTATGTGCCAGCCGGTATCTCAGTATCACCCGGAAGCTGGGATACAGGAATACCTCCATGTTGGACTTGATCGCCGGATCCCTCTCCCTGACAACCTGTATCTCTTCTTTAATATACGATATTAGCCCCATTTTTTCTCCTTATCGTCTTATCGTCAAAAATGTCCGCAGAAACTGCCCCGGGATTTTCCGAAAGACTAAAAAACTCCGCCTCTGCTCAGAGACGAAGTTAGTTCCGCGGTTCCACTCTAATAAAAGAATTTCTCTTTCACTCATGAGCCTGTAACGTCTGCCACACGTATCCCGCTACTCTGTCTGTTCGCGGGATCAGCTCCCGGGCGCACTTCACAGTTTATCCATACAGGGCTGCTCTCAGCCGGCGGCATCCCCTCTCTGAGCATTACCAAAACCGTTACTCTTCCCGTTCTTCGCCTTTCTTCCCTATCTTATGCAACTTTCAGCGGTTTGTCAACCCAAAGCGCCCAAACGATCTCATTATAATAAGCCGCTTAAACGATTTCATTAAAGCACACCCTGGACAGTCTGATGATCTTTTTGAACTCTCCGGCGAGATGCTCTGTCAGGATCACACCCTCCCTGCCCGCGAGTTCTTCCGGCGTCACCTGCCCGAAGATCAGCTCTGTAAAGTCCGCGACCGGCAGGACGCCTTCCGAATCCTCAGTCTCTCCCACATGGAGCTCTGTCTCACCGATCCCGCTTGTCAGCTTCCAGACACGGCTGTTCTCCGTTATCAGAGGATCGATCACAGCGAAAGAGCACTCCACACACTCCTCTTCCGGCACCATCAGCGCGGACAGGAGATTCCTGAGGCTGACGATCCTGGCCATGATGAGTGGCTTCCTGCGATCCGCATACTCCGGCGGGCACGCATAAACTGGAATCTCCTGCTGCCCCGCCTGCATCCTGTCTGCCAGTTCTTCCACAGAGTTCCTGAAATTCTCCTCATAACCAGACAGGAAGAGCGGCTCCCGTATCTCCAGACCTTCCTCACCCGCATAGGCATAAAAGCCTTTCAGGACACCGTCCCGGCGCATGAGCCGCACACCGCCCCTTTCGCTCTGCTGTTCCAGGATCATAGTCTGATAATAGGCGGCGTCCCTTACCGTACACACCTGGAACCTGTCCGCAAAATATGTTTCGAAAAAGTGCGACATTTCTTCCGCGTCCCAGAGCCCGGCGTCCGAAAAGAGGACTCCTTCGCTTTTCCAGTGCAGCTCTCCGTCTCTTTTCCCGCAGATCAGCGTTCCCTGGTCCTGGCTGTATATATACCGGAAATCATACGGCGTATAGATCGCTTCCGCCGCGGGCATCAGGAACGTAAACGGGAGCCCCCTGTTGTACATTTCTTTCAGGGAGGTCCTGAGCAAAGCCCCCATATAGCCCCGGCTACGGTATTCTTTTCTCGTGGCGACCGCAATGATATAGGCGGACGGGAATTCCTGCCCCTCCACCCTGACCATATACGGGTTAAGCTGGAGCATGGAGCAGATTTCCCCGTCTTCCTCTATGACATAGATCGCATTGTCCCTTGTCTTGATATAATAATAGTAATCCAGAAAAGCTTTTGTGTCGTCCGGAAAGACCTCTTCCCAAAGTTCTCTCGTCTTCCCGTGTTCCGACGGGTCAAGCCTGCGCAGTTTCATCCTGATCTTCCTTTCCCGCCGCACGGGCACAGCATCCACCGCATGCCGGACCAGCGTCCGTCACATCCATGCTCCCGTAATTCAGATATCTTTCCAGCGCGCAGACCGCCTGGGAGGAAATACCCTCGCCTGAGCCGGTAAATCCAAGCCCTTCCTCTGTCGTCGCCTTTACATTCACCTGGTCTGTCTCGATCTTCAGCGCCTCTGCGATGTTTTCCCGCATCTGGTCAATATACGGACGCATCTTCGGCCGCTGCGCGATGATCGTAGCATCGATATTCTCGATCACATATCCTTTTTCATCCAAAAGCCTGCCCACATGCTCCAGGAGCCGGATGCTGGAAATTCCTTCATATTCCGGATCCGTATCCGGGAAATGCTTCCCGATATCCCCCAGGGCAGCCGCCCCCAGAAGGGCGTCCATCACCGCGTGCACCAGCACGTCCGCATCCGAATGTCCCAGGAGCCCTTTGCCATAAGGGATCTCCACTCCTCCCAGGATCAGTTTCCTGCCCGCAGTCAGCCTGTGGACGTCATATCCCATACCTACCCGCATCTTTACTTCTCCTCATAGTCATTTTCAAGCTCTTCCGTCCCCTGCGTCCCCGACTGATCTTCTGCCGGCTCATTCGCTTCTGCCGGCTCATTCGGAACAGCTTCCGGTCCGGGGGCTTTCTCTGTTTTCTCATCAGATATCTTTTCTGTATCTTCCGCCGGTGACTTTACTTCTTTTTCCTCTTTCTCCTGCACACCGGCTGCTTCTTCCTGATATAAGTCTGTCCCACTTTCGCCGTCTCCCTGGGATTTTAACTCTTCTTTCCTCAGCTCCCATACTTTTTTCAGGCTGTATGCCACATACGCGATACCTACCACTGAAAAAATAACAGCCATCGCTCCCATAAACATCATATTCGCCGGTCTTTCGTTTACTGTCTGGATCAGCATCCTGATACCGAGGTAAGCCAGATAGCCTCCGAGCACGATCCGTAATCCATATCCTGTCCTGTTGTTCATTGTCTTTATCCTCCGTGATCATTCTGTGCATTATTCTATCATAACTTGCACTGCAATTCCAGAAATATCCCCGGTCAAATACTTTGAAAAACTTTTCAAAAAAAGTGTTGACATTTGGCTCATCCTGATAGTATAATAGCAAAGCGGGTTGCGGAAAGAACTTCGAAACCCGCCAAAATATGGGGTCTTAGCTCAGCTGGGAGAGCATCTGCCTTACAAGCAGAGGGTCATAGGTTCGAGCCCTATAGGCCCCATATAAAACCTGATCATGGCGGAATAGCTCAGTTGGCTAGAGCACACGGTTCATACCCGTGGTGTCGCTGGTTCAAATCCAGTTTCCGCTACTTATAAAAAACCTCGTTTTGAACGAGGTTTTTTTTCATACATGGAAGCACCCTCCCCCGATAAATTCTCTCAGCAGGGAATTCGTCGGAATATATTCGCTTCCGATCCCGACAAAATAATCAAAAAACTTCAGCAGCCTCTTTGCTTCCAGATATTCCTGCGAATCTTTGTCCACGCCGAACAGCAGCGGTTCTACATACTGCTTGAGCACAGCGAGCTCATAGAGCAGAGAGGAATTGAACATCACATCCGCTTGCTCCTGGAAAGGAAAGATATTCTCCTCCTCCCCTCTCCTCACAGAGGACCACATGGCGATCGTCTTCGTGGCAGAAGCGCCTCTCGTGCGGGCATCCCGGACGATCCTGCGGATCAGCCGCCCGTCCGTGCTCGGGATCCGGTTGTGTTCATCGATATTAAGCTGGGTCAGAGCGCTGATATAGATCTTAAATTTATTTTCATCATCCATCAGCTCTGTCAGCTTCGGATTCAGGCAGTGGATCCCCTCTATGACGAGGATATCATGGGGTCCCAGTTTCTTCGGCCGGTTCTCATACTTCCTCTTCCCTGTCTTAAAATCAAAAACAGGGAGATAGACTTCTTTTCCCTCCAGCAGCGCCTTCATATCCTCATTGAATTTCGCGATATCAATGGCTTCCAGGCATTCAAAGTTATAATTCCCGTCCTTATCCTTCGGCGTGTACTCCCTGTCCACAAAGTAATTGTCCACTGCGATCGGATGGGGCTTCATCCCGTTTACGCGCAGCTGTATGGAAAGACGGTGCGAAAAAGTCGTCTTCCCTGATGATGAAGGCCCTGCGATCAGGACAAACTTGACATTTCCCTTCTCAGCGATCTTCTTGGCGATCTCTCCGATCTGCCGTTCCTGATGGGCCTCCTGGACCAGGACTACCTCCCGCATATCATTCTTTGTGATCATATCATTCAACGCGCCCACAGTCTCAATATCCTGACAGTCGCCCCAGAGCACCGATTCCTTCAGCACCTGGAAGAGCTTCGGGCTGGGCTGAAACCTGGGCACTTCCTCAGGTTTTTCCCGGGTTGGCATCTGGATCACAAAGCCTTCATCATACAGATGCAGGGAGAAATATTTCAGGCATCCCGCATCAGGTACCATATAGCCATAGTAATAGTCTTCAAATTCATTGATGCTGTATATATTGACCTTTGACACGCGCCTGTACTCAAACAGCCGTTCCTTGTCATACATGCCGTGCCTGTGGAACATTTCCACCGCATCGTAAGTATGGACGCTCCGCTTTCCGATGGCGATCTTTTCAGCAGAGAGCTCCCTCATCCGGGCGGATACCTTCTCCAGGAATCCTTCTGTCAGTTCGACACCGCCTTCCACTGTACAGTAATACCCTTTATCCACCGAAAAATGGATCCGCACCCTCTCTATCCTGTCATGTCCCGCCACATCATGGACAGCCTTGACCAGGAGAAAGCACATACTCCTTTTATAAGCCTCATGCCCGATCGGGTCCCCTGTTGTGATAAACGCGATCTCGCAGTCCCTCTCCACCCTTTTGCGCAGCTCCCTCAGATGGTTCCCATCCACGAAAGCGAGCACGATCTGGTGCTCATACCGGGGCTGGAACTCTTCGGCAATATCCTGATAAGAAGTCCCCGCGTCATACTCTCTCGTCTCTCCATTGATACAGACACTACATTTCCGACTTTCCAAATCTGCTCCTCCTTATTCTTCGTACAGCCTGCGGCACTTATATGACCTGGAACGGATGGATCACAGGCGTCGTTATAACATCGAGCACAGGCAGCTTATCTTCCAGGAATCTCCTCATATCATCGATAAAAATATATTCCGTCCCGTAATGCCCGGCGTCGATCACAGACAATCCCTGTTCTACGGCATCCAGCCCGTCGTGATGCCCGATATCCCCTGTCACGAGCACATCCGCCCCTTTTGCGATCGCGGCTGCGATGGCAGTCTTCCCGGACCCGGGGGAGATGGCGAGCCTGGAGACTTCCGCCTGCATATCCCCGAATACTTTCAGGCTCCCCAGATTCAGTTTATGCTTTACATAGACGCAGCATTCCTCCAGTGTCATGGGCTTTTCAAGCTCGCCGATCCTTCCGATCCCTTCCGGCTTCCCATCCTTTTCCATCGTGATATCCAGCACCTCGGTATTGCGGATGCCCAGGATCTTTTCCGCAAGCTCCGCCATTCCGAGCACATCGTAATTCGTGTGCATCGCATAATAAGAAATATCATTTTGGATCAGCTTCACGACTCTCCTGCTTACAAAATCTTCATCCGTCACTTTTTTCAGCGGGGAGAAGATCAGCGGATGGTGCGTGATAAGCATATCCGCCCCCGCCTCGACCGCACGGTCGATGACAGCGTCCGTCGCGTCCAGCGCGATATATACTCTCTTAACTTCTTTTTCCGTCCTTCCGGCGATCAGGCCCACATTATCAAAATCCAACGCGGCCTCCCTCGGATAAGCAGCCTCTATCACCTGTATGATCTCTTTACACAGCATAATACACCAGCCCTTTCTCTGCTTTTCTGATCTCTTTTTCCAGTTCCTGCTTCCTCGCAGCTATCCTCGGGGAATCCTGGCCCTCGATCCCCTTCAGGATCTGCTGTTTTATATGTATCTCGCGCTCCAGGTACTGCCTGAGCACAGGATTCCTGTCCCGCAGAAGATATCTCCCATATAACAGCTCCGTCTCATCCCAGTCATTTTCACGCCGCTCCTCCGCCGCGGGATCCTCACCCGTTATCAGGCTTTCTTTTCTCCCCGGACAGGCGATCTTCATCATAGGATAATATTTGCCGTCCTCTTCCACCATATCTTCCGAGATAAACAAAAAACCTTCCTCTAAAAGAAAGGCTCTCACTTTTTCAATCTCTGACTGGGGCTGGAGTATACATTCTTTCAGCGTCCTGACAAGCCCCATCCCTTCCTTCAGGATGCGCACTGTCAGCCCGCCTCCCATGCCGGCGATCACGGCACAGTCCGCTTCTCCTGGCTCCAGCGCCGCGAATCCGTCCGACAGCCTTGTGAGGATCCGGTCTTCCAGTCCGTGTTCCCGTATATTCTCTTCCGCCCTCTCCAAAGGGCCGCGGTTCACATCCATTGCCACCGCTCCTCTGATCCGCCCGTTCTCCGCAAGCCAGATCGGGATATAAGCATGGTCCGTACCGATATCCGCCAGTACAGACCCGGCGGTCACAAGTCCTGCGACCGCCTGAAGTCTCTTTGATAATTCCATACATTTCCCCATGTCTCTGTGACAGCCCGGGATCCCCGCGCTCCGTCCGCGCCGGCTGTCAGTCAAGGTAGTCTCTTAATTTTCTGCTCCTGCTCGGATGGCGGAGTTTCCGAAGCGCCTTCGCCTCGATCTGGCGGATACGCTCTCTGGTAACATCAAACTCCTTGCCCACTTCCTCCAGTGTGCGCGCTCTTCCGTCATTCATGCCGAAACGGAGCCTGAGTACTTTCTGCTCCCTCTCTGTCAGAGTATCGAGCACCTCGTCGAGCTGCTCCTTTAAGAGAGTCTGGGCAGCCGCCTCTGCCGGCACCGGCACATTGTCATCCTGGATGAAATCGCCCAGATGGCTGTCTTCTTCCTCGCCGATCGGAGTCTCCAGCGATACCGGTTCCTGGGAGATCTTAAGGATCTCACGCACACGCTCCACAGGCATGTCCAGTTCCTTTGCGATCTCTTCCGGGAGCGGCTCCCGCCCCAGTTCCTGGAGGAGCTGGCGGGATACACGGATCAGCTTGTTGATCGTCTCTACCATGTGCACCGGAATACGGATCGTCCTTGCCTGGTCCGCGATGGCCCTTGTGATCGCCTGGCGGATCCACCAGGTAGCATACGTACTGAATTTATATCCCTTGTGGTAATCAAATTTCTCAACCGCCTTGATCAGACCCAGATTTCCCTCCTGGATCAGATCAAGGAAAAGCATGCCTCTTCCCACATACCTTTTTGCAATACTGACGACAAGACGAAGGTTTGCCTCCGCGAGCTCTTTTTTCGCCTCCTCGTCTCCTTCTTCCATTCTTTTTGCAAGCTCGATCTCCCTCTCCGCATTCAGAAGGGGGACTTTTCCGATCTCTTTCAGATACATGCGGACCGGATCTTCGATACTCACACCCTCCGGCACAGACAGGTCGATATGCTCCATATCCACCTCGTCCTCGTCAGATATCATGTCGTCGATATCCACGTCTGTGTCATCCACATCCGCGCTGATCCGGAGCACATCAATATTATTTGCCTCCAGATAGTCGAACACCTTCTCCATCTGGTCCGGGCTCAATTCTATATCTGTAAAGAAATCATTGATCTCCTGAACTTCCAGCACGCTTTTTTTCTTTTTCCCGAGCGCTACGAGTTCCTTCATTCTTTCCAGAAATTTCTGTGTGTTTTCTTCCATGTGTCCATCCTTCCTTCGCCGGCGCGGGAGCGCGGGCTATCTTGTTTTATTTTATCCTTAATCAATAGAAATATGCAGTGCCCTGAGGTCCTCCAGCTTCCGCTTCTCTTCCATCAGTCGCTGTAATCCCGCCATATCTGTGGGATCCAGCTCTGATGATTTCGCGTCGATGCCGTGGGCTTTGACTCTCAGTATGATCTCTTTGAGCGCCTGTTCCTCTTCTTCTTTTGAATTCAGCTGGCGTATCTTCGTGTGAAAGAGGGACGCAGCCTCCCTGTGTTCCTCTTCCGCCGTGAAATGGTCCAGTATCTTCGCCGGGTTCAGGCCGCCGTTTTCATGCTGTTCATACAAAAGCTCCGCCACTGTGCGGTATATGCCTTCGGTAAAATCGTCCGGGCTGATCAGGCTGCTGATCGTCCTGTACAGCTTTTCGCTTTCGATCATCCAGGTAAGGAGCGCTTTCTGAGATGTCAGGATGCCGTCCTCCTTTGGTTTTTCAGCGCCATCCGCCCGCTTCGGCCGGCTGACCGGCTTTGCCATCCCTGCGCTGACCGCAGTCTTTGCAACCAGCTTTTCCAGGCTCTCCCTGCTGACTTTATAGGCGGAGGATACAGCCTCTATGTAATTATTCCGCTCGAGTTCATCCTCAAAACTCAGCAATCGCCTTGCCGTCTCCCGGAAGAAATCCGTCTTTCCTTCCGGAGATGCCATGTCAAATTCCCTTTCCAGCATCTCAAGGCTGAACATAAAGCCGTTCCGTGCATTCTGGATCCGCTTTTCATATTCCTCCGCTCCCAGGTTCTTGATGAATTCATCCGGGTCTTTATAAGGATCCATCCGCACCACCTTCGCAGAAATCCCCGCTTCCCTGAGGATCGGCACCGCGCGGAGTGCAGCGCGCGTTCCTGCGTCATCACTGTCATAAGTCAGGTACACTTCATGGACATACCGTTTGATCAGAGAGGCATGTCCCGATGTGAGCGCTGTCCCAAGCGATGCCACTGCATTTGTAAATCCCGCCTGATGCAGGGAGATCACATCCATATATCCTTCGCAGAGAAGGAAATAGGGCTTTCTCGATGTCCTGGCCCGGTTCAGCCCGTACAGGTTCCGGCTCTTGTCAAAGACCGGAGTCTCCGGGGAGTTCAGATATTTGGGCTTTGCATCACCCATAACCCGCCCGCCGAAGCCGATGACCCGGCTGTTCACATCCATGATCGGGAAGATGACCCGGTTCCAGAACTTGTCATACACTCCATGCTTCTCATCTGTATTTACCAGCCCCGCCTGTCGGATCAGTTCCTCGCTGTACCCCTTCCCTCTGAGGTACTTGTACAGGTCATCGCTGTATTTATTGGAATATCCCAGGCCGAACGCTGTGATCGTCTCATCGGACAGCCCCCTGTCCTTCAGATATGTATACGCCTGGGTCCCTCTCTCGGATTTGAGCTGGGCATAAAAATATTTCGCGGCGGTCTTGTTCACCTCCAGGATCGATGTCTTCAGGTCTGCCTTTGCTTTTGCCTCTTTTGAGTATTCTGCCTCCGGGAGCTCGATACCCGCCCTGTCCGCCAGGTATTTCACCGCCTCCACAAAAGAAAAGTTCTCATATTCCATAAGGAAGGTATATACATTGCCTCCCGCCCCGCAGCCGAAACAGTAGTACATCTGCTTCTGCCTGCTCACGGAAAAAGAAGGCGATTTCTCATTGTGGAAAGGGCACAGCCCAAAATAAGAGCTGCCTTTTTTCTGCAGCCGGACATAGCCGGATATCACATCTACTATATCATTTCTTGTCCTTATCTCTTCGATCAGCTCATCTGGATAGTACATGCTTTCCCTCCATAAAGAATACCCTATAATATATATTCGACAAAAGTTTTTTCTTTCCTTTATTTTTTTAAATTTTTCACCGCCTCATACTTTCCACGCTTCCGGGACAAACAGATCCTGGAATTTCTTCACCGCATAAGGGTCCGTCATCCCTGCTATGTAATCACAGACGATCTGCTCTCTGCACGTATCTGAATTTTCCAGCGCATTTTTAAACTGCTGTGGCAGGGCGCTGGGATGTCTCATATAATAGTCAAAGAGCTGTTCGATCATATGCACCGCCTTGTCTTCCTCTCCCTTTGCTTTCGGGTTGAGGTAGACATGCTCAAACATAAACGCCCGGAGATCTGCCATCGCTTTTTCCACATCAGGCGACATCCTGATCTCCGGACGGTCCATGCTGTTCGTCACCACATCATGGATCAGCCGGTTCAGCCTTTCCTTGCAGGAATTTCCCAGCACTGCCCTGATATCCGCCGGTATGTCATCCTCCGTGAGGATCCCGCCCCTGATCGCATCATCCATATCATGGTAGATGTAGGCAAGCTTGTCTGAAAGGCGGACTACCCAGCCTTCCAGAGTATGGGGATGTCCGGCAGTCTGATGGTTCAGGATGCCGTCCCTGACTTCCCAGGTCAGGTTCAGCCCTCTGCCCTCTTTTTCAATACAGTCCACGACCCGCAGGCTCTGTCTGTGATGGGAGAAATGATAAACCGTGTTCAGCGCGCGCTCCCCGGCATGACCGAACGGCGTGTGCCCCAGGTCATGCCCCAGCGCGATCGCTTCCGCCAGATCCTCATTTAGGCGCAGCGCCTTTGCAATGGTCCGCGCGTTCTGGGACACTTCCAGTGTATGGGTGAGCCGTGTCCGGTAGTGGTCGCCTTTTGGGAGAAGAAAGACCTGGGTCTTCTGTTTCAGCCTGCGGAATGCTTTGCAGTGCAGGATCCGGTCCCGGTCTCTCTGGAAGACCGGGCGGATATCGCACTGGGGCTCATCACGCATCCTGCCTTTTGATGCTCTGCTCAATGTGGCATACGGGCTTAAGTATCCGAGTTCACGTTCTTCAAGCTGTTCTCTGATCGTCATCATTTTCTCCTCCCCTTTTGCAGGTATACCCGGCGGACGCCGTGCCGCCTTACTCTGATAATGTTATTCTTCCTCTTTCAGCCTTGCCTCAATAGCCTCCACGACCGTGCGGAGCACTTTGACTCTGGCATAGTACTTATCATTCCCTTCCACAACGACCCACGGCGCGTAATCCGTGGACGTGCGCATCAGCATTTCGTTGACCGCGTCCTCATACTGATCCCATTTTTCTCTGTTTCTCCAGTCCTCATCCGTGATCTTCCAGTGTTTCTCCGGATTTTCCTGTCGCTCCCTGAAGCGCCGTTCCTGCTCGTCCTTATCGATATGCATCCAGAATTTGATCACGATCGCGCCCGCGTCATACAGATCCTTCTCCATGTCATTGATCTCTTTATATGCGCGCTTCCATTCTTCTGTCGTACAGAAGCCTTCGATCCTCTCCACCATGACACGCCCGTACCATGTACGGTCAAAGATTGCCACATGTCCGTCTTTTGGCATTGCCCTCCAGAATCTCCACAGGTAATGATGTGCTTTTTCGATGTCATTGGGCGATGCCGTCGGATTCACCACATAACCGCGGGCATCCATCCGCTCTGTGAGCCGCTTGATCGCTCCGCCTTTTCCGCCTGCATCCCAGCCTTCAAAGCCGAGCACTACAGGGATCCTCCTGCGGTACAGCTCCCCGTGGAGTTTTTCCATCTTTTTCTGGAGTTTATCAAGCTTTTCTTTATACTCTTCCCGCGTATAGTGAAGCGACAGATCCGTCTTTGACAGGATCGACACCTGGAGATCCTTCATCTCTTCGTCCGCTTTCTTCGCGATCTCAGCCACGATATCTGTTTTCCCGCCTTCTGTCCCTTCTGCTTCCGCCAGTTTCTTCGCCGCCTTCTCCGCTTTTTCCTTCTGTACTTTTTCGATCTGATCCGCCATTGCCTTGATCACAGTCGTATAAATCTTAAGCGTAGCAAACCGTTTGTCCATAGATTCAATAATCGTCCACGGCGCGTAATCTGTATCTGTCTTAAAAAGCATATCTTCCATCATTGCGGCGTATTCATCATAATGGACATTCCGCTCTTTATCCCCCTGCGTCACCCGCCATGCGGTCTCTTTATTCTTTTCCAGTTTGTCGAAACGTTTTTTCTGTTCTTTTTTGTCAATATCCAGCAGAAGCTTGATGATCAGGTTCCCGTCCTCGGCCAGCTGTTCTTCGAAAGAGTTGATGGAGTGGAATGCAGCGGCCAGATCCTTGTTTTTCGTCCGTTTTTCAAATCGGTCGATAAGGACTCTGCGGTACCAGCTCCCGTCATAGATCGCGATCCTGCCTCTGGCAGGCGTCTTTGTCCAGAAACGCCACATGAACGGATGCATCCTTTCCTCTTCCGTCTCATTTTTGATCGGATGCACCTCAAATCCCCTGGGATCCATGCTCTGGATCAGGCGTCCGATCTGGAGCCCTTTTCCCGATGCGCCGAATCCTTCAAAAACGATCATGATCGGGATCCCCAGCGCTTTGCACTCTCGCTGGAGACGTCCAATCTCAGCCTCCAGCTGAGGCATTTTTTCCTTATACTCTTCCTTTGACAATTTTTTTGTGAGATCAACTTTTTCTAACATAACTTTTCCTCCGTCTCTCTTATTCTGATATTATTGACTTATCCGTCTGAATTATTGTAATTATACCATAAAATGCATAAAAAAAAGAAAAAATCCCCGAAAGATCCTTTCTTTTTTCAACCTTTATTCTGTTCATCCACCATTTCATTTCTGTTGTTCTCCAAGCTGTCTCATCAGACAGCCGATCAGTTCCTGGTTGGTCCTGCTCAGTTTTTCAAAAGCGAGAAAAAATTCTTTGCCTTTTTCAATCTTCCGCTCCACTTCGACCCGGCATTCCTGCGTCACTCTAGCGTCGCTCAGTTTTAATATGTAATCCGCTGATACCCGAAAGTATTTAGACAGATGGATAAGGATATCCGCCGGGATCGAATTCATTCCGTTTTCTATCCGGCTGATCGTCTGCTGGGAAACATTGATCGCCCCTGCAAGATCTTCCTGTCTGAGTCCTTTCTCGCACCGCAGCTCCCTCACGCGGTTATCCAAAGTACCTCACACCCTTTAGTATTTTACATTATATTTATTGTATCTTAAACAAACAGGTGTGCTATCCAAATGCAATATATTGTAGCACTCATATTTAGGATATCATTTTCTGCACCAAAGCAGGCTGCCGGATGGCCGACCGGCTCTTTTGGGGCTGCAGGACCACTGCTGCACTATATTTTTACATATCCTGGTACTCACAATAGGGATATCTGCAATATCCATGAAGATTGCATGGTAAAATAGACTTGGTGTCGGACAGGCGGGAAGCGCCATATGAAAAATGTGATCGGTGAAAATATCAAAAGACTGCGGAAACAGCAGGAAATAAAGCAGGCGGTGCTCGCCTCAAAGCTCAATATCGGAAGACAGACATTATCCGCTTACGAGCGCGGAGTCACACTGCCCGATGTCCTTGCGCTCATCGAGATCGCAGACTATTTCGGAGTGTCGCTGGACGAGCTGACCGGGCGGTCTGAACTGATCATACCGGATGAAAAAGAATAAAAGAAAAAAGCCCTGAATACAAGGCTTTTCGTTCAATGCGGAAGATGGGACTTGAACCCACACGACACGAATGTCACAAGATCCTTAGTCTTGCTCGTCTGCCAGTTCCGACACTTCCGCATTCCATATTGGCTGTGGTCTTTACCGCTCGGTGCTGACCACAAGTGATATAATACTATCTCATCGTTAAAAAGTCAACAATTATTTTTCAAAAAAAAGAAGTTCGAAAATTCGAAAAAATTTTAGACGATTCTGGCAAATGGGGTCAGACCCCTTTGGGGAAAATTATCAGAAAATTCTCCTCAAAGGGGTCTGACCCCATTCACACTTTTTTCACATTTATTCCATATTCCCCGGGAATCTCGGGATCCCATCGAATCCTGCTTTCAGATCTTCATCTGTCGGGATGTAGTCTGTCATCTCTCCATTATGGAACTTCTCATATGCATACATATCAAAATATCCGGTGCCTGTAAGGCCGAAGAGGATCGTCTTCTCTTCTCCTGTCTCCTTGCACTTCATCGCCTCATCGATCGCTACTTTGATCGCATGGCTGCTCTCCGGAGCCGGAAGGATACCCTCCACGCGCGCAAACTTTTCTGCCGCCTCAAATACAGATGTCTGCTCGACCGCACGGGCTTCCATATATCCGTCATGATAAAGCTGTGACAGGACGGAGCTCATGCCATGGTAGCGGAGACCTCCCGCATGGTTTGCAGACGGGATGAAGCCGCTTCCCAGGGTATACATCTTCGCCAGCGGGCATACCATTCCGGTATCGCAGAAATCATAAGCGTACACGCCTCTTGTCAGGCTCGGGCAGGATGCCGGCTCTACAGCGATGAACTGATAATCTGCCTCTCCGCGGAGCTGCTCGCCCATGAACGGTGAGATCAGGCCGCCCAGGTTTGAGCCTCCGCCGGCACATCCGATGATGATATCCGGTTTGATCCCGTATTTATCCATTGCGATCTTTGTCTCTACACCGATGACTGACTGATGCAGGAGCACCTGATTCAACACACTTCCGAGCACATATCTGTATCCTTCTGTGTGGGTCGCCACCTCAACTGCCTCCGAGATCGCGCACCCGAGACTTCCTGTTGTCCCCGGATGCTCAGCCAGGATCTTCCTGCCCACCTCAGTCGTCTCCGACGGGGACGGTGTCACGCTTGCGCCGTAGGTGCGCATCACTTCACGGCGGAACGGTTTCTGCTCATAAGAACATTTCACCATATACACTTTGCAGTCCAGGTCAAGGTAAGAGCACGCCATCGACAGCGCGGTTCCCCACTGTCCTGCCCCTGTCTCTGTGGTCACGCCTTTCAGGCCCTGATCTTTTGCGTAAAATGCCTGCGCGATCGCAGAATTCAGCTTATGGCTTCCGCTCGTATTGTTTCCTTCAAACTTATAGTAGATCTTTGCCGGAGTCTGAAGCTTCTCCTCAAGGCAGTACGCGCGGACAAGCGGCGACGGACGGTACATTTTATAGAAATCCCTGATCTTCTCCGGGATCTCGATATACCGGTTGTCATTGTCCAGCTCCTGTTTTACAAGCTCATCGCAGAACACAGCCCCAAGCTCTTCGGCTGTCATAGGCTCGTGTGTCGCCGGATTCAGGAGCGGCGCCGGCTTATTTTTCATATCCGCGCGGACATTATACCATGTCTTCGGCATCTCGCTCTCTTCAAGATAGATTTTGTAAGGAATCTTTTTCTCACTCATTTTTCTTCTCCTTTCTCATTCCGGGATTCAAGCCTGTCTGATCAAATGAAAAAGCCCTCATCCCATACAAATCATACATTGCAGGGACAAGAGCTGATAATGCAAACTCCTGCGGTGCCACCCGGCTTGATGTAAAAACATCCTCTCATGCATACTGACATATGCTCCTTTTCCTAACGGAGTATGGTCTCCGTCTCACCTACTTGCACTGCACTTTTGCGCCGCACGTTCAGCTCGCCCTCAGAAGCCCATTCGCCTCACCACTTGCATGCCGCTTCCCACCAGCCGCGGCTCTCTGTAAAGCAGTATCCTGAAGTTACTTACTCTTCCTCAACGGTTTAAAAAAACTTTACCACGGTACAGCATAGATGTCAACCCCCGAAATCGTGCATCTGAAATCACTCGTCCTGAACTCCGGACTCCTTTTTCATCAATATCTGTTATGCACTTTTTCCGCAAAACACATAAAATCTTTCAGCTCTATAAACCTCCCGTCATCCAGGACCGCCCTGCCGCTCATCCGCCCGAAAACCTGATGCTGGTCGGATGATATGAGAAATGCCGACAGGCTTGCCGACCGGTCTAAAACCGGTTCGAATTCCATCTCAAAGCGCCCGTCGCTGGACGAGAAGGTCCACGGTTTCATATAATCCCCTTCCGGTATATGGAATGTCACATCATCCAGTTTGTGGCCTTTTCCGTCATAAAAGAGAATATTCTCCGTGGCCGCCGAAGTGTCGCCAAACCCGTATCCGATATTGAACCCGAACGGCTTTCCGCCCACTGTCCCGTTCCCGGATCCCCAGTACCATGTGTTGTCGTAAGTCCATACGCCCCGTCCCCAGTCAAGTGTGCCGTAATCCGTCTTTGGGCTGAACCAGTAAGTCACATCTCCGAATGACATATACCCCTCCGCGGGCATACAATTGATCTTCTGATTATAATAAAACGCTTTCCTGCCCTGCCACGGCGTCGCCATGACAATGCTGTCCATCCTGGGCTGTTCCAGGGCGATCTCACAGAAGAACGGCTTTCCCTGGTAAAAATCCTTAAAATCACAGGAGATCATCCGTTTGCCTCTCTCCGCCCTGAATTCCAGCCGCAGGCGCTTGTCATGGTAAACGACATTTCCCTCTGATGACGACGCGGGCATCTTCATCTTACCCATGGGAAACGGCTTCAGGATCGTCTCCGTATGCTCCCACTTCTCTTTAAAATTCAGAAGAGAGACCGACTGAAGCCCGATATACCCGTCGTCAGACAGTGTAAACGCCGCTGCGTAGTCCTCATTCATAACAAGATAGTAATCCCATTCTTTGATGCGGAATTTCGCGGCTTTGATCATGCTGCGGTCATACTTCCAGACCGGCTTCCTCGCCCAGCCGGGCTCCCTGATCCGCCCCTCAGCATCCAAAAGAGGCTGAAATTCCGTTACTTCATGATTTCTCATAGCCATCACTCCCCATGTCAGCGAATAGAAAAAGCCCGAATCCCAACCGGGACCGGGCTTCTGTTTCTATTTTACTACGCAACCTTCTCTTTTGCAAGTGCTGCAAGTGTTGCGAATGCTTCTCTGTCATTCACTGCGAGCTCAGCCAGCATCTTTCTGTTCATGTCAACGTTTGCCAGCTTCAGGCCGTGCATAAACTTGCTGTATGACAGTCCGTTCATCCTTGCCGCCGCGTTGATACGAGCGATCCAGAGCTGTCTCATCTGACGCTTGCGCTGCTTTCTTCCCGCGTAAGCAGATGTGAGAGCTCTCATGACAGACTGTTTTGCCACTCTGTACTGTTTGGAGCGCGCTCCTCTGTATCCCTTTGCCAGTTTTAATGTTCTGTTATGTTTCTTCTTAGCGTTCATTCCGCCTTTGATCCTTGCCATTTCTTAATCCTCCTATCAAAATACGATACCTGCTGTTTCCATCGTCAATCCGGCCTGCGTCAGCCGTAAAGCTGTAAAGCCGGGCGGGAATCTTACAGATACGGTAATACCTTCTTCATGTTCTTTACATTTGTTGCGTCAGTGATCGTTGACTGTCTGAGATTTCTTTTTCTCTTCGTAGACTTCTTTGTTAAGATATGGCTCTTGTAGGCTTTATTTCTTTTCAGTTTTCCTGTACCTGTTTTTTTGAAGCGCTTTGCTGCCGCTCTATTTGTTTTGATCTTTGGCATGATAATTTCCTCCTTTATTGTGCTGCCTTACCGGATCTTCATCCCGGACATATATTATTTTAACGTTTCTCAGTTAAAACCATGCTCATTGCTCTTCCTTCCATCTTCGCCGGTTTCTCAACCACCGCGATGTCCGCAAGAGATTCTGCGAAATCATCAAGGATATGCCTGCTCTGCTGTACATGAGCCATCTCTCTTCCGCGGAAACGGAGCGTCACCTTCACCTTGTTTCCCTTAGAGAGAAACTTCCTCGCATTGTTTGTCTTTGTATTCAGGTCATTGGTGTCGATGTTCGGAGAAAGACGCACTTCTTTGATCTCGACCGTTTTCTGTTTCTTTCTCGCCTCTTTTTCCTTTCTCGTCTGCTCATACTTATACTTGCCGTAATCGATGATCTTGCAGACCGGCGGTTTAGCCGTGGGCGCGATCTTCACCAGATCAAGCTCTGCCTCCTGAGCGATTTTCATAGCCTCGCGGGCTGACATGATACCTAACTGTTCCCCATCCGAACCGATCAGACGGATCTCCCTGTCCCTGATCTGCTCGTTAATCATTAAATCGCTAATTGTCGTATACCTCCGTCAAATGAATTCCTTCAGGTTTCTTATGCGAAACACAAAAAAACGAGTGAATATCATATCCACCCGACAATCAATAAAACCGCGCCCTCCTAAACGGACAGGAGAACCGATACATCAATATCAGACCAATAGTCACCCGATCGTGCTATGGTGAGAGTGGATACTCTACTTTGTTTTTTGCTTCACGCAGAGATTAATTTACCACATTTCCTCTTCCCTGTCAACATTTTCCCGATATTTTCTGGTCTATTTCAGAGCCTCTATTTCAGTGGCTTTTCTGAATCATTTCGGAATTTCTGCCACTCTTCTTATTCCACAGCCATCCGGGGCATGCTATAATAAGACTGTTTTCGGGCCCGTTCCGCTGCCTTTGCAGCCGGCGGCGCCTATTATAAGGAAAGGAAGCAAATGTTTCATGAAATCCAAAGGCAGAATATCAGAAGATAAATTTAACAGCAAATGGGGCTTTATCATTTCCTGTATCGGAAGTTCCGTGGGAATGGCTAATATCTGGCTCTTCCCATACCGGGCAGGGGAATTCGGCGGCGCCGCTTTTCTTATCCCATATATCATCTTTGTCATCCTGATCGGCTTTTCCGGCGTCATCGGGGAAATGGCTTTCGGGCGCGCCATGCAGTCCGGCCCTCTCGGCGCTTTCAAAAAAGCATTTGAAATGAAAAAGCATCCCCGTCTTGGTTCTTTCATCGGACTGATCCCAGTGATCGGATCTCTCGGGATTGCCATCGGTTACAGTGTGATCATCGGATGGATCCTGAAATTTCTCGCAGACTCCATCACCGGCAGCATCATAAATACGGAAGACCCCGCAGCAGTGTTCGCAGATCTTTCCCGGGAATTCGGGAGCATCCCGTGGCATCTGCTCGGACTGGTCCTTGTACTGATCTTTATGTCTTTCGGCATCTCCCGGGGTATCGAAAACATGAACAAAGTCATGATGCCTGCATTTTTTGTCCTGTTTCTCTTTCTCGCAGTGCGGGTCGCTTTCCTCGACGGTTCAGCTGCCGGCTATTCTTATCTCTTTAAGCCGGACTGGACCGCTATGGCTGATCCGAAAACATGGGTATACGCTATGGGGCAGGCATTTTTCTCCCTTTCCATCGCCGGAAACGGGACTGTTGTATATGGAAGCTACCTGAAATCTGATGTTGACGTAGTAAGCAGTGCAAAATATGTGGCAATCTTTGACACACTGGCAGCGATCCTGGCTGGTCTGGTCATTATCCCCGCCGTTTTCGCCTACGGCGCGGAACCGAACTCCGGCCCCGGGCTGCTTTTCATCACCATCCCCGCCGTGATCCGGAGCATCCCTTTCGGACAGGTATTTGCCATCCTGTTCTTCCTCGCTGTATTCTTCGCCGGGGTGACCTCTCTGATCAACCTTCTGGAAAGCCCTGTGGAAGCGCTCCAGAAACGGCTCGGCTGGTCAAGAAAAGCCGCCATCGCCGCAGTCGGCGCTGTGACTGCAGCCGCAGGCATCTTCGTAGAAGGCAGACTCTTAAGTCCCTGGATGGACAGTATCTCCATCTATGTGATCCCCCTCGGCGCACTCCTTGCCGGAATCACAATATTCTGGGTATGCGGCAGCACATTCGCCCGCAACGCTGTACAGCTCGGCAGGAACCGCACTCTCGGGAAGTGGTTTGAGCCGATGACAAAATACGTGTTCTGCGGAGTGGCAGTGCTCGTGTATATACTTGGGATATTTTTCGGGGGCATCGGTTGATGAAATCTGTATTTGTGGGGGAGCCTTCCTGTTGGCTAAACGTCCGAAAACAGTGAAGCGCGGTTATAGAAGACGTATTCAGCACGGGTGTGTGGGTGGCTTCGGCTCCGGGGCTCCGTGGCAGCAAAAACTAAGAAATCCGGGACTATGCTAAAGGCAGAAAGCAGCAGGGAGCAACTCGCCTTTGGCTCAGACAAGCCCCCTGCTGCTTTCAACGCATAGTTCCGGATTTCAAGTTTTTTCAAGCCCCTCCGCAGTCACCTCAGTCACCCACACACCCGTGCTGAAAGGTTTTCGAAAAAGGCGCTTCGCTGTTTTCTGGTTTTGCTCAAGACGGAAGGTCCCCGACAAATACAGCATTTAAAAACGTAGTGAGAGAGGGGAACTTCTTCGACAAAAAGCCCCCCCTCCCCATCCGGCAGAAACATACAATGGGGAAAAACTATCCGCCAAAAGATAAAATCCCCCCCAACCGGCAGAATTCTATGACCAGAGAGGCGCAGCTCGCTGCGCCAAATCGAACGGCTAACCCTCTCCCGGAAGTCCAGACTGAACTGCCACTTAGTTTAAATTTCTGTTTCGCCACAGAAGCTCCCCTTTCATCCAACTTTCGAAATCCTGCATTTGACTGCGGGGACCTGCCGATCGGATGCGCGCAGAAAACCGGCCCCTTTGATGCACCTTTCGCGGCGGGCGGGGATATGGCGACGGTGACTTGGAGTAATCTGCCGGAAAGACTTAAAGGGAGGAAGCGTGGCGTTAATTGTCCGGCGGATGCCTGAGGCGGAGCCGAATCTTCCGCCGGACAATTGCTTTTAGCCATGCTTTCTCCCTTTTACGTCTTTCCCAGATTACGGAACCGGAACCTGAGCCATATCCCCGTCCGCCGCGAAAACGTCCTGCATCAAACCGACGGTTTTCGGACGTCATATTCACAAGGAAGGCTCCCCCACAAATGCAGATTTACACCCGCTTCATACACGTCACTGCCATTGCCCCTGGTCCGATATGGCACGCCACGCTCAGCGACAGCGGTCCTTCCAGGATCTCATATCCCGGGAAGCGATCCATGATCTCCTGCTTCCACTCCTGTGCTTCCTCTTTTGTGCACGTGTATGCCATTCCCAGGATCATGTCGTCTTTCACGTCCGCGAAGCGTTCGTTCAGATCATTCTCAATGGCATTCAGCATGGTCTTTTTCGCGGCTTTCCAGCCTCTTACTTTGGCGAAGGCGTCCAGCTTCTCTCCCTGGATCTGGAGTACGGGCTTTAAGTTGAGCACTGTGCCTATCGCTGCTGCCGCCGGTGTGATCCTCCCGCCTTTTTTCAGATATTTCAGCGTATCGACCGTGATATAGATACTCGCCTGGAGTTTTTCACGCTCCAAGATCTCCTTGATCTGTGCCGCGGACATTCCCTGGTCCCTGAGTTTCATCGCGTCATATACGGACTGCTCCTGGGTAACTGAGATCCGCTGGTTGTCCACGACCTGGACTCTTCCTTTATATTCTGCCGCGATGGACATTGCTGTAAAGCACGTACTGGAAAGTCCGCTGGACATGGGGATGCAGACGATCTCATCGTACTCTTTGAGCACCTTTTCCCAGAGCTCCATCACACTGCCGGGTGAAGGCTGTGACGTGGAAATGTCCGAATCCGCCCCCAGCTTCTCATAGAACTGCTCCTGCGTCAGTGTGATATCTTCCAGAAACAATTCCCCGTCAATAAAGAACGGCATGGGCAGCACGTAAATCCCCAGTTCTCTGCCTCTGTCCTGCGTGATCCCGCTGTTACTGTCTGTAACGATCGCTGTTTTTGATGGCTTCGTCATCTTCTTCTCCGTTTCTGCCGCCTGCCGCGGCGGTGTCAGATTTTCTGTGTTTTATTGCAAGTCTGTTTTAGTTCTTAAAGCTGTGGATCGGCGCCGGGATCCTTCCCTTTCTGCTGATAAATGCCTCGCAGCCGAATTCATTGACCGGCATGATCGGCGCGTAGCCCAGAAGCCCGCCGAATTCCGCCATATCTCCTACGTCTTTTCCGATCACCGGGATGAGGCGCACTGCCGTTGTCTTCTGGTTTACCATTCCGATCGCCATCTCATCCGCAATGATCCCTGAGATCGTAGCTGCGCTTGTCTTTCCGGGGATCGCGATCATATCAAGCCCCACCGAGCAGACGCAGGTCATTGCCTCGAGCTTTTCCAGTGTCAGGGAGCCTGCGTGCACCGCATCGATCATGCCCTGGTCCTCGCTGACCGGGATAAACGCGCCGCTTAAGCCGCCCACGTAAGAAGAAGCCATGACGCCGCCTTTCTTCACCTGGTCGTTTAACATCGCAAGGGCTGCCGTGGTACCCGGGGCGCCCACTCTCTCCAGACCGATCTCTTCCAGGATCTCTGCCACACTGTCGCCCACTGCCGGGGTCGGCGCAAGGGACAGGTCCACGATGCCGAACGGGATCCCCAGGCGCTGGGAAGCCTCCCCTGCCACGAGCTGTCCCACACGGGTCACCTTGAACGCAGTCTTCTTGATGGTCTCGCACAGTTCCTCAAACCCTTTGCCGCGCACCTTTTCCAGAGCTTTTTTTACAACTCCCGGACCGCTGACTCCTACATTGATCACCGCATCTCCTTCCGTCACGCCGAGGAAGGCACCCGCCATGAACGGATTGTCGTCCGGGGCATTGCAGAAGATCACCAGCTTCGCGCACCCAAGAGAATCTCTCTCTTTTGTCGCCTCTGCTGAAGCTTTTACTATCTCTCCGCAGAGCCGCACAGCGTCCATATTGATCCCGGTCTTTGTGGATCCCACATTTACAGAACTGCAGATGCGCTCTGTCTCCGCAAGTGCCTGCGGGATCGAGCGGATCAGGTTTTCCTCGCTCTTTGTCATACTCTTGGACACCAGCGCGGAATAACCGCCGATAAAGTTCACGCCCACAGTCTCTGCTGCCCGGTCCAGCGTCTTCGCCACTGTCACAAAATCTTCCGGCGTCCTGCACGCCGCCGCGCCTACAAGGGCGATCGGAGTGACTGAGATCCTCTTGTTCACGATCGGGATCCCGAATTCCGTCTCGATATCCTGTCCCACAGATACCAGGTTTTCTGCTGTCTTCGTGATCTTTTCATAAATCTTGCGGTTCAGTTCATTTAAGTCAGAGTCGATACAGTCGAGAAGACTGATCCCCAGTGTGATCGTCCTCACATCCAGGTTCTCATGCTCGATCATCTTATTTGTCTCTGACACTTCGTACATATTGATCATATCTGTATCCTCACAATCTCCATCTATTCCAGTCTGTGCCTGCTGCCTGATTTTTATAATCTGTGCATTTTTTCAAAGATCTCTTCTCTCTGGCAGCGGATATTCACACCGATCTCCTCTCCCAGCTTCGCCATCTCATCGCACAGGACCGTAAAGTCTTTTTTCAGATCTGTCACATCTGTGATCACCATCATATTGAAGTATCCCTGGATGATCGTCTGAGAGATATCCAGGATATTGATCTCATTTTCCGCAAGATACGTGCACACCTTTGCCACGATCCCAACTGTATCCTTACCGAGTACTGTCACTATACATTTCTTCATTTTTCTTATCCTCCCTGATCAGACCATGATGATATCGGAAACGGTATCTCTGCTGGCGACGAACATATCCAGGTCCTCGCCGCGGTAATCATTGTCGCCGAGAGTCACCTCCAGCTTCACCGTTTCATATGCTAGTTTCGCATAATTATTCTCTTTGCTTAAATGTCCGAGGACAATGTGCTTCAGATTATCATGTAGTATATCACAAAGCAGACGCCCTGACAATTCATTTGACAGGTGCCCCTTATCCCCCAGGATACGCTGTTTTAAATAGTAGGGATACCCGCCCACTTCCAGCATATGGATGTCATGGTTGGCCTCGAGGAGCACCGCGTCCAGGTCTTTCAGATGGTCCACTGTATACCCGTCATACTTGCCCAGGTCTGTTGCTACTGCCACTGCCTTGCCGCCGCACTCCAGACGGTATCCGGACGGCTCGTTCGCATCATGGGAAATGGCGAACGGATCGATGGTCACATCTCCGAGAGTAAACGGCTCATCCGTATGTATCGGGTGAAGGAGGCCTTCCGGCATCTTCCCCAGCCCAGAATAACTTAATATCCCTTCGATCGTCCCCGGGGTCGCGTACACCGGGATCTCATATTTCCTGCTGAACACACCCAGCCCCTGGATATGATCCGAGTGTTCGTGCGTGATCAGGATCCCGCTTAATTCCTCCCCTTTGATCTCCAGCTTTTTCAGGCCTTCCTCTATTCTTTTTTTGCTGATCCCTGTATCTACGAGCAGGTGCGTATCATCGCTCCCCACATAGATACAGTTGCCGCTGCTGCCGCTGGCAATGCTGCACATTCTCATAATCCTAATCTCTCTCCTATTTGTCTCTTTGTATCTTCAAAATCCCCGCTGTTGTCTATGACAGCAGTGCACACCGAGCGGAACCTCTCCTCCCCCGGCTGTGAAGCGATCATCTGCGTGATCCTTTCATCCGTATACCCCCGGGAAGCTTTCAGCCGCTCCCGGCGCACACTTTCTTCCGTATAAATATACCACAGTTCATCGCACAGCTCCTTCCCCGCATCCGGGAGGAGCGCCGCTTCTACCACATAGAGGCTCACGCCCTCCGCCGCTCTCTGCGCGATATCTTCTTTTACCCGGCGCATCACCGCCGGATGGACGATCTCGTTCAGCGCCTCAAGTTCTTCCTCGTCAGAAAAAACGATCCGGGAAAGCTCCGCCCGGTCCAGTTCCCCGTCCCTGCCGACCACGCGGCTGCCGAAACGTTCTCTGATCCGCCGGAAACAGTCAGTCCCTTTCTTCTGGAGCTCTTTTGCCGTCTCATCCATCTGGCACACATAAGCTCCATATGCCTCTTTCAGCCAGCGGAGCACTTTGCTCTTGCCGGAGCCTACCCCGCCGGTAATACCAAGAACCTTCACCTTTCTGCTCTCCTTACTGCTCCTGCCATATCCTCACTGCTCGTCCCTGTCATTTGGCCTCATACCAGTTCTTTCCTGTATGCATGTCTGCGATCAGGGGCACAGACAGATCCGCAGCGTTCTCCATCTTGTCCTTCAGGATTGCTTTCACCTCGTCCACTTCCGACCCTTCCGCCTCGATCAGAAGCTCATCATGCACCTGAAGGATCAGGCGGGATTTCATATTCCTTTTTTTCAGCTCCTCGTTGACGCCGATCATGGCGATCTTGATGATGTCAGCCGCAGTTCCCTGGATCGGCGCGTTCATGGCTACCCTCTCCCCGAAATTCCTCTGCATAAAATTGCTGGATTTCAGCTCCGGAACCGGTCTTCTTCTCCCGAACAGAGTCACTGCGTATCCTTTTTCCTTTGCATGCGCGACCGAATCGTCAAGAAACTTCTTAATGCCCGGATAAGTTTCAAAATAATGCTCGATATACTGAGCAGCCTCTTTTCTGGTTATGCTCAGGTCCTGGCTCAGGCCGAAGGAGCTGATCCCGTACACAATGCCGAAATTCACCGCCTTGGCATTTCGCCGCTGAAGGTCTGTCACCTCATCAAAAGGCGTGTGGAATACCTGGGACGCGGTCATCCTGTGGATATCCCTTGCCTCTCTGTATGCCTGGATCAGCTGCTCATCGCCGGAGCAGTGCGCCAGGATCCTCAGCTCGATCTGGGAGTAGTCCGCATCCACAAACACACATCCTTCTTTCGGCACAAAGACCTTGCGGATCAGCCTTCCCAGCTCCATGCGCACCGGGATATTCTGCAGGTTCGGTTCCGTACTGCTCAGACGTCCGGTCGCTGTGACCGTCTGGTTAAATTTCCCGTGGATGCGCCCGTCTTTTCCTATATATACTGCCAGCCCGTCCGCATAGGTTGATTTCAGCTTTGTAAGCTGGCGGTACTCCAGGATCTTCGCCACGATCGGATGATCCGGCGCCAGTTTGTCCAGCACATCCGCAGCCGTAGAGTATCCTGTCTTCGTCTTTTTCGCATGGGGCATGCCCAGCTTCTCAAAGAGGATCACACCGAGCTGCTTCGGTGAATTGATATTAAACTCTTCGCCCGCCAGTCCATAGATTTCCTTTTCCAGTTCCACGATCCGGCTCCCCAGCTGATCGCCGTAAACCTTCAGCGCTTCCGCCTCTACCTTAACACCTGCCTGTTCCATATCAAACAGAGTAAACACCAGAGGCATCTCAATATCAAAGAACAGCCGGTCCATCTCCTGCTCCCTGAGCTTCTCCTCCAGGATGGGCGCTGCCGCATAAGCGGTATATGCCTCATAGCAGGCCTTTGCCGCATCATCTGCCTTTTCATCGATCAGAAGATTTAACTGTTCTCTTGCCACATCTTCATGATCATAGTCACTTTTCAGCGGATTCAGCAGATATGCTGCCACGATCACGTCAAAGCTGTTTTCCTTCTTTGCCCCCGGAAGATAGGAAAGGTACTCTTTCAGGCCGCACATGGCAAAGCATTCCACCTTTCCCGCAAGCTCAGAGAGCTCAGAAAACAGAAAATCCATGTCCGTATCCATACCGCACGGGATCGAACAGATCTTGTCCTTCCCATAGGCAATGGCGATTCTTCCGAAACCGGACGGATGAGCAAACAGGGGCAGCACATTCCCGGGATCTTTTGAGACAGCCGCGCCTGCCCGACCGGCTTTTGCCGCTTCCGCAAAGATCTTCCGGATCTCTTCCTTATCTGTCACTTCGCGGAACGCTTTTTCTATCTCATTTGCAGACGCCTCGACATCAAACCGGCTCAGCATGTTCTTAAACTGCAGGCGCTTGAAAAGTTCATGCGCTTCCTTTGTATATGGATTTCCGTGGCGCGCCTTTTCAATATCAAACTCAATATCCGCATGAGTGTTGATGGTAGCCAGCACCTTGCTCATCTTCGCCTGCTCCCAGTACTCTTTCAGATTTTTGCTGGCGCGGGGCGGCTTCAGCTCATCTGCATGCTCGTATGCATTTTCAATAGTCTGATAGTCCTGTATGATCTTTGTCGCCGTCTTCTCTCCCACCCCAGGCACACCGGGGATATTGTCGGAGGCATCGCCCATCAGCGCCTTCACATCGATAAATTCTTTCGGAGTGACGCCGTACCTCTCCTTTACATCCGCAGCATTGTAATCTTCCACTTCCGTCTTTCCCTGCTTTGTCTTTGGGATGCGGATCTTCACATGCTCTGTGGCAAGCTGCAGTGTATCCCTGTCTCCTGAAATGATAGACACATCCATGCCTTTGGCTTCACACATGCAGGAGATCGTCCCCAGCAGGTCGTCCGCCTCAAGGCCCGCCTGCTCGATGATCTCGATATCCATGGCCCGCAGCACATCCTTGATCACAGGCACCTGCTGCCGCAGCTCTTCCGCCATAGGCTTTCTCGTCCCTTTATAGTCTGCATACATCTCATGCCGGAACGTCGGCGCGTGCACGTCAAATGTGACAGTCAGGTACTCCGGCTTCTCTTCATCCAGGATCTTGAACATGATATTCAAAAATCCGTAGACTGCGTTCGTGTGCAGCCCTTCCGAGTTCGTCAGGTCCGGGACCCCGTAAAAAGCACGGTTTAAGATACTGTGCCCGTCTATCAGTACGATCTTTTCTCTCATCAAAATCTTCCTCCGTCCATAGCAGCCGTCGGCCAGCCGGATTCCCGCCGCCGTCGGCACAACGCATAGCTTACTAAAGTATACACTAAAAACCTTCTTTTTAAAAGGATGATTTTGTGGTATTATAATGCGGCAGAAAGCTTGCTTCTTATCTGCTCATCATGGCTTGTATCCAGAAATCTTATATTCAGTAAAAGGAGTGACCAGACTATGGACGGAATTATTTTTGATATAGACGGCACGCTGTGGGACTCCACAGATCCCGTGGCAGCTTCCTGGAATCAGGCGATCCGCGAGAACTCTTCCCTGGATCTCACGATCGATGCCGGGACCTTAAGCGGCCTTTTCGGGAAGACAATGACCGAGATCGGGAATATCCTTTTCCCCGGCATGCCGGAAGAGGAGAAAGAACGTCTCCTCACGATCTGCATGGAACAGGAGAATCTTTATCTGGAAGATCACCCGGGCATTTTTTATAACGGTGTCATCGAGACGATCAAAAAACTTGCTGAAAAGTACCCGCTCTTTATCGTGAGCAACTGCCAGTGCGGATATATCGAAGTAACGGTCAGGAGCGGCGGTCTTGAGTCCTATATCAGGGACCACCTCTGCTTTGGGGAGACTCAGGTGCCCAAAGGCCAGACTCTCCGTATGCTGATGGATAGGAACGGGCTCAAAGACCCGGTATATGTGGGCGATACCCAGGGTGATGCCGACGCCTGCCGGGAGGCTGGGATCCCGTTCATCTTCGCGGAATACGGCTTCGGCGATGTGCCGGATGCAGAGAGGAGGATCCGCAGTTTTTCCGATCTCTGCGGGATGTTCCTTTAAACACTTCCCAATCGGGTCTTTCTGTATATTTTCTGTACTGAAAAGGCTGCTGCTCTGCGGTTATCCATCCGCAGGGCAGCAGCCTTGATATCATGTATCTAGATTCATAATATGTTGATCAGTTCCACGCATATGGCATACACCATATGCTTATTTTATCCTTTTCTTCGCTGTATTCACTGACAACGCAGTGATCAGCAGCACGCCTGACACTCCGGCCAGTGCGATCCACAGTGCTGCATCTGCCGCATCACCGGTCTTCGGAGATCTGACCGCAGTGTCTGTCGGCTGCGTCTCCGCCTTCGGCGTTATCGTCACGGCGCTGTTAGCCGGCTGTGTCTGTACCCCTGCCGGTTCCGCTTTTGGTTCCGCTGTCGTTTCCGCTGTTTCGTCAGAGGGCTCCGACCCAGTCTGCGGCGCAGCCGTCACTGTTTCATTTGCCGGCGGTTCCGTCACTGTCACTGTTTCATCCGACGGCGATCCCGTCACCGTCCCGTCTGTCGACGGCAGTGGTGTCGTTTCTTCTGTCGTTGGCGGCAGTGTCGTCGGTTCCCCTGTAGTCGTCGTCGGCGGTGCCGTCGGTTCCTCCGTCGTTGGCGGCGGTGTTGTTGATTCCTCCGTCGTTGGCGGCGGTGTTGTTGATTCCTCCGTCGTTGGCGGCGGTGTTGTCGGTTCCTCTGTCGTCGGAGGCGGTGTTGTCGGTTCCTCCGTCGTTGGCGGCGGTGTCACCGGATCCTCTGCTCCGCCGGTCCCGCTGAGATAATCTCTGCCGCCGCCGAGCGTATCAAGGTTCCAGGCATGTGCTGCTGCCTTCTCTCCCCAGTATGGATCAGAAGCATAGCTCACATTGATCCCCCCGCCTTTATTGCCAAGATATTCCCCATGATTGGACCACTGTCCGTCCTTCAGATAAGCATTTGCCATCTGGTAATCCATAAATTCACGGATACAGCCGTCAATACTCGGAAATGCATATGCATCATCCGGCGAACTGTCTACTGCATTGAGTCCGAAAATGTTATTCTTTGTCAGGCAGATGCTGCTCGTTCCCCATGCGCTCTCATTGATCGCGATCCCGAGGGACAGCAGTGCATTTACAGAATATGTATTTTGGTATTTCACAAAACTGTTTCCTGTTCCTGTCAGCTTAGAAGCAGCCTGGTCCACGCCGGCATTTGCCATTGCTGCGTTCAAGATGCTGTCAAGCTCGTCCCCGCTGTAGCCTGTGGAAAGATTCATATCCAGGAACTGAAAATAATTGCTGAACGGACTGCCCGCATTCACAGCTGACGCTCCGTCCGCCCCGCTCTGATAATCCGTGAGCATTACACTGTAATCTGTATAAAAATAATGCCCGTCGTAACTGTAGTATTTCACGCCTTCACTTAAATAAGACGGCGCAGTGCCGTTGTTCACAGCAGATGTGGGCGCTTTTTCCAGATCCTGAGAGATATAGTGGATCAGTTTTCCTGATGATACTGTATAGTAACTTACATGATCTGCCACAGAGCTGTAATCTACGAGCTGAACATCAGATGCACTGACCGTCCCGGTCACCCCAGAGAGCATGAAGCGGATCTTTCCATCAGAAGTCATGCCCAGATATGCCGCATCCGCGCCATAAGCTCCGTTTGTGTACCCTGAGCTCCCGGTGTCCTCATCTGTATAATTAGTCACAGCATTTCCTTTTGTATTAAAATTCACTACCTGGGGACTGGAAGAACGCATTGCGAACAACGCGATCCCATCTGCCCCGTCCGCCTCATCGACTGTACCGTCCACATCAGCGATCTCACGGATAGCTCCGTCCTCATCCATTGCCGTAACCTCTTCAAGACGCTGGCTGTTCTCGTCCTGAATGTCTGATACCGCGGCTTCTGTCTCCCCCTCAGCCCCGGCTGCTTTACTCGTCATCCCCGGCATCATTGTAAATACCATGGACATAGCGAGCGCGCATATCAGTAATTTGTTTCTTTTTATCACCTGTTTACTTCCCTCCTTGACCTTATTAATTATTTATGGATATAGATACTGATACGATTTAACCATAACATTTTCTGTCAAAAATGGCAATCACAAGTTCTCATCGCATGTATACATGTATACATTATATACAAAATTTACCAGATTCCCCATTCTCCGGTTTCTTCTGTCCGTCTCACCCTTCCAGTGACCATCCAAAATCCCCGTGGTAGATCATCTGCCGGGTCATCCCGCCGTCAATACAGATATTCTCCCCGGTAATGAATCCCGCCTTATCCGAGCAAAGGTACAGCACCATGTTGGCGATACCCATTGGATTGCCCACGCGCCCCGTTCCTGCGGAATTCATCTGCAATACACTTTCCGATCCCCTGGGCCCCGCCTGTGACCACAACTGTTTTCCCTGAAACATGTACTTTCCCTCCATTCAGATATTACGATCCTTAAACATAAACCAAGCCGGTTATACATATATGAAAAAAGGCTCCCCAGCCGAAAAGCTGGAGAGCCAAACCTGTAAATGCCGCTGGCCGGACTCGAACCGGCACGGTTTCCCGCTTGATTTTGAGTCAAGTGCGTCTGCCAATTCCGCCACAGCGGCACGTCCGGCTTCTTATGGAAGCCGGATTTTATTATATCACCAGTAATATCTCATTGCAACATTTTTCTACTTTCCAAGCAGCTTCTTCCCGATCTCAAAGCAGTCGAATGTAGCGAAATAATCCGACGGTTTCTCCGCACGGCGGATCAGCTGCACACTGCCGTCCTCTTTCAGGAGAAGCTCCGCTGATTTCAGCTTGCCGTTATAATTGTAACCCATGGCAAACCCGTGCGCGCCTGTGTCATGGATCACAAGGTAATCGCCGATCTCGATTTCCGGGAGCATCCGGTCAATGGCGAACTTATCATTATTCTCACACAGGGATCCGGTCACATCATATTTGTGGTCGCAGGGAGCGTCCTCTTTGCCGAGCACTGTGATGTGGTGATATGCCCCATACATCGCCGGGCGCATCAGGTTGACCGCACAGGCGTCCACGCCGATGTAATCCTTGTGGGTATGTTTCTCGTGGATGGCTTTTGTCACAAGGCAGCCGTAAGGCCCCATCATGTATCTGCCCAGCTCCGTGTAGATCGCCACGTCGCCCATCCCCGCCGGGACGAGCACTTCCTCGTACACTTTCCTGACTCCCTCACCGATGGCACGGATATCGTTCGGCTCCTGATCCGGCCGGTACGGGATCCCGATCCCGCCGGAAAGATTGATGAACTTAATGTGCACTCCGGCCTCTTTTGACAGGCGCACCGCCTGCTCGAAGAGCACTTTCGCGAGCATCGGGTAGTAGTCATTGGTCACTGTATTGCTGGCAAGGAATGCGTGGAGCCCGAACTCTTTCGCGCCCTTGCTCTTTAAGATCTTGTATGCTTCCAGGATCTGCTCCGTGGTCATCCCGTATTTTGCATCTCCCGGGTTGTCCATGATGTCATTGCTGATCTTGAACAGCCCGCCCGGATTGTAGCGGCAGCTGATCGTCTCCGGGATATACCCGATCGTCTTCTCAAGGAAATCAATATGGGTGATGTCATCCAGGTTGATGATCGCGCCCAGCTTTGCCGCAAGGGCAAAATCCTCGGCCGGCGTGTCATTGGATGAGAACATGATGTCCTCTCCCCTGATATCCATAGCGTCAGAGAGCATAAGTTCCGTATAGGAAGAACAGTCGCAGCCGCAGCCATACTCCTTCAGGATCTGGATCAGGAACGGATTGGGCGTTGCCTTGACCGCGAAATACTCCTTATACCCCTCATTCCATGCAAATGCTTCCTTTAATGCTTTTACATTCTCTCTGATCCCCTTCTCATCATAAAGATGGAACGGTGTGGGATATGTTTTTACGATCTCCTCGATCTGTTCCTTTGTCACAAACGGTCTTTTGTTCATTTTTCTCTTCTCCTTCTCGTATCCTGATCATCTTCCTGACTTACTCTACTGTCGCGATCCTCATCATATTGCTGGCCGCGCTGCGCTCCTGCTTCACATTCGGGGACGGGATGCCCGCTGTGAGCACCACGACATCTCCTGTCTCCACATACTGTTTCACTTTTGCCAGCTCGATCGCTCCGTCACAGATATCGTCTGTGGTATTGAACTCTCTGGACTTGATCGGTACTACGCCCCAGTAGATGGACATTCTTCTTAATGTCCTCTCATTCGGAGTAACCCCGAGGATGAGCTGTCTCGGCCTCAGGTTGGATACTACTCTCGTAGTAGCTCCTGAGACAGACGGTGTGATGATGCATTTCGCATTCAGGTTCGAAGCAGCCAGCACGGAAGAATAACCGACCGCACTGTCCAGCCCTCTCTTCAGATGACCGCCTGTCTTGTCCAGCATTGTTTCATAATCCAGATGCTGCTCCGTACTCTCGATGATATGCACCATCATCTGGAGCGCTTCCAGCGGATATTTTCCCTGTGCAGTCTCTCCGGAGAGCATCACCGCATCTGTGCCGTCATACACCGCATTGGCAACGTCCGTCACTTCCGCTCTTGTCGGGCGCGGGTTGCGCATCATAGAATCCAGCATCTGTGTAGCAGTGATAACGGTCTTAAAGTTGCTGTTGCACTTCTGGATCAGCATTTTCTGCAGGTAAGGCACTTCCTCAGCCGGGATCTCCACGCCCAGGTCGCCGCGGGCAACCATGATGCCGTCCGCCGCGCGGATGATCTCATCGATATTTTTGATCCCTTCCGCATTCTCGATCTTCGCGATGATCGGGATGAACGGAGCGCCCAGTTCTTTCAAATACGCCTTGATCTCAAGTACGCATTCCGCATTTCTCACAAAAGATGCAGCGATAAAGTCGATCCCCTGCTCCACGCCGAAACGGATATCATCCTTGTCCTTCTCTGTGATCGCAGGAAGGCGCACTGCCACGTTCGGCACATTCACGCCCTTCTTCTCTCCCAGCTCACCGCCGTTGACGACTTCACAGACAATGTCTCTCTCTGTCTTGGAGATGACTTTCAGACCGATCAGACCATCGTCGATCAGGATCAGCTTGCCCGGATCCACATCCTGCACGAGCCCGTCATAAGTGATGGACACCCTGTCCTGGTCTCCCACGATCTCGTCCACAGTCAGTGTAAACTGAGCTCCTGTTTCCAGGGTGATCTTCTTTCCGTCTTTGAGCACGCCGGTGCGGATCTCCGGTCCTTTTGTGTCAAGAAGGATCGCAGTATTCGTATGAAGCTCAGCCCTCAGCTCTTTGAGCAGGTCCATCCTGCCTTTCTGCTCTTCGTGGTCGCCGTGCGAGAAATTAAAACGTGCCACGTCCATGCCGTTCTCGATCAGCTTCCTCATAAGCTCTCTGTCATTCGTGTTAGGTCCCATGGTGCAAACAACTTTTGTCTTTTTCATTAATCCTGATACTCTCCTTTTCAAAATAATAAATATATAAAAGCAGATGCGTATTGCGTCTGCTTTATCAACTATGCAGATTTTCCGTCTGTCCTTCCGGTTATTTCACATGCTCGTGCGTGAACAGATGATCCTGGCAGTATTCGTAATTCCCGTTGCATTTCGAGCAGAAACGGAACTCCAGGCACGGATCGTCAAGCTCAGTCCTCCCGCACACTGCGCAGCGGTGTTTCGCCCCGTTGGAATAGTGCATATGAGGGGCTGACTGCCGTTTGAATTTTGCCTTGCGCGCCCTCTCCTTCGGAGAAAATCTCCTCATATTCCGCGAGGACAGGAAGAAGATCACAAAGTTCAAAAGCGAGGCAGCGATCGCCACACGGGTAACGACTCCACCGCGGATAAAGTAGTACAGCGCCATCGCTGCATATACGAGCGCCATCCACTTCATCTTGATGGGCAGGATAAAATACAGATATACTTCCATCTCCGGGTAGATCGCAGCAAACGCCAGGAAAATGGACATGGTGATATAATTCGTGCTGACCATTCCCGCCATAGAAAGCGGCAGCTCTATATGAAAGCCGAAAAAGTATACCGCATAGAGGATAAACACGCCAAGCACGGTAAAGAGCAGCCCGGAAAAAATATATACATTATATCGGAATGTCCCCCAGGTGCGCTCAAGTGCTGTTCCCAGCGAATAATACAGGAGCACAAGGAACAGGAGCGATATCGGTCTCGTTGTCGGCGGGACGAGCACCCACGAAATGAGTCTCCACACCTGCCCTCTTACGATCAGCATCGGTTCCAGGGTGATCCAGCCCAGCAGTTCAGGCATCAGATACATCACGCCGAATCCTATGACATAGCCTGCCAGAAGATAGACTGTCAGGTTCGGTATTGCGAAACGTCCCAGTTTCCTCTCTAATTTGTCCAGCCAGTTCAAATCGATCCTTCTCCTTACATATGGAATTCAAAATGATAACAATCGATACAATTGTAACGTCCGGCTTTTTGTTTGTCAAATAGATGTTTTTCCTTTTCAGAGGTTTAACCTCATCTTTATATAAAATATCCATAATAACAGGAATTATTTTCAAAACGCGCATAATAATAACAATTGTTTTTTCAAAATCCGTGTCGTATAATGTAGTTTGTTGCAGAATGCGTGAATGCATTTAATAAGAAAGAACTCATATAAATTTTAGTACAAAAGATTGGGGATTATACAATGAGTCTGAAAGAATTACATACTCTCGGGATCGATATCGGTTCCACTACAGTTAAAATTGCGATTCTGGATGAAGAAAATGAAGTACTCTTCTCCGATTACGAGCGGCATTTTGCCAATATCCAGGAGACACTCTCCGACCTTTTAGGACGGGCTCTCTACAAGCTGGGCCCCATCCAGGTCTCTCCGGTCATCACCGGGAGCGGCGGCCTGACACTGGCCAAGCACCTGGGCGTGCCATTTGTCCAGGAGGTCATCGCGGTATCCACTGCGCTCCAGGATTACGCGCCGCAGACAGACGTTGCCATCGAGCTTGGCGGTGAGGATGCCAAGATCATTTATTTTGAAGGCGGGAATGTAGAGCAGCGTATGAACGGAGTCTGTGCCGGAGGTACCGGTTCTTTTATCGACCAGATGGCGTCCCTGCTCCAGACGGATGCATCCGGCCTCAACGAGTACGCGAAGAATTACCAGGCGCTCTATTCCATCGCGGCACGCTGCGGTGTGTTTGCAAAGTCTGATATCCAGCCTCTGATCAACGAGGGGGCCTCCAAGGAGGACCTTGCGGCGTCGATCTTCCAGGCAGTGGTAAACCAGACGATCAGCGGCCTTGCCTGCGGCAAGCCGATCCGGGGACATGTGGCGTTCCTCGGAGGGCCGCTGCACTTCCTCTCTGAGTTGAGAGAGGCTTTCATCCGCACGCTGAAGCTGGATGACGAACACATTATCGCGCCGAACCATTCCCACCTGTTCGCAGCCATCGGTTCCGCGCTGAATTCAAAGAAGGATACCCCGGTGGCACTGCGCGAGCTCCAGAACCGTCTGGAGAACCGTATCCAGATGGAGATCGAAGTGGAGCGTCTGGACCCGCTCTTTGCGACGACCGAAGAATTTGAAGAATTTACCGCGCGCCACGCAAAACACCAGGTGCCGGTTAAGGATCTTGCCACTTACAAGGGGAAGGCATTTCTCGGCATCGACGCGGGATCCACGACCACAAAGGCAGCCCTGGTCGGCGAGGACGGGACGCTCTTATACTCCTTCTACCACAACAATGACGGCGATCCTCTTGGAACGACCATCGGGGCGATCAAGGATATCTATGCCCAGCTCCCGGAAGGCGTGGAGATCGTCCACTCCTGCTCCACCGGTTACGGAGAGGCGCTCATCAAGGCAGCGCTCATGCTGGATGAGGGAGAGGTAGAGACAGTCGCCCACTATTATGCGGCGGCATTCTTCGAGCCGGATGTGGACTGCATCCTGGATATCGGCGGCCAGGATATGAAATGTATCAAGATCAAGAACCAGACCGTGGACAGCGTACAGCTCAATGAGGCATGTTCCTCAGGCTGCGGTTCCTTTATCGAGACATTTGCAAAATCACTGAATTATACAGTGGAAGATTTTGCCCATGAGGCGCTGTACGCCCAGAATCCGATCGACCTGGGCACACGCTGTACAGTTTTCATGAACTCTAAAGTAAAACAGGCGCAGAAAGAGGGCGCTTCTGTGGCGGATATCTCGGCCGGGCTGGCATACTCCGTCATCAAGAACGCGCTGTTTAAAGTCATCAAAGTGTCCAGCGCTTCCGAGCTCGGGAACCACATCGTGGTACAGGGAGGAACCTTCTACAACAACGCTGTCCTGCGCAGCTTTGAGAAGATCGCGGACTGCGAGGCCATCCGCCCGGATATCGCCGGGATCATGGGGGCATTCGGTGCGGCGCTTATCGCACGCGAGCGGTATACAGACTGTGAGGGCACGACTATGCTCTCTATCGAGGACATCAAGAACCTGGAATACTCCACAACGATGACAAAGTGCCGCGGCTGTACCAACACCTGCCGTCTGACCATCAACCACTTCAGCGGCGGCCGCAAGTTCATCACAGGGAACCGCTGCGAGCGCGGTCTCGGCAAGGAAAAGTCAAAGAACACCATGCCGAACCTGTTTGACTACAAGTTCCACCGCTACTTTGACTATGAGCCCCTCTCCGAGGAGGAGGCAAAACGCGGTGTCATCGGGATCCCGCGTGTGCTGAACATGTATGAGAACTATCCGTTCTGGTTTACATTTTTCACAAAACTGGGCTTCCGGGTGGTGCTCTCCCCGGCTTCTACAAGGAAGATCTACGAGCTGGGCATTGAGTCCATCCCGAGTGAGTCCGAGTGCTATCCGGCGAAGCTGGCGCACGGGCATGTACAGTGGCTGATCAACAAAGGCGTGAAGCACATCTTCTACCCGTCCATCCCGTATGAGAGGAATGAGTTTGAAGAGGCGAACAACCACTACAACTGCCCCATCGTCACCTCCTACCCGGAGAACATTAAAAACAATATGGACCCCATCGTCCACGGTGAGGTGGACTTCATCCATCCGTTCCTGTCCTTCCAGAGCGAGGAGACCATCTCCTACCGCCTGATCGAAGAGCTGGGCAAGAAGTTCTCCCTGTCTGACAGCGAGATCAAAGCAGCCGTGCATGACGCATGGAATGAGCTTGCCGCCTGCCGTGAGGATATGCGCAGGAAGGGCGAGGAGACGATCAAGTTCTTAAACGAAACAGGAAACCGGGGGATCGTCCTTGCGGGACGTCCTTACCATATTGACCCCGAGGTGCACCACGGCCTGCCGGAGATGATCAACTCCTACAATATCGCCGTGCTGACTGAGGATTCGGTGTCCCACCTCCATCAGGTGGAGCGCCCGCTGAACGTCATGGACCAGTGGATGTACCACTCCCGCCTGTACGCTGCGGCAAACTATGTGAAGACAACAGAGAACCTGGATCTGATCCAGCTCAACTCCTTCGGATGCGGCCTGGACGCCGTGACCACGGACCAGGTGGCAGAGATCCTGACGAATTCCGACAAGATCTACACCACGCTGAAGATCGATGAGGTCAATAACCTGGGAGCTGCCCGCATCCGTGTCCGCTCTCTTCTCGCAGCGATCCGCGTAAGGGAACAGAAAAAGGCAGAGCGGACCATCCGCCCGTCTTCCATCGAGAAGGTGCCCTTTACCAAAGAGATGCGCAAGACCTACACGATCCTCTGCCCACAGATGTCGCCCATCCATTTCGAACTGCTGGAGCCAGCATTCAAGGCTGCCGGATATAAGATCGAAGTGCTCCCGAACGACAACCGCCAGGCAGTGGACATGGGATTAAAATATGTAAATAACGATGCATGCTACCCGTCCCTGATCGTTGTCGGGCAGATCATGGATGCCATCCTGTCCGGTCAGTATGACACGGACCACCTGGCGGTCATCATCAGCCAGACCGGCGGCGGATGCCGCGCGTCCAACTATATCGGCTTTATCCGCCGGGCGCTGAAAAAAGCCGGTTACGCGCATATCCCGGTCATCTCCATCAACTTAAGCGGACTGGAGGCGAACCCGGGATTCAAGATCACACTCCCTCTGGCAGTGCGCATCGCCTATGCGGCAGTGTTCGGAGATATCTTCATGAAATGCGTTTACCGGATGCGTCCTTACGAGGCAGTGCCTGGCACGACCAACGCAATGCACCGCAAATGGGTGGGCGTGTGCCAGAAATTCGTATCCGAGGGCTACCCGTCCCGCAGGAAATTCAAGAAGCTGTGCCGGGATATCATCAATGACTTTGACAATATCGAGACACTTGACATCAGGAAGCCCCGTGTCGGCGTGGTCGGTGAGATCCTCGTGAAATTCCTCCCGGCGGCGAACAACCACCTGGTAGACCTGCTGGAGGCCGAGGGTGCGGAAGCAGTGGTCCCGGACCTGATCGACTTCATGCAGTACTGCTTCTACAACCAGAACTTCAAGGTGTCCCACCTTGGATTTAAGAAGTCAAAGGCATTCGTCGGCAACCTGGGCATCAAAGCGGTTGAATGGCTGCGCGCCCCGGCAACAAAGGCATTCGCCGAGAGTAAGCACTTTGATCCTCCTGCACACATTGAGGATCTGGCAAAGATGGCTTCTGAGATCGTATCCATCGGCAACCAGACCGGCGAGGGCTGGTTCCTGACCGGCGAGATGCTGGAGCTGATCCACAGCGGCGCAGGCAATATCGTATGTACTCAGCCGTTCGCCTGCCTGCCGAACCATGTAGTCGGAAAAGGCGTGATCAAAGAGCTGAGAAGGCTGCACCCGCATTCCAACATTGTCGCGATCGACTTTGACCCGGGCGCAAGTGAAGTAAACCAGCTGAACAGGATCAAACTGATGCTTTCCACAGCGTTTAAGAATCTGGAAGCGCAGGAGTAAATAAAAATCCCGGTCTGTGAAACAAACTGCACAGACCGGGATTTTTATTCCGGAGATTTGCAGCCCCCGGATCTATGGGTTTAAAGATCCACAGACCCGGGGGCTGTTTTTTTGATATTCATGCTTTTGATCTCGGGACGGACTCCAACAGGTTTTACACTCCGCTGTCCCCGTAGTTTGCCAGCACCCTTGCGGAAGGATCATCCACATCGCATCCTTCCCACTCTTTGTTCGGCATCCAGAATCCCACGATCATCTGGGACTGTCCCGGATAATATTTCTCAAAGATCTCCCTGTACATCAGAGACTCCTTCGTAAACGGAGCCGCGTGCTCATACTGCGCTGCCTTTTCCCGGAATTCCTCGTCCGTATACAGTGTCTCAGCATATTCTTTCAGGTCGTCTACCATGGAATGGCCGACCGCATCCGAGAAAGCCGCCTTCTCCCTCATGAGGATATCATATGGCAGATAATCCCCCTCAAACGCATGACGGAGCAGATATTTCCCTTTGTTATACACATTCATCTTCATCGCCGGATCCAGACTCATCACATAGGAGACAAAATCCAGATCCCCAAACGGCACCCTCGCCTCCATGGAATGGACGCTGATGCAGCGGTCTGCGCGGAGCACGTCATACATATGCAGTTCATGCACACGCTTCACGGATTCCGCCTGGAACGCTTCCGGGGACGGAGCGAAATCTGTATACTTGTATCCAAAGAGCTCATCCGATATCTCCCCTGTCAGAAGGACCCGGACGTCCGTAGTCTCATGGATCGCCTTACAGATCAGATACATTCCCATGGACGCGCGGATCGTTGTGATGTCAAATGTCCCGAGTGCTTTGATGACCTCGTCCAGGGCAGAGATGACCTGGTCCCTCGTGATGATCACTTCCGTATGTTCGCTGCCGATATAGTCCGCCACCTCTTTCGCATATTTCAGGTCAATGGCGTCTTTATCCATCCCGATCGCGAATGTACGGATCGGCTTTTTCAGGATCTTCGCGGACACAGCGCACACAAGCGATGAATCCAGGCCGCCGCTCAGCAGGAATCCCAGCGGTGCGTCCGCATCCAGCCGCTTCTCGATCCCGGCTGTCAGCTTCTCGCGGATCTTCCGGCATGCCGTCTCCAGATCGTCTGTGCACACTTCCTTCACTTCTGTGATATCCCTGTAACAGATAAATTCTCCATCCATATAATAATATCCGGGCGGGAAAGGCATGATCCTGTCAGTCAGTCCCACCAGGTCTTTTGCCTCGCTGGCGAACAATATGGCTCCGTCCTTATCATAACCGTAATAAAGCGGACGGATCCCGATGGGATCTCTCGCCGCGATGTAGGAGCCTGTCTCGCCGTCATAGATCACCAGGGCATACTCTGCATCCAGCATGGCGAACATATCGGTCCCGTATTCCTCATAGAGGGGGAGCAGGATCTCGCAGTCACTGCCGCTCTCAAAAGTATACCCTTTCTTTATCAGCTCTTCTTTGATCCTTCGGAAGCCATAGATCTCGCCATTGCACACTACCCGGCGGTTCCCCCTGGAAAAGGGCTGCATGCCCGCCTCTGTAAGCCCCATGATAGAAAGGCGCTGAAATCCCATGATCCCTTTTCCTGTCTCGATCACTCTCATATCATCCGGCCCACGGGACTCCGTGCGCTGAAAACCTTCCATAAAAAGTTCCATATCTGCTTCGTCGGAACACCACGTCATAATTGAACACATACTATTTTCCATCTCCTCTCATCTCTCTGCAGGAGTTCCTGCCTGCGCAGGATCACCTCCCGCTGCAGGCAACGGGGTCCGCTCCTGGTTTTTTAGAGCACTGCTGGCAGCAGGTCATCAACTCCTGAGCGAATAAAAAAAGAGAGAGCTGTCCCCTGTTATAGGTAACAGCTCCCTTGCTATCTCCTGTCAATGGAATTATTATAGAGCATACTCTGTTTGTATGTCAATCTTTTTTTACACGCCGAGCCGGTAAAGATAAAAGCATCCTCCAAACAGTCCCAGTATGAGGCCTGCGTATCCGCCGGCGCAGATCAGATCTGCAAGCGCGGTCACCATATCCGCACCTGTTGCAAGACATACAGCCGATCCAACCGCAACACCCGCCAGCGTCCACAGCACGATCAGCACGGGCAGAAATATGGATACAGCATGACTGCTGTCCGTATACTTCGTGATCAGTTTCCATAATCCTTTGTACATCATCATTCCCCCATTTACTCTAATGTATCTTCTTTTGAGTACATTATAGTCATGGGATGTAAATCCTATACGGGAGAAGATGAAAAATCTGTGTAAAAATTTTTACAAAATGAGCCCGCACACTTCTTCCGGCGTCTCTGCGATCATCTCCGCCCCCGCGCCTTCCAGCTCTGCCCGGTCTCCGTATCCGTACAGCACTCCCAGGCTGTGCAGCCCCGCCTTGGCCGCGCCGATCATATCGTGGGAACGGTCTCCGATCATGACCGCACTTTCCCTCTCCTCCTCAGAGATCCCGCACTGGCGGATCACATATTCGATCACCTCATACTTGTCCGTTCGCCTGCCGTCCATGCACGCGCCGCCGATAAATTCAAAATATCTTGCAAAGTCAAAATGCTCTGCGATCCGCCTCGCAAATTTTTCCGGTTTTGCCGTTGCCATAAGGATACGGACCCCTGACTCTTTCAGCCGCTCCAGCATCTCTGTCACGCCGCTGTACACACTGTTCTCAAAGATCCCTCTGTCCGTATAATATTCCCGGTATGCTTCCACCATACGCGCACCTTCTTCTTCATTAAGCCCGCATACAGCCTGAAACTGTTCTTTCAACGGCGGTCCGATAAATGTGCGGAGCACTTTCTCCTCCGGGACCGGCATCCCGTGCTTTTCCAGCGCATAGCGGATGCTGTTGACGATGCCGGGACCGGAATCCGTGATAGTCCCGTCCAGGTCAAAAAGCGCGATCTGATACTTCATCCTGTTATCCTCCCTGTGCTCTTCTCTCTATATTCTTCCCTCTGCATTCTTCCCTCAGTGTTCTTCTCTCTGTCAGAAACTTCGGATCTGGTCCTCTGCCTCGCTCTCGGTCTTTATCACTTTGCGGATCACCACATAATACCCGAAGTCTGCATTTACCTTCACAAATACACGGTCGCCTTCCTTATGCCCCAGAAGCGCCTTTCCGAGCGGGGACTCAATGCTGACCAGCCCGTTCAGAGAGCTTCCCCTTACAGATGTCACGATCCGGTATGTCTCGACTTCATCGTCATCTTCGCAGTAAATCTCCACCGTGTTATTCAGGCCCACCTCATCTGACGCAGAATGATCCTCCACGATCACTGCATTCTTAAGCATCCTCTCCAGATAACGTATCCGGCTCTCATTTCGGTTCTTTTCCTTCTTTGCAGCATGGTACTCAAAATTTTCGCTCAGGTCGCCGTGGGAACGGGCCTCCTTGACGGCCTCGATCAGCTCTTTCCTTTCCACCAGTTTCCGGTGGTCGATCTCCGCCTGTATCTTCTCCACATCACTTTTGGTCAGTCTTTCACCCATCCTGTATTCCCCTTCTGTTCTGTCTGTTTTCTTTTATTTCTCTATATACTGCTTCGTAAACTCTTCCGCGCAGACCGGCTTTCCGTAATAATACCCCTGCCCGGCCTCACAGCCCCATCCGCGGATCATCCTGTCATCTTCCGCAGTCTCCACGCCCTCCACGACAGTCCGGATGTGCAGCTTTTTGCACAGAGATATGATCTGCTCCGTGACAAGGCACATCCGCTCATTGGCCCCGGACGATACTTCCCTTAAGAATCCCCGGTCCAGCTTCACCTCATCGATATGGAGACTGCCCAGCGTATTCAGGGAAGAATACCCGCTGCCGAAATCATCCATCGATACCTGAAATCCTTTTTCCCTGAGCTCGCAGACCGTCCGGTCAAACTCCTCCGCATTCTCCAGAGCCGCCCCTTCCAGTATCTCCAGAGTCAGGAGCTCTGACGGAACGCCATATCTCTCCGCGGTATCTGACACTCTCCGCACATAATCAGCCTGATACAGAGCGGCTTTTGACTGATTCACCGAGACCGGCAGGGGCACATACCCCCGTTCCAGCCAGCCGCGGATACACGCGCACACTTTTTCCACCATATACATATCCAGCTTCGTGCAGAATCCATTCTGCTCAAACAGCGGGACAAACTGATCTGGACGCAGCGATGTACCGTCCCCTGCCTCCCAGCGGACAAGCGCTTCCGCTCCGGCCGCCTTCCCGGTCTTTAAGTCCCGCTTCACCTGGAGCCAGAGGGCAAACTCCCCGTCCCGCAGCGCCTGATACATATGGCTCTCCACATAATGATCCAGACGCTCCTTATCATGCAGTATGGAATCAAAGAACCACACATTGTTCTGATGCGTCTCTTTTGCCTTTGCCAGAGCAAACATGACGTGCGTCAGCATCTGCTCCAGACTGTATCTCTCGCCTTCCATGTCCGAAATCACTGCCCCGCAGTACAGGAGGATATGGCAGCCGGTGTTTTCTCCATAACGGGAGATACGGTCCATGACCGCGGTCAGACGCTGCCTTACTCTTTCTCTGTCCGTCTCCCGCAGAAAGAGATAGAAAAAATCCGCACTCTCCCGGCAGAATATCTCATTGACGCAGAGAGCGCCGGAGATGATGTCCGCGGCAGCCTTAAGAACCCTGTCCCCCTGTTCCTTCCCGAATATCTCGTTAATAAACTTAAACTGATGGATATTCAGGGATACAAGCGTACAGTTCCCACTCTTCTCCGACGCCACGGCAGCCTCCTGGCGGAATCTTGAAAAATGATATGCCCCGGTCAGCCGGTCATAAAATGCCAGCTGGTAAAGCCTGCCCATATCCCTCCGGAACAGGGCAAAGGAACATGCCATCCAGAGGCAGAGCAGGAACAAGGCCACAGCCAGGCCGTAAACAGCTATTCCGCCCGTGCCCGTCCGTTCATCCGCCCATTCGACAGGATCCAACAAAAAAAAGCCGAAAAATCCAGCTGCTGCCAGCAGGATCACTCCCGTGGCAGCAACGATCATAGCCGTTTTCTTCAAACGTCCCTGTATTTTTTTCTCATTGATATGATCCATTATTTTACGAGCAGTGAAGTTCCTGTCATTTCCTTCGGCTGCTCCATCCCCATCAGCTCGATCAGCGTCGGAGCGATATCCGCCAGGCATCCACCCTCTCTTAACTTATAGGACGGATCCGCATTCACGAGGATAAACGGAACCTGGTTCGTCGTGTGGGCTGTAAACGGCTCGCCTGTCTCCTCATCGATCAGCTGCTCTGCATTTCCGTGGTCCGCGCAGATAAACATCTGTCCGTCCACTTCTTTGATGGCGTCAACCGCTCTTCCGACACACTTGTCCACAGCTTCGATCGCCTGGATCGCTGCATTCTCGACTCCTGTATGGCCGACCATATCCGGATTTGCGAAATTGATGATGATCACATCATATTTGTCAGACTTGATCGCCTCTACCAGCTTATCACATACCTCATAAGCGCTCATCTCCGGCTTCAGGTCATAAGTCGCAACCTTCGGGGATTTCACAAGGATGCGGTCCTCACCCGGGTTCGGCTCCTCCACGCCGCCGTTGAAGAAGAACGTAACGTGCGCATATTTCTCTGTCTCCGCGATACGGGCCTGCTTCAGGCCATGTGCAGCCAGGAACTCGCCGAATGTGTTTGTGATCTCTTCCTTTACAAACGCAACCAGCTTGTTCGGGATGGTCACATCATACTCTGTAAAGCACACATATGTGGTCTTCACCCTCTCACCGCGGTCAAATCCTGTAAAGTCATCGTCGCAGAACGTCCTCGTGATCTCTCTTGCACGGTCCGGGCGGAAGTTAAAGAAGATAATGGAATCTCCGTCTTTTACCGTAGCCGTCGGAGCGCCGTCTTTCATGATCACCATTGGCTCGACAAATTCATCTGTCTTCTCATTGTCATAGGAAGCCTGGATGCCCTCTGTGGCAGAAGCAGCTTCAACGCCCTCACCTTTTACAAGCGCCTTGTAAGCTCTCTCCACACGGTCCCAGCGGTTATCGCGGTCCATCGCATAGTAGCGGCCCGCCACTGTCGCAACTTCACCTACGCCGATCTCTTTCATCTTTGCTTCCAACTCTTCCACATATTCTTTACCGGATGCCGGAGGAGTATCACGTCCGTCAAGGAAGCAGTGCACATAGACTTTCTCAATGCCCTGTCTCTTCGCCAGCTCAAGCAGCCCGTAAATATGTGTGTTGTGGCTATGCACGCCGCCGTCAGACACCAGCCCCATCAGGTGCAGAGCGGAATCATTTTTCTTCACATTCTCGCATGCTGCAAGGAGTGCCTTATTCTCAAAGAAATCTCCGTCCTGGATGGCTTTCGTGATCTTTGTCAGATCCTGATACACGATGCGTCCTGCGCCCATGTTCAGGTGTCCTACCTCAGAGTTTCCCATCTGTCCGTCCGGAAGCCCGACAGCCATGCCGCTGGCATTTCCCTTCACAAACGGGCACTCAGCCATCAGTTTGTCCATGACCGGTGTCGCCGCCTCAGCGACTGCGTTCCCATGCTTGTCATCTCTCAAGCCGTAGCCGTCTAATATCATCAATACGGTTGGTTTCTTGCTCATATCCATATCTCCTTTATCTGTACATTTGGGCGCTTTGTCCCGTTTTTTATTGTACCCGCTTTTCCCGGATTTTTCAAGATGCAGGATTGCCTGTTTAGCCCTGCTCCCAATCCATAATGTAAGTTTACTCCCAATCCATAACAAAATACATCGGCCGACACTCATCTGATAAAAAAACATAGGTTTTTCCAAAATTGTCATCCAAAGAATCTGATTTTCTTAAAAATCGAGCAAGATAATCGTTTCCAGAATAAAGTCAAATCTTTCCTGGTAATAAATGATCTTCCAGATATGCATGCGTAATTCATGATAATCCTTCTTTCTTTTTTCTGATCATAACATTCACATTACAGGCTGTAAAACTCAAATGCTGTTCCTGTCTATACTACCCCAAATACAGGATATTATCATTCTTTTATTTAATCTCGCACAGAAGCGGCCCGGATAGAGGATTCTCCCCGCCCGGGCCGCTGCCATATTCTTATAAATTTTTTTATTTGTAGTTTACGATCTTTCCGAAGTCAGCCTTCAGGGAAGCTCCGCCCACCAGACCGCCGTCGATATCAGCCTGAGCGAAAAGCTCTGCCGCATTGCCTGCGTTTACAGATCCGCCGTACTGGATGCGGATTGCTTCTGCTGTCGCCTCATCATAAACTTCAGCGATGCACTCACGGATACCCTTGCATACTTCCTCAGCCTGCTCTGTTGTAGCTGTCTTGCCTGTTCCGATCGCCCAGATCGGCTCGTAAGCGATGACCATTGTCTTAGCCTGGTCAGCCGTTACGTTCTGGAGACCAACCTTTACCTGCTGGCGGATGAAATCCATTGTCACGCCCTGCTCTCTCTGCTCCAGAGTCTCACCGCAGCACATGATCGGTGTGATGCCGTGCTCAAGCGCTTTGAGGACTTTCTTATTTACATCCTCGTTTGTCTCTCCGAAGTAATCTCTTCTCTCGGAGTGTCCGAGAACAACATATTTCACGCCTGCATCTACGAGCATAGCCGGAGCGATCTCGCCTGTATAGGCGCCGCTCTCCTCAAAATACATATTCTCAGCGCCCACCTGGATGTTTGTGCCTTTTACAGCCTCAACAACCGGTACGATATCGATCGCCGGCACGCAGAATACTACGTCAACCTCATCATTCGCCACGAGCGGCTTCAGCTCCTCTACAAGTGCGACTGCCTCGCTCGGAGTCTTGTTCATCTTCCAGTTTCCTGCAATGATCTTCTTTCTTGCCATCTTTATTATCTCCTATCCACTAAGCATTGTTGGGTATGTTCGCCTTACCAGGCTCGAAAACACCTCGCCAAGTGCGCCGAACTAAGTAAACGCTAAGCTCAGCCTGCGCCTTTGGCTTGCCTTCACTAAGCTTTTTACTTATCGTTAGCTGCTGCTACGCCCGGCAGTTCTTTTCCTTCAAGGAACTCAAGGGAAGCGCCGCCGCCTGTTGAGATATGTGTCATCTTATCGCCATATCCAAGCTGGTTCACTGCCGCTGCGGAGTCACCGCCACCGATGATCGTTACAGCGTCTGTGTTAGCAAGAGCCTCTGCAACTGTCTTTGTTCCGTCAGCAAACTTCGGCATCTCGAAGCATCCCATCGGTCCGTTCCATACAACTGTCTTCGCTGTCTTGACAGCCTCAGCATACATCTTTGCTGTCTCAGGTCCGATGTCAAGTCCCATCCAGCCGTCCGGGATCTCATTCTGCGGAACGACTTTTGTATTTGCATCATTAGAGAATGCATCTGCTGCAACCGCATCAACCGGAAGAAGGAGTTTCACACCTTTCTCCTCTGCTTTCTTCACCATGTCAAGCGCATACTGCAGGTAGTCTTCCTCAAGAAGAGAGTTGCCTACGCTTCCGCCCTGAGCCTTTGTGAATGTATAGCACATTCCTCCGCCGATGATCAGTGTGTCAACTTTCTCGAGCAGGTTGTTGATAACAGAAATCTTGCTGGATACTTTAGATCCGCCGAGGATCGCAACGAACGGTCTCTCCGGATTCTCTACAGCATTTCCGAGGAATTTGATTTCTTTCTCCATCAGATATCCTACAACTGCCGTATCGACATACTGGGTAACGCCGACGTTTGAGCAGTGAGCTCTGTGGGCTGTTCCGAATGCGTCGTTTACGAATACATCGCAGAGAGATGCAAGCTCTTTGGAGAACTCCTCGCCGTTCTTTGTCTCTTCTGCTCTGTAACGTGTGTTCTCAAGAAGTACAACGTCTCCGTCTTTCATAGCCTCTACAGCCGCTTTTGCGTTCGGTCCTACGACTTCCGGATCAGCTGCGAATTTCACTTCCTGTCCGAGGAGCTCGGAAAGCCTTACAGCTACCGGTGCAAGTGACAGTTCCGGCTTCGGCTCTCCCTTCGGTTTTCCGAGGTGTGAGCAGAGGATTACTTTCCCGCCGTCAGCGATCAGCTTCTTGATCGTCGGAAGAGCTGCCACGATACGTGTCTCGTCTGTGATCTTTCCGTCCTTAAGCGGTACATTGAAATCGCATCTTACAAGGACTCTTTTGTCCTTTACGTTGATATCATCTACTGTTTTTTTGTTAAGTGCTGCCATTTTAATAGCCTCCTGATACTTTTTATGACATTGTGCCGGAAATAAATTCCATGCATGTGAAAACTAAATAAGGCCCGGTCCTACAACAAGACCGGACCCTATTGTGAGTCAATTATTCAGAATCATCTTCTGAGTGCCTGTCCTCATTCTGAGAATGAATTAAGCCTCAAGCAGTTTTCCGAAGTATTTGATTGTTCTTACCATCTGGCTTGTGTAAGAGTTCTCGTTGTCATACCATGAAACAACCTGAACCTCTGTTGTGCCGTCGCCAACCGGAAGAGCCATTGTCTGTGTAGCGTCGAACAGGGAACCATATGTCATACCAACGATATCGCTGGATACGATCTGATCCTCGTTGTAGCCGTAGGACTCGTTAGCTGCTGCCTTCATAGCTGCGTTGATCTGATCAACTGTAACTTCTCCGTCAACAACTGCTGTCAGGATTGTTGTGGATCCTGTCGGAGTCGGAACACGCTGAGCGGATCCGATGAGTTTGCCGTTCAGTTCCGGGATAACAAGGCCGATAGCCTTAGCAGCACCTGTGCTGTTCGGAACGATGTTGACAGCTGCAGCACGTGATCTTCTCAGATCGCCTTTTCTCTGCGGTCCGTCAAGTGTCATCTGATCGCCTGTGTAAGCGTGGATCGTGCACATGATACCGGATTTGATCGGTACAAGGTCGTTCAGAGCCTTAGCCATCGGAGCGAGGCAGTTTGTTGTACAGGATGCAGCGGAAATGATGTCGTCATCCTTTGTAAGCTCTTCGTGGTTTACATTGTAAACGATCGTCGGAAGGTCATTTCCAGCCGGAGCAGAGATGATAACTTTCTTAGCGCCTGCATCAATGTGTGCCTGAGCTTTTGCTTTGGATGTGTAGAATCCTGTACACTCCAGAACTACGTCAACGCCAATCTCTCCCCACGGAAGCTCTTTAGCGTCAGCTTTAGCATAGATTTTGATTTCTTTTCCGTCAACTGTGATGGAGTCCTCTCCAGCCTCAACTTTGTCAGCCAGTGCATATTTGCCCTGTGTTGAGTCATATTTCAGTAAGTGAGCCAGCATCTTCGGGGATGTAAGGTCGTTGATTGCTACGATCTCAAATCCTTCTGCTCCAAACATCTGTCTGAAAGCGAGACGTCCGATACGTCCAAATCCATTAATCGCTACTTTTACTGCCATGATTAATTCCTCCTAAGAATTTGAAAATATTTGACTGTGTTACAGTCATAACAATGAATCCTTACAGGTGAAACATTGTTAAGGATTCATCAACTAGGATAATTGTACTAAAACGGAAACAAAAATTCAAGTACTAAATGCAAATTGTTGTAACAGCCCGGCCATCGTCCGGACTGTTACAACTTACTGCCATCTTCTGATCAGGCAGGTCCCGCTATCTTTTCTTCATCCGGGTAAAGAATCCCCGGCTCAGCCCTGCTCCTAATATCAAGCTGATCATAAGCCATACAAAGACATTGGATGCATCCCCTGTCAGCGGGACATTGGACTGCCCGTTTTCATTCGTCTGTTCTTTCTGATCCGTACCGCCTGTTCCCGGCTTATCCTGTGATGGATCTTCTGTTCCCGGCTTGTCCGGATCGGGCTCCTCTGTCCCCGGCTTGTCCGGTTCCTCTTTTTTCTCAAGTGCCGTGATCGCGTCTTCGATTGCCTGGGCCATTGCGTCCACTGCTGACTGCTCTGTGATGTTTTTATCCCAGACTACCGCTGCGATCGCTTCTTCTACTGCAGAGAAATCTTTGTAATCCTCTTTGTTCAGCCCCTCCACTTTTGCAATCGCTTCATCTACTTTGGTGTAATCCGCAGGCTTGTACTCAAGTGCCGTGATCGCATCCTCAATTGCCTGCGCCATTGCATCCACTGCTGTCTGCTCGGTAATATTCTTATCCCTGTCTACCGCTGCGACCGCTTCTTCTACTGCAGAGAAATCTGTATAATTCTCTTTGTTGAGGCTATCCGCTTTTGCGATCGCTTCATCTACTTTGGCATAATCCGCAGGCTTGTACTCAAGACTCTCATATGCATCTGTGAGAGCAGTATAGTGCGTGTACAGATCGCGCATCGGATTTTGCGGAAGCTCTAAACCATCAGAGAATTCTTTTGCAGCCGCGTAAACCGTCTCCAGCGTATTCCATGAACTGTCCGTATACAGCGCTTCATTATCTGCGGAAGAGACAAAACTCTCCAGTTCCGCCACCTTTTCCCTCAGCATAATCTTAATGTTATCAGGGATCCGGTTTGCCAGTAAGTATTCTTCTGCGGCCTTAAGATTTTCAAGCGCTTTATCTATCAGTTCCTGAGTTGTATTGGTATCTGCTTCGATCAGTTCAGCTGCGTCTATCGCATCCCAGAGCTTGTCATATGATTCCTTTGTATAGCGGGTATCAACAAACATATACTCTCTGCAGTGATCGATCAGCGCCCTCAGTTCATTTTTGTCAAATTTAGCATGCAGTGCGTCTTTTGCTGTCTGAAGAGCAGTTTTCGCTTCATCGACTTGATCCTGGGTGATCTGCTCAGTAGAATCCAGGATCGCCTCAGCCGCTCCAAGAGCCTCAGTAAACTCTGCCCATCCGTCTGTCTCATGATCCTCTTCCAGCAGAGCGGAGCACTCGTTCACCAGTGTCTGCAGTCCAGCCAGATCCAGGTTGTATCTGAGCCCGGCAACCGCTGCATTGATCGCGTCGATCGCTCCTGACACCATTTCATATGTCCTGCCGGATCCGATGAGGACAGCCTTTGCTTCCGACAGGGCGCTCTTTAATGCCTGCCATGTCGCGCTCGTATAATTGTCATCCGGCATTGCATTTACCGTATTATAGAGTTCTTCCAGATCTGCAAGATTTGTCGGCTCAGCCAGGCTGACCGCATTATTCAGGTTGCTGACTGCTTGCCCGATCTCATCGTTTGAAGCATCCTCTTTATTTCTGACAGTTCTTGCCGCATCCAGTTTTGACTGGATATCTGTGATACTTTCCTGAGTATAATTCGCAGCGTTTTCTATAAAGTTTTCCGCATCTGCGATCGCTGCATCAAGCTCTGTGAACCTGTCATCCACAGTCCTGAAGAAATCGATCTCCGAAGCAGATGCATGGAAGCCGGTGCCGGATGTAATGACCAACCGGATATATTTTGCATCGATGGGATCAAACGAGACAAACCGCATCTCACTCTTTGCTCCCTCAGCGAATGTCACATCTTTTGCCAGCGTCCAGTCATCCTCTGCGCTGACTTTGTAGCTGATGCTGAACTGCAGGAAGTCGCCCTTTCCGCTTGGCTGATCCTGCCTCGGCAGATACGCCATCTGATGGATATCATTCACCACTTCATTAAACTCGATTGTCACTTCAGCCGGCTGTTCTGCGGAAACCGTATATTCCGGATCCCACTCTGTGTGGTAAAATGTAGATCTGTCATTGTCAAATGCATAGGCTGCCGGCCCCTGTGTGGGATCATTCGGGACATGGTTGTTATCATCAGTATTGACGACAGCACCTTCCTGATCCGTGATCAGTACATTGTCATATTCATAGAACTCCCTCTGCCGTGCGAATTCTTTCACACCGTCTTTTTCAAGATAAACAGAGGCGCCATCCAGACTGTCGATAAACGTCCCGTCAAATGAAAGCAGGTTCACAGGATAGCTGATATCCGATGTGAGCGTCTTGCGGTATGTATTTCCGTTCTTTTCTACACACAGTGTCACCTCTCCTGTGACACCTCTGACATCGATGGCATTTCCTGCGTCATTGATAATGAGCTCCCCGAAACTCTCCGGCTCAGGCTCAGGTTCTCCCGGAGTACCGCCTTTGTACACGATATCAAAGGCCGCATCATCAGAATCCGCTTCAAAATGGTCGATAGCGTCTGTATTGATCTGCACAACTGCAACCACGTTTGCAGGGCTGGTATCGCGGTCCAGCGACGTCACCTGCCGTACCCCCGCGCCCAAAAAACCTCCGCCCAGCACATGATACAGGATCGTAGGGCGTGGAGACCGTGTGAAAAACTTTGCCGGAAACGGAAGCCAGTATTCTGAACTGTATGCCAGAGTCCCATCCGGGGTTTCTTTTGTTGCGCTTCCCGCATAAAATGTCAGAGATCCGTTTTTGTCTGTCTGCGGGTAATTCAGAGCACCGGCTGACAGGAAATACACCTTATCGACAGTTCTGTATGTAACGCTGTTTTTGCTGTCCGTTGTCGCGACAGTACTTTCCATCAGCACATCTTTTTCCACCGAAGTGAAATGTGCTTCCAGCGATTCTTCCCCATTGAGTTCAGCCCGGATACTGCTTGCGCCGTAATGATTCGTACCCACTGACTCCGGAGCGCCGTTTTCGTATATAATAGACGGGTCGTCCGCATCCACAGTGGAATTTCCCTCAGGATTATACTTCACTTCCGTCTCATAAGGCGCTGCACTTACCAGCACCATACCGCCTCCCACAGGATCTTTCCCGGCGATATACCACTCCAGTGGAGCCCCTGCCGCATCTTTTCCGAAAACCACCTTCTTCGCGATCTTGTCCGCAGTTTCCGAATCCGTGTCAAAACTCTCCAGCGCCTGTTCCGGAGTTGCATAACGAGTGACCGGGAGCCCCTCCTGCGCAGAGACACTGTTCAGGGCAAGTGCAGGCAGCACCATACCGCACGTCAGCGACAATGCCAGGACTCTCTGTAAAAATTTTGTTTTTCTCATGTTTTCACCTCTGTTTTCATAACTTTTCCCTCTATGTGACAGCTGCATCTATTTAATACTACCATAATGCACAAATAAAATAAATGACCGGATATATATTGAGCATTTTGCACAATTATATCCGGTCATTTCTCTTTTTCAGATTCTTATAAATTCCGCCCTGCGGTCTTTAAACTCCGTGTAATACCGGAAGCCGCACATCCTAAGCACTTCCGCCGCCTTCCCAAACTCGTACGCCACATGCTCCGGCCGGTGGGCGTCCGCCCCGACCGTCACGATCTCACCGCCCAGTTCCCGGTAGCGCTTCATCACGTCCGGGTGCGGATTGCAGAAGCCAAGCCCGTATTTGAGCCCGCCTGTATTCATCTCCAGGCCCTTTCCCATGGAGATCAGCTTTTTCAGTACCTCATCGATCTCATCCGCAAATTTCTGATAAGAGTATTCCTCTGCCTGATGCTTCCCGTAGCGCACCACATAATCCAGGTGGCCGAGAGAATCGAAATCACTCACAGCGTCCAGGCAGCGAAGCGTCTCTTCGAAAGCCTCCCTGTACGCATCCTCATCCGATCTGCCCTCGAACAGCTTCCCATAATAAGGATCCAGCCCGCGGATCAGATGGACCGATCCGATCACATAGTCAAAGGGATATGCATGCGCCATCTCACGGTACCTGTCCCCCAGGTGCGGCTGGAGCCCGATCTCGATGCCGATCCGCACGTCCAGGCGCTCCCTGTATTCCTCCCGGATCGGGGAAAGAGTCCGGAAATACTCATCCAGGTCAAAACAAAACGGCTGTTTTCCGCCGAAATCCTCCCCGTCCTGCGGCGGGAAGTCCAGATCCATGTGGTCTGTGATACAGACTGCGTCAAGCCCGCGCTCAACTGCCGCATCCAGCATGCTTCTTACCGATGCTTCGCTGTCCGTCGAAAACGCTGTATGCATATGTGAATCACAGAGGATCCCTTCCATCGTTCTTCTTTTCTCTCCGCTCACAGGATTGTGCCTCCTCCCAGTACATATTCTCCGTCGTAGAGCACCAGCGCCTGGCCGGGCGTCACCGCTCTCTGCGGTTCGTCAAACTGACAGGTGATCTCATCTTCCCCTGTCTTTTCCACTGTGCACCACGCCCCCTTATGATTGTAGCGGATCTTGGCAAAGACACGTTTCGGCTCTGTCAGATCCTCCACGGACATGAAGTTCAGCCTGTCTGCACGGACAGTGCGGGTGAGCGATTCTTCATAAGTCCCGATCACCACTTCATTTGTCTCCGGCCGGATCTCCAGCACGAATGCCGGATACCCCAGAGCCAGTCCCAGCCCTTTGCGCTGTCCGACTGTATAGTGGATGATCCCCTTGTGCGGTCCCAGGACACGCCCGTCCGGGGTGACAAAATTTCCTGTCGGCAGGCTCTCCCCGGTTTTTGACCTCACCTCTTCCTCGATAAATGAGGCGTAATCTCCATCCGGGACAAAACAGATATCCTGGCTGTCCGGCTTGTCCGCAACAAGGAGCCCGATATGCTCTGCAATGGAGCGGATCTCTTCCTTTGAGTAAGCCCCCACCGGCATCAGCGTCCTCTCCAGCTGCTCCTGCGTCAGGTTATAGAGGGCATAGGTCTGGTCTTTTGCCTGTGTGGCCGACCGCCTGAGAGCATATCTGCCATTGGGGAGCTGTTCGATCCGCGCATAATGCCCGGTGGCGATATGATCCGCACCGATAGACAGGCTGCGGTTTAAGAGCGCTTCCCACTTCACATAGCGGTTGCACGCAATGCATGGATTAGGCGTATGTCCTCTGAGATATTCCTCTGTGAAATAATCGATCACATGCTCGCGGAACTCTTTTTTAAAATTCATTACATAGTAGGGAATGTCAAGGGCCGCTGCCACACGCCTTGCGTCCTCCACAGCGCTCAGGCCGCAGCATCCGCCGTTTTCCTCCACAGAACAGGCATCCTCTTCCTGCCAGATCTGCATGGTCACGCCGATCACATCATATCCCTGTCCCTTCAGGAGATATGCCGCCACCGAAGAATCCACTCCCCCGGACATCCCGACAACCACTTTGCTCATCAGTATTCCTCTTCTTCCTCTTCCTCGCCTTCATGGATATCTGGCTTCGGCTTCTCAAGCCCTTCGATCTTGATCCCGTTCTTCTCCGCGTAATCCCAGAGAGCCGCGTGGATCGCCTCCTCCGCGAGAAGAGAGCAGTGTACCTTCACCGGCGGGAGCCCGTCCAGCGCTTCCATGACCGCCTTGTTCGTCACCTGCATTGCCTCCTGGATATTCTTTCCTTTGACAAGCTCTGTCGCCATACTGCTGGTCGCTACTGCCGCGCCGCAGCCGAAGGTCTTGAACTTCACATCGCGGATGATCTGGTTCTCATCGATATCGAGATAGATCCTCATGATGTCGCCGCACTTTGCATTGCCGACCGTGCCAACACCGCTGGCGTTTTCGATTTCTCCCACGTTTCTCGGATGCTGGAAATGATCCATTACTTTTTCTGTATACATTTATATTTCCTCCTGGTCTGTATCTGTTTTTTCACACTATGCCTGCTTTAGTTTTCTTTCTTCGCCTGTCTGCGCACGAAATCCTCGTACAGCGGGGACATGTCCCGCAGCCGGGCTACGATCTCCTTTAAGGAATCTGCCACATAGTCCAGTTCTTCCTCTGTTGTATCCGCCCCGAGCGTCATCCTCAGCGATCCGTGCGCGATCTCATGGGGCAGCCCGATCGCCAGCAGCACATGGGACGGATCCAGGGATCCGGATGTGCACGCCGAGCCGCTGGATGCGCAGATACCTTTCATGTCCAGCATGATGAGGAGCGACTCCCCTTCAATGAACTGAAAACTGAAATTCACATTGTTCGGGAGCCTCTTCACACGGTCTCCGTTGAGCCTGCAGTAAGGGATCTCCGCCTCGATCCGGCTGATCAGGTGATCTCTGAGCCGGGATTCTTTCTCCGCGCGCTCCTGCATGGACGCCGCCGCCAGTTCCACTGCCTTCCCAAGCCCCACGATGCCCGGTACATTTTCCGTGCCCGCCCGGCGCTTCCTCTCCTGTGCGCCGCCGTGGATAAAGGAGCGGATCTTCACCCCTTTTCTGATATAGAGGAATCCGATCCCCTTCGGCCCGTTCAATTTATGCCCGCTGGCGCTGAGCATGTCAATATTGCACTCGTCCACATTAATGGGGATCTGCGCGAACGCCTGTACCGCATCTGTGTGGAACAGCACGCCGTGCTCTTTTGCGATCTTCCCGATCTCTGCGATCGGCTCCACTGTACCGATCTCATTATTCGCGAACATTACCGAAATCAGGATCGTATCCGGCCGGATCGCACTCTCCACTGCCTTCGGATCCACGAGCCCGTTCTCGTCCACGTCAAGATAGGTCACCTCATACCCACGCTTCTGGAGATATTCACATGTATGCAGGATCGCATGGTGCTCGATCTTTGTAGTAATAATATGCTTTCCCTTTGCCGCATAAGCCTCAGCCGTGGCTGTCAGCGCCCAGTTATCCGACTCTGTGCCCCCTGCGGTAAAATAAATCTCATTCGCTTTCGCCCCGAGGACTCCCGCGATGATCTCCCTCTGCTTTGCGATCACCTCTTTATTTGCCGCGGCAAATCCATACACACTGGACGGATTCCCGTAATGTTCCGTAAAATACGGCAGCATTGCCTCTACAACTTCCGGCGATGTCTTTGTCGTTGCCGCATTGTCCAGATAAATCAGTTTTTCCATCTCTGCCTCCTTAACTTTCTTTTTTCTGTAAATTGTATCGCGCCTTTCTGTCCGGCTGTATCTGTCTAATTCTTACATCCCGCCCGGTCCAGTCCGGTACACTGCTTTTTTCTGCTTTCCTCAACAAGCTGGTCCAGCCTGATCTCGTCAACGGTCCGGCTGATGCTGTCATTGATCCTCTGCCAGACATATTTTGTCACACAGTGATCCGACGCCTTACACTCTCCGTCCGGCTCCAGCCCGGCGCATTCCACAGGCTCCAGACTGCCTTCCAGCGCCCGCAGCACATCTCCCACGGAGATCTCCGCCATATCCTTTGCCAGCACATATCCGCCGCCTGCGCCTCTGACACTCCTGACCAGCCCTGCTTTTTTCAGCATGGACATCAGCTGTTCCAGATACCGTTCCGACAGATCCTGGCGCGCTGAGATACTGGTAATAGAGACAGGAGCTTCGGCGCTGTACTGCGCAAGATCGATCAGGGCTCGCAGCCCGTATCTTCCCTTTGTAGACAGCTTCACTTTCCCACCTTCTCTGACCTAATGATTATCTCCTAGTAATTTACTAGGATTTGCCTTTGTAGGATATCACTCCCGCCATGTTCTGTCAAGCCATGATCTGACATATGCTGTAAAAAGTGTGCCGTAAGAGGTAATCCAAATGTTTACAAAACATACATTGCTCCAGGGAGCCGCGATCCTTACAGCAGCGGGGCTGGTATCAAGGCTCATGGGTTTTTTCTTCCGCATCTTCCTCAGCCATGCCTTCGGGGAGGAAAGCGTGGGTCTCTACCAGCTTATCTTCCCAGTCTATGCGCTCTGTCTCTCCGTGAGCACCGCCGGGCTGCAGACTGCGGTCTCCCGCATGACAGCAGAGAAAGTTTCACAGGGGCAGAAAGAGGCGGCCGGCAATGTGCTCCGCATCGCTCTCTGCCTGACTCTGATCCTGTCTCTGGCTGAAGTCCTGCTGATCCAGCAAAATGCCGCCCGCATCGCAGAAACCTTCCTCGGCGATCCCCGGTGTGCCGGGCTGCTGGTCATCATCTCCTACGCCCTGCCGTGCGCCGCTGTCCACAGCTGCATCTGCGGCTACAGTTTCGGCATACAGCGCACAGAGGTCCCTGCGGCAAGCCAGCTCATCGAACAGACTGCCCGGATCCTGTTCGTGGTCCTCCTTTTTCTGTTTATAAAAAATACGGGGCATGTGCCGTCGATCAAGCTTGCCGCGGCAGGAATCGCAGCCGGAGAATTTGCCTCCGCCGTATTTTCTTCGAAAATGCTCTCTGCCCGCAGGCCTTTCGGAAAGCTCCCCTCCCTCTCAGCGATATCCGGGGATACGCGCGAGCTGCTCTCGCTGTCCGTGCCCCTGACTGCAAACCGCGCGGCGGTCACTCTTCTCCAGAGTGTGGAAGCAGCCTCCATCCCCGCCTGCCTCAGGCTCTACGGCTTAGACGGGAGCGCTGCATTAAGTACATATGGCGTCCTGACCGGCATGGCCCTCCCCTGTATCCTTTTTCCCTCTGCCATCACAAACTCCGTGGGGACCGTGCTCCTGCCCGCCGTCAGCTCAGCCCTGGCGGCCGGGGACCGCACCGCCATGGCCAGACTGTTAAAAAAAGCAGCGGGAAGCTGCCTTTTCCTCGGGCTGTCCTGCTGTCTTTTCTTCCTTATTTTCGGGAATCTGCTCGGCACTGTCCTTTTTCACAGCAGCACAGCCGGTAAGTTTATCCTCACGCTCGCCTGGATCTGCCCGTTCCTGTATACGAACACCGCTCTTATGAGCGCCATCAACGGTCTCGGCAAGACGCTCTTTACATTCCTGATCAATGTGACAGGACTGCTCGTCCGCATCAGCGGAGTCTTTCTCGCGATCCCCAGATTCGGGATCCAGGGCTACTTATGGGGGCTTCTCGCCAGCCAGTTTGTCGTCACCGGGCTCGCGGCCACCGTATTGCTGGCTGCCGCACGTCCTTCCAGGCCCCGGCATTCTCCCGGCCCCCGTGTATAGTAAGATTCTGTCCATATAGTTAAGATCCCGTATATACGAAAACTCCGTGCTGCGGACTGGTCACAGCACGGAGAGAAACGCTTTTACGATTATCGGATTTATGTAGATTTCCAACAGGATCCCCACTGACATCGCCAGAGATACAAAGATTGTTTTCTGACGGTTCCAATGAGTCTGCGGGACTGTATAACAGTACCACAAAAGGACTACATACGCCGGGATATAGAGCAGGAACTGGGGAAACAGCCCTACAAGGCACAGGATACTGCCCTTGATCCCCAGATTCAGCACTGCCGCAGAGATCAGGATCCCTGCGGAAATGCCCGTCCACACAAGGAACAAGACAGCAGACACTTTCCCTGCTTTTGTGAGGGAGAGCCCCGCAAGAGCGAGGAACGGCACCGCCCGAAGCCGCAGAAGATACCAGATATATTCCTTTGCGTCAATACTCACCGACTGGAACTGATCCAAAAAGAAATCGCTGAATATCCCCGGTTCAGCCATATATTTTCGGGCAATAAAATTCACATAAACAATGCCGAGCAAAAACCCCGGCATAAAAAAAACAAGGAACTGCTTTCTCGAATGAAATATCTTCATGGCGCCTCCTGGTCCGTCCTGGAATGTTCCGCCGGCGGAGCAGGCATCACACCCCTGTCCCGCCGGATATTTCATTATATGCCGGGGTAATCCTTTTATACATGATATTCTTCTGCGATCATAACGTATTCTGTGCGCAGGATCCCTATACGTGATATTTCACGGCGTATGCCATAAGAGACGCAACCGTCTTCGCGTCTTCGATCTCTCCTGTGAGGATCTTCTCCTTGAGTTCATCTATGGTATAAGCCTTCAGGTCAATAAACTCGTCCTCGTCCAGATGCTGCTTTGAGGGGATCAGATCCTTCGCCACATAGACTTCGATCCTCTCATTGCAGAACGCCACCGTAGTGCGGAGAGTGATCAGCCACTCCAGGTTTTCGCTCCTGTACCCGGTCTCCTCATCCAGCTCACGGGATGCGCACTCCCTGCCAGGCTCATCCTCCGCATCCAGGGCGCCCGCCGGGATCTCCAGCGTGTAGCGGTCAAGCGCATTGCGGTACTGCCGCACCATCAGGATCTTTCCTTCCTCTGTCACAGGCACTACGGCAGCCGCTCCCTTGTGTTTGATAAAATCCCAGATCACGGTGTGATCCCCATTGATCTCCATCGTATCCTGATAAAAGTCAATGATCTTCCCCTTAAACTTCAATTCCCTTTTCAGACGTTTGATCTGCTCGCTCATACTCTTCTTCTCCTTCTCTTATTCTTGATCATGACCGGACAGGGGAAACCGTTTCTCCTGTCCGCCGCGATACTGCGGACAGCCCATGCGGACATGGCGGCCGCCTGCCAGGCGTATCATACAAAAAAGAAAGCCCCCGTCTTGCGACAAGGGCTGACCTTTCATCTGTTGTTATGATTCTCTGCTATTTCGCGTAATCTGTCGCCCGTGACTCACGGATTACATTTACTTTGATCTGCCCCGGATACTCAAGCTCGAATTCGATCTGCTTAGCGATATCCCTGGCCAGAAGCACCATATCATCATCAGATACCTGCTCTGGAACTACCATAACACGGATCTCTCTGCCTGCCTGGATGGCAAAAGACTTATCCACACCTTTAAACTGGTTGGTAATCTCTTCTAACTGTTTCAATCTGTTGGTATATGTTTCGATGGTCTCGCGTCTTGCGCCCGGACGGGCCGCTGAGATCGTATCAGCAGCCTGCACTACGCACGCGATCAGAGTCTGCGGTTCCACATCACCGTGATGTGCTTCCACAGCATTAATGACAGTTGCGGACTCCTTGTATTTCCTGCAGAGATCCACACCTATCTGGATATGTGACCCTTCTACATCATGGTCGATCGATTTTCCTATATCATGCAAAAGTCCGGCGCGTTTTGCCATTCTTACATCGATACCGATTTCTCCTGCCAGAAGCCCGGCGAGCTGTGCAACCTCGATAGAATGCTTCAGGGCATTCTGCCCGTAGCTCGTCCTGAACTTCATGCGTCCGAGAAGCCGGATCAGCTCCGGATGGATACCCGGCACACCCACTTCAAGGGCAGCGGCCTCTCCTTCTTCCCTGATCATGGTATCGACTTCTTTCTGCGCCTTCTCTACCATTTCCTCAATTCTCGCCGGATGGATACGTCCATCTACGATCAGCCTCTCGAGGGCGATCCTTGCCACCTCGCGGCGTATCGGGTCAAATCCGGATAAGACAACCGCTTCCGGCGTATCGTCAATGATCAGTTCTACGCCTGTAAGCGTCTCCAGCGTCCGGATATTCCTTCCCTCACGTCCGATGATGCGGCCTTTCATCTCATCACTCGGCAGCTGTACGACAGAAATCGTCGTCTCTGCGACATGGTCTGCGGCACATCTCTGGATCGCGTTGACAACATATTCTTTCGCCTTCTTGTCAGCTTCCTCTTTTGCCTGAGCTTCCAGCTCCCTGACCATCTTCGCAGTGTCATGCTTAACATCTTCTTCAACAGTTTTCAACAGATATTCTTTTGCCTGTTCGGAGGTAAGTCCTGAGATCCGTTCCAGTTCCTGTACACGTTTCTGACTCAGCTCATCTACCTTGGCTTCACGCTGGCGAAGTTGTTCTTCCTTTGCTGTGAGCTTTGACTCCCGCTGTTCCAGGGCGTCAGAGCGCTTGTCAACTGCCTCTTCTTTTGCGAGCACTCTCTTCTCATAGCGCTGCAGTTCCGCTCTTCTCTCCTTTGTCTCTTTCTCAAGGTCGTTCTTCGTCTTGATGGATTCTTCCTTGACTTCCAGAAGAGCTTCTTTTTTCGTTGTCTCAGCAGTTTTCACAGCATCGTCGATGATCTCTCTCGCCTTTGCTTCCGCATTCCCGATCTTGCTCTGGGCATTTTTCTTGAGATTGGAAATCGTCGCAAAGTGGGAAATGATCCCAACTATCAACGCGAGGGCCACGGCAATTACAATACATAAGCCTAAACTTAATTGCACAGGAGCACCTCCTTATTCAATTTTCATTGTACATATTACTTAAATACAACAGTTAAATTTTATACTGTTTTCACAACAATGTCAAGCATTCTCGTGATAGTTTTGTATCACTTGACGGACGGTGTCATAACGGAATCCCTTCCGTGCCAGACAGGCGTACATTTTCTGTATCTGCGCCTCGTCTGAGTTCTCCGTGGAAAACCGTTTTTTCTTCAGGATCTTCCGGACCGCCTCCTCTTCTCCGTCTTCGTCTTCACTGTAACACGCCTCAAAAGCGGCCTCGATCTTATCCGCGGAAATCCCTTTTCTGAGCAGAAGAGCCTGGATCTCTCTCCGGCTCTTACTGTCCTTCCTGCTCCGCACAAAATTTTCTGCATATCTGGTATCGTCCAGATAGCCGAAAGACTTCACATAACGGACCGCCTCTTCCGCCGCATCCTCCGGATAAAGCCCCTGGCGCAGCTTCTCCCTCAGCCCCGCTTCCGTGCGGTCCATATCTTCCAGAAGATGCATCGCCCGCAGTTTTGCCCGCTTAAAGACTACATCTCTGCGTATTGTTTCCACAGTTTCTTCCGGGATTTCCTCTCCCGCTGCGATCCCGAACCGGGATAATTCCCCTTTATACAGGACAAATGCAAAACTCCCGTCCAGATACACTTTGGATTTGATCTTTGTCAGCGGCTCGATCTTTGTGACTGTCATTACGCCTTTCCGCCTTTGAGGGCAAGGTCACTTTCCTGCCCTGCCTTTTTCTGGGAGGCAGCCTTCTTTTCATCCGGCTTCTCACCGGCTTTCCCGTCTGCGTTTTCTTTTGCGCTGTCCCCGCCTGCGCCTGAAAGATTATAGTGCGCGCGCACCTTCCTGTCCAGCTCTTCCATCAGCTCCGGATGGTTCTCGAGATAGGTCTTGGCATTTTCCCTGCCCTGCCCGATCTTCTCGCCCTCATATGCATACCACGCACCGCTCTTTTTGATCAGATCGATCCCTGTGGCAAGGTCAAGGATATCCCCCGCCCTGGAGATCCCTTTCCCGAACATGATATCAAACTCCGCCTCCTTAAACGGAGGAGCGATCTTATTCTTCACGATCTTGATGCGCGTGCGGTTTCCAACCATCTCGCCGCTCTGCTTCAGTGTCTCGATCCTTCTTACATCCATGCGCACTGAGGCATAAAACTTCAGCGCACGGCCGCCCGTCGTTGTCTCAGGATTTCCAAACATAACTCCCACCTTCTCACGGAGCTGGTTGATGAAGATGACAACACAGTTGGACTTGCTGATCACAGGCGTCAGCTTCCTGAGCGCCTGGGACATCAGCCTCGCCTGGAGTCCCACGTGGCTGTCTCCCATGTCCCCTTCGATCTCCTGCTTCGGCACCAGAGCTGCCACAGAGTCAATGACAATAATGTCAATGGCCCCGGATCTTACCATAGTCTCTGCGATCTCCAGCGCCTGGTCGCCGCTGTCCGGCTGGGAGATATAAAGTTCATCGATATCAACGCCGATATTCTTCGCATATACCGGGTCCATCGCATGCTCCGCGTCAATAAAGCCCGCGATGCCGCCTCTCTTCTGCACTTCCGCGATCATATGGAGCGCGACTGTCGTCTTACCGCTGGACTCCGGTCCGTATATCTCGATCACACGCCCCTTCGGCACTCCGCCAAGCCCCAGGGCAAGGTCAAGGCTTAAGCACCCGGTCGGCACCGTCTCCACAGCCACATGAGCCCCTGACTCTCCGAGCTTCATGACCGCCCCTTTTCCAAAATCTTTCTCCAGCTTCGCGATCGCCGCATCCAGCGCTTTTTTCTTTTCTTCATTCACTGCCATAAATAAATTCTCCTTTTCTCGTATCGAACAATTGTTCGCATCTGGTATTATAGTATTATAGCTCTTGTAAAATGTCAACAAGATTTTTCTCTGACTATTTCCAATGTCCCCCTTTCCTGAAAATAAGATCAATGGGTTACGTCCATCATCGGGTAAATGTCCTGAAACGGATCTTCCGAAAATGAGAAGCCTTTCGGCATGAGTGACGGTCGGTAAGAAACCCTCCCGTATCAGTGAAGAAATGATAGCACAAAAAGCAGGGGAAAACAATCCGGCAGAATAAACAAATCTGTATTTGTGGGGGGAGCCGCTGTCAGAGTAAAACGTCCGAAAACAGTGAAGCGCGGTTATAGAAGACGTATTCAGCACGGGTGTGTGGGTGGCTTCGGCTCCGGGGCTCCGTGGCAGCAAAAACTAAGAAATCCGGGACTATGCTAAAGGCAGAAAGCAGCAGGGAGCAACTCGCCTTTGGCTCAGACAAGCCCCCTGCTGCTTTCAACGCATAGTTCCGGATTTCAAGTTTTTTCAAGCCCCTCCGCAGTCACCTCAGACACCCACACACCCGTGCTGAAAGGTTTTCGAAAAAGGCGCTTCGCTGTTTTCTGGTTTTGCTCAAGACGGAAGGTCCCCCGACAAATGCAGCGTTTAAAAACGTAGCGAGAAGGGAACTTTCCCGGCAAAAGGCAACCCATCTCCCGGAAGTCCGCGTCACCTTCCGTCTAATAAAAATTCCTGTTTCGCCACAGAAGCTCCCCTCTCACCCACCTTTTGAAATCCTGCATTTGCCTGCGGGGACCTTCCGATCGGATGCGCGCAGAAAACCGGCCCCTTTGATGCGCCTTTCGCGGCGGGCGGGGATATGGCGACGGTGACTTGGAGTAATCTGATGGAAAGACTTAAAAGAATGGGATGCGGCGTTAATTTCAAAGCGGATGCCTGAGCCGCAGGCGAATCTTCCGCTTTGGAATTGTCCTTAGCCGTATCCCATTCTTTTTACGTCTTTCCCAGATTACGGAACCGGAACCTGAGCCATATCCCCGCCCGCCGCGAAAACGTCCTGCAACAAACCGGCGGTTTTCGGACGTCATATTCACAAGGAAGGCTCCCCCGCAAATACAGATTTTACCTCAGGGCCTGCTCCACATCTGCTATGATGTCTTCCACATTTTCAATCCCTACGCTGAATCGGATCAGATCCGGCTGCACGCCTGCCTCGAGCAGCTCCTGATCGTTCATCTGGCGGTGTGTATGGCTTGCCGGATGGAGAACGCAGCTTCTTGCATCCGCCACGTGTGTAACGATGGCAACCAGTTTCAGCTTATCCATCATCTCTACAGCGGCTTCTCTTCCGCCTTTGAGGCCGAAGGTGATGACCCCGCATGTCCCGTTCGGCATATATTTCTGCGCCAGGTCATAATACTTATCTCCCGGAAGGGACGGGCAGTTCACCCATGCCACCTTTTCGTGGCCTTTAAGATACCGTGCCACCTTTACAGCATTCTCACAGTGTCTCGGCACTCTCAGATGAAGAGTTTCAAGTCCGATATTCAGAAGGAACGCATTCTGCGGGGACTGGATCGAGCCCAGATCCCTCATGAGCTGTGCAGTCGCTTTCGTGATATATGCGCCTTTCCCGAATTTTTCAGCATAGACAATACCATGATAAGTCTCATCCGGCTTTGTCAGGCCCGGAAATTTATCCGCGTGCGCCATCCAGTCAAAGTTTCCGCTGTCCACGATCGCGCCTCCTACGCAGGCTGCATGTCCGTCCATGTATTTTGTCGTGGAGTGTGTGACAATATCCGCCCCCCACTCGAACGGACGGCAGTTGACCGGAGTGGCAAACGTATTGTCCACGATAAACGGTACGCCGTGTCTGTGCGCCGCAGCGGCAAACTTTTCAAAATCAAGGACGACAAGCGCCGGATTCGCGATCGACTCGCCGAACACTGCTTTTGTATTATCACGGAATGCTGCTTCCAGTTCCTCTTCCGTGCAGTCCGGGTCGACAAAAGTAGCCTCAACCCCCATCTTGCGGATCGTATGTGCATAAAGGTTATATGTGCCGCCGTAAAGTGCGGACGCGCATACAATATGGTCACCTGCCTGTGCGATGTTCATGACCGCATAAAAATTTGCCGCCTGACCGGAAGAAGTAAGCATCGCGGCCACACCGCCTTCCAGGTCGCAGATCTTTGCCGCCACTGCATCATTGGTGGGATTCTGGAGACGGGTATAGAAATACCCTGACTCCTCCAGGTCAAACAGCCTTCCCATCTGTTCGCTGCTCGTATAGCGGAACGTAGTGCTCTGATAAATAGGCACGATCCTCGGTTCTCCGTTCCCCGGCTCATAACCTGACTGTATGCATTTTGTCTCTATCTTGTAATCACTCATCTTTCGTCTCCTTCCTGCTGCCCTGTCATGTAATCTTTCTCCAGCCTTCTTACCATCTGACTGTATACATCCCTGCATTCTTCATTCCTGCCCTCTTCGATCAGCCGGATACAGGGGCTTAAATAGTCGTTCCATATGCCGCGGTATATCTCATCCGCATTTTTCTCTCTGTTGATCCGTTTTACGATCGTAGGCGCAATGTTATAATACTCTTCCACCAGTTTTCTTCCGCCATCTGACATGAGAAGATAATCATCCCTGTACCTTCTGAGCGCAGTCAGCTCATAGCAGTCGTCCGGTTTGCCAAGGCTTCTGCAGACAGCAGTAGTGATATAGCAGAGAAGCCCTTTCCTGAACCCGCCGCTGATCCCCTCATAAGTAGATAATCCGATCTTATATTCCGGCATCTTTTCATTCCAGATATCAACCATCCTCTGGGTCAGCTGCCTCGCCTTCTCTGTAGGAGCCAGTCCCATCAGGGGAAGGAAATAAGATACCATGTTCATCTTGTGATCCAGGCTCCTGAGCTCTTTCCTGCGTTTGGAGGGCTGTTCAGCAAGATCCCCAGCCACATATTCAGGGACACATGCAGCAAGACTTTCCAGAGCCTCTTCTGACCTGTCACAGATGCCGGCTGTCTCTTCGAGCAGCTCTTCATACATCTTTCTCAGCGAATCCATCCGATTATCATAGGTTGCTTTTCTGAATTCATAATCCATGGTCGTACGGTACAGATCTGTCAGCTCTTTCTGAAGTCTCTTTATCTCCATCCCGCACCCCTCTTATTCGTTCCAGTTGTGATAAACATCCTGGACATCATCATCCTCTTCCAGCAGATCCAGCGTCTTCTGGATATTCTTGATATCCTCCTCATCCGTCAGTTCCACATAAGTCTGAGGGATCATGGTCACCTCTGCCTCTGCCATCGCGATCCCTGCCTCTTCCAGCTTCAGCCTGACATCACTGAACGCTGCCGGGTCTGTCAGGATCTCGTAGCTCTCTTCATCCTCCGCAAAGTCCTCAGCTCCCGCGTCCAGCGCCAGCATCATCAGCTCATCCGCATCCATATCGCAGTCTTCTTTTGCGACAAAGATCTGGCCCTTCTCGTCAAACATAAAGGACACACATCCCGGCGTACCTACATTTCCACTTCCCTTTGTGAATGCATTCCTTACATTGGAAGCAGTCCTGTTCTTATTATCTGTCAGCGTCTTTACGATGATCGCCGTACCGTTCGGCCCGTATCCCTCATATGTAATGTGCTCGTAATTGTCAGCGGAACCCTCTCCTGCTGCTTTTTTGATATTTCTCTCGATCGTGTCGTTCGGCATATTATTGGATTTCGCCTTGGCGATCACGTCGCGGAGCCTGCTGTTGTTCGCCGGGTCAGCGCCGCCGCCCTCTTTTACCGCGACTGCGAGCTCACGTCCGATCTTTGTAAATATCTTTCCCTTTGCCGCATCGTTTTTCTCTTTCTTATGTTTGATATTGGCAAATTTTGAATGTCCTGACATATTCTGGATTCTCCTCTTCTATCTGTACTTTTCTCACATTTTGCCTTACAATTCTATCACTCTTTTCGTCTCCTGTAAAGCAGGCATCCGCTGTAAAACAGATCCGTAAAGCTCTGTAAACCTCTGTAAAACAGATTGCAAAACAGGAATACAGAGCAAAATCGGACATACAGTGTACAGCTGCTGGCATACGGCTATGTAGGAAGCTCCAGGCTGATCCTGATGGCCTGATCCACCTTCCTCATCATCCCGCCGTCAATATGGCACACATACTCTTTAAGCCGCTGTTTGTCGATGGTCCGTATCTGTTCCAGAAGGATCACAGAATTCTTCACGATCTTGTAATCCCTCGTACTGATCTCAATATGGGTCGGCAGCTTCGCCTTATTCATCTTTGAAGTGATCGCCGCACAGATCACAGTCGGGCTGTGTCTGTTTCCCACATTATTCTGGATGACCAGGACCGGACGTATCCCGCCCTGCTCTGATCCCACCACGGGGCTTAAATCGGCATAATATATATCTCCGCGTCTGATCATCAATCCGTTTCACACTCCGATCCACATACTTATACGCTCCTGCATGCATATATGGTCCTGCATGCCGCATACTTCAGTATTCCCCGTTTCATCGGATGTATTCCTGCGGATACCGGTCTTTGCCCCTGCCCCCCGGTCTCGAGCTCAGTCTTCCGTGATCCTGCCGTCCTTCACGTACACGCGTGGGATCCTCTTGCCCAGGCAGCAGACGAACTCGTAGTTAAACCTTCCGCTCAGTTCCGCGAGCTCTTCGACTGTGATCCTGTCATCCCCGTCCTCTCCGACAAGGACTGCCTGGTCCATGAACCTGGTCTCCGGGATCTCGGTCACATCCACCATGAACTGATCCATGCACACTCTTCCGAGGATCCCTGCCCGCTTCCCGTGGATGAGGACAGAGCCCTTATTCGACAGTGACCGGGGGTACCCGTCACCGTACCCTACCGGGATGGTAGCGACCCGCATCTTCTTTTCCGCCACAAAAGTGCCGCCGTAGCTGATGGCAGTCCCCGGCTCGACGTCCTTTACATAAGTCACATGGCTGATGAGGGAAAGCGCGGGCTTTAAGTCTACCGCCTCTTTGTCTACCTCATCCGAAGGGTACATCCCATAGGTAGAGATCCCCGCTCTTGCCAGGTCATGCTTCATATCCGGGAAATCGATGATCCCCGCGCTGTTGTCACAGTCATAGTAGCGGATCCTGACATTTCGTCTCTCCATCTGCTCTTTCATCCACATGAATTTCCTGTGCTGCTCCAGGGTATAGGTCTTATCCCTTTCATCCGCTTTGGAAAAATGGGTAAACATCCCTTCCAGGCATACATTCGGAAGATGGCTGATCCTCTCCACTGTCTCTGCGCTCTCCTCATTTACCGGGAAGCCGATCCTTCCCATCCCTGTGTCGATCTTGATGTGGAAATACGCAGTCTTCCCCTGCCTGACCGCCTCCTCTGACATCCCGCGGGCCATCTCTTCCGTATAGACCGCCGCGCGGATATCATACCGGATCATGTCTTCATATTCATCAGGGAACACACACCCGAGCACAAGGATCGGTTTCTCCGCGCCGGACTTCCTGAGCTGGATCCCTTCATCAAGGCATGCCACCGCATAGCCCCATATATACGGTACTTTTTCAAACATCCGGGCGATGGGCACAGCTCCGTGTCCGTATCCGTCTGTCTTCACGACCGCGATCAGGCGGGCGTCCCCTCCGATCCTCTTTTTCATCTGTTCCATATTATATAAAATCGCGTCAAGATCGATCTTTGCATATACCCTGTTATGCTGCTTCATTGTCTATTCTTCTCCTCTGTCCTGTTTGCGCAATACATTTTCTATCCCAGCGATAAGGTCTCCCGCGAGCACACTGTATGCCCCTTTTGCGCCGCGCGCTTCATCTCCCCCGCATGCATGGAGGAATACTCCCAGGCACGCACTGTCAAACGCGTCCATTCCCTGCGCTGTGAGCCCTGTGATCACCCCCGCGAGCACATCCCCTGACCCTGCCTTTGCCATGGCACTGTTCCCCGCAAGGTTCAGGAATGGCGGCTTCCCCTTCTGCGCCACTGCAGTCCGGCTGTCTTTGAGCACGCACACAGCCGGGTATTCCTCTGTGAACTCCCGGACGGTCTCCAGCCGGTCCGCCGCCAGTTCTGCAATGTCCCGCCCAGTCAGCCGGGACATTTCTTTCATATGGGGCGTCAAAACAAGGGGGATCCTGCTTTCTCTCAATACGTCCATGTGCCTGCTTAAGAGATTCAGGCCGTCCGCGTCAACGATACACGGGGCATCCGCTTCTCTCAGCGTATGGAGGAGTATCTTTTCAGAAATCTCCCCCGTGCCCAGCCCGCATCCGATGCACACAGTATCCGCCCATTTCAGCAGGCCGGAAAGCTGCTCCGGGTCATACCCGGTGTAACACGATACGATCGCTTCCGGGAGGAGCTGCTGGATCACAGTCCGGTTTTCCTCGGCTGTGTAGACCTGCACCAGTCCGGCTCCCACAGCATAAGCCGCCCTTGCGGACAGATAACAGGCTCCTGCCATCCCCCGGCTCCCCGTGACCATGAGGACTCTGCCGTAGCTGCCCTTATGGGAATCCGCCTTCCGCGGCGGGAGCAGAGCTGGAATATCCTTCCTGTCGTAAGTAAAGCATACTCCCGGATCTCTGCGGAAAAAATCCGTGCTGATCCCGATGGGGGCAGCCACCGTCTCACCTGCATACGTTTTCCCGGGGAATAATTCGCATCCCGCTTTCACGCATGCCATAGAGACTGTCAGGTCCGCGCGGAACGCCGTCCCCAGTATCTGACCTGTCCGGGCGCATACTCCGGAGGGGATATCCACTGCCACCTTACGGCAGTCCTGACGGTTCATCCAATGGATAATTTCACAGTATTTCCCTGAGATCTCCCTGCTTAACCCCACACCAAACACCGCATCTATTATAACAGTATATTCTTCCTGCGGAATTTCAGTGAATACCCGGATGCCCATGTGCTCCGCGATCTTTTTCTGGAGAGCGCACTCTTGACTCAGAGAGGTTTCTTTTCCTGCGAAGAGAACCTCCGCATGCATCCCCTCTTCTTGCAGGAGACGCGCCACAGCAAACCCGTCCCCTCCGTTATTTCCGCTCCCACAGACCACGAGCGTCCGGGAAGTATCGACCTTTCTCTCATGCATCGCTTCCACAACTTTAAGCGCCGCCCGCTCCATCAGCACAAGGGATGGCACTCCCAGTTCCTTTATCGTATATGTGTCAGCAGCTTTCATCTGGACACCGTCCGGCAGATACCTCATCTTCTCCACCTTCCTTTCTGGACTCATATCCTGGTACATCGTTTCGCAGTTATTATACTGCCCTCATTATGAAACATACCCCGCAGCTGGCTGCGGGGCTGTGTCGTCGATCTTTATTTTTTTCTTCCTGACTCACGCTGGCTGATATTGTAGGACAGCTTCATCAGGCTGTCCGAGAGATGCACGCTCTCCACGATCACATCCTTCGGAAGCGTCAGGTCTGTGTGGGCGAAATTCCATATCGCCTTGATCCCGTTTGCGATCAGGATATCCGCTACTTCCACTGCCTTTGATTTCGGGATCGTAAGCGCCGCGATCTCGATCTCATTATTCTGGAGGAAATCCACCAGCTCATCCATCATCCTCACCCGGATCCCCCGGATAGTCATCCCTTCCAGACGGGGATTCACATCAAACAGGCTCTTCAGCACAAATCCACTCCTCTCGAAGGATGCGTAATTTGCCAGCGCCTGTCCGAGATTTCCGGCGCCGATGATAATGAAATCATGCGTCTTATCCAGCCCCAGGATCTTCCCGATCTCTGTATACAGGTACTTTACATTGTACCCGTACCCCTGCTGTCCGAATCCCCCGAAATTATTCAGGTCCTGCCGGATCTGGGACGCTGTCACATGCATCTTCTTGCTCAGGTCATTCGAGGAGATCCTCTCCACGCCCGCTTCCAGAAGATCTCCCAGATAACGGTAGTACCGGGGCAGCCTTGAGATCACTGCTCTGGATATTTTTCTGTGTTCCAATTCTATCACCTTCCATCGGCCGGCTCCTGAAAACATAGTGCCGCCCGCTTTTTTCACTATGGTTTATTATATAAAATAGTTAATATTATGTCAATTTTTACTTTTTCTGACCCTACTGTTTATTTCCTTGTATTTTAGCGGGATTCCGTTATAATGGTTATCTGAGAGGAGGAGTACCGATATGATACTCGCATGCCATAATATCAGCAAATCTTTCGGCGACCGCATCATCGTACAGAACGGTTCTTTCCACATCGAGGAGAGAGAAAAAGCCGCTCTGGTAGGTGTGAACGGAGCCGGGAAATCTACAATATTAAAAATGATCATGAACGAAGAGCCGACAGACGGCGGGGACATCACCCTGGCTAAGGGAAAGACGATCGGCTATCTCGCCCAGCACCAGGATCTCATCCCCCACGGGACGATATACGAGGAGCTCCGCAGCGCCAAAGCGGACATCCTGGAGATGGAGCAGCGCCTGCGCGCCATTGAGCAGGAATTAAAAAGCCTGTCCGGGGACGCCCTGGAAAGCAGGCTGGAAACATACAACCGCCTTCAGTCAGAATTTGAATCGCGGAACGGATACGCCTGTGAGAGTGAGATCACAGGCGTATTGAAAGGGCTTGGATTTACAGAAGAGGAATTCTCCAAAAAGACAGACACCCTCTCCGGGGGACAGAAAACACGGGTAGCTCTGGGAAAACTGCTCCTGACAACCCCGGACATCCTGCTCCTGGACGAGCCCACCAACCATCTGGACTTGAATTCCATCGCCTGGCTCGAGACCTTTCTCATCAATTATCCGGGCGCCGTATTCATCGTATCCCACGACCGCTTCTTCCTGAACCGGGTCGTGACAAAGGTCGTTGAGATCGAAAACGGAGAAATCCGGATGTACCTGGGCAATTACCAGGCTTATTCCGAGAAAAAGCAGCAGATCCGCGACGCCCGTCTCAAAGAATACTTAAACCAACAGAGGGAGATCCGTCACCAGCAGGCAGTCATCGAAAAGCTCCGCTCCTTTAACCGTGAAAAATCCATCCGCCGCGCGGAGAGCCGTGAAAAAATGCTGGAAAAGATGACCCCTGTTGAAAAGCCCATGGATGAACCCAGGGAGATGCACTTTACTTTAGAGCCGTCCTGCATCAGCGGGAATGACGTTCTCTCAGTGGAAGGGCTCTCCAAACAGTTTGACAGCCAGGTCCTCTTTCAGGATGTCAGCTTTGAGATCAAACGAGGGGAACATGTCGCGATCATTGGCGATAACGGCACAGGAAAGACCACTCTCCTTAAGATCCTCAATCAGGTGCAGAAGGCGGACGCCGGTTCCTTTACCCTTGGAGCCAAAGTACAGATCGGATACTATGACCAGGAGCACCACGTACTCCACGACAACAAGACGATCTTCGATGAGATCTCTGACGACTATCCGACGCTCAACAATACCCAGATCCGCAACACGCTCGCTGCCTTTCAGTTCACAGGAGACGAGGTGTTCCAGGTGATCTCCACCCTGAGCGGCGGGGAAAAGGGGCGCGTATCCCTGGCAAAGCTCATGCTCTCAGAGGCGAACTTCCTCATACTGGACGAGCCCACCAACCATCTGGATATCGCCTCAAAGGAGATCCTGGAAGAAGCGCTCAACAATTACAGCGGCACAGTACTCTATGTGTCCCATGACCGCTACTTTATCAACCAGACTGCCACGCGCATACTGGAACTGGTGAACCGGACCTTTGTAAATTATATTGGGAACTATGACTACTATCTGGAGAAAAAAGAAGAGCTGACCAGAGCTTATGCATCTGCTCCGGCTTCCGGGGATCCGGGAAATTACAGGAATGGCGCGGCTTCATCAGCGAATGTCTCCGAAAGCACTGTCCAGCCTTCTGCTTCCGCTTCTTCCAAGCCGTCTGCGCTGAGCTGGCAGGAACAGAAAGAACAGCAGGCAAAAGAACGGAAGCGGAAAAACGACCTGAAAAAGACGGAGGAAGAGATCTCCCGGTTGGAAGAACGGAATGCGGCCATCGACCACGAACTGACTCTGGAAGAAGTTTACTCCAACTCCGTCAAATGCCAGGAGCTGGCGTCTGAACGGGCTGCGAATGAAGAAAAGCTGGAAGAACTGTACGAAAGATGGGAGACTTTGGCGGAGTAAATCTAGATAAAAAGTATATCAATACGATACATTTTATCTATCTTAAACTTGAATCAAAATATCCATTATGCTATATTATGAATAGAAAAGGGAAACCACAAGCGGTCTACCCTCAAATCTCAAATAGTAATTAGCAGTTACTTAGTAACAGCCGTCAACTATTCGCAGTAGTTGGCGGCTATTTCTTTCCCTTGAAGATCTCATAACAGAGACCAACAAGAGCGACAATAAAAATCAACAACTGGATCAAATCCGAGTATGTAACATTCACTGGCATCGCCCTCCTGTTTTAGTATCACCAGTTTATAAATTTAACCTGTTTCCAATACTTGAATTGTTTTTAGTTTAGTGCTTAAATAGTAAACGAACAAAAATTATAAATCAAAAAAACAATTTATTTATTGATAGTATCCCACAATTCTAATGCTCTTTTGACGATCGGAAGAATTTCTTCTTTTCTATTTGTCAATAAATCATCCATATGTTCTTTTTGCACGTCTGTTAATTTTTTAGATGTATCAATTACATTACCTTTTTCGTCTACTTCAATTTCTCCCGGATATAATGCTAAAAATATTTTTCTATTCTCATCAATATTTATAGTAATATCCATATCCCCTTTACGAGCAGTAAGCCAGAAGTTATCAGTATCTAATTCATATTTTCCAATAGATTTAGGCGTTACTAAATAGTCAACGCCGTCTTCTGTTAAAGCATAATTCCCTTGATATCTTTCAATAAAATCTTCAGTTAATTTTTTAGTAAAACCAGCACTCTCAACCTTATTATACATATTATTGTGTTGAACTTTACAAATACCGATATATGCACCCCCTAAAATTCCAACAATCAAAACACCTGCTGTCAAGCCCACAAATGCCTTTTTGTAAATTTTAAAGTTATCAATTTTTTTGACCATGACCAACTTCTTGTTTGCCAGAAAAAATGACGCAGATAATGTTTCCACTACCTGCGCCATTTCTCATTACATCTTTGAAATATTACTCCATTTTAAATTTCCAAGCACCTTATTCAATTCTGAGAATTTCTTCTCAATTATTTCATCACTATGTTGATGATCTTCTTCGGTACATAAATTTCCTTGACCACATTCCCTGTCAGCTTGCCTGCGATCGCTTCTTTTCCTGCCGCGATGGCTTCTTCTTTGGACGCCTCTGCCGGAATGCTCACAACTGCTTTTGTCTTGCCGTTGATCTGTACCGGGATCTGGATCTCGTCATCCTTCATGGCTTCCTCGTCATAGGCCGGCCATCCTGCCTTGAACACGGTCTCTGTGTGTCCGAGCTGTTCCCACATTTCCTCTGCAAAATGCGGCGCGAACGGGGAGATCAGCACTGCGATCGTCTCCAGGGTCTCTTTGTCAATGCCGCCCTCTTTCTTCGCGAGCTCGATGAATTTATTATTGTACTCCATGAATCCGGAGATAACCGTATTCAGGCTGAAGCTCTCCAGACGTGTCGTGATGTCGTACACCATTCTGTGGCGGAGCTTGATCATTTCTTTTGTCGCCTTGATGTCCTGATCCTTGCTGTCCATGAGCAGTGTCCAGAGACGCTTCAGGAAACGGTTTACTCCGTCGATCCCCCTGTCGTCCCACTCTGCGTCCAGCTCCGGCGGTCCCACGAAGAGCTCGTACATCCTCAGGGAGTCGCAGCCGTAGTCACGCACAAGGTCGTCCGGGGAAACGACGTTTCCTTTGGACTTGCTCATCTTGATCCCGTTCTTTCCTGTGATCATTCCCTGGTTGAACAGCTTGTGGAACGGCTCATCAAAGTCGATCACGCCGATGTCACACAGGAATTTTGTATAGAATCTGGAGTACAGCAGATGAAGCACCGCGTGCTCAACGCCGCCGATGTACATATCCACCGGGAGCATCTCGTCCGCCTTCTCGCGGGATACCAGTTCCTTGTCATTGTGGTTGTCCACATAGCGCAGGAAATACCAGGAAGAGCCAGCCCACTGCGGCATGGTGTTTGTCTCTCTCTTCGCAGGCTTTCCGCACACCGGACACTTGCAGTTCACCCACTCGTCGATCGCTGCCAGCGGAGACTCTCCTGTCCCGGTCGGCTCGTAGGACTCTACATCCGGCAGGCGCAGCGGAAGCTCTTCCTCCGGCACGGGCACAGCGCCGCAGTCCGGGCAGTGTACGATCGGGATCGGCTCGCCCCAGTAGCGCTGGCGGGAGAATACCCAGTCGCGGAGTTTGTAATTCACAGTCGCGCGGCCGATGCCTCTCTCCTCGATGATGTGGGGAGCTTCTTTTTTAAGGACTGCGGATTCCATCCCATTCCACTCGCCGGAATTGATCATGGTTCCTGCTGCCTCTGTATATGCCTCTGTCATGTCCTCGATCTCTTTGCCGTCCTTTGCGATGACCTGAACGATCGGGATATCGAATTTCTTCGCGAACTCAAAGTCGCGGTCGTCATGAGCCGGCACGCACATGATGGCTCCTGTACCATAATCTGCGAGCACATAGTCAGAAAGCCAGATCGGAGTCTTCGCGCCGTTCAGCGGGTTGATGGCATAGCTGCCTGTAAATACACCGGTCTTCTCCTTATCCTGCATACGATCTACGTTTGACTTCATGGAAGCCTCGTAAATGTATTTTTCTACCGCGTCTTTTGTCTCCGGAGTAGCAAGGGACTGCGCCAGCTCATGCTCCGGGGCCAGTACCATAAAGGTCGCGCCGTAAAGCGTATCCGGTCTTGTCGTGTAGACTGTGATCTTCTCGTCCCTGCCCTCTACCGGGAAATCAACCTCTGCTCCGTAGGATTTGCCGATCCAGTCTGTCTGCATCTTCTTGACCTTCTCCGGCCAGTCCAGTTTATCCAGGTCATTTAACAGACGGTCCGCATATTTCGTGATGCGCAGCATCCACTGGCGCAGGTTCTTCTTGGTCACCTCTGCGCCGCAGCGCTCGCATTTTCCGTTTACGACTTCCTCGTTTGCAAGGCCTGTCTTACAGGACGGGCACCAGTTGATCGGGAATTCCTTCTCATAAGCAAGACCCGCCTTGAACATTTTTACAAAGATCCACTGCGTCCATTTGTAGAAATTCGGATCCGTGGTATTTACTTCCATATCCCAGTCATAAAGCGCTGCGATATCATTGATCTGCTTCTTGATATTCGCCACATTTTCCGCTGTGGATTTCGCCGGATGCACGCCCATCTTGATGGCGTAGTTCTCAGCCGGGAGACCGAAAGCGTCCCATCCCATCGGATGGACGATATAATAGCCCTGCTGCAGTTTATATCTGCTCCATACGTCAGAGATCACATACCCTCTCCAGTGTCCGACATGAAGTCCGTTTCCTGACGGATACGGGAACATGTCCAGGCAGTAATATTTCTGCTTCTTGTTTCCATTGTCATCCAGACGCGGGTTGACCGGGTTTTCCTCCCATCTCTCGCGCCATTTCTTCTCGATCGCTTTGTGGTTGTACACAATCTTTGTGCCCATGTGATGATTCCTCTCTTTCTCTGATCTTACCCTGTGCCTGCCGCAGTCTTCGGATCGGACGGGGAAATTTCCCGTCCGGCCAATCCTTCGATCAATCCCCGGATATCCGGGCGAAGCACATAAAGAAAAGCCTCTCCTTCTTAGTAAACTAAGAGACGAAAAGGCTTCATTTCCGTGGTACCACTCTTCTTCACCTGTCCGGGACAGATGCACTCATTGATCCTGTAACGGGGATTCCCGCTCTCATCTACTCATACCCTCCGCCCTTCTTTCAAATACAAAGCACGGACTTCTTTTCAACAAGAGAACTCAAAGGCCAGTTCAGAACTTACGCTGCTGCCTCGCACCATCCGGCAGCTCTCTTAAAACGATACGCTCCTACTCTTCCTCTTCTAAGTCTTTGTCACAATACTCATTCATTATAGGTAGAATGTTAAAATAAGTCAAGATTTTTTTCACTGATCCGATCCATAGGAGTTTAATCGTTGGATAACAAGTCAGCCCATTGGTGCATTAACTCCATTGCCTGGGCAGAATCCCTCTCTTTATAAGCAATATGGAGATCATATAAAATATATCCGTCAACAATGTAACCATCCAAACACAAATAATCACTCTCCCTGGCAGGTGTGTTTATGATATGACATTGCTTATTGCTGTTAGTGGTGTAGTACGATTCCTCATATTCTGCGCCTGCTGGGTCACGGACTCCGCAGATAAGTTCTTCGTCATAATTTTCAGTATAAATCTGCGAAAAGAACTGTACTCTCATATCATTGATAACATAAGCCGTTTCGAGATTCAGGGATAAGATTTGTCCCTTTTCATTTCCCATAATGCTTAATGTAGTCTTTTGCTCCTCAAAATCCCGCAATGATGCGGGCCAGCTCTCTGGCTTCGATCTCATCTTCCACGGTTTTCCGGTCAGCGATACAGCCCTCGATTTCCTCTAAGGCAATCTTATAATGTCCGCTTCGTTTGGCCGCTTCCTTCCTCCAATAGATTTTGAGCGAAATGTTCCGCACGATTTTCACAATGTAGGCTAACAGCGGGTTAGGGCGTACCGGGGGTATGGCGTTCCATGCGCCTAAGTAAGCATCGTTGACACATTCCTCCGCATCCTGCCTGTTGTTCACGATGTTATACGAGAGATTGTGACAGATTTTTCCGTATTTCATGTCCAGCTCCCGTATGCCTTGTTCTGACCGTTCAAAGAACATGTCTATAATTTTTTCATCATCTGTCATCTCACCGCCTCCTAGTATGATAATGGTGTAGTCAATAATGACTACGGGTTAATAGTTACAAAGTCTAAATGAATAACTGAAGGAGGGATTCTCTCTCCATCAGAAGTTATTGTTCCTTACCGTGTCTGAGGCTTCCATGATGCATCAGATCAGATCATGAGGTATAATCACTGAGGCAGGGCGATTGACGACGCCTCCTTGGGACCCGGCCTCCCGCCGGGGAAACCTCTTAGAAAGTCTGTCTGTCCATTCGGTGGTGATTTATGGTTTGGCTGGTTGGGAAGCCTCAGGCTATACCTGTATAAGCCGCTAGGTTGTGTATCCACCTTTTGGAAATGGATGCCTGCCGGAAAGGATGTTTACTATGCATTACAAAAGATTACTTACATTGATTGACAGCGTTTCTTCTTACCTCTCTGTCGGCCTTGATGTTGGCGCTGATTTTACCTGGATGTCTATTGCCCTCCCTAACGGTTCTTTTATCGGGAAGCCCTTTAAGATCGTCCATTCTGATCCAAGGTCCAGAGACCTTGCTGTCGCAAAAATAAAAGAAGCACAAGAAACGTATTCTCTCAAAAGCCGCTGCTTCCTTGAGTCTACCGGGATCTACCACATCCCGCTCCTGTGCTTCCTTCGTGATAAGGGGTTTGACTGCTCAGTCATTAATCCTATCATCACTAAGAATAGCACAAATATCAACATAAGGAAACTGCATAATGATAAATTCGACTCGAAAAAGGCTGCCCTTGTCGGCCTGAACGTTTCTCTTAAGACTTCCATCATTCCGGATGATTCCGTTGTCGATCTGAGGAACCTGGTCCGTGATTACTATTATTTCAAGGACCTCCAGTCTGCTGTCGCCCTCAAACTTACTGCGGAACTGAAAGTGTCTTTCCCCGCTTATGCGAAAGTCTTCAGCAAAGTCACCACACAGTCTTCCTTAAAGCTGCTAAGCTCTTATCCTCTTGCTGAAGACATGCTTGCCGCTTCTAAAGACGATATCGTGAAGATCATCCGCAGCACAGCACGTTTTGGCGAAGCTTATGCCCTGCGTAAGTATGACACCATCATTGCTGCCGCACAGGATGCTGCTGTTTTCGGAAGGGCGCTTCCAAGCAATGCTGTCCGCATTCGCCTTTATATCGATACTTACCAGGAATACCAGAAGCATCTGGACGCACTCCTGAAGGCGCTCCACGAGACGGTCGACCGGCTGCAGGATACTTTGATCTACGACCAGATCTGCCTTCTGCAGTCCCTGCGCGGGATCGGTTTCTTAAGCGCAATCGTCCTGATTGCGGAGATGGGCGATTTTAAACTTTTTTCTTCCCCGAAAAAGCTTTATGCTTACTTTGGGCTTGATCCTGCCGTCAAACAGTCTGGGAAACTCAATGGCGATAAAGTCCATATGTCCAAACGTGGCTCCAGCCTTGCCAGACGGGTCCTTCACATGGTCGCGCTCAATAACGTAAAAGTTGATAAGGGAAGCGGCACGCCTGTGAATCCTGTGGTTTACGACTATTACACCCGGAAGTGTTCCGGCAAGAAAAAGACGGTAGCAATGGGCGCTGTCATGCATAAAATCTGCAACATCATTTTTGCCATGCTTCGGGATAACAAACCCTTCGAGGTCATCACTCCGGAGGAGCACTGCAGGCGCTTTGCCGCAGAGCATCCAGATAAGATACGAAAAGCCGCATAATCAGCACGGCATTCTCAATATTTAGTTTGCGACCAATCCAATATATCGGAATGGTCTGTTAAGGTTACCATTTTTTGCGCTATTGTAAAAAATTAATTTTTTTCATATCACCTCTTGACATTTCTTAGCTGGACTTTCCGGCTTCACCTATATACTACGGTCTTAGCGGTGAATACTACATCACATCCAAAAATTTTTTAAAATATATAAAACTCCATCGTAAACGCCACGCCCGTTTCCGCATCCCATGGAAATCCCCGCCCCGGACAGAGTATGAAATGCTCCGGAAGACCGTATTCTGTATGGGTGAGGGAGACAGGCTTTCCGCCGGCAGAAACCGGACGGCTTTCCCGATCTACGCTTCATCAATGGATGTCTTCGCAAAGGGAAGCAGCATGTTTTTACGGGCTGACGGATCAGCGGATTTAGAAAGCAGCTTTAAACTGGCCGGAACAGCCTCCGGGTAATGTGCCCAGACCCGCGGATAAAACTTAATCTTGAAATCAACCACTTTCTGCAGTAGGTCCAACCGCGCAAATGCTTTTTCCTTGTTGGCGTCGCCGTTTGACAGCAACAGCCGTTCATAGAGAGAGCTGTCAATCTGCCGCTTCAGCTCCCGGACCGACCAGCCGGAATTGATGGATTCCTGCTCATAAAAGTTGCGCTTGTTAGTATCGGAAAAGCTCAACAGTTCGCAGTAGTGGGACCAGGACAATTTGCCAGACGGTATCTGGCATTTTTCATAGGCCAGATAGAACGCCCGCATATTTTGGAGATTGGACCGTGAAAAGCCTTTGCCAAACTCCCGCGTCAGTTCCCTGGAAAGTTCTTTCAATGTCTGCTGCCCGTATTCCGCGCGAATCTGATTTTGCTATTCATATTCCACGATAATCCGCCCAATATTCCAATAGGTTGTCAGCAGCTGGGCGTTGACTTGCTGCGCGACCGTTTTTCTCGCTTTTTCCAACAGTTCCCGGATTTCCAGGACCATCAGATTGTCCCGCGTGATTTGATTTTCCATATACACACCTCCACCTAACCTGCCGCACCGGGCGGAGAGGATTATTTATTATCAGTATATCCTATTTTTGCGGGAATGCAAAATGCCGCAAAGACGCATTTTTATCCGTACACATTATCCTGAATAGCAAATTTCAAATCCTGCACCTTGCCCAGCAGCCAGATTGCCGCCAGCGGCAGACCATAGGGCTGTACTGCGGGGCCGGCCTGCGGCTGTCCCAGCTGCACGGCATCTTGCACATGGATGAACAGCTCCCGTTTTGTGGACCACTTCCCCAAACCTTGTGAGTCGCTATGGGGTTCGTCGGCAACTACGCCCCTTTTGGACTTTCACCACAGACTGACGGCATGCCCGTCATACTGAAAAAAGGGCGTCTATCAAAATCTGATAAACGCCCTGTTGGGAATGAACTTGTTATTCAATTTTACTGAGTTTCTAACGCAGTCAGAATCTCTCCGACGTCGCCATTCACGCAGATAGATTTTCTTTTGATCTCATCGGGCGCATACGCTTCACCATAATTCAGACAGGCATACGTCGCGTCCGGCCAATCATGCGTCATCCGCCAGAAACTGTACTTTACTATGCTTGGCGTATTGTAGCCAACAGCTAACTCCAAAAACAGAACTTTTTGATTGCGATGGTTTTGCAAAAATTCCTCATATTGCTCAGCGGCATGATACCAGCCCATATCTTCGACAAAGGTATCATCGGCGCGCAGGTTCATGCTCATGGGTTTATGACAATGCGGGCAGTATGGAATCAGTTCAGAGGGAACTTCCATCTTCAGCTTTATTCCATCCGGCACATAGAGATTGCCATCTTTAGCAAAAGCAAAACCTTGCGCCGCCACCATTTTGCGAACAGCAGTTTCATTATCGTAGGTTTCATTATGGCATGGCACACTGCACTGCCACAGGCCGTAGTCGCCCTGGGTGTAGAATAGCCGGTGTTTGTCGAATCCGACTTTCTGGAATTGATGATCCACGTTGGTGGTTAGAACAAAATAGTCTCTGTTTTTCACCAGCTCGTACAGTTGGCTATATACCGGCTTCGGCGCATCCATATAACGGTTGATCCAAATATGCCGGCTCCACCAGGCCCAATGTTCCTCCAGGGTGTCAAACGGATAGAAGCCGCCGGAATACATATCTTGAATCGGATACTTCTCAGCAAAGTCATAGAAGTATTTATGAAACCGTTCGCCCGAATAGGAAAGACCAGCAGAAGTGGAAAGGCCCGCGCCCGCGCCGATGATAATGGCATCCGCCGTATCCAGCTCCCGTCCAAGCTGGGCCAGGCTATCATAATAACTGCTGATAGATCTTGTAGTCATTGTCCTTGAAAACATTAAAGATCACCTCCATCTGACCTGGATTTTCTTTCTGCCATTCCCCAACTGTCTTTATGGCAATTTCTGCTGCCAGCCTGTTCGGAAAATGGAATTCACCTGTGGAAATACAGCAGAAGGCCACGCTGCGCAGCCCGTAAGCTGACGCCAGTTCCAGACAGGAACGGTAACAGTCTGCCAGCAGTTTTCGGTCTGTCTCCGTAACACTTCCATATATAATGGGGCCTACCGTGTGCAGCACATAGCGGCAGGGAAGGTTATAGGCTTTTGTGATCTTTGCGCTTCCCGTCGGCTCTGCTTCCTGCCCTGCCATAATGGATGCGCACTCCGTTCTGAGCTGTACCCCCGCATACGTGTGGATGGCATTGTCAATACAGCCGTGGCAGGGGACAAAGCAGCCCAGCATCTGACTGTTCGCCGCATTGACGATCGCATCCGCGGCGAGCGTGGTGATGTCTCCCTGCCAGAGGTAAATTCCCGGCCGGACAGGGCTTAAATCCTCGATCCGGGTTACTCCCCTCTCTGCCAACCGTTCCTGCAGATAAGCATCCTGAACCGTCAGGAACTCACTGCTCGCAGGGATAGGAGGCCGTACATTAATCAGACTCCGCAGAAGACGCCGCTTCTCCGCCGAGCTGACCGGGATTTCCAGATTCTCGTATTCTTCTCTTTCATTCAGCAGCCAGCGGATCAGGAAATCCGCCCGCTGCTCCTGTGTAACAAGTTTCTCCATGGATCAATCTCTCCTTTCTGCTGCCCCTGCGGAGAACCGTAAGTCTGTCTGCTCCGATTTCTTTCCCTATTATTCTCTTACCACGCTGATACGTTTCTGGATGTTATTTCCGTTTACAGCCTCATCCACCATTGCAATGGCGTAATCCGCATAGCTGATGATACTTTCACCCCTGGAATTGAGGGTCAGTTCCTCTCCTCCCAGGATGTATTTCCCGGTGCGCTCGCCCTCTGCCTGGAAATCCCCTGCCGGGCTGATATATGTCCATCTCACATCCCTGCGTTGGCGAAGCTCAGAAAGCGCCTTTGCCATCGCGCCGGCCAGCGGTTTGAAGCCATCCGGAAAGTCCGGACCGTCAGCCACACATGCGGTATGTTCCGGATTGACGTACAGGCTTCCCGCGCCGCCTACAACAAGCAGACGGGTATCCGTGCCGGAGAGGATGTCACACAGGTGCTTCAGTGATGTACTGTGAAGAGAAAGCGTGTCCTCCGTCCATGCGCCGAAAGCATCGATTACTGCATCAAAGCCCTTGAGATCATCAGCAGTCAGGTCGAACAGGTCCTTTTTCAGGACTTTCTGCGCTGCTGTCTCATTATCCCCGCGGACAACGGCAGTGACATCGAGACCTCTGTTTACTGCTTCTTTTACGATGAGTTTACCGGCTTTTCCATTTGCACAAATTACTGCGATTTTCATTTTGAATTCCTCCTTAAATATCAGATCATAGTTTTACTTTGAGCTTTGGCTCGGCCGTTTTCCTCAGCTCTTGACTATATTATAGGAAGAATGGTTTCAATCGTAAAGTAAGCACTTTTTTGTGCTGTAGTTACCTGTAGGAAACAATTGCGATTTTCTGCGCTGAATCTTGATTTTCTTTTCCTCTTGTTATATGATTTTTATAGTTTTTACGATATGATATCAGATCAAAGGAGATATTTCTATGGAAACAAAAACTGTAAAAAAAGAACTCCCGGCCTGTCCGGTTGAGACAACTCTTATGCTGATCGGGGATAAATGGAAAGTACTGATACTGCGGGATCTGCTCCCGGGTACCAAGCGATTCGGCGAACTGAAAAAATCGATCGGAAATGTTTCACAGAAAGTTCTGACCGCACAGCTTCGTGATATGGAGAGCAATGGCCTTGTAAACCGCAAAGTCTATCCTGAAGTTCCTCCGCGGGTAGAATACTCTCTGACAGAACTTGGCCAGAGCCTGAAACCAATCCTTGATGCCATGTGGGACTGGGGCGAAGAATTCAAAGCACACAACGCATGAGCCTGCTGGAAAATCTGTCTTTCACACACAGATTTTACACCCCGCGCTGTACTTTGGGTTCCCAGGGGACGACGGTTCCTGTCTCCAGGCTTTTCTTTACGTCTATCACTCTCTGGTTGGATGACCCGCGGAATACAAGGCGGATGTCTTTGAGCGCTTCCACGAACCGTCCGTCCACGAGTACGTCCAGCATGGAGAGCATCTCATCCGTGTACTCGCATCTTGCGCGGCTCTTACTGAGCAGCTCTTTGTCAAAGAGATATCCGCTGTAACACCAGATATTTTTCTCCGGATACTGCTCCTTCACTTTTCGTAAGAGCCTGACCAGGACTTCCTGGTTCTGAGGCTCAAAAGGCTCTCCCCCGAGGAGAGAAAGCCCGTTGATATAACCGGGAGCCAGGGCTTTCAGTATTTCATCCTCTGTCTCCTGCGTATATTCTTTTCCGTAATCAAAATCCCATGTATCCTGGTTAAAGCACCCCGGACAGTGATGGGTACAGCCGGAAACGAAGAGGGAGACTCTGACTCCCTCTCCGTTGGCAATGTCACATTTCTTTATTTCACCGTAATACATCCTGCCGTCTCCTGCATGGTGTCCGCGCGGCGTCTTTGAATTCTCCATCCGCGCCTGTTCTAAAGGTTGATCTCTCTGTGGATTACTGTTCACTGTAATCGCTGTGGAGCATGGATCACAGGTGGAGCACTCTCTCCTTGATCTCCTGCGTCCTTCCCTGATTCCAGAACTGTGTGCCGATATAGCCGCATGTACGTCTTGCCACATTCAGCGTATCCTGGTTGCGGTTGCCGCAGTGCGGGCACTCCCACTCGAGCTTTCCGTCCTCCGTGGTCACGATCTGGATCTCTCCGTCATAACCGCACTCCTGGCAGTAATCGCTCTTTGTGTTCAGCTCCGCGTACATGATATTGTCATAGATGAAGCGGATCACCTGGAGCACTGCCGGGATATTGTCCTGCATGTTCGGGACTTCCACATAGCTGATCGCGCCGCCTGTGGACAGTGCCTGGAACTGGGACTCGAATTTCAGCTTTTCAAATGCATCGATCTCCTCGCACACGTGCACATGGTAGCTGTTCGTGATATAGCTCTTGTCCGTCACGCCCGGCACGATGCCGAATCTCTTCTGGAGGCACTTCGCGAACTTGTACGTGGTGCTCTCGATCGGAGAACCGTAAATGCTGAATCCGATATTCGTCTCCTCTTTCCACTTGTCACACGCCTCATTCATGTGCTTCATCACATCCAGTGCAAACGGCGTTGCCTCCGGGTCTGTGTGGGATTTGCCGGTCATGTATTTCACGCACTCGTACAATCCTGCATATCCAAGAGAGATCGTAGAGTATCCGCCGTAAAGCAGTTTGTCGATGGTCTCACCTTTTTTCAGCCTCGCCAGGGCGCCGTACTGCCAGAGGATCGGAGCCGCATCGGACAGCGTGCCTTTCAGACGGTTATGCCTGCACATCAGTGCACGGTAGCAGAGATCCAGTCTCTCGTCAAAGATCTTCCAGAATTTCTCCATATCCCCGCCGGATGAAAGCGCCACGTCTACAAGGTTGATGGTCACAACTCCCTGGTTGAAGCGTCCGTAGAACTTATAGTTTCCGTTCTCATCCTTCCACGGGCTTAACGCACTCCGGCATCCCATTACCGGGAAGCAGTTACCTTCTTTGAGCTCTTTCATCTTCTTCTCGGAAATATAGTCCGGCACAAGACGCTTTGCCGTACATTTCGCTGCAAGCTCTGTCAGGTAATAATACGGCGTGCCCTCATCGATATTATCCTCCTCGAGCACATAGATCAGCTTCGGGAACGCCGGGGTCACCCAGACGCCCGCTTCATTTTTCACACCCTGCCAGCGCTGTTTCAGTGTCTCTTCGATGATCATCGCGAGATCCTTTTTCTCCGCTTCGGTCTTCGCCTCATTCAGGTACATAAACACTGTCAGGAACGGAGCCTGCCCGTTGGTCGTCATCAGTGTGATCACCTGGTACTCGATCGTCTGGACACCCTTTGTGATCTCCTTTTTCAGTCGTCTTTCCACGATCTCATCCAGCACCTCTTTCGGATACTCAATGCCCACCAGCTTCATCTCGCTGAGCACCTCTGCACGGATCTTGTCCCTGGACACCTGTACGAACGGAGCCAGATGCGCCAGAGAGATGCTCTGTCCGCCGTACTGGTTGCTCGCCACCTGAGCGATGATCTGGGTTGCGATATTACATGCAGTCGAAAAGCTGTGCGGCTTCTCGATCATCGTCCCGCTAATGACTGTGCCGTTCTGGAGCATGTCTTCCAGATTGACCAGGTCACAGTTATGCATATGCTGCGCATAATAATCCGAGTCATGGAAATGGATGATCCCCGCTTTGTCCGCCTCTACGATGTCCTCCGGAAGGAGCATCCTCTGCGTCAGGTCACGGCTCACCTCTCCCGCCATGTAATCTCTCTGCACACTGTTTACAGCCGGATTCTTATTCGAATTCTCCTGTTTTACATCCTCGTTATTGCACTCGATCAGGGAGAGGATCCTGTTGTCCGTGGTGTTCGCTTTTCTCACAAGGGAACGTTTAAAACGGTATCTCACATACCTTCTCGCCAGGTCAAAAGCGCCTGTGGCCATGATCTGGTTCTCCACCATATCCTGGATCTCCTCCACTGATACCGCGCGGTTCAGTTTATTGCATTTAAATTCCACGAACTCCGCGATATCCTCGATCTGGGAATCGGTCAGGCTTCTGTTTTCTGACGATGCGTCCGCCTTAGTCACGGCAACCACGATCTTTTTGATGTCAAATACTTCCTCTGCCCCGTTTCTCTTAATGATCTTCATTCTGTTCCTCCTCATTTTCCATAATTTCGTCTATGTGGAACAGCGTCCTGCGCCGGCGCTGTTATCCGTCTGGAGTCCATTCTAATACAAAATGTAGTATAATGCAATCCCAAAAACACACGATACAGTATTTTCAGAACTACACGGCCTGACAAAAAGATTATCGGTTTAAAGAAATTATTTACGTTTCTTGTTATACAAATACTATCCGCGGCACAAATTTTCTGTTATTTCAGATCATGCAAAAAACAGTCTGTACTCCCCTCCTTTTCCCGGAGAGGAACACAGACTGTTCCTGACATTTTATCTCCAAAAACACCGGCCGGCTTATTTCATATTTTTAAGCCTGTTAAAATAGTCTTTCGACTCCTTCACGACTACCCCGTTCAGCGCCAGGAGCGCGATCAGGTTCGGGAACGCCATAAGCGCGTTAAAGATATCCGCGATATTCCACACTGCCGCGACCGTCATATACGGTCCGATGAAGACTGCGAGGATATACAGCCACCGGTATCCTGTGACCACGGATCTTTTTCTGTTAAAAAGATACTCGATACACCGTTCTCCATAATAATTCCACCCGAGTATCGTTGTAAACGCAAAGAACACAAGACACAGCATCAGGGAAAATGACGCCACTGCCGACGGGAACGGAAGCCCCTGCTGGAATGCAGCCATGGTGATCTCCACGCCTTCCAGTTCCGGATCCAGCCATGTCCCTGCGATCACTACAGAAAGACCTGTCATGGTACAGATCACGATCGTGTCGATAAATGTACCTGTCATAGACACAAGACCCTGACGCGCCGGTTCTTTTGTCACCGCTGCTGCCGCCGCGATCGGCGCGCTTCCGAGACCTGACTCATTGGAGAAGATCCCCCGCGCGATCCCTTTCTGCATCGCCACGACCATGCTTCCCATCGCTCCGCCTGCAAGCGCGCTTCCCGTAAACGCTGACTTCACGATCGACACCAGCGCAGCCGGTACAGCTGAAAGATTCGTCACAATAATGATCAGACCCAGAGCCACATACAGGATCGCCATAAACGGGACTACCACTTCCGACACTTTTGCGATACGCTTGATCCCGCCGATCACAACCAGCCCTACGCAGACTGTCAGTACCAGTCCCGTGATCACGGTTGCCGCCGAATAATCATTTCCAAACATAGAAAACACGACATGTGACGATTCCGGGTCAAAGAAATTCTTCACCGCAGAGGAAATACTGTTCACCTGAGTGAATGTCCCGATCCCGAACAGGCCCACGCCTGCTCCGAAAAAGGCAAATATCTTCGCCAGCCATCTCCAGTTCTTTCCCATACCGTTCTCAATATAATAGAACGGACCTCCGAGAACATGGCCCTCTTTGTCGATCGTACGGTACTTGATCGCAAGAAGCCCCTCCGCGTACTTTGTCGCCATACCGAAAAACGCTGCAATCACCATCCAGAACAAAGCTCCGGGACCGCCCGCGGCAATTGCGGTTGCAACACCCGCGATATTTCCTGTTCCGATCGTTGCCGACAGAGCTGTGCAGAGTGCTCCGAAGCTGGTCACTTCGCCTTCGCCTTCCTCTTCATTTTTCACCATGAATTTAAACGCCTTGCCGAGATGCCTTACCTGTAAAAGGCCCAGCCGAACTGTGAGAAGAAATCCTGTAAACAGGATGAGAATGATCAACGGCAGTCCCCACACTGCATTGTCGATCACTGTGATGATCTTATCGATCTGCTCTAACATTCCTTTATACCTCCATCCTTTTGCCTGAGAGACTCACGGCATCCGCATGGAGATCCCAGCCGTCCCGCTCTGCCCCGGACCGCTGCTCCTTCCATTCCTGACGCCGTTTACACCTTCGGCGCTCTCCCCCGGTATGACCTGTCCTGCAGATACTTGCGGGGAAAAGACTCTCCTGAGTTTATCTTTCGTGCTTTAGCACGACATAGTACAGAATACCACCGTCCCTTACAAATTTCAAGTGTAAAATCTGTATTTGTGGGGGAGCCGACCGATTGGTGAAACGTCCGAAAACAGTGAAGCGCGGATGTCGAGGACGTATTCAGCGCGGGGATATGGCTGGCATCGGCTCCGCTCCATGAGGCAGGAAAAACTACGAAATCACCTCAACCACCCATATCCCCGCGCTGAAAGGAAGTTTCGAAAAGGCGCTTCGCTGTTTTCTGGTTTCCTCAAGCCGGAAGGTCCCCCGACAAATGCTGCGTTTAAAAATCCTGCATTTGCCTGCGGGGACCTTCCGATCGGATGCGCGCAGAAAACCGTCCCCTTTGATGCGCCTTTCGCGGCGGACGGGGATATGGCGACGGTGACTTGGAGTAATCTGCCGGAAAGACTTAAAGGGAGAAAGCGTGGC
>NZ_NFHL01000005.1 GCF_002161355.1 Lachnoclostridium sp. An76 | reverse complement strand
TGTTTTTTGTCAAGTACTTTTCCCTGAAAAAAGCGTCGGAATTCCCTTTTTTCAGCAAGGGATTTTCCCTGCCTTCAGCGGGCATTATGCATCCCTGCGCATGAGGGCGTGCTCCATTCGGTAGCTTTTCCCCTCGAAGATCAATAAATGTCCGTGATGGACAAGCCGGTCGATCATTGCAGCGGCCATCTGGTCATCCGTAAAGATCCCTCCCCATTTTGAGAATTCCAGATTGGTTGTCAGGATCAGGCTCTTGCTCTCATAGCTGTCAGATATAACACGGAACAGCAGCTGGGATCCGTCCTTATCGACTGGTACATATCCCCATTCATCCAGTATGAGCAGGTCAAGGCTGCGGAGATCCCGCAGAAGGCGCTCCAGCGTCCCGTTTTTCCGCGATTCCGCAAGCCTCAGCACAAGTTCTGTTACGGTATAAAACTTCGTCTTGTAACCGAGATTGCAGGCCTTTACGCCGGCTGCGATTGCCATATGGGTTTTACCGATGCCCACTGGACCGTAAAGCACAAGATTCTTTTTCCCCGGGACAAACTCAAGGGTTTCCAGTTCCTCCCTGCTGAATGCAGGGGGAAATTTTACGCAGTGATAGCTGTACCCCTCAAAGGTCTTATAGGTTGGGAACCCGGCCCGTTTAATCAGACGTTTTCGTCGGTTTTCATCCCGGAGAGTCAATTCCGCCTGCAGCAGTTCCAGAATAAACTCCAGCTGCTTCTGCGTCCCTTTTTCCCGGCAGATCTCTGAAATCCTGCCCGAAAGGAAGAGCTGCCGGCTTGCTCCAAGGATCTGTGTACAGAAATCCTCTTTCATCTTCGGTGTCATCATGAAACAGTGTCTCCTTCCTTCAGAAACATATCATCATATACTGCAAGGGATGGGCCTGCCTCCGGCGGTGTATAAATGCCATATCCGGTAATCCTTGCGGCAAGCACGGAAGCATCACAGATGTTAATACTGCCTCTTGTACAGGCCATCTCCATAGCGCTGGCCGCTGCTTGAAAGCCGTACTGGCTGGTCAGCTCATTCATGATCCGGAGGCAGTCCTTCAGTTTCTCTTTCGGCTGGGCATCCATGTAAGCCCTTAAAGCATCCGGTGTTTCGCGGCGCAGCCCGCTGTTTCCCCATGCTCCGGAGTTTTTCATCAGGACAGCCAGCGTGGTACTGTAATCGCTGATATCCGTGCGGTTATCTCCGTAAGCGCGCCGGTGAGTCGTGACGACCTGTCCGCCTTCTGTAAGAATGTCAACGGTATGGGCACGAATTCCCACCAGCACCTGTTTGTTTGCGTTTTCCGGCCTGGTAGAATAGAAATGCTTTCCATCCATACAGACTTTGCCGAAACCATCCGCTTTCAGCCATTCATATCGGCAGACATCGAACCGTTTTGGCGGCAGCATCAGGAGGGCTTTCCTGTCTTCTTCAAACAATTCCCGGATAGGGATCTGTTTCTTATAATGGAGTTCGGAAGCTTTCTTTTCATGGCGGGCAAGCAGCTTCCGGTTGTACTTCTCTATCTCATTGAAATGCGGGACCGGAACAAACAGGTTCGCACGGTTATAATCAACCTTGCGCTCCACATTCCCTTTTTCCCAGCCGGAATAGGGGTTGCAGAAGCGCACCCGGAAGTGATAATGGGCTCGGAAACGGGAGAAAAGTTCTGATTCATGGATCGCATCGCCAATCCGCCGCCCGACACCGGTTGCATTGTCAAAGATCAGTAACGGCGGTACGCCGCCGATAAATTCAAAGATATCCTGCAGGCCCTGGCAGACACACTCCGCAGTTTCTCCGCCGAATACCTGGCTGTATCCATCATTGCTGTAAGGGAACGACACGGTCAGATATTTCTTGCGGCAGAGCTTCCCGGCCTCATAAAAGTCAGCTTCCCCAAAATCAACTTGTGCAGGTCCGGGATCCCAGATCAGTTCCAGGTTTGCTTTCTCCGTTTGGATGGAACGGCATTTCTTCATGTAGCGTTGGACAATGCTGTAACTCCCGGTATAGCCATGTTCCTCCACGAGACGCTCATAGACTCTCTGAGCGGTATGGTGCTGCTTTCGCCAATGTTTCTTGTCTTCGTCCAGCCACTCCTGGATGATGGGCTTGAAGGGATCCAGTTTGGATGGCTTCTCCTGGATAACGGGTGGCTGCGGTGAGAAATCATCCTGCGCAAGATACTTGCGTATCGTTTTGGGATCAGCACCTGTTTTTTTAGAGATTTCACTGATCCGGTATCCACAATTGCTCAAGTCTTTGATATGATTGATTTGGGACATAGTGAGCATCTTCCTTTCCTCCTTTATCTTTGGTGGTGCTTAGATAAAGGATAAATATAATGTAAAGGGGAATCAATATGTCCCGCTTTATTTAGGGAATTTCCCTTGCTTTTTTCAGGGAATTCTGACGCTTTTTTTCGGTAAATTTAGTGTATCATAAACAATCATAAGCAAGATAAGGGGGTTGCACAACCTAAAGTATGAGAAGGTACTTTATAAAGTGTATATCCAGTTTAAGGCTTTTCCACAGATCGCCAGTGAATTAAAGCATGGTGTTGGGTGGATCAGAAGACTGCATGATGATGCAGTACAGGAATTTTCAGAAGTACACAGGGATTTTTTTAATGAATGGGTGATTGACCACATGAAGAACAGTGAACAGATCAAAGAACTGATGAACCGTATTTTAGAGGTTCAGCGAAAGAAACAGCAGATACTTGATGAAGAAGCGGAGATAAAGGCGGCAATTCTGGAACAAATGCAGGAAAATCAGGTTGAAAAACTGGAAAACGCCAACATAAAAATCAATTATGTGGAGAAGTTCGCCAGAAGGACAGTAGACGGGAAGAAGTTAAAAGAACTATACCCTGATGCTTTCCGGGATTGCACCCATGTAACGGAGATATCGCCGCATATAAGGGTTAAGGTGTTGGCATGAGCGCAGATTTAAAAGTGGTCTATTTGTTGGACAGTGTGGAAGTAAAGCGGAACATGACGCAATTACAGCTTGCCGATCTGCTGAAAAATGATGATGTGCTGCTGTTGTCTGTAAACGCTCCGACAGTGAAACACTATCGCAGGAAGAAAAAGGGTGGCAGATCGGTGGCAAAATAGCCCATGATCTGCCTGATTTGTTTGGAATACGCTGACTTTATGGGAGATAATCAGGCTGATTTCCACAACAAATAATTATTGAAACCCGGAAAGGCGGGATAATATGAGTAAAAATGAACGTGCGTTGAACAAACTGAAATCACTGGTTGATGCGGACGTATACATAAAACTGTTGGTCATGTTCGCCGGGGAAACGATTTATTTTCCGGCAGCAGGATCACCAAAGGACAAGCAGGAAAGGAACAGGGCAATCCAACAGGAATATTACAGCGGTGCAAGTGTACCTGATCTGATGGAACTATACGGACTGTCTGAAAGCCAGATCAGAAGGATTATAGCAAAAGTGGGGTAGCATTTTGTTACCTCATTTTTTCTGTCATTTTCTAAGAAAGTGGAAGGTGCGGCAGTAATTTTCTTATGATACAGTTGTTTTATAACAAATATATCAAAAGAAAGGTAGATGGATATGGAACTTGAAAAGTATGTCAAAGCGACCAAAGAAATCATCTGGAACGCCTATTCAGAGATAGAAGCGGCGTTAATGGAACGTGATACAGCGCTTGAAAATCTGAAAGTGTCAGGATGGAAATTTTCAGAAGATGGAATAAGCAAAGAACGGGAAAGTATTATCAGTAAGTTCAATACTGATACACAGACGGCGGTTGCAAATTGCCGGGCTGCTATTCAGAAGCAGAAAGACGGCTACATGAAGGAAGTGCATGATTATTACACACCGGACGGTAGCAAGATTGATCTGAACTTGATGAATCTGATCAAAGCGGGTTTTCAGATGTCGATTGATGAACTCATTGAACTTATCGAAAAGTATAGTGATAATCCTACTATGCTTCGGGTGATTGAAAAATATGCCGCTGAACAGAAGATGATTGGAGAACTTAACAAAAAATCTGCTGATTATGCGGTTGCTTTTATGAAGGCGAGAAATGCGGGAAAAGCGGAAGAAAAGATTTTTGATACCTTTGTGCATCTGTCTTGTGAAGGAATGCGGCACCCGGATGAACATTATACAATGTTTCAGTCTCGGCTTGATGGTTATGAAGAAGACGCAGTTTTAAGCCTGCTGAAAGCAAAAATTTATAAGGATGATGCAACGCAGCAGAGAATTGACCAGATTGAAGCTGAACAGCTTCAGAAGCATAATGATGTAAGAAAAGGGAAGTTCTGGAAACCGGAAATAACGATCACAAGAAAAACTTTTGAAAGTCGTAAAAATCCGTGGTAATTATGGCGGCGCAGAAGAAAGGAAACCAAAGAAATGACTGGAAACATTAATTAAAGAAGGGAGTTGAAAAATTATGTATACCCATAATGATCTTGCAAGCGATTGTGATGCGATTCGGAAGAAGATTGAAAGTACAGACATAACAGAAGAAACATTTGCAGAAATTGAAGAGTCTCTAAGGGCTTTGATTCCAAAAGAAAATGTGGTGTATCAGCAGATTCTTGATCTGGTACAACAGGCGAATGAAATGTGTAAGTTGCACCGGGCAATCCCCGCAACAATTAATTCTGTATATCGTGATCTGAAAATAAAGAAACTTGAAGCGGACGGCGTTGACTTGTCAAATAGTTATAACCGCAATCAGAAGTATGGTAGTTATATTGAACATTGCCTTTCTTGGGCGGGAATACCATTAAAGGTTGAATTAAAGAAAAGCTATCGTTGATAGAGAGAAAGGAAATCAAGGAAATGACTGGAAAGATTACATATTTCAATAATGAGCGAGGATTTGGATTTATCGCAGATGATGAAAGCAATCAGTCTGTATTTGTCCATATCTCACAGATTACTGGAACCAATGGCGATTATCCGGCGGTTGGTCAGCGTGTAGTATATGAGACACGGGAGACAGAGAAGGGAACCGCTGCGGCTGACGTCAGATTTATTTAAGTTATCTTTGGTGGTGGCTGTGGTAGTTCCCGGCTGCCACCATTGATTTTTAGGAGCGGTGAACGTTATGAATAAACGACAGAAAGAAGTGCTTCAAGCGCAGCTTGACAGCGAAAATGATATCATAAAAAAATTAAAACGGGCTTTTGAACGGGCGAAAAAAGACTGTGAAAAGAAAATTGCTGAATTAAATAGCCGGACGGATATGCAGAATTTACAGACGATCATATACCAAAGAAAATATCAGGAAGTTTTGAAAAAGCAGATTGAAGCGGCTTTGAAAGATTTGACAGACCACACATATAAGAATATACAGGAGTATTTACAATCCTGTTATGAAAACGGTTTTCTTGGTGTGTTGTACGATATCAGGGGGCAGGGTGTTCCGCTGATATTCCCGATCAATCAGGAACAGGTTGTGAAAGCTCTACAGACTGATACAAAATTATCAGAAGGTATGTATGAAAGACTTGGGGAGAGCACGCAAAAATTGAAAAGTTCAATACAGGCTGAACTATCAAGGGGAACGGCTAACGGTTCGTCATGGCTTGAAATGGCGGTGGAGATCACCAAAGGTATGAACAGTCCGTTCAGAGTAGCGTTAAATAATGCTATCAGAATCGCCCGGACAGAAGGACACCGCATACAGAACGAATCTGCTTTCCATGCACAGCAGGAAGCAAAAGACAGAGGTGCGGAAGTCGTAAAAATGTGGGATAGCACCCTTGACGGAAAAACAAGACCACATCATAGACAGCTTGATGGACAAATAAAAGAAATAGGTGAACCTTTTGAGATTGCAGGGCGCAAAGCTATGTATCCGGGTGATTTTGGTATTGCATCAGAAGATATTCAGTGCAGATGTTATTCCCTTCAACGTGCCAGATGGATGTTAGAGGGCGGTATCTGCAAGATGAATAATTTTTCTAAGCAGCTTGAATCTTTTGAGGATAAAAAATCTTATGATGATTTCAAGAAAGATTTCTTCTCAAAAGAAAATATCCAGTATATGAACTATGTTGATCTGCTGCGTGAGAGGTATCAGACAAAATATTTTGATGAAAAATTATTGAACAGGCTGACAGACCGGGAATATAACCAATATATTAAGCTGCTGAATGCAACCCCGATCTATAAGCGGTCTGACTATAAATAAGGGGGGGGCGGTTATGGCTATGACGGATATTTTGGAGATAATGCAGCAGATGGCGCATAAAAGGGTTAGTACCACCACCAAAGAAGAGATTGACAGGGCTTTATCAGAAAATAGTTGTTTGAGTCCAGAAGAAGCGTTGCAGGTGTTGGAAGAAATTCCAACAGATGACTGAAATAGGGGTGATTAGATGTTTGCAAAGAGAAAATTAAAAAGAATCTTGTCGGAAATCAACCGTTATGATGAAGAAACACAGACTTATTGTAAAAATCTTATTTTAAGGGTGTTCCGTTCGTGCGACAGCAGAAGACAGAAATGCAGATTTGTTAAAATGGTATATACCAGAATGAAAAAGGCGGGTGTATTTTAATGTCATTACAGTTTGAAGATAACAGTGCAGAGGTAAAAAGACGCTTGTCTGAAAGCCTGATAAGATTTCTGTATGAAGCGGGCGGTGATCTTACATCACAAATTCAGCAGAATAGCAGAGTGGACACCGGACAAACTAAAGGGTCATATAAGTATAAGGTCAATGAGTCTGATCTGACTGCAATAGTTGGAAGTAACCTTGAAAATGCGATCTGGGAAGAATTTGGAACAGGTGAATATGCCCTGAAAGGAAATGGGCGTAAAGGCGGTTGGGTGTATAAGGACGCTAAGGGCAAGTATCACCACACTTACGGTAAATCACCGAATAGACCAATGCATCACGCATATACGGCAAGTAAGACGGCATTGAAAAGGCGATTAGAAGAGATTATCAAAAGCGGTATGAAATAGGTTATATAAGCAATGAGAAAGCAAAGGCGAAGAAATATCCGTCTTTGCTTTTTTCATGGCTATATGGCGATTATATGAGTTGTCAGAGGTATAAGAACATGGTAGAATATGGGCAGGGAATAACCGTGTTGCAGGGTGGCTGACCTCTATTCTTACATAGAATGGGGGTGGTGCTGATGGACAAGAAACCTTTTGATTTCAAAGACCTGATAGCTTTCGGGATGTTCATTTTGGCATTGCTGACATTCGTTTTTACGTTCTGTCGATAATGTTTTTAGGCATAGAAAAACCACCCCGGTAACTTTGGCGAGTGAAGAGGTGGTAATTTCTATGTTGCTATTTACTTCATAAGGTCAACCCCTTGTGGGCGGTTGTTCCCTTTTCACTTATAATATAACACGATTGTTCAGCGTGTTCAATAGGAAATTCAGTGTTGCGGGTGATCTCTATGGAATTACAGAAAGCGTTAGAAGAATATGAAAAATACTTTGGTGAAAGGTATTTCTTTTATATTGGATTTCAGAAAACGGATGAAGAGATTATTTCAGAAATCCAGAAGTGCATCAGTACGGGGAAGAAGCAACGCCCGCCAAAGTATGAAGATGATTTGATTTATTGATATGGTGGCGTTGCCACCCTTTTGCCACCCGCTGAGAATATCCCACACAAGCGCAGACAGACCCGAAACACTGAACTATTAAAAAATGCCTTGCTTTCAAGCCTGTCAGCGGACGCACAAAAGCGCACATATCTCTTAAATACTGAACTTTTTAGCGGTTATGACAAACGGTGCATGTGGAGACGGTTTGCCTTTTGTCCCAACGCAAGCCGGATACGACAATTGAAGTGGATCTGGATATCTCAGAGCTTGAAGTATCCAGTGCGGAAACCAAGGCAACCTATGAAGAAATCAAGTCCTACGTGTTGAAAAAATTCGGGCTGAAAGTGTCAAACCTGTATATCGCCCAGGTCAAAAGAGAATGCGGAATTGTGGAGAGGATCAATTATAATCTTCCGAAGACGGAGGGGAACAGAGTTCCTCAGTGCCCGGAGGATAAGAGAAAAGCCATCAAGGATGCGTTCATACATTTTCAGATGATTTAGAAAGAAAAGGCAGTCAGGAATCAGATCCCGGCTGCCTTGTTCATTGTAGTTTCGATTGTCATCATTTCTTTTTTGGTTCCTTGTCGCGAGCCATTGTTTCGTCAATCGCTCTGTTAATGAAGGCGGTGGTGCTTTCACCCATTTCCTGAGCGTGCTGCTGAACCTCTGTGCGGTGCTCAGGAGTCATTCTAACCTTCACCTCTACGAATTTATCAATATAGCGCTTATTAGCTGCCTTACGAGCCTCTGTGAGGGTTCTGTGGCGGCTGTCCTTTTTCTCTGCCATGTTCTTATTCTCCTTGGGGATGGATTTTTACACAAAATGAGTATAACACACTTTTGGACATGCGACCATACATTTTTTCTTGACGGACATGCGACTATGTCCTATAATACGAATTATGGGACATGCGACCATATCCCAACAAAAAACAGCATATGACAATCAATGAAAAAGGAGGACCTCAGAATGGCAAAGAAAAAAGAATACAGATCACTTAAGATCAGCAGCATTTGGAACTATGGAAGTAATCCTTCTCCGCAGCTCAGACTTCAGGGACGGTGGCTGGAAGAGCTGGGCTTCCAGATCGGCGAGGCAGTGCTGGTAAAATGCGAGGACGGAAAGCTTATCATCACGCCGGATACTATGATAGCCGAGACGGAGAGCAGGGAGAAGGAATTCCTTGATAGAGAGATGGCTTTGCTCCAGAAGAGATTTGACGCTGAGAAGCAGAAGATCCGGCAGCAGATTGTGGCGGAGAGGGAGGCTATGTATGTGGCGGAAGGAAGGTGATCGCCTATGTTTGATGCAAATGAACTTGCTTCTCTGGACTCAAACTATTTTACCGTTATCTACAAGGATATCTATGATGTAACCATCAAATCCAATAACACCGGTCACTACTGGAGCCTGCACAGTCCGGGCTATCCGGAGCCGGGAACAGTTATCATCTTTCATTCGCATTTTGCTTCCTGCCCTTACCATCAGCATGGAAGGGCGATCAGTCTGAGACAAGCGGTAAAAAGCATTAAGAGCCATGACCGTTTCCAGCTCAATGGGCGTAAGCCGGTCAGAAGATAAAAGAGTGGCGCTATCGGAACGGATCCGACAGCGCCATTCGTGTGTTTTACAGTTCGAGGAACTTCTTCGTCAGTTCTTTCGCTGCGTTGATTTCCTGATAGCCACGGGACGGCTTCAGACCGAGCTCAGCAATGATCTGTTCTTTTGAGTAGTCCTGCCTGCCGAGGGTGACGATCTTGGCGTAACGGGGGCTGATTTTGCCCAGGTATTCCACCAGCTCCGTGAAGAGTGTTTCGAGAATCGCTTCTTCCTCAACATTTACATTGGGATCCGCGATGTCGAGACCGACAGTGTTGCCGTCCTCATCTTCGTGGGTGTCCTGGAAGGATGTGAACTGGATGAAGTCCTCACGGCTCTTGAAGCGCGGAAGGTGCTCTGCACGTCTGGGGCAGCCCTTGCAACGGTTCTCCTTGCTGCAGAGGATCGGAAAGCCTTCGTTATCCCATCCGAGAACGCATCTGCCGGGACGGAGCTCCGGGTGCTCTTCAAAATAGTCGTTGATGCCGGAATAGTAGAGGGAGAGCATCTTGTTGAAATCAGCTTCGTCCACCACCATGAATCCGACTCTGAACGGAACACCGTAGTGCTTCCAGGTTCTCAGGTTCTCCGGAATGATCGTGTTGTTACTCTGGAATTCTGCATCCGAGATCAGAACCGGTGCGAGAACTTTGCCTTCAGTTACGGGAGTTCCATCATAGGAACTGTACTTGTTGCAATATTCAATTGTAATCTTAGCCATTTTGATTTCCTCCGTAGATTGGCTGTGGAGGAAACCAAGCGGCTGTTATTCATTTGTTCTTTCAGATGACCGTTCATAGGGATCCTCCTACAAATCGGTCAGCTGCTCTACTTGAACTGACACCTGCAAGTTGCTTCGCTTTGGGTGGCGGTAGAGCACCTCACTTTGTGCACAAGATCGGCAACCACCCGCGGCGAAGAGCCTTTTATTGCCATGCTCAGGGCATTTGATTAGTCTACTGACATCTGGTACAGTTCCCCAAACACTTCTGAATAGTCGGAAGGATTCAGGTCTTCTGAACAAGTGGCACCATACTTTTTGAAAACAAATTCAACTGCTTCAGCACCGTATTTCTTTTCAGCTTCAGCGGCTGTGTTTTCAATATTCATGAGCCAGTCTTCTTTACTGAGTTGACACATATTGGCTACCTTTTACCTTTCTATGCGTCAGCCGTCCTATGAGCTTCGGCATGGATTGATAAAGAAGGCTTGGCGACTTTCGGACACAGCTTGATCGGAACTGCTCATCGCCTGGTTGCTGCCTTCACCAATAAATTACGGCATTTTCCGATGAGATCCCATGACAAGGGACTTGGCATTGACTTGGCATACTTGGCAATTTCAGGTGATGGGGATTTGGCACTCAAGACAGGCAAAAGGTGTATGAGTATCAGTTGGAACAAGCAGTTTAGAGAAAACGGAAGCATGTACAGAGACACTAATTTTTAAAAATTTATTAATAGTGAATTGAAATTCTGTTTTGGCAAAACGGACTTGGAGATAAGTGATTTCAACTTGCGAAAAGTGGATTTTTATGATATGCTACTCAAGATAGGGATAGTATACATAGATTTAAGCTCTGGATTAGCGGAGGAAACCAAATGAAATTTAGCTATAGCAAACTATGGAAGATACTAATCGACAAGAAGATGATGAAGAAAGATTTGATGGCGAAAGCGACCATCACATCTTCTACTATGGCTAAGATGGGGAAGGATCAGCCGGTCAGCATGGAGGTTCTTGGCAGGATATGCGAAGCTCTGGACTGTAACTTCGGTGACATAGTGGACTACATCAAAGAATAATGTGGAGATTTGAAATATTCATGGGAAGGAGGAATCAGTGTGAAACGAATTTGCTTCGGTACATTTATTAAAGTACTGCTGTTGTGCAAAGATCCGTTGCAGGATGTAAAACAACATAAATTTGGTCAAACACTCATTTCCTCCGTTAATGAACTACACGGTCAGTATGTGGATGAAACTACAATCTCTAATTATGCAAGATGCGAAAGGTCGCTTGCCTCGGAGATAACAACAGCCACTGCATCCGCCAACAGGGACTATGTGGTGGACTATTTTGAGAAGAAAATTGTTCCTCAGCTTGACATAGAGACTCTTAAGAAGGGAATTTGTGCTTTTAAGGACATAATCCGCAATGATGATATCGAGGATCCTCTTTTTAAGAATCCGGATGTCACGAGAGAGCAGTGGCTTCGTAAGCTTGTATTTGTTCCTTCGGAAGTGCTGGCGGATCTGTTTTTGATTGCCGGTAAGGTAGAAAACCACTATGGGAAAGAATCGGTGGCATATATCGACAGAGCCTATATAGACTCTTTTGCGTCAGATGCTTCTAGTATTACCTTCAACGCCAGAGTGATTGCGCCTGATGTGATTCTGACAAAGACTCTTCAGGAGAAATATTTCTGCAGGGCCTTTATGCCTGTAGTAGATGGAAACCTACAGATAAAAGGACATAACCATATAAAAGCCTTCAGATACCGCATAGAGTCGAATAGATTCGACTATACGTGGTTGAGAAAGCTTTTGAATGCAAATATAGGCAGATATGTTTTTAACCGTGCTGAGATTGAGAAATATCTGAAGGATGATGTTGAGAGCCTGGGAATGGAGGCGGCTCAGTACGTAAGAGCACATGCCACAGGTAATGAACTGGGAGAGATGCTGATCTACGCCTTTCTGGAGGAAGTACTTAAAGCTCCCAAGCTTATGAGTGCTATTGAATTGAGTACAGAACATCGTTGCTCCGGAATTCATTTTTTAACGATTCCCGGATCAAATACAACGTATGAACTGGTTTACGGAGCATCAAACCTCCAAGGTAATCTTGAGCGTGCTGTGGATCAGGCGTTTGAGGTAATTGAAAAGCTGAGATCGGATCGTTTGTCCGGCATGGAGCTAGTTAATAGTGCAGAATTTAATAAGTCAATTGATATAACAACCGCACATCTAATCAAAAAAATTGTGATACCTGAAGATGGCGGCGATTCTGGTGCCGGTACTGCTTACGGTGTTTTCCTTGGATATACACTTGATCTGAATCCGGAAGACTTCAGCCGTGATGAATATACAAATGCGGTAGTTAAGAGGATTGAGCAGGACATTGAAAAAGCACTTGTACGAGTTCAGGAGAGAATAGCTGATCTTAAGATGGGCGCGGATTCTTTTTACATATATGTTCTTCCGTTTAATGATGCGGATAACGACAGGAGTTCTATTATGACTGAACTTATAGGGGGTACCGCTTGATGGAAATGACAACAATCGGTGCCGCTATCTATAAGGACATCGAACAAAATGAATATCTCAATAAGCTGTACGATAATTTGCTTTTCAACTATGGTTTGCAGCTTTTTGGGCTTAAAGATGTAAAAGCAAGGGAATTGAATGTTCGGGATCTGTTGCGATTTGCCGACATTCTGTCAAAGTCGGTTGATGCCGAAAAGGCTGAACAGCATAAGCTAATGGCGCAAGAAATCGTGGCTCTTCTTCATGCGCTTGACCCGGAGGATGAGCGGATACGATATTATTTAGGATCCGTCTTGACAAATGTTACAAATTTCAGAGGTATGAACATAAAGGCTGCGGATTATAGAAGCAGTGAGCTCTATGAGAGGTTGTTCACTCAGTTCAGCCAGGACTATTTGCGTATACCAGCAGCTCCCGACAAATACTTTTTCAAGGCGCAAAAAGAGATATACGACAAATTCTCTGCGAAGTTCCTGAGTTATTCCGCTCCGACATCGCTGGGCAAGTCCTATGTGATGAGGATGTACATAAAGGAGAAGATAGAAAAATACGGAGATGGCAATTTTACAATAGTAGTGCCTACTAAGGCTTTGATCAACGAAGTGACTGCCAACATAACAGAAGACTTGGGGAATATCCTGTATGAAAAGAACTACAGAATAGTTACCTCAGCTGGTGCAGTCGCACTTGAGGAAGAGCATAATTTCATCTTTGTCATGACACCGGAACGGTTGCTTTATCTTCTGATCCTCCTGCCGGATATGCCGATGGAATACTTATTCGTTGATGAGGCACATAAAATATCACAGAGAGATGATAGAAGTGCTTATTACTACAAGATCGTGGATATGCTGGCGAAAAGAGACCATGCGCCGCATATTATCTTTGCGTCTCCCAATATTCCTAATCCGGACATCTACCTGCAGCTTGTGACGGAAAAAGGAGAAGGAGAAAGCTTTACTCTTGCGACAAGGTTTTCTCCGGTCAATCAGGAAAAATTCCTGATCGATTGCAAAGGGCATGATCTCTATTCATATAACGAGAGTACACAAAAGCTCACAAAGCTTTCCTCTTTTGATCCGAACAAGGAATTGCTTGATTTTGTTCGAGAAATCGGAGAGGGAAAGCGGAACATTATATATTCAAACAATAAAGACAGGGTGATCGAATACGCTTTGGCATATGCTGATCCTTTGGATCCACTTCCGGATTTGGAGCTGCAACAGTTAGCTGAGGATATTCGAAATGAGGTTCACAGCTACTATTATCTGGCGGATATTATCACGAAGGGTGTTGCGTATCATATGGGATATCTGCCGGCAACCATCAGAGTGAGAATTGAACTGCTTTATAAAAAGGGTTCCATCAAGACGTTGTTCTGCACCAGCACATTGCTTGAAGGGGTAAATCTCCCTGCGGATAACCTATTTATCACAAGCCATAAAAACGGTGGCGATATGGGACCGGTGGATTTCAGGAACCTGATGGGACGCGTAGGAAGAATAGAGTTTAATTTGTACGGGAATGTATTCCTTGTTGCGATAAAGTGGCGGACGAATAAGGAAAAATTCTTGTCTTTGCTGAAGGAGGAAATAGAACCGCAGAAGCTGTCGCTTGTTACAGCTCTGAGCGATGAACAGAAAGAGAAGATTGTGAGAACGCTGGAAAGTGGCAATACAGAGCTTTTGAAAGAACCGGACCAGTCTCCAAACGAGTACTCTCTTATTCGTAAGTTCAGCAATATACTTTTGAAAGACATTGTGAATGAGCGACAAAGCAGAGTGAGAAAAGAGTTTGCAGAATATCTGAAGCCGGAAGTGGAGAAAAAGATCGTAGACCGATTCCGTGATACAGAGAATCCAATGGATGAAGATATCACGCTGTCAGTAGATCAAACCGAAAAACTTCAAGATAGAATCAGGGCGGGACTACATTATCCGTCAATCCATATTGGCGGAAAGGCAAACTATACCGAATTGTATAATTTCCTGGTTGAGTTATGCGAGATCTTCAAGTGGGAAACATACGAGATGGATACACTTGGCTATAGAAATAAAGAGAGCAATGACCTGACAAGACTGAAGCATTATGCGTTCGTGCTCAACCAGTGGGTATCCGGTATGCCCATAGAGAGAATGGTGGCTAATCAGATTGTGCAGAATGAGGAAATAAACAGACTGCATGAGGAGGATCCGATAAGAAATAAAAAGCAGGCCCTTGTTAAGTATCGGGGGCATTATGTTGTCTTTGAAAAAACACCGGAGCATGTAAATGCTCTTATTGGAAATATGCTGGAGGACATCGAGGATATTATCCTTTTCAGGATATCAAACTATTTCCTTAGGTTTTCCAAGGAATATAGAGCGGTGCACCTGGACGAGGCATTTATGGATTGGTATGAGTTTGTTGAGTACGGATCTACAGATCCTACCGCAATCTGGATTCAAAGAAACGGCTTCACGCGTGAGGCTGCGACATATATGACTGCCAAAGGAAGAGACTATGTTATTCGCACGAAAGATGGAAAACTTCGTATCAGAGGCGAACTTCTTGAAATTGAGAACCAGAGCATCAGAAGGGAAGCGGAGCAGATAAGGTATAACAGCCCAGAGATTTTTGTGTATCAACAATGACCAAGTCCGTTTTTTGGGACAGCATATAGAATAGAATGAAAGTGAAGGAGTGTAAGCTCCACAGAGACAAACAGTTGGAGGAAAGATAATGGACAACAAGAGCATAAAAAAATTGGAGGCAGACCTTTGGGAAGCTGCGGATCTATTACGTCAGGGATCTAAGCTCACTTCTCAGCAGTACTGTATGCCGGTACTGGGTTTGCTGTTCCTTAGATATGCATATAGCAGATTTAAGAAGGTGGAGGAAGAGATCCTGAAGGACAGACCTGTCAGGAATGGTCGCGTAATGCCTGTAGAAGCCTCCGACTTCGCGGAGAAGAGCGCTCTATATCTTCCGAAAGAAGCACAGTATTCATACCTTGTAAATTTGCCGGAAGATATCAAGGCAGCGAATATCGTTGCTGAAAACGGGCAGCAGATGAACAGTCTGGGAGAGGTCGTGAACCATGCGATGGAGCTGGTTGAGGCTCAGTCTGAACAGTTGGCCGGCGTTCTTCCGAAAGAATATACCAATTTTGCTGATGATCTGTTGGCAGAGTTGCTGCGTATCTTTAACAATAATGCTCTTGATGATGTGGGCGGCGATGTCATCGGACGCATCTATGAATATTTCCTCAGTAAGTTTGCTCCGGCAGTGGCATCTGATGACGGCGTATTCTTCACACCGAAGTCACTGGTAAAAATGATTGTTAATATTTTGGAACCGACTTCCGGTGTGCTGGCGGATATTGCTTGCGGCAGCGGTGGTATGTTCGTGCAATCCGGCGATTTCGTCAATAGTAAGGGAATGTCTGCTAATAAGGCTATGACGTTCTATGGGCAGGAGAAAGTAGAGTACAATGCTCAGCTCTGCCTTATGAATATGGCTGTTCATGGGCTGACCGGTGTTATCAAGTCTGGAAATGAAGCGAACACCTTCTATAATGATGCTCATAATCTTGTGGGTTGCTGTGATTACGTGATGGCAAATCCCCCCTTCAACGTGGACAAGGTAAAAGCAGAAGCTGCCCAGAATGCTGGAAGATTACCGTTCGGGTTGCCGGGCGTGAACAAGGCAAATGAGATCGGCAACGCAAACTATTTGTGGATCTCTTATTTCTATGCTTATCTAAACGAGACCGGAAGAGCCGGTTTTGTCATGGCTTCTTCAGCAACAGACAGTCAGGGAAAAGATAAGGATATCAGAGAACAACTGGTCAAGACCGGTCATGTGGATGTCATGATCAGCGTTGGTAATAATTTCTTCTACACAAAGAGCCTGCCTTGCAGTCTGTGGTTTTTCGACAAGGGAAAGGCAGAAGACCTTAAAGACAAGGTGCTGTTTATCGATGCCAGGAATTATTTCACGGTTGTAGATCGTACCCTCAATGAATGGAGCGACTGGCAGCTGAAAAACATGAATGCCATTGTGTGGCTGTATCGTGGAGAAACTGACAAGTATCGGCAGCTTATTGAGGAATACCATTCTGTTCTTGGAGAAGGTGATTTTGAGGAGATCCTTCATGCTCAGGAGGATCATATTAAAGAACTGAGAAGTGAGGCTAAGGCCGATGCGGACTCTGCTGCCAAGAAGGACAAGAAAAGGATCCAGGCTGAGTTTGATGAGAAGATTGCCGAACAGGAAGAACAGCTCACGATAGCCAAAGAGGCCGTATGGCTTTACAGCAAATTCGGTGATGGAGAGTATCAGGATGTTCCGGGATTCTGCAAGATTTCTACTCAGACTGAAATTGAAGAAAAAAGCTGGTCCTTGACTCCGGGAGCATATGTTGGTGTTGCTCCAATCGAGGATGACGGTGTTGATTTCCATGAGCGTATGGGTGAAATCCATGAAGAATTGTTGAAACTTCAGGAAGAAAGCAATCAGCTGATGGATACCATCTCACAGAACATGAAGGAGATGGGATTATGAAGAATTGGGAAAGTGTAAAGCTTGGGGACCTTTATGAGGTCCATAACGGACTGTCAAAAGGCGGTAAGTTTTTTGGCAGCGGATATCCATTTCTTACGTTTTCAACTGTGTTCAATAACTATTTTCTGCCGGAAGAATTAACTGATTTCGTGCAATCCACAGAAAAAGAGCGTGAGAGCTATTCCATCCTGCGTGGAGACGTATTCGTTACAAGGACAAGTGAAACATCCGATGAATTAGGAATGAGTTGTGTTGCGCTAAAGGATTATCCAAACGCCACTTATAACGGTTTCACAAAAAGGATGAGACCGATCACTGACAGAGTACTTCCGGAGTATATTGGATACTATATGCGGATGCCAAGCTTCAGGGGTGAGTTTCAAGCCTTCTCAACAATGACAACACGAGCGAGCCTGAAGAATGAAGATCTTCTGAGTCTCGAAGTGAAGCTTCCAGAGATTGGTGAGCAAAAGAAAATTGCGGGAATTCTATCAGCGTATGATGCATTGATTTTGAACAATCAAAAGCAGATCAAATTACTGGAGGAAGCGGCACAGAGACTTTATAAGGAATGGTTTGTGGATCTTCGTTTTCCAGGACACGAGAATACAGAGATCCTTGATGGTATTCCTGCTGGTTGGAGAATTGAAGAAGTGGGAAAACTTATTGGTAAGGTCCCACGAACTACGCAAATAATGACTGCCAACTACCATAAGTCGGGCAAAATACCGATCATAGATCAAAGCAAGACATTTATCGCGGGATATACAGACGATGAGACTGCATTGGTTGATCTAGGAGAACCAGTTATAGTATTCGGCGACCATACCAGAATTCTAAAGTATATTCAGTTCCCATTTGCCAAAGGGGCAGATGGAACTCAACTCATTGTTAGCGCAAATAAGAATATGCCGCAATCGCTACTTTATTGTGGACTTGTAAATATTGACTTATCAAATTATCACTATGCCAGACATTTTAAATATTTGAAAGCAGAATCATTACTGGTGCCGATAATTGATATAGCTAAACAATTTGATGAGTATGCAGGTGACTTGTTTAAAAGAATACAGGTTTTGCGCGATGAGATTTCAAGTGCAACTGAAGCCAGAGATCGTCTGCTCCCAAAGCTGATGTCAGGTGAAATAGAACTGTGAGGTCAGTATAATCCTCAGAAACGATTACAAGGAGGGCATCCCTTATGAAATATGAATACTCCGAAAATGTTTTAGTCCAGGACAGCGCGGCAGCTCTTATGCATGATGAGCTGGGGTGGGATGTCGTCTTTGCCTATAATCAGGAAGTGTTGGGGGAGAACGGTACTCTTGGCAGGAAGGATTATCATGAAATTATTCTGTGGAGATATTTTAACCAGGCTCTGAAAAAACTGAATCCGTGGATTACGGATGCACAGATCACAGAGGCAAGGCAAACGCTTTCGTCATACCTATCGTCAGCATCATTGCTTCAGATCAACGAAGAGAAGTATTTCATGATCCGTGATGGTATTCCTGTAACAGTTAAAAAGCCAAACGGAAAGACAGAAGAAAAGAAGGCCATTGTAATCGACTTTAATGATCCTGATAATAATCATTTCCTTGCTGTTAAGGAACTGAAGATTCACGGAGATCTTTACCGTAGACGGACAGATATCGTTGGCTTTGTAAATGGCCTGCCGCTTTTGTTCATAGAACTGAAGCGGAATGATGTTGATGTGGAGAATGCTTATACAGATAACTACACAGATTACCAAGATACCATCCCGTTTCTGTTCTATTATAACGCCTTCCTTATGCTTTCCAACGGTATGGAGGCGAAGGTTGGAACACTAGGCAGCAAATATGAATTCTTTCATGAGTGGAAGCGTCTGTCCGAGGACGATGAAGGTAGCGTGGCGCTGGAAACCATGCTCCGTGGTATTTGCAAGAAGGAGAATTTCCTTGATCTGTATGAGAACTTTATTCTTTATGATCATTCCGATGGAAAGACTGTAAAGATTCTGGCAAGGAACCATCAGTATCTGGGAGTAAATGAAGCAGTGAAGGCATATGGAGAACGCCAGCTTCGTGAAGGTAAGCTGGGCGTTTTCTGGCACACGCAGGGATCGGGCAAGAGCTATTCTATGCTGTTCCTTTCACAGAAGATCCGCAGGAAATTCCCTGGATCTCCGACGATTGTTGTATTGACAGACCGTGATGAGCTGAACAAGCAGATCTGCGGTACCTTTGAGGCTTGCGGTCTTCTTGGTAAGACAGAAGGCAAGAAATTTATGGCGACAAGCGGAACGGATCTTGTTAATAAACTGAAGGGCAATCCGAGCTTTATATTCACACTGATCCAGAAGTTTAATAAGCCGGATGAGCCGCCGATCTATCCCGATCATGATATCCTCATCATTTCGGATGAGGCCCACCGTAGCCAGTATGGAGTATTCGCTGATAATATTGAAAAGCTGCTTCCTACAGCATCTCGCATCGGATTTACCGGAACACCGCTGTTATCCTCCAATGAGATTACGGCCAGGACATTCGGTGGCTATATTTCCGTATACGACTTTAAGCGCGCTGTAGAAGATAAGGCTACGGTTCCGCTTTATTACGAAAACCGTGGCGATAAGATAAAGGAGATCAAGAATCCGGACATCACGGATAAGATTCTGGATGCCATTGAAGAAGCCGATCTGAATCCGGATCAGGCTGAAAAGGTAATGCACGAATTTGAGAAGGAAGTACATCTTCTGACAGCAGAGCCACGTCTGCGGGCAATCGCAAAGGATTTTGTCGGGCATTACAGTGATCTGTGGACTACAGGAAAGGCTATGTTCGTCTGCCTGAATAAGGTCACGTGTGTCCGTATGTACAACTTCGTACAGGAATACTGGCAGGAGGAAATCAAAGCACTTGAACAGAAGATTGCAAGTACCGTTTCTGATCAGGAGCAGATGGAACTGTCCAGGAAGCTGAAATGGATGAAAGACACCGAAATGTGTGTGGTCATAAGTCAGGAGCAGAATGAGATCCAGACCTTTAAGAAGTGGGATCTGGATATTCTGCCGCATAGGACAAAAATGGAGAAGCGGGAACTTGATAAGGAATTCAAGGATTCCGACAGCAATTTCCGTGTTGTTTTCGTTTGTGCGATGTGGCTGACCGGTTTTGATGTTAAGTCATTGTCTTGTCTTTATCTGGATAAGCCTCTGAAGGCACATACATTGATGCAGACAATCGCCAGAGCAAACCGTGTCGCAGCCGGCAAGAGCAACGGTCTCATCATCGATTATATAGGTATTGTCGGAGCCTTGAAGAAGGCGCTGAATGATTATACAGCAAATAAGAACGGGCGGAACGCAATCGATCCGACCGTCAATAAAGAAGAACTGATTCAGCAAATCATAAGAGCTGCCGCAGATGCAAAGCAACTGCTGGCAGGGCATGATTTTGACCTGGATGCGCTGATCAAGGCTGAGAATTTTAAGAAAATGGCTTTGCTTAAGGATGGGGCAGAAGCAATGTGCTCTGATCCGGATACTAAGAAATCATTTGATACATACGCGAATGAGATCAGCAGACTTGTTAAGTATCTTGATCGTAATGATGTTACTCAGGATGTCCGTGATCAGACGGATGCTATCTGCGCTATTTTCCGGGAGATGCAGAAGAAGCGCAAACATATTGATACGACAGATCTGATGGTGGAAATCAACCACATCATCAATGAAAATGTGGAGATCGAGCATCAGGAGGGCGAAGGCCTGGTGGAATCCCGCCGCTTTGATATAAGTCAGATTGATTTTGATCTGCTGGCAGCAGAGTTCGCAAAGGTGAAGAGAAAGAATCTGATGATTAAAGACCTAAATGATCTGGTTCAGGAGCGCTTATCAAAGATGATGGCGGTGAATCCTTCACGCGTTGATTATTATGTCCGCTATATGGGAATCATCGAAACCTATAATGCGGAGCAGGATCGGACAACCATAGAGAAGACCTTTATGGAGCTGATGGATCTGGCAAAGAGTATGTCAGAGGAAGAGCAGAGATATGCCCGTGAAGGGTTCTCCAGTGATGAGGAGCTGTCGATTTATGACCTGCTTTTCTCAGAGAATCTGTCGAAGAGCGATATAGATAAGATCAAGAAGATGTCCAAAGACCTGCTTCAGAAAATAAAAGAGAGAATCGCCGGTATGGATCACTGGACAGATAAGCAGGAGACCAGGGCAGCAGTTGATGTTCTGATCAGAAATGTGCTTTATGAAGAGATTCCGGACAGTATGTTTGATCGGCTGGAAGCATACCGGAAGGCTATATACGAACATATTTATACGCACTATAAGCAGGCGGCGTAATCAATAACTGTTAGGAGGGCTATATCAATGCCGGAGATTTTTAGTAACACAACGCTGACGGTGAATCAGCTGATCGAAAAGATTGATACAGGAGAACTGGGGCTCCCGGAGCTTCAGAGGCCTTTTATTTGGAAGGATACAAAGGTTCGTGATCTTTTTGATTCAATGATGCGCGGGTATCCGATAGGATACTTAATGCTCTGGGAATGCCCGACACTTGAAAAGAAAAAATCCATTGGCGTAGATGCTCACAGTTATGACTCTCCTAAGGAAGTTATTATTGATGGCCAGCAGCGCTTGACATCTCTTTATGCAGTAATAAAGGGTAAGAAGGTCATTAATTCAAAGTTTGATGAAAAGGCAATCATCATTTCTTATTGCCCGCTGGAGAATAAGTTTGAGGTTGGTACCAATGCGACTAAAAGAGATCCGGAGTGGATATACAACATAAGTGAGCTGTTTACAACCAGCAATGCTTTTAAGTATACCGGAGATTTTATCCAAGCGCTTAAGAATTATCGTGAATCGAAGGAAGGAACACTGACGGATGATGAGCAGGCGGTGATTGCCGATCATATTAATGGTGTGTTCAACCTCAAATCACATACACTCCCGATTTTCAGTATTAAGTCGAATGCGGAAGAGGAAGATGTTTCAGAAATATTTGTACGAGTGAATTCTGGTGGAGTACCGCTGAAGCAGAATGACTTCATTTTAACCTTGCTTTCGCTGTATTGGGATGAAGGCCGGAGAGAGATCGAAGCTTTCAGCAAGGAATCCACCGCACCTGCAAAGGGAAAGACGACGTCCTACAACCAGCTTACAGTTGTGAATCCACAGGACATTGTTCGAGTGGTTATTGCGTATGCTTTTGACAGAGCCCGTCTGAAATATGGATACAAGTTGCTTCGTGGTGCAGACTTTGATAAGAAGGGTGCCGTAGATGAGGATCTCCGCATTGAAAGATTCGATACATTAAAGGCAAAGCTTCCGGACGTTCTGGATGTCCATACATGGCATGAGTTCTTGAAAGCAATAATGAATGCTGGATACTTATCGGGCGATATGATTCTTTCCGGAAATGCAATCTACTATACATATGCCCTGTATCTGATAGCGAAGCACCGCTTCGATGCGTCATACAACGACAATATGCATCTTACGTCATTGTGGTTCTTCTATGCTTCATTGATTTCGCTGTATACCGGATCGTTCGAGTCTACAGTGGAAAGTCACTTGAACAGCATAAAGGAACTGAAGACTCTGGATGAGTATAAGCGTTTTATTCTTTCCAGAGTAAATGAAAGACTTACCAATGATTACTTTGATATTACGCTGCTTGGATCTGAGGGTCTGGCCGTATCTGGTAGAGGAAACAATGCATGGAATGCATATGTCGCCTCTCTGAATATTATGAATGCAAAGATCCTGTTCTCAAAGAGCAGCCTGTTGGTATCAAAGTTGTTTGAGCCGGGCACGGACGGGAACAGAAAATCTCTGGAAAAGCATCATCTTTTCCCAAAGGCATACCTGCGTTCTCAGGGGTATAAAGATTCCATGATAAACCAGATGGCGAATTATGCCTTCATAGATTGGAAAGATAACATGGATATTCTGGATGATGCACCGTCAATCTACTATCCGATTGTGTGCGCCGGTCGCTCAGAGGAAGAGATACTTCAGATGGAGAAAGAAAATGCGCTTCCGCACGGATGGGAGAAAATGAAGTATGAAGATTTCCTTGTAGAGAGAAGAAAGTTGATGGCTGCAAGGATTAAGGAAGCATTCGAGCAATTAAGGAAGAATGCAGAGTAAAGGATCGATTTATGAGTGATATGTTTGATGGCGCAAAACGAATAGGAGAAGACATCGTCTTTGATGATCTTGTCGATTTTTCTGCCGGGGATGAAGTGGCTTCCTCGGTTATTCGTGATGCTTCATCAGAGGGGACCGCAACACAGGCTGGATTACAAACGAGAAGTCTTCAATCGGCTATATCATCATAGAGCAGCTGCAGGGTATCATAATCACCGGCTTTTACAATAGCTCTGGCCTCTGCGAGATCCGACATGTGGTTCTGCGGAAGGTTCTGCAACTGTATCAGCCTGCCTGCCCACCTGCCGGAGCGGTTGGCTCCATAGAACTGAAACATACCGTGGGCTCTGCCGTCTTTGCAGACAGCATTCTGCATGGCCTGGTATTTCTTCACGGAGGATTTTGCCAGCTGCAGGCGGAGTCGGAGGGCCTCTTCCACCTGACCGCCGGTATCATTGATCAGCTTTGCCACATCCTTCTTTCCGAGTGATTCTGCTTCCACACCGTTTTCAGAGAGCCAGGCTTTCATCTGCATCACACTGTTCGGGTTCTCTACGCCGGTGATATCCTGCATTGTTTCGGAGAGGGCAGCCTTTGAGCGTTCATCAAAGGTGATGGCGTTCTCCACCACATCCATATCCAGGGCGATACCTCTGTCGTTGATCTCCTGATCGAGATGCCTGCCTCTTATTCTGTGAGTTTATCAGATGTGGAGGCAGACAGCGGCGGCGTGACGGAAGCGGGAACCACACAGAGAGATGTTGTAAGAGAAGGTGTGGTTCAGATCGGCGTGACTTTCCGGGTATCGAAAAAGTGGCTGAATAAGTTTTCGGCATATAAGAAGTTGGCCAGTATTACGGTCGGATACCTGGACATGGAGACCATGAACATCGTGAACACGCAGATGTATATTGACGGGTATCAGGTGAAGCTGGTCAGTGATACAAGCTATGGGAGCTTGTGGGAGGTGTCCTTCACGCTGAAAGAGTTTTGAGGAGGGCGGCTATGTATCCAGTGAGCAATGCCTTCCTTGATGCAGTGAAGGCGAATACAAGAAAATATTACTGGACGGGCAGGATCACTACGACTGCCGGAACGGTTTATGAGTTTGATCAGGAAGATATGGTCAAGGGAAGCGGGTATATCACAAGCCAGTGCTGCGGTTCCACAGAGATCGAACTGGGAACGGTGTATGCTGCGGAGATGGGGATATCGCTTTTTTCCGAGATCAACCGGTATACGCTGGAAGATGCGAAGGTGGAACTTTTCTATCATCTGCAGGTGGCTGCCGGTTCCTATGAGAGAATCCCTATGGGAATCTTTGAGGTGTCGGAGGCGAACAGGAAAGCGAAGTGCCTGGAGATCAAAGCCTATGATTACATGGTGCGGTTTGAGAAGGCTTTTACTTCTCTGGAATCCATCGGTAACGCTTATGATTTCATGGTGCTCTGCAGCACGGCTTGTGAGGTGACGCTGGCTCAGGACAGGACAACGATTGAGGCGATGCCGAATGGAACGGAGAATCTGTCCATCTATTCTGATAATGATATTGAGACTTACCGCGATGTACTGTTCTATGTGGGACAGGTGCTTGGCGGTTTTTTCGTGATCAACAGAGCCGGGGAACTGGAACTTCGGAAGTATGGGAATACGCCGGTGCTGACGGTGGAGAGAAAGCATCGGTTCACTTCCAGCTTTTCGGACTTCATCACGAGATATACAGCGGTCAGCTCTACAAACCTTCGGACACAGATTGCGGAATATTACGCTCTGGATCCGGATGACGGGCTGACCATGAATCTGGGAGTGAATCCTTTGCTACAGTTTGGTCTGGAAGAGACCAGGCGGCAGCTCTGTGAGAATATCCTGAATGATCTGGCTGTCGTGAACTATGTGCCGTTTGATTCAGATACTATCGGGAATCCGGCACTGGATGTGCTGGATTACATCACAGGGGTCATGTGCGCGGTGGCAGATAAGAAACTGTCGAGCGCCGTAGGCTTCAAGGGGATCTGCAGGAAGGTTCTGATCTTTGCGCTGGTAGGAATCGGGCATCTGCTGGATACGCACATTTTCGGAGAAGCCGGTGTGCTCAGAACAAGGCGGCATCATAAGAAGAGACATAACCAATAATTTGATAAAAGCACCCTGGGCGTTCTTCTCCTTTCCGCCTGGGGTGTTTTTGAAAGGTGACGTATAGGATGCGGACCGGCTGACACTGGAGAAGACAGGGCAGGCGCTGGGTGTGAACCGGGAGAGGGTGCGGCAGCTTGAAAGCAAGGCGTTTCGGATTCTGCGGCAGCCTCACAGATGCCGGAAGTTCCGGGCGTACTTTGAGGAATACCTCTCAGCTGCTCCAATCCATCACGTAGGAGTGCGGCGGTTCAATGAGACATGGACGAGTGAAGTGGAGCAGGAAACCTTCAGGTGGGCAGAAAAGGAGTTGGGATATATTTGATGAAGAACCATGAAGGGTATCACGACCCAACGGCAGGAAAGGCGATCAGGCGGGCTCACAGGGCAAAGCGCCGGCGCAGGGGTAGCGAAACGCGGCCTTTGACGTACCTGATCGGGGAAGCGCAGGGGTTTCTGGTGATACTGAAATAGATATTGTGTGCTGTCTGCGCTTATGGTAGTATATGGACAGGGAAACCGAAGCTGGGCGGCTTACCCTCTGATCTTTTCGGAGGGGCGAACCCTCCAGACGAAAGAAAGGAGGGCGATGCCAATGAATGTTACATATTCGGATTTATTCCAGTTGTTGCTTTTCATTGTCGCCCTTGTCAGTCTGTGTTATCAGATTTTCAGGGGAAAGAAATAGCCGCCAACTACTGCGAATAGTTGACGGCTGATGTTGAAAAACATTTAGCTTAAATTGTTCGAGGGTAAGCCGCTTACGGTTTCCCTTTTCTATTCACAATATAGCATATCCGGCGGTAATGTTCAAGGAAAATCTGACGGTAGGCATTGCCTATAGGGCAATCGCAAGGTGGTGCAAAAATTAGTTGGCGTGCAATAAAACTGTTGATAGATAAGACGGATAATCTGGAAGAACATATCAAGGAGCTTCCTGTATAATTCAAATATAGGGAATCCCATGAAAGGTGGTTGAGAAAAAAAGATACCTCAGAGTAAAATAAGATTTGCTGACTTTGAGCGGTTAGTAAAATCTTATAAAACAGAGAGGTATCTGAAATGAAGTATAACACACAAAACGCAAAAATTGCATCTATTACGGAAGAAACTTTAGTCCTTGGGATTGATGTCGGAAGTGAAACTCATTACGTAAGGGCATTCGACTGGCGTAATTATGAATTTTCTGATACACCGTTGGCGTTCAGTAATGATGAAGCCGGATTCCTGACATTCATGGCATGGGTTGAGGATATCAAGGAGAAAGCCGGTAAAACTGCTGTAATCCCCGGAATGGAACCAACAGGACATTACTGGTTCAATCTTGGGAAGTTCCTGCAGGACAGCGGAATGAGACCGGTTCATGTGAATCCGCACCATGTAAAAAAATCGAAGGAGATGGACGACAATAATCCCGACAAGAATGACCGTAAAGATCCAAAGACTATCGCTGCATTGGTAAATGAAGGACGCTTTTCCTATCCCTATATTCCAACAGGGGTTTACGCAGAAATCCGAAGCCTTTCCAATCTGCGCTTTCAGACACAGGAAGAGATTACAAGGATCCGGAACCGGATCGCACGATGGATCAGCATCTATTTTCCTGAATATAAAGACGTTTATGGGAAACTGGATGCAGTAAGCGGGATGATGGTGCTTAAGGAGGCTCCGCTTCCGGTGCAGATAAAAGAACTGGGAGCAGAAGGAATCAATCAGATCTGGCGGAACGCAAAGCTGAGGGGCGCCGGGATGAAGAGGGCAAAGACCCTGTTATCGGCAGCGGAGCACAGCGTTGGGAGCCAGGAAGCACCAGAAGCGGCAAGTATGGAGATCCGGAACCTGTTGGAGGACTATGAGAAGTACAGCAGCCGCATGGATGACCTGATGGCTAAAATAGAAGCAAAGATCAAAGAAGTCCCCTATGTAGATAAACTTCTTGAGATCAAAGGGATCGGACTGAAAACGGTATGCGGATTTATCGCAGAGGTCGGCGATCTGAGCAGGTTTGATGATCCAAAGCAGCTGCAGAAACTGGCAGGATATGCGATCGTAAAGAACAGCTCCGGGAAGCATGCGGGGGAAAGCCATATCAGTTACCGTGGACGGAAGAGACTGAGATATGTGCTGTATGAAGCAGCGATATCTGTAATAGGGAAAAATGGCGAATTCAGGGAGATCCATCGGTATTATCAAACAAGAGAGAAAAACCCCCTGAAGAAGATGCAGTCGGTGATAGCGGTAGCATGTAAAGTTCTTCGAGTCTTCTATGCCATACTGACAAAAGGTGTAGATTACGATGGAGAAAAGATGCTGGGAGATATCAGGAGACCCGCGGTGAGTGTCCAGGCTGCATAAGAAGATAAGCTGACCGAAGGAAGACTGACGTGGTTGAAGTGAGCAGTCAGATATAAAGAGAACTGTCTGCTGACCTCAGCCACGCCGGGAAGAAAACGGATGACTGAAAGAACTGTTGAGAAGCAGAAGAAAAGGCAGAACGTGGGAGGGAAACGTCCGCTGGGAACAGCGCTGTCACGGGAAGCAAGTCAGTAAATGTTATGATTACAAAGAAGGAGCTAGTAGTCGGCAGGAATATTTTCCATAGGGCAAGACCCAGGCAAGGAGCTAAGCTGACACCCTGGTTATGGGCAGGCGGAACGAAGGAAGTGAGGACCAGTACAGAAATGTACAGAGATCCTGGTAGACACGGGAGGTGCGCCGCCATAGATGGATGGGTATATACAAGGCCATGTAAAACGGAAAAATAGAGACGTTTTATTTCGTATACCTATAACCATCTATTTTCGTACCAGATACAGAAAAATGCTCATGATCGAGGCTCATTCATCTGAGATAGAAACTTAGAAATCCCTTGATTTTAAGGGAAAAAACACTTGACTAAATAGGGAGGATAATGATGGGATTTTGATGGATCAATCTGCCTGGAGCAGTCATTGTTATTGTGATGAATCAAACAGAAAATGGACAGACTAAAATAGAGGTGAAATTTGAAAATGAGCCAGCATATTATTGTGACAGATTATGATCCGTCATGGAGAAAAAAATTTGAGGAAGAATCTTTACTGATCCGGGATATTCTTGCGGATAACTGCATCGCGGTCTATCACATAGGAAGTACATCTGTACCGGGCCTGGCGGCAAAGCCTGTTATCGATATTTTGGCTGTGGTCAGGAGCCTTGAAAAGACGGATGGGGCGGCGGAAAAGTTCGCTGAAACAGGTTATGAATATTGCGGGGAGTTCGGGATAGCAGGGAGGCGGTATCTCCGCAAAGGCGGGGATGAGCGGACGCATCAGATCCATATCTTCCAGGCAGACGACTGGGGGAATATAGGGAGGCATCTCGCGTTCCGGGACTACATGCGCACCCATGAAAAAGAGCGGAACCAGTATGCGAAAATGAAAAAGGCTCTTGCGCAGAAGTTCCCCTGGGACATTGACGGATATTGCGATGGAAAAGAAAATTTTGTGCGGGAGATGGAAGCGCTTGCCCTTTCCGAATATGATGGTTCATGGGACAGATTATATATTTCCGCGGGAAACGTGCAGTGTGAGAGAACGATTTCCCCAACGATCGAGGCTGGCAGTGTCTCAGCTGCCCTCCTCACAGAAAAAGGGAATATCTATGTCGGAGTTTGTATTGATACAGCCTGTTCTCTCGGCATGTGCGCGGAGAGAAATGCAATTGCTTCCATGATCACAAACGGAGAAAACAGGATCACAAAAATAGCCGTTGTCTCAGCAGATGGAAATGTGGTCATGCCCTGCGGATCCTGCCGGGAATTGATGATGCAAATGGATGAAAATGCAGGGGAAATCGAAGTTTTGTGCGATTATCAGGCAAAAAAGACCGCAAGGCTGAAGACGTTACTGCCGGATTGGTGGCGGTAATTTCTGTGTATTAATTCAGGAATGTCCCATCAGCACCTTATATGCGGCATAAGGATCAAGGAGGAAGTCATATGTGTACAAGCATTACCTTTAAAAACGGAGATTTCTATTTCGGGAGGAACATGGATCTGGAGTATTCGTTCGGGGAATGCGTGACGGTCACGCCGCGCAGGTTCCCGTTCCGGTTTCGGTATGAGGGCGCCCTTGCGAGCCACTATGCCATGATCGGCATGGCGGCAGGAGAGGCGTCATTTCCTCTCTATGCGGAGGCTGTCAATGAAAAAGGTCTTTGCATGGCAGGTCTGAATTTCCCGGGGAACGCATCTTACGGAAAAGCGGCGGAGGGGAAGGCGAATGCTGCGGTGTATGAGCTGATCCCATGGCTTCTCGGGACATGCGCGTCTGTCGGGGAAGCCGAAGAAAAGCTGGGCACGCTCAACCTTACAGACGATGCATTTTCCGAAACCATGCCGCCTGCGCCGCTGCACTGGATGCTGGCGGACCGGGAGAGATGCCTTGTGATCGAATCGGTCAGGGAAGGCATAAATATCTACGAGGATCCGGTCGGCGTTTTGACGAATAACCCGCCTTTTGAATACCACAGGACGAATCTGAATAATTATCTGAATGTTACGGCCCAATATCCCCGGGCACAGTTCTTCCGTCCGGGAGAGACAGGCGGCGCGGCAGCCGGGGAAGACGGGCCGGATCTGAAACCCTGTTCCCAGGGGATGGGAGGCATCGGGCTCCCCGGAGATTTTTCCGCTGCCTCCAGGTTTGTGAAGGCAGCATTCCTGAAATGGAACTCCGTCTGTGGAAAGAGCGAAGAAGAAAATGTATCTCAGGTTTTCCATATACTGGACGGTGTGGCTATGCCAAGAGGCGCGGTCATCACGCAGGACGGAAACTATGATATCACCACTTATTCCTGCTGTGTCAATGCAGATACCGGGATTTACTACTATAAAACATACGAAAACAGCCAGATTTCCGCCGTAGATATGAGGGGAATAGATCTGGACGGGGATACACTGACCGCATATCCGATGGAGACAGGGCAGGCCATCCGAAAAGTCAACTGACCGGCAGGCGTCCCACAGGCAATGAGGCTTCCGGCCGCACGGAACTCCCTGTCTGTGCATATATATACTATATGCATGGAAAGGGAGTTTCTTATTATGGAGATCACAGAATATATCAAACCGGAACTGATCGTCGTGGCGCTGGCGCTCTATTTTCTTGACATGGCGCTGAGAAAAAGTGCACTCATACAGGAGAGATACATCGTATTCCTCACAGGTTCCGCAGGGATACTGATCTGCGCTCTGTATGTATTTGCTGTGTGTGGATGCAGCGGCCCGAAGGACGTGGCGATGGCGGCATTTACGGCGGTCACGCAGGGAATCGTGGTGACAGGAGTGAGCGTCTATGCGAAACAGATCATCGGGAAGATCGGGAAAAAATAAAAAGCCGTTTCAGGACAATTGTTCCGTTTCTTCGTAGAATAGTAATTTACGGGAAAACAATCTGCCGCTTTAAAGGATTGAAGAGCCGGGCGGCAGTGTGCTATACTGTTACTGCATTTTTATATGAATTCAGATACAGAGAGGAAGGATTATAATGGAAAGAAGGATCAGCGGACATACACAGCTTTACGGACTTATCGGCTCTCCGGTGGGGCATTCCGGCTCCCCGGCCATGTACAACTATAGTTTTGAAAAACTTGGGATCGATGCGGCATATCTCGCCTTTGATGTGCCGCTGGAGAAGACTGCGGACGCGGTGAATGCGCTGAAGACCCTCCATGCGGGCGGGTTTAACGTGACCATGCCGTGCAAGACTGCGGTGGCGCAGCTCGTGGACAGGCTTTCCCCGGCAGCGGAGCTGGTGGGAGCATGCAATACCGTTGTCTTTGAGGCGGACGGCACGATGACAGGACATATCACGGACGGGACAGGCTTTGTGCGCAACTTGAGGGAACATGGGATCGACATTGCCGGGAAGAAAATCGTCCTCATAGGAACAGGCGGGGCGGCGACGGCGATCGCGGTCCAGGCTGCGCTGGACGGGGTGAGTGAGATCGCGATTTTCAACCGGAAGGATGAGTTCTATGTAAACGGAGAAAAAACGGTAGAAAAAATAGAAAACGCAGTCCCGGGTATCGGCAGGGTTTACATTGATGATCTGGATGACGCGGAGGCTCTGGAGAAAGCGATCGCAGAGAGCGATATCCTCATCAATGCCACCCGTGCGGGCATGAGCCCTCTGGAAGATGTGCTGCCGGTCCCGGCGGAATTCCTTCACAAAGATCTGGCGGTGGCTGACGTGGTCTATAATCCGAAAGAAACGCTCCTGCTGAAAAAAGCAAAGGAAGCGGGATGCCGCGCGGCAGTCGGCGGGATCGGGATGCTCCTCTGGCAGGGCGCAGCGGCGTTTGAGCTGTTTACTGGGAAAGAGATGCCGGCTCAGGAAGTGATGGAGAAATTTTTCAAATGAAACGCAGATCGACCAACAATATTCTTCTGGCGCTGACCGCACTGATCTGGGGCAGCGCCTTTGTGGCGCAGAGCGTGGGGATGGACTATCTCGGTCCGTTTACATTTAATTCGGTCCGCAGCTTCCTGGGAGGGGCTGTGCTTCTTCCGGTCATCTTTTTCATGCGGAGACAGAGAGAAAAGAGCGGAGAGGAGAAAGCCGCAGCAGGAGACAGAAAGACGCTGGTCATCGGCGGCATCTGCTGCGGGACCGCCCTTGCGGCTGCAAGCTCCCTCCAGCAGATCGGCCTTGTGTACACCAGTGCGGGGAAGGCAGGGTTTATCACGGCTCTGTACATATTGATCGTGCCTGTCCTGGGGCTTTTCTTCGGGAGAAGAGCAGGGATAAAAGTCTGGATCGGTGTGGCGCTTGCCGTGGCAGGGATGTATTTCCTATGTATTACGGACGGATTTTCCATATCAAAGGGCGACTTCCTTGTGTTCTTATGTGCGGTCATTTTTTCTGTACATATTTTAGTGATCGATCATTTTGCGCCGAAGGTGGACGGTGTGTCGCTGTCCTGTCTCCAGTTCTTTGTGTGCGGGATCCTGTGCGCTGTCCCGATGCTGGCGCAGGAGCAGCCGCAGTTCGGTGAGATACTGGCGGCGTGGATGCCGCTCGCCTATGCGGGAGTGCTCTCCTGCGGTGTAGCGTATACGCTCCAGGTCATCGCGCAGAAAAACACAGACCCCACAGTGGCTTCCCTGCTTTTAAGCCTGGAATCTGTATTTTCGGTGCTCACCGGCTGGGTGATATTGGGAGAACGCCTGTCCGGCCGGGAGCTGTTCGGATGCGCGCTTGTATTTGCCGCGGTGGTCCTGGCGCAGATCCCGGGGAAACAGCCGGCCCCAAATGACCTTCCGACCGGCTGACCGGACCTGGGAGCAGATCTTGGTTTTCGCGGCACATACCCGCCGATCGGTCTCGGATCAGATCCGGGGCTGACCGGACCCGCGATGGTTATATTTCGATCACCCTGGTTGCCACTTTCTCGCGGAAAGTCCGGTCATGCTCCACAAAGAGCATGGTCGGGGCGGAAGCGAGGAGAAGCTCTTCCAACTGGATACGGGAAAAGATATCAATAAAATTCAGCGGTTCATCCCAGAGGAACAGGTGCGCAGGCTCACAGAGAGAGGAAGCCAGCAGCACCTTCTTTTTCTGCCCCTCGCTGTACTCCTCGATCTTTTTTTCGAACTGCACTCTCTCCAGCCCGAGCTTCCGCAGTACGGTCCGGAAAAGAGCGCCATCCAGCCCCCGCTTTTCGGCGAAGGCGGAGAGTGAACCTCTCAGCATGGAGGTATCCTGGGAGATATAAGAGATCTTAAGCCCTCCGGCGAGGCGGATTTCCCCTGTGTGGGGGATATCTTCGCCAAGGATCAGTTTGATCAGGCTGGATTTCCCGCAGCCGTTCTTCCCTGACAGGGCGATGCGCTCCCCCTGCAGGAGCTCAAGGCTGAAATGGCTGAGAAGAGGAGCCGCGCTCTGACCGTGTCCGGCATGATCCCGGTGATGATCAATTGTGATATCCTGAAGAGACACAAGTCTGCGGCTGTGGTGCTCCAGCACATTGATCTTCAGGCTGTCCAGGGATTCCACGTCTTTGAGCAGCCCTTCTTTTTCACGGACTGCGGTTTCTTTCCTGTGTTCCAGAGACTTGGCCCGCTTCATCATTTTTGCCGCCTGATGCCCGATGTGTCCCCGGTCCGGCTTAAGCCCCGCGACCCGGGTGCCGGTCTTTGTCCCTTCGACTTTATCTGACCAGCGCGCAGCCTGCCGGGCGGCTTCTTTCAGTTTGTGGATATCTTTTTTCAGGTTTTCATTTTGCCTGCGTTCGAGCTCATCTCTTGCGCACTTGTCTGCGTACCAGGAAGAAAAGTTCCCCCTGCGCACTTCAATGGACTGCCGGTTCAGTACAAGGACATGGTCCGCGCACCGGTCGATGAGATCGCGGTCATGGGACACAAGGATAAAGCCCTTTTTGCGTGCAAGGTAGTCCGCCACTTTTTCCCGGGCGAGGACATCGAGATGATTGGTCGGCTCATCGATCAGAAGGAAAGCGTGTTCCTTCAGAAAGAGCGCGGCAAGGAGCGATTTTGTCTGCTCGCCAAAGCTTAATGTGCGGAACGGGCGGTAAAGGATCTCAGGGTCAGTATCCAGCAGGTTCAGTTCGCGGATAAGCTCCCACTGTTCCATTACCGGATTTACATGTTCCAGGATCTCGTAAGTCATAAGCGAGGGATCTTCGACGGGATATGGGAAATATTCAAAGTCCACGGACGCTGTGATGGATCCGGTGTATTCGTATTCGTGCATGAGCAGTTTCAGAAAAGTAGTCTTGCCCTTTCCGTTCCGCCCGATAAATCCCAGCTTCCAGTCAGTGTCGATCTGGAAACTCATGTTTTCAAAGACAGGGTCAAAGCTGCCTTCATAGGTAAAGCTTAAATGATCGATCTGTATCAGAGACATCAGTATCTACCTCCTTGTAAACAGGGTAAAAAAGAAACCGCGGGAAAGTAATTTCCGCGGTCTTAATGTCTCATACTTTATTAGCTCTCCATGTGTCTGGGAAGGAGAATGCACGCTGCACTTGAGCGCAGCCAAAACAGCGGCAGCGCTGTGTGATGTATGGGTCAAAAAGATGAAAATACTTTCCTGCGTGTGCATGACAGGACAAAACGTCCGGATAAGGGCGCCTTTGTACAAAATATAAGATAAGATATTACCGTACAGACTGTCATGCGGTTTTGTGATCAGCAGGAAGTAATGATCATCTTTTCAACTCCAATCTTACGGGAGACGCACGGGCGCTCCCTTATTCTGCGAACAGGATAGCAGATGGGACGGGAAAAGTCAAGGGTATGGATTTTATAGTGTCAAGAGAAGGAAAATGTGTTACACTTCTATTTACGGGAGGTTTTGCACATGGAAGCTTACACCAGTTTTGCGTCGGTGTACGACACATTTATGGATAATGTCCCCTACGGGGAATGGGGAACATATATACACAGCCTGCTGTGCAGGTATGGCGTGAAGGACGGGCTCGTCCTGGATCTCGGATGCGGCACGGGGACGATGACGGAGATCCTTGCAGGATATGGGTATGATATGATCGGGGTGGACAATTCCGGGGATATGCTTGAGCTTGCGATGGAGAAGCGGCTTGCGTCCGGGCATGACATCCTGTATCTTCTCCAGGATATGCGGGAATTTGAACTGTACGGCACGGTCCGGGCAGTGGTGAGCGTGTGCGACTCCGTGAATTATATCACTGAGCCGGAGGAGCTTGCCGAAGTGTTCCGTCTGGTCAATAATTATCTTGATCCCGGCGGGCTCTTTCTTTTTGATTTTAATACAGAATACAAGTACCGGGAAGTGATGGGGGACTGCACGATCGCGGAGGACCGCGGGGACTGCAGCTTTATATGGGATAACTGTTATTACGAAGAGGAGAAGATCAATGAATATGACCTGACACTTTTTATCAGGGAAGGATCGGATGATAACGGCGCTCTGTACCGGAAATACAGAGAGACCCATTTCCAGAGAGGGTATACTCTGGAGGAGATCCGGGAACTGCTAAGCAGTGCGGGGCTTGTTTTCCAGGCTGCGTATGATATGGATACAGGGGAAGCGGCATGGGAAAAGAGCGAGAGGATCTGTGTGATCGCCCGGGAGTGCGGGAAACGGCCGCCAGAGGAGAGCGGACCGGCACAGGAAGCCGGAGAAAGCAGGCAGGCACAGGGAGCCCGGGAAGTATAAATTGAGCAAAAGAAAAAGTTTAATGACAGGAGATTGTGAAAGATGGGAGATTATATTGTAAGAGCAGCAGCGGCAAATACGCAGATCCGCGCGTTTGCGGCAGTGACCACGGATCTTGTGGAGGAAGCGCGGCAGAGGCATGGGACAAGCCCTGTGGCGACGGCGGCGCTCGGACGGCTTCTGACCGGCGGGGCGATGATGGGCAGCATGATGAAAAATGCCACGGACATGCTGACGATCCAGATCAAATGCTCGGGGCCGATCGGCGGGCTGACAGTGACAGCGGACAGCCAGGGAAATGTGAAAGGATATGTCCATGACCCGGAAGTGATCCTTCCGCCGAAAAACGGCAAGCTGGATGTGGGCGGAGCGCTGGGGCAGGGCGTGATGACAGTGATCAAGGACATGGGGCTCAAAGAGCCTTATTCCGGGCAGACGATCCTCCAGACCGGGGAGATCGCGGAGGACCTGACATATTATTTTGCTACGTCAGAGCAGGTGCCGTCTTCTGTGGGGCTGGGCGTGCTCATGGAGAAGAATAATACCGTGCGCTGCGCGGGCGGCTTTATCGTGCAGGTGATGCCGTTTATCGAGGATGAGGTGCTCAATAAGCTGGAAGAGAATATCCGGAATATCCAGTCCGTGACTTCTATGCTGGACAACGGGCACACGCCGGAAGAGATGCTCTCGCAGGTGCTGGAAGGGCTGGACCTGGAGATCACGGATACAATGCCGGCGCGGTTTTACTGCAACTGTTCGAAAGAACGGATCGAGAAAGCGATCATCAGCATCGGGAAGAAGGATATCCAGTCCATGATCGATGACGGGGAAGACATTGAAGTGAAATGTCATTTCTGCAATACAGCATACAACTATACTGTGGAAGAATTAAAAGAGCTGCTGAAGAAAAGCAGATAGGTAAGGCAGATGTAAGTGCTGGTCAGACAGCCCAGAGCAGCAGAAGCGGCAGATCCGAAACAGTAAACGCAGACCAGTAAGCATGAAGACGGTCCGGGAGAAAATGTCTGCCCGGGCAGGAAGGTGGAGAGAAGATGAGACATGGATTTGTAAAAGTGGCGGCAGCTACGCCGGACATCCGGGTGGCTGATGTGGAATACAATACAGAGAATATATGCAGGGCGATCGGAGAGGCATGCGAAAGGAAAGCAAAGATCATCGTATTCCCGGAGCTCTGCATCACTGGATATACATGCGGGGATCTTTTTACCCAGGACGTACTCCTCGAGGCGGCGCGCAGGGCGCTGCAGCATATCGCAAAATACACGGAGGACAAAGATATCCTTGCATTTGTGGGGATGCCGCTGGCTGTAAGGGGGAAGCTTTACAATACCGCGGCTGCGCTGAACCGGGGGAAAATCCTCGGATTTACGACAAAGACATTTCTCCCGAACTATGCGGAGTTCTATGAGATGAGGCAGTTTACGCCGGGACCGGACCAGGCAGGATATATCCTGTTCGAGGGGGAGCAGGTGCTCTTTGGCCCCCAGATCCTGTTCGAGGCTTCCGGCATGGAAGACCTGATCGTATCCGCGGAGATCTGCGAGGACGTGTGGTCTCCTGTGCCGCCCAGCATACAGGCGGCGATCGAGGGAGCGACTGTGATCGTCAACTGTTCTGCCAGCGATGAGACGATCGGAAAGGACACTTACCGCAGGGAGCTGATCGCCGGACAGTCCGCAAGGCTGATCGCGGGGTATGTGTACGCCAATGCCGGGGAAGGGGAATCCACCACGGACGTTGTGTTCGGCGGGCACAATATCATCGCGGAGAACGGGGCAGTCCTCAAAGAAGCTGCGAGATATAAAAACGAGATCATTTATTCTGAGTTTGACCTGAAACGCATCGTCAGCGAGCGGCGGAAGAATACGACCTTCCAGGCTGACCCGGATGGAACGCTCATGCGCGTGCCGTTTACCGTGGAAATGGAAAAGGAAGATGTGGAGCTGACGAGGGTGTTCCCGAAGACGCCGTTCGTTCCGTCCGATGAGAGTGCGCGCGCGGAGCGGTGCGAGGAAATACTGACGATCCAGGCGATGGGGCTGAAAAAGCGTCTGGCACATACAAATTCAAAGACCGCGGTTGTGGGGATCTCAGGGGGGCTTGACTCTACCCTGGCGCTCCTTGTGACTGCCCGTGCCTTTGACATGCTCGGAAGAGACAAGAAGGATATCATCGCAGTGACCATGCCCTGCTTCGGGACCACGGACCGCACCTACCAGAATGCCTGCGAGATGTCGAAAAAGACAGGGGCAACACTCAGAGAGGTGCCCATCGCAGAGGCGGTGAATGTACACTTCCGGGATATCGGCCAGGATTCGGAGGAACATGATGTGACTTATGAAAACTCTCAGGCCAGGGAGCGTACCCAGGTGCTGATGGACATCGCGAACCGGACAGGCGGCATGGTGATCGGGACCGGGGATATGTCGGAGCTTGCCCTCGGCTGGGCGACTTACAACGGGGACCATATGTCCATGTACGGAGTGAATGCGTCCGTGCCGAAGACGCTGGTGCGCCATCTTGTAAAATACGCGGCGGATGAGACAAAAGACCAGGAGCTGAAAAGCGTGCTCTATGACGTGCTGGATACTCCGGTGAGCCCGGAGCTGCTGCCGCCAAAGGATGGGGATATCGCGCAGAAGACAGAAGACCTTGTGGGACCGTATGAGCTGCATGATTTCTTCCTTTATTATATGCTGCGCTTCGGATATGAGCCGGCAAAGATCTTCCGGCTTGCGAAGAGAGCGTTTGAAGGGGATTATGACGGCGAAGTGATCCTGAAGTGGCTGAAAACATTCTGCCGGAGATTTTTCTCCCAGCAGTTTAAGCGCTCCTGCCTTCCGGACGGACCGAAGGTGGGGACAGTGGCGCTCTCGCCCAGAGGGGACTGGAGGATGCCCAGCGACGCCTGCGCCGCGGTCTGGATGAAAGAGCTGGATGAGATAGAGATATAGAGAAGAAATGAGGCTCAGGAGAAAAAGAGCAGAACGGAGAGAGCGGGGGAACAGCCTGTGCAGGATCACGGGCAGACGGAACGGAGGAGAAGACAGATGAAACTGATCAGGACAGAAGATGCGGTCGGAAGCGTGCTGTGCCATGACATCACCCAGATCATACCGGGCGTGGTCAAGGACGCGGTATTCCGGAAAGGACATGTAGTGACCGAAGAGGATATCCCTGTACTTCTCTCTGTGGGGAAGGAGCATCTCTATGTGTGGGAGAAGCAGGAGGGGATGCTCCACGAGAATGACGCGGCGGAGATCCTCCGGCAGGTCTGCCAGGGGGAGCATATGGGCGCGTCGGAACCGAAAGAGGGAAAGATCGAGCTGACCGCGGAAGCGGACGGGCTTTTGAAGATCGACCGGGAGAAATTGAACGCAGTGAACGGGATGGGGCAGATAGTGATCGCCTCGCGCCACGGAGACTTCCCTGTGAAACAGGGGGATAAGATCGCCGGGATGCGCGTCGTGCCCCTGGTCATCGAAGAAGAGAAGATGAACTGCGTGAAAGAAATCTGCGGGGATGAGCCTGTCTTCCGCCTGCTTCCCTTCCGGGAGATGAAAGCAGGGATCGTGACGACCGGGAACGAGGTGTACCACGGGCGGATCGAAGATAAATTCACACCTGTGGTGAAGGAAAAGCTGGAAGAATATCATGTGGAAGTGCTGGGAAATACCCTGTGCGACGACAGGCCGGAGATGGTGGAGGATGCCGTCAGAGAGTGGATCGCAAAAGGCGCTGATCTTGTCGTGTGCACCGGAGGGATGAGCGTGGACCCGGACGACAGGACTCCTCTCGCCATCCGCAGCGCATCGGACGAGGTCATCACATACGGCGCACCGGTGCTGCCGGGAGCAATGTTCATGCTGGCGTATCATTATGGAGACAATGGAGAAACATGTATCCCTGTCATGGGGCTGCCGGGGTGTGTGATGTATGCAAAGCGCACGATCTTTGACCTTGTGCTCCCGCGGATCGTGGCGGGGGAGAAGCTGTGCGCGGAGGACTTCTCTGTGCTGGGCGAGGGCGGGCTGTGCCTGAACTGTCCGGTGTGCACATTCCCGAACTGCGGGTTCGGGAAATAGGAACAGGATACTGACTGGGAAAAAGAGCGGGCAGAGGTCTGCCAGCTGTCCGCTCACAGATCTTTCGAGGCGCTCTGTCTCCATCTTCCCGGCGCCTGCCCGTATTTCCTCTTGAAAATGCGGTTAAAGTAAGAGAGATTGTCAAAACCGCATTTTTCAGCGATCTCTGTGACAGGATCGTCGGATGAACGGAGCAGGCGCTCTGACATCGTGAGTCGGTAATCGTTCAGATACTCGATAAAGCCGGCTCCCATATGGGATTTGAAAAACTTCATAAAATGAGACTTGCTGTAATAGGTGAGCGCTGCCATATCATCGATCGTGATATGGTCGGCATAATGCTCCTCTACATATTTCAGGATGGTCTTCATCTTTTCCAGAGACTTTGTCTGCGGGGCAGGCGCAGTCTCTTTTTTCTGCCTGTTGGAGATGAGGAGGAAAAAGAATAAAAACAAATGCCCCTTTACCGCGAGCTGGTAACCTTCCGGGCGGGTCGCACAGAGAAGGTCGATCTCGCGGATGCACTCAGAAGCCGGCTGATACCAGGAGAGCGCCGGGGTCAGGTAAGGTTCGGAAGGGAGTTTTCCCTCCATAAACGGCGTGATAAATTTCGCGGCGCACAGGTCATCGCTCCCGGATATGAGCAGGTCAGGCTTGAAAATGATATTTTCGTATTCCATGACATGACCGGCGTACTGCTCGATGGAGTGGAGCTGTCCGGGGCGGATGACGATGATATCGCCGGACGTGACCGTGCGCTTCTGAAAGTCAGAGGATACGATGCCCCTGCCTTTTTTAATGACGATAAGTTCGACCTCAGAGTGCCAGTGCAGGGGCACTCCGGGAAAATCGCGCGGGATGGAGCAGAGATAGGTGTTGTAGGGAAAATCCGCCGTGGTGTGGGACTTCGTCTCGTGGTAATTCTGGTATTCACTGATATTCATAAGATCAACCTCGCTTTGATAGTATTGTACAATGAAAAGAAATAATATTGCAAGAAATATCTGAGAAAACATATTATACTGCTAAACAAAGGTTACAGTTCACAGGATGTTTCGAAAGGAGATTATCATGAAGATTCAGGAAAGATTAGAGGCGTATCTGGGAAAGACGGTTTCCCAGGCTTCCAATGAGGAAATCTATAACGGGCTTCTTACCATCGTGCAGGATATGGCGGCGGAGAAGGAGCGCACGGACAGTAAAAAGAAACTCTATTATATTTCAGCAGAGTTCCTGATCGGGAAGCTGCTCTCCAACAATATGATCAACCTGGGTATCTACCAGGAAGTGAAGGAGATGCTGGAAAAGAACGGAAAAGACATCTGTGAGATCGAGGAAGCGGAGGCAGAGCCGTCTCTCGGAAACGGAGGGCTTGGAAGGCTTGCCGCGTGTTTCCTTGATTCGATCGCGACGCTGGGACTCGCAGGGGACGGGATCGGACTGAATTATCATCTGGGACTTTTCAAACAGGTGTTTGAAGACCATCTCCAGAAGGAGACTCCGAACCCGTGGATCGGGGAGAAGTCCTGGCTGAAAAAGACAGACGTCATTTACCCGGTGGAGTTCAGAGGGCTGAAAGTGAATGCCAGGATGTATGACATCGAGGTGACAGGATATAACAATAAGACAAATAAGCTGCATCTGTTTGACCTTGACTCTGTGGATGAGACGATCGTACATGACGGGATCGAGTTTGACAAAGAGGATATCCGGAAGAACCTGACGCTATTCCTCTACCCGGATGACAGCGACGAGCAGGGAAGGCTCCTGCGTATCTACCAGCAGTATTTCATGGTCAGCGCGGGCGCGCAGCTTATCCTGGATGAGTGCGTGGCAAAGGGATGTACTCTGTATGACCTGCCGGACTACGCGGTGATCCAGATCAATGACACCCATCCGACCATGGTGATCCCGGAACTGATCCGCCTGCTCACAGCGCGGGGGATGGACATGGATGACGCGGTAAACGTAGTGGAGAAGACATGTGCTTACACAAACCACACCATCCTTGCGGAAGCGCTGGAGAAATGGCCGGTTTCTTATCTTAAGAAAGTAGTTCCGCAGCTTGTGCCGATCATTGAGATCCTGGACGACAAGGTAAGGAGAAAATTTGAGGACGAGAGCGTTGCCGTCATTGACCGGAATGATACCGTGCACATGGCGCATATTGACATCCACTATGGGTTCAGCGTCAACGGCGTCGCTGCGCTGCACACAGAGATCCTGAAAAATTCCGAGCTGAACAACTTCTATAAGATCTATCCGGAGAAGTTCAATAATAAGACAAACGGCATTACGTTCCGCCGGTGGCTGCTGCACTGCAATCCGCGTCTCGCCGGATTCCTGGACGAGACGATCGGGGAGGGATATAAAAAGGACGCCGATGAACTCAGGAAGCTGCTTGCATTCAAAGACGACGATAAAGTCCTGGACCGGCTCCTTGAGATCAAGCACAGAAATAAAGAAGAACTCGCAGCTTACCTGAAGGAGACGCAGGGGATCGAGATCAGCCCTGACACGATCTTTGATATCCAGGTGAAACGTCTCCACGAGTACAAACGCCAACAGCTCAACGCCCTGTATATCATCGACAAATATCTGGAGATCAAAGCAGGGAAGATCCCTTCAGCGCCGGTGACAGCGATCTTCGGGGCAAAGGCTGCTCCCGCGTATGTGATCGCCAAAGATATCATCCACCTGATCCTCTGCCTTCAGGAGATCATCAATAATGACCCGGAGGTGAGCCCGTACCTGAAGGTGGTCATGGTAGAGAACTACAACGTGACAAAAGCAGGGAAACTGATCCCCGCGTGCGATATCTCCGAGCAGATCTCCCTCGCATCCAAAGAGGCGAGCGGCACAGGAAACATGAAATTCATGCTCAACGGCGCGGTGACCCTGGGTACAGAGGACGGCGCGAACGTAGAGATCCACGAAGCTGTGGGCGATGACAATATCTTCGTATTCGGGGCATCCAGCGACGAGGTCATCGAGCACTATGCAAAGGCGGACTATGTGTCAAGGACTTACTATGAAGAGAATCCGGCGATCAGGGCTGCCGTTGACTTTATCACCAGCGATGAGATGCTGGAGATCGGCTGCGAGGAGAATCTGACAAGGCTGAAAAATGAGCTCATCAACAAAGACTGGTTCATGACGCTGCTTGATTTTGACTCTTACAAAGAGACAAAAGAAAAGGCGCTGGCGGCTTACGCGGACAGAAAGACATGGGCAAAGATGATGCTGGTCAATATCGCGGAGGCGGGATTCTTCTCATCCGACAGGACGATTGCGGAGTATAACAGAGATATCTGGAAATTATAGGAGGAAAAGTAAAATGAAAAGAGCGAGCGGAATCTTACTGCCCGTATTTTCCCTGCCGTCAGAGCACGGGATCGGATGCTTCTCAGAGGAAGCTTATCAATTCGTGGATATGCTGAAAAAAGCAGGACAGAGTTACTGGCAGATCCTGCCGCTTGGACCGACTGGTTACGGGGACTCCCCGTACCAGTCTTTCTCCACGTATGCGGGCAATCCCTATTTTATCGATCTCGGGACACTGGTCAGCGAGGGACTCCTGACAGAGGAGGAGAGCAGGGAATACGACCCGGAAGGGCAGGAAGAGGGCATTGATTATGAGTGGATCTATAAGACAAGGTTCAAAGTGCTGAAAAAGGCTTACGCGCGGTTCTGCGGCCGCATGGCAGACGGACATCACGAGGAACGTCGCGAAGGACTTCGTGAGCGGGAGGATTATGAGCGCTTTGTAAGTGAGAATGCCTTCTGGCTGGACGATTACAGCCTGTACATGGCAGTCAAAGACAAGAACAGCGGTGTGAGCTGGAATGAGTGGGACGCTCCGCTCAGGAACAGGGAAGAGGAAGCCCTGTCAGCGGCAAGAGAAGAACTGGCAGAGGAGATCGGTTTCTATCAGTTCCAGCAGTATGAGTTTGACCGCCAGTGGAAAAAGCTCCACGCCTACGCAAATGAGCAGGGCGTGAAGATCATCGGGGATATCCCAATCTATGTGGCGTTTGACAGCGCGGATACATGGGCAGCGCCACAGATGTTCCAGTTTGATGAGAACAACGAGCCCACAGGAGTGGCAGGCTGCCCGCCGGATGCATTCTCCGCTACGGGACAGCTCTGGGGCAATCCGCTGTATGACTGGGAATACCATAAGAGCACAGGGTATGAGTGGTGGATCCGCAGGATCGAGCACTGCCTGAAATTATATGATGTAGTGCGGATCGATCATTTCCGGGGCTTTGATGAGTATTACACGATCCCATACGGGGAGAAGACTGCCGTAAACGGAAAGTGGCTGCCGGGACCGGGCATGGATCTCTTCCGCGCCATCGAGAAAAAGCTGGGACGGCCGGAGATCATCGCGGAGGATCTGGGATTCCTCACTCCGAGCGTACTCCAGCTCCTCAAGGACAGCGGGTTCCCGGGAATGAAGGTGCTCCAGTTCGCGTTCGACGCGAGAGAGTCCTCAAATTACCTCCCGCACACATATCCGACGAACTGTGTCGTCTACACCGGCACCCACGACAATGACACCACAAGGGGCTGGTATCATGAGGTGGGGAAATATGCCAGAGATTTCGCGAAGGAATATATGTGCAAGCCGAGGCTGGACGAAGACAGCCTGGCAGGAGACTTTATCAGCCTGGCAATGGGGAGCGTGGCAGACCTGTGCGTGATCCCCATGCAGGATTACCTCGGCCTCGGGAGCGAGGCGCGCATTAATATCCCGTCCACACTTGGCGGAAACTGGGTGTGGAGGATGAAGAAAGAGCAGTTTGACGAAGAGCTGGCAGAGGAGATACTCAGAGTGACGAAACTCTATGGGAGGATTTAAATCTGTATTTGCGGGGGAACTTCTGTCAGAGTAAAACGTCCGAAAACATCGAAGCGCGGTTATAGAAGACGTATTCAGCACGGATGCGTGGGTGGCTTCGGCTCCGGGGCTCCGGGGCAGCAAAAACTAAACTATAACCAGTAGAGAGGCCCAGCTTGCTGGGCCAAATCGGACGGCTAACCCTCTCCCGGAAGTCCGTGGCACCTTCCGTTTGGTAAAGCTTCCTGTTCTGCCGTTGAAGCTCCCTTCTCACCCAACTTTCGAAATCCTGCATTTGCCTGCGGGGGCCTTCCGATCGGATGCACGCAGAAAACCGACCCTTTGATGCACCTTTCGCGGCGGGCGGGGATATGGCGGCGGTGACTTGGAGTAATCTGATGGAAAGACTTAAAAGAATGGGATGCGGCGTTAATTTCAAAGCGGATGCCTGAGCCGCAGGCGAATCTTCCGCTTTGAAATTGTCCTTAGCCGTATCCCATTCTTTTTACGTCTTTCCCAGATTACGGAACCGGAACCCAAGCCATATCCCCGCCCGCCGCGAAAACGTCCTCAATCAAACCCACGGTTTTCGTACCCATATCCAATCAGCTGGTTCCCCCCCCACAAATACAGATTGGCTTTCTTTAGGAATTCTTAAGTATAACTTAAGTAATATTGCATTGACAGATAATATTATATAGAATATAATATAGAAAACAATACAATATTGCAAATTGTTTTAATAATAAGATATTAGACAGAAAGGGTGATCGCATGGTATTTAATACAGGCGCGGCGCTTCTGGATGCTATCGTTCTGGCAGTCGTCTCTATGGAAGACGAAGGGACGTATGGTTACCGGATCACGCAGGATGTGCGTAAGGTGATCGATGTATCTGAGTCCACGCTGTATCCGGTCCTGCGCAGGCTCCAGAAGGATGAATGCCTGGAGGTCTATGACAGGCAGTTTGACGGCAGGAACAGACGGTATTATAAGGTGACGTCCCGGGGGATGGCGCAGCTGAATCTGTATAAATCAGAGTGGAAGATTTATATCCAGAAGATCAACGAGATATTTGAGGGAGGTGTAACTGCATGAACCGTGTGGAATTTCTGGCTGAACTTGAACAGCGGTTATCCGGGATCCCGGAGGAAGAGCGCCAGGCAGCGATACAGTATTATGTTGATTATTTAGCGGATGCAGGCGAGGAAAATGAGGCTGAGGCGATCAGGGAACTGGGAAGCCCGGAGAAAGTGGCAGAGTCGATAAAGGCAGATTATTTTGGGACAGAATTCGACGAGTCCCGTTTTGACCATAAAGATTATATGGAAAAATACGGGCAGCGCTCCGGCCAGGGAGCAGGTCCCGGCAGCGGGGCCGGCGGCAGGACAGGAGCAGACGGCTATAATAATGGACAGGGAAATGGAAATGGATATGGATATGGAAACGGGCAGGAAAACGGTCGGGGAAATGGAACGGCTCAGAAAGACGCCCCATGGACCAGCAGAGGTCTGAAGATCTTGCTGATCGTCCTTATAGCGATCGTCATCTGGCCAGTGACCCTGGGAGTGGCCGGGATCGTGCTCGGAGTGGCGGCAGCAGTGTTCTTTTTCTTTGCAGGACTTGTCATTGCCGCGATAGCGGTCATGATCTCAGGCGGTGTCGTAGCTGTAACCGGACTGGCGCTTCTAGTCATCCCACCTGCGGGTATGATCGTCACAGGAGTGGGTATACTGCTGTTCGTACTGGGGCTGATGGCAACTGTGGGTACCGTAAAACTCTGTATGATAGTGTATCCGGCTATGATCAGAGGATTTGTCAGCCTGTGCAGGCGCCCGATCTATGGAAAGGCGGTGTAAAAAATGAAAAAAGGATGGAAGATTTTCTGGATCATATGTGCAGTCCTGGCTGCCATCGGGATTTTCCTCGCCGTTGCCGGCACTGCTCTGGGCGGGCTTGCGCTTCTGCGGGACGAACAGGATGAACATATCGTAAGAGACTGGATGGACCGGCTGGGGATCCGGATCAGGAATGAAGTTACAGTGACCACGGATGTATCCGAGCTGCCGGACGGGGAGTACACCCCGGGTGAGATCAACGGGAGAGATATAACATCTTACTCAGGGATCGATGAGCTGGATCTTGAACTTACCGGTATGTCGGTCTGTGTACTGCCGTATGATGAAGAGCTGGGAGAAGTTTACGCCGGCGATATCGTCGTAGATACTTCTCAGTGCAGGGATGACCTGAAGGATATGATAACAGTCACCCAGGATGGCTCAGAACTCCAGGTCCATATGGAAGACCGGGGACGTCTGAATACCCAGGACAGCGGCATCATGTATATCAGCGTGCCGCGGTGGATTTATTTTCAGAAAATAACGGCGGATGCAAAGGCAGGGCTCATCGAGTTGTCAGAAATAGAAGCCAGGGAACTGGAAGTAAAGACGGATGCGGGACAGATCATTGTTTCCGCTTTCTCGGCAGAGCGGCTGGACGCAGAATGCGGCGTCGGGCAGATCATACTGGAAGGCGAAGTGACAGGATCAGCAGAGCTTGATTGTAATATTGGAGAAGTGCTGTGCACCCTGCCGGGGACAGCGGACGCTTACGACTATGAATTAAAATGTGCTGTTGGAGAACTGATGATAGACGGAGAGTTATACAACGGGATCGTGAATAAAAAAGAAATAGACAACGGGAGCGACTGCAGGGTCAAAGCGGAATGCGACATGGGAAGAGTAGAGATCAATTTTGAATAACGCTGCCGGGAAAATGGAAAAATAAGATTTGGCTATTAAGGAAGGAGAAGCAAAATGACAGATAAAAAGTTATATCGATCAAGAACAAATAAAATGCTCTGCGGAGTGTGCGGAGGCATTGGAGAATACTTTAATATAGACCCGACTCTGATCCGGCTGCTCTTCGTGCTGTTCGGGTGTACGGGCGGCGGGATACTCGCGTATATCATAGCAGCGGTCATCATACCGGACAAACCGATGTAAAACGGTATTCGTGGGGGAGCCGGCCGATGGCTGAACGTCCGAAAACCGCCGGTTTGCTGCAGGAGGTTTTCGCGATGGACGGGGATATGGCTCCGATATCTGCGCTTCACTGTTTTCGTACGTTTTGCCAACAGGAAGGCTCCCCCGCAAATACAGATTTCAGTAGTATTTGGCAGTTACCGTCCTCCCCATTTTTTCTGCCGTGGCGATCAGCTGGTCCACGAGGTTCTGCCGCATGCTCAGGTCGAAGTTCAGCTCTGACTCGGCATGCGCCTCATTGACTGCCGTGCCGACGAAAAGGTTCAGCTCCGTGCAGTCTTCGATCAGCAGCTTTGCCAGCCGGGAGGCTCCGTTGTCTGCGTCCAGTTCGTCAAAGAACTCTGCGTCGAATTCGTCATTGACGTATTTTTTCAGGATCTTCAGGCATTTCCCGAGGGTCAGCACGCCCTCTGTGACCAGGTCTATGCCTTCCAGTGTCGCCATGGGCGGTACATCCGGGTTCCGGCTGTCCACCTTTGTTATGATCTCCCGGCCCAGGATACGCGCGGCGATATTGGCGCTCGTGCCGCCTGCCACGACCTTTTTCCCCTCGGTATGCATGAACTCGTGCATCAGCCGCTCATCGTCGTCCTTTGATCTGGGAGGGCCGGTGAAGATATTGACCACTCTGCGGTCGATCACCCGCGCCACTGCCACGGTTGTGTCATCACCGGGCTTTTCTTCATACAGTTCATCGCATGCCTGGCTGAGCATCACTGCGAGCCTGGACGCGGACATGGTCTTTTTCGTACATTTCAGTGTATATTCCGCCATTGCCTCCCAGGTCCAGCCCTGGAGATTGAGGATGGAGCCTGCCCCTGCGTAGATGACCCCGTCGCTCATCAGCACAAAACAGTCGTTCTTTTTTACCTGGAAGCGGTACTCATGGATCTTTTTCCCGCCGATCTCCCGCGTCTCATAGGGATATTTCACGATCTTCCCGTCGCGGATGAAGACGCAGGACGGATTGTCGAATTCCGCCAGATACGCCTCCCCGCTGTGGAAGATCTGGAGGATGGAAAACGTGGCGTAAGCGACTTTCCGGACCTTGCAGATGGGGAGTGTCTTGGCGATCGTCTCCACGCAGGACTCGATGTCAGCCCCCTCGTAGAGCATAGTTCCCAGGATCTTGGATGTCAGTGTGGCGAGGATGTTTGCCTTCACCCCGCTGCCCATGCCGTCCGCCAGGATCATGATATCCGAATCCTGTGTCTTGATGATCTCAACCTTGTCTCCGCAGAGTTCTTCGTTCTGTTTATTCAGGCTTTTCCAAGCCACATCGATACTCACGCTCATAGTCATTCCTCCTCGTTCAGGATCGAATCTCTGAGCCTGGTGAGGGTGACCTTTGTCTCTGCGGTCGTCTCGCCGAGGAGCCCTGCGATCTCCTGAGCCACCATCATCTGCTTCTCAATGACTTTCTGCGCCATTTCCACGGTCTCTACTTTCAGGTTATAGTGCTGTTCCCGGATCTTTTCATCCCTTGTCACATCCTGGAATGTGACGAGGACAGCATCCAGGTTTTCGATGTACACGATGGTCTCCTCAGCGACCATCCTGCCGTTTTCGAGCTGGATCTTCTTGTGCAGCACAGGCTCTCTTGTGAGAAGAGCTGTCTCGATATCTTCGGTCTCTATGAATTCGAATATGTATCTCTGGACCGCCTCTTCGTGCCCTACGCCAAGGAGTTCCTGACCTTTCCGGTTGCAGTCCAGGATGCGCATGTCGCTGCCGATCACAAAGATCATGTTCGGGGTCACATCCATGACTACATTGGACATGGACTCTGCCTGCGCCAGCGCATACGGCATGCACATGGACAGCTCAGCCTTGCCCTGGAAGACAGCGACCGCCTTTTCGCGGCAGGTGGAATACCCGCACGCGCCGCAGTTCAGTTCGTCCTCCGGGGAATATTTCCCTGTGGACCTTAGGATCCTGCGGATCTGTTCTTCTGACGGCATGATATCCGACAGGCTGTGGTCGCCGAATTCTTTCGCCAGTTCTTCTGTGCTCATGTCGGGCAGGTCTCTCGCCGCCTTGTAAGATACGACGTTCTCGATCTTTACTTTCGTCTTTACATAGGAAGTGTTCCAGTGCGCGGATGCCGGGCCCTTCGCGCATCCGCCCTCGCAGACGTTCGCCTCGATGAAACAGTGGTCCAGCTCACCTTTCCGGAGACATTCCAGCATTTCCATACAGTTTTCCAGCCCGTCTACAAATACCTTGTGGTATCCGTCCGCATCCTCTTCTGTGATCACAGACTGGATCACGCCGCCGCTCACAGGATAGAGGCGGTTGATCTTCGGATTCGGGTTTCCCATGGGCTTATCTTCGCATTGATGCAGATCGATCCCTTCCTCGTGGAGCCAGTCCGCCAGCTCCTCAAAAGTAAGGATCGCGTCCACCGCGCCAAATACTCTCTCATCCCCGATAGCCTCCTGCTTTTTCGCGATACAGGGCCCGAGGAAGACGACCTTTACATCCGGCCCGTAGATCTTCTTGATATACCGTCCGTGGGCGGTCATCGGGGATACGACGGGCGCCATCAGCTTCGCGCAGTCCGGGTAATACTTCTCGATCAGGTCGTTCACGCTCGGGCAGCATGTGGTGATGATGTTCGGCATTTCGTTCTGCCGCACCAGTTTTTTGTATTCGTTCGTCACAAGGGCAGCGCCCTCCGCGGTCTCGCGGACTTCCCGGAATCCCAGCTTCTGGAGAGCGTCCACGACCTGTCCGGGCGTGTCGAATTCCAGCACGCCCGCATAGGACGGGGCGATGGATATAACGGTCTTAAATCCCTGCCGCAGATAGTCTTTTACACGTTCCATGTCGCTGGCAAATGTCTTTGCATTCTGAGGACAGACCTCCAGGCAGCGTCCGCAGTTGATGCAGTGGTCCACCATGATCCTCGCCTGCTCATCCTTGACTGAGATCGCTTTTACCGCGCAGTTGCGCACACATTTGTAACAGTGACGGCATTTTGCATCTTTAAAGTCAATGACCTTCATCCCGCAAAACCTCCTTGTCTATTCTTCGTTTTATCTATTGCCCCTATTTTACCAGAGCGGGAGTGGAATATCCAGAGACAGATCTACTCTCCGTGAGTTATCTGGTTCTGGCTCCGCCACTCCCGGGGCGAGACTCCGTATGTGTTTTTAAATGCCCGCGAGAAGTGGAGCTGGTTCGGATATCCCACAGCGTTTCCGACGTCGCTGATGGAGAGCCTGGTCAGCTTCAGCAGTTCCGCGGCTTTTGTCATGCGGTAGCTTAAGAGGAATTCCTGCGGGGACTTGCCCACGGCTCCTTTGAAGATCCTTCCGAAATACGTGCGGTTCAGCCCGCAGAACTGCGCGATCCCTTCTACGGAGATATCATTCTGGAAATTCTGTTCAATATAATTCAGCGCTTCTTTAATATAGAAGTCGCGGACCTTCCCGTTGGACGACAGGTGCATGGTCACAGAGGAGCGGGACAGGTAGTCGATGAAGAGGAAGAGATGCCCGATCAGATGGAAGGGGGACGCGTCCCCGTGCTCCGCGATGTAGAGCATCTCGTCTTTCATGAGTTCCCGCAGCTCTTTTGACGAGGCGTGATACACCGGGTGGTCCGGGGTAAGCCCCGCGAGCTCGACGATCTCCTTTGCCCTGAGCCCGTCGAATTCGATCCATGCATATTCCCATGGAAGCTCCTGGTCTGCGATGTAGGTGTTGATCTGCTTGGGGAAGATCATGAACCCCTGGCCGCTCTTAATCTGGTATTCCTTCGTCTGTCCCTTGGAATCATTTGCCATGAGACGCCCTGTGCCGGACAGGACATAGTGGAAGAGGTAATGGTTCCTGGATGCGGGGCCGAAGGAGTGGGCAGGCACGCACTGTTCCTTGCCGAACTGGTACAGCCCCAGGTCTACGAAATTTTCATTGGGAAATACGGAAAACAAAAAATCACTCATCTGTATCATCTCCACTGTTCTTAATGCATGTCTTTACGGCTATTATAGCGCAAAATATACCATAATGCGACTACACTTTATATAAACAATGTATAAGTTGAATATTGGTATAAAATAAAAGAAATGAAGATATTTTAGGACGCATTTTGAAATGTTATAATAAGACAAAGAAAAGTTTAAGGCTAAAGGAAGGAGCTGGGACTACGATGAAAAGAAAAAATGCGATTAGCATGGCTCTGGCAGCAGCCATGCTGGCAGCGGCCATCCTTCCGGGATGCGGTGCGGATGAAAACTCAGGGAAAACGGAGATCGAGATCCTCCAGTACAAACCAGAGGCAGCAGCGTATTTCGACAAGGTGGAGGAGGAGTTCAATGCGTCTCACGATGACATCCATCTGACCATCAGTTCGCCGAATGATGCCAGTACGATCATGAGGACACGGTTCGTAAGGGAAGATTACCCGGACATTATCGGCATAGGGGGGGATATCAACTACTCCTATTATGTAGATGCAGATATCCTCGCGGATGTATCGGACTATCCGGGGCTGGCGGACATCAAGGAATCCTATGTGGATATCCTGGAAGCGCTGGAGATCACTCCCACGGACGGGACGTACGGCGTGCCCTATGTGGCGAATGCGGCGGGCATCCTGTACAACAAGGATATGTTCGAGGAGCATGGATGGGAGATACCGGAGACATGGAGTGAGCTGATCGATCTCTGTGAGGAGATCCAGGCAGAGGGGATCCTGCCGTTCTATTTTGGGTTCCGAGATACATGGACCTGCCTGGCGCCGTGGAACTCCCTTGCCGTTGACCTGGCGCCTGCGGATACATGTAAGCAGGTGAACGCAGGAGAGACCACATTCACGGATGAATACCGGGAGACAGCGGAGAAATGTCTGGAACTGGTAAGCTACGGGCCGGAGGACCCGTTCGCATACGGATACAATGACGCGTGTACCGCGTTTGCCAACGGAGAGTCAGCGATGTACCCGATCGGAAGCTATGCGGTGCCTCAGATCCTCTCCGTGAATCCGGAGATGAACATTGATTCCTTCGTAACCCCGGGGAATGACGATGCGTCAAAGAATACGCTGAACTCAGGAGTTGACCTGATGTTTGCGGTGACCGCGGCGTGCGAGAATAAGGATGCGGCGTATGAGGTGCTCGATTTCCTGCTGGCGGATGAAAACATCCAGGCTTATATCGACGACCAGAACGCGGTGCCGTGCAAAGAGGGAGATTTCGAGCTGGCGCCCATGCTGGACGGGATGTCGCCGTTTATCGAGTCCGGTAATATGACGGACTACCAGGACCACTACTATCCGTCCGAGATGGCGGTGGACGCACAGATCCAGACATTCCTGATCAACAAGGATGTGGACGCGTTCCTGGCGAAATTCGACAAAGACTGGCAGAGATATAACAGAGACATCATCCGTGCGGTACAGGAGTACAACGAAGAACACGGGACTGACAAATAGGAAAGGAGCGGGCAGATTATGAAACATGCAAACGACAGCAAGCGGACTTATATGCTGATCACCATACCGATCCTGGCACTGTTTGTCTGCTTTAATACGATACCGCTGATCCGCGGTGTCATCTACAGCTTTACAAACTTCAAAGGCTTTGGGACTTATGACTTTGTGGGGTTCCGCAATTACATCGACCTGTTTACTGATCCGAGGATCGGCGGTTCTTACTGGTTCACCATCAAGCTCGCCATCGTGGCGACGATCGTGACGAATGTGATCAGCCTTCTCCTTGCCCTCGGACTGAACAGCAAGATCAAAGGGAAAACCTTCCTGCGCGCGGCATACTTTATCCCGAACGTGCTCGGGGCGCTGGTCGTAGGATACATTTTCCAGTATTTCTTTACATATATCCTTCCGGGGCTGGGCGACGCGCTGGGGATCGAGGCTCTGAGCTCCAGTATGCTCTCCAGCAGCAAGACCGCATGGATCGCCATTGTGATCGTGTGTGCATGGCAGTCCATCGCCATGAATACGATCATCTATATCTCCGGGCTCCAGACAGTGCCTGAGGATGTGTACGAGGCGGGCGACCTGGACGGCGCGACAGGGTGGAAGAAATTTAAATACCTGACCTTCCCGCTGATCATCCCGTTCTTTACGATCAACATGGTACTCTGTGTGAAGAACTTCCTGATGGTATTTGACCAGATCATGGCAATGACAAAGGGAGGTCCTGAGCAGAGCACAGAGTCCATCTCCTATCTGATCTACAATAACGGTCTGTCCGGCGGAAGCTTTGGCTACCAGAGCGCCAATGCGGTCGTATTCTTCATTGTGATCGTGGCGATCTCTGTGGCGCAGATGACCATATCAAGTAAGAAGGAGGAACAGTTATAATGTATGAGAAAATGAAAGCAAGAATCAACTGGCCTGTTACGATCCTTCTGTTTATCGGACTGCTGACAGTGGCGTTCCCGCTGTATATGACCATCGTGATCGCGTTCAAGCAGCCCTCTGAAATGACCAACAGCATTTCCGGCATCCTGTCGCTCCCGTCATCCTGGAGCCTGAGCAATTTTGCACAGGCCATGGAACTTACGGATTTCTGGCGTTCCCTGGGGAACAGCCTTCTGGTGACAGTGACCACGGTAGTGCTCTGCATCCTGCTCCATGCCCTGATGGGATATGCGGTGGGAAGGAATAAAGCGCACAGCAAGATCTACAATGTGATCTACCTGTTTATCGTAAGCGGTATGTTTGTCCCGTTCGCGATCCTGATGATGCCGCTGGCAAAGCAGACCGCTGAGATGCACCTTGATAATTGGGCTGGCGTTATCCTGCTGTATGTGGTATTCTATATGCCGATGAATTTACTTCTTTACACAGGATATCTCGTAAATATCCCGATCGCTCTGGAAGAAGCGGCGAGGGTAGACGGGGCGAGCACATGGCGGACGTTCTGGAGCATCATCTTCCCGATCATGAAGCCGATGCACGCGACGGTTGCGGTCATCACAGCCCTTGCGGTATGGAATGACGTTATGACGCCTCTGATCATCATGTCAGGAAAAGGACAGAACACACTGCCTCTGGCGCAGCTGACTTTCCAGACACAGTTCGGTACGAACTATAACCTGGCGTTTGCGTCTTATCTTCTGGCATTGATCCCGATCATTATCTTCTATGTGATCTGCCAGAAACATATCATCAATGGAGTTGTAAACGGCGCCGTGAAGTAAGTGGCGATGCGCATCCGCGCATCCTGCATGAGCGGGTGTTATGTGCAGAGAAGTACATTCACCCGCTTATTATATTTATGATAGAAACAGATCAGGAGAGACTTAAATATGAGCATATTATATGATGAAAAGCAGAAGACACTTACTCTGCACACGAAGAACACGACTTACCAGATGCAGGTGGACCGGTATGGGTTCCTGCTCCATCTGTATTACGGGAAACGGGCGGACGGCTGTATGGATTACCTGCTGACGTTTTACGACAGAGGCTTTTCCGGGAATCCGTATGACGCGGGCAAGGATAAGACCTACTCAATGGATGCTCTCCCACAGGAATTCCCGTCGCTTGGCACAGGAGATTACAGGACGCCTGCCTGCATCATCAAGAACACGGACCGCACATACAGCAGCGATTTCCGGTATGTGAGCCACAGCATCAGAGAGGGGAAATATTCTCTGAAAGGCCTGCCGGCAGTGTACGCGGATGCAGAGGAAGCACAGACGCTGGAAGTGGTGCTGGAGGACAGGGTCTCAAAGGTGCAGGCAGTGCTGTACTACGGCGTGCTTCCCGAGTACGATGTGATCACGAGGAGCGTAAAGATCGTAAACGGGAGCAGCGGACACGTGTCGGTCAAAAAGCTGGCCCCGGCATGTCTGGACATGCTGGGCGGCGAGTATGACTTTATCACCTTTTACGGGCGCCATGCGATGGAGCGCAATTACCAGAGGCTCCCTGTGGGCCATGGGGTCTCGAAGATCGGCAGCCTGAGGGGCACTTCCAGCCATCAGTACAATCCGGCAGTGATCCTGGCGGAGCGGGAGACTACAGAGACCGCGGGCGGATGTTATGCCATGTCCTTTGTCTACAGCGGCGGATTCCAGAGTGAGGCAGGGATGGATCAGTATTATCAGACAAGGCTGCTCATGGGGCTGTGCGAGGAGCAGTTCGCCTATTCCCTTGAGGCGGGGGAAGAGTTCCAGTCGCCGGAGGTAATCTTAAGCTATTCCTCCGAAGGAATCGGGAAACTCTCCCAGAACCTGCACCGGTGCATGCGCGGGCATCTGTGCAGAGGCAAATATAAAGAGAGCGTCCGTCCTATCCTCCTGAACAGCTGGGAAGCATTCTATTTTGACTTTACCGGAGAGGATCTGGTGAAGCTGGCTGAGCAGGCGGCGGATCTTGGGATCGAGATGTTCGTCATGGACGACGGCTGGTTCGGGAACCGGGACAGTGAGCTCAGGGGGCTGGGCGACTGGACGGTCAACGAGGAAAAGCTGGGCTGCAGCCTGGGAGAGCTCATCCGCAGGATCAATGCTATGGGGATGAAGTTCGGCATCTGGATCGAGCCGGAAATGGTAAATGAAGACAGCAGCCTCTACCGGGAGCACCCGGACTGGGCGTTCGTGATACCGGGGCGCCGGCCGAACCGCTCCAGGCACCAGCTCGTCCTGGACTTCTCCAGAAAAGAAGTGGTGGACTATATCTATGATAAGATCTGCGCGGTCCTGGACCAGGGGAATATCGAGTATATCAAATGGGATATGAACCGGAGCATCGCGGACGTGTACTCCGCGACCGGAGACGGGCAGGGCAGAGTGCTCTACGACTATGTCCTCGGCCTGTATGACTTCCTGGAGCGCATCGTGCAGCGCTACCCGGATATCCTGATCGAGGGGTGCAGCGGAGGCGGCGGCAGGTTTGACGCCGGGATGCTCTATTACACGCCGCAGATCTGGTGCAGCGACAATACGGATCCCATAGACCGTCTGGAGATCCAGTACGGCACATCGTTTATCTATCCGGTGTCTTCCGTAGGGTCGCACGTCTCAGCATCGCCGAACCACCAGACCGGCAGGGTCACGTCGCTTAAGACCAGGGCAGTGGCAGCGACGCCGGGGACCTTCGGCTATGAACTGGATCTCAACAAGCTGAGCGAAGAAGAAAAGGATGAGATCCGCGGTCAGATCAAAGAGTACAAAAAGTACGCGCGGCTCGTCCAGCAGGGGCTGTACTACCGCCTGACAGATCCGCAGACAGCGGACACAGGGGCGTGGGAATTTGCCTCAGAAGACGGAAAAGAAGCGCTCGTCCAGGCGGTGACGATCCGGCAGCATGCCAATATGGATGTGTCCTATATCAAGCTCAGGGGCCTGGCGGAAAATACCGTATACCGCGAGGAGGAGAGCGGCAGGACATACAACAGCACAGCGCTCATGGAAGCAGGGATCCCGGTCCCGGTAGAGCTGGGCGAATACAGGGCGTACCAGTGGCATTTCGTACAGGAAGAGCAGGGGGAGTGAGACCATGGCAAAGAGAAAGGGAAACAGAAAAAGGAATACAGCGGCAGGAAAGCAGGGCGCGGCAGCGGTTCATTCAGCGGCGGCAAGGTCCGGGGCAGCGGACAGAGCAGCGCAGATAGACGGAACCGGGGCAGCAGTTCACTCAGCACCGGCCAGGCCTGAGGCAGCAGGCCGGACGGCGGCTGAGGAGGACCGTGTATTTACAGAGAGGCTGAGCCGCCACCATGACGAGCTGCGCTGGCTGTATATGGAGTTATATGGAAATTCTGATATGTTTGCAGAACTCTGCGATCAGATGAAGCGTTATTATGATTCGAGAAAAGAGAGCCTCAAGGCTCTTGACTTAAAGCGGGAAAAAGAAGGGAAATGGTACCGCAGCCGGGATATGGTCGGCATGATGATGTACATCGACAATTTTGCCGGGAACCTCAAAGGAGTGCAGGAAAAGCTCCCGTATCTTGAGAAATGCAATGTGAATTATATCCATCTCATGCCGTTCCTTGATTCGCCGAAGGGCAGGTCTGACGGCGGATACGCGGTGGCGGATTTCCGCAAAGTGAAACCGGAACTGGGGACCATGGACGACCTGGCAGAGCTGGCGGATAAGTGCCACGAAAAAGGGATCAGTCTGTGCATGGACTTTGTCATGAACCATACGTCCGAGGACCATGAGTGGGCGGTGAAGGCGCGCCAGGGAGACGGCGAATATATGAGCCGGTATTTCTTCTACGCAGATCCGTCGATCCCTGCGGAATACGAGAAGACTGTGCCCCAGGTATTCCCGACAACAGCGCCGGGGAATTTTACCTGGCTGCCGGAGATCGGACATTATGTGATGACCACATTTTATCCGTACCAGTGGGATCTGAATTACCGCAACCCGAGAGTGTTTAATGAAATGATGTACAACTTCCTCTATCTGGCAAACCAGGGGATGGACATCATCCGGATCGACGCGGTGCCCTATATCTGGAAGGAACTGGGGACGAACTGCCGGAACCTGCAGCAGGTGCATACGATCGTGCGGATGATGCGCATGATCGGTGAGATCGTGTGCCCGGGCATCGTGCTCCTCGGAGAAGTGGTCATGGAGCCGGAAAAGGTGGCGCCGTATTTCGGCACGGTAGAGAAGCCGGAATGCCACATGCTCTACAATGTCACTACAATGGCAACGACATGGAACACAGTGGCGACCCGGGATGTGCGGCTTTTGAGGAAGCAGATGGATATCGTCTGCTCGCTCCCGAAAGAGTACACATTCCTGAATTATCTCCGGTGCCATGACGATATCGGCTGGGGACTGGACTACGCGACGCTCAGCGAGTGGGGCATGAAAGAAGTGCCGCACAAAAAATACCTGAACGATTATTTCCAGGGCAGGACAGAGGGCAGCGTCAGCAGGGGCGAACTGTACAACGAAGACCCGGTGACAGGGGACGCACGTTTCTGCGCCACTACGGCTTCCATGTGTGGGATCGAGAGCGCCGGCTTCGAGCAGGATGAGGAGAAAATGGAGCGTGCGGTGATAAAAGACATCATGCTCCATGCGTACATGTTTACCCAGTCCGGCATCCCTATGCTATACAGCGGGGACGAGATCGGACAGGTCAACGACTATACTTACAAAGACGACCCGGATAAAGCGCCGGACTCCCGCTACATCCACAGGGGAAAATTCTGCTGGGACCTGGCGGAAAATATAGAAAAAGAGGGAAGCGTGCAGGAAAAGATCTTCCATGCCCTCACCAGGCTGGAAGAAATCCGCAGGAACGACGCCGTCTTCAGCGCGGACGCAGAGGTATACACAAAAGATTACAGCGACACCTCCATCCTCTGGATCGTCAGGAAGGCGGAAGGAAGAGAGCTTCACGCAGTGTTCAACTTCAGCGATGAAGAAAAAGAAATCTGGATGCCCGAGGTCACAGATTACACAGACTTGCTGACCGGGAAGAGAGAAGTGATAGAAAAAACCAGGCTGCAGTCATGGGGGTTCCTCTGGCTGGAGAGATAAATCTGTATTTGTGGGGGAGCCTTCCTTGTGAATATGACGTCCGAAAACCGTCGGTTTGTTGCAGGACGTTTTCGCGGCGGACGGGGATATGGCTCAGGTTCCGGTTCCGTAATCTGGGAAAGACGTAAAAAGAATGGGATACGGCTAAGGACAATTCCAAAGCGGAAGATTCGCCTGCGGCTCAGGCATCCGCTTTGAAATTAACGCCGCATCCCATTCTTTTAAGTCTTTCCAGCAGATTACTCCAAGTCACCGTCGCCATATCCCCGCCCGCCGCGAAAGGCGCATCAAAGGGTCGGTTTTCTGCGCACATCCGATCGGAAGGTCCCCGCAGGCAAATGCAGGATTTCGAAAGTTGGATGAAAGGGGAGCTTCTGTGGCGAAACAGGAAGATTTATTAATCGGAAGGGACCGCGGACTTCCGGGAGGGGATTAGCCGTTCGATTTGGCCCAGCAAGCTGTGCCTCTCTTGTGATAGAATTCTGCCGGCTGGGGGAAGGTTATCTTTTGGCTGGGAAATCCTCTTCGCTGTAAGTTTCTCCCGACCAGAGTAGTTTTATCTTTTGTCGGGAAAGTTCCCTTCTCGCTACGTTTTTAAACGCTGCATTTGTCGGGGAACCTTCCGGCTTGAGTAAACCAGAAAACAGCGGAGCGCCTTTTTCGAAAACCTTTCAGCGCGGGTGTGTGGGTGTCTGAGGTGACTGCGGAGAGGCTTGAAAAAACTTGAAATCCGGGACTATGCGTTGAGATCAGCAGGGGGCTTGTCTGAGGCAACGCCGAGTTGCTCCCTGCTGATCTCTGCTTTTAGCATAGTCCCGGATTTCTTAGTTTTTGCTGCCACGGAGCCCCGGAGCCGAAGCCACCCACACACCCGTGCTGAATACGTCTTCTATAACTGCGCTTCACTGTTTTCGGACGTTTAGCCAACAGGACGGCTCCCCCGCAAATCCAGATTTACCGATTGTTTTCACTGTACACCTCAAATGATTTTTCCATTCCTTCCAGTATCTCGGAGTACTGCCGGAAGGCGCTGCGCATTTCCATTTCGTTAAAGGGCTGGTTTTTATAGCAGATCCTGTGCTCCATTGCGGCCCAGAAATCCATGGAGATCGTGCGGAACTGAATCTCAACGGGATAATATTCCATCCCGTCCATATAATAGATCGGGACACCCAGGATAAGGTGGTAGCTGCGGTAGCCGTTGGACTTGGGGGTGTTTATGTAATCTTTTTCTTTAATGATGATCAGGTCAGACTGTTTTTTCAGGCAGTCAGCCAGATGGCGTATATCACGCTCAAAAAAGCAGATCACCCGGATCCCTGCAATATCGTGTAAAAGTGCTTTCGCGTCTTCGGGACTCTCCCCGGCATGTTTCTTTTTCAGCTTCTGTTCAATGCTTGCTTTATCTTTGATACGGCTGCTGATCCCGTGGATCGGGCGGCTCTCTTCCTGATCGCCTGCCTGATGGTTCAGGACATCCAGCCGCGCGAGGACCAGGCTGGCTGCGTCAGAATATGGATGGATCAGTGCATAGTATTGTTCTTTTGTCATCTGTATCATACTCCCTTCAACAACAGTGACCAGTTTATTGCAAAATTGTGAAAAAGATGTGTTTGAAATATTATGGTTTCATTATAAAAACATAAAGTCCGGGATATAAGTCCGCCCCGGATGATGAGGTCAGGGACTGTGATCCGAGGGTAAACGATTCAGGGGGGTCCGTGAACAGTGACCGGGGCTTCCCCAGATTTGATTTGACAATTGGGCCGGAGGATTATATAATGGGCAAAGAAACAAGGGCGTTTCCCACAGGTGGAGAACGCCCTTTTCTTCATTATCAGAGAGAAAACAGATCGGAAACGGAATGGAAGGAGGTTTCATTTTATATGCACGATTACACAAAGGAAGATATCCTGAGGATGGTGGAAGAGGAGGATGTGGCGTTTATACGGCTGCAGTTTACGGATATTTTCGGGACGATGAAAAATATGGCGGTTACGGTGAGCCAGCTTGAGAAAGCGCTGGATAACCGATGTATGTTTGACGTATCTTCCCTGGAAGGGATCTCAGGGGAGCTGGATTCGGATATGTATCTTTACCCGGACCTGAGTACGTTTGAGATTTTCCCGTGGAGACCCCAGCAGGGCAAGGTGGCGAGGCTGATCTGCGATGTGTACAGACAGGACGGGACGCCCTATGAGGGGGATCCGAGATATGTGCTCAAGAGGGCGATCGCCCGGGCGGCTGAGATGGGATATACGTTAAATGCAGGTCCTGAGTGCGAGTTCTTCCTGTTCCATACGGATGAGGACGGCCTGCCTACCACGCTGACTCATGAGCAGGGCGGGTATTTTGACGTAGGTCCGCTGGATCTCGGAGAGAACGCAAGGCGTGATATGGTGCTGACGCTGGAAGAGATGGGGTTTGAGATCCTGTCGTCCCATCATGAGATCGCGCCGGCGCAGCATGAGATTGATTTTCGTTATGATGAGGCTCTTGTGACAGCGGATAATCTGATGACATTTAAACTGGTCGTGAAGACGATCGCAAAGAGACACGGCCTGCATGCGACTTTTATGCCGAAGCCGAGGATCGAGACTTACGGTTCGGGAATGCATGTCAACCTGTCCCTGGACCGCGGCGGAGTGAATGTATTCCAGGACAGTGAGGATGTGAATGGGCTGAGCCGGGAAGGGTATTATTTTATCGGCGGGCTTATGAAGCATATGAAGGCCGTCACCTGTATCACAAATCCTACAATAAATTCTTATAAACGCTTTGTGCCTGGGTATGAAGCGCCGGTTTATATGGGATGGTCGTCAAGGACGCGCGGGCCGCTGATCCGGGTGCCTTCCGGGAAAGGGGTCAATACAAGGATCGAGCTGCGCAGCCCGGATGCTGCCGCCAATCCATACCTGGCTCTTGCGGTTCTGCTGGAAGCAGGGATGGACGGCATCAGGAATCAGATCATGCCGCCGGACTGCATTGACGAGGATATCCAGAAAATGACGCCTCAGAGAAGGGCGGAGCTTGGCATACAGGAGCTCCCGAGATCCCTGAAAGAGGCTGTTGAAGAGTTGGAGAAGGATGAGCTTGTCCTGGACGTGCTCGGGAGACGGCTGGCGGATAAGATCATCAAAGCGCACAAAAAAGAGTACCACGACTACTGTATGCAGGTGACAGACTGGGAAATCTCCAATTATCTTTACAGACTGTGACAAAATGGCATGTCAGACGGTGTGGGCAGGTAAGGAGAAAACAGAGTAACGGGGAAATCGGGGAAAAGATAAGGGAAACATAAGGGCAGACAGCGGGAGGTGACGCGGATTTGACGAATATTATTGTTGCGTTTTCCAAAAGGGAAAACGCGGTAAATATACGGAATATACTGACAAGATCCGGGATCCGGGTGTCGGCTGTCTGCCTGACTGGTTCAAAAGTCCTCCAGCATGCGGAAATGTGGAACCAGGGGATCGTTATCTGCGGCGCCAGGCTGCAGGATATGCCCTATACAGAATTAAGGGGGCTCCTGCCGGACGGATTTGAGATACTGCTCATCGCCCCGTCAGACAGATGGATCGATTCCCTGCCGGACGGGATCGTAGGGCTTCCTTCCCCGCTCAAAGCATATGACCTTTTAAATACATTAGAAATGATAAGCCAGGCGCAGGAAAGCCGCAGACGGAAACGAAAGGAAACAGCTCGGAAGAGAAGCAGCGGAGAACGCCAGGTGATCGAGCAGGCGAAGGCACTTCTTATGGAGCGGAACAGCATGTCCGAGGAGGAGGCCCACAGGTACCTGCAGAAGACGAGCATGGAAGGCGGAAGGAATATGGCTGAGACCGCACAGATGGTGCTGTCAGTGATGGATCACTGAACTGTATTTTGACATTGATACTTTTTATAATAATGACGACCGGATAAAAGAAATAATAAAGAGCAGAAATAATAAAGAGCGGTTGACACAGACCAGGGTTCAGGGTATAAATGATAGCAGAAAACAAGAGAAAGTGTGGTATATAGAATGAAATTTACCAAAATGCAGGGACTTGGCAACGACTATGTGTATGTGAACTGTTTTGAAGAAAAGATCGATAATCCTCCGGAGCTGGCGCGCAGGATCAGTGACCGCCATTTCGGCGTCGGTTCAGACGGGCTGATCATGATCAATCCGTCTGACAGGGCGGATTTTGAGATGGAGATGTATAACGCAGATGGCTCCCGCGGAGAGATGTGCGGGAACGGGATACGCTGTGTGGCGAAGTATGTATATGATTATGGCCTGACGGATAAGACGGATATTTCCGTGGAGACACTGGGCGGGATCAAATATCTGGAACTGACCGTGGAAGACGGGAAAGTCAGGACTGTGAAAGTAGATATGGGAAAACCAGAACTGGAGCCGCAGAAGATACCGGTAAAGGCAGATGGAGACAAGGCTGTGGATGAACCGATCCTTGTCGGCGGAGAAGAGTACAGGATGACCTGTGTATCCATGGGCAATCCGCATGCAGTAGTCTTTGTGGGATGTGATGTGAGAGATTTCCCGCTGGAGGAGATCGGGCCGAAGTTTGAGGGCCATGAGAGATTCCCGAACCGGGTTAATACGGAGTTTGTCAGAGTGATCGACCGGCACACGGCAGAGATGCGTGTGTGGGAGAGAGGTTCAGGGGAAACTCTTGCCTGCGGTACAGGTGCATGTGCTGTGGCTGTGGCCTGCGTTCTGAATGGACTGACAGAAGATGAAGTGACAGTCAGGCTTCTCGGCGGAGACCTTCAGATCCGCTGGGACAGAGAAAAGGATACCGTATATATGACAGGACCGGCGGAGGTTGTATTTGACGGAGAATGGCTGGGATAAAGCGGATAATGACTGAAAAATCCGTCGAAAAAAGTGATTGTAAAGAAATTTAAAAAAGTGCTTGATTTTTTGGGAGAGTCTGATATAATAACCATGTTGCTTGCGAGAGCGGGCAACAGATAATGCGGAATGGTGTAATTGGCAGCACAGCAGACTCTGACTCTGTTAGTAGGGGTTCAAGTCCCTTTTCCGTAGCTGGGAATTTGCCGGACAGCAAGTTCCCTATTTTATCGGAGTGTGGCTCAGCTTGGTAGAGCGCTACGTTCGGGACGTAGAGGCCGCAGGTTCGAATCCTGTCACTCCGATTTTTTCTTTATTTTACGGGGTTTTTGAGGATTATCAAAGATAGGAAATCTACTTAAGTTTACTTAAGGTCACCCAACCAATGCAGTAACTTTAGAATTTCTGTCTTTGATAATTTTTTGTTTTTCTGAGAGATTAGAAGTATCATAAGTATAATACTTATTATTAACCTCTTCTGTGTGTCCGAGCATGCTCGCCGCAGTCGTTACCGGAACACCGTTCCGTCTTAAATTGGAATTGATTGTCTTTCTCAGTGCGGTAATTCCTCCACCATGTATTCCCAGATAGTTTGTCAACCGTTTCATACAGTCACTGATTCGCTGACCATTGATATAGCCGCCTCTCCCATCTGTGAAAACAAACTCACTGACACAGCCATATTCCTCCTGAACATTTTTAATCCGCTTCAGAAGAGCCTCTATTTCGTCACACATGGGAAATTGTCTGGACTTCTTTGTCTTTGTCGCGCCAACGTGAAATTCGTTTTTAAGACGGTTATGCTTGATAGATGTATGTATATAGATATATTCATCATGAATATCCTCCCACTTTAGAGAGGCAATCTCGCCGACTCTCATACCCGTCAGCAAAGACATCTCGACACCGTAACGAGGGATAAACTCAGGCTTATCGCCGTACAATTCATCCAACCCCCTTTGAATCATTCGAAGTTCACTGTCATTGAAAACCTGCTCTTCAATAGGCTTTTCATTTTCCACGCAGTGCCTTGTAAATTGCTTTAATTCAAGAAATTCAACAGGATTATCCGTTATGACTTTTTCAATGCGCGCACATTTCACGGTATTCTTGACGCAACTGAACATTTTTTTACAGGCTTCACGGCACAGATTCTGCTTCCGTATGCTTTCCAGCATAAATTTTTTTATGGTATTTTCGTTAATCTGATTTATCGGGAGATTCTCAAAATCAGAATTTGCAAAGAATCTCTTATAATCAGAATCATATCGCAAAATCGAATTGTCGCTAAGTTCCAGATTCTTTGTTTCTCTCCATTTCTCATACATCTGGCGAAATGTCGGTACAATAATCGTTTTGTCCTCTTTAATGTAATAGTCAATGATTGCTTTATCCAATCTCTCCTGACTTACCCTGCTTACCAACCTCCCATATGGCGGCTCAACATTTTCTTGCGGGAAATATGTATTCCAGTTACCGTTTTTGCCTTGCCAGTATTTAAACTTCCTTTTGTGGATTTTTAAAATTTCATTTTTGTTCATTTCAATCATTATCTGAACATATGCCGAATCAATTTTACCATTCTCCAGGTCCAGAATCAATGATTTTACCAATCTTATCTGCTCGCGGAGAGTGCGATTCAGAACTTTTATCTCGCATATATCAAGTTTTTTCATGTGAACCGCACCCTCCTTTCTCTTAAAATTTATCTCTGCCGCTTTCGGTCGTCACTGAATCGGCAACTGCTTTTTAGCGATCAGAAGATAATCTGTATTGCTTTGAGTCAATTCACCTGTTTCCGCATGTTTTTCCAAGTTGTAGATACCTGTATCTATAATGTTTTTCCCGCTTCCATCCGTAGCAATCACGCCAAAATTGGGCGTGAAATCATTTAATTCCTCATTATTTTTCATCTCATAAACCACTTCCGGTTTATGTAATCCCTGCGAATTAAAATATCTTTTTTTGTTGTACATTTCTTTGTTTGTCAACAGCGCGGTGGTCACATACTTTGTGATATATGATGCCGCTTTTTCGGGACTCTCTATCTGTTCGCAATCCGTGAATCCATACTCCCAATCCGCCAGATTGTAGACCTGCCTGTCATGTCTAATCAAAGGCTTACCTGTCCGCGGATGTGTTGCCTCTACAAAGTTTGCAGATACATCCCCCAGCAATCCGTGGAAATGGACAGCCCCCGACTTATGTAGCTCCGGAATAATAAGATAATCAAACCGCTTATATCTGTCTCGCATAAGACGACACCATTTCAAAAGTGCCTTTTTTGCGATATCAAAATTAAAGCTGTCCAGTTTTTCGGGGTCAAATGTTAAGGTGACAAACCAACGGAAATCATTTGCCAGTGCATACCACTTTATACGCCGTCTGATAGCATATATCTGTTTACGCGTCCGTTCTTCCTGTGCCTGGTCTGACAGTACCGGCTTTTTAGCAGGCAAAGCTGAACTGCGGTTATTTCCGAGATATTTCAACTGTGGAGAATGGTAAGCCACTATTTCAACCTTGCCATTGCCAAAGTCAACTGTTTTACGATTATATTCCTGAAAATAATCTTCTGGATTTACTTCAATTCTCATACATACAACTCCATTAATATTGTTTTCTGATGCCTTACGTCACAACATTGCCTTTTGTCAAGTAGGCAATGTGATATTATGCCTTTTATCCTACATCCGTGCAGTACGCATAAATCACATATTCATACATCCAGTCGTTGCGTATCCGCAGAGCGCGCTGTGCTTGGGATGGCAAGCCACCCCAAGCGCGTGCTCCACTATACACAATGACCAGATATACAGTATGCGATTCCCACATACCACACTTACATCTGACACAAGGAGTTATTTATCATTTCCGTTTACGGAAAGTCGGAGTGAAATAATAGCCCTCAGACACAACTGCCATGTAGCCTTTGTCTGTTAACTGAGGCTTATCCTTAAGATAATCTAAGGCATACCACCGCGCCATCTGACGCTTGTCCGTGCTTACAATACGTGTCTCCCCACTGTCCAAATCAATGGCATATAATATTTTAGCGACCTTCTCCATACGGTGTCCCCCTGTCCCTCAATTCTTTGAGCAACGAAATATAGTCTCTGGAGTTATGCGGCATTAGCGGTGTCTCAATATAGGATATTCCTGATTGCGGTGTAACCGCATAACCTTTTCCAACTCCGCCGCGATACGCATGCGCCAAGTCCTTTTTGTACAACCCCGTGGATTGATGGAACGTCTCGTCAGATACAACCTTGCCTAAGATAATGCGCGTCTGGCATTGTTCGGTGATAGCTTTCGGCAAATCAGTTGCATTCAGTTTTTGTGCGGACAAAACCAATCCAAAACCGGCGGCTCTGCCCTTTAACGCTAATTGCTCCAGCAGTCTTTCAATTTCCGCTTTTTCTTTTTTCCCAGCAGCGCTGAGAGCAGAAAGCACCTCGTCAAAAATCAGAAAATGTCCCTCCAGTCCTAATGTGGCAAAATTCGCATCTATATCAGCTCCAGCCACAGAAAAATATTTAGAATATCTTTCTTCCATCTCACAGACGAGCGCAGTAAGTAATTGAATGATTTCATCAGTATTTGCCGCAACTTGGACACCAATATGTCTGGCAAGCATGCCAAATGATGAGTTTTTTGCATCTACCACATATACTCTGTGCTGATTTTTCAAAAGCATCCCCATAAGATAATTCAGATACATTGTTTTCCCCGACCCGCTGGGAGCAGTGTTCAACATGTGTATCCCCTCGTTTGTAATGTGCCATGATATTTCGCCGTATATCGGAATCGGAGCATAATTCAACCCCGGTATATATTTTCCTGCCATTACAATACCCCCTCTCTCAGCAGTTCTATCCCATCATAACGTGAGGGATATTCTCCGTATACATATCTCGACTTGCCATCTGTTTCCTCGTATTCCAGTAAGTTTTCTCCAATATATTGCGACAGTTGCCTCCCGATAAGGGCTGTATCTCTGATTAATCCATTGGGATATAGATCAATAACAATTTTCTTCCCTTTGATTGCATATTTCCATGTGACAGAATGTTCTATTGTTCCATCATTTTCAGATTTGATAAATAATTTTGTGAATAGCATCAATTTCTTACGGATTGCCAGTCTTTTAACAGGAGAATACCTCGATAACAAAACCAACATCAAGGAAAAAACCGTCAATGCGCAGACGCCCGCAAGAGACATATTACTTAACATTTTTTGAATGTCTGGAGTAACTGTTGAGCCACTCCAAACAAGCACCACAAAGGGAAAAATTGTAAATAATAACGCTATGGATAATACTAATTGTTTAGCGGCTGTGACAGCCGCCCCGTCAGTCCTGAGTTTAAGCGTTTTCATTCTCTCCATTTCGCACTTCCTCCATTTTAGTCACTAATAATTTGAGTCCTGTCGCGGAGTACCCGCCAAATTTTCCACCGCTCATATTAGCTTCCAGGCCCACTGTATATTCCACGATACGGTACATTTTGTTGATTGCATTTTTGGAATCCAACTCCATGCCGACCAATGTAAACCCAACCGCCGTTGCATCCATGATAGACGTGCCGCTCAGCCCCTCGATTTTCTGAGTGACGAGTTTGGTATCTGGATTTTGGTATGGACTTCGCGCCCCTTTGATCAATATCTTTTCCGGGACTGCTACATATTTTTTGATCGCCTCCTGTACTGCCGACATCGCCAACAGTTCTTTAACGCTTATCTCCTGATAATTCTTCTTGATATTGTCGCTTTTCTCTGCTTTCATATGTTTTCTCCTTTCCCGCGGGCTGATAAGCCCGCGTCCAATCATGCGTTTTTTGTTTCCGTCCGTGTGAGCTCTACCCGGTACGCTGTTATCATAACAATTATAAGTCTTAAAAAATCCGCTAAATTGGAGGGATTTTCTATTTTATACCTCAACCAATGGGAGACTTTCACTTCTTATTCCGGCGCCGTTTTAACCGCTCATCAGTAATAACATCAAGCAACTTTTCCAGCAGGACATCATTCACACCGGAACAGTTGTCACGCAGATAGATATAGATACTGCTTTCTCTTATACTTGTCAGGATAGCCTCATCTTGATACCTTTCTTTGATTTCATCCAGTTCAATCGGCGGGAGTCCTAACACATCGACCATTTCGAACGTCGAAAATTTTAATTTTCGAAATACTTCCAGTACCTCTAAAATATCAGTCAGTCCCTTTCCAGTTGACTCCCATCGTTGATAAGTTTTTTCTGATTTACCAAGCATTTGAGCAATTTCTCTTTGTTTGAGTTTTAATTCTTTTCGCCGAGCGTAGAGATGTTCTCGGATTCGTTTCTGTAATTCTGTTCTACTGATTTTTTCGTTTTTCATATGAGTTCCCTCATATGATGCGCATCATATCTTGACCTTTCTTTTTATTTTTGGATATATATAAAATCTCCACATTTGCAACTGTGGAGATGCAAAAAATACCGCTGTACATGTACCTCAATCACTGTGCGGATATATTAAATCTTTATAAATTTTTCCAAGAGCCTCTTGACAAAAAAAATTTTTTATGCAACTTTACATATAGAGAGATGAAAATGAAAAGAAGATATGATTTATCTTTTCATAAATTTTGAGGGGTTTGGGGCAAAGCCCCAAGAAAAAAGAGTTTTGCGTATGCAAAACTCGGGGGGATGAATTTAAAATTTTGAAAAATTAGAATTTAAGAATTTTTAGAAGTAAAAAGAGGTGGGGTGCCCCGCCTCTTTATATTTGAAAAATTTGAAAAATTTTCGACCATAACCACATCTAATTTGGCAAGAATTCTTTGAATCCCGTTTTCCATATGTTCATGTAGCAAAGTCTCTTCTAATGTTGCCGTAGATGTAGGGTTTATCCTGAAAGTGTCCTGGCGAGGTCTCATTTCTTCCTGAATGAGTTTACCGCATTTACAACTGATGCCGCCGCAGTTACTGTTGATGCTGTTGCGGTATCCTGCTGTAAACGTCTGATTTCTTCCTGAATCGCCATTTGATCCTGTTGGAATTGATGTGTTTCTAATAAGTTGTATGCTTCTTTCAGGCTGTCAGCGCGTCCCTCATTGATAAAATTCCAAAGATGGTAAATGTCATAATAATTATAAAACTTTGCCGGAAAATCTTTCGCTCCGTTTTGATAGGCAGGATTGCTTTTTGCCTGTTCCAATGCGCTAAGTGCTTCTGCGAGTTTATGGTCTGCGGGTTTTACATAGCGGTTCTGTTTCATGTAGAGTACAATAGCGAGGAGTGCGCCGAAGAGGAGTGAACCACCAAGCCCTCCAATTTGTGGTGAGCCATTGCGGTCGAGATAAAATAAATTTGTATCATGTACAATGAGTAACCCACAAACAAACCAAAATGCAAAACAAACTCCCAATACAATGATTCCTGCCTTCCATTTTTTTGTAGCTTTTTCATAATTACGTTCAGCTTTATTAGCGTTATCTTCTGCTATTGCAACGGGGGCGGTTATTCTTTTCTTTTCTGCTAAATAGTTTAAAATTTCTTGCTTATTCATATCCTATCTCCTATGTGTTTTAAATATTTTTATCTTAGGGTAAAATTTAAAGTGTTAATTGCCGCTATCATCTCCTTTTAAAATTCCGAGATATAGGTTCTTATCTTTTATAATCCTCTCCCGGATATATCCCCACGATGTCACAGGTTCCGTCCAGAATCTTCCAAACCAGTTGTGCCTGTTCCGCCTCCGTCAGGTCGTCTGACTGGGTACAGGAATCAAGCAGGTCAACGGCTTTCTGGAATTTCCCGTCAAACAGCCACTCCCGGGCTAAGTTGGTGACAAACCCTCCCTCGATGGAAAAGGATAATGCTTTCTGTCCCATATTTCCTCCTTATGGAGGACAGGGAAACCCCCGTCCTCCTGAAGCTTGTCCTATGCAGGCTTTGTAGCGCCGCAGGAACAATAGTAATAATCTGTATAGGTCTCATTCCAGCCCTGGTCTTCTGAATGAGTATGGGTACAAGGTTTTGTCTGTGAGCCATCTATCCCATCTCCTGCAATTGCATGCTGGTAAGCGTGCTCTTTAAAACCTACACCGTCTCCAAACACAGCACCGCACTCACAAACCACATCTGCTGTATGGTCATATACTGTCACCCAGTTCTCATGCCAGCGTGTTGCAGTATGTGGTGTCCAGCTACAAACATGGGGCGGTGTAGTCGATCCCCCGCCGCCAGAAGAACCTCCAGATCCACCAGATGAACCGTCAGAGCCGCCGGAAGAACCAGAACCACCGGATGAACCTCCAGATGAACCAGAGCTTCCACCGGATGAGCCGCCGGAAGAGGAACCAGAGCCGCCAGAAGCGGAACCACCGGAAGAAGAACCGGTCTCTTCCGTCTTCCCGTCATCCGTCCCTTTGTCTTCTTCGGTCTTCCCGTCATCGGTCTCTTTCTCATCGTCCGCCGGTTTCTCTCCCGGCTTCACGTTGTCTTTGATCACGTCATCCCCGAGGTCTTTCTCCTCGTCTTTGTCCACGACTTCCACATCTGTGGGGATATCCACGGAACCTACGTCAGAACCGCTGCCTTTGTCATCGGAACCGTCCATTTTGTCATCAGAAGTGCCTGTCCCGTTATCGGAACCGCTGTCTTTGTTATCGGAACCATCCGTTTTGCCATCGGAACCCTCTGTCCCGCTATCCGGTGCATCCGTTTTGTCATCGGAAGTGTCCGGCGTCTCCACTTTGACAGGCTCTTTGAAGGTCACTTCATAGGTCACCTCATAATGCCCCGGTTTTCCGAAGTCCACGTTGTCCTCTTTGACGGTGACGGACTTGATGTTGCTGTCCTCTCCGGCTTCCTGCTGGATATTGGACGCATAGACGTCGAAATCATACTCTTTCAAGTCCTGAGACAGTTTCAGGTTCTTTGTCAGGTCAGCCACCTCAGACACGGCTTCCGGCACGACCGTCACCGGGACAACCGCCTCGGCGGTGCCTTTCGTGCCCTTGCTGTTTTCCAAGTCAAAGGTGATCGCCAGGTCTTTGGCTTTGTCCGTCACTTCCGAGAATGTGAGGGAGACATTCGGCACGTTCTTCCCGCTCATGAGTGTTGTCGCGCCCTCTGTCTTTGCTACGGTGAACGTGTCACCTTTTCCCGGTTCCGGCAGTTCCCCGTCCGTGTCGATCGCGACCGATGTTTTATCGTAGTCAAGGGTCACGGTCTTTACGGAATACCCGGTGTCCGGCTCTACCTCTGAAAGGAAGTCAGACAACGGTGCCGCTTTGTTCTGAATCACAGTCATGGATTGTTCCGTAGTCATGTCCGCTATTGCTTCTGACATCTCTGAGGATTCTGAATCTTCATTGTTTCCACATCCCCCAATCATTGAGACCGTCATTAGCGCGGTAAGCGCGAATGCAATCATTTTTCTTTTCAATGTACATTCCTCCTATTCCCTTTTAGAAATAATACCATCTCACAAAACTAATTGCCTAATAAAGGCATTTTTTATCGTGAGTACATACAATAATCCAAGAATCATTATACCGATTCTAATCGGTATATTCAAGCATATTTTTAGCCCTTAGAATAGAGGCAGAGAAAGGCGGAGCGATATAGTCTCTTATGAACCACTGTGGAACACAATGAAAGAAAAGGGCATTACAACATATGCATTGATTGAAAAACATCATGTACAATCCAAGACAGTCTATAATTTAAAGCACAACAAACATATTACTACCGCGACATTGGAAAGATTGTGCGAGATACTAGAATGTACGCCGAACGATGTCATAGAATTTATAAAAGTTCAAGAGTAAACAAGGGGATAATTCCAAAAAACTGGCATTATCCCCTTGAATTATTATATCTCCTATTTCCCTGTCAATCCTCATTTGCTACGCAAGTGCCTACGGTAAAAGGTTGACAGGTCTTTAAATATTACATGAAATTATCTTAAGCAACCTTAAGTGCATATGTTCAGATTCTCCTTTCCTTTTCCGGTCTATGTGGTCGCTTGTTTTATTAACCTTTTGCTACATTTATTTAAGTTTTACTTAAGTTTCTTAAAATCACACCTCGCAAAGCCCGTAAATGCGTTGTTCGTTGACCGTAGAGGCCGCAGGTTCGAATCCTGTCACTCCGATTCCAGAAAACGGCGGAAAACCGGGCATTGCAGAAGATCCTGCAATGCCCGGTTTTCTTGTATGGGTAAGGTGTTAAGAATTTTGTTAAGAATCTATTCAGTGTTCGAGAACCTGTCATAAAAAGTTAATAATATTTAAAGAGAATTTGCGCTTATATTAAGAAATGCTTCCTATAATCAGGTGTAGAAGAAACTGGGGGATAACTGAACGAAAAATCTTTTACACAATGAGGAGAGGGAAATGCGTAAGAAAAAAACCAGTTACAACTGGTATAAGATTTTGCTGTGCGGTCTGGTGTTTTTTGTGATCGGAGGCACAGTATTCTGTATGATTGCGGAAAGTAAAGAGAGCGCAGAGAAAAGAGCCCGGGCTGAAGCAGCGCAGAAGGCTGAGGAGGCGGCGGAAAGGGCAGAAGAGGAAGCAAGGATAGCCCGAAAAGAGTCTCTTTCCCTGAAACCCGGTGTGCCGGCAGGGACTCTGGAGCCGGATCGGGATGAGAAGATCGTCTATCTGACATTTGATGACGGCCCTTCTGAAAATACGCAGAAGATACTTGATATACTCAAAGAATATAATGCGAAGGCAACTTTTTTTATCACAGGCGCAGATGAGGAACACAGACCTCTGATCAAAAAGGCCTATGAAGAGGGACATACCATAGGTCTGCATACATATTCTCATAACTATTCGGAAGTTTATGCATCTGAGGAAGCTTATTTTAAAGATCTGGAAAAAGTGGGGAAGACCGCAGAGGAACAGATCGGGTTCGTGCCTTATCTCATAAGGTTCCCGGGCGGTTCATCCAATGAAGTGTCGGCAAAATATTCTCAGGGGATCATGTCAAGGCTGACAGAAAAGGTCATGGAAAAAGGCTACCAGTATTATGACTGGAATGTGGACAGCGGGGATGGGAGCGGAGCCGGCACCGAAGAGATCAAAAGCAGGTCAGTCACAGAACGGTACAGCCATGTGATGATACTCTTTCATGATTCGTCGACAAAGAGTGCGACAGTGGACGCACTGCCTGCGGTCATTGATTACTATAAAGAGCGTGGATATGAGTTCCGCGCCATTGACAGGGAAAGTTTTGTCTCCCACCATGCGGTGAAGAACTGAAGAAAAGCAAAAAGCGCGGAGACAATGCTTTATCGACTTATACCCTTTTCTGTGCTATGATTATGGATGCATAATGATAGACAGAAAGGGGTATTTTCTATGGGAAATACGTCTGATTATAAAGCAGATAAGACAACAGGGCAGAAGCAAAAGCACTTAAATATCGGCATCCTCGCCCATGTAGACGCGGGCAAGACAACACTGTCAGAGGGGATGCTTTATTTGAGCGGCAGGCTCCGCAGTATGGGGCGGGTCGACCACGGGGATGCGTTCCTCGATACATATGAACTGGAGCGTGAGCGCGGCATCACGATCTTTTCTAAGCAGGCGATGTTTCAGTGGCGGGATATGGAGGTGACTCTCCTTGACACGCCGGGGCATGTGGATTTTTCTGCGGAGATGGAACGTGTGCTCCAGGTGCTGGACTGTGCGGTGCTCGTGATCAGCGCGGCGGACGGTGTGCAGAGCCATACCATGACGCTCTGGAAGCTTTTGAAGCGGTATGGGATCCCGGTGTTTCTTTTTGTCAATAAGATGGACCGGGATGATGCGGACAGGGAAGGCCTTATGGAAGAGCTGAGAGAAAGACTCAGCGAAGGCTGCGCGGATATGGAAAGCATCTATGCCGGTGATGAAGAGAAGACGGAGAACATGGCGGTGTGCGAGGAAGCGATGCTGGAAGAATATCTGGAGACGGGGGCTGTCGGGAAAGAGGCGCTGCGAAGGGCAGTGGCGGCGAGAAAAGTCTTCCCCTGCTGGTTCGGTTCTGCCCTCAGGGCAGAGGGGATCACAGAGCTTCTGGACGGGATCGCGGAGCTCTCGCCCAGCCCTGTATACGGGCCGGGGTTCGGAGCAAAAGTATACAAAATATCACGCGACAGCCAGGGGAACAGGCTGACCTGGCTTAAGGTGACAGGGGGCGCCCTGAAGGTGAAGGAGATTCTTCCGGATGTTTCGGGCAAGGTCAATCAGATCCGGATCTATTCCGGAGAGAAATATGAGCTGGTCCAGGAAGTGCAGGCGGGGAGCGTGTGTGCGGTGACCGGGCTGGAGGAGACGCATCCGGGACAGGGGATCGGCTGTGAAGAGGCATCCGACCTGCCGGTGCTGGAGCCGGTGCTCACTTACCGGATCGAACTGCCTGACGGGTGCGATGTGCACACCATGCTGAGGGATCTGCGTCAGATCGAGGAAGAAGACCCGCAGCTGCATGTGGTGTGGGCGGAGGAGACGGCTGAGATCCATATCCAGCTCATGGGCGAGGTCCAGACAGAAGTCCTCCAGCAGATGGTGAAGGCGCGTTTCGGCGTGCTCATCGGATTCGGAGAGGGGAAGATCGTTTATAAAGAAACGATCAAAGCTCCTGTGGAAGGCGTGGGACATTTTGAACCGCTCAGGCATTACGCCGAGGTACATCTCCTCCTGGAACCGGGAGAGAGGGGCTCGGGGATGCAGTTCCTGTCGGAGTGCAGTGAGGATGTCCTGGACCGGAACTGGCAGAGGCTGATCCTGACACATCTGGAAGAGCGGGAGCACAAAGGCGTCCTGACCGGGTCTGCCGTGACAGATATGCGGATCACCCTGCTGACCGGGCGGGCGCATCAGAAACATACGGAGGGCGGGGATTTCCGGCAGGCGACCTACCGGGCGGTCCGCCAGGGGCTGAGGAAGGCGGAGAGTATCCTGCTGGAGCCCTATTATGAGTTCCGTATGGAGCTGCCCATGGAGAATGTAGGAAGGGCGATGTCGGATATCCAGAGGATGAGCGGCAGCTTTGAAGGACCTGAGGCTGAGAATGGGCAGGCAGTGCTCACGGGCAGCGCCCCGGTGTCGGAAATGCGGGGATACCAGAAGGAATTCGCCGCATACACAGGCGGGTTTGGCAGGATGTTCTGTACGGTCAGGGGGTATGATGTCTGCCACAACAGTGAAGAAGCAGCTGCGCGGATCGGCTATGACCCGGATATGGATGTGGAAAATACCGCGGATTCCGTCTTCTGTTCTCATGGCGCAGGGATTATCGTGCCCTGGTATGAGGTGGAAGAGCATATGCATGTGGAGAGCGGTGTGAGAGAAACTCCTTCCGGCCAGGAGCTTCCGCCTGTTCCGGTTATCAAACCGGCAAGGCGTACGATCGAGCTGACGCAGGATGAACTGGATGCGATCTATGTGCGCACGCCGGACCCTGTGAAGAGAAGTGTGAGCAGCCGTCCGGTGACTGTGTCTGCGCAAAGTGAGGATGTATCAGGAAAAAGTGGGATGCAGACGGGCAGGTCAGGAAAAAAGAAAGGAAACTGGGAAGAGTATCTTCTTGTGGACGGCTATAATATCATCTTTGCGTGGGATGACCTGCGGGAACTGTCAGAAACGGATCTTGCGGCGGCGAGAGGAAAGCTGGCGGATATCCTGTGCGATTATCAGGGGTACCGGAAGTGTACGCTGATCCTTGTCTTTGACGCGTACAAGGTGGAAGGAAATCCGGGGGAAGTGGCGCGGTATCACAATATCCACATTGTCTATACGAGAGAGGCGGAGACGGCGGATCAGTATATTGAAAAGACTGTGAGGCGGATCTCGCGGAAACACGAAGTGACGGTTGCCACTTCGGATGCATTGGAGCAGGTGATCATCCTGGGGCAGGGAGCCCGGAGGATGTCAGCGGCAGGGCTGAAGGAAGAAGTGGAGCTTGCGAGAAAGGAATTGCGTGAAGAGCATCTGGGAAGAGGAGAGGGACTCAGGCATTATCTGTTTGACCATCTGGGGGAAGAGGATGCGGAAGAAATGGAACGCGTACGCCTGGGGAAGGAGTAAGGTCTGAATTGGCCTGCAAACTGGCCTGCATAAAAAACTCATAACTGGACATTTTAATATGACCACGCCGGTGCTAATATACCTGTATCATACAGGAAAAGAGGATACGCACATGGAAAAGAGAAATGAAACGGTCGTAAAGCTTGCGCAGACAGCGCTGATGGCAGCGCTCTGCTTTGTGTCATTTACATTTTTGCAGATCAAGATACCGCTGCCCGGGGGAGACGCTACGTCCTTCCATCTCGGCAATACCTTCTGCGTGCTCGGGGCGCTCATACTGGGCGGCTGGTACGGCGGACTGGCAGGCGCGGTGGGGATGACGATCGCGGATGTGCTTGACCCGGTCTATATCGTTGGCGCTCCGAAGACGTTTGTCCTGAAGCTCTGCATCGGCCTGATCACAGGGCTCGTAGCGCACAGATTCGCAAAGATCAATGAGAGCACGGACAAAAAATATATCTTCCGCTGGAGCACCATTGCGTCAGTAGCTGGGCTTGGATTTAATGTGATCGCTGATCCGCTGGCAGGGTATTTTTATAAGCAGTATATCCTCGGACAGCCGCAGCAGATGGCAGAGGTCCTCGCGAAATGGAGCACGGCGACTACATTTGTCAATGCGGTGGTATCCGTACTGCTGGCGGGTGTGCTGTACAATGCGCTGCGCCCGGTGCTTCTGAAGACCGGTATGATCCATGCGACAAGGACGAAAACTTCACATGAAATGGCAAATTGACCGCAAATTGACAGCTAAAAAATGCGAAAAAATGCGGAAAATGATAAAATTAACAATTTTCTGGTGACTTTTTACCTTGTTCAATGGTATTATTAATGAAACGGCTTAATATCCTATAACAATCATGAGAGTGAGGTAAGAAAGATGAATTGTGTGAAATGTTATCAGGAAATTCCTGAAGGGTCAAGATTCTGCCCATATTGTGGAGCGGAGCAGACAGCAGCATCGGTGAGTGAGCAGCCGGCAGACGCTGTGCAGGCGACAGCAGAAACGGTAAATGAACAGCCGGCAGACGCTGTACAGACGACAGCAGAAACGGTAAATGAGCAGCCGGCAGACACTGCGCAGACTGCGTCTGCTGCACCGTACCAGGATCCCTATAACGCAGGGGATCAGGGAGCGTACAGTTATGGAAACAGCAGCCAGAATAACAGCTATCAGAACAACAGTTACCAGAATAATAACTACCAGAACAACAATTACCAGAACAGCAGTTGTCAGAGTAATGGTTATCAGAATGGAAATTATCAGAATACACCGTCATACCAGCAGGGTCAGGGCGACACCGTGAACTGGGTTCCGTATCTGGTGGTGTCGATCATATCTACGCTTTGCTGCTGTATCCCGTTTGGTATCGTTGCGATCGTATTTTCTGCGAAGATCAACAGTGCAGTGACATCAGGGAATATGGAAGAGGCGAAGAAAGCAGCGAAAACGGCAAAGATCTGGATCATTGTGGCAGTTGTTGCAGGGCTTATCGCTAATATCGCTTTCCTGGTGATCACGGCGATGAGCGGTGCCGGCTCTTACTACTATTATTATTAAATCATGAGGTGGGAACGAGGCAGGATACTGGGTGACAGGATACGGCAGAGCTGGAAGGCAAGGCTTGGCCTGTCGGCCTGTGCGGCGGCTTTGGCCTGCGCAGGGGCGCTGTACCTGTATTTTATGGGACCGGGGAATATTCCTCTGATCTGTGTGTTCCATGAGGTTACGGGACTGTACTGCCCGGGATGCGGGGCAGGGCGGGCGTGTTATTCGATCCTGCACGGACAATTCCTGGAGGCATTCTGTTATAATCCTCTTATGACGGTCCTGCTTCCTCTGATAGGGCTGTATATCGCAGCACGGATGGTGGATTGGGTCGTTACGGGAGGAAATCATATAGACAGGAAGATCAATGTAAAGTTCCTTACCTGGGTGCTGGTGATCGTAGTGGTGTACGGTGTGTTGAGAAATATCCCTGTATTTCCGTTTACGCTGCTGGCGCCGGAAGGGCTTTGGCAGATATTGTAAAGGAGAAGATTATGAAAATATGTCCGAAGTGTAACAGGCAGTGTGATGATAATACTGCCTTCTGTCCGGAATGTGGGACACCGCTTCCGCAGCAGCAGTATAATGATTCTCAGCAGTACAATGATTCTCAACAGTACAACAATTTTCAGCAGTATAACAATGGCGGGGGTTATGGTCAGCCGGGCTATTATTCTGCTTCCCGGTTTGGGATCACTCCGAGGAGCATTCCGTTGTGTATTATATTTACCCTTATTACGTGTGGGATCTATGGAATCTACTGGATGATCAAGCTGAATGATGAGGTGAATATTGTTTCCGGCGAGCCTCAGGCAACATCCGGCGGGATCGTATTTCTCTTAACAATCGTTACCTGTGGGATCTATGGGCTGTACTGGCTCTATAAGATGGGAGAGCGGTGCGACAGGATCAAAGGAGTGAATGGAAGTTCAGGCATCCTTTATCTGATACTGGGACTTGTCGGGTTCAGCATTATCAGTTACTGCCTGATCCAGGATACGCTGAACAAAGCAGCATAAAAGCGGCATAAACAATCTTGCGGGCGAAATGGCGAGAGAATTGGTTCCCCGGGACAGGGCAGCCTGTATACAAAAGGCTTCCTGCCCCGGGGTTTTTATGGTATAATGATTGCACATTCGTGCAATCCGAAGCGGTTTCACCGCTTCGCCCCGCGGTGTATTCTTTTCTGTGTGCGTGGTATATTGGATGGCACAAAAGAGGTCTGAAATTATCTGTGAATATGGAGGAAATGAAAATGATCAACAAATTAGTAGAGAAAATCAGGAAGACGGGAGCGCCCATTGTTGTCGGGCTGGATCCGATGCTCAGCTATATCCCGCAGCATGTGCAGGATAAAGCATTTGCAGAGTATGGAGAAACTCTGGAGGGGGCTGCGGAAGCAATCTGGCAGTTCAACAAGGAAATCGTGGATAAGACTTACGACCTGATCCCTGCGGTAAAACCGCAGATCGCGATGTATGAGCAGTTCGGCGTGCCAGGGGTGGAAGCGTTCAAGAAGACAGTAGACTACTGCAAGTCAAAAGATCTTGTGGTGATCGGAGATATCAAAAGAGGAGATATCGGTTCCACATCAGCGGCATACGCAGTGGGACATCTCGGAAAAGTTAAGGTAGGCAGCAAAGAATATGTTCCGTTTGACGAGGATTTTGCGACAGTGAACCCTTATCTTGGTTCCGATGGTGTTAAACCGTTTATCGAGGTCTGCAAAGAAGAAAAGAAAGGCCTTTTCATCCTTGTTAAGACATCCAATCCTTCCAGCGGGGAGTTCCAGGACCGCCTGATCGACGGGCGCCCGCTGTATGAGCTGGTCGGTGAGAAAGTCGCTGAATGGGGCGCGGACTGTATGGGAGATGAGTACAGCTATATCGGAGCAGTAGTCGGTGCTACATACCCGGAGATGGGAAAAGTGCTCAGGAAGATCATGCCGAAATCCTATATCCTCGTACCGGGATACGGCGCTCAGGGAGGACAGGGAAAAGACCTTGTACATTTCTTCAATGAGGACGGACTTGGCGCGATCGTGAATTCCTCCCGAGGGATCATCGCTGCGTACAAGCAGGAGGCGTACTCAAAGTTTGGTGCAGAGAATTTCGGGGATGCGTCGAGAGCGGCGGTTGAAGCGATGATTGCAGATATTAGCAGTGCACTTGCCGGTAAATAAAAAGTGAAAGGGGTCAGACCCCTTTTGGGTAAATCGTCTGAATATTCAAAAAAGGAGCACGTATGGCAAGAAAGAAGGAAAATGCGGTCATCCTTTCCCAGGAGATGATCGCCAGGGATATTTACAGCATGTGGATAAAAACGGACGCGGCAAAGGAAGCGGCGCCCGGACAGTTTATATCCATGTATACGAATGACGGGAGCAGGCTCCTGCCGAGGCCGATCAGTATATGTGAGATTAACAAAATGGACAGCAGCCTCAGAGTTGTGTACCGGGTGACCGGGAAGAATACAGGGACCGAGCTGTTTTCCAGGATGAAAGCAGGGGACACGATCCCGGTGATCGGACCCCTTGGAAATGGATTCCCGTATAAGGAGGCTTCGGGAAAGAAGGTCTTCCTCATGGGCGGCGGGATCGGGGTGCCGCCAATCCTTGAGCTGGCGAAGCAGATGGAATGCGGGAAAAAACAGATCATCATGGGATACAGGGATGCAGAGACATTCCTGAAAGATGAGTTTGAAAAATATGGTGAGGTATATGTTTCCACTGAGGACGGCAGTGTGGGGACAAGGGGGAATGTCATGGACGCGATCCGGGAAAACGGGCTGGAAGCGGATGTGATCTTTGCCTGCGGACCGACTCCAATGCTCCGCGCAATTAAAGAATATGCTGAGAAAAATAATATTGTATGCTATCTTTCTCTGGAGGAAAGGATGGCGTGCGGGATCGGCGCCTGCCTTGCCTGTGTCTGCCAGACAAAGGAGAAGGATCACCACAGCAATGTCAATAATAAGAGGATCTGTAAGGATGGTCCGGTCTTTCTGTCAACGGAGGTGGAGATCTGATGGATACGAGAGTGAATATCGCGGGTGTAGAGTGGAAAAATCCGGTGACAGTCGCCTCGGGCACATTTGGCTCGGGAGCGGAGTTCGCGGAATTTGTGGATCTGAACCGGCTTGGGGCAGTGACGACAAAAGGTGTGGCAAACATCCCGTGGGCAGGGAATCCGACACCGAGGGTGGCGGAGACTTACGGCGGTATGATGAACGCAGTGGGGCTGCAGAATCCGGGGATCGATGTGTTCTGCGAGAGGGATATCCCGTTCCTCAGACAGTATGATTCAAAGATCATTGTGAATGTATGCGGAAAATCTGAGGAGGACTACTGCGAAGTTGTAGAGCGCCTGGCGGATGAGGATGTGGATATGCTGGAGATCAATATCTCCTGCCCGAATGTAAAAGAAGGCGGCATCGCCTTTGGTCAGGATCCCGGGGCAGCGGAAAAGATCACAAAGGCTGTCAAGAAATACGCAAAGCAGCCGGTGATCATGAAGCTGAGCCCCAATGTGACCAGCATCGCTGAGATGGCTAAGGCGGTGGAAGCCGGCGGCGCGGATGCGGTGTCGCTGATCAATACGATCACAGGGATGAAGATTGACATCCGCAGAAAAACATTCCTCCTGGCGAACAGGACCGGCGGTGTGTCCGGCCCGGCGATCCATCCGATCGCGGTGCGCATGGTATATGAGGCGGCGAATGCTGTAAAGGTGCCTGTGATCGGCATGGGCGGGATCGCTTCCGCGGAAGATGCCATTGAGATGATCCTCGCGGGAGCGAGCGCGGTATCTGTTGGCACAGCGAATTTCTATGATCCGGCAGTCACGATGGAGATTGTGGACGGGATCGAAGATTATATGAAAGAACAGGGCTTTGAGACGGTCGCTGAGATGGTGGGGATCGTGAAATAAATGAAATAGAATAAGGCTGAGATAAGGAAAGAATAGAGGCAATTTACAGTGCACTATAATAAGGAGCATAGCGGACAGGGTTTTGTCCGCTATTTCTGTATTTTACGTAAGATTATGACTTTAAAAGATTTTATGCTGTATATGAGATACAAATGGAAGTGGGAAATTGTGTGGACAATTCAGATGGCAGTAAGGTGGCAGTAAGGTTTTCCGATGTTTCATTGAAAATAGCAGGGACTTATGTTAGAATTGTAAAGAATTAGAAATCGATCCACGATCTGCATGTCCGGATGCGTGATGAGAATACAGGAGGTTTTACAGGAATGGAAAGCTATAAGAAAGAATTTATCGAGTTCATGGTGGACAGCGATGTGTTGAAATTCGGAGAGTTTACGCTTAAGAGCGGAAGAAAGTCTCCGTTTTTTATGAATGCAGGAGGTTATGTGACAGGTTCTCAGTTAAAAAAACTGGGCGAGTATTATGCAAAAGCGATTCACAATACATATGGGGATGATTTTGACGTACTGTTCGGGCCGGCATATAAGGGGATCCCGCTGAGCGTCGTTACAGCGATCGCATATAGCGAACTGTACGGAAAAGAAGTGAGGTATTGTTCAGACCGCAAGGAAGAAAAAGACCACGGCGCTGATAAGGGAAGTTTCCTCGGAAGTAAATTAAAAGACGGGGACAGAGTTGTCATGATCGAGGACGTGACCACATCCGGGAAGTCCATGGAAGAGACTGTGCCGAAGGTAAAGGGAGCGGCTGACGTGGAGATCGTGGGGCTTATGGTATCCCTGAACCGCATGGAAGTAGGAAAAGGCGGCGAGAAATGCGCGCTTGACGAAGTGAAAGACCTGTACGGTTTTGATACAGCGGCCATCGTGACGATGGAAGAAGTTGTGGAGTGTCTGTACAACAAAGAATACAAAGGAAAAGTTATCATTGACGATACATTAAAAGCAGCCATCGATACATACTATGAAACATATGGAGTAAAATAGGGAGGCGCATACAATGGAAAAAGCATATCTTACAATGAAGAACAGCGGCGCAGGCAGTATTGCCATAGGGATCATCGTTCTGGTCGTAGGGATCACGGTGGGAGTGCTTTCCATCGTGAGCGGCGCCAGCCTGCTGAAACATAAGAGAGAGATCACATTTTGACTGCGGGTTATCCGCAAGTCTGTTACGGGGGACAGATCAAATACGATCTGTCCCTTGTTGGCTGAATATTCAGACGACTTGACCAAAAGGGGTCAGACCCCTTTTGGTCAAGCTGTCTGACAATTTATAAAGAGGTAAGATTTTGAGTGGCAGGAAAAAGAAAATATTCAGGGCAGTGGGGAAGGTCCTGTTTTTATTATATGTTGTTTTTCTGATCTATTTCCTGTTCCTTGCCGAATGGTACGGCAGGACGGGGATATCGGAGGAGTACCGGTATAATCTGGAATTGTTCCGGGAGATCAAGAGGTTTATCATTTACAGGGAGCAGCTGGGGGCATTTGCTGTGTTTGCAAACCTGGCGGGGAATATCCTTATTTTTGTCCCGTATGGTTTTTTTATTTCCGTGGCGAGCAGGGAAAGGGGCTTTTTTAAGACTCTGTTTTTCAGCATGGGCCTGAGCCTGTGTGTGGAGATCATCCAGCTTTTTACGCGGGTGGGGAGCTTTGACGTAGATGATATCCTGCTGAACACGATCGGAGGCGTGTTCGGATATATCATCTTTCTGATATGTAATGGTATAAGGAGAAAACATGATGTTCGGAAATGAAAAAAGCGCTGAACAGCGGCAGAAGGAAAAGGAACGCAGAAAAAGAGGGTCAAGGAAATACGGCAGGGCGAAATTCAAGAATTCCCGGAAGGGGATCCTGTCCTGCATCAGCGGCGCGGGGGCGCTCCTGATCCTGGGAGGATGTATTTTGTACGCATTCCTGGCCCGGGGGAAAGCTGCCGGGATTGTGGGCGGGATTGTGATCATCTCGTTCCTGCTCTCGATCTGGGGGATCCGCTGCGCGATACAGGGATTCCGGGAGAGGGATCGCAGTTATCTGACCTGCAAGATCGGGCTGCCGGTAAACGCGGCTGCCCTGATCCTGTTCCTTGCGATATTTATAGGAGGCTTGAGCTGATGGGTGTGAAAGAGAAGCAGAAAGAAAAGAATGAACAGTACGAGGAGCGGCATGCGCTGGCCGTGGGACGGCTGAGAGGCATTGTCACTGAGGAGACGGTGCCGGAGAAATATGTGCCATATTTTCAGGACACAGCGCTCTTCCTTCTTGAACTGGAAAACGTCAGGCGAAAAGTCGCTTCCGGCGAGTGGGAGAGATACAGCCTGGAGGAAATGCAGAGTTTAAATGAGATCCTGTACAGTGACGTCCTCGGGGAACGGTATGGGAGCAGTTATGCAAATCCGGCCTGTGCGGCGGAAAAGCTGGGGCTGGATATTGGAAGGCTGTTAAGTTTTTTATATACTGAGATGAGGTCCGGGATCCCGTATGCTTTTGAGGACAGGATGGATTACCTGACGATCCTGTGTGAACTGTTCATCGAAGTGTACAACTGCTTTGAGAGAACAGCGGAAGAGCTGGCAAAGCAGATCCGGGATATCATTTACTGGTATGCCAGCGATTACTGCGATGTCTTCCTGGCGGACAGGATCATGGAACAGATCGATCCGGAATATTCGTTCGCGGCGTATATCATCGAACATGCAGATCTGGAGGATGACCGCTGCCTCTACCGCTTCGGAGAATATATCACAGAGAATGAACTGGGGACGGCGAGGCATCTGCGCTCCCTTCCTGAGGAGACGATTCAGAGGATGGCGGACGTGTACACAGAAGGATACCGCATCGGATTCATCAATACAGGAAAAGACCTGTCAAAAAAATCTGTGGTCAATATCCGGTACAGCCTGGGATTTGAGCGAGTGATCCGGGCGGCGGTAGAAAATTTCCGCAAAATGGGCTTAAAACCTGTCATCTACCGGGCGGCATCCGGTGTGATCACAAAGCGGGAGCACCATAAGATCGGTTATTACGGCGCGGTGGCAAACTGGCAGTACGAGTATGACCACCGTCAGGATCAGGCCCTCTTTATGGATAAGCGCTATATCGAGCGCAGGCTGGAGGTCATGCGCACAGTGTATGAGCAGAACAGGGAGCTGGCGGCGCAGTTCGCGGGGCCGGCGGTGATGGAGACCTTCGGGGAGGCTCCGTTTTCTCCCAAAGCAGTGCCGGAAGCGCCGTCCTATACGGAAGAGCAGAGGGAGCTGGCGCTCAAGTATGACAGCCGTTCCGGGCAGATCACAAATGAATATATCAGAGGAGAAGAGCGGAGTTTCACGATCGTTGCCTATCCGGTGCCTGAGATTGGGGAGAAGTACCCGGAGATCTTTGATGAAGTGATCCGGATCAACACGCTGGACGCTAAGCTTTACGAAAAAGTACAGCAGACCATGATCGACGCCCTTGATCAGGGAGAATATGTCCATGTGACCGGAAAGGGCGGGAACCGCACGGATATCCGGGTACATCTCCATCCGCTGGCAGACCCGGAGAAGGAGACGAAATTCGAAAACTGCGTGGCAGACGTAAATATCCCTGTTGGCGAGGTGTTCACGTCGCCTGTGCTGGAAGGGACAGACGGGGTGCTCCATGTGAGCCGGGTCTATCTGGAAGGCCTGGAGTACCGGGATCTGGAACTGACCTTCCGGGACGGGATGATCGAGGACTATCGGTGCGGGAACTTCCCGGATGAGGAGCAGGGCCGCGGATACATTTACGACAATATCCTGAAAAACCACAGCTCGCTGCCGCTCGGGGAGTTCGCCATCGGGACAAATACAACGGCATATGTGGCGGCGAAGAAATACGGCATCGAAGATAAGATGCCGATCCTGATCGCAGAAAAGACGGGACCTCACTTTGCCGTGGGAGATACATGCTATTCCTGGAGCGAGGACATCCGGGTCTATAATCCGTCCGGGAAAGAGATCATTGCAAAGGATAATTCAATCTCCCTGAAAAGGCGCGATGACGTGTCAAAAGCATACTTCAACTGCCATACAGATATAACCCTGCCTTATGAAGAATTAGAAGAAATAAGTGTAGTGACAAAAGAAGGGAAACACATTATACTATTAAAAGACGGAAAATTCGTACTTCCGGGAACAGAGATATTAAATGAACCATTAAAAGAGCTTATAAATTCAAAGGAGGAAATGAAATGCCAAAAGTAGGAATCGTGATGGGCAGCGACTCAGACCTGAAGGTGATGAGCAAAGCTGCATCTATGCTGGAGAAATTGGGGATCGACTATGAGATGACGATCATCTCCGCGCACCGCATGCCGGATACATTTTTTGAGTGGGCAAAGGCAGCGGAAGGAAAAGGGATCAAGGTGATCATCGCGGGAGCCGGTATGGCGGCACATCTTCCGGGAATGTGCGCTGCGCTCTTCCCGATGCCGGTCATCGGAGTGCCCATGTCAGGAAAGAACCTGGACGGCATGGACGCGCTTTACTCGATCGTACAGATGCCGCCGGGAATCCCGGTAGCGACCGTTGCCATAGACGGCGGGATGAACGCTGCGATCCTTGCGGCAAAGATCCTTGCCACATCAGATGAAGAAGTGCTTAAGAAACTGAAAGACTATTCCGCTGAAATGAAAGAGACTGTGCAGGCAAAGGCGGATAAATTAAAAGAGATCGGTTATGAGGCGTATCTGAACAGCTAAAAGCCGGCCGGACGAGACAGTATTGAAAACAGACATCCCGCGGGACAGCGGGGTGCGGTAAGGAGATCAGATTATGGATTATAAAAATGCGGGCGTTGACATTGAGGCTGGCTACAGATCAGTCGAGCTTATGAAGGAGCATGTGAAGAAAACAATGCGCGGGGAGGTGCTCGGCGGGCTGGGCGGATTCTCCGGCGCGTTTTCCCTGGCAAAGATCAAAGAGATGGACGAGCCGGTGCTCCTCTCAGGGACAGACGGATGCGGGACAAAAGTCAAACTGGCGATGATCCTGGACAAACACGACACCATCGGTATCGACGCAGTGGCAATGTGTGTGAACGACATTGCCTGCGCGGGCGGGGAGCCGCTGTTTTTCCTCGACTATATTGCCTGCGGCAAGAATGAGCCTGAGAAGATCGCGGAGATCGTAAAAGGAGTGGCGGACGGATGCCTCCAGTCAGGCGCTGCCCTGATCGGCGGGGAGACGGCGGAACATCCGGGGCTCATGGCTGAGGACGAGTACGATCTGGCAGGCTTTGCGGTCGGCGTATGTGATAAGAAGGACATGATCACAGGAGAGAATTTAAAGCCGGGCGACGTGCTGATCGGCATGGCGTCCTCAGGCATCCACAGCAACGGATTCTCTCTCGTGAGAAAAGTCTTCAATATGAAGAGAGAAGCCCTGGATACATACTATGACAGTCTGGGGTGCACGCTCGGGGAAGCTCTGCTTGCCCCGACTAGGATCTATGTAAAAGCGCTGAAGAGTATCAAAGACGCTGGTGTCACTGTGAAGGCGTGCAGCCATATCACTGGCGGCGGATTTTACGAAAATGTACCCCGTATGCTGAAAGAGGGCACAAGAGCAGTCATAAAGAAGGACAGCTATCCGATCCCGCCGATCTTCAACATGCTTTCCGTGGACGGAGATGTGGAAGAGCATATGATGTACAATACATTCAACATGGGACTGGGAATGGTCCTGGCAGTGGATGAGGCGGACGTGGACCGCGCGATGGAAGCCATCCTGGCAGCAGGCGAGGCGCCTTATGTTGTCGGCAGCATCGTGGCGGGAGAAAAAGGAGTAGACTTATGTTAGAGACAAAGGCCGGATCCGGCACGGAATGTGCAGGAGCAGGCGTCCGTGAAGGAAAATCGTCCGGACCGTGCCGGATCGTGGTGATGGTATCCGGCGGGGGGACAAACCTCCAGGCGATCATTGACCGTGTGAAGGACGGCAGTATCACGAATACTGTGATCGCGGGAGTCATCAGCAATAACAGGAACGCATATGCCCTGAAGCGCGCGGAGGAGAACGGCATCCCCTCAAAATGTATTTCTCCAAAAGATTACGAGACCAGAGAGATCTTTAATGAAAAACTGCTGGAAGCAGTGAATGGATATGAGCCGGATCTTGTAGTCCTGGCAGGATTTCTGGTAGTGATCCCGCCGGAGATGACCGCGCAGTACCGCAACCGCATGATCAATATCCATCCGTCCCTGATCCCGTCTTTCTGCGGAAAGGGATATTATGGACTGAAGGTACACGAGGCGGCGCTTCAGCGCGGGGTGAAGGTTGTCGGCGCGACCGTGCATTTCGTGGATGAAGGGACAGATACCGGACCGATCATTCTCCAGAAGGCAGTGGAAGTAGAGCAGGGCGATACCCCGGAGATCCTCCAGAGGAGAGTCATGGAGCAGGCGGAGTGGAAGATCCTGCCCCGGGCCATCGACCTGATCGCAAACGGCAGGGTAACCGTTGAGGGCAGCCATGCGGTGATAAGCAAATAAGAGGAGGTTACTTATGAAAGTACTGATCGTTGGAAGCGGCGGAAGAGAACATGCCATAGCGGCGAGCGTGGCGAAGAGCCCGCGGGCAGATAAGATCTACTGTGCTCCGGGAAATGCGGGGATCGCAGAGTATGCAGAGTGCGTGGATATCGGCCCCATGGAGTTCGATAAGCTGGCGGCATTTGCAAAAGAGAAAGAGATCGACCTGTGCATCGTGGGGATGGATGACCCGCTGGTTGGAGGTCTTGTGGACGTGCTGGAAGAAGCAGGGATCCGCACGTTCGGACCGAAGAAAAATGCCGCGATCCTCGAGGGATCCAAGGCGTTTTCCAAGGACCTGATGAAGAAATATAATATCCCCACAGCGGCATACGAGAATTTCACTGACCCGGACAAGGCGCTCGCCTATCTGGAGACGGCAAAATTCCCCATTGTCCTGAAAGCGGACGGGCTGGCGCTCGGGAAAGGCGTGCTCATCTGCCAGAACCTGGAAGAGGCGAAAGAGGGCGTGAAGACGATCATGCTGGACAAGAAGTTCGGGACAGCGGGAAATGAGATGGTCATTGAAGAATTCATGACAGGCAGGGAAGTATCCGTTCTCTCCTTCGTAGATGGAAAGACCATCAAGACCATGACAAGCGCCCAGGACCACAAGCGCGCAGGGGACGGGGATACAGGCCTGAATACAGGCGGCATGGGGACATTTTCTCCGAGCCCGTTCTACACAAAAGAGGTAGAAGCATTCTGCGAGCAGCATATCTATCAGCCTACTGTGGACGCCATGGCAGCGGAAGGACGTCCGTTCAAAGGCGTGATCTTCTTTGGGCTGATGCTCACGGCAGACGGACCGAAGGTGCTGGAGTACAATGCAAGGTTCGGCGACCCGGAGGCGCAGGTCGTGCTCCCGCGCATGAAAAATGACATTATCGACGTGGTCGAGGCATGTATCGACGGCACTCTGGACCAGATCGATCTCCAGTTTGAAGATAACGCGGCTGTGTGCGTGGTGCTCGCATCCGAAGGCTATCCGGTGAAGTATGAGAAAGGATTCCCCATCAGCGGTCTGGACGAGTTCAAAAAGCATGATGGGTATTACTGCTTCCATGCTGGGACAAAGTTCGACGGGGATCAGATCGTGACAAACGGCGGCCGCGTGCTCGGAGTGACGGCAAAGGGGAAAGACCTGAAAGAGGCGAGAAAGAATGCATACGCCGCGACCGAGTGGGTGCAGTTTGAGAATAAGTATATGAGACACGATATCGGGAAGGCAATCGATGAAGCTTAAATCTGCATTTGCGGGGGAGCCTTCCTTGTAGATATGACGTCCGAAAACCGTTGGTTTGTTGCAGGACGTTTTCGCGGCGGACGGGGATATGGCTCAGGTTCCGGTTCCGTAATCTGGGAAAGACGTAAAAAGAATGGGATACGGCTAAGGACAATTTCAAAGCGGAAGATTCGCCTGCGGCTCAGGCATCCGCTTTGAAATTAACGCCGCATCCCATTCTTTTAAGTCTTTCCGGCAGATTACTCCAAGTCACCGCCGCCATATCCCCGTCCGCCGCGAAAGGTGCATCAAAGGGTCGGTTTTCTGCGTGCATCCGATCGGAAGCACCCCCGCAAATACAGATTTAATTAAACCCGATGAGCCGTCTTGCCACGCTGTATGCCAGCGATGACACTTTCCGTCCGGGGCGTCCGGGCAGGTTCATGGTCTGTCCCAGGATGCCGTAGCGGATCTTCATGTAGGTCTTGTAGTCTTTCTTTTTCAGGTAATCCCACAATTCTTTTTTCTTGATCAGGTTTTCCTTTTTCTTTGAGCGGATACAGAGGATCGAGGACACGGTCATCATGATGGCAAGGTAGTTGACCATGTATTTCCTCAGTTTTTTGCTTGTGATCAGGCGGAGTTCGTACATGGAGACCATGGCTTTTGTCACAAAGAGCTGCTGGTCGATCCGGCTGATCATGACTTTTTCATTGACGGACTGGTCTTCGCGCCCGATGAAGTACCTGTAAAAGTCCACATTCAGGTAATACAGTGTGCGCACATGCGGGAGCGGATAGTACACATAGATGTTATCCACGTAGAAGGTGTGCTTCGGCAGTTCCAGCTGGCACAGCTTCAGCATTTCCGTGCGGTAGATGACAGAGTGCATGAGGATGTACTGATCCAGGCGGAAACGGCCGATGTCGTCCCAGCGGAAGATCTGGTTCTCCGGGAGCACATTGTCATACCGGATGACTTTTTTGTGCGGCATGCCTACTTTTTCATAGACATAGTTTGCGATCACCATATCTACCTGGGAATCTGCCTCGACAAATCCTTTGACCGCGTCCAGGATCTTTATGAGTGACTCCTCGTCCACCCAGTCATCGCTGTCCACAACTTTGAAATATTTTCCTGTTGCGTGGGCGAGCCCGCAGTTGACAGCATCCCCGTGTCCGCCGTTTTCTTTTTTCACAGCTTTGACGATGGTGGGGTATTTTTCCTGGTAGCGCTCCGCGATCTCCTGGGTGCCGTCTTTGGAGCCGTCGTTGACCACGATGATCTCCACGTCCTCGCCTCCCGGCAGGATGGAGTTGATCGCTTTTTCCATATAGGCTTCTGAATTGTAACAAGGAATGGCAAATGAAATATATTTCATAGATGATTTCCTCCCTCGGGATACTTTTTGTCACTGGTTATAGTATACCATTCTTTCTTATATATTGTAAAATTTTATTTTTTCGGATATAGTAGAGATGCTGAATACGAGGAGCGCCTTGTCTGGCGCGGGAGTTGTCAAGGAGGAAACGGATGAAAAGAAATGTGATCGTAGGACAGTCCGGCGGACCGACCGCTGTTATCAATGCAAGTCTGTACGGGGTAGTGTATGAAGCTCTGAACAGGGAGGATTCGTTTGGGACTGTGTATGGGATGGTCAATGGGATCGAAGGATTTTTAAACGGGCAGGTCATGGACATGGAGCCGCTGGAGCGCTCCGGCGAGCTGGAGCTGGTGAAGACGACGCCGGGTTCATACCTGGGCTCGTGCAGATATAAACTGCCGGAAGATCTGGAGGATGAAGTGTACCCGAAGCTGTTCGAACGGTTTGAGGAGTATGGGATCGGATATTTCTTTTATATCGGGGGAAATGATTCCATGGATACTGTGAGCAAGCTGTCGCGCTATGCGGAGAAGACAGGCAGTGATATCCGTTTTATGGGAATCCCGAAGACGATAGACAATGACCTTGTAAAGACGGACCACACCCCGGGATTCGGGAGCGCGGCGAAGTATGTGGCGTCTACGGTCAGGGAGATCGCAGTGGACGCGTCTGTGTATGATAATAAAAAATCGGTCACCATCGTGGAGATCATGGGACGCCACGCGGGATGGCTGACTGCTGCCAGCGCTCTGGCGCGCAGGTATGAGGGGGATAACCCGGTGCTCATCTACCTGCCGGAGACTGCGTTTGACACAGAGCAGTTCATCAGAGATGTGGAGACGGCGCTTGAGAAAACGCCGAATGTGATCGTCTGCATCTCCGAGGGGATCAATGACGGGAAAGGGACTTTTATCTGTGAGCTGTCGAGCGATGTGGGCGTGGACACGTTCGGGCACAAGATGCTCACCGGCTCCGGGAAATATCTGGAAAATCTGGTCAAAGACCGACTCGGCGTGAAAGTCCGCTCGATCGAGCTCAATGTATGCCAGAGGTGTTCCTCTGCCATGCTTTCCGGGACAGACCAGAAGGAGGCGATCGCTTCCGGGGCTTACGGGGTGAAATGCGCGCTTGAGGGCGAGACCGGGAAGATGGTCGCATTCCGCCGCGTGCCGGGAGAGGATTACCGGGTGGATTATGTGACTGAGGATATAAACCTGATCTGCAACCAGGAGAAGGGCGTCCCTCTGGAGTGGATCACAGAGCACGGATCAGATGTGGGGAAAGAGTTTATCGAGTATGCCCTGCCCCTGATCCAGGGAGAGGTGAAAGTGCCGGTCAAAGACGGGCTTCCCCTCTTTGCGTACAGGAAATAACGTGATTGAGAAAATAAATCAGACTCCTTCTGCATAAGATGAACCATCCCCGGTCTGGATCCCGATGGGAGAAAGACGGGCAGAATGGCAAAAGCTGTGAGAAGGAGAAAAAGATGAGCCAGAAAATAGAAAATATCCTGAACCTGGCGCTGGAGGCCACTCCGGAGGAGCGGGAACGGTCCGGGGAACTGGAGACGGGGTATGACCCCGGGACGAGAGCGTGGGAGCTGATCGTTAAGTATTCGGGAACGCTGGAAGCTGCGCGGGAGATTGCTGTGTCTGTCACAGAGCTCATGAACGGGTATGCCGTTGTCGTTATCCGGGAGGAACGCATTGGGGAACTGGCGGGTCTGACAGAGATCGAATTTATCGAGAAGCCCAAGAGCCTGTATTTTGAGGCTGAGGCGGGAAGGCAGGCATCATGTATCGATGCTGTGCAGTTCCCGCCTTATTCTTTGAGTGGACAGGGGATCCTGATCGGGGTCGTAGACAGCGGGATTGATTACGCGCATCCGGCTTTCCGCAATGAGGACGGCACGACGAGGATCGCGGCGCTGTGGGACCAGACAATCCCCGGCAGTCCGCCTGAGGGATATGCATCCGGCACGGAATTTACGCGGGAAGAAATCAATACGGCGCTGACGGAGCCGGAAGAAAGAGAGCGGTACCGGATCGTTCCGAGCCGGGATATGAGCGGGCACGGGACAGCGGTAGCCGGGATCGCAGCGGGAAACGGCGCAGGCAGCGAGGGACAGCGGTACCGGGGAGCTGCGCCGGAAGCGGAGCTGATTGTGGTAAAGATGGGCGCGCCGCAGACCGAGGGCTTTCCCAGGACGACGGAGCTCATGACGGGTGTGGATTATGTGATCCGTAAAGCGCTCGAACTTAAGAAGCCGGTCGCGGTCAACATCAGTTTCGGCAATACGTATGGCTCCCATGACGGGACTTCCCTTGTGGAGCGCTTTCTGAATGATATCTCCGATACGTGGAAAAATGTGATCTGCGTGGGTAGCGGGAATGAAGGGACTTCAGCCGGCCATGCGGCGGGGCGGGTATCGGATGAAGAAGAAAAGACAGTGGAACTGGCAGTGCAGCAGATGGAGCCGTCACTGAATGTGCAGATATGGAAATCCTATGTCGATGAGATGGATATCTCGGTCGTTGATCCGTCCGGCACCCGGATCGGCCCGTTCAGGGAGATACTGGGACCTCAGAGATTTGTTCTGGGCGGAACAGAGCTTCTGATCTATTACGGGGAGCCGAAGCCATACAGTGTGAAACAGGAGATCTATCTTTCGTTTATTCCCAGAGAATCCTATATAGACAGCGGCGTATGGAAACTCGTGCTCACACCTCGGCGGATCGTGGATGGCAGTTATCAGATGTGGCTTCCCGCTCAGGAGGCGCTGAATGTGGGGACTGCGTTTTTGCTTCCCAACAGTTCTTCTACACTGACGATCCCCTCTACGGCATCCCTTGTCGTCACTGTGGCGGCATATGACGCAAGAACATTTTCCTACGCGGACTTTTCCGGAAGAGGGCCGGCGGCAGTGTATGAGGGGAGCGGCGTGCCGAAGCCTGACCTTGCGGCTCCTGGCGTGAGGGTGAATGCGCCTGTCCCGGGCGGCGGTTACCGGGCTTTCTCCGGGACTTCGTTTGCCGCGCCGTTTGTGACCGGGAGCGCTGCGCTCCTGATGGAGTGGGGGATCGTGCGGGGCAATGATCCCTATCTGTATGGGGAGAAAGTGAAAGCGTACTTAAGGCGCGGGGCGAGGGAACTGCCGGGGTACAGCGAGTGGCCGAACGCCCAGCTGGGGTATGGAGCGCTGTGCGTTCGGGACAGCCTGCCGGATGGGTGAACTGCTGCCTTTTGTTAACAGGAGTATCCTGAAATCCGTAATATACTGAACCTTGCGCCTCTTTTTCGGACGTAGTAAAATGTAACTACATCTGGAAGGGAGGCGTTTTGTATGGAATGGATACCTCTGCCGATCGGCGTGGAGAATTTCGAAGATCTCAGGGAACACGGCTATTATTTCGTGGATAAGACACTGTTTATCAAAGAACTGCTGGATATGAAGGGGAAGGTCAATCTCTTTACCCGGCCCCGGAGATTCGGCAAAACACTGAATATGAGCATTCTCCGATATTTCTTTGAAAAAGGGGAAAAAGATAACAGCAGCCTGTTTCAGGGGCTGAAGATCATGGACGCGGGAGAAAAATATCTTTCCCATATGGGAAAATATCCTGTGATCAGTATCTCTCTGAAATCCATGAAGCAGTATTCGTATGATCTTGCTTATGATATGCTGACAAAAGCAGTAGAATCAGAATATTCCAGACACTGGAAGCAGATCGAAGCAAGCGGTGCGTTGACAGATGCGAAGCTGGAACGCTATCTGAGGATCCGCGATCTGAAAGGCACGGAGAGCGATTATGCGGATTCGTTAAAATTTTTGTCTGAATGTCTGTATGCCTGTACAGGACAGCGTTCTGTTATTTTGATCGACGAGTATGACGTTCCGCTGGAAAACGCGTATTTCAGCGGGTTCTATGACAGGATGGTGGCCCTGATCCGGTCGCTGTTCGAGTCCGCATTGAAGACCAATGACAATCTGGAGTTTGCCGTTGTGACCGGGTGTCTGCGAATCAGCAAGGAATCGATCTTTACCGGTTTGAATAATCTGAATGTAGTGTCTATTACGAATAATTCTTTTGCAGAGCATTTCGGTTTTACACCGGAAGAGGTGGAACAGATGCTGAAAGATTACGGTCTTGAGGAAAATCTGGAGACGGTCCGGAAATGGTATGACGGTTATCTGTTTGGTGAATCAGAAGTCTATAATCCGTGGAGTGTGATCAAGTGTGAAACAATTACGTAGCGGATAGAGAAAAACCAAAGGTCAGCACGAAAAAGCCATCTTTCGGTGGCTTCCAAAAAGTTAATATTGATACAACAACACCTAATCAGGTGGCCGGAACAGTATCATCTTTGATGATATATCCCCTCTGTTTCAGCAGATTAAGCGCCTGCGAAGTAGTCAGTACTTTTGATTGCTTTACAGGACGATGTTCCAGAAAGCCTTCCGGAGTATACGGCTTTAAATCTGTCAGTATGTGCCAGATAGCGGTCAGGAGCATATGACAGACAGCGATGATGGCTTTCTTGTGCCCACGGCGAGATTTTATGCGTCGATAACGGGTAGTAAACTCAGGATGTTTCTTCGATTTGATCAAAGCATTTGCAATCTGCACCAATACTGGTTTAAAATAAGAACCAGCACGGGAAATCCGAGTTGATTTGACTTTTTGATTACTTTGATCATTACGAGGACAGCATCCTGCCCATGAAACGAGGTGTTTGGCTGTGGGGAAGACAGACATATCAGCACCGATTTCAGAAATGACCTGGATAGCAGTCATTGGGTTCTTATCGAATCCTGGTACGGTTCGCAGAAGATTAAGGGCTTCTTCGTATTTGTCACTGAGACGAAAGATTTCCCGTTCTATTTCTGCTTTGTGCTTTTCTAATTCATCGATGTGATCCAGACACTGTCTGAGCTTCACCGCCTGTTCTGCTGAGATAGCACCATCGACAGCAGCCTGTATCTCTTCAATAGGAGTTTTACATCTGCGGTCAACAAAAGGTGCCACATCAAAAGTTCCCCCGGGGTGTTGTAAAATTTGTTCCGTAATGGAACGGGAAGATTTTCCAAATATATCAGAGAAGACCTCGTCCAACTTAAAATTGGAGACGGTAAGACAGTTATGGGCACGATTCTTTTCACCGGTGATCATACAGGTGAGCTTGAAACGGTATCTTACCAGATCCCTTAGCTGACGGATATCAGCGGGAGGGATAAAGGAGGGCTTGACCATACCGCACATATACAGATCACAGATCCATTTGGCATCTTTGCGGTCCGTCTTATTTCCCTTCTGCGGTTTGGTATATTTGGGGTGGGAAAGAGTAACGTGGATATTATTCTTTTCGAGGATATTAAATACAGGGATCCAAAACTTGCCGGTAGATTCCATGCAGACGTCAGTACAATGATACTTTGCAAGCCAGTTACACAGCTCCTGCAGACCTTTTGTAAAGGAAGAGAAGCGAGCCTGCTTATACTCTGTACGCCCATGGGAATCTGTAATACCGATGCAGGCATAGATCCAGGTTTTGTGGATATCAAGGCCACAACAATTGTTTTTGAGAATTTTAAAAGACAATCACATAACCTCCTGATATTTATAGTCATAAGACCGACAGTGACTGGTCATCCGGCAAAATCGAGTCGACTTTGGAAGAGATAAGTGTACGGGCTACGGGAATGCGCCAATCATTGATGCCTTAACGGATGACCGACAACAAATAATTATGCGGGGTCGCCGCTATACAGCCCCACCACTCACCTCCACGTGTTCTGTAGTGTGTCAGTCTTATAAAAGAATAATATCAGAAGGAAGATAGATTAAGAAAGCGAAAGTTAGCCAATACGTTTCATGACTCATTGGTGTCTTTCGCAGAAAGGCGGAATATAATTATGTGAATTCCTGCTATGGAGACAAAAAGGTCTTTGCAAAGCCCTACTGGTCCAATACAAGCTCCAACAGTATCGTAAAAAAACTGATCGAACATGCGGATCTCTCTGTGCGGCAGGAAATCGAGGGGCTGATCGAAGGCGGTACGATCACAAAACCGATCCATGAGGACATCACATACGACGACATGAATTCCACACAGGATAACCTCTGGAACTTTCTGTTCTTTACCGGGTATCTGAAAAAGATACGGGAGGAGCAGGAGGATGAGACGGTACGGATGGAAATGGCGATCCCTAACAGCGAGGTGCGCTATGTCTATAAGAACGCGGTTCTCCAATGGTTTGAGAAGAAGACGGAGAAGAAAGAGCTTACGCCTCTCTACGAAAGCCTGCTGAGCGGGGACGGCGATAAGATGGCGGAGATCCTCTCGGAGAATCTGATGGAGACGATCAGCTTTTACGATTATCAGGAGAGCTATTATCACGGGTTCCTTGTCGGGGTGCTGAAAAATATCGGGAATTACATCGTGCAGTCGAACCGTGGATCCGGGAACGGCAGGCCGGATATCCTCGTGAGATATCCGAGCGTCCGGGGGAAAGCCGTGATCATCGAGATCAAGGTGTCGAAGAACTATCAGGGGCTGGAAGAAAAATGCAGGGAAGCGCTCCGGCAGATTGAAGAACAGGATTATGAAGTATCGCTCCGGCAGGAGGGATATAAAGATATTATGAAATGTGGCGTAGCATTTTACCGCAAAGAATGTATGGTAATCTTTCAGTCGGACATATAGTCTTATGAATCTGGAAAATCTGAATATCCAAGAAGGAGAAAGTTCTGAGTTCCCAGTATAATGCTCCGTTAACACATAGTGGGTTTAACTACTTGAAGGACAGGATGTACTTTTGTATAATATAGTTCAGATTGCAGCAGGCGGGAAGACGTGCCTGAAGCAGAAGAGAGGTATAACTATATGCATACATACTGTCTGGCGGTTTGTGAAGATGAGCAGGTGATACGGGAAGAGATCTGCGGGCTCTGTGGAGAAATCCTGGAAAATGCAGGGATACCGTATGAGATCACGCCGTTTTCTGATGCGGAAGAATTGGGGCGGTTCATTGAGACGAGAGGAGAGATTTTTGATGTGCTGATCCTGGATATAGAGTTGGGGAGCAAGTCCGGGATGGAGTTTGCAAAGGAACTGCGCCGTAAAAAGGGCAGGGTCAGTATTATTTTCCTGACTGGTTATGAAAAGTATCTCAGAGAAGGGTACAGCGTACAGCCGGTCCATTTTCTCCTGAAGCCTATGAAAAAGGGAGAGCTGGAAGAGGCTCTCCTTACAGATTGGGAATTGAACCACAGGTCCAGGGCGGTCCTTCTCCAGAAGGGAAGCAGGAGCCTGAACCTGCCTCTGGCATCTGTCTTATGGGCGGAAACCGGAGGAAACCATAATGTCCATATTGTACTGGAGAATGGAGGAGCAGAGTTCCCGATCTCATTATCAGAATTAGAAATCCTGCTTCCCCCGGGACAGTTTGTACGCTGCCATAACAGCTATCTGGCCAGTCTTGCGCATGTAAGAGAATTTAAAAAGTCTACTCTTTATATGGATAATGGGAGTGAACTTCCTGTGGGCCGTAAATATTATAAGCGGTTTCAGGAAGCATTTATCTCCTATATCACTCAGTAGAAACCGGGACTGTCAGTCCGGGATCCTCAGTGCGGTCTGCAGGGTATAGACGCCGTCATCTGTGTAATGATATATAAGCGTGCTGTGATATTTTTCTGCAATTTCCGCTATTTGTTTCAGCCCAAGTCCATGTGACAGGGAATCTTCTTTGGTTGTCATGAGATTTCCTTTTTTGTCTTTCTTTATCACACCATTAAACGAATTGATACATTTTACGGTAAGATACAGGTCGGCAGATTTGACCTGGAGTTTGATATAGCGCCGGTCAGTTGTCTCGACCTTTTCAGCCGCTTCCAGTGCGTTATCTAATATATTCATAAAGAGACCGCACAGGTCTGTGTCTGGTATATTCAGTTCGTCAGGGACACTGGCCTGCGCCTGAAATCGGATGTTGTTCCGTTTCGCTTTCCCGGCGGCATCCTGGAGAATGGTATTGAGAGTGTGATTGCCGGTAAAACTGGTCTGTGCCAGAGAAGACTGTTCTCCCGCCATGTGTGAGAGCATCTGTCCGAGCCCCTGATAATCTTTCTTTTCCAACAGGCACTGCAGGGCGGTAAGCTGGTGGTTTAATTCATGGCGTGCAGAAGCGTCTTCTGTGATCCGTTGTTCCAGTGCCTGGTAACCTTCTGTCATCAGATGGTTTTTGATCCGAAGGCTCTGGGCCTGCACCCCCTGGTCTATAAATGCGCGCGCCATGCCGTACGCGGAAATCAAAGCGGAAGTGACGGAAAGCCATAAGGTGAGCCAGTAGAGCAGCCCGCTGTATATGCCTGCCTGGAGCTCTGGGATCAGACCTTCTCTGATATAGAAGGCGAGATAACCATCCCCGGACAGAGAGATGATGTATCCGATCAAAAGGGCTGCGGCGCTCCAGGCAGCCGCGATACACAGGTGTTTCCAGAACTGGCGGCGCCGGTTCATCGCCAGGTAAAGCACCAGCAGGATTATGACAGAAAAATTGATCCCGCGGTGGCTGAACAGATCTGACACGCTCTGGGGGAGAAAATAATATCCTTCATCCTGGATCAGTTGGAATGATACAAGTCCGACCAGCGCAAAGAGCAGAGGGATCAGGCTGAAATCTGCTTTTTTTAAAGACACTCCCAACAGGAAGAGACCAAAGATCAGGATAAGGGCGAGCGCAGCGGCGCCCGTAGGGAATGCCGTGCGGTTGGCTAAGGCAGTACTTTCTTTGATATCCAGGTTCTCCGGTATAAAGCGGAGCAGGGGCGGAAACATTGTATGCGATGCATCTGTGATCTCACAGGTCATAACCACCTCTCCGAAAGTTCCCTCCGGAAGCGGGAGAGTAGCCTGGGCCATGGAGACGGCCTCGTACGTTTGAGCTACATTAGACTGATAGATCGGTTCCCCGTCCAGAGTCAGGGAAATCACGGCGCCATTTGTTTCAAAAAGAAGGCTGCCGGAGGGGAGATCAGAGGGAAGGCTGCCATAGAAGCGATAGATCCCGGTGATCTCAGAAGTATTACTGTAACTGTCCCACTCGAATGGCTGTTCCGTACCGTCAGGCATGACTTGCACGGAATCTGTCCAGTCAATATACTGCATGGAAACATTGACCTGTGTAAAAAGATGCAGAAACCAAATAATAAAAGCCGCGGCTGTAACAAAAAGTGCGGCACATATCCAGCGTATCCATCGTTTCATTTGAAAATATCCTCCCAGTATCATTCAAGAAAAATCCTTTGTATCAATCATACTGAAATGAGCCGGGATTGACAAGTCCGGACCTGAAAATTACGTGGATAACAGTTATGATGCCCAGATGACAGGCCATGGCAGGGACTGGAACATGGGGGCTCGATATTGAAAATGGGACTAAGGGAGTGATCGTTTCCGGTAATTATACGGAAACGGTTTACAATCATGGCCTTATAGTGGGCGGTAACTTCAACAACATCGTGGATGAAGGTGACGGAAGGTACGGTCTGCGCATGGAGCTTGCCGATCTGAATGCAGAAGCGGTCACTTCGGAAGAGACTTATATGTATGGAGATATTGAATATTGGGTTATGCCATATGGTGAGGCGTACAGTTTTAAGCTTACAGGGGCTGAAGGGTATGACCTGCCGGGGAGTGTCGAGATCATGCGCGGCGAATCTCTGCTTGTTCAGGGGACAGATTATACTTATGACAAGGCAACCGGGATTGTTGAGATCAGCGCGGAAGCGGTGGATCATCCGCTGACAGTTGAAGCAACCGGGATTGATGCCGATGCAGTGGCGAGGCTCGGACAGACTTTTTATCAGACTTTGAAAGATGCTTTTGAAGCGGCTTCTGGAATGGAGGAATTCAATGGGGCTCCGGCGGCGCGGTCATGGTCTGGGCAGAATTTATCATGAACGGCGGTACGATCAGCGATAATGAAGCACTGGGCAATTATACATATGGCGGGGGCGTGGATGTACAGTTTACTGACGGTGCGTCTTTCACCATGAATGGCGGTACGATCACAGGGAACAGCGCTTATAATGGCGGTGGTGTATATTTTTCAAACAACGGCAGTGAATATAACACATTCCTGTACGGCGGCACAGTCACAGATAATGTGAGCAGGGGCGTATTTGGAGACAGCCCGGAAGATGTGTATACACAGAACGGCGCTGCGCTTGTTATGGGCGACGATATACAGATCCAAATTCGTATTTAACTATCTAATCCTCAAAAACCATTGATTTTTCAAGGCTTCACACCTGTTTTCCGTTCAAACCTTATCTGTTTGCCCTCGTTTTTGCCCTTACGAGCCGAAACAAGGGCAATTTTTTATTCCCCGCCGACCACCTTATCCAGCAGCCTTGCGGAAGTACGCTTCGCTTCCCTTGTAGAGTGAGCGTAGATGTTCATTGTGGTACTGACATCAGAGTGTCCGAGAAGTTCCTGCCCATCTTTCGGCTTTGCGCCGCCGGACAACAGATTGCTTGTGTAGGTGTGGCGGAGCGTGTGGAAATGAAAATCCTCAAGCCCTTTCACTTTCTTCTTTGCCGCCCTGCACATAATCCCTACCGTGCTCGGCGCTTCATACGCCCCGTCTGCTCTCAGGCAGACAAAGGAGATTTCCTTGTAGTCCTCCGGGACTTCCTTTGTCCTTTGCAGGCTGTAAACCTCGTAATAGGTGCGCCCTTTTTCCTTTACTTCTTTGTAGTAGTTCAGGTGATAAAGCTCCCCGTAGCGGAAACGGTTTTTGCGTTGTTCTGTTCTTGCCGCCTGCAGGATTGCCACCAGCGTATCACAGAAATCAACGGTGCGGACTTTGCTCCGCTTTGTCGTTCCCACTTCGGTTGTGTGCCTTGTTCCGTTATAGCGCATACTGCGGCGTACCGTAAGATATTGTTCCTCAAGGTTAATATCCTGCCAAGTCAAGCCGCATACTTCCCCGATACGAAGCCCCGTGTAGTACGCTATCTGCACAGGCAGCAAAGCGGGATTGTCTTTTGCCTTGAGAAATTCCTCCAGCTTTTGGAACTGCTCATGCGTGATAGTAGGAATACTGGAAGAATCTTCCTCACTATCCGAGAAAATATCCGTTTCCTGCTTCCTGCCTCTCAGCTTCACATACTGCATAGGGTTAAAAGTAATCAGTTTTTTCGGGAATACCGCAAAGCGGAAGGAATTTTGCAGCACCGCCGAGAACAGGAGCATATATCCTTTGCTCATGGGCTTTGAAGTTGTCCCGTCCGGGTTTGTCCCACCATAGCTCAGAAAATCAATGAACGCCTGCAAATGGTCGGCGGTCACGGTTTTCAGCTTGCGTTTGCCAATGGGATATTGCTTGATACGGTTTACCGTTCCCTGATAGGACATGACCGTCCCGTTGCTTAAGTTTGGCTTTTCAAAGGCAAAGAACGAAAAGCGTTGGAAGTAAAAATCAAAGAAACCGAAGCAGAGATTGCCGACAGGCTGGATAAAATCCCCGACACGCTCAAAGAGGACGGTTATCCCGATGTACAAGTTTTTATGCGTACTTTCCGAGAAATGGAAAGCGTTGTGGAACAGTACAACCGTGACCTTGCCGAGTGGGAACGCCAAGTCAGCAGGAAACCGACAGCCACCGCTAAAGAACAGCTTAGACCGCCCGAAAAGCAGAGCGTGCTAAAACATTTGCGTGAGATACAGGAACGCAACAAGCAGAACCCACCGCAAAGACAGCGTAAAAAATCCATTGACAGAGATAGCCGATAGGCATTGAAAAACCGCCGTTATGGTTTTACCCATAGCGGCGGATTACATAATCATTTGCAGCTACTAAATTAACAGTTATATTTTTTTGATTTGTTTAACAAAATATAAATTCCAATCAATACCAAAATAGTGATACCAAGTATCATATACATCGTTCCAATATTTACTTGACTTCCGAAAAAATAAAGATTGCAATCAAGGGAATCTTTTATTTTTTCAATAACCTCTGTTGGAATACCTTGATTTTGCATTTCGGCAAGCGCCCCTTGCATTGTATGATTTCGGATAAGTGATGTACCATAAGTGCCTGGCAAAAATGAGATTATTTTTTGCAGCCCTTCTCCAAATGAAGAAATAGGCATATATGCACCACAAATGAAACCATATCCCGCACTGATGATTGTGCCTACCGCTGAAATTTGTCCTTGTGTTGATAAGAAAAAATTAATAATCGAAGATAATGCTGTTCCAAACAAAACAAGAAGTAAAATATCAAGAAACAAAAAGAATATATCTGCGAGTGACATATACCAACCGACAATAGCCACATAAGTAAGACAGATACCCGTTGCAGCAAAGCAAATAATAAGTGTTGAAAGCAAGGTTGCAACATAATAACTCAGCGAAAGTGTAGCTGACTTCACAGGAGATATTCTTAAATCTCTTATCGTACCATTTGCTTTATCTTGCACCATTGAAAAATTAGAACAAAAAGCAACCGTTACACACGAAACAGCAAGAATAGAGGAGATAAGTTGACCGCCTACCAGTCCCTCTATTATACTTTCTGATAGTTTTAATGAATTAGGTAAATTAGATGTAAAACTATCCCGATACACATTCCCAAGAAAAGTTACATAGAGTACAAGCAATATAGCAGGCGTTATCAAAGAGGTAAAGAACATTCCCTTATCTTTGAAAAACAATTTGATATTCCTTTTGATAAGAATGAAAGCCATACTCATTTTTCAGCACCTCCCACTAATGTTTTTCCTGTAACAGCAAGAAAAACATCGTCCATTTTTCCTTTTGTTATTTCGTAATCATTAAACAACTGTGGATTACGAATAATCAATTCAGTTGCAGCCTTTGTATTCGGTACAGAAAGGCGATAACCGTTTCGGATTTGCTCATATTCCACATCAAGTGCTTTAATATCCTTTTCATCTACATCATAAATTGTGATGTAATCCCCAGTATAAATATTTTTTAATTCAAGCGGAGTACCCTCTGCGGATATTTTTCCATCATCAATGATTACAACATAATCAGCTTCCGCAGCTTCTTCCATATAGTGCGTAGTTAAAAATACAGTCATATTTTCATCTTTGCGAAAACTTGATATAACATTCCAAATAAGTCGGCGTGTCTGCGGATCAAGCCCTGTTGTCGGCTCATCAAGAATAAGAATTTTAGGCTTATGAAACAAAGCCCTTGCAATATCAATTCTTCGGCGTTGTCCTCCTGATAATTTACCAACGGTGCGTTTCAATAAATTTTCAAAATCTAATATTTTCGCCAGTTCCTCAAGTCGTTTCTTAAACTCCATTCCAGTAATGCCATATAAAGCGGCACGACTTTCCAAATTATCATAAACAGAAAGGGCAGAATCCAAGACAGATGATTGAAAAACTACGCCCAGTTCACGCTTAATATAGTCCATATCCTTATCTAAATCGTGTTTATCAATAAAAACGCTTCCACTGTCTTTCGACAGTTGTCCACACATAATATTGATTGTAGTTGATTTTCCTGCCCCATTGATACCAAGAAAGGCAAACAACTCTCCTTTTTTCACACGAAAACTCAAATTCTGAACAGCGTTTACACTTCCAAAACTTTTATTAAGATTATTGATTTGAATAATATTGCTCATTCAATTTCCTCCCTATTTAGTCAAGTGTTTTTTCCCTTAAAATCAAGGGATTTCTAAGTTTCTATCTCAGATGAATGAGCCTCGATCATGAGCATTTTTCTGTATCTGGTACGAAAATAGATGGTTATAGGTATACGAAATAAAACGTCTCTATTTTTCCGTTTTACATGGCCTTGTATATACCCATCCATCTATGGCGGCGCACCTCCCGTGTCTACCAGGATCTCTGTACATTTCTGTACTGGTCCTCACTTCCTTCGTTCCGCCTGCCCATAACCAGGGTGTCAGCTTAGCTCCTTGCCTGGGTCTTGCCCTATGGAAAATATTCCTGCCGACTACTAGCTCCTTCTTTGTAATCATAACATTTACTGACTTGCTTCCCGTGACAGCGCTGTTCCCAGCGGACGTTTCCCTCCCACGTTCTGCCTTTTCTTCTGCTTCTCAACAGTTCTTTCAGTCATCCGTTTTCTTCCCGGCGTGGCTGAGGTCAGCAGACAGTTCTCTTTATATCTGACTGCTCACTTCAACCACGTCAGTCTTCCTTCGGTCAGCTTATCTTCTTATGCAGCCTGGACACTCACCGCGGGTCTCCTGATATCTCCCAGCATCTTTTCTCCATCGTAATCTACACCTTTTGTCAGTATGGCATAGAAGACTCGAAGAACTTTACATGCTACCGCTATCACCGACTGCATCTTCTTCAGGGGGTTTTTCTCTCTTGTTTGATAATACCGATGGATCTCCCTGAATTCGCCATTTTTCCCTATTACAGATATCGCTGCTTCATACAGCACATATCTCAGTCTCTTCCGTCCACGGTAACTGATATGGCTTTCCCCCGCATGCTTCCCGGAGCTGTTCTTTACGATCGCATATCCTGCCAGTTTCTGCAGCTGCTTTGGATCATCAAACCTGCTCAGATCGCCGACCTCTGCGATAAATCCGCATACCGTTTTCAGTCCGATCCCTTTGATCTCAAGAAGTTTATCTACATAGGGGACTTCTTTGATCTTTGCTTCTATTTTAGCCATCAGGTCATCCATGCGGCTGCTGTACTTCTCATAGTCCTCCAACAGGTTCCGGATCTCCATACTTGCCGCTTCTGGTGCTTCCTGGCTCCCAACGCTGTGCTCCGCTGCCGATAACAGGGTCTTTGCCCTCTTCATCCCGGCGCCCCTCAGCTTTGCGTTCCGCCAGATCTGATTGATTCCTTCTGCTCCCAGTTCTTTTATCTGCACCGGAAGCGGAGCCTCCTTAAGCACCATCATCCCGCTTACTGCATCCAGTTTCCCATAAACGTCTTTATATTCAGGAAAATAGATGCTGATCCATCGTGCGATCCGGTTCCGGATCCTTGTAATCTCTTCCTGTGTCTGAAAGCGCAGATTGGAAAGGCTTCGGATTTCTGCGTAAACCCCTGTTGGAATATAGGGATAGGAAAAGCGTCCTTCATTTACCAATGCAGCGATAGTCTTTGGATCTTTACGGTCATTCTTGTCGGGATTATTGTCGTCCATCTCCTTCGATTTTTTTACATGGTGCGGATTCACATGAACCGGTCTCATTCCGCTGTCCTGCAGGAACTTCCCAAGATTGAACCAGTAATGTCCTGTTGGTTCCATTCCGGGGATTACAGCAGTTTTACCGGCTTTCTCCTTGATATCCTCAACCCATGCCATGAATGTCAGGAATCCGGCTTCATCATTACTGAACGCCAACGGTGTATCAGAAAATTCATAATTACGCCAGTCGAATGCCCTTACGTAATGAGTTTCACTTCCGACATCAATCCCAAGGACTAAAGTTTCTTCCGTAATAGATGCAATTTTTGCGTTTTGTGTGTTATACTTCATTTCAGATACCTCTCTGTTTTATAAGATTTTACTAACCGCTCAAAGTCAGCAAATCTTATTTTACTCTGAGGTATCTTTTTTTCTCAACCACCTTTCATGGGATTCCCTATATTTGAATTATACAGGAAGCTCCTGTATAATCGGTTTTAATCTCGCATAGAGAGCAATCAATATAATCTTTTCCTGTTCTAATCGAACTCCAAATTAGTAGATGCAGTGCGATACCGTAAATTAAATTCATTATAGCATAATGAATTACCAAAGTCATTATGAAAGAGAACACATCGAATCATAATTGTGGCAGGCAAAGTTTTAATTTTTGACTGCCACAATTTTAATATTCTATATATTACATTTTTTACTTATAGATAATATCGGCATATACAATTTCTCGTGCTCTTGCCTGTATCTCATTCATTCGACCAACCCACAACATCGGGTTTTCTACTTTAAGTTGTTCGGTCACGCCCTCCTTGTCAGCCATTTGCTCAACCAATCGAAACATCATTTCCGTTGCTTGTTCGTCAATGTCGGCAAGGTAATTATTCAATTTGCCGCTTGTGAGCAGCGAAATATAAACCGTCCGTTTATGTTCCTGTAAGTAGTGTTTGTGTCGCTGCCCCCACAAACTGATAGGTTTGTTTTCTTTTTCGGCTGGTAAAGTAAGGCAAGGAATATAATAATCCCCCTGCAACTCATACCATAAACCATTGCTTGCATCATAAATATACTTGTCCATTAAAAAATCCTCCGTTATAATATATTCGCACATATGTCACAGTTCTCCGATTGCCACACTCTGTTATATCTTGTTATCAGATTTTCTTGCCCTTGAATTTGCCCTTATGAGCAATCAGGGAAAGAGTAAACTTGTGTGAAATCATATAAAGAGATAAGGCGAACACATTGCGATAAATCCTTTATTTTCAAGGCTTTTGGAGGATTTTATTGATAACCTACGGAGAGCAATAATCACTCATAATTTTATGGTTTTCAAATTCCAATTTAACGGATCAGGTTCCCGCTGCCTGTGGCTGTCTGAAGATGGATCGCAGATCATAGTCAATGCTCATTCCGGCGGTGTGGATACATGCACAGATGGAGCGGTCTGCGCAAACTGCGGGGCTGTTTACGGAGAACCGGCCGGGCATCAATGGGGAGAGCCGGAATGGACATGGGCAGAGGACCACAGCAGTGCCGGCGTAAAGTTTATCTGCCAGAACGACAACAGCCATATTGAAACCGTTGAGGCAGAGATCAGTATCAGTACGACAGAAGAAGACTGTACGCATGACGGAGAGTCAGTGTACACAGCAGAAGCAGTCTTTAATAAAGAAACCTATACGGATGTATGGAAGAAGACGATCCCCATGAATGGGCATTCGCCCGGAGAAGAGTGGAAGTCTGACGGTACAGCGCACTGGAAAGAGTGTGAGGAGTGCGGAGAACGTCTGGAAGAAGCTTCCCATACATTTGAATGGGTGACAGATAAAGAAGCCACGGAAACTGAGGCGGGTTCCCAGCATGAAGAATGCAGCGTCTGCGGCTATAAAAAAGCGGCAGTTGAGATCCCGGCGACAGGATCTTCGGATGCAGGCGATGCGGGACAGCGGGAGCTGTTATCTGTAAAAGAAGATCAAAATAAATAACAGAGGATTTCGGATATAAGAATACCGGCCTTCGGACTTTTCGAAGGCCGGTATTTTCTGCGCGTATTTTTCCGCGCTGGAAAACAAAAGATAATTTTGTACCAGATCATCCTTATATGTGATAAAATAGGCGGGTAAGCAAAAAATACGGAGAAAGCAGGATGAAATATGAGATCGCTCCTTATCTATCTGAAGGATTATAAAAAAGAAACCATACTGGCGCCTCTCTTTAAGATGCTGGAGGCGTCTTTTGAACTTTTCGTGCCGCTTGTGATGGCAGCTGTCATTGACGTGGGGATCGCCGGCCGGGACAAACCTTACATCGTAAAGATGTGCCTGGTGCTCATTGCCCTCGGCATCATCGGACTTGTCTGTTCGATCACTGCGCAGTATTTTTCAGCAAAGGCAGCAGCAGGCTTTGGCACGGGGGTGAGGCACGCCCTTTTTAAGCACATCCAGAGCTTTACGTTTACTGAGATGGACACGGTAGGGAGTTCCACGCTGATCACCAGGATGACCAGCGATATCAACCAGGCGCAGTCAGGCGTAAACCTTGTGCTCCGCCTGTTTCTCCGCTCTCCGTTCATCGTATTCGGGGCGATGGTCATGGCGTTTACTGTGGATGTGAAAGCAGCGCTGATCTTCGTGGTCGTGATCCCGCTTTTGTCGGTCATTGTGTTCGGCATTATGCTCATAACCATGCCTCTCTACAGGAAGGTGCAGTCCAACCTGGACAGTGTGCTCCTCACTACGAGGGAGAATCTCGCAGGCGCGCGTGTGATCCGGGCGTTCAATAAGGAACCGGATGAGAGGAAACGGTTTGAGAGAGAGAATCAGGCTCTGACCGACGCCCAGAAATTTGTGGGACGTATCTCAGGGCTGATGAATCCTCTGACCTATATTATCGTAAACGGCGGCATCATCGCCCTGATCTATGCCGGAGCCCTGAGGGTACAGGCGGGGGACCTGACTCAGGGCGAAGTCGTGGCGCTGATCAACTATATGAGCCAGATCCTCGTAGAACTTGTGAAACTGGCAAACCTTATTATCACTGTCACGAAGGCTGTGGCGTGCGGCAACCGTATCGAGAATGTGCTGAAGATTACGCCGGAAATGGAAAACGGGAAAAAACAGTGCGATCCTGTCCGTAGTTCCGGCGGGGAAGGCTCGTGCCCTGCGGTGGAATTTTCACATGTGTCTCTTACTTATAAGGATGCGGCGGCTGAATCTTTGACAGACCTTACTTTCCGGGTGGAGAGAGGGCAGACGGTGGGGATCATCGGAGGGACAGGCTCAGGGAAATCTTCCCTGGTGAACCTGATCCCCAGGTTTTATGACGCAACCGCAGGTCAGGTGAAGGTATTCGGAGAAGAGATCAAAGAGTATGATGTGGAGAGTCTCAGAAGCCGTATCGGAGTGGTCCTGCAGAAGGCGGTCCTCTTCAAAGGGACGATCGAGGAAAACCTCAGGTGGGGCAATGAAAATGCCACGGAAGAGGAGCTGGAAGAGGCGTTAAAGATATCCCAGGCAAAAGAGTTCGTTGATACAAAGCCGGGAGGGATGGGGTTCCGCATCGAACAGGGCGGACGGAACCTGTCGGGAGGCCAGAAGCAGAGGCTGACGATCGCCAGGGCCCTGGTGCGCAGGCCGGATATCCTGATCCTGGACGACAGTGCATCCGCGCTGGATTTTGCGACAGATGCAGCGCTTCGGAGCGCAATCCGGGGGATGGGGGATGAGCTCACTGTATTTATCGTGTCCCAGAGAGCCGCGTCCATTCAGTATGCGGACCTCATCCTCGTGTTGGAGGATGGGAAGATAGCAGGTACAGGGACTCACGCAGAGCTGCTCGATACCTGCCCGGCATATCAGGAGATTTATTATTCACAGTTCCCGAAGGAGGTGGCGTCCAATGGCTGAAAAGAAAACGGATAAGAAGAGAAGCCAGTCAGACACATTGCGCAAAGTGTTCCGCTGTCTCGGAAAGTACAGGATCTTTGTCGTGTTTTCAATCCTGCTGGCAGCGGTTTCCGTGGCGCTTACCCTCTATATCCCCAAACTGACAGGATATGCAGTGGACCACATCGTCGGTCCGGGGCAGGTGGACCTCCCGGGGGCGTTGAAAGTGTTGCTGCAGATCGGGGTATGTACGCTGGTCACCGCTCTCGCGCAGTGGCTGATGAATGTGTGCAACAATAAGATGACATACCAGGTAGTACAGGATATCCGGAATGAGGCGTTCCGGAAGATTGAGATACTTCCTCTCAGGTATATTGACGGCCATCCCTACGGGGAAGTCGTGAGCCGGGTGATCGCGGATGTGGATCAGTTCGCGGACGGGCTGCTCATGGGATTTACACAGCTTTTTACAGGGATCGCTACGATCATAGGTACGTTCGGGTTTATGCTGTCTGTCAATGTAAAGATCACATTTGTGGTGGTCCTGATCACCCCGGTGTCTTTCTTTGTGGCAAATTTTATCGCAAAGAGGACATTTACCATGTTCCGGCAGCAGTCTGAGATCCGAGGGGAGCAGACCGGGCTGATCGATGAGATGATCGGTAGCCAGAAGGTCGTCCAGGCGTTCGGCAGGGGCGAGAAGGTCACAGAGGAGTTTGACCGGGTGAACGAGAAGCTGGGGAAAGCTTACCTGCGGGCAACGTTTTTCTCATCCATCACCAACCCTGCCACCAGGTTTGTAAACAGCCTGGTGTATACGGGTGTCGGCATCACAGGCGCGTTTGCCGTGGTCAACGGCTCCCTCACTGTGGGACAGCTTTCCAGCTTTTTAAGTTATGCAAATCAGTATACAAAGCCGTTTAACGAGATCTCCGGCGTGGTGACGGAGTTCCAGAATGCCGTGGCATGCGCCCAGAGGATCTTTGACCTGATCGAAGAAGAGCCGCAGAAGCCGGAGGCGCCTGACGCGGCGGAGCTGAAAGATGTCCGGGGAAATGTAAAGGTACAGGATGTGTCATTTTCCTATGTATCGGAGCAGAGGCTGATCCGGGATTTTAATCTGGAAGTGAAGCCGGGGCAGAGGATCGCCATCGTGGGACCGACAGGCTGCGGGAAGACGACACTGATCAATCTGCTCATGAGATTTTATGATGTAGACACGGGGAGCATTAAGGTGGAGGGGATCGATATCCGGGACCTGACACGCCGGAGCCTGCGGGCAGGGTACGGCATGGTACTCCAGGATACATGGCTTAAGACTGGGACGATCCGGGATAATATCACCATGGGCCGGCCGGACGCCACTGAGGAAGAGGTCATCGCAGCGGCAAAGGCTTCCCATATCCACAGCTTTATCAGAAGGCTGCCAAAGGGCTATGATACGTGGATCACAGAGGACGGGGGCGGGCTGTCCCAGGGACAGAAGCAGCTGCTCTGCATCGCGAGAGTCATGCTGTGCCGGCCGCCTATGCTGATACTGGACGAAGCGACCTCATCCATCGATACAAGGACAGAGCTTAAGATCCAGGCAGCGTTCGCAGAGCTGATGGAAGGAAGGACCACATTTATCGTAGCGCACAGGCTGTCCACGATCCGGGAGGCGGATGTGATCCTTGTGATGAAAGACGGGCAGGTCATCGAGCAGGGAGACCACGAGAGCCTGCTTGCAGAAGGTGGTTTTTATAAGCATCTGTACGAGAGTCAGTGGAGCCAGGCAGCGGGATAGAAGTGGAGATAATGCAGAAAGAAACAGGAGACAGAAATACAGCAGGACAGTCGCAGGATGGGGCAGCAGAAGGAGGCAGCAGGATATGGAAAAACTGAGCACACTGTGCTATATAGAAAGGGATGGGCAGTATCTGATGCTGCACCGGACTGTGAAGGAAAACGATGTGAACAGGGATAAATGGATCGGCGTGGGAGGGCATTTCGAACACGGGGAAAGCCCGGAAGAATGTCTCCTGCGGGAGGTCAGGGAGGAGACGGGATACACGCTGACTTCCTGGAAATATCGTGGGATCGTGACATTCGTATACGGTGAGGACATAGTAGAGTATATGTCGCTGTACACGGCGGACGGATTCACGGGCACTCCCATACCATGCGATGAAGGGGAACTGGAATGGGTAGATAAGGACAGGATCTTCTCCCTTGAATTATGGGAGGGGGATAAAATCTTTTTCAGGCTTCTCGACGAGGGAAGAGAATTTTTCTCATTGAAGCTCGTGTATGATACTGAGGATGTCCTTCAGTATGCGGCACTTGACGGCGTGCCCCTGGAGCTTTGAGCAGCTGTGGTGCGGGTGGCCGGACGGGAAACAGAATAAGAAAAACAGAGAAGATGGGCAGAGAAGACAAGCAGACAGAAAGGAAATGACAGGTATGAAATACGCAGTGGTCTATGACAGTCCTACGGGAAATACGAAGATACTGGCAGAGGAGATAAAAAGCTGCATGGACGGGCAGAATGGAAGTACAGAGGAATGTCTGTATTTCGGGGAGCCTGTCCCGGATGAAGGATTTATGGAAAAGCTGTCAGAGGCAGAGATGATCTTTGCAGGATTCTGGACAGATAAAGGGGACAGCGGAGCAAAATTGGCGGGATTTCTGGAATCCCTCCACAGCAGCAGAGTCTTCCTGTTCGGCACAGCTGGCTTCGGGGGCTCAGAGGAGTATTTCAGCCGGATCCTGGAGAGAGTAGTGTCACATCTGCCATCAGACAATACAGTGGCAGGGAGATACATGTGCCAGGGGAAGATGCCGATGACTGTGAGAAAGAGGTATGAGGCGATGCTGGAGCAGGATCCGGAAGATAAGAGGATGAAGGCGATGATCGATAATTTCGACCGGGCCCTTTCGCACCCGGACAGCGCTGATCTGGAAAAGCTCAGGAGCATACTGTCTGCGCTGTAAGCATCCTTCTTCTAAAATGTATGATAAAAATAAATGTATGCTCAGAATAAGGCGGATAAAAAAATCCCGGCTGCAGGTGCTTCGCAGCCGGGATTTCTTATCCGCTGTTATTTATCATGAGTGAAGGGGATCATGGGAGAAGAAATGCATACATAACGATAAAGTGGCATGCGCTTCCGCCCATGACGAACAAGTGGAAGATCTCGTGGCTCCCGAAATTTTTGTGTTTATTGTTAAAGAGCGGCAGCTTCAGCGCATAGATCACGCCGCCCACAGTGTAGATGATGCCGCCGGCCAGGAGCCAGCCGAACGCTGCAGGGGACATGTTGTTGAGTATCTGCGTGAAAGCCAGTACGCAGGTCCAGCCCATCCCGATATAAAGTACAGAGGATACCCATTTCGGACAGTAGACCCAGAATGCCTTGATCAGGATGCCTGCGATCGCGATCGCCCACACAATGGACAGGAGGATGATCCCGGTCTTTCCTTTCAGGACGATGAGGCAGACAGGGGTATAGCTGCCGGCGATGAGCACGGAGATCATCATATGGTCGATCTTTTTCAGGATAGTGTTTACTTTCGCAGAGATATCAAATGTATGATAAGTCGTACTTGCTGCGTATAATAAAATGAGGCTTGCCGCATAGATGGCCAGCGAGATGATGTAGATCCTGCTGGGTTCATGCGCCGCTTTTATCAGCAGCGGCACCGCGGCGAAGATCGCCATCAGCATGCCGATAAAATGTGTGATCGCGCTGCCGGGTTCTTTGATATGTCTTTTATGTTCCATGATATGCACCTCCATGATGTAATAGCAACAGGTGGTTTTAAAAACTATATTAAGTATATGCATATATTACATCAAGAATACATAAAAATCAATTAAAAAATTGCACAAAGAAAACCGGGCATTTCCCGGTTTTCTGTAAAAGTTTTATTTTTGGAGATTTGATCGGATCACTGTGCCGGTCTTTCCCTTCAGCGCATCTTTCACTTTGTCGAATGCAGTGATATAAGCGCAGCGGCCTTCCCTGCCGTCGACGAATTCTACGGCAGCGCGGAACTTCGGGAGCATATTGTAGATACCGAAATGTCCTTCTTCCATATATGCCCTGGCCTGGTCTGTAGTGAGTTCATCCAGAGGCTGCTCATTGTCCTGTCCGAGGTTGATGCATACTTTTTCCACGTTTGTCAGGATGATGAGCATATCCGCGTTGATGCCCTCCGCCAGTTTCCCGGCTGCCAGGTCTTTTTCAATGACCGCGCTGGCGCCTTTGAGGTGATTGTCCTGCTCCATGACAGGGATGCCTCCGCCGCCGGCAGCAACCACGATCTGATCGGCATCGAGAAGGGCATTGACAGCGTCAAGCTCTACGATCTTCACCGGGTTAGGAGCGGATACAACGCGGCGGAACCCTTTGCCCGCCTCCTCGATCACGTAGTTCCCTTTCTTACGCTCTTCATTCGCCTCCTGTGCGTTCATATATCTCCCCAGCACTTTGGTCGGCGTATAAAATGCCTCATCATAGGGATCCACGATCACCTGGGTCAGTATCGTGCTGACAGTGCGGTAGATCCCTCTGTTCAAAAGTTCCTCACGTATGCCGTTCTGCAGGTCATAACCGATATAACCCTGGCTCATTGCAGAGCAGACGGACATTGGCGCGGGCGTGTATTCGGGATGCGCCTTTGCAAATTCGTTCATGGCAGTGTGGATCATCCCCACCTGCGGTGCATTGCTGTGTGTGATCGCGACCTGATATCCTTCTTCGATAAGGTCTGCGATGCATTTTGCGCTGTGCTTTACAGCAATCTTCTGTTCCGGGAGCGTGGTCCCGAGAGCCCGGTGTCCCAGGGCTACGACAACTCTTTTTTTCATAGTATTCTCCATTTCCGCCGCCTGCTTTCGGACGGCATATTATTTACAGTGGCAGCCGGACCGCAGATGCCTGTCAGCTGCCTGTATCTGCGAAAAGATAACTTATAGAAAGTTTACTATTATTTGCGTTAAAAATCAATACCGGCGCGCATCAGTCCCAGGGCCCAGTCCCGGGGCATACCGGCAGCATAAGCCAGGCGGAGATTTCCGCGTTGTTTCAGCTGCGCAGGGGCGCGAAGACAGTGTCTGCGGCAAGCAGCAGGGTCAGGATGATACAGACTGCCCACCTTACGGGCCGTCCGGCCTTCTCGAACTGTTCGGCCCATTTTGGCGCGAGGAAATAGATGAACCCACAGCCGAGCAGTGCAAAGACGGCCGAACCGCCCGGATAGATCCGCCCGTTCAGGTTCAGTAAAAATCCGCTGTAATCCCGGAATGGGAAGCCGAGAAGAAGGTCGGACACTAAGTTTGAAGTATATTCCAGCAGGGAATATACTGCGAAACATACCGCAAATGCAAGCGCAGGCTTCTGGACTACCCGCTTCGTGAGTGCAAGGGAGAGTATGCCGAATAGCCCGTACAGCGGCACCCATGGCGCGAAAAACATAGTATCATTGTTAAATGTCCCGTTCTGGACCAGGTGTACAAGCATTTCCAGGAGCCATCCGAACAGAGAAAACGCATGGAAGAGGAAAAGCATAGTACACGCATCATATTTCCGCCCGGCTTTTAACGGGGAGCGGACAGCCCGCAGCGGCGGCTGGACAGAAAAAAGGAAGACCGGGTACTGTTCCGGGGCAAAGTAAGAAATCTTTGTATAGGGGCCTTTTGAGTCGTCATAAAGAGCCTTGCGGATCAGCAGTTCATCTTCAGAGGGCACATGCTCCAGACAGGAGTCATTCAGCCGCTCGTATCCCGGGGCGCGGGACAGCACGTAATTCCTGCGCAGGGAAAGGTAGAGCTCAGCTTTGCATGTGGCGATATAAGGATTTACGAATAAAAATTCGAGGAGTCCCAGCGTAAGGACGGAGAGGACGGTCCATCCGGCAAAAGACAGGTCCAGGAGGAACAGTCTCCATTTATTGTGCGCTGTGAGCTGTCTGGACAGGAAGAACGCATCCCGGCGGCTGATCTGCGGATTTTCAGCCAGGATGAAAGGGATCATGCTGTATTCATAGTGTTTGATGATACCGCCGACGATCGTCAGATCCCAGAGAGACTGAAAAAGGGTACGGCAGAACATGACCCATGCAGGCCTGCGCAGGCAGCGCAGCTTGAACAGAAAGAAGATCTTTGAGATCATGGTCCCCCTGTAGCTGTGGATTTCCATAAAAAAGCGCTTCTCACCGATCAGGAGAAGATTATTGATAAATATCTGGTATAAAAATGCGAGCAGGAGCCCGGCGGCAGTGAGGATCAGACCAATGCTGGCGCCCTCGCTGAGGAAAGCGTTGGCTGAGCGCAGGATATTAAAGAAAAGAGTGATATGGTTCGAAAACATATCGATCATGATCTGCCCGGCAGCGCTCACGATGCGGCCACCTATCCCGGGCAGGGACACGCCTTCAAAAAAGTGGCTGACTGTCTGGATGACAATTTCGGAGTTCGGCATGTCGAGGGCAAAGGCAGCGTCAGGCTCAGCTGTGACGGAGATATTCTGCAGAGATATAAATGTCGTTGAGACAGGGTAGGCTGTGGTGAGCATAGCGATGATAAAGCAGACGGAGACTGCTTTCCAATAATTCTGTTTCAGCAGTGTGCGCGCCTTTTTTTTCAGCTCAGTCCTCATCCACATATCGGTCCGCCTCCCGGGAAATCAATGATACTATATTATAATTTATCCAGAGGGGATTTGCAAGCAGGGCGAAATGCACGTGAGATCAGAAAATATACAGAGATGACATAAAAAAGGACCCTTTTTTAAAGGATCCTTTCTCTGGCAATGCGGAAGAGGAGACTTGAACTCCCACAGGATAAAACTCCCACTAGAACCTGAATCTAGCGCGTCTGCCATTCCGCCACTTCCGCTCGACAAATGGTATTCTACCATAAGAAGAACGGTTTGTAAACCCCTAATTTTTATTTGTATGTGTCAAGTAATCGTTGGCACTTTTTCTTATTTGTTGATGTCAGTTTATTTCTGCTATTTTCAGATAATTTTCCCTGGATTTTTTCCGCTCACCTTTCTTTCTTTTAACAGAAGGCTTTTTCAAAAGCTCTTCTTGATGCTGTCCGCATTGCATCCAGGAGTGGCATATGATGTGTGATGGCATCTATATACGGATTCCCTTTCCCGTCTTTCTTCGGTGCTTTCGCAGCACTCAGCGTTTTGACGATTTCCTCCATCTGCATCGTGAATATCAGTCCATCTGTATACCGTTCGATCGTATCGATCAGTTCCCTGTTCTCCTTCCGATACAGGGCTTTTGCCATGTTATTTGCCCCTTGTACGGACCATCTCATCCTCCGATGCTTCATCCGCATTGTGACCACCGTACAGTTCTGGTTCTCCTGCACTCCCATGTTTTTATATATGATCCCTTCTGGTGCGTCAGGCAACTCAATTCCCCTTTCCTGGTATGGAATCAGCCCCTCCCGGTTATTCCACAGATATTTGTATAATTCCCTTGCATTTTTGCTCCCCTTATCTTTCGGATCATCACTCTCTATGCTGTCTGCATAGACCTGGATATATTCCAGCATCTCCTCTACTTTCTTCTGCTCCAGGAGCTCTTTGATCCGTTCCTGAGCTTCTACATCCCGGATATTCTTTTTAATCTCCTTATAAATATGGAACCGATCCAGTTGGAAGATAACCTCCGGGTCATAGGCCTCTTTGATCCAGCTTCCTCCATCTCCGTTCAGGATACGCTGACCGATCTCATCTGCATCATAGATCTTTTCAATCAGTGCTTCCCGTTTTTGATGGAACTGACCGCTTTTCTCCATCCCCGCCAGCATCTTCTTGTTCACAAGGCTGCTCCTTTTCGGGTTATCCGAATCCCACCCTTCATACATCGTGAAAACCTTCATTTCCTGCTTCGGTGCCTTTCTATGCGTGGAATCCTGCATCCGCAGCCACACACCATCCATCTCCTCAAAAAGAATACCAACTGCTCTTTTCCCTTCCGCCAGATCTGCTTCCATCTGCTGTACCGCGTATTCCTCCTCTTCGCTGATCCGTTCTCCCAGCTGTTGGATCAGGTTCCAGACACCCCCATGGCTGATCGTCTGCCCGCAGGTATCACTTATTATATCTGCGCTGACACGATAAGGGGATTCTGTTACTGTAAGGGCAATCTTTTCTGCAAGGTTCGTAGAGATCAGCCCAATCTTCTCCATCTGCATCGCCTGATCCAGAAGATAGATGTGGGCGGTCCTTCCGTCCTCTTGTTCTGTCCGGTAAACTCTTCTGGAATAGGTCACTTCCCCATATACAGTTTTGATCGAGGTTTCCCGTTTGCCTTTGTTCCTGTAAGCCTTTTTATCTCTCTCTTTTGCCAGTTCGTCATCATAGTTTTCCAGAATGATCTGGGTGATCATCCTACCCAACTCGCAAACATAGGAAAAAACTTTCTGCTCCAGCACCTTGAAAGATACCATTTTTTCTTCTACAATAGATTTCATCATACAGTCTCCTTTACGTGTTTTGTTCGCAACTAACATCATAAAGAAAAACTGTATGATTGGGAAGTGGGGATTTTCTCTGCTTCCCTTTTTATTTAGGAATAATTCCTATTTTTGCCAATAATAATTATACACTAACTTTTTATTTTTTCGTAAGGTTGATTTCCGGCTGATCTAGTAACAGCACGGCCGTGATCCGCGCGTCAGTTCTGGTCCTGTATCCAAGATGATCTCCTGTTTATGGCAGTTTGTAGCAGGCCATTGCATATGGGAGAAAATATCCCTGCTCATGCCGGCACACAGGGCATACTTTCGGCGCAGCCTGACCTTCATGTATATAGCCGCAGTTCGTACACATCCACCTGGATACCTGTTCAGAATGATAATACATATTTGATCCCAGCATGTCCGCCAGTGCGCCGAACCGTTTTTCATGGACATGTTCGATCTCAGCGATCTGATAGAAGGCGGACGCGGCTTCTAAAAACCCTTCCTCCTTTGCGGTATCTCCGAACGCCTGGTATACATCGGCGTACTCTTCGTGTTCATTGTGTTCCGCAGCCCGCAGCAGCTCCGGAAGCGTATCCTGCTGGTCGATCGGATAAGAGCCATCAATGTGCACGGTCTCCCCGGAAAGGTCTTTTAAAAGACTGTAAAACCTCTCGGCATGGGCGCGCTCCTGGTCTGCGGTATAGCGGAATACATCAGCGATCGTGAGCATCCCACCCTCTTCGGCACGCTCCGCCGCGATCGTATAGCGGTTGCGGGCCTGGCTCTCTCCTGCGAAGGCACGCATCAGGTTTTCTTTTGTCCTGCTTTCAGAAAAATTAACAGACATGTCAGAACCTCCTAGTATGATAATGGTGTAGTCAATAATGACTACGGGTTAATAGTTACAAAGTCTAAATGAATAACTGAAGGAGGGATTCTCTCTCCATCAGAAGTTATTGTTCCTTACCGTGTCTGAGGCTTCCATGATGCATCAGATCAGATCATGAGGTATAATCACTGAGGCAGGGCGATTGACGACGCCTCCTTGGGACCCGGCCTCCCGCCGGGGAAACCTCTTAGAAAGTCTGTCTGTCCATTCGGTGGTGATTTATGGTTTGGCTGGTTGGGAAGCCTCAGGCTATACCTGTATAAGCCGCTAGGTTGTGTATCCACCTTTTGGAAATGGATGCCTGCCGGAAAGGATGTTTACTATGCATTACAAAAGATTACTTACATTGATTGACAGCGTTTCTTCTTACCTCTCTGTCGGCCTTGATGTTGGCGCTGATTTTACCTGGATGTCTATTGCCCTCCCTAACGGTTCTTTTATCGGGAAGCCCTTTAAGATCGTCCATTCTGATCCAAGGTCCAGAGACCTTGCTGTCGCAAAAATAAAAGAAGCACAAGAAACGTATTCTCTCAAAAGCCGCTGCTTCCTTGAGTCTACCGGGATCTACCACATCCCGCTCCTGTGCTTCCTTCGTGATAAGGGGTTTGACTGCTCAGTCATTAATCCTATCATCACTAAGAATAGCACAAATATCAACATAAGGAAACTGCATAATGATAAATTCGACTCGAAAAAGGCTGCCCTTGTCGGCCTGAACGTTTCTCTTAAGACTTCCATCATTCCGGATGATTCCGTTGTCGATCTGAGGAACCTGGTCCGTGATTACTATTATTTCAAGGACCTCCAGTCTGCTGTCGCCCTCAAACTTACTGCGGAACTGAAAGTGTCTTTCCCCGCTTATGCGAAAGTCTTCAGCAAAGTCACCACACAGTCTTCCTTAAAGCTGCTAAGCTCTTATCCTCTTGCTGAAGACATGCTTGCCGCTTCTAAAGACGATATCGTGAAGATCATCCGCAGCACAGCACGTTTTGGCGAAGCTTATGCCCTGCGTAAGTATGACACCATCATTGCTGCCGCACAGGATGCTGCTGTTTTCGGAAGGGCGCTTCCAAGCAATGCTGTCCGCATTCGCCTTTATATCGATACTTACCAGGAATACCAGAAGCATCTGGACGCACTCCTGAAGGCGCTCCACGAGACGGTCGACCGGCTGCAGGATACTTTGATCTACGACCAGATCTGCCTTCTGCAGTCCCTGCGCGGGATCGGTTTCTTAAGCGCAATCGTCCTGATTGCGGAGATGGGCGATTTTAAACTTTTTTCTTCCCCGAAAAAGCTTTATGCTTACTTTGGGCTTGATCCTGCCGTCAAACAGTCTGGGAAACTCAATGGCGATAAAGTCCATATGTCCAAACGTGGCTCCAGCCTTGCCAGACGGGTCCTTCACATGGTCGCGCTCAATAACGTAAAAGTTGATAAGGGAAGCGGCACGCCTGTGAATCCTGTGGTTTACGACTATTACACCCGGAAGTGTTCCGGCAAGAAAAAGACGGTAGCAATGGGCGCTGTCATGCATAAAATCTGCAACATCATTTTTGCCATGCTTCGGGATAACAAACCCTTCGAGGTCATCACTCCGGAGGAGCACTGCAGGCGCTTTGCCGCAGAGCATCCAGATAAGATACGAAAAGCCGCATAATCAGCACGGCATTCTCAATATTTAGTTTGCGACCAATCCAATATATCGGAATGGTCTGTTAAGGTTACCATTTTTTGCGCTATTGTAAAAAATTAATTTTTTTCATATCACCTCTTGACATTTCTTAGCTGGACTTTTTTATTAAGTAGTATGCTGTCAAAATCCGAAAATATACCAGGATTTTTCCAACTCATTTATTTTGTTGATAAAACCGGGACAGTGTATTACATTATATATAGTTCGGATCATCAGAAGGACCGGCAGTGGAGACAGGCCGGCCAGGAAATAGAGGAGGAAAAACACATGATCACAGTAAATGCAATGGGCGATATCTGCCCGATCCCTGTCGTTAAGACAAAGAAAGCGATGGACGCGCTGACCGGACCGGAGCAGATCGAAGTCCTGGTGGACAATGAGACCGCGGTGCGCAATGTCATGAAGCTGGCGAAAAGCTCCGGCGCCCGGGCGGAACAGGAACAGCTCGCCCAGAGAGAGTACCGGGTGCTGATCACAGTGGGAGAAAACGCAGGGAAGCACAGCGCGCCGGCAGCATCGGATGGGAAGACAGCGGCGGACGGGAAAGCAGCGTCGGACGGGAATGCGGGCGCGGACGGCGGCAACGCAGCAGATCCGGCAGCGGCGGCAGGTGTCCAGGGAGCGCCGGGCTGCGCTTCCTGCATCGGCACAGTGGCTGCCATCGGCTCTGACCGGATGGGAGAGGGCAGCGATGAGCTGGGCCATATCCTGATGAAGAGCTTTCTCTTCGCGGTCACACAGCTCGATACGCTGCCGGATAAGATGCTTTTTTACAATGGGGGCGCAAAGCTGACTGTCGAGGGCTCAGAGTGTCTGGCCGACCTGAAAGCCCTGGAAGAGCAGGGCGTGGAGATCATGACCTGCGGGACGTGCCTGGATTTCTATGGGCTCAAGGATAAGCTGGCGGTCGGAAGTGTGACGAATATGTACAGCATCGTAGAAACGCTCCAGGGAGCGATGAGCGTGATCCGTCCGTAGAGAGAGGAGGAACAGATATGAGCGGAAAATCTCCTCGATCAGGAAAACTTGCTCAGCCGGGAAATGTCCGGCTGACACAATTTGTGAAGCACGGGGGATGTGCGGCAAAGATCGGTCCGGACACTTTATCCCGGGTGCTGGAGCGGCTGCCGAAGTTCAGTGACCCGTCCCTGCTTGTGGGATTTGAGACATCGGACGATGCGGCGGTCTATAAAGTAACGGAAGATACGGCGGTGATACAGACGCTGGACTTTTTCCCGCCGGTGGTAGATGATCCGTATACATTCGGCCAGGTGGCGGCGGCCAATGCGCTCAGCGATGTCTACGCCATGGGCGGAGAGCCGAAGATCGCCCTGAATATCGTGGAATTCCCGGGGGAGCTGGACCCGGATATCCTGGGGGAGATCCTCCGGGGCGGCGCGGATAAAGTGCGCGAGGCGGGGGCTGTGCTCGTAGGCGGGCATTCGATCCAGGACGATGTGCCGAAATACGGACTGGCAGTCACAGGATTTGTCCACCCGGATCAGATCTATAAGAATTACGGCTGCCGGGAAGGCGATGTGCTGATCCTGACGAAGCAGCTCGGGAGCGGCATCGTGAATACAGCGGTAAAGGCGCAGCTTGCGTCTGAGCAGTCTGCCCGGGAAGTGATCCGGGTCATGACTTCACTGAACAAAAAGGCAAAAGAGACGGCGCGGAAATTCACGGTCCATGCGTGTACGGATGTGACCGGATTCGGGCTGCTCGGCCACTGCTCCGAGATGGCGGAGGCCAGCGGCGCTGTGATTCAGATTAATGTGGAAGATGTGGCTTACATGCACGGAGTGAAAGAATACGCACAGATGGGGCTGATCCCGGGCGGGGCGTACCGGAACCGGAAGCATGTGGCGCCGATGCTGGATACGGGCGATCTGGAAGTGAGCGGTCCGGATGCGGGGAACCCGGGATCAGACGGCATAGATGCAGGTAGCACAGATGCAGGTGGCCCGGATGAGATGTGGCTGGATCTTCTCTGTGATCCCCAGACTTCGGGCGGGCTCCTTCTCGCCGTGCCGGAAGAAGAGGCAGAGAGCATGCTGGAGGAATTCGACCGGGCCGGTATGGAGACAAAGGTTTCCGTTGTCGGCAGGGTAGTAAAGAGCGGGTGTGAGAGCGGCAGGATCTGCCTGGGAAAGGGTAAATGACATGAATCTGAAACAGCTGGAAGCGTTTGTGAAGGTGGCGGAGATGAAGAGCTTTTCCTCTGCCGCGAAGCTGCTTTATCTTACCCAGCCCACAGTGAGCGCGCATATCGCTTCTCTTGAGAAGGAACTCAATGCCTGTCTCCTGGTGAGGAGTACAAAGGGAGTCGCGCTCTCAGAGGCGGGCAAGGAACTCTATGCCTACGCGGAACAGATGCTGGAACTGGAGCAGAAGATCCGGGCGAGGTTCGGGCTGGGTGCGGGCGGGAGAGGAAGTGTACTGCGGATCGCAGCGTCCACTGTCCCGTCCCAGTATCTACTCCCGGATATCCTGTCATCTTTTCGGGAGAAATACCCCGGCGAGCAGCTCAAGGTATTTGAGACGGACAGTGCAGGCGTGGTGGACATGATCCTGACCCATAAAGCAGATGTCGGTTTCACGGGGACTGTCCTGGAAAAAGGCGGCTGTACTTACCTGCCGTTTTATCAGGATGAACTGGTCATCATCACTCCTGCCACAGAGCGTTTCCTCAGCAGGCAGGGGGCGGATGTGGCGGCATGGATCAGGGAAGAGCCGCTGATCTTAAGGGAAGAAGGATCAGGCACGAGAAAGGAGACTGCAAGGCTCCTTTCCCGGATGGGGATCGATATGGCAGAGTTCTGTATTGCGGCTGTCATGGAGAATCAGGAGACGATCAAACGTTCTGTCAGGAGCGGGATGGGGATCTCTATCCTGTCCGGGCTTGCGGCTGAGGATGACGTGCGCGCGGGAAAGCTCCTGGAATTCCCTCTGGGAGCGGAAGGGGGAAGCCGGTCGGTCAACCTTGTATTTGACGCGGCTTATCCGGTGCTCCCGGCAGCGGATAAGCTGATCCGAAAGGTAAAAGAGATCTATAAGGTAAAAGAAATCTATAAGGAAAAGAGACCTGTAAGATAAAAGAGAGCTGTAAGATAAATGAGAGCTGTCACGCCGGGGATAAGCTCACTGATTTATAGATATTATCTATAAGTGAAAAAGAGTTATCGCGGTTTTCGATTAGACGGGTGCGGCAGCGCAGTTTATACTGATATCAGCGGAACTATCGCAGAAAAAGGACCCGCGGGAAAAAGGCGCGGGGAACCGGCGGAAGAGCGGAAGGAAGCGGAAAAGATACTATGATCTACATGGACAATGCGGCAACTACGATACATAAACCGGAAGAAGTCAGGGCGGCTGTAATGGCCGCCTTTGATACGATGGGAAATGCGGGAAGAGGGGCGTCCGTCCCTGCGCTGGACGCTTCCAGGATAATCTACGGCACCAGAGAAAAACTGGCGCGTCTTTTTCATGCCGGAGATCCGAGACGGATCGTATTCACTGCGAATTCGACAGAGAGCCTGAATATTGCGCTGAAGGGCCTGTTTTCCAGAGGAGATCATGTAATTACCACAGTGCTGGAGCACAACTCCGTGCTGCGGCCGCTCTATGAATGCCGGGAAAATGGCGTGGAGCTTACGATCCTCGGCTGTGATGGGAAGGGAAGGATTTCCTGTGAGGAGATGGAGGCAGCGATACAGGCGGATACAAAAGCAGTCGTCTGCACCCATGCGTCCAACCTGACCGGGAATATGATCGAGCTGGAAAGAGTGGGAGCTATGGCGAAACGGCACGGGCTTCTTTTTGTCGTGGACGCGTCCCAGACCGCGGGAGTCTGGCCCATCGATGTTGAGAAAATGCAGATCGATGTACTCTGCTTTACCGGTCATAAGAGCCTGCTCGGTCCCCAGGGGACAGGCGGGATGTATGTCAGGGAAGGTGTGTATATCCGCCCGCTGCTGTCAGGCGGGAGCGGGATCGATACTTATAATGAAAAGCATCCTGCAGAGATGCCCACGGCGCTGGAGGCGGGGACTCTGAACGGGCACGGTATCGCCGGGCTGGGCGCTGCCCTGTCATGGATCGAAAAGACCGGCATGGACCGGATCAGGCAGAGGGAGTTGTCCCTGATGAGAAGGTTTTATAACGGAGTCTTTCGGATACCGGGAGTCACAGTGTACGGGGATCTTGAGACAGAAAAGCGGGCTCCTGTCGTATCCCTGAATATCCTGGATTACGACTCTTCCGAGGTGAGTGACGAACTCAGCACAGTGTACGGGATCGTTACGCGCCCCGGCGCGCACTGTGCGCCTCTGATGCACAGGGCGCTGGGGACGGTGGAGCAGGGAACTGTGCGGTTCAGTTTTTCCTTCTTTAATACCGAAGAGGAAGTGGATCTTGCGATAGAAGCCGTGAGAGAATGCTCATGTACGGTAAGGAAGCAAGCAACCGAAAACAAGAGATAGACCGCCAGCACTACACTATTCCGAACCAAAGACCAAAAGATAAGCATTGTGGGAAAATCTAAACTTTTGGATTTTCCTACAATGCCAACTACGGCGGAATCCCTCCCACTCCTTATATCTTTCTGTATACATTGAATTTGTATTTAGTAAAATGCAGACAACACCACGGATCGGCTTTTGGTTGGACAATTCCAACCAAACACCACAGCAGACAGCAGAAAACATTCTGAACGCTAGGAAGCCGGTATGATTGTTACATATAAGGGGAAGAAAAATTTCTTTTAGGTACTTGCTTTCCTAAAACTGATGTGATACAATGATTTAATCCAGAAAAGGAGTAAAAAATATGCGGCAAGGTATTCTTAAATAAAACTATAATCAAATAGTGGGAACAAAGGATTATGATAGCTCCTTTTGTAGGGGCTTAGTTTTTTGTACCCAATTTAAGAATACTTTTGCCTTATCAATTTTGACATATCCCCAAAAACAGCAATCACAAACAGGTGTATGCTGTATATGTGTATGTCCGCAACTTATAATCCCCAGTGGTAAAAGTATTTTACTGCTGGGGATTTTTATGCCCTTTGGGGCTGTAAAGGGAGGACAATCACATGAAAATAATCAATATTGGAATTCTTGCCCATGTAGACGCTGGAAAGACGACCTTGACGGAGAGCCTGCTATATGCCAGCGGAGCCATTTCAGAACCGGGGAGCGTCGAAAAAGGGACAACGAGGACGGACACCATGTTTTTGGAGCGGCAGCGTGGGATTACCATTCAAGCGGCAGTCACTTCCTTCCAGTGGCACAGATGTAAAGTTAACATTGTGGATACGCCCGGCCACATGGATTTTTTGGCGGAGGTGTACCGCTCTTTGGCTGTTTTAGATGGGGCCATCTTGGTGATCTCCGCTAAAGATGGCGTGCAGGCCCAGACCCGTATTCTGTTCCATGCCCTGCGGAAAATGAACATTCCCACCGTTATCTTTATCAACAAGATCGACCAGGCTGGCGTTGATTTGCAGAGCGTGGTTCAGTCTGTTCGGGATAAGCTCTCCGCCGATATTATCATCAAGCAGACGGTGTCGCTGTCCCCGGAAATAGTCCTGGAGGAAAATACCGACATAGAAGCATGGGATGCGGTCATCGAAAATAACGATGAATTATTGGAAAAGTATATCGCAGGAGAACCAATCAGCCGGGAAAAACTTGCGCGGGAGGAACAGCAGCGGGTTCAAGACGCCTCCCTGTTCCCAGTCTATCATGGCAGCGCCAAAAATGGCCTTGGCATTCAACCGTTGATGGATGCGGTGACAGGGCTGTTCCAACCGATTGGGGAACAGGGGGGCGCCGCCCTATGCGGCAGCGTTTTCAAGGTTGAGTACACCGATTGCGGCCAGCGGCGTGTCTATCTACGGTTATACAGCGGAACGCTGCGCCTGCGGGATACGGTGGCCCTGGCCGGGAGAGAAAAGCTGAAAATCACAGAGATGCGTATTCCATCCAAAGGGGAAATTGTTCGGACAGACACCGCTTATCAGGGTGAAATTGTTATCCTTCCCAGCGACAGCGTGAGGTTAAACGATGTATTAGGGGACCAAACCCGGCTCCCTCGTAAAAGGTGGCGCGAGGACCCCCTCCCCATGCTGCGGACGACGATTGCGCCGAAAACGGCAGCGCAAAGAGAACGGCTGCTGGACGCTCTTACGCAACTTGCGGATACTGACCCGCTTTTGCGTTGCGAAGTGGATTCCATCACCCATGAGATCATTCTTTCTTTTTTGGGCCGGGTGCAGTTGGAGGTTGTTTCCGCTTTGCTGTCGGAAAAATACAAGCTTGAAACAGTGGTAAAGGAACCCTCCGTCATTTATATGGAGCGGCCGCTCAAAGCAGCCAGCCACACCATCCATATCGAGGTGCCGCCCAACCCGTTTTGGGCATCCATAGGACTGTCTGTTACACCACTCTCGCTTGGCTCCGGTGTACAATACGAGAGCCGGGTTTCGCTGGGATACTTGAACCAGAGTTTTCAAAACGCTGTCAGGGATGGTATCCGTTACGGGCTGGAGCAGGGCTTGTTCGGCTGGAACGTAACGGACTGTAAGATTTGCTTTGAATACGGGCTTTATTACAGTCCGGTCAGCACGCCGGCGGACTTCCGCTCATTGGCCCCGATTGTATTGGAACAGGCATTGAAGGAATCGGGGACGCAGCTGCTGGAACCTTATCTCTCCTTCATCCTCTATGCGCCCCAGGAATACCTTTCCAGGGCTTATCATGATGCACCGAAATACTGTGCCACCATCGAAACGGCCCAGGTAAAAAAGGATGAAGTTGTCTTTACTGGCGAGATTCCCGCCCGCTGTATACAGGCATACCGTACTGATCTGGCCTTTTACACCAACGGGCGGAGCGTATGCCTTACAGAGCTGAAAGGATATCAGGCCGCTGTCGGTCAGCCGGTCATCCAGCCCCGCCGTCCAAACAGCCGCCTGGACAAGGTGCGCCATATGTTTCAGAAGGTAATGTAAAGATACATAATCGTCAAGACGGCAACAATCAGAAGTTATGGAGGGTAACAATGGAATATAGTAAGGAAGATTTAATGGAAGCAAAAAAGCAAATTTGGGGAGTGGGAGAGAACATGGGAACAGAGGAAAGTAAAAAAATCTGGGAGGAGAACGCACAATTTTGGGATAATGCAATGGGTGACGAATCTAATGAATTTCACAGAGAGGTAGTGCGTCCCAAAGTAACGGAACTTCTATCTCCTAATCCTGCGGATTACATTTTGGATATTGCGTGTGGCAATGGAAATTATTCTTCGTATCTTGCACAAAGAGGCGCTTCGGTTGTCGCTTTTGATTACAGCAAAAAAATGATAGAATTGGCTAAAAGACGGCAATCACAATATGCAAAACAAATTGAATTTTGTGTGGCGGATGCGACCGATAGAAAAAGTATATTAGAATTAAAAAGAAATCGAGCCTTTACGAAAGCAGTTTCTAATATGGCAATTATGGATATTACGGATATTGAACCACTTCTTATGGCTGTTTATGAACTGTTGCAGGAAAGCGGAATTTTTGTCTTTGCAACGCAACACCCTTGTTTTGTCACGTTGACTGAAAAATATATGACACCGCACAGTTACTATGATATAGCGATTGAAGGGCAACCGAAAGAGCAGATTTATTATCATCGTTCCATACAAGATATTTTTAACCTTTGTTTTAGAGCTGGATTTGTCATTGATGGATTTTATGAAGAATGTTTTAAAACCAACAAAGAAATTCCTATGGTAATGATAGTAAGGCTTAAGAAGGTAAAACGTGATAGCTTAAAATAAATTCAAGTTTGTCGGGTAAATAGCAAACCCAGCCGAGCCAGTCAACGGTCAAGATGAACGGCGCATATGCGCAGCCGTTGACAGCCCCGCCCGCCTTTGCTGGTAGGCAATCAAGGGGCGACAGCAAGAAGTGCCACCGCCCCGCACTATTATTCAGAAAGGGGAATTTCCATGACCGACCAGATAGCCTATCAAGAATATATCCAGCGCAGGTACAACGCCTTTTGCAAGACTGTTATCCGCTGTGCCGCCTTGGACAAGATTTTGAAGCTTAAACGGCAATGGGAACGGCAAGTTTCCCTTGACTATCTGATGAACGAGAAGTTTGTCCAGTTTGCCGCGTCGGAGCCGGACGAGGAATACCCATTTACCGTCTGCGGTCAGACCGTCCTGCTCTGCAACGCCGCCCTTGCCGACGCGATCTCTGTTTTGCCGGAGCAGACGCGGGAAGAAATCCTGCGCTATTACTTTCTGCGCCAGCCGCAGCGCGTGATCGGCGCGTGTATTGGCCGGTCACGCAGCACAGCGGGGCGGCATATCCAGCTTGCCTTGCAGCGGCTACGCGAAGAAATGGGGGTGAGCCGGTATGAGTAGACTTCTCCCCTATGAAACAATCCTCAAAGCCCGTGAGGGCGACCCAGAAGCCGTGAACGCTGTCCTGCTCCACTACGCCGGATATATCCGCTATTTCTCAAAAGTGAACGGGCAGGTCAACGCCGAGGTGGAGGACTATGTAAAGCAGCGGTTAATTGACTGTCAATTCAAGTTCCGGCTTGACGAACCACCGGACAAGTCATAAAAACTGAATACCAGCCGCCACCGACGCGGCCAGCGAAAGCAGTAAGTCTTGAAAAAGATTTACTGCTTTTTTTGTTGTCCGGCTCCGCTCCCGGCCATTTTGCCCCCTGCCGGTTGTAGTAGTAAGCGAGGAGGGAATTTTTCTGCCCTGGTGTTTGGCATTTGGAGCATTTACCCGTAGTAGAGGGCAAAGAGAAAGGATTTCTCCAACACCGGGTAGAAACCACTGCGTCCGGTGTCATTTTAGCGAAAGCGGGCAGGAATGCCCTTTACAGGATTAGTAGTAGCAGAAAAAGAGAAACAAACTTTTGTGGTTGCAGTTTTCCAAAAAAGTGGCGGACGGAAGTGAGAGAAAGTTTGCAGTCACGGAGAGCAAGTTTCTACCACGGTGCCAAAATCCGCAATTCTGCAGTTTTGCCCCTCGCGGGAAACTTGTTGGGGAGTGCCTTCCCCAAACCCTGCTCATGCGCCCTTACGGGCGAGAAAGGAGGTCACACCATGCGAAAGAAATACAACACGCCCCACCGCAGCCGCGTTGTGAAAACCCGGCTGTCCGAAGATGAGTATGCCGACTTCACAGCGCGGCTTGCGCCCTATGGTATCAGCCAGTCCGAATTTCTCCGGCAGGCGATACGGCGGGCGACCATACGCCCGGTTGTCCATGTGTCGTCGGTCAATGACGAGTTGCTTTCCGCTGTCGGGAAGCTGACAGCCGAGTACGGCAGGATCGGCGGCAACCTCAATCAGATTGCCCGGTATCTGAACGAATACGGCGTACCCTACAACACCCTTTCCGGCGAGGTACGCGCCGTCATATCCGACCTTGCCGTCCTCAAGTATGAAGTCCTCAAGAAAGTAGGTGACGCGGTTGGCAACACTCAAGCATATCAACTCTAAAAACGCCGACTACGGAGCCGCCGAGCAATATCTTCTCTTTGAGCATGACGAGTTTACCATGAAGCCCGTCCTTGATGAAACCGGCAGGCTTATCCCCCGCGAGGACTACCGGCTGTCCACGCTGAACTGCGACGGGGAGGATTTTGCCGTTGCGTGTATGCGGGCCAATCTCCGCTATCAGAAAAACCAGCGGCGGGAAGATGTGAAAAGCCACCACTACATCATCAGCTTTGACCCGCGGGACGGGCCGGACAACGGCCTGACCGTAGACCGGGCGCAGGCGTTGGGGGAACAATTCTGTAAAGAGCATTTTCCCGGCCACCAGGCCCTTGTCTGCACCCACCCGGACGGGCATAACCACAGCGGCAACATTCATGTGCATATCGTCATAAACAGCCTGCGGATTGAGGAAGTGCCGTTCCTGCCCTACATGGACAGGCCGGCCGATACGAAAGTCGGCTGCAAGCACCGATGTACCGACGCTGCCCTGCGCTACTTCAAATCCGAAGTCATGGAGATGTGCCACCGGGAGGGGCTTTATCAAATCGACCTCTTGAACGGCAGCAAGAACCGCGTCACCGACCGGGAGTATTGGGCGCAGAAAAAGGGACAGGCCGCGCTGGACAAGCAGAACGCCCCCATGATTGCCGATAGTATCACGCCCCGGCAGACCAAGTTTGAAACGAACAAGGAGAAGCTGCGGCAGACCCTACGGAAAGCCCTTGCCACCGCCGCCAGCTTTGACGAGTTTTCCTCTCTGTTGCTGCAGGAGGGTGTGACCGTCAAGGAGAGCCGGGGGCGGCTTTCCTACCTCACGCCGGACAGGACAAAGCCAATTACCGCCCGGAAGCTGGGCGACGATTTTGACCGCGCCGCTGTCTTTGCCGTTTTAGAGCAAAACGCCGCCAGAGCAGCCGAAGCGCCAGCCAGATCCCCCGATCCCCCACGCACCATAAAAGACCGCTTGCAGGTTGCCAGAGCCGAGATAGCCGCCCCGAAACAGGACGGAGTGCAGCGGCTTGTGGACATTGAGCAGAAAATGGCCGAGGGCAAAGGCCGGGGCTATGAACGCTGGGCGAAGATACACAATCTGAAGCAGGCCGCCAAAACGCTGTCCGTCTACCAGCAATACGGCTTTACTTCCCCGGAGCAGTTAGAAGCCGCCGTTGACACCGCCTATCAGAAAATGCGCCAGACCAGCGGCGAACTGAAAGCACTGGAAACGAAGCTGCAAGGGAAAAAGAAGTTGCAGCGGCAGGTGTTGGCCTACGCCCAGACCAAGGCCGCCCGCGACGGGCTGCGGGCACAGAAATCCGAGAAAGCCCGCGCCGCATACCGGCAGGCCCATGAGAGCGATTTTATCATAGCCGACGCAGCAGCCCGGTATTTCAAGGCGCATGGCATTACCAAGCTGCCCGCCCGGAAAGCGTTGCAGGCCGAGATCGAGCAGCTTATCTCCGAGAAAGACGGCCTGTATAACACCTATCACGAACAGAAACAGCGGTTCAAGGAGTTGCAGACCGTCAAGCGGAACATCGACCAGATTTTGCGCCGGGACGAGCCGCACCGCAGAAAGGAGCAGAGCCATGAGCGATAACCTGCCCCACATGGACTACCGCCAGCACCGGCGGGCGCGGCGGCTGGTACATGAGTGCTGTAACTACGATGAGGGGAACTGCCTGCTATTGGACGACGGGGAGCCTTGCGTGTGCGTCCAGAGCATTTCCTTTTCCCTCATGTGCCACTGGTTCCGTGTGGCTGTCCTGCCCCTTGACGGGGAGCTGGCCGCAGCCCTCTTGTGCCGGGGAAGCCGGAAACGGTGTGCCGTCTGCGGGGCGGCCTTTGTCCCCAAATCCAACCGGGGAAAATACTGCCCCGACTGCGCCGGGCGCATGAAGAAAATCAAAGCCGCCGAGAGAAAGCGGAAACAAAGGCAGAGATGTCACGCTTTAGAGCCTTTCAAACCCGCATAAATCAAGGCTTTTTTCGTGGGTGTCAAAGGGTACGCGATACATTTATCCTTTTCCCCCGGAAACGGCGTTTTAATGCGTGACAATACGCCAAAATCAACCCGAACACAGGGAGGTGATCCTATCGCTGATTATATCAGGGCAGACACGCGGCTGCCCGCCTATCTGCCGTATCCCCGTTTCCTGCTGAAAATGGAGATTTCACAGACCGCCAAGCTGCTGTATTCGCTGCTGTTAGACCGTTCCACCCTCTCCCAGAAAAACAAGTGGCTGGACGACGAGGGCAGGATTTATATTATCTATCCCATCGCGGAGATAGCAGAAATACTGGATAAAGGCAGCACCACCATCAAGGGGGCGCTTAATGAACTGGACACGGCGGGGCTGTTGGAACGGGAACGGGGCGGCTTCTCCGCACCGAACCGGCTTTATGTCAAAGTACCGCCAGTGCCACAGGTACAGTTTTCAGACCAACTGATGGCCGGAAGTCCGCCCCTCATAGAGCCGGAAAACCGTCCTACTGATGGTCAGAAAACCGACCTTATGATGGTCGGAAAACCGTCCCCTAACCAAACTACTATAAACAACCTTACAGAGAGCCAAACAAAGGGAGTGAGTGGGGGGCCGTCCGCGCCCTATGGCCGATATGGAAATATTTTTCTGTCACAGACCGAATACGACGAGTTGCAGGCAGAGTACCCTGACAGGCTGGAACGGTTCATCGAGGAAATGAGCCGCTACCTTGCCGCCAACGGGAAAAGCTACCAGAACTATGCCGCCGCCCTGCGGATATGGGCGGGGAACGACAAAAAGGAAGCCCCTAAAAAGGGCATACCAGACTACTCATGCAAGGAGGGCGAGAGTTTATGAAGAATGAAATCAACGCGGTTTTGGAGAATATGACGACCACCATCCCGGAGCCGGAGGACTACACCGGCGAGGACGGTTTACTGTACTGCGGCAAGTGCCGCAAGCCGAAAGAAGCCTATTTTGCGCCGGATAAGGCCGCTATCTTCGGGCGCGACCGCCACCCGGCAGAGTGCGACTGCCAGAGAACCGCCCGCGAGGAACGGGAAGCCGCCGAAAAGCGGCGCAGACACCTTGACACCGTGGAAGAACTGAAACGCCGGGGCTTTACCGACCCCACCATGCGGGACTGGACTTTCGAGAACGACAACGGCAGGAACCCGCAGACCGGGCTTGCCCGCCGGTATGTGGAGCATTGGGAAGATATGCGGACAGACAATATCGGCTGCCTGTTCTGGGGCGGCGTAGGCACCGGCAAAAGCTACCTTGCAGGCTGTATCGCAAACGCCCTCATGGAGAAAGAAATCCCCGTCCGCATGACGAACTTTGCTCTTATCCTCAATGACCTTGCCGCCAGCTTTGAGGGGCGCAACGAGTACATTTCCCGCCTTTGTCGTTATCCGCTGCTGATCCTTGACGACTTCGGCATGGAACGCGGGACGGAATACGGGCTGGAACAGGTGTTCAATGTGATTGACAGCCGTTACCGCAGCGGCAAGCCGCTGATCGTCACGACCAACCTTACGCTGGACGACCTGCACAACCCGGAGGACACCGCCCATTCCCGGATTTATGACCGCCTGCTTTCCATGTGCGTCCCGGTACGCTTTACCGGCGACAACTTCCGGCAGGAAACCGCCAAGCGGAAAATGGAGAGCATGAAGAAACTGATTACCGACTGAAAGGAGTATTGCCTATGGCAGATAACAAGCAGCACGACACCCGCACCACCCGCCGCCCTGACTGTGTGACGGAAATCCGCATGGGCAATTCCGTCCTTGTCGTGTCCGGCTATTTCAAGAAAGACACCACAACCACAGCCGCCGACAAAATGGCGCGGGTACTGGAAGCGGAAGCCGCTGCTACACAGGAGCCGACTTATCCGGCGTGAACCGGGGCATGGAAAAGCGGCCATGCCAGGGAGCATGACCGCTGGAACGAAAATCGGAAGTGCTTTAGCAATTCTTAATCTCATTCTCTATAAAATAATTTGCAATTTCAAAGGCTTTTATTCTTCTCTTTGCCAATGTGATTTGTGATTTATAACGCTCGGAATTATCCTTTGATTCAAATGTTTTTACTGTTTCTCTTAGCTTGTGCAGAGTTGAATCAATTTGCCTTTTGGCCGCGGTTAATTCATCTATTGTATACTTCATGTTTTCTCCTTTAACTTCTGATTTTTTTGTTAAATCAGAGTATACCACGGAGTTATGAACTTTTCTACTGCAAATATGGGACGACAACCCATACCATAAAAATCGGAAAATTGAAAAGCTGTAAAGAAGCAAATTTAACGCTTTTGCCGCTGTACAGCCCCCGCCGTTCCGTGGTACAATGAAACCACGGAATAGTGGGGCTGGCTGTCGGAAACGGAGGATTTTATGTTAAGACAAGCCACCCAAAACCTCATTACCGCCCTTTATCCGAGATTGTCCCACGAGGATGAATTGCAAGGCGAGAGTAATTCCATATCGAACCAAAAAAGGATACTCGAAACCTACGCAAAACAGAACGGCTTTACCAATCTGCGCTGGTACACCGACGACGGTTTTTCCGGCGCGAACTTCCAGCGGCCCGGATTTCAAGCCATGCTTGCGGACATTGAAGCCGGGAAAGTGGGTACGGTCATCGTCAAGGACATGAGCCGGTTAGGGCGAAACTACTTGCAGGTAGGGTTTTACACGGAAATGCTGTTCCCTCAAAAGGGTGTGCGTTTTATCGCTGTCAACGATAATGTGGACAGTGCCAGCGAGGGCATGGACAACGATTTTACCCCGCTGCGAAATCTGTTCAATGAATGGCTGGTGAGAGATACGAGCAAGAAAATCAAGGCAGTGAAAAAGTCAAAAGGCATGAGCGGCAAGCCTGTTACCAGCAAGCCGGTTTACGGCTATGTGATGGACGAGGACGAGAATTTTATTATAGACGAGGAAGCCGCCCCGGTGGTGCAGCAGATTTACCAGCTTTGCCTTGCCGGGAACGGCCCGACCAAGATTGCCCGTATGCTGACGGAGCAGCAAATCCCCACGCCGGGGACGCTGGAATATCAGCGGACAGGCAGCACCCGCCGTTATCACCCAGGCTATGAGTGCAAATGGGCGACCAACACCGTCGTTCATATCCTCGAAAACCGAGAGTACACCGGATGTCTGGTGAACTTCAAAACGGAAAAGCCTTCTTATAAGGTCAAGCACAGCATAGAGAACCCCGTCGAGAAGCAGGCCATTTTCGAGAACCACCATGAGCCGATCATCGACAAGGAAACATGGGAACGGGTGCAGGAGTTACGCAAACAGCGCAAACGCCCGAACCGCTACGATGAAGTGGGGCTGTTCTCCGGGATTTTGTTCTGCGCCGACTGCGGCCATGTGCTGTATCAGCAGCGGTATCAGAACAAAGACCGCAAACAGGACTGCTACATCTGCGGCAGCTACAAGAAGCGCACCCGCAACTGTACGGCGCACTTTATCCGCACCGATCTGTTGACCGCTGGTGTCCTGGCAAATCTCCGGCAAGTGACCGAATACGCAGCCAAGCATGAGAGCCGGTTTGTGAAACTACTTGTCCAGCAGAACGAGATCGGCGGCAAGCGAAAGACCGCCGCAGCCATCAAGCAGCTTGAACAGGCGCAGGAACGCATTTCTGAAATCAGCCGCATTATCAAGCGGCTGTATGAGGACAATGTAAACGGCAAAATCAGCGATGAGCGTTTCATGGAACTGTCGGCTGACTACGAAGCCGAGCAAGCGGAGCTGAAAAAGAGAGCCGCCGCCCTGCAAGCCGAACTGGACAAGTCACAGGCAGCTACCGTCAACGCCGAGAAATTTATGGGCATTGTCCGCAAGCACCTTGCCTTTGAAGAACTGACCCCCACTCTCTTGCGGGAAATGATCGAGAAAATTGTGGTGCATGAGTGCAGCTATGATGAGAACGGCACCCGCAGGCAGGACATTGAGATTTATTACAGCTTTGTCGGCAAGATTGACTTGCCCGAATAACCGCCCGACCTATCCGACACAATGGCCAAGTGTCGGATAGGAACGGCAAAATTTTTTGCACTTCTATTGCTTCTTTATCACACATAAGCAAACTGGCGCGTGAATGAGAGTGCGCGCCTTGGGAAAAGCAGGAGGGAAAAGAACATGGATCTGTCAGATTCAAAGAAAAAACTCGCTCTGGCCGGGATCATCTGCGGCATTGTGGCAGCGTGCCTTGCGGCATTCGGGAACCCGGCAAATATGGCGTTCTGTATCGCGTGCTTTATCAGGGATACAGCAGGAGCGCTGGGGATGCATTCCACAGCGACCGTACAGTATGCGCGGCCGGAGATCATAGGTCTTGTGCTGGGGGCTTTTATTATTTCCATGGCAACAAAGGAGTACCGGTCTATGGCGGGATCATCGCCCATGGTACGCTTTGTCCTGGGGATGATCCTGGCGGTCGGATCACTTGTATTCCTGGGCTGCCCGCTCAGGATGATCATCCGTATGTCAGCGGGAGACCTGAACGCATGGGTAGCTCTGATCGGATTTGTCCTCGGCGTGGGAACAGGAGTCGTCGCGTTAAAGAAAGGATTCAGCCTGGGACGCGCCCACGCGGCAAACCGGATGAATGGATATGTGCTGCCTGTGCTGCTGGCAGGCATCCTTGTACTGGCGCTGGCGACAACGCTGCTCAAGAGCAGTGAGAGCGGCCCGGGGAGCATGCACGCACCAATACTGATGTCTCTGATCGGAGGACTTGTATTCGGAGCTGTCGCCCAGAAATCCAGGATGTGTTTCGCGGGGAGCATCCGCGATGTGATCCTGATGAAAAATTTTGATCTGCTGACTATCATCGGAGGTTTTTTTGTGGTGATGCTGGTATTTAACATCGCGACAGGCAGATTCGACGCTGCGTTTGATACTCCGGGAGTTATCGCCCACTCAGAACATCTCTGGAATATCCTCGGGATGTATGCGGTCGGATTCGCCGCTGTCCTTGCGGGAGGCTGTCCTCTGCGCCAGCTGATCCTTGCAGGACAGGGGGCTTCGGATTCCGCGGTGACTGTGCTGGGTATGTTTGCAGGAGCTGCCCTGGCCCACAATTTCGGGCTGGCGGCAAGCGCCACGGCAGTGAACGCTGAGACAAAGGAAGTGGTCGCGGGCAGTGTGCCGCTTTACGGGAAAGTGGCTGTCATCATCTGTATCGCGGTCTGCTTTTTGATCGCATTTTTGAATAAGAGGAACGAAGGAAAGTAGGAAAATGGAAATGAAGATCGTAGATGCAAGAGGGCTGTCCTGCCCGGAGCCGGTAATGCTGACGGAAGATGCGTTAAAGGAAGGCGGAGGACCGGTAAAAGTACTGGTGACAGAACCTCATCAGAGAATGAATGTAGAAAAATATGCAAAAGACCACGGACGGAAAGCTGTCTCAGAGGAGACGGAAGACGGCTTTGCGGTTGTGATCGAGTAAGGAAAGAGCGGACATGAGGGAAAAAGAGCTGAGACTTGTGGTGACATTTCATACGACAGCGGACGCGATGGCTATGGAAAAAGCCTGCCGGGAACATGATGTCCCGGGCAGGCTCATCCCTGTCCCGCGCTCCATCTCCGCAGGGTGCGGCCTGGCATGGTGCGCGCCGCTTGCAGAGAGGGAGAAGCTCTGCGCGGTCATGGAAGAGCAGGGGATCGGCCCGGAAGGACTGCACGAGTGTCCGGTGTGCGTATAGCGCGGGACAAGCACAAAACTCTGTCACATTTATAACACATAACTTTCACACAATATTGTTAACCTTTAAGACGTGCTTAAATGCCTGTCAGTCTCATAGAATGAGAGCAGGCGGGCGCGTCTTTTTCTTATGGAGAGGGCGCTGGGGCAACGATATGTTTTAGGAGGGTATTGCCTTGATCGAAGTAAGGAATCTGGTAAAGAAGTATGGGGACCATCTGGCTGTGGACCACCTGAGCTTTCAGATCGAAGCGGGACGGATCTATGGTTTCCTGGGACCAAATGGTGCGGGTAAGTCCACGACCATGAATATCATGACCGGTTATCTCGGCGCGACAGAAGGCGAGGTGCTCATTGACGGACATGATATTTTGAAGGAGCCTGAAGAGGCGAAGCGGCACATCGGCTATCTGCCGGAGCAGCCGCCGCTGTATATGGACATGACTGTCCGTGAGTATCTGGAATTTGCTGCGGAGCTCAAAGGGCTTAAAAAGAAGCAGCGCTCCGGGGAAATCGAAGAAGTGGAGAAGATGGTCCGGATCAAAGATGTAGAGCACAGGCTGATCAAAAATCTGTCAAAGGGATACAGGCAGAGGGTGGGGCTGGCCCAGGCTGTCCTCGGCTTCCCGGAGATCATCATTCTGGATGAGCCGAGCGTGGGTCTGGACCCGAAGCAGATCATAGAGATCCGTGAGCTGATCCGGAAGCTGGCAAAGAACCACACCGTGATCCTCAGTTCGCACATTCTTGCGGAAGTAAGGGAAGTATGCGACTATATCATGATCATATCCAAAGGGAAGCTGGTGGCGAGCGACACGCCGGAAAATCTGGAACGCATGCTCGGGCAGAATAATATCGTGGAGATCGAGGCAAGGACAACAACGGCAGAGGTGCGCAGGATCCTGAAAAATGTGCCGGGCATCGAGAGGATCGAGACACAGGCAGGCGTGGACGGGACTGCGAGGGGCATGGTCCGGGAGAAAAAAGGCGAGGATATCAGGGAGAGCATATTCCGCGCGTTCGCGTCAGCCGGTATCCCGCTGATGACCCTGAAAGTCTCGGGGACTACCCTGGAAGATGTGTTCATGGAACTGACCCAGAGGGATACTGTGCCTGCGGCTTTTTCAAAGGATATCGGATGGAAAGAACTGATACCGCAGGCAGAGGAAACCGAAGCTGTGTCCGGGCCTGGGCAGGAAACTGAAGTTGTGTCTGGACCTGAGCGGGAAACCGAAGCACCGGAAACGGCGGATGCAGAAGAAGTGGGGACAGCAGAAGCTGATATTAAGGAAATGACGGCAGGAAAGGGGGAAGAGCAAGATGCTGGCAATTTATAAAAGAGAATTAAGATCTTGTTTTCAGTCCATGACAGGTCCTGTGTTTGTGGCGTTTCTCATCGCTTTTACAGGTATCTATTTCATGGCTTACAATATGATGTCAGGCTACCCGTATTTTTCCTATACATTATCAGGATCCCTGATCGTATTTATCGTGGGGATCCCTCTGATCACGATGAGGAGTTTTTCGGAGGAGCGAAAGAGTAAGACGGACCAGCTGCTGCTGACGGCTCCGGTCAGCCTGCCAAAAGTTGTGCTCGGCAAATATCTGTCAGTGGTAACAGTCATTGCCATCCCGAACGTGATCTTCTGTATCTTCCCTCTGATCATTAAATCGCAGGGAACAGCGTATCTTACGGTGGATTATATTTCTATCGGCGTATTCTTCCTGCTCGGATGCGTATATGCTGCGATCGGGATGTTCCTCTCCGCCCTGACAGAGAGCCAGATCATCGCGTTTATCAGTACATTCGGCATTCTCCTTGTCCTGTACCTCTGGGACGGGATCCTGTCCCTGCTGCCGACTTCTGCGGTCAGCGGCCTGGTGGGCGTGCTTATCCTTATCACGGTGGCGGCATTTTATGTCTGGCATATGACGGGGAACCTCGTTCTGTCCGGCGGTGTGGAGATCGTGGGCGCTGTTGTGAGCATCGCAGTCTATGTGCTCCGTTCGGAGGTTTATGAAAATCTTCTCTCAAACCTGCTGGGAAGACTGGCGCTTGCCAATGTTTTCACCGGTATTACGTCCAACAATATTGTGGATGTGACGGGGATCGCGCTGTACCTGTCGGTCATAGCGGTATTCGTATTTCTGACCGTGCAGGCGATCCAGAAGAGACGTTGGAGTTAGGAGGGCCGGACTGTGAAAAATAAAAAGAATATCAAAAATCTATTTCATACAACAGGGACAAGGCGGGGCGCGTACAGTGTGGGGCTGACTGTCCTGGTGCTTGCCGTGGTGATCGTATTTAACCTGGTCGTGGGGCAGATACCGGAGGCGTTCCGAAATATTGATGTGAGCAGTACAAAGATTTACGAGATATCCGATACGTCCAGAAATCTGCTGGACGGTCTGGATAAAGATGTGGATATGAAAGTGCTTGCAGTCAAAGATGAGACAGACGAGAGGATTACTACTTTTCTGAGCAAATATGCAGCACTTTCGGATAAGATCCATGTGGAATGGATCGACCCCGTGCTTCATCCGTCAGCATTGACGGATTATGAGACAACGGAAAATACGATCGTCGTTTCCTGTGAGGATACGGGTAAGACGACGACAGTCTCTTTCGGAGATATCCTTGTGATGGATGAGTATTCCTACTATTATTACGGGACTGCATCTTATACGGAGTTTGACGGCGAGGGCAAGCTGACGAGCGCGGTCAATTACGTAAGCAATGATGTGGAGAGGACCGTTTATCAGACAACAGGGCACGGGGAAGGTACACTTTCTGCTACTGTGACAGATCTGATGGAAAAGAACAGTTATACGCTCTCGGAGCTGAATCTGCTCATGACAACTTCTATCCCTGACGACTGCGATCTTCTGCTTATGTATGCGCCGGTCTCAGACTTATCAGAGGATGAAGCGCAGATGCTTACAGATTATCTGGGAGCGGGAGAGAAGCTTATGATCCTGCTGGGGGATACGAGCGCCCTGGATCTTCCAAACCTGGCGGGTATCCTGAAAACATACGGTATCCAGGCGGCGGACGGCTATATCGCAGATCCGGCAAGATGCTATCAGAATAATCCGTATTATATTTTCCCGGAACTTTCTGTGTATGGGGATATGGCAGAGGGGATCGAGTCGCAGATGGTGCTGCTGACCAATACGCATGGAATGACTCTTACTGACCCAGAACGCGATACGATCACGACATCCGCGTTTATGTCGTCATCTGACCAGTCCTATGCGGTTACGGAAGACGCGCAGCAGCAGGGTTCCTATGTCCTGGGTGCGTCAGCGTCAGAGTCGGTCAGCACGGGGGACGATGATCCGGAAGATGACGGATCCGGAACAGACGAAACGGAGAATTCGGATGCTGACACTGATGCGGAGAATACAGAGGATACGGACACTGGTTCAGAGGATGGCGGGGAGACCTTAGAGAGCCGGCTTACTGTAATATCAGCCGCAAGCCTAATCGACCAGTCGATCACAGATACCTTCCCGCAGCTTGAGAATACACAGATTTTCATGAACGCAGTCGCGGCTAATTTCGACGGCGTGCAGAATCTGTCTATTGAGGCAAAGAGCCTGGGCGTGGAATATAATACGGTCCAGCACGCAGGGCTGTTCAGCATGCTGATGATATTCGGCATCCCGGCTGTGGTGCTGATCGGCGGATTTGTCGTATGGTTCAGGAGGAGAAGAGCATGACAGAGAAACAAAAAGAGCAAAAAGGCGGGATCCGAAAGCATAAGGGACTTTTCATCCTGGCAGCGGCTCTGATACTCCTGCTCGCAGTCTATTTCGGGCTGCGGGCATGGAACAGGAGCGAAGAGAAGAGCCGGGAAGAAGCCGATAAAGCCGCAGAGATCCATGTGACAGACACAGAGGCAGATGAGATCGTTTCTATGAGCTTTGATGTGGGAAATGGTGAGATGGCGTTCGACAGGACAGACGGCATCTGGCATTATACGCCGGATAAAGATTTCCCGCTGGCGCAGAGTTATCCGGAAGATATGGCGGCAGCACTGGGGGATATCACAGCAGACCGGGAGCTGGAGGATGGAGACAGCCTCGCTGACTACGGTTTGGAGGAACCGGTGTACACGCTGAGTTTTACAGATGCGGACGGAAATAAAACAGACCTGTATTTCGGAAATATGACCGGAGAAGATTACTATGTCACCGTGGGTGATACCGGAACTGTGTACACAGTCGCATCCACAGTCATTGATCCTTTCAATCATACACTGGATGATATGGCCCAGCTCGATGAGTATCCGAGTATCGGCAGCGGCAATCTCGTAAAAGAGACGATCATACAGAATGGAGAGACCACAGTATACGACAGTGCGAACGAAGATCAGGAAGAAGATATCACAGCAGTGGCAGGCGGCCTCGGCGCGGTGGAATTATCCGAAGCAGCGGACTACTCCGTGGCAGATGAAGACCTGGCCGGATTCGGGCTCGATGAGGCATCCAGGATCACTGTGGAAGCAGTTTATACAGAGGGCGATGAAGAAAAAACACTGACCCTGTATATCGGGGGAGAAGACGGAGACGGGAACCGGTATGTAATGATCAATGATTCACGGATCGTGTATCTGATCTCAGATGAGATTTGTGATAATATTCTGAATATTTGAGGAAAAGGGGTCAGACCCCTGTTAACAGGGGTCTGACCCCTTTGGGGTGAATATTCTGAAAATTTAATTGATTTTTAATTGACTTTGCCCGGAAAACAGTGGAAAATATATCCCAAATTCTAATTCAAAAGGATGGTTAAATATGAAGGAAAAATTGATTCGTTTTATGCAGGGAAGATACGGCGTTGACCAGTTTTCTAAGTCCCTGCTTGTCCTGGGGCTGATCGCTGTGGTCGTGTCCTCGGTCTTTGTAGACAATATCGCAGGGCTTATTTTTTACATACTTGGCTGGGCGTTGGTGATCTATTGTTATTTCCGGGTGTTTTCCAGAAATATACAAAAGCGCTATGCGGAAAACCAGGCGTTTCTGGCAAAAACATATGGGATCCGCAATTTTTTCCGGAAGCAGAAAAATATCTGGCAGCAGCGCAGGGTTTACCATATTTATACATGTCCGTCTTGCAAACAGAAGATCCGTATCCCAAAAGGAAAGGGAAAGATCGAGGTGCGCTGTCCGAAATGCGGGACAACATTTATCAAGAAAAGCTGACAGGGAATAGCAGTCTGTGAATCGGTCCTGAAGGGAGAAAGAAAATGACAGATCCATACAGCCTGCTCGGAGTGGACAGGAATGCCCCGGATGATGAAGTGAAAAAGGCTTACCGCAGGCTGAGCAGAAAATATCATCCGGACGCCAACATCAATAATCCACACAAGGAAGAAGCGGAGGCAAAGTTTAAAGAAGTACAGCAGGCGTATCAGCAGATCATGGATGAACGGGAGCACGGATATGCATCTGACGGTTACGGCACCGGTACTGGCAGCGGATCTTACCGCGGTTATGGTCCTTACGGCGGGTTCGGCGGATACGGTCCCTTTGGCGGCTGGAGTGATGATCTCCACGGGAGAAGCCAGCACCGTCAGGAGACAGAAGAAGATGTCCATCTGCGCGCTGCGGCAAATTATATCCGCAGCGGGCATTATAAGGAAGCACTCAATGTGCTGGACGGGATCCGGGACAGGAGTGCTCTCTGGTATTTTTACAGCGCATCGGCAAATTCAGGTCTCGGCAATAATGTGACAGCACTGGAGCAGGCAAGAGAAGCTGTGCGTCTGGATCCGGGAAACATGCAGTACCAGATGCTTCTCGACCGGCTGCAGAACGGCGGCACATGGTATGAGCGGCGGCAGACCGCCTTCGGGTATCCGGGTACATTTGACACCGGCTGCTGTGTGAAGCTGTGCGTGGCAAATATGCTGTGCTACCTCTGTTGCGGAGGAAGCGGGCTTTGCTGCGGGGGATACAGCGGATATTAAATCTGTATTTGTGGGGGCGCGCCAGATGATTGGCTAAACGTCCGAAAACAGTGAAGCGCAGATATCGGAGCCGTATTCAGCGCGGGGATATGGCTGGCATCGGCTCCACTCCATGAGGCAGGAAAAACTACGAAATCAGGGGACACGCTAAAACCAGGGATCAGAAGAGAGGAACTCGGCTTCGCCTCAGACAACCCCTCTTCTGATCCCAACGCGTGTCCCCTGATTTCTACTTTTTCCAAGCCTCATTCCGAAGTCACCTCAACCACCCATATCCCCGCGCTGAAAGATATTCCGAAAAAGCGCTTCGCTGTTTTCTGGTTTACTCAAGCCGGAAGCCCCCGACAAATGCAGCGTTTAAAAACGTAGTGAGAGAGGGGAACGTCTTCGACAAAAAGTAACCCATCCCCAGCCAGCAAAAACATACAATGGGGAAAAACTCTCCGCAAAAAAGTAAAATCCCCTCAGCAGGCAGAATTCTATAGCCAGAGAGGCGTAGCTCGCTGCGCCAAATCGAACGGCTAATATCCCCTCCCGGAAGCCCACATCACCTTCCGTCCGATAAAAATTCCTGTTTCGCTACAGAAGATCCCCTTTCATCCAACTTTCGAAATCCAGCATTTGACTGCGGGGATCTTCCGATCGGATGCGCGCAGAAAACCGCTCCTTTGATGCACCTTTCGCGGCGGACGGGGATATGGCGACGGTGACTTGGAGTAATCTGCCGGAAAGACTTAAAGGGAGAAAGCGTGGCGTTAATTGTCCGGCGGATGCCTGAGGCGGAGCCGAATCTTCCGCCGGACAATTGCTTTTAGCCATGCTTTCTCCCTTTTACGTCTTTCCCGGATTACGGAACCGGAACCTGAGCCATATCCCCGCCCGCCGCGAAAACGTCCTGTATCAAACCGACGGTTTTCGGACGTCATATTCACAAGGAAGGCTCCCCCACAAATACAGATTTACAGATACATTAACAGAATTTCCTAGAACCGGAAATCCCTCCGATTATCCTGCTCGATGAGCCTCAGGTTTTCAAGCACCACTGCCCGTGCCTTTTCATTCGGCACGTTAAGCACTTCTTTTTCGATCAGCTTATCCCCGATCGCTTTTGTCTCAGGCGAAGCATAATCCATCAGGTATTCCTTCAGTGTCATCAGCGCGTTGGGGTGGCAGCAGTTCTGGATCTGCCCGCTCTTGCACAGTGACATGAAACGGTCGCCGGTGCGCCCTTCGCGGTAGCATGCCGTACAGAAGCTCGGGATATAATCCATCTCCATGAGCCAGCGGACGACTTCGTCAAGAGTCCGGTTGTCGCTGACATCGAACTGCTCGGATTTCTCATCTTCCGGCTCCGGCTCGCAGTAGCCGCCCACGCTGGTCCTTGAACCGCCGCTGATCTGGGAGATACCCAGGTGGAGGACACGCTCCCTTGTCTTCTGGTTTTCCCTTGTGGAAATGATCATGCCTGTGTATGGAACGGCGATGCGGATGCAGGCAACAATCTTGGCGAAGGTGTCGTCGTCGATGCCGTTGTCAAAATCATCCGGATTGATATCGTCAGCGTGTTTCAGCCTCGGCACGCTGATCGTGTGGGGGCCGACTCCAAAAGCGGCTTCCAGATGTTCTGCATGCATGAGCAGTCCCGCGAATTCATAGCGGTATTTGTCCAGGCCGAAGAGAACGCCTAAGCCCACATCATCGATGCCGCCTTCCATGGCGCGGTCCATTGCTTCTGTGTGGTAATTGTAATCGTGCTTCGGTCCGGTCGGATGGAGTTCAAGATAGCTCTCTTTGTGGTAGGTCTCCTGGAAGAGGATATATGTGCCGATCCCCGCTTCCTTTAAGAGGCGGTAATTATCCACGGTCGTTGCCGCGATATTGATGTTTACGCGGCGGATCGCCCCGTTTTTATGCTTGATGCTGTAAATGGTCTCGATCGATTTCAGGTAGTAATCCATGGTATTGCGCACCGGGTCTTCCCCGGCTTCCAGGGCAAGACGCTTATGCCCCATATCCTGGAGCGCGATGACCTCTCTGCGGATATCTTCCTGAGAGAGCTGCTTCCTCGGGATATGTTTGTTCTTTGCGTGGTATGGGCAGTACGTGCAGCCGTTGATGCAGTAGTTGGACAGGTACAGGGGCGCGAACATAACGATGCGGTTGCCGTAGAAATCTTTTTTGATCTGTTCTGCCAGCTTGTAGATTTCCTGATTCTTTTCTTCAATAGGACAGGCGAGCAGGACGGATGCTTCCCTGTGGGAAAGCCCCTTGCGTTTTTTCGCCTTCTCGATAATGGAATCGATCAATTCGACATTTTCTTTGTTTTCGTCTGCATATGCGAGTGTCTCAAGGATTTCCTCATGGTTGATAAAATCATCCGCGCATTTTGAATTTACATCATACATTTTATTTTCCTCCTTTTCGTTTCTGAGATTTATCATAAATAATACGGACCGGCATCAGACAATGGCAGCGGTCACATATTCAGTGAGTCTCCGCGGCATACGGCGATGCGGTAACCGATCGCCTGCATCCGGGACTCCAGGTCTTTTAAGCTCTCGGCAGCTTCGCTCCCGGTGCAGAGCTTGTTGTCATAGAGCAGATATTTTTCCCGCACCTGTGCGGGAGAAAGGTTCGGCATCACTACATTCGCCCCGGCGAGGATCCCTCTTTCCCTGCCGTCCGGGGCAATGGTCCCCAGGGCGGTGGTGGCGGGGAGCAGCACTTTGGGCAGCAGGAGCCGTATGAGCCCCAGCAGAAACAGCGTCAGCTCCAGCGTCCCTGCCGGCTGGTCTGCAAAGGGGGTGTCATGATGGGGGATGAAAGGACCGATCCCGACCATCTGGGGATCCAGCTTTTCCAGGAACAGCATATCGTCAGCCAGATTCTCCGGCGTCTGAAAGGGAGAGCCGACCATAAAACCTGTCCCCACCTGGTAGCCGAGATCCTTTAAATCCCAAAGACATCTCTGCCGCTCCTGCGCGCTTAGAGAGGGCGGGTGGAGACGGGAGTAGTGCTCATGGTCATAGGTCTCATGCCGCAGGAGAAAACGGTCTGCCCCTGCCTCTTTCAGGATGCGGTAGCTCTCCCGGGAGCGCTCGCCCACGGAGAGAGTGACCGCGCAGTCCTGCCACCGGGAATGGATGGAAGAGACGATATCCGCCAGACGGCTGTCCGTAAACCAGCCGTCCTCCCCGCCCTGGAGTACAAACGTGCGGAAGCCGAGCTCATAGCCGTGTTCGCAGCAGGCCAGGATCTCATCCGGCGTGAGGCGGTACCGCTCGGCATTGGGGTTGCTCTTTCTGATCCCGCAGTACAGACAGTCATTGCGGCAGTAATTGGTGAACTCGATCAGGCCGCGTATGTAGACGTCATGTCCGTAATGGCGGATGCGGGTTTCCCTTGCTCTCTCAAAGAGGTATTCCGCTGCCTGTTTATTGCGCCCGCGGATAAGTTCTGTCCATTCCTCGCGGGTGAGGGAACGTCTGTCCTCGAGCTGGTCGATGAGCTCTGTGATCCTGCCGGTGCTTTTGTCCGCATTTACAGCGGCATCCAGATGGCCCGCGCTCATATATTCTTCCCGTAGATCGTCTTCGTGCTCACCCCGGGGAGCATCCCCAGTTTCCCCGAAAGCGCGCTGATGACGTTATTTGGCGCATCCAGCGCCACGCTGATGACGTGGATGCCTTTTTTCCGATAAGGGATGCCCATCCTGCCGATCACATAATCGCCGTACTGGCTCAGCAGATGGTTCAGCTCATCCACAGAATCCCGGGATTCCAGGATAATGCCGATGAGTGCGATCCTGTTTTCCATTGGCAGTCCTCCTTATGTTTCCTGTTTGTTTACAGCGTATCCGTCCTGTGAAAGACCGGGATGTACCTGGTCTGCTATATTTTATTTCGCAAAAAATAAAAAGCGCCGAAAAGGCGCTTCTCTACCATAAGAAGAGGGAAAATCCCCCTCATTCCTCTGCGATATATCTGCGCCTTATTGCTCAGGTCTCTCCCAAAATGGAAAGCCTTTGCAGTCAGAACGAATGTCTGTTCCCAGTATAACATGCCGGGAACGAATATACAATAAAATGTTGTCTGTGAAATTTAGCTGCAGCTTATATTATGTAAAAAGATTTTTTATGGGAATGTTAGTCGCATTTGGATTTTAACAGACACAGAAATGAGGAAACAACAGAAATGAGGAAACTTGTCCTCAAACCGACATATGTGATACAATCATGATATTATTTTTTAACGTATAGTAAGGGGAAGATTATGGAGAAACAGTTTACAATTATGGTTGTTGAGGATGATACAAATATTAATAACCTTTTAAAAACAGCTCTGGAAAAAGCCGGATATAAAGTCCTCCAGGCGTTTTCCGGAACAGAGGCGGAACTGATACTTCAGATGAGGGACTCCATTGCTCTTGTCCTGTTGGATCTTATGTTACCGGGGATTTCCGGCGAAGAAGTCTTAAAACATATCCGGGAAAGGGGAAATCTTCCTGTGATCGTCTTAACAGCAAGAGACAGCCTGGATGAAAAGATTGGGATGCTGACCCAGGGAGCAGACGATTATATTACCAAACCCTTTGAAATCCCGGAAGTGATCGCAAGGATCCAAGTCCAGCTGCGGCATGCGGGAAGGGAAATTGAAAACAAACAGATGACCTATCGCGATCTGGTCCTGGATAAGGTCACTTATCAGGTCAGGATTGAAGGGAAAGAGGTCCCCCAGATCACAAAACAGGAGTTTGCCATACTTGAGCTTTTGGTAAGCCATCCGAAGCAGGTTTTCAGCAAAGAGGATATTTTTTCCTATGCCTGGAATGAGCCCTATATGGGGGAAACGAAAACCCTGGATGTACATATCAGTAATATCCGGAAGAAAATAAAACAGGTTACAACTGACGAATATATTGAGACAGTCTGGGGGATCGGATACCGGCTTCACTCGTAGATTTACTCTTTTTTTACTTTTGATTTGCTTTTTATTTGGACTTTCCCGATAAGATAGCATCAGAAACAAAAAAGGAGATGAAAGACTTGAGTGAATATTTACTTTGCACAAGAGGGTTAACGAAACGGTTTGGCCATCACAATGCGGTAGATCATGTGGATCTTCATATACAAAAGGGGGCTATTTACGGGTTTATCGGAAGAAACGGTGCAGGAAAGACAACCTGTCTGAAGATGATCAGCGGCCTTTCCACTCCCACAGAAGGAGAAATTGAAATTTTCGGTTATAAAGGAAGAGAATTGGAACAGATGCGTTCCAGGATCGGCTGTCTGATCGAAGCCCCGGGGCTGTATGAAAATATGACAGCATATGAGAATCTGAAGACAAAGTGCCTGTTCTGCGGCATTCATAAAAAAGGATATATTGAAGATATCCTGGATACAGTGGGGCTTGGTGATACCGGCAAAAAGCAAACAAAGCACTTTTCACTGGGGATGAAACAACGTCTCGGCATAGGACTTGCATTAGTTGGAGAACCTGATCTTCTGGTTCTGGATGAACCTATAAACGGTCTGGATCCCCAGGGGATTGCGGAAGTAAGAGATACGCTTCACCGGCTTCAGCAGGAGCGGAATATGACAATCCTGATATCCAGCCATATTTTAGAGGAACTGTCCAAGATTGCTACTGATTATGGGATCATCCATGACGGAACTCTTCTTCAGGAACTTACAAAAGAAGAACTGATGCGCCGTTGCAGCGAAAGAATTGAAATCACGCTGGATATACCGGAACGCGCAATCCCTGTATTAGACAGACTGGGCTTTACCCAATACCAGGTGACGGATAAAACACACATACAGGTTTATGAAAGATTAAACGAAAGCGCCGGATTAAACATGGAACTTACAAAAGCCGGCATCCCAGTCAGAGGGATTATCATAACAAGCGAAGAACTGGAATCTTATTATCTGAATCTGACGGGAGGTGTTTCAAATGTTTAATTGCATAAAAATGGATCTGTATCGTATGTTTCGGATGAAAAGTTTTTATGTGATCGGAATTATACTGGCAGCAGCTACGTTTTTCACCACATCTATGTCTGTGCTTGACTATAATATGATGAAGGAAGAAGCGGGACAAAATTCCCAGGTATATGAGCAGGAGACCAGTTCGGATGAGGAGCCGGTCAATCTGGGGATGGATGTTACAATTCCTACCCGGCCTGGGGAGATGGTGACTGTATATGATCAGGTCTATGCCAATCTCCACGGGAAGTTTATTGCCCTGTTTATGGTGATTTTTGCCGTACTGTTTTCTGCTTCCGATCTCAGCAGCGGTTATATAAAAAATATCGGAGGACAAATGAAAAACCGTGGGAATCTTATCCTGTCAAAGGCAGTAGCGCTGTTTATCTATACCGTCCTGACAATGCTTTTTTATCTTTGCATACAGACTGTGGCCCAGGCAGTCTGCTTTCATGAATTACAGCTGGGATCGCTCAGGGATTTAGCAGTATATTCAGCAATACAGATTCTGCTCCATTATGTACTGCTTCTGATCTGCATGGCCATTACGATCATTACTCGGAGTAAGGTGTTCAGTATGGCATTCGCGGTTTTATTCTGCATGAATGTGATGGTGATCCTATATAGCACAGTCGATAAAATCCTGGCAAGATTCGGGATTGAGGATTTCAATATGCTCCAGTATACGGTAACAGGAAGAATGGCGCTTCTGGAGATGGCGCCATCGGCCGGGGGCTGTGTAAAAGCACTGACCGTTGCGGTCGTTTTTGGACTGGCAGTGCTGGCGCTGTCCAGTCAGATATTCAGAAAGAGAGATATATAAATTGAAAATACTGGTTTGTTTTCTGATCGCAGTAATTATAGTCCAATGTTTTATTCTGTGGAAATATCAGCGGCAGGTGCGTGACATCTGCCGCCAGTTGTCATTTCTTCTTAAAAATGACAGCAATATGCTTGTTACGGGCGATACGGGATTTGGCGGACTGAAGGAACTGATGGAGATATTGAACCAATTGTTGCTGAACCGCAAAAAAGAGCACAAAAAGTATCTTGAAAAGGAGCAGATGATCTCTGATACTTATACAAATCTTTCCCATGATATCCGGACGCCTCTGACTTCTCTGGACGGTTATTTTCAATTGCTGGAGAAAAGCGAGGACGCAGAAGAACAGAAACATTATATGGAGATCATACAGGAACGGATCCACAGCCTGAAAGAAATGCTGGAAGAGCTTTTTCTGTTTACCAAGCTGAAAAATGAAAGCTATCATCTGGAACTAAAACATTGCTGTGTGAATCAGGTTTTGAAACAGACTATCTTTTCTTATTATGATGAATGGACTGCAAAAGGAATTGAACCGGATATCCATATAACGGATAAATTATTGTACATTAATGGAAATGCGACGGCTCTTCAGCGAGTGTTCCAGAATGTGATAAAAAATGCTCTCGATCATGGGGCAAATGGAATTGGAATAGCTCTGGAAGAAAGAAACGGAAAAAGCCTGATCCGGATCTGGAATGAAGTCAACCATCCGGAAAAGATTGATCCAGAGAAGGTGTTTGAACGGTTTTATAAGGCGGATACAGCCAGGAGCAGGACTTCCAGCGGCCTCGGACTCTCTATTGCAAAAGAATTTACTGAGAGGATGCATGGAAAAATTTTTGCTGAACTTACAGGTAATATTTTCTGTATCAAAATCCAGTTTGTATAATATATAACATGCCTGCATTGCCAGATAGAAAAGGATAACCTGGTTTTTTATATTATCATAACTGCTCCTGGTATTATCATAACTGCTCTTTGTAAGTTAGATTCTTATAACTGATTTTTACGGATGCATTGCCTCGTGCTCCCTTTTGATCTCAGCAAAGCAGTCCGGCGCGGTCCACCCGCTGTTCGTCGGGGTGAGGATCGCTTTGTAAGGGAAGGGGCCTGCCCCGCATTTTCTCAGCGCGGCAAGCGCCTGGTTGAGCCGGCTGTCGTCGAGAAAGCAGAAGACGAGCATGGTATCCGGAAGCTCCGGACCGTCATAAGTGCCCTCGGCAGGCGTCATTTCTTTGATCCCGGCGAGGACGCCCAGAGGCTGGTTATATTCTGAAGGCGCGACCTTTTTCAGCCGGACGCGGAGCGGGAACAGCGCCATCTCCAGCTTTAAAAGGCGGTCTTTTTCGGGCGGGTTAAAAAGTAAGATTGTTTCTTTCATATGATAAATTCTCCTGAAATTATATTTGCAGTCTTTATTTTAAATGAAACAAGAGAAAAAGGAAAGGGCTTCCGCGGGAAAATCAGAGAAAACAGCAGCAGTAACAGGCTGGAGAAAGATTCATATTTATATTATAGAAAGAATGCGGTTATGTGCGGGGGTGCGGGAATGAGGCTTTGCGAATTAAGGGACAGAGAGGTGGTCAATATCTGCAGCGGGAGGCGTCTCGGCTGTATCGTGGATGTGGAGATCAATATCTGCAACGGAGAGGTGGAGGCGGTGATCATCCCGGGACCGGGAAAGATCTGCGGATTCCTCGGGACGGACTGCGAGTATGTGATCCCGTTTGCGTGTATCAGGAAGATCGGGCCGGATATCGTGATCGTGGAGATACAGGAAGAAAAGTTTTTGCAAAAATTTTAACGATTGTGTATAATGGACGCAGATTGCAGAATAAGTCCGAAATGAATGCGGAGAAAGGCGGAAAAAGTATGAGATGTCCCTATTGCGGAAACCCGGATACAAGAGTGATCGATTCCAGACCGGCAGAGGATAAGAGTTCCATCCGGAGAAGACGTTCCTGCGACGAGTGCGGCAGGCGTTTTACGACCTATGAGAAAGTGGAGACCATTCCCCTGATCGTGATCAAGAAGGATAACAACCGCGAGCAGTACGAGCGGTCCAAGATCGAGCACGGCGTGCTCAGCGCGTGCTATAAGCGGCCGGTGCCGGCGGAGGCGATCCAGAAGACCATTGACGCCATTGAGCTGGAGATCTTTAACCGGGAGGAGAAGGAAATCCCCAGCAGCGTGATCGGAGAGATCGTCATGGACAAGCTGAAAGACCTGGATCCCGTGGCTTACGTCCGGTTTGCGTCAGTTTACCGGGAATTCAAGGACGCGAATACATTTATGGATGAACTGAAGAAGTTCCTCCAGTAACAGGGCGGAGAGAATGATATGCGGACCTATAAGCTGACCATCGCCTATGACGGGACGCGCTATCAGGGATGGCAGAGGCAGGCGAATACCGATCAGACGATCCAGGGGATCCTGGAAAGGACAGTCGGGGATATGCTCAGAAAAACAGGAAATCTCCGGGAGGATTTTCCGGTCGAGGTCAACGGTTCCGGGAGGACGGACGCCGGAGTCCATGCCAGAGGGCAGACTGCCAGCGTTGTACTGCCCGGGCTTGCGGCGGAAGGCTTTTTTACGGAAAAGGTAAACTCCGCGCTTCCGGCGGATATCCGCATCCTGGATGCGGAGCTTGTGAAGAATGGGTTCCATGCCCGCAGGAGCGCGGTGGGAAAAGTGTATGAATATCACATTGACACCGGGGAAAAGCCGGATGTATTTGCAAGACGGTACTGTTATCATTATCCCCATGAGCTGGATCTTGACAGGATGAGAGAGGCGGCGGGATATCTGACCGGAACTCATCAGTTCAGTGGGTATACGGATAAAAAGGATGGAAACTCCACAAAGAGGACGATCTATGATATAATGGTCACCGGACAAGACAGCAGAGTGACTCTTGAATACAGGGGGACAGGCTTTTTGTACCATATGGTGCGCATACTGACAGGCACGCTGATCGAGGCGGGTGCACATCAGCGCTCCGCGGAGAGCGTCCTTGACGCACTGAGGTCGGGAGACAGATCCCGGGCCGGATTTCTCGCCCCGGCGGGAGGGCTGTTTCTGAAAGAAGTATGGTACAGATAGAGAGAAACAGGGACAGATACAGACGGATCTGTCCCTCATTCAGTCCGGGGACGGATATGATATAAGGAGGGAATGCATGAAACTCATATCATGGAATGTAAATGGCATACGGGCATGTGTCCAGAAGGGCTTCCTGGATTTCTTTAAGGAAGCGGACGCGGATATCTTCTGCATCCAGGAGACGAAGATGCAGGAAGGGCAGCTCACACTGGACCTGCCGGGCTATCATCAGTATTGGAACTACGCCGTCAGAAAGGGATATTCGGGGACCGCGGTATTCACTAAAAAAGAACCGATTTCCGTGTCTTATGGGATCGGGATCGAAGAACACGACCAGGAGGGCCGCGTGATCACCTGTGAGTTTGAAGATTTTTATTTTGTCACAGTGTACACTCCCAATTCCCAAAATGAACTGGCGAGGCTGGATTACCGCATGAAGTGGGAGGATGATTTCCGCGCGTACCTGAAAAACCTGGAGAAGACAAAACCAGTCGTCGTGACAGGGGATATGAATGTGGCGCATAAAGAGATCGACCTGAAAAATCCGAAGACAAACCGGAAAAACGCCGGATTTACGGACGAAGAGCGCCAGAAGTTCACCGAGCTCCTGGATGCGGGATTTATCGATACGTTCCGATATTTCTATCCGGATCAGGAGGGGATCTATTCCTGGTGGTCCTACCGGTTCAGCGCGCGCGCAAAGAACGCAGGGTGGCGTATTGATTACTTCTGCGTATCAGAGGCGCTTAAGGACAGGCTGGAGGACGCAAAGATCCTGACAGAAGTCATGGGATCTGACCACTGCCCGGTAGAGCTTGACCTGAAAGACTGAGGACGGGCATAAGTCTTCCAAAATGCAGAAAATCAAAAGATTAGATATAGAATAAAGAGGAAAGAAGGAATTTAAAATGACAAAGATCGACATTATCTCCGGCTTCCTCGGAGCCGGAAAGACAACACTGATCAAAAAACTGCTCTCAGAAGCATTCAAAGGGGAGCAGGTCGTGCTGATCGAAAATGAATTCGGGGAAATCGGCATAGACGGCGGGTTCCTCAAAGAATCCGGTATCGAGATCCGTGAGATGAACTCCGGGTGCATCTGCTGTTCTCTGGTAGGTGACTTCGGGAAATCCCTGCGTGAGGTAGTTGATACTTATCATCCCGACAGGATCCTCATCGAGCCTTCAGGAGTAGGCAAGCTCTCGGATGTGATCAAAGCGGTCCGGGATGTACAGGGAGACATCGACGCGCAGCTCAACAGCTTCAGCACAGTCGTGGATGTGACAAAGTGCAGGATCTACCGGAAAAATTTCGGAGAGTTCTTCAGCAACCAGATCGAGTATGCCGGCGCGGTGATCTTAAGCCGGACAGATAAGGCAAAGCCGGAGAAAGTGGAAGAGAGCGTGGCCCTGCTGCGAGAACTAAACAGCAAAGCCCCGTTTATCACGACTCCGATCGCGCAGCTTCCGGGGGAGAAGATCCTGGAGACAATGGAATCCGGCAAGTCCCCGGAAGAAGAGCTGCTCGAGGAGATCATCTGCCCGGAGTGCGGACATCACCACGGGCACGGCGAGTGCTGCGGGCATGACCATGAGCATGGACACCACCACGATCATGAGCATGATGAGCACCATCATGATGAACATGACCATGCTCACGGCGAATGCTGCGGCCATGATCACGGTCACGATCACGGGCACGGACATCATCATCACGGCCATGAAGGGCATCATCATGCGGACGAGGTCTTCACCAGCTGGGGCAGAGAGACGATCCACACATACACAAAGGAGCAGATCTCCGATATCCTAAGGACGCTCGAGGAGGATGGTTCTTACGGAAATGTGCTGCGTGCCAAAGGCATGGTCCCCGGAGCGGACGGAGAGTGGATCTACTTTGATATGGTTCCCGAAGAACATGAGGTGCGCGCCGGAGCGCCGGAATATACCGGGCGTATCTGCGTGATCGGCGCGGAACTTGCGGAGGAGAAACTGGCGGAGCTGTTCGGGCTCGCCGGATGAGACAGGGGAGGACAGAGATGGAAGAACCGAATGTAATGGTCTATTTGATGACCGGATTCCTGGACAGCGGCAAGACGCAGTTCCTTAACTTTACCCTGAAACAGGATTATTTCCAGATCGACGGAAAGACTCTCCTCATCCTCTGTGAAGAGGGGGAGGAAGAGTATGACCCCATGGAAATGCTGAAGTACGGCGTTGTGATCGAACGGGTGGAAGAACAGGAAGACCTGACGGAAGAATGGCTGGAAGAGATGGATAAAAAGCATGAGCCGGAACGTGTCGTGGTCGAATATAACGGGATGTGGAAGGTCAGTGACTTTGAGAGCCTCAGGCTTCCGGACGGCTGGGCAATCGAGCAGAAGCTCACGACAGTTGACGCCAGTACGTTCCAGATGTATCTGACAAACTTAAAACCGCTTTTTGTGGAGATGGTCAGGAATGCAGAGCTTGTGCTGTTCAACCGGTGCGAGGATATCAAGCCGCTGGCGGGGTACCGCAGGAGTGTAAAGGTGGTAAGCCCTCAGGCGGAGGTTATCTTTGAGGATGAGAACGGAGAGGTGGAAAATATCTTTGAGGATGACGTGCCTTACGACCTGAAAGCGCCGGTCATTGAGATCGCGAAAGAAGATTATGGGATCTGGTATGTGGATATGATGGAAAATCCGGACCGGTATAAGGGAAAAGTGGTAGAATTTACGGCAAAGGTAATAAAACCCAGGTCATTCCCATCCAAAGTATTCCTGCCCGGGCGCATGGCGATGACCTGCTGTGCTGACGATACGACATTTCTCGGGTATGTGTGCAAAAGTCTCTATGCCCCGAAGCTGAAACCGGGAGACTGGGTAAAGGTACGGGCAAAGGTCGGTTTTGCCAATGTCTCTGTATACCGGGGCGAAGGCCCTGTCCTGGAGGCGGAATACATCGAGGAAGCACAGCCCATCGAGGAGCTTGTATACTTTAATTAGGCGGATATGCAAAATGAAGACGGGGCGGACGCGGCCCTGGAGCTCATAATGATAGATGCCTGCCGGACAGGGCAGGGGGATATGGAAGGAGAACACGGATATGGAAAAAAATTATGATGTGATCGCATTGGGAGAACTGCTGGTAGATTTTACGATGAACGGGCAGAGCAGCCAGGGCAACGGGATGTTCGAGGCATGCCCGGGCGGAGCGCCCTGCAATGTACTGGCGCTTCTGAATAAAATGGGAAAGAAGACCGGATTTGTCGGAAAGGTCGGAAAGGACCAGTTCGGCACAATGCTCAGAGAAACGATCACAGAAGCCGGGATCGATGCATCCCATCTCATGACAGACGATACGATAAATACAACGCTGGCATTTGTGCACACATTCCCGGATGGAGACAGAGAATTTTCGTTTTACCGCAATCCGGGGGCTGACATGATGCTCACAGAGGAGGAAGTGGATCCTGCATTCATCAGCCAGGCGCGGATCTTCCACTTTGGCACACTTTCCATGACGCATGACGGCGTGCGCGCCGCGACGAAGAAAGCTGTGCAGGCGGCAAAGGACGGCGGGTGCCTGATCTCCTTTGACCCGAATTTAAGACCGCCGCTGTGGAGCTCCCTTGAACTTGCGAAAGAGCAGATGGAGTATGGGTTCAGCGTATGCGATATCCTGAAGATCTCTGACAATGAGATCCAGTTCGTGTCAGGAAAGGAAGATTACGATGAGGGGATCGCGTATCTTCAGGAGAACTATGATATCCCGCTGATCCTCCTGACTATGGGCAAAGACGGAAGCAGGGCTTACTATAAAGGAATGCGGGTGGAGCGCCCGGGCTTTACCGTACAGACGATCGAGACGACAGGGGCCGGGGATACGTTCGGGGGAAGCTCCCTGAACTATCTCCTGGAGCATGATTTCCATAATCTCACAGAAGAAGAGCTGGGAGAGATGCTCACATTCGCCAATGCGGCGGCAGCCATCGTCACTACGAGGAAAGGGGCGATCAAGGCGATGCCGGAGAGAGAGGAAGTAGAGCGGCTCATAAAAGGATAAAGCTGTATTTGTGGGGGAGCCTGTGATTGAGTAAAACGTCCTGCATCAAACCGACGGTTTTCGGACGTTTCACCAATCGTCCGGTTCCCCCACAAATCCAGATCAGATCACCACAGGCCCATCACATGCTGCATCCCGAGGCTGACCGCTGATATCCCGATCCAGCAGCAGAATCCTGTGAAGATCGGCTTCCCGCCGGTCCTGACGAGCTGGATGATATTCGTGTTCAGCCCGATGGCAGCCATTGCCATTACGATCAGGAATTTGCTCAGTTCTTTCAGCGGAGCGGTGATGTCCGCCGGGAGCTGGAAGACCGTAGTCACCACGGATGCCAGGATGAAAAACAGGACAAAGAACGGGAAGGAGCGTTTCAGGCTGAACGAGGATCCTTTTGTATTTTTCTCTTTCCGTCCTCTCCAGAGCGCGAGGATAAGGGTGATGGGGATGATGGCCAGCGTTCTGGTCATTTTTACGATGGCAGCGCTTTCCAGTGTATTGCTCCCGTGGATCCCGTCCCATGCCGTGGCTGCCGCGGTCACTGAGGAAGTATCATTCACAGCCGTGCCCGCAAACAGGCCGAAACCATCGTTGCTCAGTCCGAGTGCCGCGCCCAGAGTGGGGAAGATCAGCGCCGCGAGTACATTGAAGAGAAAGATCACGGAGATCGACTGGGCGACTTCCTCATCTGAGGCATCGATGACAGGGGCTGTCGCTGCGATCGCGCTCCCGCCGCAGATGGAGGAGCCTACGCCTACGAGGACCGCATTGTTGGATTTCAGCTTAAGTGCTTTATACAGGATGAATGCGATGATGAGAGAGGTTGAGATCGTGGCCAGGATGATGGGGAGCGACTGCTTCCCTTTTGCCAGGATCTCGGTCAGGTTCATGCCGAATCCGAGGAATACGACAGCAGCCTGGAGTATTTTTTTTGATGTGTAATTGATCCCTGGAGTAAAGGGGTCTTTTTTTGTGAGAAAAAGCGTGATGACCATGCCGATCAGGATCGAGAATACCGGACCGCCGATCACGGGCACTGCCTGTCCGAGAAACCACGCCGGGACTGCGATAATGAGGCAGAGAGAGAGCCCTGCCCCGTTCTTTTTGATGAAATTCATAGAGATTCCTCCATTATCTTTATTTCCATATATTGGCTCTGTGGATAAGATATCATAAAAAAATCATAAAATAAAATTATTAATATTTATTTTATGATAAATATATGTTATAGTTATCCACAGGGAGTAATTCTGTATAGATACAGTGGCAGAGTGGATGGCATCGGATCAGGAGGCGGAGGCGCAGCTTCCGTCAGTCTGCGGGCATCCACTCGTATGCTGCGGCTTTGACGGACGGTTTTTGAGGGAAAGCTTTGTCCGGTATTTTTAAAGGGGTTTCATATTTTCATACTGACTGTGCGTGGAGCGGCATTGCTGCCGGATTTTGGCAGGCAGCCGCAGAGATAAGGGGAGAAGGACATGCTTGATTTCAGGATGGAAACATTTCTGGCGGTCTGCCAGTGCATGAATTTCACAAGGGCATCGGAAAAACTGAATATCACACAGCCTGCGGTGTCCCAGCACATCCGCTTTCTGGAAAAGCATTATAATACGAAGCTGTTCCGCTATGAGGGGAAAAAGCTGCGTCTTACCGGCGCGGGAGAGATATTGAGGAACGCGTCGCTGACCATGATGCATGACGAGATTTCTTTGCAGAGTGCGATGGTGAAGTCGGAAGAAGAGGAAGAGATCCGTTTTGGGGCGACCAGGACAGTTGGAGATGTGCTGATGGGCAGTATCCTGGAAAAATATCTCGGGAAATACCCGGATGCGGATATCCACATGATCGTGGATAATACGCAGGGGCTGCTTAAGCGGCTCGATGACGGCGAGATTGATTTCGCTCTGGTGGAAGGTTTTTTTAAAAAGACAGAATATGATTTCAGGAAATTTTCGGATGAAAATTATATCGCAGTGTGCGGACCGGCCTATCCGTTCAAAAAGACGCCGGACAGGATCGAGGATCTCTTTGGGGAACGGCTCCTCATGCGGGAGAAGGGCTCGGGTACCAGAGAGGTGCTGGAACGCTGGCTGGACTCGCACAACCTGAGCGCTGAGGACTTTGATAAGGTCATGGAGGTGGGCAGCCTGCACACGATCAAAGAGTTGACAAAAGCCGGGTGCGGTATTACATTTTTATATGAAGCTGCGGTCCGGGAGGAACTGAGGACCGGCGCACTTGTGAGGATCCCGCTGAAGGATTTCAGGGTATCCCATGAATTTACATTTATCTGGCGGCGGGGAAGCATCTACGCTGACAGATACAGAGAAGTCTTCCGCAGATTTTCCGAGTGACACAGCTTACACAGGATACTGCTTATAAACAGTTCCGTTTACATATGAGACGGAGAAATCCCGTATCTCACAGAGAAAAAGAAAAGGAAGTGAAATCCCGGATGCTTAAGGTAGAACATTTATCATATGACGTAGTAGAAGAGGGCAGACAGTCGGAGATCCTCTCTGACGTCAGCTTTACAGTAAACGACGGCGAGATGCTTGTCATCACAGGGCCCAACGGAGGAGGAAAATCCACTCTGGCAAAGCTCCTCATGGGGATCAACAAGGCGACGGGCGGAAAGATCATCCTCAACGGGCAGGACATCACGGATCACACCATCGATGAGAGGGCAAAGGCAGGGCTCGGTTTTGCGTTCCAGCAGCCGCCCCGTTTTAAAGGAATGACCGTTCGCCGGCTTTTATCCCTGGCAGCAGGAGAGCCGCTGGATGAGAAGACATGCTGCGCGCTCCTGAGCAGTGTGGGGCTCTGCGCGATGGAGTACATTGACAGGGAGGCGGACGCCACGCTGTCCGGCGGGGAGATGAAGAGGATCGAGATCGCGACCGTGCTGGCGAAGCACCATGATCTCTGTGTCTTTGACGAGCCGGAGGCAGGGATCGACCTGTGGAGCTTCTCCATGCTGATCAAGCGTTTTGAACAGATACACAAAGAGAAAAAGGAGAGCCTGATCCTGATCTCGCATCAGGAGAGGATCATCCAGATGGCGGACCGCATCATGGTCATCTCTGACGGAAAAGTACAGTCCATCGGGGACGCCAAAGAGATCATGCCGCATCTCTTCGGTGCGGAACTGGATTCCTGCGAGTGCAGGAGACAAAAAGGAGGCGAGCTTTATGGAGTCTAAGAAGATCGATCTGGACAAGGTGACCCAGGATGTGCTGAAAATGATCGACTCCTATGGGTTTAAGCAGGAAGGCGCATACAATCTGCGCTTAAACGGTATGGCAGTGTGCCATGGGGACAGCCGCCATATCAATATTGTAAAAAAGGAAGACAAGCCGGGGATCGACATCCATATCAGCGGTGAGGCAAAGAACGAGCAGGTGCATATCCCTGTGGTCATGTCCCGGGAAGGTGTGGATATCGTTTACAATGATTTCTATATTGAGGACGGCGCGGATGTGACCATCATCGCAGGCTGCGGGATCCACGGAGAAGGCTGCTCCGAGACGAGACATGACGGCATCCACGCGTTTCATGTGGGAAAAGGATGCAATGTAAAATATGTAGAGAATCATTACGCGGAAGGGGAAGGCTCCGGGCAGAAGGTCCTGAACCCTGTGACAAAGATCTATGTGGGCGAGGATTCGGTATTCACTCTTGAGACGACGCAGATCCGCGGAGTGGATTCCACGGAGAGAGAGAATTATATCGAACTTGCAGACAATGCGAAACTTTTCGTCACTGAGAAGCTGATGACAGACGAAGGGCAGACCGCGGTCTCCAACATGGATATTGAGTTAAACGGAGAGAACAGCTCGGCAAGGATCGTATCCCGCTCCGTGGGAAAAGGATCGTCCAAGCAGGTGTTCCATCCCAGGGCCATCGGAAATAACCGATGCCACGCCCATGTCCAGTGTGACTCTATCATTATGGACCAGGCGGAGATCAGCTCCATCCCGGAGATCAATGCGCGCCACGTGGACGCGCAGATCATCCATGAGGCTGCCATCGGCAGGATCAATGACGAGCAGCTCGTGAAGCTCCGGACCTTCGGAATGAGCGAGGAGGAAGCTGAGGCAGTGATCATTGAAAGCTTTTTGAAATAGGGAAACGTACAGCAGAGCTCCCGCCGCTGCCCTGATATAAAGGCAGCGGCGGGAGCTGGTTTCTGTTTTTGAAAGGTTGTACGGATTCAGTTTTCTTTTGCCCATCCGTAAGCATATTTTACAGCTTTGTTCCATCCCTTGATACGGGCAGACCTGTCTTCTTCGCTGATGGAAGGCGTGAAGGTGCGGTCAACTGCCCAGTTCTTGACCACTTCGTCCTTATTCTTCCAATAACCGACAGCAAGCCCTGCCAGATAGGCGGCGCCCATTGCCGTTGTCTCCACGCAGACCGGGCGGTTCACGGGAGCGTTTATGATATCAGCCTGCACCTGCATGAGAAAATTGTTGGCGCTGGCGCCTCCGTCAGCTTTGAGGGAAGCCAGTCCGATCCCGGAGTCGGCCTTCATGGCGCAGAGGACGTCATTCACCTGGTAGGCAATGGATTCCAGAGTGGCGCGGATGATGTGGTATTTGTTCACGCCGCGGGTGATGCCCACGATCGTACCGCGGGCGTACTGATCCCAGTGAGGAGCCCCCAGTCCGGTGAATGCGGGCACCACATAGCATCCGTTCGTATCCTTTACCTTTGACGCCATATATTCGGAATCAGCGGCTGAGTCGATGAGGCGCATCTCATCGCGGAGCCACTGGATCGCTGCGCCTGCCACAAAGATGGAACCTTCCAGTGCATAAGTGACTTTCCCGTCCAGCCCCCAGGCGATGGTCGTCACAAGCCCGTTTTCAGAAAAGACCGGCTGCTCCCCGGTATTCATGAGGAGAAAGCATCCCGTGCCGTATGTATTCTTTGCCTCTCCGGGATGAAAACAGGTCTGGCCGAAAAGTGCAGCCTGCTGATCCCCGGCAGCTCCGGCAATGGGGATCCTGCCGCCTAAGAAAGAAGGATCTGTCTCGCCGTAGACGCAGCTTGACGGTTTGACATCCGGCAGCATACACTTTGGAATATCGAGCTCATCCAGGATTTCATCGTCCCACTCCAGTGTGTTAATGTTAAAGAGCATAGTGCGGGAAGCGTTGGAATAATCTGTCACATGCACAGCTCCCTTTGTGAGTTTCCAGATGAGCCATGTCTCCACGGTCCCGAAGAGGAGTTCCCCTCTTACTGCGCGCGCTCTTGCCCCGGGGACATTGTCCAGGATCCATTTTATCTTTGTTCCCGAGAAATAGGCGTCGATGACAAGCCCGGTCTTCTGCCGGAATCTGTCCGTAAGTCCTTTTTCTTTCAGGGAATCGCAGTATTCGGAAGTCCTGCGGCACTGCCAGACAATGGCATGGTACACAGGCTCCCCGGTATTTTTATCCCAGACGATGGCAGTTTCCCTCTGGTTTGTGATCCCGATGGCGGCGATATCCGACGCTGACGCCCCGATCTTGGTCATTGCCTCCACTGCCACTCCGAGCTGGCATGCCCAGATCTCGTCCGCGTCGTGTTCCACCCAGCCGGGCTGCGGGAAATACTGGGTGAATTCTCTCTGTGCCACGCTGCATATATTCCCTTTCCGGTCAAACAGGATGCACCGGCAGCTTGTCGTCCCGGCATCCAGTGCCATGATATATTTCTGCATATGTATCCGTCCTCCTTTCGTGTCCTGTTAAATGCGTCTGCTCTGCGTTACTCTGAGTTGACCGCCTATGACATTGGCTTGCAGACATCGATCCACTCTTTCGCGCAGGCGTACTGCTCCAATTCCCCGCATGTCAGTTCCACAGCCGAATTCCCGCTGCCCGCGGCCGGGAATACAGTCTCAAACCGCTTCATGGAGATGTCGAGATATACTGTGGTACTTTCCGGGTTCCCAAAAGGGCAGACCCCGCCGATGGCGTGCCCGGTCAGCGGTTCCACATCCTCCGGCGCAAGCATCTTTGCCTTCATCCCGAAGAACTGTTTGAATTTGCTGTTGTCGATCTTCATATCCCCTGCGGTCACGATGAGGATCGCGGCGTCTTTTTCCTTTGTGTAGAATGAAAGTGTTTTGGCGATGCGCGCCGGCTCCACGCCGACCGCCTGTGCCGCGAGCTCTACGGTAGCGCTGGAGACCGGAAATTCCAGGATCTCCTTAGCGATATTGTTTTTCTTAAAATAATCTTTTACGATTTCGACTGACATGATGAAACAGACCTTCCTTTCTGATGTATGCCGGTCAGTGAGTGCCGGCTGTAAGAAAATTATAACAGTTTCAGGGCGGCAGGGGAAGGGCGATTTACATCGCAAGATCCGTATGCTAAAATGAACCTGTCTTATATCATTACAGTTTAAAAATAAAATTCAGAATGTATCAGCTCCATTTTGACGGCGGTACAGATTTTGTATATCGTAAATATTGGGATGAGTCTGAAAATCATTTTATTGGGGAGCTTTAAATTACAGAGGAGCTATAAATATATAAGAGATGATAATTTTAATTACAGGAGCGTCGCACACAGGAAAAACTGCACTTGCTCAAAAACTGCTTGAGAAATATAAATACCCATATTTATCGATCGATCATCTGAAAATGGGTCTGATCCGCAGCGGGAATACAAAACTCACACCCATGAGTGACGACAGGGATTTAACAGTGTATTTATGGCCTATTGTCCGCGAGATCATTAAAACTGCTGTTGAAAATAAGCAGAATTTAATTGTGGAGGGCTGCTATATCCCGTTTGACTGGCAAGAGGACTTTACTTCGGAATATCTTGAAAATATAAAATATTACTGCCTCATAATGAGTGAAGACTATATCAGAAGGCATTTTGCAGATATAAAGCGGTATGCAAATATTATTGAACAGCGTCTGGACGATGACTGGTGTACTGTGGAACGTGCGTTGAAAGACAATGAGGAGATATTAAACTATGCACAGAGATATAAAGTGAACTGCATATTTATCGAAGATGAATACGAAATAAACATTGATTTGGACATTGATTTATATACTCCATAGCGATTTACATTGGAAAATCCATATGCTAAAATGTACCCAGCTTGTATCATCGCAGCCGAAAGATACAATATGACCAACAAGAAAAAAGAAACAAAAGAACCATTGATTACAGGCACATCCCCGCCGGGGTCAGCAGGACTCTTCGCAGAGCGGGAGCGCCGCCTCAAGGATCTGGAGCAGCTTACATTACTGAGCGATGTGTTCATGTCCGTAGTGCTCTCTGACCGGAATGCATGCCAGCATGTAATACGGATCCTGATGGATGATCCGGGGATCGAGCTTGTTTCTGTCAGAACCCAGTATGTGATCTCGAAAGTAATCTCGCATGGGGCAAGGCTGGACGTCCTTGCAGAAGATAAGAAGGGCGTTATCTGCCATCTGGAGATAGAAGGGGCGGATGTCGCTGACCATGCCCGGAGGACCAGGTTTTACGGTTCTGTTACGGATGGGGAATTCCTGAGAAAGGGCCGGGATTACAATGAGCTCCCGGAACGGTATATTTTTTATATCAGCCGTAAAGACATATGGAAAGACGGTTATACCGTATACGAGGAAGAAAAACGGTTCCGGCAGACAGGGAAAAAACACAATGATGGTTCGCACCTGATTTATGTGAATGCCGAGATTGACGACGGCAGCAGGATCGCTAAATTGATGAAGTATTTTAAAACGGCGGATCCGTTTGACGACAGTGAGGGAGAGTTGTCAAAGCGGGTACGATTCCTGAAGACAGAGGAAGGAGGCATAGAGATCATGTGTGAGATAATGGAGAGGATACGTGAAGAAGGTAGAGAATCTGGTATGAAAGAAAGCCATAAGAAAACAGCCTGGAATCTGGAGAAGATGGGGATGCCTCTGGACACGATCGCGAAAGTGGTTGAAGAAGATGTTTCCGTTGTGAGGCAGTGGCTGAAATCGGCGAAATAAGCCGGACTCAACTGCCGGTATGGTTACAATTGCAGAGACAGTAAGTATAATAGAGACAGGAAAACAAGACCTGTCTCTTATTTTTGCATGAAAAGCAGCTTTTAGTATACAGGAGGTGCGTCAGATGGATCAGAAGAAGATCGGGGCGTTTATCGCCCAGCGGAGAAAAGAACTGAATATGACACAGAAAGAACTGGCGGAGAAAATGAACATTACGGACCGTGCGGTATCGAAATGGGAAACCGGAGTTTCCCAAAGTTAAAGATACCACATCAATCCCACGCGGACTTTTGCTCAACCGATACAGCCGGAGGGCTGGATAACAAGAAAAGGCGGTATGCGCCCCGTGGAGGGGTAGCGTACCGCCTTTTCTTGTGGGGGTTTCCAAAGGGGGCAACGCCCCCCATTTGGCACACGACTTTGCGAAGCAAAGTGTAGTGTGTTATACGCTCTGCCGGCGTTGCCGTGAAAATGCCGTTGCCGCCGGGGAGGGCAAGGGCATTTGAAGCGGCAGGAAAACAGGGCTGTGCTTGCGTGGCGTGGAGCCGCAAGCGCAGGTCTGGACTCATCAGCAGACAGGGCGTATATGAAAGCCCCAGTTCCTCGTCCTACGCTCCAACTTGTGGACAAAGTGTCCCGAAGTTGTGGCCACACTCCCGGAAAAGTAGCAGGACAGCGGGCAACCGTCAAGGCTGAAATGAACGGGGTTACACCCGGCCTTGACCGCCGCCCGCCGCCCCGCTGGATGGGTGGACAAGGCGGCCAATCCCTCAAAGTGCTTGTCCGCGCTCTTTCTGATTTTGAGGTATTCAGTTTTTCAAAATTGAATAATCAAAATAAATTTTTTCGATTGAAAAAATTTTATTTGTTATCATCTTCAATGCCATATTTTTTCTTTTGCCGAATCACATAATTACTGATTTTTTCATCATATAGTGGATACTGGTAATCCAACTGGCATGCCACTTCTGACGAAACCTCCCGGAACAATGCCATACATTGTTCAAAGGATTCCCACATATGAGGATAGGAATCCATATTATAAGTGGACATAAGTCGTTCCCACAATTCCTCTGGGACATATTGCTTCATAAATTTATAGTTTTTTCCCAAACTGAAATGAAATCCCTGTTTGATACCAATCAGCCAGGAAATCATGCGAAGCAATTCTTTTCGTACTATATCATTCATATGGTCAATAGCAAAAAGAATTTCTTTGCGGCATAAGCCCTTTACTACATATGTTGTAGTATTCCAAAATTCATTACAGCAATCGTCAAACATTCTTTGAGTAGGCTTCTGCAAGTGGTAGTCTATATCCGTTGGTATTGGCGGCTTTACGATACGGTTGTCTTTATCCAACAGTAACTTTACCAGTTTATCCCATGTAAAATACTCGTCTATCAGTTCCAGCGGCAGCAAAGTTAAATCTATCTTAACATCATCAGTAAACAGCATTAAATATGAAAATCCCTTTTCTACAGCTGGAAATAATTCCATATCTTCCGGCTTTTGCAGAATCAACCTTTCACCAAATATATCTAGCCATTTATCATCACTTGTGAAGCTGTCCATATCCGTAACAAAAAAAGTAATATCAAAATCCTGAAAATCATCAGGCGGAATATTTGTATTTGTTCTAGATCCTTCCAAAGTAACCATGCGAATGCGTTTGTCTGTTTTTGCAAAATTCAAAACAATATCATAAACTTCCTTTTCTGATCTCATTTTTATCTCCTCCAATTATTGAAATAGGTGTGAAGCCATTTTAGGGCTTTCCCGCCTTGATTGCCCATCAGCAAAGACGGGCGGGACTGTCAACGGCGGCGCATTTATGCGCCGTTCATCTTGACCGTTGACTGGCTCGGCTGGCTTTGCTATCTTCCTGACAAATGGGAATGTCTAAGATAGTAAAGACGTCCCACATGCAACTCTTTCTTTTATTGCGGAAACCGTATCTTTAATTGTGAATGTAGTTGTGTCTATGACATTTGATTCATATACTCCCAAACCGGAAAATTGCTCCCACATTGTTTCTACTAATTCAACATTTGTTTTTCTGTCTAATTTTGAACGTTCCACAGCTCGTTTCATAGTTTCTTCTTTACTGGCTCTTAAAACAATATAGTGTACTTCATAATCTTCTCGAACAAGGGCTCTCCATGGTTCTAAAAACCACGGCCCGACAATTCCATCTACAATTACATCATATCCGCCGCGGGCATAGCGCTTTGCAGCTTCTAAAAAGGCTTCAATGACAACTAAATTTTGTTCGTTGGACTCTGGTAAATGCGGCGGTATTGCTCCTTTGCTTAAATAATGAAAAAAGTCGTCTGTGTGCATATGCACAGATTTATCCATGTTCGATTCTTTTGCGACAATCGACGCAGTTGTTGTCTTTCCTGTTCCCGGCGAACCTGTAATCACAATAATTCTTCCTTGATTCATCTACATTCTCCCTCGCAATTCAGATTTACCGCTCTCTTTCTGATTTTGCAGCGTTTCTTCTCTCAAGATTGAAATGGGCGGGAAGCCATTTTAGGGCTTTTCCGCCTTGACTACCCATCAGCAAAGCCAGGCGGGACTGTCAACGGCGGCGCATTTATGCGCCGTTCATCTTGACCGTTGACTGGCTCGGCTGGCTTTGCTATCTCTCGATAAATTGTACCGAAATATTGAATTATTCTGGTACATACAAATAGCAACCTTTCACATGGTCATTTACAATTCCGATTGCCTGCATATACGCATATATAATCGTGCTGCCTACAAACTTAAAGCCTCGTTTTTTTAAGTCTTTACTGATTCTATCTGAAAGTGGCGTTGTTGCAGGAATGTCCGCTTCCGATTTGAAATGATTATGAATCGGTCTATTCTTAACATAAGACCAAATAAACTTATCAAAACTTCCGTATTCTTCTTGGATTTTGATAAATTGCTGTGCGTTTGTGATTGTCGACTTAATTTTTAATCTATTGCGAACAATATTGGGATTTTGCATTAACTCATCAATTTTAGTTTCGTCATAGAGAGCAATTTTTTGATAATCAAACTCGTTGAAGGCTTCCTTAAATGCAGCTCTTTTATTTAATATCGTCAGCCATGATAATCCGGCTTGCATACCTTCAAGAACCAACATTTCAAATAGTTTTCTATCATCATGAACGGGCTTTCCCCATTCCTCATCATGGTATTCTTTATAGAGTTCTGTGGTTGCCCACGAACATCTTTCTCTATCGTCTTTCTTCATGGTATCCTCCGTTTTGTAAAATTTGTTTTTGTCGCCCACTTATTTTCTCCCCCGCTGCGGCTTTGGATTTTTCAGCAAGTCCGACTTTTGTGCAATTCTTTTTAGCCACTTTCTTTCTTCCTCTGACAGCTTCCCATAGTTCAGCTTGAGCCGCTTACAGATAAATGCCATAGCCGCCTGCTCCGGGTCGCTGTCCTCTCTGGTGGTTTCCTCTGCGGTCTGCAAGAAATCTTCCAGTGGGTTGTCCTCTGAGACACTGAAAAAATCGTCCTTATGGGCTTCCCGCAGGTCGAGGGCTATCTTGTTTATGTCCTGCTGTATCACATAGCGGCAAAAGCTGTCATCGTCAATATGGGCGGCGATAAGCTGCCTTAACTGCGGGTCAGTCAAGCCGGGATTGTGTTGTTTCATAATCGTTGCACTCACGGCGTCCACAATGGCGTTTGCACTCTGTACCTGTTTTCCCGCCACGCCGTTCACATAGATTTCAAGGTCGGCCATGAGCCGGGGAAAATCCGGGTGGGTCGCCAGTTCACACAAAAGGGAATTGTCCACCAGCCCGCTTTTCAATAGTTCAATCATATCATCACTCAAATGCAGGTCTGCAAGATCGGCGTTTGGGTGATTTCTTGTTTGAGAACGGCCCAGCAGATAATCAACAGTCACTTCATAGAACTTTGCCAGTTCAATAAGGGCATAGTGGCTGATGTCCTTGAAGTTGTCCCCCTCATAACTGCCTAAAGCGGACTTGGAGAGATGGGTTTTCTCCGCAAGCTGTTCCAGCGTCAGTCCGCGCTCCACACGCAGGTCTTTCAATCGTTCTTGTATGGATAGTTCCATGCTCCCCCTCCCTGTCTGCCCGATAAATGGGAAGTTACAGTTCCGTATTCAGTATGGAATACATTTTCATATCAATAACTTTTCCATTTTTTACAGCATTGTTTCTCAATGTCCCTTCGTATTGAAAACCTGCTTTTTCAAGCGCCCTACACGATGCTATGTTGTAAGCAAAAGGTTCTGCATAGATGCGAATAATATCACTCTTTTGAAAAACATGTTGGCAAATTTGTTTTATGGCTTCGGTCATAATTCCTTTGCCCCAGTATTCTTCTGCAATATAATATCCTAACTCGGCAGTTTGTCTATGTATATTTTCCTGACGATAAACGCCAATACTGCCGATTGCTTTTTCATCTACCGTAATAGCAAAAGCAAAGGTGTCATTTTCATCAGCAGAAAGCATAGCAGAAATAAAATTTATTCCATCTTGTACTGTATAAGGATATGGTATGCCATCTCGAAGATTGTCTTGAACTTTTTTATTGGATATAGCCACGGTCAAATCTTCCGCATCTGACAATAACCATTTTCTTATTTTACAAATCATATTTTCCTCCGCAACTTCCGATTTGTCTCTTCGTACTTATCATTTTACCACAATTCCAAGAGCGTGGAAATAGCCTGTTTTTTAAGCCGATTTCCTACCTTTCGGATATACGGGACGGACGGTCATTTAGGTGTAGACTTATGGTAGTTCATCGATGGACAGCACCTTGAAAACAGAATGACCGTCCGAAAAAGGATGCCCCGGCTGGGGAAGCACCGCAAGGAGCCGACTTCTGGACACTTTGTCCAGAGGTCACTTTGGGACAAGTTGTCCCGAAGTTATGGGGAGCGTGCCAACGCCGGAACATGCCGCAGGAATGGGGCAGGAAAACTTTTCGGGGGGAACGGCAACGGAAAGCAAAATGGAGGGAACGCATGAGAGATAACCCCTATAAAGACTTGCCGCCGCTGGAACGCAGGCCGGACGGTTCCCTTTACCGCATGACACCGGCGCAGAGAAAACAGGCGGCCAGCCTGATACGCCGGGAGTGTTGTTGCTGTGAGGACGGCAACTGCATTGTCCTTGATGATGGGGACACCTGCACCTGCCCGCAGACGATTTCTTTCTCGGTCTGCTGTAAGTGGTTCCGCTGGGCGGTCTTGCCGCTGGACGGGACGCTGGAAGCGGAAATTTTCCGGGATAAGGACTTGAAACGCTGTGCGGTCTGCGGCGGCGTGTTCGTCCCTAAATCCAACCGGGCAAAATACTGCCCCGGCTGTGCCGCCAGAGTTCACAGGCGGCAGAAAACAGAAAGTGAACGGAAAAGGAGGTCTGCTGTGGACAGTTAGGAGCGAAAAAAGCCTTGATTTATCAGGCTTTGCAAGCCCCAAACCGGGGCTGGTGGTATAAAGTATCGCCCGCCCCGGAAAACGGGCTTCTAACCGTCCACAAAACGAACTATGACAAATACCATCTATATCCATCAGCCGGAAAAGGCGTTCAGCTTCACCCGGCTCCCGAATTTCCTCTTTGAAGCCCCTACATTCAAGCCTCTGTCCAACGAGGCAAAGGTTCTGTATGCCTTTATCCTGCGCCGGACAGAGTTATCCCGCAAGAATGGGTGGGCAGATGACTGCGGACGGATTTTCCTGTATTACCCTATCTGTGAAGTGGTCACACTGCTCCATTGTGGGCGGCAGAAAGCGGTGAATACCCTGCGGGAACTGCAATACGCCGGACTGGTGGAGATCCAGAAGCAGGGCTGTGGAAAACCCAACCGCATTTTCCCAAAATCCTATGAAGCGGTTCCAAACACCGACTTTAAGAAATCCCGTTCTGGTACGCCGGAGGACTGAAAACCGTACCCTTGAAGTACGGAAATCAATCTTGAGAAGTACGAAAACCGGACGGTATATAGAAATACAAAGATTAAAATGATTGATTTATATCCATTCCATTCCTATCGTATCAGAGATAATTCCGGCGGGATTTTCCCTGTGGAAAACCCCGGATAGGAAAGGAATGGGGAAAGGAGCAGAATGGCACAACACGCAATTTTACGGTTTGAGAAGCACAAGGGTAATCCGGCAAGGCCGCTGGAAGCCCATCACGAACGGCAGAAAGAACAATACGCCAGCAACCCCGACATTGACACCAGCCGTAGTAAATATAACTTCCATATCGTCAAGCCGGAGGGACGCTATTACCACTTCATTCAGAGCCGGATTGAGCAGGCCGGGTGCCGAACCCGCAAGGACAGCACCCGGTTTGTCGATACGCTGATAACCGCCAGTCCGGAGTTTTTCAAGGGGAAATCCCCAAAGGAGATACAGGCGTTCTTCCAAAGGGCGGCGGCGTTCCTCATTGGCCGTGTAGGACGGGAAAATATCGTGTCGGCGGTGGTACACATGGACGAGAAAACGCCCCACCTGCATTTGACCTTTGTTCCGCTGACAAAGGACAACCGCCTGTGTGCAAAGGAGATTATCGGCAACCGGGCAAACCTGACGAAGTGGCAGGACGATTTTCACGCCTATATGGTGGAGAAATATCCTGACTTGGAGCGTGGGGAGAGCGCCAGCAGGACAGGCCGGAAGCATATCCCCACCCGGCTTTTCAAACAGGCGGTTTCCCTCTCCCGGCAGGCAAGAGCCATTGAAGCCACACTGGACGGCATTAACCCGCTGAACGCCGGAAAGAAAAAAGAGGAAGCCCTCTCCATGCTGAAAAAGTGGTTCCCGCAGATGGAGAATTTCTCCGGGCAGTTGAAAAAGTACAAGGTCACAATCAATGACCTGCTGGCGGAGAATGAGAAGTTGGAAGCAAGGGCAAAGGCCAGCGAAAAAGGAAAGATGAAAGATACGATGGAACGGGCAAAGCTGAAAAGCGAACTGGACAATTTACAGCGGCTGGTTGACCGTATCCCGCCGGATATACTGGCGGAACTGAAACGTCAGCAGCGGCACACGGTAAAGGAAAGGTGATAGATATAAGCAGAAATTTTCGCCGCCTTTGTGCGGCATTGTACCTTGAAAACTGAATATGGAGGACACTGGATGGCAAAAAGTGAAAGCGATATTTTTACACCCCGAACAGGGCAGGTTATACAAGCAGAGAACGGCACGCAGTATTTTGTATGTGGGAACAACCGTATAAAAATCTCCGAACACTTCGCCGCAGGCGGGAAGCCCCTCGGTGATCTGATTGTAGATGTGGTGCGGCATACCGCAGAAAAAGCCGCTTCAACCTGATAGCCCATCATTGATAACACGCCCACGCTTATGATATAATTGCCATAGAGCAAAAGTATTGTAAGCGTGGGTTGTTTCTTTAGAAGGAGGATTTTTACGGTGAAACAACCTTACAATACTACGATTTACAACACGGCGCTTTATATGAGATTGAGCCGGGACGATGAACTGCAAGGAGAAAGCGGGAGTATTCAGACACAACGCATGATGCTCCGGCAATATGCCGCCGAGCATGGCCTGAATGTCATAGATGAATATATCGACGATGGATGGTCTGGAACGAACTTTGACAGGCCGGATTTTCAGAGAATGATTGATGACATTGAGGACGGGAAAATCAACTGCGTTGTTACGAAGGATTTATCCCGCTTAGGCAGAAACTACATTCTGACCGGCCAGTACACGGAAATCTACTTTCCCAGCAAAGGCGTCCGCTATATCGCTGTCAATGACAATGTGGACACCATCAACGGAGAGAATGAGCTTGCCCCATTCCTCAACATTCTGAATGAAATGCACGCCCGCCAGACCAGCAAAAAGGTAAAGGCGGCCATGCGGACACGGTTCGCAAATGGCGCACACTATGGAGCCTATGCTCCGCTTGGCTATGTCAAAGACCCAGATAAGAAAGGCCATCTTCTGATTGACCCGGAAACAAGGTGGATTATCGAAAAGATTTTTGACCTTGCCGTTCATGGCCGGGGAGCCGCCAGCATTACACGGATTTTGGTCGAAGAAAAAGTACCTACTCCCGGCTGGCTGAATTTCCAGAGATACGGCACTTTCGCAAATATCTATGCCGGAGCGCCGGAGGAAAAAGCCTATGCGTGGACGATAGCGCAGGTAAAAAGTATTCTGAAAGAGGAAACCTATATCGGACACAGCGTCCACAATAAGCAGACCAACATTTCATTCAAAAACAAGAAGAAAGTACGCAAGCCAAAAGAGGAATGGTATCGTGTGGAGAACACCCACGAAGCGATTATTTCCGAAGATGTGTTCCGTCAAGTACAGGAGCAGATTTGCAACAGGCGCAGACGGCAGAAGAACGGCACAACGCAGATATTTTCCGGGCTGGTAAAATGTGCGGACTGCGGCTGGTCGCTGGCCTATGGTATGAACAGCCAGAACAAAAATCCCTATGCCCATTATCATTGTAGCAAGTATGGACAGGGCACACGCCAATGCTCCATGCACTATATCCGCTATGATGTGCTTTACGCCTATGTCCTCTCCCGTCTGCAATACTGGTCTGTGCTGGCACAGCAGGATGGGGACAAACTTCTGAAACGGCTACTTAACGCCAGCGACAAGGAACGCAATACTGCAAGGAAGCGGCAGACAGCCGAACTGAAAAAGGCGGAAAAGCGCAAAGCAGAAGTAGACACCCTGTTTGCAAAAATGTATGAGGACTGGTCTGCCGGACGCATTACAGAATACAATTTCAATATGCTGTCCGAAAAGTATCAGGGCGAACAGCGAGAATTGGACGCAAAAATTGAACGGCTTCACGAAGCGATGGAGGCCGCCGCCCAGACAGCGGTTGACGCTGAAAAGTGGATAGGTCTGATGAAACAGTATGTCAATCCCACAGAATTGACGGCTGAACTTCTGAATACGCTGATTGAAAAAATCCTTGTCCATGAAGCGGTCAAAAGTGAGGACGGAAGCCGGGAACAGGAAGTGGAAATCTTCTACCGCTTTATCGGCAAAATCGAATGACACATCTTGAGATACCCAACAATATCTTTAACTAAGGGAAACGGGGCGGTCTATGCCAGATCTGGCATTGCTGCAGCCTCTCAGCCGTATGCTGAAAATCGATGTGAATGATCTGTTAAACGGTGCGATTATTTCTGATAATACATACAGAAAAAAGTGTGGGGAAAATCTGATCAGTTTTGCTGAACTGAATTATTTGAAAAGTTTTAGATATGGATATATCGGGTTTTATCCGCTGGCTATACTGCTCCTTATCTACTGTTTGGTAAAACACATTGAAAGTGCCGGGATTTTGTCGCTTATTGTTGTATACAGTACGGTCGTTTACTATTTCAGATATCGGACATCAAGAGATGTAATGTCACTCGTTATTGTCATATGCGGGATGATCGGTACAGTGGGAAGCCTGATAGGATTTTTTGTGAATACATGGTAGACATAATGTAAATCCATAGCAATTTACATTGGAAAATCCATATGCTAAAATATACCCAGCTTGTATCATCGCAGCCGAAAGATACAATATGACTGATAAGAAAAAAGAAACCCTGAGAAAGGGCCGGGATTACAGTGAGCTCCCGGAACGGTATATTTTTTATATCAGCCGTAAAGACATATGGAAAGACGGTTATACCGTATACGAGGAAGAAAACAATATGAGTGAAATCCTGATCGTTATCTATCATATACTTGCCCTGATCTTTGCGGCGGCGGGGATCGTTGTGCTGCGCAGCCGCTCTTCTTATCCTGATATGAAGGCCGGGTACCATGTAAAAGAAGCGATGAAAAGTAAAGAAACCTGGGAATATGCCAATGGTGTCTGCGGGAAGCTGTGCATGCTCTTTACAGTGGTATTCCTTTTGGTTCCCCGTTTCCTGATCTCGGCTGGCGCGGGGAATGCAGCGGGCACGGCTGTGCTGATCATCGGCGGTGCGCTTGCGGTGGCGGTGACGGTGCTCCTTCCGCTGCGGATGCTTCGCAGAAGAGAGAAATGACAGAGAGTTTCTCTTCCGGTTATCAGTTGCTTTGTTTTAACATAGATTAAATAAAATATGCCATAAGATTTTACATTCTGCATATATAATCTCCTCGGCAGCAAATGGAACAGAAAAAAGCACGGAGGAGATAGTTATGAAAAACAGTTGGAAGAGAACTGCGGCATTTACCCTTGCAGCGGCCATGATATGTGCCCAGGGGATCCTGGTATCGGCAGAGCCCGGACCGGCGGGATTAGCAGGGACGGCGGGATCAGCAGGGATGTCGGGATCTGAGACAGCGGCGCCGGAAGTGAAAAACGGGACAGCAGACATCAGCTACCTGACACTGCAGCCTGGAGAGACGGAGGCATCCGTCAACCTGAACTGGTATGCTCCGGCAGGCACGGAGCGTGCGGTGGTGAAGTTCAGCAGCGCGGCGGGGGAGATTACGGCGGAAGCTTCCGTGAGTGCCCTGACAGCGCCGACAAAGCTGGATACAGGGAAATATACAGATACCGGGCTCATGGTATGCAAGGCGAGTGTGGATGGCCTGGAACCGGAGACGGCGTATACTTATCAGATCTCGTATGACGGCGGCGCGTCCTGGCTCGGGGGATATACATATACCACGGCAGGTACGGACGGCTTCCGGTTCGGGTTTACCAGTGATCCGCAGATCAAGGAGGATCAGTCCAATGACGATCAGGGATGGAATCCCGCAGACGGGACGAATCAGACCGGCTGGGCGTCCATGATGGAGAAGCTGACGGAAGAAGGCGTGAACCTTGTCGTGTCAGCGGGAGACCAGGTGGAGGACCAGAGCTGGGGGAAATCGAGCGAGTACGCGGCGTTCTTTGCCCCGGAAGAGATGGCCTCGGTCGCATATGCGCCGGCAGTGGGAAACCATGACAGGCACTATATGTTCGCAGATCATTTTAACCTGCCCAATGAGATGTCTGTGGCAGGAATGGATGAGGACGGCGTGCTGGAACAGGTAAAGACCACATTCCGCGGACAGAACAATGGGACAAGCCAGAGCCATGGGAATTATATCCAGGCGACAGCAGATGAGATTGCTGGTAATTCTGAGTCGAACGGAGTGACCCCGAATGCGGAAGGGCAGTACGATTTCACAGAGCGCCGCGAGATGGAGACAAAAGGCAATTATTATTACCTCTATGACAATGTTCTTTTCGTTACTCTGAACACCGGGGCGTATCCGGGCGGAAATGACGGGGAGAATGCCGGGAACGCCAGCGTTCCCAGCGCGTCAAAGGACAATTCCGAGGCAGAGGCAATGGTGGAGAACTTCCGGACGACCATGAATGCGGCGGTTTCCGAGTATGCGGGCCAGTATGACTGGCTGATCGTAACGCATCACAAATCTACGCAGACAGTCGCAAAACATGCGGCGGATTCTGATATTGAGAATTATGTGGACGCGGGATTTGAGCAGGTGATGGATGAGTTTGACGTGGATTTTGTCCTCGGCGGACATGACCACGTGTATTCCAGAAGCTATGTGCTCAAGAACGGTGAGAGAAATGCAGAGCGTCTCGATACATTCCATGACCCGGACGGGACGATCTATCTGACGGGAAACTGCTGCTCTGACATGCAGTATTACACTCCGTTTGCCTCTCTGGACAAGACGAATAATGCGGATTATCCGCGCCTTGCGAACGGGGAGACTGGATCCGCGGAATATCTGGCAGGGAACCTTCCCTACGGCAATCAGGAGTGGAACCAGGAGTACAGTCCGAGCTACGCGGTGTTTGATGTAAAGGGAAATAAGATTTCCGTAAATGTGTACAACCTGGCGGGAGACAGTGCGGACCCGGACAGTGAGCTGATCGACTCTTTCAGTGTGGCAAAGAATGCGGACGGCGGGGAGAAGACCACAGGGGAAGAAAACGGAAAGGCTTCTCTGGACCTGATCCAGGATGCGCGCTATGACGCCGGGATGTCCAATGCGGACGGCGGAGTGATGGAGATCGTTGACTATAATACAGAGACCGGATGGGCATATGCAGTCAACGGCCAGACAGGGAACCTGACAGCGATCGCACTGAAAGATATGGCGGACAGTGAAAATGTGGATCTCCTGGACGGGAATGATATCGATGTAAAGTCCCTTGTGGAGGAGAACTGTGAAGGCTTTGCCTATGGCGATATGACTTCGGTCGCTGTCTCGGCGGACGGGTCAAAGCTTGCTGTGGCTGTGCAGGCGGCAGGATATGCGGACAACGGGCGCGTGGCAGTGTTTACATGTAATGAGGACGGCACACTGACATTTGCGGAGGCATATGAGACAGGTGTGCAGCCGGATATGGTGACATTTACCCCGGATGACACAAAGATCCTCACTGCAAATGAAGGAGAGCCGAGGGAAGGGTACGCGGACGGCGCCGCAGACCCGGCAGGTACGGTGACCGTGATCAATATAGAGGACGGCACGGCGGTGAACGCGGATTTCACTGCATATGACAGTGCAAAAGAGCGGAAGGAACTGACAGACGCAGGCATTATCCTGAAAAAAGGCGCGGATCCGTCCGAGGATCTGGAACCGGAATATATCGCGGCGGGAAATGACACGGCGTACGTAACGCTCCAGGAGGCAAACGCGATCGCAGTGATCGATCTTGACAGCGCTGAGGTAACAGGGATCTATTCCGCGGGATATGAGGACCACAGCAAAGTGGCGGTGGACATTGATAAAAAGGACGAGGCATACGATCCGAAAACTTACGGCTCATTGAGGGGGATCCGCATGCCGGACAGCATCGCGCTGTACAGCGCAGACGGGGTGGATTACCTTGTGACGGCGAATGAGGGCGATTCCAGAGAATGGGGCGATTATCTGAACGAAACAGAGCGTAACTTCAAGGACGGAGAGACTTCCCCGAGCGGAAAGATCACAGCGGAGAACAGCGGCCTCACAGGCAAGGTCGTGTTCTTTGACAGCAGTGACTATGACGGGCTGGATGAAGGCCTGGACTATCTCTTCGGCGGCCGTTCCTTCACAGTATACAGGGCAGATGAAAACGGGATCACGGAAGTGTATGACAGCGGCAGTGAGTTTGAGGAAAAGACAGCTGTCTATGTACCGGAGAACTTCAACTGTTCCAATGACGACAAGACCATGGATGACCGTTCCGGAAAGAAGGGACCTGAGGTGGAGAGTGTCACAGTGGGGACCGTGGGAGAGAAGACCTATGCTTTTGTGGGGCTTGAGAGAGTCGGCGGAGTGATGGTATATGACATCACGGAGCCGGAGCAGAGCAGCTTTGTGAATTATATCAATTCCAGAGATTTCAGCCAGGATATCGCCGGGGATGATTCTCCGGAGGGGCTGTGCTTTATCCCGGCGGTGGACAGCGCGGACGGAAATGCGTATCTGCTGGCGTCCTGCGAGGTGTCCGGCACTGTGGCGGCTTACAGGCTGACAGAGGGCACGGCTCAGGAACCGGGCGGACAGCCGGGAGAAGAAGACCCGGATGATACGCATAAGCCGGGCGGACAGGAACCGGGCGGCAGTCAGGAGCCGGGAGAGGGCCAGGATCAGCCGGGCAGCGGAGAAGCGGATAAAGACGCCGGAAAGGATGCTCCGAAGACAGGAGACCAGAATTTTGCGGGCGTATGCTGCATGTTTGTTTTTGCCGCGGCGGCAGCAACAGGGATGGCAGTGATGGCCGGACGCAGAAGATCCGACAGATAGACAGTAAAATTAAGAGAAGTGTTTTGAGAGATATATTTTATTAATCAAAAGCATGCAGCCGGAAGTCTTGTTCAGGGCTTCCGGCTGCATGTTTTTATGGGATCCTGCAGTTATGGGATCCTACAGGGAAAACGTACAGGCGCAGCCTGTCTTTTCGAAGAATTCCTTCTGTATTTCCGCGATTGTTTCCGGATTGGTTTCAGCGGCGGGCTTAAGTGCGATCGCCTTCTCCATGGGGAGATAAGACGGATTCTTTTTCAGGCTGATCCCGTACTTCGCGCAGAGGCTTACCGCATTCTGGGAGAGAGTCATCTGGTTGACCTTGTCCGCGATGCGGATGCGCCATCCGGTCTGGTCTGCACACCTCTGAATTACATCACGGGAGCGGAACCCGATTTCAGGCGACAGAAAGCTAAGTTCGATATATTTCCCCTGAGGGTCCTGTTTCAGGCCCTTCTTTTCAGGTCTGCCGGGAACAGAAGCAAATTCATAGTCAATGCAGGAAAGGGCAAGATTCTGTTCGATCGGACCGGAGGAATCAGAGGCAGGAATGAACTCGCTCTTTTTGTCTGTGCTGATCCCGGCGCCCGGATCCCCGGCCCCGGCTGCTGTGCTTCCGGGTGACGTATTGCAGCCGACAGGCGCGCCGGCTGCCGCGAGCCCGGTTTTGCCGTACAGATGCCCGTTTATGGTCAGGGACCATCCGGTCGTCCTGCAGAATTCGGCTCCCGCTGCTTCGTCGTTTTCTGAGGAGGCAGTCAGGCTGACCGCATAACTTTTCCGCTCGCTGTAATAGGAAATCTTTCCGAGCCTGTCTGAAAAAAGCGTATGCAGGAGACTGCCTGCCGCGCTGTGGTTCATCGAAGGGTTGACGGCTGCCGTCCATCCTGTTTCATCCTCAAACTGCTGTGCCCGGCGGTTAAAATCTTCTGTGTCCAGGCTGTCCGGATAGTCAAAGAGGAGAAGCACTTTTTTCGCGTCTGTATGATATCCGATCCTGCGGTAACCACAACCGGTAAAAATCTTCCGGATATAAGCTTCGATGTCCTGGATCGTCAATTCTTTCGGCGCCAGCGCCCCGGCCACGTCTTCCTCTGTATTTGTTTCAAAGAGAAAGAGCTGGCGCATGTTCGGAGAAAAATAGATGCTGTCCAGAAGGATGTCCTGCATTTCCTGGAGGACAGTGTCATCGGTTATCTTTTTCCCGTACCAGATGAATGCGATCTGGGAGACGGGAAACCGCTTTCCCGGATAGTGTTCTCTCCAATAATCCCACAGAAGCTCCGCGTCATCGGCAGAGAATGCCCGGGCTTTCTGCATGGTAAATGTAGGGACAAAGGAGAGCTGCTTTCGTTTTGTGTGGAGCGTGACTTCGTATTCCTGTCCGCATTCAGGGAGATATACATGCCGCCGGAAATCCTCTGAAGCGAGCTCGTTTCCCAGTTCATGGATCACGTCTTCGTTTCCATGCACAAGGAAAACGCGGCGGGAGGAGAGACGATCCAAAAGCGCAGTGATCTCAGCCTTATCGCCGTGTGCCGAGAGTCCGACCTGCTCGATGCGGCATCTGACCGGACAGGAAGTCCCGTTGAGGGTGAGCTTCCTCTCCGGGAGCATGATCCCTGCTGCTGTATCTTCTGATGAGGCATTTCCCGGGACAGATCCGGGGACGGGAGAGGAGCCCAGCAGGTTCAGAAGCTGCCTTCCCGGCGACTCTTCATCCTGATAGCCGGTGATGATGATGCAGGCGTTTTCCGAGGAGACAAGCTTCTGGGCATACTGTGCGCTGGGACCGCCGGTTAGCATGCCGGAACTGGAGACGATGATCACCGGGTCGCTGCCTGCGAGAAGTTCATCACGCTTCTGGTTTGGCGCCACCGGCTGGATCTCCTTTGTGTAGAATGGCTCGTTCCCTTTCAGTATCCTTCTGGCAAGTGCGTTTTTCAGGAAGGTGGGGTTGCGCGTGTACATGGCGTTGATGTCCCGGACCATGCCGTCCACATATACGGGCACAGCGGGAATATCCCCGTTCTGGATGGCAGCGCGCAGGATCAGCAGGACTTCCTGTGCCCTGCCGAGGGCAAAGCAGGGGATCAGGATCTTCTGCCTGCTTTTTACGCATTCGCTGACCAGGGAGACAAGCCTGCGCTCTTCTACCTGGCGGTTCGAGTGGAGCCTGGTGCCGTAGGTCGTCTCCACAATAGAGACGTCGGGCCGCAGTTTGGGAATGTGGATCCCCTCAATAGTGCGCTGGGAGAAAGAGGAAAAGTCTCCGGAGTAAAAAACAGTGCCCTCATCTGTCATGATATTCATGCAGGCCGCGCCTGCGATATGCCCCGCCGGATAGAAGGTGACGGTAAAGCCGTCAGATATCTGCATGGCGGTCTGATACCTGACGGGGGTGATGCGGTTTAACATAGAGAGGACATCCTGCTCTGTGTAATGTGGGATCTCATCTTCACGGTAATTCATGATCTTCAGGCTGTCGTAGAGAAGGACTCTCGTCAGATCCGCAGACATGGCGGTCATATAGATCCGCGCATCCGGATATGCTTTGCTGATGAGCGGGAGCGTTCCGATATGATCCATGTGGGCATGACTGACCAGGATCGCGTCCAGCCCGCCATGCGCCTGGATAACTGCAAAGTCGGGGAGGGGATCTTTTGTCCCGGACTGCCGGATCCCGCAGTCCATAAGGATCCGCTTCCCTGCTATGTTCAGATATATACAGCTTCCGCCAATCTCCATGGCGCCGCCTAAAAAATGTAATTTCATTCTGTAAACCTCTCTTTGTCTGGGATTTTTTCAGATACCTGTCCATTGTAGCACGGGAAGGGATTTTATGATAGAATGAATCGAAGAGAAAAGACTGATTGAAGAGGGAAAATACATGATTACAGGCGAAGTAAGAAACAAAGTAGATAAAATATGGGAAGTTTTTTGGACAGGAGGCATTACAAATCCCCTGGAAGTGATCGAACAGTTTACCTATCTGTTGTTCATAAAGCAATTGGATGAGACAGAGACTATAAGAGAAAATGAAGCGAGCTTTCTCGGTATAGAGTACCAGGGAATTTTCACGGAAGAGTGCCAGAAATATCGCTGGAGCAGATTTAAAAATCTCGGTGACGCTCAGGAGATATACGATATTGTCCTTAACGGAGTGTTTCCTTTTATCAAAAATCTTCATGGGGATGGGGAATCCGCATACAGCAAATATATGGGAGACGCGATTTTTAAAATTCCGACGCCTGCTATGCTGACGAAATTGATCGATGGAATCGATGGACTGGAACTGGGAGAAGAGGACAGTAAAGGAGATCTGTATGAGTATCTTCTCTCAAAAGTTGCAACAGCAGGAACAAACGGGCAGTTCCGTACGCCCAGGCACATTATAAAAATGATGGTAGAGCTGGTGAAGCCGAATCCGTCAGATATTATCTGTGATCCTGCTATGGGATCAGCAGGATTTCTTGTGGAAGCTCAGGAATATCTCCGGGAACATGAAGCTGATCTGTTTTTGAATAAAGAACTGCGGGAACACTTTAATAACGATATGTTTTACGGATTTGATATGGACCGGACAATGCTGAGGATCGGCGCTATGAACATGCTGCTTCACGGAGTGGACAATCCGAAGATTGAATACAGGGACAGCCTTTCCGAAAATAATACAGATAAAGAAAAATATACGCTTGTTCTTGCAAATCCTCCTTTTAAGGGAAGCCTGGACTATGAAAGTGTATCGGCTGATCTGCTGAAAGCATGCAAAACAAAAAAGACAGAACTTCTGTTTCTCGCATTATTTATCAGAATGCTGAAAAGCGGAGGACGGGCAGCGGTTATCGTGCCGGATGGCGTGTTATTCGGAAGCAGTAAAGCGCATAAGCAGATAAGAAAAGAAATCATCGATAATCACAAATTGGAAGCAGTGATCTCCATGCCCTCGGGAGTGTTCAAACCTTATGCCGGGGTTTCTACTGCGATCCTTGTATTTACCAAAACCGGAGCAGGAGGGACAGATCAGGTATGGTTCTATGACATGAAAGCGGACGGGTACTCTCTTGATGATAAACGGCAGCCGATTGAAGAAAATGATATCGAAGATATTATCAAACGGTTCCATGACAGAGAGAATGAAAAAGAAAGAAAACGGACAGAACAGAGCTTTTTTGTGGATGTAGATGAGATCAGGGAGAATGATTTTGATCTTTCTATCAATAAGTACAAAGAAATCGTGTATGAACCGGTAGAATATGATCCGCCGGAAGTGATTCTGGATCGGATAGACGAGCTGGAAAAAGAGATACAGGATAATATGGCGGAACTGAGAAAATTATTAAATTCGGATTTGTAGGGATGAAAATGTGATGGATTTTAGTGAAATCTTTGAAGATAAAACAAAATATGGAACCAAGCTAAAAACGGATGAATATGAAGAACAAGGGAAATATTTAATTGTAGATCAAGGTCAAGAGTTAATCGCTGGATATACTGATAAAAAAGAAGGATTTTTTTCGGAGCTGCCGGTAATTATTTTTGGAGATCATACGAGAATACTTAAATATATTGATCAACCATTTTATATAGGTGCAGATGGGGTTAAGATATTACGATGTAAGTTGCAAAATGCAAATTACAGGTATTTATTTTATGCATTGAAAAATGTCTATATTCCAAATACAGGATATAATCGACATTTTAAGTGGCTGAAACAATCAAGTATTAAATACCCTGATAGTGTAACTCAGGATAAAATAGTTGAAATACTAGATACTGTGTCCGACATTATTCAGTTGCGTAAAAAAGAGTTGAATCAATTAGACTATTTAATTAAATCCCGATTTGTCGAGATGTTTGGTGATCCAATTGTAAATAGTATGGGACTAGCCACTGCATCTATGGCAGAGCTATGTGAAATTATTGATGGTGATAGAGGAAAAAATTATCCGAAAGGTGATGAGCTTTCTAACGAAGGGGATTGTTTATTTCTTAATGCAAAGAATGTTACTCCACAAGGATTTAATTTTAACACATGTACATTTATATCCAGAGAGAAGGATGAAGCTCTCCGCAAGGGGAAATTGACACGTGGAGATGTGGTGCTTACTACCCGAGGAACAATAGGAAATTTAGCCTTTTATTCGAATGAAATCCCATACGAACATGTCAGGATTAATTCAGGAATGGTGATTCTTAGAATGAAGCAAGGTGTTATGGATGAAGTATACTTTATTGAACAATTTAAGATGAAACTTGCAGATGTTAAAGAGAAAATAGCAAGTGGTTCTGCGCAACCACAATTGCCAATTTCGACAATGAATAAAATTCAAATGCTAGCACCTGACATTACCAATCAAAAACATTTTTCGGAGTTTGTAAGAGAAATCGACAAATCAAAATTGACCATCCAGAAGAGCCTCGATGAACTGGAAACTTTGAACAAGGCACTTATGCAGAAGTATTTTGGCGGAAATGGGGTGTGAGTATGGGAATAATGACAGTATATCATGGTGGATATAAGGCAGTAGAGAGACCAGAAATACGCATCGGCCGAAATACAAAGGATTTTGGAAATGGATTTTATTGCACTGTGATCAAAGAACAGGCTCAGCGGTGGGCAAAAAGATATAATACAAAGATTGTATCAATTTATGATGTGCGGATGAATAGTTCTTTGGATATTAAAGAATTTAAAGATATGTCTGAAGAATGGCTGGACTTTATTATTGACTGCCGCAGCGGAAAACCTCACAGCCACGATATTGTGATTGGCGCCATGGCGAATGACCAGATATATAATTTTATTTCTGATTATATCGATGGAGTTATTACCAGGGAGCAGTTCTGGATCATGGCTAAATTTAAATATCCGACTCATCAGATTAATTTTTGTACAGAAGAGGCGCTGAAATGTTTGAAATATCGAGGATATGAGGTGGTAAAATGACGGACAGACAGTTTGGAAGAGAGAGTAAGAAAGATAATGATCTGTTTTTTACCTGCAGTTTGATTGATTATATTGCAAGAAAGACAAAAAATACTCGGAAAGATATCGTAAACGCTTTGGGAAAACAGAGAGTTGAAAAGATATATGACCTGGCGGATGTCTATCACAGCGATAATATTGACAGAGTGAGTCAGGACTTTATAGAAGAAGCAGGAATACGGGAAGGAAATTTTGACAATGTAGGTGACTGCGGATATGCGGTCCCGACGCATTGGGATATAGGAAAAGTATATAAACGACTGATAAAAATGACGGCGGAGGATGAGAATATCAGCATTGTAGACGCATTGTTTAAGGTATATAATTCTTTTATCAGTCCCAAGATTGACGACTATAACAGCAGTGTATACTATGAAAATCCATCATATATTTTTGAATGTTATAAAGAAAATAAAATGTTGTGAGAGATAGAAGGTAGAAAATGGATAAGTTTGAGAAAAGTGGAATTAAGCCGGTCGTGATGGATGAAATTAAGAAGATAGCCGAAAAATATGACATAAAAAGAGTGATCCTATTTGGTTCACGGGCCAGAGGAGACTATCAGAGGGCGAGCGATATTGATCTGGCAGTTGAGGGCGGTAGGATTACTGATTTTATTCTTGAAGTTAAAGAGACAACATCAACTTTGCTGAACTTTGATATTGTGAATCTGGAGAAAACTGCTCCGGGAAAATTCCGGGATTCCATTAAGAAAGAAGGAATTATTCTGTATGAAAAAATTTGATAATTTTGTTTCCAACCTGGAAATCCTGCAGAAAGCGGAACAGGAGGACTTAAAAAACGAATTTATTATAAGCGGAATTATTGATAAATTTTTTATTCAATTTGAACTAAGCTGGAAGGTGCTGAAAGAATTGCTCCGCTATGAAGGGAAAAGTTCGGCGAATTCCGGGTCACCAAGAGAAATATTAAAAGCTGCATATGAAGTGTATGATTTTATTGATGAGGATGTGTGGCTTGATATGTTGAAATCGAGAAATGATATGACTCACATATATGATGGGGATGCGGCAAAACGTTTTGTAAATGATATTTTGTACAGATATATTCCTGAATTTATAAAGTTGCGTGAAAATATCGCAGAACAATATGAGGAAGTACTTTCGCAAATCTGATATACTTTCTGCAAAAAGGAGATATCAGAAGATGGATAACCAGATCTACAATATTTTGAACGACATGTCGGATTATCTGAATGTTTCGCAGATGAAGAAGCTTCAGGAAATTTTGATCAAGAGACTGGAAGGAACGAATGAGGCGGCAGAAGCAGTTACAAATGACACTTATCTGGAAATGTTTTTGACTGCGAAGCAGATAGAAGGGTGTTCGGTCAGAACGATCCAGTATTATAAAGTTACAATTGAAGGACTCCTTCGGAAAATTGATGTGCCCCTGAGAAAAATGTCGACGGAGATGATCCGGGAATATCTTTCTGAATATCAGGCGAAAAACGGCTGCAGTAAAGTAACTGTGGATAATGTGAGAAGAAACCTTTCCAGCTTTTTTTCCTGGCTGGAGGAAGAAGACCATATTTTAAAAAGCCCGGTCCGCAGAATACATAAAATAAAGACGAAAACTGCAGTAAAGGAGATTATTTCGGACGAAAATATAGAAACTCTGCGGGATAACTGTGGAGAAAAAAGAGATCTGGCTATTATTGATATCCTGTATTCAACAGGTATGAGAGTGGGAGAACTCGTCAATCTTGATATTGATGATTTGAATTTTGAAGAACGTGAATGTATTGTCTATGGAAAAGGAGACAAAGAGCGAAAAGTATATTTCGATGCCAGAACAAAACTGCATTTGCAGAATTATTTAGACAGCAGACAGGATTCTAATAAAGCGCTGTTTGTTTCTTTAAATTATCCATATGATCGTCTGAAAATCAGTGGAGTAGAGATTCGTTTGCGAAAGTTAGGAAGGAAATTAAATATAGACCGAATACATCCGCATAAATTTCGGCGAACCATGGCAACACGGGCAATCGATAAGGGCATGCCTATTGAGCAGGTTCAAAAACTGCTGGGACATCAGCAGATTGATACAACGATGAAATATGCTATGGTTAATCAAAGTAATGTAAAATCTTCTCATAGGAAATATATTGCGTGATGGGATTTGTGCAAGTATTTTTTGAAAACCCTATTGAATTTGACTGAACTGATATAAAGAGGTTAACAGCTTCTAATTTGTGGAGGAAAAACGTGTTATGAATTTAGAGGATTTAAGAATAGATTGTGCTATCAAGCAAAAGAGAGGTATTCATTTTATTTCAGCTTCTATTGTGATTTGGCTTTTGGTGATGATGGTACAATTCTTAGATTTACCGATTCTTACCAAGAATTTGCTAACATTTTGTTGTACCGCACCACTATTGCCTTTAGCATTTTTGGTGTCCAAATTATTAAAGATCCAATTTCAGGACAAAAGCAATCCACTGAATAATCTAGGTATATTATTTTCGATAAATCAAATCTTATATTTATTGATTGCAATGTGGATTTATCCAACAGTACCAGAAAAAATGCTAATGGTTATTGCTATGATTTTTGGGGCGCATTTGTTACCATATAGTTGGTTATATAAATCAAAAACTTACATGATTATGTCAGTTCTTATCCCTATAGCTTCATTGATTGTTGGATGTAATTCTACACGTTTGATATTAGCGTTAATGATGCTTGTTTTTGAAATTATATTTACAGCATTGCTCATAATAGAAAATAGAAAAATATAATGTCTTGCACAACAACTCAAAATTGTTTGTTAATGTATATTTTATTCTGATTTTTTGCTGTCTTAGATGCATAATAAATACATCAGTAAAAAGTAAGTTATCTAATGATAAGGGGGAAGCTCTATGAATACGAATTTTGACTTCTTGGCAAAAAATAAGGAGTTCCTGTCTTTTGCGCGGCAGGCGATAGAAGCAGAGAGAAGTCTGACAATCTCGCCGGCAACGGCGGCCATATTGTCCAGAAGGGCATTGGAACTTGCTGTCCGCTGGGTATATATCAATGAGAATGCGTTACATCTCCCTTATCGGGACAACCTTTCCAGCTTGATCCATGAAGACAGTTTTCAACGGATTATTGAACCAGGGCTGTTTCCCATGCTTAAGTTTATTGTAAAACTGGGGAATACAGCAGTACATACGAATAAAAATATCCGGAGAGATGATGCTGTTCTCTCGCTCCGCGATCTGTTTGAATTTTGCAAATGGATCGAATACTGCTACGGCAAAGAGTATGAAGATGTCTCATATGATGAAAGTATTTTAGAGCAGGGCGGAGGGAAGAAAGTACGCCAGGCAGAGTTGAAGAAACTGTACGGGCAGCTGAGCAGCAAAGACCGTAAACTGGAGGAAATGCGGCGGGAGAATGAAAGTCTGCGCGGGCAGATGTCAGAGCTGCGCAGGCAAAATGTATCCGACAGGACCTTTGAGATCGACAAAATCTCTGAGGAGGAAACACGCAAAAAGTATATTGATCTTGATCTGATGGAAGCTGGATGGCAGATTGGGAAAGATTGTCTGGAGGAAGTTGAAGTCAAAGGGATGCCAAATAGCACTGGCATCGGGTATGCGGATTATGTGCTCTATAGCGACAATGGGCTTCCCCTTGCTGTGGTCGAGGCAAAGAGGATGGAGAAGAATCCGATCGAGGGCAGCCAGCAGGCGAAGCTGTATGCGGACTGTCTTCAGAATCAATATCAGCAGAGACCGCTGATCTTTACTACGAATGGATTTGAGATAGAATTTACTGATGATTATAATGGGTATCCAAGGCGGAGGGTTTCGGGCTTTTTTACAAAGGAGGAACTGCAGTTAAATATTGACAGGAGAAAAACCAGAAAACCGCTGGAACAGATAGAAATCAGGGACGATATTACCAACCGTCCGTACCAGAAGGAAGCAGTGACGGCTGTGTGTGACGCAATACAGAAGAAACACAGGAAGATGCTTATCGTGCAGGCGACCGGCTCCGGGAAAACCAGGGTAAGTATCAGTATTGTTGATGTTTTAAGGCGGCATAATTATGTGAAAAATATATTATTTCTTGCAGACCGCAAGGCGCTGGTAAAGCAGGCAAAAAATAATTATAGCAATTTGCTGCCGGATCTGACATTGTGCAATCTTCTTGACAGCAAGGATGATCCGGAACAGAGCCGCATGATTTTCTCCACCTATCCGACCATGATGAATGCGATCGATGAAACGAGGAGAAAAGATGGGAACAAACTGTTTACGCCGGGACATTTTGACCTGATCATTGTGGATGAGAGCCATAGGAGCATTTATAAAAAATATCAGGAAATCTTTCACTATTTTGATGCTATGCTTCTCGGAATGACAGCGACTCCCAAGGACGAGATCGACAAGAATACATACGGTGTTTTTGATTTGGAGCGCGGCGTGCCGACCTATGCATATGAACTGGACCAGGCGGTCGAAGAGGGATACCTGGTTGATTACAGTACTTTGGAGTATAAAACGAAGATTCTGGAGGACGGGATCCATTATGATGAGCTGACGGAAGAAGAGAAAGAGGAATTTGATGATACCTTTGAAGATGATGAAAGAATCGAAAAAGATATTTCGGCGTCAGCAGTAAATGAATGGCTGTTCAATAAGGACACGATCGATAAAGTCCTGTGTGAGCTGATGGACCGGGGACTGAAAGTGGAGGGCGGAGATAAATTGGGCAAGACGATTATCTTTGCCAAAAACAGCCCGCATGCGGCAAAAATCGTAGAACGTTTTCAGAAATTATTTCCTGAGTATGGGGCGGATTTCATCAAACAGATTGATTACAGTATCCGCTATGGAGAGAGCTTGATCGATGATTTCAGTACCCCGGAAAAACTCCCGCAGATCGCTGTTTCTGTGGATATGCTGGATACGGGGATCGATATCCCGGATATTTTGAATCTGGTCTTTTTTAAGAAGGTGAGAAGTTGTTCTAAGTTTTGGCAGATGATCGGGAGAGGGACAAGACTGTGCCCGGATCTGTTCGGACCGGGACTGGACAAAAAGAAATTCCTGATTTTTGATTTCTGTAATAATTTTGAATTCTTCCGTGCAGACAGGAAAGGAACAGAAAGCAGGATTGAACCTTCAATCTGCGAAAAGATATTTAACTGCAAAGTCAATATTGCCAGGGAGCTGCAGGCACCAGAGTATCAGAGCGATGAGGATTATGCCGCATACCGGGCAGAGCTGGTTGATGAGCTGAACCACACAGTTATCAGCCTGGATAACAGAAGTTCCCGTGTCAAACAGCATCGGCGCTATGTAGAGAAGTATAGAAAGAAGGCATCATGGATGGCACTGGAATCTGTTTCTGTATCAGAGCTGAGAGAACATATAGCCCCGATTCTTGTCAAGCAGAAAGATAATGAGCTTGCCCGGCGTTTTGACTACCTGATTTACAGTATTGAACTTGCTCAGCTTCAGAGCAGAAATGCAGATAAAAATATCAGCGCTGTTATTGCTGCGGCGGAGAAACTGGAGAGACGTTATACGATTCCCCAGGTGAGAGAGCAGAAATACATTATAGAAAAAGTTTTGGGGAAAGATTTCTGGGATGATGCAGTGATCCCGGATCTTGAAGGGGTGAGGGAGGCACTCCGGGATCTGATACAATTTATTGACAGAGCGGATACGAAGATTTATTATACAGATTTTGCTGATAACATTATTTCCCAAAAAGAAGGGACGGCAATACATATATCGAATGATCTGAAGAATTATAAAAAGAAAGTAGAATATTATCTGAAGGAACATCAGGATAATCTTGCGGTTTATAAGCTGCGCCATAATAAGAGACTCAACGATTCGGATATGCGTGAGCTGGAGAGGATTTTGTGGGAAGAGCTCGGAACAAAGGCGGATTATAAGAAGGAATACGGAGATACACCAGTGGGACGGCTGGTGAGAAAAATCGTTGGCGTTGACAGGGAGACAGTGAACGAAGCGTTTAGCGAGTTTATGAGAGATGAACGGCTGAATATTCATCAGATCCGTTTTGTACGCCTTATGATAGATTACATTGCCGCCAATGGAAATATAGAAGATAATTCTGTCCTGACAGAGGAACCGTTCCGAAGTGTGGGCAGCATCCCGGTTCTTTTTAAAGATAATATGGGGACTGCGAAAAGAATACTAGATATTGCCGTTCAGATCAGGAAAAACTCAGAAGAGACTGCGTAACAGGGCAGGGATGGGATGATTGATGCAGCGCCGGAGATGGAAGAAAGCCTCCATCCCCGGCGCTGTATTATAATGTCCGCAGTGGTTTTGCCCATTATCCGATCAGCGTCCCCAGCCAGTACAGCACCCCAAGCCCCCAGCTTGTGAAGATCCCATACAGGATGACCGGACCCGCGATCGTGAAGATCTTGCATCCGATGCCGAATACCTGCCCCTCCTTTTTGTATTCGATCGCCGGCGCGGCGACAGAGTTGGCAAATCCGGTGATGGGAACAAGCGCCCCGGCGCCGCCCCATTTCGCAAGGCGCGGATAGATGCCGGTGCCGGTGAGGAGGACGCTCAGGAGGACAAGGAGCAGGGAAGTCCAGCTGCTGCAGTCGTCCGTACTCAGATTTTTCAGCTCGCAGTAGTGATTGATGACCTGGCCGATGAAACAGATGGTGCCTCCGAGGAGAAAAGCTTTGAGCATGTTCAGCCATACGTTGTGCTTCGGTGTTTTTTGTCTGACATATTCTTCGTATTGTTTTTCCTGTTTTAAACGCTGTATCTTATCCATAGAGAATTCCCCTTTCTTTCAGCCCGGCGCGTAAAAGCGGAGCTGTCTTTTGTTAGTATCCGGGATCATCCGGGAAAATATACCCCGTATATTCATTGGGAAACATGCGCATAATACCCATGAGACAGACGAAAATGCAGACAGACGAAGACAGACGAAAAGGTGGGGATGCGGTATGGAAGAGACCATAAAAGGAAGCCAGAGCCTGATATTCAGAAATGCGCCTTATCTCATAAGCGCGGCGTCAGTGACCGGCAGCAAGGAGGCGGAAGGACCTCTGGGAAAACTGTTTGATATGACAAGTGAGGATGACCTCTTCGGGGCGCAGACCTGGGAGGAGGCGGAGAGCACGATGCAGAAAGAAGCCTGTGTCCTGGCGCTGGGGAAGGCCCATGTGGAGCCGGCGGCGGTACGGTATCTGTTCGGCGGCGACCTGCTGAGACAGGGGATTGCCACTTCCATGGGTGTGGAGGGACTTCAGATCCCGATGTTCGGGCTGTATGGGGCGTGCTCCACGTCCGGGGAAGCGCTCGCCCTGGCGGCGATGAGCGCGGCCGCCGGGTATGGAGAGTATATGCTTGCCGTGACTTCCAGCCATTTCGGCAGTGCGGAGAAAGAGTTCCGTTTCCCCCTGGGATACGCGAGCCAGAGACCGCTGTCCGCACACTGGACCGTGACAGGGAGCGGCGCGTTCCTTGTCGGCTCTGCGGAAAAACCGCCAGGGGACGGACAGGATAAATACGAAAACAGCGAGGTACGCCAGGAGAAGAGCCATGTCCGCATCTCAGGTGTGACCGTGGGGAAGATCGTGGATTACGGGCTCAAAGATTCCCAGAACATGGGCGCGTGCATGGCTCCGGCGGCGATGGATACGATCGTACGGAATTTTGAAGATATGGGCAGGACAGAGCAGGACTATGACCGGATCATCACCGGGGATCTGGGATATGTAGGGCAGTCCATCCTGTTTGACCTGGTCAGGGGGAAAGGATATGACATCCGTGAGCGGCATCTGGACTGCGGGATGACGATCTTTGACCAGCAGACGCAGGATACTCATGCCGGGGGGAGCGGATGTGGATGCGCGGCAGTGACACTTGCCTCTTTTGTGCTCCCGAAGATTGAGAAGGGAGAGTGGAAGCGGGTGCTGTTTGTCCCCACGGGAGCATTGATGTCAACAGTAAGCTTCAACGAGGGCGCCAGTGTCCCGGGGATCGCCCACGGGATCGTGCTGGAGCACTGCTAGCATATCATTTCGCAGATAACTGCGCCAGACCGCCTGCGGGCTTTCCGGCATCCGGTCAGCGCTGACGTGATAATGCGGATAAAAACAGATCTGAAAGGTGGAAAAGACATGGAGTATGTGACAGCTTTTGTGACAGGCGGACTGATCTGCGCGCTCGTGCAGATCCTTCTGGACCGGACGAAACTGATGCCGGGGCGGGTCATGGTCCTGCTCGTATGCACGGGAGCCGTGCTGGGGTTCTGCGGGATATACAAACCATTCCAGGAGTTCGCCGGATCAGGCGCGGGAGTGCCGCTCCTGGGCTTTGGGAATGTCCTCTGGCAGGGAGTGAAGGAAGCAGTGGACAAGCACGGGTTCATCGGGGTGTTCATGGGCGGATTTAAGGCGAGCGCAGTCGGGATCTCAGCGGCGCTGATCTTCGGGTATATTGCATCGTTTATCTTTGAGCCGAGGATGAAAAAATAAGTGCAGGAATCCCGCGCCGGAAGAAATCAGAGGAAACTCTTGGCGGAAAAGGTGAAAAACCCTGACTTGACAGGAAGAGTCCGCAATGCTATTGTTTGTTAGATAAATATGAAAAAATCATACAATAGCGGGATCAGGGAAAAGATGAAACATTTCATAAAAAAGGCAGCGAGGAAGTTACGGGCCGGATATCTTGAGGAAGTATCCGGCGAACTTCGCTGGATGTACCGGTATATAAAAAAATACAGGCTCTGGGTGCTGATGTACATAGTTATTGGGATTGCGGGGGCGGGAATGGGGCTTGGCGTATCCGTGGCGTCACGCAATCTGATTGATATGGTGCTCAGCCAGGATCCTGCGCGGCTCGCCGGGATGGCGGGTACAATGGCTGCAATGGCTGCAGGCAGCATCGCCGCTTCGGCTGCGGTCAGCCGCGTATCGGCAAAGATTATGGTGGATGTGCAGAATGAAATGCGTGGGGAGATGTACAGCAGGATCCTGTATTCCCGTTGGGAAGAACTCCAGCTGTACAGCACGGGGGATCTGCTGAACCGGCTGAACAGCGATATGGGCATTGTCTCAAGGAATGTGATCGGATGGCTCCCATCTCTTTTGACGAAAGGGTTTCAGTTTCTGGCGGCGTTTTTCCTTATTCTGTATTATGACCCGACAATGGCGGTGCTCGCGCTTGTAAGCGCGCCGTTGACTCTCCTGCTTTCCAGGATGCTGATCCGCAGGATGCATCGGTATAACCGGGAGATGCGGGAGATCAGCAGTGATATGATGTCTTTCCAGAACGATTCGTTCCAGAATCTTCAGACTGTAAAAGCGTTCGGCCTTATGGGGGTATTCAGCGGGAAAATGAACGCGCTGCAGGAATATTACAGAGAGCGTCTCATGGATTATAACAAATTTAATATCTTTGTGTCGTCCTATCTGTCTATTGCAGGGACGGCAGTATCATACCTCTGCTTTGGGTGGAGCATCTACCGGCTGTGGGGCGGTTATATCACTGTGGGGACGATGGCAATGTTCCTTCAGCTGGCTTCCGGGCTTTCCGCCGCGTTTAATAATCTGGTGCATATGGTCCCTGCGCTCCTGAGGGCGGCAGCGTCCGCAGGGCGCATTATGGCAGTGGAAGGGATGGAAAAAGAGGATACAGAAGATCCGGAAGCGGAGGAGCTGCGGAGATACCGGGGACCGGTGAAGATTGAGCTGAGAGATGCGGCTGCTGCCTACGAGGGCGAAGCAAACGTATTTTCCCATTCCTGTTTTCACGTGGCATCCGGTGAGATCGCTGCCATAATAGGTCCGTCCGGTGAGGGGAAGACGACCCTGATCCGTCTTCTTCTGGGACTGCTGGAACCGGCAGAAGGAAGTGCGGAGGTACGGTGGAAAAAAGATGGGTCCGATGAGTATATGTGTTCCTGCCGTCTGTCGGCAGCGACCAGGGAGTGCTTCTCCTATGTCCCACAGGGAAATACGGTTTTCATGGGCACGATCGCAGAGAATCTCCGGTTGGTAAAGCCGGACGCGGGAGAGGAGGAGATGCGCAGGGCGTTGGAGCAGGCGTGCGCATGGGATTTCGTCAGCGCGTTTCCGGACGGGCTTGACCACTATATCGGCGAACACGGGGCAGGGATCTCAGAGGGGCAGGCCCAGCGGATCGCCATTGCGCGCGCGGTTCTCAGGGACGCGCCGGTTCTTCTCCTGGATGAGGCGACGTCCGCCCTTGACGCAGAGACAGAAAAGCAGGTGTTGGAACAGATCATCAAAAGTGACAGCAGGAAACTCTGTATCGTTACAACCCACCGGCCCACTGTGCTGTCTATGTGCGACAGGATCTATGAGGTCAGAGACGGCGCTCTGCGAGAGGTATAAGACCTTATGCGTTTTTCTTGACAGAGCGCGCTCTGTAATGCTATGATAAACACCGTAACCGGGTTGTTTGCTTTCTGAAGGAAAGCGGAAAGAATATCGTTTATATGGTGATAAGATTTTCAAAATAAAGGGAAGATTTTATCACCTTTTTGTGTTCAGACAAAGGAGGATTACAGCACATGTGTGGAATCGTAGGATTTGTAGGCGAGGAGCCGGCGGCTCCGATCCTGCTCTCAGGACTTGAGAAACTGGAATACAGAGGATATGACTCGGCTGGTATTGCCGTGCGCAATGAGGAGACAGGCAGGATCGAAGTGGTGAAAGCCAAAGGACGCCTGAAGATCCTCTCGGAGAAAACAGACGGAGGGATGGCAGTGCCGGGGACATGTGGGATCGGCCATACCCGCTGGGCGACCCATGGGGAGCCGTCTGAGAATAACGCCCATCCCCACTGCACGGATGACAAGTCTGTTGTGCTCGTACATAACGGGATCATCGAGAATTATCAGGAATTAAAGGAAAAGCTCCTGAAATCCGGGTACAGCTTTTATTCCCAGACTGATACGGAGATCGCAGTCAAGCTGGTAGACTATTATTATAAGAAGACAGGCACTCCACTTGAAGCTCTGACAAGGGCGATGCTGCGTATCCGCGGTTCCTATGCGTTTGGAGTGATGTTTAAGGACTGCCCGGGAAGGCTCTTTGCGGCGAGGAAGGACAGCCCGCTCATCATCGGGAAGAATGAGTCCGGCTGCCTGATCGCTTCCGATGTGCCCGCGATCCTGGACAGGACGAGGAATGTCTACTATATCGGGAACATGGAGATCGCGGAGCTGAGCAAAGATGAGATCCATTTCTATAATATCGACCGGGAAGAAATCCAAAAGGTAATGGTGGAGATCAAGTGGGATGCGGAATCCGCGGAAAAAGGCGGATATGAGCACTTTATGCTCAAGGAGATCCACGAGCAGCCCAAAGCTGTGCAGGATACGGTGGGCGCTTATGTAAAGGATGGTCAGATCGACCTCTCGGAAGTGGGGCTTACCAGCGAGATGCTGGCAGGGCTGGAGCGTCTCTACATCGTTGCCTGCGGTTCGGCTTACCATGTGGGCATGGTGGCGAAATACGTGATGGAAGAGCTGGCGGATCTCCCGGTGGAGGTGGATCTTGCGTCAGAATTCCGCTACAGGAACCCAAAACTCATGAAGGACTCCATGGTGATCGTGGTATCCCAGTCCGGGGAGACGGCGGACAGCCTGGCAGCCCTGAGGCTTGCGAAGGAAAAAGGAGTGCCGGTGCTCGGCATTGTCAATGTAGTGGGCTCCAGCATTGCCCGTGAGAGCGATCACATCCTCTATACTTACGCGGGACCGGAAATCTCTGTTGCCACGACTAAGGCGTACAGCACACAGCTCATCGCGGTATACCTGCTGGCGGTCCAGGCTGCGTTCGCGAAAGGACTGATCAGCGAAGAGCGGTACGGAGAGCTGATCGCGGAGCTGGGAAGGCTCCCGGAGAAGATCCAGAAGACACTGGACGACAAGGAGCGTATCCAGTGGTTTGCGAGCAAGTATGCGAATGCAAAGGATATCTTCTTTATCGGCCGCGGCATCGACTATGCGATCAGCCTTGAGGGAAGCCTGAAGATGAAAGAGATCAGCTATATCCATTCCGAGGCGTACGCAGCGGGAGAGCTGAAGCACGGGACGATCAGCCTGATCGAGGACGGCACTCTTGTAGTCGGTGTGGTGACGCAGAAAGCGCTCTTTGAGAAGACGCTGAGCAATATGGTGGAGACAAAGAGCAGGGGCGCATACCTGATGGGGCTGACCCTGTACGGCAATTATAATATCGAGGACAATTCGGATTTCTCTGTGTATGTCCCGAAGACAGAACAGTATTTTACGACCAGCCTGGCCATCGTGCCGCTGCAGCTGATGGGATACTATGTCAGCGTTGCGAAAGGCCTGGATGTGGATAAGCCGAGGAACCTGGCGAAATCCGTGACAGTAGAATAAAAAGCATGCAAAAGGACCGATGCTATAAAGATGCGGAGCGATCAACGCCCGCCATCCGAACAGCATCGGTCTTTTACAAACATTTAACATGCCTTGGTATTCGCGGGCCCATGGCTTTGTGATAAAATCGGTTCAGAGATCCTGAGTACAGGAAGAAAGGAAAATTGTAGAGAATCTACAGGGACATCTGCCATGGGGAATATCAGAAAACAGATCGAAAAGGGATACGCGGACCTGAGGCGCTCGGAAAAGCTGGCGGCGGATTATGTGCTGGAGCATATGGAACAGATATCGGATTTGTCCATAGACCGTCTGGCGCACAATGCGGGCGTCAGCCAGCCGACGGTGCTGAGGATGCTGAGATCCGCCGGCTTTTCCGGCTACCGTGACTTCTGCTACCGGCTCGTAGCGGAGCTGGCGAAAAAGGCGGAGGCAGGAGAAGGCGGAAAAGGACCGATGTACGGGTATACACTGGATAAGTCGACGCCCCTGAAGGAGATTCCCTTTAATATGGCTGCGACCACACAGAAAATGCTGGAGGAGACGGTAAAGAATTTCTCCGGGAAAATCTATCAGAAGACAGTGGAAGCGCTGGCAAATGCCCGGCTGATCGATATCTACGGGGTGGAAAACTCCGAGGCTACGGCGCTGGATCTTTTGACAAAGCTTCTCTATCTCGGGCTGCCCTGCCGGTATTTCAGCGACTGTTATCACCAGCAGATCGCGGCGGGAGCCCTGACGCCCGGGGATGTGGCGGTGGGGATCTCCTATTCCGGGGAGTCAAAGGATACCGTAGACTCCCTCAGGACGGCGAAAAAGGCGGGCGCGCGTACGATCGCGGTGACGAACTTTAAAGACGCGGCCATCAGCAGATATGCGGACATCCTGATCTGCACCAGCCAGGAGCAGCTGATGTACGGGGATGCGATCTTTTCGAGGTCGTGCCAGATCCTGGTCGTGGATATGATCTATATGGGCATTATCTCGCTGGATTATGACCGGTTTACGGACAGACTGAAGCGCTGCGAGAAAGTAGTGCGGGAGAAAGCATACGGCGGGAATGCTCCCGGGAAAGACTGAAAATGGGATAGAACGGGAGTGTAGATTTTCTACATTTTTACATATGTTAAGCCTTTGTAAAGTTTACGGTTTCTTTACAAAGGCTTAATTTTTCTTTGATAGAAAACCGGGGAACAGCTCCGCTATAATTGCCGATGCAGGCTGCGGGGCGATAAAGACGTTTCGTGGTGAGGGACACCGCCGGGCAGTGGAGGACGCCTGGGTGCGGATGCCGGCAGCGGCTTTGCAGAAGTATCGTAATGACAATGAGAATCATCGTGAGGAGTTATGGATTATGTTAGAGTTGAAAAATGTGAAGAAGAGCTATGACGGCACGCCGGTGCTCACCGACATCAGCCTGAATATCGAGGACGGAGAGATCGTTTCTATATTAGGTCCTTCCGGATGCGGCAAGACTACGCTCTTAAACCTGATCCTCGGGATCGTGGATTCCGACGGCGGACAGATCATCTATAATGGAAAAGATATCACAGATGTTCCTATGGAAAAGAGAGGGTTCAACATCGTATTTCAGGACTACGCCCTGTTCCCGAACCTGAATGTATATCAGAACATTACATACGGACTGAGGAACAACCCGGAGATCTCTTCGAAAGAGGAGGTGGAAGACCTGATCCGGCTGCTCGGTCTTGAGGAGCACTTAAATAAGAGGATCGGCCAGCTTTCCGGCGGGCAGAAGCAGAGAGTGGCGCTTGCGAGGACAATGGTGATGAAGCCGAAGATCCTGCTGCTCGATGAGCCTCTGAGCGCGCTGGACGGTGTGATCAAGGAGTCTATCAAAGACAGGATCAGGACGATCGCGGAACAGTATAACCTGACGACGATCATTGTGACCCATGACCCGGAGGAAGCGCTCACGCTCTCCAACCGTGTCATGATCATCAATGAAGGGGAGATCGCCCAGTTCGGACGCCCGGAGGAGATCATCCAGAAGCCGGAGAACGGGTTTGTGAAGAAATTCATCCTGAACCAGCTTGAGATCAAGAAAAATAATATCTTCACTCTGTTCGCAGGACAGCTCGCGCAGCAGGCGCAGGTCGGCTGAAGAGGTGCGCGCCATGAGAAAGAACAGAGAAATTAAAGCAATCTTCGCGGTGATGGCGGTATTTTTCGCAGGTTTTCTGGCTGTGCCCATGATCAGCGTGCTTGTGCGGTCATTCACCGGCAACGGCGAGCCGGCCTCGCTCGCTCACTATGTGGAAGTGCTTACCGGAAGAGGTTTCTTAAGGGCACTGGGGAACAGCTTTGTAGTTTCCATATGCAGCGCCCTGCTCGCGACCGGCCTGGCGTTTATACTCGCCTACACGATCCACTATACAAATGTGGGGAAGCGCTACAAATGGCTGATCAGCAAGGCGGCGATCCTGCCCATGCTGCTCCCGACCATTACCTACGGCTTCGCGATCATCTATTCCTTCGGGAAGCAGGGGCTGCTGACAAAGCTTTTCGGGCGGCAGCTCTTTAACATTTACGGATTCAACGGGCTGCTGCTCGGATATGTGGTCTATACGCTGCCTGTGGCGTTCACTTTGATCAACAACGCCATGGGGTATATTGACAAAAGGTTCATGATCGTGTCAAGGCTGATGGGGGATTCCCCGCTGCAGACATTCCGCATGACGATCGTGATCCCGTTGCTGGGTACGCTGGCGACATCGTTTATCCAGACCTTTTTCCTCTGCTTTACGGATTTCGGTATCCCGGCTTCCGTGGGCGGACGGTATGAAGTGGTGGCGAGCGTCCTCTACGCGGAGATGCTCGGAAGCATACCGAACTTCGGGAACGGCGCGGTGGTGGCGCTGATCATGATCATCCCGTCCGTGGTGAGCATTACTGTTCTCCACATCCTGGAGAAATACAATGTGCGCTACAACAAGATCTCTCCGATCGAGCTGAAAAAGGGAGTGAAGAGAGACGCGGTGTTCGCGGTCTTAAGCGGTGCGGTCCTTGTCTTCGCGCTGAGTATGTTTGTCGTGATGTTTATCACGCCGTTTATCGAGGAGTGGCCTTACCGGATGAACTTCACTCTGGAGCATGTGCAGGCGGTATTTGAAGACAGGCAGCTCTACGGCGTGTACGTCAATTCTGTGATGGTCGCGCTGATCACAGCTTTTGTGGGTACACTGATCGCCTACGGCGGCGCGCTTGTCACGGCGAGGAGTACGGTCAGCGGGAAGTTAAAGAAAGTGATCGACAGTATCGCGCTTGTGACGAACACGATCCCGGGTATGGTCATCGGTCTTGCCTATCTGTTCGTGTTCACAGGGACACCCCTGCAGAATACATTCCCGATCATCATCATATGCAACATTGTCCATTACTTCTCGACGCCGTATCTGATGATGAAGAATTCGCTTTCCAAGATGAACGCGTCATGGGAGACAACGGCAATGCTCATGGGAGACAGCTGGGCGAAGACGATCGCGAGAGTGGTGACGCCCAATGCGCTCTCCACACTGCTGGAAGTATTCAGCTACTATTTTGTAAATGCAATGGTAACGGTCAGCGCCGTCATCTTCATCGCCGGTGCAAGGACCATGGTCATCACGACCAAGATACAGGAATTACAGTATTTCAACGAGTTTAATGAAATCTTCGTCCTGTCGCTTCTGATCCTGTTTACGAACCTGATCGCAAGGGCGGTATTCCGCAGGCTTGCCAGGGTAAGCGAGAGCAGGCAGAGCAGGGCGAAAGTTTATAAATTTTCTGTAAAGAAAAAAGCCGCCTGAGATGCTCCGGCGGAAATGAAACAGTCAGTCAAAAAGCAAAAATAATAAATGAAAAATGAGAAGGAGAAACAAAATTATGAAAAAATTTACATTCAAAAGGGCAGCGTCTCTTACACTTGCGGCAGCGGTCGCGGTAACCGGCATGGGACTTACAGGATGCGATACAGGATCTTCCGACGAACAGGTGATCATCTACTCCAACGCGGATGAAGAGGCGATCACAGCGATGGAGAATGCCCTTGACAATAACGGATATGAAGGAAAATACATGTTCCAGACATTCGGCACCTCCGAGCTTGGTGGAAAACTCCTGGCAGAGGGCAAGGATATCGAGGCGGATATGGTGACGATGAGTACCTTCTATGTGGAGAGCGCCCAGGAGCAGAATGATATGTTTGTGGATCTTGACTTTGACGTGGATACGATCGATGAGTTCGAGCCGTACTGTGCGCCGATCACATCCCAGGAGGGAACGATCATCGTAAATACAGAGATGATGGAAGAGAATAACCTGCCGATGCCGGAGTCGATCGCAGATCTGGCTGACCCGGTATACAAAGGTTTTGTATCAGTGACAGATATCGCTGCATCTTCTACGGCGTGGCTGCTGATCCAGGCGCTTGTGTCCGAGTACGGCGAGGACGGGGCAGAGGAAGTCCTGACAGGCATCTATGAGAATGTGGGAGACCACCTCGAGGATTCCGGCTCCGCGCCGCTTAAGAAAGTACGCGCAGGTGAGGTGGCGATCGGATTCGGTCTGCGCCAGCAGGCAGTGGCTGATAAGGAGGACGGACTCCCGATCGACTATATCGACCCGGCAGAGGGCAACTTCAGCCTGACAGAATCCATCGCTATCGTAGACAAGGGCGACGATACAAACCCGCTTGCAATGGAGATGGCGCAGTGCATCATCGAGAACGGAAGAGAAGAACTCCAGTCCTACTATCCGAATGCGATCTATAACGGAGAGAACACAGACGCTGCGAACAAGTCTGCGAACCCGAAGGTATTCCCGGAGAAGCTGACAGTAGACCTTCTTGAGCAGCATCAGGCAATCTCCGAGGCGGCAAAAGAGGCGGCTGGTATCTAAGCGGCCTTACGAAAAACAGGCGTCTTCAGCGAGACAGAGAACGATCACGCCCCGCTATTTCCGGCGGGGCTGAAATATGGCTGTAATCTTACGGAAGAACAAAATAAATATATGAGAAAAGAGGAAACAGAGATGAGATCATACAAACTACTGACACCGGGACCGCTGACAACTACGGACACGGTAAAACAGCAGATGCTTTTTGACCACTGTACATGGGATGACGATTATAAGCAGATCACGCAGCAGATCCGCAAAGGTCTTCTTGAACTGGCCCATGTGTCGCCGGAGGAGTATACGGCAGTGCTCATGCAGGGCAGCGGTACTTTTGGCGTGGAGTCCGTCCTGACCAGCATACCGGGAGCGAACGACGAGCTCCTGATCTGCGCCAACGGGGCGTACGGTGAGCGCATGGCAGATATCGCGGAACACGCGGGGATCAAGTATCAGGTATATAATGAACACTATAATAAGGTGCCCAACGCGCAGAAGATCGCGGAGATGCTCGATGCTGACCCGGCCATCACCCATGTGGCGATGGTCCACAGCGAGACTACATCCGGCATCCTTAATGATATCGAGGCAGTGGGGAAGGTCGTGAAAGAAAAGGGCCGTGTCTTCATCGTGGATGCGATGAGCAGCTTCGGCGGTGTGGATATCCCGGTGAAAGACTGGGGGATTGATTTCATCATCAGCAGTGCGAACAAATGCATCCAGGGCGTGCCGGGATTCTCATTCATCATCGCGAGAAGAGACCTGCTCGAGGCGAGCGCGGGCAATGCCAGGAGCCTGTCCCTGGACCTCTGCGACCAGTGGAAGACAATGGAAGTGGACGGAAAATGGAGATTTACTTCCCCGACCCATGTGGTGCTTGCCTTTGCACAGGCGATGAAAGAGCTGAAGGAAGAGGGCGGGATCGAGGCGAGGAGCCGCCGCTATCTGAACAATAACCGTCTCCTTATCAAGAGGATGGAAGAGATGGGGATCCGCCCGTATATCGATGATACCCACCAGGGACCGATCATCACCACATTCTTCTATCCGGAGGAGTGCCACTTTACATTCTCCCAGATGTATGAATACATCAAGGACAGAGGATATGCCATCTATCCGGGAAAAGTGACCGAGGCTGAGACCTTCCGCATCGGGAACATCGGGGAGATCTATGAGGAAGACATCGAAAAGGTGTGCGCGATCATGAAAGAATTTCTGGAGGAGTACAATCATGAAAAAAATTAAGGCAGTGATCTTTGACTGGGCAGGGACAACGGTGGATTTCGGATGCATGGCGCCGGTACAGGCATTTGTCGAGGTGTTTAAGGAGTTCGGCATCGAGCCGACTATGGAAGAAGTAAGAGAGCCCATGGGGATGCTTAAGATCGATCATATCCGCACCATGCTGAAGATGGAGAGGATCAGAAATCTCTGGATTGAAAAATACGGAAAAGATCCGAAAGAGGAGGATGCACAGAAGATGTATGCCATCTTTGAAGAAAAACTCCTGAGCATCCTTCACCTGTACTCCGATCCGAAGCCGGGAGTCGTGGATGTAGTGAACAGGCTGAGACGGAACGGATACAAGATCGGATCCACGACAGGATATAATGACAAGATGATGGAGATCGTGGTCCCGGCCGCAAAGGAAAAAGGATATGAGCCGGATGTATGGTTCAGCCCGGACTCCACCGGGCAGAAAGGACGTCCGTATCCGTACATGATCTTCCGGAATATGGAAGCGCTGGATATTAAGAAGGTGCGCCGCGTACTGAAAGTGGGAGACACGATCTCGGACATCAAAGAAGGACGCAATGCCGGAGTCTGGTCCGCGGGGATTGTTGTGGGGAGCTCGGAGATGGGGCTTTCACAGGAAGAGTATGAAGCGCTGTCCCAGGAAGAGAAGGACAGGAGATGCGATGAGGTCGCACAGAAATTCATCGATGCGGGCGCTGACAAAGTGTTCTACACGATCGAGGACCTGGCAGAGTATCTGCTCGGCTGATAAAAAACAAAGATGTATAAAGTGCCGTATCTGCGGGAAAAATATCCGAAAAGCCCGCAGATATGGCATTTTTCTATTTTACATAGATTTAACATAACATTGATTTTACATTTTACATTCCTTTTTTATCATAAATACCGTTGACGGACAGAGAGAAGAAAAAGCGGTCCGCAGCGGCGGCAGGAAATGCCGCGGTACATAATAATCTGATTTGAAAAAGGAGATTATCAAAATGAAAATGAAAAAGTTTATCGCAGTATTGGCAGCAGTTTCAATGGTAGCTGCAATGGCAGCAGGATGCGGCAGCAAGGAGGACACTAAAGCAGAGGGTGACGCAGCGACAGAAGAAGGCGGCGAGGCAGGCAGCTGGGACGCAGCGAACATGATCACAGCCGTGACACGTGAGGAAGGATCAGGTACAAGAGGAGCCTTCACAGAGCTGTTCGGTGTTGTCGATGAGGATGACAACGATATGATCACTCTGGATGCTCAGACGACAAACAGCACTTCAGTTATGATGACGACAGTATCTGAGAATGAGTATGCGATCGGTTACATCTCTCTGGGATCTCTTGATGAGTCTCTTGTAAAGGCTGTGAAGATCGACGGTGTAGATGCGACGGCAGAGAATATCGAGAACGGAACTTACAAAGTATCCAGACCGTTCAACGTGGCAGTGAAACCGGATTCTGACAATGCGGTTGCAAAGGATTTCATGGCGTTCATCATGAGTACAGAGGGTCAGGCAGTTGTAGCTGACGAGGGATACATCCCGGTAGCTGAGGTAGAGGCATATGCCGGCGAGGCTCCGGAAGGAAGCTGTGTAGTCGGAGGTTCTTCTTCTGTATCACCGCTGATGGAAAAACTGATCGAGGCTTATGCAGAAGTAAACCCGAACGCATCTATCGAGCTTCAGACATCTGATTCTACAACAGGTATGACATCTGCAATCGAGGGAAGCTATGATATCGGTATGGCTTCCAGAGAGCTGAAGGACGAAGAGGCTGCTGAACTTGAGGGAACAGTCATCGCGACAGATGGTATCGCTGTTGTCGTAAATAAGAATAACCCGACGGATGATCTGACATCTGATCAGGTGAAGAATATCTACCTTGGCGATGTGACAACCTGGGACGCAATCTAATCGGATTAGAGCAGACTTTAAAATACCGTACAGAGAAATCCTTAAAGTAAAAGGTTTCCGCTTTTAAAATGTGAGCCGGGCAGATATGGAGCATGTCTTCCCGGCTCATTAGGAGGAAAAAATGAAATCAAAAGCATGGACTGAAAAATTCATGCAGGGAGTATTTTTCGTAGCCGCATGTGCATCCGTGCTGGCGGTGGCGCTCATCTGCATTTTCCTTTTTGCAAATGGAATCCCTGCAATGAGAGAAATCGGATTTATCAAATTTATCACAGGCGAGATCTGGCGTCCGAACAGTGAACAGTTCGGCATCCTGCCTATGATCGTGGGAAGCCTCTATGTGACAGCGGGCGCGATCATCTTCGGAGTGCCGATCGGTATCCTGACATCTGTCTTTATGGCAATGTACTGTCCGAAACATATTTATAAACCGCTGAAGGCAGCCACAGAGCTTCTTGCAGGTATTCCTTCTGTTATCTACGGTTTCTTCGGACTTGTGGTCGTAGTGCCGCTGATCCGTGAATTCGGGACTATACTGTACAAGGCACATCTTGTAAAGAGCCCCGGCAACGGAAACAGTATCCTGACTGCTTCACTGATCCTGGGGATGATGATCCTTCCGACGATCATAGGAACAACAGAAAGCGCGATGCGCGCGGTGCCTGCACATTACTATGAAGGCTCGCTCGCATTGGGCGCTACAAAGGAAAGAAGTATTTTCCGAGTCATTATTCCCGCGGCAAAATCAGGAGTGATCGCCGGGATCGTGCTGGGGATCGGTCGTGCGATCGGAGAGACAATGGCTGTCATCATGATCGTCGGAAACCAGGCGCGGCTTACGACGAGTATGCTGGATGGCATCCGTACCCTGACCGGAAACATTGTTATTGAGATGGGATATGCCACAGGCCTGCACCGCGAAGCGCTGATCGCGACAGGCGTAGTGCTCTTCGTATTTATCCTGATCATTAACCTGAGTGTAGCATTGCTGAAGAGGGGGGCGGATCATGAGTAATGAAGTAAGCAGAAGCAATCAGATGATCAATAAAACAACGATCGGCGATAAATTCAAAACATATTTAAAGCATCCGGGCTCATTTATCCTGATGCTGCTCGTGATGCTGGCAGCGCTCGTCACTTTCGCCGTTCTGATTTTTCTGATCGCCTACATTTTGATCAACGGTCTGCCGCATATCAAACCGTCACTGTTTTCGCTTGAGTACAGCTCTGAGAATGCTTCGGTCGTGCCGGCCTTTGTCAATACGATCGTTATGACATTGTTATCACTGCTGATCGCGGTTCCGTTCGGAATTTTCTCTGCGATTTTTCTCGTAGAGTATGCGAAGAGAGGAAACAAATTCATAGAGGTCATCCGGCTGACGACAGAGACGCTTTCCGGCATTCCGTCTATCGTATACGGACTCTTTGGTATGCTGTTCTTTGTAAATGCTCTGGGGTGGGGCTTCTCCCTGCTGGCAGGCGCCTTCACCATAGCGATCATGATCCTTCCGCTGATCATGAGAACGACAGAGGAAGCGCTGAAAGCAGTTCCTGATTCTTACCGTGAAGGAAGCTTCGGGCTGGGCGCAGGCAAGCTGCGCACCGTGTTCCGCATCGTCCTTCCGTCGGCGATCCCTGGCGTTCTTGCAGGTGTGATACTTGCTATCGGACGTATCGTGGGAGAGACTGCGGCGCTGATGTATACATCGGGAACCGTTGCGCAGATCCCGGACAGTGTCATGGGATCGGGGCGTACCCTGGCTCTTCATATGTATGTCCTTTCAAGTGAGGGACTCTATATGGATCAGGCATACGCAACAGCGGTCATCCTGCTTGTTCTTGTAGTAGGCATTAACGCGTTGTCAAGCGTGATCGCAAGAAAACTTACGAAAGCATAAATGTGAAAAAACTGTGAAAGGGGACGTAGTAAAATTGAATTTGACTACGTCCCGGATTAAAGAGGTAGAGGAAATGTCTAAGATTAGTATAAAGAATCTGGATTTGTATTACGGCGATTTTAAGGCGCTCAAGAATGTGAATCTGGAGATCGAAGCCAACAAGATCACCGCATTTATCGGACCTTCCGGCTGCGGTAAATCAACACTCCTTAAGTCCATCAACCGTATGAACGACCTTGTGGAAGGCTGCCGTATCGACGGTGAGATCCTCCTTGACGGACAGAATATCTTTAAGGGCATGGACGTAAATATGTTAAGAAAACGTGTGGGCATGGTATTCCAGAAACCGAATCCGTTCCCGATGAGCATCTACGATAATATTGCGTTCGGACCGAGGACACACGGAATCCATTCCAAGTCAAAGCTGGATGATATTGTAGAAAAGTCCCTGAGAAACGCAGCAATCTGGGATGAGTGTAAAGACCGCCTTAAGACAAGCGCGCTGGGCATGTCCGGTGGACAGCAGCAGAGACTTTGTATCGCAAGGGCGCTTGCCGTTGAGCCGGAAGTCCTTCTCATGGATGAGCCTACTTCTGCACTTGACCCGATCTCCACATCCAAGATCGAAGACCTTGCGATGGAACTGAAAAAGGACTATACTATCGTTATGGTAACGCATAATATGCAGCAGGCTGTACGTGTATCCGATAATACTGCATTTTTCCTTCTGGGAGAAGTCGTAGAGTATAATGATACGGAAAAACTCTTCTCCATACCAGCGGATAAGAGAACAGAAGACTACATCACAGGGAGGTTTGGTTAAATCATGCGTAATAAATTTGATGAACAGCTTCATCTTCTGGATGAGCAGCTTACACATATGGGAGAGCTCTGTGAGACAGCTATCGCAAAGGCAACACAGGCTCTGAAAGACGGAAGCGCGGAGCAGGCAAGAGTTATCATTTCAGAGGATGAGGAGATCGACCAGTCCGAGAAAGATATTGAGAGGCTCTGCCTGAAACTTCTGCTCCAGCAGCAGCCGGTGGCAAAGGATTTAAGAAGAATTTCCGCTGCGCTTAAAATGATCACAGACATGGAGCGTATCGGAGACCAGACTGCGGATATTGCAGAGATCATCCTGTCCTCAAAGAAATGGGCGGCAACCGCGGAAAATATCCAGGTGATCGGCACTATGGCGTCTGAGGTAAGCAAAATGGTGCGCAACAGTGTCACAGCTTATGTGAACAGAGATCTTGAGCTTGCCCGCGATGTGATGAAAGCGGACGATGAGATCGACCTTTACTTTGATGAAGTGAAGGATGAAATGATCAGCTTCATTAAAGAAGAAAAAGGCGAGAATGGCAAAGCGATCTTTGACCTGATCATGGTGACAAAATACCTGGAGCGTATCGGGGATCACGCGACCAACATCGCGGAGTGGGTGGAATTCTCCATCACAGGCGTACACAAGGACAGCGCGGTCATCCACGAGAGCTGACAGAAGAGCGCCGGCGAAGGAGAGCATCGGCACAGTGACAGCCGCCAGCCCGCAAAATGAGGTCAGAGCCGGTTGTGGAAAAAGATAAAAATAAGAAGACGAAGGAGAACTCGAAACGATGATATATTGCGTGGAAGATGACGACAACATCCGTGAGCTTGTGATATATACTCTGGAAACGACCGGGCTGAAAGCCCGGGGGTTTGCGGAAGGTTCTGCCTTCATGGAGGCTCTGGCGTTTGATACGCCGGAGCTGATCCTGCTTGATATCATGCTCCCCGGGGACGATGGGCTGGAGCTTCTGAAAAAGCTCAAGTCTTCCCCTAAGACAAAAGGAATCCCGGTGATCATGGTCACAGCAAAGGGCACAGAGTATGACAAGGTGATCGGCCTGGATTCCGGTGCGGATGACTATGTGACAAAGCCGTTCGGCATGATGGAGCTTGTCTCCAGGATCAAGGCGGTCCTGCGCCGTTCAGGGAAAGTGGAGGACAGGATCGATATGGAACTTTCAGGCGTCCGCATGGACATCAAAAAGCACGAAGTCACTGTGGATGGAAAGCAGGTAGCGCTCACACTCAAGGAATTTGAACTTTTGGAGAAACTGATGCGCAACCAGGGGATCGTCCTGACAAGGGACCAGCTCCTGACAGAGATCTGGGGCTATGATTTTGACGGAGAGACGAGGACCGTGGATGTACATATCCGGACTTTAAGGCAGAAGCTGGGAGCAAAAGGAGAGATCATCCAGACTGTCCGCGGTGTAGGATACCGGGTTGGAGGAGCCGCATAGTATGGTACAGCAGATTCAGCAGAACATTCAGAAAAAAAGAAAAAAGAAAATTCCCAGGAGCATGAGGCTGAAGATACAGAAGAGCATGATGGTCATTCTCGCAGTGACCCTCGTGCTTTTCTATGTTATCCTGTCCGTGATCCTTTACAACCAGAACCTGTCCATCCTGCGGGCGGAAGTGAGGCAGGAGGCGAAATACATCTGCACAGCGGTCAATATTTCCGGGACAGAATACCTGGAGCAGATGGACAATATAGATGAATCCACCCGCGTAACCCGCATCGATGCAGACGGCAGTGTGCTCTACGACTCCCGGCGGGACGCGGATACCCTTGACAATCACAGCGGGAGAGAAGAGGTAAAGGAAGCGCTTAAAAACGGGGAAGGCGAAGATGTGCGGCGCTCTGTGACCGTGGAGAAAGACCTGTACTACTATGCAATGCTTCTGGATGACGGGAGTGTGCTGCGCGTGTCCAGGGAAGTGGACAGCCTTGCCAGCACCGCCCTGGCCATGCTCCCGGTGATCGGCGGATTTGCTGTACTGATGATTATTTTTGCCATGCTGCTGGCAAAATGGCAGACAGCACGTCTGATCAAGCCTATAAATGAGCTTGATCTGGAAAATCCGCTTGATAATGACGTTTATACAGAATTAAGTCCTCTCCTGACAGCGATGGACAGGCAGAACAAAGAAAAGGAAGCTGTCTCTAATATGAGGAAAGAGTTTTCCGCAAATGTATCCCATGAGCTTAAGACTCCCTTGACTTCCATCTCAGGCTATGCGGAGATCATGAAAAACGGTATGGTGCGCCCGGCGGACATCCCGGTATTTTCAGAGCGTATCTACAAAGAGGCGCGCCGCCTGATCACTCTTGTGGAAGATATCATCAAGCTGTCCAAGCTGGATGAGGAATCTGTGGAACTGGAGAAGCAGGAGGTAGACCTCTATGACCTGACCAGAGAGATCATTAGCCGTCTGGCTCCCCAGGCGTCCCAGAAAAACGTGCGCATGGAGCTGACCGGGGAGCCTGTGAAGTATACCGGTATCCGGCAGATCCTTGATGAGATGGTGTACAATGTATGTGAAAATGCGATCAAATACAATAATGACGGCGGAAGGGTCACCGTCTGGGTCGGCAATACACTGGAAGGTCCCAAGATCAGTGTCGCTGATACAGGCATCGGCATCCCGGCGGAGCACCATGAACGCATCTTCGAACGGTTCTACCGGGTGGACAAGAGCCATTCCAAAGAGCGCGGAGGGACCGGGCTGGGGCTGTCCATTGTCAAGCACGGCGCGCTGCTGCACGGGGCAAAAGTCAGCGTAGAGAGCGAACCCGGGAAAGGAACGAAGATCGAGATGCAGTTTTAAATCTGGATTTGTAGGGGAGCCGACCGATTGGTTAAACGTCCTAAAACCGTCGGTTTGATGCAGGACGTTTTCGCGGCGGACGGGGATATGGCTCAGGTTCCGGTTCCGTAATCTGGGAAAGACGTAAAAGGGAGAAAGCATGGCTAAAAGCAATTGTCCGGCGGAAGATTCGGCTCCGCCTCAGGCATCCGCCGGACAATTAACGCCACGCTTCCTCCCTTTAAGTCTTTCCGGCAGATTACTCCAAGTCACCGTCGCCATATCCCCGCCCGCCGCGAAAGGTGCATCAAAGGGGTGGTTTTCTGCGCGCATCCGATCGGAAGGTCCCCGCAGGCAAATGCAGGATTTCGAAAGGTGGGTGAAAGGGGAGCTTCAGCGGCGGAACAGGAATTTTTATCGGACGGAAGGTGACGCGGACTTCCGGGAGAGGGTCAGCCGTTCGATTTGGCCCAGCAAGCTAGGCCTCTCTTGTTATAGAATTCTGCCAGCTGGGGGAGGGCTTCTTTTGGCGGAAAGGTTTTCCTTGGGGTATGTTTCTGCTGGTTGGAGAAGGTTGCTTTTTGTCGAAGAAGTTCCCCTCTCTCTTTGTTTTTAAACGCTGCATTTGCTGGGGACCTTCCGGCTTGAGTAAACCAGAAAACAGCGAAGCGCCTTTTTCGAAAACCTTTCAGCACGGGTGTGTGGGTGTCTGAGGTGACTGCGGAGGGGCTTGAAAAAACTTGAAATCCGGAACTATGCGTTGAAAGCAGCAGGGGGCTTGTCTGAGCCAAAGGCGAGTTGCTCCCTGCTGCTTTCTGCCTTTAGCATAGTCCCGGATTTCTTAGTTTTTGCTGCCACGGAGCCCCGGAGCCGAAGCCACCCACACACCCGTGCTGAATACGTCTTCGACAAACACGCTTCACTGTTTTCGAACGTTATATTCACAAGGAAGGCTCCCCCGCAAATACAGATTTTTAAGCTTGAAGGTTTTGGATTATTGTGCTACTATGTGTATAACACACTCCAGAAAGGATGAAGTACCATGCTCATAGAAATTGATTTTGACAGTGATGAGGCGATCTACGTCCAGCTGTGCAACCAGATCATTATGGGGATCGCGGCTTCTGTGATCCATGAGGGGGATTCTCTCCCGTCCGTGCGCCAGCTAGCAGACATGATCGGGGTAAATATGCACACTGTGAATAAGGCGTACAGTGTACTGAAAAGGGAAGGCTATATCAGCCTGGATAAGCGGCGGGGCGCGGTGATCGCCCTGGACATCGATAAGCTGGAGCAGTTGGAAGAGATGAGGCGTGAGCTTCGGATCGTGCTCGCCCGCGGGTGCTGTAAGAATATCTCCAGGCAGGAGGTGCATGACCTGGTGGATGAGATATTTGATGATTACAGTGCGCGCATGGAAGGGTAGAGCGTATTTATACAGAGTACAGTTATAATGTATTTATATAATGTATATTTGTAATGGAAGAAAGATCTGCCCTGATAAATGATCACGGGCGGAGAGACAGGAGGATCATATGCACATTTCATATACAGAACAGGCGGAAAGAGCGGTCAGATACGCCACGAAAAAGGCAAAGGAGATGCAGCATCCGTATATCGGGACAGAGCATCTCCTTCTGGGACTGAGGTCAGAGTATTCAGGAGTTGCCGGTCAGATCCTGGCGCAGAACGGAGTGGAGGAAAAAGATGTACTCCGCCTTATGGACGAACTGATCGTGCCTCCGGAGAATGCCTTTGAAGGGCGAAAGCCGGAGGAAAGCCCCCGTTTCCGCTATATCCTGGAAAACAGTGTAAAGGAAGCGCACAGGTTGCATACAACGGATGTGGGGACAGAGCATCTGCTGCTGTCCATTATCAGAGATGTGGACTGTGTAGCGGCGCGCATCTTGATCACATTAAATATTAACCTTCAGAAGATTTTCCAGGATATCATGGCTGCAGCGGGGATAGACGCCAAAGAATATCAGGATGAGATGCAGGAGGGACAGAAAGGCGCGGGTTCCATGGTGGAACAGTACTGTACGGACTTGACAGCTCAGGCAGAGGCGGGCAGGCTGGACCCGGTGCTCGGGAGAGAAGAGGAGATGTACCGCCTGATGCAGATTTTAAGCCGCAGGACGAAGAATAATCCGTGCCTGGTCGGGGAGCCGGGCGTGGGAAAGACCGCGGTCGTAGAGGGGCTGGCACAGAGGCTTGCCTCGGGAGTTGTCCCGGAAAAGATGAAAGATAAGCGGATCTACACCCTGGACCTGCCGGGGCTGATCGCGGGCTCAAAGTACCGGGGAGAATTTGAAGAGAGGATGAAAGGGCTGATCTCGGAAGTCAGGGCAAGCGGGAATATGATCCTGTTCCTGGATGAGATCCATACAATGATCGGCGCGGGGGGAGCGGAGGGGGCGATCGACGCGTCCAGTATCCTCAAGCCGTCTCTTGCAAGAGGCGAGATGCAGCTCATCGGGGCTACTACGATTACAGAATACCGAAAATATATCGAGAAAGACGCAGCGCTGGAACGGCGTTTCCAGCCGGTGACAGTCGAGGAGCCATCGAAGGAGCAGTGTGTACAGATCCTGCGGGGACTGAGAGGAAGATATGAAAGCCATCACAGGGTGGCTCTCAGCGATAAAGCTCTGGAAGCGGCAGTGCAGATGTCACAGAGATATATCACGGACCGCAATCTTCCGGACAAAGCCATTGACGTCATGGATGAGGCGTGTTCCAGAGTCAGCCTGAAGGGATATAAGGTGCCGGACAATCTGACTGCTCTGGAAGAGACGGTGAAAGAGCTGGCGGCGCAGAAGGAAGAGGCTGTCAGAAAGGGAGATTTTGCTGAGGCTTCTCTGATCCAGAAGGAGCAGGAGCAGGCAGAGGAAAAGCTGGCGGGTGTGAAAAAGCGCTTCCAGAAAAAGACGGCGTCTGCAAAGCCGGAAGTGACAGAGGAGGATATCGCTGAGGTTGTTTCCGCGTGGACAAAAGTTCCTGTGCAGAAGCTTGCGGAGAGCGATGCGGACCGGCTGAAAAAGCTGGAGAGTGTCCTTCATAAGCGGGTGGTCGGACAGGAAGAAGCGGTCAGCGCGGTGGCACGGGCAGTCAGGAGAGGACGCGTGGGCCTGAAGGATCCGAGGCGTCCGATCGGTTCATTCCTGTTCCTGGGACCTACGGGAGTGGGCAAGACCGAACTGTCCAAAGCTCTGGCAGAAGCGCTGTTCGGAAGTGAAGGATCCATGATCCGCGTTGATATGTCAGAATATATGGAGAAACACTCTGTGGCAAAGATGATCGGTTCCCCTCCGGGATATGTGGGACATGAGGAAGGCGGTCAGCTCAGCGACCAGGTGAGGACCCATCCGTATTCGGTCGTTCTTTTTGATGAGATCGAGAAGGCGCATCCGGATGTGTTTAATATCCTTCTTCAGGTACTGGACGACGGGCATATCACGGACTCCCAGGGGCGGAAAGTCGATTTTTCCAACACTGTGATCATCATGACATCAAATGCGGGGGCAAAGGCGATCGTAGATCCAAAGAAGCTTGGCTTTGCGGTGAAGGAGGACCCGGCAGACGATTACAAGAGGATGAAACAGAATGTCATGGATGAGGTGAAGATGATCTTCCGTCCGGAGTTTTTGAACAGAATCGATGAGATCATCGTGTTCCACGCTTTGGATAAGACACATATGAAGAAGATCGTAACGCTCATGTGCCGTGACCTTGCAAAGAGGCTGGAGGAGCAGATGGATATCCGGCTTACATTAAGAGAATCTGCAAAGGCTCTGATCGTCGAGAAGGGCACGGACGCGAAATACGGGGCAAGGCCTCTGCGCAGGGCGCTCCAGACAGAGCTGGAGGATAAGCTGGCGGAGGCGATATTGAATGGAGAAGTCAAACCGGGAGACCATGTGGAAGCGGGAAGCGTGAAAAAAGAGATCCGTTTTATCGTACGGAAAGATTGAAGATCATTTCAGACAAAGGGGGCGGACAGCGGTCAGGTGTGAACCGCAATCTCTCCCCGATGATTTTCCAGTATGATTTTCACAGATATTTCGGTAGAAAAAACAAGGGCTTTATATTATAATATCGATAGCAGAAATTTACTGAAATACTTAGGAGGAAAAATGAAATGGCAGCAGTGAAAGAATTATTGCGTGCAGAAAATGACGGGACACTTAGTTTTGGTGATTATACGCTCGCGGCAAAAACAAAGAAAGATAATTTTGAGTTTGAGGGCGATATCTATAAAGTGAAGACATTTGCAGAGATCACGAAGCTGGAAAAGAACGGGATGTTTGTATATGAATCCGTTCCGGGAAGCGCGGTCGAGAATTTCCGGGAGACCGGGGAAGAGATCGGATTTACTGTTTCAGCAGGCGGAGATGTACAGTTTACGCTGGAACTTGAGCCGGAGAGTGAGTATGAGGTGTTAATCGGCGGGGAATCCGCAGGAAAGATGAGTACAAACCTGAGCGGAAAGCTCAGCGTGAGCGTGGAGCTTGCAGCGGATCAGAATGTTCAGGTAAAGGTAGTGAAATGTTGAGAATATGCCTGCAGTGAGCCGGACGGGTGTTGAAAAAGATATGTCAGGCTGACAGGCCAGGCAGGGGCGGATGGTGCATCCGCCCCGATTTTTATTCGCTTACAGGTGTAATACTCTGCTGTTTGCAGGGTTCTGAAAAAAGAAACCAGGAGCGGATACCCCGTTGCTTGCAGCGGGCCGGGCGGATATACAGGCTTTGTATGACGGAAAGGATGGAGAATGGCAAAAGGAAAGAAAAGTGTGTTCTTCTGCCAGAACTGCGGGCATGAAGAATCGAAATGGCTGGGGCAGTGCCCGGCGTGCGGAGAGTGGAATACATTTGTAGAAGAAAGAGTCAGCAGCGGCATAACAAAAGGAAGTACAGTGACCTCCAGGAGTGTCAGGGAATCCGTCCGGGAGGCAAAGGTGATCCCCCTGAATGATGTGACCGCGGATGACGATGTGCGGATCCGGACAGGCATCCGGGAACTCGACCGGGTGCTTGGAGGCGGGATCGTGCCAGGATCTCTCGTCCTGGTGGGAGGCGATCCGGGCATCGGGAAGTCCACGCTTCTGCTGCAGGTATGCCAGCGGCTGGCTGATAAGAAAAAAGTATTGTATATTTCCGGCGAGGAATCCCAGGCGCAGATCAAGCTGCGGGCGAACCGTATGGGGGCATTCGCATCCGGGCTGTATCTCCTGTGCGAGACGAACCTGGAGACGATCCGGGGCGTGATCGAAAAGGAAAAACCAGAGCTGGTGATCATTGACTCGATACAGACAATGTTCAGCGAGGAAGTATCTTCCGCTCCGGGGAGCGTGTCACAGGTGCGGGAGTCCACCAATATTTTCATGCAGCTTGCAAAAGGTTTGTGTATTCCGATATTTATCGTAGGACATGTGACAAAAGAAGGGACAGTGGCAGGACCGAGAGTGCTGGAGCATATGGTAGATACAGTGCTGTATTTTGAGGGGGACCGTCATGCCTCTTACCGGATCCTGCGGGCTGTGAAAAACCGCTTTGGGTCCACCAATGAGATCGGGGTGTTTGAAATGCGCCAGACCGGCCTTGAGGAAGTGGAAAATCCTTCCGAATACATGCTCAGCGGCAGACCGGAAAACGCTTCCGGTTCTGTGGTGGCGTGCTCCATGGAAGGAACCCGCCCGATCCTGATCGAGATCCAGGCACTTGTGTGCCACAGCAATTTCGGGATGCCGAGGAGGACGGCTGCGGGTACGGACTATAACCGGGTGAACCTGCTCATGGCAGTATTGGAGAAACGGCTGGGCATGGCGCTGGGAAACTCTGACGCCTACGTGAACATCGCGGGCGGGATCCGCATGAACGAGCCGGCAATCGACCTGGGGATCGTGATGGCGCTGGTATCCAGTTACCGCAACCGCCCCATTGATGAGAAAACAATCGTTTTCGGGGAAGTAGGGTTAAGCGGGGAAGTCCGCGCGGTCAATATGCCGGAGCAGCGGGTGGCAGAAGCAAAGAAGCTTGGCTTTGAAACATGCATCCTGCCGGAAGTATCCCTCAAGATGGTGCGGGGGATCAGCGGGATCAAGCTGGTGGGAGTTAAGACCATCAGTGATGCGGTTAATACAATTTGATACAATTGCAACAATTTCGGCAAAAGGGGTCAGACCCCTGTTAACAGGGGTCTGACCCCTTTGGGGAGAGCTGTCAGAAAATTCTGGCGAGGAGGATTATTTTGATGAAACCTTACACAAAAACAGCAAAATACTATGAGACAGATCAAATGGGTGTCATCCATCATTCAAATTATATCCGTTGGATGGAAGAGGCCCGTGTAGATACGCTGAACCAGATCGGTTATCCGTACCGCCGCTTTGAAGAGATGGGGTATATCAGCCCGGTGCTCCATGTGGACTGTGAATACAAGAAGAGTGTAAAATTTGACGATGAGGTAAAGATCACCGTCAGGCTCCAGGAAGCGGGAAGGGTGAAGTTTACCCTCAGATATGATATTTATAATCTGTCGGAGGGCGGCGTGCTCAGCGCCTGTGGGACGACGACACACTGTTTCCTGAGAAAGGACGGAAGACCGGTATTGATGGATAAAGAAATGAAAGAATTTACAGAGGTTATGCGGAATACACTGGAACAGGTGTGAAATGGATTGGAGTGATCCTTATGATACTGAGTGTGAGCAGACGTACGGATATACCGAATTATTACAGCGAATGGCTTGTCCGGCGTTTCCGGGCAGGCTTTCTCTGTGTGCGGAATCCCATGGATCATCATCAGGTGAGCAGGATAAATCTTTCCCCTGAAGTGATCGACTGTATTGTGTTCTGGACGAAGAACCCGGTGCCCATGTTCCCTTATCTGGATGAATTCAGCAGTTATATGTATTATTTTCAGTTTACCCTGACCGGATATGGGAGGGGGATCGAGCCGGGACTGCCGGATAAGAAGAAAGTGCTCATTCCTGCATTCAGGGAGCTGGCGGACAGGATCGGAAAAGAGAGAATGGTCTGGCGCTATGATCCGGTCTTTCTTTCTGACCGGTATACCCTGGACTACCATGTGAAAGCGTTCACGCAGATCGCAGAAGCTCTTGCGGGGAAAACGCAGAGAGTGGTGATCAGTTTTCTTGATGATTATGATAAGACGAAACGGAATATGAAGGGGTACGGGATCAGGGAGCTGACAGAGGGGAAGATGCGCCGGCTCGCGCAGAGTTTCGCCCGGATCGCAGGCAGATATGGGATGGAAATCCAGACATGTGCGGAGAAGATCGACCTGTCGGAATACGGGATCGTCCACGGGGCATGTATTGACAGAGCATATATCGGGCATCTGCTGGGATGCCGGCTGCGGGGCGGAAGGGACCGCGGACAGCGACCGGAGTGCGGATGTGTGGAGAGCGTGGAAACAGGCAGTTATCATACCTGCCGGAACGGATGCAGATATTGTTATGCCAATGATTCTGAAGATCGGGTGCGGGAGACTGTCCGTGCTTATGATGTGGATTCCCCGTTTCTGTGCGGGAAGCCGGAACCGGGCGACAGGATCACAGAGCGGAAGATGAAGACGCTGAGGGAGACACAGTTGACCTTAGAGGACTGCATCAACTTATAAGAAGAAACTTATCGGAATGATCAGAAACGTATAAAAGAGCACATAAAAAAGAAAGAGCCGGCTGTTTTTACTTGACAATATCGAGTGTCGATATTATTCTAAAAGTAGAAATATCGATACTCGATAATTGTAAGGAAAGGGGGCGGACTCTATGGCGAAGGTGGAAGATCAGGCGCGTTTCAGGCGTGTGTTCAGATATTACCGCTATATTGAAGCGGATGCATTCGCACAGTATCTGCACGAAATGTCGTTAAAGGGATGGCATCTGAAGGAATGGAAACTCTGGCTGGAGTTTGAAAAAGGAGAAAGCCGGGATATAGAATACGCGGTGGAAGTATTTCTAAAGGGCAGCGAAATGGATGTAAAGCCCGGAGCAGATGCCGAGGAGTATGCAGAATACTGCAGGGCAGCGGGATGGGAGTTTGTGGACTCCAGGAGAAGGTTCTGCATCTTCCGAAAGATTGCAGAGGATGCCATTCCCATCGTGACAGAAGAGGAACGGTTCAAAAATATCCGAAAGGCAGAGTGGAAGCGCTGTCTTATGAGTGTGCTGACAGGTGTGTTCATTTTGGGAATGTCCGCTGTACAGCTTTCTGGAGTTGATGCTGTTTTAATACTGTTCTCTAATATGCTCCTGCTCCCGGGGCTTACCCTGGCAGTTTTGTTCGCATGTGAAATATTACAGTGTATCGTTCTGGCTGTGTGGTGTATAAAAGCAGGGAAAAAAGTCAGGGCAGGAGAACACCCATCCTATGGAAAGAGCAGGGAAAAGTATGTCTGGTACGCTATGGCGGCGATCATCCTGATCGAATTGACTGTGGTCTGGGGGAAAGCAGGCGGCGGAGGTTCTGCGGTCACGCTTTGGATCTTTCTGGGGATCACTGCTGCAGTGCTGCTTGGGATCGGGTTTTACCGTCCGGCGCGCAGGGAGAACTGGGCGCTGCAGCTGGCGGCGGGAGTGGGGATCGGTGTCATCTGGGTTATCGGCATGGGGATCATTTTCATCCAGGGTATCGGTCAGGAAACAGGGCTGGTAAAAGTGGAGACTGATGGAAAAATTATCCTGCCAGATGAGGAGAAACTGCCTCTTGTGCTGACAGATTATACGCAGACAGAAGAGGCGGTCACACTGGCTCATTACAGCGAGCTGTCCAGTGTGTTTGGGACTATGATGAGCGGGGCAGTGGAATACGGAGAGCCATCGTCGGAGGAAGACAGTGGAGATGGGACGGATGCGGACCAGGGGTGGCAGCGGCTTGCCTACACAGTGTACCGGACTGATGTCCCCTGGATCCTGGATCTGGTGTGGAAGGAAGAGCTGGAGTCCGGGGATCCGGAGGGGTATGGCTGGATCACTGAGACAGACGCAGACAGTGGTTACGACAGATGGCATGCTGAGAAAGTCATGCGCAGGGACTGGGAAGAAAATATGGTATATGTGCGGTATGAGGACGCGGTCCTGACTCTCTACGCGACAGAGCCGCCCAGAGGAGAGCAGATCGACATCGTAAGAGAAAAGCTGGGGTTGTAAGACCGATAGGGATAATGGGGTGAAGAAACATTGGCAAGAGAACAGTTCCAGACATTGACAGAACCTATGTATTATATCCTGATCGCCCTGACGGAAGAGTGCTGCGGGGTGGATATCATGGAAAAAGTACAGCGTATTTCAAAAGGCAGGGTAAAGGTAGGGCCGGGGACACTGTACGCGATGCTGTCCAAATTTGAGGACAATGGGATCATCCGCCGCACCGCGGAGGATGGGCGGCGGAAGTCCTATGTGATCACGGAATATGGGATGGAAATGCTCAGGGCGGAGTATGACAGGCTACAGATGATGGTGAGAGACGGGCGGGAGGCGGCATCGTGTTTCCGGAAGTTATCCTGAGAAAGAGATTTCAGAAGTGCTTGTATTGATTTTATAATATATTCGATCACGGAGAGCGGCAGGCAGAGACTGTTATTCAAAGAAAAATAATTCTTCAAATTTCTTATCTAATGCAATACAGAGAACAAGGGCCAGTTTTGCAGTCGGACAGAACTGGCCTGTTTCGATAGAGCTGATCGTGTTGCGGGAAACTCCGACAAGATCCGCCAATTTTTGCTGTAGCCCTTTTTAAAAAGTGCAAAATTATATGGAAAGGGGTCAGACCCCTTTTGATCGGGGTCTGACCCCATAAATAAACAGTATATAACAGTTGACAACAGTTATATACTGTTATATACTGTTTATCAAGAGGAGGACGCGTATGAAGATTATAATCAACAGTTCATCGATGGTACCGATCTATGAACAGATCATGGATCAGATTAAGGCGCAGATTACTGCGGGAGATCTGAGAGAAAACGATATACTCCCCTCTGTCCGGACTCTTGCGAAAGACCTGAAGATCAGTGCCCTGACGGTCAAGAAGGCGTACGACAATCTTGAACAGGAAGGGTACACGGTGACAGTCCACGGGAAAGGCACTTATGTTGCTGCCGCAGACGCTGAGCGGATGCTTGAGGAGCAGCGCCGGGAAGTGGAGAGCGACCTGGAAAAAGCGGTTGAAAAAGGCCGCAGATGCGGGCTGAAGGACGAGGAGATCAGGGAGTTGTTTGATTTGATAATGGAGGATTAGAAGATGCTTGAGATCAATGGTTTGGTAAAACATTACGGTGATTTTACTCTGAACTGTACGATGAAGGTGGAACCGGGACGCATCACAGGGCTGGTAGGAGAAAATGGTGCGGGAAAGAGCACGACGTTCAAGGCTGTGCTCGGACTGATCACATATGACGCGGGAGATGTCGCCCTGCTGGGAAAGGCACCGTCGGAGCTGACAGAGGAAGAGAAGCAGAAGATTGGCGTGACACTGGCGGAATCCGGGTTCAGCGGATACCTGAAGGTGAAGGATGTCGTACCCGTACTGGCAGCCCTTTACCCTGCCTTTGACAGAGAGAAGTTCCTTGGCCTGTGCCGGAAGTTCGGAATCCCGCTGGATAAATATATCAGGGAATTTTCCACAGGAATGAAAGCGAAACTAAAGGTGCTCGCCGCGGTCACTCACAGAGCGGAGTTCCTTCTTATGGACGAACCTACTACCGGCCTTGACGTGATGGCAAGAGAAGGCATCCTGGACATTTTCCGCGAATATATGGAAGAAGACGAGAACAGAAGTATCCTGATCAGCTCCCATATCTCTTCGGATTTGGAAGGATTGTGTGATGATATCTACATGATCCACAATGGAGAGATCGTGTTCCATGAGGAGACGGATGTGATGCTCAACGAATACGGGCTGATCAAGGCTGATGACACTCAGTACAGGAAGCTGGACAAAGAATACATTCTGAGAGTCCGCAGGGAAAGTTTCGGATACTCCTGCCTGACGGATCAGAAGCAATATTATCTGGAGAACTATCCGGATGTTGTTGTGGAAAAGGGAAGTCTGGACGAAGTGATAACGATGATCATAGGAGGGGAAAAGTTATGAAAGGAATGCTGATAAAAGATTTCAGGATTTTGAGGCATCAGGGAAAGGTATTATTTCTTATGCTTCTCGTTGTAGCGGTATTTATGAACTTGATAACAGATGTTGGTCCGACCTTCATCGTCGGATATATTACGATCATATTTTCTTTGTTTACAGTCACCACGGTAAGCTATGATGAATTTGACAACTGCTATCTTTTCCTTATGACACTGCCTGTCACGAGAAAAAACTATGTGAATGAAAAGTATCTCTTTGCTCTGCTGTCGATCATCTTTGCATGGTGCACAGGTATTGTGCTTGGGATTATCCTGATGATCGTACAGCCGTCCGGAGAGGTGGACGCTGCCGATTGGTTCGGCACCTGCCTGGGGTATATTTTTACGGCATGGATCTTTGTCAGTGTTATGCTCCCGCTCAGGCTGAAATTTGATGCGGAAAAAGCGAGATACGCGAATCTGATCATGATCGCGGCCGTGGCCATCGCGGCATTTCTGATATCAAATGCCCTGGAGTATGTGCCTGCGAAGATCGTCGGTCCGGGAAAGGAATGGTTCTCCGGTCTGGGCACAGGGGGCATCCTGGGACTGTTTGCGGTTGTAACAGCGCTGGTGGTCGTTATTTCTTATCTGTGCAGCCGGCATATCATGGCGAAGAAAGAATTTTGAGGTGTCAGTATGAAAAATACAGGTATCTGTTCCAAATGCAGTTCAGCCAGGATCACGCGTGTCCCGGATAACGGGAGATATGCGAATGGAAACAATATTTATCTGATATATGCTCCGCGAGGGTGCTGAGCGTCTGGCGGGTGTTCGCTTAGCGTGACCGCAGTGAAACGAAGAGCGAAGGGATACAGAATGCACGCTCTCGGATGTCCGTCCAAAATGATTGATAAAAGGCGGAGCATTTTAATAGATATCTTTCTTATTATATATGATAAATGCCGCCAAAGCCGCTGCCGCGGTCACACAGCATCCGATAAAAGCGGGCAGCAGGGAAATCTCCGCATTGGTAATGATATCGGCAGCCTCCGCGTACCCGAAGGGTGTGATGTATTTCAGCCACTCTGCATCCTCACTGATATTGGCAATGAGGTTCAGAAAATACAGGACCGCGGCAAGTCCAAGCCCGGCGCCGATGCCGCTGCGCCTCAATGCGGCGGAAACCGCGAAGCACACTGCTGCGATCTCTGCCTGCAGAAGGAGATAAGCTGCATGGAGCAGCAGAAATTCCTTCATCTGCAGGCTTTCTCCGATGGCGCGCACCGCGATCAGAGAAGTGAGCATGCTTACTGCGTTCAGGATGAGGATCTGGCAGAGGACACAGGCCAGCTTCTCGAATACGACGCGGCTGCGGCTGACCGGATGTGTCAGCAGGTACTCCGCAGTCCGGTTCTTTTCTTCGCCTGCAAGAGCATTTACGCCGATGTATGCGGCAAAGAATGCGCCGCCGATCCCAAGGATATTGCCGCACTCCAGCCCGTAGAATCCCATCAGTTCCCCAAAGTTCAGCTGGTCCATGCCAAAGGCTTCTGTGAAGTTGCCCATGGATGAAAATGCCGCGTTGAGCTCATTGACCTGCCCCTTCATGTCAGGGAAAATGGCGAGGCAGACCAGAAGCAGAAGGGCAATTGCAGCAGTCCATACTGCAAGAGAGAGGCGGTTCCGTTTCAGTTCAAACAACATCAATGTCATAGCTGTATATCCCCCTGTTCGTAAAAATGCATAAAAATTTCGTTTAAGTCCGGTTCCGTTACCGTGATATCCGTATAAGAGATCTGGGGCAGCATGTCCATCATCATTTTGATATTTCCTTCAAACAGGAAGGAGACCGTATTGTCTCCGGTATGGAAATCGCGGATATCAGGATGTCCGGCGGATGCAGGCATTGCGTCGTCTCTTTGCGCCCTCTTTTCTGCGAGAGTTCCCGGGAGCGCTGCCAGGAGACGGCGGAGCGTCTCCGCGTCAGCACCGGTCAGAGTAATACGCTTCGCGCTTGTCCCAGACAGCTTCGCAAGATCGCCGCAGGCGGCGATCTGCCCTTCCCGGATGACAGCAGCCCGGCTGCAGTATCTCTGCACCTCGGAGAGAATGTGGGAGGACAGGAAGATAGTGACCCCCTGAGCGTTCCGTTCCTTTAAGATCTCAAAGAATTCTTTCTGGATGAGCGGGTCCAGACCGCTCGTCGGTTCATCGAAGACGCAGAGCGCCGGACTGTGCTGGAGCGCGCATACGATCGCAACTTTTTTTCGGTTTCCCAGGGAAAGGCTGTCTGTCTTCTGCCGGGGATCAAGCTGCAGGCGCTCACAGAGATCCTGCGCCTGCGCTGTACAGTCTTTTCGCCTCAGTCTGGCAGAGAGACGAAGGATTTCGGCGACAGTCGTATTGTGATAAAACATAGCTTCCGATGGGATATATCCGATGTTTTCAAGGATGTTCCTTCGATCACACGCAGTATCCATCCCAAAGACAGAGGCGCTGCCGGAGTCTGCCCGTATGAGTCCCAGCAGGATGCGGATCGTAGTGCTCTTGCCCGCGCCGTTGGGACCGATAAAGCCGAAAAATTCACCTTCGCCGACTGTCAGGCTGAGGTCAGTGATGCCCCGGGATTTCCCGTAATATTTCGTCAGACGGTTAGTTTTAATGATGTCCATATGTACTCCTTTCAGACATTTACAGATCAGTGCCTAAAGCAATGTCAGTCTCCTCGTTTTTTGTCAGTCGGAACAATCATCTGCTTACCATTATATCCGGCTGAGCGATTTTGAGAAGACTATTTAGCGGAAAAATTCCCCACATTATGTGGATAAGATTTTATAATCTGTGTAAATTCGTTGATAACCGGATTCCCTCTCAAAAGCATATTGCAGAACGTGAAAAGCGGTGTTTCATCGCAAGGAACATCGTGGTAAAATAAGGAGGAAGAATCTATGGGTACACAAGACGAAAAAAGAGAGAAAGATAATTTTATCATGCTTCCTACCGTGGATTTCTGTTTCAAAGAGCTGATGCAGAATCCGAAAGTGAGAAAAGGCTTTATTGCGGCAATCCTCGGGAAAGCTCCGAAAGAAGTCCGCCGGACAACACTGGTTCCGACAGCGCTCAGAAAAGAAAGCGAAGACGATAAGCTTGGGATACTGGATGTGCTGATAGAACTTGAGGATGAGACAAAAATGAATATGGAGATGCAGGTATCCTATTTTGACTGTTGGACAAACCGGGTGTTGTTTTATCTTGGGAAAATATACACCGGACAGATCAAAGAAGGGGAAGATTACGATAAACTTAGAAAATGCATCCATGTCAGTATCCTTGAATTTGTCCATTTCCCGCAGGATAAAAAATGCTGTCGGAAGATCGTTTTTTGCGATGCAGAGACGGGCGAACAGCTTGCATTGAAGCGGATCATAGAACGGCAGTTAGAGAACGGGAAAACAGAAAAAGAAACAGCAGAGCTGCTGGGAATGGATATTCAGGAAGTGAGAGAACTCGCAGGAAAATAGTACAAAAGGTATGGATGGAGGAGATACTGTGGGATATTTTTATTTTGCCCGCCACGGGCAGACGGTTTGGAATGTGGAAAATAAGATCTGCGGGGCGACAGATATTGAACTGACAGCAAAAGGGCACAGGCAGGCTGAGGAGCTGGGGAGAAAAATACTGGAAGAAGGGATCCGTATCGATGAGATCATCTGCTCTCCGCTGGCGCGTGCGGCAGAGACTGCAAGACATATCTCTGAGATCGCCGGAATTCCCATGCGTGTGGAACCGCGCCTGAAGGAACAGAATTTTGGAAAATATGAAGGGACGCCGCGGGACGGTGCGGATTTCCGGCGCGCGAAGGAATGTTTCGCGGACAGCTATGAGGGCGGAGAATCTATGATCCGGTTCTGCCACAGGATTTACGGGCTGCTTGATGATATCAGAGGGGAATCGGATGAAAAAGTGTATCTTCTGGTCGCCCACAATGGCGTCGCAAGAGCGGTGCAGTCGTATTTTGCTGATATGACGAATGAGGAATTTGCCAGGTTTGGGATCGGGAACTGCGAGCTTAGGAGGTTTGACTATTGAGGAAAACAGGATTGATTGCTTAAGGCGCCTGATACCAGATCATAATTTGTCGAAGAATGTAGACTTTCCATAAAACACCAATTATAATCCCGTCTTTGACAGTTCGTAAAAGAAAAAAACGCTGTATCCCTCGTGTTTACTGGGCTGCAGCGATTTTTACTGTTGTTTCGAACTATAGTAATTTATTCCTTCCCTTTGCTTTTTTTCTGGATTGTTCTCATTTTACTTTTGGTTATGAATTGGTAGTCTGTCCGGAACCCACAGGTCTCATGAAGATCATCTGTGATCTTTTCCCTCTTATACAACGGGATAAATCCCTGCTCCTGTATCCCGGCGAAATTCATTCCTTTTAGGGTATCCAGCAATTCTTCACAGGTATATTTTGAATCCAGTTTTTTCTCAAGATAACGGTAGACGGTTAATGCGAGGAAACAGATCAGGAAATGTGCCTTGATCCGGTTCTCTTCCCGTAAATAGATCGGTCTTGCAGAAAAATCTGTTTTCATGATCCGGAAGCATTCCTCGATCTGCCACCTCCCCTCACTTACTTTTAAAATATCACCGACCTCATCATCCAAAAGATCCGTGCATACTGCATAGAGCCCATCATACTGCGCCTCTTCCGCAATCTTATCCTCATCCAGATACTGTTTGATATCCGCAGCCTCCCCATCTTTTGTAACAGCCTTCTTTCCGATAAAACGCGCCGGGTCATTCGGATTCTTACGGTTCCTTTTCGCTTTTCCCGAATCCAGCATTTTTTGTGCCCGTTCCACCTGTGTATCACGGATGGATTTCTGATACAGGGCATACTTTGGAGAATAAGTGATGATCAAGCGTTGGTGCAGTTTCTTAGTGGTATATGGTTCATCCTTGTAATAAAGCCCTTTGTCATCTTCCGGAAGTTTCGTGATATCGACAGGCTCGTCATCGGAGACCCGTTTAAACCCCTGCGGGCTCAGCGCCCATTCTTTTTCTTCTTTCTTCAGCTTTTTGATCGACTGGGTTACGATATAAGCCCTTTCCCCCATATGGTTGTATTCCCGGATGGATTCCGAACCCAGCCCGGCATCGCTGCAATAAATGAATTTCTGGCATCCGAAATCACTAAGCACTTTCTTCTCCAGTGGCTTCAGCGATGTCTGCTCGTTTGCATTTCCCGGGAAGAGAGAAAACGCAAGGGGGATCCCATCCCCGTCCATGAAAAGTCCCATTTGGATGATCGGGTTCGGTCTGTGTTCCTTCCCCTTCCCATATTTCTTGCTGCCGTCTTCCTGTTCAATCTCAAAATAATAATTCGTGCAGTCGTAATAAAGGATCTTATCATTCCTTTGACCCATGAAATGGCTGTTTTTATAGACCTCCGCCTGGATCAGGTCACATTCAGCCCCGAGGACATCCAGCGCACGGTATACATCGTGAAGTTTGTAGGATGGTTTTTCTAAAAACTCTAATGCGGTCTTGTAAGAAGCACGTTTGCTGCAAGGCTCCAGGATCCTTGCGTAGATCAAATCGGAAAGGATTGCGTTGATGTCATATTCAAACTTATATTTTTGTTTTAACTTCCGGCAGAGCTTATTCATCTGCATCTGATAATAGATCGATTGGAGAAAAAGGTAGCCGCCCCGGTAAAAGACCTGCTTATCATAATCTAACTGCCTGTCTGCATGGAAAGTAAGTTTTATCTGTTTCTCTTCTCGTTCCTGCTTGTATTTTAAAGTTTCTAACCGGGCTTCCTCTTTGGCCCAGGCCATGACATCATCTCGTGTCGGACCGTGTTCAGGTAAAAGTTCTTTTAAAGTTCCCAGTTTCTTGACGATGACAGAAGTACTGACTCCTTTGTCATTGACATAGCCTTTTGAAATATAAAAAGATTCAGCATTCTTGGATTTCGAGGTTATAACTCTCATAGAAAAAAGCCTCATTTTATATATCATACAATACATTGCAATAAAATGCAATATATAAAAACAGAAAAATTGACACAAAAAATGCAGGTTTTATGCGGCCTGCAAGGTATTTTTCTAATATTCAACTGTCAAACGCCCGGCGTGAACACTCGTTCCTTAGAATCAAATTGTCAAATATTATCCCGAGTAGTATAATTTGATCAGATATTTTGCGTGTATTACAAAAGAAAAAACAAATGTTTACCGAGGATGAGAAAATGAAGTTTCAGGAGCTTATGGACTGTTATTATTTAAGTGACGAGGACAATAATCGAGTTGTATATGATCAATTGCTGGAGATGATGAAAAAGCAGAATGTTACCCCTGTTATAGGCGCGGGTCTGTCCTGCTGGGTTTATCCGCTTTGGGGCGCACTACTGAAAAAGCATGCAAAGGCTTATGGGATCGAGGATCAGGTTGATAAACTGCTGGCAGAAAATCAATATGAAGAAGCAGCCTCATGCCTGGAAGAAGAAGTAACTCACAATAAATTTATGCGGCTGCTGGAAAAGTCTTTCAGCGAATCAAAGATAGAAGAAAAAGCATTGGAAATGCCGGAATATCTGAGAAAAATTCCAAGGCTGTTCCGCGGACCTGTTGTTACGACAAATTTTGACCGCGTGATAGAATATTTGTATCAGGCAGAAGGAATGACACTACCTGATACGGTGAACCCATCTGATGATTTTCAAAGCGACAAAATAGAAAGGGCATTGCATCAGAACACCCCGTTGCTGGTGAAAATGCATGGAGATATAAATGATTCGAAGCACCTGGTCCTGACGCGGGAGGCATATGACCGTGCGTATGGAGAGAATCCTCAAGAGCCTGATTTTGAACTCCCCATGCCCAGGTTCTTACAGAAGATCCTTCAGAGAAATCCCCTTCTTTTTCTGGGCTGCAGCCTGGAGGCTGACCGCACATGCTCTGTAATAAAGAAATGCGCAGACAATATTCAGCAGTTTGCTTTCCTGGAACTGCCGGCAGATACAGAAAATAAAGAAGATTGGCTCCATCCTTTGTTAAGAGAAGGCGGCGGGAAGGAAGGCAGGCTCGGGGAAGGGCTGAGAAAGCGGATTCAGCAGATAACAGGAAAAATGAACATCCAGCCGATCTGGTATCCCCACGGAAAGCATACCGAAGCGCTGGAAGCTTTTTTCTCTCAGTTGATGGAGGATATGAGCGGCGGAGGAAACGGCAATGGGCCCAGCAGCGGCATTCTGCCGGAAGCCAGCGGCAATTACTTTGCCCTTCATAAACTCCTTGGAAGAGATGAAGAGGTCAGCAAAATCGTTACAGCCCTTACAGAAAATCAGCCCTGCTGCGTCTGGGTTGAGGGAGCTCCAGGAATTGGAAAAACGGAGACGTGCAAAGAAGTATATCATAGAATAAAAAGGTCTTATCCGGGCAAAAGCTGGATGCCCTTTATTGATATTACCGGAGTGAAAACGCTGGCAGATTTCTGGGATACAGTGGCAAGGTCAGTGGGAGCGGATCTCCCGGATGATCTGCCGGCTGAAAAATATCCTGAGTATCTGACAGACCAATTGAAAGCTATGTCTGATGTATTTTCGGCAGAGAGCGATGCTGTTCGGATTCTTTATTTTGATAATTGGGAAGATATCTGGTACGGGGTAACAAAAAATGAAGAAGAGAAGACAATACTGCTGAAGTGGATGAGAAGCGTTGGAATAGTCGGATTCAGGATCTTAGTGTCGACCCGTGAAACAGCTCCGTCTGTATTAAATGACCGGGAAATACATCTTCGGCCTCTGGATAAAGGAAATTTAAATGCGGAAAGGATTTCAGGGGACGAATTCTGCAATCTTGATAGTGTCAGGCTGTTTTGCTCTATTTTAGACCGGGGAATCACACCCGCAGAAGCAGAAGATTTCCGCCAGCTGATTCTTCAGTTAGAGGGGCATCCGCTTGCAATCGTCCTCACGGCGACACAGGCCAAGAGAGAAATCGGGATAAAAGATGTGCTGGCGCGATGGGATCAGGCGGTACAAGAATCAGCAATTGCCGAAAACAGACACAAGAGTCTTGAAATTGCCCTGAGAGTATCTTGGGAATCCGTGAAGGAGAATGAAGGAGCAGTATTGATCTGGGGGCTTTTGTATTACAGTGTGAAAGAGATTCCAGTGTCAGTTTTCGAAAGGCTTCGCGGAGATTTTGAAGAAGAAAAATGGAGGGAGGGAGTCAGTGCGCTTATAGATGCCAATCTGATTAATATTTCTCAAGACAGAACGAGGGTTTCCATGTTGCTGCCTTTGAAAAAGCAATTTAGGAAATTTGTTCCCGAGGAAAACCCAATACACAGGGAATGTCTTGTTAAATGGGCAGAGTGTATCAATGGCTTGCTGGAAACAGCTGAGAATCGAAAATCAGAAGAGCGGCTGAGGGCTCATCAAATAATAGTAGAAATGATGCCGCAGATTTCTCACATAATTACTTTGATAATATCGCAGGGAGAAGCGAGTGGTCTTACACAGTATTTAGATGAGATTGTGAGAAATGGAAGAAATTATTACCGTAATTATTTATATAGAATAGATATTATGGAGAAAATGCTGCGTTTTTATAGCGGGCACGAAAACGATAAGGCAGGTATTTTGGCCCTGCTTCATAAGATAAGTGGAGATCTTCTGAGGCGTCTAGGGAGAGTAAAAGAGGCGGAAGAGAAGTATGCGGGAGCGGAGGAACTCTATAAAAAGGAGAAGGACGATCTGGGTCTTGCAAATACGCTGAAATCGCAAGGAGATCTTCTGAGTCGTCTAGGGAGAGTAAAAGAGGCGGAAGAGAAGTATGCAGGAGCGGAGGAACTCTATAAAAAGGAGAAGGCAGATCTGGGGCTTGCAAATACGCTGCAATCGCAAGGAGATCTTCTGAGTCGTCTAGGGAGAGTAAAAGAGGCAGAAGAGAAGTATACAGGAGCGGAGGAACTATATAAAAAGGAGAAGGACGATCTGGGTCTTGCAAATACGCTGCAATCGCAAGGAGATCTTCTGAGTCGTCTAGGGAGAGTAAAAGAGGCGGAAGAGAAGTATGCAGAAGCGGAGGAACTCTATAAAAAGGAGAAGGCAGATCTGGGGCTTGCAAATACGCTGCAATCGCAAGGAGATCTTCTGAGTCGTCTAGGGAGAGTAAAAGAGGCAGAAGAGAAGTATACAGGAGCGGAGGAACTATATAAAAAGGAGAAGGACGATCTGGGTCTTGCAAATACGCTGCAATCGCAAGGAGATCTTCTGAGTCGTCTAGGGAGAGTAAAAGAGGCGGAAGAGAAGTATGCAGAAGCGGAGGAACTCTATAAAAAGGAGAAGGCAGATCTGGGGCTTGCAAATACGCTGCAATCGCAAGGAGATCTTCTGAGTCGTCTAGGGAGAGTAAAAGAGGCAGAAGAGAAGTATACAGGAGCGGAGGAACTATATAAAAAGGAGAAGGACGATCTGGGTCTTGCAAATACGCTGCAATCGCAAGGAGATCTTCTGAGTCGTCTAGGGAGAGTAAAAGAGGCGGAAGAGAAGTATGCAGAAGCGGAGGAACTCTATAAAAAGGAGAAGGCAGATCTGGGGCTTGCAAATACGCTGCAATCGCAAGGAGATCTTCTGAGTCGTCTAGGGAGAGTAAAAGAGGCAGAAGAGAAGTATACAGGAGCGGAGGAACTATATAAAAAGGAGAAGGACGATCTGGGTCTTGCAAATACGCTGCAATCGCAAGGAGATCTTCTGAGTCGTCTAGGGAGAGTAAAAGAGGCGGAAGAGAAGTATGCAGAAGCGGAGGAACTCTATAAAAAGGAGAAGGCAGATCTGGGGCTTGCAAATACGCTGAAATCGCAAGGAGATCTTCTGAAGAGCCAGGGGAGAATTAAAGCTGCGATCGAGCAGTATGTAATGGCAGTTGGATTGTATGAGAAGGAGAAAGCTCTTGTGGGATATCTATATTCAATAGCAGAGTTGTATGAATGCTATAAGAAGGAAGGCGCAGAATCACAAGCTGAGAAAGTTAAACAACTGATTCTGGATAATATTGACAGGGTTCCTTATGAGGAAGTAAAAGAATATGTAAAAGAAAAATTGGATATGGATTAAAGGGTGAACTGCAAATGGATGCTGCGGGAGGAAGAAACTGTATGATAGTGGGTCCCTCCCGCAGTTTTAGTTTTGGATATAAAGCACAGCTGATTTTTATTGATAATTATTGCTCGGCCGCTTTATTGATACAGTTAATCGCATTCAGGCTTCTTGGATATCCGATGTAAGGCAGGCACTGGGATACGACCTTGATGAGGAAATCTTTGTCATTTCCCATATTCATATTTCCCTGGGCATGGCCTATAAGCTGCGGCTCGCATCCGCCCTGAGCGGCGAGGAAACAGAAAGTGATCATTTCGCGCTGCCTTAAGTCCAGACCCGTGCGGGTATAATAGTCTCCGAAACAGTTGGCGGCAAGCCAGCGGTTGATATGCCCGGCTTTCCACGCCTCGTTCATCTGCTCGCCGAAGATGTCAGCCTGTGCCTGGATTCCTTTTTCGAGGCGGTCCTCCATGGTAGTTGTTGCCTGGCCTTCCAGCGGAAGTTCTACCCCGCGGGATAAGAGGATCTCGTTTGTGGCATCGAGGAACGGAAGCACGCGCCCGATCCCGAGATAGTCAACCGCCTGATACACGATCTCCTTTACCATGACAGGAGTCAGCCCTGCGTCCAGCGCGCGGGGCAGTTCTATGCGGAATTCATCAATTCCCTGGCATCCGAGGAGAGTGGCAACGATCGCCATATGGCGGGTTACATCGTCAAGCTGCTGTCCTTCTTCATTGACGACCTCGTCGAAAGCAAAATGTTCAAAGCGCTCCATGAATTCCGGATCAGTGTCATAATAATTTTTCATTATAAAAGCCTCCTTATGAGTTTGACTTTGTAATTCTACTTTGAATTATAGATCATATAAATAAAATCTGTCTAATGCTTATCCTAAATTACGGGAAATGCCTGAAAAGTATTGCGGCATTTCCCGTAAATGTTTTTGGCTATTTTGTTGTTTGTACAGGGGGCTTATTTTACCAGATGCCCATACTCCCCATGTTTCTCAAACCACCCCTGAGCATACGAGCAGGTCGGCACAGCCTTAAGCCCCCGCTTTTCCAGCTCTTCCACAAGTTCCTGCATCAGCTTTCCTGCAATCCCCTGTCCTCTGAGGGAAGCATCCACAAAAGTATGATTTACATCCACAGTGTTTTCGTCTACATAGGGAAACGTGATCTCAGCCAGCAGGTCCCCGGTGTCAGAGTATAAAGCAATCTGGTTTTCATTATGTTTAAAATCCATTTTATTAATCCTCACTTTCCTATTAATACAGTCTCTTTTATGCCCTCTATTTTACAGGACCAGAGAAAATATGCAATAGAAATTACGTGTACTATAATAGGTGCGCTCTGTTTACGTTATTGTTCATACGTAATTAAAGACGGCCGTTATATACCTATATCCGCTTTATGGGCTGCCGTATTACAGTTTTAAGTCTTTCCGGCGCTGTCCGTCTGGGATCGCTCAGGTAGATCTCGTGGTGCAGGCGTTCTCCGGAGAAATCCGGCTGGTATCCGTTTTCAGAGAGAAAGGCTTCCATCTTCCGGAGCGTGGCGGGCTCATCGTCGTAACTTCCGATGTGCATGCACTGAACGCAGAGTCCTTCATTATAAGTAAAAAACTCAGCGCGGGAAAAGTCTGTCTGTTTTTTCGTCTCAGCTTCGCGCACCGCCCAGTCAAATTCTTCTTTTGTTACAAATTCTGGGAGGCGGATCATGGAGATCCACTGGAAGCTGTCCTTGTGAGCGTAGTCGATCCCGGAAATGCCGTCCTGCCACCACAGCCCTTCCAGAGGCGGGACTACATAAGGGAAATATCCTTCGATCCTGTGGCTTCCTTTATAACTCATTTTGATTGTAAAAGAGATTCCATAGAGCAGGCTCATAGCTCTTTTATATTCCCTATCCGGATCGTTTGGGTTTCCCTTTCCGCGCACGGCGACATAATTCATCGTCGGTATTTCCGCGATGCCGGGGACTTTGGGCGGAAGATAGAACTCTTTATATCCTTTCTTATAATCAAATGTCATTTGGAGACCTCCTTTTCTGGGCGGCACTGTTTCGCTTCTTTTTGCTTTTCGGTTTTGGCATAGGCAGTTCACTGCAGGTTTCAGTAATGAATTCTGTTAAAAAATCCCGGTCATCCAGTTCTTCGATAAGAAAGTATGCTCTTGCGCCATCATAGGGAGGAACTTCAGATAGTTCCGGGGCAAGGCGCCTTCCCGCTTCTGTGATCTTGATAAAGAACTGATCATCGCAGATCAGCGCGAAAATCTTGCCGTCACAGTACATTCCATATTCCCCGAACATTTTTCGGTATGTGATTCTGCCTGCTCCGGAACACTGGTCTGCTGCATATTGGACGAATTCCTGGCTGCTTGACATTTTTTCTACCTCCTACTTTTGAATAACATGATTATTTGGCAGCGGATTATTGATAGTTTTTCTGCATTTCTGCAATTATATCTCTGAGCTTGAGACGGAACTCTTCCGGTTCCAGCAGCCGGACTTTATCTCCGAATGTCAGAATCCAGGAGATCAGATTGTCCGCATCTGTATAATCCGCATGAAACAGAAGAGTACCGTCACTTTGTTCTTCAAAGCATCCTTTGCCGAAGTCTTCGATGAGCCGCCATTTGCATTCTGGCTGGAAAAGAGCTTTTACGCGGATGCCGCCCGGGAAAATCCTTTCATTTTTCAGATTCGGAACCGGAGCAGGGCGACCTGGGAAATTCTGACCGGGCAGGTGAAGCCCGTCCATTCGGTTCAGTTTAAAAAGGCGGAAATCCTGACGGGCAAGGCACCATCCCCACACATACCAGCTGGACCAGCGGAAGATAAGATAATAAGGCTCAATGGTCCGGCGGCTTTCACTGCTTGGCGAATAATAAGTAAATTCAATCAGCATGTGACTGTCTATGGCATTTCGAATCTGCTCGATCTTAGGAGCAAGAGAATCTTTATACCAGGACGACAGATCGATCAGCAGGGAATGGCCCCCTGAGATAAAATCAGAAGATCCGGCAGAAAGCTTTTCCATGAGTTGAGAATAGCGGTTCGTTCCGTTGACACTATCGAGACTGCGAAGTCCGGCGAGAATATCCTGCATTTCAGCAGACGTCAGCAGTGTCCGGTCAATCTTATAATCTTCCATAATAGAGAGACCGCCGTTCATTCCCTGCCGTGTCATAATGGGAATGCCTGCCCGGCAGAGGGTTTCAATATCCCGGCTGATCGTGCGGGGCGAGACTTCGAACTGCCTGGCCAGTGAGGGAATCGTTTCTGTCTCCTTTTGTAATAGTAAAGATAAAATACCGATAAGTCTGTCGATCTTCATAACGGCTCCTTTGTCTGAAGTATTACAATTATTATAGCACCCGAAACATGACAACAGTATGTCATGTTGGAATAGATTATAGAATCTTTCCTTCGATGAGGCATATTCAGGATTCGTAATGTTGTGTGAAAAAAGAAGAATATGCAGAACGGAGAGGCGGTTTTGAGAAATACAGAGTGAACTATAATCGGACAGCGCTGATCGCAGTTTTTTGCAGCGGAAACGTTAAAATGTGTGAATTGTCTGAAATAAATAAAAAACAAGAAAAACGTTGACAATTCCTTTCTATGGTGATAAGATAGCACCTGTCGCTGATGACGGAGGAAAACTTCTGAAAGCCGGCTGACCGGAGACGCGGAGGCGGAACGACCGGGAGACGGCAGAAGGTCATCTGAAAAATGGCAGGCAGAAGAAAAAAATGTCGAAAGCGAATGAAAAAAGTTCTTGACAAAAGCAAAGCGCTGTGATAATCTATACGGGCTGTCGCTTGAAAAGAACGACAGGAACCTTGATAACTGAACAATAGACAACAACCCTTGAAAATTTCTTTGAAGAG
>NZ_NFHL01000004.1 GCF_002161355.1 Lachnoclostridium sp. An76 | reverse complement strand
AAACACGCCTTCCGATAGATCCACAGCGCTGTATTCTCCTCGCTGTACTCCCCGGCTCCTCTCTCCTTCTCTTCCAGTTGCGCCCATGCCAGCCAAGCATCGTTATTCGCATTTTTCTCTAAACATGTCTTCCGATAGATCCACAGCGCTGTATTCTCCTCGCTGTACTTCCCAGCTCCTCTCTCCTTCTCTTCCAACTGTCCCCACGCTGTCCATACAGCACTGTCTGCTCCTTTTTCTAAACACGCCTTCCGATAGATCCACAGCGCTGTATTCTCCTCGCTGTACTCCCCGGCTCCTCTCTCCTTCTCTTCCAGCTGCGCCCACGCTGCCCATACAGCACTGTTTGCTCCTTTTTCTAAACACGCCTTCCGATAGATCCACAGCGCTGTATTCTCCTTACTATACTCTCCGGCTCCTCTCTCCTTCTCTTCCATCTTTCCCCAAGCCAACCATACCTGACCCTCTGCATGTTTTTCCTCACATGCCTTTCGATAGATCCACCGCGCTGTATTCTCCTTACTATACTCTCCGGCTCCTCTCTCCTTCTCTTCCATCTTTCCCCAAGCCAACCATACCTTACTTTCTGCGTGTTTTTCCTCACATGCCTTTCGATAAATCCACCGCGCTGTATTTTCTTTGCTATACTCCCCGGCTCCTCTCTCCTTCTCTTCCATCTTTGCCCAAAGCATCCAGGTATCATTTCCCCCATCTTTTTCAATACATGCCTTTCTCAGGATCCACGCCGGTGAATATTCTTCCGTCACATCCCATGAGGCGCCCTTTTTACTCAGTAAATCACACCATATTTTTAAATATTGAGTTAATAGCCACCGTCGGTCAAAGCACTGCCGGAACAGGATCAACTGGGTCCTTTCGTCCTGTTTTACAGCGGAAAATAATTTGTCATATATTTCCTTTGGCTGCGTCTTTATTTCATCCAGCACCCTGTCCACCAGATATTGACAGGTCTCCAGACTTGTCAGAGACAGTCCTTTACAAAGTCCTGTTATTTCCTTTAATGCCAGTTTTTTAAAGAGCCCATAGGTCCTGTCATATTGTCCAAATTTAAGCTCCAGCAATCCGATCAGTATCTTATCCGTCTCCTCCTGGGACAATCTGCCTCCATCAGAAAACAATTCGCGGTAAAAGAGATTGGAAATCACCTCGTGCCTTGTCTGATAATTTTCACCGTTCAACCGAATTTCCCTGCTCAGTGCCCTGCTTCCCTCCTGGGGGCTCATTCCAAGCTTTTCGCACACTTTTCTGAAATTTTCCTTAGTCAATTTTGCTCCGCATTTTTCTGCCAGGACAATATGTGCCAGGAGCAGCATTCCCGAATGGGACATATGGGATAAATTTTCTATAATCTGATGCGCGATCTCTTCCAGAGACTCCGCTTTATTTACCGCCAGCAGCATAGCCGCATACAGGAATCCATAAGAGTTTGTCAAAAATATATCTTTTATTTCTTTACGTTCTTTCATATGTTTAAGATTATTGCAGACACAGTCCGCAAATCCCCAGGCTTCCTTTGCACACAGTTTCGGCATCCGAACTTCCTGTATATCCCTCACGGAAATATGAAGCGACTGTTTCAACAGATTCCATTCATTTTCGCGTGATCCGATGATAAGCGTAATCCCTTCTTCTATGGCTTTATCCAAAACTTTTTTAAATACCGGCCGTTCCGGTGGATTATCCAGTATGAAGACCGAATGGTCGGGAATATTTCCTGAAAGCTCCGACAGACCATGTCCCCGATAATAAAAGACATTTGCCCCTTCCTGAAACAGCTTCGCACACATCTGCATCAGAGCTGTTGTCTTCCCTTCGCCGCCGGGTCCAAGCAGTACATACACCCCTCCCTCACAAGCCTTCTGATATAAATCATTTACAATATCACGTTCCACAATGAGATTTTCCGAAAAGGCCAGCTTCCAGCTGCACCTTTTTCCCAGCAGAAAATTTCGGATCTCATTCTGTTTCACAGCTTTATCGTTCCATTCTGACAGCGCTTCCTTTGTCATCCAGCAGCTCCCGTTTCCATACAAGCTGCTTTCTTCACTGTCAGAGGCTTTCTTTTTGTCGGCTTGTTCCCGTGAGTCACCCGTTAATTTATAGGGATCACCCTCGCCGTCCTCATGCATTTTCCCCTGATCGTCCGGATCCCATCTCATATATTTCATCCGCACTGTCCCAGTCTGCTCATCCCACAGATGCCAGATCATGCCGAAATCAGAATATGTATCACTTTTATCAGCAGATGTCCGGTATCCAACTACATTCGGTATCGTTACAGTACCTTTTTCTTCACCCAGTACAATGCTCTTTTCCTCTCTTTTCCGATTCTTCTGATGCCGGTCTCCGCTCAGATACGCGCAGATCCCCTCCTGGAGAAACATACCTGCCAATTCGTTTCTCTGATTTTCCTCCAAGTCATAAAAACTATTATGGCCGATAGCAATACACGGCAGGTTTCCCCGGCGCAGTTCATCCCGTATTTCCTGCGATGTTGCTGTCAATGTATCCGCCATTTGTCCGGTTTTTTCAGAACCGTCTGCAACCAATGTTGTATTTAAATGCAACAGGTTCAATTTTCCACGCCATGTTCTCACATGTGTGGTCATAGGTTTTCTGCCGTCTGTTTCATTATAAATTCCAATTTTTTTCACAAACTCTTCATAACCTTTATAACATTCAAGCAGTTTGTCTATCCTATTATTCTGATAGAGCTTTTCCGGATTCCTTTTTATAAAATCCAGAAGCGCTTCACGGTCAACCTCCCCTGGTATATTATTGGAAACATCATGATTTCCCGGTATCACAAAAACGTCTTTTTCCAAATCAATGTCCATAGCTTTAACAAGGCTCAGAACAAATTCTTCTGCATACACAAAATTATCCTGGATAAAATTATGAAAGTCACCTGTGATGACCAGCAGCTTTTCTCCCGAAGGCACTTCCCGCAGTGTCTCCCGGACTGATTCTAAGATAGCATTTTTCATATTGTTCCATTGGGGATCAGCTACAAGATGCAGATCTGAAATATGCAAAAGGTATATCATTATCATTTCCTCCAAAAGTATAAAATATCATCCCTTGTCAGCAGAACCTCGGGATGCCGTTCACAATGTTATCTCTATTATATAAAAATCGACCAAATAAGAAAAGGGCTGTCGAATTAATACTACATCTCACCAGCTCTTGAAGATCCCCGTTCCATACGCTACAATAAATTTATCTCAAACGCCGCGTCGGCGGCTTCAAAAAACAGAGAAACATATACAAGGAGCAATCTCTATGAAACCATATGAACGACTGTTAAAATACATTGCCATAAGGACTCCCAGCGACGAGGAGAGCGCCACTGTCCCCTCCTCCGCATGTCAGTTCGAGCTTGCCCAGCATCTCTTACGCGAGCTTTTTACGATGGGGATCACGGACGCCAAAGTGGACACAAAGTGCTATCTGTACGCCCACATCCCGCCCACGCCGGGATATGAGGACTGCCCCAGGCTCGGCTTTATCGCGCATCTGGACACGGTGTCCGAATTCTGCGACCGCCGGATCCTCGCGGAGATCCACGAAGATTACAATGGGAAGGACCTTCCCCTCGGCACGAGCGGACGCATCCTCTCATCGGATATGTTCCCTCATCTCCGGGAGCTCAAAGGCCGCACCCTGATCACAAGCGACGGCACCACGATCCTCGGCGCGGACGATAAGGCGGGCATCGCGGAGATCATGACCATGGCGGAGCGTATCCTGGACGAAGAGATCCCCCACGGTCCTGTTTCCATCGCATTTACCCCCGACGAGGAGATCGGCATGGGCGCCGCCCATTTTAATATAGAAGAATTCGATGCTGACTTTGCGTACACACTGGACGGCGACACGGAAGGGGAGATCCAGTACGAGAACTTCAACGCGGCAAAAGCGGAATTTCAGGTCACGGGCGTAAATGTCCACCCCGGCTCATCCAAAGACGTCATGGTGAATGCTTCTCTCGTGGCAATGGAGATCAACTCCATGCTGCCCGCAGATGAGACTCCCCGGGACACGGACGGCTACGAAGGTTTCTACCATCTGACGGACATGAAAGGGGATGTGGGAAGCGCGGTCCTCAGGTACATTATCCGGGACCATAGCGCTGAGAAATTCGAAGAGCGCAAAGAAACGCTCCGCAGGATTGAAAAGAAGATCAATGAAAAATGGGGACGCGGCACTGCCGTCCTCACCATAACTGATCAGTACCGGAACATGGCGGAAATCATCGCCGGCAGCATGCATCTGATCAGAAATGCTGAGAAAGCCTGTGAAGCCGCAGGCGTCACGCCTCTGATCCTTCCGATCCGGGGCGGCACGGACGGCGCGCAGTTAAGCTTTAAAGGACTTCCCTGCCCGAATCTGGGGACCGGCGGTCACGGATATCACGGACCGTATGAGCACATCACGGCGGAAGGGATGGAAGCGGCGTGCAGGATCGCACTGGAACTGGTGAAGATTTATGCTGAGGAAACAGGCACTGGCTCAGATCTGTGAACACAGACCGAGCAATACAGACCGAGCAATAGCAGCACCAAATGAAGTGGAGTGGATATGATGGATCATAATATTTTGAAAAAAAGTCTCAGGATCGCAGCTGTCCTGTCATTCTTCCTGTTTTGCGCCTTCGCTTTTTCCGGCTGCGGACATTACAGCAACCGGGAGGCCGCTGAATGGTTTCAGGAGAATGTGGTCGATGAAGGGATCATGGTCTCTAAAGAATACACGGACCGGGAAAACAGCAGCGGAGACGCGGAGCGTGTATGGACCGCTCATTTAAAAGATCTGCCGGAAGTAGAATTCGAACTTATCAGCCACAGGACAGTCTCTCTTTTCGTCACTTACGATATGGAAACCACCTATCATCTGGAGATGGGCAGATTTTATCTGGAAAATTATATGGACAGCAGCCCGTCCGCTCTCAGCGGACTCGAGACCGGCACGGATGTTTCGGAAGAGCACCTCACAGTCAGCGGGATCTACGATACCGCGTCAGAGATCGACACGATCTGCCGGGAAATGGGGAACCTGGAAGACTATATTGCAGCGCAGGAGTATCCCTGCCAGATCACTTACGCCCTCGCCTACCGCGAGCCGCTTACTTTTGACGCCGCAGAAGAGCCATTTACCATGCGGTACACCTGCGTATCTGAGGATGGAGGCGCATCCGATCCTGACATTCTCAATGCCGGCACACTTGCAGATACACTCCAGAACCGGGCGCGGAACGCATTCGCCGGATACGCCGCTGCCTATCGGCTTGAGACAGATCAGTTTACTGAAGACCAGCTTGATGCTGCGGCAGGCCAATACGGCAGTCTCCGTTTTTCCATCACCCGGCCTGACGGCACGGAGCTCTGCTATCCCGAGCTGATCCTGGCATACTATGACAGCATGTCTTTCGGCTGCCTTTACGAAGTCCTGGTACGGGAGGGCACATTTCAGGTATCCGGCACCCCGGAAGAATTTACCTTTACAGCTGCCAACGGCTCAGTCTGCTCTTTTTCCTATTCATACCGGGTGCCGGGAAACAGCTCAGACGAAACCTCCGGCGGGATGCCGCGGCTGGGATCCTTTTATTATCTCTCAGGTGAGACAAAAGTCATCCTGACAGACGCACCCCTGATAGACAGCGAACGCTTTTCCGCCCTGACAGGACTGACCTTTGACACCCTTGATCATTAATGCGCCAGAATGCTGTCCGGCAGGTAACCCGTTATATCCTCTCCGTCACACTTCCCGCCATAAGCGCTCCGCAATTTCCGCAAAATCAATCCTGAGATCCGCGTCAAAAACTCTGACCGGTACTTGGTCGGAAAATGAAAAGATCGTGATCTCCGGAGCATCTTCGCCCTCGAACCAGTAACATACATATCTCCTTTTTACCCCAAAAGGCAGGGCACAGATTTGCTCCATGCTCTGCCTCTTGTATTTTTCTGCTTTCTGGATCTTCGCTTTCCGAAAATGCATTACTCGATATCCGTCAGTTCAATCCCGTATGTAACGGATGCTGAGTAGTGCACGCCTTTCTGGACTTTCAGATTGTCACTGGTGGAGTCCGGGAATTCCAGGTTCGCCGGGCGGAGTTCATAGTTCATTGTCCCGTTATCCGTAAACGCGGCGAGCTCCATGCCCTTGATCTGGTTTTCGAGGGCTCCCATCTTAAACTCGCCCTCTGTGCCCTTGATATACAGGGTCAGTGTGTAATCTTTTCCTGTCTCTTCATTGACACCTGTCAGATACAATCTTCCGAATGTGCCGTTTCCTTTCTCGAATGTTACGGAGATTTTCTTTCCTTCCGGAATATATTTTACATCGCTCGCAGTCACCGGCACCTGTGTGTTCTCTGTAGCGCTGAGTTCTACCGTCTCAGGGACTGTGATCGTATATACCGGATCATTCGGCACATATAATGTCAGGTCTGTTTTTGCACTTGTTGTATTTTCCGCAAATACCGGCATTGCAGTCAGCACTGCCGCTGCTGCCAGGACTGCTGTTCCAGCTGCTAATTTTTTCATGTCAGTTACCTCCTGTACTCTGCAACTTTGTCAGACTACATGCAGAACAGCTTTCACGACTGCGCCGTTGAGCGGGGTCAGTTCCTCATCCATCGCGTAAGTCGAGATATTCAGATGGATCTCATAATCTCCGGCCTCCAGCGGTTCCGTCACATCAAACTCCCTCACTGCTTTTCCAGGTTCGATCAGATCTGATTCATAGATCGGGTTCTCACTGTCGTCAATCGTAACCGTATATTTGAAATAACATGTATTCTCCTCCGGATTCGCCAGGGTGATCTTCCATGTCGTTTCTCCTGCCGGGACTGTGATCTCTCCATACCCCGGGATCTTGATCCCGGTCTGTCCTTCTGACATATCTTTCATCTCGCCGTCCCAGTCTTCGGCTCCCTCTTCCAGCACGATCCCTTTCCCATCCGGGTTCTCCCTTCTGGTTCCGAATGTCAGGAAGAGTCCGGCAGCCGCCGCGAGGATGACCAGCACGGCTGCGAGGATGATCCACTGTCTTTTTTTCCTGTTCTCCTGATTCTGCATATATTCTGTACTCTTCTTTCTGTTTTCTTTGTTTCAGAACGCGGCCGTTTCCGGCCAGTGTTTATTCGGCGTCAGTCACTTCGATCCCAAACATAATACATCCCGTGTATTCGACGTCGTATTCATATCTTCCGGCAATGACCGGTTTGATCTGATACTGCTTTGTCTCATTTCCTGTAAAAGAGACAACTTCTTTTCCAACGCCGACTGCGCCTGTGGACGCATTTGTCTCGATCAGCTCCCCGTCTTCGGAAATGATCTGATAACGCAGGGATGTCTTTGGAGTCGTCTCAGCTTCTACAAGCATCTGATCATTATATTTATCCGTACCGGAGATTGTCACGGAAATCTTCTTTCCTTCCGGAAGATTTTTTACATCCGATGCCGTAACGTCTACATAGGTCCCTTCATTCCCCATGGCTACTGAGGCCGGGATCGTCACCGAATACTCCGGCTCCGCGGTTAATGTGATGCTGAGCTGCTGCTCCGCTTCCGCCGCCATGACGCCGGTCGGAAACACCATAGACGCAAGCGCTGCCGCCAATAATACCCTTGATTTTTTCATTCCTGTTATCCTCCTTCCTTTTTGCAAAAGGCCTTTTGTTAAAACAGGATAGCAGAGGGAAAGTCTCATTTTGTTTAAGGGGATGTAAAATTATGGTAAATTTTATCATGGCATTTAAATTTGAGAGAAAACGCTGCACAGAAAACACTAAGGGCTGCTGCGGAAATCCACAGTAGCCCCCCAAATACCAGCTCAGTGATTTATTTCATTTCTTAATTCCTGCTATATGACCCACTCCACCATAGCGCCGCTCGGATATGTTGACAATATTGCCGCTCCGACCGAGGGTGCCAGCGCTTCATACCTGGATAGTATCATCGGGCAGTCTACCTGAGCATAGTCCAAATCTCCAGCAGCCGGCTTTAAGTAAGACCATGCTCTTTCAATGAAACAGGTTATTTTTCCTGAAAAAATAATCAAATCAACATTTAACAGTTTTGTTACCAAGTCTACTGCCCATCCCACATAATACCCTAAAGCACGCATTCTCGTCTGATATTCTTCCGGATTATGAATCTGGAGTTCATTTATTTTTTATTTAATTTCCTCAGATGTAATTTTCCGGAATTCATCTCTGCTCATTCCTAAAACATCCCATATCAGCAAATGTTCCATACAATACATTCTTCCACAGGTACACCGCTCTTTCGGAAGAGCGTCACCTTCAAATTCCGGCATTCTTGGTATTTGAATATGTCCCAGTTCTCCGCTGAAATTACGCGCCCCGCGGATCACCCTGTTATTCAGTATTAATCCGCAGCTGATGCCGGATCCCAGATAAAAGCATGCTATATTTTTCTTTCCCGCATACTCATGGTTTTTATTATCAGAATGATACAAAGAAAACTTTTCACATACAGCCATCGCTTTTGCATTGTGATCTATAATCAGTTCAATATTTCTTTTTTTCAGCTCATATCTTGTGTCCGGCCACAACAATATTTCTTTTTTTATGTTTTTCAAATATCTGACATTATGAGAACGTATAATGATTTGTTTCTTTAAGTCTATTGATCCTGTGAGAGCAATGCCTATACTTATAATGGGTGGAAGCTCCCCTGCACCACTCGTCCGGGACAAATCATCCAATCTGATAATGTCCTGTATAATTTCATTTATGTATATTTCTAATGTAGCCAAATTATCTGGTGTATCAAAATATTTATACCCATATTCTCTGGTATTTTTCCTATGGACAAAAAAGCTTTGCTGAAATACCCCGTATTTATTACAGAGCTTGTCCATGTCTTCTGCTGAAATCACTTTATACTGTGCATTCACCAGCGTCAGCTTACAATGGGAACCACCTACACTGATTCCACACATATAAAATCTGTCCTTTACGATTTCCAGCTGTGGTGACATACTGATAAACCCGCTTTGTTCCAAAAACTCTAACTGCTTATTTAAGGTTTTAAAAGCAATATTCAGTTCCTTCGCTAAAACCGTTTTTTCTATTTCCGGATGACAACGAAGCGCATTTAATATGTCTCGGTTTTCATAATTAATTTGAAAAATCTCGCCTGCCATTAGTATTCCTGCTTTCTTATTTTCTCTATACGCAGTACAAACAGAACTGCTTCTATTAAAAAAGTAGTAACCCCATCCCGACCCAGTTACTACTTTACACTATACCCGTCATCTTATTTCCTCTTTTCAAGCTGTTTATTTTTTGCACACATTAAAGCCTGGCTTATATGTATTTACTAAAGTCAACGGTATCCGGCGGCGATTTGAAATTTGTTTCCTGCAAGCAGCCGTCTCCTCCGCTGTTCTGGCTTTTCAATTTTTCTTTTACCATCCTGTATTCATGGTCATAATCCCGATCTTTTTCATATTTCTTCTCATAAAGCTCTTTTGGATCGAGCTGGTTTTCAATATTCTGCCGATGTTCCAATTCCTGCTTTTCCTTATTATGCCTGTATTCCTGCTCTATCTCCTCCATTCTAAAATTATGTCTCTGCTCGCACCATCTTAACACAAAATCATAGGTAGGAATCAGGACACATTGAGAAAAATAATAAGCAGTATTTATCAGCATGATCATGCCCCACAATACATTATAATCATTAAATCGAATCACTCCCGAAACAGCCAGGCCGCTGATAAGCCCCCCGCTCCCACGGTGCCTCCTGAAACAAAAAGCACGTTTTTGACAGGAAGTTTTGCTTTTTTACTTACGGAATCACAAGTTTCTTTTCTGGGAACCGCTTCAGTTTCGGGATTATCACTTTTTTTAACATAACTTCCCCCCTCTCTTTTTGAAATATGTCGGACGATTAAGTTAAGAATATTTAATCATCATACAATTTCTTAGTCAATATGATTATTGTATTTTCAAATCAAAAATCAGCTATATATGATTGTAATTTGCAATCGATGATTTTGCAGGCAAATCTATACCTAAAATATTTACATAAAGTCAATCCGGTCTTTCAGAACCGCCGCAATACTCCGGCCCTCGTTTGCGTGGCGCGGTTTGATTTTTAAAATTGCCATCTGCCGCCCCTCCTTTCCCCAAAAAGAAACCGGGCACGATAGCTGCCTACCATGCCCGATTTCTTATTGATCCTCTGTTTTCTCCGGAAGTTGCTTGATCTGTTCCGCCTCTGCAAGTACCTTCAACTGATACTGTGCAATCTGCTGGAGCATTTCAAAGCGTTCTTTCTTGCTATACCCCTGTTTAATCAGTTCTGCATTGTGTGTCTCCAGATTGGAGAGAACCGTCAGCTCCGGAATGGAAGCGTAGTCCCGGATATTGCTGTTTTTAGCCAGGGCCGGATTTGCTTCGCGCCATTCTTTTGCCGTACAGCCAAAGAGAACCACGTTCAAAAGGTCGGCTTCATCCGCGTAGGCCAGCCACTCCATATCCTTTTTGTAGTTGCGCTTCGGCAGCACATAATTCTTCACCGCGTCAGTGTGAATGATATAGTTGCTTTTGGAAAGGAACCGTTTGGCACTCCATTCCAGCTTTAGGCGGTCATTTTCCTCGTCCTTTAACCGCTGGTATTCCTTTAACAGATACAGCTTAAAGACCGGGCTGATAGCAGAGCCAAATTCAAAGGCAATATCCTTGTGGGCATAAGTGCCGCCGTACCGTCCGGCCTGGACATAAATGCCAATCGCATTGGTTCGCTCAATCCATTCTTTTGCGCTGAGCGTAAAGGCATGTAATCCGGCTTCGTTTTTAAAGTGGTCGAATTCGACCACTTTAAAATCCGGGTTATACATGATCTCCCAGGTTCCGAGAAACTCCAGGGTTGAGCGCGCCCGCAGCCAGTTCTTAATCACATCGCAGCCCGCGCCGCATCGGTGCGCGCCTTTGCCATATCCGTCAGGCTGATATAATCTCTCTGGTCAACGTGCATAACGGTGACAGGAACATTCTGCACCGTAATTAAGGTCGTTTTCTTCACCATATCCCACCTTTCTTTGCGGTAAATCAATCGGATGTCTTTAGTATAACGGAACCAGTCTCCATTGTAAAGGCGCGGCTCGAAAGCAACACCTTTTGAAGTGAGCGCCGTCCGAAAACGGCGTATTTATGCGGTTTTTTGAAGCTAATCCCTACAATTTAGCAGCGACCTGTCTGTATGTATTTGTTGATTGGTGGAAGGTGTCCCTATGGCTAATTTGCTTTTCCATATTTATACTTTAAATTCGCATGCTTTTCAAATATCATGAGCGAACTTTTCCCCTTCAAATATCCCACGATTTCTGATACAGAATACTTCGGCGGTATCCTTACCAGCATATGGATATGATCTGGGCAGCATTCTGCTTCTATGATTTTTATTCCTTACCTTCTGCATAGTGTTCCCAATATCTGCCCCACATCGGCTTTTATTTGTTTGTAGATTACCTGTCTGCGGTATTTCGGTGCAAAAACAATGTGATACTTGCATTCCCATTTCGTATGAGCTAAACTATTTACGTCCATTCTTAGGATCTCCTGTGCTATTTTATTTGTGGTTTTGCAGACCCACTTTTATTCTAGCACAGGAGTTCATACTTTTATCTAAAGATCTGCTCCCCTGCATAGCAGGGGGGTTATTTTTACTATTACACAAAAAAAGCCTCTAAGCACCGATTTCCCGGTATTTAAAGGCTTTTCTTTCATTCATCATATCCAACTGGATCAATTAGTCCTGAACGTACGGCATCAGGGAAATATGTCTTGCTCTCTTGATCGCTACTGTAAGAGCTCTCTGATGTTTTGCACAGTTTCCTGTGATCCTTCTCGGAAGGATCTTGCCTCTCTCAGAAACATATTTCTTCAGCTTTGCAACGTCCTTGTAATCGATCTCGTTATTCTCTTTACCACAGAATACGCACACTTTTTTTCTTCTGCGCGCCGGGCCTCTTCTCTTGAATCCGCCCTCTGGTCTGCTTCCCTTTTCGTAAGCCATGATGGTTCTCCTTTCTTCACAATGAAGTTCTTTTTCCTGGGCTCGAAAAGACCTCGCCAAAGAAAAAGAACGACCTCGCACTAAGTTCGCGCTGCGCCTGCGGCTTGTGCTCACTAAGTGCTTCCGGTCAGTTGAACGGCAGCTCCTCATCAATGCCATCAGGGATGTTCATAAATCCGTCGCCTGCCGGTGCGCTCGGCGCCGGTGCCGGAGCCGGCTGGTGGTAAGAGGATCTGTTTGCCTCGCTCTCAGCCCTGCTCTCTGCGAATTCCTGCTCCTCCACGATCACTTCCGTAGTGTATACCCTCACTCCGTCTTTGTTCGTGTAGCTTCCGGTCTGGATGCGGCCGGAAATGGAAACCCGCATTCCCTGGCGGAAATATCTCTCCGCAAACTCTGCGGAACGTCCGAATACAACGCACGGAATGAAATCCGCTGTCGGCTCTCCGTCCCTCTTAAATCTGCGGTCAACGGCAACTGTGTATCTCGCAACCGCCGTTGCGTTCTCTCCCTGTGAATATCTGACTTCAGGATCTCTTGTCAACCGTCCTACCAAAACTGCCTTATTCATATATACCTCTTTCCGCTTATGCTTCCTGTTTCACGCATAAATATCTGAGCACGTTGTCCATAATGCGGATACGCTGTTCCACTTCACCCGGGACAGTAGTGTCAGCCTCGAAGTGTACGAAGTAGTAATATCCTTCTGTCATCTTCTGGATCTCGTAAGCGAATCTTCTCTTGCCCCACTCATCCACGTCTGTCACGTTGCCGCCGAAACGTGTGATCAGTGCTTTTACTTTCTCGATCACGTCTGCTCTTGCTTCGTCTTCGAGTTTTGCGCTCACAACAACAGCTAATTCATACTTATTCATGTTCTTGCACCTCCTTATGGTCTCTGGCCCCCGGCTCCACTCCGGGAACAAGGAATTATGATCCATGCCGAAATAACTTCCGACAGTATGTCACGGTTATTCATGATACCATAAGGGCGCAGGTGTTTCAAGCTTTTTTTACGATATTTCTGGTATTTTTTTCAACCAGGCGCCGCGGCACCATGATCTGGTGCCCGCAGCCTTTACATTTCAGGCGAAAATCTGCGCCGACCCGCAGAATTTCCCAGTCTTTGCTCCCGCAGGGATGCGGCTTTTTCATCGTGATGACATCCCCTACATCGAATCTGTCTGCCATTCTCTTTCTTTCCTTTCGCGCACATGCCCCACTGTGCTTTTAGTCTGTCGCAGTGAGCACACCCTGTACAAGAAATCGCTCGTCGTCCCGCACATTTGTACACGTGGACAGACTGATGATCTGCGACTGGGCATTCAGTTCTACATCCACCTGATAATTTGATGAATCCTGACAGAGCTTAAGGTACTCTTCATATTCCGCGTCTGAGGCATAATCTATCTTGTAATTATCTGCCGTATCCTTGACCACGCCTGCTGAGAACACTGTATATGTCCGTACTTTTCCGTCCGGCGTATAGATATAGAAATTCGGGTGTTCTTTACAGAACGACTCGTCCTCGTATTTCAGGAGTTCTGAAAACATCTCTCCGCCCACATTCAGATGATGTCCGTATATAAATGTATTTCTGTCGGAAAAATCATTACTGTTCCTGTAATCCATAAAGATCGCGCCCAGCTTATTGTCATTTGCCGTAAATGTCCTGGTAAGGTAGTCCTCATTATCTGCGCTCTTTACGACCGGATAATTAATGATCGAAGGTTCGTCAAACCTGATCCATGCCACTGTATCTGAATTTTCTTTGAGCAGCGCGTCAAAATCCACCTTGAATCCGCTTCCGTCCTCATCCGCAGTTATGGCAAGATCCTTGATCTCATCATAAATCTTTCCTCCCGAATAATACGGGACCAGCATCGCGATCAATTGATACAAAGAGAACACAAACACGCAGACCGCAGCCACCAGGACTACACTCGATATCACATTGAACCGGGCTCTTTTCTGCTGTCTCTTCTTTCTTGCACTTCCTGGTCTTCCCTGCTGATCCGGGCGGCTTCCGGCGTTCTTTTTCCGCCCGGTACTGCCCGGAGACGGATGTCCGCCCTCATTTTCCCGGCTCACTTTCCGCAGTTCCTCTGCCGCTGCGCCGGGCCGTTTCCCGTTTTCCCCACTTTTCTGTCTGCGCGGCGGGTGCCCATCCGTCCGACGGCGGACCGGTGTGCCCTCTGCTTTCCCCGCGGCGCTCCCTTCTGTCCGGCGGCGGACCGGCGCGCTGTCTGCTTTCCCGGCCGCACTCCCTTCCGGTCTTGGACGTCTTCTATGTACGGGACGTTTCTGCGCGCCGTTTTCTGTTTTTTTCTTTTCTTCTCTGTCCATTAAACTATTCCTCTTATCTTTTTCCGTCAGTCGCTTTAAAGGATCTGCTTTCTCTTAAAATCCCAGATTTTCATCCACGAGTATGATCTTAAACCTGCGCGGGATACGGCTGAACCTTGTGACCATGATCTGACAGCAGATGCAGTCCGGGCTCTTACAGTCAAAGCAGCTTCCATTCTTCACACACGGGGTGTCAATCCCGAACCTCTGGGTATTGATGGGCGCCGCCTCGTTCCTTGCTCTGTGCATGGCGTCCTCTTCTGTCTTCACGACTTTATTCATCCCCACGATGAGGAGTACGTTTTTCGGTCCGAACGCATACGCTGCGACGCGGTTCGCATTCCCGTCTATATTCACAAACACTCCGTCCTCGCTCATGGCATTTACACTGCCCAGGAACCAGTCACAGGTAAACGCCTTCAGAGCGATCTCCTGCTTTTCCTCCGGCGTCGCCGCCTTATCCCGGTCATAAAACTCATAATTCCCGGAATTGATGGCATCCAAAAGCCCGACCTCACGGACAGACATGGACCCGCCCATGTTGATGCTGCTCCCTTCCGGGATCAGTTCCAGGGCTTTCTTAACGGCTTCTTCCTTTGTCGCCGCATAGTAAGCTTCCATATTCCTGGATTCCAGCGCCTTTACGACACGTTTTCCGAGGGCTTCGTTTCTTTTCTGCCTGACATCCATTGTAACGACCTCGCTTTCTTTATAGTGATAGATCAATAAACTGAATTGCACGAACGTGGAACCATTATAGCATATTTCTGTGGAAAATCACATTCTTTCTGGGAATTTGACGCTCCTTTTACAGCAATCTTCCATTCCCCTTCTCTGTTTCTTGTCTTTTACGGCACTTCGGGCTCTTCCTTCCGCCTCGCACTACTTAATGCCTGTATTCAGCAGAGTCTCCGCCTCGTCCATCTGCCGCATCACATCTTCCCTTCTCTCGTCGAAGAGCAGTCCTTTATTGTATCTGTAATACAGGTCGCTGCCGTTTTCCCGGATGAACCAGATACTGTAATAATTGTCATTGAGTTCCGTGACGAACGCCACCATCTCCTGGCTCTCGCCGAACGCGTCTTCCATGAACCGGAACGCATTTTCCAGCACTTCGGACGCATGGCTTTCCGCGGCGTCGAGTTCTTCCTTCTCCCGGGCGAACATTTCCCTGACGCAGTCAAAGGCATCGTCATCGGAAAAGAGTTCTCCCTTTAATCCCATGGCGAAACGGGTCAGTGCATCGATCACCCGGTCCAGGGTATGCTCCTGCTCTTTTGTCAGGATCTCAGCGCGCTTCTGCTCTTCCAGGTCTTTTTCCGCCATCATCCGCACATCGTCCAGCATCATGACAGACTGATCATCCCTGTAATAGATCAGATATTCATACAGCTTCGCCACATACGCATCCTGGCGGTAACATTCCCGGAACAGTTCTCCCAGTCTTCCGCTCAGCAGGCTGACGATGCTCAGGTGCTCGTCAAAGGCAGCAGCCCCGATCTTACTGAGCACGCCCGCGTCCCACCTGCCGTCCAGGATCTCTTCGATATGATAATCCTTCCTGTATTTGTAATACAGTTCCAGATAATTGGCGAAATCCTTTGCCACCATCCTGTGCTGTACGTATTGGAACGCCACATCCCTGTCAACGGTCTTGCCCAGCTTCTCATATACCTGGATGAGCTGCGACAGGTCTTCCCATCCTCTCGCCGTGGCAAAGAGCTTGCCGTCCACGGTGTTCTCGACCCGGTAGAAATTCTCCCGCCGCAGCTCCAGGTAGGAGATGACCGCCGGATGGATGCCCTGGCGGTACGCGTACTCCTTCCACACCGGGAAGTCCGCCTCCACATCGATCTTCTTGAGCCGGTCCAGCGTCACTACATCGAACTCCCGCACGGATTTATTGTACTCCGGCGGATTCCCCGCCGCCACGATGATCCATCCTTCCGGCACTCTGTGCGTGCCGAAGGTCTTGCCCTGCAGGAACTGCAGCATAGCCGGGGCCAGAGTCTCGGACACGCAGTTGATCTCATCGATAAAAAGGATCCCCTCTTTCATCCCTGTCTGTTCCATCTTCTCATACACAGAGGCAATGATCTCGCTCATCGTATATTCTGTCACCGAATACTTCTGCCCGCCGTACTCTTTCTCCCGGATAAACGGGAGCCCCACAGCGCTCTGCCTTGTATGGTGGGTGATCGTATACGCCACCAGGCCGATCTTCAGCTCTTTCGCGATCTGCTCCATGATCTGCGTCTTCCCGATCCCCGGCGGTCCCATAAGAAGCACCGGCCGCTGCCTCACTGCGGGTATCTCATATTCTCCAAAAGCATTCTTTAGAAGATATGCTTCTACTGCGTCTTTAATCTCCTGTTTTGCGCGTTTTATATCCAAACTCTGTTCCTCCTGCCTGTTATCCAGTCCCCGTCCTGTATCTTTTCCCTGTATCTTTTTCTGTATCTTTATCCTGGATTGTTTTCCTGCATCGTTTCCCCGTTTCCCTGTATGGCCCGGTCACTCACTCTGTGCCAGGCTGTCGCCGCTGACCACCAGGCGCACTGCCCAGGGCGGCACATCCGCGTCCCTGTAATCTTCCTCCATGAATACGAACGCAGTCCTGTACCGCGGCATTTTCGCCGGATAGATCCCATATCCGTCCGTAAAATAGATCAGCCCTTTCAGGTTTACATACTCTCCCTTTTCGATCAGGCTGTCCACATATTCAAAAGCCGGGCGGAAATCTGTCCCGCCCTCTCCGTATAACTGAAAATGCTCCATATATTCTTTCAGCTCTTCCCGGGATGTGATCTTTACATCCGTATGCACTTTCTCATCGCACTGGATGACATGCACATTCACCTTCTGGAAGAAGCTCTCATTCTCCGCGAGCACATTGTATGTCTCTTCCAGGAACCGCCGCACCAGCTCCCCGGAGCAGGACATGGATGTATCCACGACAACGGCAAACTCTTCCACCTTGCGGACCTCTCTTGTCTCCAGCGGTTCGATGAGAGGCATGTTCCCGTAAAGGGACAGTCCGTAAGTATAGAACCCGTAGTCAAAGGTATCGTCATCCGCCTTTAACTCCTCCCTGAACACAGAAAACTTCCGCAGGAACTCCCGGTAATCATGGCGCTCCCGGTTCTCCGCCCGCAGTTCGTCAAGAAAGTCCCCGCTCTGCGCGGACGCTTCTTTGGAGAAGGTCTCCAGGTCAGTCTCCATCTTCTCATCAATGTCTTTCCATTTTTTCTCAAGCTGTTCATCCGGCGGGCGTTTCCGGTCCTGATCCGGCCAGTACCGGTGGTCGTCCACACGGAACTCTTCCTCCAGCATTGCCAGCTCCTTTTCCGTAAGCCCCCATGCGCCCAGCTCCCGGAAGATCCGCTCCGCATTGAGCACATGACCGGTGGCCTCCAGCTTCCGGTATGTCTCCCGCCGCAGCAGGCTCCGGGAAAAGCGCACCGGCCGCAGATCACATCCGTCGATGATATGCTCTGCCGCGATATCGCAGCTTAAATCCCAGTACCTTCTGTCCATGCCCCGCTTGGTCAGATGCCGGAAAATGCAGTGCAGGACCATGTGGAGATACCCTCTGTTCACGAGGATCCGGTTCTGCCGGTAGAGCCCGCCCAGCTCCCGGGGATGAAAGTACATCCTGTACCCGTCCGTCCCGAAGGGGCTGACCGCCGTATCCATCTGGTACACAAAGCTGCTCAGGGCAACGTCCATAAACCGCATGGAAAAATACAGCTCATCCCGGCAGATCCCCAGGATCTCCCTGCCGATCCGGTCCAGCTTTAATGCAGCTTCTGCGGCTTCCTCTCCGCCGTACCCGCTGCTTTCTGGTATGTTATAATTCATATTTTCCCTTTCTCACAGGAAATAATCTGTGTTTTTCATTCATCAGGAAGCTTAAAACGCTTCTCCTCTCCGCGGTCCCGGCGCCGGCTGACGCATGGTCCGCAGCCGCATCCAGAGCCGCTTCCGTCCACAGCCCCCGTCGGGACATTTCTCTCAGTGCGGCAAGATTCCCGGTATCTGTCAGGTACGCCGCTGTCTTCGCGCCGTGCTCCCGGATATACGACTCGTACATTTCCTCCGCCTCTCCGGTAAGCCCCGCCGGATACATCAGCCTGGCGAAGACAAGGTCCGACAGCACGCTTGTCTTATCCTGGGCCTTTGCCACATAAAACAGGTCGTCATATTTCCGGTAATCCATCTCTTTCCCGTAAAAGCACTGCCTGTAATTATTCCCCGAACCGTGATGCTGTGTAAAAAGGATGCGGGCAGGCGTATTCTCCACCGCCTCTTCGTAATGCTCTGGAAATACGAGGTACGCCGCCGGAGCCGGACTGCCCGGTTCATAAAAGACCGCGTCGATCCTCTGCCACAGATCGCCGAGTATCTCCGGGACACAGGACTTCCTGCCGGTCAGGAACCGCACATCCATCCTGGACAGAGACCTGCACCCAGTGAACGCCCCGCTGCCGATCTCTGTCAGCCTGTCCGAAAAGCTAAGCCGCCTTAAATCCCTGCACCCGTAAAAGATATATTTCCCGATCTCCTCCATCGTATCCGGGAAGCGCACGCTCTCCACTGCCTCTCCTGCCAGAAGGCGCTCCTGCTGCCGGAAGAGCCTGCTCTCCTCTGTCTCACAGACCAGGACGTCTTCGTCCTCCTGCGCTTTTCTCGCAGAAAACGCGTAGGCCGCCGCGCGGGTCACAGGCTTTCCACCGATCACAGCCGGCAGCTCCACATTCCCGTCAGCACCGAAGCACCGCACGATCTCAATCCCGCTCTCAGTCTCTCTGTAATGTATCCTCATATGCTCCCTCCTCCCGGCAGATACGACAGGCAAATACAGCAAATACGGCAGCTCCCGCCACGCATGTTCCTGCTATGCCTGTCCCCGCTATGCCTGTCCCCGGGCTGATACATAAAATTCTTCCCCCGTCTCCAGGCACAGGCAGCCAAGCCGTCCGCCCAGGTCCGGGAACGCTGCCCCGCAGTCCACATCGATGAGCCGCCCATCCGGGCTGTGCCAGATCTCTGCGGGTGTTTTCGGGAATCCCCGGATAACAAAAGTCGGGACATGGCCCACAACAGAGACATATCCCGGTATCCCCTTCTTCCGGTCCACCATAGAGGTATCCCAGATCAGACGGTCTTTTCTTTTCCACGTCCGGAGGATCTCCTCTGTGGACGCATGCGCCAGCAGGAAGCACCTGTCCTCCTGCTTTACTTTCTTATAGAAGGGCAGGCTCTTCATAAAGGCCACATACTCCGGCAGTTTCTCCCGCGTACAACGGCTGTCCATAAGGATATCATAGGTATTGTAATAATACTTCTGGAACATCCTGGTTATTTCATTGTCATACCAGCTGATGAACTCATCCTCATGGTTTCCCCTGAGGGGAATGATATTGCCGCGGGACGACGCGATATCCAGCACCTTTGCCGGATCCGGCCCCCGGTCGATCATATCCCCGAGGATATAGAGTGTATCCTCCTCCGAAAAAGAGAGCTTCTCCAGCATGTTCTCCAGGAGCTCTCCCATGCCGTGTATATCTGACATTACATAAGTATATCCCATAAGCCCGCCTCCCCGGCATATTATGTGTAACGTTTGATCGTTTCTTTCAGAATGTATTTCTTATCACTGTACCTGTCCACGATATAGCTGTTCGCCTTGTGCTCCAGCTCGTCCGCAAGCGGCTCCAGCGTCACGCTCTCCCCATATTTGCGCTTCAGCGCGCGCTCCAGGAGATAGTCGCACACCTGCGGGTTTTTCGGCAGCAGCGGTCCGTGCAGGTACGTGGCGATCACATTTTTGTATACCACGCCTTCATACCCGGATTTTCCGGTATTGCCAAGCCCGTAAAACACCTTTCCAAAAGGGGTATGGTCCCCGATATAGGTCCGCCCGCCGTGGTTCTCGAATCCCACCACCGGCTGCTCGAAAAGCGGGCTGTTCAGCACAATATTTCGGATCAGGCGCTCCGGCTCCCACTCCGTCGTGATATCCAGGATCCCCAGCCCTTCGATGGTCTTTTTATCCGTCCTGTAATATTTCCCCAGGAGCTGATATCCCCCGCAGACCGCCAGCACAACGCCGCCGTCCTCTACATACGTTTTAAAGTCCTCCCGGATGTCTTTTAAGAATCCGCAGACCAGTTCCTGTTCCCGGTCCGAGCCCCCGCCCAGGAGGACGATGTCCAGCTTTGAGAAATCAATCTTATCCCCCGAGAGGAATGGGATCACCTCAGCCTCCATGCCCCGCCATTCCAGGCGTTTGCGGAAGCACTGGATATTGCCCCTGTCACCGTACAGGTTCAGAAGGTCCGGGTACAAATGCCCGATCACGAGTTTCATCCTGCCCTGCTTCACTCCATCACGCTGCATTTCGTCCTGCTTCATTTTCTCCTGCTCCATCATGCCCGGTCCCCTCCTTTCTGCTCTCTGTTCTGTCCCTGTGCCCCCGGCTCCGGCTTCCCTGCCGCGCTCTTTTCCTGCCCTGCTTTTCCTTCCCCGGTCTTTCCGCAGGTTTTTTCAAGTTCTGTCAGCATATGGTTCGTCCGGTACAGGCCGGAATAATTTACGATCACATACAGATTTTTCGTCCCATTCTCCACACAGTCAAGGACAGACGCCCTCAGATCCGTAGTGGAGCCGCACGGGATATCCTCATATTTCAGGCGGAGCCCCATGTCATGCCGCCTCGTCCCCGCGGTAATGATGCTGCGCGCGTTGCTGTCCGCCAGATACTGGAAGTCCACATCCCACAGCCAGGAGACATCTTCCCCGTCCTGGTATGTGTCATTGATCTGGATGATAATGTCCTTTGGCTTCGGATCTTTCAGCACAAGGGACACCTTCTGCTGGAAACCGATGGGATTCTTCGCCAGGTGGAGCTGCACTCTCGCCCCATTGATCCAAAAGATGCTCTCACGGTTATTCCCATAGTCAAACGCCTCGATCATCTCTTTGAACCCGGCATATCCCGCGCCCAGCGTCTTCAGCGCCGTATACGCGGACAGCGTATTGTAGATATTGTACGGCGTGCGCGCCGTGGAATCGATGTGGAGCCCGTCCATGTCAAAAGAGTACACCTCATCGTGAAGCTCGATATGCTCTGCCGTATAGTCCGGCTGCGGGCGCTCCCATCCGCAGTTCGGGCAGTGGTAGATGCCCAGCTGTCCGTAGTGGAAGAAGTCATACTCCAGCTTTTTCCCGCATTTCCGGCAGAAAATACTCTCCCGGATCTCCGAGCGGGAAATATCGTCAAAGATCTGTTCGCTGATCCCATATGTGACATACGGATTCCCGCTGTTCTCGGCAAGCGAATAGGAAAGGATATCATCGCAGTTGATGATGAGCGTGGTCTTCGGCACGCTCGTCACAGCAGCCATCAGCTTATTGTAGGTGATGTCCACCTCGCCGAAACGGTCAAGCTGATCCCTGGAAATATTCGTCAGCAGGGCACAGTCCGGCGTCAGCCTGGGCAGCACGCCCACGGACGCGATCTCATCCACCTCGATGCAGGCAAAGTCCGCGTCCAGACGTCCCTTCTTATCCGTGGAAAGGACGAACGCAGAGATGATCCCGTTCAGCATATTCGCCCCGGTCCGGTTGATGATGACTTTTTTCCCCTCGCTCTCAAGGGCACGGCACAGGATCGCGTTTGTCGTCGTCTTCCCGTTCGTCCCCATGGTCACGATGATCTTTTCCCTGACCTGTCCTGCCATCTCGTTTAAGATCTTCGGATCGATCAGGCGGGCCACATACCCGGGCAGGGTCACCCCGCTCCCCCGATTCATCTTTTTGATCAGGCTGCTCGTCGCTTTCGCGCATTTTATTGCAAGTTTGCTTCTTAATCTCATAATCTTTATCCAACTTCTCTTTCTATCATTGATTCCGCACTTTTATAAGCTTTCTCCATCCGGGCTTCCATTGTCCCCGCGCAGCTTTGCCTGCCGCTTCAGAAGCTCTCTTATGGCATATGCCACTCCCAGGTCTTCGTTTGACTTTGTAATGTATTTTGCCGCCTGCTTTACTTCCGGGTCCGCATTCTCCATTGCCACTGTCGCCCCGAAATCCATGGAGATCATAGACAGGTCGTTCAGGCTGTCTCCCAGCACCATGATCTCATCCATCGTATAACCGAGTGAACCGGCATATTCCCTGAGTACAGGCCCTTTCTGCGCCCTCACATCTGTGATCTCCAGATTCGTCGGGAAGGAAGAAGCGACCGCGATCTCTCTGTCCGGCTCCAGCTTTTTCCCGATCTGCGCCAGCATCTCCCGGTCTTCTGTAAAGAGAAAGAGCTTGTATACCGGCACGCCGTTCTCTTCCAGCTCGTCCAGGCTGGCAGCCGCTCTTGTCCGTTTTTTCATACGCTGAAATACCGGCGTCTTCCTGACAGCTTCCCGGTCTGTGTCCATATGGAAAAGCATCGCCTCCATCAGGATGCTTTCTTCGACTTCCCCGGCTGTACCGATCCGGTAATCACAACCATCCGTACAGATCACCATGGATATCGGATATTCTCTGATCACACTGTACACTCTCCTGCACAGCTCCATACTCATGGGGTACGTAAGAACAACCCTCTGCTCCGGGTCTCTCACTTCCGCCCCGCTGCTGACGATATAGTCGCACACAAGATCCTCGCCTTCCAGCTCTTCCATCGCCCCGGGGAAATTCCGCCCCGTGCAGATCATAAAGCGGATCCCCGCGTTCACAGCTTCCTTCACAGCCTCCAGCGTCCCCGGAGCGATCCTGTGGTCATCGCCGAGAAGTGTCCCGTCCATATCGCTTGCGATCACTTTTATCATATCTGTAAATCTCCCTGATCTTATTCTTGTCTGTCTGTTTCCATCCCATTATAAATAGTTTCCCCGGTTCATGCAACCATAGACAGGCAGAACAGGCTTTGCTCCCTGCCCTTTTATATCCTGATCTCTTTCAGCCGTCCCGCTCCGCGCAGGTATTTCCTGTAAATATAAGAGAAAACAATGCAGGATACGCACGCGGAGACACCGTCCGCCACGGGCTCCGCATAGAACGCGGACTGGGCGGCGAAGAACACAGGCAGGACGCAGGTTGCCCCGAAGTACAGTGATTTCCGGAACAGGGACAGGCTCAGCGATGTCTTCGTCATTCCGAGGGCAGTCAGCCCGTCCACGATCACATACTGGAAGCTCAGAGGGATGATCATCAGCGTAAACGCCCGGATCCCCCAGATGGCAAGCTCTGCGTACTCTTTATTATCCGTAAAAATGGATACAAAATACTGCGGCACGATCCTGGAGATAAGGAACATGACGGAAGTGAAGCACACGCACAGGACAAGCACCCAGAAAAATGTCTTCCGTATCCTGTCCGGGCGGTTCGCCCCGTAATTATAGCTGATCAGCGGCTGGGAACCGCCGGTGATCCCAAGCATGGGCGAAGTGATCAGCAGCATATAGCTCTGCACGATGGTTGCCACTGTGATGAGCGTATCCCCGTACTCCCTGCCCCCGTAGTGCTGGAGCACTGCATTCAGCGCAATGATGATGATACTGTCTGTGGCGAGTATCAGGAACGGCGAAAACCCGATCTTCACGATCCGCATACCGGCCGACAGCTCCGGCTTCGCCAGTCCGAGCGGCACTCTCATCTTCTTTCTCCTGAGCGTCAGGAGCACGAACGCACAGGAAGACATCTGGGCGATCACAGTGGCCACCGCGGCTCCTGCCACTCCCATATCAAACAAAAAGATAAAGACCGGATCAAGGACAATATTGATCACAGCGCCGATCAGCGTGGTCGTCATCCCCAGCACCGGGAATCCCTGGGCTGTGATGAAATAATTCATGCCCATGGAGAGCAGGGCAAAGACCGTGCCCGCCGTGTAGATCGTCATATAAGAATCCGCATAGGGGAAGGTCACGCCGCTGGCCCCGAACCAGTTCAGCAGGGCGTCTTTCGTCAGCAGGAATACCGCGGTCAGGACGACTGACACGATGAGCATCCACGCGAAGCTGTTCGCCAAAAGCCTGCGTGCCCCCTTCTCGTCCCCCGCCCCGAGCCGCACGGAGAAAAGGACGGAGCCGCCGATCCCAAACAGAGTGCCAAAAGACGACAAAAGCGTCACGATCGGAGCGCACACGCCGACTCCTGCGAGGGCATCCGCGCCCGTCCCAGGGATATTTCCCACATAGATCCTGTCCACAATGCTGTAAAACACATTCACAAACTGCGCGATCATGAACGGGATTGATATCTTAAGCACGAGCAGGGGAATGGAATCCCTGCCGAAATCATTTTCCTTTTTCATCTTCTGTTCCTCATTTCTCTCATTATCCGTCCTACATTATATCAGGAACAGAAAAAAATGGAAGAATGAAAACAGTCCCCGGCCTGACAAAAAAGGCCGCAAAAAAGACCGCAAAAAAAAGACCCGGCGCCTTACCGGCGCCGAGCCCTTTTCTTATGTTATATTATGCCTGTTGTGCGAAACATCAGCCTTCGATCGCGATGTGGCTGCTGCTCTCCACTGCCTGCGCCTCTTTCTTCGGAACAGACAGCTTCAGGATACCATGCTCATATTTCGCTTTGATATCTTCCTGTGTCAGCGCATCGCCTACATAGAAGCTCCTCTGCATCGCGCCTGCATAGCGCTCCCTGCGGATATACCTTCCGTGTTTCTTCTCTTCGTCCTTATCCAGGCTCTTTTCAGCAGAGATCGTCAGATATCCGTCATCAAGCTCCACATTGATCTCATCTTTCTTAAATCCCGGCAGGTCGATATCAATCTCATATCCGTCGTCATGTTCGCGGATATCTGTTTTCATCATGTTTTTTGCGCGTTTTCCATACAGAGGATTTTTCCCGCCCCAGAAGTCATGAGCAAATGGAAAATCCATCCAGTCGTCATCAAATAAGTTTTCTCCAAAAATGCTGGGCATCATCATAAGTCATTTCTCCTTTCGCTCTTCACAACCCGGATCACTTTGCAGCGCTGCGGTATATTCCGCAGCCATTGTCCTATATCTTTCAAAAAAGGATCCGACACTCTCTGGTGCCGGACCCCCCTTTTATATCAATGGCATCTCTGCCATCTTTTCTGTGTCATCCCATCATCCTTCAATGGCAATGGTCTTCTTTGTCTCTACTGCCTTAGCGTCCTTCTTCGGGATGCTGATGCTTAAGATACCGTTGTCATATTTTGCTTTGATATCTTCCTGTGTCAGCGTATCGCCAACATAGAAGCTTCTCTGCATTGCGCCTGCGTAGCGCTCCCTGCGGATGTATTTGCCTTTCTTATCCTGCTCGTCCTTGTCAAGGCCCTTTGCAGCGGATACGGTCAGGTAACCGTTCTCCAGTTCCAGGCTGATCTCATCTTTCTTGAATCCCGGCAGGTCGATGTCAACTTCATATCCGTTGTCATGCTCGCGGATATCTGTCTTCATCATGTTCTTAGCGTTCTTTCCGTACAGCGGATTTTTCTTTCCCCAGAAATCTCTGTCAAACGGGAAGTCCATCCAATCATCATCAAATAAGTTCTCTCCAAAAATACTAGGCATTAACATAAGTCATATCTCCTTTCAAAAACAAACCTTTTTGTTATCTATCTATATTATGAAGCACTTCCGAAATCCCATCCGGAGTGTTGAGTTTTGAGAACCGGGAACTTCAGGAACCTTTCCTTTTCCTCTTCCCTTGTTCTAGTTGTAATATAGCAAATGTTATTAGCACTGTCAAGAGATGAGTGCTAATTTTTTAAGATTTTTTTAGAAAGCCTGAAAAAAGCTTGATTTTACGGGCTTTCTGAGCATTTACAACTTTTTAATCTGTTTCAAAAATGACTTACTACACCAAATTTACACCATTTCCGCGAAAACTACGAGCCATACAGGGACGAAAATCGGGTTGCCTTTTGGGAGCTTGCTTGTTGCTGATTTCATGAGCAGTCTGGTGACAGCTCATGAAATCAGCAACAGTTTACCATGAAACCAGATATCGAGGAACTGCGCAAAAAATACATAGAGAATCCCCCCGAAGGAATGACATCCGAGGACATTCGCCATATGAGCGAGGATGACCTTCTGGATATGGATTATTTTCTGAATGAAGACGACCCTTTTGACGATTTGTTTGGAGAAGAAGGTTTTTATATCTTCTAAATCTAACCATCGTCCTATTGTCATGTCCATTCCCTTGTTGATCTAACATATGTTCGATCAGCAGGGCTTCTTTTCCCCCTTATCCAAAAATCGGAATTTCCTATAAAGCAAAAAGACAGAACCCGCAAAAGCCTTGTAAAATAAGGCTTTACGGGCTCTGACGCCACAGGACAAAACCACCCGCCACACGACAAGAGGTAAGTGCTAATTTCTGATTTTTTCAACCCTTTTGAGACCGTTTTTTTGCAAACCATTTTTTTAGAAAAGTTCAAATCCTTCTACGCTCACTTCAACACCATACTTTTTTGCAAGCCTCAAAACCCCCTCGGCATATAACCGCTTTGCTTCATTCTGTTTGCCCTGCATCAATAGTAAGTATCCAGGTTCAATATATTTTTCATAAAGGTAATGATAAATCTCTGCTGCGTCCGGTTCCCTGGATATACATTTTACGATTTCTGGAGCAATACGGTAATATTCCTTTATCAACGCCTGTCCCTCAGGTGTCTTTTTCAATACTGTGTCTCTGAAACGCCGAAACGCTGTGAGTTCCTCGCAGTTATCTGATTTTCCTTCCGAACCACACACAGCAGTAGTAATAAAGCAGTCATCACTTGAACTGCTGCTGACAGTATGGCTTGAATAAGTTGCAGTCTTCTTATATTCTGTTTTTTTCTGTTCTGCAAGTTTTTTTACTCGTTTCTCTTTTTCTTTCTCTATGTTCTGTAATTTTTGCTTTGCATTTTTTCTTATGGTACTGTTTCCGTTGGAAGCAGCATAGCCTAACAGTTCCTGTGCCTTTGCAGGGTTCTTTGCTGTGGATCCCGTCCCACTATAGTACATACTGCCGAGCAAATAAGCCGCCTCCGGCATTTTATGCTTTTTCTGAAGCCACTTTTTGGCGTTAACATAATCTTTGCATCTATAATACAATATTCCTATCTTGTCAGACAAATTCTCTTCCGCAATATTATGATTATCCATATACTTATACAATTCCAAAGCTGCATAAACGGTCTCTTTATCATCCGAGCCCCTTTGTTCAAAAAGATAACCCGCGTAAAACCTTATCGCAGGTATATCGCCAAGCGCAGCAGCGATCCGCAGATACGTTATTCCCTGTCTGTAAAACCTCTTTTGATTCAGAATGCAATACATACCATAATATCTTGCAGCACGCGGAATAAGGCTGTCCGCAAGTTTTTTTGCCTTACGTGTCTTGAAATCAGCAGAAAGATTAATTTTGTCTTCTGCTTTTCCAAAATAGTGATCTGTGAGCCATTCTCCTGCTTTTCTGCTTCCGCCTTCAAACGCCTCTTCATATGCACTGACAGTTTTTGCCGTATTTCCACTTGTATATTCTGTATAATATGCCAGATAATAGAGTTCATCTGCTGTATTCGCCGGAATCTGTGAAGCTATACAGCCAGCTGTTTTGTCAGAAATCTTTAATTCCTCTGCGAAACAAATCACAGCCCGCATATAACGAATGTCTTTTCCTGTATAGCACATAAGATCATTCAACATATTTTCCGGAACCTGCTGCCCCCTTGCTTTCAGAAGCCAGAGATTGTCCAGAGCTGCATATTTGAATCCTCTCTCAGTCAACGACCGGACGATACGCATGGCTATATCCTCATTCGATTGATCGCTGTTCGAATTCTCAAATGATCCAATTACGAAAAGAACTTCCTCCTCAGAATACATTTCCTGCTGAGATGCTGCGGACTTTCCACTTTTCAGCATTTCCCGCACCTCAGAAGGATATTGAAGCAGAAGCGTATTTTCAAAATCCTGCAGCAGCGTTTCCGTCTCCTTCAGAACATCGGTAAGTCGTTCGATATTCTTCAGCTCCCTGTTTTTCTGCGCAGATTTAACGGATCTGATTTCGTCGAGTGTATTCTGAAGATTTTCTACAAAGACTGCGCTGCGCTGAAGATTTTCTATATTTGCAGCATGCCTCTTCACTTCAGATTTTTCATAAGCCAAAAGCTTTAACAAAGCTGCAAAGATCCTGTTTCCAACAGTAAAATTATATTGAATCCCATTCTGCTTTTCCATAAGCGACGCACATTCTTTTATACTCTTTACCGAAATATCAACTCCTGGTATTCTGCTGCGGAGTTCTTCCGCAAATTTTACAGCAGAGCCGTCCTCTTCTCTCACCGCAATAATTATCGGAACTTCCTGATCTGTTACACTTCTCGGCACATACCGGTCTGGATATTCCGAGTCCCAAAGTATGAAAAATATGCTGCAAAGCCCTGCCAAACGTATATACTCTTCTTCTTTCTCCTGCGCATACCAGGGAAAACGAATCAAATTATATCCTTCAGACATATCCGGAAGGGAAAATGTAATCCCTGCAGCCAGATCATCCATCCGCAGTTTCTGCTTATAAAGCTCCAACATCAATGAATATTCATCCATATCAAGCGGAATAAGGCTCCCGCTCTTTCCAACTGCTGCTGTTTGAACACGTTCCCCCTTGTATACAGCACATGGAAGCGACCGCTGAAGACAAAGCTCATACGGTATATATGAATTAAGAAGTTGGTGAAGAAAAGATGCTTCCGCCGAGGCTGCTTTTCCCCCAAGCACGCCAACTGCAGGTTTTCCATACAGATACGGCTCGCGCAGAAACAGCTGCGCGTCATCCAGAGCGTTGTCGATTTTTGCCTTAAGGACGCTTTTTTTCGGATATGTGCTGTCCTCGATCACTGCTGCCGCCTCAGTATTCAAAAACTGCGACAGCTTCTCCCAGCTTCTCCCCGACTCTGTCCTGTCTTCCTTTTTTACGGAAGACAAACGTGATATCAGTTTTAAATATTCTTCACTATTATCCTGCATTTTATTATTCTCCCCTCAGTCACAAACGCTCTATCATATGCCGCAGCCTGCCTGCTGTCTTATTAAACTTTTCCCGGTCATGTTTTATATTGGAAGATTCAAGGCTGATCTCACCATACATTTCCACCAGGGACTGCATTTCAAAAATATTTGAGGATTTACAAATTGCCTTTGACAGACTATTCCCAACAGAATCCAGCTGCTTTATGCGTCCGGAAAAAGACTTATTGATCCGTGAAAGAATCCCCTCCGCTTCTGCGGCAACGTCCTCGGACCTCAGCCCGGTTTTTCGGGAATACTCAAAGAATTCATGTATTTTTTCAATACCTTCATATGCCTCCGGATCCATGGAGGAATAAGGGACCACATCAAAAAGAGGGATCCCCGCATGCTCTGCTGATTCCCGGACGCTTTTGACAACAACCGCATATTCTTCTTCCGTTTTAAGATCACATTTATTGACTACGATCAGTATCTTTGAATTCATGTTGAGCTGACGGATAAAATCTATATCACTCTGTGTAATCGTTCCGTTCTGCACATCGAGCAGCCAGATCAACGAGTCTATAGAGCGAAGCTGGGTATACGCCTTCCTTAAATCAGAAAACTCATCTTCAGTCCCCCCGTCCGGCTTATTGTAGCCCGGGGTATCCAGAAGTGCCACTTCAGGCATAAAACCTTCTACCCTTACTGATAGATATAAAATATAACGGGCAAGCCCAAGTCCGTACTCCTTCTGAAATCCGTGTGAAATTGCTTTTACAGCCTCCCCGTCCAGAGGAAGATGAGTTCCTTTTAATGTATAGGCAAACACCTCATCCTTCTTCCCTGATATGATATATGTAGGAACTGATGTGGTCGGAGCCTGATCAACCGGGAGCTCATCTTTCCCAAGAAGGGAGTTTATAAACAATGATTTACCCGCGCTGAATTTCCCTCCCAGTCCGATCACAGTACGCTCTTTTAAAAGCCTGTACTTTCCTTCCATGAGTCTGTCGCTGAGCGCAGTTAAACGTGCGTATACCTCAAGCTCATCATCCAGCCTCAGACTTCCGGTTGAAAGCAGGATCTCCTCATCCATAATACGGTCTATTCTGTCATATCCACTGTATTTATCTGGCTCCGCTGAAATGATGCGTGCCACAAGTTCAAGTCCTTTTTCCCGGTTATCCAAGTATCTGTTGCCTGTCAGTATCGGGGCGCTGTAATCGAAATCAAAGTTTCTTTTTAAAGCCATCAGCCCTTCTCCTTCCCGGCATAGCTGACAAGTGCTTGTCTGCTGCTGCGAAGCCGGCTGATCACCGCTTCATATTCTCTGACATTTTCTTCTCTGTTATCCAGAAGCCGGCGTATATGTTCAATATTCACTGAGATTTTTTTCTGGATACTGTCTACAAAAACTGCCGCCTGCTCATTCATATTTGCAGATATATTATCAGCCGTTTCGTCAAGTTTTTGGCAGAATATTTTGAGCACTTTTCGCATTTCTTTCTCCTGAAGCTGGCGCAGACAATGAATCTCTTCATTTACAGCCTGACCGTTCGGAAACGCGTTGTAGATTGTTTCGCTGATCTCATCCATAAAATCAAATTCCACTTCATAGACTGTCAAATTTGTCATGGCATTTTCTAACGGGAGCAGGATCTCATTGCGGTCAAATTTATCATCACTGAGATCAAATGCTCCAAGCACACATCCTTTGATCTGGTCGCTCAGTCCTTTGATGTCAAAAATATTGTCCAGCTGCTCATTGATCATTTCCATGACTCTTGCACCAAACCCACTAATAAGCTTTACAACCTGAGACACATCAGCCACATCATCCCTTACCACTTCGCGATTCGTTCGTTTAAACAAACCGAAAAGCCCATACTGTTCCGTCCACATTTCCGTCCTCGTCCGTGTCCCGATTTCCAGCCCGTCATGAGCACTCATTTCACCGGCGATTTCTGTCTTGAGGCTCTGTATTTGTTTACGGCACTGCACATCCTGACCCTCAAAAATATTTCTTATATTGCTCCGAATAGAATCCAGATTGTCCTCCAGCAGCTTCAGCTTTTCACCCAGCGTCTCCATATCTCCGGTCCGCAGCATTTTCAGATTTGCATAGCACTCCTCTTCCATCCGTTCAAGATTTTTTGCCATACTCAGTGCAGTGCGCGGTTTATAGTCCTGCAGTTTTCCTTCTGCGATCTTCCTGTTTTCACTGCGGACTTTTTCCAGTACTCTTTTCCTCACCCCTTCGATATTGGCAAGTTCTGCCAAGTCGTCGGGGCTTTCTATAACAGTATGAAAATCCGAAAAGCGCTTTTCCAGATTCGTAATGACATTTAATTCATCCTTTTCCAGCCGGATTCCTTTTTTCTGCTTTGCTGCAATCCCAAAAGCCATAGCAGAAACAAATTCAGGAGATGTTTTCTTCAACTCTTGAAGAAGTACACTGTCAGGCCGGATGCGGGATGCCTGGTCGATCTCATCACGGAAGCGCCTCCCTGCGCTGATACAGCAATTGTCAAACGCCGTCTGGATACTGGCCAGAGATCGTGGCTGCTGCCTGAGTGCACTGTCCAGCTGCGAACCGATGACATACGCTCTTTGGATACTTGTGTCACCAATATTTTTCACAATCATATTGATGTCTTCCTCCGGAAGGAACTGACTCATATTGCTGACAATAAACACAACGTCACACGCTTCCAGGAAATCCTTTGTTCGCTCTCCCCTGGACGTAATCGGGTCGTTAAGGCCGGGGGTATCTACAACCACCAGGTCCTGAAGCAGGGGATTATCGACTTCCAGCTCAATATAATTAACGATTGGAGTATATCTTCCGGTTGCTCCCACATACTCTTTCAAACTCTCGCCAAGCGGCTTCTTGCTGTCTATCTCAATCTCTTCCGCCTTTCCAAGATAGTCATCTACATTCAACCTATTCTCTTTTACCATTTTTATAAGTTCATGACACGATTTATATTTGTCAGGAAGCTCGAGGCTGATCTGACGTTCTACCGTTTCTCTATCCACAGAAAACAGACCGTTTTTTTTCTTTTTACCCGCAGCTTTTGCATTCTCTTCTTTTCTTTTCGCGATCTCATCATCAATTCTCTTCTCATAGAGCTGATTAAAGTTCTCGATATTCTTCCAGTCATAGCTTTTGTAAAATACTACTTTTGCCTTTGGCTTTTCCGAATAGGATATTCTTGTAAGAGAAGCAGTCATAGGGGTCGCCGCCCGCGGCAAAACCTCTTCGCCGCCGAACAAAAGCGCATTCAAAAAAGTGGATTTTCCTGCTTTCACGCAGCCGATAATTCCAACACTGATCCTCCGCCCCTCTTTCTTTATCACTTCTATCTGTTCTCTGGCATTTTTCACACCTTTCTGAAATACAAATACATTTTCCGGATTCAGTACGCTGTTGTCCTCTGCCAGTTCTTTCCCTATCCGTTCCAGCAAATCAAGGAACTCTCTGTCACTTTTCCTTTGTTCTATCATGTTTTTCACACTCCTGTTACATAATAAGACTGTTCAGCTCATGTATCGCTTCTCTGATCTTTTCTTCTTCAGCCTCATGATCCTGTGTACGCTGTTTCTTCTCCTCAAGGCATTTTTCCAGCGTCTCTTCCTGCGCCTGCATCATGGTTTTCATCTTTTCTTCAAATTCGGTAATAACAGCCGCCCTTGTTTCATCCAATGCTTCCTCAATCTTCGGGATCATCTGATCAACAATCTGTGGTATGATGATGTTCTGTACCTTCTGTCTGAGCTCTTCATATTTCTGTTTTCGTCCAAATCCGGCAAAGAAATCAAGAATATTCGGCAGAAGTACAATAACAAGTTCAATGACCGGTGCGATAATATCTGTTGTGATTGCAAGTGCGGACGCCGTCAGCTGATAAAGACCGAAAGACTCATTCCCTTTTTCAGAGCCCTCTGCATTTCCATCCGTCACATAATCCCTGATATGGCTCAATCCTTCCGTAAGTACCTGCTTTATCTTATCATTGTCATCTTTAAAAAGGGAGTCATCCACACCCGCAACATAGGCTTCAAAACTGCTCTCGATATTTTTATGTGTCGAATTATAGAGCACCGGACGGATAATCGAATTAACCGCTGCACTGAACGCCTCTGGACTTGTCGAAAGTGCTTCTGTCAACCTGTCGGTCTGAGCTGTAAGAGCAGCCCTAAGATCATAGCTGATCGAAGGCAGCACTGTCTGCCGGTAATTTTTCTCAAGTCGTTTTCTCTGCACAATAAATTCTTTTTCAGCCTCTGCCCTGTGTCTGCTGCATTCCTCAATTCGCCTGTCCAACTCCGTCACATCCAGGCAGAGAGCATCTGCCGCAGAACTCAGCAGGCTTTCCGCAAGAAGGACTAGCGAATTAATCCTCCCCACATATTTCTGTTCAAATATCTCCTGCAAATCAAGTCCGGCCAGAAGTCTGCAGATATGCGATGCCAAATCTTCATCATAAACACTGATCTTCTCCGTCGGGACTTGCTGCCCGTAGACCGCATAGATATCCTCCTTTACCTGGTTGCACACCTGTTCTGTCTCCTCTTCGCATCGCAGATCACATTTTGATATGAGGCAAATCATGCTCTGAGGGTACTGAGACGCCTCCCTGAGAAAATCAATCGAAGACCGCCGCAATGTACCGTCCTCACAGCTTACCAAAAACAGATATGCGCTACCTCTGGTGATATACTGCGAAATAGCTTTGTTATGGCTGTCGATATTGGACTCAATCCCGGGCATATCCACAAGAATAATATCCTGAGTCTTTTTCAGAAAGTCATTATTCAAATGATATACAAGACATCGGTAATCTTTCGTATTAAGTCCATCCGCATAATCATCAGATGGCTGAGGCATGCCACTGCCAGGACTGATCATATCAAACCTTCGTGTTATCCCCTCTTCATTTATTGCCTCAATATACTCCTCACCGTCCCATACGAGCTCTGTTGCAATCGTTGTCTCAGGAGCCTGATCTTCCCGGAGTACATATCTCTCCATAAGTGCATTAAGAAGTGCGCTCTTTCCTGAAGAAAATCCTCCTGTCAACAAAACCCGAAATCGATAGTTCCGTATATCACTTATCAGATTATCCTTATCTTTTCTGATCTTCTCCGCCAGTTCAAACGGGACCAGTATACTCTCAATCTTCTCAAGTTTGCCAATAAGCTGTTTTTTATGGATCATATCCTCATACCTCCATTTTCTTTTGATTTCTTTATTCATTTTCTACATATTCATTATCTGCGTTATACTCAGGCAGGCTCGGTCAAATAATCAGTTTCCATAATGATCAGAAAGTATATCTGTACTATAATTTAAGCCTTAAAGATAATATATCGCTGTTCAGCATCATATACAACCACCTATAATTTATTTTTTTTCAATATACCAATCGAGTAAGAGGAATTTCTCATAGTTGAGAAATTCCGACCTCTCAGTCGAGTAAGTAAGAGGACTTTCACCTCAAACTTCTCACGGAACCGTACGTGAAGGTCTCCCTTCATACGGCTCTTATCATTTAGCAATACGAGTACATCCTGCTCCAATGAGCAAACAGCTTCGGCTCTCGTTTTCTGATAGACGAAAGCCATTTCTCAGCCCTCTGCCTGCGTCCACGAAAACTTTTATACTTGCACATTGCCCATTTTATCAGTCTGTGTTCAATACACTGTAACGTGTTTTTCATTGCTGACGGATTAAATTTCCCAAAGTAATTCATCCACCCTCTAAGCATCGGATTCAGCAATTCTGCAATCATGTCTATCTTGCACCCGATTTTCTTGTGTATCTCCAGTGCTTTGATCTTATCCCTGAAACCTTTCGCTGCCGTTTTACTGACCGTTGCGATAAAGTTATTTCGTATCACACCATCCTTACATTTAAGGTAACAATTCATGGTCGATATTGTCAAACAATCCTTTTACATCTAATTCTATAACATAGTCATATTTCCAACATCTTTTCCTTGTCTTCTCAAACGCGTCTACTGCTGATTTGTGTGGTCTGTATCCATATGAATCTTCACAAAACATAGTCTCCACTGCCCGTTCTACATATGCTCTTGCGACCATCTGTGCAATCCGGTCTGCTATAGTCGGTACTCCGAGTCGTCTGGTTCCTCCTGATTTCTTTGGTATTTCTACCGCCATCACTGGAGATGGGAAATAACTTCCCGAACTCATCCGGTTCCAGATTTTATAAAGATTATTATTCAGTCTTTCTTCAAATTTCTCAAAACCCATGCCATCTATACCAGCACTGCCTTTGTTTGCTTTCACTCTTTTATAAGCCTCAAAGCTCTTTGATGTAGACTGTGCCAACCTTTACTTCCACGATATCAGTATTTCCGCTGTTATCAGTCGTAAGGGTGGTAAGCTGTTTCGTACAATCCTTATCAGAATAGACACCATAAGTCGCACCAGCGATAGAGTAAAGCCCGTTCCCGTCGGTAATGCTGGTATTACTGCAAGTCTTTTTAAGGGTAGCGTTCCCTACGGCAAGTTTCTCCCAGAACTGTCCAATGTCCTGTCCCTCGCCAGAGTAGATGTAACCGCCACATTCATAGCGTCCCTTGTTCTCGCTGGCAAAGGCTTTCGCCCCAGTGTAAACCTCGTCCTGTACGGCTTTTGAGATTTCATCATAGGAAGCTCTGACGTTATCGCATTGCCAGCCAAGATGAACGCTCAATCTCTGCCATACGACGCACTGTTCAAGAAGATAGACCTGTTTATAATTCAGCTCGCTGTGGCTCTGTGCGTACTGCTTGACGTATTCCAGAGAGAGGGCAACGTCGGAAATCTGGTCGGTACTCATGCGTGTGCTTGCGTCGGCTCTGGTCTTGTAGCCGTTCTTGAAATTGGTGTTGATGTCCACGCAGTAGGCAGTTTCGCCCTCAACTTTCATAATGCCCTCATTAAAGGTCGAACCGATAGAACCATCATTCATAACCTTTTCGATATAGCCTGCTCGCTCCGCACTTTCTGTCCAGTATTGCGTTTCAGAAGCATGGACTGGTCCTATGTCAAGAAAAAGTACAAATTAAATATGCCCTTTTAATGTTGAGTTACCCTGCTAAAGCTTCAGCTCTTTCATCTAACGCTGCATAGTATTCTTTTTCATACTGATCTGGCGAAAGATATCCACAATGGCTGTGTGTCCTCACTGTGTTATAAAATGTTTCTATATATTCGAATACCAGCTTATATGCATGCCGGTAATTAAAAATTTTAAAACGGTTGATCCACTCCCTTTTCAGTAATGCATGGAACGATTCAATACACGCATTGTCCCATGGATATGCTTTTTTTGAATAGCTGTTTACCATCCCCTCTGTTGCTTTACGGAATGCATCCGATACATACTGGCAGCCACGGTCTGTATGTATGATAAGCGGATGTGCTATTCTGCGGATTTTCTTTGCTTTCTCGATACATTCCACCACATGGGATGCTTCCAGTGTTTCGCCCAAGACCCATGCGATGATTTTCCGGGAATACAGATCCATAATGCTGGTTAAGTATACAAAGCCGTCAAACGTCCAGATATAAGTGATATCCGACACCCATACAGCATCCGGCTGAGCGGGATTGAACTGTTCATTCAGAATGTTATGCAGTTTCGAACTGAAATCAGAATCTATGGTTGTTTGTACATATGGCTTTACCCATTGGGCTTTGATTCCCATCTGACGCATGTAATTCGCCACAGTTTTCACTGCGATTTTTTCACCGGTTTTCCACAATTCCCTTGTGATCTTAGGGGCTCCATAGTTCTGGTGGGAATCTTCATAGATTTTTCGGATTTTCTGTTTGATCTCCCCACGGTGTTTTTCCGTGGCAGAAGGGACTCTTTTTTTCCAAGCATTATAACCGGATCGTGAAACACCAAGATGTTTCAGTACCCCGCTGACAGAGACGTGGTGCTTCACCGGACGCTGCTCCATTTCCACAATATACTCCGCTGTGGCAGTATAGACAGCCTCTGTCATTTTCCCAGGATACTGATGGCTTTTTTTAGAATTTCAAGCGCATCCTTTGTATCCCTTAGTTCACGCTGGAGACGTGCGATCTCTTTCGCCTCATCACTGGAATAATTCCCGGATCCCCGTGTTGGTACGCTCCCTTCGTTCTCTCTGGCCGCTCGTAGCCACGTCTTGAGAGCGGAATCACTGATTCCCAGATTCTCAGCTGCCTTCTGAAGTGAGAGTTCTGGATGTTCCAAACGATACCTGACTGCATTCTCCTTAAACTGTTGATCGTATCTGCTACCCTTTGCCATGCCTGTACTGCCTCCTTTTTATCATCTCTCTTATCATACATGATTTAGGTCTGCATGGCATCTTTACTTTGTACTATTTTTATACTACCACTAAATCCCACAAGTCAATCTGGCATTTAGATACTTTGCCCAAGTAACAAAAAGAGCCACCTTTTGCAAACGATATTTATCACTTAATGTGCCTTTTTTTGAGATCTCACAAATAGGAGATACAAAATTCTTGTCAGCAATAATAATAATATCTTTATCACCCGATTGTAACTCAAAAGATGTTTTAACAGTAAATTTCCCTTCCGGAGCATAAACTGGGTGGAAACAGATTTGTAGTCTATTAATTGCTGAATACAGATCATCTAACTCATCATCTTCAAAATACAAAAAGTTCATTTTTCACCCTCTCTCCATATCCAACGGATCAAGGAAGTAAGTTTTCTTAATCTGACTATCCACTCTCGAAATGGAACTGTTCTTTCATTTCTTACTTTAACCCCAACCGCTATAATTAATAAATGAATTTGGTCTAAGTTCCAAACTTCAATAAAACTGCTTAATATGCTCATTCCCTATGCAAATAAGAAGTTTCTTTATTAATCACAATGATATGATTAATTTTATCAAATTTTGATGCTTTTCGCTATCGATTATTTCCACCCCTCTCTACATCTCCCCCGGCCATTTTACTACACCATTTACTACACCATTTTCGCAAAAAATGACGATTTTTGACGCTCTCAGACAAAAAATAAGAACCCGTAAAAACCTTGTAAAATAAGGCTTTACGGGCTCTGACGCCACAGGACAAAACCACCCCAAACGAGCCAAGAGGTGAGTGCTAATTTTTTAAGATTTTTTAGGAGGTCCGAAAAAAGCTTGATTTTACGCGCTTTCTAAGGAGTTACGATTTTTTAATTTGCTTCATAAATGACTTACTACACCATTTTTACACCATTTCCGCGCAAGCTACAAGCCATGCAGAGACAAAATCGGGTTGCCTTTCAGGAGCTTGCTCACGGAAAATCATGCTCGGTTTGGAACCTATACGGCGACAGCCCTGACTGAAGGAACGCGGTTCGTGAGGTGCATGGCAGATTTCCTTTACATGACCTGAACTTCATCCAGTTTGACAATCTCCTTGTCAATCCATTCCCGATCCGTAACGTGATTGTAAACATCCATAATCCCGATCATCTTTGTCTGGGATAGTACCAAACAACAAATAATCTGCTATTCCACGAATAGTGGCCCTTTCAAAAATCCTGAGCTCTCGTATTCTTTACTGGCAGATGTCACGAACAAATACCTTGAAAACATGGAAAATCAACCGTCCCCAGACCTGTGATGGGGATGGAAAGTTCATTTCTCTATCCGTGTGACTTCTTGAAAATAGCAGCCCTTAATCCGCAGATTGCCGCCATGACAGCCATGTGCAGCTGTGCCAGGGGGTTGCTGGAACTTTATTCTGTATGCTAACCTTCAAACGACGGTCTTTCGCATTAAAAAAGCACGATAATTCTTGACCTGCTTCCGCATGGCCGGATTCGATGCAAGCCCCATCTCATCCATCCAATCAGAAGATGATCCGACGTTGATAAAACTCCGGCAGAGATGCGGCAAATCTGCGGTTCAAGTCTTGTATTACTTTGTCTGTATCCATAAGTCACTTTCTTTCCTTCCTTGGTATCCGGCATTTTTCTCGGCATATTCCTGTTCCAGTTCTTCTGTCAGATACGCATCGCTCATACAGTGCATATCAGAAACACCGTCACGCATTAACTGATAGACCTGGGAATGATAAAAGAAACCCAATGCCGCATCCAGTGAAAGTCCCTGCTGTTTGGCAAAGCACTCAATAACACGGCTGTATTTTTTCTGAAGCAAAATCGGGTTCGCTGTCATAGTGTTTCACTCCCTTCAAAATGCAGCAGAGACAACGCTTTCTCTGTGCGGAAACATATTTGCAGGTTCGGCTTTTCATAACGCAGGCGGTTGATGGCTTCCGTCTTATCAATCAGCCCATCAAAGAACAGCTCTACCGTATTAAACACCTTATCATTTGCAACACCGCCCACAACAAGGTCGTAATCTGTCGGATCTTTTCCGCTGCGACAATCCAGAATAAAATCCAGCCATTTTTCGGAATAAGAATCAAATTTCAGCGTTTTCAGTTCAGCTTCCCGGCTTTCATCGTATTCATACCGTGAAATGATACCGTCTTTTCCACGGCGTTTGAACTTGCCGCACCACTTCGCTGCCTGTTCATACAACGGCGTAACATAGAAGCCACGCCCGAAGTCCACATTAGGACGGGAATGAATCAAATCCGGCTTTGCGATCTCTAAGAAAGAACCATGATATAGAATCATACTTCCACACCCCTCTCTTTCATCACATCAACAAGATCGTCAACGATATATTCCCGGCTCTGGGTATGCAGCATTTCATATTCTGGCACGATATATCCGTTCAGAATGTCACTCTGTTCAGTAAATGCCTGATAAACACGCTCTGCATCCACACCCAGCTTTGCCGCTACATTTTCAATGCAAAAAACAGCAAACTCCAGTTCACTGGAATTTTTGATTTTTTCATCCGTCATAATCTACAAATCCTCCTTTTCTTAATAGCACAGCAACCACATACATCATTATTCCAAGAATAATTGCAGCCATTGCATTCTCAAATGCCTTTTGCTTGCGATTAATGTCATCCGCAAACATTTCTCGAATCATCATGGCTTTATCTCCCTTGATCGATCACATTGAATGCCCGGTAATAATCACTTGGTGTCAGACGATTGAATAGTTTTACATGACGACCATCAAACTCCCCCGGATACATAACCAAAATCGGAACATCCGAAAAATACGGTTGCAAGGCTTCCAGTAACGTATGGATTCTCATAAACGGAAACACCTCACCTACCCCCGTCAGCATCAGTACATCGCCTGGTTCGTGCGGCTCGTACTGAATTTTATCAATGAACTCTCCATTGCCGATTGCGGAGTTCAGCTGTTCCAGAAGATAAGCACTTACGTCAGCTTTTTCCATATCTGAATTTCCTTCTGCCATTAGCTTTGCGGTGGAACGCATTTCGTAGAAAAGAAACAGCTCTCTGGTCAGAGACGCAATATAAGGATAAGAATGATCCATAATGCCGTATCTCCTTACTGTTCCTCTTTTTTATCTGGAACGAACTCCATGATATCTCCAACATCGCAGCTCAAAGCAGAACAAATCTTTGATAAAATTTCTGTACTCACATTTTCATCTTTAGATAATCGAGACATTGTTGTCGTACTGACACCTGTCATTGCACGCAAATCTTTTTTCATCATGTCTTTATCAATCAGCAATTTCCACAGTTTCTTGTAACTAATTGCCATTTCTTCACCTCAGTCTTATTTATTTAAACTTTCTGTTCACATTGTATTTATCATCATATCACAGGAATGCGTTCTGAACAATCTAATATATCAAAATCCGAAATTAAATTCCGAAATATCGCATTTTTAAATTACACACAATATATCTCACTCCACTTTTTGACGCTCCAAGGCAGAACGTTAGAGCCCATAAACCCTTGTATATGAGGTTTTATGAGCTCTGATAACACAGAACAAAACTGCCCTGATATTCTTTTTGTAATACCTTCATTATACTATTCCGCGGAAAAACCTGAAACTCATGCGTCCTTTTTATGTTGTGTATTCCTAGGATGAAATTGTGGAAACAGTGTTTACCCAATTTGAAAAACTCCCTGGTGCCAGTAATGGCCGTAAATTTTCCCTGAGTTGGTCGCATTATTTTTGTCTGACCAACTCTGTACCTGCTTTTTATAAATGTCAAGAAATGAATTCCCATTCCCTACAATTTATTGATTTTCCCGTATCACCCGGCATGGATTTCCATAAGCGACCACATTACTCGGAAGATCTTTTGTCACAATACTGCCCGCGCCGATTACCACATTATCCCCAATGGTAACCCCCGGCATAATAATTACCCCGCCGCCTATCCATACATTATTTATATCTTACTCTTATCCTGTAAAAAAGAGAAACGGGCGGATCAGCTGGATCGCATGGGTCAATTCACTCCCCTATTTCTCCAACTCCCACTTCGCCAGCACTTTCCCAAACTGCTTCGCGATCAGCCCCACCATAAGAGCCGCTGCCACAGTCCCTTCCCGCACGCCCTGGAGACGCCCGGTAAAGACAAGGGACAGGATACACGCAGTGACCACAAGGGTCACGTCAAAACCAACTTTCATGTATCCGAATTTCACCGGAAGCACTTTGCAGATGGCGAGGACAACGCCCTCTCCTGCCAGCACCACGACCCCCGCTTTCACTTCCAGACTGACGCCCGCAGCTACCAGGAGGATACCGATCAGACAGACGATCCACTGCTGCCAGTATGTATCGCACCGGATCACGCGCACCGCCCACACGCCGAAATCCGTCAGGTATCCGAAGAAGACCGCCACCGGGAGCTGCATGAGCTGGATCGGATGGTGCTGTCTCCTCAGGATGAGGATCTGCAGCAGGATGAATACACAGTGCATTACAATGGTAGCTGTCCCCACCGTCAGCGGGGCAAACAGGCTGACCACATACGGCACGCTGGAGATCGGCGATGTGCCCAGACTTGCCTTGATAGAAAAAGCAACGCCGAACGCCATAATGGCAAGTCCGGCGCAGAGGAGCAGATACCGTCTCAAAACATATACTGCTGTCCTGTTTTCTTTTGTCTTATTCACTTTGACCATTCCTTTCTATTTTCCCGAAGCCTTTCCTCTCCGCCGCCGCGTCGATCAGCTCCTTCGCCTCCTCAAACGCCGCGGGCAGATAGGCTTCCGTCCACTCTTTCCCGGCCTTCTCCTGCTTCTTGATCTCATCCCACTTCTTCAGCACCGCGCCGGAATCGTCAGCCACAGCGTCCCCGAACACATGCGGATGCCGCCGCACCATTTTGTCAATGATCCCCTGGATCACATCGTCCATGGTAAAATAGCCTTCCTCCTCCGCGATGCGCGCGTGCATCACCACCTGGAGGAGAAGGTCCCCCAGTTCTTCCTTCAGATTATCCGGGTCTCCCGTCTGCTCCAGGATATTGATCCCGCAGACGACCTCCGCCGCCTCCTCGATGCACGGTTTCTTCAGGCTGGCGTGGGTCTGCTCGCGGTCCCACGGACAGCCGTCCGGGGCGCGGAGTTTTTCGATGATATGTTCAAATTCTTCAAACTTTGTCATATTACTTCTTTCCTTTCCATCCGCTGTATATCTGACAGCAGCTTTGATCCCATAAAAAATGCCTCTCTTACAAAGGCAGTCCCTCGGAGACGAACTCTTTTCACGATATGACGTGAATCTGTGAATAAATCCGTTTCCATTGTACTACGCTTTGAAGAGAGGCGCAAGAACGGCACTTTTTCTCTTATACCGTCCGCTGTTTATCTCTTATTCTGCTCGATCTCATCTCTGTCCGGCATCACTTTCAGCGCTCCCCGCCTTGTCGTTATGACTGAAGCAGCGCTGTTTGCAAAGGTCAGCATTTCTCTCAGATTTTCCTGCGTAAGTCCTTCCAGACCTTTCTCCAAGACGCCGCTGAGCATGCATCCGCAGAAGGTATCTCCCGCGCCGGTCGTCTCCACTGTATCTGCGCGCAGGAAGGGCGCTGCCTCAGCCATGATATCGCCGTAATACGCCCTGCTGCCCTCCTTCCCCATTGACACAAGGATAAGCGGGATATGATATCTGCTGTAGATCCACCGCGCGCCTTCTGTATAGTCCTCTTTCCCGGTCAGCCATGTGATCTCGTTATCTGAGATCTTCAGGATGTGGCAGTGTTCCAGCCCCCAGAGGGTCTGTTCCTTCGCCTCCTCCAGACTGTTCCAGAGGGGAGGGCGCAGATTGGGGTCAAAGGAGAGGATGCACCCGGACTGCTCTGCGATATGCACAGCCTTTCTCGTAGCCGCGCGCACTCCCTCATGTGTCATGGACAGCGTCCCGAAGTGAAAGATCCGGGAGTTCCGGATCGTATCCTCCGGGATCTCATCCTCCGTAAGCATCATGTCTGCCCCGGGATTCCGGTAGAATGAGAAATCCCGGTCACCGTCCGGAAACGTATGGACGATTGCGAGCGTGGTGTGGATCTCCTGGTCTGTCAGAAGATGTTCCATGCTGATCCCCGCTTCCTCAATCGCGCTGCGGAGCTGGTCTCCAAAACAATCTCTGCCCACTTTTCCGATAAACGCGGTCCGGTACCCCAGCCTGGCAAGCATTGCCAGCACATTGCACGGCGCGCCTCCCGGATTTGCTTCAAACATAGGATTCCCCTGACCGCTGACGCCGTTTTCCGTAAAGTCGATCAAAAGCTCCCCAAGGGCAGTCACATCATATTTCTTTCCGTCACTCATAGCTTTCCTCACTGCTTTTTCCTTCCATTCCCTCGTTGTTTTCCTTATCTGCTTTCATCGTATACAGCCGGACTGTTTTCCCTCCGCTCACTTTGACCGTCTTCCCGATCCCGTACACGGCATTGCTGATCACATATTCCCCGTCATTGATATAGATCTCCACAAGACTGTCGTCCGCCAGGACTTCCAGGCGGCAGCCGTCTTTCAGCTCCGGGGTTTCCGAGATCAGGTGTGCTCCCTCAAAGGAAGGATACACTGCGGTCCGGTCCGCGCGGATCCGGTTTCCGTCCCGGGTGATCAGGAGCCCGCCGATGTCCGCCTGTTCCCCGTCTTCCAGCTCAAATACCGCCATATATCCGTCCGGGGAAGCCTCAGCGGGATCCGTGATCTCTTCCGAGCAGGCTGCCCGGATATTCGGATGCATGCGGAAGTAAATATGCTCTCCTCTCCGCTCCACCACGCGCGGGGAACAGAACATCCCGATCCAGCCGGCTTCCGCAGGCTTCGGCATCCTGATCCATGCCTCCATCACTCTCCTGCCTTCCGCGTCCACTGTGGTCTGGGGCGCATACAGGTCCATCCCGTAATCCGTAAACTGATACTCGTCCGGTATGTCCATCCTGCAGGCGCTCTCCTCGAATCCCACCGGGAAGCACACTGCCTGATTTTTTTCCTTCTCTCCGTTTTTCAGCAGTCCCATGGGCGATACCATAAGTACGGCTCCGCCCTCTGTCTCAAAGAAGTCCGGGCATTCCCACATCCAGCCGTATTCCGGTCCCTTCCACGCTTTGTTGACATAAGTCCATGTGCGCAGGTCCTCGCTGCGGAAGAAGAGCAATTCCCCGTACTTTTCCTCCACCGTGCTTCCCAGGACAAGATACCACGCATCTGTTCCTCTCCAGATCTTGGGATCCCTTGTATGGGTCCGGTCTCCGATCTCCTTATCCGTGACCGGCGGTATGATGACCGTCTTTCCATTCTCATTGTCAAAATGGAATCCGTCCTCTGAAGTGATCATAAGCTGCGCGGACTCGAACTGCTCGTCTAAGCATGTGTGCGGGTCCTCCGGGTTCACCACCTCGTAGCGCACCCCTGTATAGACGAGGTACAGCTTCCCGTCTTGTTCAATGGCGCTCCCTGAAAAGCATCCGTTCCTGTCCTCACGCACAGTCGGATAGAGCGCGATCCCTCTGTGCTCCCATGTGACCAGGTCCCGGCTCACCGCATGCCCCCAGTGCATGGTCCCCCAGCGGGGACCATAGGGGAAATACTGGTAAAACAGATGGTAGTATCCTTTGTAGTAGATAAAGCCATTCGGGTCATTGACCCAGTTATCCGGCGCTTTTAAGTGTAGTCTCTGTCTCTTCATACTGCCTCCGTGTGTTCTCATACTTCTTCTGTGTGATCTCATACTGCTTCCGCGCGTCCTTACACTTCTTCCGTATAATTCACTCCTGTTTCTTTGTCAAAGAAATGCATTTTTGACGGCATGAATACGAAATCGATCTTGTCGCCGATCTGGCTGATCTCATACTTTGACACCCTTGCCACTGCCTGCGTGCCTCCGAATTCAAAATACAGGTTATTCTCATTTCCCATGACCTCTGTGTCAGAAATGACTGCGTGCAGTCTGTTGGCGCTGTTCAGATCCAGATTCTGGGCGTCTGACTTGATGTCCTCGCCGCGGATGCCGAGCACCATTTCTCCCTGGCGCCCGCCTAATTTCTTCACCATGCCTTCTGAGAGCGTAATGGTATTCCCATCGGCAAACCTCACGGTATCCCCGGATACGGTCACATCGAAGAAATTCATCTGCGGCGATCCGATGAATCCGGCGACGAACTGATTCTTCGGATGGTCATAGAGCTCCATCGGCTTCCCGACCTGCTGGATCACGCCGTCCTTCATGATAACGATGCGGTCCGCCATGGTCATGGCCTCCACCTGGTCATGGGTGACATAGATGGTCGTCGCCCCGATCTGTCTGTGGAGCTTGCTGATCTCTGTCCTCATACTGACGCGGAGCTTTGCGTCAAGGTTTGACAGAGGCTCATCCATGAGGAACACCTTGGAGTTCTTGACGATCGCGCGCCCCAGCGCCACTCTCTGGCGCTGCCCGCCGGAGAGGTTCTTCGGCTTTCTGTAACGGTATTCCTCCAGCCCAAGGATATCGATCGCCCAGTCCACTTTCTTCTTGATCTGGTCCGCCGGCATTTTCATATTCTTCAGGCCGTATCCGATGTTCTTCTCCACTGTCATATGGGGATACAGCGCATAATTCTGGAATACCATGGAGATTCCTCTGTCCCTGGGCGCCATCTCATTGACCTTCTTGCCGTCGATGTAGAGCTCGCCCCCTGTGATCTCCTCAAAGCCCGCGATCATGCGCAGTGTCGTTGACTTTCCGCACCCGGAAGGACCGACGAAAGCGATGAACTCTTTTTCCTCAATCTCAAGATTGAAATTGTCTACTGTATTTTTATCAGAACCCGGATATTTTTTACATACATTTTTAAATTCTATAAAACTCATCTTCTTATCCTTCCTTTGAACCTGTTGATGTTACACCTTCCACGATCTGCTTTGAGAACAGAGAGTAGATGATGATGACTGGTATGGTAACAAGAGTAATGACCGCGAGGGTCTGCCCCATCGTTGTATTTTCGTTGGACGTGATCGAGTTCAGGCCGATCTGCGCTGTCAGCAGGTCGCTGGATGTAAATACCAGAGACGGCCAGAGATAATCGTTCCACACATTCAGGAATGTAAACACGCTGACCGTCGCGACCACAGTCTTTGACATTGGCAGGACCATGGTGAAGAAGTATTTCACCGGCCCGCAGAAGTCCAGCTGCGCCGCTTCGTACACATCGTCCGGGAGGCTTACGAACACCTGCCGGAACAGAAAGATGTTGAACGGGTTGACGATCAGCGGCAGGATGTATCCGACAATGGTATTCAAAAGCCCCGCCTTGGCGATGATCAGGAAATGGATCGTAATGACCGTCTCCGTCGGCACGATGAGCAGCATGATAATGATCATAAGCCACTGGTCGCGGAACGGGAACTTGATCTTCGCAAGCGCATATCCCGCCAGGCCGTTTACCACGATGCTCAGGACGATCAGGACCGCCGCGTAAAAGAGCGTGTTCGCCATGTATCTCAAAAAGTTCGTGTCCGTGAGGATGGAAACATAATTTTCAAAAAAGTTTCCGTTCAGCGCCGGCGGGATGAACGCCGCTATGGAATTCATATCCGCTGTGATCGCCGCGTCCGGCTTAAAGGAGTTCGCCAGCATCCAGATCACCGGGAAGAGGAAGAATACGGACAGCACCAGCAGCACAGCTACCAGGATCCAGTTAATTCGCTTTTGCTTTTTTGTCAACATGCTTTCTTCCCTCCTTATCCTTAGTCAGTACATTCTGGATGATCGTCAGGATCACCACAAATACCGTAAATACGATCGCCATGGTAGACGCAAGTCCCATCTCCCAGTTGACTGTACCTGTCTCGTAAATGTCGTAGACAAGGGTGTACGTCGAATGGTCCGGACCGCCTCCGGTCATAACCATCGGCTGGACCAGCATACGGAACGCGCCGATCGTCACTGTGATGAACACGAAGATGCACAGAGGCTTCAGCTCCGGGAGCGTGATGTCCTTAAACTTCTGCCATGCGCTGGCATGGTCCATCTCCGCCGCCTCGTAGAGCGCGGGGTTGATATTCTGCAGCCCGCCCAGGAAGATGATCATCTGGTAACCCACTCCCTGCCATACGCTCATGATGGCGATGGACGGCAGCGCCTGGTCCGCGCTGTGGATAAACGGCTGCGCGTCGATCCCGAAGTTCGCCAGGAGCGTATTCAGGATGCCCTCCGGACTGTAGATCTGCATCCACAGTGTGGAGACAACGGCCAGGGACATGACCACCGGCACGAAAAACGCGACTTTAAAATATTTCTTGCAGTGCGCCGCTTTGTTGATGGCCAGCGCCAGGAGCAGCGCTCCGCCGCACTGGAGCGGCACAATGATGATCACAAATTTTACGGTGTTCAAAAACGACTGTACAAAAAGTTCGTCCTTAAAAATATTGATGTAGTTTTCCAGCCCCACGAAATGTGTCAGCTCAGGATTCAGCGCAAAATAATCCGTAAAGCTGAATCCGAACGTAAGCAGCATCGGCAGGAATAAGAAAATGGTGAGCAGCACCAGCGCGGGCCCGAAAAACGCCATTCCCATGATTGAATTCTTTTTCTTCATAATTTTATTCCCTCGTATAACGTTCCAGTTTCTGATCGATCCGTTCCACAGCCTTGTCAAGCTCTTCCTGTACATCCTTTCCGCTCAGCGCCGTGCTTTCCAGTACCTCCTGGAAACTGGTGCTCACCTGCGGATACACCGGGGTCTTCGGTCTGGGATGCCCGTAATTGCTCAGCTGGTCGTACAGCGCCTTGTAGTTCTCATCTGTCTGGAACACATCGATATTTTCAAATGCTTCATATGTAGACGGGAAATTCTTCGTCATCTCCCAGATGCGGATCCCGCTGTCCACTCCGCTCATCCATTTGACCAGCTCCGTGGCTCCCTCGATATCCTCTGTCTCGGAAGACGCCGCGAACGCCCACGAGCCTGTCGGCGTATAGGCCTCTCCGTCCCAGTCGTCGCTGACAATGTAAGGCGCGACTCCCAGGTCGATGTCCGGGTAACTTGTGTAGACGGTATTGACTTCCCACGCCCCGTCGAATTTAAACGCTGCCCTTCCGCTCTCGAAAAGATGGTCGATCGGCGCTTCCGACATGTACTCATTTTCCACGATCGTGCGGAAGTATTCCATCGCTGCGGCAGTCTGATCTGAATTGAAATATCCGTCCACTGTCAGCCCGTCGTCGCTTACCAGCTCGCCCCCGCCTGACCAGACAAAGGGAGCATAATAATAGATGCTCGTCTCCCCTACCGGGAATGTCATATCCAGGGGATAGCCGTCTTTCTCATCCATCAGAGGTTTCAGCTCCTCCAGGATATCCAGGAACTCCGACCAGGTCCACGGGTCGTCCGCGTCCGGGATCTCGATCCCCGCCTCCTCGATAATGTCCTTGTTATAGTAGAATCCTACGCTGGACTCCATCACCCCCAGGGCATACAGGTCGCCGTTGACCGTCCCCTGCTCGATGATGGACGGCAGGTATTCACTCTCCTCTTCCTCCGTCAGGTCCGCAAGCGGCTGGATGATCCCGTTCGACGCGTACGCCGATACGTTCGGCCCGTCCACTGTGAGCACATCCGGCAGGCCTCCCGCCATGACAGACGCATTGACCTTGTCCGAATACCCGCCTCCGCTGTCATTCCTCGGCACGAACTCGATATCCGCGAAATACGTCCCGTCATAAGCCTCGTTAAAGCTCTCCACTGATTCTCTGTATGCCTGGCCTTCCTCCGTATCCTCTATGGAATGCACCCAGATCGAGAGATACTCTTCTCCCTGGTCATAGCCCGGCACCTCTCCCGGCTCCGGATCCTTCTGCTGGCACCCGGAAAGGCACGCCGCGGCGAGGATCACGCCGGTCAGACACAGCCATCGTTTCTTCATCCCTTTACCTCCTCTTCTGAAACAATTATTGTAAAACCGATTACGTTACCGGTTAAGTAACCGATTCTTTTAATGCGATCATAGCTCTTGGAACGCAGAGTGTCAATACAAAAATACAGTTTCAGCATTTGTCCCATTTTCTCTCCGCATTTTCTGTACAGATTTCACAAAACCGGTTTTGTAACCGGTCACTTTATTGCCTGCCCGCGCTTTTTTCTGTTATACTGTAGTTGCTGTGATCGTATAGGACACAGTCTGCGTTAAGCCAAAGGAGCAAAAAGACATGAAACAGAAAAAAGTAACATTCGCAGATATCGCGGCATACACGGGATTTTCCAAGACAACGATCTCCCGCTATTTTAATGCCCCGGATTCCCTCACACTGGAGAATCAGCAGAAGATCTCGGACGCCCTGACAGAACTGGATTATAAGGAAAACAAAGTGGGCCGCATCCTTGCCAGCGGGAAGACGGAATTCGTCGGGCTCATCATCCCCAACCTGTACATGCACTTCTACTCAGAAATGCTCAGCCAGATCCTTGACACTTACGGGACTTACGGCTACAAGTTCCTTGTCTTCGCCGGGAATGAAAAAGCAGATGTGGAGCGGAAATACATTGAAGAGCTGCTTGCCTACAATATCGAAGGCATGATCATCCTGAGCGGGACAGTCCCTTCCAGAGAGCTGGCTTCCTACGGGGTGCCTGTGGTCGGCATCGAGCGTGAAGACCAGTTTATATCCAGCGTCAACACAGACAATTACATGGGCGGAGTCCAGGCGGCGAGCCTCCTTCGCAAGAGCGGATGCGATATCATCATCCATGTAAACGCAGATATGCCTGACAGCCAGCCTGCATCCGGCCGGATCCGGGGATTTGTGGATACGTGCAAAGAGTACCATCTGCCCTATGAGCTGATCCTCACCCATCTGGGGAATACGTTTGAAGAAAACAGGGAGAGGATCTCCTCGCTGACAGACCAGCTTGAACAAAAATACCCGGGGAAACGGAAGGGGATCTTCATGCCGAACGATACCCATGCCAATGTCTTACTGAACATCCTGATCCAGAGATACGGCAGCCTTCCCGATACTTACCAGATCATCGGGTTTGACAACTCGCCTATTTCCAGGGAGGCTGTCATCCCGATCAGCACAGTGGGGCAGCAGATCAGCGTGATCGCGAATGAGGCAATGAAGCTTCTCTCCGAACAGATGGAGGAACGGAAGAAACGCAGGCCCGCCCCGCAGACAGGACCCGTGCACCGGATCATCCCGCCGGTGCTGATCCGGAGGGAGACCACGGCGTAGGGGGATTTTCCCAAACAGGTGGCACTTTCCGACAGGTGGTACTCCCCGGCAGGTGACGCCTCCGGGCAGGCGGTGCTTCCCGACAGGTAGCACTTCCCGACGGGTGGCACTTCCTGACATACGGCAGACAGCCGTGCGGCATATCCGCCCGGGCTGCTGCCTGCAAAAAGAAAAAAGCCGCTTTCCAGGCGGCAGAACGGAGACTTTCAACTATGAACAAGAAGTATAAGCATATCGTTTTTGATGTAGACGGAACCCTTCTCGATACAGCCTACTGTATCCTTTATTCCCTGCGCGAGGCTCTCCTCGCCGTCACAGGCTCTTCCCCTGAGATCGAGGAGATGGGCCATGTCCTCGGCCGGACTTCCATAGGGAATATGGAATATTTCGGCATCACGGACAGAGCGGAAGAGACCATCGCCCTCTGGGTGGAAAACGAGGCGAAACACAGCGACCTCATGCAGCCCTTTGAGGGCATCCCCGAGCTGCTGGAAGCGTTGAAAAATGCCGGCTGTACTCTTGGCATCGTCACATCCAGGACACACGAAGAGCTGGATCTGGTTCTGGATCCGCTCCCCATCCGCCCTTATTTTACTGTCGAGATCTGCTCGGACGACACAGAGGAGCACAAGCCCTCCCCTGCTCCGCTCCTGAAATACATGGAGAAGACAGGAGCCGGGAGCGGTGAGATCCTCTATGTCGGGGACAGCTCAGGCGACGGGAAATGCGCTTCCTCCGCAGGCGTTGACTTTGCCTGCGCAGTATGGGGAGCGCATGAGGATTCCCATATCCCGGCGCAGTATCATCCCGAGACTCCGGCGGAACTTGCCCGGATGCTCCTGGAGGCCTGACATTTGGCTTTTAAGATGCCTGACGTCAGGGCTCTTAAGACACCTGACATCAGGATTTTGGAGACAGATTTTAGAGACAGACTTTGGAGACAGACTCTGGATTCAGCTGATCCCTCTCATGGTCAGCTGGATCCTTTTCTTTTTCAGGTCCACGCTCATCACCTTTACATCTACGATATCTCCCACGCTCACAACTTCCAGCGGATGTTTGATATACCGGTCCGTGATCTGGGAGATATGGACCAGTCCGTCCTGGTGCACGCCGATATCCACGAACACGCCGAAATCGATCACATTTCTCACTGTGCCTTTGAGGATCATGCCTTCTTTTAAGTCCTTCATCTCCAGCACATCCGTGCGCAGGATTGGCTTCGGCATCTCGTCACGGGGGTCTCTCGCCGGCTTCTCCAGCTCTTTTACAATATCCCGGAGCGTGATCTCTCCGACTCCCAGCTCTTCTGCCAGGCCCTTATAATCTTTAATCGTCAGGGACAGCCCTGCCAGATTGTGTTCCGCCACGTCTTCCGGCGTATATCCCTGTTTTTTAAGCAGCTTCTCCGCCGCCCCGTAGGACTCCGGGTGCACGCCGGTCCCGTCCAGAGGATTTTTGCCCCCTGTGATGCGCATGAAGCCCGCGCACTGCTCGAAGGCCTTCGGTCCCAGCTTCGGAACTTTGAGGAGCTCCCTGCGGTCGGAGAATCTGCCGTTTTCTTCCCGGTACGCCACGATATTTTTCGCGACCGTACCGCTGATACCGGAGATATAGGAAAGAAGCGGCGCTGACGCAGTATTTAGATCCACGCCGACTTTATTCACACAGTCCTCCACCACGCCGTTTAAGGATTCTCCCAGCTTCTTCTGGTTCATGTCATGCTGGTACTGCCCTACCCCGATGGACTTCGGATCGATCTTCACCAGCTCTGCCAGCGGATCCTGGAGACGCCTTGCGATAGACGCCGCGCTCCTCTGCCCCACGTCGAACTTGGGGAATTCTTCACTCGCCAGCTTGCTCGCCGAGTAGACAGATGCGCCGGCCTCATTGACGATCACATACTGTACCTTCTCCTCCGGGATCTCTTTTAACAGCTCCACGATGAACTGCTCAGACTCCCTTGATGCGGTGCCATTCCCCAGGGAGATCAGAGAGATATGGTACTTTGGGATGATCTTCTTCAGAAGGTCCTTGCTCGCCTTGATCTTCTGGGGCGTGGTCGGAGCGGTCGGGTAAATGACCGTGGTCCCGATGACCTTCCCCGTAGGATCGACAACTGCCAGCTTGCATCCTGTACGGAACGCCGGGTCCCATCCCAGGACGACCCTGCCGGCAATAGGCGGCTGCATGAGGAGCTGGTGCAGGTTCTTCCCGAAAACTTCGATGGCTCCATCCTCCGCTTTCTCCGTCAGCTCATTCCGGATCTCCCTCTCGATCGCCGGGGCGATCAGCCTCTGGTAGCTGTCTGCCACCACAGCTTTTAACACAGGCGTGGTGTACGGGTTGTCCGTGCGGACCGTCTTTTTCTCAAGGTATCGGATGATATCCTCCTCCGGCGTTTCCACCTTCACGGTAAGGAACTTCTCCTTCTCCCCGCGGTTTAGGGCCAGCACTCTGTGCCCTGCCAGCTTTGCCACCGGCTCTTCAAACTCATAGTACATCTCATATACGGACTCAGCCTCCGGGTCTTTTGCCGTGGAAATGACCTTGCCCTTCTTTGCCGTGGCATTTCGGATCCAGGCGCGGTAATCCGCATTGTCCGAGATTGACTCCGCTATAATATCCGCAGCTCCCTGGATCGCCTCTTCCGGGCTCTCCACGCCTTTTTCCTCTGAGACATATTCCGCAGCAGTCTTTTCCAGTGGCTCCTTTGTCCTCTGGAGCAGGATGAACGCCGCCAGCGGCTCCAGCCCTTTCTCCTTCGCGATCGTCGCGCGGGTGCGGCGTTTCGGGCGGTACGGGCGGTACAGGTCCTCCACCGCCACCTGTGTCTCCGCTGCCAGGATCTGCGCCTTGAGCTCTTCCGTAAGCTTGCCCTGCTCCTCGATGCTGGATAAGACCTGCTCCTTCTTCTCTTCCAGATTGCGCAGGTAGACCAGGCGCTCATACAGCTTCCTGAGCTGCTCGTCATTGAGGGATCCTGTCACTTCTTTCCTGTACCGGGAAATAAACGGGATCGTATTTCCTTCATCTATCAGATTGACAGCGGCGTCGACCTGCCACTGTTTCACTCCCAGTTCTTCTGTCAGCTTTTGATTGATATCCATGTGTGCTGTCCTCTCTGTCATTCTTCTATTCTGCTATTCTTCTGTTTTGCTGCTCTTCTGCCATGCCATATATCATGATATGGATCATTTACAGACGTCTCTGCTATTGTAACACAGGCTTCCCGTCTGTTCCAGCTTTGGTTTTGGCCCCTGGTTTAGTTTTGACCTTTCTGACCTTTTTAACTTTTTTTCGGACTGTTTTTCTCTGTGCCTTTCATTTTTCCTAATGTTCTGCTAACATAGCATAAGACTGCACGCGTCAGGCACACAGGCATGCCGCCGGACGCTGCCCCGGATTTCCCTTCACTGCCGCCCTGATCTGCTGGCAGCGCTGAATGAGAAATAGAAAGGAGAGGAAATGGAACGGACCATTACATACCATATAGACGCCCATGCGGATGGGCTGCGCACAGAACAGTTCCTGCGCCGCCGCGGCTACTCATGCCAGAATCTCACACAGCTGAAAAAGATGCCGGAAAGCATCCTCATAAACGGCGTATGGTCCTATATGCGCACTCCTCTCAGCGCCGGGGACACTCTCACTGTCCATATCCGCGAAACTGAAAGCTCACCGAATATCCCGCCAGTAGATCTGCCTCTCTGCATTGTATACGAGGACGAAGACATCATTGTCGTCAACAAGCCTGCAGGAATGCCGGTGCATCCCTCGCTCCATAATTACAGAAATTCCCTTGCCAATGCGCTGATGTACTATTATCAGCAGCAGGGGAAACCTTTTATCTTTCGATGCACGAACCGTCTTGACCGGGATACATCCGGGCTGACCGTGGTCGCAAAACACATGGTCAGTTCCGGCATCCTTTCCGCCATGACCACGCGCCACGAGATCCGGCGGGAATATCTTGCCATCGTCCGCGGGCACGTCACCCCGCCTTCCGGCACGATAGACGCTCCCATCGGCAGGGCAGGCACACCGCTGATCGAGCGCCGGATCGACTTTGAGCACGGCGAGCGGGCAGTGACCCATTACCGGGTCGTAAAAGAAAAGAACGGACACAGCCTCGTCTCCCTTGTCCTGGAGACAGGCCGCACTCATCAGATCCGTGTCCATATGAAATATCTGGGCTTTCCCCTTGTCGGAGACTACCTGTACAACCCAGATATGGAATACATCCAGAGACAGGCACTGCATTCACACAGTCTGTCATTCCGCCATCCCATCACAGGGGAAGATCTGAAGTTCACAGCAGATCTTCCGGAGGATATGTTGAGAATATTCTGATTATTTCGGGAAAAGGGGTCAGACCCCTCTGAAGAGGGGTCTGACCCCTTTTCCCGGAGTTGTCTGAATATTTCAACTTCAAAAAAATCTCTTGACACTCTTCTCTTTGTCATATATAATTATTTTTGCTGTGAACGAGACAGCACTTTATGTGCGATTAGCTCAGCTGGATAGAGCGTCTGGCTACGGACCAGAAGGTCGGGAGTTCGAATCTTCTATCGCACGTCGGAATAGCATCTTCGATATGAAGATGCTATTTTTTTACTCTTCTTTTCTTTATCAGAATTTATCCGACTTTTGGAAATGACGATTTTTTATATCTAAAACACCATATCGAAAACAATGGCGGTCATAAAGATCTGAAGACCGGCTGCACTTCCACTGCCAGTCTCCTGCTCTTTATGACCGCCTGAATCTATCCTGATATTTCTCTAACAGAGTAAAAGTATATCCCTGTCTTTTCTATTCCGCCGCAAACTTCTCCGCCTGCGCCCTGATAAGCTCCTCATCCGCAAAGTAATCGATCTTCATAGCCGCCTTCACTTCCTTCAGTGTCTGCGCAGCCACCTTTTCCGCTTTCTCACTGCCTTTTCTGAGGATCTCATACACCGCCGGTATATCCTTCTGGAGCTCTTTTCTCCTTGTCCTTATAGGTTCCAGCTCCGCCTGCAGCACATTGTTCAGGAAGCGCTTCACCTTCATGTCTCCCAGTCCGCCTCTCTGGTAATGCGCCTTCAGCTCATCCAGGTCTTTATACTCCGGCAGGAACTCCGGGAAGTATTCCGGCCTGCAGAATGCATCCAGATAGGTAAACACTGTATTTCCCTCCAGGCTTCCCGGATCCTCGATACGGATATGGTTCGGATCCGTGAACATGCTGAACACTTTCTTCTTAATGTCCTCCGGCTCCTCGGAAAGATAAATACAGTTGCCCAGGGATTTGCTCATCTTCGCCTTCCCGTCGATACCCGGCAGGCGCATGCACGCCTCGTTATCCGGGAGCAGGATCTTCGGCTCCACAAGCGTCTCCCCATACACAGAATTAAACTTGTGCACGATCTCTTTCGTCTGCTCCAGCATCGGCATCTGGTCTTCCCCTACCGGCACGACCGTTGCCTTAAATGCAGTGATATCCGCAGCCTGGCTGATCGGATAAGTAAAGAATCCGACCGGGATGCTCGCCTCGAAATTCCTCATCTGGATCTCTGCTTTCACTGTAGGATTGCGCTGCAGCCTGGACACTGTCACAAGATTCATATAATAAAATGACAGCTCGCAAAGCTCCGGCACCTGAGACTGGATAAACAGAGTGGATTTCTCCGGGTCCAGCCCGCACGCCATATAGTCAAGCGCCACCTCGATAATATTCTGCCGCACCTTCTCCGGGTTATCCGCATTATCCGTCAATGCCTGCGCATCCGCGATCATAATAAAAATATCGTCAAAATCTCCTGTATCCTGGAGCTCTACCCTTCTCCTCAAAGAGCCCACATAATGCCCGACATGGAGCCTTCCCGTAGGACGGTCTCCGGTAAGCATGATCTTCTTCATCTCTCTGTTCCTCCTGATAACTTAGTCCCTGTTTATTTCCTGTTGATTCAGATCCGATCCCTATTTATTCTGCAGGAGCGGTCTCTTCTGCTTCGCATAATGAGGCTCCTTTTTCTTCTCCGCCGCATAGACGAACTGATAGAGCACGCACGCCATCACGCCGGCTCCGATCACATCCAGTATGGAATGCTGTTTTAAAAACATCGTCGCAAGGATGATCAGTCCCGCGAGTATATAGGTCCCCCCGCATACACACGGATGTTTCCTGAGCTCCGCGCTCTCCTGGACCGCAATGCACACGCCCAGCGAGTTAAACACATGCAGGCTCGGAAAAACATTCGTGCATGTATCCGCCCTGTATAACACCCGGACCATATCTACGAATATATTGTCGCGGGCAAATACAGCGGGCCGCAGATCCTGCCCGTTCGGAAAGACCGTGGACACGATCAGGAATACTGTCATCCCCGTAAACATAAATTTCGCCAGTTTATAAAAGCCCGGGACATCTTTAAAAAAGAAATATAAAAATGCCGCCGCGATAAACGCAAACCACATCAGATATGGTATGATAAAAAATTCGTTGAACGGGATCCACTCGTCCAGCTTAGTCTGGATCACATGATAATGCGTGGTGACATGCCTCTCCAGGAAGAGAAACCACGGCATATATACAAGGATGTACAAGAACACCCAGGCATGTTTATATTTTCTGATCCGCTCGGCGAACCTGCCTTTTCGTTCCATATGATATGCCCCTTTTAATATTGTACTCAGCCTGCTGCTTCCGTCTTTTTACTTTCTCCCCGTTTTCTCCCGCCCTGTCATTTCGGATACATCTGACATGCGGGCGCCCCTCTTATCGCATCCGATTATAGCACGATTTAAAACTTACAACAACCTCGTTCACAAAACCTTTAGCAAATCTTTCGTTTCATCTTTTGTCTCGCATTTCGTTTCATTCTTCCGTTTCCCGGGGCATCCTGCCCCTGTTCCCGGAGCCGCCTTTACCCGGTGATCACCCAAATCCCGGAATCCAGGATCCCGGCCTCTGCCGTTCTCCGGGGGAATCCCGGCTCACCGTCCGTGTGAAGCGGAAGGGGTGTATCCGCCTCCACGCGCACGCTCCTGCACTTAAGGATCGTGATACCTTTGGATCCTGTATGTTTTCCGCCGAACGCCAGCGGCAGGAGGCACAATATCTTCGGCACCGAGAGTCCATGCGCCACGATCACATCCAAAAGCCCGTCTTCCGGGGATGCGCCCGGGCAGAATTTAAATCCGCCGCCCTCATAGGGAAGATTCATAAACGCCGCGAAACATGTCCCCGGGAACTCCCGCCTGCTGCCGTCTTCCATCGTAAGGGCCAGATGCGCCGGGCGGTCCTTTGCCAGACGGTCAAGGGCGACCACAGCGTAACTCAGCTTCCCCAGGCCCAGCCTGTTTAAGATCACTTTCCACCTGGACACGCAGACCTCATGGCACACCGCCGCGTCAAACCCGATCCCCGCACTCACGAGGAACCGCCTGCTGCGCGTCCCGTCTGAGATAACGCCTACGTCCATCCGGATCACCTTCCCCGGATGCAGCACCGCCTCAAGGGCATCCATCGGGTCTTTCGGAAGCCTCAGCCCCCTCGCGAAATCATTGCTCGATCCGATCGGGATATATCCCAGAGTGATCTTCTCCGGATCCCGGATCCCGTTGACCACCTCATTGAGCGTCCCGTCCCCGCCGAGCACGACAAGCGTATGCTCCCTTCCGTCCGATGTCAGCTCCTCAGCGATCTTCCCTGCATCCTTCCGCTTCGCCGTCATATGGACCCTGTATCTGACGCGCTGCTTTTTCAGCTCCGGCTCGATCATCTTCCAGGTCATCTCTCCCAGCCCGGAGCGGGATTCCGGATTTATAATAAAATCATATTCCATTTCCATGGTTTTATCCCCTGTACTTTTCATCCCCGTGCTTTTTCATCTCATTCTTTTCCATCTCCTGCCTCGGGCGGCGCCTTCAGACTTTATCCGTACCAGCCGGGCAGAGCACTGCGTCAAGATATTTCCCGAGAGAACGGCTCATATTTCCCTCAAAATCCGCTTTCCCGTGCTTCACACACCACTCAAAAACATTGCCGATCACGATCATACGGATATCTGTAGTAAATTCTTCGATCTCCTCGTTCAGGCTTACCACACCGGCTTCGACCGCCTTTTCCACATAGGCCTGGACCGTCACGATCGGATACGGCCTCTCTGCGCGGATCGCAGCGTTGAGCGCCTGGTTTTTCGTGTCATAATATTCCGCCATAAACTCTACGCCGAGCTCCCGGCAGTATTTTACATAATTCAGATAAACCTGGATGATCCCTTCCTTCACCCCGCTGACGTCCTCCGGGACCTCCAGCAGGTCAGGCTCGATCTTCGGCTGGTCCTCGATATAATAAGACAGCAGGTCATCCTTTGTCTTAAAGTGGTGGTAAAAGCTGCCGTTAGACACGCCGGCTTCCTCACATATATTTTTGATAGACAGCGCCTCATATCCACTCTTCTGGAGGATCCTCTTCGCCGCCTGGAAGATCTTCTCCTTTGTCTCCCTTGATTTCTGCTGCTGTCTGGATATCTGTACTTTCTCGTTCATGATCTCAGTTACTCTCCTGGGTATAATTCCCGCAGCGCGGGGCGAAGCGGAGCATCCGCTTCGGATTGCACAACGTGTGATCATTATACCACGTGCGCAGGAAAGGAAGCGCCGCGCAGCGGCATTTACTTTCCAAGCCGTGGCTCCCGGTATAATCCCTGCGGAGCAGGGCGAAGCGGAGCATCCGCTTCGGATTGCACAACGTGTGATCATTATACCACGTGCGCAGGAAAGGAAGCGCCGCGCAGCGGCATTTACTTTCCAAGCCGTGGCTCCCGGTATAATCCCTGCGGAGCAGGGCGAAGCGGAGCATCCGCTTCGGATTGCACAATGTGTGATCATTATACCACGTGCGCAGGAAAGGAAGCGCCGCGCAGCGGCATTTACTTTCCAAGCCGTGGCTCCCGGTATAATCCCTGCGGAGCAGGGCGAAGCGGAGCATCCGCTTCGGATTGCACAATGTGCAATCATTATACCACGCCTTCCCTCATCTTTCAAGAAAACAGAGCGGACTCTGCTTCTATCCTGCATCTCCCCGGTATCACCCCGCATTTATCCCCCTGCACTACAATACATCCGGCATATACGCCTCAAACGCGGACGGCATTGGGTAGTGTTCCTTCAGCTCCCTCAGCTCTGCGAAAAGGATTTCTCCCGGAGCAGCACCCTGGTCTCTCACATTTTTCTCCAGCTCATCCACGATCACTTCATATCCCACCATATGCCATTCCACATGGCTGAATATATGCTTTGCGCTGCCGAGCTTTTTTACCCGTATAGGCATAAGCCCCAGCGATTTCGCGTATCTGACAACCTCTGGCTGCTTCAGGTGCCCTTCCGTCCCCGGAAATTCATACAGCCCGGCCAGCAGCCCGGTATCCGGACGTTTCCGCACCGCGGTCTTTTCATTGTCACGGAATACCAGGATCGTGCGCTTTTCGATCCTGCGCGCCTTCTTTTTCGCCTTTACCGGGAACTCTGTCTCCCTGCCCTGCGCATGTGCCAGGCAGATCCCGCTTACAGGGCAGATCCCGCACTTCGGCTCCCCGTTGGGGACGCACACAATGGCGCCCAGCTCGATCAGGCTCTGGTTGAAATCTCCCGCCGCCTCCGCCGGGATCACTTCTTCCACCTCACGTTCGACCTTTGTCCTGGTCCCTGCCTTCGTGATGTCGCTCCAGTCGGCTGTGATCCTTGTCACCACCCGGAGCACATTTCCGTCCACTGCCGGCTTCCTGACGCCGTACACAAAAGAGCTGACAGCCCCGGCCGTATAATTCCCGATCCCTTTGAGCCCCCGGATCTCTTCGTACGTCTCCGGGAACCGCCCGCCGTATTTCTCCATGATCTGGCAGGCCGCTTCCTTCAGATTGCGGGCGCGGTTATAGTATCCCAGTCCTTCCCACAACTTCAGCAGACGGTCTTCCGGCACTTCCGCCAGCGCCTTCACATCAGGCAGTTCCTTTAGAAACCGCTCATAATAAGGCTTCACCGCCTCCACACGGGTCTGCTGGAGCATGATCTCCGAGATCCACACCCGGTACGCATCCATTCTCTTTCTCCACGGCAGGTCTCTCTGATTCTCACGGAACCACTCCACAAGAGGCTGTACTGTCTCCTTCATCTGCGGGCTGTACAGCACTGCATCTACGGGTTCCGAGACCACGATGCTGTCCGGAGTTACATTACAGTCATAAGCGAGGATCTCGACCCCCGCCTCCTTTGCCCGCCTCAGCGCTTCCGCGAACGCGGGATGGGTATCCGTATTGGGCGTGAAATACGAGACGCCCTTCATCTGGATCACAAAGAAAACATATGTCTCATACCCTTCCTTTTTCGCCCGGATCAGCTCCTCCAGATGCTTTACCGCACGGTCGCTGGGAGCGTCAGGGAACCGGCACACCCCGTCCTCTTCCAGCGTCACGCCTTTCACTTCGATAAAGATCTTTCTGTCCCCGGCCTCAACGTACAGGTCAAACCGGGAATTCCCGTACGTAGTCTCCGGCCGTACAAGGGACACGTCCGGGAACAGATTCCCGGCCTCGATCCATTCCTGTACGACGCGGTTCGGGATCTGGGAATCCATATTGATCAGACGCTTTCCCCTGCCCGTCTCCTTCTCCACAGCGATCAGGTCCCACTTCGTCTTCCTCTCCGGATTGTCACTCTCCTGCACATAGATCACCGCGCCCGGGCGCAGGAGCTCCGCGCAGCGCCCGGTATTCTTCACATGTATCGTCTCTTTTTTCCCATTTAATTCCGCATATGCGATAAAACGGTTCGGGCGCTCCAAAAAGAGCGCCCTGCTTATTCTCTCATATTTCATTCTATACTCAGCCTTATACTTATGCAGTCCTACAGTATTTTAGAGAGGAATTCCTTCAGCCTCTCGTCCTTCGGGTTCCCGAAAAACTCATCCGGCGGAGCTTCCTCGCGGATCTGCCCGTCATCCATAAAGATCACCCTCGACGCCACCTCTCTGGCAAATCCCATCTCGTGTGTCACCACGACCATGGTCATACCCTCAGCCGCCAGCTTCTTCATCAGGTCAAGCACTTCTCCGACCATCTCCGGGTCCAGCGCTGAAGTCGGCTCGTCAAAGAGGATCACATCCGGGTTCATCGCCAGGGAGCGGATGATCGCCACTCTCTGCTTCTGCCCGCCTGACAGGGTGGACGGATAAGCGTCCGCCTTATCATCCAGCCCGATCCTCTTCAGGAGATCCAGCGCCTGCTGCTTTGCCTCCGCTTTGATCTGCTCCTTTGTCTCTGTGATCGGGATCAGCTCTTCCTTCTTTCCGCGGAAGGTATTTTTCAGGCGTGTCATCCTGTTTTTGCGCTTCGCTTTTTTCAGGTCCTGGCATCTTAAATATGCCGGCGCCATCATCACATTCTGAAGCACGGTCTTGTTATTAAACAGATTAAAATGCTGGAATACCATCCCCATATGCCTGCGGTGCAGGTTGATGTCCACCTTCATGTCCGCGATATCGACCCCTTTGAAGATAATGCTGCCCTCTGTGGGGTCCTCCATACAGTTCAGGCACCGCAGGAATGTACTCTTACCGGAACCGGAAGGTCCGAGCACAGCGACGATGTCCCCTTTGTTGATGGTGATATTGATGCCCTTTAAGATCTCAAGATCCCCGAAACTTTTCCTAAGATTAATTACGTCTATCACTCTTCTTCAGGCTCCTTTCCAGTAATTTGACCAGCAGTGTGATCACAAGTACGATGACAATATAGATCAGCGCCATCACCAGATACGGAACCATGAACTCGTAGTTGTTCGTTCCGATATAGTTAAATGCCACATAAAGGTCCGCCGCGCCGACAAAGCTTACGACTGACGTCTCTTTGATCAGGGCGATGAACTCATTTCCCAGTGTGGGAAGGATGTTTTTCACTGCCTGCGGGATCACGATCTTTGACATGCTCGCGCCAAAGCTCAGTCCCACTGCCCGTCCGGCTTCCATCTGTCCCGGATCCACGGACTGGATACCGCTCCTCATGATCTCTGATATGTACGCGCCGCTGTTTAATCCAAACACAAGCATCGACACCTGTACGCCGGTGATATTCCAGCCGATGATCGGCAGGAGGACATAATAAAATACAAGGAGCTGTACCACCATGGGCGTACCACGGAACAGCGCCACATAAAAGCTGCAGATCCCGTTGAGCACTCTCGGGAGCACCTTATACTTCGGCAGAACGCGCACCGTCGCGATCACCGTACCGATCAGGATACCGATGATCAGGCCGCACACCGCGATGAGAAGCGTATTCTGCAGACCTTCCACAACCCTGGTATAGCCGTTCTGATCTATAAATATCTCTATAAACTTATCTATCTTCTGACTAAAATTTCCCATTGCCTTCCCTTCTTAAAAGAAGGAAAACGCATGCACCTATGACAGAACGCCATTGATGCCTGTATTTCCCTTCTCATTTCAGTCCTGTGTTCCGTATTCTGTTATCTGCTCTGCCGCCATCCGGCTCATTCTCCGCCAGGGCTGCCATCTGACGGACGGATTACTGCATCTCGTTGATCGACTCTGTGATCGCTTCCGCCGGAGCTGCATCGATGATCACAAAATCAATATTGCCATTGAGCATATCCGTCACAGCCAGCGAACCATTCTTATATGTCTGGCATGTCGCCTCAAGTCCCGGGAATCCCAGGTCTTCACTTCCCACGATATAGCTGTTTCCTGTCGTGCCCTGCTGGCATCCGATCTTTACGGAAGAATCCAGCTCAGCAAGCGCTGCCGCGATAGAATCCGCGTCCTTCATATCATCAAAATCTGTGTTATCACTCGGCACGATCAGTCTCTGTGACGCCTGATAATATGTATCAGAGAATGTCACGTACTCTTTTCTGTCTTCGCTGACTGTGAGTCCTGCCATTGCGATATCACATTTCTGCTGTCCTACAGAGAGGCAGACCGCATCGAAATCCATGTTCTGGATCACAAGCTCTTTTCCGAGCTCCTCCGCAAGGAGAGCCGCGATCTCCATATCGATCCCCACATAGGAATCACCCTGCATGTACTCAAACGGCTCAAACGCTGCATTTGTTGCAACGACAAGCTGATCCTTGGACTCATCAAGCGCTGCGGATTCTACCGGTGCAGGCTCGCCGCCTCCGAAATACTTATCGCAGATCTCATCCAGTGTTCCGTCTTCTTTGATCTTATTGATAAATGCATTTACCTGCTCCAGAAGTTCCGGCTGTGTCTTATCAACGCCGAAGGCATATTCCTCATTTGTCAGATCGACATCAATCACCTTCGCTGTCTTTTTGCTGCCTGTATCGCTGCCTTCTTTGCTCCCGCATCCCGCGAGCATGCCCACAGCAAGTACCGCACATAAAGCTGCTGCTAATAACCTCTTCATCATTCCATTCCTCCATTTATTTCTCTTTCTGCATAATCATACAGACTAATTTCATATTTTAGCATATTTTTCACAAAAAACAAGTGTATTTCCGCCTTTTATGCAGGTAATCCCTGTAATTATATACGTGATCAGATCCATCGCTTATTATGTAAGCCGCTGTCATGAAAGCATGGCAGTGATCCCGAAATACAGAAATACGATCACACCGAGCACGATCCTGTAATACCCGAACACTTTGAAGTCATGGTTTTTGATATATTTCAGCAGGAATTTGATCGCAATGACGGATACGATAAATGACACTGCCATCCCGACGATAAGGATCGCCGCCTGCATTCCCGTAAAATCAAATCCAAACTTAAACAGCTTCAGCGCGCTCGCTCCGAACATGACCGGGATGGCGAGGAAAAACGTAAACTCCGCCGCCACACCTCTCGACACCCCCAGCATGAGGGCGCCCACGATCGTCGCCCCGGAACGGGAAGTCCCGGGTATCATCGCCAGCATCTGGAACACACCGATGACAAGCAGCATCTTGATGCTCAGCTGGGAGAGCTTCTTCACCTTCGGTTCTTTCCCCTTCTGATAATTCTCTACTATAATAAAGAGGATACCATAGACAATGAGCATTGCCGCCACCACGTACCAGTGGTACAGCTTTTCATCGATCCAGTCGTTGAACAGCAGCCCTACAACACCCGCAGGCACAGAGCCGATCAGCACTTTGATCCAGATCTGCCATGTCATCATCTTTTGTTTCTGAGTTTTCTTCGGCGAGAACGGATTCAGCTTATGGAAATAGATCACGATCACTGCCAGGATCGCGCCGAGCTGGATCACCACCTGGAACATCTCAAAAAACGCATCCCCCTGTTCCAGCTTCAGGAATTCATTCAGCAGGATCAGATGGCCTGTGCTGCTGATGGGCAGCCACTCTGTGATCCCCTCCACAATACCGAATATAATGGCCTTTAATATCTCTAACATACTCCTTCTCCTCCTCTGAGCACAAATTTTTCGATCGCTTCTGCCACGCCTTCCTCTTCATTCGTCAGCGTGATATGATCCGCCGCTTCCTTCACCTGTTCTTCCGCATTTCCCATGGCAACACCGAAACCGGCTTCGCGGAGCATCACAGTGTCATTGTCTCCGTCCCCGCACGCCATGATCTCTTCGCGTCTGATGCCGAGTAGCCTGCCCAGGTTCACAAGCCCCGTCCCCTTATTGACGCCCGCCGCGTTTATTTCTATATTATATCTCAGCGATCCCACGAGTTCCAGATCAGGTTCCCTCTCCAGCTCTCTCCAGGCCGCCTCGCGCTCTTCCATATCCGCGAACAGCGCCTGCACCTTGTCAAGCCCTCTGTTCTCCCGCTCCAGGAACTCAGAGATATCATCGACCGGGATCCTTGTCTTCCTCATATATTCCCACATATTCGGATTTTTATGGTAGCGCTCTACCTTTGCCATCTTCTCCGCCGGGGCGTAGCCCTGCCCGTCAAAATAAATCTCCTGGAGCGTATCGTATTTCTCGCAGATCCGCATCGCCTTTTTCGCGGAGTCCGGCGGGAGCAGATGCTCTTCCAGTACAACCCCTTCCTGTACATCGAGGATCCTCGCCCCGTTGGATGTGAGCGCGTACCGCATCCCCGGGAACTCCCGCAGTTCCTCCGGGACTCCCATCCACGGCCTGCCGGTAGCGACAAGGACGACGACCCCTTCTTCGATCGCCCGGCTGATCACTCTCCGCGTGCGCGGTGTGATCTCTTTTCGGTCCGTCAGCAGAGTACCGTCCAGATCCAGCCCTATCATTTTTATCCTGTGTTCCATTCTTTATCCTTTCTGAGTGCCGTCAATTCAGTTCAGTCACAAATCCATTCTATCAGAGTTTGCCAAAATACGCAATTTATAGTATAATAGTTTCCCGGCAACTTAAAGATTACAATAACTTGCACTGAGAAAGGAATATCAGGTATGAAACTCTACAAAAAACGCTGGGTCAGGTCAGGCGTTGTACTGGTCAGCTCCCTCGCAATTGTACTTTCAGTTTTTCCTTCTTTCGCAGACGAGGATATCTCCAGTCTGGAAGGACAGAGCACGACTCTTCAGAACGAACTGGAGGGTATCAATGAGGAAATCCTCTCATTGAGTGAAGAAATATCTACCGCTGAAATGCAGATCGAGATCATGAACGGTGAGATCGAGCGTACATCCGATGCGCTGGCTGAAGCGGAAGAAAACGAAAACCAGCAGTATGAAGATATGAAATCCCGTATTAAATATATGTATGAGCATGGAAATGCAACACTTCTCGAAATGCTTTTCTCTGCTGAGGACATGACGGATTTCTTAAATAAAGCTGACTTTATCGAGCATCTGAGTGAATATGACAGGTCTGCTCTTGACAGCCTGAAAGAAGTCCACGAGCAGATCGAGGACCAGAAAGAGACACTGGAGATCCAGCAGGATTCCCTCAAAGAGATCCAGGCCAGTCTCACTGCACGCCAGGAGGAGTTGCAGACAACAGCCGAGGAGACCTCCACAAACCTGGCTGACGTACAGGCACGGCTCGAGCAGGCAAAGGCCGAAGAAGCAGCCCGCATCGCGGCAGAGCAGGCTGCCCAGGAGACGATCTCTTCCGGCGGCGGTTATGACAATTCCGTAGTCAACGGCGGAGCCATCGACGCCACAGCAGACGACGTCACGCTCCTGGCAGCGATCATCCAGTGCGAAGCACATCAGGAATATGATTCCCTGCTGGCTGTAGCAACTGTGATCATGAACCGCGTGGAAGATCCCCGGTTCCCCAATTCGATCAGCGGGGTCATCTATGCACAGGGACAGTTCGAGCCGGTTTGGACAGGCCGTCTCCAGAATGTGATCAACTCCGGTCCCACAGACCTCTCCATGCAGGTGGCTCAGGACGCGATCAACGGGGCGCGGCTGGCCGCAGTGTCCCACTGCTATTTCTTCCTGTACGCAGGGTCAACGAACAGGCCCGGAGTCAACATCGGAGGAAATCTTTTCTTCCCAAGCTGGTAAAACACAGTGAATAAAAAACCAGGATCCGTGTCCATCCATTTCGGATGGGACGGGTCCTGTTTTTTGTATCCTCTGTTTTTATTTCCAGCCCGGAACAGGAAATGGAAGTCAGGGCTAATCCAGAAACTTCAGCGTATCGATCTCTGTCACATGTTCCAGGAACTCCTCTATCTGGCTGCTGCTTTTATTATCCAGGTTTTTCAAAAGTATGATCGCATTGTAATTTCCCGAATTCCCCGGGTTATTCATTGTCACCTCTCCAACCTGGACGCCGCATGACTGCAGGATATTGCAGATCGTCTCCAGACAGGACGGATCGTGGAATTCCACATAGATCCTCATCCAGAGATTATTATGTGTGAAATGATCGGAGATTAATTTAAATCTTGAAACAACAACATACACGACTGCTGTCGCCGCGATCCCGCTTACGACCTGGGCTTCCCAGCCGGGCGGGATCCCCGGTAGAAAATTTGTGGAACATATACTCTCCGGTCAGCATGATCAGCGTAGCCCCAAGACATACGAGTATGTGGGTCCACGCAGATTACTACTACAAAGCGCTCCAGTTCATCCGGCTGAACTATCCCGATCCAGAGCTTTCCGTTGCCCGCATTGCGGATCATATGGGGATCAGCCGCTCGCATTTATACCGGATCTTTGACTCAGTGTCCCATCAGTCCATCCAGGACTGCATCCTGAGTTTCCGGTTAAAAAAGGCGGCAGCGCTTCTGAAAAACAGCGCTGCCGCTATCGGGGAAATCGCTCAGTCCTGCGGATTTTCAAATCAGTCTCACTTTACAAGTATTTTTAAGCAGTACTATGGGGAAACACCGTCATCATACCGTAAAGATAAGTAATCTGAGCCGGCCTTTTCACCGAAACTATATTTCTATTTCCATGCCGTCATACGCCGGTATGATCCCATAAGGCCGGAACAGCTCTGTAAGCCTTTCATGATAAGGGGCGAATGTGTGGGCAAAATGAGTTGCGATGAACTTTGTATCTTCATCCGCCATGCCTTCTTTTATCATGCGTTCTTTTATCCTCGCATTATCCTGGATCCCCATATGGCAGTCAAAATAATTATCTCTGTCCACAGAAGTGCAGTCCAAAATCACACAGCTGAACTTCCACAATTTCAGCTCTTCCCATGTCTCCTCAGGGAACATCGCCGAGTCCTGTCCATATAAAACCGTCCTGCCGTCCCTGCTGATAATATACAGGTGGCATTCTTCCGACTGCATATGGTTCGCACGGAGAGGCATCACTGTGTACTGCTCTATCTGAAAAGGATAAAAACTCTCTGTTCTGTGGAAATCCACTTTTGACTCATATCCTTTCTGAAGAGTATCTTTTAAAAGCTTTCCGATCTCCTCATTCCCGTACACTTCCAGTTTCCGCTCCGGGGACGTTTCCGCCATCGGCGGGAAGATTCCTTCGATATCAGCCGCATAGAAATGATCCGTATGGGAGTGGGTAACCAGTAAGTATTTTATCTTCGTCAGATCCAGCCCGCCATATACCTCATGCGCATAAGTATCCGGCGAGAAATCGATCAGCAGGCTTTCGTCAATCTGCGCGGATGACCTTGTCCTGATATTTTTTCCCCCGATCTTCCTCGCTGTCCTGCAGTATTCACATTCACAGAACAGCGCCGGAAATCCCTCGGAAGAACCTGTGCCATAAAAATGTATTTTCATCCATACACCTCTGCCTATTCATTATAATCAGTAGTTTGCGTCATTGTAGTCCTGGATCGCGGTATTGCTCTCTTCCGCCATGGTCTGCACCGCCTCATCCACGGTCAGTGAACCGTCGAGGCAGTTCATAATGCCGTCTTTCACGATCGTAAGGATCGTCCCTGCCACGCCGCACATTGCTTCCTGTACATTTGGATCTGATTCCGCAACGCAGTCAGCGGCTACCGCAAACTGAGGATTCTCAGCGATAAACTGCGCGTAAGCGTCCGACTCATAGGTCGAATTTGTTACCGGGAGATATCCTGTTCCCGAGTGCCACTCGAGCTGTGCTTCGTCTGTATAGAAATATTTAAGGAATTCGATACCATAAGTCTAAAAACAGCCTGCTGGCGGATGCCTGCAGGCTGTTTTAAACTATAGTATTTGAGACGATATGCTCTGTTTATACGCTTCTTGTGCGCTTATTTCCTACTGATAATCAATGACATCGATCCACTTCATCAGGAAGTCTTTCTCAAATTCATTGTTTTTCGTAAGCTGCGCCGCTGCAACGATCGGAAGCCACTGCTGTACATACTGTCTTGCCGTATCGCTCTTCTTGCAGAACATATTCAGATAGAGATCTGCTGTCTCCTGGTCTTTCAGCGCGAAGAGGAGATATGTCATAGCCGCATCCGCGCTGGCATTTCCCTGTGTCGCATGCGCCCAGTCCACAACTGTCATCTTGCCGTTCTTGCCTACGATCACATTGCTCGGGTTGAAATCGCCGTGGCAGACTTTATTGTGCTTCGGCATACTTTCAAGGCGGGTCAGCAGCTCATATCTTGTAGTTGCATCTACTTCTTTCAGGCTGTTGATCTGACGGGCGAGCTTATCTTTCATTCCTTTCAGGAGCGGGAATGTCTTGCTCTGTACCTGGATCTGGAGATCTACGAAATCTTCCATGTATTTCTCGATGTTCTTTTTGTCGGAGTTCATCATCTCTTCTAAAGTCTTACCGTCTTTATACTCGATCTCGATCGCCCATTTTCCATCGATCTGCGTCACACCCTTTACCTTCGGGATATCCAGGCCCGTCGCCTCGATCTGGGATGTGATCAGCGCCTCGTTAAATACATCTGACTTCGGATGTGTCTCAGCGAATACTTTGACGATACTGTCATCGCATCTGTAGACTGTCTTATACGGACGTTTTACGATAATATTTTTTTCTTCCAGCTTCATAAATCATGCCCTCCTTGATCTGCGTTTGCGCATTTCTTTTTCTCGATGGGGATATTATACACCAGAAAAAAGAGAAATGTAACCCGTCCGGGCAAATTTTGTGCAATTTTTAACTATCTTTTTTCAATCTTTTTTATTGTTAATTTTTTAACTATCAGTCTTTTTATTTTATATTATTTTCATATTTTGTTTTACCGGATCAGTCCTTCAAACAGCCGATGGGCACTATATATACCCCATCCTTCCGGCGGTAAGCGTAATCCCCGATGCCCGTCAAAACCATAAGAAAAGACGGAGCGTTCATCTTATCAGTATCGATTTTCGCTTCCATTGATTTCAGGCTTCTGACTCCCTCCTCGATCAGTTTGTCGCCTCCAAGTTTGATTTCAATAAGTCCGTATCTGCCATTTCTTAAATGGACGACCGCATCACACTCCTGCCCTTCCTTGTCCCGGTAGTGGTAAACTTCTCCATTCAGAGCATCTGCAAAAACACGGAGATCTCTGACACAGAGAGTTTCAAACAGAAATCCGAAAGTCTTCAAGTCGTTTATCAGGTCATTCGGCCCGATACCCAATGCCGCAGCCGCGATAGATGGGTCGATATAATAACGGGTATCCGAGGAGCGGATCGCAGTTTTAGAGCGGAGGTTCGGATTCCAGGCAGGCATATCCTCTACAACAAAAATTTTCCGCAGGGCATTCACATACGCCGCAACTGTTTCTTCACTGATCGGTGTTTCATCGTTTGCGGCAATATCCTGTGAAAGCACAGTATTAGGGACCTGGCCGCCCTGATTTCTCGCATAGGAGCGCATGAGCCGTTTCACTCTTTCCGGATTCTTCTGCACGTTATCAGCCCGGTTAATGTCAGCATGGACAACAGCGTCATAATAGTCCATCGCCTGGTCTAAGGCGATTTCATCACGCATATCCACCGCCTGAGGCCATCCACCCCGACACACAAGGAATGCCAGGCGGTCGATACTTAAATCAGAATTCCCGTCAATTTCAGACACGCCGGAAAACAGATCTTTCAAACTGACATCCCCCGTAGAATCTCCCGATTCATACAGACTCATAGGCCTCATTGTCAGCCAGGCAAAGCGTCCTGTACCGGAATGAGTAATTTCTCTTGTATCGGCGGGTACAGCAGATCCAGTGAGTACAAACTGCCCGAGCTGGTCACGGTGGTCAACCTCGAACCGGATCGCGTCCCAGAGTTTTGGAGCAAGCTGCCATTCATCGATAAGCCTCGGCGTCTCCCCCTTTAGCAGCCGTTTGGGATTCAGTTCAGACATGGCAATGTTCTGTTCCTTCTTTTCCGGGTCATCCATATACAGAATGCTGGCGACAATCTGTTCAGCAGTCGTCGTTTTACCACACCATTTCGGTCCTTCGATCAGCACCGCGCCTTTGCCTTCCAATTTCCGTATCAGAATATCATCGGCAATTCTTTTTCTGTAGTTTTTCATTCGGAACACCTCATTTCCATTCGCGTTGTCTATATTATACCCCAAACGATAAATTTTACAACGTTTTTCCGATGTTTGGCGGAATATTGTTCCGACGATTGGCGGATTATTTTTCCGACGATTGGCGGATTATTTTTCCGACGATTGGCGGATTATTTTTCCGATGTTTGGCGGATCATTCCACTACGCCGCCAAAATCGGGAGAAAGCCTGAGATCAACATAAAGAACGGCAAACCTGCGAAGAAAAATAATTTACATAAAAGAAGGAGACAATCCCCTGCAGAACTCCGTCCATGAAAAAGTCCGGATCCTGCAGGATTGTCTCCTCCCTGCCTGTCAGAGGGCAAAGCCGGCACTGCCGGCAGCCCTTATATTATATATTTTGGCAATTGCTTCCGAGATTATTTCCCGTAGTAGCATTTCAGGTAGATCTCTTTGATCTCCTTGATAAGCGGGTATCTCGGGTTTGCACCTGTACACTGGTCGTTGAATGCCTGCTCGCACATGTCATCCAGAGTATCCAGGAAGTATTTCTCGTCGATGCCGTAATCTTTGATCGTCTTCTTGATGCCGATCTTCTCTTTGAGCTCTTCCAGTCTTGCGATGAAGTTCTCGAATACTTCCTCGTCTGTATTTCCTGTGCATCCGGCAAAGCGTCCGAGCTCTGCGTATCTCTGCAGTGCATGCGGATACTGGTACTGTGAGAATGTTCCCATCTTTGTCGGAACTTCTGCTGCATTGTATCTCATGACTTCTGTCAGGATCAGGGCGTTTGCAACACCGTGCGGCAGATGATGGAACGCACCAAGCTTGTGAGCCATGGAGTGGTTCACGCCGAGGAACGCATTTGCGAATGCCATACCTGCCATGCAGGAAGCATTGTGCATCTCTTCACGTGCCTTCGGATCGTTCGCGCCGTTCTCGTATGCGGACGGAAGGTTGTCGAATACAAGCTTAACAGCCTTCATTGCAAGTCCGTCTGTGTAGTCGGATGCCATGATGGATACATATGCCTCGATCGCATGTGTCATAACGTCGATACCGGACGCGCTTGTCAGTCCTTTCGGAGCTGTCATAGCATTGTCAACGTCAACGATTGCCATGTTCGGAAGCAGAGCGTAGTCAGCGATCGGCCATTTAACGCCTGTCTCAGCGTCTGTGATGATCGCGAACGGAGTCACCTCGGAACCTGTACCTGAAGATGTCGGAATTGCTACGAAGTAAGCCTTCTCGCCCATCTTCGGGAATGTGAATACTCTCTTGCGGATATCCATGAAGTCCATAGCCATGTCTTCGAAGTTTGCTTCCGGATGCTCGTACATGAGCCACATGATCTTGGCAGCATCCATTGCAGAACCACCGCCCAGAGCGATGATCGTGTCAGGCTCAAAGGATCTCATCTGCTTCACGCCTTCCTGAGCGCACTGCAGTGTCGGGTCCGGAGCTACATCATAGAAGCATGTGTGCTGGATTCCCATTGAATCGAGCTTCTCCTCGATCGGTTTTGCATATCCGTTCTTGTAAAGGAATGTATCTGTTACGATAAACGCTTTCTTCTTGTGCATCACTGTGCCAAGCTCGTCCAGAGCTACCGGCATACAGCCTTTCTTAAAGTATACCTTCTCAGGTGTTCTGAACCACAGCATATTCTCTCTCCTCTCGGCAACTGTCTTCACATTCAGAAGATGTTTTACTCCTACGTTCTCTGATACAGAGTTTCCGCCCCATGAACCGCATCCAAGTGTCAGTGACGGAGCGAGTTTGAAGTTGTAAAGGTCACCGATACCACCCTGTGAGGACGGTGTGTTGATCAGGACACGGCATGTCTTCATTGCCTCGTAGTGCTTCTGGATCTTCTCCTTCTCTGCCGGGTGTACGTACAGGGAGGATGTATGTCCGTATCCGCCGTCAGCAACGAGCTGAGCTGCTTTCTCAAGAGCCTCGTCGAATGTTTTTGCTCTATACATAGCAAGTACAGGAGATAATTTTTCGTGAGCAAATTCTTCGGAGATATCAACAGACTCTACTTCACCGATCAGGATCTTTGTATTCTCCGGTACGTCAACGCCTGCGAGCTTTGCGATCTCGTATGCGGATTTTCCGGGGATCTTGCTGTTCAGGGCGCCGTTGATGATGATCGTCTTGCGCACTGCGTCAAGCTCTTTGCCCGGTTTCAGGAAATAGCAGCCTCTGTATGCGAATTCTTTCTTCACTGCGTCGTATACGCTGTCCAGAACAGTTACAGACTGCTCGGAAGCACAGATCATACCATTGTCAAATGTCTTGGAATGGATGATAGAGTTTACTGCCATTCTGATATCTGCTGTATCGTCGATGATGACCGGTGTATTACCCGCGCCAACACCGAGAGCCGGTTTTCCTGAAGAGTAAGCAGCCTTAACCATTCCCGGTCCGCCTGTAGCCAGGATGATGTCTGCGTCTCTCATGACTGTGTTTGTCAGCTCAAGTGACGGAGTATCGATCCAGCCGATGATCCCTTCCGGAGCGCCTGCCTTTACAGCCGCGTCAAGGACAACCTTTGCAGCTGCGATGGTACATGCCTTTGCAGCCGGATGGGGGCTGATGATGATCGCGTTCCTTGTCTTCAGACAGATCAGAGTCTTGAAGATCGCTGTGGAAGTCGGGTTTGTCGTCGGGATGACCGCTGCGACAAGTCCGATCGGCTCTGCAACTTTCTTGATGCCGTAAGCCGGATCCTCTTCGATCACGCCGCATGTCTTTGTGTTTTTGTACGCATTGTAGATGTACTCTGCTGCGTAGTGGTTCTTGATGACCTTGTCTTCCATGACACCTCTCTGTGTCTCTTCGACTGCCATCTTAGCCAGCGGGATACGCTGCTTGTTGGCTGCCATAGCTGCCTCGTAGAAGATCTTGTCCACCTGCTCCTGTGTGAATGTAGCGAAGATCTTCTGCGCTTCGCGCATCGCTTTCATCTTCGCTTCAAGAGCTTCTACATTGTCGATGATCTCAGGCACGACTACTTTTTCTTTCTCTGCCATTTTGATAAATCCTCCTGTAATTGAATCAATCTGGTTTGTTCCCACAAGACTAAGTATATACGAATCGTTAAATATTTGTCAACCTGTTATTTGTTAATATTTTAACGTTATTTTTTTAACGGTAGTTGTGCATATTAGCCAAACTCGTTCAGACCATTGTTCCATGTACTCAGGAAGTAATACCGATTTCTCTCTTTTGTCAGTGTCCTGACGTCGCCTTCAGCCCCACGATCCCGATCAGCAGCAGCGACACAAAGAAGATCCTCGCCGCAGTCACCGGCTCTTTAAACAGTACGATACCCACGATCACAGCACCCAGTGCCCCGATCCCTGTCCAGACCGCGTAGGCAGTCCCCAGGGGCAGACTCTTTGTCGCCTGGGACAAAAACAAAAAGCTGAAGATCATTCCCACAACTGTCAGCACAGAGAACTTCAGGACAGTAAACCCTTCCGAATATTTCATGCATGTGGACCAGAACACTTCCAGGCCCCCTGCGATCACTAAAAACACCCATTCCATCTTATGTGCACTCTCCTTTTCTATCTGCCCCCGCCCGCAGCGCAAAAGAAAAGCGCTGGAGCTGTGTCTTCTAAGACCTAACGACACAGTCACAGCGCTGTAATTTACCCGGTGGCAAATTTCTTTTTCTTATTCAGATATTTTTATCATACTGATCATCATCAGATGATTACACAAGCTCGATCAGGACCTCCATAGCAGCATCGCCTTTACGCTGTCCGATCTTGATGATCCTTGTGTATCCGCCGTTGCGGTCAGCGTACTTCGGAGCGATCTCTGTAAAGAGTTTCTCTGCCATATCTACGTTCTTTGTGTTAGCTTTCTTTCCGGCAGCCTTTGCAGGAACTTCTTTAACCGGGCAGAGAACCTTGAGCATCTCACGTCTTGCGTGGAGTCTGCTCGGCTGATCCTTCTTGATCTTCTTGTCTACTTCGTCGTAAACAGTTACTTTCTTGCCGTCAACCACTTCTTTTACTCTCTTGCCGTCTTTGTCCTTGCGGGCAACTTTTGCTTTTACAGTAACTTCATCGTAGTTGTCTTTCTCTTTTACAGCCAGGGCGATCAGGCCTTCAGCGACCTTGCGGATCTCTTTTGCCTTTGCCTCTGTTGTAACGATCTTTCCGTTATTTAACAGAGCTGTCACCTGATTTCTGATCAGAGCCTTTCTCTGGCCTGATGTTCTGCCGAGTTTTCTATACTTTGCCATTTTATTATTTCCTCCTAATCTTTCCGTTATAGTTCAGTCGCGCCATTCGCAAAACCGCACTTGCGTGCTCCCCGCGGCTGACGCCGCTTTTTTGCTCATGAACAGGCGCTCAGCGCATACATATGTCCGCTCGAAAAAACATGCGGGCATGTTTTCTTCTCCCGCCCAATGTATGCCTGAACTATAACTACACATTTGGTTATGCATCTTCGGGCTTATTAATCAAATGCCCCTGCCGCGCGCTTCGGTCTTACCGGCAGAGTATTTATCTCATTTCCCACAGGGCGGTTCCGAATTACTCGTCGCCCTGGTTGAGCTCCAGGTTGAGCTCTTTGAGCTTTGCAAGCACTTCTTCCAGAGATTTGCGTCCGAGGTTACGGACTTTCATCATATCCTCCGGAGTCTTGTTTGTAAGCTCTTCTACCGTATTGATTCCGGCTCTCTTCAGACAATTGTATGAACGGACGGAAAGCTCAAGCTCATCGATGCTCATCTCAAGAACTTTTTCCTTCTCGTCATCCTCTTTCTCGATCATGACTTCCGCTGCCTGGGCAACTTCTGACAGATCCACAAAGAGTTTCAGATGCTCGCTCAGCACTTTCGCCGCGAGGCTGACTGCCTCGTCCGGGAGCATCGTGCCTTTTGTCCATACATCCAGCGTAAGCTTGTCATAGTCTGTGATCTGTCCCACACGGGTATTTTCCACAGTAAGGTTCACACGCTCGACCGGTGTGTAGATGGAATCGATCGGGATCACGCCGATCGGCATGTCCTCGGTCTTATTCTTATCTGCACTTACATATCCTCTGCCCTTTGAAATGGTCAGTTCCATATACAGTCTGCTGTCTTTACCGCCGCTCAGCGTAGCGATGACCTGCTCCGGGTTGACGATCTCGATATCGGAATCCGCCTGGATGTCAGCGCCTGTTACAACGCCCTCTCCCTCGAACTCGATATACGCGGTCTTCACTTCATCTGACTCAGATGTGTTCTTGATGGCAAGAGATTTCAGGTTCATGATGATCTCCGTGACATCTTCCTTCACACCCGGGATGGAGCTGAACTCGTGGAGCACGCCGTCGATCTTTACGGAACTGATGGCAGCTCCCGGAAGAGAAGAAAGCATGATCCTTCTCAGGGAGTTTCCAAGTGTTGTACCGTAGCCTCTCTCCAGCGGTTCTACGACAAATCTTCCATACTTTTTATCATCTGAAACATCCGTAATTTCAATATTAGGTTTATTAAAATCAAACACTACACAGACCCTCCTTATGGGTTTTAAAATGTTGAGGGGATACGCTGTTGCAGCCGATATTACTTAGAATATAACTCGACGATCAACATTTCATCTACCGGAACATCGATAGCTTCTCTTGCCGGAAGCTCTTTCACTGTTCCTTTCAGATTCTCTGAGTCAACCTCAAGCCAGTCCGGGATCATGTTTCCGCCTGTCACTTCGAGAATCTCTTTGTATCTCTGTGAGCCTTTCTTATTCTCTTTGATTTCGATCGTGTCTCCTGCCTTTACAAGGTAAGACGGGATATTTACCTGCTTGCCGTTTACAAGCACGTGCTTGTGGTCAACGATCTGTCTTGCTTCTTTTCTTGTTCTTGCAAATCCCATGCGGAACATTACATTGTCCAGTCTGGACTCAAGAAGTCTCATCAGGTTGTCGCCTGTCATGCCTTCCATCTGTTTTGCTTTCTCGAAATAGTTTCTGAACGGTTTCTCGAGAACGCCGTAGATGAATTTTGCTTTCTGTTTCTCACGGAGCTGGAGACCATACTCGCTCATTTTTCTGTTTGATCTCTTCAGCTGTCTGTTAGATTTCTTATTGATTCCGAGATAAATCGGATCCATGCCTAATGAACGGCATCTTTTAAGAACAGGAACTCTGTTTACTGCCATGTCTATCCTCCTAATTTTATCACAGCGGCATCACGCCGCAATTCTTGATTTCCGTTGTACGTCAGTGATCAGATCTGTAATTACACTCTTCTGCGCTTCGGCGGACGGCATCCGTTGTGCGGAACCGGTGTTACGTCCTTGATGCTCACTACGTCGATACCACATGCCTGAAGGGCACGGATCGCTGCTTCTCTTCCTGATCCCGGTCCTTTTACGAATACATCTACGGATTTAAGTCCGTGCACAAGAGCTGCCTTTGCTGCTGTCTCAGCTGCCATCTGTGCTGCATACGGAGTAGATTTCCTTGAACCTCTGAATCCCAGGCCGCCAGCGCTTGCCCATGAAAGAGCATTTCCCTGTGTATCTGTTAATGTTACGATCGTATTATTAAAAGATGACTGGATATGTGCCTGTCCTCGTTCAACGTTTTTCTTGACACGCTTTTTTGTTACTTTCTTTGCAACTTTCTTTGCCATTTAAACTAACCTACTTTCTTTAATCTCTTCAAAAGGTAGTCCGCTCAGCTAAGCTCATGCTGCGCTTTTCAGCTTGCATTCGCTAAGATTCGCGGACGGCCTCGCACTAAATTCAAACTTCGCTTTCAGCTCGTTCTCATTAAGTTGCTTTCGGCCTACTTTTTCTTGTTTGCAACTGTTCTCTTCGGACCTTTGCATGTTCTTGCATTGGTCTTTGTCTTCTGACCACGTACCGGAAGTCCTTTTCTGTGACGGATCCCACGGTAGCAACCGATTTCTTTCAGTCTCTTGATATTGAGCTGGATCTCTCTTCTGAGATCACCCTCTACGACCTGAGTCTCGTCGATCACTGCGCTGATCTTCTTTACTTCCTCACTTGTAAGATCTCTCACGCGTGTGTTCGGGTCAACTCCTGCCTCTGCTAAGATGCGGTTTGAACTTGTTCTTCCGATTCCGTAAATATAAGTCAAACCGATTTCTACACGTTTGTCTCTTGGTAAGTCTACACCTGCAATACGAGCCATGTGTCTTTCCTCCATTTTCTTTGTTTGATACTGTCTTTAACTGAGGCTGCGGATGCTTGCAGTATCTCTGCTCTCTGGTGTCTGCATCCTACCGGGTTCCTTCTATAATAAATGTATAGATTTCTATCCGCCCGATATCCCAGCCCAGGCGTGTTTCTCTTCCACGCCCTTTCCCGGCACGGATCTGTATTGAAATCCGCCAATGCAAATGCCGGGTATTAGAAGCAATATACAATCGCATTTTCGCTTATTTGTCTCAACATGCTGCTGTGAAAATGCCAGAACACGCGCCCTGCGGTACCTGTATACAGGTGCGGTGTATCCTTACTTGTATATGAAACAGCTCTGCACACGCCTTGTGTGCTGCGCTGTCAGCCGCTTAAATCATGCCGCACGCTTCCCATTTATATTCACTGGTAAACGTGCATCAATCCACTGCACGTCCGTGCGCCTAAGTTCCCCCTTCGCCTTTGGCTCGGGCTCACTAACGCTTGGGACGGACCTTCTCACTAAGTTCAAGCTGCGCCTGCCGGCTTGCTTTCACTAAGTGTTCAGTGTCAGCCTTGACGCTGTTTGTGCTTCGGATTCTCGCAGATTACTCTGATGCTTCCTTTTCTTTTAATGATCTTGCATTTTTCACAAATTGGTTTTACTGATGATCTAACCTTCATGTCAAATCCTCCTTCCCTTCTTTGCTCTGCCTACATTTTCCGGCCAATTGGGCACACCACCCCAATAGTGACCATCCCATAGTATATCACCGTGTATAGATCAAAGTCAACAGAAAATTTTGCAGTTTCCGAAAAAAGACCCCCGGCCGGTAACCGGGGATCTTCCTTATTTATCTCTCCAGATAATCCTTCCCTTGCTCAGGTCGTACGGCGACATCTCCAACGTCACCTTATCTCCCGGCAGGATCTTGATAAAATTCATTCTCAGCTTACCGCTGATGTGGGCAAGAACGATGTGTCCGTTTTCCAGCTCCACTTTAAACATTGCATTCGGGAGCTTTTCAACTACAACTCCCTCAATCTCGATCACGTCAGCTTTTGACATATTCACTCCTCCTGATCCCGGCGCATCCGAGCTCCGGCTTTTGTGCCATGAGCCGCTGCGGCAGGACAATCTTCCACTGTCCCCGCCGCGTCAGCGGGCAAACCTTACATTGCTTCCTTATATTTCCTTACTGCATCCCGGAGCGCCTCATCGTCCGGCGCTGCTTCCAGCCGCACCTTATAGATCGGCTGAAGATGTTTTCGGTTTTTCCTTTTCATACGGCAGAGGGGGAATCTCTCCCCATCCGCCACATAAACATACTTCTCATCACTGCGGATCACAGCGTAAAGGGCTCCTCTGTCCCGTCCCGCCTTTGATCTGACAAGTGTCCCCGGTCCCATTTCCATCCGGGCTACTCTCCCAGGATCTTCACGATCTCTGCGAAGACCTCGTTGATGTCGATCGTCCCGTCAACCTCTTTGAGTATCCCTGACTGGGTGTAATAGTCGATCAGAGGCTGAGTCTGCTCATGGTAAACACCAAGTCTCTTAAGCACTGTCTCCGGCTTATCGTCATCCCGTAAGATCAGGCTGCCTCCGCACTTGTCGCAGACGCCCTCTTCCTTTGTCGGCGCATACACGATGTGATATGTCGCGCCGCAGTCCACGCATGCCCTTCTCCCTGACATGCGGTTTACGATGTTCTCGTCAGGCACTTCCACATTGATGGCATAATCCACTTTCTGTCCCATCTCCGAGAGCGCTTTGTCCAGCGCCTCTGCCTGGGGGATCGTACGCGGGAATCCATCGAGCACATACCCTTTTGTGCAGTCATCCTGGTTCACTCTGTCAACAACCAGATCCACCACCAGCTCATCCGGCACGAGGAGTCCCTGGTCCATATAGGTCTTTGCCTTTTTCCCAAGCTCTGTGCCGTTCTTGATGTTTGCGCGGAAGATATCTCCTGTGGAAATGTGCGGGATACCGTACTTCTCCGCAATCTTCTTTGCCTGTGTCCCTTTTCCTGCGCCCGGCGCGCCCAGCATGATGATCTTCATAAACTCATACCTCCGTTCCTTTTATTTAGTTGTTTATACTGCATTCCCCGGCTTTCCGCGGGGGCATTGCCTTATATAAGCCATCAGCCCGCGGCAGTTTTCCCCTTTTCAGGACAAAACTGCGCGAGCTTGTATGGTTTAGTATCCGAGGAAGCTGTTGGACATGTTGCTTCCCTTGTTATTTAAAAATCCTGTGTAATTTCTCACAAGCATCTGTGACTCGATCTTCTTGATCGTATCAAGCACAACACCCACGATGATGATGATGGAGGTTCCGCCGAAGGATACCTGGGCTCCAAACACACCATTGAAGAAATACGGGATGACCTGAACGATGACCAGACCGCACGCGCCTATGAAAATAATGTAATTGAGGATCTTCTGCAGATACTCAACCGTCGGCTTTCCGGGGCGGATACCCGGGATAAAGCCGCCGCTCTTCTTCATATTATTTGCGATCTCCAACGGATTAAAAGTGATCGATGTATAGAAATACGCAAAGAATATAGTGAGCACAATATATACCAGAAGTCCGATCGAGTAGATCGGTCTGTCAGGATTACACCAGTTGCTGGAGTTCATCCCGGCAAGTATCTGGCTTCCGATGCCTGTTCCATTCCCCTTTCCGAGGAATCCGGCGATCACGATCGGGGTCTGCATCAGCGATGATGCAAAGATGACCGGGATAACACCTGCCGTATTTACTCTCAGCGGGATATGCGTAGACTGTCCGCCGTATGTCTTCCTTCCCTGTACTTTCTTGGAATACTGGACCGCGATCCTTCTCTCGCCGCTCTGAAGTATTACGACAAAGATCACGACAACAAGGATCACTGCCACGATGATCACACCTGCAAGAGCCGCCATCGCCAGCTTCTTCCCACTCATAAACTGAGTATACAGTGTCACAAAGTCATTCGGTACACGTGAGATAATGTTGATCAGAAGGACGATAGAGATACCGTTTCCGACGCCATTTTCCGTAATACGCTCACCGATCCACATAAGGAATGCGCTTCCGGCTGTCAGTGTACATACAACAATCGCACAGTTTACAAAATTGTACTCCTCAAGGAGTCCCTGGCGTCCGAGTCCTACCGCAAGAGCTGTGGACTCGATCAGAGCAAGACCGACTGTCACATATCTTGTGATAGCCGCGATCTTTTTCCTGCCCTCTTCTCCCTCTTTCTGCATCTCCTCCAGCTTGGGGATCGCGATGGTAAGGAGCTGCATAATGATGGAAGATGTGATGTACGGTGTAATACTCAGGGCAAAGATTGAGAAATTTGTAAAGGAGCCGCCGGTGAACGCCTCAAAAAAGTTGAAAGCGTCACCGGTCTGCTGTGCAAAAAATTCCTGAATAAAGGTCGGATCGACTCCCGGTGTAGGCAGCTCTGATCCAAGCCTTACAACAATGAGCATTAAAAATGTAAAGAAAATCCTTTTTCTGATGTCTTCTATCTGGAATGCTCTGCGTACTGTCTTAAGCATTAGATCACCTCTGCTTTTCCACCAAGTGCTTCAATCTTCTCAGCAGCTTTTGCGCTGAATGCGTTAGCCTGAACTGTAAGCTTCTTAGTTAACTCTCCATTTCCAAGAATTTTAACTCCATCTCTCGGGTTTTTAACGATCCCGCTCTCGATCAGTGTCTCAACAGACACTGTCGCGCCGTCCTCGAATCTCTCAAGAGCGCCCAGGTTGATACCCACGATCGTCTTAGAGTTCCTGTTCGTGAAACCTCTCTTCGGGATTCTTCTGTATAAAGGCATCTGACCACCTTCGAAGCCAGGTCTTGTCGCACCTGAACGAGCCTTCTGTCCTTTGTGGCCTTTGCCGGCTGTCTTACCGTTTCCTGAACCATGTCCACGGCCTCTTCTGAAATTATCACTCTGTTTAGAACCGTCTGCCGGTCTTAAGTTTGATAAGTCCATGACGTTACCTCCTTATCTTTTTATGCCTCTTCTTCAACCTTAACCAAATGTCTTACCTGCTGTACCATACCTCTTGTAGCTGCATTGTCCGGCAGTACGACTGTCTTGCCTGTCTTCCTGAGACCAAGAGCCTCAACTGTCTTCTTATGCTTCGGTATGGAGCCGATTGTAGACTTTACTAATGTAACTTTTAAGTTTGCCATTTCAATCTTACCTCCTTGTGTGACAGAACCTGTTTCCATATAGGCCTGTCAATTAGCCCATGATCTCCTCAATTGACTTGCCGCGCAGTCTCGCAACGTCTTCAGGCGCCTTGATCTCTTTCAGGCCTTCGATCGTAGCAAGTACGACATTCTGCTTGTTGTTAGATCCAAGAGATTTTGTACGGATGTTCTTGATCCCTGCCATCTCGATCACGGCACGGGCCGGACCGCCGGCGATCACACCAGTACCGTCCGGAGCGTTCTTAAGGAGTACGGAAGCGCTTCCGAATTTTCCGATCACATCGTGGATCACGCTCGCATTCTCATCGAGTGATACTGTGATCATCTTCTTCATCGCGTCTTCTTTTCCCTTGCGGATCGCTTCCGGGATCTCAGCAGCCTTTCCCAAACCTGCACCAACATGGCCATTGCCGTCACCGACAACAACTAAAGCTGTAAAACGGAAGTTACGACCACCTTTAACAACCTTGGTAACACGTTTGATCGATACTACTTTTTCTAATAATTCCATCTGACTAGCATCAATACGTTCCTGTCTCATCTGTGTTCTCCCTTCCCTAGAAATTCAGCCCGGCTTCTCTTGCCGCGTCTGCCAGTGCTTTGATCTTTCCCTGGTAAATGAATCCGCCTCTGTCGAATACGACATCTGTGATGCCTTTCTCTTTCGCCTTCTCAGCGATCACTTTTCCAAGGTATGCTGCTGCTTCGACATTGTTTGTCTTCTCCAGCTCTGCCTTCACGTCTTTCTGAAGAGTGGAGGCTGCAACCAGTGTATTTCCAACCGTGTCGTCAATGATCTGAGCATACATGTGATTGTTGCTCCGAAATACAGCGAGACGCGGTCTCTCTGCTGTTCCGCTGAAACGGTTGCGTAATTTCATGTGTTTTTTTCTACGAACTTCGCTTCTTGATTTCTTACTAACCATTTTCACACTCTCCTTATTTATTTCTTACCAGTCTTACCAACTTTACGTCTGATGACCTCATCAGCGTACTTGATACCTTTGCCCTTGTACGGCTCCGGTCTTCTCTTATCTCTGATCTCAGCGGCATACTGTCCGACTTTCTCTTTGTCGATGCCCTTTACTGTGATCTTATTCTGACCTTCCAGAACAGTCTCAACGCCTTCCGGATCGATCATCTCGACTGGATGAGAGTATCCAAGGTTCAGTGTCAGTTTATTTCCAGACTTTGCAGCTCTGTAACCTACACCGTTTACCTCAAGGACTTTCTCATATCCCTGAGTAACACCTACAACCATGTTGTTGATCAGTGTTCTTGTCAGGCCGTGAAGAGATTTCATCTTCTTGAGATCGTTCGGCCTTGTTACTACTACGTGTCCGTCTTCAACTTTGATTTCCATTTCAACCGGAAGCTCTCTTGTGAGAGTTCCCTTCGGACCTTTTACAGTCACTACATTCTTCTCTGCGATCTCAACGGTCACTCCGTCCGGGATCGCTACCGGCAGTCTTCCGATACGTGACATACCTGTTTCCTCCTTAACTTAGATTTTCGGAGCAGCTGCGGTGGCTGCTCTGTTTTCAGTTGCATGCGCCTTTCGGCGCGGGGGTTTTTATAAGGAAGTCCTTTTCGCTAAGCTCGAAAATACCTCGCTAAGCTCAAAGAACAGCCTTCTCACTAAGCTCTGCCTGCGCTGACGCTTGGCATCGCCAAGTGTTCAGTGCTTACCAGATAAAGCAGAGAACCTCTCCGCCTACGCCGAGCTTTCTTGCTTCTTTGTCTGTTACGACACCTTTGTTTGTAGAAAGGATCGCTGTTCCCAGTCCACCGAGAACCTTCGGGATATTCTCTGTGCTTGCGTAAACACGAAGACCCGGTTTGGAGATTCTCTTCAGTCCGGAGATAACTTTCTCATTCTTATCCACGCCGTATTTCAGTGTGATGTGGATCGTCTGGAAGTGTCCGTCTTCTACAAGGTCATATTTTGCGATATATCCTTCATCAAGCAGGATGTTTGCGATAGCAATTTTCATCTTGGATGCCGGTACATCTACTGTATCATGTTTTGCAGTGTTTGCGTTACGGATTCTTGTAAGCATATCTGCAATCGGATCGCTCATAGTCATTGATAGATATCCTCCTATTCATTCTTTAACTATTACAAGGAAGTTCTTGTCGCTCCGCTCCAAGAACGGCCTTCTCACTAGACTCAGCCGGCGCTGACGCTTGGCTTCGCCAAGTGTTCAGTGCCTACCAACTTGCCTTCTTAACACCCGGGATCTGTCCTTTGTATGCCAGTTCACGGAAGCAGATACGGCAGATTCCATATTTTCTCAGATACGCGTGCGGACGTCCGCAGATTCTGCAGCGGCTGTACTCTCTTGTAGAGAATTTCGGTTTGCGCTGCTGTTTGATCTTCATTGATGTCTTTGCCATGTCTTTCCCTCCTTTACTTAGCAAACGGCATATTGAACTGTGTCAATAATTCACGTGCTTCCTCGTCAGTCTTGGCAGTTGTAACGAAGATTACATCCATACCTCTGACTTTGTCGATCTTATCGTACTCGATCTCAGGGAAGATCAGCTGCTCCTTGATACCAAGCGCATAGTTTCCTCTTCCGTCGAATGCGTTCGGGTTTACACCTCTGAAGTCACGCACACGCGGGAGCGCAAGGTTGATCAGGCGGTCAACGAACTCATACATTTTCTCGCCTCTTAAAGTAACCTTGCATCCGATCGGCATACCTTCTCTGATCTTGAAGTTAGCCACGGAATTCTTTGCTCTTGTCACAACGGCTTTCTGTCCTGCGATCTTCTCCATATCAGCGATCGCAGACTCTAAAAGCTTTGCGTTTTCCTTTGCCTCGCCGACGCCCATGTTGATCACAACCTTGTCGAGCTTCGGCACTTCCATAATGTTTTTATATCCAAATTTCTTGATCATTGCATCAACGATCTCGTTCTGGTACTGTTCTTTCAGTCTACTCAAAGTCCTGGACCTCCTTCCTTGATTAATCGATCACTTCGCCTGTCTTCTTAGCGAAACGAACTTTCTTGTCGCCGTCCATCTTGAATCCTACTCTTGTCGGCTGTCCCTTGTGTACGTACATTACGTTGGACGCATCGATGTAGCCTTCCTGATGGATGATACCGCCATTCTGGTTCGCAGCGCTCGGCTTTGTGTGCTTTGTCAGCATATTGACGCCTTCAACCAGGACTTTACCGTCTTTTTTGTTTACGGCAATTACTTTGCCCTCTTTGTCTTTATCTTTGCCGGCGATGACCTTTACAGTGTCGCCTCTTTTAATTTTCATTGTTGACATCTTCGGCACCTCCTAGAGTACTTCCGGAGCGAGGGAAACGATCTTCATGAAATGTTTCTCTCTGAGCTCACGTGCTACTGGTCCAAAAATACGTGTTCCACGCGGGTTTAAATCGTCTTTTATAATAACAGCAGCATTTTCATCGAATCTGATATAGGAACCGTCTTTACGGCGTGCACCTTTTACAGAACGGACAACTACGGCTTTCACGACATCTCCCTTTTTCACAACGCCGCCTGGTGTTGCATCTTTAACAGTCGCAACGATCACGTCGCCGATGCTCGCATATCTTCTTGTAGAACCGCCAAGCACACGGATGCACAGCAGCTCTTTCGCGCCTGTATTGTCTGCTACTTTCAGTCTGCTTTCTTGCTGTATCATGCAGGTAAACCTCCTTCAAAAATTATTTCGCTTTCTCCATGATTTCCACAAGTCTCCATCTCTTGTCCTTGGACAGCGGCCTTGTTTCCATAACTTTTACTGTATCTCCGATCTTACACTCATTCTGCTCATCGTGAGCTTTCAGCTTGTAAGTTCTCTTTACGATCTTCTTATAAAGCGGGTGCTTTACATGGTCCTCAACTGCAACAACGATCGTTTTGTCCATCTTGTCGCTGACAACCTTGCCCACACGGGTTTTTCTAAGATTTCTCTCTTCCACTTTTCTTCTCCTTTCAATCATTTTATGGAAGTTAAGGAAGTTCTTTTCGCTAAGCTCGATCTTCGCCTGACGGCTCGTTCTCACTAATCTCAAAGAACGGCTTCGCACTAGGCTCGACACTACCTCGCCAAGTGCTTCCAGCCTATCGGCCAGCCTCTGTGATCAGAGTCTGGATACGAGCGATATTCTTTCTTACTTCCTTGATCCTGCTTGTGTTATCCAACTGGTTTGTGGCATTCTGGAACCTTAAGTTGAAGAGTTCCTTCTTAGCAGCTACTAATTCCTGGTTTAATTCCTCTACGGATTTTCCTCTTAAATCTTTTACAAATGTATTAGTTTTCACTGTTATCACCGCCTTCTAAGTCTGCGCGAGAAACGATTTTGCATTTGCAAGGTAATTTATGCATTGCAAGTCGAAGTGCCTCTCTAGCGATTTCCTCTGGTACTCCTGCAATCTCAAACATTACACGGCCCGGTTTTACTACTGCTGCCCAGTATTCAACCGTACCTTTACCGCTACCCATACGGGTCTCAGCCGGCTTAGCTGTGATCGGCTTATCCGGGAAGATCTTGATCCACACCTTACCGCCACGCTTGATGTAACGTGTCATGGCAACACGGGCTGCCTCGATCTGGTTGGAACGGATCCAGCACGGCTCTGTTGCGACGATACCGTACTCACCATATGCGATCGTGTTACCTCTGAGAGCTTTACCCTTCATGGTACCACGGAACTGTTTACGACGTTTTACTCTTTTTGGCATTAACATTATTTATCGCTCCCTTCCTTATCTGCTTTAGTCGGAAGAACCTCGCCTTTGTAAATCCAAACCTTTACACCGACTTTTCCGTAAGTTGTGTCAGCTTCTGCGAATCCATAATCAATGTCAGCTCTGAGTGTCTGCAGCGGGATCGTTCCCTCGCTGTAGAACTCTGTGCGGGCCATATCAGCGCCGCCGAGACGTCCGGATACGGATGTCTTCACTCCGAGAGCGCCTGCCTTCATTGTCCTTGACATGCAGGACTTCATGGCACGTCTGAAGGAGATACGGTTCTCAAGCTGCTGGGCAATGTTCTCAGCTACGAGCTGTGCGTCCTTGTCCGGTCTCTTGATCTCTTTGATGTCAACGATGAGCTTCTTGTCTGTGTACTTCGCAAGCTCTTTTTTCACCTTCTCGATCTCGGAACCGCCCTTGCCGATCACAACACCCGGCTTAGCTGTATATACAACGATCTTCACGCGGTCGGAAGCTCTCTCGATCTCGATCCTGGAGATTCCTGCGCTGTATAATCTCTTCTTTAAAAATGTTCTGATCTCGTGGTCTTCAACAAGGTTGTCAGCGAAATCTTTCTCTGCGTACCACTTGGAATCCCAGTCTTTGATAACGCCGACTCTCAAGCCATGAGGATTAACTTTCTGTCCCATAATGCCCTCCTATCTTTCATTCAGCACGATTGTGATGTGGCTCATTCTCTTCTCGATCCTGTAAGCCCTGCCCTGTGCCCTCGGTCTGATTCTCTTCATTGTCGGTCCTTTGTTTGCGTAGCACTCCTCAATGTACAGGTTGTCTGCGCTCATACCGTTGTTGTTCTCAGCGTTTGCGATCGCTGACTTAAGAAGTTTCTCTATCACTGTTGAAGCATATCTCGGATTGTATGCCAGGATTCCGAGTGCTGTTGTTACATCCTTACCTCTGATGGCATCAAGAACGTAGCAGGCCTTCTGAACAGATACTCTTGCGTAAGAGATCTTGGCTGAAGGTCTTGTATCTCTCTGCTCGTTTCTCTCTCTCTTGATCTGGGATCTATGTCCTTTTGCCATGGATGAACCCTCCTTTCGAAATATATGAATCTTATCTTACTTTTGACTTCTTCTCGTCTTTGCCGTGGCCTCTGTAAGTTCTTGTCGCAACGAACTCACCGAGTTTGTGTCCTACCATGTCCTCTGTAACATATACCGGCACATGTCTTCTTCCGTCATGTACGGCAAATGTGTGGCCGACGAATGACGGGAAGATCGTAGAACGGCGTGACCATGTCTTAATAACTGATTTATCGCCAGATGCATTCATAGCGTCAACTTTTTTCAGTAAGTGAGCGTCTGCAAATGGTCCTTTTTTAAGTGAGCGAGCCATAGGTTCTAACCTCCTTGTGAATCTGATTATTTAATCGCTTTTCCGTCTCTTCTTCTTACGATCAGCTTGTTGGAAGCTTTTTTCTTCTTGCGGGTCTTAAGACCAAGTGCCGGTTTACCCCACGGAGTACACGGACCCGGGCGGCCGATACCAGTCTTACCTTCACCACCACCGTGCGGATGGTCGTTCGGGTTCATAACAGAACCGCGCACTGTCGGGCGGATACCCATGTGGCGCTTGCGTCCCGCTTTACCGATGTTGATCAGGTTGTGCTCCCCGTTTCCTACCACACCTACAGATGCGCGGCAGATGATCGGAACCATTCTCATCTCACCTGACGGAAGTCTCAGTGTTGCATATTTTCCTTCTTTCGCCATGAGCTGCGCGCTGTTTCCTGCGGAACGTACGAGCTGTCCGCCTCTTCCCGGGTAAAGCTCGATGTTGTGTACCTGAGTACCAACCGGGATCTCGGAAAGCGGAAGGCAGTTTCCTACTCTTACCTCTGCCTCTGCGCCGTTCATGACAGTCATGCCGTCTTTCAGTCCTTCCGGTGCAAGGATGTAAGCTTTCTCGCCGTCTGCGTAGCAGATCAGAGCGATGTTCGCGCTTCTGTTCGGATCGTACTCGATACCGATGACCTTAGCCGGAATTCCGTCTTTATTTCTCTTGAAGTCTACGATTCTATATTTCTTCTTAGCTCCGCCGCCGCGGTGTCTTACAGTGATCTTACCCTGTGCGTTGCGGCCTGCGTTTCTTTTCTTTGAATCCAGGAGGGATTTCTCAGGAGTTGTCTTTGTGATCTCAGAGAAATCAGACCCTGTCATCTGTCTTCTGGAAGGTGTATATGGGTTATAGGTTTTGATTCCCATTACTGTCTCTCCTTTCGTCTGCTCTAATTATTCGTTTCACGGAATTGCACCGTTTAGATTGATGAACTCTCATCAAAGGATCTCAGGCTCCGTGCGCCTAAGCTCACCCTTCGCCTGCGGCTCGGGTTCACTAACGCTTGGGAGCAGCCTTCTCACTAGACTCAGCCTGCGCTGACGCTTGGCTTCGCCAAGTGTTCAGTGCTTACAGGCCCTCAAAGATCTCAATATCTTTGCTGTCTTCTGTAAGCTGTACGATCGCTTTCTTTGTCTTTGCTGTCTTTCCGAATGTCATGCCGCGTCTCTTGGTCTTTCCGTCAAGATTCATGGTGTTGACGCTCTTTACTTTTGTTCCCTCGAACATTTTCTCAACAGCTTCTTTGATCTGATTCTTTGTAGCCTCTGTGTGTACAAGGAATGTATATTTCTTGTCAGCCATCAGATCCATGCTCTTCTCTGTGATGACCGGTTTAAGGATCACATCATAATACTGAATGTTTGCCATTATGCGTACACCTCCTCGATTGCAGCAACAGCAGCTTTCGTTGCGATCACTGTGTTGTATTTCAGGATGTCATATACGTTGATCGTGTTTGTGCGGGCTGTCTTTACGTCCGGAATGTTCTTTGCAGAGATCTCTGCGTTTGCGTTTCCGTCCTCAAGCACAACCAGCGCTTTATTTACGTTCAGGTTGTTCAGGACATTCTGGAAGTTCTTTGTCTTGATCTCGTCGAACTTCAGCTCGTCAACAACGATGAACTTGTTCTCTTCTACTCTGGAAGTAAGAGCGGATTTCAGGGCTGCTCTCTTCTCTTTCTTATTCATCTTGAAGGAGTAGTCTCTCGGAACCGGAGCGAATACTACGCCGCCGCCTGTCCACTGCGGAGCTCTTGTTGAACCCTGTCTTGCGTGGCCTGTTCCTTTCTGTCTCCACGGTTTTCTTCCGCCGCCGGAAACTTCAGAACGTGTCTTAGCTTTCTGTGTTCCCTGACGATTGTTTGCAAGCTGATTTACGACTGCCATGTGCACCAGGTGCTCGTTTACCTCAACACCGAATACAGCATCGTTCAGTTCGATGGTATCAACTTCTTTACCTTCGATATTGTAAACAGATACTTTTGCCATCTGTGTGTTCCTCCTTTCTTATTGTCACCCTTAGCAGCTCTTAACGGATTCTTTGATCGTTACGAGGCATTTCTTCGGTCCCGGTACAGAACCTTTGATCAGGAGCAGGTTGTTCTCTGCGTCTACTCTTACGACCTCGAGATTCTGGACTGTGATCTTCTTGTTACCCATCTGTCCGGGCATCTTCTTTCCTTTGAATACCTTGCTCGGATCGGATGCAGCACCGTTAGAACCAGCGTGACGGTGGAACTTGGAACCGTGTGTCATAGGTCCTCTGCTCTGTCCGTGGCGCTTGATCGCACCCTGGAAACCTTTACCCTTGGAGATCGCTGTCGCGTCGATGTGGTCGCCCACTGCGAAGATGTCAGCCTTGATCTCCTGAGCCAGAGCATATTCCTCTGCATTGTCAAATCTGAACTCTTTTACATATCTCTTTCCGGAAACGCCTGCCTTGTCGAAGTGTCCCTTCTCAGCTTTTGTCACACCGTTTCTGTGTGCGATCTGCTTTTTGCCGCTTCCGTCTTTTGTGACGATCTTCTCTTTCTTGTCAACGAATCCGACCTGTACAGCTTTGTAGCCGTCGTTCTCAACTGTCTTCACCTGTGTTACCACACACGGGCCAGCCTGAAGGACTGTTACCGGGATCAGACTTCCGTCTTCGTTGTTGAAGATCTGAGTCATACCAACTTTTGTAGCTAAGATAGCTTTCTTCATTATGATTACCTCCTGTGATTTACAGCGGAGCGCTCATGCGCTCATCCTAAATGTTAGGACGTTACTGCTTTAATAATGTAGATGTCCGTCTTATTTGGACTTCATTTTGATATCAATGTACACACCCGCCGGCATTTCCAGTCTGGAAAGTGCATCAACCGTCTTCTGGGTCGGTGTGATGATATCGATCAGCCTTTTATGAGTCCTCTGCTCGAACTGCTCTCTGGAGTCTTTGTACTTGTGTACTGCTCTCAGGATCGTCACTACCTCTTTCTTAGTCGGCAGCGGCACCGGTCCGCTCACCTGTGAACCGTTCTTTTTTACAGTTTCGATGATTTTCTTTGCGGATGCATCAACGAGCTGATGATCATACGCTTTCAGTGTGATTCTCATTACTTGACTTGCCATAAAAAAAGTCGCCTCCTTTTCGTACTTGTAACTCAGTACGACAAGCGGTGACTGTACACTCTCCCGTGTGTGTCGTGAGAAACATACACGGCGCTCCCGTCCCTTCAACTCGCGCAGTGGTTCTATCCACACGCAGGTACGAGATACTGTTGTGATTCGTACAGTGACTTGTCGCCAGTTTCCTAACTTGACATTCGCTCCACGGAAAACCCGCCGTTGTTTATTATTTTGCCCCGGCGGCAACCTCACGCTTCATCGCTATCATGTCACAGCTCTACCAGTATATAAGATGATGGGATTTATTTCAAGAGGTTTTTGAGAAAAATTGTATTTTTTTCAGTACAATCCAAACATTTTATCTTTTGTTGACTTTTATCCGATTTCGGATTATAATCCTGTTTCAGATCAAATTGAAATTACGGTCCATATCATAATGTTTATACTTTAAAGAAGGAGACATCTGTTAATGAAAACTCTTATCGCCGCCCAGCTTGCAGCTTTTAATCAACTCTACAAAGAAATGGATGATATCTACCATTCTTACGCAAAAGAACAGGGGATCTCTGACACGATACTCTGGATCCTGTATTCCCTTTATGAAAACAACTCTTCCTATATACAAAAGGAACTGTGCTCAGAGTGGCACTATCCGCCGCAGACTGTCAACTCCGCACTAAAGTCTTTGGAAAGACAGGGGATCATCTCCCTGACAGCCGCCCCCGGCAATAAAAAGAACAAACTGGTATCCCTTACCGAAGACGGACTGACCCTCACCCAAAAAATCATCGCGCGTCTGACAGCGGCGGAGCAGGACTCATTTTTGTGCATGACGCCTGACGAGCGGACAGATTTGCTCTCTCTCACCAAAAAATATACGGAGCTTCTGCGCCGGCATGTCCGCCGTATATCGGACGACACATAGGATCGCCATAACATAGAACAAGGAGCCATTTATGAATTCTACAGAACTTTTTATAAAAACTCATCCCGTAAAACTCTTCTTGCTCGCTTCACTGCCCGGAGCCGCAAGCATGTTTGCCAGCGCCCTGTACTACACCCTGGACGGGATCTTTGTCGGACATTTTCTGGGAGAAACAGCATTTGCCGCGCTGAACCTTTCCATGCCGTTCGTGATCATCAACTTCTCACTCGCCGACCTCATCGGTGTTGGTTCGGCGATACCCATTTCTATCAGTCTGGGGAAAAAGCAGAAGGCGGAAGCAGACAACCTCTTTACCTGTGCATGCATTATGATCATCGCCGCCGGAGTACTGATCGGCGCCACTCTTTTTGCTTCTGCGCCTCTCCTGATCCGGCTTATGGGAGCAGAAGGAGATTTCGCGGATCTCGCAGTACAGTATCTGAGGGTCTACGCGCTCTGCTCCCCGGTGACAACGATCATTTTCGCGGTGGACAATTTCCTGCGCATCTGCGGATATATACGCGGCAGTCTGTTCGTCAATCTCCTGATGTCCGTACTGAGCGCTGTGCTGGAATTTGTTTTCCTCGGAATATTCCACTGGGGCATATGGGCGGCAGCGCTTGCCACATGTTCCGGCATGTGCATATGCAGTGTGGTCGCCTTTCTTCCCTTTTTTAAAGGGAAGGCGTCGCTCAGATTCTGCCGGCCGCATTTTACTCCAGGTCTTATCCGGCAGATCATCACATGTGGAACTCCGAATTTCCTGAACAACATCGCCGGCAGGATCACTTCTATATTGATGAATGTAATCCTTGTCCGCCTCGGCGGCGAGACGGCCGTGTCTGTATATGGCATCCTCATGTTTGCAGAAGGTCTGATCCAGCCGCTTCTCTACGGGATGTGCGATTCACTGCAGCCGGCAGTCGGATTTAACTGGGGAGCGAAAAAATACACCCGGGTGCGCGCCATCGAAACATGCTGCTTTACAGCAAGCGGGATCCTGTCCCTCTTGTCAGTACTGGTCATGATCCTCTTTCCCGAGCAGGCAGCCCGGCTGTTTATCTCCGGTGCTGACAAAGATATCCTCTCCATGTCAGTCACAGCACTCCGGCTTTTCAGTCTCACCTACATTACACGATGGTTTTCTTTTGCCACCCAGAGCTATATGCTTGCCATAGAAAAACCTCTGCCCGCATCCCTGATCTCTGTTTCCACGGCTCTGGTTTTTCCCGTGATACTGATCGGCGCGCTCTGGCCACTTGGTCTCACCGGCATCTGGCTCAATTTCGCCGGAACGTCCGTCCTTGCTGCCGTCCTGTCAGCAGTCATCCTTTTGCGGCTGCGGCGGGAGCTTTCGCAGAAGGATGGGGACATCGTCCTCTCTGTGTAAGCTCAAAAAAATTTCATCAGACAGAGAGGACCGCCTGCAGGTATCATCCCCGCAGGCGGTCCTCCCTGGTCTTATCCAGTTTTCTTCTGCCCTTTCCAGGCCTTAGCTTTCCTTTTTCCTCATTCTGACTGCGATGACCGCTCCCGCTGATACGAGCAGCGCTGCCGCCCATACCGAGAAGTCAGCCGCATCGCCTGTCTGCACTGCCTTATCCTCTTCCTTCGCAGGATCTTTGGAAGGCTTATCTTCCGGTTTTACTTCCGGATCCTTGCCAGGCTCCTCCCCTGACTCTGGAAGTGTGCTGACTGTAAGGACGTCTGATGGTGCTGTACTGTTCATCGCGTCATAAGCGATCACAACGATCTTGTATTCTGTTCCCGGCTCAAGCCCTGTGATCGTACAGGTTGTCCCTTCTGTTACATTCGCTTTTTCCATGCCGTCCACAAGGATTTTGTAGCCCTTGACGCCAACATTGTCCGTTGACGCTGTCCAGGAGATCGTGATACTGTCTTTTGTCTTTGCATCTACTTTTACATCTGTCGGCTTTGTCGGAGCTTCCTTATCCGGCTCTTCCGCCTCCAACGTGGTAAAGTCCGTCTCAGCCTTTGTCTTTGACTTATTACCCGATGTGTCTACCGCTTCAACCTTGACCGTATACTCTGTCGCTGCATCCAGTCCTTCCAGTGTGTAAGTAAGACCCATCACAAGCTGGTCCCCGTTCACCGGAGTTTCGCTGTCGCCGAGGTAAATATTGTATCCGGCAACCGCGACGTTGTCAGACGCCTTCTCCCATGCCACTTCCGCGCTGTCTGCTGTGATACCGGACACAGTCACACTGCCCGGTGCGCCTGGTGCTGTCGTGTCCTCTACCTGAACATCGCGATATGTGATGACCGGGCTCACATGGAGAGACGGCCTCGATGCACCTCCATTTGTCTTTGCTGCCACACGGACATAATCACCCGCTGTCACTTCGATCTCGTCAAAGTTTTCCCAGCCTTCTGCCTTCACCTGGCTCGTCTCCAATGTAACAGACTGTTTTACTTCGTCATTCACAAGGAGAGAAAGTGTCACTGTCCCGTCTTCATTTCCAGCCTGTCTCAGGTATGGCTCATCATCCTTCACCTCAAAGGAAACCGTTCCCGTCTTCGGCGCGCGGAACGCCATTGCTGTATAGGTATCCGTATTCGGCGGTGCTGAGAGAAGGCCATGTGTCTCATCCGTGACCGGAGTAGTATGACTCTCCTCATCAACGCCCGGTCCGTAATATTTGTCAACCTGCCAATTCGGGTATGTGGGGTCATAAGTTTCTATATTTCCCCATGCTCCGTCTGCACCTGTCTTCATCTGTCCGAACCACACGTTCCCCTGCTGCGGTCCTGCGTAGTCCATTGTCCAGCTGTATTCGTTTTTCTGGAGGATCGTATAGTCCTTTGTATCTCCATTCTCTGCGGTAATGCGGAGAAGCATGTTCTCTGCGATCTTATCTGTACCAACAGCCCAGTCAACGCCGAACTCGTCACCGCCAGTCACTACTCCGGCCTCTGCCGTCGCATCGACCGTTACATTTCCAAGCAGTTCCGCAGCAGTCGTCGGGTTATTCTCCGTAAACGGCACATAGATCACTAAGGATTCTTCGTCCGTCATGTACATACTGTCTACAAGGCTGCAGTTATCGCTCAGCGTAGTAACTGTTACTGCTTCTGATGCTTCGGATTCATTTCCTTCCGCGTCATATGCTTTTACGCTGACCGTGTACTCTGTCCCTGCTTCCAGCCCTTTGACCGTACACTCTGTTTCTGTTACGTCAGCTTTTTCTTCGCCGTCTACAAAGACCCTATATCCCGTCACCTCTGTATCGTCTGTGGATTCTTTCCACGATACCGTGATGCTTTCATCCGTTCTCTCACCCACTTTCAGGTCTGTCGGCGCGGACGGCGGTGTTACGTCCCCGTCCCTTACGGTTGTGAAATCAGCGGATGCCTTATCGGATTTATTTCCAGCCGCATCGACTGCCTCAACAGATACCGTATAGGATGTCCCCGCATCCAGGTTTTCCAGTTTATAAGACCGATCTGTTACCAGTTCCTCTCCGTTCAGCGCTTCCTCGCTGTCTCCGAGGTAGATGTTGTATCCTGTGACGCCGACATTGTCGATCGCCTCATCCCAGGTCACTGTCGCTGTGGTTTTATCAATATCGGATACATCGACATTCCTGGGCGCTCTCGGCGCTGTCGTATCGTCAGCTTTCACATTCTGATATACGATCGTCGGCGTGATATGGACGCTGCCCTTGCTCGGGCTATCAATGTTAGTCGCCACTACGCGGATCCAGTCGCCCTGCTTCACTTCGATGTTATTTAAATCCTGGAAGTCTGCCTTTTCTCCGCTGACAGACATTGTGCATTCTTGCCTCGACTCACCGTTGACATAGAGCGTGATCTTTACGCTGCCGCCTGTATTTCCAGTCTGTCTCAGATACGGCTCATTGTCCTTCACGCTGAAATTAACCGTCCCTGACTTCGGAGCACGGAACGCCATCGCCGTCCCTTCCGCTGTCTCCTTATTCGTCGGGGTGGATATCAGTCCATGGGTAGAATCATTACCCGTTATTGTTCCCTGCGATGCATCTATGCCCGGTCCATAATAGGTATCCAGTGCCCAGTTCGGCCAGCCGTCTTTATCTACTGTGGTCATGTTCTGCCACGCATCACCGATCAGAGCCTGCGCAAACCATACATTGCCCTGCTGTCTGTGGACGTAATCCTTCGCCCACTGGTATGTATTTTTCTGTTTGATCGTATATTCATTGACATTGTTTCCGCCGTCGCTGATGCGAAGTTTCATACCTTCTGCAACAGCATCTGTATAGCCAATAGCATCTCCGCTTTCCTCGACTACCGACACGATCGCCGTGTCATCCGTGGTCACGTTCATGATCACTTCTCCGGCTGTCGTCGAATTTGCATCCGTAAACGGGATATAGATCAGCTTATTGCCCTCGTCTGTCTCATCCGTCATATACACAGTCGATCCAAGCCCTACAGAAGGCACATCGCTCTCAGCCGCTCCGATCTCCGGTGTCGCCGTGATCTTATGGCCGAAGAAGTCGTGCTCGATCGCAAAGCCATTCTGGTCGGTGATGATCTTTCCTGCATTGATCGCCGGAGAATTTTCCGCCAGCTTGTACCCGTCAAATACTGTCGTCTCTTCCGGGTCTTCATGCAGCCTTGCCTGTCCGTTGTCAGCTGCTGCCGTCGGACCTGAACCCGGAGCCGCGAGCACTTCTGTCCCTGCTGCGACATTTACAGCGTTCTCATCGGATCCCGGCACGTTTGTGACATTGTAATACAGGTTGTTGTCATACGCTTTGTTATTGGACGGGTTCCAGTTCGTCGCATTCACCGGGGTATCCCCTGCGAAGTAGAAGATATTGTTTTCCAGAGTGACCGGGCCGTTGTTCGCATGCATGGTGCTCCAGATATGGGTCAGTCCCTCTTTGATGTAGAATGTATTGTTGTACACATGGCAGTTTCCTGTGTTCCCTGCCGGGTCGAGCGGTCCCATATCTTCATTCTGGCTGATGTTGTAGCGGAATGTATTGTTAATGGACTGCACTCCGCAGAACATGACCGTGCTCGCTGTATTGCCATGGCTGTAATTATACTGATAGTTCGTTCCGTCGCCGTAATCCGCATCCCACGGCTGTCCGTCGCCGTTTCCGTGCGCAGCGTTCATTGTATTGAAGCATTCGTTATACTGGAATACAGCATTCTTGCATTTCCACGGCCAGATGCCCGCAGCGACGCGCCCCGCGCCCACGCCCTGGTACTGTCCCGTAGGCTCTCCGGTCGTTGTATCCAGCACCGGCTGCTGCTGTGAATAATCCGTTGTATTGATCTGCTTTGCAGCGCCTTCCGAAACGTTATACTGCACAAGTGGCCTGTCCAGATACATGGTCGTGATCGCATCCCCGCCCACATCGCGCAGATAGTTGTTCTCGATCAGGACATTGGAAGAGCCGTACTGCTTCATTGTCGCATCACTGAGCGCCGCTGTAGTGAACTTGCCCCACTGATAAGTGTATCCCACCGCGATACCCCAGCGGTTTACAGTGTCGAGATAACAGTTGCGGATCTGCACGTCGTCATACCTTGCAATTCCTGTCTGTCCTTCATTTTCCGGCTTCTCCACGATAAAATAGATCCCGCCGTTGGCCATGTGCTTATTGTATACATTTCCGTCCACATCGTGGATATAAAGGTCATCCAGCACGATGTGTTCAATGGTCCCGTTATTCTGCGCCACACCTGCAACGCCAGTCCTGTCCATCGCGTCCGCGGCATTATATGCCTTGTCTCCTTCGGGTCCTCCCTTGACACGGTCGTTTGTGATCTCAAGCCCCCGGATCTCGATGTATTCTACATCCGCCAGAAGGATCGAGGAGGACACGGTCCCGTGCCACTTGTGATTGGTGTTATCCAGCGGCGTACCGTAGTTCTGTTCCCACTGGCCGTATCCGTTCGTGTTGATGACCGGTCTTTCACTGTCCTCTCCATATGTAGAGACCTCGATGTATTGATCTTCCGTACCGCTCCCTTTGATATGCAGGTACTGATCATTAAATACAGATCCCTTCTCCAGAAGTACCCTGTCGCCCGGCTTGAGGGTGATCTCATTGATCTTGTCCAGCGTCTTGAAGGCCTGGTCTTCTGACGTCCCGCTGTTTTCATCATTGCCGATTTCCGAGCTCACATAATAGGTAGTCCCGGATCCGATCCCATGGTCATTCTCTCCGTCGCCGGCTGCAGACGCTGTGGCCGGCGCCGCCGCAAAAACCGTTGTGGCTGTAAGCGCCAGCGCGAGCGCGCCTGCGATCCATTTCCTTTTCATAATCTTCCTCCCTATTTAGTCAAGTGTTTTTTCCCTTAAAATCAAGGGATTTCTAAGTTTCTATCTCAGATGAATGAGCCTCGATCATGAGCATTTTTCTGTATCTGGTACGAAAATAGATGGTTATAGGTATACGAAATAAAACGTCTCTATTTTTCCGTTTTACATGGCCTTGTATATACCCATCCATCTATGGCGGCGCACCTCCCGTGTCTACCAGGATCTCTGTACATTTCTGTACTGGTCCTCACTTCCTTCGTTCCGCCTGCCCATAACCAGGGTGTCAGCTTAGCTCCTTGCCTGGGTCTTGCCCTATGGAAAATATTCCTGCCGACTACTAGCTCCTTCTTTGTAATCATAACATTTACTGACTTGCTTCCCGTGACAGCGCTGTTCCCAGCGGACGTTTCCCTCCCACGTTCTGCCTTTTCTTCTGCTTCTCAACAGTTCTTTCAGTCATCCGTTTTCTTCCCGGCGTGGCTGAGGTCAGCAGACAGTTCTCTTTATATCTGACTGCTCACTTCAACCACGTCAGTCTTCCTTCGGTCAGCTTATCTTCTTATGCAGCCTGGACACTCACCGCGGGTCTCCTGATATCTCCCAGCATCTTTTCTCCATCGTAATCTACACCTTTTGTCAGTATGGCATAGAAGACTCGAAGAACTTTACATGCTACCGCTATCACCGACTGCATCTTCTTCAGGGGGTTTTTCTCTCTTGTTTGATAATACCGATGGATCTCCCTGAATTCGCCATTTTTCCCTATTACAGATATCGCTGCTTCATACAGCACATATCTCAGTCTCTTCCGTCCACGGTAACTGATATGGCTTTCCCCCGCATGCTTCCCGGAGCTGTTCTTTACGATCGCATATCCTGCCAGTTTCTGCAGCTGCTTTGGATCATCAAACCTGCTCAGATCGCCGACCTCTGCGATAAATCCGCATACCGTTTTCAGTCCGATCCCTTTGATCTCAAGAAGTTTATCTACATAGGGGACTTCTTTGATCTTTGCTTCTATTTTAGCCATCAGGTCATCCATGCGGCTGCTGTACTTCTCATAGTCCTCCAACAGGTTCCGGATCTCCATACTTGCCGCTTCTGGTGCTTCCTGGCTCCCAACGCTGTGCTCCGCTGCCGATAACAGGGTCTTTGCCCTCTTCATCCCGGCGCCCCTCAGCTTTGCGTTCCGCCAGATCTGATTGATTCCTTCTGCTCCCAGTTCTTTTATCTGCACCGGAAGCGGAGCCTCCTTAAGCACCATCATCCCGCTTACTGCATCCAGTTTCCCATAAACGTCTTTATATTCAGGAAAATAGATGCTGATCCATCGTGCGATCCGGTTCCGGATCCTTGTAATCTCTTCCTGTGTCTGAAAGCGCAGATTGGAAAGGCTTCGGATTTCTGCGTAAACCCCTGTTGGAATATAGGGATAGGAAAAGCGTCCTTCATTTACCAATGCAGCGATAGTCTTTGGATCTTTACGGTCATTCTTGTCGGGATTATTGTCGTCCATCTCCTTCGATTTTTTTACATGGTGCGGATTCACATGAACCGGTCTCATTCCGCTGTCCTGCAGGAACTTCCCAAGATTGAACCAGTAATGTCCTGTTGGTTCCATTCCGGGGATTACAGCAGTTTTACCGGCTTTCTCCTTGATATCCTCAACCCATGCCATGAATGTCAGGAATCCGGCTTCATCATTACTGAACGCCAACGGTGTATCAGAAAATTCATAATTACGCCAGTCGAATGCCCTTACGTAATGAGTTTCACTTCCGACATCAATCCCAAGGACTAAAGTTTCTTCCGTAATAGATGCAATTTTTGCGTTTTGTGTGTTATACTTCATTTCAGATACCTCTCTGTTTTATAAGATTTTACTAACCGCTCAAAGTCAGCAAATCTTATTTTACTCTGAGGTATCTTTTTTTCTCAACCACCTTTCATGGGATTCCCTATATTTGAATTATACAGGAAGCTCCTTTTCCTTTTATATATTCTGCAAGGTGAACCGGTACAGTTCCTCCCTGTCCGTCTCCACCTGAGAATCCGCTTCACGCTGTGCGATGATCTCATCGTATTTCTTTTCGCGCAGCTCTCTCTCCACGGCGATGCGCGCTGTTTCCAGATCCGCCGTTTCCCCGCTGTCCCCAAAGGTCCACTCCTGGCTTTCATAATACTCCAGGATTTCTTCCTCTGTCAGGTCCATCCCCTCGTTTGTCTTGTCATTGCAGTATCTCTCCCTGAAACTGCTGACTTCATATTCCATAAAGAGGTCCAGTGTATATTCTGACAGCCCGTAGACCGGTTCCCCGGCTTCGATCTTTTCCTTCCGGGAGGCATTCTCATCTTCCAACCTCTCCACAAGGGCATCATACCCCGCGTCATCAATGTAGCCCTTCTCCTCTGCCAACCCGTACACTGCATGTATATATTTCAGCCGCTCTACAGCCTCTTCAGCCAGCTTTTCGCAGGGGATCTCCCCTCCGTACTCCTCTGACCAGAAGCTGTCTTCCTCCTTCGCGCCGTAAGTGCCGGCAAAATACGCCGCCACATCATACCGGACAGCTTTTACAGCCTGCAGGTACTCTTCTTCCGATATTTCGGTCCCGTTGATCCGCAGATGCAGGCGTTCCTTTCCCAACACTCCGTACAAAAAGATGCCAACAGCTGCCGCGGCAGCCAGAAAGATAACAGCAATAATGATAAAATTCTTACCTTTCCCAGTCTTTTTCATGTCAATATGCACAACCCTTCATATTTCATAATTATAATCCCTGTGCATCTTTTTCGCTTGTATAATCTGAAACTATTACTGGGTTTTTTTGTATAATCAGGAACTAATGAATTTACTTATCTCTGATCCCGTCCTATAATAATAGAAAGACCGGAAGCGGCAGCTTCCATTCTGACGCAGACAAAGGAGAAAAGATAATGAAAAACGACATGACCGCTATCCCTTTTTACATCAATTCCATCGCGGGCGCTACAGTCCAGCGCCGGGCGGACCGGTACAGTTTCGGCAAACATCTGCACACCAGCATGGAGATCTATCTGATCCGCTCCGGCAGCTGCACCATGGATATCGGCGACACTACGATCCACTGTGCTAAGGGAGACTTTGTCATGATCTTCCCCAATGTGGTGCACTCGTTTTATCTGGACGACAGCGGCGAATGCACCTTCTGCCATATCCACTTTTTTACGAACCTTTTTGCCCGGATCATCCCCAGCGAGAATACGCCTGTCAACCTGATCCACGCCCTGCTGTTCGCATCCCCCGCCTGCCACAGACAGGCTGCTGACAGCGAACTGGAAGAGCTCACAGAGTCCGTCATCCGCATGTATCAGTCCGGCGCGCATTCTCCGGCTGAGATCAACTCGCTCCTGCTCTGCCTGCTCATGCACGTCCTGCACCGCTCAGATCCGGACGGCACGGTCGGCTCCCAGCCTGAGTTTCAGGAGAAGTATGTCTCCTTCGCCCTGAATTATATCGAAAACAATTACATGCATAAAATACTTCTGGAGGATATCGCAAAAGAACTGCACATATCCTCCAGATATCTCGGGAAGCTGTTCACACGCTACATGAACGTCTCCCCGGGCAACTATATCAATATTTACCGGATCAACCGGGCCATCGAGCTGATGGAGACTACCACCCTCACCCTGACCGAGATCTCCGGCAGGATCGGGCTGAAAGACTCCCAGCATTTTTCCAAACTGTTCTTTCATATCATCGGCATGACGCCGTCAGCCTACCGCAAGATGTTCCTGCAGGCCTGACCGCTGTCCCGCCGGTTATACGAATGTTATGCGGATGTCAGGATGTCAGATAAGCGCCGCAGATCATCTCCCTTCCTTCACTTCCGCGAACTCTCTGCGGATCTCCTCCGACGGTTCCGGCGTCAGCAGGGATACCACGATGATGCACAGGCAGGAGAAGAGAAACGCCGGAAGCAGCTCGTAGATATCCCACAGGCCGCCCAGCGGGCGCACGAGCAGGTTCCATACGAAGACCATCACTCCGCCGCCGACCATCCCGGCGACCGCTCCCGCCCTTGTCGTCCGCTTCCAGAACAGGCTGAAGAGCATCAGCGGCCCGAAGGTCGCCCCGAAGCCCGCCCACGCAAAGCTTACGATCGTGAAGATCACACTGTTCTCATCCAGGGCGATGATGATCGCCACCACAGCGATCAGGAGAAGCGTGATCCTGGAAATATTCAGCACTTCCCTGTCAGACGCTTTCCTGCGGAACAGTCCCTGGTAGATATTCTTCGCGAACGCAGAGGCAGCGATCAGAAGATAGGAATCCGACGAACTGATCGTCGCCGCCAGGATGCCCGCCATCACGAATCCCGCGATCAGCGGCGGGAGCAGGTTCGTAGACAGAAGGATGAATACATTCTCCGCCTCAGAAGACGTCGTAAGCGCTGTCGGGAACAGCGTGCGGCCCACAAGTCCGATAAATACTGCGATCGTCAGGGAAATGACCACCCATACGACTGCAATGCGGCGGGAGCGCGTCAGCTCGTCCTCACGGCGGATCGCCATAAAGCGCAGGAGCACCTGCGGCATCCCGAAATATCCGAGACCCCACGCAAGGGCGGACGCCACGGGAAGGAATCCGTACACTGCCGCCTCGCCGAAGAGCGGCACTCCGTCCGCCGCCTGCTGTACGCCGTCCACGGTCTGGGGCGTGGCGATCCCGAAGAAATCAAGGAACCCCGGGATCTCTTTTACATTATCGATCACAGCGCCGAGCCCTCCCGCTGACGCCGTACCTACACAGACGATCACACCGAGGGCGATGATCATCACCACTGCCTGCATGAAGTCCGAGGCGCTCTCCGCGAGGAACCCGCCGATGATCGTATAGATCAATACAAAGACCGCGCCCACGATCATCATCGGGATGTAGGGCAGGTCAAACAGTGTGGAAAAGAGCTTGCCGCATGTCACAAGGCAGCTCGCCGCATACACTGTAAAAAAGACCAGGATAAACACCGCTGAGATCGTCATGATCACTTTGCGCTTCTCATGGAAGCGGTTGGAAAAATATTCCGGCAGCGTGATGGCATTTCCCGCTTTCTCGCTGTACCTGCGCAGTCTCTTGGAAACGATCAGCCAGTTGATATATGTACCGACCGCCAGACCGATCGCAGTCCACGCGGCGTCAGCGATCCCGCACCAGTACGCAACGCCCGGCAGGCCCATGAGCAGCCACCCGGACATATCCGACGCCTCCGCGCTCATCGCCGTCACCCAGGGGCCCAGGCTCCTGCCCCCGAGGAAATAAGCGTCTGAACTCGCGTTTGCCCTTCTGGCAAAAGTAACTCCTAAGATGATCACCGCAGCCATGTAGATGACCATGGCGACCAGAATCTGTAACGTATCTCCCATTCCATATTATCCTTTCTGTTCTCCATACCAATATTGCGGTACTTTTTAGTTTATGCCCTGCCGGATCTTATCTGCAGTTCCGTCTTTTGTCTTTGGCTTTTCCGGCACGATATGAAACTAATTATAAACAAATTATAAATTTTTGGCAATCATTTTCTTTTTCTGATAACGTTCTGACAGCCACATTCATAACTTTTCGGGAGTTTACAGCATCTCATATATCTCCGGGAATACTTCCACGCTCCGCTTCAGGATCCCTTTCATAAACGCGATGGCGATCCCGTAATTTGTCATAGGCACTCCCTGGTCTTCCGCGCATTTCAGCCGGTACTTCATTTCCCGCTCGTTCAGCATGCACCCGCCGCAGTGGATGATCATCTTATACTTTGTCAGTTCATCCGGGAATTCCGTGCCTGACGTTGTCTCAATACGGATCTCTTTTCCCGTGTATTCCCGGATCCAGCGCGGCAGCTTCACTGTCCCGATATCATCGCACTGCCTGTGGTGGGTGCACCCTTCGCTGATCAGGATCACATCTCCGTCCTCCACTGTATCCAGCGCGGTCACGCCTTTCACCACTGATGCCAGGTCTCCCTTGTATCTTGCAAAAAGGATGGAGAAGGAGGTGAGCAGGATATCGTCCGGCGTATCCGCCGCCACTTTTTCAAATGCCTGGCTGTCCGTGATCACCAGCTTCGGCTTTTCCCGGAACCGCCCCAGTACATTTTTCAGTTCCGTCTCTTTCACCACGACGGACACTGCGTCTGCCTCCAGTATATCCCGGATCGTCTGCTGCTGCGGGAGGATCAGCCTGCCCTTGGGAGCGGCTTTGTCGATCGGCACGACCAGCACCGCCATGTCCGAAGGATCTAAAAGATCCCTTACAATATATCTCTCCGGCTCTTCCATCCTCGCCGCCGAGGCGATCAGTTCCTTCAGTTCAGGGATCCCCTCGCCTGTGGCTGCGCTCACGCAGATTACCCTCCCGGTATCCTCCACAGAGCCTTCGCTGCCGCTTACCCCTCGTTTCACGCTTTTCCCGCATTTTCCGTTTTCCTCATTTTTCCCGCCACCGACTGCCTTCTCACGGCTCAGCTGCTCCACGGTCTTTTTCAGGGCAGCTTCTTCCGCTGCTTCCTTTTTATTTACCGCGATGACATATGGGATCTTCTTCTCCCTGATCCGTTCCAGAAGCGCCATATCTTCCGGCGCAGCTCCGACTGTCCCGTCTATGACGAGCACTGCCGCGTCCGTCTTGTTGAGCACCTGATAGCTCTTCCTTACCCGGAGCGTTCCAAGCTCTCCCTCATCGTCGATCCCCGGCGTGTCCATCATCACAACCGGCCCCAGCGGCAGGAGCTCCATTGATTTATAGACCGGATCCGTGGTCGTCCCTCGCACATCCGAGACCACCGCGATATCCTGTCCTGTGACCGCGTTCATTACGCTTGATTTTCCTGCATTTCTCCTGCCGAAAAAACCGATGTGCACCCGCTCTGATGACGGTGTCTGATTCATACTCATGATCCATCCCTCCATTAAAATCAAATCATCTGTCTGCAAATGAAAGGCAGGGGGCAAGATTCCTCCTGCCCCCTTGCAAAATGGTTTTCTGATACATGACCCCAGGGATCTTTGTCCCGGATCACTCTTATTTTACCACAAGTCTGTGGAAATTTTTCTTTCCTTTTTTCAGGATCACGCCTTCTCCCGCGAATACATCCTTTGCAAACACCGCTTTGATGTCCGTTACTTTCTCTCCGTCCACGGCAGTGCCTCCCTGCTGCACCGCGCGTCTTGCCTCTGACTTTGACGGGACAAGTCCGCTGCGCACGAGCATGGTAAGGATATCGATCTGCCCCTCTTCAAAATCCCCGTCCGTAAGCTCCGTCGTCGGCATCTCCGCCGCATTACCCGTGCTGAACAGGGCGCGTGCGCTCTCCTGTGCTTTCTTCGCCTCTTCTTCGCCGTGTACCAGCTTGGTCAGCTCGTATGCGAGGATCTCTTTTGCAGTATTGAGCTGGGCGCCTTCCCAGGAATCCATCTTGTCGATCTCTTCGAGCGGCAGGAAGGTCAGCATGCGGATACATTTCAGCACGTCCGCATCCGCCACATTCCTCCAGTACTGATAGAACTCAAACGGCGACGTCTTATTCGGGTCCAGCCAGACCGCGCCGGACTGTGTCTTGCCCATCTTCTTGCCTTCTGAGTTGAGCAGAAGGGTGATGGTCATAGCCCCCGCGTCTTTCCCGAGTTTGCGGCGGATCAGCTCTGTACCCGCCAGCATGTTGCTCCACTGGTCATCCCCTCCGAACTGGAGATTGCAGCCGTATTTCTGGAATAGTGCATAGAAGTCATACGCCTGCATGATCATGTAGTTAAACTCAAGGAAGCTTAAGCCCTTTTCCATTCTCTGCTTGTAGCACTCTGCCGTAAGCATCCTGTTCACAGAGAAATGCGGTCCCACTTCACGCAGGAGCTCCACGTAATTCAGGTCCAGCAGCCAGTCCGCATTGTTGACCATAAGCGCCTTGCCATCAGAAAAATCGATAAACTTGCTCATCTGTGCCTTAAAACAGTCGCAGTTGTGGCAGATCTGCTCCGGGGTCATCATGCTGCGCATATCCGTGCGCCCGGACGGATCGCCGATATAGCCTGTCCCCCCGCCGATCAGGGCGATCGGTTTGTTCCCAGCCTCCTGGAGACGCTTCATCAGGCACAGCGCCATGAAGTGCCCTACATGGAGGCTGTCAGCCGTCGGGTCAAAACCGATATAAAACACAGCCTTCCCGTTATTCACCAACTCGCGGATGCCTTCCTCGTCCGTCACCTGGGCGATCAGCCCTCTTGCCTGCAGTTCTTCATAGATTCCCATCTTTCTTCTCCTTTTCCATCTCAGCCTTTGGGATTAAAAAACCGCCCTTACTGCTCTCGCAATAAGGACGGATCTTTCCCGTGGTACCACCTTAATTCACCGGACTGCCGATATCCGGGGATATCCTGCTGCCGGTCTCGTCTGGCGCTGTAACGTGCGCCGCTCCGCCGCAGCCTACACATGCATCTTCGGATCTTTTCGGATCAGATTCAGCACTTTCGGTGCGAAGCTCCGGGATGTATTCACTGACACCGCATCACGCGCCTCTCATCACCCGGCAGCTTTCTGTCTTCACGGCCATCTGCTACTTCTTCCCTTCACAGCCTGTATCATATGAGGCAATCTTAGCCTATCGTCTCCTGTTTGTCAAGCGCTTTTTCGCGGCACCCCCCGCTGCCGCAGCCAATCCTGCCGCAGCCAATACAAGAGCAGTCATCTGCGGGAGAAAGCCTGCACCGTCTCCGGTCTTCGGTGTGCTGCCGTCTGCTGCCGGTTTATCTGTCCCTGCATCAGGTCTATCCTCCCCTGCATCCGGCGTATCTGACCCTGCACCCGGCTTATCTTCCCCTGTACCCGGTTTATCTTCTCCTGTACCGGGCTTATCGTTATCTCCGCTGTCCGGTCCGGACGGTCCTGTTTGATCCGCGATCTGACGCGCCAGGTCATTTGTAGCCTCCAGCGCACGTGCCGTCTCGCTGTGTGCCAGCATCCTCTGGTCTTCATTTGCCGGGACTGCTGCTCCCGCATATGTGGTCTTAGCCGGCCTCTGGAGATTTTCTACTATTGCGCTGTAAGCTTCTTTCTGCTCCTCTGTCACCTTATCAGAAGCGAGGAGATATTTCGCCTTGCACGCGTCGCGTACGCCCTGCTTGAACATCTCGTAGCGCGGGGTGCTGTACACAGTGCTCTCCGCGGTATCTTCTGTGCCTCTCTCCACCGGATATATAAACCATCCGTCTCCCGGCTCCCAGTAGCGGTATGTGGCATCTCCGAACATATCATACAGATAGTTATCCCATGCCCATCTCATAAACCCGTCTGTTCCGAGTGTCAGGGCGTTCCATGCTGTCCAGTAGTTATCTCCCGGGTCACTGATCATGAAGTTGCCCGGATAATTGCCTGTACATGTATAGTATATTGTCTTTAATCCGAGTTCCCTGCGCTCTGCCGACACTTCGTTCATCAGTTCCACATCGCCTGCATTGTCCAGATTGATGGAAATGTCATCCACTCTCTTTAAGAACTCTCTCTCATGCAGGGATTCCGCATTCATAGCGGAGGAAATCTTAAAGCTCTCCCCCTCCTCATTTGTCACGGATTCGATCACGCTGACCGCCGGTTTGAGCAGGTCGAGCCCGCGCTCATCCATGGAAATGTATGTAATGTCAAACCATCCCATCTCCTCGGAATGTTTCATGAAATCTGTAAGGAATATCGTCCATATCTCCCTGAACGCATCTGTTCCCGGGGTAAAGACTTCTTTCTTTTCAGTGCCTGACGCCTCGTCATAGTAAGCGATCTGGTTATTCCACGGCACGATACTGTAGCATTTGATCTGTCCCTCTCCGTTTGCCGGATCCAGGATCCCCATCTCGATCTGGAAGTTGATCCACTTGTCATACCAGTCATAATCAAACTCCCATGTCCCATCGGATTTCTTTGTCCACTGGACCATGGACGGGTCTCCGTAGAAGGACTGGTGGTTCCAAGCCTCCTCCACGATGTTCGCGACGACATCGCGGCCGCCCAGCTCTTTATACTCCTGCATGGAGTCTTCCATCAGGGCAAAATGCTCTTCTGTAAAGTAGAAATCATCCGCACTTTCATTGCAGATCCCGCCTCCCGGTGAGATCTCATCGCCAAGGCCGAGATAATAGTTCGCCACTGAGAACGGATGCTGCCAGATCTGCACTTCATACCCGACATCCTGCGCCGTCGGCTGTACCAGGTTAATGACCTCTACTGTATATGTCAGCTCAAACGCCTGATCCAGTTCATCCGCTGTCACACTGATCATTCCGGTGTATGTGCCTGCCGCGGTATCCTCCGGGACAGCGATCTGCACCCATGCGAACTGCACGTCATTTGCCTCGATATCTTTTGCTCCGCCTTTATAAATGATATCCGGGTACTGCTTTCTTTCGCCCGCAGCATTTCTTCCTTCCTTCGCAGTGACTTCTTTCAGCCATTTGATATCAACATTGTCTTTGGAGAGCGTCTTTCCGTCCTCTGTCTTAAGGTCAGACGCCGTCACCTGCACGTTGTGCACGTCCTTATTTGCTGCAACCACGATCTTGGAGTTGAGCTCATCCGCCTTCCAAGCGGTCCCGGTGAATGTGCTTCCGCTGCCGCCTTTGAGCGAATCATAATCCTCTCCCATATCCAGGAGCTTCTCATCTCCCACATATGCGTTCATCACTGCCAGCGCAGGATCCACTGTGATCTCTGCTGACGCGGATGCTGTCTCATCGACCGCTGACTTTACAGTCACTGTCACAGTTGTTTTCTCTGTGATATCTTCTGAAGCTGTGAGCAGTCCATCCTCCACAGATACCATATCGGGATCGCTGCTCTCCCAGACCAGCTCGTCTGACGCATTCCACGGTGTGAGCGCTGCTGTCAGCTGCACTGTGCCTCCCGGGATCAAAAGCGCCTCTGTCTGATCCAGCGTGATCGATTCCGGAGCAAGCTCATCGTGGTATACACGGATCTTGTCCAACTGGAGAGCCGCTGTATCCCCGCTCTGCTTTACGACTTTTAATGTATGCTCCGTATTCTCGAGATCCGTTATCTCAAACATTTTCTGCTGATGCACCGCGCTGCCGGACTCAAGCTTTGCCTCCCCTGATCCGACATTCACATCATCAATAAACACGTCAAAGTTTGCGTGTGCAGGGTTTTTGCTTGCCCAGATCTCAATCCCGGTCCCTGTAAATGTCATTGTATAGTAATCTGTGTCTGCGCCATTGTCACTGTAGTGGTCCGTTCCGTCAAAAAAGAGGTTCGGATACCCGGATTCCGCATGCCAGCGTCCTGAAGGCTCATACTGGATCTTAAATGCCTCGCCGGACGTTGTCACAACACTGTCGTCCACATCCGTGTATCCCGGGAACTCCGGTTCTTCCGGCTCTTCCGCCGTATCCCCGCCATATACTTTCGCATACGCGAGATTCATGCCGAGCACATTTGAAGCAGACGCATTTGCCTTGTCAAGGATCGTCACTCTCGCCGTATGGCTTCCCGCCTCCAGCTCGATGCCCGCATCCTCAGTCGAATAAAGCAGGGCGTTATTATCCGTGCTCACTGCTGCATACGCGTCGCACTCAACAACCGCTCCCCCATCGATCTGCACGGAAAACATCCTGTGGTTAGGAGCCTTCTTCCCGTATATCTCGAGTTTTGTGCCTTCAAACTCGATCTCAGCCCAGGCTCCCACTGTATTTGACCAGTGTTCGCTCGCCGCGGCATCCGCCCCGGCCGCGCTGTCCCAGCCTCCGTCGTTCGCATTTTTCCCTGCGGAGTATGTAAACTCCGTGTCATCGATGACAACCGCTTCATCAGCAGCACGCACGGCCGATGCCATCACCGGCGCCGCAGTCATCACCGTGCATACGGACAAAAGTCCTGCCAGCGCACATTTTCCCAATTTCGTAAGCATTTGTTTTCCTCCTGGTATAAGACATATTCCAATTTATTTAGCATATAGCATTTATTCTTTTTTAGGAATCGACTATTTTACAATGCTTATACTTTCTTCATATTATTTTTCGCTTCTCTCACCTTTTCCGCATCTGTCTGCCAGATTTCAAATTCACTGAAACCGGGGATTCCCATCGGCACGCCTTCCCGCCGGAATCCCATCCGGCTGTCCACGACCTTTTTCCCAGACATATGGAAGGATCTCACTCCGGTATACTCCGCCAGTTTCCCGATCACTCCCGGTCCGATCCCTGCACCTGCCAGTATATCCAGGCGTCCTCCGGCCCGGTCTGCAAGCTGCCTGAGCAGTTCCCTTCCCTCCCAGGCAGAACTCTTCTGCCCGCTCGTAAGGATGGTATCGATCCCAAGGGAAACACACTGCTCCAACGCCTCAATAGGATCCCTGCATACATCAAATGCCCGGTGCATGGTAACGCCGATCCCGCCGGCAGCCTGCACCAACTCTTCCATCTGCTCCATGTTCAGCGTCCCGTCCGGCTTCAGGATACCGATGACCACACCGTCGGCCCCCAGATCGCGGAACATTTCCACCTCGTCCCTGAGTACCCTGAATTCATATCCATCATAACAAAAATCGCCGAAACGCGGGCGCAGCAGCACCCTCACCTTTATATCCGTATTCCGCTTAACCTCGCGGAACAAAGCCGGTGACGGAGAAAGCCCGCCGATGACCAGCCCCGAACAAAGTTCGATCCTGTCCGCACCGCCCTCCTGGGCAGCGATCGCAGACTGGACACTGTCTGCACAGACTTCAAGTAAATAAGACATAGCTACTCCTTTCAGAATATTCTGACGATATCAGCAAAAGGGGTCAGACCCCTCTTAAGAGGGGTCTGACCCCTTTTGCCGCCATTTTCAGACTACTCGCCAAATTATCTCGGAATCTTAGACAACGCTGCGCTGTCACCAACAATTACAACATCATTGTGCAGCTGGAGGATCGACGCCGGCACCTCCGGCGTTACCGGGCCGAAGAATGCTTTTGCCACGATATCTGCTTTTGCCTCCCCGTTTACGATGAGAAGGATCTTCTTTGCTTTCATGATCGTTCCAATCCCCATTGTATACGCCTGTCTCGGCACATCATCCGCAGAAGCGAAGAATCTCTTATTCGCCTCGATGGTACTCTCTGTCAGGTCTACGCAGTGTGTGGTCTGCGCAAAGGAGCTGTCCGGCTCGTTGAACCCGATATGCCCGTTGTGTCCCAGTCCCAGAAGCTGGATATCCACACCGCCCATGGATGCGATCAGCTCTTCATATCTTGCGCACTCCTTGTCCGCATCCGGCTCTGTGCCGTCCGGCACATTGGTATTCTCCGGTTTGATATTCACACGGTCAAACAGATGCTCATGCATGAAATAATAGTAACTCTGGTCATTGTCGCGTGTCAGCCCTCTGTACTCGTCCAGATTGACTGTCTTCACCTCCGAAAAATCAAGATCTCCTTTTTCGTACCATTCTACAAGCTGATCATATGTCCCGATCGGCGTGGAACCCGTAGCCAGCCCAAGCACACAATCCGGCTTCAGGATCACCTGCGCGGAAAGGATATTTGCCGCTTTCCTGCTCATTTCCTGGTAGTCTTTTGCTTCATAGATCTTCATATTCTCTTCCTCCTCAAATCATATATTCGCCGCGGAAGGCACTCAGGACAGATAAAAAAACCAGATTTCCGAAGCATAAAGTCAGACCTTATTACTTGAAAATCTGGTTTTGTCTTCCCTCGTAACATCCCAGTGATATTATTAAAATTATAGTATCAATCCATTGGATAAATGTCAAGAAGAACAGCACTTCCCCTGATCATTTCCCTTGTTGTTGCAGCCCCCGTCCTGCGCAGTATCCTCATACTCTATCCCCACCAGCGTCAGCCCCTGCGGCGGGGCCGTCACCCCTGCCTTCGTCCGGTCCTTCTCCGCCAGCATCCGCTCTACATCTCCCGGTTCAAAATATCCCCTCCCCACGCCTGCCAGCGTACCCGCGATGATGCGGACCATATTGTAAAGGAATCCGTTCCCCCGGACCCGGATCGTAAAGAGCTCCCTCTCCCGGTCCACATCCAGGCTGTAGATCGTCCTCACAGTATCCTCCACTGTCGTCTGCGCGCTGCAGAAGCTCTTAAAATCATGGGTGCCCTTCAGATACTCCGCCGCCCGGGTTTTCAACAGTTGAATCATCAATAAATTCTTACAAACCGCAGAAATGCGGTATTTTTTTGTCAAATTTTATCTTTTTATATGTTGCATGTGTTGCATGTTTATGGTATAATGGTCTTGAGGTGATAATGATTGAAGCTCTATTTTGATAAACGCCTGAAAGACCCTACCTATTATGGTCAGCAGGGATTTCGCAACGGGAAAAAAGTTACATCTAAAAATATAATCAAGTTCGGCAAACATTCTGAACTCCTGAAAATCACGGACGACCCGGAGGCTTATGTCCGCGAGGAGATACGAAAGTGGAATGAAGAATACCGGTCCGGAAAAGTGGAATATACTTTGTCCGCTGATTTCAATCAACGTGTTCCTCATACAAACGACCCTGCTTCTTCCTCTACCTGGCTGAACATTGGATACTTTTTCCTCCAGGAACTTATGAAAGGTCTCCGGCTCAGAGATTTCTTCCATCAGAAAACGAAAGACCGGAAGATTACTTTCGATTGTTACACGATATCCCGTTTCCTTACCTATGCAAGGATCCTCGACCCGCTTTCAAAACATGCCACATGGCATAAGCTTGACACCTACTATGAACAGCCGGATTTTGATTACCAGCACATCCTGCGTTTTATGGATTTACTGGAAGAAAACCATGACGATTACCTGGCATGGCTGTTCAGGCAGAGTAATACGATCGTAAAAAGAGATACTTCTGTCCTTTACTATGACTGTTCCAACTTCTATTTTGAATCAGAGCAGCCGGATGAAGACGTCGTAGATGAAGTCACGGGAGAAATCATGAAGGGAATGCGTCAGTACGGTTTCAGCAAAGAGCATCGGCCTAACCCGATCGTAGAGATGGGGCTGTTTATGGATTCGCGGGGCATCCCTATCACCATGTGTCTCCACCCCGGCAACACCAGTGAACAGCTTACCGCTATCCCACTGGAAAAAGAAGTGATGAAAATGCTGCCGGATGCAAAATTTATCTACTGCGCAGATGCCGGTCTCGGTTCTTACAACATCCGAAAATTTAACAGTATGGGCGGCAGGACGTTCATTGTCACGCAATCGATCAAAAAAATGAGCGGTGTTTTAAAACAATCCGTTTTCAACGACTACGATTACCGGCTTCTTTCCAATGACAAACCTGTCACGATCGCTGGAATGAAAAGCTTTGACCGATTTGAAGAGGAAAACCTGAAATTATATAACGATTTTGCTTATAAAGTGGTAGATGCCGATAAGGTACTGGATCTCGGCCTCTACGAAGATGTGACGTTAAAGAACGGACGCACTATGAAACGGAAAGCGAAGGGTGTCCTTAAACAGCGCATTATCATTACTTTTTCCCGAAAGGTGATGGAATATCAGAGATCTGTCCGCAGCAGGCAGATTGAGCGGGCAAAGAAGTTATTAGAGTTAAAAGATCCTGAAGAGATCAAAAAAGGTCCGAACGATGTAAAACGTTTCTTAAAAAGAACAGCGAAAACAAAATCGGGGGAAACAGCAGTCGTGGAATATATCCTGGATCAGGATAAGATTGCCGAAGAAGAAAAATATGATGGTTACTATGCCGTAGCGACCAATCTGCAGGATCACGCAAAAGATATCCTCGCAGTATCCAATAAGAGATACCAGATAGAAGAATGCTTTCGGATCATGAAAACCAACTTTGACGGCCGTCCGGTCAACCATAGGCTTCAGGAACGTATTAAGGCACATTTTCTGATCTGTTATACCGCACTTCTGGTCTATCGCCTGCTGGAAGCCCGGCTAGATGATCAGGGAACACATGTAACAGCCAGCAATCTCATAACCACCTTAAAGAATATGAACGTCGCTAATGTCCACGATATTGAATACATGGCGCTTTATAACGGAAGCAAAGCCCTTGACGCATTAACCAGATTGACTATGCTACCACTGGACAGACTTCACTACAGACCAAAAGAATTAAACAGTATGATAAAAAAATTTTTACAATAGCATTCACATACAACATCTTTCTCTGTCAGTTTGAGCCGGAAACCCTTAAGTTTAAAGGGTCTCCGGCTCTTCTAATTCGTTAAAGTGTCGAAAACGGGAAATTATAGTATCAATCCATTGGATAAATGTCAAGAAGAACAGCACTTCCCCTGATCATTTCCCTTGTTGTTGCAGCCCCCGTCCTGCGCAGTATCCTCATACTCTATCCCCACCAGCGTCAGCCCCTGCGGCGGGGCCGTCACCCCTGCCTTCGTCCGGTCCTTCTCCGCCAGCATCCGCTCTACATCTCCCGGTTCAAAATATCCCCTCCCCACGCCTGCCAGCGTACCCGCGATGATGCGGACCATATTGTAAAGGAATCCGTTCCCCCGGACCCGGATCGTAAAGAGCTCCCTCTCCCGGTCCACATCCAGGCTGTAGATCGTCCTCACAGTATCCTCCACTGTCGTCTGCGCGCTGCAGAAGCTCTTAAAATCATGGGTGCCCTTCAGATACTCCGCCGCCCGGCGCATCCGGTCCAGATCCAGCGGGAACGACACGAAATAAGTATCCCTGCGCCTCACCGGGTCCGGAAACTCCCGGTTCAGGATCCGGTACTCATAAGTCTTCACGGACACGCATTTCCTCGGGTGCCATCCCGCCGGGACCTCCTCGGACCGCACCACCACCACATCTTCCGGGAGCAGCGCATTTACCGCATATGCGATCCTCTCCGCCGGTATCCTGGTATCCGTATCAAACACAGCCACATTTCCCTGTGCATGGACGCCCGCGTCCGTACGGCTCGCCCCGACCACAGTGATCTTCTCCCCGGTCAGCCGGGACAGCGCCCGGTTGAGCACCTCTTCCACTGTCACGCCGTTTTTCTGGATCTGCCATCCGCAGTAATCCGTTCCGTCATAGGCAACTGTCAGTTTGATCCTCTTCATGTTCCCCTTCCTGATACCCTTTTTGATATCCTTCATAACACCCTCCGTTTTCTCTGTGTATTTTCCTCTGTGTATAAAACATGAGATGCGATAGCTCCGCACATCCGGACCACGCATCTCAGACAACGCTCTGACTGTTCATCAGAATATCCATAATTTAAAATCTACAAATCTTCCTGCCGCAAAAACCGCAGCCACATAAACCACTGTGATAATATAGGCCATTCTGTCCCGTGTCTTATATTTCAGCGGCTTCATCTTCGTGCGCCCCTCTCCGCCGTGGTAGCACCTCGCCTCCATGGCCATCGCCAGGTCATTCGCCCGGCGGAACGCGGAGACAAACAGCGGCACGAGGATTGGGATCATCGCCTTTGCCCTCTGGATGATATTCCCGCTCTCAAAATCCGCGCCCCTCGCCATCTGCGCCTTCATGATCTTGTCCGTCTCCTCCAGGAGGATCGGGATGAAACGCAGGGCAATGGACATCATCATCGCCACCTCATGCACCGGGACATTTACTTTATTCAGCGGGTGGAGAAGTTTTTCCATCCCGTCCGTCAGCCCGTTGGGCGAAGTCGTAAACGTCATGATCGAGGAACCTGCCACCAGGTACATCAGCCTCACAGCCATAAAAACCGAAGTCCTCAGCCCGTTTTCCGTGATCGTGAAGATCCAGAAATGCACCAGCTTTTCCCCTCCCTGCGTGAGGAACAGGTTCATCACTACAGTGAACAGCAAAAGGATCACTATGGGCTTTAAGCCTTTTACTATGTATTTGAGCGGTACTTTCGACAGCTTTATGACCCCCCCGAGGAATACCGTCGCGATCACATATCCGAGCAGGCTGCTCTGGACGAATAAAGACACAAGAAAAAGAAGGGTGCATACGATCTTCACCCTTGGGTCCAGTCTGTGTATCCTGCTCTCTGCCGGGTAATACTGCCCGATCGTGATATCTCTTATCATGATAAGCTCCTCATTATCTCATCCGCCGCCTCTTCGATCGTCGTGGCATCCGGTGAGAGGTCAAATCCCCTCTCCTTTAAATCATGCATCACATAAGTCACCTGCGGCGCCGCAAGCCCTACCTTCTCCAGTTCTTTATAGTGGCGGAACACTTCCCGAGGCGTGCCGTCCAGCATCTTCTCCCCCCGGTTCATCACAATGATACGCTCCACATATCTCGCCACATCTTCCATACTGTGGGACACAAGGATGACAGTCATCCCGGTCTCCTTATGGAGCCTCTCCACCTGATCCAGGATCTCGTCCCTTCCCTTCGGATCCAGCCCTGCCGTCGGCTCATCCAGCACGAGCACCTTCGGGCGCATGGCCAGGACTCCTGCGATCGCCACGCGGCGCTTCTGCCCGCCGGACAGTTCAAAGGGCGACTGCCTGTAATACTTCTCCGGAAAACCACCCAGCTCCAGCGCCTCTTTTGCCCGCTCTTCGCATTCTTCCTGGGACAGTCCCTGGTTCTTCGGCCCGAAACAAACATCGCTCAGCACATCCACCTCAAAGAGCTGATGCTCCGGGTACTGGAAGACAAGACCGACCTGGCTGCGCAGCCAGCGCATGTCAAAACCCTCTTCGTAAATATCCTTCCCTTCGTACAGGATCCTGCCCGAAGTCGCCCTGGTCAGCCCGTTCAGGTGCTGGATCAGCGTGGACTTCCCGGATCCGGTGTGCCCGATGATGCCCACGAACTGTCCCTGGGGAATCTCAAGGCACACATCCTTGAGCGCCTGTTTCTCATAGGCTGTCCCCGGGCTGTATACATAATTGATATGTTCTAACGCAATCGACATAATGCCTCCACCAATTCTTCTCTCCTCAGGATGCCCCTCGGGATATCCAGTCCCCGTCTCCGCAGTTCCTCTGCCAGCATCGTCACCTGGGGCACATCCATCCGGTACGACTTCAGCTCTTCCACCCTGCTGAAGATCTCCCGGGGCGTGCCGTGCATGACGATATGCCCGCCGTCCATGACGAACACCTGGTCCGCGTCAATGACTTCTTCCATATAATGTGTGATCAGGATCACTGTGACCTTCTTCTCTTTCCTCAGCTTCTCCACCGCGCGGATGACCTCTTTCCTTCCGTTGGGGTCCAGCATCGCCGTGGGCTCGTCCAGCACGATGCACTTCGGCTCCATGGCGATCACTCCCGCGATAGCCACGCGCTGTTTCTGCCCGCCGGAGAGTTTGTTCGGGGACGCCTTGCGGTACTCGATCATTCCCACAGAGCGCAGGCTGTCCTCCACCCGCTTCCAGATCTCATCCGTGGGCACACCCAGATTTTCCGGGCCGAATCCCACGTCCTCTTCCACCACAGTGCCGATGATCTGATTGTCCGGATTCTGAAAGACCATGCCCGCGGTCTGGCGCACATTCCACAGTTCAGCCGGATCTTTCGTATCCCGGCCGTCCACCCACATTGTCCCGCCCGTGGGCACGAGGATGGCGTTCATATGCTTTGCCAGCGTAGACTTCCCGGAGCCGTTATGGCCCAGCACGGCGACAAAGGATCCCTGTGGGATGTCTATGTCCACGCCGTCGATGGCGCGGTTCGTCCCGATCACATTGCCTTCCTCGTCCCGCTTGTCATATTCATAGATCAGTTTCTCTGCATGGATCATTTCCATCGGCTTCCTGCCCTCCAATAAATATCTGCGGCTGCCGGCATATCCGTTCTTATCATCCGGCAGCCGGATTTCCGGCTCATATGGTCTTTATTTTACGGCATGAAAGTGTATTTTGCAAGTCCCGCTATCTCTTAAATCCCTCCCCGTATACCTCGCTGATCTCCGTAAACATGAAAAACGCTTTCTCATCCGCTTCCTGCACTGCTTCTTTTACCAGATATGCCTCAGCTTTGGAGCAGGCGCACAGGAGGACCTCCCTGTCTTTCCCCGTATAAGCGCCGACCGCCCTCAGGGACGTAACGCCCCGCGCCGCCCGCTCCCCGATCCGTTCCGCCACCGCTTTTCCATTCCCGGTAATGATGACAGCCAGCGTTCCCGCGCCCACGCCATAGAGGATCTTGTCAATGACCACCGTTGATACGAATGTGGCGAGCACACCGTACAGCACAGCATCCACATCCCCGAACACGGGCCAACCGAGCAGGATCACCGCCAGGTCGATCAGCATGGTGATCACCCCGATCGTCATGTGCGGCTTCTTTTTCTTGATCGCAAATGCCAGGAAATCAATGCCGCCCGATGATGAACCGCGTATATAAAACAAAGCCATTCCCGCCCCGAGGAATGCTCCCGAACACACTGACGCGATCAGTCGGTCGCCGCTGTACATGGGAAAGAGCGGGAACACCAGATCCAGAAATAAGGACGAGATCACCATCGTTACCGCGCTTTTGACCAACAGCCGTTTCCCTACTGCACGGTAACTGATGATGACCAGCGGGATATTGAGCAGGAGCGTCACCGTTCCCACAGGCAGTCCCCACAGATAGTCCATGATCAGTGCCAGCCCGGATACTCCGCCTGGGGCGAATCCCGCATTTCCCGCAAAAGTATAAATACCGGCAGCATACAGGATGCTGCCGGCGATATTGTAGAGGAAGTCCCACAGGAGTTTCCCCGTTTTTGTTTCTTCTCTTCTTTTCATTCTGCTGCTCCTGATGTTTAATATAGTCAGGATATGCAGTTTTTTCTAAAGTATCCGCGTTTCACATGAGCGGATAAAGAGCCCGGCTCTCCGCATACTGGACGATCGTCGAGAGAGACGTGCTGCGGGAAAGCATCCCCGCCACTTCAAGGCTGAACTGCGCAAACATAGGTCATCACTTCCTTTACACTTGCAATATCTATTGTTGTTTATTTCTCCAACAGAAATTTCAGGGCATTCAGATGTATGATCCCCTCTCTTGAAAAATCCATCTTATCCATGGATATCACATATTTCGGATAATTATCCGGTATACTTGCATATGCTCCGAATTCCCGGTCGATCACCTTCTGGTCATACAGATAATATGTCACCTGATAATATTCTTTCTTTCCGTTTTTAAGCGCCACAAAATCCACTTCGCCGCCCGGGAGCTTTCCGACATACACCTCATAGCCTCTGGAGAGCAGCTCGTTATAGACGACATTTTCCAGAAGCGCTCCCATTTCCAGCTTATACCCGCTGTTATGGATCCTCCCAAGCCCTAGATCCGTAAGATAGTACTTATCCAGCGTAGTAAGGATCTTCCTGCCTCTGATATCATACCGCCGCGCTTTCGACACGATCAGGGACGTCTGGATGTGATCCAGATAATTGTACAGCGTCTGCGTACTTACATCTCTGTCCACACTCTTGAAATATTTCAGTATCCCCTGAGAGGAAAAAGTCTGCGAAGGATTTGCCATCAGATACTCCATAATGCGGTTCAGAAGATCGACATCCCGGGCGCCAGCCCGCTGTACAATATCCCGCAGTACAACCGAGTTATACAGATCCTGCAGAAATGTACGGACCTCGCTCTCCCCATGCATGGAAAACCGCTGCGGCATACCGCCCCAGTTCATATATTCTGTAAGATCATTTTCATCCGGCGTCTTAATTTTTCTCATCTCACATGCTTCCTGAAAAGAGAATGGCATTACCCTGAATGTAATATATCTCCCGGAAAGAACAGTAGCCAGCTCCCCTGACAAAAGTTTACTGTTGGAACCCGTCATAAAAATACTTACATCCCATGTCGCCCGGAAAGAATTGATCGACCTTTCAAATTCTGAGACCATCTGGATCTCATCAAAAAAGAGGTAATATTTTTCCTCATTCTGCCTTTTATCGCAAATATACTCATATAGCTGCTGTGCATTTGTAATCGAGGAATATTGAAAATCTTCGAAATTCATATAAATAATCTGTTCCTTTTTCACACCTGCCTGCAGCAGCTCATCCATGATCTGATGCAAGAGCACAGATTTTCCGGAACGCCTTAAACCGATCAGCACCTTGATCAATTCATTCTCGTAAAATGGCCGGATCCTTTTTAATATATTTTCACGCTTGATCATAAAAACACCTCGTTTACCCTATTATCCCCTCCTTTATTTTAGAATAAACGCATTAAAAAGTAAAGTTATTTTGATATATCAAAATAACTTTACTTTTTAATGTTCATGTTTTGATTTAAGAAAATTCTATAATAATCTTTATAGAATAATACATATGTCAGCTTCCGATAATATGTTGCCGAATAAGCCAAAAGTACTAATTCATCTGGCGGAAATACATTAACATAACTAAAATGATCAGACCAAGCAATGACAGTATCCTGCACAAAAAAACATATACCGATGAAGGCTCATCCTTTTTCCCATCCAACGCCCTCCAAAATCCAGGATCTGTTATTCCATCAATTCTAAGAATGAACTTTTCTTAATAATAGTTCTGAAATGCAACCAAGTCAACCTTCTATTTTCACACTTGTGCGCAGTTCGATTCCGCGCTTTGCGCTCCATCACGCTCGCGGGCTGGCGCCCTATGACGAAATAAAAGAAGAGCCACAGGAAAATGCAAGCACTTTCGAATGATTTACTCCGCCGTGCGTAGCTCGATTCCGCTTCGCTACATCTCGCTCGCGGGCTGGCGCCCTATGCTAAAATAGAAGAAAAGCCCAGGGAAAATGCAAGCACTTTCCCTGGGCTTTTCTTCTATTTTAGCGCACGGCTTGTAGCCTTACGCGTAATTACTCGATGATGGAAGCAACTGTTCCTGATCCTACTGTACGTCCACCCTCACGGATAGCGAATCTCAGACCTTCTTCCATAGCTACCGGATGGATCAGTTCAACTGTCATTGTAACGTGATCTCCAGGCATGCACATCTCTGTGCCTTCCGGAAGCTCGCAAACGCCTGTAACGTCTGTTGTTCTGAAGTAGAACTGCGGACGGTAGTTGTTGAAGAACGGTGTATGACGTCCACCCTCATCCTTTGTCAGAACGTATACCTGGCATGTGAATTTTGTATGGCATGTAACTGTGCCCGGTTTGATCAGACACTGTCCTCTTTCGATCTCTGTTCTCTGGATACCACGAAGAAGAGCACCGATGTTATCACCAGCCTGAGCCTCGTCAAGAAGCTTACGGAACATCTCGATACCTGTTACGACTGTCTTCTTAACATCCTCGTGGATACCGATGATCTCAACTTCGTCAGATACGTGAAGTGTACCACGCTCTACTCTACCTGTAGCAACTGTACCACGTCCTGTGATGGAGAATACATCCTCTACCGGCATCAGGAACGGCTTATCTGTGTCACGCTCCGGAGTCGGGATCCACTCGTCAACAGCATCCATGAGCTCCATGATCTTGTCGCCCCACTCGCTGTCCGGATCCTCAAGAGCCTTCAGAGCAGAACCCTGGATAACCGGTGTGTCATCTCCCGGGAACTCATACTCGTTGAGTACTTCACGGATCTCCATCTCTACGAGCTCAAGCAGCTCTTCGTCGTCTACCATATCGCATTTGTTCATGAATACTACGATGTACGGTACGTTAACCTGGCGGGACAGAAGGATGTGCTCCTTTGTCTGAGCCATAACACCGTCAGTAGCAGCAACTACGAGGATAGCGCCGTCCATCTGAGCTGCGCCTGTGATCATGTTCTTAACGTAGTCAGCATGTCCCGGGCAGTCAACGTGTGCGTAGTGACGCTTCTCTGTCTCGTACTCAACGTGTGCTGTGGAGATCGTGATTCCACGCTCTCTCTCTTCCGGAGCCTTATCGATGTTGTCGAAAGCAACCTCTGCGTTACCGGATACTCTGTGAGAAAGCACCTTTGTAATAGCAGCTGTCAGAGTTGTTTTACCATGGTCAACGTGGCCGATGGTACCAATATTACAATGCGGTTTTGTTCTTTCAAATTTAGCTTTTGCCATTTTGAATGTCCTCCTTAAAATTACCACCCGTTTTCGGGCCCTTAATTGGTTTCGATTTTACTCGGCTAAGACTGATTATATTTCAATCTTAGCCGATTTTCAAGCCTTTTTCTGCGATTTACGCATTTTTATTGGATAACACTTTTTCCTGTACAGACTTCGGTACCTGCTCGTATTTCTCGAAGAACATTGAGTAGTTACCGCGTCCCTGTGTTCTGGAACGGAGGTCTGTGGAATATCCGAACATCTCGGAAAGCGGAACGAACGCGCGTACGATCTTTCCGCCGCCAAGGTCGTCCATACCCTCGATGCGTCCGCGGCGTGAGTTCAGGTCGCCGATGATATCGCCCATGTATTCCTCTGGCATTGTTACCTCAACCTTCATGATCGGCTCAAGGAGCACCGGAGCGCCCTGCTTCATAGCATCCTTGAACGCAAGGGAACCTGCGATGTGGAATGCCATTTCTGAAGAGTCGACCTCATGGTAGGATCCATCGTAGCAGTTTGCGTGAACACCTACTACCGGGAATCCTCCGAGGATACCGGACTTCATAGCGTCCTGGATACCTTCGTCTACGGCCGGGATGTATTCCTTCGGGATAGATCCGCCGACAACAGTAGACTCGAAGGAGTATGTCTCCTCACCGTTTGCATCCATTGGCTCAAATTTAACTTTACAGTGTCCGTACTGACCACGTCCACCGGACTGTTTTGCGTACTTGCTGTCGATATCTGTGGATTTTGTGATCGTCTCTTTGTAAGCAACCTGAGGCGCACCTACGTTAGCCTCAACCTTGAACTCACGGAGAAGACGGTCAACGATGATCTCCAGGTGGAGCTCACCCATTCCGGCGATGATCGTCTGTCCTGTCTCAGGATCAGTATGAGCGCGGAATGTCGGGTCCTCCTCAGCAAGTTTCGCGAGGGACTCACCAAGTTTGCCCTGGGAAGCCTTTGTCTTCGGCTCGATCGCGAGCTCGATAACCGGATCCGGGAATTCCATGGACTCAAGGATTACCGGATTACGCTCGTCACAGATCGTATCTCCTGTTGTGGAGATCTTAAATCCGATCGCAGCAGCGATATCTCCTGAGTAAACCTTATCCAACTCTTCACGCTTGTTGGCATGCATCTGAAGGATACGTCCAACACGCTCTTTCTTATTTTTAGTTGCATTCAGTACATAGGAACCGGAGTTCATTGTACCAGAGTAAACCCTGAAGTAAGCAAGCTTACCTACGAACGGGTCTGTCATGATCTTGAATACGAGAGCGGAGAACGGCTCGTCATCGGAAGAATGTCTCTCCACTTCGTTGCCGTCTTCGTCAACACCCTTGATAGCCGGGATGTCTGTCGGAGCAGGCATGAACTCAAGGATCGCATCCAGAAGCTTCTGGACACCTTTGTTTCTGTATGCGGAACCGCAGCATACCGGAACGGCTGTACACTCGCATGTAGCCTTTCTCAGTGCGGCTTTCAGCGCATCTACGGACGGCTCCTCGCCCTCCAGGTATTCCATCATCAGGTCGTCATCCAGCTCGCAGATCTTCTCGATCAGCTCTGTGTGATACAGTTCTGCTTCATCCTGCATTTCTTCCGGGATGTCGCATACGGTGATGTCATCACCCTTCTCATCATTGTAGATGTAAGCCTGCATCTCGAACAGGTCGATGATTCCCTTGAATTCGTCTTCTTTTCCGATCGGAAGCTGAAGACAGATCGCGTTTTTGCCGAGTCTGGTCTTGATCTGATCCACTGCATTGTAGAAATCAGCTCCAAGGATGTCCATCTTGTTGATGAATGCCATTCTCGGTACGTTGTATGTGTCTGCCTGACGCCATACGTTCTCTGACTGAGGCTCAACGCCGCCCTTTGCACAGAAAACACCTACAGCGCCGTCCAGTACACGGAGTGAACGCTCAACCTCTACGGTGAAGTCAACGTGTCCCGGGGTATCGATGATGTTGATACGATGCTCCAGTGCACCCGGCTTCGGTTTTGTCTTTTCTTCCAAAGTCCAGTGACATGTCGTAGCGGCTGAAGTGATCGTGATACCTCTCTCCTGCTCCTGCTCCATCCAGTCCATGGTAGCAGTACCTTCGTGAGTATCACCGATCTTGTAGTTAACACCGGTATAGTAGAGAATACGCTCTGTCAGCGTTGTCTTACCCGCATCGATATGCGCCATGATACCGATATTTCTGGTTCTCTCTAATGGATATTCTCTTCCAGCCAAGGTTTTTTCCTCCTATTAGAATCGATAGTGAGCAAACGCCTTGTTTGCCTCTGCCATCTTGTGCATGTCTTCTTTTCTCTTCACAGCGCCGCCTGTGTTGTTCGCTGCGTCGAGGATCTCATTAGCCAGCCTTTCTTCCATTGTCTTCTCGCCTCTCTGACGGGAGTACATTGTCAGCCAGCGAAGAGCGAGCGCCTGGCGTCTGTCAGCACGAACCTCGATCGGTACCTGGTATGTTGCACCGCCGATACGTCTTGCCTTAACTTCCAGAACCGGCATCATGTTGTTCATAGCTTCCTCGAACACCTCGATCGCCGGCTTCTCAGCCTTTGCCTCAACTCTCTCAAATGCGCCGTATACAATCTTCTGTGCTACGCCTTTCTTACCATCCAGCATGATGTTGTTGATAAGTTTGGTAACAACTTTATTGTTGTATATCGGATCCGCTAATACATCTCTTTTCTGAGTATGTCCTTTACGTGGCACGGTCCTTCCCTCCTTAATCATATTTTCCGGTCTTGCCGGGATTAATTCATCGGTACTCACATGTGTCTCTCTATGGAATCGCATAGCATGTGCTCGCGGCCGCGGGACTTTATATATCTAAGATGTTCGGCTTACTAGGCTCGAAAGGACCTCGCCAAGTTCCGCCGAACTAAGCTCGCACTAGGCTCGAAAAGACCTCGCCAAGTGCTCTGCTTAACCGCAACCTACGATAATCATAGTTCTGTTTGTGATACGATTTAACACTATAGTTACTTTGCGCTAAAGTAGTTCTTCTTACCAGGCTCGCATGAGGATACTCTCTGCTACGCTCCGAGTATCTGCTTTCTCACCAGGCTCGATAACACCTTGCCAAGTGTTCAAAGCATCGCCAAGTTCCGAAGAACAGTATTCACACTAAATTCGTTCTTCGCGTACGCTTGAACTCATTAAGTGTTCATTACTTCTTAGCGTCTTTCGGTCTCTTCGCGCCGTATTTGGAGCGAGCCTGACGTCTCTTTGCAACACCTGCTGTATCCAGTGTACCACGGATGATGTGGTATCTTGTACCAGGCAGGTCCTTAACTCTTCCTCCACGGATCATAACAACGCTATGCTCCTGAAGGTTGTGTCCCTCGCCCGGGATGTAGCTTGTTACTTCGATTCCGTTAGAAAGACGAACTCTGGCGATCTTTCTCAGAGCTGAGTTCGGCTTCTTCGGTGTAGCAGTCTTAACAGCTGTACACACACCTCTCTTCTGCGGTGCGGATACGTTTGTCGCACGTTTCTTCAGGGAGTTGTATCCTTTCTGAAGTGCCGGTGCAGTAGACTTTTTCTCAGAAGTCTGACGTCCTTTTCTAACTAACTGGTTAAATGTTGGCATTCCTTTTCACCTCCTATGGATTATTCGTTACCTCACGGCTCATGCCGCGGGCGGCTGCGGATAATCTTGTCATTATCCATTTGAGCGCACAAAAAGAGCGATGCCTCTTTTGTGCACGCTAGACTAGTTTATTACGTTTAAATTGGAAAGTCAAGGGATTTTACAGGAATTTATTACATCATTTTCCCCGGTCCATCATTTTTCCCAAAAAAATTGATCCAAAGCTGCACGCTGCGGCTTCAGACCAATTCTTCACTTTTTTTCTTCTTTATCTTCACTCCTCAAACAGCGGCGTGGAGAAGTACCTCTCCGCCGTATCCGGCAGCACTGTGACCACCGTCTTCCCTTCCCCGAGCTTCTTCGCCAGTTTCAGAGCCGCCGCCACATTCGTGCCGGACGAGATCCCGCACATGATTCCTTCTTTTGCAGCCAGGTCGCGGGATGTCTGGATCGCTTCCTCATCCGTAACGATGCAGATATCATCATAGATCTCTGTGTTCAGGATCGCAGGGATCAGGCCGTCGCCGATCCCCATCTGCAGATGGGTCCCGATCGAACCGCCGGAGAGGATCGCCGCGTGCTCCGGCTCCACTGCCCATATCTCGATCTGCGGGTTCTTTTCTCTGAGCACTTCACCGATGCCGGTGATCGTCCCGCCAGTCCCGATGCCGGAGCAGAATCCGTCGATCGGACAGTCTGCCTGTTCCAGGATCTCGACCGCGGTCCGGCTTCTGTGCACTGCCGGGTTCGCCGGATTTTCAAACTGCTGCGGCACGAATACCCTGGGATCCTCCTTTGCCATCTTAAGCGCTGTATTCAGGCACTCTTCGATGCAGGCCCCGATATTTCCCGCGTCATGGATCAGGATCACTTCCGCGCCATAATGTTTCATCAGCTTCCTGCGCTCCTCGCTGACGGAATCCGGCATGATGATCCGGGTCTTATAACCGCGCACCGCGCCCACCAGCGCCAGCCCGATCCCCTGATTGCCGCTGGTAGGCTCTACGATGATCGTATCCTCATGGATCAGTCCTTTTTCCTCCGCATCGCGGATCATATTGTATGCGGTCCTTGTCTTTATGGAGCCTCCCACATTCAGTCCCTCGAATTTCACGAGGATCTGGGCGCTCCCCTTCTCCGCCATGCGCTCCAGACGGATCAGAGGTGTATTTCCCATTGCTTCAAGAATATTATTATAGATCACTTTCGGTCACTTGCCTTTCTGAAAATGTTTATTTCCAACATGCTGCAACAGTTCAGCTCATCGGACTGCCCGCTCGAAAAATCATGCGCGCATGATTTTCTCTCCTGAGCAGCCCGATGGCTGAACTATTATATTATATGACGCTTTTCGGAACTGCTCAACAGCTTTCTGTCCTTATTCCCGCGCATTTTATTCCTGTTCCAGCAGGGCAAGGATATCTTCTCTGCTCATCCCTGCCAGCTGGCCCGTCTCGCCGCCGATGATCTGATCCGCCAGATCCTGCTTTGTTTCCTGGAGCTTCTGGATCTTTTCTTCGATCGTATTTTTCGCGATCAACTTGTATACTGTGACTTTCTTTGTCTGCCCGATGCGGTGTGCACGGTCCGTTGCCTGATTCTGCACTGCCTGGTTCCACCATGGATCATAGTGGATGACCACGTCCGCCCCGGTCAGGTTCAGTCCTACTCCGCCGGCTTTGAGAGAGATGAAGAATACAGGGACAGAGCCACTGTTGTACTCTTTCACCAGACGGAGCCTTTCTTCTTTCGGGGTGCTCCCTGTGATCACATAATACTGGATTTCCTCTTTATCCAGCTCTTTTTCCAGGATCTCCAGCATACTTGTGAACTGCGAGAACACGAGCATCCTGTGTCCACCGTCGATGGCGCTTAAGATCAGCTGCACGCATGCGTCGACCTTGGCCGAACCCCCTCTGTAATTTTCAAAACAGAGGGACGGAGCGCAGCAGATCTGGCGGAGGCGTGTCAGCTCCGCCAGCACCTGGAAACGGTTTTTATTGAAATCTTCTTCCGCCTGTCCCGCGAGCGTCTCGCGCATATGGACCACCTGGGCATCGTACAGATTTTTCTGTTCACCGTCAAAACGCACATACCGTGTCTCTTCCAGTTTTTCCGGCAGGTCGCTGAGTACGTTTTCCTTCAGCCTGCGCAGGATAAAAGGCCCTGTCATCTTCTGCAGCCGCTTCATCACATCCTCGTCCTGGTTTTTCACGATCGGCGTCTCGATCTCTCTGCGGAATGTCTCATATCCATACAGAAATCCCGGCATGAGATAATCAAAGATACTCCAAAGCTCACTGAGCCGGTTTTCGATCGGCGTTCCGGTCAGCGCGAAACGATGCCTGCTCTTTATGACCTTCACAGCTTTCGCTGCTGCCGTTGTATGGTTTTTAATGTACTGCGCCTCATCAATGACCTCGCAGCGGAATTCCTTTCCCTCATAAAAAGGAATATCTCTGCGCAGAGTGTCATAGGAAGTCACGAGCACGTCATATTCTCCATACCGTTCGATCTTTTCCCGCCGCTCCTCCTGATTCCCCGCGATCACCGCTGCGCGAAGCTCCGGCGCATATTTCCGGATTTCTTCCTCCCAGTTATATACAAGGGCGGCAGGCGCTGCCACAAGGGTGGTCCCTGTCCGTCCCTCTAGCTTTGCAGACAGCAGGAGAGCGATGATCTGAAGCGTCTTTCCCAGTCCCATGTCATCCGCCAGGATCCCCCCGAGGTTCCATTCTTCCAGTGTACGCAGCCATTTAAAGCCGTCCTTCTGATAATTCCGGAGGATATCAGAGAGGCTCGACGGCTCCTCGAAATCCGAATCGTCGATGGTCTTAAACTCTTTGACCATCTCCCGGAAATGGGAGTCCCTTTTGCTGTACACTTCGTCATTTTCGGCGAGCATACGGTCCAGATACAGTGCCCGGTACAGCGGGATATGCATTTTCCCTTTTATCATATCCGCCGGTTTCAGGGAAAGCGCCTCTGTAAGCTCATCCACTGTCCCTACGGCAGCATCGTCCAGCCCAACGAAACTCCCGTCCTTCAACCTGTGATACCGCTTTTTCATCCGATAGCTCTGCAGGATGTCCAGCAGCTCCTTCTGATCCAGCCCGTCCGCCGAGATTTCCAGCTCCAACAGCCCTTCGGACACAGACACTCCGACCCGCGGTTTTACCCGGCGGATCACCCGGCGGCTGCGAAAGCTGTCCGTACATCTCACTTCACCCATCTGAAGGAGCTGCTCCACCCCTTCTGTCATCGCCCGGTAAACCTGCTCTTCATCCCGGCCGGTAGATAAGGCGTCTCTCTCTTCATCCACATACGGCATCCAGTCCAACGCCCTGTTCAGGATCCTTCCTTCTCCCACTGCATCCCGGTAAGGTTCTTTTATCGTTTTCTGCGCCAGCGTCTCCACAAGTGAGAACTCCCTTTGTCCATACTCTGCAAAGATCCGGCAGAACACCTCGCCTTCATCCGCATCCAGATAAAACGTAAATCTCGCCTCCGGGGTCAGGTACTGACGGATCCTCTCCCGGGAGTGCTCGTTGATCCTGGCGATCTCTTCCAAGCGTGGAAGTACATTATAATAAAATGTATTCAGATAATTCCTGCCCACCCGGAAGGCGACATGCCCATTTTCTTCCTGCTCTGCGAGCGCGCCCAGCTTCTCGGAAAATCCCGGATCCGTACGGTTCATGTAACCGCCTTCAATATAATAATCCGCATTCAGGCCGGAATACAGCCGGGGCATGGCGATATCCACATCAATGCCGTGGAAATCTTTTCCCCCGTCAAGCTTTGCCTCCGAAATCTCCACATTGACCTTCGGATTCTGCTCCCTCATCTTCAGCGGTACATATTTTTTCTTCCCTCTTCCGCCTGCGTCATACTCAACTGATCCCGCTTTGGAAGCTGTATCAAAAAACGCGTCCAGTCTCCAGCCATACAGATCAAGGTCCCTGGAAGCTTTTCTTCTCGATCCATAGTAATACCAGTCAGCTTCCGTCCGCTCCACTGCCTGCCCGTTTTCCTTTTCCACCCGCATGATAAAATCAACCCACTGTTTTGCTTCTTCGGTAAAGTTCGGGCGGGCAAGGTTGAATACTGTGTTTTTCCCATAAGTCTCGTCCGCGCAGTTCCGTACATTGTCACAAAACTCTTCCAGATTTTTTATCACAAACATCTTACTGTTTCCGACACGGAAGGACACCTCAAGCCCCTGCTGCGCTGCGGAAACCCTTGCCTCAAGCTGCAGTTTCCCGCCGTCCATGTCTCCGTCCCCGCGGTCTTCCCGGACTCCCTCTCCGCCGAACGCATCCAGCACATACCAGCCTTTTGCATCCGTTGCGTCTGTGACCTCATAGTTCTGCAGGTACAGTTCCAGCGCATCCATGGCAGCGGCGGAATACTGGCATACGGATTTCTCTCCTCCGCTGTAAAAGCCATAATATCTCCTGGTACACTGCGGGCATCCGCAGCGGGAATCCATAACCTCTGTGCGCGTAAAACGGATAATCTGCGGGATCTCCGTATTCCTGTCCGTCACGGTTGTAAAAAACTCGCCGAAAGCTTCTCCGTGCTCCCGGTCAAATCCCGCCCGTACTTTCGTGATCTTCACCGCACCCTGCTGGAAAAGCCTTCTCCCATTTCTCAGCGCATCCGCAGGGAACCGGACAGAGTCCCGGATCTTTGTGATATCAAAATACCGATAATGCTCCAGGTCGATGATACTGAACTCATTTTGCTCTGTCTCTTCCTGTTCCGCACCGTCCTCCCACGGCTCCCCGAGAAGCGTATATCTGCTGTCCTTCTCTTCTTCCGCCTTCCGCATCTGTTCCCGGCGTTCCCGCTCGAGCCGCTCCTGCTCCTGGGCCAGCCGTTCTCTTTCTTCTTCCTCCCTGCGCGCATCCGCCAGGCGGCGTGCTTCCTCTTCCAGCCTTCTACGTTCTTCTCTCCGCGCTTTCTCTGCGGCTTCTTTCTCCGCTTTCGCCCGTTTCTGTCCCTCTTCCCGGGCGGCTTCCTCTGCCGCCGCGCGCTTTCTGGCTTCCTCCAGCTGCTGTTTCTCGATCTCACGCTGCTTCTTTATTTCTTTTCTCTTTTCCCTGGCGAGGCGCCGGCGTTCTTTCTCCTCGTCCTCTTTCTGCTCCTTCTTTTCCTGCCGTTTTTTCTCGTCTTCTATCACGTAGAGCAGTGCCGCCATATGTGCGCAGAACTGCCGCCCTTTTGCCACAGGACAGTCACATTTCCCCCGTTTCGGCCTGCCATCCTGCATCGTTATGGATACCTCATGCCGCTTGTGTCCCAATACAGCCGCAGTGTATTTTTCCCCGTCTGTCTTTAATTCTGTCACACGGTGCTCCTTATATTTCATTTTCCCCTTTTCCAGGGCTGTCTGCTGAAACATTTTTTCCCAGGCGTACATGACCGGTATCCCTCTTTATCTTTCCGTAATCTCTGCTTTTAGTATGCTCTTCCCCAATATACCATGTGCTTCGCCGGTTTGCCGCAGCACACGCACACATCGGAGAGGTGCTCTTCTTCCATGGGGATGCATCTGGATGTCACGCCGCCTGTCTGGGCTTTGATCTCATCCTCGCATGCTTCCTCTCCGCACCACATTGCCTTCACAAATCCTTTCTTATTCTGGACAGCATCTTTCATCTCGTCCATCGTCGTCGCTGAACTGATGTGGTCGTCCAGGAATGCCTTTGCCTTTGCATACAGGTCTTTCTGGATCGTCTCAAGGATCTCACCCAGCTTTGTCGTGATCTCATCGATCGCTACGACGATCTTCTCTCTCGTATCGCGGCGCACGACTACGACCTGTCCATTCTCGATATCTTTCGGTCCGATCTCGATACGCGCCGGGATACCGAGCATCTCCTGCTCGCTGAACTTCCACCCCGGGCTCTTCTCGGAATCATCGATCTTCGCGCGGTAGCCTGCTGCCTTCAGCGCGTCAAGCAGCTCATTCGCTTTGTCAAGTACGCCTTCTTTGTGCTGCGCGATCGGGATCACTCTCACCTGTACCGGCGCGATCCTCGGCGGGAGCACCAGACCACTGTCATCGCCGTGTACCATGATGATCGCCCCGATGATCCTTGTGGACAGCCCCCATGAAGTCTCATACACGCTGTGCAGCTCATTGTTCTTATCCGCATATTTGATATTGAACGCATCCGGGAACGCGTTTCCGAAGAAGTGGCTTGTCGCAGACTGGAGCGCCTGCCCGTCATGCATCAGCGCTTCGATCGTATAAGTATCCTGCGCTCCCGCGAACTTCTCGCTCTCAGTCTTCCTTCCGGCAACGACCGGGATCGCCAGGTCTTCCTCAACAAAACTCTTGTACACTTCCCACATCATCTTTGTGCGCTCTTCCGCCTCTTCATAAGTAGCGTGGATCGTATGCCCCTCCTGCCACAGGAACTCCCTGGAACGCAGGAACGGTCTTGTCGTCTTCTCCCAGCGGAGCACGGAACACCACTGGTTCCATACCTTCGGCAGGTCGCGGTAGGACTGCACGGTCTTGCTCCACACATCGCAGAACAGCGTCTCAGATGTGGGCCGGATGCAGAATCTCTCCTGGAGCTGCTCCATACCGCCGTGTGTCACCCACGCCACTTCCGGCGCAAAGCCCTCGATATGATCCTTCTCCTTCTGGAGCAGGCTCTCCGGGATCAGCACCGGAAGATACACATTCTCCACACCTGTATCTTTAAAACGCTTATCCAGGTCCGCCTGGATATTCTCCCACAGCGCATAGCCGTTGGGCAGGTAGTTCAGACATCCCTTTACCCCTGAATAATCACAGAGTTTTGCCTCGCGCACAACGTCTGTATACCACTGCGCGAAGTCCTCATCCCTGGAAGTGATCGACTGTACCAGTTTCTTTTCCTTTGCCATCTTCTCTTCTCCTTTTTTCTGTAAAATAAAACGCCGGGACATCCTCTGTCCCTGTCATAAAACAAGGGACCGGATTTCCCGGCGGTACCACCCTAATTAACTGCGCCTGCATTTTCCTTTTCATCTGACAGCCGGTCAGCCGCATCCGAAAAGCCGCATGCGCGGTTCGCTCTTTTGCCCTTAACGCAGGCCTGCGCTGCATTTTCATGCAGAAGCTCCCGGGCCGGTTCTATATGTTCCTGCTCAAGGCTCGCACCACCCGCCTTCTCTCTGGGGCATTCCTTCATATATACTGATCCCGTTCATCGCTGTCCGTAACTGTGATTTTAGCGAATTCAGGATGGATTGTCAACCCGAATCATATCCATCAGTGTATTCATCTGCAGAGTATGGTAATTTTCACTGATCTTGTGCACTAAATACCCGCACACTTCTTCACCGAATTCTGTTTCCATCCTCAGATCTCTTTTCATCGCCTTCGGGGACAGATGCTGCCTGATATAATATCCAATCAAACCATCCAGTACCCGGGCTGTATTATAAAGGGAATCCTGTGTCTCAAAACCCAATTCATCATAGGCATTCGCAAATTGCCGGTCAAAATATACGATTGCATTGTCAAACAGATAATCAATGACTTTCTTTGCCTTTTTTTCATCACTGCTCTGCATTTTTCTCAGTTCTGAAACCTCAAAGAAAATTTCCAGCGAACTTATCACATCCTCAAGCAGCCACGAACTGTCGTCTGCCATATAGGTTTTAAAAACACTTTCCGTCTGTTTTGCATCTTTCTTATAAGTTTCCCTTGCTACAGAAAAAAGTTCATTAAAAGCACGGACCAGTTCCTTGTTTTCAGGCGGTGTATCATTCTTTTGTTCTTCCCGTACTGTCTGCGCCCAATTATCGTCAATTTCTTTCAGTTGCTCAAATTTTTCTATCAATAAATTCATAGGCACTCTCCCGCATCACTAAACATCCGCATAAAATTTTTTTCATCCGTCCACTTCTTATCCAATCTGTCAATATCCGGTTTCCGTCTGTAATTTGCATACAAAGGAAATGTCTCTTCCTGTTCTTTTTCCCTTATAATCTTCCAGGCCGCAACGCTGAAACTGTCCGGGTCAACGTCCCACTCTTCATCGATATCCGGCCGGACGTCCTTTAAATATTTGCGTCCGGCATTTGTCAGATTATAGAAGCAGCATCTTCCGCTTTCGATTTTTTCCACACAATCTGCATCTCTTAACACATTGAGCAGATCACTGAGCGTACTTCCCGCGATTCCCAGATTCTTTTTCAGTTCTTTGTGCTGAACATGTGCGTGTCTGTATAGATATACCAAAACTTTTCTTGCTTTTACATATCGTTTTTCAATCAATATGATCTGGTCTGCGAACTCCCTTTTTTGCTCTTCAGCCTGTAAAAGCTTATGAAATACATTATATGTCTGAACCAGCTTAGCAGATATTACGATTGACTGATCCGCATAGTTTCTCAGTTCATTTGTCAATGTTTTTCTCAAACTGCGCTGTTCCTGAAGCAGCCGGTTGATTTCTCCAAAATCATGTTCAAAATATGCCTGAAAATATGTATTTGTACTTTCCACCAATAGTTTTTGAAAAGCACCCAGCACAGCATTGCTCATCGGCTCACTGCCATATTTTATGCTTTTTTCTAATTCTGCAATAAATTTCCTTTCTTCTCTCATGGCTCTCCCGTCTTTACGCTGTCTCTGTTCAATGGAATCTCAGCATAATAAATACAATTTTTACAATTTTCTCTGCCACACTTTGTTTTCCCCTCAAAAATCCGTTCAAATGAATTCGGGTTAAACTGCTCACACTGCTTACTCAACGTTGTGACCAGGCCTATAATTTCAAAATTTCTGTCTTTATCTGTCTCATGCGCTGCGGAACAAGTATTGCACCACACCAGGTTACAGCTCTGTTTGAAAAAAGCTTCAGCCAAAGTTTTAAAATGAAAACTCCCGGTTGAAAAGGACGGGGTACACACAAGTGTCGGCCGTATATTTTTCATGATCCTCTCCTGGTTTTCTTCATCAAGATAATCATAACAGATTATTATGCATATCCTTCCAAGCCCTTCCACATGTATGACATTCAAAATATTGTTTTTATCCCTGTCGCGGTTAATATCCTCATAAACCGGACCACCCTCTGTATCATATTTATAATCACAGCGCTTGTGCTGCTCAAACAAAACTTCGTCTCCATTCAGGATCATATAACTCTTATTTGTATTAGCCAGATCGTTTTCTGTTTTCTCCCACACAGACGGAAAAACAATCAGGGCTGGTACATTTGTCTTCCAGTCACTTTCCAGTGCTTCCATCACCTTACACAGCATTTCCTCCGTACCCAGCATTTCAGGAAACACAAGGATATCTGTCTCCTTCGCCCCGGCAATATGAATATTTTCGATCACCTGATCCGTAATCAGTTTTTCACTCAGAACCCTTTCCACGCGGAACATCTTTTGAGGTATCCCTGTCCTTCCGTTGACTCCTTCATAAGGAGCACTGAATTCAACCGATTTTTCCCGGGTTATGGGAGAAACCGCGATTTTCAGACTGGTTTTTCTGCTTCTCATCACATAGGCCCGGTCCAATATATAATTTCTAAGTCTCATTCCATCCAGTCTGTTCCGATCGATGTAGTAAAAATTTTGAAGCAACCCATTCAGGCCTTTACCCGGCTGACGCATTTCCCATCTGCATCCCACTTTTCTCAAAATTATAATACCGGTATCATGATAATTATCATTCAGCGCATCACACACCTCAATATCATCCTCAAATCCGATCATCTGATCATAGCAATCTCCAATCCCCCGATCCATATAATAGAGGAGCAGGTGCAGCATCGCGATATTATCCTGGGCAAGCACCTGCGATACAGCCATAGAAAAATCCTCTCCAATATCACTTATCATAAGGCTTCCCGCCGTTCTGTTGTCCCTGATCAATTTGGGAAAAAAACTAATTAACTCAAAATAAATCTGATGATTTTTATCACCTAACAGACTCGCAAAATCTTTTTCACGAAATATTTCTTTATCTTCGATCCGCCGGATTATCGCTGCCATCTGGTCAAAATATCCTGCCAGTTGATTTATCATGGGTACCCCTTTCTGCGCCCTCATTATATCATGCAGCCTATAACTATTCAACATAATCGTTCGGGATTATTCGGCAGCATAATATAAAAAGGGACAAACTTTCCCTGCCTGTCTCCGAGAAAGTTTGCCACCACATGATCATACTAACATATTCTATGAAAATGCTCAAGAATATACCGTCTTTATCCTTGCATCTGCAGCAGCTTATTTTTCAGCTCCGTCTCCATATTCCTGAGTTCCGTCTCCGCTGCCGCTCTCTTCTCCCTGCCCTCTCTCTGGATGTTCATCACCTCGTCCAGCGTCGAGATCAGGGATTCATTCGTCGCTTTCAGCGCCTCCATATCCACAATGCCCCGCTCAGACGCCTTCACAGTCTCTACGGTCGCCATCTTCAGCTTCTCGGCATTTTTCTTCAGCAGTTCATTCGTCATGTCCGTCACCTGACGCTGCGCCTCCGCAGCCTGCGCAGAGTGCTCCACCCCAAGGGCGAGCACCATCTGGCTCTTCCACAGCGGGATCGTATTCACGATCGTTGACTGGATCTTCTCCACCATCTGCGTATCGTTGTTCTGCACGAGCCGGATCTGCGGAGCGGTCTGGATCGAGATCATCCTGGTCAGCTCCAGGTCATGGATCTTCTTCTCAAACCGCAGGCACATGGACTCCAGGTCCCGGGCTGCCTGCGCGTCCTCGGGCAGGCCGGACATCTGCGCTTTCTGCGTGAGCTGCGCAAGCTGAGTGCCCCTGACTTCCGCCAGCTTCTTTTTCCCTGCCAGGATATACATGGAGAGTTCTTTAAAGTAGGTCAGGTTCAGCTCATACATCTTATCCAGCAGAGCCGTATCCTTCATAAGCTGTACCTGATGTTTCTCCAGCGCCTTGACGATCTCATTTACATTTTCCTCTGCCTTCGCGTACTTCGTCTTCATGGACTCGATCTTGTTCGACGCTTTCTTAAAGAATCCGAGGAATCCCTTTTCCTCTTCCTCATCAAAGCTCTTAAGCTCTGTCACAACACCCGAGAGCAGGTCTCCTACTTCTCCCAGGTCCTTTGACCTGACATTCTCGAGGGCAGACTCTGAGAAATCCGCCATCTTCTTCTGCGTTCCCGCCCCGTACTGGAGCACCAGCGCGGAATTTGTAAGGTCGATCTGCTGCGCGAACGAATCCACCATCCTGCGCTCTTCCTCTGTCAGCACGCTGTCATCCAGCGCCGGTTCTTCCTGCTGCGCCACAGGCGGCTTTTTCTGCTCCTGTGCCTGGAACGGATCCAGTGTCAGCGTCGGTGTTGTGCTCATGTCCTGAAATTCATTGCCCATCTGCCTGTCCTCCATCTTTCTGTTATCGTTGTTCTTTTTCCCTCTGCTCTATATACAACACGTTTTCCCACATTTCTATGCGTTATCTCTTCCTGCCTGTCTTCAGCCCGTCCTCTGTCAGCCCTTCCTGGGCAAGCATGGTATTCAGAACGGAAATATCTGATGACAGATCCCACGCCGTATCCTGGAACAGCTCGTCCAGGAGCTTTTCAAAAGCTGTGTTGAGCGTGTCCAGCGTTTTCTCGATCTCCTGCTTGGACGAAATGATATTCTCGCCCTGCACAGGCTGCGCGTCCAGTTCCTCATAGGCTTCCAGGAGCTTGATCGTGGTGGGGAGATAGTATTCCATCAGCTTCCGTATATCGTCCACAGTATCCGGCTTCTGCTCCACCCGGTCAAAGATACGGTCCACCAGCGTCTCCATCCTGGAAATCTTCGCCGAGATTTCCTCGCCCGGTATCGCGTCATTTGCCTCACGGATCTTTCTCACATATTCATCGCCCGCCTCAATCACCTTCTGCACTTCCGGGGAAAGCCTGGAATACTCCTCTTCCCTCTTCCTTGCGGCAGCTTCCCGCTCCGCCTTTTCCCTGCGTGTGCGCTCCATAAGTTCCGTATACTGGCGGTAAGCCCCATCACTGACCATCAGGCAGGATTCCTGTTCATCCATATGTCCCTGGCAGAACCATCCCTTTTCGATCATCTTCCTCAGATCTTTTATGACTTTTTTCAGCGGACGCCCTGCTTTCTGCGACAGTTCTTTGATATCACAGTATTCCCGATTCCCGATAAATCCCACATATTTGCGGAAACGGCTGACGCTGCCCGCCATCCTCGTCCCGGTCACAGCCATCACGAGGAATATGGCTGTAAACACAGCGAAGGCCCCTGCCCCGATCTGCAGCACCAGATCCCATCCTGCCGCCAGAGCGCCGATCGCAAGAAGGAGCAGGAAGACCAGGGATGCCGCGCCGAATACATACCCTGTCACAGCCAGAAAGATCCCGCCGATCTTCACGGAAGTCCCTTTCAGGAACAACGGACGCTGCCTGGTCTGTGCCGGACCGCCATATGCAGGGCCGCTCTCTCCCATCGGGCCGCTCTGCCCCATCTGTCCCCCCTGTCCCTGAAACTGCCTGTTCCCGGACTGGTTTTTCTGATTCCCCATGCCTGACGGGGCCTCCCGGTACCATCCGCCGTTTTTCAGGCCGCGGGACACATTGTCCACAGCCCGTCCCACCGTATCCGAAACCGTCTGATTTAATCTGCGGAAATCCCCGGAATCGACCGCATCCTGTATCGTCCTGCGGATCTCATCACCGAACCGCTCCCAGTCATTATTTATCATACCCAGCCTCCCTGAAATCACTTGACCGTTCATTACTTTTATATGATAATCAGTTTAGCCAGAAGACCCGGAAAAGTCAAGAAACGGCATGTTAAAATACTGCTGAAAAGGCAGCTGCTCAGCCCGGCGGCTGAACGGTTCCCTAAAATGATCTTAAGAAGGAGGATTTTATGAGACACGATATCCACTCTCTCATTATATATGAAGATCCGCACATCATCGTCTGCCGCAAGCCCGCGGGGATCCCGACACAGACCGCCCGCATCGGCACTTCCGACATGGAAAGCATGCTGAAGAACTATTTATCCGGCGGATATCTCGCTGTGATCCACCGCCTGGACCAGCCGGTGGAAGGGCTCCTCGTCTTCGCGAAAACACCAAGAGCAGCAAAAGAATTAAACCGGCAGCTTACCGCCGCCGGCTTTGGGAAATATTACCGCGCCCTCGTCTCCGGCATCCCCGATCCGTCCGAGGGCACCTTGGAAGACTATCTTGTAAAGGACGCACGCACCAACGCCTCACGGGTCTGCACCAAAAATACTCCCGGCGCAAAAGCCGCCAGGCTTCATTACCGGACTGAAAAAATATACCGGGACACTTCCCCTGTCACCTCTCTTGTGGAGATCCATCTGGACACCGGGCGGCATCACCAGATCCGGGTGCAGATGGCGCATCTGGGATGCCCGCTCGTGGGAGACCGGAAATACGGCGCAGTCCAATCCTGCCGCACAACCCCCGGCAAAGACATCCCCCCGGCATCCACACCCCCGGCATCACAGACACCGGAAGGTCCTCTCAGGCTCTGCGCATACCGGCTGGAGTTCCTGCATCCCGTGAGCGGGGAGAAAATGACATTTATGCTGGAGGAAAATCCGTGGTAAGATCTGAGTCTGCCAGGTTTTCCCCGCTCAGCAGTTCTTCTGCGATCTGGAGATCTGTCCAGTCAGGATGCAGCATGAGCGCTTCTGTCACCGCCTCGGCCGCCGCGCAGGGGATCTCTAATAAATCCGCTATCTCAGCAGCTCCCATCCCTCTGGATACTTTTCTGCGTATGATACCGATCAGCCGGCTCTCGCCTTCCGCTCTTCCTTCTGCTCTGCCTTCCGCTTTTCCTTCCGCTCTTCCCCGCCTTAAACCTTCATCTCTTATCAGTCTGTCTCGTTCTTCCATCTTCATATAACTCACTCCAATCTCCTCACTCATTTTGATCTGGTGAATCTTTTTATGCAGATGTTTCAAACGCTCATCACAGTCTTCCGGCACATTCTCGTCGCTGCTCTTTTCCACGTAATGCAAAAAATCGATCAGCGCCCTGTCTACTCTGTCTTCATTTTTCCCCTTCGTATTCAGGATGATCTTGCTGCATTCGTCTCCCATGACCAGATCCGGGAGCTCTTTGCACCGGTTGTCAAATGTATATCGGTACAGCCCATATCCATAAAGGTCGAACCCACATAGAAATCCATCCGGATCCCCCGGTTCCCCGGAAGATTGCGGATCACCTTCTGTCCTTCTTTCCAGGCAATGTTACGGATCCTGATGCCCAGTGACAGTTCGATAATGATCCTGCATGTTTCCAGATCCCCGGTGGCAGCATCAAACAGGAAATCATCCATCAGGTTCAGCTTCTGCAGGGGAGCAAGGATACTCTCAGCATCATACATCTGCATATTCAGTTTTGTTTTTTCTTCCATAAGCTTTTCTCCTTTGATTATAGTATTTTTGCTTTTGATTTACAATAAATAAACAGCTCCTGCTCCTCACTCCTTTCCTTTGCAGTTCACATCGTACGCCTGTGAATAACTGGCTGAACCAGCCTTGAAATAAAATGAAATTGAAACAGATAATTTGATCCCCATGACCGGGATCAGGTGGACTTAATCATAGCATATCCGGGCAGAAAAAACTATGGGCAGTTTTATTCAAACCACCCATAGCAATTTTGTGCATTCTGCAACCCTGTCACATTTTATTATTTCGTCTGTATCATACCAGAGAAATCCGATCCGGCTTTACAGATCCTGATCTATTCCTCTCGTCTTTTTCGGATGACTGCCGCGCCGCACAGGACTCCTGCCAGCATCATCGCTATCGCCGATGTGCTTCCAGATCGATCACCAGGACTGCAAAGGAGCTGCCGCCGCCTTTTGCAGCCGGCTCATATCTGTGAAATCCGCAGAGGAATTCCAGTCCTGTCTGGAGGCGTCTTTAAAAGAGCTGTGGAAAACCGCTTCCCACCACACAGGCAGCACCACTCTGTGCGCAAAGATTGCCCAGTATCTTGAGATCAACCTCAGGGAACAGATCTCCCTGACCGCACTCGCCCAGCGCTTCGGGTACACACCATCCTACCTCAACCGGATCTTCAAGAAAGAGTATGGGACCTCCCCGCTCCAGTACCTTACTGACCTGAGGATTTCCCGCGCGAAAGAACTCCTGCTCAGGCACCCGGACATCAGTATCAAAACAGTCGCTTCCAATGTCGGGTACGAAGACTCCCGGTATTTCAGCCGCATCTTCAAAAACGAGACCGGGATGACACCATCCGCATGGACCGAGCAGGAAAAATCTGGATTTGCGGGGGAGCCTTCCTTGTGAATATGACGTCCGAAAACCGTCGGTTTGTTGCAGGATGTTTTCGCGGCGGACGGGGATATGGGTTCATCCGATCGGAAGGTCCCCGCAGGCAAATGCAGGATTTCGAAAGGTGGGTGAGAGGGGAGCTTCGCTTCTCTTGTGATAAGTTTCTGCTGGCAAAAGGAGATTTATCTTTTGGCGGAGAGGTTTTCCTTGTTGTATGCTTGTTTGTGTGTTTCTGCCGGCTGGGAAAGGGTTTTCTTTGGCCGGGAGAGCTCCCTTTTCGTTACATTTTTAAACGCTGCATTTGCTGGGGACCTTCCGGCTTGAGTAAACCAGAAAACAGCGAAGCGCCTTTTTCGAAAACCTTTCAGCACGGGTGTGTGGGTGTCTGAGGTGACTGCGGAGGGGCTTGAAAAAACTTGAAATCCGGGACTATGCGTTGAGATCAGCAGGGGGCTTGTCTGAGCCAAAGGCGAGTTGCTCCCTGCTGATTTCTGCTTTTAGCATAGTCCCGGATTTCTTAGTTTTTGCTGCCACGGAGCCCCGGAGCCGAAGCCACCCACACACCCGTGCTGAATACGTCTTCGGTACACACGCTTCGGTGTTTTCGGACGTTTGACTCTACTGAAGGCTCCCCCACAAATACAGATTTACATCTCATCGACCACTGCCGCTTCCTCTTCTTCCTCCATCGCTTCCTCATATCTGTTGAGGATGGTCGTCTGGATCCGCTCTCTTGTCGCTGAATTGATGGGGTGGGCGATGTCGCGGTATTCGCCATCCAGTGATTTCTTGCTGGGCATGGCGATGAACATTCCTTTTTCTCCCTCTATGACTTTTATGTCATGCACTACGAATTCGTCATCGATCGTGATCGATACGACTGCCTTTAATTTCCCCTCTTTTGCTACTTTACGTACACGTACATCTGTGATCTGCATACTCTCAGTTCTCCTTTCTCATGTGCATCCCTGAACCTGTCCCGATCAGCTGCCGCTGTTACTTAACATCCGATCCCTGCGCTGACAGGCATCATCAGCCTTACTTCATCCCCCGTAAGTCTATAAAGCATATCTTTCATTTTTTTCCACTACTACTTTGACACCATTTTCTCCGACGTGCCTTGTGTTCGCCCTGATCGTGTCACGGCTCTCGACGATACAGTTCTCAATGTACGTATTGTCTCCGAGATACACATCATTGAGGATGATGGAATTTTTGATCACACAGTTATTTCCGACAAAGACTTTCTTGAAGATCACAGAATTCTCAACCGTGCCGTTGATGATGCTCCCGCTCCCCACAAGGCTGTTCTTTACGATCGCGCCCGGGTTGTATTTTGCCGGCGGCTGGTCGCTCACCTTGGAGTAGACCGCCGGGAGTTCTCTGAAAAAGTAGTTCCTCACTTCCGGCTTCAGGAAGTCCATGTTCGTCTGGTAATATGCATCCACTGTTGAAATGTTGCTCCAGTAGCTGCTTATCTTGTATCCGTATATTTTCTTCAGATTCTTATAACGGATCAGGACATCATTTACAAAGTCATGCCGTTCCTCTTCCGCACAGTGCTCGATCAGGTCGATGAGCTGTCTCCTGCGGATCACGTAGATCCCCGTGGAAACGGTCTGCGAATGCGCCACCATGGGCTTTTCCTCGAACTCTTCGATCCGGCAGCTCTCGTTCATGCGGATCGTGCCGAACCTGGTCGCGTCTTCATCCGGCCCCAGCTCCTTGCATACCACTGTGATATCCGCTTTCTTCGCGATGTGGTATTCCAGGACCTTATTGTAATCCATCTTGTACACTGCGTCGCCGGATGTGATGATCACATACGGTTCATGGCATTTCCTCAGGAAATCGAGATTCTGGTAGATCGCATCCGCCGTGCCCCTGTACCAGTAGCCGTTATCAGCAGTGATCGTAGGGGTAAATACAAACAGGCCTCCCTGCTTCCTTCCGAAATCCCACCATTTGGAAGAGTTCAGATGTTCATTTAATGATCTTGCATTATACTGCGTCAGCACCGCGACTTTCTGGATATGAGAATTCGTCATATTGCTCAGCGCGAAGTCGATCGCCCGATAGCTCCCTGCGATGGGCATTGCCGCAACCGCCCTCTTCGCGGTCAGTTCATGCATCTTACGGTTATTTCCGCCCGCCAGGATAATCCCTACTGCTCTCATACTCTGTCACCTGCCTTTATCAATGTCTCGCCGCTCTCCAGCACTCCGTTGTCATAATCCTCGATGGATGTCACTCCGCTTATCGCGGTGTTCTTCCCGATCTGGACTCCCGGCGGGATCACGGAATTCTCTCCGATCGTCGCCAGGCCGCCGCTGTAGATATTCGGCTTCATCTTGTTCGGTACTTCGCTTCCGATACCGATGACAGCGCCGTTTCCGATCACTGTGTCCTCTGCGATGATCGCTTTCTCGATCACACAGTTTTCTCCGATCGTGACTCCCTGCATGATAATGGAGTCGCGCACCACGCTTCCCTTTCCGACCGTGATGCCGCTGCCCAGGACAGAGCTGTGTACTTCACCGTAGATCTCGGACCCATTGCTGATGATACAGCGGTCCACAACACCCTGCTCTGAAATATACTGGGGCGGGATGCTCGCGCTGTTCGTGTAGATCTTCCAGAATTCTTCATAGAGGTTAAACTCCGGGATGATATCGATCAGCTCCATGTTCGCTTCCCAGTAGGAACTCAGCGTACCCACGTCTTTCCAGTATCCGTTGTATTCGTATGCGAACAGCCTGTCCCCTTTTCCGTGGCAGTATGGGATGATATGTTTCCCGAAGTCACAGTTGGGCTGGTCTTTCAGCTTGATCAGCGCATCCCTGAGCACGGGCCAGCTGAAGATGTAGATCCCCATGGACGCCAGATTGCTGCTCGGTTTCTCCGGCTTTTCCTCAAATTCCTTGATCCGGTTCTCGCTGTCTGTCACAACGATACCGAACCTGCTCGCCTCCTCGATCGGCACAGGCATTGCCGCGATCGTGACGTCCGCCTTGTTTGCCTTGTGAAAATCGAGCATGACTTCGTAATCCATCTTATAGATATGATCCCCTGAAAGGATCAGCACGTAATCCGGGTTGTATGTCTCCATATAGTTCAGATTCTGATAGATCGCATTCGCCGTCCCTGTGTACCACTCGCTGTTCGAGCTCTTTTCATACGGCGGCAGGATAGATACTCCTCCGACGTTTCTGTCCAGATCCCACGGGATACCGATCCCGATGTGCGTGTTCAGGCGAAGCGGCTGATACTGAGTCAGCACGCCCACAGTGTCGATTCCCGAATTGATACAGTTACTCAGCGGGAAATCAATGATCCGATACTTGCCGCCAAATGCAACGGCAGGCTTAGCAACTTTTGCTGTAAGGACCCCCAGTCGACTGCCCTGTCCGCCCGCCAGCAGCATGGCAATCATTTCCTTTTTGAACATTGCGTCACCTCATTTCTAGTTAGATGTAAACATTATACCATATTTTCATTTTTATCCAATAATAATTTACAATTTTTTCTTATTTTTTTCAAACTTTTTATTGATTTTGCATAAAAAGAACTGCTTTTAATTTTTATCATATATAGTATAATATAGAAGACTGAGATAAATTATGACAGAAAATCCAAAGTTCAGAAAATAAAGAGAAGAGGAATCCACATGTATAAGATCGATTTTAACCATCCGATGCATATCCATTTCATCGGTATCGGGGGCATCAGCATGAGCGGCCTTGCCGAGATCCTGCTCAAAGAAGGGTTCACAGTGTCCGGCTCTGACACAAAGGAATCCCCGCTGACTAAGAAGCTGGAATCAGAGGGCGCCCATATCGCCTATGGACAGTGCGCTGAGAATATCACTCCCGGCATCGGCTGTGTTGTCTATACCGCGGCGATCAACCGGAGCAACCCGGAACTGATCGAAGCTGTCGCACAGAAGATCCCCATGCTGACCCGCGCGGAGCTCCTGGGGCAGCTCATGAAAAATTACGACACCCCCATCGCGGTGTCCGGCACCCACGGGAAGACAACTACCACTTCCATGATCTCCCACATCCTTCTCGAGGCAGATATGGACCCGACCATTTCCGTGGGCGGCATCCTGAAAGCGATCGGCGGGAATATCCGTGTGGGAAGTTCCGGCACTTTTATCACAGAAGCATGCGAATACACGAACAGCTTCCTTCATTTCTTCCCGAAGATCAGCGTGATCTTAAATATAGAAGAAGACCATCTGGATTTCTTTAAGGATCTGGAAGACATCCGGCATTCCTTCCATCAGTTCGCCGCACTCCTGCCGGACGACGGCACGCTTGTCATCAACGGGGATATCAAAGATTATCCCGAGATATACAGAGGGCTCTCCTGCAATGTCGTGACGTACGGCTCTTCCAGTGATTTTGATTACAGCGCGGACAATATCACTTACGATGAGAACGGCCATGTATCCTTTGACCTGATCCTGCACGGGGAAAAGACGGATCACATCTGCCTCTCCGTGACCGGGGACCACAATGTGTCAAATGCGCTCTCCGCCATCGCTGTGGCAGACCTGCTCGACATCCCCATGGCAGTCACAAAGAAGGGCCTGCTTTCCTTTACGGGGACAGACCGCCGCTTTGAGTATAAAGGCGAGTTTAACGGTGTGACCGTGGTGGACGATTACGCGCACCATCCGACCGAGATCGAAGCCACCCTGAAGGCTGCCCAGCATTCCCCGCACAACAGCGTGTGGTGCGTGTTCCAGCCTCATACTTACACCCGCACAAAAGCGTTCTTCCATGAATTTGCCGAGGCGCTCTCCCATGCGGACCACCTGGTCCTGGCTGACATCTATGCGGCGCGTGAGACAGACACACTGGGGATCTCTTCCGCTGACCTTGCGAAGGAGACAGCAAAGCTCGGTACAGATACGCATTATTACCCGAGTTTCGAAGAGATCGAGGCCTTTTTGAAAGAGAACTGCCGCCCCGGAGACCTGCTTATCACCATGGGCGCAGGCGATGTGGTGACAGTCGGGGAAGACCTGCTCCGCCAGGACGCCTGACAGTCATTTATACCGCAGTGCGCGCGGTCTCCGGAAGTTATCCACACTTTCTACACATAGTTATCTACAAAAAACCGGGAGTTACCCACGAAAAAATACTTTTAGCCCCGGCGATAAGATGATATATTATTCATGACAGAAGGAAATACAGGGAGTTTGTTTCCTGAAAGTAAAAGGGGAAAGCGGGACAGGACCGCTTTCCATTTTACACTCTGTGGATCTTATATTTTACAAAAGCGAATGAAGAAAGCGGGACGGGATCTTATGAAGACTTTGACACTAAAAAATAAATTTCAGACAAATGCGACACTGCTGCCAAATGATTTCATCGATAACTATATGGTCGATGCAAACGGTGAATTTGTGAAGGTATATCTTTTCCTTCTCCGGCATCTTGACGATCCGTGCTCGTCACTGACGCTCACGATGATCGCAGACTGCCTGAACAATACGGAGGCAGATGTCCTGCGCGCGTTCCGCTACTGGGAGAAAAAAGGTCTCCTGCGCACAGAGCGGGATGCGGACGGGAAGATCAACGCACTTGAGCTGCAGAAAATGTCTCTCTCAGGCGGGAACACATCCCCCGCACCGGGGACAGGCATGCCCGCCCGGGCAGTTCCGTCTGCCTCTGCATCTTCCACTGCGGCAGCGGTTCCGGCCGCCTCTGCGGCGGCGCTCTCCACAGCCTCTCAGGCGGAGTCCGCGGCCGTCTCCCAGGCAGCGCCGTCTGCGGACGCTGCTTCAGCACCGCTTTGCGCATCAAGGACTTCGAAAGCAGTGCCCATCGACAGTTTCCGCGCCCAGAAGGAGATCAAGTCTCTCCTGTTTATCGCGGAGCAGTACCTGGGCAAAACACTGACCCATACAGAGATGGAGACGATCACTTATTTTTATGATACTCTCCATATGTCCGCGGACCTGATCGAATATCTGATCGAGTCCTGCGTGGAGAACGGGCATAAGAGTATGCACTATATCCGCAAAGTTGCCTTTTCATGGGTGGAGGAAGGCATTGAGACTGTCTCCCAGGCAAAGGAACAGTCCGCCCTCTATAATAAGAACTGCTACACCGTGCTCAATGCATTCGGCATCAAGAACCGGGGGCCGGCGTCTTCCGAGCTTACATATATCAGGAAATGGGCGGATGACTATGCTTTTTCTCCGGATATCATCGCCGAGGCATGCCGGCGCACGATCACTGCCACTCATCAGCCCAGCTTTGAATATGCGGACTCTATCCTTACAAAATGGCACGAAAAAAATATCCGCCATCTGAAAGATATCTCTGCTTTGGATGATGAGTACCAGAAAGAGCGCTCCGCAGGCAGGACTGCCGCAAGATCCCGGGCTGCCACAAGGAACCTGAACAACTTCGAACGGCGCAGCTATGATATGGAATCCCTTGAGGAGCAGTTATTGAACAGTAATTAGAAGGAGTCTTCCAATGGCACTGAAAAATTCACAATACTATGCGATCATGCGGGAATATGAACAGCGGCAGCTCAGGAACCATGACATCCAGACTGCCCGCTACCAGGAAGTGTATAAAAAGCTTCCTGAATTTAAATCCCTGGATGAGTCCATCTCCATCCTTTCCGTTCAATATGGAAAGAAATTGCTAAACGGAGATGACCACGCGCTGGACGCCCTGAAGGAAGAGCTGGAGATCCTGCGCAGCAGCAAAAAAAATCTTCTCGTGTCCGCCGGTTTCCCGGAAGACTATCTGGAACCGGTCTATGAATGTCCGGACTGTAAGGACACCGGCTATATCGGAAACGAGAAATGCCACTGCTTCAAAAAGGCTGTCATCCGTCTTTTGTACGACCAGTCCAATATACGGGAATTCCCCTCGGAAGCGGCTTTTGAGAATTTCAGTCTTGATTTTTATTCTCCGTCCCTTTATGATAAAACAACCGGGAGGAGCGCCCGCGCCATGATGGAGGACACCTTGAGGATCTGCCATCGGTTTATCGATACTTTTGGGACAGAATTCCAGAACCTCTTTTTTTACGGCAGCGTGGGCGTGGGGAAAACTTATCTTTCCACATGCATTGCCCGGGAGATCATGGACAGGGAATTCTCTGTCCTGTACTTTTCAGCTCCACAGCTTTTCAGCGCGCTCTCCCAGTCAAAGTTTGACCGGAGCGACGTGGACGCTAAAAATATGAATGACTTTATTTTCAACTGCGATCTCCTGATCATCGATGATCTGGGGAGCGAGTACACAAACGCCTTTATTGCAGCGCAGTTTTTCTCCTGCATCAACGAAAGGCTGTTGCACAGGAAATCAACGATCATCTCAACAAACCTGTCTCTGGAATCCATCGCGGACCTCTACACAGAGCGTTCTTTTTCCAGGATCACCAGCAGCTATACCTTGTTGAAGATCATCGGTGATGATATACGTATCAAGAAAAAGTTAAAAAACAGGGAGGAACATTAATGTTACGCCGAACAGAACGAATCTTAGAAAACATTCCGGTAGGGAGCCTCGGGCTCATTTCACTCACAGGCTGTGAGGAGCTTGGGAAAAAAGTAGATGATTATCTCGTAAAATGGCGCCATGAAAGTGCCAATGATTACCGGGATGACATCGCTTTTTCCGGTTATGAGAAGGATACCTATCTCATCGACGCGCGCGTGCCGCGCTTCGGATCCGGCGAGGCAAAAGGCATACTGGGTGAGTCCGTACGCGGGAAAGATCTGTACCTGATGGTGGATGTATGTAATTACAGTGTTACGTATTCTCTCACAGGCAAGACGAATCATATGTCGCCGGATGACCATTTCCAGAACTTAAAAAGAGTGATCGCAGCTGTCGGCGGTAAAGGCAGGCGCCTCAATGTCATCATGCCGTTCCTGTACGAGAGCCGCCAGCACAAGAGAAGCTCCCGCGAATCCCTGGACTGTGCTCTTGCGCTCCAGGAGCTCGTCCGCATGGGCGTAGAGAACATCATTACCTTTGACGCACATGACCCGCGCGTGCAGAACGCTATCCCGTTAAGCGGGTTCGAGACAGTTTCCCCGACTTATCAGTTTGTCAAAGGGCTGCTCCGCACTGTGAAAGATCTCCAGATCGACAGCGCGCACATGATGGCGATCAGCCCGGACGAAGGCGCTACCAACCGCGCCATCTATCTGGCAAATGTGCTCGGCCTTGACATGGGGATGTTCTACAAACGCCGCGACTATACCCGGATCGTGGACGGACGCAATCCGATCGTAGCCCATGAGTTCCTGGGAAGCTCCGTGGAAGGCAAGGATGTGATCATCATTGACGATATGATCTCTTCCGGAGACAGTATCCTGGATGTTGCCGCGGAGTTAAAGAGGAGAAAAGCAAAACGGATCTTTGCTGCCGCTACATTCGGCCTGTTTACCAATGGTATGGAGAAGTTCGACAAAGCGTATGAGGACGGTATCATCAGCGGCATCCTCACCACGAACCTGATCTATCAGACGCCGGAGCTTCTCTCCAAACCGTATTATATCAACTGTGATATGAGCAAATACATCGCTCTCATCATTGACACACTGAATCACGATGGTTCCATCAGTTCCATCTTAAGCCCGAACGAGAGGATCCAGCACGTCATTCAGAAATATAAGAACGGAGAGCCGGTATAACCGGCTCTTCTTTCCGTTATCCCCGCCTGTTGCCCGTTATCCCTTTTCGTAACTGTATCCCTGCGGCGGCGTATCCCCGGCAGGTTTTATGCGTATGAAGAAAAAGATCCTATCCGAAATCCTATTAACTATACTGCTGATGCTTGCGGCTACAATGATATCATTTGCCTTTTTTCAGTTCGGCAATAAAAATATCGCCAATATCACTGTCATCTATTCTCTCGCGCTCATACTGACTGCTCTGGGGACTACAGGATACTGGTATGGCATCGCAGCATCACTGTACTGTGTAACAGCTGTCAATTATTTTTTCTCCTACCCGTATTTTCACTTTAATTTTTCTCTGGACGGCTACCCCATCACGTTCATCGGGATGCTCGCCATCTCCCTGCTTACCAGCACGACCACGAGCACTCTGAAAAAACAGCGGCAGGCAATGGCGGACCGTGAGAAGGCACTGGCTGAGGCGGAGCGGGAAAAGCTGCGCGCCAATCTCCTGCGGGCGGTCTCCCACGACCTCCGGACTCCCCTGACCAGTATCATCGGCTCATCCTCGTCCTTTCTGGAAAATTATCCCGAGCTCTCTGACGGGGAACGCACGGAATTGATCGCGAATATACGGGATGATTCCCAATGGCTGCTCAACATGGTCGAAAACCTGCTGACAGTCACCCGCATTGACGACAACTCAACAGACAAAGTCAAAAAGTCCCCTGAAGTCGTGGAAGAAGTGATCTCAGAGGCAATACTGCGGCTGAAAAAACGGCTTCCTGATATCCGCATCCGCGTCAGCATGCCCAATGATTTCCTGATGCTCTCCATGGATCCCACCCTGATCGAACAGGTACTTATCAACCTCCTGGAAAACGCATTTGTACACTCCGGGAGCAGCGATCCGATCGACCTCATCATACGGGATATCGATGACAGCATTATCTTTACCGTGCGCGACTATGGAAACGGAGTAGATGAGGGCCAGCTTCCTTATATTTTTGAAGGACAGCGCTCTGCATCCCCGTCCGCGGACGGACACAAAGGGATTGGCATCGGACTGTCCATCTGCAAAACCATCATCCGCGCGCACGGTGGTACGATCACAGCGTCAAACCACGCTGACGGAGCTGAATTTACCTTCACACTTCCGAAAGAAAAGGAGAACAACAATGTCTAAATGCTCAGTTCTTATCATTGAAGATGAAAAAAATATACAGACTTTTATGGGGAAAGTGCTTAAGCGCCAGAAATACCGGGTCCTGTGTGCTGATACCGGCGCCCAGGGGCTTGAGATCATCCGCTCCCAGTGCCCTGACATCATCCTCCTTGACCTCGGTCTCCCGGACATGAACGGATTTGATATCATCCGGGAGGTCCGCACATGGACGAGCACTCCTATCATCGTAATCTCAGCGCGCACCGCAGAACAGGAGAAAGTATCCGCCCTTGACCTGGGCGCAGACGATTATATCACAAAACCTTTCGGGACTTCTGAGCTCCTGGCCCGCATCCGGGCATCCCTCCGGCACAGCAACCGCCTGCGCACAGACAGTCCTCTCTATCTGCGCCCTTACCGCCACGGGGAGATGACACTGGATTTCTCCAAACGTCTGCTCACCATCGGCAGCCAGGTCGTCCATCTGACCCCCATTGAATACAAGATCGTCGCTTACCTCGCCCAGAATTCCGGCAAGGTCATCACATACGCCACTCTCCTGTCCAATGTGTGGGGTCCCTACGCGGACAGCGATAACAAGATCCTGCGCGTCAATATGGCCAATATCCGCCGCAAGATCGAAGACGACCCGGCGCAGCCCCGGTATATCTTCACAGAAGTCGGAGTAGGATACCGGATGGCGGAGGATGAAGAGGAGTGAGAAATACAGGATTTATCTCACGGTTACGCACACCCCGTCTTCTGTATTTTCCACCCGCATTCTGAGCCCATCCGCCCGGAAAATCTTCTCAGCCAGATACAATCCGACGCCAAGGTGCTTCTCCTCTCCTGTTTATACTTTCTGTTTATACTTTTTACAAGCTTTGTTTTTATCTTGGTGTTTTCCGCTCTTTTCGCATAAAAAATCCGGGCATATTTCATCCCGGACATTCTTTTACATATTCTTTTACATATTATTTTCCGCTTTCCCTTACGGCGAGTTCCTTTTTATAAATGTCTGCAATATACGAGGGACCGTTCCACCACAATTTCGTTGATTCATCGTAGAGGGCTTTCCCTGTCTTTGAGATACAGAAATCTGCCAATATCTCTTTTGAATCTTTTCCAAGATCCTCTGACAGTTCTTCCACCACCATAGCAATCAGCGTATCAATCGTAAAATCCATCTTGTCTTTCTCATTTATTTTTTCAGCCATATTTTCTCACCTTCCACAAAATGCAGGCACTCCAGAGCTTTTTCCGTTTTAAAGCAATACTGGTCTTTCAATCTGTCCGGAACAGTGTCCTATTTGTGGCATCATCTGCAATCTTTCCGCCAATCACGTCATACTGTGCCATCTGCTTTTCTACTTCCGTAAAAGCGTTTTTCTTCCTGTGTGCGGCAATACAATGAAGCCAGTCTGTATCTGCACTTTGGAATATATAGCTGGACAACCTGTGATTCAGACGAACTTTAAACGTTGATATGACGCCGTACTCCTGTCCCGGTTTAATCACGCCCTCCACTTCTGCTTTGATAATAGATGTCTTTAGAAAACTGACAGCCTGCTCTCTGGAACTCGTAAGATAGAACCCCTTTCCAAAATCCTTTCTTTTTGCACACTTACTAAGCTGGGGGCTGCTCACTTCACAGTAACTTCCGTGATAAAGAATAAGTCCGTCAACTAACTCCTGCATATATATCTATCCCTTTCCTCTCCAGAAACTCTCTGATTTCTTCCAGAACCGCCTCATCACCTTCACAGTGAAAAATCCCATAGCTTTTTTCTATATAGTCGAATACATTCATTTTTCTAAAAATTCCCACAACTTCATCAATAGATAAATGCCATTCCTCTGCCGCAAGACGGATCATCCTTGTCTGCATAAACGTAATTTCATTTTTGTCGTTCATTACCGAATCTCCCCTCCCCTGCATAGCTCAGACAACTCTTTGCTTTCACTTATAGTATATCCATCTCCTTCTCCGAAATCAAGAATCTCCATAACGTCTTTCTGGTTCTGAGCCATGTCTTTACTCCGCTTTTGATTAAGCTGCAGCCATCTTATCAAAAGATCCCGGAAGACGTCTCTCTCCCGGGGTCTCATACATATTTCTTTATAAATTTTTAAATCTTCTCTGGAAATTGGTACAAAATTGGTACAAGATTGGTACAAAACCACTTTTCCGCTATCGTTTTAGTACAGCTTCGCCCCCGCCGGAATGCTGTCATCCAGCATCAGCAGGTTCAGTCCTTCGCGTCCGTCATACTCGTACACCGCACTGATCAGCATACCCTCGGAATCAATTCCCATCATCTTCCTCGGCGGCAGATTTGTGATCGCCACACAGGTCTTTCCGACCAGTTCTTCCGGCTCGTAATAATCGTGGATACCGCTTAAGATCGTGCGTTTCCGGTCTGTTCCGTCATTCAGAGTGAACTTCAGGAGCTTCTTACTCTTCGGAACTGCCTCGCATGCCTCCACCTTTACAACACGGAAATCCGACTTGCTGAAGGTATCAAAATCAACATCCTCCTCAAACAGCGGCTCGACTTTCACTTTGGAAAGATCGATCTTTACGGCCGGTGCTGACGCTGCCGGACCCTCAGCCTGCTCCGCTACTGTCCCGGAAGCCTGCGCGTCATTGTTCGCTGCATTCTTTGCCGCTCCCTGTGACTTCATTGTCGGGATTTCTAACCTCACACATCCGTTAGAATTTATTTCCCTTTATTAAAACACTTTACAGTCTGCTATCAGTTATCCTATAAACCTTTAAAACTGATTAAGACTCTCGAATTTGTCGTACTCTTGTCGTACAGCACATGATTTGTCGTACTCTCCATCAGTCCTAAATAGGACTCTTTCCTAAAATACGTCTATCTTATGTGCTAATTCTTCGATTGCTTCGTGTTTCTTTGTCTCTGTGACTTCCGCATAAATGTCCAGCGTGGTTTCAATATTCGCATGGCCCATAATAGACTGAATCACTTTTAAATTTGTTTCATTCTCACAAAACCTTGAGCAAAAGGTATGCCTTAAATGATGGCATGAAAAATGTGGTAATAAGAGCGGCTCCCTGTGTTCTTTTACAGCCTTTACCATTTCTTCGGCATTATAGGTTTCATAAATACGCTTAATTGCTCGATTGATGGCCTGCGGATTATGGACATTTCCAAAACGGTTCATAAAAATAAAGCCTTTCATTCCATCGATTTCTGTCTCATTAAATCCGTTTTGTTGCTGTTCAGTCAACTCTTTTTGCAACGCTTCATAAACTGCATCCATCATCGGAATAATGCGTATTCCTGCTTCTGTCTTTGGTAAGGATATAGAAAACGTACAAGTGGGATGTTCTTTGTATTCTCTGCTATAATACACTAAGCTGTGGTTAATATTGATCAGTCTCTTTTCAAAGTCTACATCTTCCCATCTGATTCCGATAGCCTCGCCAATCCGGCATCCTGTTCCAAGCAAAAACTTGAAAATCGGTACCCAACGGTCAAACTTCGGATTGTCCTCTATGTATTTGACAAAAGCCCTCTGTTGCTCCAATGTTAAAGCGTGTCGCACTCCATGATTTTTACCTGGCAGTTTCTTTATCTGTGCCATAACGCCATCACTCGGATTTGTTCGGATAATATTGTCTCTTAAAGCTAATTGAAAGGTTGGATGAAGTACCGTATGAATCGTTTCCAACGTGTTAATCTGCATTGCTTTATCTTTTATTAAATGTTGATAAAACTGCAGAACATCTGAAAATTTCACTCCGGCAATCTTTTTTCTCCCAAAACCATCTCTGACAAAACGATTATACATATATTTATAGTTTGTCTTAGTTGTATCTCTAAGCTCCGTTTTGGTAGAAATGTACCTGTCAAAGACAAAATTTATTGTCGCACTCCCAGCAACATATGTATCCAGTCCGTCCAACTGATCTTTAACCAACTGTTCTTCACGCTCTCGAAGTATCTTAATATCTTTGGAATAAATACTCCGCCTCCGTCCTTCCGGATCAGTATAGGTGTACACGTATTTCCCGTCGCATTTGCGCTGCGTTTCGCCTTTTCTTAAAACCCTCCCTTTACTGTCTTTCCTTGATCGTGCCATTTTCTCTCCTTTCTCAAGGAAAGAATTTTCGCACTAGCTACTTTGAGGTCTTGTCCATTTCATACTGCAATTCAATTCCTCTCTGTAACATTTCCGTTATACTCATGCCATGTTTGGACGCATACTCTCTAAGTTTTGTGGCTTCTTCATCTGTCAGCTTCAGTCCAAACAAATTGTTTTTCGGATTGTCTGACTTCGGCCTTCCTGTTTTCGCCACATCATACACCTCCATCCATTACATGTTCATTATACTTTTTGTTTAACGAAAAGTCAATACTAATTTCTTATAATGCGAAAACTCTTTTCTTTATTCTTTCACACGAAATGTTTCCAGATATTGGTCAAATGTATCTAAATCTACCAATACCATTCTATCTATTTTTAAAACAGCACCGGCGTCCTTTGCCAGTGTCTGAAACTTATTCATCCCCATGCTATACAGCTCTGCGCCTTCTTTATACCGTACTAATCTTTTCCTTTCTATCTTTTTGGATGTTCTTTGCATAAAATCATTCTCCCTGTCAAAACATTTCATTATAAGTTCTTTTCTAATCTCCTGCAGGCGGCTGCGGAACACAACCACATTGGAATCTCACCATCTTTTCAGACCGGAGCAGCCATCCCCGAAAGTATCATTATCAGAAGCCAGATCATCGCACAGGGATTCCATCCCCCGCTGTAACCGGATGTGTTTCGCTCGTACCTGTTTCTATGGCAATTTTAACCAACTTTGCGACACGATGGCGCAAAGTCAGAGATACAGGCAGTCATGGCGCATCCCGTTACCCGCTCCACGGCTTCATACGTCCTGCAGGATCAATATAATCCTATTTACTTATCAAGGTGCGATAATCCATTATTCCGGATTGAATACTATTTTAATAAAAAAGGGAATTTTAAACAGAGACTATAAGGGCAAGCCAGTTTCCCGTCTTGCCCTTTCAGATTTTTAGATGAATTGTGACAAATTTTTTATATCATAATTTGTCAAATCTTCTTATACAATATTAGAATTTGTAATAATTTGACGTAAAGATTTTTAAAGCCACAACTCTCCTCCCGTTTCCCCAGCAAAAAAATCCAGATAAAGTCACTCACATATGGCAAAAGCACATTGATAAATGCATCAAAATATCGTATTTTGTTGCCCTTGTCAATGTGCTTTTACAGTCCTAAATTGTCCATGCGCTTTCGCTTTTCTTCTGCTGTTGTTAGTGTGTAAATTCGGGTGGTTTCTAAATTGGAATGGCCTAGAATGTCGGCCAGCTCTGTGAGATTGCCATAACAGTTCATGTACGTTACAGCAAATAGATGACGAAAACTATGTGGGTAAACTTTGTCTTTAGATATGCCTGCCTCGGTTCCGATCCGGGCAAGCATCTTATAAACAGATGATCTGCCTATAGGTTTTGATGTATTTCCTTTAAATATTACTCCGCTGCTTATACCGTTATCTTTGCAGTATTCGTACAGCTCTTGTATCAATCCATCCGGAAGATATATTTCACGGATCTTTCCTTTATTGCTCACTTGAATTTTCTTCTTTTCCAGCACTTCGACAGTGAAATACTGCAATTCGCTGATTCGGATTCCGGTCTGTGCCAGCGTTCTCATAATGTAATAATATTTTTTTCGCTTGCTATTCTTTGCATATTGCAGCATTTTTCTGTATTCGTCTATGCTGATCACATTTTCCAAGCTCTTTCGTTTCTGTATTTTTTCTGTTTTTACCGTACATTCTTTGAGTCCGCAGAATTTCAAATACTTATTAACAGCAATTATGGCAAGATTAAGAGTGGTCGGAGCCGCTTTCTTTTCTTTAAGGTTCTGTTTATACTCAAGGACTGTTTTCTTCGATGCTCCCGACAATTCCATTCTTTGTTCGATCTGCCTTGCGTATCTGATATAGGTACTGACCGTGCCCTCTGCTAATTCCTGTTCCTTTAAATATGCTTCATATTCGTCGATTCTCTTTTCCATTGTTATTCCTCTTTCCTTTGTTGTTCCAATAATAAATGGCGAATATTTCATCGCCATTTTAAGCAAGTTCCGAGAAAACACCACTGAAGCCTAAATCACTTCCGAAGAAAGGTTATTATCCATGAGTAGAGACAAATTCTCCTTTATGGATTCCATTGTTTCTATTAAAAATTTTTGCTCTGCCTCACTACAACCTTTCATTATCCTTTGAAACTTTTTAAAATTATTTTCATTTTCTTTTACAGCTACCAGAGAAATAAAATCCTTTTCCTCTGCTCCCAGGGCTTTCAATACCGTGATATACGCTTTCATCCCGATCCTTCGCTGACCGGCTTCCACTTTGCTTAAATGAGATACAGATAAATCTGCCGCCTCTGCCAACTGCTCCTGGGTATATCCTTTCTTCTCTCGCAAATATTTTATATTGTTGGATATAATCTGGAAATCATCGTACATTATCGCAAGTCCTTTCTTCTGAATAGTAACTGTCATTTACAACAAGAAGCAGCCTGGACGCTCAAATGCTCTAAGGCTGCTTCTTATTTTAAAGATGTTACGGCTGTAAAAAATTTTCCTTATCCCTATGCTTTCCTCTTCCTTAACATAACTGCCATGGTAGATAAAAAGATCATAGAGACAGCCATCATGCCTGCCCAAAATCCTATCTCTGTCTCATCTCCCGTCTTTGGGCTGCCCTTTCCGGATACATTGCCGGACGTACCGCTTCCGGTCTGCCCTCCTGTTCCGCCTGTGCTGCCCGAAGGATTCCCGGAGCTGCCTGTCTCCTCTGTTCCCACCTGTTCCGCCAGAGCATAATAACTGTTGTGGTCTGTGGTAAAGGAGATCTGATCTCCGGCTACAGAGGTTTCCATCTTCTGCGTCTCTCCGCTTTCACTGATGTAATACACCACCGGGCGCTGATATTCTCCATCCAGGCTGAAAGACACCGTAATCGGCTTTGTGACCTCATACCGATTGCCACTGTTATCCAGGAAATAAATATCGTAAGCCCGGATATCGGTTCCTTTGCCTTCCATACAGGATTCGATCCACGCAAGAGTATCTCCCTCCAAGGGTTCCACTACGAAGAGAAGCCCGTCCGGCAGATCCTCTCCCTGCACCGCTACTGTGGTTCCGTCCGGCAGCGTTGTCTCTGCCTGACCGTTCTCTATATCTGCCGGATATCCGGAAACGGATACCGTCAGTGTAAGCTGACTGCTGGACTGGCCGGTGTTCTCTGCCGCAAAAGCGGTCATAGGGAAGATGGAAATCAGCAGGAGGAGCATCACCGCAAGTCCTGTTATTTTTCGTCTCTTTTTCAATCCTGTCACCACCTGTTTACTCGATATCCTGAAGCTCCGCATGGAAAGTCAGTACTGCCGTATAATCTCCTGCCACAACTTCTCCCCAGGTCTCACTGGGAATATGTACTGTCAGGGAATAAGCTGTCGGTGTATCCGCCCGAACCTGTTCCCAGTTCCATACTGCCTTTTCAAAATCTGCTCCACCGCTCTGCAGGGCAAAAGGAAAAGCGTTCTTCTCATCCTTTACATCTGTAAAATCCGTTTTCTCCACCGTCACAGCCACCTGCTGTTTCGTGCCAATGTCTCCGGTCACGGACAGATCCCCGATCACGGTATCCACTGTTCCAAATTGAATACTCGTTGTCGTCTTTGGGATCGTCATCATATAATCTGACTCCTTGCTCATGGTTAAGTTCATGGAAGATTCCTGCGTTCCGGTATCGGCTCCCTCACTAGCATAGACCGGAATCCCGGCTGCCATGATAAGGGCCGCCGAGAGGAAAACAACGCCTGCTTTTTTCGTCCTTACTTTCATGGTCTGTCTCTCCCTTCCGCCGGACTGTTCCCGGCACTTCCTTCTATTATTCACCTGTTACTCCGGAAACATCTGTGCTTACAATAGACGCCTGATATACAATCTGTCCGCTGTAAGTTCCGGCAGGAACGTTTCCCAAAGGATCAAAATACAGATTAGCAGTCAAAGGATCAGAATCCATTGTAAATTCTGCGATTACAGCATCAGAAGTCAGCGGAGTGCCTCCCTGCGCCAGTCTGACAATAGAAGTACAGGTATTCTCCGAATCATTCGTATCGGTAAGTGTTACTGCTCCTTCTGATGAAATACCACTCGTTACTGTAATCTGTACTTTTTCTGTGGTAGATACGTTAATGGTGCTAAGGCCAACCGTACCAGTTGTTACAGCATCTTCAGATAATGTAACGTCTCTCGGAACCGACAACATATAAGTGGACTCTTCCTCGTATCCTACAGTTATATCCTCTGATGATGTTCCTGTATCTGCACTCACCGGCATCACCATTCCCGCCGTCATCACTGCCACCATCATTGCTGCGAACATTTTTTTCTTCATTGTTTCTTCCTCCTTGAAATTTTTCAGGGTACATCCTTGTCTTCCCTATTCTAATACATTTAATGTCAGTTTTATTTCAGAGCCGTTTAACGGCGTCTGTTCATCATTCATGGCGAAGCACTCATATTTGAGTACCGCATTTTCATATTCTCCTGCCTCCAGCGTCTGGTTCAGGGTGATATTGTAGATTGCCTTCCCCGGTTCCACCAGGCCGCTCTTCCAAAGTTCCGTGCCGTCTGAAAGAAGCAGTGACATCTGGAAATAGCAGGTATTCTGTTCCGGGTTATACAGGTTCACACTCTGCTCGGCGGTTCCTGCCTTCAGATTGATCGCCTCGAATCCGGGAATATCAATGGTATCGGTATTCTTCTCTCCCTGGTAAACATCCCGGTCGCCGGTATAGTCCTCTGCATTTTCATCAAGATCCGCAGTGACCGGCGTATCATCTTTGCCAAACCAGTTGTTCCAGTTGATCCCGACAAACACGCCGCCTCCCACAAGGATCACCGCCAGCAGAATCAGGAGAACTGTCTTTGATGTCTTATTCATGCTGTTCTCCCCTTTCACTGCCCACTTGTTGATTCTGATTCACTGTAAGAAATCGTAAAGGTCATCGTACCTGTATAGGAACCGGCAGGGATCATCCCTCCGCCAGCGAGCAGAGGCTGATCAAAGCGGATCGTTGCACGGTTAGATGTATAGTTACTTTGGTCAAAACTGATAATCGTTCCTCCACCGTGTGCGGTATATTCAGTTTCTGAATTTTTCTTCACAAGCAAAGCAGAAGTGAGGGTTGTTCCGGTATTTCCTGTGAGTGTTACACTTGTCGGAGCGAATACGGAAATCACTCCACCATAACCGATATTAAATGTTTTACTCCTATCGATAGCAATATCGGCTGTGCTGTTACTGTCCCCTGCAGTCAGTGCCATCGAAGGAATGGTAACAGTATATTCTGCCGGCTTTGTTTTATAAGTTGTAGAACATCTTATTATCGAAGCATCATGGTTGGCATCTGCCTGACTAAATCTATACCAGACATAATATGTGGTATTGGATTTTAGATTGTTAAAGGTAAGCCTCCCAGACGTTGTGACTTCCTGCCACCCAGGATCATTTAGCTCCGGTTCCGCGTCTGTAGTTGTACAGATATAGCTTTGTCCACCACCTGATACATTGCAAAGATATGTCATACTATTCACATCAACAGTTAGGTGAGTTGGTTCTATTGGTTCAAGTTTTTCTATGGTAAATTGCTTTTCTTCTGATGCAGCCTCGTAAAACCCGGTTGCCGCCGCAGACACCCTTACCCAATAGGTGCCGGCGTTCGTGGGGGCAGAATCAAGTTGTGTACCAATCGTACCATTGCTATCGCTATGCCACGTTATCGTGATTTCCGGCGTTGTTGCATCTCCTGTGTACGTGTAGCCGCTACTACCAAATGTTACGGGACTGCCGTCATAGGTCTTATTTAAATAAGTATTTACTGCTTGTTGGTCTATTGTAATAGTCGCTGTTCGTTTCGGTGAGATTTCACCGGCCCCGGTTATCGTAATATTATCCGGCCAGGAAGCGCCCTCCGGCAAAGAAAGGCTTGCCCCCTCTGGAATATAGATCGTGATATTGCCGGGGAGTGTCACGCCATCAGGCAAGATCAAGTTGCCATAGACATCGTATGTATTACTGCCACTGGAGCTGGGCCGGATGCCCTGACCGTTTGCACCAGATTGGCTACCAGAAGCTCCAGGGCCTCTCCCGATACCGCCGGTAACAGCAACATTTCCATTAAGAATAATCACTGTGCCTCCAGCACCACCATACCAACTACCTCCTCCGCCAATTCCAACAGGCGTTTTATTACCACCAGAACCACCAGATACAGTAACATTTCCACCAAGAATAATCACTGTGCCACAAGCCTCTCCGGTCTGTACTCCTCCAACTGCACGTCCACCAATACCAACTCCAGCCCAAGATCCACTAGAAACAGATGCTCCGATAACGGACAGGGAACCTTCCCCTTGGATCGTAAGTTGCGCGCCGCTGGGCACATGAATTCCTGGACTGCCACAATCGGTTACTGAAGAAGATGTGGCAGATATGGTGTTTTGTGAACCATTCACAAGGTTCAGTGTGAGAGTTGAGTTGTTTGGCACATCAATAGGAGTGTTATTGTTTGTAGTCGCAATACTCACATTATTTAGAGTAATCGTAGCCGTTGCGCCAGAAGCCACTACTATACGATCGGCAGTCTGACCATTGGTAGAAATTGTAAGATTTGCGCCATTGTTGATGGTCAAGATGCCACTCGAGTAGGAATAGCCGGAGCTGTCACCTTCCACATTGAAACCGCCTACAGTAACTAGTGTATTTGTCATACTATTAAACACTGCAAAAAGCTCATCGAAGACTTCTGCCCCGGTGATCTGTGATTTCTGTTCGTCGGACAGAGCGTTGTATGCGTCATAGGCCGCTTGTACCTGTTCATAAACCGCCTGCTGTTCTTCCAGGCTCATAGCTTTCAGTTCCTCGGCAGTTGGCAGGGCATCAATCAGCTCCTGAACGCTCTGTACTGCTTTGTCTGTCTTTGCAGAATCTTCCAGAATCTGGTTCTGCGCCGGTGGAGCGGACTGCACCTGGGCCGGGGGCATATTCTGGGTTTCCAACTCTGTTTCCGTGACAAACTCAGTTTCCGGTTCTGTGGCAGGTTCTGTCTCTGCGTCTGTCTCCGGTTCCGTCACAGGCTCAGTTTCCGTTTCACTTTCCCCGGAGGTCTCACCCTCGGTAAGCATTTCGTTCACTGTGGGAATCTCCGGCTCCGTAACCGGCTCTGTCACTTGTTCCTGCCCTGTAACCGGTTCCGTCTCTTCTGCCTCTGCAAACACAGACGAACCGGTTCCGGTGGACAGGATCAGAACCGCCGCCAGAAGAAACGCCGCTGCCTGCCTGTATCGTCTTTTTTTCTTCATGAATGTGTAACCTCCTGTTTCTTGTATTTCCTTATGATTGCGTCAAGGTCAATCTCCCGGAATAGCTCCCGGATACTTACTGCGCCAGGATAGATAGCCCGGAATGTTCCCTCCTTTAAATACGAGACAATTCCCAGCCATGACGCTATGTTTTTGAAATCCTGCTCGGTTTTCGGATAAGTCCAGACCTGCGCCTGATAGCTGAAAAAGGAAGCCGGTTTTTCCTTTCCCGTCTTTATCAGCCGTAGCACCTTATAGGGCCTGTCCCAGCCGTAAGGGTCATCTTCATTCCCATGCAGCCGTTCATAGATCCATTCCGAATCATCCCCAAATGCGATAACGCCTGTCCGTAGTGTCCACTCCCAGCAGAGTTTCTTCTCAATCTCATTCGTAAACCGCTCCTCCAGGAAAAAAGCGGGAATCCAGTCACATGCTTCACAGTACGGGTAGATCCTCCGGGCAATGCCCTTCCCCTCTTTTTCCGGCCCCACCAGATAGATCTGATGTACCGGAGGATTGATATTTTTCATCCAGACACCCCCTGTTCTTGCATACAAAAAGCACACCATATCCCCGTCAGCCGCTGTCAGCTTCTACGGATACGATGTGCTTTTTATTTTCCCTGTATACAAATGAACGGAAAAGGGCAGACTTATCCTGTCTGTCTGTCTGTCTGTCTGTCTGTCTGTCTGTCTGTCTGTCTGTCTGTCTGTCTGTCTGTCTGTCTGTCTGTCTGTCTGTCTGTCTGTCTGTCTGTCAAGATTGTATGGATTTTAAACATAGACGTCAACTCCCTTTCCGTTTCGATTACATTTTGTATTATACCATACCTGGGCCTTTTGCGGGATGTTAGTTAGGCACTATAATGGTCAGTTAGGTAAAGTTTCGCCAGATCTCTTCGGAATCTTGCCAAACAGGTTTTCTTCCGATATGATAAAAGGAAACAGACGAAAGGGGATTTTTATTTTATGAAACGATCCATACGCTGGCTCTGTCCAGCGCTTTTTCTTTTCTTTCTCATCGGTCTTATCTGGTTCCTCCATCTTTTTGTCCAGGTAGACAGCCGCATGACTTATATTTCCTGGGACTCCTCTGCCCGGATCATGGAGGATGGCTCGGAAGAACCCTTATCTTTTGATGCGACCAGCAACGCCTCCGGCATCTCCGGTACTTACCGGTTCAAAGGAACCCTGCCGGAAAACCTGGGAAACGGCTCCCTTGTTTTTGAGACGGCAGGGCTCTCCATTACCTTAGACCTGGAAGGCCGCACCATCTGGCAGTCCCATGCGGCAGCCATAGACGGATCAGCTTCCATGTCCCAGGCCGAGATCCCTCTTTCTGCCGGCACTTCCGGAGAGCTTACAATGACCTGTGAGATCCTTGATAACACACAGATGATGTTCCCGCCGTTGGTGCGCTTCTTTCCGGAATATCTGGAAACAATGGAAACCACCGCTTTTGCCAACCTCACCGCCTTCCCTGCCGGAGCCGCCGCACTTGCTCTGGCACTGGTTTTCGGGATCTTCCTTTTAGGCCTTGCACAAAAGCGTCCGGACTTCAGTCTGCTTCCTTTGATGCTGGCGCTCTTTGGGCTGATCCTGTTCCAGCTTGTCCGGGCAAACGGGATTTATTTTCTGCCGCACACATTGTATAACATCCTGGGCCGCAGGGAGACAGGATTCTGCGTCCTTGCCTTTCTCTTGATCTATCTTCTTATGAACCGCAGGCAGCGGTTCTGGAAGTACCTGGGGATTGCTGCTGGCTGGAGCGCCGCCGCTTTCCTGCTCTGTTTCCTGGTATCCGCAGCTATGGGCAGCTATCTGGCAGACTATGTGACCCAAGGCCTGATCCCGCAGCTTAGCGCCGGTATCTATGAAGGTCTGCTTTACTGGCTGTCCCTCTGGCTCTCCCTGACCTGCGCCGTTATCTCCGCCTTTGGAGCATTCCGCTCATTCCTGGAGCAGACACTGAAAACCCAGCGTCTCCAGATGGAAAACAAGAGTATCTCGGATAATTACCGTTTCTTAAAAGAGCGGTCAGAAGAACGTTCAAAGATCTACCATGAAATCCGGCATCAGCTTACCGCCCTGGACTGTCTGTGCCAGAAGCAGGATTATGCCGCACTTAAAGACCAGCTTGACCGGATGCTCCGGGAACAGTACACCGGCTCCCAGAGCTTTTTCACCAAAAATCCCACGGTCAATACCATCCTCCAGGACGCTTTCACGAAAGCAGGTCAGTACGGAATTTCCTTCCAGACTTCTGTCAATCTTCCAGAGCATCTGCATTTTCCGGATACAGATCTGTGCGCCCTTTTAATGAACATGCTGGACAACGCCCTGGAAGCCGCTGCCAAAGCAGAGCCTCTGCAAAAGCGGTATCTGTCCTTCAAGATGAAGATCTCCGGGGAATATCTTGCGGTAGAATGTGAGAATTCCTTCAGCGGGGAATTGAAAAAAGACCGGAAAGGACGCCTGCTGACCACGAAACCGGATGCCTCCGCCCACGGTTTTGGCTGTGCCCGGATGGAAGAGATCACCCGGAAATATCAGGGGCTCATCGCCTTTGATACAAAAGGCGGGACTATCTTCCAGGTAAAAGCCCTCCTTCTTCTCCCGGATTAGAAATCTCCCGGCTTCCCCATTATCTTTGGGAAAGCCGGGAGATTTTACCATCATTGTGTAAAATAGGATAAGATTTTTTCCTGGCACTGTTTTAAATATTTTCTGCTGACAGGCACTTTCTTCCCGTTATCCAGGAAGAAGTCCTGCTTCTCCAGCCTGCGTACATGATCCATATTGACCAGATAACTGTTATGGCACCGGATCAACTGCCCGCCCGGCTCCATCTGTTCAAGCTCTGACAGACTGATAGGAAATTTTTCTTCACCTTCCGTCAGGATAAAACGGACGGCATGGTTTTTATCCGCCTCCGCATAGAGGATCTCCTGCAGGGGAATGCGCAGGCTTGACCGCCCTTTCTGTAAAACGAGCGTATCCGGCCGGTGCCTTTTTTTCCAGTCCTCCAAAAGGATCTGTTTAAGTTTTGTCCAGTTCAGAGGCTTTAGAAGGAAATGCACCGCATGGACGTCATAGCCTTTCCCGATATATTCCTCATATCCGGTAATAAACAGGATGCTGACTTTTTTATCCCATTTACGAATATCCAACGCCAGTTCCATGCCGGTCTTTTTCTCCAGCAGGATGTCCAGGATCAGCAGGTCAAACTTCTGTCCTCCCTGCTTGATTGCCTGTTCCAATGCCTCCGCACTGGGAAATCCCGCCACCTCATGGCTGATTTTTTCTTCTGTCAGAGTCTGACCGCAGAACGTACAGATACCGTCACGCACAATCTTATCATCTTCACAGACAGCCAGACGATATGGGCGCATACTTTCATCCCCTTTCTGCATTTACACGGTTACAGACAGTCATTATACAGAAAGTCAAAAGTTTCTTCAAGTATTTCATCCAAAAGGCTTCGCATACACGTCTGATAATCGGCTGTATGTTAGGGAGACTTTTCAGAGCAAGTTTCGCCTGCGTAACTCAAAACCCGCTTTGCGTCTTTTGCTCACACAGCAAACTTGATGGGGATTTCGCTCCCCATACCCTCGACCAGCGCACATTTTCCTCATGTGCGGTTTTGGCTCCTATGTAAATAGTCGCAGCGTGGCTTATCAGCCACGGGGAAGGAAAGAAGAATATCTATGGCAAGACCAAAGAAAGAACAGTCGCTCCGCCGCTCCCACCCGGTTATGCTCCGTTTTACTGATACCGAGTATGAACGGCTCTCATTCCATGCAGAAGCTGCAAGACTTCCTCTAGCAGAATATATCCGCAGACAGGTTACGGGGAAAACAGTGAAAGTGAAATATGAGGTTGTGGCAGACTTGCCGGAACTAAAAAAGCTGATTGCAGAGTTTGGCAAGATCGGCAGTAACCTGAACCAGATTGCCCGTCACTTTAACAGCGGAGGCATCCATTCACAGGAAATGCGAAAGAAGATTGACCAGGGGATTTCAGATATTTATGAGATGAAGTACGAAGTTCTGAAAATAGCAGGAGACTTTCGCTCCCTCTCTCCGGGCGATACTGCTGTTCAGAAAGGAGACTCTTTACATGGCAATCCTGAAACATATCGCCAGTAAAAATGCGGATTACGGAGAAGCCCAGCGCTATCTTATGTTCCAGTATGACGAAGTTGCCATGAAGCCTGTCCTTGATGAAAACGGCAGGCTGATCCCCCGTGAAGAATATTATCTGGACGGCATGAACTGTGATCCTTTCACATTTGACATGGAATGTAAAGAGTTAAATGAACAGTACCGTAAAAATCAGACCTTTGATGAGATTAAATCCCATCATTATATTCTCAGCTTTGATCCGAAAGATGTATCCGAGAACGGACTGACCGGAGAGCGGGCGCAGCAGCTCGGCTTAGAGTATGCCAGGAAAAACTTTCCCGGCCATCAGGCTTTGGTCTGCACCCATACAGACGGCAATAATAAAAGCGGCAACATCCATGTGCATATCGTCATCAACAGCTTACGGAAACACGATGTGGAACGCCAGGATTTTATGGAGCGCCCATGTGACTCCCGTGCCGGATACAAACATCATCTCACCAAAGATTACCTTACTTATCTGAAACAGGATGTGATGGATCTGTGCCACCGGGAACAGCTCCACCAGGTGGATCTGCTCTCTCCGGCAGAAAAGAAAGTAACTGACCGGGAATATTACGCACGGCGCAGAGGGCAGAAAAAAATAGACGCATTGAATCAGAAGATGACTGCCGGAGGTATCACACCACGCAAAACGAAATTTGAGACGCAGAAAGATTTTCTCCGAAACGCCATTGATGAAGCCGCCGCATCCGTCCGCAGTCTGGAAGAATTTCAAAGGCAGCTTTCAGACAACTATCATATTTCACTCAAGATCAGCCGTGGGCGGTTCAGCTATCTCCATCCGGAGCGTGGGAAATATATTACGGGAAGGAACCTGGGAACCCATTATGAAAAAGAATATCTGCTGTCAGTCTTTCAGGAAAATACAAGATCTCGCAGCGACATTTCTTCCGATTTCTCCGCCTTTATATTCATCAAATCCGATCTCCGCCTGGTCAGAGATCTGCAGACGTGTGTGAAGGCCCAGGAAAGTCCGGCTTACGCACGGCGTGTTAAACTGACGAATTTACAGCAGATGGCTAAGACCGTTGCTTATATACAGGAGCATGGTTATGACTCGGAGGAAGCTCTGGCAGATGCTTTTTCTCAGGCCCAGGCCCAGACCTCTGACATGAGGAAAGCGCTCCGCTCTACAGAGAAGAAACTGAAAGAAGTAAATCAGCAGATCCACTACACAGGGCAGTATCTGGCGAATAAATCAGTGTATAAGCAGTATCTGGCATCCAGGAATAAAAAGCAGTTCCGTCAGGAACACGGAGCAGAAATCGCTCTCTATGAGACCGCCCGTAAATTCCTGAAGGACAGTGCCGGCGGCGGAAAGCTGCCTTCGATTAAGCTGCTGAAAGAGGAAAAAGCAAAGCTGACGGAGCTGAAAAACCGCCAGTATGAAACCTATCAGAACCTCCGAGGATATGAAAAAGAGCTAAAGACCGTCAAGACCAATGTGGAAATGATCCTGGGGAAAGGGCAGGACAGACAGGAGCCGGAGCGGGAGACCTCCCGTTCCTGACGCTGCTCACTCCGCTACATCATACACATCTGCAGACACCTTATCTCCCTCATGCTCTATCTCCACCCAATAATCCCGGATCAGGCAGCCCTTATGCCAGTCCTGGAGGGAATAGATTTCCAGAGTCTCAAAATCTATAAGGCAGAGGGGGATTGCTTCTTTCTTTTCATGCTTCCATTTGCGGAAGTCCAAAGACTCCGCTACTTTATCAAGGCAATTCTGGCAGAGATGGTTTTCCATAACTTCTGTTTTCAGCCGGAAGTCCTCCGGCAGAGTAACTTCGATGGAAGCCATTTTGCCGGAATAACTCCCCTCTGAGGAATAAGTGACCTCCCCGGTATTTCCGGAAGTAAAGGTTCTGTACCCCTGCTCCGTGGCAGGTATGCTCTCATCCCGGCTTTTAATATGAAATTCCAGGACATACCAATCATTCAGTGAGATTACCCCGATCCTGCCGGATTTGCGAAAGACATCCACCAGGCTGTGATCACTGCTCCCGCAAAGGTAACAGCTCCCTTTATCTTCCAGTGCGGAGGTTAATCCCTCAAATGTGACATCCTCCATCCCTCCGCTTCGCAGCCATTTTTCGTACAGTTCATCCTTGAAATACGCCCCGAAAATCAGCAATACCACGCAGATGACCGACAGCCAGAATACTGGCACCCGGATACGGTAATACTTCTTTCCCTCATACGTTTCCATCATGATCTCCTTTCCAAAATTTAGTGTACTTAAAACAAGTCTATTTTAAACATCATAACACTGTCTGTACTTAAAATGTACTTACTTTCATGAACTTATTTTGTACTTATATTCAACAGACAGGAGGCATTATGGAAAAAGATAAACATATCGGTTTACGCATTGACTCAGAAACGCATAAAAAGCTGAAAAGCCTTGCAGAATTTGACGGACGCTCCATGAATGGTGAAATCCTCTACCTGATCCGCCAGGCTATCGCCCAGCATGAACGTCAGAACGGAGAATTAAAATAATCAAATCTGCATTGCATTTTCCAGTCTTATCCTTAAAAGTGGACTCATTCTAGTCCCATTGTATCATTCCATGTCGATAAGATAAAGAAAAATCGGACTGATTTCAGTCCAATACAGGGAGTTTTATCGCATGGAACAGAAGATCAAGCAGATCGGCATTGATATTGGCGGGAATATCCGCCGTGTCAGAAAAGAAAAAGGGATCGGGCAGACAGAGCTTGTCCGGATGCTCCAGCTCCGGGGCGTGAACATGACACGGGAGACGCTGGTAAAAATCGAAAGAGGGATACAGCACATCACAGGGGCGCAGCTCCGTGGTATTCGGGACTGCCTGGGAACAAGTTATGATGAACTGCTGAAATAGATACCGCCCACGTCTGATACATCTGCATTTTTCATACTTGTTCCGCATATACTGGTATTGAACTGAATTTGCGGGATTGACTTTTTCGGCCAGTTTTGCTATATTTAGTTCAGTGATCGTACTGGAGAAACTTGCGAAGCCTCCAGTCCGGAAGGCTCCTGCGGGGGCCTTTCGTTATTTTACAGCAAAAGAGGTGGGGAAATGGCTAAGCCTTTTAAGACCTATGAAGACCTGCTTATATTTCTGCAGGATGAAAAAAATCTGATCATAGAAAATATGGATACGGCCAGACATATCCTGTTAAAGACAAGCTATTTTTCTCTTATCTCCGGATATAAAGATATTTTCAAAAACCCGACTACCGGGAATTATATAGACGGTACAACCTTTGAAGATATTTATCGTCTGTATCAGTTCGACAATGAACTGCGCAGCATTTTTCTGAAATATATGCTGATCGCTGAAAGAAGCGTAAAATCTTCCCTTGCCTATCACTTCTCGGACACCTATGGGGAAGATCAGAAAGAATATTTATCCACATCCCATTATATGCTGACCAGTTCAACAAAAAAAGGCGTCCAAAAACTCATTGGGATTTTTAATTACCAGCTTTCCCATAAAAGTGATCACGCATATATCGACCATTATAAAACAAAGCACCACAATGTACCGTTATGGATCATGGTTCAGGTATTGACTATCGGACAGCTTTCCCATATGTTTGATTATTTGAAAGCAGCCGTACCTATTAAAGTCTGTAATGACTTTGGCCATGTAGGGAGAAAGGATATGCACTCTTTTCTTTCAATCATGACAAAACACCGCAATGTATGCGCCCATGGAGAACGTTTTTTCAATTACACTACAAAAGACAGTATCACCGATACCATTATACATAAAAAGCTGCGTATCCCACAGGTAAACGGACGCTATCAAAAAGGTAAAAATGATATTTTCTCAGAAGTTATCATATTAAAATATTTTCTGGATGAAGAAGATTTCCGGAATTTTTACTACGAACTAAAACACTGTATTAAAAAACAAAATCCCGGAAACGACATTTTAGACCTGATGGGCTTTCCTGAGAACTGGATGGCGATACTAAGATTGAAATGCTGATTATACAAAAGCAGAGAGAAGAACGGCAACATCCTGCCAATCTTCCCTCTGCTTTTCATCTTCTAATGCCTCTTACGTTCCATATCCTCCTCCACCGCCATCTGCAGTACAGGCTTCCCGCTCTTTCTGGCAATCTCCGCCTGCTTCAGATGGAGACGATCCAGAACAGAGATACGCTCCCCGATCTTCCGTGGTTTTGATGGCAGGTTGTTCATGCGCCCGTCGATCATATTGTAGTTTTGTTCTTCTGCCATCTCTGCGCTCCGCAGATATTCCCCATTTTCATAGGCTTTCTGCCAGTTTTCCAGCGGCGGTTTTTCCTGTTTTTCCGGTACAGGCTTAACGCTTTGAGGATTCATATATTCCCGGATCTGCTGTTTAACGGCTTCGTCAAATCCATGGCGAACGTTATCCACGACCAGCTTCCCATCTGCGTCCAGCACCACATTAGCTGCCTCCGCCCCATATGTGGTATGCTCCATGAGAAAAAACTCCCGCCCGTCTATAATAATGCTGTCATAGGCCAGCCAGCTCCCGGCTTTCCCCTCGATATGGAAGTCCGTTGTCTCATAGGAGATCAGCGCCCCGGAAGAACCCAGGCGGATAAACCCGGCAAGCGTGACAAAGCCGTCCGGTTCCACATAATAAGAAGTGACCTCTCCTGCCTGATTCAGCACCAGCACGTCACTGACACTAACGGAATGGCCTTCAAATGACCGGGGCGGATGTTCACTTAACCGTTTCCGGATGTCTGTCGGCGTCTCTCCTTTTTTGATCCGCCCAAGATATTGCTGCTCATAATTCTCATACCGTACCGGGATTCCCTGCTCCCGCAGAACCGCATAAGAACGGAACCGGATCAGGCGGTTTTCCGGTGTTGGTTTCAGTTGGTAAAGCGCAAACTGATTGATCTCCATCATGTTTCCTCCACCGGTTCCTGCCGGTAATCTTCCAAATCCAGCCTGGAAAACTCATCATCTGATATATGTTCCATTTTCCCCAATGTGTTGTTAATCAGAGAGAGTATCTCTGCATCCTCTTTTACGAATGGGATCACTGCCCGGATCTCTCCCATGGTTTCCAGACGGCTCTCTTTCTGGAACATAGCCATAAGAAAATATTCATCTTCTTCAAATCTTATCTTCATAACTCTGGTTCTCCTTTCTTGCGCCCCTGTGATTTTTGTTCTGTTTTCTGTGCCTGGGCTTTCTGCTTTTCCTGCCGCTCACGGAGCGCCGCAAGAACTGACTGACGCACTCCGGTTGGCTTCTCCGCTTCCTGGCTCTGTATGGCCTGTGCCGGTTCGCCCTGTTCTTTCTTTCTGTCTGGCTGCTTTGGCTGTTCCACTTCTTCCCTCTGGTTGTCCTTTGCCAGCATTTCTTCCAACTCCGCCATCGCTTTCTGCACCAGGGGGCTGTCTTTGTAATGGGGAACCAGATCGATCAGCTCCTTTGAGATTTTTCCATGGCCCATCAGCTCATAATCCCCGTCATACATACTGCCGTCCTCCAGCCGGAAACCGATCCCTTTCCCTCCGTTGATCCGTTCTGCCGGAATTGCTTTATATCTTTCATAGGCTTCCTCCAGTGTCAGATTATCGTGGTATTCCCCCATCACTGGGAACTCCATACATTCAGCAGCATAAAAACTAATGGATGGTTCTTTCTGCTCCTGTTCCTGTGCTTTTGCCACATTTTCCAGAAATTCCTCCGCATTGACCACCTGATACCCCGCAAAGGTTCCTCCTGTCTCGCCGGAGAGAATATCTTCAATCGCCTCCTGTTCCGACACATCCGGATTGTCATAGATCCCCCCGTCAAGCGCCCGGTAATCCTTATTATAAAACGTATAATCATATCCCTCCGTTGCCGTCTGGATAAAGAAATACTGATTTTTAGGCTTTATCCAGTAAACTGTCTCCATATCCCGGTTATCCAGGTAATTCTGTGCCTGATTCATAGCGTCTGTCACTTCCGGATTTACCCATTTCCCACTAAGGGAAGCGCCCTCAACATCCTCCACACTTTCAATCCCGTTCTCGCATTTGAGCAGCGTCATCCTGGAAGTGACAGGCTCCCGGCTTTCCATTCCCAACTGTTTGTCCAGATGGTTTGGCAATCGGTGATACGCCTGGATCGCTTCATCCAGGTTTTCAAAATACTGATATTCCCGCTCCGCTTTCACTCCATAGGCGTCATTGACTACATAAAACTGTTTGATAAATGGCTCCGGCGTCTGTTCATATAAGTATTCCGTGATCGCTTCCATAGCGCCGGCATCAAATCCATGCTCCAGATCCTCCGCCACCAGCTTTCCGTCTGTGTTCACGATAATCCCCGCCACGGTGTTCCCATATTCATCATGTTCCATCCGGTAAAAAGTTTCTCCGGCGATTTCCTTTGCTTCCGCTGTGTGCCATGTTCCAAAATGGCCATCCACAAAAAGCCCCTTTGTCTCCGGGCCGATCTGTTCTGTCAATTTTCCTTTCTCCCGTCCATGCTCCCGCATTTCATTCCGGGCAAGGCCGATAAAACCGTCCAGGACTGCCGGATGGCTCGTCACTACATAATCCGCATTTAAATCCATACCCCGGCTGATATTCTCCGGAATTATGAAACCATCCGCCCATTCTTTTGTCTCTTTTGAAAAACGCCCGTCCGATTTAAGGTGCTGGACGGTACAGGCAAGCACAAACGATACCCGCTCAGAGCCGTATGCTTCCACCACGTCTGCCGCAGCGCCATGTGCCAGATGATACCCGTCAAAATGTCCGTCAATGGCAGCTTCAATCGCTTTCTTACAGTCCAGGTTCAGCTTCCGGGAATCCAGATAAGCGTCTGCGTTTCTATGTTCCACAGCGTAGGAAAGATCCGACAGGTAAAGCGGAGGATATTCTTTTTCTTCCAACTGGATTTCCTGCGCCTTTTTCCTCTGTTCTATGAATTCCGGCAGCTCCTGATACCCGAAACTGTCCACATAATGGGCGGTCAGCTCCCCGTCTTTTTTCAGGACGACCACATCACTCACCGACAGGGAATGTCCGGTATAGTCTGCCGGATGGTCTGTATTGAATTTTGTATATAAGGCTTCCAGGGTATCCCCTTTCTGCAGTTCATCTCCGTAAACGAACTGATAGTCTGCGCCGTCCACAGTGATGCCCTGTTCCTGCAGGTAAGCCATTCCCATAAAACGGTAATCCGTCCCGTCCCTGTCCGCACGGAGCTGATAAACCCCATATCTATCCTGTTCACTCTGGAAAAGCGCTGTTTCCTGATGGCGCTGGGCTTCCCGCCGGATTTCCTGCATACGCTCTACCATCTGATCAATAAACTCTCCGGAAACTCTGCGGATCGTATCCATAGAAGTACGAAGCTCTTTCATATCTTTATCGCTGCTCCATCCGGCAATATAGGGGAAAGAATAATCGGACGTATCCAGGCCGAAATACTGGCAGACTGTATAAGCCACGCTTTCCGCTTCTACTTCCCTTGTCAGCTTATCTTTTTCCTCGCCCATTTCCTCCATAACGTCCCTGTCATGGAGCTTTGCATGAGTAACCTCATGGATACCGGTTTTCATGGTCTGGCTTTCGCTCATGCCATTCTGGATCACAATTTCCTTGTCTGTATTGCTGTAATACCCTTTTGCTCCGCTCTCAATTTCATCAAAGCGGATTGGAACCGGAGAAACATCCCGGATTGCCTGCATAAATAATTCATAATTCTCTACACTTCCCATCAGTTCCGGTGTTTCCAGTTCCGGCAATGGTTCTCCCTCCGTCTGGGATACGTCAAAGACCGTAGTAATCCGGAAACGTGGAATGGTATACTCCACTTCTTCCATCTCCGGTGTACCATCCGGCTTCAATACCGGCTCCATCGTTGCAGGATCTATCTTCTCAACTTCTTCTTTTGTCCGGATCGGAGCCGGAGCAATAATCTGTATCCCCTTTTCCCCACGCTTTACCTGACGGTGAAATTTTTTCTGCCACGCCTGATAACCAGCCACCAGGCTTGCGTCCGGTTTCTGCATATGGATCAGAAGCGTATTATTAAAGCTGTAGCTGTGGAATTGGGACATGGTTTTCAGATATTCTGTATACATTTCTGACGTGAAAATATCCTTGACTCCCTGTTCCAGACGCTCCATAATCTCTTTCATTTTCTTGTTTCTGTCTTTTTCAGTCATATCTGTCTCCCTCTATTCCAATAGACTTGTATCCAGGTAATCAAATTCCAGTTGCCGTTTACAAATCCCCTGGCAGAGATAACAGCTCTGGAATGGAACCCTTGCGTTTTTTCTTTGATTGTCTGTACCATAATTCACTCTGGGACTTAGCCAAAGCAACTCTATGCGCTGCTGTCGAAACATTTCAAATCTATCCTTTTGATCAAAAATCCCCTGGAAGTTGATCAGCATAGCAAAAGGAATCTGCAGTTCAAATAACCGCTGAAATACTTCCCCTTTCCGACTGTATGGAGGATTGCTGACGATATAATCACAAGAGGGTACTGGAAAATCAAAAAAATCCTGTCCCGTCTGGATATGCCCATAAACCACATGGAAACCATGCCCCTGAAACACTTTCACATATTGGCTGTCGCTCTTATCAAAGGGACACCATATAGATGAATTCTTTTTCAGACGTTTCAGAATTGGATATACCGCATAAGCCGGTGTACGGTACTCGTCATTTTTATTAAAGTTGTATTGTATCTGTGACATTTACATTCCTTTCTTCTAGCAAAAAATCCCGCCAGATTTCTGACGGGATTTCTATATAAATCAAAGTTCCACCGCTTGTTTCCGCACAGCCGAAGGATGGCTGCCCCTCTGTTCCGCAATCCGGATTTTCGCATTTTCCAGTTTTTCCAGTACAGACGGCCTGCGGGCGCTGTCCGCAACAACTGATTCATCCGCTGCTCTCCCGGCATAATTCACCGGACTTCCCACCTGATCTGCCGCCTCTCCCACGTCCTCTGCGCCAAGTGCTTCAGATGGGCCTTTTTCATCCATATTCAAAAGAGCGTTCAATTCTGCCAGACGCTCAGACTTTTCCGCCAGTTCCTGCTCTTTTTCAAATGGTTTTGCCACCTCTTCTTTCGCTGTCTCTAACTGCTGCTGTAAGGTTTCCAGTTTCTGCTGTGTCTCTGTCACTTTCTTTTCAATGCCGGACAGCGCATTGCTGATCCTCTGCAGATTCCCCAGGGCGTCCTTTCCGATCTCAATCTTATAGCTGCACTGGCGTTTCATCGTCACCATATATTTCTGGTTGAAGCTATCAAACTCTGCACTCATCTGGAAACCGTAAAATTCCCCGACCTGCCCGGAGGTTTTCACCGCCTTTAATCCAGCGCAGGCGGCGATCAGCGCTGTTCCCGCCTCTTTCCTGTCTGTGTATTCTCTGCCGCCGATGTTCATGGAAAACTCGTCCTTTTCTTTGCCTTTTTCCAGGATCGGCTTTACCGCCTGGAAGTCTGATTTCAGCCCCTCCAGACGTTCTTTTGCCGCTGTGATCTGCATGGGATAGTTTTTCGCAATATCCGTCTCCAGACGATACTTCTGGCTGGTGTGGTTGGCCTTCATCAGTTTCAGCTTGCTCACCTGGATGTCCAGATCCATCTTTTCCTTGATATACGGATTCCCCGTGGCAAGAGCCTTGATCTCCGCATAGGACAGCGCCGCATCATCCACATCCTCACAGGCACGGACAGGGCTTTTTGAAGTCATGATCTGGCTGATAAATTTCTGCTTATTCTCCAAAATCTGCCACATGTATGCGTCAAAGGTATTTTCCGTCACATACCGGAAGATCTTCACTTTCTTATTCTGGTTTCCCTGCCGGAGAATACGCCCCTCCTGCTGTTCCAGGTCTGCCGGCTTCCACGGGCAGTCCAGATGGTGCAGGGCGATCAGCCTGTCCTGAATGTTGGTTCCCGCACCCAGCTTTGGCGTGGAACCAAGGAGGATACGCACTTTTCCGGAACGTACCTTTGCGAACAGTTCTGCCTTCTTTGTCTCCGTCCCGGCTTCGTGGATAAAAGCGATCTCCTCCCTGGGGATTCCTTTTGCCACCAACTTTTCCCTCACGTCATCATATACATTAAAAGAGCCATCATTTTTCGGCGTGGAAAGGTCACAGAAGATAAGCTGTGTGGAGCGGTTCTGCGCTGTCTCCTGCCAGATGTCAAAGGCATTTTTTACACAGCGGTTCACCTTGCTGTCCGGGTAGTCTGGGAGCATATCGTTGATGAGCCGCTGATCCAGGGCGCATTTCCGGCCGTCATTGGTGATTTTCAGCATATTGTCCTCACGAGGTTCCACAGCGCCGGCCCGCACCATTTCTGCCCGCTCTGCAAAAGTGCTGACAAGCTCCTGCTGTTCTTCGCTGGGTTTCAGCACATCATTAATATACTCCGCTTCCGGTACAGGGAGGTTCAGCATATCCGCTGTCTGAATGTCTGCTGATTCTTTAAACAGAGAAATCAGTTCCGGAAGATTAAAAAAACGAGCGAACCGTGTTTTTGCACGGTAGCCCGTTCCTTCCGGCGACAACTCTATCGCCGTCACTGTCTCCCCAAAGGCTGCGGCCCAGGAATCAAAATGCCCCAACCCCATCTCCTGGAGACTATCGTATTGTAAGTACCGCATAATGGTGTAAAGCTCATAAGGTAGGAAACGCCACGCCATACTTCCTTTCGTCCGTGGTCTTGGCGTAACCCCCTCCAGAACCGTGCTTACACCTCTCGATGTACACGGCTCGCCATCTTTCATAGTTTAAGTGATTTTGTCTTTGCTTCTTCGTAGCATTTCGGGCAGAGAGCCAATGACTTCCGCCTTTTCAGTAACATCAGTTCATCAAATTCATTATCAGCGTTCAAATCTTTTAAGCGCTTTACATGGTGCATATACACTTTCACGGGGTTTGCTCCGCACATCTCGCATTGTCCGCTTTTTAAACGTCCTGCAAGACTATTCGGTTTTATCTGCCCTCTGTATTTCGGCATAATGTCTACAAATTCAGGTGCGATATTGTTATTACGCCTAAATCCTTCATTGTAAAACTCACACCGCTTTGTTCCACTCTTGGTTTTGTAATCTGCGCCAAAGTCGCCCTTTACGCTACGGTATTTCTTATACATCTTCATAACAGAAGAATTATATTTTGCCGCCAACGTCTTTAAACAGCTTCCACGCATGATAGAATGAAATTTCCCCAGATTGCATACATTGATTGCTAACCTGTAATAATTGTACAATCCTCTGATTTCAGAATTATATTTACTGATGATTGCCACATCGTCTAATGGCATAAGCGCCCCTCTGTGGAGTGGCTTCCAAATCTCTTTGCCGTTTTCGTCTTTTTTGATTTTAAACGCACCGTATTCGTGCAGTTTCGCAATCCATTTTTCTTTCGGCATATATAACTGCACTTTTCCATACCACACCCGTTGCAGACCTTTTTTCGTCCGCTTTGTGTCCTGACTTCTTGATATTCTTATGTCGTATCCAAGATACCGCACCTTTTCAGAGGAATGGGTAACGTGAGTTTTCTCCTCCGACATTGTGAGATTTAGCTTGTCTTTTAGAAATATCTTTACCTGTTCCTTGATATTTTCAGCATCCTGCTTTGAACCTGTTATTGAAATCAGGAAATCGTCAGCGTAACGGTTGTATTGAAGTCTTTTGTAATTCTCATCCATCTCGTCTAAATGTGGTGTGGACAACATCACTTTCCTTGCTTCTTTAAATGCTGCTAGGTTTGCTTCTGTGCGCTCTATTTCCAGATTTTTCTGCGCTTTCCGATAAGCCCAGCGTACCTTATCATGGTCTTTGTGGACTTTACGGCTTCTTGTATCGCCTTTGTCAAAACTCTTTTTCATCCTTGCCATGAACTCATCAAGTTCATTCAGATAGATGTTGGCAAGTATCGGACTGACACCGGAGCCTTGTGGACTGCCGGAGTACGTTTCATGGTATGTCCACTGTTCCATATATCCTGCCCTTAGAAACTTCCACATCAGCGATATGAACGCTTCATCTTTTATGCGCTTTCTCAAAAGCTGTATTGTGATATGGTGGTCGAAGCTGTCAAAACAAGCCTTAATGTCTCCTTCGATTATCCACTTTGCACCAGTGAACAGCGTTACGATTTCTTTTAACGCTGTGTGGCAACTTCTTTTCGGTCTGAAACCATGTGAATTATCAGAGAATGTCGGCTCATAGATTGCTTCAAGTATCATACGGACAACTTCCTGTAACAGTTTATCGTCCGTTGACGGAATCCCCAATGGGCGCTTTTTACTGCTGTTTTTCTTCGCAATATAAACACGCCTTGCAGGGTTCGGCTGGTATGAGTGGTCTCTCAGCTTCTGAATGAGCTTTTCAATGCGCTCCATGCTCATACCGTCAAGAGTGAATCCGTCTGCACCTGCCGTCATGCTCCCCTGAGAGGTCGCAATATTCTGGTATGCAAGCAGATAGAACTCTGGGTTGTACAGGTTACGGTATAATCTCTCGTACCTGTACTCTTTGTTTTTTGCTTTTTCACTTAAACTTTTCAATACATTTTCGGGACTTCTCATAATGCCTCACGCACCTTTCCTTATTATTTGTATTGAAGAAAGACTGTCTCCCTTCGCCATGTGGACGGCTTTCCCGTCCTCGGACTACTACGGAGACTCTGTTGCCATAGTAAATATTCAGAGTCACTTTTCTCATAGCACTCATAGCCGATTTTCGGCATTTTACCTTAGGCAATCCCCGTTTAGAACTGTAATAACATAAGCCTGTTATGATTTCGGATGTGACGTTCGTCGTTTTCCATTATCCTATGGCTGATTTACTCTGGGTATCTTGTGGATACGCATGGCCGACTCATATCCACCAGAGTACATGCGAGTATAACTTCCTTACGCATGGAGCAACATTTTGCCCAATCTCCGACTGTCATTCAGGCAGTTTAGCTTTCATCCTTATTCATAACTTTTCGCCACTACCACGCAAACACTTTGGAAGTTTCCGTGTTTCGTGCCCTCCGACATGCTACACTCCCCATCGGGTTTCCCCTTTTGGATAAGTCGGGTGACGATAGGGTGCGGATTATTCCGCTTTGATACCTTGCCCTATTACTTGCTCAAGGTAAGATTATTACAGCCCCTTACGGGCGCACCACCATACTGTTGGAGACGGGTGTACCCGTGGCAAAAGTCACGCCACGCCCGCCGGTGATCTCATCTAAATACTGGCACTTTGCGAACATATCGGAACTTTTCTGTGCGTCCGTCTGTGCAATCCCCGCAATGTTCCTCATTTTGGTATAGAGGAAAAGATTTTTATAAAAATGACTTTCATCCACAAACAGCCGGTCTACGCCAAGCTGCTCAAAGGTCACCACATCATCTTTCCTGGTCTGGTCATTGAGGCGCTCCAGTTTCGTCTCCAGATTCTTCCTTGTCTTTTCCATCTGCTTTACGGTATAGTGTGTACCTTCCTGCTCCGCCGCTTCCTCAATCGCCATCGTAATCTCATCAATCTGTTTTTCAATGGACATAGCCTGCCGTTCTCTTGACAGGGGAATCCGTTCAAACTGACTGTGTCCGATGATAATAGCATCATAGTCGCCGGTAGCAATCCTGGAACAGAACTTCTTCCGGTTGGCAGGCTCAAAATCTTTTTTTGTCGCCACAAGCACGTTGGCATTCGGGTAAAGCCGCAGGAAATCGCTGCCCCACTGCTCTGTCAGATGGTTCGGCACTACATACAGGTTCTTCTGCGACAGCCCAAGCTGTTTGCTCTCCATGCCGGCGGCAATCATCTGGAAGGTCTTGCCTGCACCCACGCAATGAGCAAGCAGGGTATTATGCCCGTAAAGGATATGGGCAACGGCGTTCTTCTGATGCGGCATCAGTGTAATTTCCGGTGTCATTCCCACGAACTGGATATGACTGCCGTCATATTCACGAGGCCGGATACTATTGAAAAGCTCATTATATTTCCTGCAGAGCGTCTCACGCCTGTCCATATCCCGGAAGATCCACTCCTTAAATTCCTCCCGGATGATCTCCTGCTTCTGCTGTGCCAGCATGGTTTCCTTTTTGTTCAGGACTCGCTTTTCGTGTCCGTCTTCCTCCACCGTGTCATAGATTTTTGTGTCACGCAGATTTAAGGCATCTTCCAGAAGCCGGTAGGCATTTGCCCGCTGTGTTCCGTAAGTGGCAGTCACACGGGGATTCCGGTAATCTGCATTTTTCCCGCTCACATTCCACTGTCCGTTGACCGGGGCATACCGCACTTCGATCTGCCGGCCAAGCAGATAATCCGGCGTACCAAATGTCTCCCCCATAAACTGTGTGATATACTCCGGCTCGATCCATGTAGCGCCCAGGCGCACCTCAATCTCTGACGCATCCAGGTTTTTCGGCTGCACCCGTTCCAATGCTTGCACATTAATCTCATACTCCGGATGATTTTCTGCTAAGGTTTTCGCTGTTGCCAGCTTCTCCCGCACATTGCCGGACAGATATTCGTCCGAGGTTTCCCAGCTTTCCGTCACCGGGTTTTTAAAGATGACTCCGGCCAGTTCTTCCGTCACTTCATCCTCTGTTTTCCCGGACAGTTCCGCCATAAAAGGAACATCTACTTTGGCACGTTCCCCGATAGACACGGCTAAGGCTTCACTGGCGGTATCCACGGAAGTCACTGCCTCTGGCTTCCGGATCGTCCGTTTGGTGAAAATATCTGCTTTCCGTTTCAGGTTCCCACTTTCATCCAGGATTTCTAATGAGGAAAGCAGGCAATAGCTGCTGTCCTGGGAAAATGCCCGCTTGTTGGCATTGCTGCTGATCAGGCCATATCTTCCGGTGAAACGGTCATAGGTCTGGTTCAGTTTTTCCTGCAGACTGTGTATCTTGTCATCACTTGCATCCTCCAACTGGCTCTGCAGAAGCTCCTGCGTCAGGTCACGCAGCTCGATCATCCCCAGGACACGCTCGGTTGTCATGGCAGGCAGTTCCATCCGGTTCATCCTGGAATTTTCCCGGTAGTACACAGCGCCGTCCACGTTGGCAAAACTGAAATTTTTAATGGACGGATCTGCCGGTATGGAAGTGTCGATCTCTTCTAAATCAGAATCCTCCAGCTCTATCTCTGTGATCGTGCCGTGGATATGGCTGACCGCCTCCTTTAACTGCTCCGCCAGGTCAGCACCCTCAATAGGCTGACAGATAAGCTGTGGCCCGTAAGGGCCGGAGACAATCTTCTGCTCTCCCAGCACCATCTCCGGATGATTCTGAAAATAGCGGTTGACGGTGACAAAGTTATGGGAGGTTTCCCCCCTTTCATTGGCATACTCCTGGCGCAGAAGTTCATCCGTCTGTACCCACTCCGGCAGTTCCTTTCCAAGTATCCGGGGAGCGTCCAGTTTCTGCAGGAACAGAATATCCGTATTCATCTTTGTACCGGCATTGGCCTGGAACGCATTGTTCGGAAGGCGAATCGCCCCAAGCAGCTCACACCTCTGTGCGATGTATTCCCTGGCTTTGGCATCCTGCTTGTCCATCGTGCCGCCGCTGATCCCGTTGGATGTTACAAATGCGATCACTCCTCCGGGCCGCACCTTATCAATGGTCTTTGCGATAAAGTAATCATGGACGAAAAATTTTTGCCGGTCATAACGCCGATCTGACAGCTTATAGCCTCCAAATGGAATATTCCCTACTGCCACATCAAAGAAGCCGTCCGGGAACTCCGTTTTTTCAAATCCGCTGATGGTAATATCCGCTTCCGGATATAGGAGCTTTGCGATCCTGCCGGATATACTGTCCAGCTCCACGCCGTACATGCTCAGCCCGTCCATGCCCTCCGGCACAAGGCCCAAAAAATTTCCAATCCCGCAGGACGGCTCCAAAACATTCCCTTTCTCCAGCCCCATATTTTCCAGTGCTTCATACATGGCTTTAATCACCACCGGCGGCGTATAAAATGCGTTCAGGGTAGATTCCCGTGCCGCCTTGTATTCATCCGGATCAAGTTCCGTATATAATTCGATAAACTCGTCCGACCAGGCTTCATTTCGTTCCTCAAACGCTTCCTGCAGGCCGCCCCAGCCTACATACCGGGATAAAACGGCTTGTTCTTCCGGCGTGGCGGTTGTCTGCCCTTCCTGTTCGATCTGGTGGAGCAGACGGATTGCATCCATATTGGCACGGAATTTTTCTTTTGCGCTCCCGGTTCCCAGAGCATCATCTGTGATACGGAAATTGACCGCCTTTTCCTGCCGTCCTGTTGCCAGAGCCGACTCCCTTTCCACTGGCTCTAATGGGATATGGTAATACTGGCGGATGGTGTTGATGGTGTCCAGGGACATCACCTCTGTAGTAAGATGTTCCAGTTCCCTCTTTACAGCCGCCTGGTTATCTGCCTCCAGACGCTCCAGTACGTCAAGAATCAACTGCATCTGTTTCGGGGAAAACTCCGGGTTTAAAACCGGCGTCACATCCTGTCCCTTTTCAGCGGCAGCATAGATTACGTCCACCTGCTCCGGGGAAAGCACATCAAAAGATACCCCCGCTTTCTCCAGAGTTTCCGTGATCTGTTCCTCAATGGCAGTATAAACGGCATCCTGTTCTTCTTCCGTCAATATTTTCTCTGACTCTGTTACCGTTTCTGGAATTGTCTCCGCTTCTTCTGTCTGTTCTGCTGTAATCTCCTGTGGCTCTTCTTCCAGAACACTTTCTCCCATAAAATCAAAAAGAGACAACTGCTGTCCTGTTGCCTCCACTTCTATGTTTTGCTTCTGATTCGGGAAAATCGTGTAGGTTCCGTCAATATAATCGTGAATCACTGAGAGAGTTTCCGCCCTTTCGTCATACTCCGGGAAGTCCAAAGGTAAGGCAGCAAGGGCGGCGTCCATCTGTGACGCCAGTTCTTCTGCGGTATCCGGTTCTTCCAGAAGTTCCGGCAGACGTTTTATTGCATCCTCATTCAGAAGATCTTCCTGAAATGGCCGTTCAATCTCTTCCGGCATACGGGAATAAAAACGGATGATCCTCCTGGCCAGAACTTCCCGCTCATATGCCGGCATACGGGAATAATCCCCGACTTTCAGGTACATTCCCTGATCTATGAGCTGTTGGACACGCTTTGCTGCCTGGTGCCATTTCAAAAGTTCTGTAGCTTCCGGTTCTAAATAGTCGCCCCTGCAAAGTTTAATTCCTTTCCCGTCATAGTCCGCATGGGAATCATCTGCCCCGCTCAACGCATGGCTGCACCCGCCGATCCCATAACTTGATTTCAGAAAATCTGCCTTTTCTTTACTGGACTTATCCTGTATAAAAAAAGCATAGGTCGAAAGCCGCCCGTCAGAATACGGCCCGCCTCTGGTCAGGAAAGCATCAATTTCATCCTGGGTAATAAAAATTTCATGTTCCTTCCACTGAAAACCTTCTCTTGACTGGTAAGGAACCGCTTCCTTTGCGAACTTCTGAAATTGCGCTGCCATTTTGTCCGGGCGGTAATGGTGAAATCTCATTAATTCTTTGTCTGTTTCATAGGCTTCTGCCAGTCCTGCCAGACGCTCATTCAGATCCGCCAGATACTCCGGCTGTACGATCAGCTTTTCAATACAATCTGTCTTTTCAGGATAACCATATCCAAATTGGTGTTCTGTTCCAAAAACAATCTCCGCCACACCTTCCGCCATATCCCCGTGCATAAAAGCAAGCGCCTGTGCATGTTCTTTTACGGCATTTTCTCTCGCCGCATCCAGAACTGCCTGTGGAGCGTATTCCCCCTGCTTCAAAAGCTGATGAATCCTCCCGCTCACATCCTCCCAGGACAGAAAGGTTTTATCCAGAATCCTGTCATGTACGGTATGCCCCACAGCAATCTGCATCCCCAGCTCGTCATACCAGACAGAATACTCTTTCCCACTGATCACAAGTCCGATACCGCCCGTGCCATACTCCCGCCGCACAAAATCCGTGTATTCCTCCGGCGTCTGTTCCATCATGAAATTGTAGATGATCCGCAGATGGCTTCTGTCCTTGTTGCCGCCTTTTCTCAGGACTTCATCTATCACATCTGCCGGAATGGCTGTCTCCCCGGAATACAAAGCTGCCTGCCGCTCCTCAATGGAGCGGATCTGCTGCTCCACCGTGGGTAATTCGGGCAAAGATAAAGCAGAGGCGGTTTCTTCCTCTGCTTCACTTAAATCCTGTTCTGTTGTTTCTTCGCTTAGCTGTATACCAATTCCGTCAGCACGGTTTCCTCCGCCATCTGTGTCAGGCTGTTCATGTGTGCCGTCCACGCCATCTGATCCGTCTCTTTGTCCGGTGCCGGATATGTCGTAAGAAGTCCGTCCAGAAAAATCTCCATCCTCCCCTGCGCCGCTTTCTCGATCTCTGCCAGGTGGCTGTCCAGGTTCCCGCTGATCAGCAGGCTCTGATACAGGTTCTTCTTGTGTTCTTTCAGGTATGTCCTCCGCAGCATCCCGTATTTCCCGATGGTCTGCGGTTCTTCCGTCAACGTCAGGTTCGGAAACAGGTAATCGCCCTTGCGGTGATAGGTCAGTTCCATTTGATTTCCCTCCTTCATCATTTTCACTTTCACGAATTAACGTGTTAAATTCATTATAAGGTACTTCCTGCTTTTTTGCAACCGTTTTCTCTGGATTTTCCTGGGTATTTTCTTTCTGCCACGCTTCCCGCTCAGCTTGCCGGATCGTGCGCCCAATGTCCCGGAGTACCGGCTCCACAAGCTGGCTATTGGCATTTCCCAAAAATGCCAGAACGGACAGGTCATGGTAATCTGTAATCCCAAAAAAGTCCGCTTCCTCTAGGTATTCCATCGGCTCTAACCCGCACCGACGTGCCAGAGTGTAAAAAGCGCTGTTCGCCAGGAGGGTACGGAACTCCACCCGGATCGTGTCCTCGTCCAGTCCTTCCAGAAATGTGCCGGGGACGGCATACTCCATCCCGTCTATTGCTTCCTCTAAACTGTCTGTCGCCATTTCCTCCGCAATCTGCCGCAGCGCAGAGGGCAGGTCAGAAGTCACTTCCCCATTTAGTCCATAAGTATCCGTCAAATGGCGCAAAATCATTTCCTGCTGTTCTTCTTTCAGCCGCCACAGGTACGGCATCCTTCCTCCCTTTACCGGATGGGTGTCTGATACATCAAACACATACCGCAGCATACGTCTCGGTCCAGTATCGTCAATCAGGGCAATTCCTTTCGCTCCCCGGTTCACCCACCGGCGCATCTTCTCATTCCAGACTTCCAGTTCTGCACAGGCCGTAGCGTTCGGGCGCTGTGCATGGATCAGGAGTGTATCAGAGAATGGATAGCGGTACAGCCTGGAAGCTGTGTCCAGATACCGCATCCAGTCCCGTGGGGAACCGCTGACGTCTTTCGCCGTCTCCTGTGCCAGGAAACGGATGTCATTGATCTTTGCCATATAAATCCTCCTACGTTATTTTTTCTTCCCTTTCTTTTTCGGAAATTCAAGTCGGAAGCTGGCCTTTCCTTCTTCTGTATCCAGGCACAGATAAGCCGCAAACGTAGCTCCCTTTTTCTGCGAATACAAATCTGGCACAAACGTCTGCCCGTCTTTTAAAAGCTCCGCCGCCATCTTTTTATCAATTACTTTCTTCATCCCGGACAGATACCGGTTCTCTTTCCAGAGGGCAAACCCGCACTCCCGGTTCCCGCAGAAAAAGTTCCGCTTACTCTCATAGACCGGGCTTCCACACACCGGACAGGTTCCAATGCTCTCTCTGGAATAAAAACGGTTCTGTTCTTCCACAGATATTTCCCCGCACTCCAACAGCATCCGATCGATCAGCTCCATGATCCCCTCCAGAAAATCTGTGCTTCCAAGCTCCCCTTTCTCCATCTGGAGCAGACGGTTCTCCCACTCAGCGGTCATGGCCGCTGACCGCAGATACTCCGGCAGAACCGAAATCAAGTCAGCTCCATCCTGGGTAGCCAGAATCTGTTTCCCTTTCCTTGCAGCATAGCCGGAGGAAACCAGCTTTTCAATGATAGACGCCCTGGTGGCCGGTGTGCCTAGTCCTTTTTTCTCTGTCTCCTCGTCAAATTCCTGATTGCCGGCAGTTTCCATTGCCGATAGCAGGGTGTCCTCACTGTATGGCTTCGGCGGCGTTGTGTAATGCTCCGATATACCGGCTGTAACCGGGTGGAAGGTCTGCCCTTCTGCCACGACAGGGATGGTGCGCTCCTCCCCGTCTTTCCGGTTTTTTGTGCCTAAACGTTCACGAAACGCCGCTTCTACTGCTTTCCATCCCATTTCCTGAACAGCTTTCCCTTTTGCCTGAAAGGTTTCCCCTGCACAAGATACCCGGACTTCCGTCTCCTGAAACACATGCTTCTGCGCCCCGGCGCAAAGCAGCCGGACGCTGATCAACTGCAGGATGTCCTGCTCTCCTTTGGACAGCTCCTGCAGATCACAGTCCTTTAACTCTGCTGTGGGGATAATCGCATGGTGATCCGAGACTTTGCTGTTATCCATAGTACGCTTTATATCCGGTTCCTGCGGATATACCGAGGAAAAGCCATATTTTTCACATGCCATCGCAATCGCCTGCTGTGCGGTCTGCTCCATATCTTCCGTCAGGTACTGGCTGTCCGTCCGGGGATACGTGACCAGCTTTTTTTCATAAAGGCTCTGGGTAAAATCCAGCGTCTCCTTTGCCGTGTAGCCAAAATAACGGTTGCTTTCCCTCTGGAGCGTGGTCAGGTCATACAGTTTCGGGGGATGGACAGCCTTTTCCACAGATGAGCAGGATTCCACTGTGGCAGTCCCGCCCTCACAGGCTTCCTTTATCCGCTGTGCTTCCCCTGCGTCAAACAGCTTTTCTTTTACAACCTCCAGGCCATCGCAATCCAGATGAAGATTATAGTATTTCTCTTTCTGGAAATGGGAAATCTGTTCTCCCCGTTCCACCAGCATTGCCAGCGTGGGCGTCTGTACCCGTCCCACCACCAGGCGCTTAAAATATTTTGTGGTAAAAGCCCTTGTAGCGTTCATCCCGATAAGCCAGTCCGCTTTCGCCCTGCAGACAGCCGCTTCATAGAGGTTCTGGTACTCTGCGCCCTCCTTTAAACAGTCAAATCCCTCCCGGATAGCGGTATCTTCCATAGAACTGATCCAGATCCGCTTGATAGGGAGACGGCTTCCGGATAATTCATAGACACGGCGGAAGATCAGCTCTCCCTCCCGCCCGGCGTCACAGCCGTTGACCACATAATCCACATCTTTCCGGTTCAGCAGTTTTTTTAACACAGCAAACTGCGCCTTTTTATCTTTCGCCACAGCCAGCCGCCATTCTTCCGGCAGGATTGGGAGATCTTCAAACTCCCACTTTTGGTATTTTTCATCATATTCCTCCGGCGGCACATACTCTGCCAGATGGCCCAGGCACCAGCTCACCAGCCATCCGTTTCCTTCCAGATAGCCGTCCTGCCGCTTCTTCGCCCCCAACACTTTTGCATACGCTTGAGCCACGCTGGGCTTTTCCCCTAAGACTAAATACATCCAATACTCCTTTCCGGCTTTACGCCTATATGAGAGAAGGCAGCCGTTTTTCCCGGCTGCCCCTTTTCCTCTGCTTTTTGCTCTGATTGCCTTATGCTTCTTCATCTTCTCCGTCCGCAGGTTCTTCATCCTCTGCCGGATCCTCGTTGACGTAAGCGCCGCCGTCGTAGAACTCCAAGTCCTCACCCTCCTCCTGGGCTTCTTCTTTCTTCGGCTTCACGACTTTAAAATAATAGCCGGCTCCGATCCCGCCTGCCGCCAGAAGTCCAATGGCTAGGAACGCCCCTGTGTTCATGCCGCCGTCCTCCTCCGGCTGTACCGTCTCCAGCTCTGTTTCTTCCGGCACCACGATTGTCTCTGTCTCCGGAATCACAACCTGCGGTGTCTCCTCCGTCTGTGTCTCATCCATAAACTCGGCCAGGTCATTCTCGTCGATCATGGAAAGCATATACACATTCTCTGTATTACTGGAACGGTCTAACACCAGAAAAAACGTATTCCCATTTTTCGTCTGGATCGTCAGAAACTCTTTTGTCCCATCATCCGTCTTATCATCCAGTACCTCCCCGTTTCCAGGAATGGAAAAAGACGTTCCCTCTCCCCCTGACGCTTCCTCCTGAGCAGCCGTTTCCGTCTCCCCGGCGCTTTCTATCTGCTCCGGGATCACCGTCTGCGTCTCTCCTGCCGCAGTCTCCCCGGCTGTTTCTGTCTGTCCCATATCTCCGGTATAGGCAAAGGCAGGCATGGCGGTGGAGGAGAATACCCCCGCCGCCACAGCCAGCGCCATCAGCCATTTTTTAAGTTTCCTCATTGTCTCTAACCTCACCTTCCTGCGCCCTCTCCTGCGCTTTTTCTGTTTTTTCTGCCTGTTCCATGCTGCTTTTTTCTGTTTCTTCCCGCTCCGGGATGGGAATGGATATCGATCCGCTCTGAATCCCCTCCAGAAGCTCCAACATCCTGTAGCTGTCCAGCTTCATAGACCGGATGGTTTTCACGATCTCCTGATTTTCAAGCTGTTCCGCCAACAGTTTCAGTTCTTTTAAATGTTCCTGCCACTCGGCAATCTTCTTTTCCGTTCTCTGGATTTCATCCAGAACCCGGTGCAGCTTCCGGTTCATATTGCTCACCTTCTTTCTTATCCGTGGATACGCCCAAATGCCAGGAAATGCTCCTGCCAGTAAGAGGACGCAATGCTTGTATACTGAATGGGATTTCCACAATGGATCATCATATTGTCACCCACATAGATCCCCACATGGCTCGCCCCTGCCGTATCGTAGGTTCCCTGGAAGAAAATCAGATCCCCAGGCTTTGCTTCAGACGGGGAAATTCTGGAACAGTATCCCATCAATCCGTCCGTGGTCTGCCTGCCGATATTCCAGCCATTGCCGCAGTTATTGATCACCCAGCTTACAAAGCCGGAACAGTCAAAACTGGTAGACGGGGAACTGCCGCCCCAAACATAGGGATACCCCAGGTATTTCTCCGCTTCATGGATCATGTTTGCGAACCTCTGATCTGTCAGGGCTTCCGCCGGGATCTCATAGCCAAAGTCACCGCCGCCACCCGGAAGGGTTTCCGTATCAAACAGATAATCCCGGTTCCCGTATGTACTGTTATAAAGGTCATAGCGTCCTTCTTCGTTCTCGTCCATCAGTTCCCGCAGCACAGCGTCCAGACCGTGATTGGTCAGCGTCACGTCCAACCGGTTCACTTCCTGTGTCGTGGTCACTTCCACTTCCTGGCTGCCATTGTCATCCGCAAGATAGGCTTCCCAGGTCTGGTGTCCGTGGGCGGATGCGGCGGCATGGTCGCTGTAATACACGTCAAACTGCACCCCGTACCGGGCAAAGGCTCCCGTATCTTCCACCACATACTCCACGCCGTTCATGATGACTTTCGTGCCAATCGGCACAAAGGGATTGCTGGCGTCCACGGCGATAGTGTGGTTAGCCGTAGGATAGACGCCGCTTGCCGTAGGGCCTCCGGCCCACTGCCCGCAGCAGATGGAACAACTGCAATAGCCGCTGGTCACCACCTGTCCCAGGGATTCCCCTACCCGCACCATCTTTGTCTCTGTCACGGTTTCTCTTGTGCTTTCCGTGGTAATGCTGTACTGGCGCTGAAAGATCTCCTCAATCTCATCTTTCACCTGTTCATAGGTAAATTCCCCATACTTTGCAGAAAAATAAGAGATCAGGTGGTACGGATTGTGAGAAATCTCGTCAATCTGATAGCGGTACTCGTCATAACCGGGATGCCGGCTCTCCATGCTGTTGATCTGCTCGTTCAGTGCCGCTTCCAGTTCTAAATATGCATCTTCCACCGCATAAATATTCTCATCCGTGCTGGCATAGGTTGTGCTGGCAATGGTGGATGCCGCTCCGCCCTGGATGGAAGCGCCGCAGCTTGCCATAAGGGAAGCGATCATCACAAAAAACAGCCCGGCAGCTACTACTGCTCCGATGATCCCCTTGCTTCTTCCAAGGATAGCAGAAGCCATGCTTTTTGCTTTCGATGCAATGGTCTGTGTGGCTTTTGCGGTTCCTGCCGCTGTTTTTTCTCCTTTTCTTGCTGCCTGGTATGCTTTCTGATACTGGCGTTTCTGCCAGAGCTTTTGCAGGATTCCCTTTTTTTCCCGCTCTGCACCTCTTGCCGCCTTTTCAGCGGTTTTTCCTCCGGCTTCCTGTGCTGTCTCATATAAAAAACGGCCTTTTCCTCCCTCAAGGGAAGCGGATTCCTGCAGACGGACGTTTCTCTTATGCAGGCCACGGCTTGTCCGGTGCATGGCATACCGGAGGGTGCTTTCCGCCGTCAATTCTGTGCGGTGCGCTCCCTCTACCGCAGTATTTTCCTGCTCCGCTTCGTGGGTTTTCCCGTGGACGTAAACAGCGGCGGAACCTGCCGCCGCTGAAACTGCCTTTTTTGAAATTCCCATACCTGCTCCCCGCACCATGCCGCTCTCCTCATCCCCAAAGGATAAACGTCCCGCCTTTTTCTGTTCTTTCCGGATCTGCTCCCGTTTGGTTTTCCCTTTGATGTCCTCCCGGAAGTCCTCCATCGTGGCGGCATTCTCCGGCTTTCCTCTCTCTTTCCTGGCGTACTCCTGCACCAGCTTTTTCTTCCGCAGATGGGAGGTTTCCGCCACTGATTCCAGAAACGCAGAAGTCCCGGACGGATGGCCACGGATATTGCCGGAGCGGAAGGACTGTTCCCGGACACCCGTATGACCGAAAAGATCGGTTTCCTGTTCTCCGTCAGGCTCCGGGCTATTCGTCCTATCCGCTGCCATAAGACCGCCGGACGGCCCGTCAAAATCTTCTCTGGATGAAACCTCTGCTTTCAGACTGCCGGAATCAGAAAGATCCTCCCCTTGCTTCACCTTCGGTTGTTCCTTTGGTTTCTGCTGCCTTTTTCTATTCTCGGACTGTTGATCCGGATCTCTTTCTGACCGGGAGAAGAAAACATCTTCTGCCTGCTTTGTCAGTACCCTTTCCTCCCGTTCCCTCTGGCTGACACGGACAGTCTCACCGCTGTGCAGGTTTTCCTCCGTCAGCCCGTCCCGGTTCATCTTGCGGACAGTTTTATCCCTGGCTTTGTATTCCTGATCCTGCACGTCTTATCACCTTCTCCCGTATCATGCGCTGCCTGTTTTATCCTGTTTCTCCAGATCCGACACTTTCGTTGTCATCAGTGAATACAAACGCAGGGATTTATCAAACTTATCTTTAAACGGGATAATGGTACTGCCATAAAAGATCAGCCCCTCTCCTTCCCCGCTGTTGGTCACATAGGACAACTGATGGGGAGAGATATTAAGCTGCTTCGCCAGGATCTGCCGGTCTCCCGCCGCCTGGTTGAGCATATAGATAAAGTCCGAGTTTTCAAAAATGTTCTCAATCTCCCGGCTGGCAAGCAGGTCTTTAATGTTCTGAGTGATTCCTGTGGGAATACCGCCCCATTTGCGGAAACGCTTCCAGATTTCCACGGAATACGCCGCTGTCTGTTCTTCTTTCAGAAGAAGATGGAACTCATCAATATAGTACCGGGTAGATTTATGTGCCGCCCGGTTGACTGTCACACGGTTCCATACCTGATCCTGGACGATCAGCATCCCCAGCTTTTTAAGCTGTTTTCCCAGGTCTTTAATGTCAAAGCACACGATCCGGTTATTCAGTTCCACGTTGGTACGGTGATTGAATACTTTTAAGGAACCGTTGACGTAGATTTCCAGTGCCGTGGCGATCCGCTGCGCCTGGACTTCCTTTTGCTGACGCAGGCACTCATAAAGATCACCCAGGATGGGCATATTTTCCGGCACCGGATGTTCAAAGTATTTCTGATACACCAATGGCAGGCATCGGTCAATGACCGACTTTTCCTCTGCCTCAATCCCATTTCGGGAACCCATGATCAGCTCACAAAGCGACAAGATAAAATCCGACTTCACACCCAACGGATTATCATCGTCTGAGTAATCCATATTGATGTCCATCGGGTTAATATAGTCATGGCTAGATGCGGAGATATGGATCACCTGGCCTCCCAGTGCGTGAACCAGCGGATAATATTCCCCCTCCGGATCTCCGATAATGATGTCGTCCTGGGTGACAAAGAAAGCGTTGGTAATCTCCCGCTTTGCCGAAAAGGATTTCCCTGAACCGGGTGTTCCCAGAATCAGACCGTTTGGATTTTTCAGCTTTTTCCGGTCTACCATGATCATGTTGTTAGAGAGGGCGTTCAAGCCATAATAAAGGGATTCCCCTTCCATAAAAAGCTCCTGTGTGGTAAATGGTACAAAAATAGCCGTAGACGTAGTGGTCAGCGCCCGCTTAATGGGGATCAGGTTCAATCCAAGCGGAAGACTGCTCATCAGTCCCGGCTCCTGCATATAATCCAGACGGCGCAGGGAACAGTTATATTTCTGTGCGATGCCCGCTGTCTGGAACACCGCATTATCTAATTCCTGCTTCGTCTTTGCCGTATTCAAAAATACAATCGTCACAAGGAACATCCTCTCGTTTCTGGACTGGAGATCTTCTAAAAGCCGCTTCGCCTCCCCGCCATAGGTGTTCAGATCTGACGGAATGATATCCATATCATATCCGGAGCGCACTGCTTTTTTCTGTTCCTCAATCTTCATCCGGTTGATGTCCGTCACCTTGCTTTTCACCAGCTTGATTGCCTTCATCTGGTCTAAAGACTGGATATGCAGGTTGACGATCAGGTTCCTGTCCATATCCAGAAACTCCGCAAGCATCCGGTCAGTCAGCTCCGGAGCCAGAATCTGCAGATAGGACACCGCTCCCAGGATATTCCCCATCATAAAGTCCTTTCCATTTTTAAATAAAAAGCTGGTGGGAGCGATAAAGTCCTTTGTTCCCATGCCGGAGCGCAGCACCTGGTCAAAGGAAAACTGAAACGGCACTTTTTCCTCCGGATTGAATGTCTCATACATGATCTGCAACCGCTCCCGGCCATCCAGGGGATAAGCGGACACGCCCAACACCTTAAAGTTATTGAGGATGTCTGTCTCGATCCGCTCCAACCTCGGTTTTGCTTCCCGGATATTTTCGGCTTCAATACCAAAAGTGATATACTTTGTCCGCACCAGGCCGTTATTCCCTTTCGCAAGCTGATTTTTCAGCATCTGTGCGTACTCCATCCGCACATCGTCAAAGGCGTCATGCTGGGGCTTGATCTGAATGACAGATTCAAATTCCTGCATGTTGCTATGGTGATTGATGAATGACAACTGGAAATGGATACTGCTGTCAAAGTAATTCAGGAAGTCACACCAATTTTCAAAAATGGCGTTCTTATCCTCGTTCTGCGCCAACTGATAGTTGATGTCGTAAAAACGGATGGTTTTGGAATAATATTTATCCTGCACCCGGCAGATCCCGTCCCTTGCCATTTCCCGGTAGGGGATAGACTTCTGCGCTGACAGCCGTTTTTCCTCCGCTTTTTTGTCCGCTTTCTTCTGTGATCCATTCATGGTACTGCCCACAGCTTTCTGACGGACAATATGTTCCGGATGAAGCTTGCCTTGTCTCTGAACAATGCGCTCATTAGATACGCTTTTCTGCTCATGTACTTGCTTCCGGCTTCCCTTTTTTTTCGCTTTTCTTCGAGCCTTTTCCTGCTTCGCCGCTTCTTTTGCCGCTGCTTTCCTGGCTTTTTTCTCATGGCGGGCCAGCCTGCGGTACTTTCTCTTCCTCCGCTTATCTACTGCGGTGTCTTCTCTTTTTCCCAAGACGCTCCCCTCCTTTCTTTATCTCCCGGACATTCTCAGAAGGCTCTGTCTCATAAAAATTTTCTACTTCATACCTGCGGATTGCAGGTTTCAAAAACTTCACTGTCACGATATTCCATAGGATTTTCTCAAGGGGAAGGCCGTCCTTTTCGTACATGGCAAACAGAAATGCCGGCAGCATGAGAAGCACCATGCCGGTGGCGGCATTGGTGGTTCCGATCAGCTCCCGTGTGAGAAAATAAAAAGGCAGCCCGATGGCCGCCGCTGCTGACAGACAGATGAGCTGTCTTTTTGTCAGGTTCAATACTACTTTATTTTTTACTTTCGTCAGGTCTTTTGGTACGCTGACAAACGCCATAAAATCACACGCCAGAGAATTTTACCCGCTGCAGGCTGCGCCATCCTCCGGCTGCTCCTTTCCTCTGTTATCCTGCAATTTTTCCATATCCAGGGAACTTTCCACTTCATTTCCCCATACATCCCATCCGGGAGATTGCTGCCTTGCGAACAGTTCAATCCGTGGCAGATCCCCCATCAGTTCCACAATGCGCTCCCTGGCTTCTGCCGGTTTTTTGCTGTGTTCTTCTATGTGGGATAAAATCACCTGATGGACGCCAGCAGACTGCCGCTTTGGAGCGCCTTTCGTAGCGAGCAGACAGATTTCCGCATTGGCACGAGTCCAGTATCCCATGCCCCAAAACAGGCTGTCCGATTTCCGGTTCCGCTTGATCCACACGAAGGCAACCGTTTTAAAGGTAAATCCCCAGCTTTCGATTACCTCAAAAGACTCCCGCAAGTTCGGAAATGTCACCCACAAAAACAGCGTACAATCCTTATCGGCAAGCTGTCTTACCGGCAATGCTTTGATTGCCTCTAAATTCATTACAGGATAATGGCTTGCCGCTGATCTGCCGTTTCCTTTTGGGGAATACACACGGAATGTCCAGGGCGGATCGGCATAAATAATGCTATATTTCTTTTGCTCCATCTCGTCGCCTCCTAATGTGCATTGAAAATCGAGCGGCTTAAGTTTGCCGTTTTCATCAGGCTGAAGCAGAGAATTACTGTATAAGCCGCTATTCCAAAGAGGGCCGAGTGCATGTTATCGGAGATTTCAATGGTAGATACCAGCACCGCATAGATACCGACACACACCATCATAAAAAATCCCTGGAAACCGAGGGCTAACAATCCCCGGAGATAGTTGTTTCCCACCTGCCCCCATTCCCGGTTGGAGAGTGTGGCAAATGGGATCGGTGCAATCGAAGTGTAAAGATAGATCTCGATCATACGCCCATATAAGATGACCGTAATCAGGACAGACAGTATTTTCATACAAAGGCTCACCAGCATACTTTCTAATGCCAGTATGACAAGTTCCCCTACATTCATGGATTCCATAGCCGTATTCATAGCGTCCAGCATGGAGTCTACATTGATTGCCGTATTGGAACTGATAACGCCTCCCGCCGCATTGACCACATACTGCCCCACGTCAAAGACTGCCATGGTAATCGTGAAGGTATTAGATACCATCCAGACCGCCACCCACATCTTGAAGAAATATTTGAAAAACATCCAGGTGTCGATCTCGTGCATGTTATTCTTTTCTGTCAGCATGGTAATCAACTCATAACACAGCACAAACGTAATTATCATCCCCGCAATAGGGATAATCACAGAGTTAGAAAGATTCTGTATCAGATTGAAAATACTGCCATTCCATGCCTGGGGCGTCTGTCCAACCTGGGACGCAATCTCCCCGGTCTTTTCATTGACATCCGTGAACATTGTGGTCAGGTTGGACGTTACCATCCCTGTCAGAAGATCCCTCATCCAGTTCTCGATTGCCTCGAAAATGCCATCGAACATAAATGAGTCCCCTTTCTACGTCAGAACAGCCCTCCAAGCAAGGGGATAAGCTGTGTTCCGATCAGGACAACTCCTCCTCCGGCCATAAGTTGTTTAATTCCCTGTGATTTAGCCCCTGGATTGTCGTTTCCGTAACCCTCCAGCAAGTTAATAACGCCCCATACTGCAAGACCTGCTCCAATAGCTACCACCAGAGTTTGTAAAATAGAAATTGCCGAGCTAAAAAACGCCATATATTACCTGAGAACCAGATTCCGGCACATTTATTTTCCGGCAGAGACAAAAAAGAGCTGCTATCTTTCCATAGCCGCTCAACTTTTCCGAGAATCCGGTTCCCTTATCCTTTCTCTTTTATTTTGTTATTTTTAGTCAAAATCCGTCCCTGCCTGCCGTTTCCCGGCTCCGCCCGGATCGGCGGCCACAGGCGTCTGATCCGCACCGGCAGGATCGGCGGCCACAGGCGTCTGATCCGCACCGGCAGGATAGCCGCTTCCTTTTCTTTCACCGGGAACATTTCCTGTCCGGATTCTCCAAAATAATCTTCTGGAGAATCCGGACAGGAAAGCGCACGGACAATAGCCGCCAGAACATCAACCGCCTCAGAAAAAAAATCCATAAACTCCCCTTTCCAACTTTGCGACATCGTGTCGTAAAGTTTCTTCTCCCTGTTACTTTGCGTCACCGTATCGTAAAGTCCGGCTCTGACTCCAATAGATTCATTACTTCTTTTAAAACAGAATATCTGACTCCAAATACATACCGGGCGAAATCTTCCAACTGCTCTGTCTCGTATTCCGCAAGAGGCATCCGACGCAGTTCATACCAGACTGCCCTTTTGTAATACGGAAGAACAGAAATGTGCCGGCATCCAATCTTTGCCTGCATATCCTTGAAAATATCACTCATTCATTTTCCTCCCCTTCTACTTCAAAGAGATCAAATTCCTCTTTCATCCGCAGCTTTAACGAATGTTTCATATATGCCTCCACATCAAAGCTGTTCTTCTTGTCATAGTCCGACAGTTCCTTATACCGCTTGTGCCGGGTAATATCGAACTTGTCACTGAAAAACGGACGCACACCACGGAGCTGCAGGATGCACTTATTTCCGTCCATCACCGCCAGTTCATCCCGGCTCATCAGTTCCTTGCCTGTTTTCTGATAATTCAGTCCGTATGAACGGCTCTGCCCACGGGTGTCCGAGGTGTTATAAAGATCTATCGTCTCTTTCCCAAGTGTCTCCGAGATTTCTTTTAACGTGCTGCCCTCCTTGCCACCCAGGAAAAGCATGGTATCGCAGTTCCCCAGAATTGTTTCTGCGGCGTCTTTATAGATGGTCTTTAACTGGCTCTGCGACTGCAAAATAATAGAAGCCGAGATTTCCCGGCTCCGGATCGTTGCGATCAGCTTATCAAATTTTGGAATTTGTCCGATATTTGCGAACTCATCAAGTAAAAGCCTTACATGATAAGGCAGCCGTCCTCCATGCACATCATCCGCCCGGTCACAGAGCAGATTAAATAGCTGGGTATACATGATTGCGACAACAAAGTTAAAGGTATCATCTGTGTCAGAAATGATAACAAACATAGCTGTCCGCTGATCCCCCAGCATATCCAGTTCCATCTCGTCATAGCTTGTCAGTTCCCTAAGCTCCGCAATGTCAAAGGGCGCAAGCCTGGCTCCGCAGGAAATAAGGATGGATTTTGCTGTCTTTCCCGCCGCCAGTTTATATTTCTTATACTGGCGCACAGCGAAATGCTCCGGCTTCTCCCCTTCCAGTTCCTCAAACAATTCGTCCACCGCATTTTTAAATTCCTCATCATCTTCCCTGGCTTCGGACGCATTGATCAGCTCCAGGAGCGTGGAAAAATTCTGTTCCTCCTCCGGTGCTTCATAATAGATGTAACCGATCAGCGCACAATACAAAAGCCTTTCGGCTTTCACCCAAAAATCCTCAGAAGATTTCTCACCCTCCCCTTTGGTATTGGCAATGATCGTATTCACCAGCTTCAAAATATCTTTCTCACTGCGGATATACATGAAGGGATTATAGTGCATACTTTTTTTGAAATTGATGGTGTTCAGCACTTTGATCTTATATGGCTCATAGATCACTTTTCCGTTTTTGTCACGCTCCGGCTTCCCGTCTTTCATCTTCGGGGAACCTTTCTGCAGCATCTTCCCGCACTCCACCAGGATTGTCCCTTTCGGATCAGTGACCACATAGGAAACATTCGGTGTCATCTGCATTAAATTCGGCTTCACATAAAATCTCGTCTTGCCAGAACCGGAACCACCGATCACGATCACGTTTTTATTCCTGGCATACTTCGGCAGCTTCGGGCGGCTGTTCATGGTCAGCCGTTCCGTCTGCGTCAAAAGGATATTGTTCTCAAATACCGGATCAATAAAAGGCGCTATATCCTTCTGGTTTCCCCATCTGGCAGAACCATACTCCACGCCCTGCCGGTATTTCTTCGCATTCTTCCCTTTCAGGTATACGGCCAGTTTTACCAGGGCTGCGCCGACAAGCCCGACACATAAATCTTGCGGGTGTAAGCTGGGGAACACATTTTGAAACGCCAGGGAAATATTCAGGAAAAGCGCTCCCAGCTTTTCAACCAGGGAATCCCCGATACAGTATCGGTACAGCCATGCCGTTTTATCTATGAGATAAAATACGATCACATAGGGAATGTTCAGCATAATAAGTCGTTTCCTATCCACCGTCGGCAGTTTCCCCTTGACTGTCTCCGACAACTTTCTCCCGCCCTTTTCAAAGAACTGTCTGAGCGTTTCTTTCGGTGCCGTATCATTTTTTCGTTTTACAGTTTTCTTCTTACTCAATGCTCCGGCCCACGCTCCTTCTGGCGGCCTTTCTCCCTCTCCCGGTGTTTTGCCAGACGCTCTTTTGCCAGCGTCAGTTTCTTTCTGAGGGATGGCTTCTTAGCCTTTGTGAGCTGCTTTCCGGTATATTCCTTAAAAGCGGCGGTCATAATATCCACATCCCGTGCCTTAAAAAACACAAAATACCGTGGCGGCGATATAGACGTGTCTTTCTTCAGACTGAAATCAATATTGTATTTCCGGGCATATTTTTCAAAAGATTTGATATTCCCATCTGTCACCTCGATATTCGTGAGCTGACAATTCTGCTTCATCAGCTTTTCCATGCTCTGTTTCCCATGATAAGCCGCCGGTTCTTTCTGCTGTCTGGACGCCCTGGCAGCCTGCTTCTGTTCCCGTTTCATCTGCTCCATTTTCCGCAGGAGCTTGAGGATCGCATTTTTCAGTATCCGAGCAGAAATCTTTCCTCCGTTGATACAAAGTGTCACGACCTTTTGGTTGACTTCCTCCTGCATAGCAAATCACCTTCTTTCCTCATGGTTTCCGTATGTGTGATCGATTAAATTTTCAGGAGGATTTTCTGCAGACAATACCCGATACATGGAGAATGTTTCCCATAGGGGCATATCCTACAGTCTCCCGGCCTGCTGTTTCTATCCTGCTTTTTCTCAGGTAGAAGATAATAGCAGCTTTTTTTTCTGCACTTCTGTTTCCGGCTGTGCCAGAAATAGCAATAAGCACAGTCCTGTGGCTTGTCCGGCGCATACCTGTTTCTATCCGTTTTGTCCGTCTGCATCCAGCCTGCCTTTCCGCTCCAGTTCTTCCAGCATCCTGTCCTCCCTTGCCCCGGCAACAATACAGCAGTACAGGACAAAGATAAGCAGGAACACAAACGCCAGGGCTGCAGCTATCAACCATCTCATTTTTATCCACCTCTTTCTTAAAAACAAAAAGGGTGTCCATGGAAGCACATGGCTGTCCACAAACGCCCAATCCTATCGTATCAATCCTGTTTCTTATTTCTGGCTTTCATCCAGACAGCGGCAGCAATGGCTCCCACCAGCCCCAAGCCGCAGGAAAGCACAAGCGCCATGATCGACGTGTTATCCCCAGTCTTTGGAGCATCTATTGTCGATGTGTTCTGTGGTGTTTCCGGCATCTCCAGTGTTTCTTCCGGCTCTGCTTCATCCTTCATCACGACTTTCTGGATCTCGCCGGTATCTTTTACCTCAAACGCTACATCCTCTGCGATCAGATAGCCTTCCGGTGCGGATTCTTCATGGAGCGTGTACTTGCCAATCGGGAGCATCTCAATATAATGCGGTTCTTCTGTGGAAGTCCAGCTCTCCACGATCTCCCCATTCTCGTCCAGGATGGTCAGCTTCGCTCCCGGCAGCTCCTTTCCGGCAATATCTGTCTTAGAGATTTCCACCTTTGTCACATCGTCCTTCATCTCGATTTTCTGGACTTCGGGAGTGTCCTCCACCGTAAACTGGATGCTCTCCGCTGTCACATATCCCGGAGCCGGAAGCACTTCTGTCATGGTATAGGTCTGGCCGACCACCAGCTCTTTTATGATATGGGGCTCTTTGCCGGATATCCATTCATCCACGATTTCTCCGTTTTCATCCGTTACCGTCAGCTTTGCTCCCTCGATCTCCTCCCCGGTAGTCAGGGAAGTTTTGGTAAATTCAAAGGCTGTCGGTTCATCCTCAAAGGTAAATTCATAGGAAACTGTCGCTTTTTCGGAAGATTCCGCTGTAAAGGTAAACTCCTGCACCTCATCTGTCGTAGCAAATCCCGGAGCCGGTGAAGTCTCTTTGACGATATAGGAAAATCCAATGGGCAGATCCGCCTCAAAGGTCAGCATTCCATCCTCGCCGGTTGCCTTTTCCTCGATCACGGTTCCCGCTTCCAAAATCACAGCCCCGTCCTTATTGGTAATGTCCTCTTTTGCGGAAAGGGCAAACACAGCCCCTCCAAGCACACGGTCAGTATCCTTTTCTTTCTTCAAAACAGAGACTTCCACTTTCTGGCGGTTATTCTGCCAGTCTCCAGACCAGGTGACTTCAGCCGTGTCCTGATCCGCATAGGTCAGATCAATCTCCCGGATCTCCCCGTCCAGCACATAGCCTTCCGCAGTCTCTTTTTCTTTCACATAGTATTTTCCAAGAGGAAGATCAGAGAGCTTTGCAATCCCTGTCTCATCTGTGGTAATCGTGGCAATCAGCTCGTCCTTTTTGTAATAGTCCTCACTCTCGCCGTCTGCCGCCTGAATATCCTCCAGTGCATACACCTCAAAGGTTACATCTTTCAGAGTGCCGGTAATATACTCAAAGATATGGCTGATCCAGCCGCCAATGGTATCTGCCAATGTCACATCCTCCAGGAACTCGCCTTTCTTGTTGATGATCAGCGTTCCTGTCGGCACGTCGTCTTTCATCTCCACTTTCTGGATCTCCGCTGTGTCCTCCACGGTAAAAGTCACTTCTTCTGCTTTCAGATACCCGTAAGGAGCCAGTTCTTCCCGGAGCGTGTAAGTCTCGCCCACAGTTAACCGTTCAATCAGATGTTCCTCCCCTTTTACAGAAGTCCAACTGTCTACAATATTCCCGTCTTTATCCAGGACTGTCAGCTTTGCGCCCTCCAGCTCCACGCCGGTTGTAAGATCCGTCTTTTTCACGGAAATCTTTGTCGGCTCATTTTCATATTCAGAGGACAGTTCCACCACAGGAATCTCCTGCCCCTGATACTCTGCAGTCACTTCTACAACTTTATCGGAAGAAACATATCCGTCCGGTGCCGCTTCTTCTCTGATATAGTAACGTCCAAAGGGAAGGTCATTCATAAAGACCGCTTTCCCGTTTTCATCAGACAATGCCTTGCTGATCAACGTGTCCGCTTTCACGATCACTTCACCATGCGCCAGAATATCCTCTTTGGCATACAGTCCAAAGACTGCGCCTGCGACTGTAGCCTGTGTTTCAGCATCCTTTTTCACCACGGACACTTCCACTTTCTGGCGGTCATTCTCAAACACTGCTTCCTGCTCGATTACAGGTGTCTCCTGATCCTTGTAGGTAAAGGTCACTGTCTGCGCTTCTCCGTTCAGCACAAAGCCTTCCGGTGCTGTCACTTCCACGATCTTATAACTTCCAAGGGGAAGATCGGAAAGAAATGCTTCCCCGTTTTCATCTGTAGTCACCGTTCCCACCAGCTCGCCGGCGGCATACTCTAAGATACGGTTCCCCTCTGCGTCTTTCTGGAAATCAGCGGTATAAATGTCCTCCGCAGCGGTAACTTCAAAGACTGCGCCTGCCAGGTTCTCTGTCTTATAGATAAAATCCTTGCTGAAACCGTCCAGCACTTCGCCCTGCTTCACAATCTTTAACTGTCCTTTCACCGGATGGTTCTCATAAACCACTTCAATGATCACGTCCCCGGAAACACTGTCCACCTGGTAAGCAGTATCGGAATCCACGGCAATCTCATAGTAATTCTCATTCAGCGTATATCCGTAAGGCGCTGTGACTTCCTCAATCCGGTAATGGCCGATTGGCAGGTTCTGCGGCAGGATCAGATAGCCTTCCTCATCTGTAAAGAAAGAGGTATGAACCTCCGTTGTCGGATAAGTTGTCACCTGCTCAACGTATTCTTTCTTGTCCAGGTCATAAATCCGGAACTCCGTGCCTTCCTGCAGTACCGGCCTTTTCGTCTCGTCATCCTGCTTGATGATCTTCAGCTTCGCTTCAAATTCTTCATCCAGAAGCACCCGCCATACCTGGGGCGTATTCGGGTTATGCTCTGTGATCCGCACGATAAAGTCGTCCACCGGCTTGTAATTGTGGGGCGTGGTTGTCTCACGGACAAGGTATGTACCATAAGGAAGGGCAATGCTGCAGGCATGTCCTTTCTCGTCCGTAAACATCTCCGTAGCTCCATTCTCCCCGATCACCACCGGTTCTGCGGAATCAAAATCATAGCTGCCATCTTCCTTTACCGTCAGCTCTGAAAGCAGATAGGCCGTAAATCCGGCACCGGAAAGCAAGTCAGCGTCCGTCTCCCCGTTATTGGCCGCTTTGATGATCTCAAAGGGCTGCTTCTTTACCTGTTCTAATGATACGCACTCCCTCTTCACGGTAGCTGTCAGATCTCCCTCATAGCTGCACACTAGGTCATGTTCCTGCTCATCTGCCAGATACCCGACCGGAGGCGTGATCTCTTTTATAAAATACTCCCCAAGATAAAGGTTCTCTACAGACGCTTTCCCGTTTTCATCCGTGGTCAGCGTTGCCACCCTGTCACCGGCTTTATAGATCACGCCGGTTGCCCCGTCCGGATGGACAATATCCTCACGGGCATACAGGCCATACACCGCATTTTCCAGAGTGGCGTCTCCCTGCGGAACTGCCTGGTTTGTCTCTGCGTCTTTCTTCTGTAATTGGATCGTGGCATTCACACGCTCATTGACAAAGGTATGGGTAAATGTCACTTTCGCTTCGCTGTCATTGGTATAAGAGAAGGTAAAGGAATATACATCCGCCTGATTTCTCACATACCCTTCCGGTGCCTGGATTTCTTTCACATCATAAGAAAATCCTATCGGCAGGTCTGCCGTAAATACGGCTTTTCCATCCTCTCCAGTCACCGCTTTTTCAATCAGCGTTCCCTTAGATACTACAACACTTCCATCTGCATTTTTAATATCGCTTCCCGCATACAGGCCAAATACACCGCCATCCAGTGGATTTAAAGTGTCCTTATCCTTTTTCAGCACGGAAACTTCCGCTTTTTGACGGTCATTGACAAAGGTACTCTCGCTAAATACCGTCTCCACGTTCTGTCCGGCATAGGACAGCGTGACTGTCTTTTCCTCTCCGGCATTATAAAAATTCTCCGGGGCCTGCACTTCTTTGATGGTGTAAGTTCCAAGATGAAGATTTTTCAGTACCGCAGCTCCATTGGAATCTGTCGTCAGGTTTGCTTTTACCAGATCCCCTTTACTGTAGACTTTCGCACCGTAAGCAGTTATAATATCCGCTCCCGCATAGACGTTATAAACAGCGCCCTCCTGCCTGCGGTTCTCATAGCGGAAGGTTACGCCCTCTTCCGTCACATCAGCTCCGGCCAGAACCTGTCCTTCCTTGTAAACGGTCAGCTCGCCAAGCTGTTCCTGATCCGGCACCGTGACAGAGGTGGTCTGGTTTGCTACCAGGTTCACATTATAGGAAGAAGTATTCAGGCGGTATCCGGTAGGAGCCGTAATCTCTTTTAAGTACACGGTATCCTGCGTCTTGATGATCTCCGCCACAGAGGAACCGTTTTTATCCGTTGCCGGCATCTGCGTAATCAGCTTTGTGCAGTCCTTATCGCTGTAAATGCCAAACACAGCCCCGGCCAGCTTTGCGTCTGAGTGATTAGAGTCCACCTTAATGACTTCCACCTTTGCAAGCTCCAGCCACTTCACGGAAAAGCTCACATATTTTTCATCTTCCACCCCCTCGCCAAATACAAGGGCAAGATCCTGGTTATCGCTTCCCGTGGTGATCTTATAGGCAGAATAATCTTTTGTAATGCTTCCCTGCATCTTTGCTGACCAGGAACCGGACACATCTTTTGTCTGTGTCAGCGGGGCGGTCAGGTAAAACCGTGTTCCTCCGGAAATGGTCACAGATGCTCCCGCAGCGCTCACCCTTCCCGTGCTGACGTTATGGAGCTTTACCCCATCCGGCAGATCCAGTGTGATCGTCTGCTGACTTGCCGCATGGAATGTGATTTCTTCTGTCCTCTGCTGCTCCCCATCTGCATAGGCAGTCACATTGGAATTGGAAAAAGACATTTCCACATCTGGAATATCCGGCTGACCGACTGCATAGTTATAAAGTTCCTTTGCCAGTGCCTCCCCGGTACTGTTGGTTCCATAGAACGCATCACTGCTCCCATTGGCGTAGGAAGCGGCAAGGTGCGTCACGATAAAACGCTTCCCGGCAGAGAAATCCGTATGGTAGTTTGCAAAGAAATATGCTGATCCGGACGCCTCCGTTCCGTAATAACATACCTTTGCCAGTTCCCGGTTTCCTTCCAGTTTGGTAATCTGATAGGTTCCGCTTCCCGGCCCCGGCTTTGACGGCTGGATACAGTAAGCTGTAGCCGTCACATTTCCAAAAGACACGGTAAACGGTGCGGTCAGATAGGAGCCAAGCCCGTAATCCGCATAATAGTAATAACTGCCCTGGGTAATGGTAACAGACTGTGATGCTCTGACTGCCCGTGTTGCAGGAGCCTGCGCCGTAAAGCTGACACTCTCGCCGCTTTCTAATCCCTGAACATCAATGCCCTGATCCTCCGCCTGCAGAAGCACTTCCCCAAGCGTCAGGCCGCTTTCCTCATCCACGGTCTTTTGTCCTTCTGTTTCTTCTAACGCCGCATCCAGATCCTCCTCCGACAATATTTCTGTCTCCTCCGGCAGTTCTGTCACTGTCTCTGTGTCAGTTTCCGTAGCTGCCTCTGTTTCTGTCTGCGGCTGTGGTTCTGAATCTTCATCCTCGCTTTCCGATTCAACACTCTCCTCACCGGTTCCTCCGCCGTCAGAATGGCTCTCCGACTGTTTCTCTGTCACCGACTCTTTCACGATAATATTCCTGCAGATGTGATAGGCCGGATGGCCGCTTATCGGCTCCACAAAGTACACTGCTTTATAAGTGTCCGCATGGTTCCCGTCAAAATCCTGCCCGGCTTCGTTCTTTGCTTCATGGAATGTCACCCGGACTTTTTCATCATTGATCTCCAGGCCGGAAAAATCCGATTTCACATCAAAACTGCTCCCTGCTTCCACTTCATAATCTTCTGCGGTCACCACTTCGTCCACATCCAAAAGCTCCCGCACGGTGTCTAACGCCGGATACTGTGCTTCGTAACCCGATGGCTCAGGTTCAGCAGCATAGGTAATAACCGGCTGGATCACGGAAGTCAGGATCGTCAGCAGTGAGAGTAACCCGGAAAGCAATCTTTTTCCTTTCCCTTTCATCGACTAAACCTCTCTTTCTTCATTTCTGTGCCAAAAAGTTCCGGTGTCTCTTATCGTTTCATGGCTTCCTGTCCCCCCTTCTCCGGATTTGCGCTGATAACAGCACATGAATACGGAGAAGCCTAAAAAAAGACTTCCCCGCATGGTATCTGCTGTTATCCAGCCTGCACCTGGCAGGCTGAAAACTTATTTTGAGCGTTAAGCCTGTTCTCTTTCCAGATCCGTTCCTGCTCCGGTTCACTTTCCGCAGCGTTTTCTCCGGCAGGGTACGCAAAAAGGCACACTCGCATACCGGGTATCTATCTGGACAGGCAATGAAGTTGTCAAGGTTCAGCGAAAGGGGAAATATAAGAATGTGTCTTAGAACTTACCCTCTCACCAATAGGAGGTTTCAGAGGAGAAAATATAGGGTGATGAAAAAAATATTTGGAAATTTTTTCAGAAGTGGTATAATCCAGAATCATAGATAGGTTTTATATAAGGGGATGGCTCCGATGGGGAAAAGTAATAAAATCTGCCCCCGATGCGGCAGGAAAATGAAACAGCAGTTTATTGGCTTACAGCACTGCAGATGCGGTATGAGCTGGGAAAAAGGCCGGGGATTTTTTGAGCGTACCCCGGACATGGTATTTTGCCTCCAGCGGAAAATAATCAAAGGGAAAGTCAAACAGTACCCGGTGATACGCTTTCAGGAAGATCGCTAAATCTTTCATCATGGCAACAGCCACTTTGCGACACCGTGTCGTAAAGTGGCTGTGCTGTTTTCTGTCAGGAACCTTTTAGAAGCATCCTCCCATGATCCCTATAGCTTTCAGTTTTTCATTCAATTCCCTTAAGATCCGCTTTCTCCGGTTTGCAATGGTTTTCCGGCTACACCCGCAAAGCTGCGCCGCTTCCTTTACCGTTACTTCCTCGAAGAAAAGAAGATACAGAAGATAAGCGTCTGCCTCCGCCAGTTCTTCCATCACAGAGCGCAGTTTTTCCACACAAAGTTCCCGGATCACCGTATCTTCCGGGCTGTCTGTCCTCCCATCCGGGAGAATCCCTTTCTCCAACAGAGCTTCCAGACTAGATACGCCGTATTTCTGTTTTCTCTCGTTCTGATAGCGCTCCCGTCTGCGGGACTGATACCACTCCAGATAGACTTCCCTAGTGACTTCCACTACCGTACCATCCCCGGCACGAAGCACATAGCATTTCCGCTCCTTCGGGCGTTTTCCTCTCATACGGCACACCTCCCGGAACCGGCTCTTTTTCTTGAGAGAATTTCTCTCTGTCCCTCACGCATCCGCCGCAGCGCCGCCATGAGTGTCTGGGAAACTACAGGCTGGGAAACACCAAGGAACTTTGCGATCTCCCACTGAGTTTCCCCGTAATAAAAATGCAGGATCACAATCTCCCTCTGCCGCTCGGTCAGAAGCCCCATCAACTCCAGGATCTGTTCCTTTTCGATCAACTGTTCCAAAGGTGGCAATACCGGCGAAGCCAGGAAAAACCATTCCTCGGAAACTGCATGGTAGGAAACCACCTTTCCGTTCCGACTTGATTCCCGGTTCTTTGCCAGGCGATCCTCTCCCTCTAACATCAGACGCACATACCACTTCTGTTTTTCAAAGAAAGCGGCATCCACAAAAATCTGCTGTCCGTGGCTCTCATAACAATAGCCGCCGCAGCTATGTACCGGGAAAACCGTGGTATATTTTCCTACTCGGTAAAGCGCCCAGCCTTCTGCAAACACCAGAAGCTGCACATCCCGGCCATTTTCCATGCTTACCACCCGTTTCCCATGCTCCAGCAAATACCGGGCCGTTGGAGCTTTGTCAACTTTCCCCGGTTGTTTTACGATCCACTTTAAATCCTGTAATGTCACCATAACATCCACCTTTCCGCCCGCAGGCTACGGGCGGCCAGATGGCAGCGCACAGGAATCCAGGCAAAAGGCAGCAAAAAAGGTTTCCGGCACACCCGTTTTTTTTAACGGGAGCCCGAAACTCCTTCTGCCTCCAGATTACCTCTGTGTTTATATACTTACCGATACTGCCTGATCGGATCTTTTGCTGGTTCTGTCCGGTTCCGCTTTTCTTCCGGATTTTTTGTCCTGTCCTGGTTTTCTTCCATCAGGATTGAATAGTCTCCCATGGCGTCATAGGGGCAGTTTCTCCGGTAAAACAGGTTTTCTTCCCTGGTCAATGTTCCTTCCCTCCTTCCACAATTCCTGTGTCTGTATTTCCAGTGTATCAGCCGTGCAGCAAAATTCCCTTAGCAGATATGGGGAAAATATAGCCGCTTCCCCTCATATCTGTGGAACTTCCCATCCGTCCTTTCCCTCCATCCCATCCATCAGTACTTTCATGGTCTGGATCACGATCTTCTGTTCTTTTGGTTTCAACCGCCGGATACGGGCAGCCGTTGTTTCCACCGGATCAGTCTCTTTTGCCTTTGCCCTTCTCCCAAGCAGTTCATCAGCGTCTGCATCCAGGACATCCACCAGCTTTGCGAAAATTTCCACGGACATCGCCGTCTGCCCTCCCTCAATGCGGCTCACTGTGTTGACACTGATACCGGCTTTCTCCGCAAAGGTTTCCTGGGATAAATGGCTGTCTTTCCTCTTTTGCCGTATACGTTCCCCCAACTGGATCAGCCTCTGCGATCCCGCACAGTTCCCCAACACAGTCCCTCCTTCCGTGGAAAATTTACACTTTGCGACATCGTGTCGCAAAGTATCCTGCCCGCAGACAGAAAAAAGCAGCCGGGTACATAGACTTAGCTGCTTTTGTAACTCTCTCATTCACTTGTTCTTCTTCCGTAAAAATTTCACACGGCTTTTGCCCTTACAATTCTTGAAATCCCGGCAATCACTGTTTTCACCAGATAACATGCCGCCATCAAAAGATGCCAGGCCAGGATGAACCCGCCGATCACGCCGCCGACCAGAAGATTGAATACAAACATGCCCACCGTGCCGCCAATATCAAAGCCTTTCGGGATGATCCACAGGAACATCCTGTGTATGCCAAAGGGGATTCCCATAAATATCCACAGCTTCAGGTAATCGCACTGACCGTTCTCCATACAGAGGGGATAGAACAGCGCCGCCAGAATTGCCGCCGCCCCTACCGGGGCAATCACCCTTTTTACAAATTCACTCATTCTCATTTCATCCGCCTCCGTAAAGGTCATGGTTCACTTCCGCCTGATAGTAATGGTTCATTGTCATAGACGAATTATAAAGCGTAGTCAGAAGGTATGCCTTAATATTCGATACTTTTGACGTATTCCGGTTCAGGCTGAACAGGACATACTCGATATGGGAATAGTTCAGCTTCAGGAACCGGCTTTTGACCACGGATACCGGCTTGTCTGCCCCACCGATCCGCACTACGCTGTCATCCGGCATCATTAAAATTTCCACCATCAGCTCCACAAGTTCGTCCACATCCTCCCGTTCCCGCCTATCCAAAAAGCACCCATAATCAATATTGTCCTGTATCAACGCACGATAGGTTCCCATCTTCTCCATCACATCTTCTCCCACATGACGCACTTCGCCCGCAGATGGAGATAGATATGATTGGATAGGATCAGTCTTACTAAAATCAGTCTTGTTAATATCAGTATTATTAGATTGTGATTTTGGAACTTCTTGAGTTTTGATTTTCACTATTCTTGAAGTATGATTTTCACCATTCTTGAATTGTGATTCCGGAAATTCTTGATTTGTGGTTTTCACAATTCCTGAATTGTGATTTTCATCATTCTTGAATTGTGATTCTGGAAATTCCTGAATTGTGGATTTCACAATCCTTGAATTGTGATTTTCACTATTCTGTGTATTTTCAGGGTTTTCCGGTGTTTTTTTCTCCTGCTCAAAAGAATGTTTTTCCTTTAGCATAAAGTTTTTCACATAGATTACATTCGGTTTTCCCAACCCCAAACGTTTCTTTTCAATCAATCCAATCCCCTGGCTGCTGTCCAACTCTTTCATCAGCTTTACCGCTTTCTGCGTTCCACAATTCAGAAGTTCCGCTATTTCTTCCACAGTAAAAATAATGTATACCCGGTCTTGTTCGTCAAACCAGCGGTTTTTAATGCTCAGGCTCATACGGTCTAACATCAGACCGTATAAAACCTTTGCTTCACAGGAGAGGGATTTAAAACATTCTGCAGTAAACAGCACTTTCGGGACACGGTAAAAACTATACTGTTCTGCTTCCATCCCACGGAAGTAATCAAACTGTATTTCCTGCATTATACTCCCCCTCCTTTCCCTGTTTCCACTGATCCAAAAGCGAATAGATTACTTCCTCGATCTGCGCTTTTGTGTATGCCGGTGGAAAATAATTCTGGATTTTCTTTGATGAAATCGTCACGCTCTGTCCGCTGTTCTCTTTCTTTACCAGAAGTGCATAAACGCTTCTCTCTGACAGAGTTTCTTTCTCACTCATATCCTTGAGCTGCTCCGCCTGTGCCGGAGATGGATAAATACTAATATTTGCCACCGCTTCCAACACCAGCTCCTGTTCTTCCACTTTCAGATAGGACAGACGCTCACCGGCTACCATTTTTATATCTCCCTCATCTACAAGCTCTAAAAGACCGTCGATCAGACTGGCAAGCCGGATATATCTCTGCACTGTCCGCCCGCTGTCTCCGGCTTTTTCTCCCACGGCATCTGCCGTGTGCTTGTCCCCTTTGCTCCCCTGGTGTTTCAGCGCCTCATATTTCATCTTGTAGGCTCTGGCTTTCTCACTGGGCAGAAGATTTTCTCTCTGGATATTGGTATCCACCATCAATACCGTAGCGGCATCATCATCCAAATCCCGGATAATTACCGGCATGTCTGGCTTTCCTGCCAGCTCGCAGGCCCGCCATCTACGGTGTCCTGCCACTACTTCATATCCGTCTGCACAGGGACGCACAATCCCTGGCTGAATTATGCCATGCTGGATCACACTCTCCACTGTCTCCTGCATTTTTTCATCATCCAGTACCTTAAAGGGATGATTTTTAAAGGGGCGAAGCTGGCTCAATGGAACAGTGGTATAAGTTCCTTCCACATTGTTTTCTTCTGTACCAAACAGCTCGTCATAAGTAGTCAGCTTAATCTTCTCCGCACTCTTACTTCTCATCTGCAAGCACCTCCCCGGTTAGGTGGCGATACCCGTCAGCAACAATTCCTTTCGGATCATGAAGATAGATACTCTTTCCTTCCGCTGTTGTCTCTGCCGCCCGCACGGACATGGGAATACAGTTCTCAAAAACGTGAATTCTGTTACCGTAAACATCCCGGATCTGTTCAGAAATATCCCTGGCAAAGTTTGTCCGGCGGTCAACCTTTGTCAGCAGAATTCCCATAATGGACAGCCTGGGATTTAATCGTCTATGTACTTTCCCTATGGTCTTGATAAGCTGCTGCAGGCCCTTGACCGGCAGATATGCCGCCTCCACCGGAATCAGCACACTGTCCGCCGCCACAAGAGCGTTGATTGTAAGCATCCCCAAGGAGGGCATACAATCAATCAGTATGTAATCATAATCTGCTTTCACTTCCTCCAGATACAGGCGAAGTACCTGCTCCCGGCTCATTACATTCACAAGCGATGTTTCCAGGCCGGCAAGCTCGATATTAGCCGGAATGAAATCAATCCTTTCCTCATGGTGGAGAATCCCCTCTCCCGGCTCCACATCTTCGTCATTGATAATTTTCTCAAGAATATTTACCAATGTGACGTCCAGCTCGTCCGGCTCCTGTATTCCCAGGCTGGCCGCCATGCTCCCCTGGGCATCCGCTTCTACCAGAAGAACCCTCTTTCCGGCTCTTGAAAGACCGATCCCTAAATTTACACATGTCGTAGTTTTTCCCACGCCGCCTTTCTGATTTGCGATAGCGATAATTCTGCACATAATGTTTACCTACCTTTCTTCCTTTTCAATCTCTGCATAAAAGCGAAAATATCTGTTTGTTCCTTTATTTGAAAAAATCTCTGATGCCTGGAGAACCCGGATTCCCGGGTGTTTCTCCAGAAGTCTTTCAAACCAGCGAATATCTTTCACTGTGCCTTGAAGCCTAATTTTCAGCATAGAATAGAGCCTCCCAATCTACATAGTTGCAATAGTCCGGATAACGGATTTTGATTGCTTCCCAAAAGAATTTTGCGTCTCCGGTGCAGAATATATCGCTTACTGAATAAAGCCGTGTCTCAACAATCTGATCCTCTGGATCGTCATATTCATCTGTCGTAGGAGTACCGTCCGTATAGAGATTAAAGGCAATGCGGACAATTTTTCTGCTCCCGCCTGTCTGCCATCCTTCATGCAAACACTCCGGCTTTATAAATCCTGTCTTGAAGTCATAAATCCGATTTGCATTTCGTCTGGTATCTTCTGATAGTCCCAGACAATAAACAAGTGCTTTATGATTTGTATACTGATAAGGGCATTTAGGAAGATAGGTATAATAAAATTTTTCATGTTCTTTGTTCTTAAAGATAATTTCCTGTTTCTTTTCTGCTCCTAACGCTGTGTTTTTTGCCATTTGATTTTCCTCCAATTCATAATAAATAGTTTTTGAGTATAACAGAAAAGGACACCCTTCTAAAATTTCTCTTAGAAAAGTGTCCTTTTAGTGCAACCTATTTACTTGAACTGATGCAGGCTATTTTAAAATCCTTTATTAAAGCCTGTTAAGAGAGTATAATTTGTCGTACTCTTGTCGTACTCTACAACAAAAAGCCTGCTTTCAGGAGTCTTTTTCAAAGTTCTAGTACAGCTTCGCTCCCGCCGGTATTCTATCATCTACCATCAGAAGATTTAAGGCTTCCTGACCATCTTCCTCATGTACTGCTGAAATCAGCATACCCTCGGAATCAATGCCCATCATCTTCCTGGGCGGCAGATTTACGATTGCGATTGCTGTCTTTCCAACCAGCTCCTCCGGCTCATAATACTCGTGAATACCGCTTAAAATCGTGCGTTTCCGGTCTGTTCCGTCGTTCAATGTGAACTTCAGAAGTTTCTTTGACTTCGGAACTGCCTCACATGCCTCAATCTTCACGGCACGAAAATCTGACTTGCTGAAAGTGTCGAAATCAACCATTTCTTCAAAGAGCGGTTCTATCTTTACCTTTGAAAAATCAATCTTTTCCGCCGGTTTTTCTTCGGCTTTTTCAGCCTTCACTTCGCCCTTCTTAGCATCCAGTGACTTCATTGTCGGGAACAGAAGCACATCCCTGATGGCAGCGCTGTCTGTGAGCAGCATGCACATCCTGTCGATCCCGAACCCGATACCGCCTGTCGGAGGCATACCGATCTCCAGTGCGTTCAGGAAATCTTCGTCTGTGGTATTCGCTTCCTCATCGCCCTGGGCAAGCTGCTCTTCCTGCGCTTTGAAACGCTCTCTCTGATCGATCGGGTCGTTGAGCTCGGAGTAAGCGTTCGCCATCTCCCAGCCATTCATAAAGAACTCAAAGCGCTCCACGTAGTCCGGATTCTCCGGTTTCTTCTTTGTCAGCGGAGAGATCTCGATCGGGTGGTCCATGACAAATGTGGGCTGCACCAGATGCTCCTCTACGAATTCCTCAAAGAACAGGTTCAGGATATCGCCCTTCTTATGTCTCTCCTCGAACTCGATGTTATGCTCCTTCGCGAGCTCTCTCGCCTGCTCCAGAGTCTCTACTTCGTTCCAGTCCACGCCGGAATATTTCTTCACAGCGTCAACCATGGTAATGCGCTCGAACGGCTTCCCGAGATCCATCTCAATGCCGTTGTAGACGATCTTTGTCGTACCGAGCACTTCCTGCGCCACATGGCGGTACAGGTTCTCTGTCAGGTCCATCATCCCGTTATAGTCTGTGTATGCCTGATAGAGCTCCATCAGCGTGAACTCCGGGTTGTGCCTCGTATCCAGACCTTCGTTGCGGAACACACGGCCGATCTCATATACTTTCTCAAGGCCGCCCACGATCAGTCTTTTCAGGTACAGCTCCAGGGAAATGCGGAGCTTCAGATCCTCGTTCAGCGCGTTGAAGTGAGTCTCGAACGGTCTCGCCGCAGCCCCTCCGGCATTTGCCACGAGCATCGGAGTCTCGACTTCCATAAATCCTTCTCCGTCCAGGTATTTGCGGATCGCGCTGATGATCCTGGAACGCTTGATGAATGTATCCTTCACTTCCGGGTTCATGATCAGATCCACATATCTCTGGCGGTAACGTGTGTCTGTATTTGTCAGCCCGTGGAACTTCTCCGGAAGGATCTGCAGGCTCTTGGACAGCAGTGTCACATGGGACGCGTGGATGGACATTTCTCCGGTCTTTGTCTTAAACACTTCTCCCTCGATGCCGATCACATCGCCCACGTCCAGTTTCTTGAACTCTTTGTAGTTCTCCTCACCGATACTGTCTCTCGCCACGTAGGACTGGATATTCCCCTTCAGGTCCTGCACATTGCAGAAAGACGCTTTCCCCATCACACGCTTGGACATCATGCGCCCTGCGATGGATACCTGTTTTCCTTCCAGTTCCTCAAAGTTGTCTTTGATCTCCTGGCTGTGATGTGTCTGCTCATATTTTGTGATGACAAACGGGTCCTTCCCGTTCTGCTGCAGCTCCGCAAGTTTCTCGCGGCGCACTTTTCTCAACTGGTTCAGATCCTGCTCCTGTCCGTTTTTCTGCTGCTGTGCCACTGTACTTTCTCCTTTCTTATAACCCCATACACGCGAATTCAGACCTCTTAGTGTTAAGAGGTCTGTGTCATGTCTTATGTTCTCGTATGTTTACTTTGAACGGCTGATCTCAAGCACTTTGTACTCAATGTCTCCTGCCTGTGTCTCTACGGTCACTGTCTCGCCGACTTTTCTTCCGAGCAGGGCCTGTCCGACCGGCGACTCATTGGAGATCTTTCCCTCAAGGCTGTTTGCCTCTGTGGAGCCGACGATCTTGAACTCCATCTCTTCGTCATAAGTGATGTCGTACACTTTCACCGTACATCCCACATTGATCTTGTCAAAGTCAACTTCATCCTCAACGACTACCTCTGCGTTTTTCAGGATCCCTTCCAGCTCCTCGATGCGGGCTTCGATGTCTCTCTGCTCATCCTTCGCCGCGTCGTACTCTGCGTTCTCGGAAAGATCCCCCTGCTCTCTGGCCTCTTTGATCTTGGCTGCGACTTCTTTTCTCTTTACCACTTTAAGATCTTCGAGCTCATCCTCAAGTGCCTTTAATCCGGCATAAGTAAGTAATCTTTTCTTTGCCTCTGCCATTGGTTACGCTTCCTTTCTGTTTCTCTGGTTTTCTTTCTATTTTTTGATGTTCATCACACGGGACTGTATGTCCTGTAATGCTGTCATTTAAGTCTATTTCGCAATTTCAATATTATAACCAAACTCTATAATGATGTCAAGAGATTTTCCAGCTCTTCAAGGCTCTCCACAGCGTTCACTTTTTCCCTCAGACGGGCCGCTCCTTTGAGCCCTTTCGTGTACCATGCGACATGCTTCCTCATCTCCCTGATCCCGCAGAATTCGCCCTTATACTTCAGCTGCAGGCGGGCATGTTTAAGCATCATTTCCCGGATCTCATCCTTATCCGGCCTGGACGGGAGTTCTCCCGTCTCTTCCCAGTGGATCATCTCCGAGAAGATCCACGGATTCCCTTCCGCACCCCTGGCGATCATGATCCCGTCGCACCCGGTCTGGCGCACCAGCACATCCGCCTTCTGCGGGGACGTCACGTCCCCGTTCCCGATGACAGGGATGGACACGGCCTCTTTCACCTGCCGGATGATATCCCAGTCCGCCTTGCCGCTGTAATACTGCTCTCTCGTCCTGCCGTGCACCGCCACAGCCGCCGCGCCTGCCTCCTCGATGATCTTTGCGATCTCCACCGCATTCACATGGTCATCGTCAAAGCCTTTCCTGATCTTTACAGTCACAGGCTTATCAATCGCTTTCACAAGGGCGCTGACGATCTCATAGACCAGCTTCGGCTCCTTCATCAGGGCCGAGCCCTCGCCGTTCCTGACGACCTTCGGCACAGGGCATCCCATATTGACGTCCAGGATGGCAAACGGCCTCTCCTCGATCCGCTTCGCCATCTCGCTCATGATCTTCGGGTCAGAGCCAAAGAGCTGGAGAGAGACCGGCGTCTCATCCGGATGGATCTCCAGCAGGCTTTCTGTATTTCTGTTGTTATAGTAAATCGCTTTCGCGCTCACCATCTCCATACAGAGGAGCCCCGCGCCCTGCTCCTTGCAGAGCAGACGAAATGGCAGGTCCGTCACGCCTGCCATGGGTCCTAAAATATATCTGTTTTCCAGTTCTATATTTCCTATCTTTAAATGCTTCATTGCGCAATCCTCTCATAAATCAGCCTCAGCCCGTTCAGTGTCAGCCTCGGTTCATACAGATCAATGCACTCTGTCTCTTTTGCGATGATCTTTCCCAGGCCGCCCGTGGCTATGACATAGGCGTCCGCATACCCGGACTCTTCTTTCATCTTCCGCACGATATATTCTGTCTGACCGATCGCTCCGAATACAAGCCCGCCCTGCATTCCCGCGATAGTATCCCGCGCCAGGATGGTATCCGGCTTTTCGATCTGGATCGCGGGCAGCATGGCGGCTCCGCCCCAGAGCGAACGCCCCGCCGTCTCGATGCCGGGCGCGATGATACACGCCTCGAGCGTCCCGTCCGGTCCGATCAGATCATAGGTTGTCGCGGTTCCGAAATCAATGACAATAGCCGGACCTTTAGCAATCTCATATCCTGCCACTGCGTTCACAATGCGGTCCGGACCTGTCCTGGACGGGTTCTCCGTATTTACCCGGATGCCCGTGTCCGACTCCGGCGTCACGATCACCGGCGTAGTGTGCAGGTACTTGATGACACCGCTTGTCAGGGAATGCATGATGTCCGGGACAACGGATGCGATGATCACCGCATCGATCTGCTTCGGATCGATCCCCCGGTGTTCCAGTATGCCGCAGATCGTCATTCCGTATTCATCCGAAGTGCGCTGGCGTTTTGTCGTCATGCGGAACATGCCGGGAAGGAACTCCCCGTCAAACGCCCCCATTGTAATATTTGTATTTCCCACATCGATCGTAAGCAGCATAACTGTCCTCCTCTGACATTTCCCTCCATCCGGGCCCTGCATATTTTTTCTTCATGTTTGTATATCATAACAGTCAAAAAAGGGCGGAGTCAACGCTTTTTGCAAAGTTTTCGAGACAGCACATGTGCCTCGGTTACCGGTCACAATAACATGCCGTGCAACAGTGGCCCCGAACAGAACCGGCTTTTCCGCCGCTCAGCAAAGCAGCGGGCAGAAATCCTCTCTGCCCGCTGCTTTGCTCATATTATCTTTTCTATATTATGCTCTGTACATCAGCCCATTGTTTACCGGCAATGTCCTAGAACCTCTTGATCTTCCTCGTGGTCGTCTTCTCGAACTCCGTATCCCTGACGATCAGGCTGTAGATCTTCTTCTGAGGCGCCGCGCCGCGGTTGTACTCGTCGATCACGTCCTGAAGCGCCGCGCGCACATCCTTGATACGTTTCTTCTTTACATAATCCTGATCCGGGTAGATCTCCGCCTCGATCACGCCGCCTTTTTCGCGCACGAGGACTTCGCCCACAAGGCGGTTCGTGCTCAGGGCGTTCTCCAGCTCCTCAGGAGACACATTCTCCCCGTTCTTTGTGATGATCAGGTTTTTCTTTCTTCCCGTAAGGTAGACGAATCCGTCCTCATCTACGTATCCAAGGTCCCCGGTCTTGAGCCATCCGTCCTCCAGCGTCTCCGCTGTCTCCTCCGGCATCTTGTAGTATCCCTGCATGACGCTGCTGCCGCGCACCCAGAGTTCGCCGTCCACGGTCTTTGCCTCGCAGTTCGGGATAAGCTGCCCGACAGAATCCGAGCGGATATTCCAGCTCTGGTTCACGCTGATGACCGGCGCGCACTCTGTCATGCCGTATCCCTGCTGGATCACGATGTCATATTTCCTGAACAGGTCGATGTACGACGGGTCCAGGTAAGCGCCGCCGCTGCAGATCGTGTGGAACTGCTTTCCGAACACCTGGCTCTTCACAAGCTTCGCCGGGAGCATGGAAGCTTCTTCGAGCTTCTTTGCCATGGTCTCGATCATGAGCGGCACCATCAGGATCATCTCCGGCTTGAAGAGCTTGATATTTTTTGCCACACGCATCAGCGAGTCATTGATGCAGATCACCGAGCCCAGGGATACGCCCTTGAGGATATCCATGCTCAGGCAGTACGCGTGGTGGATGGGAAGCACTGTCATAATGACCGTGCGCTCCGGGATCTTCATGTCAAGGCAGGTCGCGTTCTCCGCTACATTCCTGTGGGTCAGCATGACGCCCTTGCTCTTCCCGGTCGTGCCGGATGTGAACATGATCGTACAGAGCTGGTCCGGCTCCGGCGTATAGTCAAAGCTCCCCCGATGCTCTCCCAGCAGCTTCCGGAAAGAGTATGCATGGTCATCATGCTCTGCCTGCTGCATGGAGATCAGAGTCTTAAGCTGCGGGCAGCGGTCTTTGGCGATCGCCGCCACATCCTTCCTCACCTCATCGTATACGAGCACCGTAGAGTCCGAACGCGCGATCAGGTCGCACACGTCCTCCGCCGGGAGATTCACATCCAGCGGTACGATGACGCTCCCGCTGTTGACTGTGCCGAAATATGCCACGAGCCACTCATAGGAAGTCATGCCGATGACTGAGATATGTTTTCCCTGCTCGCCGAGGTCTTTCAGTATATTTGAGAAGCTTTCGCTGTCTTCCCTCAGCTGTGTGTAAGTTTTCGATTCGATTTCATTTTTCTTTACTTTATAACGGATCGCGTCTTCCGGCCCATACTTTTTCTCTGTATTGACCAGGATCTCGCGGACGGTAGTGCAAAGCATATTTTTACATTCCTTTCTCTGCGCCTGCCGGGCGCAGGACCAGGCCTTCCCGCAGCTTCCCCGGGAGAGGCAGACTAAAACTGTGTGTATCCTTTATTCGTTTTCAGCTGCCAGCTTCTCCAGATAGTCAGCAGCTTCCTGCACTGTGCGGATGTTCGCCGCCTCAGTCTGCTCCACCTCTACGTCAAACTCATCCTCGATCTCGCCGAGCATGCTCATAAAGTCAAAGGAGGTAAATCCGAGATCTTCCATGAAACGGGACTCCGGATGAATATTCTCCGGCTCAACTTCAACATAATTGCAGATGATATCAACTAATTTTTCAAACATGATCGTTCTCCTCTTCCTATCTATATATCTTTCTATCTATATAAGAATTTTCCCTGCGTCCGGCCCTATACTAACTTGATGATCTCTCCGATCGTCAGATCCGGGTTCTCCACACCCTTGAACATGATCTTGCACAGATAATAGTACAGGTATTCCAGCTCATCCCTGGACACTGCCTTGACCTGATGCTCAAAGTTGAAGTCCAGCCCATTGTCCTCCGGACGGTGCATCACAGTGAGGTACATTGCCTGCGGACATGTGCCGTTCGGATACCATTTTGTCTTATAACGGATATCCCCGAGCTGGTCCAGCCCCTTCTCCTTCAGCGTCAGCGGCTGGTAGGTCAGGGAAATCTGCTCATAGGTAAGCCCTGCGTGCGGCTGGGGATAGGTCTTTGAGCGGTATGCAAAATATGCCGTCGGGTCGTAATTTGCATGGCGGAAGATCTCGTTCTGCTTATCGCGGATCGCAAAAACTCCGTCGATGAACTTCATATCCTCCGGGAAGATCGTGCGGATCGGGAAGGAGTGGATCCTTGTGCCGCCGCATTTCTTCTCCTTCAGGGTAGCACGTCTCGCGATGGCATTGTTGATGGACACATCCTCGAATCCGTTCATCTTCTGGAGATAGGTGCGCAGCCCCATCAGGAGCAGGCATGCCAGGGAGACATGATACTTCTCGCAGAAGTCCATGAGCCGCTTCGTGGGCTCCTCCTCCAGGTGGAAGATATCCAGCGCGGACGTCGTATCACCGGATGCACTGAATGCGGTGCGCAGTTCCGGATTTTTGAACATCTCTCTCGCCGCTTCCAGCTTATCTCTTCCTGTGATGCCGCTGAAGATCGGCTCTCCCTTCTCAATCTCCTTCTGGAAATACTCGATATCTCTCTTCTGCGCCTTGCTCCCCGCCTCATACGCGAGATCCTTCTGCAGCTGTTCGAGATAGGACGTCATTTCCTTCGGGTACGGAACTCCTTCAAACTTCGCATTGCAGTAGAGCTCGATGATATCCTTCAGGAAACAGATCAGCGACTGCGCGTCCACGATCATATGCTGACCGAGGAAATAGAGTCCGTTGAACCCGTCCGGCATCTTGATCATAACAACTCTTGTAAGCTGCGTATCCTCAAGCTTGAACGGGACTCTCGTCCATGCCTTCATCGTCTCTTCCGCTTCTTCCATCGTCCCGTTCGAGAAATCAACGAACTCGATGTCCTGATCTTCATGCTTAACTATGTACTGATAGTAGTTTCCTTCTTTATCCTTTGCGAAGCGGACGCGCATCCCTTCGCTTCTCTCATACGCTTTATTGACCGCTCTCTTCAGCTCGTCCCAGTCGAGCTCGAACTCGATCGTCAGGCTCGTCCCGATATTCAGCACAGCCAGGCTCGGGCAGTGCGGCGCGTAATACATATGAAACTTCTGTGCGACTGTCAGCGGATATACTTTGTATCCCTTCCTTGTCTTCATCATTTTATGACTCCTCCTATAAATGAATCCATTGCTCTCTCATAGCCTTCTGTATCCTTATAATAGCTCTCTCCGTGCCCGGCTCCCTTGACGATCAGCTTCGTCTTCGGGGACGCGCAGTTCTTATAAATCTCCTCCGTCATCCAGCACGGCACGAAGACGTCGTCCTCTCCGTGGATGAACAGGAACGGCACCTTCGCCTTCCTGACCTCTCGCGCTGAGCTTAAGTCGTCCAGCCCGTAGCCGACCTGCCTCTTATTCGCCCAGTCTGCGATCTGCAGCATGGGGAATGCAGGGATATGGTACATGCTGTGCAGCACGTGGGTAAACACCTCTTTCATCGAGGTGAACGCGCAGTCGGATATGATCCCCTTGACCTGGGGCGGAAGCTCCAGCCCGCTCATCATGCAGACCGTCGCGCTCCCCATGGAATTCCCGTGGAGCAGGATCTGGGCGTCATCTCCCATCTTCTCCACCATCCACTGCACCCAGCGCATCCCGTCGAGCCTGTCCATATTGCCGAAGCCGATGTGCTCGCCCTCGCTCTTCCCGTGGGCTCTCAGGTCGATGAGCAGCATCCGGAACCCGTGCTTCAGATAGTAATGGGAAAGGCTGCCATAGTCGTTCAGCCCCTCGCTCGTATACCCGTGGAAGCAGATCACCGCCTTGTTCCCTTCATCGCCTTTGAAATAAGTACCGTGGAGCTTCAGGCCGTCATGGGAAGTGATCCACACATCCTCGTGGGGCTGCTGCATCATCCATTCCCTGCGCTCTTTCATCATGGGAATGTATTTCTCCCAGTCCACGCCGGACATCTTCATCGTGCGTTCCGTCTTCGCGTTATAGCGGATCATGGTCCTCCTGTAAAGGTAGGCGCTGCCCGCCGCCTCCGCTGCTGCCGCTGCTCCGAGAAGCGCGGCCGCTGTCTTTAATATCCTGCTCATTTTCTGGCATCTTCCTTCCTGTCATGTCCAAACTTTCTGTACTATATCTGTGCTCTATCTGTACTATACCTGCGCTATACCTGCGCTCTGTCTGCGCCTGCGCTGTCAGGATCCTGCCGCCGGCACTCTCTGTCCGCTGCCGCGTCTGCTCATTTTGCCGCTTTTTTCCTGCTGTTGATCAGGTCTTTCAGCCTGAGCGCTTTGTCAATATTCCCTTCTACTTTCAGCTTGCCGAGTGTCACTGCCAGGATGGGGTCTGTCTTTCCCTCCGCGATCTTGAACAGCGTCTCCGCCGAACATGTGAACATAGCGTCGCGGTCAAAATATTCATACGGCTCCACAAAGAGCTGTCCGTCTTTTACCTCCGCGTAAAAGATCCCTTCCGCCTCGCCTGTGATATTAAACTGATAAGCCAGGTGCTCCTGGATATCGCTCACATCAGCGCCAATGAGCATCCCTTTTACTTTTGAAAACATATCTGCGTAAGTCATGGTTTCCTCCTTTTCGACCGTGTCTTTCTTTTTTCGACCACCGGTCATCCCTTTTCTTCCGTTAGATTATCACCTTTTCGACCATCGGTCAATTTGCGCTATCATCAAAATAAACATGATTTCCGGACAATTTTTTGTGCGTTTTGATCAGTAGTCCTTTTTTTGCTGATGTGCTATACTGAGGTGTAAAATCACACAGAACTTACGGCAGCATGATAACACTCACATATCCAGTCATTTTGAAAGGCGAAAATCATGGCAGTACAATCACAAAAATACGAACTTATATTAGATTCCCTGCAGAAGCTTCTGGAAAGCAGGAACCTGCAGACCATTTCCGTGAGCGAGATCGCCCAGACCGCCGGGATCGGGAAAGGCAGCATTTACTACTACTTCCCGTCAAAGGACGCGATCCTGGACGCGCTCGTTGAGCGGAACTATGAAAAACCGCTGGCTACCGCGAAAAATCTTTCTTCCCAGACAGAGATCCCGCCGTTTACCAGGATGGCGATGATCTTCCAGGCCTGCCGGAATTCTTCTTCCGAATATTTAAGGTCCAGGGAAGGCAAAGGGACAGGGGCGCAGGAAGAATCCTTCCTCCACCAGAAATACCTCAACCATCTGATCACAGAGCTGAAGCCCGTGCTGGCTGAGATCATACGCCAGGGGATCGATAAAGGAGAAATTTCTTTCGACAAGCCGGATGCCCTCGCAGAGATCGTACTGATCATACTGACAGTAAAGATGGATAACACTCTGATCCCGTCTTCCCGGGAAGAGATAGAGAATACAATAGCCGGGCTGGTCTCCCTTCTGGAAAAAGGGACAGATAACCCGCCCGGCTCGCTGAATTTTCTTATGTCTGGTTTTTGATCATATCAGTTTTTCATGCCGTGACGTGTTTCACGGCATTTTTTCTTACGCTGCGGCAGCCTGTCCCGCCGCGGCCAGCTTTCGTCTCACACGGTCAGTTGCAATCGCCGCGCGCTCAGCTCAGCCCGCCACGATCACATAGCTCTGTTCGAACCTGCCGCCTGCCGGCACTTTGTTGACATCCGGCTTCTCCGAGAGCTCTCTGTCAAACCCGATATCATCGCATCTTCCCATCCACGGCTCCAGGCAGACAAACGGCGCGTTTTTTACGGACCAGATACCGAAATTGGGAAAGCCGCCGCACTTCATCCCCACGCGCGGCGTGCCGTCCTTATGGCAGAGCCACACCTCGCTGATCTGGCCATGGTCCAGGATCAGGGCGTCATTTTCAAACATTTCTTCATTCAGCGGGCAGCACTCATCCTCCAGTTCCAGCTTATACACCTTCTCCGTATCCGCCGCCAGCTCCGCCAGGTCGATCAGGATATAATCCAGGGATGTCTTCCCCGGGAATTTCAGGATGTAGTCTTCTTTTTTATCCGCTGCGTCCGCGAAGCAGAATGCCGGATGCCCGCCGATCGTAAAGTACATCTCCTCATCCCCTGTATTCTGGACTCCCCATTTTACGGTGAGGCAGTCTCCTTCCAGCCTGTACGTGACTGTCAGCTCAAAATCAAAGGGATATACTTCTTTTGTCTCTTCGTTTGAGGAAAACAGGAAAGAAACTGTATCCGCTGTCTCCCTGACACACTGAAATCTGTTATCCCTCGCGAACCCGTGCTGCGAGGTCGGGTACTGTGTCCCGTTGATGAGCACTGTATTGTGGTATGTCTTCCCCACATTCGGGAACAGGATCGGGGAATGCCTCTTCCAGTATGCGGGATCCCCGTTCCACAGAAGCTCTGTATCCTTCTTTTTATCATAGATCCTCGTCACTTCCGCTCCCTGCTCTGAGATTTCTACACAGAGTCTTTCATTTTCCAGCTTCATTCCATTCTCCTCCTTTTCTTTTTTCCTCATCCCAGGCTGCCGGTCCGCATGCCTGTTGTATCCGCATGCCTGCCGTATCCGCATGCCCGCCGTATCTGCCTACTCTGCTGTATCCGTATCCTCCACCTGGACGCATTCATCTACCAGATAGTCTGTCACTACATCCACCAGGATCGCATTTTTGAGCACGTCTTCTCCCACCTGCTCTTTATAGGCATCCACATCGTCCATGCCCGCCTGCTGGGCATACTCCTTAGCCATCTCTTCATACTCCTTGTCAGAGGGTTCCAGTTTCTGCTTTTCCGCGATCAGACGGATCGCTTCCTCCAGGGCAGCAGTCTGCTGTGCAGCTTCTTTGATCTTAGCGTGGAAATCATCCTCCGTCGTCTGGAGATAGGTCTCGATAAACTCTGTCAGCTCGATACCATACATAGACGCCATCTGCGTGTAATAGTCTTCCATCTGCTGCACCTGCTCATTGACGGCATCTTCCGGATACTTTTCCACTTCGATCTTATCCATGAGAGCTGTCTGGACAGAATTTTTCAGCTGCGCCTGCGCTGTCTGCTCCGCCTGCTCCTCCAGCTGCTTTTTCAGGTCTTCGCGGTACTGGTCCACGGTATCTGTCCCTTCGATGTTTGCTTTTACCCAGTCATCTGTAAGTTCCGGTACATTCTCCGTGTAGATCTCATTGAGCACGATATGGAAATCAGCCACTTTTCCTGCCATATCCGCTGTGTAGTTATCCGGGAACTGTACGGTGATATCAAACGCTTCCCCTGCCTGGTGACCTGCGATCTGATCTTCAAATCCCGCATAGTCTCCCGAGGCGCCTATGTAACCGCCGGCGCCAAGCTGGAGCTCCTGCGCCTGCGCAGTCCCGCCGTCAAATGCCACTCCATCCAGATATCCTGTAAAATCTATATTTACCCAGTCGCCCATCTCTGCCGCGCGGTCCGTTACAGGCACTTTTTCTGCCGTACTCTGAAGATTGGTCTGGATGGCCTGCTCCACCTGGTCGTCGGTCACTTCCGACTTTTCCGCCTGCGGTACTTCCAGCCCCTTGTACTGGGTCACTGTCACATATTCATTGGACAATTCTCCGCTGCTGCATCCCGGAAGTGTACCGGCTAAAGCCGCGGCAAGCATAACTGCGATGATCTTGCTTTTCATTTCTCTTTCTCCTTTTATAACCTTTGTATATTATATTTTATCTGCTCCGGCACATCTGCGCCGGTCTGATAACATAATCCTTCCGCCCTGTCCGCAGTTCCTTCCTGCTTACAGGAGCGGGGACAGAAGCCTTGAGAACTGTTCCTTGCCTCTGATGACCAGGCTTCTCTCGTCATAAACTTTTCTCGTCACATGCGTACACTGTGTCATATCATTTTCAAACGCACGCTCCAGTCGCTGGACAGTACGCTCGCTGTAAATAACAGCGTTGACCTCAAAGTTCAGCCCGAAACTGCGGATATCCATGTTCGCGGTGCCCACACAGGCTACCATGCCGTCCACGCTCAGCGTCTTCGCGTGCAGGAAGCCATTATTGTACACATAGCACTTCGCTCCCGCCGCGACCATGTCCCCTATGTAAGAGTATGTCGCCCAGTAGACGAACGGATGGTCCGGCTTGCACGGTACCATGATGCGCACATCCACCCCGGACCTGCTGGCGATCTTCAGGGCGTCCAGTATGGATTCATCCGGTATAAAATACGGCGTCTGGATATACACATGGTCTTTCGCGCTGTGGATCAGTCTCAGGTAATTGTCATGGATCGTCTTGGTCTGCGAGTCAGGGCCGCTGGATATGATCTGCACCGGGTCACGGCCTTTTCGGACATATTCCGGGATCTCAAACAGCTTATCCTCCAGGAACAGATTTTCCTTAGACGCATAATTCCAGTCGAGGACAAAACGCACTGCAAGCGAAGTGACAGCCGCCCCCTCGATGCAGAGATGGGTATCCCGCCAGTAGCCGAATTTCTTCTCCCTGCCAAGATACTCCCTTCCCACATTAAATCCGCCGACAAATCCGATCCTTCCGTCAATGACCACGATCTTCCTGTGGTTGCGGTAATTGACGCGGAGCTGGAGTTTCCCCAGCAGTGCGGGGAAGAACTCCGCCACCTGGATCCCTTCTCTCTCCAGGCGCTCCCAGTCCCGGTTCTTCATGGTACGGCATCCCATACTGTCAAAAAGCACGCGCACTTCCACACCCTCACGCACTTTCTGGATCAGGACTTTCTCAATCTCCTGCCACAGCTCGTCATTGCGGATAATATAGTACTGGAGATGGATATACCGCTTCGCCTGCTTCATCTCTTCTATGAGGGCACGGAATTTTGCTTTGCCGTCTATATAGATCCTGATGTCATTGTTATCCGTCAGGACCGCCTCGCCCGCCTCCAGATTATAGAGGATCAGATCCTTAAACCTTTCCATCTCCGGGTTCGCCAGCTTAAGCCGCCTGTGATAGACCGCTTCCTCCTGTCTCCTGACCGCGTACTTCAGCTCCCCTTCAATCTCTTTCGCCTTAAACATCCTGCTCTTATGGAAATCCTGCCCGATGACCAGATACAGGATAAATCCCAGGATCGGTATAAAATACAGCAGAAGCAGCCATGTCCACACAGTCTGGGGAGACCTTCTCTGGAAAAAGACGATGATCAGCGCGAAGAGGATGTTAATGATAACGATATTGTCCATGATGAAATCATAGACCGTCACCGCTCCGTTCCAAATCATTTCTGCCATGTAAAAAACTCCTTTTTCATCTTCCCTGCCACCCGCCGCTTCCGCTCCGGGAACAGGATCAGCCCTCTGCGCCGGATCTCACTCCCGCGCAGGAACGCTACTCTAACAGTATACCCGCTTCCCCGATAAAAAGTAAACCCCAAATATACTGATCTGCTTCCGGAACCCGCTCCAAATATGCTGATTTGCTTGCACTTGCCCTGAAAGGATGTTACAATACTAGTTGCGCAAAAGCGGAAATCTATGATTTAGGAGGATTATGATGTGAGTCCATTAACTATCGTACTGACCGTTATTCTTGTACTGGTGATCGCAGCGTGCATCGCCCTGTATATCTTCGGAAAAAAAGCTGAGAAAAAGCAGGCAGCCCAGAAGGAACAGATGGAGGCAGCCGCCCAGGTCATCAGTATGCTGATCATCGATAAAAAGAAAATGAAACTAAAAGAAGCGGGGCTGCCCGCTGCTGTCGTTGAGAATACTCCCAAGTATTTAAGACGTACGAAGATCCCGGTGGTAAAGGCTAAGATCGGCCCCAGGATCATGACTCTCATGTGTGAGAACAAAGTATTCGAAGTCATGCCGGTCAAGAAAGAGATCAAGGCTGTTGTCAGCGGTCTCTACATAACAGAGATCAAAAGCGTCAGAGGAGGCTCCATAGAGCCGCCGCAGAAAAAGAAAGGGTTCTTTAAGCGGTAAATCGCTCCCCTGATGGTTTTAGTATAAGGTCCGTTCCCGGACTGCATATCATAACGCAGGACCCGCTCCGCTCTACCTCAAAGCAGTCCGGGAACTTGTTTTTTCTAAGACGGAAGGAGGAGCGGGTCCCGCGTTATGATACATACTCCGGGGACGCCCCTTTTATCCACTCCGCACTCTCTTTGGGCATGATGCTCATTTTGATCTTGCAGTCAGCGAGGGGTTCGTGGTTGACGTCCAGCTCATAGTCGACCAGGACGCCGATCTTATCGTCTTCCACGCTGATCTCCATTTTCTTTGTATTGACTCCGACGAGCATCTGCCCGTACGGGGTCTTATAATAGGTCAGGTTCTTTTTGTTTTTTTCAAAGATCATGTGTGAGCTGGTCAGGCCGCTCTTCATGATCTCTACCATATCTGTGCCTGTGATCTTGATCTTGTTCTTAACAGTCCCTGCCGTCCCCTCGAAAACTTCGTCGTAGATAATATAATGTTTGCCGTTCCGGCAGTAATAATCAGCCGGGGTAACGACCTCAATGGCGTCATCCCCGGTCTCATACCCCTCTGCGGGGTCATTCATGATATCAATATGTTTTCCCGAAATACTGACCAGTACATCCTTTGTCATCAGTTAATACTCCTCGATATTTACCACATTTGTGGTCGGCACGTCGAACGGCATGACTGTGTTCGCAAATCTGCGGAATTTCTCCGCGGTATCGCTCACATAGAATGAATACCTGCTGTGCCGCGCATCTGATCCGTCATTTTCCATATCCATCTCATGCAGCAGCTTTTTCAGGTCCATGGCCGTCTCATACGCCGGATTAACGATCTGGATCTTATCGCCCATGTAATCACGGATCCTGGAGCGCAGGAGCGGATAGTGCGTGCACCCGAGTATCATTGCGTCAATATCCGTGCTGCGCATGGATTCCAGGTAATACTCTATGATCTCCTGCGTCACGATATGGTCTTTGAACCCCTCTTCCACCAGAGGCACAAAAAGAGGGCAGGCTTTCTCAATGACCGTGACGTCCGGATCCATCCCATGGATCACCTTTGTATACATCCCGCTCTGCACCGTGGCGTCTGTCCCTACGACCCCCACCTTTTTATTCCTGGTCGCCTCCACAGCCGCCCTCGCGCCCGGGATCACCACGCCCAGGATCGGGATCTCGAATTCATCCCTCACCGCATCCAGCGCAAGCGCACTGGCCGTATTACACGCGATCACGATCGCCTTGACCTCTTTTGTCCTGAGAAAGCGGATAATCTGCTCTGAAAAGCGGATGATCGTGTTCTGGGATTTACTTCCGTACGGTACGCGCGCAGTATCGCCAAAATATATGATATTTTCGTCAGGAAGCTGACGGGCGATCTCTCTCGCCACCGTCAGCCCCCCTACACCGGAATCAAACACGCCCACCGGCGCTGTCTTCCTGTTCTCCATATTCACGTCCTGATCTCTCCTGACCCTGCTCTTATTCTGTCTGCCCCTGATCTTATCCCGTCATTTAGATCGCAAGTGATTTTGCGATATTATACTGATACTCTGAGATCGACTTCTTCATTGCAAGCGCTTCCTCGATGTCGTAGTCAACATACTCGCCGTTCTTATATCCGACTACGCGGTTCGTCTTGCCCTGGCAGAGAAGATCCACAGCCATTGCCCCCATGATAGAAGCATATACCCTGTCCTTACATGTCGGGCTTCCGCCGCGCTGCATGTGTCCCAGGATCGTTGCCCTTGTCTCAATGCCTGTCGCTTCCTCGATCCTCTTCGCCATATTGATGGAGTCACCGATACCTTCGGCATTGATGATGATATAGTTCTTTTTGCCGCGCTTCTTATTCTTCATGATATCCTCGATCAGAGCCTGCTCGTCGAAATCGTGCTCCTCCGGCATCAGGATACGCTCTGCGCCGTTGGCGATACCACACCACAGGGCCAGGTATCCCGCATCACGTCCCATAACCTCGATGATACTGCATCTCTCATGGGATGTAGAAGTATCGCGCACCTTGTCGATCGCTTCCATCGCGGTGTTGACCGCTGTGTCAAAACCGATCGTATAATCTGTACATGCGATATCCAGGTCGATCGTACCCGGCACGCCGATCGTATTTACTCCCAGGTTCGCCAGCTTCTGAGCACCTGCAAATGATCCGTCTCCGCCGATGACCACAAGCCCGTCGATCCCATATTTCTTACAGATCGCAGCCGCCTTCTGCTGTCCCTCTTCCGTGCGCATTGTTTTGCAGCGCGCAGTCTGGAGGATCGTACCTCCGCGCTGGATCGTGTCAGACACATCCCGTGCGGAAAGATCGATGATCTCTTCTTTGAGAAGTCCGTGATACCCTCTGCGGATGCCGCGCACTTTCAGTCCTTTTGAAAGCGCTCTCCTCACAACGGCGCGGATCGCTGCGTTCATTCCCGGTGCGTCGCCGCCGCTGGTCAGGACACCGATCGTGCGGATGCTGTCTTCAATCTCGTCTAAATATTTTTCTTTGTCCATCATACTGTTCTCTGCCATGATTTTTTCCACCTTTCCTTTAAAAGTCAAAGTCAGATAACTGTCAAACCCAAAAATTGTAAATTTTTTAACAATTTCGAAATTATTCTACCCTATTTAGAAGTGGTTTTCAATAGCTTTTTCCACCACTTTTACCCGGCTCTCCCCAAAATGATTCATCAGTCTGCTCAAAACCCGGTCATCGATGTGGATATTCCTGTTCCTTGGCAGCCTCTTGACCGCCCGTTCCTTCGCGCAGTAGATCACGACTTCGTCCTCGCCCTCGGAATCCGCCAGGTATCCGTACACGATCTGCTCTTCATCGAGATACGTCTCCTTATCCGGGAACTGGAGCCACAGCTCCCGTTTTGTCCTCTCGAAGGGGATCACTTTCTCGCAGATCAGCTTGCTCGCCTTCTCGTCCTCCTCGGACACTCTCCCGCGGATAAATACCTTGTTGTCCACCTCGAGGAATTCCCGGCTGTTTTCGTAATCCCTCGGGAAAACGACGACTTCGACCGTACCCAGCAGATCCTCCACCGTCACGAACGCCATCATCTGGTTCGTCCTCGTATGCTTCACCGTCTTATCCGTGATCATGCCTCCGATGATCTGCCTGGAGCCGTCCCGCACCTTTGTCCTCCCTGTCTCCTCGTCCGGCTGGAAATCCAGGGTGGTCGCGGAGATCACTTTTCTCCATTTCTCCTCGTACTCTTCCAGAGGATGTCCGCTGACGTAGATCCCAAGCACTTCTTTTTCAAATGCCAGCAGGTTTTCCCTTGCATATTCTCCCACGTCCGGCATACGGATCTGGAAATCCGCTTTCTCTTCCTCTCCCACCAGATCGAAGAGGCTCATCTGGCCTGACATGGAATATTTCTTTTCCTGGTTCACATGGTCCACGATCTGCACATAGATGCTCATGAACTGTTTCCTGGTCCCGCCCAGTGCATCCAGTGCCCCGGCTTTGATAAAGTTCTCGATCGTTCTTTTGTTGAGCACGTCCTTTGATGACATCCGGGTAATGAAATCCTCCAGATTCTTAAATGGCCCGAATGCATCCCGCTCCCCGATCACTGCCTGCACGGCCGGGCGGCCGATGCTCTTGATCGCTGCGAGCCCGTAACGGATATTCCCGCCGTCAACGGAAAAATCCGCCTCTCCCTTGTTGATATCCGGCGGCAGGATCTGGATCCCCATCTGGCGGCAGCTGTAAATATATTCTGCCACTTTCGACGGATTATCGATCACAGACGTCATGAGCGCTGCCATAAACTCCACAGGATAATAATATTTCAGCCACGCGGTCTGATATGCCACGACCGCATATGCCGCCGCATGGGATTTGTTAAACGCATATTTCGCGAAATCGATCATCTCATCATAGATCTTATTCGCCGTCTTCTCGTCGATCCCGTTCTTCACACATCCCGGCACATCCGCCTCTTCGTCCCCATAGACAAAGATCTGGCGTTCCTTCTGCATGACGTCGCCTTTTTTCTTGGACATGGCACGGCGCAGAAGGTCGCTCCTCCCCAGCGTGTACCCCGCAAGGTCGCGCACGATCTGCATAACCTGCTCCTGGTACACGATACACCCGTAGGTCGGCTCCAGGATCGGTTCCAGCTGCGGGCAGTCATAGGTAATGGACGACGCGTCATTCTTTCCCTTGATATACTGCGGGATAAAATCCATGGGGCCCGGACGGTACAGGGAGATCCCGGCGATGATGTCCTCCAGGCTGTGGGGTTTCAGCTCCTTCATGAAGCTCTTCATCCCCGCGCTCTCGAGCTGGAAGATGCCGTCCGTCTTCCCTGTGCCGATATAGTCCAGCACCTTTGCGTCATTGTAATCAATCTTCTCCATATCAATGGTGGGCTCTTTCTTCCTCGCCATCTGCACCGCGTTCTGGATCACAGTCAGCGTCCGGAGCCCCAGGAAATCCATCTTTAAAAGCCCCAGCTCTTCCAGGGTCGTCATGGTGAACTGGGTGGTGATCGTACCGTCCGCAGCCCTGGACAGAGGCACGTATTCGTCCACGGATTTCTGGCTGATGACTACGCCCGCCGCATGCATGGAACTGTGCCGCGGAAGCCCTTCCAGACGCTTCGCCATATCGATGAGCGTCTTCACCTGCTCGTCATTTTCATAAGTCCGCCTCAGCTCCGGATTCTCCTTCAGCGCCTTGTCGATCGTGATATTCAGTTCCTGGGGGATCATTTTCGCGATGCTGTCCACAAACGCGTACGGAAGGTCCATCACTCTTCCCACATCGCGGATGACGCCCCGGGCGGCAAGCGTTCCGAACGTAACGATCTGTACGACCCTGTCCTTGCCATACTTGCGCACAACGTAATCGATCACTTCCTGCCTGCGCTCGAAACAGAAATCCACGTCGATATCCGGCATGGATACACGCTCCGGGTTCAGGAACCGCTCGAACAGGAGCTGGTAGCGGATCGGATCAATGGTAGTGATGCCCAGGCAGTAGGAGACGATGCTCCCCGCCGCTGATCCCCTACCCGGCCCGACCGCGATACCATGATCCTTGGCATATTTGATAAAATCCCATACAATGAGGAAGTAGTCTACATATCCCATGTTCCGGATCGTATCCAGCTCATATGCCAGCCTGTCCTTCAGCTCCTCTGTCGGCTCCCCATAGCGTTTCTCAAGCCCTTCATAGCAGAGTTTCTGAAGATATTCCCAGGAAGTCAGCCCGTCCGGCACGTCATACTTGGGCAGCTTCGTGACCCCGAACTCGATCTCCACATGGCACCGGTCCGCGATCCTCTGGGTATTGTCCAGCGCCTGGAGCGCATACGGGAAGAGCTTTTCCATCTCTTCGGGAGATTTCACATAATACTGCCCGCCTTCATACCGCATCCTGTTCTCATCAGAGAGCTTCTTCCCTGTCTGTATACAGAGCAGGATATCGTGGGGCTTCGCGTCTTCCGCATACGTATAGTGGACGTCATTGGTCGCCACCAGCCCGATCCCCGTCTCCTGGGACATCTTCAAAAGCTGCTGGTTCACCAACGCCTGATCCGGGATGCCGTGGTCCTGCAGTTCGAGGAAATAATTATCCTCACCGAAGATCTCCTGATATTCCAGGGCAGTCTTTTTTGCCTCATCATATAATCCCTTCACGATATAGCGCTGCACTTCTCCCGCCAGACAGGCGCTCAGCGCGATAATACCCTCATGATATTCCCGCAGGAGCGATTTGTCCACGCGGGGCTTATAATAGTATCCCTCTACAAAACCTTTTGATACGATTTTCATGAGATTCGCATACCCGGTATTATTCTCCGCCAGGAGCACCAGATGATAATATCTGTCGTCCCCGCCCGTCACTTCCCGGTCGAACCGGGAATTCGGCGCCACATAGACTTCGCAGCCCAGGATCGGGTTGATCCCCTGCCTGTGCGCTTCCCGGTAGAAATCGATCACACCGTACATCACGCCGTGGTCCGTGATCGCCGCACTGTCCATCCCGAGCTCTTTCACCCTGGATACATATTCTTTTATCTTGTTCGAGCCATCCAGAAGACTGTATTCTGTATGGACGTGCAAATGTACAAAACTCATCTCTTACCTCGATTAAATGAAAAGGGCGGCTCCCTTTTCGGAAACTGCCCTGCTTATCCTGTCCTGCTGTTGTCTGAAGACCGCCGTCAGACAGCCTGTGTCTATGTTTCTCCGGCAGGATCTTACTCTGCGCCTTCCATCATAAACTGGATCAGCCTGTCTATATCTTCCTTCTCATATGCGATGACCTCCAGTTCCGGGATCTCGCCGTTTGAGAAGATATTTGCCATGGAAACATACTGGGACAGTTTGGACTTCAGGTTCAGCCTGTCTCCCTCTCCTGTCACCAGCTCTACCTTACCCTTGCAGGAATCAATGACTTTAAAAAAGCCGTCTATATCTGTAATATTCTGAACTTTCATTTTATGTTCTCCTTTCTATGCTTTCTGATTTTTACATTTTCAACCTCTGTCGGAGGAACGCAGGCACTGTTCCGCGCCCGACCCGCTCCTATGCCTATTATAAACGATTTCATCTGGATTGCAAGATTTTTCCCTGATTTTCGTCTATGGTGACCTTTCCCTGTTTTAACAGTCTGCCCACGGCCCGCTTAAACGCGGCTTTGCTCATGCCGAACTCCCTTTTTATCCGCTCCGGGTCTGCCTTGTCCGTAAACGGGAGACATCCGCCGTTCTTTTCGATCCTTTCCATGATCTGCTGCGCGTCCGCGTCCATCTGCTCCGGGATCCTGCCCCTGACGCTTAAGTCCATCTTCCCGTCCGCCTTCACATCCGCCACCCGGGCTTCGACCTGCTGGCCGATAAACATCCTGCCATAGACTTCCCTGCGCGGGATCAGGGCGGAATACCGGTCATCTACCGCGACAAATACGCCGAACTCCCGGCTGATCCCATAGACTGTACCTCTGACCATGTCATTCTTTTTATACGGAGAATCAGTCCGCAGCAGGGGGTACACTTTCATCGTCGCGCACAGTCTCCCGCTCTTGTCCACATAGAGGCTGACAAGGCAGCGGTCGCCTTTTTCCACTTTTACAGTCTGTTCCTTAAACGGCAGGAGCAGGTCTTTCTCCAGCCCCCAGTCCAGGAACGCACCGATACGCCCCACGTCAGCCACCTCGAGCACAGCCAGTTCTCCCAGGGTGATCTTCGGTTCCTTTGTCGTGGCGATCATCCTGTCCGAGGAATCTTTATAGAGGAATACTTCCACCGGATCGCCCACTTCGATCCCTTCCGGCACCTGCTTCTTCGGCAGCAGCACCCGCTCTTCATCACTTCCGAGGTACACGCCGAAGTCAACGGTCTTGACCACGGTGAGCACCTGCTTTTCTCCTAATCTCATATCTTTTGGTCTCCTTTTCGGGACATCCCCTTCTGTCTGTCAGGCTTTCCCGGTATTTTTATCTTACTATATTTTTATCCCGCTGTATTTTCATCTTACTATATTTTCGTCTCACTATAATCTAAGGTATCACGGGAAGAATGTCAATGTCATAGTTCAAAGAGGTCATAGTTCAAAAAGGTCATAGTTCGAAGAGGCTCATCTGGTGGAAGTCCTCTTCCACTTTCCGCTCCGCGGCCTGTTCCCATCTGATCCGGCTGTCCGGCAGCTCATTTTCTCCATTTTCTCCGTTTTTCTTTTTCAGCTCCTCTAGGAACTCAGAGAGTTCGCCTGACGATGTAATGACCAGCTCTTCCTTTGCCCTGGTCATCCCCACATAGAACAGCCGCCGTTCCTCATCTCTGTCTGCCGGGTGTTTTTCGCTCTCCAGCGGGATCAGCCCTTTCTCTGCCCCGCAGATGAATACTGCCGGGAACTCCAGTCCTTTTGAGCCGTGGAGCGTCATCAGGGTCACTGCCTCTGATACATATTGCTTATTCCCGCACCGTTTCAGGTCGCTCTCCACGCCCAGCTCAAGAGCGCTCAGGAATTCATCCATTGTCCTGTAAAATACGGTCATTCCCGCAAACTGCGCCATCGCCTGCTCTTCTTCCAGTCCCATCTCAGAAATCCATTCTTCCAGGAATTTCTGCGGCTTTTTCTTATTCCATGATAGCCTCAGTTTTTCCGCTGTATTCCTGATCAGCTCCTCCGTCATAGTATTCCACGGGAGCTTCCAGATCAGCCTGGAGAAACTCTTCCCGCCCTGCCACGACATAGGGGATCCCCTCTTTTTTCAGGCATTTTTCCAGGAGATGCGCCTGATGGTTCGTCCGGTACAGGACGGCGATATCCCCGAAGCCTCTGACCTTCCGGTCTCCGTTTTCCCATGCTTCTCTGTGGGCCTCCAGCATTCCGACGCCGCCTGCCATGTGCCCGATCTCCTTTGCGATAAAAATATCTTCTGCCAGGGGGCTTGCCGCCTGCACGACACGCACAGGCACATTGTCCGGGCAGTTGGCGTGCAGGCTTTCCCTCCTGCCCATAACTGTCTCCGCCGCTGTCAGGATCTGCGGCGCGGAGCGGTAATTTTCCTTCAGCCCGATCACTTCAAGGTCCGGATAATCCTCTGCCAGTTTTTCAAAGCACTCCGCGTCCGCCCCGCGGAAACCATAGATCGACTGGTCCGGGTCCCCGATCACAAAGAGCTCCTGCCCGAAACTGTGCCAGATCTTGATCAGACGGCGCTGGATCAGGTTGATGTCCTGGAATTCATCCACAAGAAGATACCGGAAACTCTTCTCCCACCCGGGCTGCACATTCCCGCTCTCGATCAGATCTGCGGTGCAGAGGAGAAGATCGTCAAAATCGTACAGTTTTTTCTCTGCTTTTAACTGTTCATAGCGGTCATATGCCTGTCCTGTCTGTGCGTCCGCGATCCCTGATTTCTGCCGCGACACCTGCTCAAGGAATTCCTTTGCGCTCATCGTCTGCCCGCACTCGTCCAATGCCTGTTCCGCCAGCTCCCGGAGCTCTGCCTCTCCTGCCAGGAAGAATTCCCTGCCCTGCGCTTTCAGGAAATCCAGGCAGACCGCGTGGAAAGTGCCGATCGTCATCATCCTGCCCGCTGATCTTTTCCCGGTCTCTCTGACTACTCTCTCCCGCATCTCAGCCGCCGCCTGATTTGTAAATGTGACTGCTGTGATCTCAGACGGGCGCCCCCTGCGGGTTTCAAGAAGATATTTCAGGCGGGATACAAGAGTCTTTGTCTTCCCCGTGCCCGGTCCTGCCTTGACAGCGATCCGCGCAGCCCCTGATGTGACCGCCCGGAGCTGCTCCGGATCCAGGGCTGCGGTCTGCACACGGCTGCCCTTGCGATCGATCCCATTCTCTTCAACAGCGCTTTCCCCTCCGGCCTCATCCTCACCGACAGTCTTATCCGTGCAGCCGTCTTTCTCCGCACCAACGGCTGCCGCGCCGATCATATCAAAGAAGCTCATCTGTCCTTCTGTATTTTCCAGCTCATCCGCGCTGAACAGACGGATCACACCATACTCGCCGTCAAATCCGGGGATGCGCTCTACTTTCCCATCCCTGAGCCGCTGGATTCCTTCCGCAATCCTTGTGCCGGACACCCGCCGGATATCCTCGATGGGGAGTGTCCTCAATATCTCAAACTCCGGGCCCAGCCCCAAGAGCATATGCGCATACTCTTTTCCTGCCTTTTTACTCGCCGCCGAGCATCCCATAGAAGCGGCGATCACTTCCGGGAGCGGCACAAGGCTCTCAAAGGCCTTTGCCCCTTCCCGCACATATCCTTCCGGACGGTCCGCAAGCTCCTCCACCCGGTGGGATACGCCGATGGTGATCTTGCGGCCGCACACCGGACAGATCCCATTATATTTCATAGTGTCAGAAGGAGACAGGCAGAGATTGCACTTCCTGTGCCCATCCATATGGTATTTCCCTTCCTCCGGGAAAAACTCGATGGTACCGTACAGTCCCTCTCCTGTCTGTATCGCCTGCACAAGCCCTTCGTAGGACATAGGAATATCCAGCAGATTTGCCTCTCTCCCCAGCTTCGCCGGAGAATGAGCATCCGAATTCGACACGAGCTGGAACCGGTCCAGGGCGGAGACGCGCCAGTTCATAGGCGGATCCGAAGAAAGCCCTGTCTCCACGGCATGGATATGCGGGGTCAGATCCTCAAAGCACTCTTCCACCGTATCAAACCCGGAAAACGCGCCGAACATGGAAAAATGAGGCGTCCAGATATGCGCAGGCACATACACCGATGAAGGGCATAGCTCCAGAGTGATCTCCAGCAGGTCATGGCAGTCCAGCCCCAGGATCGGACGCCCGTCGGAATGGATATTCCCAATCTGTTCCAGCTTATTTGAGATCCGCTCTGCATCCTCAAGCCCAGGCAGGATGATCACACTGTGGACCTTCCTCACCTTCCCATTTTTCTTATATATGGAACTGATCTCTCCGGTGATGACAAAGCGGGGAACCATATCTCCCCGCACACTGCCGTCTTTGATCCGGTACTCATCTCTCAGCACATACAGTCCGTCCTCCGCGGGCACGAGCTTTTCTGCCAGTTCCTCCCGCCATGCCGGGTGTGTGAAATCTCCTGTCCCCACGATATGGATGCCTTTTCTCCTCGCCCAGAGATCCAGATACTCCGGGGTACACTCTCTGCTGGTCGCCCGGGAGTACCGGGAATGGATGTGCAGATCCGCTATGTACATAGAATGCCACCTTCTCTTTCTTGCTTAAGTTTCGTTCTCTATATCGGCTGTTGAGCTACTCCTGCCCCTCTGATGTAGCTTCCTGTCTGAGCAGTTCCTCCGCGACCTGAAGGTCCGTCCAGTCAGGATGCGCTCCAAGCAGCTCCATTGTTCTCTCCACCTCTTCACACCCTGTCTCCAGCAAATCTGCGATATCAGCAGCCGACATGCTCTTTGAAACCTTTTTTCGGATAATACTCACCAGCCGGGCCTCGCCCTCTGCCCTGCCTTCCGCTTTTCCCCGCCTTAAACCTTCATCTCTTATCAGCCTGTCGCGTTCTTCCATCTTCATATAACTCACTCCAATCTCCTCACTCATTTTGATCTGGTGAATCTTTTTATGCAGATGTTTCAAACGCTCATCACAGTCTTCCGGCACATTCTCGTCGCTGCTCTTTTCCACGTAATGCAAAAAATCGATCAGCGCCCTGTCTACTCTGTCTTCATTTTTCCCCTTCGTATTCAGGATGATCTTGCTGCATTCGTCTCCCATGACCAGATCCGGGAGCTCTTTGCACCGGTTGTCAAATGTATATCGGTACAGCCCATATCCATAAAGGTCGAACCCACATAGAAATCCATCCGGATCCCCCGGTTCCCCGGAAGATTGCGGATCACCTTCTGTCCTTCTTTCCAGGCAATGTTACGGATCCTGATGCCCAGTGACAGTTCGATAATGATCCTGCATGTTTCCAGATCCCCGGTGGCAGCATCAAACAGGAAATCATCCATCAGGTTCAGCTTCTGCAGGGGAGCAAGGATACTCTCAGCATCATACATCTGCATATTCAGTTTTGTTTTTTCTTCCATAAGCTTTTCTCCTTTGATTATAGTATTTTTGCTTTTGATTTACAATAAATAAACAGCTCCTGCTCCTCACTCCTTTCCTTTGCAGTTCACGTCTCACATCTGTGAATAACCGGCTGAACCAGCCTTGAAATAAAATGAATTTGAAACTGATAGTTTGATCCCCATGACCGGGGATCAGATGGACTTAATCATAGCATATCCGGGCAGAAAAAACTATGGGCAGTTTTACTCAAACCACCCACAGCAATTTTGTACATTTTGCAGTTTTAATATTATGTAGGAAATAACCCGTCAGAACATTTTTTATCAGACGATTTCTTTCACCGAACTTATATTATCGATCCGAAGTATTTTTACTACTGTCTTCTTTTTCCGTCTGCATAAAAGCATGATCCACTCGTCATCCATATCAAGCAGCATTCCTTTTTCACTGTACATAATATCAATGTAAGGAAGGGGTTCTTTTACAGCAATCTCACAGTTTTTCCCTTTATATCCCGGCAGAAAAGGGCTCCATGAAAATTCTTGTTTTCCCTGCTCATTTCCTTTTTTCTTTTCCCAGATAATATAGATCAAAAGCACGATCAGCACAATTAACAAAAAAACGACCATCCTTACTCCCCCTCTTCAAATCCGATCCCCTGTATCTTCGACAGATCAACCACTCTCTGCACGGTTTCCTTCTGGAATATCGTCCCTTCTTTTCTACGGGTATATTCAATCTTCATCCATGCCTCATTCACATCAAGTATTCTTACTCGGATATTGCCGGAAGCATCCTCCGCTCCATCTAAAAGCAGTACATCCCAGTCCGAGCAGTCCAGAATACAAGTCCTCCCTGTCAGTTTTTTCAACACATGGATATCTTTTTCTTTCTGTTTTTCCACCCTGTTTCTCACTTCATTTCCAACCAGCTCATCCAGACTGATCTTATATATCCTGGCAAGCTCGCACGCTTTATCCAAGGCAGGCGCCCCTTGACCAGATTCCCAGTTCGAGATTGTCTGCCTGCTGACGGACAGCATATCAGCGATCTCCTGCTGACTGTACCCGTGCTTTTTCCTCACTTCCATTAGCTTATCTCCGAGCATTAATAATTCTCCTTCATGTCCACATTTTTTTGAAATCCTCTTTTATTCCGCCTGTATCGTACCAGATAACGTTGCCTGATACCAGTAAATCTGCTTGGAACATAGGTAAATTTCTTTGACATTCTCTTATTTTCTTCTCATATACCAGAAAAATTCAGAATTGGCGGGCAGGACGGAGCTGGTATGTATGTGGAGAGGGCTAAGGTGACTGTATATCCGGCTGCCAAAACTTAAAAATCAAAACTACGCATCGAATTTGGCAAGGTTTCCCCTGCCCAGCAGTTCTTCCGCGACCTGAAGGTCCGTCCAGTCAGGATGCGCTCCAAGAAGCTCTATTGTTCTCTCCACCTCTTCACGCCCTGTCTCCAGCCAGTCTGCAATATCAGCAGCCGACATGTTCTTTGAAACCTTTTTTCGGATAACACCGACCAGCCGGGCCTCGCCTTCTGCTCTTCCTTCTGCTCTTATCAATCTGTCGCGTTCTTCCATCTTCATATAACTCACTCCAATCTCCTCACTCATTTTGATCTGGTGAATCTTTTTATGCAGATGTTTCAAACGCTCATCACAGTCTTCCGGCACATTCTCGTCGCTGCTCTTTTCCACGTAATGCAAAAAATCGATCAGCGCCCTGTCTACTCTGTCTTCATTTTTCCCCTTCGTATTCAGGATGATCTTGCTGCATTCGTCTCCCATGACCAGATCCGGGAGCTCTTTGCACCGGTTGTCAAATGTATATCGGTACAGCCCATATCCATAAAGGTCGAACCCACATAGAAATCCATCCGGATCCCCCGGTTCCCCGGAAGATTGCGGATCACCTTCTGTCCTTCTTTCCAGGCAATGTTACGGATCCTGATGCCCAGTGACAGTTCGATAATGATCCTGCATGTTTCCAGATCCCCGGTGGCAGCATCAAACAGGAAATCATCCATCAGGTTCAGCTTCTGCAGGGGAGCAAGGATACTCTCAGCATCATACATCTGCATATTCAGTTTTGTTTTTTCTTCCATAAGCTTTTCTCCTTTGATTATAGTATTTTTGCTTTTGATTTACAATAAATAAACAGCTCCTGCTCCTCACTCCTTTCCTTTGCAGTTCACGTCTCACATCTGTGAATAACCGGCTGAACCAGCCTTGAAATAAAATGAATTTGAAACTGATAGTTTGATCCCCATGACCGGGGATCAGGTGGACTTAATCATAGCATATCCGGGCAGAAAAAACTATGGGCAGTTTTACTCAAACCACCCACAACAATTTTGTACATTTTTCAGTTCTGATATTTCAGAAATCCTGCATTTGCCTGCGGGGGCCTTCCGATCGGATGCGCGAAGAAAACCGTCCCCTTTGATGCAAAGTCTTTCGCGGTGGGCGGGGATATGGCTCAGGTTTCGGCAGATTACTCCAAATCACCGTCGCCATATCCCCGCCCGCCGCGAAAACATCCTCGATCACATCGACGGTTTTCGGACATTCAGCCAATCGGTCGGCTCCCCCGCAAATCCAGATTTAAAAGCACCGCCCCGGTCATGTCCGCCAGCGCCCATCCGATGGGGATTGCCCACCAGATTGCTCCCACACCAAAGACAGGAGCAAAAGCGTAAGCCAACACGACTCTCGTCCCGAGCGATATGATCGTCAGAAGCAGTGAAACCTTCGGCTTTTCCACCGCGCGGAAATATCCGTACAGCAGGAACAAAATTCCAATCCCGCAGTAGCACGCCCCTTCGATCCGCAGATATCCGGCTCCGATGTTAATGATCTCAGTCTCTTCCGGCGCGATAAAGATCCCCATGAGCTGCCGGGCAAGGATAAAGACTACCGCAGATGCCGCCAGGCAGAATACCAGCACAACGGCCACCGCGCTTTTCGAGCCCTTCCTGATCCTGCCTTTTTTCCCTGCTCCGTAATTCTGCGAGATAAAGATGGAATAAGCGTTTCCGAATTCCTGCGCCGGCATATACGCCAGCGTATCGATCTTCACTCCCGCCGCAAACGCAGCCATGACCGCGGTCCCGAAGCTGTTCACAAGACCCTGCACCATGAGGATCCCGAAATTCATGACCGACTGCTGGATCCCGGTCGCTGCGGAATAGGAGAAGATCTCTCCCAGGAGCCCGCCGTTTACCCTCAGTTCTTCTTTTTTCAGGCGCAGCACTTCCTCTTTCGCGAAGCTGTATCCGGCGATTCCGATCCCGGATATGATCTGGGCAAGGACTGTCGCGATCGCAGCGCCCTCCACATTCCAGTCAAAGACAGCCACAAACACATAGTCCAGCCCGATATTCAGCGCAGTGCTGACGCCGAGGAATACCAGAGGAGTCACGGAATTTCCGACTGAGCGCAGAAGGAATGCGAAATAATTATAAAGAAAGATAAAAGGCAGCCCGAACAGGATGATCCACATATAGTCATACATCATATCGTACACATCCGAAGGGATCTGCATCAGCCTGAGGATGGGATGCAGGAATGCAAAAGACAACGCGGTCAAAAGCGCGGTGATCCCCAGGATCAGCACAAAGGATGACACCATATATTCCTTCATCTTACGGATATCCCTGCGGCCGTAGCAGATAGAAAACAGCGCGCCGCCGCCCATGCACATGCCCGTGAGGATAGAAGTCAGGAATGTCATAAGTGTATAGGCGCTCCCCACTGCCGCCAGAGCCCCTGACCCGACAAATTTCCCCACGATCCATGTATCCGCCAGGTTGTAGCACTGCTGGAGGACATTCCCCAGTATCATGGGCACAGCAAAAAGGAGCATGGTAGATGTCACGCTCCCGGTCGTCAGATCCCGCTTTCCCGGCTTCTGTACTGCTGTCCTGGTCCCTGATGGCTGATCCGCCGCTGCTGCCATGTTCCCTGACGGCTCATCCCGTACTGCCGCCATGGCCTCTGATGGCTGATCCTGCACTGCCTTTTTCTCCTGCGTATCCCGCTCTTCCATTCTCCCTGCCTCTTTTCTGCCTGATTTTACTGCCGTTTATTTCCAGATACCGCCGCGCTACATGCTCACGCTGTCGATCTTCTTCAGTTCCTCTTCCGTAAACTGTGTGTTTTCAATCGCTTTGATATTGTCCAGCACCTGTTCCGGCTTTGACGCGCCGATCAGCACACTTGTCACTGCTCCGTCTTTTAACACCCAGCTCAGAGCCATCTCCGCAAGGGTCTGCCCCCTGCCCGCCGCGATCCCGTTGAGATTCCGGATCTGCTGCAGACGCTCCTCTGTCAGTGTCTCTGCATGAAGAAATCTTCCATCCGTCCGTATCCTGCTGTCCGCCGGGATCCCGTTCAGGTAACGGTTGGTCAGGAGCCCCTGCGCCAGAGGGCTGAACGCAATGATCCCCTTCCCGGTCTCTGCCGCCGCATCTTTCAGCCCGTTCTTCTCGATGGTACGGTCAAAGATAGAATAGCGGTTCTGGTTAATGATAAACGGACAGTGCATCTCATCCAGGATAGCTGCCGCCTTTTTCATGGTCTCTCCGTCATAATTGGACAGTCCTGCATACAGCGCCTTCCCGGAAGCCACTGCCTGCGCCAGGGCGCCCATTGTCTCCTCCAGCGGCGTTTCCGGATCCATTCTGTGATGGTAGAAAATATCCACGTACTCCAGCCCCATCCTTTTCAGGCTCTGGTCCAGGCTGGCGAGGAGATATTTCCTGCTGCCCCAGTCGCCGTAAGGGCCGTCCCACATCTCGTAACCCGCCTTTGTGCTGATAATGAGTTCGTCTCTGTACTGTCCCAGGTCTTCCTTCAGGATCCTGCCGAAATTCTTCTCCGCGCTTCCCGGCGCCGGGCCATAATTATTCGCAAGGTCAAAATGCGTGACCCCATTGTCAAATGCAGTAAAACAGATCTGCCGCATATTCTCATATACCCCGGTATCCCCGAAATTGTGCCACAGCCCGAGGGACACAGCCGGCAGCTTCAGCCCGCTCCGCCCACACCTTGTATATGCCATTCTTTCATATCGCTTTTCTGATGCTCTGTACATAAAATAAATTCTCCTTCCATATAATTTCCCTTCATTTAGGGAGCACTGACGCGCCGCAGTTCTTTTAATGCAGCAGCTCTTCTCTTTATCCCTTCGATTCCCACCGTAAAAACAGGCGCAGGGACCAAACATACTAAAAAAGTGTAACACCGGCATATAGGAAATACAAGTTTTATTTCGCCCCTCCCCTTTCTCTTAAAACGTGCTATACTGTCTTTCAAAGAACCGTATATATCATGCTTTCATCAGGAGGTTTGGACCATGTCAGACAAGACAGCACAGAAGATCATCCTGAGTGCGGACAGCACCTGCGATCTGGATGAGGAACTAAAAGTACGTTATAATGTCAACTATTTTCCCCTGCATATCATACTGAATGAAAAGCAGTACAGGGATAATGTAGATATCACACCGGAAGAAATCTATCAGGAATATTACGACCACAAAACACTCCCCAAAACCGCAGCAGTCAATGTACAGGAATACATCGACCATTTCCGCCCATGGGTAGAAGACGGATACGAGATCATCCACATCAATCTGGGGCACGCGCTCTCCAGCGTATACCAGAACTGCTGCCTTGCCGCAGAAGAGCTGGGACATGTCCACGTGGTGGACAGCTGCAATCTCTCCACCGGGACCGGCCTGCTAGTCGTTGCCGCCGGGAAGATGATCGAACAGGGCATGGATGCAGCCGGGATCGCAGATGCACTGCGGAAGCGGACCTCAAAATGCCACGCCAGCTTCATCCTTGATACCCTGACCTTTCTCCACGCGGGCGGACGCTGCTCCGCTGTCGCAGCCCTCGGCGCCAATATGCTGAAATTAAAGCCATGCATCCAGGTAGACAACCGGGACGGGAGCATGGGAGTCGGAAAAAAGTACCGGGGCTCACTGGACAAGGTCCTTGTAAAATATGTAAAGGATGAGCTGGCGAAATATTCAGACATCAATACAGACCTGCTCTTTATCACCCACTCCGGGATCCCGCAGGAATATATTGACCTTGTGCGGAAGACAGTTGAAGAGACGATGAAATTTAAAGAGATCCATGTGACCAAAGCAAGCTGTACCATCTCCTGCCACTGCGGTCCGAATACTCTGGGGATCCTTTTTGAGACCATGTAGCAGCACGGTTCCGCCAGGCTTTGAAACTAAATTTTCAGGTTGATTTTCCAATCTGGATTTTTACACTGTGTTTTATGCTTTTACACTGAGTTTTATACTGAGTTTTTATACGAAGGGAAGGGAGAACATGAATACACGACCTGTTTTTCACGGGAGCGACATTGAGAAAATCTGTGGATACTATCATCTGAATAAAGAAGACATCACCAACTTCGGGGCAAATGTCAACCCGCTGGGGCTGTCTGATTCCGTAAAGAAAGAGCTTGCATCGCACCTGGATGTTCTTTCTTCCTACCCGGACCGGGATTATACTGCGCTGCGCAGTGTCCTGTCCGCATACTGCCAGATCCCTGCGGACTTCATACTCCCCGGGAACGGCTCCAGCGAACTGATCTCCCTGCTGATCGACGCCCGGGCGCCAAAACATACTCTCATCCTCGGGCCGACCTATTCCGAGTATTCCCGGGAGCTTTCTTTTTCCGGGAGCACACAGGAATACTATCATCTGAGGGAGGAACAGGACTTTGCGCTGGACGTGGACGATTTCTGTTCTGTGCTTGATAAAGGCGGGTATGATTTTCTCATTCTCTGCAACCCGAATAATCCCACCTCATCGGCGATCCTGCATGATGATATGGAAAAACTGCTCTCATTTTGCGCAGATCACGATGTGTTCGTCATGATCGATGAGACCTATGTGGAATTTGCCCCGGACATTGACGCTGTCACCGCAGTGCCGTTTACAAAAAAATTCGGCAATCTCTGCGTCCTCCGCGGTGTATCCAAATTCTTCGCGGCTCCGGGCATGCGCCTGGGTTATGCTGTCACCGGGAACAAAAACTTCCTCAAAAAGATGAAGGAAAAGCAGATTCCCTGGTCGCTGAACAGTATCGGAGCCTTTGCCGGAGAGCTGCTGTTCCAGGATAAGGATTATATCGACCGCACCAGGGAACTGGTGCTCACTGAGTGCAGCAGGATGTATGAGGCATTGTCACAACAGGGCGCTTACAAGGTCTATCCGCCTTATGCCAATTTCCTTCTGCTCAGGATCTTAAAAGAAGGAAAGACCGCGTTTGATGTGTTCGAGACATGCATCAAACGCGGTCTGATGATCCGTGACTGTTCCTCCTTCCAGTGCCTGGACGGGGAATTCGTCCGATTCTGTATTATGATGCCGGAGGACAACTCACGGCTGCTTGAGGTGTTGGAGGCCGTCTGAGCCCCTCAGCCGGTCGCAAGCTGTCCAATCTCTGCTGCCAGTCCGCAAACTGTCTGATTTCTGAGGCCAATCCGCAAGCCATCCGATTTCTGCGGCCGGTCCGCTCCTGTCGTCCTTAAGGTTGCTGTGCGTCTACTTTGAATCAGCAGATCTCCGCTCCTGCCGGCATCTCCTTCTCCGGCACCATCAGCGACAGGTTCCCGTCAGCGTCCTCTGCGCAGAGCAGCATTCCCTCTGACAGTACTCCCGCCAGCTTCGCGGGCTTTAAGTTCACCAGCACCATGACCTTCTTGCCTACCATCTCTTCCGGCGTATAGTGCGCCTTGATGCCTGACACGATCTGTTTCACCTGGCTGCCGATCTTTACCTGGGAGCAGAGAAGCTTTTTGGATTTCTTCACTTCCTCGCAGGCAATGATCTCGCCCACCTGGAACTGCATGGTCCCGAACTGTTCAAAAGTGATCTCATCCTTCGGCTCGATGTCAATCACAGCATCCTCTTTCTCAGCGCCATCCGCCGCATCTCCGCTTCCGTTCTCTGCCGCGTCATCCTTGTGCGGATGCAGTTCTTCCACTTTCTTCATCACTTCTTCCAGGTCCAGCCTCTGGAACAGGATTTCCGGTTTCTGTGTCACATGCCCGTCTCCGAGCTGCTCCAGTATCTTTTTGCTCGTAGACGGCATAAAGGATTCCAGAAGCCGCGCACCTGCTGAGATCCCCTGGATCAGGTTCCAGAGCACTGTCTCCAGGCGGTCTTTTTTCGCCTCATCCTTTGCCAGCGCCCACGGCATTGTCTCATCGATATATTTGTTGCAGCGTTTGAACAGATTGAAGATCTCTGTGATCGCATCCGCGACTCTGAGGTCGTTCATCTTTGCGTCCACTGCCTTCGGCGTATTCTCGATCACTGCCTTCAGGTCCGCGTCCACATCTTCCGCCACACCTTTATCCGTCACTGTGCCGCCGAAATATTTGTTCGTCATGGAAACCGTACGGTTCACCAGGTTTCCGAGCGTATTCGCAAGGTCGGAATTCAGGCGCTCCACCATCAGCTCCCAGGTGATCACACCGTCATTCTCGAACGGCATCTCATGGAGCACAAAATAGCGCACCGCGTCCACCCCGAAGAAATCCACCAGCTCGTCCGCATAGAGCACATTTCCCTTTGACTTGCTCATCTTGCCGTCGCCCTGTAAGAGCCACGGATGCCCGAATACCTGCTTCGGCAGGGGCAGCCCCAGCGCCATCAGGAAGATGGGCCAGTAGATCGTATGGAAGCGGATAATGTCCTTCCCGATCAGATGCAGGTCCGCGGGCCACAGCTTCTCAAACTGCTCCGTGCTGTTCCCGTCCGCATCGTACCCGATCCCCGTGATATAGTTGGTCAGAGCGTCCAGCCACACATAGGTCACATGCTTCGGGTCAAAATCCACCGGGATTCCCCACTTAAAGGACGTCCTGGACACGCACAGATCCTGAAGACCCGGGAGCAGGAAGTTATTCATCATCTCATTCTTCCTGGACACCGGCTGGATGAACTCCGGGTGCTCATTGATATAGTCGATCAGACGGTCCGCATACTTGCTCATTTTGAAGAAATATGCCTCTTCCTTCGCAGGCTGTACCTCGCGCCCACAGTCCGGGCACTTGCCATCCACGAGCTGGGACTCCGTAAAGAAGGACTCGCACGGTGTACAGTACATGCCTTCATAATATCCTTTATAAATATCTCCCTGCTCATAAAGCTTCCTAAAAATCTTCTGCACCTGCTTCTCATGGTCCGCGTCCGTTGTACGGATAAATTTATCATAGGAAGTATCCATCAGGTCCCAGATCCTCTTGATCTCAGCGGACACATTGTCCACAAACTCCTTCGGGGTGATCCCCGCTTCCTCCGCCTTGAGCTCGATCTTCTGCCCGTGCTCGTCTGTTCCTGTCTGGAAGAATACATCGTATCCCTGGCTCCTCTTGTAGCGCGCGATCGCGTCCGCGAGCACGATCTCATAGGTATTGCCGATGTGCGGCTTGCCTGATGTGTAGGCAATCGCTGTTGTAATGTAGTATTTCTGTTTGTCTGACATATAGCGTCTCCTCTCTTTCCTTATTACTTCCGGCTTACAATGGCGAAAAAAATCCCGCCTCCTTAACCTGTAAGAAGACGGGTATTTACCGTGTTACCACTTCTCTTCGCCTCCCCCTCACGGAAGAGGCCTCACCGGGTGCCCGCGCACAGCTAGCCTGCCGCTTGCATCCCCCGCTGTAAAGGGCGGACCCTTCGCAGCCTTGCCGCAGATACCCGATAAACAGCCCTGTTCTCTGGCTGTGTCTGACTGTATATCCGCCGTTCGGTGCGCTGCTCAGAAGCCATGTTCATCTGTGTTCGACCTGTCCCTCTCAGCATCGGGATACTGCTGCAGTACCCGGCCGGCTGATATACCGGCACGCCGTGCCTGTGCGCTGTATCCCTCCGGGAATTCTCTGTAAGATCTCCGGCAGACTACTCTCTTCGTCATTGCGTTTCAAAATATATTCGGATCATTTTGATCTGTAAAAAAGGGTAGCATATGGACAGGGGAATGTCAAGCGCCGGGTGCGCTTTCCACGATCCTCCCCGGATTTCTCTCCATCAGCACCTCAGCCGCATCCCTTCCATAATACATCTCCAGCACATCCACCGCATCCTCCATATCCGGCGTCCGCAGGACAGGGTCGTGCGCATCCGATGCCACTGCGCCGGCGATCCCTGCGGACAGCATCCAGTCCGCAGCGCGGAACGCCTTTCTCCCGAATTCCTGTAAGATACTGCCCTTATTGACCTGCAGTATGATATTCCTGTCATAGAATGCCCTCAGATCTTCCGGGCTGCGCCGCGCCAGTCCGTACCTCTCAGGATGCGCCAGGATCAGCCGGTATCCGAGTGCGGCAAGCTCATCCGCCATCCTCAGCGCACGGCTTAAGCTGATGTCAAAATAAAATTCCACAAGCAGCCATCTGCTTCCGTTGATCCCGGGCAGCCGGTTCTCCCGCGCCCACTTTATGAGCGCTTCATTTACCAGGAGCTCCATCCCGCCCACCACTTTAAGAGGGATCTTCCTGCGTGCCAGCTCAGAGCGCAGCGCATCCAGCTTCGCGGAACAGAGCCTGATATATTCTATCGCATCCCAGCGGGAAAAATCTCCGTGCGGTGTGGCTGCCACTGTGCCAATGCCGCTGCGCACAGAGATTTCCGCCATCTCCACCGCATCCTCCATTGTCTCCGCTCCATCGTCCACTCCCGGGAGGATATGCATGTGCAGGTCAATCCTCCTGCTCCTCTGTTTCCGTTTCATCTCCATCGCTTCCATAACCGTATCTTCCATAGCCATATTTCCCATAGCCATATCTGCCGTACCCGTATTTTCCGTAACCGTACCTTCCGTACCCATAACGGCTGTAACCATATTCGCCGGGTCCTTCCGGGAAATTATTAAAGACATATCCTGTGAACGGAGTCCTCTGGCTTCCCAGGAAGGAAAGCCCCTCCTGTATCTTCTGCAGGGGCAGCTCATCATATTTCACCACATACAGGACTGCGTCCGCATGATCCGCAAGTATTCCCGCATCCTGGAACATCGTGCACGGCGGGCTGTCTATGATGACATAGTCCATCTTCCGCCGCATCTCCCTGATAAACAGCTTCACCATCCTGCTGCTCAGGACCGGCGCCGGCTGTTTCACGACCTCATTGTTTCCCAGCAGCCACATCGTACTCCCGGGGATCCTTTCCAGGAGCTCTCCGGCTTTCACCTTTTTCGTGTCCATACCTGCCACATCTTTCAGGCTGTACTTCCCGCTCACTCCCAGGAGCCCTGCGCTCCCGTGCTTTCTCAGGTCGCCGTCTATCAGGAGGACTCTGCTTCCATCCGCCGCCAGCATCTGCGCAAGGTTCACGGCCACTGTCGTCTTGCCCTCTCCCGCCGTGGAACTCGTGACCATAAGGATCTTCCCATCCATATGCTCAAGGTTTTTTACGACTCTTTTCTGGAGAGAGCGTATGCTCTCCCTGTATCCGAACGGCAGCTTTTCGTTCAGCAGAGAAAGCCGCGTATCGTCAAGCTTCTTCCTTGCCTTAAAGCGGACATGAGGGATAAACGCCAGACACCGCAGGCTCGTTATCTTTTTCATATCCTCCGGGCTGCACACCGCTTTCCAGAACAGCGACATCAGCAGGAAGATCAGCAGGGACACAGCCGCCCCGCCGGCCCCGCCGAGGAGAAGGCAGCGCCGTACGCTCATCTGGTTAAAAGGCGCTGCCGGAGTCTCAGGGCCGTCCAGCATATTGAACTGGATATCTCCCAAGACAAATCTCGCGGTCTCCGGATAGATCGCCAGCGCTGCCTCCAGGATTGCCCGCGCATCCTCCGGGTCAGGACTTTCCACACGCATAGTGACCACATTCGAATCTGTGATCGTCTCAGAGCTGATCTCCCCGTTCAGCGTATCGGTCCCCAGTTCCTCCATAAGCGCGCTCTGGAAAAAATTGCTCTCCAGTATATACGGAAATGTCAGCGACATCTGGTCCGCTGTGCTGGAATTATAATAAAAGCTGTAGCTTCCGTTCTCGCTGTTCCCGGTGGCAACGGTAAATGTCGCGCTGCATTCATACATTGGCTGATGGAATACTCTCTGATATACAGTTACCCCTGCGGCGCCAGCCACAGTCAGGAGCAGCGCCAGCCACCAGAACCTGCGGATATTCTTCCACATTCCCGCAAACAGCAGCCCGAGATCGATCTCCATCTCATCTTCTCTTTCATCAATCCGATTTCTCTGATCCTGCATATATCTAACCTCTTTCTCCACGGGCAGTATGCTCCCCGCTCCGCCCTGTCAGCCCCTCGCCCGGCATATCCTGGCTCCGGTACGCACGGCCGTAAGAATACTCCTGCCGCCCCGCAGGCCGGGACCATTCCCTGTGGAATGCATTCAGCACAAACCCTGTAAAGTCCGTCCCGTTCTGGCTGATCATATCCACAGCATCATTGATCACCCGCACATCCGCCCAGTCTTCTCTTACAACGAGGAGGACCGAATCTGCCACAGACACCCAGACTTCCGCGTCCGCGGATACTGCCACGGGCGAGCAGTCTATAATGATATAATCCATCTCCCGCTTCCACTCCTCCGCGAGTCCTTCCAGCTTCTCCTCCCTGAGTATCCTTGCCGGCTCCCGGACAGCGCGGAACTGGAACAATTCCCAAATATCACTCCTCTTATTGTAGAAGGCGGCATCCTTCCAGTCAGCCTCTCCTTTGAGCACCTGGCTGAAAGAGAACCTTTCCTTCCCCTTCTCTTCAAACACCTTGTGCTGGGCAGGCCTCCTCAGGTCCCCATCCACGAGGAGCACCTTTTTATGCTTTTCCGCCAGAGCGAGCGCCAGATTTGCCGCTACGGTAGATTTTCCTTCGTTCTCCGCGATACTGGATACGAGCAGCATCTTCTGCCTGTGCCGCCTCATATGATACTCAACTCTCGCAGCAGTCCGCCGCCCCGCCTCTGCGAATCCCATACTCACGACCGGGGAATCCAAAAGCAGCGCTTCCTTCGGGTTTTTCTTCTGTCTGAGAGCTGTCCCTTTCTGCTCAAACGGTATCACGCCTCTGACCTTCCCGTCCAGCTGGCGCTGTGCGCACAGAGGATTCTTCACCGTGAAACGCATCACATACAGCAGACAGATCAAAGCTGCCATTCCTGCCGCCCCCGCCGCCATCAGAGGATACCTGTATCTCATGGCCGCCGAAGTATTCGACGGAGCGGACGGCACTTCCGGCTCCTGTACTGTCCGGAGAGAAGCATTGGAAAACACATCGCCCGCCACTTCCCCGTAATGTTCCAGCGCCGCGTTGATAAAAAGATATGCGTCCCTGGGATGGCGGCATGTCACGCTGAGCACGAGGAGATTCGTCTCCTGGATCGGAGTACAGCTGATCTTTCCGGCGATCTCCTCCCCAGTCTCTTCCGCGATCTTCTCAGCCAGGGCATCGCTCTGGAATACCTGTCCGAATACATCTGCCATCTGCGTTGTCAGTGAAAGGGAACTGTATGTACTGGAGCTGCCCTTTACCGTGACGACAAGAGTCGCGGAAGATGTATATTCCGGCTGATAGGTAAGATTATGCCAGCCTGTCGCCGCAAGCCATACTGCTGCCGCCGCGAGCAGGATCATCCACGCATTCCTGAACAGATCCATGCATAAGCCCCTGACACTGATCTCAGCCAGGCTGAATCTTTCTCCGTTCATTCTGTCCCTCCTTCTCCGACAATGACAGTCATCCACGTCTCTCCTGTATTCCCCCCGGCGTCAAAGGCCTGGTAATGTACTTCATAACACCCCGGAGTATTCGTATCCACCGCAGACTCCACTGTCACTGCAGACGCATCGAGGACTGTCCCGTCCGCTGCTGTCACACCTGAAATATAAGCTGCCGGATCAAAGCTCTCCCCGGCGCCAACGTATACGATCCCGGAAGCAAGGGCAATATCCACACGCCGGTTTTCCGCGCTCACCACATGCACCGGAAGAGCCGCTGACGATGTATCGCCGAAACTGTTGCTCACTTCCACGGACATCGTATACGCCCCCACACGCTGGTAGTTTACATCCGTATCTGTCTGGGTGATCCATTCTTTCAGGCTGCCGTCCAGCTGGTCCTGTGCCCCGAGCCGCTCCATGGCTTCCGTGTAGCTCCCTTCCTGCTCCGAGAACACGAGAGGCTCAGTCAGTGTGAACCTGGGCGGATGATAATCCGTAAATTTCACTTTCCTGGTCAGGCTTGCCGGCTGATCCGAGGAGTCGAACACTACATAAGTAAGATTGCACACTCCTGTATCGATAAACCGGGAAAATGACCCTGCTATGATCTCCGGGGTCAGGTCTCCGTCTGTCCCATCCTCAGCGGACAATCCTTCCATAAGCTGCTCCTGTGTATATCCGCACGGTATTTCCAGCACTTCCCTGTCGCTGGTGATCACCGGCGCTTCTGTATCCCTGCCGTTGATCCGGACCAGTTCCGATATCCCGAACAGCCCCAGGGACAGGATACTGACAGCGATCAATATGCTCCTGACAATCCTCATGCGCGCTTCCTCCTATGCTGTGATCTTGTAGTTCTTTCTCCACTGTTTCCCGCTGCTGTTTTTTCCTGTCAAAACGCCTCCAGGAACTCCTGGATCCCCTGTTCATCCAATTCTGTGATCCTGCTTCCGCCTACCTTATAGACCCTGCTGCACATAGAGAACACACTGGGCCTGTGCGCTGCCACTATGACGGTCCGGTTCGGCTCTATCCTGCTAATGCTGCGCAGCACACGCCTCTCCGTAGCCACATCGAGAGCGCTTGTCGCCTCGTCCAGGATCATCACAGGGGCATCCGCGAGAAGGGCACGGGCAATGGACAGCCTCTGCTTCTGCCCTTCGGAAAAACGGGTCCCCCTCTCCCTCACTTCTGTGTCCATGCCATGCTCCAGTTTCCCGACAAACTCCCATGCGCACGCAGCTTCCAGCGCTGATCGGATCTCTTCATCTGAAGCCTCCGGCTTCACCATGCGCATATTGTCCGCGATCGTACCGGAAAACATGGTATTCCCCTGTGGGATATAGCTGAACAGGCAGCGCGTGGAAGAGGACGCCCTGAGCTCATTTCCGCCCGGATTCCCCACCCTGATCGTTCCTTTCTTTGGATGATACAGCCCGAGTATCAGGTTCAGCGTCGTTGTCTTCCCCTGCCCGGACGGCCCGATCAGGGCGACGATCTCTCCCGGTTCCGCCCGGAAATCCGCCCCCTGATAGATCCATTTGTCTTCTTCGTAGGCAAAGTCTACATTCTCCATATGTACATAAACGCCCTTTTCCCGGCTCTGCTTCCGGATCTCTTCCGCCTCTTCCTTATCTGCCATAGAGTCCCTCGGGAGCCCGGTGATCTCCATGATCCTCTCCGCGCTGATCCCGGCGCGGATGACCATTGGCGCCAGGTTCAGGATCCCGCTGAACGATCCCCTCAGGGATGCTGCCATGGATATAAACATGGTCATAGTCCCGTAGCTGATCTGCCCCTGCCAGAGGCGGAATGCCGCGAACCCGTAACATGCATACCCGACCGCCTGCCCCACGAGAGACGTCGTGATAGTCATATACTGCTGGAATTTATTCTGCCTGAGCGCTACGTCCACGCTCTCCTGCTGGATGCGGTGGAACTTCTCCGTCACCCGGTCCAGCATGCCGAACGCCTTGATGAACTGGAGATTCTGGAACGTCTCCTGGTCAAATACCGTGCGGTCGCTCGCGACGTTCTGATTGTCCCTCTGGAACTGGCGCATCCGCTTCGCCGAATATCTGGAAGTCAGGAACGAGACCGGCGCGCCCAGCAGGGCGATCAGCGCCATCCACGGGTCATTCTTTATCACGATCAGGAACGCGCCGCCGAAGCTGATCAGTGTCGTCACTACATTCGGCAGGAATGTCAGGATCGTATTCGCCACCATCCCCGCATCCCCGTTGACACGGTAGAGCAGGTCTCCCGAGCGGTATTTCGCAAGCGACTCCCAGTTCGTGCGCAGCACCTGCTCATAAATATCCGCCCGGATCTCATTCGTCACTTTCAGCCGCACCTTGAGCGACAGCCGGGACTTCACCGCGTTGACAAATATCTGTCCCACGCCTACACCCACGTACAGGCACGCCACCTGCACGATCCCCCGGGAATTCACCCCGGTCACAGCATCCACCAGCTCCTTGCTCACCACAGAGGTCCCAAGCCCCAGCACAGAACCCGAAGCCCCGAGCAGGACATACACCGCGATCAGCAGCCAGTACCTGCGCACATACGCATACATCCACAGCACTTCACCGATCAGCTGCTTTAGCCTTCCCTCTTTAATTCGCTGAATGATTCGTTTCACATCACTCATATGTATGTTTTTACACTCCCCTTTAAACAAAAAATCCCCTTCCCGCATCAGCCGGGCGGCAGAACGTCTTCATTGCTCTGCATCTCCCCCAGATACAGGATGGGATCTCTGCTATAATCGCGATCCGAAGACCGCCTCTTCTGTGAGTTTGACCGCGTCCTCATCAGGACGGCAGGATAATTCATAGACCGGGACTCTGCTCAGGAAATGGTCAAGCGTCTCAAGGCAGAGCTCCATGCCGTTTTCCAGCCACCGCGGATAAAAAACACTGGTTGACACTGCAGTAACTTTCTCAAAGCCGGTCAGCTCCCGGATCGAATTTTCTGATGACTGCTTCAGCACGATCATCGCATGTACCGGAACACTTGCATTCTCGCAATATGGCGACGAGCCGTGCCACGGAGTTCCCCAGCCGAGAAATGTATCTTCTGCCTCCTGGACAAAGACCACATCGCCGTTGATGATAAGGGCATCACGATATTTATTCCACAGCTCTGCCTGGGTGGTCTTCCCGATGCCGGAAGGTCCCAAGAACATGAGCCCGCGTCCCTGGAAGTCAATCAGGGAACTGTGGAGATAGATAATGTGCCGCTGGACGGCATGGGTATAGAATAACTGGCAGAGGAAACTGTCAGCGTGTGTCCGCTCCTGCAAGGGGAGAATGACCGCATGTTCCCAGGTTTTGTCTGCAAGCATGATATCTCCATTGCATCGCAATAGATATTTATATCCTGAAATCATCTTATAATTTTCTATTCCATGATAAGAAATATTATTCTCTGCCAATGTCCTTACCGTAAAATTAGGAGAGTGCTTTTTATTAGTGGTAAAGGGACTCCAATTTAAACCTTGTATTCCTGTAAACTCTATATAAATTGATATTACTTTATACATCACTACTTAATATTTTATCAACTGCCTGAATAATGTAGACAATATCTTGCATTTTGCATTTTCTCATGCAAAAATGTATATTTTTCATCTGAAGAAGTATTGGCTAACCAATCTGTAAAAAACCGATTTAAATTACCTGGTCCCGGAGGAAATGCTTCTGCTGCCACAGCTTCTATATTATATCCATAAAACGGACTACTCGATTCAGCGAAATACCATCCATAATCCCCCGTTATTCCACCAGTATATGTATAGCCATCGCCACTTGGTACCCGAGTTATTGTCCACAAGATCTGATAAGCATCAAAATATGAGCCATCAGGATTTTTTATTGATCCGCCAGTAACTGTATCATCCGTAGTTGAAAATACCGCAATTCCCCCGTCATCTATATAACCATTTTCCACTTGTATAGTCGGTGATGTTCCATTTATTGTTTCCATAATCATCTACTCCTTCCTACTGACACAAAATTCATCTCTTATCTTCAATCTTCCATCCTCTATATCAAACAGCGCCGCACATCTTGTGCAGTTCCATCGATATTCACATTCTGTACATTCCTCCGGCCACTGCAGTCCTTCCTGGAATTCAACCAGCTCCTCCCAGCACTCTTTAAAACTCTTTTCCCTCACCGGAATATCCGGACCATTCATAAAACTGCAGAATCTCATATATCCATTCCAGACAATCCAGTAGCCCAGCCGGTAATCCCGGCAATATGTACATGGCTTTCTGTCCGGATCCATCCTGTATTTTTCTTTGCCTTCATCTTTATCAGCCGGATTTTCTCTCGCCGGCGGCTTGATCCGCAGATGCTCCATATCTACATCCACACCGCGCCCGGCAGTCCTTACATTGATATTCGGTATCCAGCGGAATCGGTTCCCACCGACATACCTTATGATATTATCCACATCGTCCAGATTCTGCTGTATTATGGTACTGACCAATTCAACAGGAATCTTCATTTCTCTGAGCATTTGGATTCCTTCATCCGCTCTTGTAAATCCCTTTTCTACCCGGCACACGTCCCGATAGACATCATCATTTGAGCCATACAGAGTAATCTTACAAGCGCGGGGCGGGCACTCTTCAAACAGCTTGTCATATTTTGTGACCAGAGACGCATTCGTCTGCAGCGTAATAAAGAATCCCATCTGCGTCAGTTCCTGCCAGATCGTCTCAAATCCCGGGTGCATCAGAGGTTCTCCGCCCGTGATGCACAGCCATGTCGTCCCGGCCTCTTTCGCTTCCTGCGCGATCCTGACCCATTCCTTCGCAGTCAGCTCCGCCCCATGGCGTTCTATTTCATTTTCCGGCAAGTGTACGTAACACATCCGGCAGTTAAAATTACATCTGGGCGTCAGCTCGAATGTCCCGGATATAGGTATGGCGTCTGCATATGCTTTTTCCCACACCGCCTTATAAAACGGATCAAGCCACTCCATCCTGCGGCAGGCGGGTCCAAACTGTGTCTCACTCATTTATCTTCTTTGGCAGGCGCACGCTGAAGCTGCCGTTTATCTGGCCTTCAATCTCCAAAACACCTTTATCTGCCAGTCCTTTCAAAAATTTGTCCAGATCGCCGCTGACCTGTTCGCGCGTGGCATCCTTATATCGTTCCAGCGTCAATCTGATCAGATCTTCTTTCTCAAATTCATGGCTCTGCATATAGTCCCAAAGATACGCTGCGGGTTTTGTCATATAGAGGACGCCGGTCACTTCCTGCACCCGCTTCCCGGTCGGGACGATGACATACTGCCCTGCCACCTCCCTGAGGATCAGCCCGTCTTTCAGCTTCATCCCTTATCACTCCCTTTTTCTCTGCGATCCGGCATATTCAGCACGACTCTCAGGATAAATACATCCCCTTCCTGCCATGCCTCCATGCTCCCTTCATACTTCTCCGCTATCAGTTCGATACTGTCGAGCCCGTAACTTCTCTCTGTCCGTTTTCTCTCCGGATTCCCGATGATGTTTCCCGGGCAGACCTTATTTTCTATCTTGATGAGGATACTCTGGCGGTACTGTTTCATCACGAATCTGATATATCCCGCGCCTTCGGCGCAGCCCGCTGATGCCTTCAGCGCGTTCTCCATCGCATTCCCGATCAGCACGGTCATATCTTTGATATCGAACAGATAATCTCCTCGCACTTGGATATCGCAGGTTACATTTATCTTTTCTTCTTCTGCCTGCTGGATATAATAACTGAGCACACTGTCAATGACCGGATTGCCCGATACTTTCCTCAGCTCGAAATCAACCAGTTCCTTTATATAGCCCCTGATATATTCCTGCAGTTCCTCATTCTGCCCGTCCGCCGCGAGTACGCCCAGCGTCCGGAAATGATGTCTCAGATTATGGTGCATCCGCCGTTCCCTGTCCATCCCCTCACGCACACTTGCATACTGCATTTCATATGCGGAAGCCCTGGACGCCATCCGCTCCCTCTCCTGCTCCAGCACCATACAGAAAAAGTAGATCACATATGAGATCACATTTGCCAGAAGGATACATCCGAGCAGGATGCTTTCATAGATTTTTTCCGTCATGCTGCTGTGTAATCCGCGGAGACCGACCTCCATCTGGAGAGCCACCATAGTCAGGAGGACGATGATGATCGCGCAGATCGTGATCATACGCAGATTTCTCCGGCTTATCTCCCACAGATTCCTCGCTTTGAACCTTATGAGCGAACGGTAAATGGCAGGATATGTCACTGCCGTACATACAGCATATACGAGAAGAGTCGTGATATCATACGGAGCGAAATTCTCCGACACAGCAGGCACGAACCTTGTCCAGATCTCATTTAATATGTAGAGTATGATGCCGTATTCCAGCACGACCGTATAGAAGAAAACCGTCCCGCCCGCTTTTACGCGGAAGCTGTTAAAATAGACGACCGTCCCCACTACGATATCCGTCAGGAACAAAATGTTCGCAGCCCATCTCACTGCCGTCACATCCGCTCCCTGCCACACCTGCACGCTCAGAAATACTGCTGAAAGCGCGGACATTATCACATAAAAGACCGACAGGCAGAGCAGTATCCTTCTTTTCGGGAAGCGCAGGAGTTCCTGGCTGTAAGGGACATAGAACAGGAACAGCAGCGGCAGGAGCTGGAGCAGGTACCCGCAGAACTGGACCACTGTATAACTACATATTCCATAATCCATCATTGCTTTCGTTTACCCCCCGGTATATCCATATATCGGCTGAAAATATAATCATTATATTTTCTCCTGTATTCCATACGCTGTCCCCTGCTCAGCATAAATGTCATACCATCGATCTCGCAGGAATCATAATTCATCCTCTCCACTGCATCCATATTTACGATCACGCCTCTGCTGATCCGGAGGAATCTGCCGTCAAGCTCCTCCTCAGCTTCCTGCATGCTCTTGCGCACTTTCAGCTCCGCGCCTGTAGACAGGTGGACATAAATATAATTCCGCGCGCTCTCTATGTACGCGATCCTCCTGCATGGGACTGTCACCTCCTGCCTGCTGCCCGTATCGTAAAACGTGATCTCGCTCTTGTCAGGGACACTGAACCTGTCGCGTATCTCGGCGAGAAGCTGCTTTTTATACGGCTTGAGGAGATAATGAGACGCATTCAGCTCAAAAGCTTCAGGGCCGAATTCCCTGCTGCTGCTCACAAACACGAGCGGGATATCCGGGAACTCACCCCGGATCTTTCTGCCTGTCTCGATCCCATTCATCCCATCCATATAAATATCAAGGAATACGAAGTCATAATCCCCGTCTTTCCCGAGTTTCCGGAGCACCTCCTCTCCGCTCTGTGCCTCCTCGACCACAGGGTCCTGCCAGACCTCCTTAATGTCCCGGACCAGTTCTTCCCGGTCTCTCTTTTCATCATCACAGACAATGATCTTCGTTTCTTTCAAATTATTCACCATCACTGTTATCTTCAAATTTAGCGTATAATATAGTTATATTTTACCAAAAAAGAGGGCTCAACCTCCCTGCGTTTCAGCCCTCTTTCATGCGTTTTGTCCCATCTGCAGGATTGTTCTTCCTCTTCGCGGCGCACATGCGGAGCTTTTATCTGCCTCTGCGCGACGCACATCCCGCTTTTTCTTCTTTCTGCGCTCTGGATATTATATCACAGATCACGTTTTTTCCGCCCGTTATCCGGGCATTATCACTGTTGTTCAGGCATCAGGCCTTCATTCTCCCCCGTTCAGGACTGAGCTGATCCTTTTATCCGGCATCCTGCACAAGATAATCTCTTATCCACCCTTCAGTACCATCAGACAGCCTGACATAAATCCAACCGTCCTGCTCTCGTATATATGTCATTTGAGCATCTCCCCAAATTACAGTTATCTTTCCACTGTCCGGATTCGGTTCTGTTCTGATATTCGCTCCCGGCACACCCCGCTCCGACAGCTTCAGGATCCGCTCCGACTGCACCTGAGTCTCCGCCGGATCGATCAGAGGGGCATAAGCTTTTGCTTTTTCCAATGGGATCTGTTCACACTTCATATACAAATTACGTATTCCAGACACTTTCTCAACATATTCCGTATCCATAACCTTTCCCAGCCAACCGGGGACGACCACGCAGATCAGAAGTAAGCAATACAATATCAATATCTTTCCCGCTATTTTCTTATTCGGTTGGAGCGCCGCTTCTTTCCACCTGTCCAAAAACAGGGAAACTTTCTCGAATCCTCCGCTAATACGATTCCATCTCTTTGCGCCCGCCCCGTAAGCCCGGATAGAAAACAGAGTTGACAGACAAATAAAAACTGCTTTCAGAAGCCAGTTCAGAATCCATAAAAAAAGAGCAGCCAGCCTAAATCCGATCAATTTTAAAAAAACAACAAAAATCAGGCACCCGACCCCCAATACTAAAATTGCTCTCTGGTTAATCGTCCAGTTACTCATCTGTGCCCATACAGCATAGTATATATCCATTTTTATCCTCTCTCACGTTTCTCACCGATAAAAAACATTATATTTATTCATCATCATCAAATGGGGCATAAATAGAAGAATCCCCGCCGTTTTCTTCATTTTTCTCAATCCCCCTGGTTTCAGGTCCCGTAATCCGTCCCGCCTCAGTCCGAATAGCGATCCCGCCGGTCAGCAATTCAATCTGTTTTTGGAGCTCTTCTTCCGTTGCTATACCTGCATCCCGCATTTTCGTGAAAAATTCAAGCACTTGATCTCTCTGCTGCATTCCCACATTAAAATCAGTGTCTTTTATCTGCTTTATTTTTCTCTGAGCCTCCGCAGCTGTGATCTTACCGTCTGCCACTTCGGAATACACAGCTGTTATCATATCCGCATATATGCCGGACAGCTGCCGGGCAGCCTCTGCCTTTACCTGTTCAAGCTCTTTCTGCCGCGCAATATCTTTTTTCTTCTGCAAAAATTCCTGATATTTTTGGTCTCCCCGCACATTGACAGTCCCGCCGCTCAAAGAAAGCCCACATCTTGTAAGTGTAAAATGGGAAATCTCATTGCGCGCCGCTTCACGGAATTCCCGGAATTCTTCCGGTTCAAACTCATCAGCCAGTTCTTCAAAGATTTGTTTTAACTCTTTTTCAGCCCTCTCTGCGGCATTAGTAATCCCCTCCTCCAGAAAAACAGCCGGATCTGTTACTCTGGCAGTCATTCCTGCTGTGAGAATAAAACTGGACACATTATCTCTTGTCAAAAGGGTGAGCTCTATTTCTATATAATGATCCGCCGTATCTATCTCAATAAGACGGTTATATGCCTTTTTCCGCAGATCAGACGGTCTGATATCAGTCCCTGCAGTTATGCACAGCGCCTGTCTCAGATCATCCCCCGGGATGAGCAGGATCGCGCTATTGATCCCGGGCTCAGGTATTTTCGCAAAAAAATTCGGTTTATATGTTTCTTGTCTTAAAATTGGATTATATGTTTTCCTGATCACTTTGTTCTTCTCCGTTCTTTTGTAATTTTATTAAACCAATCAAGGGCCTCTCCTGCCAGCTCAGCCTTGCTCCTTTCCAGCATATAGCGCATATTATAGTGGTCTCTCTCTCTTCCGGTAAATCCCAGGGTTTTAAAAAACCACTGCATATATTCCCAGTCCGCAGTCTTTTTCATATCTCCAAGATGCTGTAAGAAAATGCGCGCCATTACATTTCTATATCTGATATCCCGCCACGCGAACACAAGGATGCCTTCAAGCAGATGCCGTTCTTCCCTTTGATTGCATAAATCAATAAAAAGCATTTTTCGGTGCTGAGGATTTGTATACAGATAATCCTCCCGAAATAAGCTCAAAAAATATATGACAATTTCACCCTTTTCCGGCTTCGTTCCCGCCTTTGAAAATATTTCTTCCAAAACTGCTGCAAGCATATGAGCCGCTGCCAGATTGATACGGGCCGGTACGAGAAGATAGCCTTTTGATATCCGATGTTGTTCATTTTCTTCTTCCCGCAGTGCATCCACATCATGCCTGATCTCCTCCGATAATTTATCATGCAGTAATTTTTCGTACCACTGAGTACACACAGACGGATCATACATCTGATATGCGATTCTCCAGTATGGTTCCCTCGATTTCAGCCACGTACACAGCAAATGTTCAACATATTCTTTATGCTGCGTGCTTTTTCTCAACGTTCCGAGTACCTTCACTATATATCCGATCCGGTCAGCCCGCCAGGGCTTATCTACCGGATCGATAAACTTTTCAACTGCGTATACACAATCCAGGACTGCCAGTTCGGAAATGCCTTTTACCACCTGATAATAGATCACATTTACAGCAGGGTCATCTTTCAACTCCATTAGCCATCCGGTGACAGCCTCTCTCAATTCAAAATAATCCGCCCAAATCTCTCTTCTGATCCATTCCGGGTAAGAAGGATCCGTAAACACAACGCATCGGATCGGAACCGCGGTCCCTTCCCTTCTCAATTGTGCATCGATCTTTTCTGCCTTAATGAGCGCGAGTATCTCCTTTAAGGACGCGTATCCGGTATCTGTTTTTTCCGTCTTTCCCCCGCCGCCAGATAAGCGGCTGATCCACCTCTCTAACTGCTGGCATAATGAAGAGAGCAAATGTTCAGGGATCGTCTCCAAGACAGCAGTAACGATCATAACAGGAACTGTGTGCGTGTTTTTATGTATCTGTATAAAGTCCCCAAGATCCTTTACCCTCTCCAGGCATACTGATCCTGCTTCTTCATCTGAACCTCTGACATGATGCTGCGCTATATCTCCATGTATAGATCCAAGATTTACGATCATATTAACAGGCGAGCCCCCATTATCAACGCTAATCTTCAGATGCTCCGCTTTCTCAGCTTCCGTAATCGGTTCTGTGATCATATCCAGAATGTCCTGTCTCTTCCCATCGTCTCCTGATTTTCTATCCATGGTCACATCGCTCATTTTTCTCTTCCTCTAACATATCCTTTTACAATTCGTATAATCTTATCAGCCGTCTCGATTTCTGTGAGGCTGCCATTTTTGCCATTTACAGGAATATAATTAATATCCGGATCTAATTTAGGCAGCTTTGCATCATCCATATAAATCGGTATCAGACAATTCCTTTTTTCATCTTTTTCCCGGATCATGGCGGCTGACGCTTCATTCATAGTAATATCTCCCTCCACATAAGATTTTGAAACAAAGGCTGCCACAAACATACTTCTATACCGATATATCCCATAAAATTCTGATATCATATTTCGTGCCATAAACTCTTCTTCACAATCAGGCGCAAAAAATACTCTCAGCCCTTCCTTTTTCAAAATCTTAACCACCCTGGAAACATATTTTGTCTCCGCACTGGAATAGGAAACTGCGATATCAAATTCATATTTCTGAAGTTCCTTATCCTGGCTGCATCTTTCCTTGGAATTTTCGGGTTCTTTCCCTGAACCACAATTCCCTGCGCAGTCTGTCTGGATAATATTACCATTCATTGTCCCCATATTTATCGTTATATTGCTCATTTCCAGATTTCTCTCCTTTTCATACCTGCCAGAATTTCTTCCATGTTTTTTATCATCCCTTCCATTTTACCAGAACACATCTACAAATGCATCCTGTCCAGATTATACGGTAATTCTTCGTGTGATGTCCATATTACCTCCATCCCATTTTTATACCAGTACAGTGTTTGAGCATGGATCAGGTAATTAATCATCAATTTCTCATAAGCATAACTGCCCTCATTCTGATTCATCTTTTTTATGCATTGTGAAACACTGTCATCAATGTTTTCCCGATTGCCAAATACTGCATTAACAATATCATCAACAGAGAAAAAAATATATCTTTTATGCGCATTGCTCTTGTCCTGACGGATATATTTCAATAGTCTCCGAAAATTATAATCTGTTCCTGAGAATCCGATAAAAATTACATTCGCACGACCTAAAATATATGACTGGATTGTATTTGTCCAGCTGTAATTAATGCGTTCTTCTTTATAATAATCCGATTCTGTCAGGATTACTTCCTCGCTCATCGGCTCACTTTCACACTCAAAAACCGGTATCCGTCCATGTACATGATAAATATTCCATGCCCCTTGGTCACCAAACCGAGGCAATACATCAGTCTTTATGACTGAATGTATTTTAGCAGCATCACACCCACAGTTTGTCCGCAAATATTCTTCCAGCAGATTATCATAATTATATGTGATCACATCGTGTATGATTGAATCCTTATCACTTTTAAGCAATCTGGCAGCCGCTCCCAGAGCTGACTTTTTCATTTTTTCGCTATCCATAGAATATTTCAGGCTTTGCAAACAGCTCTGATGGATAAAATAATTAATATGCCAGTTAATATTTCTTTCTGCCGTTCCTTTACTTTCTTTAGAATTATTTTCAGGTTGAAGCAGATGAGCAATGTAATTTCTGATATATTCCGCCGACTCCAGGACATTGATATTCGCAAAAACGTATTTATATTTCCCGTTCTGGGCAGATTCCAATTTTTCCAGATACTCTGTCTTGCCCCCGGCTGCATTTAACTCTTCAAAAAATCTCTGTACATCCACCTGAAACGCCTCATCATCAGTCTTCGGATCACTTTCAGTTCGGCCAGAACCAAAAGCATCCAGCTGACACGCCCTTGTATTATTCTGAAGTTCAAACATCATTTCATCCGGAATGATCTGTGCAGTCATTTTCGCCAAAAGCCCATACCAATCAGGCAGCCCTGCTGAAATACTGATACCTGCTCCCAGACATAATGCCCACTCACTTTCCGAATCTTCTCTTTCCAGATTATTTTTCAATCTATTCAACCTTGCTTCATTATTTCTATACATCTGTTCAAATAAAATATCCTGAACTTTCATTTAATCCCCCAGTTCTTTCCACATCCGCAGCATCGAGCTGATGGAAACATATACATTCTCATCCTCACTGTCGTCATTAAATGTGCATTTTCTATACATTTCTTTCAGTTCAGAATAATCATCCTGTTGTTGATGAGTACATATTTCTCTTATGTAACCTTCTACATTTTGGGCTATTCCCTTAAACTTTTCACTCTGATACTGACTCAGCAAAAAATTAATCCTCTCTATCATCTCCGAAATGTGCCTGTACACATATCCATTTTCCTGCTTCGTTTCTACTTTTCTTATAATCTGCGTCTCCAATTCTTCCCCAAGGCGTCCTTCAATTCCATACATCACTTTCAGATCTGTCCCCATACGCAGGGCATCACTAAGATTGTCCGGGAACGCCTGATCAACATCCCATAGTTCATACATAAATGAAAGAAGGAAATCCTCTGCCGGCATTCCTGTTAATGCTATGGCAGTACAGTCTGAATAACACTCAACCATTGCCGAGACAATTGAATCTGCAATTTCTGTATAAAACTGCTCTAACTTTGTCGATTTGTCTATAGCCCGATATAAAAAGGACTCGAAATAATCCTCTATAAATTGCATCTCGATCTGATCACATTCACTGACGTCCATAATATGCCTGCACCGGCATAAATGCAAGCTGAACTGACGGATAGAAGCATGAAGTCTCAACGCTTTGTCCGTATTCATATCTCTTTCTTTTTTGTACAGGCAATTAAGGATTTCTGTAAAACTTTCTAACAATTCTATTCGTCTCACACACAAGATTTCATAAATTTTCTCTATGAGACTGCCTGATGCCAGGCTGTCTGCCAGGCGTTCAAACCTCAGCACATTACAGAACATTACACCTCTGTGATAATATATATCACTTCTATACTTCAGATACTCCTGATAAAGTCTGTGATCCACTATTACCTTCTGCATATCCTGCTCTGCCTTAACAGCAATCCTGCCAAAACTTTCGCTGAACTTTTCGGCTATCTCCGAAGCACTTTCTCCATCGCATCCATTTACCGCACATTCTATATACTTCTCCAAAGAACTTTCGCTGAATCTTATACTCACAATATCATGAGCCATATATGCGGATAAAGCTCTGATTATATAGTTGTACCGTTCTTTTCTACATCTGTCTCCGACAAAATGCATGCATTCATGCAGAATACGGAATAAGGTTCCCTGCACATCATACAGACTCATCTCCGGTATTGATATTATGATCAGCTTTTTAATATTTTCAATCTCATCAGGCGATGCAAACGAAAACAGATCTACAGATTCTGTCTTATCACAACCGCCGCTGATCACAATAAACCGAATCCTGTCTTCCTCTTTATATTCCATCGTTAACCTGTTTAAAAGCTCTGTATATGCAAAAAGTAATTTTGTAGCTGAACCGATTGCCGGATGCGACAGTGTATTTCCTTCGATAAAAGCGCAGTCCGATCTCATTAAATCGGCAATAAAATCCCCTATATTTTCTTTAAAAAGCTTAACCGCTTCTACCGTCTGCGCATATTCATTTTTGATTTTAATTGTATAATTTTCTTTCTTCTCGGCATCCCCTTTTATTTCATCCGGCAGTTCCATTGATTTGTTAATATAATATGTAACAGCATTTATAAGGGCAGAAAAAGCCTCTCCCACTACTACTGATATATCAAAGCTCCTGACAAGCGATGAAATATTCAGATAATTTTTCATTATCTGCTTTAATCCAATAGCCGTCCTGACCGGAAAATTATTTTTCTCCAAAAAAGAAGAATATTGTTTGACAAACTCGTCATACTGGCAAAATTTATTGCCGGGCCCTGAGATGTCTTGTGTCATTTCTGCAGTTTCCAGTATTATCTCTCTATCTTTGATACGCACAGATGTCCTCAGATTCGCAATGTATTTTTTATAAAATCCATGCCCTGGATTCAATATATGATTTTCTGCATACAGTTGTTTATAAGTACTGATGGATTTATACAATACAATCATTGAGTCTGAATATCCAAATGTAAGATACACATTTTCTTCAAGTTCCTGCCGGAGACACTCCAACTCCTTTCTATATCCTGACAATTGTCCTTTTATCCCGTCTATTTCATCATCCAGTCCCCGGATAAAATTTCCCACCGATATTCCTTCACGCAAATTAATATATAGGGCAATCTGAACATCGGTATGTTCCTCTGCATTCCCGCAGCCAGTAACTGCACTGTCTATTCCACAGACAGAATAAACACCTGATATCAGTATTTGAGTTTCGATTTCTTTTCGCAATCCACTCAATATTTTTGACACTTTCTTGAGATCTTGTGTCAAAAAAAGCACTATGTAATCTATGTATCCAATACTCGGAAAAACAGCACAATGCAGTTCCGCCAATGATATCTCCGAATTCTCTGCGGACTCGATCAAGCGGTCTTTCAGCATTTCCGAAACATTACTTAAGTTAGCGCCGAATAAAACTGGATTCGCAAGATTCAGAATTGACATACATATATACGGTTTTTTCTTTCTCTCATCCCACACATTTCTTTTAAATTCCTCTAATCCTGTATCTCCAATCTTATCCCATATCTGATAGTCAAATCCGTACTTTTCAAGTTCCTCTCTATTTGCAGGAAAAAAAGCACGTATCGTGTATTGATCTACAAAAGGTGACGAGATATCCACCTGAAGGTTACGTTCACGCAAACCACGCGGCCTCATTGTATACCATTTTTCTACAGTATTAATATCAAGCCCATCATAGTATCCCATCATCATATACTTATAATAATCATTATCATTTTCAGAAATGTTTTCTATTCTCTTCTTTAAGGTAAACAACATCCCTTTGAACTTGTTCATCTTTTCCCCTCTTCATCATTTTTAGTAAAAAAAAAGACCGCTTCCGCAGTCTATTTCTTATCAAAATGCTTCCAACCAAATGAATGGCTGTAATCTTGTGTCGGTGCATCATATGAATTTTCCTTTTTCACCGGCAGTTTCACTCCACCCGCTGAAGAATGCAGGCTTCTCTTCTTCCCGGCGCGAGGCAGCTCTGCGCCGCCACCCCGCTGCATCTGTCTAATTTTCATATTAAATCTCCTAATCAATCCGATTTCTTCACGCAAGGGTCCCCATACCTCTGTGGTAAATGCGCTATAACGCTCATCTTTAATCTGTGAATCAATGCCTCCTCCGTACCAAAGTATGCCCATGATCCCCCAAAAGATACACCACAGTGATATTATACCGATAACAATCTGTTATATCAATATTTTTCATAAAAAGCAGTTTTTTTTGTATATTTTTACCAATCTTTACTCTGCATAAATATTTCTTTTCTGTTCTCGGCGAATATATATACACCTATTCATTCGATCAAAAGCATCACTCCTTCATTCTCCCCCGTTCAGGACTGAGTTGATCATGTTTTTCGCTTCCTGCACACTGGCTTCATCGGGGATGACGATCGAGAGCATCTCCCCGGGTGCTGAGTATGTCTCCCCGGTGGAGACCTGCCCTGCCGCTGTATAGGTCGTAATATTCCATGACGCCATATCCGAGAGCTGCATCCTTACGAGCTCTGCGATCTTCTCCTGCGGCATATTTGTCTCGAAGCTTCCTGATACTGCATCCATTACCGCCGCATAATTAGCGAGCAGAGAAGAAGATGCCGCTTTTTTGATGACAGCGCGGATGACTTCCATCTGGTTCCGTCCTCTCTGGATGTCCCCGTCTTCAAAGCTGTACCTCTCTCTCGCAAAGGACAGTGCTTCCGTACCGTTGACCGTATTATATCCCTGGGAAAACTGCCTGCCGCCCGCAGTGAAATCATACTGCGAGTACACGTCCACCCCGCCCAGCGCATCGATGATCTGGGTAAAACCGGTGAAGTTCACCCGCAGGTAATAATTGACATCCACTCCGTAAAGCCGTTCCAGTGCGTCGATGGACGCGTCCACACCGTAGATCCCCGCATGGGTCAGCTTGTCCTTCGCACCGCCGGTCGCTGAATACTCCACATAGTAATCCCTCGGTGTCGATAAGAGCAGCACATTCTTAGTCTCTGTGTTAACGACCGCAAGGATATTCACGTCGCTCCGCGAGCGCGCCGACACCTCTCCGTATGTGTCGATCCCACTCAGGTATACGATAAAGGAGTTGTTATCCTCCGACGGTTCCGCCGCAGTCTCTTCCCCGGTCTCGTGTGTATAGGACGCGATCTGGCGCAGCCCGTCCGTCACCCACGCATAGTTCCCCGCGTCCGCCGCGACCGGGACATATGCGCTGTTCAGGATGATCGCCCTGACCTCCTGCTCCTTCAGCGCGTCAAGGAGCTTAAACATATCTCCGTATCCGCCGATATCCAGCTCTCTGCCTAACTCTTCCTCTATATCCGCAACCGTTGCGTCTGTGTTCTCCCTGTCCACTGCCTCAGCCATACCGAAGCGGTAGTCCGCCGCATCCTCTATATCCTGCGCCGGATCATCCGTCAGCACATAGACCCCCACCTCGTCTGTCTCTGAGGTCACACGCGCCACATCCCGCACTGTCGTATCAGCCTTTCCGATATAAAAGCATCCTGCGATGCAGCACACTGTAAGCAGCACGCACAGCACATCCGAAATAATGGACCACACTTTCCTTCTCTGCATCAGCACAAACAGCCCGCCCAAAACAGCGAGGACTCCGCCCAGGGCTGCCAGATATCCCCCCGGTACCATGCCCAGCCTGACGCAGAATGTGATCAGTATCATTGCCGCCACTGCGTAGACGGAAAGGAACGAATATCCGACTTTGCGGTAACGGCGTATTTTTTTATGTTTTTTCCTGTTTGTCTGTTCTTTCATTTGACCACTCCCTTATCCTGAGTTCTTTTCACAGCCCGCAGCGCTGAAAAAAACGTCTCTGCTTTTCTATGTATCCGCTGTCCTGCTGTCCGATCTGCCCTGCCCGGCCGAGCTGCTTCCGGACATTTCCTCTCCGTTTCGTCCACACATTCCACCATCGTCTCACCCATGCTGCCGGAAGCAGGATGGGGCTGTCCAGATCCGGGAATACCGACTGCATTGTTTTATAGGAAGGAAATATCACACTTTTAAGGAACTTCCCTCTACTCCCATATCTCAGGGCATTATTTGCCTGTTCATTTACAGTATTGCCGAAAATCCCGCCATTTACAATATATTCTTCCATCTCCTCCAGCCCTGACAACGCCCCTGTCCCCTGGAGCCCGCGGGAGGGATCAAACCATTTTCCCGCAATGTCCAGGATATTCTTTTCGAATCTGTCGATCTTTAACTTCTTAAGCTCTTCTGCCGTCTTGTCCCTGTCCAGTTCCGGGAACCCGCTGAGGATATAGATATCCAGGACCATGCGTATCCCGATGCCGCCCCGGATAAAATGCTCGATAAGATGGTACAGCGTAAAGAGATAATGGTCTTCCATGGACATCTGCCAGCAATACCGCTTTCCCTCTTCCGGCTGAGCCCTGTCCCAGATCTTCAGAAAATAATCATACGCCCGGCTCTCTGAAGAGAGCAGCTCTTTATGCATCTCCACAGTCCGTCCGCCTTTTTCATAGTGGTCATGCTTTGCCGCCTCGCCGCTCCATGTATATCCCTGTTCTGCCATGACCCGTCGCAATCCGTCTGTCTGCTCCTTCCGGTACAGTATATCAAGGTCCCCCATTGTCCGCAGTTCTGACGACGGGTAAAGCTTCTTAGTCCGGATCCCTTTCAGAGGGATGCAGTAGATCCCGTTTTTTTCAAAAGCTTCCAACAGCTGCACGATCTCCGAAGCCTGCCTCACATCCTCACAGACCGCAGCTGCGGCCCTGGGGAAGAAAATATCCCTGCAGTCTTTTTCCATAAATATGTCAAAATACTGCAGGAACGTAAGAAGCCCCTGCTTCTGTGCATACCGGATGATCTCTATTTTCTCATCCGTGGACAAAGAGCGTAATTCTGTTGGAAGGTTTTTCTCACCCAGGGCGCACCGCACCAGGGTGAGAAGATAGATCTGAGTATTGTTCATGGGTTGTTCCTTTCTTCTGTGATCTGGAGATCAATATCATGCGTCAGCTTCGCCAGCGGCCTTCTGCCCCATTGCTCCTTTTCCAGATCCATAAGGTACAGAAGACCTTTCAATTCATCAAATCTTCCCGCCATTTCCGGGAAGGTATCACAGATCATCTGCAGGTATTCATCAGAAAACATATATCTTTTCCGATAGAGATAAAGCACATAATCTTTATGCTCATTATACAGTTCCGTCAAATGAAAAACTTCATCCGAATTTTTAACTTTTTCTCTTAACTCCTGCGCTGTGCCTTCCTTTGCCTCCAGCGAAATACTGAACTCATCTTGCGCGGACGGACATCCCGTCAGGTAGGTCAGCCCGTTTTCCGCCTTTGTCCGAAACAGGACATCCGTCCCCATCTCTTCAAAATAGGGATAAAGTATCTGATCTTCTTTATCACTCTTCGCCTGGTTGCACAGCCCGCAGCAGGGGATCAGGTTCAAAAGGGAGACAGCAAAATAAGGATACTTCGACTTACTCATATAATGGTCAAACTGCGGCCTGGACTTGTGTCCGTTCTTCGTCAGAGTCACCGTGTAGATCCTGTTGCAGTACGGGCACACATTGACGTCCATATCTTTCAAAAGCCTGAACGCCTGCGCTCTTTGGGAAAATGACTCATACCGGAACACAAAATCCAGCAGTTCATCGCTTCTTTGTCTTTTGTATATTTTCCCGTTTATTGACCCGTTTATTGTCTTGCTCTGTATTGGCCTTTTATGCTCTCCTGTAATCTGCCCGATCCTTTTCAGATCAGCATCCAGTGCATTCATGGGGACCGTGAGCAGTCTCCGTACATGTTCCTTATTCATGGGCGGCACTTTCGCCGGACTTACTCCTGTATTTCCAGTTTCATATAAATAACCATATAAATCCTGGCTCGCTGCCTGGATGACCTTTGCCGCCAGGAGCTGTTCCTGAGCGAGCAGCTCCTGTTCGTCTCCCGGAGTACCCGTGATCGAATATGCCGCCAATGCTTCCTGATATTTTTCAGACTTTTTCCCAAGATATTTCCTGCACCTCTGCAGGTGTTCCTCCAGCACCGTCTCTGCCGTGATCTCTATTCCGTCCACTGTCAGCTTCTCATCCCCGATCACAGCTTCCGGAGGAAAAGGCAGGACAAGGGCTGCAAGATATAAATACCGGTCAATGATCTTTTTATGAGCCGGGTGATCGTAATATGGCCTTATCTTTATCATTTGTGTTCTCTCCACCTCATCTCGCAGTCTTCAGATTTCTCTTTTCAGATTCCTCTTTTCAGAGTTCTCTTTTCCGGCTTCTCTTTCCAAGCTCCTCTTCGATAAGGGCAAGCTGCCGGCGCAGTTCCTTCTCCGTCATCCGCCCATATCCTTCCGCTGCTGCGTCCGGCCTCTGTACAGGCGCATCCAGCTGCCGCAGCAGCGAACCGATCTTCTCCTTCATCTTTTCCCGGATAAGCGGTTCACTGATCACCTCCGCCAACTTCCGGTATCGGCCGCTGAGGTCTGATATCAATTTTGCCCTCTTTTCCGCCCATCCCTGCCTGTCCTGTTTCGCCCTGTCTATTTCACGCTCAAGATCAAGCAGTTCTCTGTATGTCCCGTTGATCTTACTTTGCGCGAACTGGCCGATCGTGCCATTCTCCAGGAAGAAGCTGTCTTTAAAAAGCAGATGCACGTTCTGCCCAAAAGTTCCGCAGCCTTCCCTCTTTGCCACACATACCGGATCCCCCTCCCCGCCGCAGCTGAGATAGATGACATTCTCCTGCGGCACATCTCCGAGCAGCAATGGCGAATGCGTGGAGAGGACGACCTGTATATCACGGCAGCATTCCCTGGGATATATCCGTGGAAGGAATGCTGTCAGGATAGAAATATACTGCCGCTGCCACTCGGGATGATATGACAGATCCGCCTCATCGATCATCAGCACCACACTGTCACACGCTGTCTTCTGTGTCCGTATCGATCCATACGGCCCGCAGTTCCAGATCGTATATTCTCCGTTCTTTTTATTCGTGTAATCAGCGTCGAATATGTAATACAGCGTGGAAAACATCGACAGCAGGTTGTATTCCCCGCTGCTCAATCCCCACTGGAAATCAAGGAAATAATCCGGATTGCATATATAGCGGTACTTCTGTACAAATTCCATAAACCACTCGGCATCAGATGTCCGGACATAAAACCTTAATACCTGTTCGTCCATATCATGAGCTATATCTCCGCTCAGTTCTGTTTCCGCAAAGAAATGCTGTCCTAAATCTGCCGCTTTAATAAATTCAAGGTAGTCTATATAACACCTCCGGCATCTTTTCAGAGCCTCCCATCCCGGCGCTGCTTTCGTCCGTTCACCTGCCGAAGTGATCACAGCCTCCCACAGAGATTCGAAAAGCTGTTCAAAATCTTCCTCCTCGCCTTCCCTTATGTCCAAATGTTGGGGAAGGTCCCGAAACATAATATACAGATCTCCCTCATCCATCAGGCGGGCTGCGCTGCGAAAGGCACAGATGATCCCTGACAGCTGCAGATGAAAGCGTAATAATCCAATAAAATACTGCTGTTTCTCCTGCTCATCCCAGACAGACGGACGGGGAAAAGACTCGATGAAATGGCTGATCGTCTCTCCGCAGACAGCTTCTTCCATATCCCTGAAAGATATCTTTTGGGGGAGCTTTTTCTGACAGAGGATATCATCTGTCCCGCTCCATGCTCTAAGCTCTATATGAAGCACATCCGGTACAGGAACAGGATACCCCTCCTGCCGCATCTTCCTGATAATGTTGAACTGATTTCTGTCAAATACATACTTGATCTGCTTATACTGTTCATATGCAAAGTACGTCTCTATCTCAGAAAAATATGCCGTGCCCTTCCCCTGCGGATATCGGAGAGGCCTCAGGCGCAGTGCTCTGTTTACATCCATCCCCATATCCTGACTGATCAGATTTCCCAGTGAAGCATCGTACAGATGATCGTAACGTCCGGATCCATTGAGCATTCCCCGCTGATAATCCTCCCGGGACAGAGAACCGGTCAGATAAATAAACTTGGCCTTTCCCATAATATCAGGGACTTCATCTGATATCAAATTTCTCATTCTGTACATCTCTGCCCTACTGCGGCCTGCCAGATCCGTATCACACTCAGCCCGGATCTGTCCGGTCTCTTCGAATGAACGATTTGCATACCAGAATATAGTTTCATTTTCTTTAAAAGCAATGATCCCATTTCCCTGGATCGATGTCCCATAGAGTTCACCCCACATCTCCTTCAGGAGAAGGATGATAAACTGGAACACACTTGTCTTACCTGATCCGTTATTCCCGATCAGGGTCGTAAGATTTTTAATATTCCCGCCCCAGAATCCATCCGGAAGGGCAGGGTCACACCGTCTGGCTGTCAGCTTCTTTGTATCATTGTCAAAATGGAGCCTGACGTCCTGTCCGAAATTAAATTCTGCTTCCTTAAAGTTTCTGTAATTATCAATATAAAGATAAACCAGTTCCATATGCCTGCTCCTCACTAAGCGCTCTGAAAACATCGATGCCTCTGCGTATATATCCTCATATTACAATAGATAAAAAAAGAGCACAACATCTTCTTCATGATTCTCTGATTAAAGATGGAGCCAAAGCTTTAGGCGCAAGATGGAATCCCGATTGAGGACGACCTGCTGCTCGATTGGGATATCGGATTTTGCTCGAATGATCCTGCATATCTGAAATGTGGGAAGTTCGAAGAACTGGTTTTATCTGTTGTTGATTTCTTAAAATAGCATATTTATGATCTACTTGCCTGTCAGCGGATTGCTCTGTATACTGTCATAAGAC
>NZ_NFHL01000003.1 GCF_002161355.1 Lachnoclostridium sp. An76 | reverse complement strand
CCATACCGGGTCTGGAGTTTCCCGTCTTTTTGGATCTGGGAAAGCCGTCCCAAAGCGTCATATCCGTATGCATAGGCTCCGCTCTCTGCCTCCAGTCCTCTTCTCTCCTTCGTGATCCCGGTCTTATTCCCTGTCAGGTCATACAGATACGTATACCGGTCTGAAACACCTTCCCTGTCCCTGTGCACCAGCTCCGTCAGCTGGCCTTTGCTGTCATAGGTATAAGCGCTCTCTGTCCCGTTGGGGAACTTCTTCTCCGCCAGCCTTCCAAAGGCGTCATAAGTGTAGGTGATGACCCGGTCCCCTTCCCTCATCTCAGAAAGCCTTACCTGTTCATCGTATCCGTAGGATACGGTCCTTCCATCCGGGTAGGTGATGCCTGTCCGCTCCCCGCTCTTTCCATAGGTATAGGATACTTCCCTGCCGTCCGGGTACTGTACGGCTGTCGCCCGCCCCAGGGCGTCCGGCGTGATCTTCGTCTCTCCCAGCCAGTCCTGCACAAGGATCAGCTGGCGCAGCGGGTTGTAGGACAGCTTCACTTCCCGCCCGTCCGCGTACTGGATCCGGGACAGGTCCCCCTGCTTTGTGTAGGCATACTTTGTCAGGAAGCCCTCCTTATCAAGCTTGGACAGGAGCTGTCCCTTTCTGTCATAGGCATACTGCTCTCTCTGTCCCAGGGCGTCGATGACCTCCGTCACCTGCCCTTTCAGGTCCCGGAGGTACCGGGTCACCTGGCAGGTCCGGTTCCTTCCGCTGCGGCGCTCCGCTTCCATCCACTCTTCGTCGATCCCGGCCGCGTCTGTGCAAGGAGCTCCCGCTTTCAAGCTCTCCAGGCTCCCCTCTTCCCCGTACTGGCGGATCTCCACCAGCCGGTCGCACACATCGTAGCTATACTCCGTCTCGTTTCCGAGGGCGTCGATGACTTTTGTGAGCTGCCCGGAAAGGGAATACTCATACCGGGTCGTATTCCCCAATCCGTCTATCATGGACGTCACGTTCCCAAGGGCGTCGTAAGTGTACCTCTTGCTCTCCCCGCCGCTCCCTCTGATCTCCGTGATCCGGTCCATGCAGTCATAAGTGTAGGAAAGCACGAACCCGGTGGGAAGGGTGTGGCTCTCCAGGTTCCCATTCCCGTCATAGGTGAAGGATTCCCCTGTCCCGTCGGGGTGGCGGATCTCCTTTAACTGCCCGCCCGGCAGATAGACGTACCGGGTAGTCCTTCCCGCCTCATCCGTCACGCTCTCCACCTCTCCCAGGGGCGTGTAGGTATAGCTCCGGCTCTCCCCCAGGGGCCCGGTCTCCCGGGTCAGGTTCCCGTTCCCGTCGTACTCCATCTGAACCACGTTCCCAAGGGCGTCCTCTGCCTGTATCAGGTTCCCTTCTCCGTCATAGGCATAGGTATAGCGGAGTCCTTCCTCTCCCTTCACTTCTGTCACCCGTCCCAGGGCATCATAAGTAAACGTGGTCTTTGCCCCGTTCTCATCTTCTTCCCCGGTGCGGTTGCCGTTGGCGTCGTAAGTGTACCGCACCACGCCCCCGTCCGCGTCTTTGATCCGGGTCAGCAGGTTGTGCTCATTGTAGATATAGGTGGTCCTGGCCCCGTCCGGCGTGGTCACCCGGGCCAGGTTCCACATGCTGTCATAGGTCAGAAGGGTCTCTCTTCCCTCTTTGTCCGTCACCCTGCCGGGGCGGTTCAGGGCATTGTATTCCCTCCGGATGCTGTGCCCGTCGAAATCCGTGACCTTCGTCACCTTTCCGCTTAAGTTGTACTCGTAATACCGGCGGTTTCCCTCTGCGTTCTCGATCTCTGTCACATTCCCCATGACGTCATAGGCGTACCGGGTCCGGTTCCCGTTCCCGTCCACGCTTTCTGTCACCCGGTTCAGGGAATCGTATGTATACCGGGTCAGGCTCCCGGACGCGTCCCTGAGCCCGGTAATGTTCCCCCGGCTGTCATAGGCCAGGCCCACTTCGCTCCCGTCCGGCTGCACGATCCGCTCCGGCCAGCCGGCGCTGTTATAGGTGATCTCCGTCTGGTTTCCCAGGGCGTCCTTCATGGACAGGAGCCGCCCCTCCCCGTCGTACGTCCCTTTCAGCTTTTCCTTCCCATTGACCCGCACCTCTGCAGGGCGGTTCTTCTCCCCGTACCGGATCTCTGTCCGGTTCCCCAGGGCGTCGATGACCCGGGTCAGGTTCCCTGCCGGGTCGTAGGCGTACTGGGTCCGGTTCCCCAGGCGGTCCACGTACAGCGTCCTCTGGTTGTTCTGGTTGTAGGCGAACCGCTCCTCCCCGTTGCTGTAGATATGTTTGACATCCCGGTACCTGTCGTCGTGGAGGTAGGTCACTTTGCTTCCGTTGCGCTCCGTCAGCTCCACGCTTTTTTTCCTGTCATCATAGGCATAGGTCATCCGGGTGCCGTCCGGGAACTCCTGCTGAAGGGTCCGCCCCTCTTCGTCGAACCGGTTCTCCACGGTCACGGTCCCCAGCGGGTTCTCCACACTCTCCAGCTTCCCGCCCGGTGTATAGCAATATCGGAAGACGCCGCCGTCCGGCAGCCGCGCCTCCCGCAAAAGCCCGTCCCGGTAGGTGTAGGACACCCGGCGGCCCGTGTGGTCCTCCACAGATGCCAGAAGCCCGTCCTCATGGCAGGCAAAGGCGAACCATTCCCCGGTGTCCTTTTCCACCCGCTTTAAGCGGCCCCCTTCCCCTTCTTCATAGTCGAAGCGGATCCGGCTCCCGGACAGCTCCCGGATCTCCAGGCACCGGCCGTCCCGGTCAAATCGGTACTGTCTCTGCCCCCTGGTCAGGTACCCGTACCCGTCCCCGGTCTCCGTAAATGTCCCCTCGCTGGCGAACAGGGGCAGGTACTTCCCATCCTTTTGGAAGAACCGCTCCTCTTTCCCGTCCTCTTTAAGCAGCACGGCCTCCCCGCCGTCCAGCCTCACGCACACTTCATAGTTGTGGTTCCAGTCCTTCCCCATGGCCCCCTTCCGGCCGTTGATGGCGTTGTAAAACCGCCGGAACCCAAAGGGCTCCCGCCCCGGGACCTCCAGGTCTGTCCGGTCGTAGATGAAGTTCCCGGTGCTTAAGTTCACCGGGTCTTTGGAGAACACCTGGCAGACGGTCTCCGCCCCTTTTACGCTGGCCAGCAGCTTTTCCACCGCGGCCTGGGCGTCCTCTGTCACCTTCTCCCATTTTGCCCGCACTTCCCCCAGGGCGCTCTGGAACGCGGCGTAATCCGTGGTCAGCGGCGTCCCCGCCAGGAAGTCCCGGATCCCTTCCAGGAGCCCTGTGATCTGGGCGGTGGTGCTGGTCAGCTCCCGGGTCTGGGCTGCGTATTCCTCATCCACCGCGGGGATCAGCTCGCAGGCCCGCGCCCGGCACTCCTCCAGCTTCTGGAGGGCCTCGTCCATCCGGTCGGTCTTCAGGGACTGCCGCAGGCTGTACAGCGCGGTGAAGGCATCCCCGTACTGTACGTCCCGGGGCACGCTGTTCAGGGCGCTCTCCACCTTGTCCGCGCAGCTTTTCATGGCGGAGACGTGCTCTTTGCACTGTTCCAGGATGGTCTTTAAATCCTGGCACATGGTCTCGATCTCTGAGGTCTGGAATACTCGGTTCATTACTTTTTCCCTCTCTTTTTTATCTCAATGTATGTACTTCTGTTTATTGCTTTTTCTTTAGCCAGACAATCTGACAGATAATATATGGGATGCTGTAAAACAATGCTAATAACACTGAATAAACCGGGATGATCCATAAAACAGCAAAAAATACTTTTTGGCGCAGTGTCCTTCCTGGCAGCCACCCTGCCGTTACAAGGATCCCGCACATCAGGGAAAAGATAATATATCCCCCCAGCACCGCAGCAAATAAAATATACAAAAATTGATTGTCTATCTCTATGATCCGTGCCTTGTCAGCTGTTACAGCTCCTATGCCCCCATAACATAATGCACCTGAGAAAAATGCTGCAGCTGCCAGAATCAGATTTCTTTTTCTTTTTTCCCGTTGTACTTCTTCCATTTCCATAATTCTCCTCACATAAATCTTTTTTTGAATTACCGGCTCTCCAGATAAATCTGGTATTTTCCAGGAAATATTCGCACTCTGAGCAAAACCGCTTAGCGGCAGCTGCCTTTGGATCAGAGCCTCCAGTTTCCTTGTTGTAAACCATCCTTTTCGCCTCTGTTGGAAGACTTGTTACAAATGAGTTTTTTTCTTTCCATAACTGGCGAAATGCTTTCTCTCATCATTCAGCCTGTCCATCAGAATGTTTATATTTTCATTATGTTTTCGGATTTTTATTGGCTTGCCGTCTTTTATATTTATAATCAGATATTCTTTGTCAGCTTTACTTTTATATTCCTTCACATCCGTAATCTGGGAAAACTCCACGCTCCTCGTCTTTTTCAGAAATTCTTTTCTGTAAATCTTATCCTTTACTTCTGTCTTATCGCACAGATAACTTCCTGTATAATATATAGTGGACAGAAATACCCCGCCCAGCAGCAGGTACATCCAGAGCTTCCCGTCCCCTGAAACAATCAGGATTATTAGAAAAACTCCATAACCGATAGCCCCCAAAATCGGAAGCGCTTTTTGAACGGCCATTGGCTCTACAATACAGTGGTCCCTGTCAGAAGGTATCAGTTCTTCGCCGGTTATACCCAGTCTCTTCAAAAGAATGGGTAATTCATATACATCTCCCATAGCATCTGTTTCATACTGAAACAGCCTCTTATCTCCCTGATAAAATTTATACTTCCGACGCCTTTTCTCTGTATACCGGGTAATGTCCTCCAGCCGGAATCTTTTTGTAACGCCTAATGCGGACCGGTAAATGATCCCCGATTCGTCAAACTCGATTTTCCATATGTATCCATAACATGCAAGGATTATCCCCAATAACATAAAACCCGTAAATGTAGAAAAACAGATCATAAAAAATATAATTTCATCTATTTGACCAACGTATTTCCAATCATATACCTGACTTAAAATAAAAATAATATTTGTCAATCCTGCAAAGCAGCCGCAGGGCAGCCCGGCTTTCAGGATATCCGGAGCTTTAATCATATACTTTTTCTCTTGCCCGGTGCTCTTTTTCCCCGCTTTTCTTTTTCCCCGGTCTGCCCGGTATCTGTTCATTACATATGTGGCTATTATTATAGTTATAAGTATAACCGCCGCTGATATAAGCACTTCTGCATTCATTTCATTTTCTCCTGTGGAACCCGTATTTTATTCCAAAGAATTTTATTAAATTAAAGCCCCCCAGCATTGCGAGCATTGACAATAAATAACACACGATGCTTGCCATTTGCAAAATATTTTTGTAATTCATCCCTGAAAACATTATTTTAGCCAATAAAATACCCGCTGCTCCCAAATAAAGAAATACTAATCGTGAATTTGTCTTTTTCAATTTCTGATACGAGTTCCTTTTGATTAAATAAATAATAATTCCGACATACAATACCGCAATAAGCAGATAGGACAAAACAATACATATAGCAAATTTTTCATAGTGCTCTTGCTCCAACACAGAAAATGCTATTTTAGTTCCCAGCATAGCAAAAAATATACTCAGAAAAATACTCCAGATGCCGTATATCCAAAAAATTTTTTCTCCTTTTACAGTTGTCCTGTTAAACGTCAGAATAATATTACACGCAGTCACTGTTAACATCACTATGTTAATTATCAAAAAGTGACTCTCTATGACACAGCCCACTGCCAATAGCATGATACTCAGAATATCCATATCGATAATCTGCTTTTTAGGAATCTCCTGCGTTATTCCATAATACAAAAAATCCTTTACATTTTCTTTCATAAATTATGATCCTTTTTATCCCCTGTTAAATCCAAATATTTTTTGAATTTCCGGCCCTGAGGTCCCTGTTCTGGCATTAAAAATTTAATTTTTCTTTATTATCCCCAATTTCACCTGGCTATTGGATTTTTTATTCTCTGTACAGCAAAAACGGATTTCATCTCCACTAATATTCCATACAATAAATTCTACCTTTCTCTCCCCCTTTTCGTATGAACTAATTACTAGCATATACTCTGGATTTTCTAATTCATCACATATCGCGCATATATTTTCCAAATTCGCATCATTAAGATGTCCTCTTAAAAAATTCTTTTGTATTTTTTCAAATTTGGTCAAATTTTCACTATATAAAATATTAGTATAAAAATCCATAAAATTAACTTTTGTATATTGTTTTAACACCATTTCTTCATTCTCAATTTCTGCTATTTCATATGTTTCATGCCCCACTTTGTTGAATCTTACTTTCCCTAACTCTGAAATATATATCTGAATCACAATATTATTTTTCTGGAAAAATGCATAAACTTTTTTCGGTTGAAAAATTATTGACATAGTATCATGAAACTTGTAATCTTTCAGTACACCTGATTCATCTAAAATTTTATGCACTCTTTTAACCGCATTTCTGATCTGTATCCCATTTTTCCATTTAAATTTATTCTGTAATCCGTATGGCAATATATCTTTCATTTCTTTTATATTGTGTGTACTCTCCAGCGCAAGCACACACAAATCAAGATTGGTTAATATCATGGTATAATCTCCTTTATCCAAATACATTTTGTTTTAACTATTCCATCCGCTAAGACAGCCGCAGCCATACCAACAACAAAACCTGCCACTGCTCCTGCTGCAGTCCCGGCACCTGGTATAACACTACCTATTGCTGACCCTATTGCAACTGCTGATCCCATTGACCATGCTGCCTCCACTGATGAATTAACTATTTTTCTTTAACAGATAAGCTGGAATCTCTGTTATATTCAGTAATAAAACTTACTCCCCCATTTAGAATTAATGAACCTTTGCTTACTTTATTTAAAATATTTTGTGTTTTATACGCCCTTCCTAATGCATCATTCCGTTTTAATAACTTTGCCTTCGATATCCTCCTAGCCCCACCTATTCCCCCTTAGTAGTTAACACTGTCCGATATATTAACAAGTGCTCTATTCCTCAATTTAATCCTGTATGTTCTTTTATTCTTCTAACCTATATATCTCCACATTATTCTCCAGCAATGTAACCAGAAAGTTCTCATAATTATTTGTCAGTCTATCAATTGTCTTTATCTTTTTCCCCGAAAAATAAATCCGTAACTCATCCTTTCTCCCAATTTGAACCTTCTCAATTTCTTTTATCCTAATTTTAATCCTTGGTTTAAGAATATTATAAAAACAGATTTGTTCTCCCTGTACCACAACTCTCCATCTTGATTTTACAAATATACCAACCATACCAATAAGAGCAAAAATGGCGGAAAATACCAAATGCCCCTGGGACACTTCACCTAATTTTCTATCATATAGAAATGCAAAAATGCAAAAGGCTATCCCTCCCCCCCCTGTGATCATCAAGCACAACTGTCCAAATGCAGCAGGGAAATCCACAATATAACTCCTCTCACTATTGGTACAAATATCCTCCTGTTTACTTATGTCCGGCAATAACGCTTTGATAAAAAATATTCCTGCCAGTAAGATTATCACTTGAATCCATTTATCCATGCTGTTTTACTACTCCTCACTTTCTGTTCTCCTGATTACGGTTCCCAAATGAGAATTCGGCAGATAAAGCACTTCTATATAATCTCCAACATGTACATAACTTGTTCTTGCTTCAACATATACCTTTTTTGATCCGCTTTTGACCCAAAATGAGCGCATATGCCAATTTACATCCGTTTTTCCGGTATCACTGCTTGCCGCAAAACCCTTTATAAATTTATAATCTTTATTGATTACATACGGTATATCTAAAAGTGCTGGATATATAGAGCCTATATTGATAATAATCAACCATGCTCCAATAACAATTTTTAATAAAATATTTATCCATTTTTCTTTGCTTTTCTTGATTGTGTCTAATTCTATTAATTTTTTTCTTTTAAAAACTTTTACTACAAACCAAATAGCAAAAACTTCGATAATGAAAAACAACCCATAGCGTGTTACTAAAGTATATGTATCCATGTTCTTTTCTCCAATCGCTGCACTGTGCGCAGATCTCAATTATTTTATTTTTGTATATGCATTTTTAATTATCGCAAGACACCTCTAACCAAACATCTTTATCTTGAATAAATTCCTCTATAAAATCCGGAATGTTCGGACAAATAGATTTTAAAATTTCAATTGGTCTCACAGCACCCTTAAAAGCTTCCTCTGATAATTCCAATACATCTTGGATATATATTTTTTTCGCTTTCATAAGTTCTTTTAAGCCTTTATTAATATAATATTTTCTATTAGAATTTAGCAACCTTTGTATTCTTGGATTTTCAAGCAGGTTCTTATAATTATATTTATAAGAATTTCCTATTTTTGCCAACGGATCCGTATTAATATTTCCTTTTATTTTTAAACCATTAAATACAAATCCAAAAGCTCCATTTAATAATGCATCTTGACCTGCTTCAACTAAAACTGATTGAATACTTTTGTCGTAATCCGGCTCTGTCACAGCTTTTATCCCCTCGCTTACCAATGTAGTGGTTCCTCCCGACACCGCTGCTCCCACTACTGGACCCGCATATAATGTAGTAACTCCACCCGCAGCTCCACCCACTGCAGAGCCAACATAATCCTGCCAAGAAGAAATATGGATTTCCTGAGTTACAATACTTGTTACGACATCAGAAGCCACTTGAGAAACAACACCTGCAATCGCACCAACACCCGCCGCAATTGCATCGTCAATTCCAAACCAAAAACCTGTTTTGTCTGTCTTTATCATTGGCATATTTATACAATATATATAACCATTAAAGCATTCCGGATTGCTGTAAACTCCTACAATCCGATCTATCCCCACAAATCTCCCCGCATCCGCCTGATACTCCTTCGCCTGAGCATAATAGCTTCCTGCTATATTATCTCTCTGATACCCCGTATACCCAAACGGCTGCATCTCCCCTCTTCTTTTACCGGCAGGTTATGTTATTCTCCTCATCAGGTCAATGGTATAGAGGCGCCGATTCCGGTTCCCAACCTCCGTCCCGCTCACAGCTTTGAGATGACTTCCCTAGCGCCTTTTCATCATGATTCATTGTGTTGCACGGACTCTTTACCACTCCATATAAAAGCCAATATTTTTACAGGAATTTATATAGTCCCCCGTTTAATACAGAGTGATATTGTCAAGATTAGTTGACACATTTTTCTCAAGGATATCACTGACTATGCAGCCACCTCCAAAGCCTCATAGTACTGCCTGCGTTTTACCATGGGAGGAAGGCCGCCATTGGCAGAGCAGATCCTCCGGTTGTTCCAGTAGCTGAGGAAGTATCTCCAGATAAGTACCTTTAGTTCTTCTACTTCCATCTGCTTTGTGTCATAACGGTCATAAAGAAGCTCCGTCTTCATTCTGGCCCACATGCTCTCGCAGCGTGCATTATCATGGCAGCGCCCTCCGGCACTGTTCATGCTTTGATGGATATGATGCTCCCGGATGGTCTGACGGTAGGACTCGCTGGTATACTGTGTCCCGCGGTCACTGTGGATGACAGCGCCTTCCAACGCAGGATAGGCAGTCAGGGCGTTTTCCAATGTATGGATACATAGATCGGCTTTCATATTTGTTTCCATTGCCAGACCGAGGACACTAAGATCAAAGCAGTCAAAAATCGCAGATACATACAGTTTACATACAGTTTCCCATTGGATGCCGGAATCTCCGTGATATCCGTAATACATTTTTCTAATGGGGTATCAGAACGGAAATCCCGTTTTAGCAGATCATCCGATTTCATGGCTTCACGATCAGCCTTTGTGATCCCGTTGGGTTTTCTCTTAGGTCGATGGCTAAGGCCAATCTGATCCATAACTCGGTATACGGTTCTCTCACTGGGAATATGCACTCCTTCCGGCTGTTTCAGCAACAATGCCTGGTACATCCGGATTCGACCATAAGTATCGTTACATTCATCTTCACTGACGATTTCTTTCATGGCATCTGCCAAATCCTGGTACTTCCAGGGACGGTCTTTATTTGCGAGATATTTATAGAAGCCTTGGCGGCTGACCCCAAGCATTCTGCAGTAAAACGAGATTTTCCCGGTAATCCTGCCGTCTTCTGTCTTCAGGGCCAGAAAGATCATTCTCTGGTTTTTGCCGACTTCCGACGGCTGGCGGCGAAAAAAGCACTGGCTTCCTCCAGGAATTCGTTTTCTTCCTTCAGGCGACGGATTTCCTTATCCTGTTCCTTTACCCGTTTGCGCAGCATGGTAATTTCTTCTGCCAGGCTCATTGCGCTGGTGGGAGTATGGGAGCCTTCTCCGATATCCAGCTTACCGGCTCTAACAGCTTTCAGCCAGGTATGGATGGTTCCTTCTGGGATTCCTAATTCTTTAGCAGCCTTAGCGCCGCCGATTTCCTTGGCAAGTTTTACTGCCTGTACTTTGTATTCATGGTCATATTTACGTGCCACTTTGAATGCCTCCTTATTCTCTTGGTTTTATTATGAAATCCTTGAGAATAAGCTGTCAACTTTTTTTATACCACACCAGAGGATTGTTATTCTCTTCATAATAATCACTTTTCAATATTCCATTTTATCGCTCGTTGAGCGCATAAGCAGCCAGTCTGGTTTCTCCCCACGGACTTTTCAACAGTGCCTCTCCATTTATAATTCCAGCTCTTATGACTTCAATCGGTTCTTGCAAGTCAGAAAGAGGCAACTCCTCAATTCGCACAGTTTTAATTAATTCTTCTACTGTTTCAAACATTTCACTGTCAAAAACAAAGCGAATATTTTCTTTTCTCTCCTCTGCATTTTGAGGATACACACAAGATCCCATACAATGCACTTCATTATGATACTGAAAATCAATCAAACAAAATGCCAGCCCGTTTTCATAATCACTACGAATAATTTCTATTACATCCGTAATACGGATTATTAAATTTTGTTTCTTTTTTCTTCTAAAATTAAACATCTCTATTTTCTCCTAATACAAAGTTTTATTTACAGCTATTTTTTGAAATGTCACTTCCAAAATAATCCATATAAAATACTTGTTAGATTTAATATGCTTCTCTCATTATTCTCTTTCAATAATATAACCAACCTTTGTGTTTGGAAGATATCTTACTTTGATTTGTTCTCCCAAATCTACCCCTTTATCATAAACTTTAAGATAAACTTTTTCTTTTGAGCTGTCATCCTGCACGTATATGCTTCTTAAACTATCCTTCTTTTCTCCTGCCATGGCTCCTGATATGACAAGTCCCGAAACTTCTCTTAAGTCTCCTTTCACGAGGTATGGCAAATCAAGAAAGCAAGGAATAGCCAACACTCCCCAACAAATGAGAACCCCTATAAAACTCATCACATCCAGTCTCTTTTCCCATTTTTTATATCTTTTCTTCTGGTTTTCTGATGTCGGTATTACCTTTATAAATAATGTGTGTTTTTTCTTATGCCCAATCCACATAAAGGTGACTATAACCGTCAGCAATATAAATCCCACTGTCCTAATTATTAAATAGCTCATCATTAAATCCTCTTTTAAATTTTACGATCAATTACTCTGGACATGCTGTCATTTCACTAATAGTTTCAAATGACAAATTCTTACTCCAGCAGCTTAATGTATTAAGTACATCTTCAGTTAATTCTTCAGGGTCTATTACATCTACTGAATTTTTTAATATTTCCTTTACTTTTCTTATAGATTCCTTTGCCGCTGAATCAATAGTCTCAAACCCTATCATCTTCCCCCATGTTTTAAGACTTAGACTCTTTATTGTCCATGTTCCATTTTTCAACTTTGTATATACTTGCCTGGTCAGACTTTGCCAACTGTTTCTTCCTGTCAGATGTAATGCCTTATATACTTTATTTTTGATAGCTCCTATCGTTGAATCCACAACCTTATCGACGGTTTCACTTTTCAGAGATTTTATAGGATTATCTACAAATTTAGAGAATTTGCTAAAATATTTACCAACAAGTGTACCAAGTGCCGCATCAGCTGCACCCGATACAAAAGTTTCTCCTAAAATATTTTTCGCTGTATTTAATGATAATTCTCTTTTACCATTCATTATATCTTCAATCCCATTTCCTAAAGTCGTTACACTTCCAGTGACACCACCTTCTACAGCGCCTGCTAAAGCGATATTTCCTGTCCCTGCTAAAACTGCTCCTCCCGCTGCTCCGCCAGTAATTGCTCCAATATATGTACTAAACGAGGATGTTTTCCCTGAAAAAACATCTGATACTAATTGTGTAACTCCTCCACCAATTGCTCCAACTATTGCTCCAACAACCAAATGTGCAAATAAACCATTATTATCAACTAAAATCAAAGGAGAATTGTAGCAATAGCTGTAATTATTCAAAGAAAACGGATATTCTGTAAATCCTTTCACTATATCTCGCTCTACAAATCTGGCTAATCCTGGATGATACTCCCTCGCCTGAGCATAGTAAGTCCCAGCCACCTTATCTCTCTGATACCCCGTATACCCAAACGGCTGCATCTCCCCCTGGTTCCCATACAGGTCTTCACCAAATACCCCGTATCCATAGGATTCCCGTATCGTCCCACTCTCGTCTGCAATCCTCAATGGGCTTCCCAGCTCATCCTGCAGGTAATAGCTCTGTCTTCCATTCTCTTCGTAGGATGCCACGTTCCCATCCCAAAAGTACGTCTGCCTTTTCTCTCCTTCAGTTTTCTCCAGCAGGTTGTGGTACTCCCTTGTCAGATCGATGGTGTAATGGATCTGGGTCAGGTTCCCGATCTCCCGGTCGATCCGGCTCTGCGGATCCAGCTTCCCGGTCTGGTCTGCCGGCAGCCTTCCTTCTGCCTTCCCTACCCGGTGCCCCAGTCCGTTGTACTGGTACTTCGCTGCCTTCCCAGCTCCGTTCACGGCTTCCTCCAGCCGGTTCAGCGCCCCGTACACATACTGCTGTGCCATCTGCCCGTTCTCCGTGATGCGGGTCAGGTTTCCACGCTTGTCATACTGATATGCCTTTCGGATAGCCATCTCTGCGCTTCCCTCTTCCCGGAGTTCTGTGATCAGCTGGTTCAGGGCATTGTGGCGGTAAGTTGTCCGCCCTGCACGGTCCTCTTTCAGGACTCGGTTCCCGAAAGCGTCATACCCATACCGGGTCTGGAGTTTCCCGTCTTTTTGGATCTGGGAAAGCCGTCCCAGGGCGTCATATCCGTATGCATAGGCTCCGCTCTCCGACTCCAGACCTCTTCTCTCCTTCGTGATCCCGGTCTTGTTCCCTGTCAGGTCATACAGATACGTATACCGGTCTGAAACACCTTCCCTGTCCCTGTGCACCAGCTCCGTCAGCTGGCCTTTGCTGTCATAGGTATACGCGCTCTCTGTCCCGTTGGGGAGCTTCTTCTGCGCCAGCCTTCCAAAGGCATCATAACCGTAGGTGATGACCCGGTCCCCTTCCTTCATCTCAGAAAGCCTTGCCTGTTCATCGTATCCGTAGGATACGGTCCTTCCGTCCGGGTAGGTGATGCCTGTCCGCTCCCCGCTCTTTCCATAGGTATAGGATACTTCCCTGCCGTCCGGGTACTGTACGGCTGTCGCCCGCCCCAGGGCGTCCGGCGTGATCTTCGTCTCTCCCAGCCAGTCCTGCACAAGGATCAGCTGGCGCAGCGGGTTGTAGGACAGCTTCACTTCCCGCCCGTCCGCGTACTGGATCCGGGACAGGTCCCCCTGCTTTGTGTAGGCATACTTTGTCAGGAAGCCCTCCTTGTCCAGCTTGGACAGGAGCTGTCCTTTCCCGTCATAGGCATACTGCTCCCTCTGCCCCAGGGCGTCGATGACCTCTGTCACCTGCCCTTTCAGGTCCCGGAGGTACCGGGTCACCTGGCAGGTCCGGTTCCTTCCGCTGCGGCGCTCCGCTTCCATCCACTCTTCGTCGATCCCGGCCGCGTCTGTGCAAGGAGCTCCCGCTTTCAAGCTCTCCAGGCTCCCCTCTTCCCCGTACTGGCGGATCTCCACCAGCCGGTCGCACACATCGTAGCTATATTCCGTCTCGTTTCCGAGGGCGTCGATGACTTTTGCAGCCAGCGCCTGTACCTCCGCAAATTTTTTATAGTCAATGTCACCTTATCAATCTTCTTCTCCCCACCGTCTGCGATATCTGCTCATATCACTTCAATTTACTCTTACAAATCAGAAACAGACATTTTCTCCACTCATACGTTATTACATTTCTTCTATTTCTTTTTCATTTGATTCATTTGTTTTATTCGTTTCTTTTTCATTTCCTGCTCTTTCATTCTTTTCTTTTTAAGTTGAATCACATAGTGTGACTTTACTGGTATTTTTCGTCTTTTTATGTCTTCCATAAATTCACTGTCATCAATCCCGCTGTCAATGGTAAATAACTTTTTCCCATTGATATAAACACGGATGGCACTCTTTTTTCTTTCACAATATGTAATATCTTCAAATTTAAAAGTTCTCTTTCTTCCAAAAGTTGACCGCCATGTAATCTCATCTCCGTTCACTTCCAGTTTCCACATGATCATATTTACTGTCCCAACTACACCTACTAAAAAAAAGAATCCAAACACACACACAACAAATGCATCTTCTTGCATTTTAATTGCCATAACCAGACAAAAAACACAAAATATTGTACCTACAACAAATATAATTGCAAGTACTGTCTCGGTTTTTATAACATAATGGCTATTTATAATTCCCTTTTTTTGTTCCTCTTCCCTCTCTTTGTCCTTTTTATCTCGGACTCTCGCAATATATCCAAAAACTGCAAAAACAGCAAAATACGGACCCACTTGTACCGCTAAGCCCAAAATCATACGTATCAATTCATTCATCCTGACTTTGCCTCCTATGCTTCACATCGTTCCATACTATTTATTCTTTGTGCTGTTTCCAGTTCTAATGCTAATACCTTTTCCTTTAATTTCTTTGCAAAATTCCCCTCAACTTCTTTTACAGACTCTAAACCTTTATCTTTTAGCCATTTTTTCGCTAATTGATCCTGTAAGTCTTCAAGTGTATTCACTCTTCTAAACGCACGTTGATAACTTTTACCTTTCATTCTTTTCTTTCCATAGCCTGCCAAATGTAATCTTGCCTTATGGACATCATCGTTTGTTTTTCTCAGTTGTTCCTGGACTGTAGGCCCTTTCCCTTTCAGTTTATATCTTCCATAACCATAAGTTGCCGCATCAATTACCCCATCTAACGCTGCCGAAGCCCAATTTACTTTGTCCAAACTTTGTCCTTGCGCACACACCTGTGTCGCAACATTAGTAGCCGCTCCTGTAACCCCGGTCGCAATCACACCGCCAATTATTCCAATTCCACTTCCTGCAATTCCACCTTTTATAGCCCCTCCTATCATACTTATTCCAATCTCCTTCACATTTATTTTTCTTTCAAAAATTATTTGTGTTGTAAGTGATAATAATCCTGATGTAACACTTCCAATAAACGCTCCTGCAATTATTGTTGGGAATTTTCCATCATAATCTACATATTGTAGAGAATTATTCCAACAATAACTATACCGATTGAGTGTTTCCGGATGCTCGACAAATCCTCCGATCAAGTCCTGCCCCACAAATCTACCGTCTTCTGTCATGTATTCTCTTGCTTGGGCATAATAAGTTCCTGCTATGTTGTCTCTCTGATACCCCGTATACCCAAACGGCTGCATCTCCCCCTGGTTCCCATACAGATCCTCTCCAAATGCACCATAGCCGTAACTCTCCATTACTTCTCCTGTCTCATCCTCCATTCGGATCGGGCTTCCCAGCTCATCCTGCAGGTAATAGCTCTGTCTTCCATTCTCTTCATAAGACGTCACATTCCCGTCCCAGAAGTACGTCTGGCTCCTCTCCCCCTCTTCCTTTACCAGCAGGTTGTGGTACTCCCTTGTCAGGTCAATGGTATAGCGGATCTGGTTCCAGTTCCCGATCTCCGTCCCCGCTTTGATTCCGTTCCGGGGATCCAGTCCTTCTAACTGCTCTTTGGACAGTGTCCCTTCCAGCTTCCCTACCCGGTGCCCCAGCCCGTTGTACTGGTACTTCGCTGCCTTCCCGGCCCCATTCACGGCTTCCTCCAGACGGTTCAGCGCCCCGTACACATACTGCTGTGTCATCTGCCCGTTCTCCGTGATACGGGTCAGGTTTCCGCGCTTGTCATACTGATACGCCTTCCGGAGGGCCGTCTCTGCACTTCCCTCTTCCCGGATCTCTGTGATCAGCTGGTTCAGGGCATTATGACAGTAGGTTGTCCGCCCTGCACGGTCCTCTTTCAGGACGCGGTTCCCGAAAGCGTCATACCCATACCGGGTCTGGAGTTTCCCGTCTTTTTGGATCTGGGAAAGCCGTCCCAAAGCGTCATATCCGTATGCATAGGCCCCGCTCTCTGCCTCCAGGCCTCTTCTCTCCTTCGTGATCCCGGTCTTATTCCCTGTCAGGTCATACAGATACGTATACCGGTCTGAAACACCTTCCCTGTCCCTGTGCACCAGCTCCGTCAGCTGGCCTTTGCTGTCATAGGTATAAGCGCTCTCTGTCCCGTTGGGGAACTTCTTCTCCGCCAGCCTTCCAAAGGCGTCATAACCGTAGGTGATGACCCGGTCCCCTTCCCTCATCTCAGAAAGCCTTATCTGTTCATCGTATCCGTAGGATACGGTCCTTCCGTCCGGGTAGGTGATGCCTGTCCGCTCCCCGCTCTTTCCATAGGTATAGGATACTTCCCTGCCGTCCGGGTACTGTACGGCTGTCGCCCGCCCCAGGGCGTCCGGCGTGATCTTCGTCTCTCCCAGCCAGTCCTGCACAAGGGTCAGCTGGCGCAGCGGGTTGTAGGACAGCTTCACTTCCCGCCCGTCCGCGTACTGGATCCGGGACAGGTCCCCCTGCTTTGTGTAGGCATACTTTGTCAGGAAGCCCTCCTTGTCCAGCTTCGACAGGAGCTGTCCTTTCCCGTCATAGGCATACTGCTCCCTCTGTCCCAGGGCGTCGATGACCTCTGTCACCTGCCCTTTCAGGTCCCGGAGGTACCGGGTCACCTGGCAGGTCCGATTCCTTCCGCTGCGGCGCGTCTTGGACCGCCTCCTATACTAATTTTTGAGTTTGGCTTGCGACACCATTCTCATTTTAGCATAGGAGGCTTTTTATTGATATCCTACACGCCCCGTTCACATACCGGTGCGTGGTCTGTCTAATCTCTGCCCTTTTCTCTATACTTTTTTACTCTTCCAAATTTTGTATGTGGGAGATATTCAATCACTACATAACTATTACTAATTTGTTCTTTATGCCAGACATTTATATTACAGATTTTTCTTCCTTCACTTGTATATATATCCAGCACTCGCCATGTTAATATATCTTTATATTTCTCTTCAGCCACTCCCTCTACTCTGTAATATTTACCAGAAATCGCTCTGGAAAAATCTCTCATGCATGGCAGTACTAACAGAAAAAAACTTACTGCTACCCAGAATCCCATTAATATCACAATCTCAAAGTTTTCTTCTAACATCACAAGAAAGAAAACCAAAATGGTGATGAAAACTATATAATACAAGCCATAAAATTTTCTAATGTCCTGGTCCATCTTCAGAATATTTCTTATAATCTTTTCCATCTATTCGCTCCACTACGATTCCAAATTTTGTATGCGGGAGGTATTTAATTTCCAAATAATCGCCCTTAGTAACTTTTTTTGTGAATGCGCTTATTTTTAGCTTACCACCCGTTTTATCATCATAAATAGTTATTGTTTCCCATGGCAAGCGAGTCCCTGTGCTGTCGAACATCGCTGTTCCTGCAGCTGTTTCATAGTTTTTTTGCACGGCATAGTGATAATCCATAACACAGGGGAAGAATATTGCAACTACGTCGAAGGAAAACAAAAACAGTCCTGTTAATACTAACAGCCTTCTTCTCTGTAATATCGTCCCCCATGCGATTATAGCCATTCCTGTAAAGACAATAGTTGAAATGATATAAAACCAAATTACTTCTCTACTCACAACATGCTTCCTCAATTCTTCTCAAAAATCCATCTATTAAAGCTGTAACCTCATCTTCTTCAATCCATTTATTAGGAAATTTATATGTTAAAAATTTTGCAAAGGCACCTATAAGAATATTCCTTAAGGGCCCTACCATATAATCTGTTACTGAATACCTTTTAACCCCTCCTACTTGTTCTAACAATTGAGTTACATTCGTTCCTCCTCCAGTAATTAACGCCTGAATAATGCTGGGACTTTTTGCAAACCTTGCTATAAGCGCCGTTGACACTCCTGCTCCCGCATAGGTTTCCAGTGATGACAGATCGCCCGCAACAAGATCTGACACACCTTGTACAAGTAAGCCTAACTTTGTCGCATCAGGATAAAGACGGTTTGAATGATATAGCATAACTCCACCGGCCGCAGAGGTCAAATATCGTTGAGGAGAAGAAATCGTCATTTCCCCAGTCCTAACGCTATTTGCAATATCTGCTACCGCTCGGTATGAAGCTCCGGCTGTTGCTGCTACAGCTGTATTTACTGCTACAGTTGAAGCCCCGGCTGTTGACAAGGCCCCAACTGCCCCCACACCAGTTCCTATGACAGCTCCGGCTGCCGCTCCTTTTAAGGCATTCTTGCCAGCTTTTCCCCAGTTAATTTTCTTACCTTTCGACACGTCAGAAATAATCGAACCTATTCCTCCGACCGCTCCTCCTATTAACGCGCCTATTGCAATTGTTGGGAACTCTCCATCATTATCCACATAATCTATCGGAGCATTCCAGCAATAAGCATAGCGATTCAAGGTATCCGGAAGCAAAATAAATCCGCCTATTATATCCTGACTGCTAAATCTCCCCGCATCCGCCTGATACTCCCTCGCCTGAGCATAATAGCTTCCTGCTATATTATCTCTCTGATACCCCGTATACCCAAACGGCTGCATCTCCCCCTGGTTCCCATACAGGTCCTCTCCAAATGCTCCATATCCATAGCTCTCTTTTATCTCGCCCAGCTCGTCCTCAATCCTCAACGGGCTTCCCAGCTCATCCTGCAGATAATAATTCTGTCTTCCATTCGCTTCATAAGATGCCACGTTCCCATCCCAAAAGTACGTCTGCCTTTTCTCTCCTTCAGTTTTCTCCAGCAGGTTGTGGTACTCCCTTGTCAGATCGATCGTGTAATGGATCTGAGTCAGGTTCCCGATCTCCGTCTCCGCTTTGATTCCGTTCCGGGGATCCAGTCCTTCCAGCTGCCCTCTGGACAGTATCCCTTCCAGCTTCCCTACCCGGTGCCCCAGTCCGTTGTACTGGTACTTCGCTGCCTTCCCAGCCCCGTTCACGGCTTCCTCCAGACGGTTCAGCGCCCCGTACACATACTGGTGCGTGATCTGTCCGTTCTGCGTGATGCGGGTCAGGTTTCCTCTCTTATCATACTGATACGCCTTCCGGAGGGCCGTCTCTGCGCTTCCCTCTTCCCGGAGCTCTGTGATCAGCTGGTTCAGGGCATTATGACAGTAGGTTGTCCGCCCTGCACGGTCCTCTTTCAGGACGCGGTTCCCGAAGGCGTCATACCCATACCGGGTCTGCATCTGTCCGTCCTTCCGGATCTCCGAAAGCCGTCCCAAAGCGTCATATCCGTATGCATAGGCTCCGCTCTCTGCCTCCAGGCCTCTTCTCTCCTTCGTGATCCCGGTCTTGTTCCCTGTCAGGTCATACAGATACGTATACCGGTCTGAAACACCTTCCCTGTCCCGGTGCACCAGTTCTGTCAGCTGGCCTTTGCTGTCATAGGTATACGCGCTCTCTGTCCCGTTGGGGAACTTCTTCTGCGCCAGTCTTCCAAAGGCGTCATAACCGTAGGTGATGACCCGGTCCCCTTCCTTCATCTCAGAAAGCCTTACCTGTTCATCGTATCCATAGGATACGGTCCTTCCATCCGGGTAGGTGATGCCTGTCCGCTCCCCGCTCTTTCCATAGGTATAGGATACTTCCCTGCCGTCCGGGTACTGTACGGCTGTCGCCCGCCCCAGGGCGTCCGGCGTGATCTTCGTCTCTCCCAGCCAGTCCTGCACTTCTGTCAGCTGGCGCAGCGGGTTGTAGGACAGCTTCACTTCCCGCCCGTCCGCGTACTGGATCCGGGACAGGTCCCCCTGCTTTGTGTAGCCATACTTTGTCAGGAAGCCCTCCTTATCCAGCTTGGACAGGAGCTGTCCCTTTCTGTCATAGGCATACTGCTCCCTCTGTCCCAGGGCGTCGATGACCTCTGTCACCTGCCCTTTCAGGTCCCGGAGGTACCGGGTCACCTGGCAGGTCCGGTTCCTTCCGCTGCGGCGCTCCGCTTCCATCCACTCTTCGTCGATCCCGGCCGCGTCTGTGGGGAAAGTCCCCGCTTCCCGGCTCTCCAGGCTCCCCTCTTCCCCGTACTGGCGGATCTCCACCAGCCGGTCGCACACATCGTAGCTATACTCCGTCTCGTTTCCGAGAGCATCGATGACTTTCGTAAGCTGCCCGGAAAGGGAATACTCATACCGGGTCCTATTCTCCAATCCGTCTGTCATAGAGGTCACGTTCCCCAGGGCGTCGTAAGTGTACCTCTTGCTCTCCCCGCCGCTCCCTCTGATTTCTGTGATCCGGTCCATGCAGTCGTAGGTGCAGGAAAGGACGAACCCGGTGGGAAGGGTGTGGCTCTTCAGGTTCCCGTTTCCGTCATAGGTGAAGGATTCCCCTGTCCCGTCCGGGTGGCGGATCTCCTTTAACTGCCCGCCCGGCAGATAGACGTACCGGGTGGTCCTTCCCGCCTCATCCGTCACGCTCTCCACCTCTCCCAGGGGCGTGTAGGTATAGCTCCGGCTCTCCCCCAGAGGCCCGGTCTCCCGGGTCAGGTTCCCGTTTTCGTCATACTCCATCCGCACCATGTTCCCCAGGGCGTCCTCTGCCTGTATCAGATTCCCCTCCCCGTCATAGGCATAGGTATAGTGAAGTCCTTCCTCTCCCTTCACTTCTGTCACCCGTCCCAGGGCATCATAAGCAAACGTGGTCTTTGCCCCGTTCTCATCCTCTTCCCCGGTGCGGTTGCCGTTGGCGTCGTAGGTGTACCGTACCACGCCCCCGTCCGCATCTTTGATCCGGGTCAGCAGGTTGTGCTCATTGTAAATATAGGTGGTCCTGGCCCCGTCCGGCGTGGTCACCCGGGCCAGGTTCCACATGCTGTCATAGGTCAGAAGGGTCTCTCTTCCCTCTTTGTCCGTCACCCTGCCGGGGCGGTTCAGGGCATTGTATTCCCTCCGGATGCTGTGCCCGTCGAAATCCGTGACCTTCGTCACCTTTCCGCTTAAGTTGTACTCGTAATACCGGCGGTTTCCCTCTGCGTTCTCGATCTCTGTCACATTCCCCATGACGTCATAGGCGTACCGGGTCCGGTTCCCGTTCCCGTCCACGCTTTCTGTCACCCGGTTCAGGGAATCGTATGTATACCGGGTCAGGCTCCCGGACGCGTCCCTGAGCCCGGTAATGTTCCCCCGGCTGTCATAGGCCAGGCCCACTTCGCTCCCGTCCGGCTGCACGATCCGCTCCGGCCAGCCGGCGCTGTTATAGGTGATCTCCGTCTGGTTTCCCAGGGCGTCCTTCATGGACAGGAGCCGCCCCTCCCCGTCGTACGTCCCTTTCAGCTTTTCCTTCCCATTGACCCGCACCTCTGCAGGGCGGTTCTTCTCCCCGTACCGGATCTCTGTCCGGTTCCCCAGGGCGTCGATGACCCGGGTCAGGTTCCCTGCCGGGTCGTAGGCGTACTGGGTCCGGTTCCCCAGGCGGTCCACGTACAGCGTCCTCTGGTTGTTCTGGTTGTAGGCGAACCGCTCCTCCCCGTTGCTGTAGATATGTCTGACATCCCGGTACTTGTCGTCATGGATGTATGTCACTCTGCTCCCGTTGCGCTCCGTCAGCTCCACGCTTTTTTTCCTGTCATCATAGGCATAGGCCATCCGGGTGCCGTCCGGGAACTCCTGGAGCACGGTCCGCCCCTCTTCGTCGAACCGGTTCTCCACGGTCACGGTCCCCAGCGGGTTCTCCACGCTCTCCAGCTTCCCGCCCGGTGTATAGCAATATCGGAAGACGCCGCCGTCCGGCAGCCGCGCCTCCCGCAAAAGCCCGTCCCGGTAGGTGTAGGACACCCGGCGGCCCGTGTGGTCCTCCACAGATGCCAGAAGCCCGTCCTCATGGCAGGCAAAGGCGAACCATTCCCCGGTGTCCTTTTCCACCCGCTTTAAGCGGCCCCCTTCCCCTTCTTCATAGTCGAAGCGGATCCGGCTCCCGGACAGCTCCCGGATCTCCAGGCACCGGCCGTCCCGGTCAAATCGGTACTGTCTCTGCCCCCTGGTCAGGTACCCGTACCCGTCCCCGGTCTCCGTAAATGTCCCCTCGCTGGCGAACAGGGGCAGGTACTTCCCATCCTTTTGGAAGAACCGCTCCTCTTTCCCGTCCTCTTTAAGCAGCACGGCCTCCCCGCCGTCCAGCCTCACGCACACTTCATAGTTGTGGTTCCAGTCCTTCCCCATGGCCCCCTTCCGGCCGTTGATGGCGTTGTAAAACCGCCGGAACCCAAAGGGCTCCCGCCCCGGGACCTCCAGGTCTGTCCGGTCGTAGATGAAGTTCCCGGTGCTTAAGTTCACCGGGTCTTTGGAGAACACCTGGCAGACGGTCTCCGCCCCTTTTACGCTGGCCAGCAGCTTTTCCACCGCGGCCTGGGCGTCCTCTGTCACCTTCTCCCATTTTGCCCGCACTTCCCCCAGGGCGCTCTGGAACGCGGCGTAATCCGTGGTCAGCGGCGTCCCCGCCAGGAAGTCCCGGATCCCTTCCAGGAGCCCTGTGATCTGGGCGGTGGTGCTGGTCAGCTCCCGGGTCTGGGCTGCGTATTCCTCATCCACCGCGGGGATCAGCTCGCAGGCCCGCGCCCGGCACTCCTCCAGCTTCTGGAGGGCCTCGTCCATCCGGTCGGTCTTCAGGGACTGCCGCAGGCTGTACAGCGCGGTGAAGGCATCCCCGTACTGTACGTCCCGGGGCACGCTGTTCAGGGCGCTCTCCACCTTGTCCGCGCAGCTTTTCATGGCGGAGACGTGCTCTTTGCACTGTTCCAGGATGGTCTTTAAATCCTGGCACATGGTCTCGATCTCTGAGGTCTGGAATACTCGGTTCATTACTTTTTCCCTCTCTTTCCTTCTATTTGTCCTGCATGCTATTCTATTGGTTCTGCATGTTATTTGTTCTGCATATGCGCCGCACCTGTCTGATCCAGGTTCTGAAGCTCTCCGGCCGCGAACCGGATGCTTTCCGCAAACTGTCCCAAAGTCTCTGACAGCGCCTGCACCAGTTTATTCTCTTCTGCAAGCTGATCTCTGAGGGCCTCAGCTTCTTCTCCCGCTGATTCTGCGAATGCACTGACCAGATTTCCATATATCGCATTGATATCTGTCTGTACTCCGGAGATATCGCTCACAGTTGTTTCTATCGAAGATTCAAGTTCCTCGAAATTGATACTGATATTGTCTGCCATTCCATTCCCTCCCTTAACAACTGATATCCAGATCCGCGACTGCAGAGCCGAAGCTTCGGATGCTCTCTCTGTGGGCCGAATAGACTTCTTCCATAGCTGCTTTCACATTGTTAAGCTCCTCGCACAGCTGGGACACCTTCGGCGAGATCTCATCCGTATAAAAATCCCCGCCCTGCGCACTGGTTGCCTCCAACTTCCCCGCGACCGCTTCGATGTGCTCAAGTATCTGGTCATGAGCGCTTTCCAGCTGGCTGAGCAGAGACGTATACTCTTCTTCCATTAAAGCAATTTTATCCGCCATATGATCTGAGCCCCCTTATATCTGATTTCGCAAACTGATGATCTCACTGTTGAGTTCTGAGATCCTGGTGTCTATCGCATCGATCTGAGTTTCCAGACAGCTCACCAGGCTTTCCACTTTACCGATGGCCGTGCTGTTTTCTTCCTCTGCGTCACTGATATAGCCCTCCAGGCTTTCCGCCATCTCTCCCTCAAATGTCCCTGTCTTTTTCACCTGCCTGTCAGACATCTTTCCTGATGTCTCCTGCCAGTCATCCTTCTCGCTGCCGCAGTCCGTTTTCGCGGTCTCTACCTCCTGCTTTGCTGTCTCATAGTCTTCTATGTCTCCCTGCAGATCCGTAATTTTCCGGTTGATCCCTGCGATCCTCTGCTGTTCGCGCCACGCGTCCAGATCAAAAAAGTTCCCCATCGTATCTCCTCCCTATTCTCCATCCTGCACAGTTTCTCCGGCATCCTCTTTCTGTGCTTCATTTACAGAAGATCCTGTATTTCCGGCATCCTGTTCTTCATACTTGTCTCCCAGTTTTTCGATCTGGCTTTCCAGTTCATCGAGCCGGTTTTTCTTTTCTGTCCCTTCTATCTCAGTATTGTTTTCCAGGTCATCTGCTTCTTTCATGTAGGCATAGATCAGCAGCTTGTCGTCGGACAGCGACAGTGCGATCTCTTCTGCCTTTTTTGTCTCCAGCCTGCCGATCCGTATCCAGTACTCCAGGATTTTCCTGTTGCTGCTCACAGAAATATTTTCAATGATCGTCCTGATCTCATCCTGCCGGAAGCTCTCCATATTCGCATAGGCATACGCTAATATATACAGCGTGTTTACATCCATTTCTTCCGGTTCCATCTCCCGAAGGGTTTCCACACACGTCCTGTAGTCCTTCTGTATGAACGCCTGGCTTGCCGTCAGAAGATGCCTCTGCTCCGGAACTGTCTTCAGAGACAGATATCCTGCATATCCGCCGCACACAAGTGCTGCCGCTGCCGCGAATACCGCGGTAAACCGCCAGACCGAGTACGTCGCTTTCTTCACTTTCTGCATCTGGCTTCTCTGTTCAGACACGTATTTTTTCCTGACCCCTCGCAGAACATCCGCGATTTCTTCCGGGGTACTGCAGATATAGACAGGCTCAAACCATTTTTCTCCTTTGCAGATCTCGATGCCGCTCTCCTGGATCTGGGATACAGAGTACCGGCTTCCCAGGATACCGGCCACAAAGCATTTATAGGAGTTGAGGAAATACTCGTTGTCCGGTCTTTCTCCGCGCCCGTAGATGTCCCTCTCTTTTACATATACCAGCCCATTCTCATCATAATACAGATTATCTTCATTCAGTCTGAGCACATAATCACTGTGCAGCTCTGCCAGCCGCGCAAAATTGATCAGGATCTGGTATTTTTTCTCTCTGTCCTCATTCTTTATCGCTGCGAACGGAGTCATCCCTTTTATCTGATAATAAAAATAGAGATCCTCCCTGTCTTCTTCATAACGGCACGGTATCAGCCCCTGTCTCCGCACACAGAGTTTTTTATAATCGTAGCTGTCTTTTGCATTTACGGAAGATTTCTTGATCTCTTCTTTCAGGAAGTCCTCTTCTCCTCTCTGCGTCTGTTCCGGCTGTATGGCCCTGGCTTTTTCCCTTTTTACTTTCCTCATTTAACCCTTTCCTCACTTCTTGTCTTTCTCTCCGGATACCAGTAGGATATCCCCTGTGTAAATGTGCGATTCTTCATATGTTGACTGCTCGCTGAGCCTGCGTCCTGTCCGGTCTGACCGCAGCTGAGGTCTGTCACCGATCCCCTCCATCGATCCGGGCAGGTTTTCTTTCATCACTCTCAGGGTAGTCTCGATCCTCTGCCGGCTGTCCATGGCAATATCATACGACTCGCCTGTGTTCCCGTTCTTAAATGTTATGGTGATCTTCATGTCTCTTTCTCCTGTATTTTTCTATCCCAAAAAGAACTGCTCCGGCCAGCGCGGCGCCAAGAAGACCATACAGAACGCCGGCATACGCTCCTTCTGTCTCCTGCGTTCCCTGGTAGTCCGCTTTGATCACTTCTGCGGTCTGCGCATGCATTACTGTCTGAAAAGCATGTTCACTTTTTTCCTGTTCCTGATTATTCCAGACATCCGTAAATATCTGGTCGTTTTTTTCTTTTTGTTTTTCCTGATATATTTTTTCTTTCTCTATAAATTCCTCTGAATACATATGTATCCCGAAACGGTCGCACAGAGACGTGCTTATGTTTTCCTCTTTCTGCAGCGTTTCTGTATCCAGTTCAAGTCCACCCTGAGTCCCTGTATTGGCACTGTTTTCTTCCGTTCCCATCTCTTTTCCCTCTTTTTAGAAAAGCCGCCATTGCTGGCGGCTTGTTTCACTTTAATATCGTTTTTACATCTGGCCTGCCATGTCCGCATCTGCCTGAGCGAAGTTGTCAGAGATCTTCTGCATCTGATTTGCCATATCCTCGATCATCTGCCGTACTTCCCTGAGCCCCGGCTCTGCTTCCATGAACTGCTGAACATATTTATCACTGGTGTCCGCCTCCCAGACATCCGGGAGCCCTTCGATCACCTGCTTCATCGTATCTATACACTGTTCAAATATATCCCCCTGATCTAACAGCGTTTTTGATCCTGCCGCCAATGCTTCATAATCGACTCGTAACATATTCTTTCCTCCTCCTTGTAAAATAGAAATATGACTTCCATAGGTAACATTTTATACTATATTCCATTATTTGGCAATCTTAAGCTGCCCTTTTATAAATGCTCTTCTGATGAAGCAGAACGCTTTCTATAGCCGATCACGCCGGCACAGATCAAGATCAGCAAAAGAAGCGGGATACTGATCAGCAGTGCCGGCATCTGTTTGCCGCCGTCCCCGGCCGGATCTGCCTCTGTATCTGAGGCCGGGCTGCCTGCCCCGATCCCTTTCGCAGAGATCTCAGGTGCAAATACTGTCAGATCCTTTGCCGTAAGCGGATTTACCATAAAACGGTATGTCATCAGGTTCTCCTGCGTTCCCAGCCTGGTATACGGGAGAACTCCCTGTATGCTGTTCAGCAGTGCCTGGTTATTTTCCCATGTAGACTGCTTGAGGCTCTTTGCGTTCGCAAGATTAGTGTCGAGTTTTTCCTCTGATGCCGCTGCCGCTGTCTCGATACTCTCACGCTGCTTTTGCGTATTTTCAGCGGAAGCCTTATAAACCTCCGTCACATACTCCTCATACTGCCTGTTCTGAGTCTGTATTTTATCCTGGATCCCGCTCTGATTTTCTCCCAGAGACTGTTTCAGTCCGCTGACTTCCTCTGTGTCCAGATATATCTGAGGATCATACTGTCCGATCAGGCTGCCCAGTTCGTCTTTTGCCTGCAGCATAAGATTGTAGGACTCTCCAAATGTATCCAGGTCTTCCCTGACTTTGGCGTCCTTTGCCTTTAACTGGCTCTGGGCATCCAACAGATAGCCGTTCCTCTCAGCAGTATACTCATTTGACGTAGTGACAAGATCGGACATTGCCTTTGTAATGCTGCCGCTATCTACATCTTCCAGAGTGATCTGGGATAGATCCGGCATGACAGCCTTTTCTTTAGGATAATATGTATCCAGTGTAACTGGCGTCAGGCCATCTCCGGGATTTTCGCCGCTGCTGCCGGGCAGTACCGGCGCAGCGATCAGCGATCTGACATACTCTGCCCACTCTTCGTCTGTCTTTTCCGGATATTCAGCCGGATCAGATTCCGACAGTGTCTCATACATCTCACGCAGCTCCTGGTCCAGCGTCCCCCCTGATATGATTATGGAATCGTAATATCCCTGCAGCTGCCCGGATGCATACGCTGACTTTTCATTTTCCAGCTCAGCCAGCTTCTGGTCCACTTCTGAAGCCCGGTACATTTTATACTGGGCATGATGAACAGCGCCGACTTCCGGATCATTGATATCCTCTGCAAAATCCGGAGTTCCAAGCTGATCTATCAGATCCTGATAAACTCCGCCCACATACTCAGCCTGTTGGTTAAACGCATTCTGATCTTCCTTAAAGCTTTCAAGCTGATCACTTTTATCTCCCAGCTTGTCTATCTCATCCTGAGCAGAATCTTTTATTTCATTAAACTTGGTGTTTTCAGCTTCTGTATGGTCCTCATAGTCCGGGATCTGCATTTCCTGCCCATGATTGGCAAACAGGTTGTTTACCGCCTGCTGTGTCCCGTTCTCTCCGCTGATCTGCTGTTCGAGCACGGATGAGCTGGTCTGCACCTGCTCAAAACTCTCCATACCCGCGCTCCACGCGGCCTGATAGACTCCATCGAACTGTTCAAGGATAAGCGCTGACTGCTCATAGTCCGGAGCGAGATCGAGTACATCAATATCCATCTCTACTTCCTGAAGCTCCGGCATCTGCACCGTCTCTCTCAGGTCATCTCCCCTGATTCCCTCCAGGGCATTCAGATCAGCAGTGTCATTCTCGCTGATCGTCCCTACCGCGTCCTGTACCTTATGGACTTCCGATAAGACAGAAGACAGGTATAACTCTCCGATCCCGTTGTTCAGGGATGCGTAAATATCCTGTACATGATCAACAGCATCGGCAAGAGCCTCTTTTGTAAGCTCCTGGGAGATCGCATACTCCAGGACCGCTTTCTGCGGAGATGTATTGATCGACTCTACCGCTGCGGAAAATCCGCCCGGCAGGATCAGGTACGCGCTGTATGTACCGTTCTCCAGGCCCTGTTTCGCCGCTTCCATGCCAGTAACCTCATAACTGACGTCCAGCGTTCCGAGCAGTGACTGGCTGTAGATGACAGTCTCTGACCCCTTTTGTACTCCTTCGTCCATATTCACGATCGCAATTAAGTCTGTATCATATTCTTCCTCATTCTCTCTGCTCTCTGCCGGGGGTGCTTCTTCCTGTCTGCCCGGATCACTCTGGCGTCCCAGCCAGTACCCGCCTCCCAGACAAAGTGCAATTACTGAGATTCCCAATACAGCTCTTACCCATTTGTTTTTCACAGTACTTCCTCCATCAAATAACTTTCCCATTCACTGATACAACAGCCACAAATTATTATCTTATGTATTCTACAACGGATACCAGGATTTTACAAGTTTTTGTAAGCCACGATCAGATCCACCATCCTGCTGTAACTCCGCACTCCGTCCGCCTGTCCGTTTACCTTGAGATATGTATCATTGATCTTGTCCGCTGTCTCAGATATCCTGCCCTCATACTCGTCCCAAAAAGCACTGTTTGCCTCCAGGTCCGGTCCCGCCTCCTCTGCGAGGAGCGGCCTCACCTCCTGCCAGCTCTCCTGATCCGCCCGGTACAGTGCATTCATGCAGTACACCCATCCTGAAAGATATCCGCTGTACTGGAAATCTGTCCGCTCTGACCCGATACAGGCAAGAAATGCGATGAAATTCGCTTCTTCCTCCTGCATGAACCCTCTCAGGTGTGAGAGCTCATGGCATGTGGTGAACGGAATGTTATACGCTGTCATATCCCCATTATAATTTGCTTCCACTGTAAATGGCGAATAGATCCCGGTCAGTCCCTGATAAGACAGGATCTCTGATACCAGCAGCTTCTTTGGCTGCGGGTAGTATCCTTCTAACGCAGGGAATTCCTCTGCCAGATCACGCATCGCCTCGACAGCGCCCTCTCCTTCCGGCGCTTCCAGAGTCATCACGCCGCTGCTGTCGCGGTCCACCTCACCGGAAAGGGCATTCACTTCTTCCGTCAGCCACAGGCACACATCCTTCAGCTCCTGTGCCGTGTACCGGTATGTGACGATCCCCTCCTCCTCAGAAAAGGATCTTCTGTGGTAATTGATCCCGCAGCATATGGTATAGAGAAATGCCAGGATACCCGCTGCGAGGAGGATGCAGGAGAGCCAGGATGCGGCGGCCTGCGCTGCATTCTGTACTGCAGTCTGTTCCGTACCCTGTACTGCGGTCTGTTCTGTACTCTGCGCCGCGGCCCGCGCTGCACCGGATGAAACAGCTGTATCTGTGCTGTGCCGCCGGACTGCTTTCTTTTCTTTCGCTCCTTTCACTGTCTTTGAAACCATAACAGCAGTAGACAGGACAAATGCCGCTATAAGTATATAAAGCGTGAGCTCGGATACTGAAAAAGGAAAGATCCCCCACAGCCGCCCGGCGGTATCCACAAAGACAGGGTATATATTTTCTGCATACCACTCCGCGAACTGCGGCCTGGCTGCTGCAAGCGCCATCAGTCCTGCGCTGAGTGCCAGAAGGACCACTGCCGCCGCCAGCCTTGGCCTCAGGCCCCGCAGGCGGGCCGGCCCGGGAGCTGCTGGTTTTTGTCTGTTAAACTGTATCTTCATCTGCTGTACCTTCCGCTTCTGACTTTCTGACTTCATGCTTCTTTTGTACAGACGGCCCCTCCGCCTGTATGGATGAAAACGGTCATGCTTATTATACAGTCTTTCCGGTAAGGGGGCAATGTACTGTATTCGCTTGTTTTGAGTTCTATTTGACAATCTTGCGAAAGGGGGGAGAAATCTGCTCAAAACTGACGGATAAATAACAGGGGCAGGAATGATTCTTACAAAACACTCCTGCCCCTGTGTATAATGATCTGTTTCCCGACAGTTCATTCTTCAATTATCTCTTTAATTCCAAAAGCCTTTTCCGAAACATTTCCGCTTCTTTTTCCATTCCACGGAACTTTCCCATATCCATTTCTCTGATCTGTCTCAGCCCGATCTGCCTGACAGCTTCCAAAGCAGCCTGCCTTTGCGACATCCTTTCCGGCAGGACCGTCAGACAGTTTGCTCCCTCCAGATCATTATATGCCTGAAAGCACTGATTAAAATCCATCACCGGATACAATGAAATATAAGTATTTGTTCTATTGTCAATAAGAAAACCCCAATTCTCCGGATGACGGTCTGTATTCCCCGTAAGATAATCGAGTATATTCATCCCATAATATGTGACTGGATCGATCTTTTTACAAATACTGACCGTATCAAGATCATGATTGCACGCATATACATCGAAGGCAAATTTTGATACCATAGAATATTCTTTTGACGTGATAAGGCTGCTCTCCGTCACTTTCTCCCCCTCAAATTCTGTCTCCTGGTATCTGACCTGAGGCACGTCGAAGCACTGGCATATCTCGCTTGCCAAAAGCTCTCTTCTGACAGCATCCTCCCCGCCGTCTTTCAGAAGACGGAATCCCTTATCATCCCGGATCCATGCTTTTGGAAAACATCCCTTTGTCGACAGATCCGGTGCGGCAAGTTCCTGGTTGGTCACTGTCATCTGGCGCCCGCGCAGCGAGATTTCCACAAATGCATTTCCCAGAGTATTATCATATAAATTGATCTGGCTGAAGCTTATGTGCTCCCGCCCCTTCTTCACCCAAAAAACGTCTGTCAGAGATACACAGTGATATGACAGAGCGATCTCTGCGCGGTCCCGGTCTGTTACAGCCTGAACAGCCCCTATACTGTTTAATATTTCTTTTGCATATTTTCTGTCTAATGATAAAACGCGCGAAGCACACCAATGATAAAAATTATTCAGGTTATTTATCCTTATATCAATATCATTATCAGAATAGTCCTCTTCAAGATACAGATCATATGGCATAAATTTTTCATTTATGATCTCAGCCTTACCTGCCAGAGACACAGTTGCCACGGGCTTTTCCATATGCATGATCTGATATGACTTTTCATATTGCATGGCGGTCTTGCTGTTGGAATTGATTTCTGATGATCGTTTATTCTCCGGTTTCCCCATATTGTCTCTGCCCTTTATCTCTAATTATTTATTTTCCTGTCCCCTGGTCCACACATGTACTACATCTGACCCCGGGCTGCACAGCTCGATCTGGCTCTTGTCTTCATTCAGAGTATACGCAAACTCCAGTGACCCTCCGGGCACAACAAGCTTCAGAAGAAGCGTTCCTTCTGCATCCTGCACCGCACTGAACGTTCCCTCTGTATCCTGGTCGGAACCTTTGACTGTCACACTGTTATCCTCTCCGAACACATAACTGTTTCCGCTCTCGTCTTTCCACTCCCCCACGATCCCTGCCGCGCGCTCATCTTCCATATCCAGGAATTCAAGGTCAGCAGGAACAAGCCGGATATCTTCCCCGTTATTGAGTGACGCGAGGTCAAGCCCGTATCCTGTCTCATCAGATGAGAGCGCATACAGCTCCGACTCATCCGCGCTGTCCAACGTGATCTCCAGAGTGATATTGTTATCTTCATCAAATCCACATTCAAACGTAAAAGGCTCCTCATTCTTCGTGCCTGTTCCGTCCGATCTCATTGTGTAGACATCGTTTTTTCCATCTACTTTCCATGTCTTTATCAGCAGGTTCCTGACCGCTTCGCTGGGTGCGATCAGTCCTTCCTGGCCTGCCTCCTGCATATCCTCTGCATACTGGTCCACTTCCTCCGTGATCGAAGCCGCGGTCTTATCCTTTTCTCCGCACCCTGACATACAGATCGCCGCTGCCAGAGCCAGGATCAATAACTTCTTTTTCATAACTGTCCATCTCCAATACGTGATTAATGATCTTTTACAATTGTACACTATTCTTTAAAGTGCGTACAGTTCTTTTCACATGTATGCAAAAAAAGAATCCGCTTTTATACCTCATAAAAACGAATCCTTCTTTATTATCTTCCATTTGAAAATGGAGAATACGAGAGTCGAACTCGTGACCTCCTGCTTGCAAGGCAGGCGCTCTCCCAACTGAGCTAATCCCCCAAAGTGTTCCCGAGAACTTTTTTAAGATACCATATTCCCGGGAAACTGTCAATAGTTTTTTCTGCATCCTGAAATCTGCCGCTAACCCCCGCCCTTGAATGACCGCTAAAAGCTAAAAACCGAGCAGCCTGAGCAGCAGTGGATTCGTCTCATACAGAAACCTCAGGATCCTGCTCTTCTCCATCATTTCAAAACAAGCTGTTCCCGCATCTGTCGAATAAGCCAGAGTCATGACCAGGAAGCCGACCCACACGATCACTACGGCAAGCACCAGACCAAGCACGCCGCCTGCTATATGGTTCACCAGACCAAGCACAGGCAGTTCTCCGATAATATTTACCGCAAACATCAGTGCCTTGACAATGATGATCGCCAGCAGGAAAGTCACCAGAAATGACACAAGCTGAAGCACCAGCCTTGATATATAAGCAGCTACATACTGTGGGAAACTGTCCGCCCCAAGCTCACTGTATATCGTGCTGTTATTATTTTCCATGAGCTGATCTTTTAAGAACTGCGGGATGGGCGCATCCTCGATCTCCTGGATCTGAGTATCCTTCGGGATCTCCCCGATGATGTCCAACACATCCTCGTATGTAATGCCCAACATCTCCCAGTTCAGATTGTTCAGATTTGCCAGCTGCTCAGGGGTCAGATCCTCCAGAGATGTCCCGCTCAGGTCAAGCTGTGCAAGCTGATCTGTCGGGATCTCCGGCATAAAAGCCTCCACGGTCTTTTTTTCTATAAAATCATCTACCGGCGTAAATTCAGCCAGCGCATCCGCCACATAGGGCGAGAGCAGCAGGACGATCACAAGTGTCAGGACCGTAGAGAGAAGAGATATCCCCAGTTTGAGAAATCCTCTGATATACCCCACTGCTATACAGACTATAAAAATCGTTGCAACAATGATCAAAAGCCAGTTATCCATAACATCTCCTATTTCGTCAGATAAATCACGCGTAATCCATCGACGCTCATCACATAGTACCTGTTTATTCCCGGCGCCTTGAATATTTCCAGCACCTCTGCACTGATGTCTCCTTCAAATTTCTTTATCCCGGCAGCCGTTATGATACAGCATCTGCTGCCATCAAACATAATGACCTCATCTCCGTCAATCTTTACATTACTGTATGTCCCGGAAATCTCCCTTCTGATGACCTGATCCCCGAGTCTGTTATACAGGCAAAGCTCATAGCCGGATTTTTCCTGGTTCAGGAGAATGAATCCGATATACCGGTCCGAGTGGAATACACTCCTGATCTCCTGCCCCAGTTCTATCTCTTTTTCTTTCTCCGGGATATCATTCCCCCTGTATATGACAAAGCGGTCGTCTCCTACGACGACTGAACGGTCGTCTCCTATAAAAAAGATTTCCGCCATCACTGTATCATCGTAATCATCCGACGATACAATATTATCCTGCTTCTCCTGTCCCGTCTCCCCGAAATTATAATAGATGACCCTGGACCTGACCGAAGCGGCGTCCATATACAGATAACTTGCCGCCAGGATATTCCCGTCGTCTGACATTTCTATCGCCACCGGGTATCCCATAGTGCTCATGGTCACCTGCTGCTCTACCAGGATATTCCCCACGGCATCGTAAGAGATGATCTTTGGTGAACTTTCATTTCTCAGGATCGCGGTGACGATACCCTGGCCGGAGACTGCGATCTTTTCGATCGGAAGAGTTGTCTCTATCTCTCCTTTAAGCCCTTTCTCTGTAAATACAAGTATTGTATTCCCGCCGTTGTCTGCCACGGCAAAAACCTTGTCCTTCACACTGATAATAGGATCCTGAAGCTGCGCCGACTGTATCCACTGTTCCTCATTTTTCCGGTTCAGAAAGACGACTCCATCTCTGTTGTAACGTACGATCCCATCCGCAAACTGTGCGTAGCTGCTGGAGTCTGTCCTGCCGCCCGGGTATTCCGACGCGGTCCGCGCCCTGGTGTACGTCTGATTATCCAGAAGAAGATACGTCCCGCATACAGCGAGAAGAATCAGGACAAGCGGCACGAGTATCCTTTTTATTTTTATGACTCGGAACTTCCGTACCTTGTGTTTTATCTCACTCAGATCTTCCGGGGGTGTTAAGATCTTAAACTGTGTTTTTTTCTTTTGCGACATATATCTCCCCTTATTTCCTGATCTCAGGTTCTTGTTGAGCATCCATACTACGTGCGCGGGAAAGGAAGCGCCGCGCAGCGGCATTTACTTTCCAAGCCGTAGGTCCTGGTAGAATCCCTGCGGAGCAGGGCGAAGCGGTGGAACCGCTTCGGATTGCACAACGTGCAATCATTATACCATGTGTTTACGGTAATAGCAATTTTTGTCCCACATAAATCAGATTCCCGTCTGTGATACCGTTCATTTTACAGATCGCGTCCACATGCGACACATCACCATACATTTTGCGGCTGATGATAGCAAGTGTATCACCTTCCTCTACGATATACACACCATCGCTCCCATTCTCTCCGGGAGCCGCGAGAATCTGGGCATCCCCGTCCGCGCCGCTGCCCGCGGCTTTGGCCTCCTCTGCCGCGCCGTCATCCTCTCCTGTACTGCTGTCATTGTCTGGCACAGCAGCACCAGTGTCATTCCCGGCAATTTTCCCTTCTGCCCCGGCAGCTGCTGCCGGCTCTCCATCCCCGTCTGCATCCGAAGCGCTGCCATCTCCGGTTTCCTGCCCGTCTCCGGCTTGTCCCTCGCCATCCTGTTCCTCTGTCACCGCGGTCACTGCCCCGCTCGTTTCCTGAGTCTCCACTTTATCCGATGCCCCTGCCAGCGTATCCAGCGTATTCTGTACGGATTTCATCCGGTCAAAGCTGTTGAGCATGGATACTCCCATAATGATCAGCACAAGCACCAGGCAGGCGCTGGCAGCATACATCACGCCTCCTGTTTTTCTTCCTTTCCGGCTCTCCCCCCGTTTTCTAACCAGATTACGAAAGTCCTTCGCAGCTCTGTCCTCAACAGTCTCTGTGGGAAACGCCCCATTTTTTTTTCGCGAGGAGATCATATAGTTCTGCATGCACGGATTCTTCTCATAATACGTGTAATGCCCGCCGATCTCCATCAGGTCATTCATTTTATGGACATAATAAGTTTCATCCTTTTCCACAGGATCTTTCATGATAAATACAGTATTCTTCTTTGGAAATGATTTTTTGTGCAGCTTCACCGTGGAAGCCTCCGGGATGAGCGGCACCCCGGGATGCGCCACAAACCAGCCCAGCATCTCGCCTTCCTCAAAATACTGCTTACAGTCCTCGTACGCCCGTTTCCATGTATCGTCATCGATCACATATTCATTTCCCGACATCTTCAGGTCATGCATCTGGATCGCTCCATATATGTACACATATTCCTCATCCGTCCCCGGCTGGATATCACCTACAAGGAACGCTCCCACAGGACCCTTGCCTGCCTTCTCGCACTTCTCACACAACTGTGCAAAAAAAGTATCCACATAATCTTCCACATAAATCTTCGGGCTGTCGCTCACATTCCCGATCTGCCTGACATTTTTAGGTAACTGTCTTTTCATTTATACTCATCCTCCTGACAAAAAAATAATTTCCCGGCGTCGTAAAGAGGATAGCACACAGAAAAAGACGATTTTATCAGTTATTGTCAGACGAATTCGACAAAAGGGGTCAGACCCCTTTTCAGAGGGGTCTGACCCCAGTGGCCAATATTTTCAAAAAATTCTCTATTTTTCCTTCCGTCATCCCAGTCTCCCTTTTGCAGAATGCTACCGCCCGCTGCCTCATATAAGGTACATCATCCAGTGTTTTAAAGCTTTTTATATCATTCTCACGTGCAAATATCAGCATCTGCCGCTCTACACGCTGAAAGTCATATTCCTCTTTTTCTTCTTTTATATCAATAAATTCCTGATTATCAAAAATATTGTGAAACTCATAAAACTCTTCCCAATTTCTGAATCTTTGTTTTATGTAAGAAAACACCTCTTCCGAAAGGTACCCCTCTGTCTTCTTTTTATATATTATCGTGTCATAATACTCCGCCGCACTGCTGAACGGATAATCTAGAATTGATGAAACCATATACGCCTTCACAGGATTATTATGTATATAACGGATACAGCTGTACAAATATCCCTCTGTCTCCACTACACTGCTGTAAAACCGCCCCTGAAAAACATGGCCGCTCTCGCCGTATTTATAATTATGGTAAATAGCATAAACGGAGTTAACTTCCTGCATAAATAGCGAAAGGTTCTTAAAATCTGATTTGAGCAGGATGTGGACATGATTGGACATAATACAGTATGCATACACCTTAACCCCAAATTTTTCTGCCCTGCTCCGCATAATTGACCTAAAATATTTCTTATCATCGTTTTTTTGCAGAATATGGTTCTGATTGTTCCCTCTGGATACGACATGATAAACATCTGTGCCACTTTGCTTTCTTTTACTTCTCGGCATACACATTCCTCCTGTTAGATATTGAATTTTTTTCGTCTGAATTATGTTCCGAATCGGATGTGATCTCTTAAGACCTCTCAACACTTAAATGAAACTTCAGAATAAATTAGATGTAAATATAAGATAACATTAAACCAACAATATTTCCAGGATTATTGTTTGGACTTTTTACTTTAGCTTTTTAAAAAGTGAACGGGGTCAGACCCCGTTCACAAATTTTTTTACCTTTTCGTATATACTCTTTGCATCCAGTCCGTATTTTTCGATCAGCTCCAGTGCCGGCCCTGATTCTCCGAACACGTCGTTGATCCCGATCTTTAGCACTCTGGTCGGTGCCTTCTCGCACAGTGCATCGCATACTGCGCTTCCGAGCCCTCCGATCACGGAATGTTCCTCAACTGTAACGACTTTTCCTGTCTCTCTTGCCGCTGCTGCCACAAGCTCTTCATCCAGCGGTTTGATCGTATGGATATTGACGACCTTTGCGTCGATACCGTCTTCGGCAAGCATTTCAGCTGCCTCCAGGCAGTTGTTCACCGGGAGACCTGTGGCAATGATCGCCACGTCTTTTCCCTCTCTTAATACAACGCCTTTTCCCATCTCAAATTTATAATCCGGTCTGTCATTGATCACCGGCACTGCCAGTCTGCCGAATCTTAAGTAAACCGGACCATCGTACTCATAAGCAGCCCTCACCGCTGCTCTTCCTTCTATATAATCAGACGGATTGATCACTACCATACCCGGTATCGAGCGCATCAGGGCGATATCCTCGTTACACTGGTGGGTCGCTCCGTCCTCACCCACTGAGATCCCGGCATGGGAAGCGCCGATCTTTACATTCAGATGGGGGTAACCAATGGAGTTCCTTACCTGCTCGTAAGCCCTGCCTGCTGCGAACATTGCGAATGAACTTGCGAACGGCACCTTTCCCGCTGCTGCAAGTCCTGCCGCGACTCCCATCATGTTCGCCTCCGCGATCCCGCAGTCGATGAAACGTTCCGGGAACACTTCGGCAAACTTGCCAGATCTGGTCGCTTCCGCAAGATCCGCGTCCAGCACTACGATATCCTCGTGCTCTTTTCCGAGCGCGATCAGCTCATCACCATAACTGTCTCTTGTTGCGATTTTCTTTACATCTGACATAACGCTTCACCTGCCTTTTCCAGATCTGCCATTGCGATCTTATACTCCTCATCATTCGGGGCCTTTCCGTGCCATGACGCTGCGTTTTCCATGAAGGAAACACCCTTTCCTTTCAGCGTTTTGGCGATGATCGCCGTAGGCTGCCCCTTGACGGCTCTCGCCTCTTTGAACGCTGACTCGATCTGATCAAAATCATTTCCATCAATATTGATCACATGGAAATTAAATGCCTCGAATTTTTTATCAATTGGGTACGGGGAATTCACCTTGTCGATCTCGCCGTCGATCTGAAGATTATTGTTGTCCACGATCACGACCAGATTGTCCAGTCTGCGGTGTGCGGCAAGCATGGAAGCTTCCCAGACCTGTCCCTCCTGGATCTCTCCGTCTCCGAGCATCGTATAGACACGGTAAGACGCGCCGGAAAGCTTTGCTGCGATTGCCATACCCACTGCTGCGGAAATACCCTGGCCAAGCGAACCTGAAGACATGTCCACGCCCGGGATCTGTTTCATATCCGGGTGTCCCTGGAGATAGGAACCTGTATGGCGGAGTGTCACAAGATCCTCCTTCGGGAAATACCCCCGCTCTGCGAGAACAGAGTAGAGTGCCGGGGCTGTATGTCCCTTGGACAGCACAAATCTGTCTCTGTCTTCCCTGCCTGGATCCTTCGGATCGATATCCATCTCCTCAAAATACAGGTAAGTAAGGATTTCCGCCGCTGACAGTGAACCGCCCGGATGTCCGGCCTTCGCACTGTGAACCGCAGTCACGATATCCTTACGGACCTCATTGGTAATCTTCATCAGCTTTAATTTGTCCATAGTATCTCCTTTTCTTAATATTCTCAATCCTTAGTTCAAAGGGTGCAGTTACTCTCCAAATACTGCTCTGTAATCTTCCTGGAATTTTCTGATGCCTGCATCTGTCAGTGGATGGTGCGTCATCTGCTCCAGCACCTTGTACGGCACTGTGGCAATGTCCGCTCCTGCAAGAGCGCAGTCTGTGATGTGCATGGGATTGCGCACACTGGCTGCGATGATCTCTGTCTCGATCCCCGCCACAGCGAAGATCTCCGCGATCTCTTCCACCAGCTCCACGCCTCTCACAGAAATATCATCCAGTCTTCCCAGGAACGGGGAAACATATGTGGCTCCGGCCCTCGCCGCAAGAAGCGCCTGGTTCGCCGTGAAGATCAGTGTGACATTTGTTTTGATCCCCTCGGCTGTAAGCACCTTTACCGCCTTAAGGCCTTCCACGGTCATCGGGATCTTAACTACCATATTCGGGTGGAGCTTCGCGATCTCACGCCCTTCCCGTATCATCCCTTCTGCGTCCGTGGTCGTGGCTTTTACCTCACCGCTGATGGGACCATCCACGATGGACGCGATCTCAGCGATCACATCCTCAAACCGGCGTCCTTCTTTTGCGATGAGCGATGGATTGGTGGTCACTCCGCAGATCACTCCCATGTCGTTCGCTTTTCTGATATCATCTACGTTTGCAGTGTCAATAAAAAATCTCATTTCAAGCCACCTCCTGATAAATCAGCCTCGTATTCCAGTCTTGATTATAGCCATTAATAAAACGCAGGTCAACCACTGATCCTGCGATCCTTACAGATCTCACTGTTTTTCTTTGCATACAATCCTGCTTTTTACGCTCTGTTTTACCTTTTTTATCCGGATCAGAGCTCTGTGCGCCCTTCCAGCGCGCGGAGGAGCGTGACCTCGTCAATGTATTCCAGGTCTCCTCCCACCGGGACTCCACTGGCGATCCTGCTGACTTTGATCCCCGCGGGCTTGATGAGCTTGCTGATATACATTGCAGTCGTCTCCCCTTCCAGGCTGGAGTTTGTCGCAATGATCACCTCATCCACATCCCCCTGAAGGCGCTCCATAAGCTCTTTGAGCCGGATATCCCCCGGCCCGATGCCCAGCATCGGGGAGATTGCGCCGTGGAGCACATGGTACACACCATTATATTTCCCCGTCTTCTCATATGCTGCAAGATCCCTCGGCGTCTCTACAACCATGATGGTCTTCTTATCCCTGTCCGGGTTACTGCAGATCGGACAGATATCTCTGTCCGTCAGAGTGCAGCACACTTTACAATAACGGACATTCTTCCTTGCATCCACAATGGCCTGCGCCAACCCTTCCACCTGGTCCACCGGCATATTGATAATATGAAAGGCAAGACGCTGAGCGGATTTGCTCCCGATTCCCGGCAGGCGCGAAAATTCCTCGATCAGCCGGCTGATCTGGTTACTGTAATAATCCATCCTGTTACACCTCTGTCGCAAAACACAAATTGAAAGGGGTCTGTCAGACAACTGACATCTGATAGCCCCTTTTGTTTTAGAATTTCGAAATATCGCGAATTTGTTTCCCGAAGGGGTCAGACCCCTGTTAACAGGGGTCTGACCCCTTTTACGAAAATTGTCAGAACATTCCCGGCATTCCCCCGCCGAGCCCTCCTGTCAGCTTTGACATCGCTGCCCCTGTCTCCTCATCTACCTTGCGGATCGCCTCATTGGTCGCCGCCACGATCAGGTCTTCCAGCATCTCGATGTCCTCAGGATCAACGACTTCTTCAGCCAGCTTCACTTTCAGGACTTCTCTCTTGCCGGATACAGTTACCTCGACTGCGCCGCCCCCGGCTGCCGCAGTAAATTCTTTCGCCTCCAGCTCTTTCTGCTGCTCTTCCATCTGGCGCTGCATCCTCTGCGCCTGTTTCATCAGGTTTGCCATGTTCCCCGGCATTCCGCCGCCCGGGAATCCACCTCTCTTTGCCATATTTAATCCTCCACTGTTATCTCCATATTGATCTTCTGTTCTATATCCACGAATGTATCTTCAAAATGCCTGCCTTCTTCCACCTGCCGCACATCGATCTCCACCTTCTTGCCGATCTTCTGCTCGATCAGCCCTTCCAGCTCCTGCACATGATCCTCTCTGCCCACCACGCTCGCCGCCAGGGTATCCGGCAGTACGATGAGCAGGCGGTTATCCCCGCCCAGGCTTAACCGGGCCTTTTTAAGATAACCCCTGACCATGCCGGAAGCTTCGTCCGCGATGGAGCGGAAATTCTTCACGACTTCCTGCACGTCCTCTGGTATGGCGTTCGGAAGCTCCGGCTTCGGTCCGCTATTCCTGCTGCCATATCCTCCGGCAGTTCCTCCCGGAAAACTTTCCCCGCCTCCGGGAATGCCATCGCCATTGACATAGACAATCCGGTCCTTCATATCCGCTGCGGCTTCTATCCCTTTCTCGACTTTTTCCTCCACAGCACGGATCCGCTCGAGGAGAGTATCCTGATCCGGCTCCATGGCAGGCGTGCACAGCTTGATCAGCGCCACCTCCAGCATGACCCTCTTCTGGGTCGCATACTTCAACTGCCCTGACAGTTCGGAGAAAATGCGGATATAACGGAACAGCATATCCGGCTCCACCATCTGCGCCTCTTCCTTAAGCTGCATCAGATTTTCTGTCGATACATCCAGAACATCCTCTATATTATCAGAAGTTTTTACCAGAAGCAAGTTCCTGAGATACCATGTAAAATCCGCCGCAAGCTGGCTCAGCTCCCTGCCCTGCATCACAAGGTCCTCCACCACATCCAGCACGCCGGACACATCCCGGTCTATCACTTTGCGCAGAAGCTGGCTGAACACATCCGTATCCACCGCTCCCAGCACTTCCAGCACATTGTCATAGGTCAGCTTCTGCCCAAGGTAAAAAGCAATGCACTGGTCCAGGAGGCTCAGGGCGTCACGCATAGACCCGTCGGCCGCCTTTGCGATATACCTCAGCGCCTTCTCCTCCACCTCAACATGCTCCGTATCCATAAGTTCCCGCATCCGGTCTGTGATCGTCTCTATACTGATCCGCCGGAAATCATAGTGCTGGCACCGGGACAGGATGGTGATCGGGATCTTGTGCACCTCTGTGGTCGCCAGGATAAAGATCACGTACTCCGGCGGCTCCTCTAATGTCTTGAGGAGCGCATTGAAGGCTCCTATGGAGAGCATATGCACTTCATCTATAATGTATACTTTGTACCGTCCCTCTGTCGGACGGTAGGCAACCTCCTCCCGGATCTCACGGATATTGTCCACACCGTTATTGGACGCCGCATCGATCTCGATCACATTCATCGACGTGCCCGCCGCGATGGACCTGCACATCTCACACTCGCCGCACGGGCTGCCGTCCACCGGATGCTCACAGTTGACCGCCTTTGCAAAAATCTTTGCCACGGTCGTCTTTCCGGTTCCCCTCGTCCCGCAGAAAAGATACGCATGCCCGATACGGTTCGCTTTGATCTGATTCTGCAATGTTGTGATAATATGATCCTGCCCCTTCACATCCCCAAACTCCGAAGGGCGGAACTTTCTGTAAAGTGCCGTATACGACATGTGTTACACCTCTTGTTCTCTATGATTTCTCTACTTAATACCGTATTAATTTAGTTTTTCCGCAGGCAATCTTCTGCAGATAATTTTTTGCAGACGTTTTACCACAGACAATTTTCCGCAGACAATTTACCTCAGACAACAGACCGCGCAGGGATCTGATCCCTGCGCCTCCCTCTGCCCTGTATTTCCTGCCTTCTCCAGCTTACAGTTTCCTGGTTTTAAAACAGTCTCCGTTTACTCGTCGCCAAAGCTGATGCCGATCATGCGCGCCTCTTTGATCAGGCTGCAGTTCGGGTCAACATATTTCAGCTTACCCGCCACTTCTTCCAGCGGCACCTTCACGGTCTCCCCGCCTTTCAGGCCGACCATGTACCCGTACTTGCCTTCCAGGATCAGCTGGGCCGCCTTTGCCCCGACTCTCGTAGCGATCACCCTGTCATACGCGCACGGCTCCCCGCCTCTCTGGGTATGCCCCGGCACTGTGATACGCACTTCCTTGTCCGTCTCCTTCTGGATCTGCTCCGCCAGCTCATAAGCGATAGACGGATATTTTCTCTTCGCCAGCTTCTCCTTGTATTCTTTTTTCTTTAACTTCGCGTCCTCTTTGGAGATTGCTCCCTCAGCCACAGCGAGGATGGTGAACGCCTTCCCTGCCTTTGACCGTCCGTCGATCACTTTTGCAATGGACTTGATATCATACGGGATCTCCGGAAGAAGGATAATGTCCGCGCCGCCGGCGATACCCGCGTGCAGTGTGACATGTCCCACCTTATGCCCCATTACTTCTATAATAAATACGCGGCTGTGGGATGTCGCTGTCGTGTGGATCCTGTCAATGGTATCTGTCGCGATATCCACCGCGCTCTGGAATCCGAACGTCATCTCTGTTCCCCAGAGGTCATTGTCAATGGTCTTCGGAAGTGTGATCACATTAAGCCCTTCTTCTCTTAACATGTTCGCCGTCTTATGCGTCCCGTTGCCCCCGAGGATCACCAGGCAGTTCAGGTTGAGCTTATGGTATGTATGCTTCATAGCCTCCACCTTGTCAAGCCCGTCTTTGTCCGGCACACGCATCAGCTTAAACGGCTGCCTGGATGTACCGAGGATCGTGCCTCCCCTTGTCAGGATCCCTGAGAAGTCCCTTGAAGTGAGCATACTGAAATCCGCATAGATCAGGCCTTTATACCCGTCCTTGAATCCATAGATCTCTACGTCGCTGCGCTTCGAACAGATCCCCTTTACCACGCCGCGCATCGCCGCATTCAGTGCCTGACAGTCTCCGCCGCTTGTCAACATTCCGATTCTTAACATAGTAACACTTCCTCCTTTATCCTTCCGGCCGGCACATGCTTGATATCCCGTTTTTCTCCTGCGGAAAATAATAAGCAGCCGGTCCTTTCCGACTGCTTATTATTATACCCCATTTATCAAAACTGAACAAGGAATTTCATGACAGAGGCTGCATGTCATTCCAAACGTATGCCCGGACTGCTTACAGTCTCTTGAGAAGCTCTTCTCTCTCCTCCTCATATCCCGGTTTTCCGAGCAGAGCGAACATATTTCTCTTATAGCTCTCAACCCCCGGCTGGTTGAACGGATTAACGCCGAGTAAGTATCCGCTCACGCCGCATGCGAACTCGAAGAAATAGAACAGCTCGCCCAGGTAGAACTCATTCTGCTCCGGGATCTTCACCATCAGGTTCGGGACATTTCCGTCCGTATGCGCAAGGATCGTCCCGTTCATAGCGCTCTTGTTGATAAAGTCTACGTTCTTTCCTGCAAGATAATTCAGTCCGTCCAGATCTACCGGCTCTTCATTGATCACGATCTCTTCCCTGGACTTTTCTACATTAAGAACAGTCTCGAACAGGATCCTGTTTCCGTCCTGGATGAACTGACCCATGGAATGCAGGTCTGTGGTCAGGTCTACAGATGCCGGGAAGATCCCCTTCTGGTCCTTGCCCTCGCTCTCGCCGTAGAGCTGTTTCCACCACTCGGATACATAGTGGAGGCTCGGCTCATAGTTCGCCAGCACTTCCACTGTCTTGCCCTTGCGGAGAAGGATATTGCGGATCGCCGCGTACTGCATCGCGTCATTGTCCGCGAAATCATTTTCCAGCGCAGCCTTCCTTCCCGCTGCCGCGCCTTCCATCAGCTTGTCGATATCAGCGCCGCTCACAGCGATCGGGAGCAGGCCTACCGCAGTCAGGACTGAGAAGCGTCCGCCCACATCGTCCGGCACTACGAATGTCTCGTATCCTTCCTCTGTCGCCAGGTTCTTAAGCGCTCCCTTTGCCTTGTCCGTTGTAGCATAGATCCTCTTCGCCGCTTCCTCCTTGCCGTACTTCTTCTCCAACAGCTCTTTGAATACACGGAAGGCGATCGCCGGCTCTGTGGTCGTCCCTGATTTCGAGATCATGTTAATGGAGAAATCACGGTCTCCCACAACGTCCATCAGGTCTTTGATATAAGTACTGCTGATGCTGTTCCCTACATAATAGATCTCCGGAGCCTTGCGTACGTCCTTTGAAACCACATTTGCAAAAGAGTGTCCGAGGAACTCGATCGCAGCCCTTGCCCCCAGATAAGATCCGCCGATACCGATCACGAGCAGGACTTCCGAATCCTGACGGATCTTCTCAGCCGCTTTCTTGATCCGCGCGAACTCCTCTTTGTCATAATCCACCGGAAGGTCGATCCATCCAAGGAAATCATTCCCCGCTCCGGTCCTTGCCAGCAGCTTGTCTTTCGCCTGAGCCGCAAGCTCGCTCATATACTGCATCTCATGCTCCTTAATGAAACCACATGCTTTTGAATAGTCAAATGTTACTTTGCTCATCGTTATCCTTCCTCTCCGATATCTTCTGATATCACTGTCATCATTTGAAGCCCGGCGCCGGTGCCCCGGCTGTCTCCGATACTCTAGGGATATTCTATCAAATCTGTTTTCCTTATTCAAGTAGGACGAAAGGGTTTCCCGACTCCGCCCAAGATCTGCCTAAGCAAGGAATTCTTCCAATATCTGCCGGATCGCCTCCTCCCTCAGCGCAGTCCTCTCACCGTCAGGACTGTTCTCTGCGGCACTGCGCAGTGCCTGCCGGGCGGCCTCTCCTCTCTCAGCCGTCCTCGGCTCTCCCTCGATATTAATGGGGAGCCGCTCCTCCCGGGATTCCTGTACAGCTGGTCCTGTCCTTTCTGCCCCCGGAGCGGAATACAGCGCTTCCTGTCTGTTCTGCTGCGCTCCGGACTGCTGAAGACCAATCTGCTGTGGTCCGGGCTGCTGGGAACCGGGCTGCTGCAGTCCAGCCTGCTGAGATCCAGCCTGCTGCGGCCCGGTCTGGTCATTCTGTCTGACAGCTGCCCGTGCTTTTTTTCCTGCTCCTTTCTCCTGTCCCCTTGCTTCTGTCACAGCCTGTGCCGCTCCTTTGCCCCCGTTTTCCGCTGAGATCACATCGATGGATTCCCGCTCCCTCTGAGTCTGCTTCCGCAGGCGGACCGCACAGATATTTTCCAGGTAATCCACCATGTACATCCTGACCGCATTGATCTTATACGGTTCGTCAGACAGCCTCATGATAACTGAAAGAAGCACCATCTCCGCGATACCGGCCGCAATATATTGGTAAACAGTCTCCGTAAGACCGAGAGAAAGGTAGTTGACCGACGCTCCCAGCGCCGCGAGTATCCCCGCAAACCACACGGTTAAGATTTCAATCTGTCTCCACGTATGGATGCGGAATAAAAAGCCTCTGTATTCATATATGTATTTTTCCACAAAGGCATCGATATTTTCCACAGAATCATGGATCATGCACGCATGTTCATATTTCGCCCGCACAAGCTTTATCAGTCGGTGTGTACTCTTCGGCATATTTCCCGCTGCCCTTACCAGCCTGTACAAAGTCAGCTGGTTGATGATCTTCGCCAGGATCCCCAGCACTCCGATCCCTGCCATCAGATACGCGATGACACGGGGATCCCCCGCCAATCCTTCTAACATAGCAAACCCTCCTGTTTATTTTAATGTCCACAACGCTTCCCCTGTCCTGCGGCGGTTCGGCTTGTGTTTGTGGACATTATAGCCCATCCTTCCCCGGTTGTCCTCAAAAACCGTTCTACATATTTCTACATCAGAAAAGCTCTGTCTTCACATTTTTAACCTCTTTTAAAGAGTTTCCCATATACCTGATATTACATTGATACAGTCCTGATAATCCTTTATACAAAAGGATTTCCCTTCCTGGCGAATACTGAGGATATTCCTGATCTGCGACTGTTCTTAAAATGTCACATCACAGCATAAATAAGCGAATGGTGGCGTTCAAAAATTTTTGTACGGTGGATATTTGTAATTTTTCTGATGATTTGCTATAATTCTCCGTGATAAGGAGGTAGGTAAGTCATGGATTATACACCAAAAGGCGTCTGTTCACAGCAGATCCATTTTGACATCAAAGACAATAAAGTAACGAATGTATCTTTCCGTGGAGGGTGCAATGGGAATCTTCAGGGAATCTCCCGCCTGATCGAAGGTATGGATGTAAACGAGGCAATTTCCCGCATCGAAGGCATCAAGTGCGGATTTAAGGCAACATCCTGCCCGGACCAGCTGGCGCAGGCATTAAAAAAAGCAGTCGGTAAATAGCCGTCTGCCTTTTTTGATATAATGATCCTTATTTTTTTATCCCTCTTTAAGCCCTGAGAGCAGCCGCCATATGTAACGCCGACGATTTGTGGTGTTTCTTCGGAACAGGTTTCTCAAATCAAGAATTTGAATTTTTTTATAGTTTCCGCGGCGATCCACCGGCGGCTGCTCTCAAGGCTTAAAGAAGGGTCTTATTCAATTATATGCAGGTCAGTTGACCCATATGCCATTTGTAAAGGAAGCTGTCTCTTCATAGGAATCTTCCTTTTCCACGATATGGTGAGCTCTGACCCTGTAATAATATCCGCCGTCCACATATACTGTTTTTGCCGTGGACATATAGATATCATTTTCCACATCTTCCATCCAGGAAGTCACATATCCCCACTCATCCACATCTTCCAGGTACCGGTCGACATACACGATGGTCGCGATATAGTCGACTTCATGTGTCGCCGTGGTAGAAGCATAGGCATATACCTTCCCTCTCCCGGCTTTGGAGATTGTACAGTCTCCGGTCATCAGGTGGACTCCTCTTGCCCTGTTGTCAGAATATCCCGTTGAACTTTCCTCGTGGGTAAGGTAAGACCCATCCACCTTCTTAGTTTCAGTTTCCGATGCCTCTGCCGGGATCATAGCGGTCGTCAGTACCATCGCAAAAACTGCCACACTGCTTATGATTGATAAAATCCGCTTTTTCATTTCTTCCTCATTCCTGTCTAAAAATACACTGTTAATATTTCCTATATTAATTAAACAACTGAGAACGAAAAAACTTACGCATTATTTATAAAAAAATCAAATTTTTTACAATTTTCTCAAATTCATCCTTCTGTATATCTCCCATGATCTGATACTGGGCATCTTTATATTCAAAATTTGTCATATATCTCCGGGTTTTTGTTTCAGCTATTTCATATTCTTTTATATATAATTCTCTCCCGTCAGCTGTTTCCACTGGATATTCATCGATTAATTCATCTGTTTTGATCTGTCCGAGCGAAGAATCTTCGTCATTCATATACATTGTATATCTGATAACCTGCCCATCATAATCATACAATAATATAGCCTTGCCCTGTCCTTTATCTAATTCATACTCCTTTAAAAATGTGTTTTCTGGAAAATACCCCCATCTGACTGTTGATATCCCCAATTCATTCCAAATTTCTTTATATACCTGTATTTCATCCACATCTTCTGTCTCATGTGACTCCATCTGCTCAACATCAATATGTGATGCTCTCTCATCTCCCGCCATTTTTTCCCACAGCACTTTCCAATACGACTTACTCCCAACACTTGTCATCACACTTCCGAATACAAGGACAAGCACAGCTGCGATCGCCAGTACTGCATAGCGCTTTTTCTTTTTGCGGTGCACGGTCTTTGACCGCCTGTCATACTCATAATCCTGTATCTTATTGAAGAGAGAGGTTTCCATCTTTTCTGACACAGTGATATCGTCAAGGTCATTTCGTTCCCTGACTTCCTTATCTATCTGTCTGGCTTCTCTGTCAACTTCTTCTCTCAGTGATATTTTTTTCAGTTCTTTCATTCTCTGCACCTTTTTTCTGTCCTATAATTTTCCTTGACATTTCACCAAATAAGGTTAAGATGAAATTAGCTTTAGCCGTGCATTACTACATTTTCTGGAGGTTGCTATATGAAACGAATCATCCTGACCGGCGGCGGTACTGCCGGACATGTCACCCCGAATATCGCCCTGGTACCCAGGCTCAGAGAGCTTGGATATGACATCCACTATATCGGCTCTTATAACGGCATCGAAAAGGATCTTATCGAGCCATTCGGCATTCCTTATCACGGGATTTCCTCAGGAAAACTCCGCCGTTATTTCAGCGTACAAAATTTTACAGACCCTTTCCGCGTGGTCAAAGGCTTTGGAGAGGCCCGCAAACTGATCAAAGAATTAGACCCTGATGTGATCTTTTCAAAAGGCGGTTTTGTCTCTGTACCTGTTGTTCTCGCCGGTAAGCGGTGCAAGGTCCCTGTGATCATACACGAGTCCGATATGACGCCAGGACTTGCGAATAAGATCGCAATCCCTTCCGCGTCAAAAGTATGCTGCAATTTCCCGGAAACTCTGGACTCTCTCCCCGAGGGAAAAGCTGTCCTGACAGGATCTCCTATCCGACAGGAACTCCTCTCAGGGAACAAGATCGCTGCTCTGGACTTATGCGGGTTCACATCAGATAAGCCTGTGATCCTCGTAATCGGCGGAAGCCTTGGCTCTGTTGTCATCAACAATACTGTCCGTCAGAGCCTTCCTGAACTTCTAAAGGATTTTCAGATCATCCACTTATGCGGAAAAGGTAAGGTAGATGACTCTCTCATGGATACAAAAGGTTACTGTCAGTTCGAATATATCAAAAACGAACTCAGAGATATTTTTGCTCTCTCGGATATTGTAATCTCTCGCGCAGGAGCAAATGCGATCTGTGAGCTGCTGGCTCTCAGGAAGCCCAACCTTCTCATTCCTCTGTCTGCCAAAGCGAGCCGCGGCGATCAGATCCTGAATGCCCGTTCATTTGAACGTCAGGGATTCAGTATGGTCCTTGAAGAAGAGAAGCTGTCCGGGGAAACCCTTATTTCTTCTGTCCATGAGCTCTACAAAAACCGCAATACATTCATTAGTGCAATGATGGATTCCGGTCAGCACAATTCCATTGATACGATCATCGGTCTGATCGAGGAAGCAGTCACCGGCAAATAAAGTCTTTTATAATGAGCAGATATCCAGTGGATATCTGTTCATTACTTTCTGTCCATTACTTTCTGCTCATCTCTTCATATTCCACGCCGTATGTTTTGCGTATCCATACTTTTGCTCTGTGGAGGATACTGTGCAGAACCCCGATCTTGACGCCCATGATCTCAGCCACTCTTTCCTGCGGAATATCCATGTAATATGAGAACAGCACTGCGTCATGCCACCTCTGATTCTTCTCCATCAATCCTGATAATATACGGTCATTCAGAGTTTCCTTTTCTGATGTGCGCTCTCTTTCTATGTAGCCTTCTTCTGTACTTTCAGTGGACAATATATTTTCCAGGCCGCTCTCTTCATCATCGATCGATACCAGACGCCCGTACTTTTTCCTGTAATTTACCGCTGAGTTTTTCGTAACAGTATACAGCCACGCAGGGATCTTTTCTCTTTTGAAATCTTTAAATCCTGTGTATAGTTTCAGAAATGTGTCCTGAGTTATGTCTTCTGCCGCATCGTAATTGTAGCCTGAATAAATGTATGCCACTTTCAGGACGAGATTCTTATACTTTTCATAAATCTCGTTAAATTCACGATTACCTGTCAACATAATTTCTCCGGTTTATTTCATTTTATCCAATATCTCATTTTTATCTTCTTCCGTCAGCTCTCCCATATGCCAGCCAAGCCCGACATTATCGCCCTTATATCTCGGGATCAGATGCATATGGAAATGAAATACTGTCTGACCCGCGCACTCCTCATTATTCTGGACGATATTATAACCGTCACATCCAAGTACGTCTGTCATTTTGGTTATCATTTTCTTTGCCAGCATCATAGCCTTTCCTGCAAGTTCCCCGTCGATGTCATACAAATTTCTGAAATGTTCTTTCGGGATGATCAGGGCATGTCCCTTTGAAGCCGGTCCAAGGTCGAGTATCACACGGAAATCATCATCCTCATACAGTGTCGCTGACGGGATTTCACCAGCTGCTATCTTACAGAATATACAATCTTTTTCTCTCATTTTATCTTCCTCTTTTCCACAGATTATTTATGTTAGTAGTATATCCCATTTTCTGGAAAAAGAGAAGGAAATTATCCGAAGAGTCCTGAGGCATCATCACAGTACTCCTGTGCTGTTGTCGAAATGTGTCGCACTGATCCTGTTGAACAGGTGCAGAGGGCATGCTAGACTAAACAATAAGAAAAGCCCGGTCTTCTGACAGTGACAGGAAGGTCCGGATATCACCAGAAAGAGAGGGATTCCCGTGTTCAGTAACATTGATATCAATAAAATGAACCACCTTATGGAAGAAAACAAAGAGGCTAAACAGATCATCTCACAGCTTCTCGAGAACCATCACACTTCCGTATCCATGATCGCGCATGAAATACGGAATCCTCTTACCCTCGTATCTTCATCTCTCCAGGTCATAGAGGCGCAGCACCCGGAAGTCAGACAGTTCCACAACTGGGAACAAATGATGGAAGATGTACAGTTCATGTGCAGCCTGTTAAATGAACTCTCTACTTTTAACAACAGTTCAACGCTCCATCATTCTGTATTCTCTATTGAGAGACTGCTGAAAAACGTTGCCGTTTCTTTTGCTATCTCTCTTGACGCAGATAATTCGGACATCGAGTTTACCTCCCGGATCGTACCCGGTATGGGAGATTTCACCGGAGATAAGATCAAACTGGAAGAAGTTCTCCTGAACCTTCTCCGAAATGCACGGGAGGCAGTCGGCGAAAAGGGCCGGATCTCCCTGTCCGCTGAACGCCGGGAAGACATGATCGTCATACAATGCCGGGACAACGGATGCGGGATTCCCGAGGATCTGACAGATACGATCTTTGAACCATTTGTCACCTACAAAGAGAACGGGACCGGACTGGGCCTCTCATCCTCAAAGCAGACAATAGAAGCTCACGGCGGTACCATATACGCACAGTCTTCCCCTGAAACAGGGACCGTCTTCACTGTCACACTTCCGGTCTGATATATGGAGAATATGGTTTTGGCCGCCGGTAAAGGATCACTGCCAGTATAAATCCGCTGATCAGTCCCCCGATGTGTGCCCAGTTATCCACACCGCTGCTTGTCAGCCCAAAATATAAGCTCAGCGCGACCATAAACAAAAGCCCCTTCCCTGAGAGTCTTCCAAGTCTTCCTTTATTAGCGATCACCACATAAAGGAGAGCTCCCATCAGTCCAAATACTGCACCTGAGGCACCGGCAGAAACAGCATAAGTCTCTGCTGCCACTCCGTGATACAGGGAAAGTATATTTCCACCAAGCCCGCTGATCAGATAAATGATCACAAAGCGCACCTTCCCTGTCTCTGATTCCAGGTTCCACCCGAGGGCTCCGAGCAGGACCATATTATTAAGCAGATGATCGATCCCGAAATGCATAAACATACTTGTAAAGATCCGGTAAAACTCATGATCCTGTGTGACCGCAGGTTCGTACATCGCCCCGTGGAGGAGCATAAATACTGCATCCTCTGTATTTCCTGCTATGGATAAGATCAAAAAAACTCCAACATTAATAATGATCATCGCTGCTGTGCATACAGCTTTTGGTTTCTGATCCACAACAAATCCTCTTTTCTTTTATGATCTTATTATTATAAATGTCCCTCCACTTCCTGTCCATCTATTTCTGTTATGAGATCTTCCCATCTTCCCCATCGTCCTCCCTTGAGTTTTTTTACGGCTTTTCCTATTTTTCCTAAATAAGAGGGTTCTTCCTTTACGATATTCGGATAAACGGTCTTATCTCTCTGTTTTTCATCGTCCTCATCCATACAAAACACCGCCGTATCCGGTATATCCGCTCTCTTCTCCATGCTTCTTTTCTGTTCACTTATATCTTCCTTTTCCTGTTTATACTCGTCCAGGATTTTCCTGAGATCAAAATTATCTTTCAGTGTCTCTCTGTGCAGTCTGTAAGCGAGCAGGATTCCTTCCGTATCTCTGTAATCCAGCCTTTTGACAAAATATTCCGTCATCTCATGAAACATAGTGCAGAGTGTCTTTTTGTTTTCTGTTTTCCCGGCCGGAAGATAACAGAACTTATATTTTCCCTTTTCAAAAAATACAAGGTCAGGCACAAGAAGCAGATTATCCGGCTCCAGCAGATATCCCTTTATTTCATCGATCATTTCTATAAACTGCCCGGTGAAGGTTTCCAGATCTTCTCTTTTTATTTCCCTTGCCCGGTACAGCTTTTCCAGGCTCAGTGCATTTCCCGGGTAAAATGTATACCTGCTCTTTCCTTCGCGCCCGATCCCGGTTACCTTCACCAGAGATTTCAGCTCATTGTGCCTGAGCATCCTCATCTGATAATTTTCTTCATAAGGAAGCTCTGTATCCACATGGACCACTGAGCGGTCCCATTCATTTTCATATATGATTTTCACATGATCCACCTCATTCGTCTGATCTTTTGCTCCGGTCTGACGATCCGCGCCTTTTGACATGCATCAACTTTCAGTAATCCTCTCTGAGCTGAAACTGATACTGTGATCTCCTCAGAAGTTTTCACGACCGACACATCCGTATCTCTCAGATAGATCAATTTGCCATTTACACGCTCTCGGAAAAAAGATTCCAGGTCATAGCTGCTCCCCTTTTTCCGTTCTTCCTGTGCTCCCACTGCCGCTGTCTCTCCTGCCGCTCCGTATATCACCGCTTTATCATGGTAATAAAATACGGTATGTATGATGATCACAAATAAAAAGAGGAACAGAGGCATGATGTATGACATCTCGATCACAGAGCTGGCGTTTAAATATTTCTTTTTGGAGCTCTTTGGGGAGCTCTTTTTGCAGCCGCCTTTCCTCTGCTTCATCTTGTTAATATGTCCCAATAAACATCCCTCCCAGATATGCCGCTGCAAGAAATGGCACGAATGGAAATGACGATTTTCTGTTGAACCGGTGCTTTATCATCATAACTGCTGAGAATACTGCGGCCATGGAAAACGCCCCCAGCAGAAGATACATGAGGTTCCAAAATCCCAGAAAGATCCCGATGATCAGGATCAGGATACTGTCCCCATATCCGAAAGATTCTCCTGATACCCTGCTGATAAGTAGAAAAACGATTCCCATACATCCGCCTGTCGCCAGGAGGACCGGAGAGATTTCCCTGCCGCAGAGACATCCTGCCGCTGCGATAAACAATCCTGACAGGAGAGTTTTTAAAGGAAGTTTTCTGTATTTAAAGTCCATAACAGCAAGTGCCGCTATATAAACCAAAAAGATACACTGGCAGATGAACCACCTGTTTTTTATGATGATATCCGCCGCATTCTCTATTGTACGCATCTGGAACAACCTCCCAATCCTCTGACTTCTGTTCGTTTTACTGCATGTATCGTCCTTTTGAGTCCGCTGCAGTTCAGGGAATTATGATATCTGTCTCCGGTATCAGTGATATATACGTTTCCCACAGGATTACCGAAGCCACATTTTTCACAGGCATGGTATATCCCGCCTCCTTCATTCCGTACTTCCTGTATCTCATCAAAGCTGACCGCCCGGATCGACAGATGAAGATGGGAACACCGGTAATCTTCATGGTAGACATCGCCATTATCTGTCACATATACGATATCTGCCCCGTCACTTCCATCGCCTCCGCTCATATATCCGGTCCATGCACTGATCTTAAATGACTGTTCCAATTCTGCCGAAGGCTGACCGATCAGCGGGATCGGAAGCTGTATTTCATAAGAGACCCTGATATTCATCTCTCCTGTCTGCGTGGATACATACGATCCCATACAGGATATCCCGTCTTTTCCGCCTTTAATGATACTCCTGTCAAGGCGCTCTTCCCCTGTCAGAGCCACAATATCTGATCTCAGCTTCCATACATTAAGGACCGGGATGACCGCCGTATCCTCAGCCGCACTTTTTGCAGCATTCTGTGCAGCGTTTGCAATGCTGAACCTGATACTCTGTAGTTCGATGAGCCAGATCAGGCACAGGACTGCAAACAGGAACAAAGGGATCCCAAATGCCGCTTCTATCGTGACACTGCCTGTGCTTTTTCTTCCTGTTATCTCCGGTGCAGATGCCCTTTCTGATTTCATTGGGGCTATTTCTTTATACGGTTGTATTTTCATCGCAGCCGATTTTCCTTTCTATGAATAACAATGTTAACAGTGGTATTTTCTGCCTGAGGGATGGCAGATTTAAGAAAGAAAGGGCATCTGCACCGGAGATAACTCTGTCATTCGTATCCAAAATATGCGGGATATGTATACGTGATATCCCCAAATATCACTCCGGTATTTTTTAATCCAAGTTTTGTAATACAGCAGTCTGTCCGGAACCAGTCCATTCCCTGTACTGCCGCAAGATTTTCTTCAATGCGGTCAAGCGTCCGCATCGCTGTCTGATCCTGGTCTTCCATAAAGAGAAATATCCTGAGATAGTCTTCATACGTTACTCCGCCTGCAATGTCTCCGTCTCCGTTTTTCCCGGAAGAACTCCCGAGAGTAAGCAGCTCAGGCAGCGATACCTGCCAGTTTTCTTTTGTTTTGACCAGCGCCGCCCTTTTCCCGTTCAGCAGAGTACGGATATCAACAGTGCTTTCCCCCGCTGCCCATGCAAACAGGATCAGCTGTTTTATCACCTCTGTCCCTTCGGGCATCAGGAGAAGAAGGGCTATAGTAGCAGCAAGAGCTTCCGCCTCTGCCTGCTTTCCGGAATCGCCGAGAAGATATACATAGTTCAAAGCAAGCCGTATGAGAAAAACCTTCGTCAGTACTGACTCCAGATTTTCCCTGTCAGAAGCTTTTCCTGAAATAATATACTCCACTTCATATTCGAGAGATCTCGGCTGGTCCTCTTCGGTATCTTTGACATTTATATCTCCGCTGTCATCAGAAGAGACTCTTTTGCCGGCGGCATTCCCGAAATTCTGAAGTATATACTCGTTAAACAGAAGTCTTCCTTCGATACCGTCGATCCCTGTCCGCGCCGGAAAACTTCCATAACCGGTATTAAGACTTCTCACGGATACCTGGTCTTCCAGGCTGATCTCTTTACCTGACAGTTCCATCTCCTCTGGCATTACAACAGACAAGATCCCCGTTTTTTCTATCTGCTCGATACACTGAAAAGGATTTCCGATTTCCTCACTTTCCGCATTCGGATCTTCTTCTGTAAGTTCAGGCATATCAGATGACGCTTCTTCTGCCGCTTTTTTCAATTCTTCAAATTGTTCTGTTACCTTTTCTTCCTCTGCCTGTATCTTTTCTCCTCCAATACACTGCTCTTCCCATTCTGCTGTCATTCCGGTAAAATCCCTGATCAGACCGATCCCATAACATTCCTCCATATATGCGGTCACCTGCTCCCGAAACGCCTGCCCGTGGTTATCTGTCAAAAACTGTATGCCTGTCACCTCATGGTCGGTATTGCCTGAACCATAATAATGCATTCTTCCGATCAGCCTTTCTTCCGAGAAATCACCTGTCTCATAAGTACCTTCTATGGCAAATATCTTATAATCTTCGAGCAGGTTTCTCTGATATTCCCCGAATAGCGAAAATACAGCACGGTCCGTCTCCAGACGGCTCATATTTTTTGAAGTATGGATGACAGTGATCTGCAGGATCCCCAGTATAAAGGATACAGTAAGTATCAGCGCCATGCTCAGGAACACCGTGATCTCCGCTTTCTTCATATCTAAATCCCGGAGCTTTCAGATGTGATCTTGTCGAAGATCGTATTGATCAGATCAATAAGCTGCGTTTTAAATATGAGGAGAAGGGCTATGATGATCACAAGTATCAAAACCAGCTCGATCACTGTGATCCCGGAAACATATCCCGGATGGATAAAAAAGTCTCTGACCTTCTCCTTCATGGACGCAAAAGCGGATACTGCCTTTATCTTTAAGTTGTTTACAGTCATATTCATAGATTCCATCCTCCTATTCCTTTTTTATATATTCCTGTAGCTTAAATACTGATCGAGAAAAAAGCAGGGACGATCACGATCGCAAATACAATGATCAGCATGAGGAATAATGGGATCACAAGCTTTGTGCCTGCTTCTTCCCCAAGTTTTTTCGCCAGATTTTTTCTTTCTTCAAAAGCCTCCTCAGCTTCTCTTCCGAGCAGGTCTGTCAGTCCCTTTGATCCTTTTCTCAGGTTCTGAGAAAGAAGCGTGCCAAACTTTCTGTAAGCAGATACATTACATCTCGTCCCATAATCTTCGTATGCTTCTCCCTCCGGTATGCCTCCCCGGATCTGGTTCATCGTACTGACCATCTCTTCATATGCCTTTCTCCTGCAGATTCCCTTATCTTTTTCTCCCTGTTTTTTCTCATAATCCTGCGCAATGCAAAACCATGCACGCCGTATCGTCATCCCTGCACGGATATACAGATTAAATTTATTAATGATCTGGGGGTAATCGATCTTCATCTGCCGGATCATTCTTTTCTCCTCCTCTTTTTTTCTCTGCGATGAGGATACAACGAACATACAGGAAGCCCCCATCCCGAGGACCAGTATCGCAAACGCACGTTTTTCTGTCCCGTATTTCCACCGGACCGGCTTCCCATCCACACTGTCCGGCAGTACAATATAATCTTCTGTCTTTGTCTTTTCATCAGAGAGAGAGACTTCCTCCATAAGGTTTTCCACTAACTGTTCGTCTTCGCTCAAAAGCGGCGGAAATACGCACACATAAAATTCATGGACAGCCTGTTCTTCCCCGTAACTTAACCTTGCTGTCAGACGTACCCTGGTGCCGGTATCAGGCAATCCATCACTTCCGATCTTTCCCTGGATATCGATCACATCATAATTATCCGTCTCCCACGCTGTCTGTATCCCTGTCCCCGGTATCTCACTGATAAGGTCAAGGTCATACCTTACTTCATCCAGGCTCTGATTTTCTCCAAGGATCAGGCCTTCAAGTTCCTCTCCTGCATCTGAAAACAGCTCCCTGATCTCTTCCGTGCTGTATTTTTTGCCTGACACAGGTATCTCGATCTTCCTGTCTGCCCCGGACTCACCGATCTTTACCTGCATTTCATGGATCGTCTGTTCTTCTCCCTGTTCCCGCTTTAGTACGGTCTCTCCTTTTTCATTTTTCTTTACCGTCCCCGAATTGTCTGACACATAGAGAGCAGCTGCACATATAACCGTTGCTGCCGCAAGGATTCCTGCTTTGATACAGGACGGATGCTCCTTAAAGTATTTTCTTATGATGCTCTTTATCCTTTTCATCGCTCATACCTCGATCCGTATGATCTTCCTGCCATAGACATACGCCCCCATATACACACAGATACAGATGCTCATGACTGCTGCTCCCGCCATATTTCCATAAAGAACATTTAAAAATTCTCCAAATGTCAGTTTCATATAAAGAATGATCGCAAACGGTACCGCGCACATGATATCGAATTCCATCTTCTTCGATGCGAGCATTGTCTGTATCTCCTTTTCCGTATCGATCTTTCCGCTGATGATCTTTACAGCATCCCTTATAATAGCGATACTGTCCCCTCCGCTCCTCTTTGCGGCGGCAAATACATTTACGAAATTTTCTATATCTTCCTGTCCTGTACGCTCTGCAAATCCCCGGAGGACATCTTCCACCGTCATATTCATATCCATCTGCCGTTCCATCCGTTTAAACTCTTTCCTTATCCTTGTTTCTTCCGGATACACAGGGGAAATATCTCTCCCGGCCTCTCTGATAGCATTTTCTACAGAATATCCCGCTTTGAGGGCAGCTGCCATTGACTGGATACTGTCTCTGAACTGCTGTCTTAATTCCTGTTCTTTTTTTCTCGACAGGTCATCCATCCAGTCTTTCATATAGATCACCCATACAGGAAGCAGCAGCGGCGCCGGGATAAAAGAATCATAAAATACATACAGCATTACCATGACTGACGCCGTTGCTTTCAGTATCCCTGCGGCATACTCATATTTACTGATATCCTGCCTCCATAAGCTTGTCCCTGTTTTCGAGTTCACTGACCTTCACAATGCATCCTTTAATTTTTTCATCTCCTCTTCCCTCCTCCCTGAATTCATACAGAGCTTTTGTCTGTATCCCTCCCTGGCTGTATCCCAGTACTTCTTCGATCCTCAATACCCGCCTGCTCTTGTCCCTGAGCCTCCCCAGATGGATAATGATATCAAGAGCCGATGCGATCTGCCGCTGGATCGCCTGAAGCGGAAGATCGATCCCCATCATCATCATCGTCTCGAGACGGCGGAGCATATCCGTGGGATTATTTGCGTGCCCGGTAGACATGGATCCGCTGTGTCCGTTCAGCATTGCCGATGAGATCATATCTACAGTCTCTTCTCCCCGCACTTCTCCCACAATGATCCGGTCAGGCCGCATCCTTAAAGCCGACCGGATCAGATCCCGGATCGTCACTGCCCCTTCCCCCTCCAGGTTCGGGCCGCGCGCCTCCAGCCTTACCAGATTCGCCACTCCCTGTATCTGAAGTTCCGCATTGTCCTCGATGGTGATGATGCGCTCATCCTTTGGGATATAATCTGACATGGCATTTAAAAAAGTAGTCTTCCCGGCGCCTGTGCCTCCGCTCACAAAAATGTTATATTTTGCCTTTACCAGTTTTACGATAAATCCCGCCGCCTCTTCTGTCAGACTTCCCATATGTATGAGCTGATTCATCGTGATCGCATCCGAAGGAAATTTTCTGATCGTCATGACCGGTCCGTTCACAGCCACAGGCTTGAGGACGACATTGACCCTGGATCCGTCCTTCAGCCTGGCATCTACGATAGGAGAAGTCTCATTGACATATCGGTTCGTCTCCCCGACGATCTGCTGGATCACATCGCCAAGGCGGGATTCTGAGATAAAATGCCTGTCCGTCTGAAAGATCTTTCCTTTCTTTTCGTAAAAGATATTTTCTGTCCCATTTACCATGATCTCTGTGATCTCATCATCTTCGATCAGGTCCTGGATGATATCCAGCCTGCGGAACGCGTTAAACAGCTCCCTGCTTATCTTTATCTTCTCGCCCAGGGACAGGAATTCTCTTTTTGCCTCTTCCTCTATCACACACCGTATGATGTCCTGAAGTTCCTCCTCGCCTGTCTCTTTTGTCATATCCATGCGGAGCATGACTTTTTCATACAGCAGTTCTATTCTTGTCATCCTTTTCCTCCGATCTTCCAGGAGACCTGTTGCCTTTTCCCACACGCTTTTTTACAGTCTTTGCCAGGATATCCGCGTACCCGGCAGCCCTCAGATTCTCTTCATACTGCTCCATTTTTGCTTCAGCAGCTCCCTCACAGATATACAGTGTATAGATCCTGTCACATTTCCTGAGGATATCGTACAGCCCGCAGACCGCATCCCCAAGGTCAAGTATGATAACTTCATAGAGACACTTCTCCCGGATCATATCCAGGAGGCGGATCCATTCTTCTGCTCTGACAGACCTCAGATCCTGTTCGTTCTTCATCGGGAATATGTAATCCATCCCGTTTTGCCTCACTGCCATCGACGCCAGCTTCAGCCCCCAGTCATCCCTCTCCTGTTTCAGGAAATACAGCAGATCACCCAGATCCTTATCTGCTCCATCCTGAAAATAATGCCCGACGCCCGAATAACCTTCCAGATTGAGATAAAGTACCGGTATCTGACGCGCCATCTTCTGCCCGAGGCGCAGAGCGAATTTTGTCTTCCCGATCCTGTGGACCGGCGAATAGATCCCGATCATCCCCCGGACCAGAGGCTCATCCCGAATGCGCACTTCCCCACGTTTTTCACGGACATATCCCTCCTGCCGTCTCTGTGCTGCTGAAGGCTCGTGTGTCATGCCTGTCCTTTCCTTCCGGGTATTTCTCCCTCTGCCATTTCCGCTGTCTGCGTATTTCCTTATCATTTTTATCATTCCTTCCGCCGACTGATAGCGGAACAGATAGATTCCCTCCGGTCCATCCTTTTCCCCGGGGATGCCTGTCAGTATAAATTTTTTTCCGGCACAGTACGTGCCTGCCGCCTCATTCCCGCATTCTTCTCCTATCACCAGGATCTCTGCGCTGCCTTTTTCCAGAAAATCCTTCATCTTCTGCGGATCATGGAAAAGGTGGAACTGATATTCACTTTCGAACTGTTCTGAAAGTATCTGGAAAAGATGCTCTGAATACTCCTTCTGTATGTCACAGATCACAAAACACCCTGATACACCTTTTATTTTATTTTCTGACATAATCTGAATTTTGCTGCGGATCCTTGCAGCACGAATAAAGAAATATGACCCTCCGGGGCAGTTTTTTCTCCCCGTTTTTCTGACACATGCTTTCCCTCAAAAGCCTGTGGTCCGGCAGGTGATCCCTGCTGTGTAAGACGCATTATAAACGGCGGATCCTGTTTTGTCCATAGCAAAATCAAGATCCGCCGATTTTTGTAAAAAGCTCACAAAATCTGATAGCACATAATCCCGTAAAGGAGCCCGACCCCAGGAATCCCAAGGGTTCCGGATGTCAAAAAGGATACCGCGTTCATGCCTACATTAATTGAAGAATCAGGTGGGATCACGTACTGGTTGATAAAGAAGATCAGCGCCATACCGATGGCTGCACGTATAAAAAAATTGACAACTGCCGTCATAAACTTCTTTCCCAAATCCTACCATTCCTTTCACGGGATATGCAGGCTGCACCAGCAATGATACAGTACATTTCTTCTGATACAGTCTATTCCCGCCCCGGGATTTTTATTCTTCCAGGCCGAGCCATTTCTCCGCTGCTTTTCCTGCTTCTGCCCGGGAGTAATTCCATTCCCTTAAGGACGGCTCCCCCTGCTGATCCAGAATGTACCTGAAATAAGCGTCCAGGCTTCCCCTGACTTCTGTGTCACTGATCTCATCTTTCTCCAGTTCCGCAAGAACGGGCGCCGTATCCATTGACAAGTTCATGAGATAATACACATCTGTTTCCGAACCTTCCCGCGCGCAGCTGATATTATACTCTGCGATAAACGTGTCCGGCCTGCTGAAAGAAAACAGGATATAGCATACAGATACCACTGCCGTGATATACCTGAACAGCCCGAAATCTCTTCTGTAAATGCTGTATATCACTCCAAAAAAGATGATCATGAGCACTGCCAGGAACCAGAGCACAAGCACGCGCAGAAAAGTAAGGTAATATTCAGACACATACAGGATCATCCGATACGCCGCGGATACGATCATGATACATGTACACGCGGATACCACGGTAAGGATTCCTTTCAGGATCCTGTTTTCATCAAATATCATCTGGCAGATCAGGACCGCCGCAAAATTGATCAGGCTCACGGCAAGAAGCTGCCAGAATCCCTGATGCGCATATTGTGAATAAGTCACCCCTTCCGGAAGTCCTGAATCCAGTCTCAGAAAAAGGAACAGGATCTGGATCCCTGAATAAACCACATACACTGCAGCCATGATGCCTGCAAATGTGATCCCCGCCACGGGGTCTGTCTTTCCCTGCTTCTTTTCCCCCTTTCCGCCAAGATTCATGCGGAAAAGCCCTGCAAAAAACGCATAGATAAATACAAGTCCAAAGAGAAATGTAAACACGATCCCCAGGATATTCCACACATCTATTTTCTCCAGCAGGATGAAAGGATTTAAAATATCAAAAAACCTGTTGAAAATGTGTGAAAAGATCTGGTCCGACGCCATTAAAAGCGGAAGTACAACTGCCAGCACGAGGACCGCTGCCAGTATCCCGAACAATACAGATCTGATCTCTTTTCTTTTTATCCACATGACCGCGGACTTATTTTCGGGATTATCCTCATCTTTTTTCCTCTTTTCCCCGCTTCTGTGGAAAATCTCCCCGACCGACAGTATCCATGTGCCTGCCATTACAAAAAAGTTCTTTACATATTCTGCAAATCCCCATTCCTGATCTTTATAGATCTGATGCGCCATGGACATCATGTAAAGGAGCAGGATCCCCACACAGTTAAAGAAATGAAAAAATATACTGTCTGTCAGGACTGTGGCTGTCCCCAAAAGAAGGATCCCTGCAAAATACCTTATTGTCCCTTTCTGAAACCGGATCCCTGCCTTCTGAAGGAACATAACGGAAAACCCGAGAGAAACTGCCGCGATCACTGGAAATGTGATCCCGGACATATTTTTGTACAGGCAGAAAGTAAATACAGCTGCATAGATCAGGCTCATCATAAGAAACCATCTGCGCTCTTCTCTCATCCGCTGAATAAAAATATTATCCATCCTCTTCCTCCTTCACATATTCTAAAATGTCTCCGGGCTGGCAGTCCAGAGCCCTGCATATCGCATCCAGGGTAGTAAATCTCACAGCTTTTGCCTTGTTATTCTTTAATATAGAAAGATTCGCCATTGTAATATCCACTTTGTTTGCAAGTTCCGTAACACTGATCTTGCGTTTTGCCATCATAACATCCAAGTTCACAACGATCGCCATCTCATGTCCCCCTTATATTGTCAGATCATTTTCTTCTTTATACTTTATCGCTTCTGAGAAGACCAGGCTCAGCACATGGCTGAACAGGCCTGCAATAAAGAAAGTAAGCACAATGATAAAAGTTGCCGGTGTGGGAAGCAGGAACAGTTTTATAAAAAACAGGACTGTGATCAGAAATGCCGCTGCCTCCATGATCCTCAGGCTTTTTGTATTTACATCTGAAAAGCAGTTTCTTCCTATAACAGTGCCGATCATTTTTCTGAGCTGATAAACGATCACAAGACCACAAATGGCGGACATCAGGAATATGAACAGCATGGAAATATAGTGCGCCTCCAATTCTTCTGAATAATACTCCCCGGCCACTTTCAGTGTAAACGGCAGCGAAGCTGCCACCAGGATACCTGTACAGAACATAAAATTCAAAAGATATTTTGTAAATAAAATAATTCCATTTCCCTTCATAATAACATCTCCTTTATTATTTTCATGCTTTGATCTGACCGTATTATAAAGCGCTCATATATTATATGTCAATATATTTTTATTGTTTTTCAATAAATATAATATGTTATTCAATAATTCAACAACAAAAAAACACCTATACCTAAAATCGGTACAGATGTTTTTTTGTTTCTTATATCAATATTGATTTTCTATACTTTTGAAATAAAATAATTTCTTTTATATTTTTATTATTTATTTTACTTTTCTTCTATTTCTTCTGAAATTTCTATATTTTCTCCGTCAATTTCAGCAGAAGCTTTTCGAACCTTTGCCACACTTGCCACTTTTTCATAGTCAGGTAAATTAATCAGTTTCACACCAGAAGTTATCCTTCCGTACTGAGAAATATCAGAGCACTTCATGCGGATCACGATTCCTTCTGTGTTAATGATCATGATCTCGCTGTCTTCATCCACAGCTTTCATTCCCACTACATTTCCGGTCTTCTCAGTGATCTTATAGCACTTGACGCCTTTTCCGCCGCGGTTCTGGGTGGTAAACTCATCCATGCCTGTGCGCTTGCCCATTCCCTTTTCAGAGACAATGAGCATATCTTTTCCCTGGCTGCTCATCTGCATACCGATCACGACATCATTGTCTCCCAGGTTCATGCCGCGCACTCCCATGGATACCCTTCCGGTAGATCGCACGTCTGTCTCATGGAACCGGATGCACTGTCCGTATTTTGTCACGAGCAGGATATCCTGCTGATCATCCGTTACCTTCACTTCGATCAGTCTGTCATCCTCTCTGAGGACGATCGCAGCCAGCCCTGTTTTTCTCACATTTGCATATTCCTGGATCGGAGTTTTCTTCACAAGTCCCTTTTCCGTTGCCATGAAGAGGTATTTTCCTTCTTCATATTCATAGATTGGGATCATTGCCGTAATCTTCTCCTCCGGCATGAGCTGGAGCAGGTTTATGATCGCTGTTCCCCTCGCTGTCCTTCCCGCCTCAGGGATCTCATATCCTTTCAGGCGGTATACTCTTCCTGTATTCGTAAAGAACATGATATAGTGATGCGTTGTTGTCACAAACAATTCACGGATATAATCATCTTCCAGAGTCTGCATGCCCTTGATGCCTTTGCCTCCTCGTTTCTGGCTGCTGAAGGTATCCATGCTCATCCTCTTGATGTATCCCAGGTTTGTCATGGTAATGACCACATTTTCTCTCGGGATCAGGTCCTCCATCGAGATATCGAACTCATCATACCCGATGTGTGTCCTTCTCTCATCCCCGTATTTTTCAGAGATAACAAGGATTTCTTTGCGGATCACTCCCAGGAGAAGTTTCTTGTCCGCGAGGATTGCTTTATACTCCTCGATTTTCTTCATAAGCTCTGCGTACTCTGCTTCCAGCTTTTCTCTTTCCAGACCTGTCAGAGCTCTCAGACGCATGTCAACGATCGCCTGTGACTGCGCGTCGGAAAGTTCGAAGCGCTCCATCAACTCCGCTTTCGCGATCTGGACGGTCTTTGATCCGCGGATGATCCGGATCACTTCGTCTATATTGTCCAGGGCGATGAGCAGGCCTTTTAAGATATGGGCGCGCTCTTCCGCCTTGTTCAGGTCATACTTTGTCCTTCTTGTGACTACCTCTTCCTGGTGCTTCAGATAATATTTCAGCATATCCAGGATATTCATGACCTTTGGCTCATTATTCACAAGCGCCAGCATGATCACTCCGAATGTATCCTGGAGCTGGGTATGCTTATAGAGCTGGTTGAGGATCACATTGGGATTGACGTCGCGGCGCAGCTCGATGCAGATCCGCATCCCCTCACGGCTGGACTGGTCGCTCAGATCCGTGATCCCGTCTACTTTTTTATCTTTCACAAGCTCTGCGATCTTCTCGATCAGCCTTGCCTTATTTACCATGAACGGAAGCTCTGTCACGATGATCCTGTTCTTGCCGTTCTGCATCGGCTCGATGTTAGTGACCGCACGGACTCTGATCTTGCCCCGCCCTGTGCGGTAAGCTTCCTCGATCCCTCTTGTGCCGAGGATCTCAGCTCCTGTCGGGAAATCCGGTCCTTTGATGATCTTTAGGATATCTTCGATCGTAGTCTCCCCGTTCTCATCAATCTGATCGTCAATGATCTTTACTACCGCGTTGATCACTTCTCTCAGATTGTGAGGCGGGATATTCGTCGCCATACCGACAGCGATACCGGATGTACCATTCACAAGGAGATTCGGAAATCTGGACGGAAGGACGGTCGGTTCCTTCTCCGTCTCATCAAAGTTCGGCGTGAAATCAACGGTATCTTTATTGATATCCGCTGTCATTTCCATGGAGATCTTACTCAGGCGCGCCTCGGTGTAACGCATGGCCGCGGCCCCGTCCCCGTCTACGGACCCGAAGTTTCCGTGCCCGTCTACGAGCGGATACCTGGTGGACCACTCCTGGGCCAGATTGACCAGGGCTCCGTAGATAGAGCTGTCGCCATGCGGATGGTATTTACCCATTGTATCACCGACGATACGCGCACATTTACGGTGCGGTTTGTCCGGCCCGTTGTTCAGCTCGATCATAGAGTAGAGGATCCTTCTCTGCACAGGCTTTAACCCGTCCCGCACATCCGGGAGGGCGCGGGAAGCGATAACGCTCATCGCGTAGTCAATGTAGGAAGTCTCCATTGTTTTCTTCAGGTCGACCTCATGGACTTTATCAAAAATATTATCTTCCATTGTTTATCTCCTTTTTATGAAATAAATATCCGGCTGGGCTCCGGGATCTCTGGCTGCTTCCGCTCGGGATCTCCGAAAGCTTCCGCTCCGGGATCCAGTTCAAAAACCTTCGGTTTTTTCACTGGGTTGGCATTTCCAATGCCAACCCTCACATCCGCTGCGAAGAAGAAATCCGAGCGAGCTCGATTTCTTCCTCACACCGGCTGCGATCCCGTCGCTGGTAAATCGCTAGATATCCAGGTTTTTGACGTATTTTGCGTTTTCTTCGATAAATTCTCTTCTTGGTTCGACTTTGTCGCCCATGAGTGTTGTGAATGTGAGGTCCAGTTCTGAGGATGTCTCTTCGTCCATGGTCACGCGGAGAAGGACTCTGTGCTCCGGATCCATGGTTGTCTCCCAGAGCTGCTCTGCATCCATCTCACCCAGACCTTTATAGCGCTGGATCTTATTATTGCTGTCCCTTCCGACTTCAACGAGAATCTGGTTCAACTCCTCATCGCTGTATGCGTACCATACTTTTTTGTTTTTCTCCAGCTTATACAGCGGCGGCTGTGCCAGATATACATATCCTTCTTTGATCAGGTCAGGCATAAACCGATAGAGGAAGGTTAATAATAATGTACTGATATGGGCGCCGTCCACATCGGCATCTGTCATGATGATGATCTTATGATATCTCAGTTTTGAGATATCGAAATCTTCATGGATCCCTGTCCCGAACGCTGTGATCATTGCCTTGATCTCCGCGTTTCCGTAGATCTTATCCAGCCTTGCCTTTTCTACATTGAGGATCTTTCCTCTCAGGGGCAGGATTGCCTGGGTCGCACGGTCTCTCGCTGTCTTTGCGGAACCACCGGCGGAATCTCCCTCTACGATATAGATCTCGCATTTCGCCGGGTCTTTGTCCGAACAGTCCGCCAGCTTGCCCGGAAGGGATGTGCCGTCGAGAGCGGATTTTCTTCTCGTCAGATCCCTTGCCTTCCTCGCCGCTTCTCTCGCTCTCTGCGCCATCACAGATTTTTCAACCGTGATCTTTGCCACATTCGGATTCTGCTCGAGGAATATCTCAAGCTGGGTGCTCAGGACACTGCTCACAGCTCCCCTTGCCTCGCTGTTTCCAAGTTTCTGCTTTGTCTGTCCCTCAAACTGCGGATCCTCGATCTTTACACTGATGATCGCTGTCAGTCCTTCCCTGATATCCTCACCCGCAAGTTTTTCGTTTTCTTTTATAAGTTTATTCTTTTTTGCGTAATCATTAAATGTCTTTGTTAACGCAATCCTGAACCCTTCTACATGGGTCCCTCCTTCAGGAGTTGTAATATTGTTTACAAAGCCATACGTATTTTCACTGTAAGAATCATTGTGCTGCATGGCAATCTCTACCGCCACGCCGTCTTTCATCCCCTCGCAGTAGATGATCTGGTCGTACAGAGGAGTCTTGCTCCGGTTTAAGTATGTGACGAACTCCTTGATCCCGCCTTCGTAGTGGAAGACATGTTCCCTGAGTTCCTCTCCTCTCCAGTCGCGCAGGACGATCCTGAGTCCCTTTGTGAGGAATGCCATCTCACGGAATCTCTGTTTCAGAGTGTCATAGTCGAAGATTGTGTCATCAAAGATCTCTGCATCCGGATAAAACGTTACTTTTGTCCCGGTCCTGTCCGGCTCGCAGTCGCCGACGATCTTCAGCTTATAGATCACTTTTCCTCTCTCATAGCGCTGCTTATAGATATGACCTTCATGGCAGATCTCGACTTCCAGCCACTCTGAGAGGGCATTTACGACAGATGCACCCACGCCGTGCAGACCTCCGGACACCTTGTATCCCCCGCCGCCGAATTTTCCGCCGGCATGGAGCACAGTGAACACGACCTCAACTGCTGGAAGCCCTGCCTTGTGGTTGATCCCGACCGGGATCCCGCGTCCGTTATCGCTGACCGTAACAGAATTATCCTTGTTGATATCGACCTGGATCTCATCGCAGTAACCGGCAAGCGCCTCGTCCACAGAGTTGTCCACGATCTCATACACAAGATGATGGAGTCCTCTTGTGGAAGTGCTGCCGATATACATACCCGGTCTCTTTCTTACAGCTTCCAGGCCTTCCAGGATCTGGATCTGGTCCGCCCCATATTCAGCGTCAAATTCTGTACTTGATGCACCCATGTAATAACCTCCTAATTTGCATTTACTGCATGCCCGTTTTTAATGTGGAATATTTTGTTGATCGAAAATCTGTGGTTTACAAATTCATCCAGCCCGGTACATGTGATTATCGTCTGTATATCATGAATACTGTCCAGTAAATAGTTTTGCCGGTGTTTGTCCAGTTCAGACAATACATCGTCCAGCAAAAGGACCGGCGTATCATTGATCACTCTTTTTACCAGTTCGATCTCTGACAGTTTCAGGGACAGGGCTGCTGTCCTCTGCTGTCCCTGGGAACCGAATCTCCTGACATCGATTCCGTTTTGGGTCGTAAAACAGATGTCATCCCTGTGCGGTCCCACAGTCGTGCTCTTCATCCTGATATCCCTGTCCCTGTGCTTTGCAAGAGCTTCCTCAAGAGACATATTACCTGTGCCGGACTCATACGAAAGAGTGATACGCTCTTTCCCACCGGTTAATTTATAATGCATATCAGAAATAATTTCGTTTACCTGGCAAATAAATTCTTTCCTTCTTTCCAGGACTTTTGTGCCGTAGGAAACAAGCTGCATATCCCATATATCCAGAGTTTCCATGAGATTTTTCTGTCCATATATATCTTTCAGCAGGGAATTTCTCTGATTGATGATGCGATTATAATTTGAAAGATTATTGAGATAAATCTTATCGAGCTGCGACAATTCCAGGTCAATAAACCTTCTTCTCCCCGCCGGTCCTTCCTTTATGATGTTCAGATCCTCCGGTGAAAAGAAGACAAAATGGACGATGCCAAACAGCTCTCCTGCCCGCCTGATAGGGACTTTATCGATTGCGATCCCTTTTGGGCTGTTCTTTTTCAGATGCATATCGATCTGAAAATTTATCCCTCTCTTTTCGATCGTTGTCTCTATATGGGATTCATCATATCCGAACTGTATGATATCCCTGTCCTTTGTCCCACGGTGGGACTTTGTCGTCCCGGAGAGATAAAGGGCTTCCAGGATATTTGTCTTTCCCTGGGCATTGTCCCCGTACAGGATGTTCGTGTTCGGATCAAATTTCAAATCTAAAAGGTCATAATTTCTGTAGTTTTTCAGCTTAAGAGATTTGATTACCATAACTTTCCCATCTAATCTATTTTACACTTTTTCCGGCATTTTTTCAACCGATTATCCGATGCGGAGCTCTTTTCCGTCATATAAGACGACATCGCCGCTGTGCAGCTTTCTCCCTCTCCGGGTCTCTGTCTCGCCGTTTACCATGACCAGACCGTCCTGGATGACTTCCTTTGCCTCAGCTCCTGTCTCTGCCATGCCGGCTGCTTTTAAAACCTGTCCGAGCCGGATGAAATCTTCTCCGGCTCTCAACTGAAACAGTTCCATTTTTCTCTCCTTTACCACTTCTGTGCCTATACTGCTGCGTTAAAATTCACCGGGAGGATCAGGTAAATATAGCTCTGTTCCTCGTCCTTGATGAAGCACGGTGCCTTTGCATTCATAAAATAAAGATCCACTTCTTCATCATCGATCACACGCAGCGCGTCGATCAGGAATTTCGGATTAAATCCGATCAAAAGGTCCTTGCCTTCTTTCATGCACATGATCTCTTCGTCCATGGATCCGATCTGTGATCTGATCTTAAATTCCATAGACTCATCCCTGATATCAATGATGATCGGCTTCTTGTCTCCTTCTTTGATGAGAAGGGTCGCACGGTCGATACAGTCAAGGAGCTCCCTTTTATTGATCCGTACCTTTGTCTCATAATCGCTGGAAAGCATCTGGTCGATCCTGAAATACTCTCCTTCGATCAGCCTGGATACGACGACCGTCCTGTCAAATTCAAATACAATATGGTTCCTTGTAAAGGAGATATCCACGTCCGCTTCCGCCTCTCCGCCGATGATCTTGCTGATCTCCTGGAGCGTCTTGCCGGGCACGATCACTTTCTTCGGAGAGTAGGAGTCTTTCAGCTCGATCTTGCGGATCGAGATCCTGTGCCCGTCAAGGGAAACGACCTTCAGGATATTGTCGTCGATCTCAAAGAGCTCTCCTGTCATCATTTTATTCGTATCGCTGTCCGCGATGGAGAAGATCGTCTGGCGGATCACTTCTTTCAGCGTAAATTCGGAGACCGTGATAAAGTCATCCTTCTCTACGGCCGGAAGATAGGAGAAATCATCTCCAGGCTGGGCCGCGATATTGAACTTCGCCTTTTCACATGTGATAAGAGCCTGGCTCTCACCCTGGGTCTCGATCACGATCTCGCTGTCCGGGAGCTTTCGTACGATTTCCGAAAAGATCCTCGCGTTCAGGGCGATGATTCCCCTCTCTATGATCTCACCGTCAATGGAAGTTTCGATCCCGAGCTCCATGTCGTTCGCAGTCAGTTTGATGATATCCATGGAAGCATCGATCAGGATGCACTCCAGTATGGGCATCGTCGTTTTTGACGGGACTGCTTTTGATACAATGCTGACGCCTTTTGCCAGGTTTGATTTTGTACATATGATCTTCATGTGATAGTAACTCCTTTCTTTGCCGGTGGCGTATGCGCCGGCAGAATGTCCTCCCGGTCAGAAGGGATTTCACGGTGTGTGGAAAATCCTTCCGGGGGCGCTTATATGTATTTTGATATAAAATCAATTCCGCATCCGTCTTATTAGGGGCTGTGAAAAAGATGATAACTGCTTCAAAGCCCGTTAAAATAAGGGATTGTCGCTTTGGATAACTCTGTTGGGAACGACTGGGGAGCGTGAGGACAGTGTGGGGAAATCTTCCTGGGCCATAACGCCCCGAAAAGATTATCCTCCGCTGTTTCCATCATAACCCACCGGTCTTCCACATAGTTATCCACAATTAAAGCGGATTTATCTTCTTCATAATAATATTCACTGTATTGTTAAGAGCTTCATCTGTCTTGATCTCTGCTTCGATCTTTTTGATCCCGTGTGTGACTGACGCATGGTCTTTACCTCCGAGGAATGCCCCGATGGCTTTTAAGGACGTATCTGTCATGACACGGCAGAGATACATCACGATCTGACGTGGAAGAACGATCTCTGCGTTCCTCTTCTTCCCTTTGAGGTCAGCTACAGGCACATTGAAATGCTCTGAAACGATATCAAGGATCAGCTCCGGTGTGACGACCCGGTTGTCGTCCGGGGATATCATGTCTTTCAGAGCTTCAGCCGCGAGAGGGATGTCGATCGGCTTATTCTCAAGGTTGGAGAGCGCGATCAGCTTGTTCAGCGAACCTTCCAGCTCACGGATGTTTGATTTGATATTATTCGCGATGTACTGCATGACATCGTCCGGGATATGATAGCGTTCCAGTCCGTCGAGCTCTTCTTTTTTCCTTAATATAGCCATCCTGGTCTCATAGTCAGGAGAGGAGATGTCTGCGATCAGGCCCCACTCGAACCTGGTCCTGAGACGGGCCTCCAGTGTTTCGATATCTTTTGGCGGCTTATCGCTCGAAATGATGATCTGCTTTCCTGACACATGCAGATGGTTGAATGTGTGGAAAAACTCTTCCTGCGTACTTTCTTTTCCGATGATAAACTGGATGTCATCGATGAGCAGCACGTCATTGTTCCTGTATTTTTCCCTGAATTTTGTCATCGCCAGCTCGCTTCCGGTCTTACCTGACTTAAGAGCCTCGATCAGTTCATTCGTAAATGTCTCGCTTGTAACATAGAGGACATTTTTTGAAGGGTCGTTCTCAAGGATAAAATGGGCGATGGAATGCATAAGATGCGTCTTTCCAAGCCCGACGCCTCCGTAAATGAAAAGAGGGTTATACGCCTCTCCGGGCGACTCTGCCACAGCAAGGGAGGCAGCGTGTGCAAAGCTGTTATTGCTTCCCACGACGAAGGTGTCAAATGTATATTTTGGATTTAAGTTTGCCCTTTCAAAGACTGCGTTCGCCCTGCTTTTCTTTATCAGGTTCTCTTTTTTCTCCTGGATCACAGTCTGATTGTCCGTGACAAAGGCAACTTCATACTCGATCCCCGTTACTTCTGCAATGCAGACCTTGAAGGGGAGAAGATATTTCTCTTCTATATGCTCCAGGCTTGCGCGAAGTTTCACAAGGATGTAAACCGTGTCATCCGTCACTTCGTACACCGTAAGAGGAGCGATCCACGTATTATAAGAAATGTTTGATGAGCAGTATTCAAGCTTCATCTTATTTAATATCTGGTCCCAGTTTTGTTCTACAATGTTCATCAAAAGTAACTCCAATCAATAGAATAGAGAGATATTAAGGCAAAATCTCTCTATTACATTTTACATCAAAAAGGTGGCTGAATCAACGAAAATAATATGTGTATAACTTTATCAACAGTTTTAACACCCTGAAAATAAAAGGTTGCATCAGAAAATAATTTTTATCTACATTTTATTTTGCAGTTATCCAACACTTATACACGAGTTATCCACATTATCTTTCAGAATTATCCCCATTGTGTGGATAAGAGTTGATAAAAATGTGGATAAATATTTGTTCCAACCCCTTGATTTTGCTTGACTTATGCGCTTTTTTTCACTATAATTAAGAGCAGTGTCTTTTTGGGTAAAGATGCGGAAAAATTTGTTAATCATTGTGAATACTTTAATTATAAAGTATGTCAGTCAAAGGGAGGTGTATGGGGATGAAGATGACATTTCAGCCGAAGAAGAGATCAAGATCCAAGGTTCATGGTTTCAGAGCAAGAATGAGCACAGCAGGCGGAAGAAAAGTATTAGCTGCCAGAAGAGCAAAAGGAAGAAAACAGTTATCAGCTTAGGCCGCATATATGTGGCCTTTTCTTCTATTTATTATTAGTTGAAAAGAAGAAAAAGAAAGAGGAAAAGAATGAGATTTTCCGAATCTTTAAAGAAAAACAGAGATTTTCAGACAGTTTATAATAAAGGAAAATCTCTGGCCAACAGTTATCTTGTCATGTATGTGATGGATAACGGGCTGGAGAAGAACAGACTGGGGATCTCCGTGAGCAAAAAAGTCGGGAACAGTGTTGTAAGGCACCGCTTAACGCGGCTGATCCGAGAAAGTTACAGACTGTCCGAAGAGCATTTCCGAAGTGGGATCGATATAATAGTGATAGCAAGGGCAGGCGCGAAAGAAAAAGGATACCATCAGATTGAGAGCGCGCTCATCCACCTCGGGAAACTTCATAAAATATATAAATAAAATAAGGCTGCAGAAAAAAGCAGTCCTGAAAAAGGAAGTGGCGCGGATGAAACGGTTCCTGTTATGGCTGATCCGTTTTTACAGAAAATATTTATCCGGTCTGAAAGGCTACAGTACGTGCAAGTATTATCCGACCTGTTCACAGTACGGGCTTGAAGCGATTGAAAAGTACGGCGCTTTCAAGGGCGGGGCCCTTGCCGTATGGAGGATCCTGCGCTGCAATCCATTTTCAAAAGGAGGATATGATCCAGTACCTTAAGGAGGACAAGTAATGGAAATTTACGGGCTTTTAGCTGTTGGCGGAGGAATCTACGACCTGCCGGTCATCAAGCAGATATCATGGGTGCTTGGCCAGGTCATGAACGGGCTTTATAATCTGATGAGCCTGATCGGGATCGATAATATCGGTATCAGCATTATCATCTTCACGGTCATTGTATATACGATCCTGATGCCCCTTACGATCAAACAGCAGAAATTTTCCAAAATGCAGTCAGTCATGCAGCCTGAACTGCAGAAGATCCAGAAAAAATATGCAAACAAAAAAGACCAGGCTTCTATGATGAAGCAGCAGGAAGAGATGAACCTGGTCTACGACAAATACGGAGTAAAGATGTCCAGCGGATGCCTGCCGTCACTGATGCAGATCCTGATCCTGTTCGGACTCTACCCGGTAGTTATGTATGTGCCGGAATATGTAACAAAGGTAAGGAATGTATTCCTTCCTCTTGTGGAAAAGATCCAGGCTACATCAGGGTATCAGGAAATCATTGAGTCTGTGTCAAAGACAGTCGTTCCGAATATTAATTCATTCGACCTGACAAAGCCAAGCGAATTATCGACAGTGCTGTATAAATTCCAGTCTTCAACATGGGATGCGCTGGGAGATAAGATCCCCGGGCTTCAGGGGACGATCGACAAGACAGTATCTGACCTTGCGGGAATGAACAATTTCCTGGGGATCAACATCGGTACACATCCGTGGGAGCTCTTAAAGGACGCCCTCGCGGCGGCGTCAGTCATCGGCGTGATCCTGGCGGTCATCATCCCTGTACTCGCAGGTGTGACACAGTTTATCAGCGTGAAGCTTTCCCAGATGGGCGCTTCGGGAGCTATGCTCCAGGATTCGGATAATCCGATGGCAAGCTCCATGAAGACAATGACATATACAATGCCCCTGATCTCTGTTGTATTCGGTTTCACACTCCCGGCAGGTCTCGGCCTTTACTGGGTAGCCAGTGCAGCGGTGCGCAGCATCCAGCAGCTGGCAGTAAATAAGTACCTGAAAAAGAAGAGCGTGGAAGATATTATCGAAGAGAACCGCAAAAAGGCTCAGAAAAAGCGCGAGAAAAAAGGAACCTCAGCGGAAGAGATCAACAGGATGGCTACAAAGAGCACTAGAAACGTAGGAGTTTCCACTGCAAAGAAATCCACCGCTGATCCGGATAAGGAAGAAAAGATCAGGAAAGCACAGGAACTTGCAAAGAGTGCAAAACCCGGCAGCCTTACTTCAAAGGCCAACCTCGTAGCGCGTTATAACAGCGGACATAAGACAGAGGATACGGCTGAGGAGAAGAAAGAAGAGAAGGCTGAAAATACAAAAGGGAAAAAGAAAAAATAAGTTGTCTGTCCAAGAGCAGGTCAAATAGAAGAACTGCATATGAGAAAGGAAGGAATCGGGATGAAAGGTAGTATCAGAGTATCGGCAAAGACACTGGACGATGCGATCACAGAAGCATTGATCCAGCTCGGAGTAACAAGCGACAGACTTGAATATAATGTGATCGAAAAGGGAAGCGCGGGATTCCTTGGGATCGGAATGAAGCAGGCTGTGATCGAGGCCTGGAAAAAAGAAGAAAAGACAGAGGAGCCTGATATCTCAGATTTCAGGGAGGCTGTAAAAGAAGAGATTTCTTCCATCCTGGACGAGCCTGTGAAAAAGGAAGAGCCAAAAAAAGAGAAGAAAGAGCCTGTAAAAAAGGCAAAAGACAGACCCGCGAAAATGCCGAAAGAGAAAAAGGCTGAGGAAAAGAAGGAAGAGCCTGCGAAGCCGGCAAAAGAAGAGCAGGTGCTCGCAGAAGTCGAAGAGCAGACGATAAAAGCAGTAGAACAGTTCCTGAAGGATACCTTAAAGGCAATGGACATGGAAGTTGAGATCACATCTTCCATCGACGGGGACGGCGCCCTTTATGTTGACATGAAGGGGGAGCATATGGGGATCCTGATCGGAAAGAGAGGCCAGACACTGGATGCTCTCCAGTACCTGGCAAACCGTGTGGCAAACAAACACCAGGCAGGTTATGTAAGGGTTAAGCTCGATACAGAGAACTACCGCGCGAGAAGGGAAGAGACACTGAAACATCTGGCAAAGAACATCGCGCATAAAGTAAAGAGAAACAGAAGGCCTGTTGTACTCGAGCCGATGAATCCTTATGAAAGAAGGATCATCCATTCTGCACTGCAGTCTGATCCTTATGTGACAACACACAGCGAAGGAGAAGATCCTTACAGAAAGGTAGTAGTCACACTGAAAAGATAATCTAACTCGGAAGCGAAAGGACGTTTGACGCTTCACGGATACTTTCGTGAAGGAGCCAGCGTCCTTTTTTAAAACTGGCATCATGAGAGAGAAACTCTTGCCGGATACCCATGTACCGGGAGAGGATACGGAGTCTGGAAAGTTATGAAAAAAGAAACGATAGCTGCGATCTCCACAGGAATGACGAATTCCGGGATCGGGATCGTCCGCATCAGCGGGGAAGACGCATTTGCCGTTGCGGACAGAGTATACAGGGGAAAACAGAGACTGTCAGATGCAGAAAGCCATACGATCCACTACGGTCATATCATTGACAGCGGGGAAACTGTGGATGAAGTACTCGTCATGGCAATGAGGTCTCCCCGCACTTTTACAGGGGAAGATACCATAGAGATCAACTGCCACGGCGGGACATTTGTCGTCAGGAGAGTGCTGGAAACAGTGCTGAAAAACGGCGCCCGCCCGGCAGAGCCCGGGGAGTTCACAAAGAGGGCATTCTTAAACGGTAAGATGGATCTGTCCCAGGCAGAGGCGGTCATCGATGTGATAAATTCGGAAAATGAGTATGCGCTGCAAAGCTCTTTAAGTCAATTAAAAGGAAGTATAAAAAACAAAATAATTGATATAAGAAATAAAATAATTTATCACACTGCGTTTATAGAATCAGCCCTTGACGATCCGGAGCATATAGAAATCGACGGATACGCGGATACTTTACTGGAAGCAGCAGAAGAGATCATACACGATCTGGAAGAAATGATCAGCTCCGCTGATAATGGGAGAGTGATCCGAGAGGGGATCAACACGGTGATCCTCGGGAAGCCAAATGCAGGAAAATCGTCCCTTCTGAATGTGCTGGCAGGGCATGAGAGAGCGATCGTAACAGACATAGAGGGGACAACAAGAGACATCCTTGAGGAACAGATACGTCTCGGGGATCTGAGCCTGAATGTGATCGATACGGCGGGGATCCGGCAGACAGAGGATGTGATCGAAAAGATCGGGGTCGACAGGGCGATGGAATACGCGGGAAAGGCGGACCTTATCATCTATGTCGTGGACGCATCGAGGGAGCTTGATGAAAATGACGAGAAGATCCTGCCTCTGATCAAAGATAAAAACACGGTGATCCTTCTGAATAAGTCGGACCTGGATACAGTAGTCACTGAAGAGATGATAAAAAAGAAGGCAGGTTCTATATGCTCCGGCTTCTCGGAAGAGGGAAAAACCAAAAAGGAAATCCCGGTCATATCCGTTTCCGCAAAAGAAGAAAAAGGAATTGAAAAGTTAGAAAAGAAATTAAAAGAAATGTTTTTAAACGGAATAGTTTCTTTTAACGACCAGATATGTATCTCAAATGTGCGGCAGAAAAATGCTCTGGCAGACGCAGAGGAAAGTATGAAAAAGGTAGTTGAGAGTATCAATGCAGGGATGCCGGAGGACTTTTATTCCATTGACCTGATGGATGCTTATGAGGCGCTTGGAAGTATTACGGGAGAATCAGTAGGAGAAGATTTGGTAAATGAAATATTCAGCAAATTCTGTATGGGAAAATAGTGACAGGTATGATATCGCAGTGATCGGGGCAGGACATGCCGGATGCGAGGCGGCGCTGGCTGCAGCAAGGCTTGGGTTTCGCACTGTCATGTTTACTGTGAGCGTGGACAGCATCGCGCTCATGCCGTGCAATCCGAATATCGGGGGCAGTTCGAAAGGACATCTCGTCAGAGAAGTAGACGCCCTGGGAGGCGAGATGGGAAAGGTCATTGACCGGACGTTTATCCAGTCGAAAATGCTCAATAAGTCAAAGGGGCCGGCGGTCCATTCTCTGAGGGCGCAGGCGGATAAGGCGGATTACAGCAGGGCCATGAGGCAGGTACTTGAAGAACAGGAAAATCTGGACATCCGTCAGATGGAGGTTACGGATATCCTTACAGAGGACGGAAAAGTGACAGGAGTGCAGACCTATTCGGGATGCATTTATCCTTGTAAGGCTGTCGTGCTCTGTACGGGGACCTATTTAAGGGCAAGGTGTATTTACGGCGATGTGAGTATGCACACAGGGCCGAACGGTCTCCAGAGCGCGGATCATCTGACGGAGTGCCTGAAAAATCTCGGGGTAAAGATGTACCGGTTTAAGACGGGGACTCCGGCGAGGATCGCGAGAAACTCTATCGATTTCAGTAAGATGGAAGAGCAGAAGGGGGATGAGAGAGTTGTTCCCTTCTCCTTCACAACTGACCCGGAAAGCGTCCAGATCGACCAGGCGTCCTGCTGGCTTACTTATACAAATGAGAAAACGCATGAGATCATAAGGGAGAATCTGGACCGGTCTCCGCTTTTTTCCGGTGCGATCGAGGGGACAGGGCCAAGATACTGCCCATCGATCGAAGACAAGGTTGTAAAATTCCCTGATAAAAACAGGCATCAGGTATTTATCGAGCCGGAAGGACGGCATACAAATGAAATGTATGTGGGAGGGATGTCCAGTTCCCTTCCGGAAGATGTGCAGTATAAGATGTACCGGAGTGTGCCCGGCCTGGAGAATGCGAAGATCGTCAGGAATGCCTATGCGATCGAGTACGACTGCATTGACGCAAGGCAGCTTAAGAGCACTCTTGAGTTTAAAAATATTGAAGGGCTTTTCAGCGGAGGGCAGTTCAACGGAAGCTCCGGTTATGAGGAAGCAGCAGCCCAGGGATTGATCGCGGGGATCAATGCCGCGCGGAAACTGCAGGGAAAAGACGGGATCATCATTGACCGTTCCCAGGGGTATATCGGCGTCCTGATCGACGATCTTGTGACAAAGGAAAGCCATGAGCCGTACCGCATGATGACTTCAAGGGCGGAATACCGGCTTCTTCTGAGACAGGACAACGCGGATATCCGCCTGACCCGCATCGGATATGAGGTGGGTCTGATCAGTGAGGAACGGTATCAGAAATTGCTTGAGAAAGAGCGGATGATCGAGGAAGAGAGGAAACGTGTCGAGCATACAAATATCGGTACTTCCCCGAAAGTCAGGGAAGTGCTGGAACGATACGGAAGCACGCCCCTGAGCTCCGGGACAACGCTTGCCGAGCTGATCCGCCGGCCGGAACTTTCCTATGAGAAACTCCGGGAGATCGATGAGGAGAGGCCGGAACTCCCTCATGACGTACAGGAACAGGTGGACATCAATATTAAATATGACGGCTACATCAAACGGCAGATGCGCCAGGTAGAGCAGTTTAAAAAGCTGGAGAATAAAAAAATACCGGAAGATATCAATTACGATGAAATACAGAGCCTTCGGATCGAAGCAAAGCAGAAACTGGATCAGATCCGGCCCGCTTCCATCGGACAGGCGTCCAGGATATCAGGTGTATCCCCGGCGGATATATCAGTGCTGCTTGTGTATCTGAAAATGTCATAAAAGTACAAGCCGTAAACAGGGAGATATATCCCCAAAACGCAGACTTGTGCAAAGAGTCAGAATCTTAGTAATGATAAAAAGTCAGGATTGGAAATATGGATAAATTTGCAGAAGAATTAAAAAAGACAGGGATTACTCTTACAGAGAGACAGAGAGAACAGTTTGACCGATATTATGAACTTCTCGTCGAGCGCAATAAGGTCATGAACCTTACAGGGATCACGGATTATGACGAAGTGAATCTAAAGCATTTCACAGATAGTCTTACAATTGTAAGATTAAAAGATATGTCAAAGATATCTACTCTCATCGATGTCGGGACAGGCGCTGGATTTCCGGGAATACCGATAAAGATCGCGTTCCCGCATATAGAAATAGTCCTGCTTGATTCGCTGAATAAAAGACTGAAATTTCTTGATGATGTGATCCGGGAGCTGGATCTGGAAGAAATAAGGACACTGCACGGCAGGGCAGAAGATTACGCAAAAAAAGCAGAATACAGGGAAAAATTCGATCTGTGCGTGTCCAGGGCAGTGGCAAATCTTTCCACACTTAGCGAGTATTGTCTCCCGTTTGTAAAAAAAGGCGGTTCATTCGTTTCTTATAAAAGCGGTGAGGCGGATGAGGAGATAAGATCGTCAGAAAACGCGGTCAACATACTCGGAGGGAAAATAGAAAAGATAGAAAAATTCATGCTGCCGGATACAGATATCGGGCGGGCACTCGTACAGATCGATAAGGTAAAGAATACGCCGGGAAAATATCCAAGAAAAGCAGGAGTGCCGGCAAAAGAACCGCTTTAAGCTGTATTTGTGGGGGAGCCATCAGTGGTGTAAACGGTCCGAAAACAGTGAAGCGCAGGTGTCGAGGGTGTATTCAGCGCGGGAATATGGGCGACTTCGGCTCCGGGGCTCCAGGGCAGCAAAAACTAAGAAATCCGGGATTATGCTAAAAACAGAGATCAGCAGGGAGCAACTGACGTTGCCTCAGACAAGCCCCCTGCTGATCTCAACGCATAGTCCCGGATTTCAAGTTTTTGCAAGAATACAACAAGAGAGGCACAGCTCGCTGTGCCAAATCGAACGACTAACTCCCTCCCGGAAGTCCAGCCTGAACTGCCGCTTATTTTAAATTTCTGTTTCTCCGCTGAAGTTCCCCTTTAGCTTAACTTTCGAAATCCTGCATTTGTCCGCGGGGACCTTCCGATCGGATGCGCACAGAAAACCGTTCCCATTTGATGCGCCTTTTGCGGCGGACGGGGATATGGCGACGGTGACTTGGAGTAATCTATTGGAAAGACTTAAAGGGAGAAAGCGTGGCGTTAATTGTCCGGCGGATGCCTGAGGCGGAGCCGAATCTTCCGCCGGACAATTGCTTTTAGCCATGTTTTCTCCCTTTTACGTCTTTACCAGATTACGGAACCGGAACCTGAGCCATATCCCCGTCCGCCGCAAAAACGTCCTGAATTATATAGAAGGTTTTCGGACGCTTCACCAATCAGCCGACTCCCCACAATTACAGATTTCTACTCTTCTTCGGAAAAGAGTATCTGTATCTGTTCTATGAATTCTTTCGGCTTTTCCACATGTGGAAGCTGTTTTGTCTCATCTATCCCCACTATTTCAATAGAAGGAAGCTGATTTTGGTATTGATTTGCTGATAATGTATTTTCCGGGTTGGAATTTCCCACTATAATAAAAATACTGTTATTTAACTTACTTAGGCAGCACAAGATGTTTGCGTTTGTAAATCTTGATTTTTTGCAGGCATAAAGATATTTTGAATGAGCTTTATGCTTGTGGGAAGATTCAAAGCAGGTTAAAATATCTTTCTCATCTACCTTATTATGATCATAAAAATATGAAGAAACAAATTTTTGAGATATTGTTTTCTTATTTACACTCATATTATAGATAAAAGTGCCTATTATAGGTGCTGACAAAAGATATTTAACTGTCTTTGTACGCTTTGTAGGTATTTTGGCAAGTGATACAAGATTCTGCGGGTTGATCATAGCCACTTTATTAATGATCGTATCATCATTAGAGCATGCCATCAGTACAAAAGGCGATGAATCTCCGGAAACAATGACATCAGTCTTTTCCCCTATAACGTGTTTGATAAAATCAGTTATCAACTGTACATATAAAAAGTTCGTATAAGTCAGGATAGGATGATCTGAGCATCCGCATCCTAAAAGATCAAGAGAGTAAACAGTATATGTTTTTGCAAGCGATGATTCTATTTTATTCCACTCATGGGAAGAAGAACATACATCAAGGTTGTGCACAAGGAGAAGAGGAGAACCGGAACCTTTTTTCTTATAAGCAATCTTTCCAAATCTCCATTCATAATATTCGTAAGTCTCTTCATTAAGCCTGTTGTCAGCTGTTGCAATATAATTAAAAAGTCGGTTTACAACATGCATTGTACCGAGTGCTGTCCCGATAAATACAGCTGCTAAACTGATATTTTTCTTCCAACTCACAAGTATTCACCACCCTTTTTTTGTTTTCTATTATTATACTACATGGATAAATTCAATTCAAGAATAGCTAAATGTTTCACGTGAAACATTTGGCTGAATATTAAACCGATAATATTTTTCCGTTACATCTGGATTTTGTTCGTTTGTAGTAAGTTGAAAAATGTGCGAATGTGTTATCATGTCATCAGGTAAATTAACAATGTTTCACGTGAAACATTAATGAAAAATAGATAAAATAATGTTTCACGTGAAACATTTTATAGATTAATAAATTGAAAAGTGTTATAATGAATAAGTATCTGAAAAAGAGGTTTTGTGAGGAGGCAAAAATGGGGAGAATCATTGCAATTGCCAATCAAAAAGGAGGAGTAGGAAAGACGACTACTGCCATTAATCTTTCTGCTTCTCTTGCGAGTATGAATAAGAAAGTCCTTGCGCTTGACATGGATCCTCAGGGAAATATGACGAGCGGACTGGGCGTTGATAAGGACGAGGCAGAAAAAACGGTTTATGACCTTATTATAGGCAATGCCGGGATTGAAGAATGTATTTGCAGAGATGCTTTGGAAAATCTCGATGTACTTCCTTCGAATATTAATCTCTCCGCCGCAGAAATTGAATTGATAGGCGTTGAAAATAAGGAATATATTTTAAGAAGTGAAGTTGAAAAAGTAAAAAATGATTATGATTTTATTGTAATAGACTGTCCGCCGGCGTTAAGTATGCTGACTATAAATGCAATGACTACCGCTGACTCGGTGATCGTACCGATACAGTGCGAATACTATGCACTGGAGGGATTGAGCCAGCTGATACATACAATAGAACTTGTACAGGAAAGATTGAATCCTGAGCTCGAAATAGAAGGCGTCGTGTTTACTATGTATGATGCCAGGACGAATCTTTCATTACAGGTAGTGGAGAATGTCAAAGATAATCTTAATCAGAATATCTATAAGACAATTATCCCGAGAAATATCAGACTGGCTGAAGCGCCAAGCTATGGCATGCCGATCAATCTCTATGACCCAAAATCAACAGGGGCGGAAAGCTATATGCTGTTAGCGGAAGAAGTTATTCATAAAGGAGAAGAATAGTTATGGCGGCAAAAAGAAATGGATTGGGAAAGGGATTGGACAGTCTTATCCCGGATAAAAAGGTGAAACCTGCAGTTTCAGATAAAACAGAAGGAAAAGAAAAAAAAGAGGAATCCGGTAAAAGCGGTGAAATCCTGGTGAAGATCAATGAAGTTGAACCGAACCGTGAACAGCCGAGAAAAGATTTTGATGAAGATTCTCTTATGGAATTAGCTGACTCTATCAAGCAGTTTGGAATTCTCCAGCCTCTTCTCGTACAGAAGAAAAAAGATTATTATGAAATAATTGCCGGAGAGCGAAGGTGGAGAGCAGCAAAGATCGCAGGGATAAAAGAGGTTCCTATTATCGTTAAGAATTATACGGATCAGGAAATTGTGGAAATCTCTCTTATCGAAAATATCCAGCGGGAGAACCTTAATCCAATCGAAGAGGCGATGGCATACAAGAGACTTCTTGAAGAATTCAACCTGAAACAGGATGAAGTTGCCGAGAGGGTTTCTAAGAGCAGGACTGCTGTTACAAACTCAATGAGACTTTTAAAATTAAGCTCCAGAGTACAGCAGATGATCGTAGATGATATGATCAGTACCGGACATGCACGGGCTTTGCTCGCGATCGATGATGAAGAACAGCAGTATATGCTTGCAAATAAGATCTTCGATGAAAAACTGAGTGTCAGGGAAACAGAAAAGCTTGTTAAAGCATTGAAAAATCCTAAAAAAGAAATAAAGAAAACAGTGGTCGAACACACGTTTGTGTACGAGAATCTGGAAGAGCAGATGAAAAATATCATCGGAACAAAAGTAAGTGTGAATCCAAAAGCGAATGGAAAGGGTAAAATAGAGATAGAATATTATTCGGAAGAAGAATTGGAACGTATCTATGACCTGATCATGTCGATCCATGCGAAATAGTCAGGTCAGTAAAACCGGGGAGTTGTATGATTAAAAGGAGATGTAGGAAAGAATGGATGGGATATTGGGCAGTTTAGGGATCGACCCGTTTTATATTTTTGTGGTCCTTTTTATAATGCAGATCATACTTATCATCCTGCTCGTACTGCTGGGTGATAAATATAAAAGACTGAAGAAAAGTTATTCCGTTTTTATGCGCGGCAAGAATGGAAAAAGCATCGAACAAACAATATTTAATAAATTTGAAGAACTGGAAGAAATCTCGGACCTGGTCAAGATCAATGAAAAGGAAATTGAAGACCTGAGAAAAAAGGTGGAATCCCATTATCAGAAAGCTGGGATCGTAAGATATGATGCATTCCATGAAATGGGAGGAAATCTGAGTTTCGCCCTGACTATGCTGGATGAAAATGATAATGGATGGATCTTAAATGCCATGCACAGCCGGGAAGGCTGCTATACTTATATCAAAGAGATCGTAAGAGGAGAAAGCTATATCGAACTTTCAGAAGAGGAGAAGCAGTGCCTTGAAAAAACGATCTATCAGGAAAAATACGATATAAAAGACATGGAAAAATAAAAGAAATGAGAGGATAAAAAAGTGTTAGACATTAAATTTTTAAGAACAAATCCGGATGTAGTAAAACAGAATATCAAAAATAAATTCCAGGATGAAAAGCTTCCTCTGGTGGACGAAGTGATCGGACTGGATAAGAGAAACCGTGAGATCAAGCAGGAAGTGGAGGCTCTCCGCGCTGAAAAGAATAAAGCGTCCAAACAGATCGGGGCCATGATGGCTCAGAAAAAGTTTGAAGAGGCGGAAGCACTCAAGAAAAAAGTGGCAGAGAGCGCAGGACGTATCGATGAATTGTCCACAGAGGAAAAAGATGTAGAGGAAAAGATCAAAAAGATCATGATGACGATTCCGAACATCATCGATCCGTCTGTGCCGATCGGAAAAGATGACAGTGAAAATGTCGAGCTGGAAAGATTCGGAGAGCCGGTGGTACCGGACTTTGAGATCCCGTATCACACAGAGATCATGGAGTCCTTTAACGGGATCGACCTTGACAGTGCGAGAAAGGTCGCGGGAAACGGATTTTATTATCTCATGGGAGATATCGCAAGACTGCATTCGGCTGTGATCGCATATGCAAGAGATTTTATGATCAACAGAGGATTTACCTACTGTGTACCCCCGTTCATGATCCGCAGCAATGTAGTGACAGGGGTTATGAGCTTTGCAGAGATGGATGCCATGATGTACAAGATCGAGGGAGAGGACCTCTATCTGATCGGTACGAGCGAGCATTCTATGATCGGCAAATTTATCAATACACAGCTTACGGAAGATGAGCTCCCGCAGACGCTGACCAGCTATTCACCGTGTTTCCGCAAGGAGAAAGGCGCGCATGGGATCGAAGAGAGAGGCGTATACAGGATCCATCAGTTTGAGAAGCAGGAAATGATCGTTGTATGTAAGCCGGAAGAAAGCATGGACTGGTATGACAAGCTCTGGAAGAATACGGTAGACCTCTTCCGCTCTATGGATATCCCGGTAAGGACACTGGAGTGCTGCTCGGGAGACCTTGCGGATCTGAAAGTGAAATCCGTGGATGTGGAGGCATGGTCTCCGCGCCAGAAAAAGTATTTCGAAGTGGGAAGCTGTTCGAACCTGGGCGATGCACAGGCAAGGAGACTTGGTATCCGCGTAAAAGGAGAAAACGGAAGCTATTTCGCGCATACACTGAATAATACAGTAGTCGCTCCGCCGAGGATGCTGATCGCATTCCTTGAGAATAATCTCCAGGCGGACGGCTCTGTCAGGATACCGGAAGTGTTGAGACCGTATATGGGCGGCAATGATAAGATCGTCCCGAAAAAATAGAGGCGGATACTCTCCGGGAAATAATTGTAGAAAGATGAAGGGCAGATGCATCAGTATTTAAAAGCAATCGGATTTGATAATATCAATACGAGATATGATCTGAAAGATCTTATGGATGATGTGGAGGCTGGATTTACACATCAGACGATCGTTTCATACAGGCCGGGGGAAGATTTCTGCGAGCTGCGCAGGGAGTATGGGCAGTGTGTCGGCGTTGCGATCTGCGGTGAGCTTGACGGCGATGACAATTTTTATCCGGATTATTATTTCCCCTATTTCGAGGGGAGCGGGATCAGTACCTACGCAGACATTGCCATAGAGAGGAAGATTGAAAAAGAGCAGTATGTGGGAATGTGCGAGGATTCTAAGATCGGGATCAGCCTGATCTTCACCCTGCAGAACGGGATCGAGTATATGAGAGAGCGGCAGGCCGGATTTACTACAGGAGTCACAACATCAGTCACATTGTCCGGTCTGGCTCTGTCCGGGATGATACTCCTGCCTGTCGTGAAAGATGAGCGGCAGCTAAAGAGTGAGCAGGCGGCGTCAGACAACAGAAAAATGCTGCTCAATGCAGCGAGGAACGGAGACCAGAGCGCGATAGAGACATTGACTCTGGATGATATTGATATTTATTCGCAGGTATCCAGACGCCTTGCGAATGAAGATGTTTTCTCCATCGTTGACACATATTTTATGCCTTATGGAGTCGAGTGCGACCTGTATTCCATCATGGGCGAGATACTTGCAGTCAGGCACAGGACAAACTCAGCGACAGGGGTGGAGTTGTACCAGATGAAGCTCAATGTCAATGAAATGCAGTTTGACGTATGCGTGCCGGCGGAGGAAGTCATGGGAGAGCCGGAGATCGGGCGGAGGTTTAAGGGCACGATCTGGCTGCAGGGGTATATCAATTTCTAAAGACCTTGTACTGATCGAGGTGAAGTATGAAAGTAACGATACAAAAAATAGCGGAAGCTGCAGGAGTATCCAGGGGAACAGTGGACAGGGCTCTCAACAACAGAGGGCGGATCGATCCTCAGGTTTCGGAAAGGATCCTGCGGATCGCAGATGAAATGGGATATGTTCCCAGAAGCCGCAGACAGACAGCTTCCAGGGGAAAACCCATTAAAATAGGCGTTGTAACACAACTTGCAGGATCGTCTTTTATGCTGGAAGTAAATAGAGGGATCCAAAAGGCGGCATCAGAGCTCAGAGAGAAAAATATCGAGCTGATCTTAAAAGAAGGAATGACAGTAGATGAAAAAGAGCAGCTCCGTTTTATTGAAGAACTGGAGTCTGAGGGGATCAGTGGTCTTGCTGTTATGCCGGTTGACTGTGAGTCTGTGAGGGAAAAGCTTGAATCTCTGTCAGTAGAGAAAAAAATCCCGGTGGTGACATTTAATTCAGATATTGTCGGGAGCAAGCGGCTCTGTTTTGTTGGTATGGACAACCGCAAGAGTGGAAGGACAGCGGCCGGACTGCTTGGCATGCTCACACGTGGAAAGGGAAAAATACTGATCATCACCGGTTACTTTAGTAATCATGTAGATAACCAGCGCGTGGACGGTTTTTTGGAAGAGGTAAAAAAAGAATATCCCGAGCTGGAAATCGCAGGAGTACATGGAAGCTTTGATGAAACAGCGGAGGTCGAAAAGATCATAGAGAATGTGATGACAAATATCGAGGGCATCACCGGGATCCTGGTAGTTTCCGGAGGGCAGGCCGGGGTAGGAAAGGCGTTTGAAAAACTGAAGCTGGATAAACGCCCTTATGTCGTGATCTATGACCAGACGCCAAAGAATGAAAAGGCGCTGAAAGATAATACGGTAGATTTTCTTATCGATCAGAACGGTTATGTCCAGGGGCATAAGCCGCCGCTTATCCTGGCGGACCTGCTGCTGAATGGGAAGACACAGAAAAAAGAGTTCCTGTTTACAGATATTATCATTAAAACAAAATATAATTTATAGGATCTGTTACTTTACAGGATCTGTTACGAAAAAAGGCGTATGCGCGTTGATGAACGTGCCTGCGCCTTTTTTTGATGCTGAAATTTTGATATTGAAATCTCTGCGTGCTTTATGCGTGCGAAAAAAGCTGCAAAAGAATATAAATAGTGCTGAAAAACAGAATGTAAATGGATTTATTATTAGAACTTATGAACTAAGTATTTTAAGAAATCAAAATAATAAGTACAAAATCCGTAAAGTACTTGTTAAATGTGCAAAAATGTGTTACCATACGAATTAAGAAAAGCACACGCTAATACATATAAAAGCACACTAATACACGCAGACAGTGAAAGGTATGGAGAGGAAAAATGAAATATATAGAATTCGATGAAACAAGAAAGATGGACCTGGTCCTGCTCGGAAGGGTGGCTATCGATTTTAACCCGGCATATAACGATCAGGTGAAGGAAGAATTTAAACCTTTGAAGAAAGTACATATGTTTGAAAAATTTGTAGGAGGTTCTCCTGCTAACATTGCGGTTGGAGTCACCCGGCATGGATTAAAGACCGGATTTATCGGAAAAGTTTCAGATGACCAGTTTGGGGAGTTTGTGACAGATTACTTTAATGTGTTGTCCGGCAAATTAAATGATGCTCTATCAGGCAGATTATTTTATGCCGATTTCGGCTCCCATGGGGGGAACAGTCACTTTAAAAATGGCTGTTTCTGCGAATTGTTTTCCTAAAAGAAAAACATCCGCAAATTAATTGCGGATGCCTTTTCAGCCAAGCGTGCTGTCGTTGATCGCCTGCATGACAATGTCGGATGTAATGCGGCCTGCAGATTGGCTGTGTCCAATCACAAGTGAGGCATTGCAGAGCTTGCTGATCACACGGGCTGTCCCATCGGAAGCGTTCAGGATCGCTTCAATTGCTGCATCGTCAAAAACAGAGTCTGTACAGCCTGCTTTTTTCAGTTTCCACTCAATGTAAGCGCGCCCCTCTTCCTTTGAGTACCCTTCAATGTTGTAGTTCATAATGATACGCTGGCGGAGTGGCTCATGGATGGACAGCTGGAGCGTATTGTTCAGCTGGGGCAGCCCAACCAGAAGGATCACTGCCCGGTCCCGGGAATCCATCTCAAAGTTGAACAGGATCTTCAGATCGTTCAGGACGGCGTTCTTGATATAGTTCGCCTCATCAATGATGATCACAGGGGTTTTCCGTTTGTCCAGGGCAAGGCGGTTGATCTCCTCTTGAATGATATGGAAGTTTTCTGTTTTACGGTAGGAAGCCTGCGCACCAAGGGATACGGCAAGATTACGGTAGAAATCATTTACCGTAACCGTGGAGAGGCTGGTATAGATCACTTTGTATAAGGAAGGATTCAGCCCGGCAGACCAGGAACGTACCAGTGTTGTTTTCCCACGGCCGGGGGCGCCGGTAAGAAGGCCGAAGCCTTTCGTCTTTGCGAGGTAATCCAGCCGGAACTTCGCTTCCGTATATTCAGTACCCTCAAAAAGGATCTCTTTGGAATTCTTTAAAAATGGGTTGAATTCAAGTCCGTAACGCGCAGTAAGCTCCATCAGTCCTCACCTCCTGCCAGCCGTACTTTGTCACGTTTTACAAAGGAGTTGTCCTGTTTGTTGAGGAGGTGGATCGGCGTAAGGGAACCATCGGCCTCCACAACAAAGATATCTTTCATGTCCGGCGTATAACGCAGGGTGATGCGCTGCTTTGCAAAACGGTAATCGACCTCATACTCTGTCTGGTCGATCACGATGACCGAGTCCGCCGATACCCTGCGTTCGATCTCAAGAAGGAAAGAGGATTCGATCTGTTCATCCGGCAGGCGGCGGATCAATTCCGGCTCCTGAAAGAAGCGTTCCTGCGGGGAGATCCCTTTCAGGGAGGAATGGGGCCTCTGGTTATAGCTTCTGACATAGGCCAGCAGGCTGCCCCGGAGCTCTTCGAGTGTGTGGAAGTCCCTCATATCCAGGGATGCCATCCATTGGTCCTTCAGGGTACGGAACCACCGTTCGATCTTGGCCTTCTGCGTGGGAGTATAGGGGCGGCAGTAACTGATCACAGAGCCGATCCGGGCAGCCAGCAGTTCCATCTGCCGGTTTTTATAGGCCGGGCCGTTATCAAAGTTGAAAACCTTGGGCTTGCCATACTTTGAGACGGCAGACTTCATGACGGACATCAGGTTCACGAAGGTATCGCGGAAGAAAACATCCGCGCCAAGGATAAACCGGCTGGCATCATCGATCAGGGCGATCACGTAGACACGGTGTTTCCTGCCGTCTGCGGTCTTGAGCCATGGGCCGGCACTGGAATCGCCGCACCATACCTCATTGATGTGCGGCCTCTCGTAACGCCGCATATCCTGATTGTTTGTCAGGCGCTGCTGCAGGACGAGCTGGTTGATGAAACGGCAGACCGTAGATTCTGAGAGCTGCCCGGAACGGATGCTGCCGTTGTCCTGGAGCTGCTTATAGATTGCTGCGGCAGACATCCGGGGATACTGGTGTTTGAGATAGATGATCTGCTCTTTCAGGTCCCCGTCAATCTTCCGGCTGACACCGCAGTCAGAACGGCCGGTGGGAACCAAAGCATCAAAGCCGGATTTGCGGTAGGCAAGATACCATTTTTCCAAAGTTCCCGGAGAATAGTGGCGAAGAGAACCGTCCGGCGCTTTGATCCCTTTTGCCGAAACGGTGCGGAAATAAGCACTCAGGGATTCATAGTCTTCCTGGGTGCCTGTAATGAGTGGTGCAATCGCTGAATAACGCATCAGTGCGACTGCCTGTTTCTTTTCCTGTTCCATAGGTCAGGCCTCCTTGTTGTTTTTTCTTTATTGTAAGAGGCAACAGGAAGCCTGTCAGGTAAGGTTATGTGGGATAGGGAAAAAGTTTGTTGACCCGCCGGTGTATCTGCATGAACTGGGAAGAATAATCCGAAAAACAGGAACGGATCAGCGCATTTATTGGGGAGAGAGGTATCCTGAGGGAACAGAGCTTTTCCCTCCAGCAGCGTGTGTAGTTTCGGAGGACTGACTTGACGTTATTCTCATCAATGGATGGATTGTCTGCACAGGTCGAACTGACGCACCTTCCCTCTTCGTAGTCGTTACAGATCCTTTGCTGGTCAGAAAGAGGGATCTGGGAGTAGGGGACTATGGAAGACAGGAGGATCGCATGGGTAGCCCCGCATTCCGAACACTTTACCCGGCAGACTCTGAGCCGGAGAGGTCCGGAAGGGAGTTTCACAGTCCGCCTGTAGTAGCCGTGTATGGAGAGGCAGGCAGCGTGGCCGCAGGAACAGGCCAGCTGATGGAATGGAAGGTTATAAATAACAGAATCATAAAAGGATTGAGAAATCTGATTGCAATCCCTGACAAAAATGGTTATCATAGTCTTGTGAATGTGCACAGGCAATACTGTGCGTATGAGCAGTAGCAGGCCAGACTTTCCAGGGTGCAGGCCTGCTATTTTAATGCAACGACCATTATGATAACACAAACGGCATAGCATAAAGCAATCTGATGGAAAATCTATCAGAATAATTTATGCTATGCCTCTTTTTAATTCAGCTGAATATAACATGATTTAAAGGTAGATAAAATGCGGGATAACATTAATGAAGAGGGAATTGATACCAGCCATATCACAAAATGTACAGGCGGAGAAAAACTCGGGCTTACTTTTACAGAAATGCTTTCACCTGAGGAAAGCAGTATACTGATGTACCGCAATTGCATCGCAGACCTTCAGCTCAGTGTGGATGATATAGATGAAGAGTATATCAAAAATACGAAAGCGATTTTGATCTCGGGGACTTCACTGGCAGAAAGCCCGTCAAGGGAAGCAGCTATGAAAGCGGTGATGCTGGCAAAGAAAAATAATACGAGGATCATTTTTGATATAGATTACAGGGCTTATAATTGGAAAAATAAAGATGAAATTTCCATTTATTACTCAGCTGTTGCAAAAGAAGCGGATATTATCATGGGTTCCAGAGAAGAATTTGACCTGACAGAAAGGCTGATCTGCCCGGGAATGGATGATGAGCAGAGTGCTGCATACTGGCAGTCGCATAATGCAAAGATCCTGGTCATCAAACATGGAATGTCCGGATCTGCCGCATATACATGCGATGGACAGAAATTCAGTATCAAGCCTTTCCCGGTAGAGGCGAGGAAAGGTTTCGGAGGAGGAGACGGATACGGTTCCGGTTTCCTGTATGGGCTTTACAGAGGATGGGAGATAATTGACTGCCTGGAATTCGGCTCTGCGGAAGCTTCCATGATGGTGAGGAGCAATAACTGTTCGGATTCACTTCCCGGACCGGAAGAGGTGGAAGCATTTATCAGGGAAGAAAAAGAAAAATACGGTGAAATGGTGGCAAGAGCGTAAACGGAAAGGGAGAAGGAAAAATGACAAAAACACTTCGATTGACAACAGCCCAGGCGATTGTGAAATTTTTAGATAATCAGTATGTTTCCATGGACGGGAAAGAAACAAAATTTGTAGAAGGATTTTTTACGATCTTCGGACATGGGATCGCAGTAGGCCTGGGGGAAGCATTAGACAGCGATCCGGGACAGTTAAAAGTTTTTCAGGGAAGAAATGAACAGGGGATGTGCCATGTGGCAACAGCTTTTGCAAAACAAATGAACAGGAAGAAGATCATCCCATGCGCTTCCTCTATCGGACCGGGCGCGGCAAACATGGTTACAGCGTGTGCGACAGCTACGGTAAATAATATTCCTCTGCTTGTTTTTCCGGCAGACACATTCGCTTCCCGGCGGCCGGATCCGGTCTTACAGCAGCTGGAACAGAGCAGCAGCCTGGCTACGACTACAAACGATGCGTTTAAGCCGGTGTGCAAATACTGGGACAGAGTGACCAGACCGGAAATGGTCATGACAGCGCTTATCAATGCGATGCGTGTCCTGACAGATCCCGCGGAGACGGGAGCGTGCTGTATTTCCCTGTGTCAGGATACGGAAGGGGAATCATATGATTTCCCGGAATATTTTTTCCGTAAGAGGGTCCACAGGATCACAAGACCAGCCGCTGTGGAGGAGGAACTCGAAGATGTTGCGGAAGTGATCGCAGGGGCAGAAAAACCACTCCTGATTGTAGGCGGCGGAGTAAGATACTCTGAAGCAGGCGAGGCAGTGGAAAAATTCTGCGAAGAGTTTAAGATCCCATTTGGCGAGACACAGGGAGGGAAGAGCGCATGCAGGTCCAGCCATCCGTACTGCCTGGGAGGTATCGGGGTGACAGGTACATCCGCATCTAATATTCTTGCAAAAGACGCAGATGTAGTAATTGCTGTGGGATCCAGGATGTCTGACTTTACGACAGGATCCAAGAGCCTGTTTAAAAATGAAAATGTCCGTTTCGTGACAATAAATAACAGCCGCTACCACGCATATAAACTGGATGCGGTGAAAGCGGTCGGAGATGCCAGGGTGACGATAGAGGCATTGGCGGAAAAGCTGCGGAAAAGAAATTACAGGTCCGCCTACACAGACGAGATCGAGCGCGCGAAAGCCGCATGGGATAAAGAGCTGGAACGGCTCGGGTCGATTGAATATACGGGAGAGGATTTCGAGCCTCTCATCAAAGCGAGAGATATGCGGACGATACCGGAATTTGTCAGGCTGACAGACGGAAAAATCACGCAGACGGCTGCCCTGGCGGCAATCAACAGGACGATCGACAAAAACGCCACGATCATTACAGCGGGCGGTTCTCTCCCCAGCTGTATGCAGCGGATGTGGAAGACAGATAAAAGAGGCGGATACCACGCGGAATACGGCTATTCCTGTATGGGATATGAAGTGGCTGCAACACTGGGAGTAAAAATGGCAGAACCGGATAATGAAGTATACTGCGTGGTGGGAGATTCCAGTTTCCAGATGCTCCACAGTGAGATCATGACCATTATGCAGGAAAAAAAGAAAGTAAATATCCTGATCTTTGATAATTGTGGATTCGGATGCATCAATAATCTGGAAATGAACCACGGGATCGGGAGTATTGCTACCGAGTTCCGCTATACGGACGGCAGGAAACCGACGGGAGACTTGATCCCCGTAGATTATGCAAAGATCGGAGAAGGGTATGGATTAAAGACATATACATGCCGCACGGTCCAGGAACTGACAGACGCCCTTGAAGATGCCAAAACACAGAGAACAGCCTGCCTGTTTGACCTGAAAGTTATACCAAAGACTATGACAGACGGGTATGGATCCTGGTGGGATGTGGGCATTGCAGATGTTTCTGAGAAAGAAAGCGTCCGCAAAGCCAGTGAAGAGGTGATGAAAGAGCGCAGTGAAGCAAGGGATTATTGATCTGGATGTGCATGACAGGAGGAAGGAAAGATGGGAAAGGTATTTGGCTGGCCGGAGTTTGATGCAGACGGGGAAAAAATCCTTACGACCTATGAGAATGATTACAGTGAGATGATGATGGATATACGCGTATACCGTATGAAGCCGGAAGAGAAGAGGGAGTTTCTGCGTACAGGGGAAGAAACGGCTGTGCTCCTCCTGGAAGGAACTGTGACTTTTCAGTGGGAAGGGCAGGAAAAGACGGTCAGCAGGAAAAACGTATTTACAGAAGGACCGTGGTGCGTGCATACATGTACGGGACAGAAGATCGATGTAACTGCCCTCACAGATGTGGAAATACTGGTACAGTGTACAAAGAATGACAGGAATTTTCCGGGAAAACTGTACACGCCGGAGGATGCCCCGTGGGCCTATTCCTGCGCGGGAAAGTTTGGGAATACGGCAAACAGGCGGGTGAATACAATATTCGACCATGATATAGCGCCTGATTCAAATATGGTACTTGGAGAAGTGCTCAATGACCGGGGCAACTGGTCGGGATATCTGCCGCACCGCCATCCCCAGCCGGAAACCTATTATTTCAAGTTCGACCGTCCGGAAGGATTTGGGGCAAGCTTTGTGGGAGACGAGGTATTTAAAAGTACGGACGGGAGTTTTTCCGCGATCCCGGGAGGATGTCTCCACCCACAGGCGGCTGCTCCGGGATTCCAGATGTATACGTGCTGGATGATACGGCATCTTGATGGGAATCCATGGCTGCAGACAGACCGGTGCGAAGATGAGAGATATACATGGCTTCATGATGCAAAATGGTAAAAGCTTAAAAAAGAAAGAGAGAAGAAATGGCAAGAGAATTTATTGTACCGGGACGGATCATTTCCGGGACCGGGGCGCTTGAAACTGCAAAAACGATCCTGAAAAAGATGGGAAAGAAAGCTTTGATCGTCACAGATAAAGTGATGGTCGAACTGGGGAACTGTGCAAAGGCAGAACAGATTTTAGCGGAAGAGGGCATCGCATACAGTATCTGTTCTGAAATCACCGGAGAGCCGACAGATATTATGATCGAGAAAGGGTTAAAGCAGTACAGGGAAGAAAATTGTGATTTCATTATTGCCCTGGGCGGCGGAAGCCCGATCGACTCGATGAAGGCGATCGGATCCCTGGTTGAAAACGGCGGGAATATTTCAGATTATATGGGAAAAGAGATCGATGTGAAGATGCCGCCTATGGCAGCGATCCCAACCACTGCGGGAACCGGGTCCGAGGCAACACAGTTTACGATCATCACAGACACAAAAAAGGATATAAAAATGCTGCTGAAAGGCAGAGTGCTCATGCCGGATCTCGCGATCATCGATCCTCAGTTTACGATGACCGCTCCGCCGGCTATCACAGCGGCGACAGGGCTGGACGCCCTGTGCCATGCGGCAGAGGCGTATACTTCAAGAAAAGCCCAGACTCTGTCGGACACTTTTGCACTGTCTGCGGTAAAGAGGATCTTTCAGTTCCTTCCGGAAGCATTCCGTGACGGAAAAAACGAGGAGGCAAGAGTGCAGATGTCGATCGCGGCGCTGGAAGCAGGAATCGCCTTTAATAATGCGTCTGTGACTATCATACATGGGATGAGCCGGCCGATCGGCGCACTGTTCCATGTCGCGCATGGACTGTCAAACGCAATGCTGATGAAGGAATGCCTGGCTTTCGCGCTGCCGGGAGCATACAGCCGGTTTGCGGACCTGGGAAGAGCCATTGGAGCAGCGGATGAAAAAGACGGAGAGAAAGAGGCGGCGGAAAAATTCCTCAGCGCGGTAGAAAGACTGACAAAAGAACTGAAAACACCGGCTCCTGCGGACGTAGGGATCGGCAGGGAGGAGTTTTTCAAAGCGATCGATAAGATGGCGCATGACGCGATGGAAAGCGGAAGCCCGCAGAATACGGCGCGTGACGTGAGCGAAGAAGATTTAAAAAATATTTATAAAAAATTGTGGGAAGCATAAGAGGAGAACACGTTATGATTAAAATAGGGATTATAGGAGCAGGCAGGATCGGAAGGGTACATATTACCAGTATTACAACAAGAGTACATGGAGCGGTCATCAAAACGGTAGCGGATCCGTTTTTAGACGAGGATACGGCAGCATGGGCGAAAAGTATGGGGGTAGGACATACGACAAAGGATTACAGGGAGATCATTGAAGACCCTGAGATCGACGCGGTGCTGATCTGTTCGCCGACAGACACACATTCAAAGATCTCACTGGAAGCCATCAGGAGCGGAAAACATGTATTCTGTGAAAAACCGATCGATCATGATATGGATAAGATACAGGAAGTTATCAAGGCACTGGAAAATACCAATCTGAAATATCAGGTCGGGTTTAACAGAAGGTTCGACCATAATTTTGAATCACTGCAGAAAACAGTAAAAGAAGGGAAAATAGGGACGCCGGAAATCATTAAGATCACATCCCGGGATCCGGAGCCGCCGAGTATTGATTACGTCAAAGTCTCAGGGGGGATGTTCCTGGATATGACGATCCACGATTTTGATATGGTACGGTTCCTTGCGGGATGCGACGCAGAAGAGGTATATGTACAGAGCGCAAATCTGGTTGACCCGGCGATCGGGGAAGCGGGCGATGTAGATACGGCGGTCATTACTCTGAAAATGGAGAACGGAGCGATCGCTGTGATCGATAACTGCAGGAAAGCGGTCTACGGATACGACCAGAGAGCAGAAGTATTTGGTTCTAAGGGGATGGCGTCTATTTCCAACGACAGCCAGTCCTCGGTAACCGTAAGTAATGGGGACGGCGTGACCAGTGAAAAACCGATGTACTTTTTCCTGGAAAGATACATCGAAGCATATGGAAAAGAAATCGAAGCGTTTATCGATGCGGTCGTTAATGATAAGGAGACACCCCTGGGAGTATATGACGGATTAAAGCCGGTGTTAATGGGGCTGGCAGCTAAAAAGTCGAGCGAAGAGCACAGGCCGGTGAAGATTTCAGAGATCATGCAGTAAGGGGGTGAAAAAGATGTTTAATAAAGAAAAAGTAAAATTGGGGATCGCACCGATCGCATGGACAAATGATGATCTTCCGGATCTGGGGGGAGAGAATACATTTGAACAGTGTGTCAGTGAAATGGCTCTTGCGGGATTTACAGGCTCTGAGGTGGGAAATAAATATCCAAAGGATCCGGATATACTGAAAAAGGCGCTGGAACTCAGGGGGATAGAAATCTGCAACCAGTGGTTTTCCAGTTTTCTGCTCACAAAGCCTTTTGAGGAAGTGGAAAAAGAATTCCGGGCGCAGCTCGCTTTCCTGAAAACAATGGGCTCCGGGATCATAGGAGTTTCTGAACAGAGCCATAGTGTACAGGGGATGCAGGACACACCGATATTCGGACATAAATATGTTATGAATGACGCCGAATGGGATATTTTCTGCAAAGGGCTGAACAGGCTTGGGAAGATCGCAGCGGATGAGTATGGGATCTGCCTTACATATCACCACCATATGGGTACTGTTGTCCAGGATGAAGATGAAGTAGAACGGATGATGGAAGAAACAGATAAAAAATATGTCAGCCTGCTTTTCGATACAGGGCATTTTAAATACTGCGGAGCAGACCCGCTGAAAATGGTACAAAAATATGCTGACAGAATTAAACATGTCCACCTGAAAGATATCCGCCCGGAAGTTGTTGAAAAGGTAAAGAAAGAGGACCTGAGTTTCCTGGAAGGAGTGAGGCAGGGCACCTTTACGATACCGGGAGATGGATGCATCGATTTTGAACCTGTTTTCCGGGTGCTGGAAGAGAATGGATATGAAGGGTATATGGTGGTAGAGGCGGAACAGGATCCGGCCAAGGCAGATCCTCTCGAATACGCCATCAGAGCGAGAAAATATATTTCAGAAAAAACAGGATTATAACAGAAAAAAGAACAGGAGGGTTACTATGAAGAAGAGGATGAAACAAATAACAGCGCTGCTTCTTGCAGGAATAATGACAGCAGGTCTGGCGGCATGCGGCAGCAGCCAGGACGGAGATAACGCAGATAAATCTTCAGATGGCAAAACAACGATTAAAATCGCATGGTGGGGCGGAGAATCCAGACATGAGTACACACAGAAACTGATGGACGCCTATATGGAAGAAAATCCAGATATTGAATTTGAGGCAACTCCGTCAGGCTGGGAAGGATATTTTGAGAAGCTTTCAACCCAGGCATCATCCGGAAGTATGCCGGATCTTGTCCAGATGGATTATCAGTATATTTCAACTTATGCAAAAAATAATTCTCTGGCAGACCTTCAGGAATTTATTGACGACGGTACCCTGGATATGTCCCATGTTGATGACGCGACGATTGAAAGCGGCAGGATCGACGGAAAGACAGTCGGCATAGTTACCGGAACAAATACTCTGGCAGTAACCTATAATCCGGATGTACTGCAGCAGGCAGGGCTGGAAGCCCCGGCTGATGACTGGACATGGGACGACTATATTGAACTGAATACAAAGGTTACAGAGATGACGGGCGAACCGAGCGCATTAACTGCTACGATCGGTGCGTTTGGTGATATGAACTACTTTAACTACTGGGTAAGACAGCATGGAGAAACGCTGTTTAATGAAGACGGAACAGGACTTGGATTTGATGATGATTCCATAACGGCAGATTATTTCCAGATGTGGAAAGATCTCTCTGATAACAATGTAGCACCGGATCCGGACGAGCAGTCCCAGATAGAGACGCTTGGCATCGAATCTCTTCCGGTCGTAACAGGAGAGGCGGCTACGACGATCGAATGGAATACTTATCCGACAAAGGTTATGAGCAGCAATGATAATCTGAAACTTGCTTTTATGCCGGGAGCGACAGAAAATAACGCGATGTGGATGAAGCCGGCTATGTTCTGGAGTGTTTCCGAGACATCAAAAGTGAAAGAGGAATGCGCGAAGTTTATCGACTGGATGCAAAATTCAGAAGAAGCAAATGATATTATCATGGCAGATAAAGGCGTTCCGATCTCTTCTGAGATCCGCGATTATATGGTAAATTCAGGCAAGCTGACACAGACTCAGATCGAAATGTTTGAGTATGCGGACAAGGCGACAGAAATAGCAGGGGAATGCCCGGCGCCGGAACCGAGCGGGATTTCTGAAGTGAACGAAGCGTTTAAGAATGCGGGAACCAGTGTCCAGTACGGACAGACAACTCCGGAAGAAGCGGCAGCATCTTTCAGGGAGCAGGTTACGGATATCCTCGAAAGAAATAACGGGTAGACCGGAGTGCAGTGCATAATGCCTGCTGAATAAAAAGAAACAGTTCCGCAGGAAAGTGGATTTTAATAATTCCGGTTTCTGCGGGACTGTTAAATTTAATCTGGCGAAAAGCAGAAAAAAGGTTGAGAAAATTATAAAAACATGGTATATTATTAATTGTGTCTGATATGGACACAATTATAATATAAGTTTCCGTAGCTCAGCAGGATAGAGCGACCGCCTCCTAAGCGGTAGGTCGGGTGTTCGAATCACCTCGGGAACGTAACCGAGAAGCCGAAAATTCCTTGAAAGATCAAGGAGTTCGGCTTCTTTTTATTTTCTGGAAAATCCGAACACGGAACCTGACGGCGATCAGCAGTTCACAATTTGCTAATCGGAGCAAAATTTCTGCGAAAAATCCAATTATAAAACTGAATAAAATTCAAAATAAATACTATATCAACTGTTTTGGAAGTTCGCTCAGACAAAGGATTCTCGGTATCCAAGCTATATATCACATATACAAATCGGAGGATGCTGGGGACTTTGTATTATAAAGGAATCGCCGGGATCGACAGCATGCTGGAGATGAAAATCTTTTTTGGTGATAACTGGTAGCCAGCATCGGGAGCAAATTTATGGAGGAGAATCCGTGTATGTATTAAGATATCAGGAAGAAAAGGATGGAAAGATCACCTTTAGCAATGAGGCAGAGTATAGCAGAATGCAGCGCGGCGTACAGTGGTAGCGCGGAAAGCGGTTATACGGTCACCCAACAGCCATACTCCTGTCAAAACAGAGAATACACCGGAAACAGGTGACCATGGAAATCCTGTATTGTGGATTGTCCTTATGGGATTCGCGGGAACAGCTTTTTGCGGTTAATAGAGAAAAAAAGTAACCTCGTACGGATATTGCAAATCATAATACTATATTGAAAAAAGGCTTCTTTTTTTTGATCTGATTGACGTGGCTGCTGACATTGTTTTATGATACAGCCAGTTTATATATAGTAATTAGGAGGATGATTAAGATGGTAGGAGTAGTTGTAACAGGGCACGGAAATTTTGCAACAGGACTTGAATCCAGTCTGAAACTGATTTACGGAGGATCTTCCCACATTAAGTTTGTAGATTTTATCGAGGGAGAATCCACAGATACATTGAAAGCAAATCTGAATGCAGCTTTTGATGAGCTGAAAGAGGAGGGAAGCATTCTCGTCCTGTCAGATCTTCTGGGAGGATCGCCGTTTAAGATGGCAGTGGAAAGTAAATTTGAGCGCCAGGATGTTCCAATCCAGGTTGTGGCAGGGACAAGTTTTGCTCTGCTTCTCGCCTGCGCGACAATGATCGAGATGTTCGATGACGCGCGTGATCTGGCTGAAGCTGCAATCGTAGAGGGAAAAGATGCAATGACACTTTTCGCACTCGAGGAAGAAACGGAAGAAAACTCTGATGAGGAGGGAATTTAAGCAGGACTTACTGGAGGAAAATGAAGGTGGAAAACAGAATTCAGATCATTGACAGAGAGGGCGCTATCAAGGCAGAGGCGAGTGCCGGGGGACAGGTTGTCCTTGCATGGAAAGGTGAGTATGGAGAGGGAGATCGGATCATATTCCGGGCCGGAAGCACAGATACGTTTTATGTGCTGCGGGCAGACGACGTCATGGATGAATCATTCGTCTATTTGACCAGAGAAGAGATCATCTTCGACATACCTTTTGAAGAAAAGAAACTATGTTATAATCCAAAAGCCTTTACAGGGGAAAGACATTATCTGACCATGCGTCCGGCTGAAGAGTGGGAGATAAAACGGTATAAAAACCTGGCACACAATCCGATGGACCAGCACGGTGATACAGGATACTGGCCGCATGCATCCGCAAATGTAGAAACAAGGGGTGAGTCTGTCTTTGCCGCAAGAAATGCGATTGACGGACTTCTCGCGAATGACTCTCATGGGAGATGGCCTTATGGATCATGGGGGATCAATATGCAGGATGACGCTGAGCTGACGCTTGAATTCGGACGACCGGTAGACTTTGACAAGATCCTGCTCTATACACGTGCAGACTTTCCTCACGACAACTGGTGGACACAGGTCACATTAACATTTTCTGACGGAACGGAAGAAACAGTGGAATTAGAAAAAAGTTCCAGAGCGCACGTAATCCCCCTGGTCAGAAAAGCAATTACATGGCTGAAGCTGGGCAGGTTGATAAAAGCAGATGATCCGTCTCCGTTTCCTGCGCTGACACAGATCGAGGTATATGGAACAGAGAGCAAATAATAGCAGACAACAGGTTTACATATCAGAATTGTCTTAAAAAATAATAAATGTGTTAAGAAAAGCAGTGGAGTGTGTGATGCTCCACTGTTTTTATATGCAGGTTTCGGGATAAGAAAGATCCATTAAGCGGGAAACATGTAGAATAAAGAGTTAATAGTTTACCAGGTAAAAGCATGTAAAAAGGCAATAAATTTGTACTTATGCACAAAAAATGAGTGAATATTTTGTAAAAAATAATCATTATATTTTACTTGTACAAAATATAATGATGCATTAGAATGAAATTTAAGTAAATAGGTTTACTTAAATAAAACGGAAGAAGGAGCGTTGCAATGAAGGACAAAAGATTTATGAAAAAGTTTTTCTGTCTGATTCTTAGTCTGGCAATGATCGTATCGCCGCTGAGTGTAAGTGCGGCAGGTGATGGAAATTCAGGGGGAACCAATTATTTTACAAACGGTTCCTTTGCAGACGAAGATGGTGATGGAAAAGCTGATGGCTGGACATACTGGAATGGAACAGCCACATCCGCAGGATCACAAACAGGAGAGGATGGATTAACTATTTCTGCCGACAGTAGCACTGTGAAACAGCGTTTGACTGTACATCAGACGGTTACTGGACTTGAAGCAGGAAAGACTTATACATTTTCAGGTTTGCTAAATGTATTAAGTACATCAAAAGGTTCGGTTGAGGTCCGTTATGGTGTGGACGGCACTAATACAAGAGTTGCTTATCACACGAGCAAAACCGACGGGTGGGAGGAAATGAAAGCCGAGATCACACTTCCGGAAGGTGTGACGAGCATCAAGTTTGAGGTTGTTGTAAGTGAAGGTGCTACGCTGGTAACCTCTGTAAAAGATTTTTGTCTTACAGAAAGTGAAAATCCAGGGGAAGAAGAAAATGAAAATCTGATCGTTAACCCGGCTTATGATACGGATGACATTTCCTCTATACCCGGGTGGTTTTATTATCCGTCTTATGAGGATAATGCAGGAAAAAATTACAAAGCTGAGATAACAGATGATAATGAATTCAAGGGAACAGTACTCGGAGGAAGCAATCTGGTTCTTCATCAGACTGTTAAATTGGATACGGACGGGCTGAATAAGAAATATCGTTTTTCCGGCCAGATCAAAACGGAAGATATTTCTGGCTATGCAAGCTTTAGGGTCCAGCTTGTAAACAGTTCGAACAGTGGACTGGGCACTACAGAACCGAAGCAGATTAAAGGAACAACAGACTGGACAGATATCGAATTTGAATTCGAGGTGCCGGAGAAGTCAGGTGGAACTCCGGTAGCAGGGTTTAAACTGGAGCAGTATATACTGAAAGGAACAGGAACTGCCTGGTTCAGAAATGTAGAGATTGTTGAAGTCGGCGCAATGGATGATCTTGAGGAAGGCGATCCGATCGACACCCTGATCTTCAACGGCGGATATGAAAAGACTGCTTCGGGATTCCCGGCTTCGTGGAGTCTGTGGCAGAGTACGGGAGGTTTGAAGGGATCTTCTGACAGAGAAGTATTTTATGAGGGATATTCTTCACTGCACATGGAAAATGTAGTGGAGGGCACGAACTCAAGAGGTTCTGTTCACCAGACATTCAATTTTACAGACGATCTGGAAGATCTGCAGGGACAGTCCATCAAGATGTCACAGATGATCAAAACAGAGGATTTTGCAGGAAAAGGACTGTCGATCCGCCTTCACTATACAACGCGGAGCGGCGTTAAGATCGAAGTGTCAAGCAAAGCTGTTCCGGTGAACACGACACAGGACTGGACGGAGTATGTCTATATCCTGGATCTTCCGTCAGAGCCTCTCGATGCCCTGAAAGTAGAATATCTGTATGATGAGTGTCAGGGAGATGTGTGGATTGATAATACAAGAGTAGAGAAATATATCAAGGCGACAGGCGTTGATGTAACGCCGGAAGCGCTTATCATGGAAGCGGATGAAGAACAGCAGATGAAATTGACCTTTGTGCCAGAAAACACGACCGTGCAGGACGTTACATTCAGTAACAGGGATAACTCTGTGATATCAGTAACTTCAGACGGACTGGTTAAAGCGTTAAAGAATGGTGTTTCAACGATCACTATTTACCAGGAAGACGGTGTGGAAAAAGAAGTGGCTGTTCTTGTAGGCGATAAGATCCTGGATTATGCAGGGCAGATCTCGATTTCCACACAGCAGAATGTCACCAGTGAGGGATCCCTGCCGGAGGGATATATTTACAAAATGCTGGCAAGACCGCAGCACGGGACGTTCCTGATCGAAGATGGAAATAACTACACATATTATCCGGATAAAGATTATGTGGGAGAAGATTCTGTGGCACTGCTGGTAAGCGCAGAGGACGGTTCGGGAGCGCAGACAATCGTGGTTGCTGATCTCCTGGTCGAAGCAGTGGATTCAGCTCCGCAGTTTGATGATTTCACTATTCTGACTACAATAGGTGAACCGGTTAATGGAACACTTGTAGCCACAGATCCGGAGAATGAAGAACTTACATTTTCTGTTGTTGAAGCTCCGGAAAACGGCGCACTCACATTGGAGGGAAATGCTTATGTATTCGAGCCGGCTGACGGATTTACAGGTTATGACAGTGCGATCGTAAGAGCTGAGGATAAAAATGGAAATAGAGCGGATGCTTCTGCTACAATTTATGTTGCAGATTCACCGGAAGCAATCCTGAAGACAGTCAAAACCGGACATTCCCGCCTGCTTGCGGACGATGCAAGGTTTGAAGATTTGAAAAACCTGGTTGAGACAGACGACAACGCAAAGGCGTGGTTCGAGGATGTGAAGGAGACGGTGGATGCACTGGATGACACTCCTGTTCCGTATGAATGCCCGGACGGTGTAAGGCTGAACACGCAGGGGTCAAAAGATGTTGTGAATCTTGCTTTTGTATATCGGATTACTGGTGATGAGAAATATCTTGACCGCGCATGGGTAGAACTGGACTCTATGTGCAGTGAGGCATATCCTGACTGGCACCCGAGCCATCTTCTTGATACAGCTATGACTGCGAATGGAGTTGCCATTGCGTATGACTGGCTGTATGACTACCTGACAGAAGAACAGCGTGTGCAGGTAGAGGAGTCGATTTATGAAAAAGGTCTTCTGGAAGCTGAGAGACAGTTTGATGCAAACCATATGTTCGTCACCAATACGAACAACTGGAATTATGTATGCAACGGCGGTTTTGCAACCGCGGCGCTGGCAATGGCAAACCATGAGAATGAAGATTATTCATATAAAGCAGGCGAGATCCTGCAGAAATGCTATTTATCTATACAGTACGGTCTGCCGCAGTACGCACCGGAAGGAGACTCCATTGAAGGGATTTCTTACTGGGATTACGGAACAAGATATCTTGTATCGTTCCTTGCAAGCGTCTCTTCTGCGACAAATGTAGAGAACCCGTTCCTTGATGCGCCGGGAATTTATGAGACTGCTCTGTATCCGATCTATATGAGCGGAAAAGCGGGAACATACAATTATTCAGACAATGATATGACAGATGCAGCAGGATACCTTAATCTGTGGTTTGCAGAAGTGTTTGATGAACCTTCCTATACTTGGTATCACAAGGATTACATGGCAAAAGGAAATCTGGGAACGATCTATGACCTGCTGTACTACTATCCGGATCTGTATGAAGCCGATGCGCCTGAGCAGCTGGATCGGTATTATACATCCCAGGCAGTGACAACGATGCGCCACGATTTCGAAGATCCGGACAGTTCGTTCCTCGGATTTAAAGGCGGGCTTAACGGAGCTCCTCACGGAGATATCGACATCGGAAGTTTTGTGTATGACATTTACGGTGTAAGATGGGCGTTTGATTTTGGAAAAGAAGATTATAACCTTCAGGGATATTGGGAGATCGGAGAAGGCGGAACAAGATGGAACTATTATCGCAAAAATGCAATGGGACACAATACGCTTGTGATCAATCCCGAAAAAGGCGCCAACCAGACTGTCGGGGCGTATGCGGGAGCGATAGAACAGAAGATCAATCAGCCGGGAGGCGGTTACACGATCCTTGACATGAGCGATGCTTATCAGGAAAATGCCGTTAATGTGAAACGTGGATTTGCATATTTGAATCGTACTCAGGTATTGATCAGAGACGAGTTTATCCTGAAAGAAGCAGGTGATATCTACTGGCAGATGCATACAGAGGCAAATGTAAAGATCTCTGAGGATGGAAAAACAGCAGTTCTGTCAGAAGATGGGAAATCCATTGAACTGCGTCTCTTTGACCAGGACGGAAGCAATTACAGATTCGAGACGATGGCGGCAAAGCCTTATGATGGGATTGAAATGTCAGAAGGTGAAAATCCAAATGAAGGGATCACGAAGATTTACATTAAAGCTTCGGGGATCCAGCAGGGAACATTTAATGTGCTGCTGACTCCGGCAGGAGAAAAGGATCCGGAAGTTCTTCCACTTGACGAGTGGGATCAGTATGATTTCTCTGAACTGAGACCAGAAGTCCCGGACAGCGGAGAAATTCCGGGAGAGCCGGATACAGAAGGTGATACTGTCAACGGAGAAAATCAGCCGGTGGGTGACAAGGGAGAAAATCCAAAAACCGGAGATGGCGGTATGGGAATGGCTGTCCTGTATATGGCTGCATTGGCCGCAGTCCTGACCGGATCAGTAGTATATATCAGAAGAAAAATGTTAAGACGGTAACCTGGCGCTGAGCGGGCGTGAAAACGCAGCCAGATATGCCGGGAAGCAGTAAATAACCTGCCCCTGCACAGACTTTGCAAATGCGGAAGTCCTGTGCGGGGGCAGGTTTGAGTTTCGGGGATAAACAGTATCTGAAGGGGATAAGTTAAGTGCAGGGATCATATCCGGACAGGATGATCATGAGAAATTTTGTACTGCTTTGGGGACAGGCCGTATTCTTTTTTGAAAGCGCGGTAAAAACTTGTATAATCCCTGAAGCCGTACTGCCGGAATACCTTCGTAATAACCGCGTTTTGGCAGAGTGCCTTTCTACACATTTCAAGCCGCCTTTTTGTGATATACTGGTGGACGGTGATCCCAAAGTCCTTTTTAAAGCTCTGGAGGATCTGCGAACGGCTGATATAAAATGTTCTGGCAAGCTGATCGATCGTCAGATCCTCATTCAGATGGTGTTCAATATACTGGATAAGACTACTGTTTAATTGAAGATGCTTTTGTGTTTTATCTGAGGTTTCCAGTTCGTAAATGATCCGATTCAGATCGAAGACGATCTCACTGATACAGAGCCTGATCTTTGTTTCCTTTCCAAAACGGCTGGAGTTGATTTCCTGGAAGAGATCGAATATCCTTGAACAGACGGACTGAAATGCGGCAGCTCCAAGAGGATAAACGTATTTTACATCTGCTCCTGACGCGTGGATAAAATAGTTGTAATCAGGCGGATAACCAGGCAGGCTCCTGAGGATGCCTGGAGTGATCCTCAGGGTGATATTCCTGCAGTCTGGATCCGTGCCTTCAAAGGTTATAGAGCGGGCTATGCCCGGGGGGATAAGGATGACTGTATCCGGAGAGACTGTATATGTCCTGCCGTCGATCACAAGGCTTGCCCTTCCTGAGGAAAAAAAACAGAATTCGTAATGATCGTCTGAAAGCGGTCCTCTGCCTATACAGCTGTCGAAACAAAGTTCTAAATCTTCACCGATCAGATCCGGTATTTCTGAAAATAAGTATACTCTATTCATATCACATCTCCTCTTTTGTTTCCATTTGAGAGGGTATAAATTTTAATGGTTTACCAAGTGAGTTTAACACTATGTTTACTTATGATTCAAGAGGGAAATAGCGAAAAAGGGATTTTGGTAAACTTTTACATATTTGGTTTACTGACTTTTTGAACATTTAAAAGTTGTTTTTTTTAAAGGGGATACGTAAATATATACAAAAAACAGTGGTTAAAAATGTCTATAATGCTGAAAAAAATAAAAACAGTGAAAACTAATTGACTTGAAAGTTATTTTTGTTATACTACAAAAAGTAGTAAAACAATTTACTAATTATCTACAATATGAAGGGATACATAAGACGTCTGGTATCGGATTCAGAAAAGGAGCAAGTATGATTAAAAAAATTCACGTAGAAGATGTGAAGAAAAGGGAAAAGTACCTTGCGGAACCTTTTTTAACGGAGGAAAAGGTTAAAAAGGCTATGGATGGCGTAGTTGAGCGTGTCCGTATTAATATGGACTATTTCGGGACAAAGTTTCCCAGTCCTGCCACAAAAGACCTGAAGTATGGCGTTATTGAAAACATTGAATGGACAGATGGGTTCTGGACCGGTCTTCTGTGGCTCTGTTATGAGTATACAAAGGACGAGGTCTTCCGCAGGAGAGCGGAGGAGAATATTGATTCTTTCCTGAACCGTGTGGAAAAAAGAATCGAGCTGGATCACCATGATCTGGGATTCCTGTACAGTCTTTCATGCGTAGCCGGATATAAGGTTACAGGAAGTGAAAAAGGCAGACAGGCGGGGATCCTCGCGGCAAATAAATTAAGCGAGAGATTCCAGGAAAAAGGTGGTTTTATCCAGGCATGGGGAGAACTCGGAGCCAGGGATAATTACCGACTGATCATTGACTGTCTGTTAAATATCCCGCTTCTTTACTGGGCAAGTAATGAAACAGGTGATGATTCTTTCCGGAAGATGGCGGAACGTCATTATACAGCAGCATGTAATAATGTGATCCGGGACGATGGCTCTGCATACCATACATTTTATTTTGATCCGGAGACAGGAGAGCCGCTGAAAGGCGTTACGAGGCAGGGATACAGCGATGATTCGGCATGGGCAAGAGGACAGGCATGGGGCATCTACGGTGTACCGTTGAATTACTGCTATACGAAGAACGAAAGTGCTTTTAATCTTTTTAAAGGTATGACGAATTATTTTCTCAACAGACTGCCGGAAGACGATGTGTGCTATTGGGATCTGATCTTCGGAGACGGCTCGGGACAGTCAAGGGATTCTTCTGCAGCGGCCGTGGCAGTATGCGGCATGCATGAAATGCTCAAATACCTTCCGGAGATGGATGCAGATAAAGATGTCTACCGCCACGCTATGCACAGGATCCTCGGGTCTCTGATCGACAACTATGTCAGTGATGCGAAAGAACCGGGATCACCCATCCTGCTTCACGGAGTTTACTCCTGGCATTCGGGGAAAGGTGTGGATGAAGGAAATATCTGGGGCGACTACTATTACATGGAAGCACTGATGAGATTCAGCAGAGACTGGAACCTCTATTGGTAAAAGAAAAGGAAAAAGAGAAAAGGTGAAAATGAAGGAGGAACAATCATGGCAACACCAAATATTGTATCATTGAGGATTGATGAGAGACTGATCCACGGACAGGGTCAGATCTGGATCAAGGCACTTGGCGTCAATACTGTAATTGTCGCGAACGATGAGGCGAGTACGGATCCGATCCAGCAGACGCTGATGAAAGCAGTTGTCCCGAAAACGATCGCAATGAGATTCTTTTCTGTACAGCATACATGCGACATTATTATGAAGGCATCTCCAAAACAGATTATCTTCATCGTGTGCAAGACACCGGAAGATGCATTAAAACTTATCGCCGGAGGAGTGCCGGTAAAAGAGGTTAATATTGGAAATATCCACCATGCTCCGGGAAAGCAGGAAGTGAATAAATATATCGCACTGGGAGAGGAAGACAAGGCTGCGCTCAGAGAACTCCGCGATAAGTACGGCATTACTTTCAATACTCAGGCTACAGCTTCCGGCGACGACGGTACCGCGAAAGTGGATATTAATAAATATTTATAATCTAAGGAGGAGAGAAAAGTGGAAATTACACTGCTTCAATGCGTATTAATCGGTTTGTGGACCGCATTCTGTCTTTCCGGCATGCTGCTGGGGATCTATACGAACAGATGTCTGGTCATGGCTACAGGTGTGGGCCTTATCCTCGGTGACCTTCCGACAGGTCTGGCGATGGGCGCTGTAGGAGAACTTGCATTTATGGGATTCGGAGTGTCTCAGGGAGGTTCTGTACCGCCGAATGCGATGGGACCTGGAATTATCGGTGCGATCCTGGCTATTACGATGAAAGATTCCGGTATGGATGTCAGCACAGCGCTTTCATTATCTTTCCCGTTCGCCGTGGCGTTCCAGTTCCTGATCACAGCAACTTATACGTTTGCGACAACACTGACAGGAACAGCTATTAAAGCTCTTGAGAAAAAGCAGTTCAGGAAATTCCGTTTTTCCGCAAATCTGACAATCTGGATTTTCGCGATCGTCGGATTCATTATCGGATTTGCAGGCGGTATCAGTTCCGAAGGACTTCAGACAGTAGTCGAGCTTATTCCGGAATGGCTGAACACAGGACTCAGTGTAGCTGGTAAGATGCTCCCGGCTATCGGATTTGCTATGATCCTGAATGTTATGGCTAAGAAAGAGCATATCCCGTTCATTATCCTGGGATACATTGCAGTTGCTTATCTGGCACTCCCGACAATGGGTGTTACCTTCCTGGCAACAGCAGTAGCGCTGATCGTATTCTTTAGCATCAGCAAGAAAGAAAAATCTGTAGAAGAAGTGGAGGTTGAATTCGAAGATGGCATCTAATCAGTTAAGCAAAAAAGATTATGTTAAGACATCCCTGCGCGCATATTTCCTGCAGAATGGATTTAACTATGGAAATTACCAGGGACTTGGATATGCCAACATGCTTTATCCGGCGCTCCGTAAAATGTACAAGGACGATGATGATAAGCTGCAGCAGGCATTGGAGGAGAACGTGGAGTTCTTTAATACGAACCTTCATTTCGTTCCGTTTATTACAAGTCTCCATCTTGTAATGCTTGAGAACAAGACACCGTTTAAAGAGATCCGCAGCATTAAAATGGCGCTGATGGGCCCTCTGGCGGGTATCGGCGACTCACTTGTCCAGTTCTGCCTGGCTCCGCTGCTCGGTACGATCGGTGCTTCTCTTGCCAGCGACGGCCTTGTACTTGGACCGGTCCTCTATTTCCTGGGAATGAATATCATTCTGTTCCTGGTAAAATACCTGACAGGTGTATGGGGATGGAAGCTTGGAACAAGCATCATTGACAAGCTCAGCTCTATGATGGAACAGATTTCCAATGTTGCAAGTATGATCGGTGTGACAGTGATCTCCGGACTTGCGGTAAGCTTTGTAAAAATAACCACGCCTCTGGAGTATGCGACAGTAATGGCGACAGGAGAAGAAAATGTTGTTGCGATCCAGTCGATGTTTGACGCCGTGGCGCCGAATCTGCTTCCGGTACTTTATACCGCGCTTATGTTCTATCTGCTGAAAAAGAAGAAATGGACTACATACAAACTTGTTATCTTCACAATTATTGTTGGTATTCTTCTTTCTGTATGCGGACTGATCGCATAGTAAGAATGTGTTTTAAGGAGACGCCGCGAGGCGTCTCCTTACTGTTTATGTGAAAATCAGAAAGGAGAGGAAAAAGGTGAAGGATAAATACAGTAGTTTTACTGCTCTGGCAGAGGATTATGTGAAAAAGTTTGATACACAGGCTGCTGTCCGCTATCTGCGGGAGTACTGCGGGGCTGAGACAGATGAACTCCTTAAGCGCGCCGGCGAGCTTAAGGACCAGACATTCCGTTTTGTGGACAGATGGGATATGGAACCTTGTGAAACGCCTTATCATCTGGAAAAGATGGAGTGGGACAGGACTCCGAACGGAGATCCTGAGTGGGTCTATATGCTGAACCGTCATGATTATATGTATAAACTTTATCTGGCATACTGTCTTACGGAGGACACAAGTTATGTGGAAAAACTCCGCTGGTATCTTTTTCACTGGATCCAGAATAACGAGATAAAAGAAGAAGGAACAGAGACGACCAGAACGATCGACACAGGGATACGCTGCATGAGCTGGCAGTTTCTCCTGCTCCATCTGACCGGGAGCCATCTGCTCAGTAAAGAGGAAACTGAAAAGATTATCAGCAGTATAAGAGAACAGTACTTAAACATGCAGAAGAGGTATATCAGAAAATATACTCTGAGCAACTGGGGAGTTCTCCAGACTACCTCCATATGTATGGGATACATGCTGTTCGGTGAAGAACTGCCGCAGAACGGTCTGGAAGAATGGGCGTGGAAAGAGCTGGAAACACAGCTGGAACTTCAGGTCATGGACGACGGCGGACACTGGGAGCAGTCGATCATGTATCATATGGAAGTCCTTCTGTGTTCTGTGAAACTGCTTCGTATCTGTCGGTTTCTTGATATCAGGATAGAGTGGCTGGAAGAAAAAGCAGCCAGGATGGCGCGTTATGTAATGTTTGCCGCCGGACCGGATCATCGGCAGTGCGCCCAGTGTGACAGCGATGTGACAGATGTCAGGGATGTGCTGGTAAAAGCGGCAGTTCTGACCGGAAACGGAGAGTTCCGGATGATGGGATATGACACGCCTGATCTGGACAGCGTCTGGCTGCTCGGTATGCAGGGTGTGAAGATGTACAATGCCATGGAGAAACAAGTCCCGTCTGAACTTACCTTAAATGAAGTTGATACCGGAAATATTTATTTCAGAAACAACTGGTCCGAATATGCGGATTATACCTGGCTCACATGTGGTCCGCTGGGCAGCAGCCACGGACATGCGGATCTGACTCATATATCGTTGTATCACGGCGGCCGCGCGTTTTTCGTGGACAGCGGAAGGTATTCCTACCGTGAGGATGAACCTGTCAGACCGATGTTAAAAAGCGCGCAGGCTCACAATGTATGTGTGATCGATGACAGATCAATGGCAGTTCCCACGGGAGCATGGGGATTTAAGAGTTACCCGGATGCCATGAAGAATTATTATAAGGAAAAGGATGGGATACATTATGCGGAGATGTCCTATCGTGCTGTCCTTGAAAAAGGGAAAAACTGCAGCGTTGTCAGGAAAGTCATGGTATCTGACGAAGGGGTCTGGATGATCGTGGATGATATCGCTTATGACGGTATGCACAGTGTGAAGCAGTATTTCCACTGCAGCCCGGATGTCAGCGTGGATAAGGCAGAAGAGATGTTATGCCTGGAAATGTCCTCGGCGGACGTGAGGCTGAAGATATATGGGGAAGAAGCATTGAAAATGGAGTCATGCGTGGTCTCCCCGCGGTATAATGAGTTGGAAGAAAGTATCTGTCTTATAAAGGAACGTACATTTGAAAATCAGCTCTCAGATATGACGGTCATAGCTGATGGAAATATTTCTGTGCAGAAGGTTCCGGTATTTCAATACGGGAGAGAAGAACCTGTGTCGGAGGATGTTGTGTTTGCACGGGAGTTTACATTCACATCGGGAGGATCGGTCGTATTCCTTATCTGGAACCATGAGACGTTCCGGGGCGGGAAGGTTTATACATGCCAGGACGTTCCGGTTTATGGAAAAGCGGCTGCAATCCGCAAAAAAGGCAACACTGTCAATATATTGAGGCTGAAAAACTGATCATTAGCGCGAAAGGGAAATCATTGTTCAAATCTCTGTAACATAAAAAAATGATTCAGTTTATTACTAAATCGTGTTACTATATCAGATAGAAGTTTTTTCCGCTTCAGTATTTAAAAACAGGAAGATGAAGTACGAGGTTTGAATATGAGCAAGTTGACAATAAATGAGATAGCAGAACGGGCGGGAGTATCAAAAACAACAGTATCGTTTTTCCTTAACGGGAAAACTCACAAAATGTCTGAGGATACTCAGCAGAGGATTCAGCGGATCATTGACGAGACCGGATATGAGCCGAGTGCGGCAGCGAGAGCGATGAAGTCGAAAAGTACCGGACTGATCGGGGTTATCCTGGGAGACATCTCAGATCCATACTGTGCAAAAGCGCTAAAAGGCATGGAGGACGCGGCCAGCGCCAGAGACTTTCAGATCCTTCCGGGAAGCAGCGAGATGCTGTTTAAATCAGAACAGGAATATGTTGAGCGCATGATGCGGATGGGCGTTGAGGGATTTATTATTCAGGCGACATATCGTTTCGGCATGCTGGCACAGGATTTGGAAAAGAAGCGTAAACCCATCGTGTATCTGGGATCAAGACCTTACGAATATACGGGAAGATACGTGAAGGAAAATAATTATGAGAGTGTATATAAGGTGATCACGGACTGCGTTAAAAAGGGGTATGAGACCTTTATTATTATTTTCAATGAAGAAAGTGATTTCGGCATTGGATTTGAGACGTCAAGAGGATTCCGGGATGCGCTTCAGGATTCCGGGATGGACGGAAATACAATATATCTGAATCCGGACACAAAATCTGAGGAAGTTTACGAAGTGCTCAGTGAGAGTGTGGATCTGAATAAGAAGACGCTGATCTTTGTCGTTTCCCCGCATACGCTGAAGGTTGTATATCAGGCGATCCGGCAGTTCCCGAACTATATCGAACTGTTTTCGGACAGGCTCGGACTGATCGGATTTGATCCGGAAGGGTGGACCCAGCTTGCCACCCCGCCAGTGTCCGCAATTATTACACCGGCTTACGAAGAAGGCGTGCGGGTGATGGAGGAGATGCTGCAGGTTCTGGATGGTAAGAAAAAAGAGACAGAGGTTGTATTTAAAAATATTGTGAAGTACAGGGGAACTACCCTGTGAGAAAAGAAGGGGCAGACAAATGCGGGGGAGAAAATACCGCTTGTCTGTCCCTTCTTTTTAAGCCGCTGTTTTCAGCGTGCAGCCTGATCACTTCTTTTTCTGGTCGATCAACCTCTCGATCAGATCGATCGTCTCCCGTATGCCGTAATTGGCGCTGTTGATGCACAGGTCATAGTTCTCCGGCCTGCCCCAGCGTCCGTAAGTGTAAAAGTCATAGTATTTCTTATGCTGCCGGTCCATCCGTTTCAGGAACCGGGACGCATGGCGCAGGTCCATGTTTTTCGCCGCCATGATCCTCTGGACGCGCTGTGAGAACGGCGCGCTGATAAAGAGGCTGATGTGCGGGATATGGTTATTCGAGAGGATCGAATCCGCGCACCGGCCCATGATCACACAGTCCTCTGTCCGGGCGAGATTACAGATCAGGTCGCTCATATTGAAAAAGACGGCGTCCTGTCTGGGAAGCCCGTGGTAGCGGTTGAATTCCCGGAACCAGGTATTAAGCCGGAACGAGCGCTTCCTGTATTTGTCAAAACCGGCGAAACTTTCCGTCTCCGCATCAGTGACAGAGCCTTTTTCCGCCTCCAGGCGGGTGAGCACCTGGTTGAAGATCTCAACATCATAATAGTTAATGTGCAGATCATCCGCCAGTTCAAATCCGATATCATTTCCCGCGCTTCCCTGCGTCCTGCTGATGCAGATGACCAGATGGTCGTCCCCGGAAGGCTGCTTCCGGGCACTGAGGTTCAGTTCAGCCCTTGCCAGGTCCACGATATCCACTTTCCCAAAGACATCAGGGAGTTCTTCGATCTGCTTCAGGATGTTGTCGTATTCAGACATCATCAGATGTCTTTTTTTCTTATCTTTAATGGTCCTTGCCATATTGCTGATCAGGGCGAGCTCGCTCCGTAAGAGGTGACCGTCCGGTTTGGTCATCATCAACGTACACAGATTCCTTATTGTATTTTCCCTGTCACCGGTGAATGTCCTTCCAAGCGCAGAGCCGACACTGTCGTAAACTTCCGCGTCCAGGTCATAGATACGGTTTGCGAGCTCCATATATTTCTTTTCATTTTCCTGCATATCCGACCACCCTCCTTACAAAAAGAAAATCAATGTGTCCAGCAGAAATACCGGGATCAGGATCCCTACTGACCAGAGCATGTATCCGAAGAAAGACGGCATGTTTACACCGTTTTCGTCAGAGATCGACTTGACCATGAAGTTCGGGGCGTTCCCGATATATGTATTCGCGCCCATAAATACAGCTCCGCACGAGATCGCTGAGAGCAGATGCACAGGTATGGTGCCCAGGCTGGTCGCGATCCCGCTTGTAAACCCGAGTGTTCCCGCTGTTGTGAGGAAGACCAGGTAGGTAGGCGTATTATCCAGGAAACTGGACAGAGCGCCCGTGGACCAGAAGAGCTGCCAGGGCTGCTCCAGACCGAGGTTCGGCCCGACCTGCCTCAGAAGCATCAGGGCAGGCTGCATGGTGATGAAGATCCCGATGAACAGCACCGCCACCTCCTGGATCGGTCCCCAGGTAAAGTGGTTCCGCGTCCGCACATCCTTTGGCGTAGTGCGGAATGAGAGAAACGCCGCCGCGAGGATGATCGCGATCTCAATGAGGGAAGGAAAACTTAAGCTCACATCTCCGAAGATATGGATGCCGAGTACATTCCCCGCGCCGTCCTGGAACGCCTTCATCCCCGGGAGCACGCCGCTTAAGATGACAGCGCCCACGATCATGACGAGGAAGACGAGATTGTGCAGTCCGTCGATCCGGAAGCGGGTCCCGGGCCTGCTGATATCCGGCTTCCTGCCTTCCGCGATGTCCCTGCGGTACATCCTCTTGTCCACTTGATAAAAGATAAAAAGAAGGATCACCATATTAAAGAGAAGGACCGGGAACAGATGCAGGCTCCAGAAGAACGGGATGCCGCGCATAAATCCCATCAGCAGCGGCGGATCGCCGATCGGGGTCAGGATCCCGCCCATGTTGGACACGAGGAAAATGAAGAACACCATGATATGCGCTTTTCTTCTTCTCCAGGAGTTCATTTTCAGAACGGGACGGACCATGAGCATGCTGGCGCCTGTGGTACCGATGCAGCTCGCCAACAGAGTCCCGAGGACGAGAAGTCCGGTGTTGATCCTGGGAGAGCCCGCGAAATCCCCTTCCATTGTGATGTTGCCGGATACGCAGAACAGTCCGAACAACAGGATGATAAATGTCAGATAATCATTTACCGCACACTCCAGTACGGTTTCCGCCATCTGTCCCGCCCCGTAGTAAAGGGCGAACGGGACCGCCATAACAAGGATCCAGAAAGCCACCGCGAGAGGCTGATGGCTGCCCCACCATTCCTCTTTGATAAGCGGCATGATGGCGATGCAGAGCAGCAGCCCTGCAAATGGGATGCACAGCCAGACAGGGACTGCGGCATCCTGCGCGTTTTCCGCTGCCTGGACGCATACCGGGCAGAAGATAAGGATAAAGAGTAGGATTGCTGATAAAGTTACTGATTTTTTCAAAAATGTCACCTCCGTTAAGCCAATAAAAATTATAACTCCGGCATTCGTCAAAATCAAACGAAACAGAGAGGGATTTGTCAGTATTTTGCAGGGATTTTGCCAGATGCATCTCCATTGGATCCGGACAATGGGGAGTTCACAGAAAAGAAAATACGTGATACAATTTCCTTACAGTGAGCAAAAAAGATCAAATGAAGGAAGCTGCCATTATCATGACCATCAAAGAAATCGCCCGCCTCGCAAACGTCTCCAGCGCCGCGGTATCGCGCTACTTAAACGGCGGCTACATCAGCGAGGAGAAGAGGGCACAGATCAAAAAAGTGATCGAAGAGACCGGGTACCATCCTTCCGCCCAGGCGCGCACCCTGCGGACGAAGCGCGCCAGCCTGGTCGGAGTGGTCGTACCAAAGATCAATTCAGAGAGCATCAGCCGCGTCACAGAGGGGATCGGCAATGTACTCGCGGCGCGGGGGTATCAGATGCTCCTTGCGAGCACGGACAACAATGCGAAAAAAGAGATCGAATATCTCCACTTATTTGAAAAATACCCGGTGGACGGGATTATCCTCATCGGGACCATGATCACAGCGGAGCACAGGAGATTTCTCAAAAATGCCCGGATCCCTGTTGTCGTGACCGGACAGAATACGAAATATGCAAACTGTGTATACCATGACGATTACGGCGCCGGAAAGGCAATGGGGAAGCTGGCGGCGTCTCTGAGCGGGAAGCATAAGCATATCGCCTACATCGGCGTCACGCGGGAAGATAAGGCCGCGGGCGCGGCGAGGGAGGATGGATTCCGCGCAGGCCTGAGAGCAGAGGGCAGGGAGCTGGAAGAGGAGTATGTGCGGATATCCGCGTTCCGGGCGGAATCAGGATATGAGGCTGCCCTCTCTCTTCTGGATGAAGAGACGGACATCGGCGTGATATCATGCGCTACGGATACCATCGCCGCGGGGGCGATTCGGGCGCTGCGGGACCGGGGGATCAGACTGGCGCAGGACCAGCCCGCTCTGCTGCAGGGTCGGCCCGCTCTGCAGCAGGACCAGCCCGCTCTGCCGCAGGACCGGTCTGACCTGGCGCAGGATCGGTCCGTCCTGCCTCAGGCCCGGCTCGTTCTGCCGGATGCTGACGCCTCGGCAGACAGCTGCAGGATCGCGGTCACCGGGTTCGGTGACAACCAGCTTTTAAAGGCTGCCACAGGGGGGATACCTACGGTGCACTTCGGGTACAAGACGAGCGGGATCCGCAGCGCGGAGCTGCTGCTGGATGTGATCGAGCGGGGGGAGAAGATCCCTGTGGAGATGAAGCTGGGGTTCCGGCTGGTCAGGGGTTCGGAAGGGCGCATGTAGCCACGGAGGGCTTCTCAATTACCTCTATTTTATAACCATAATTCGGACAGATTTTTCACGCCGGACTCTAAGAAATCCTTATCGCCGGTCAGCAGAACATCTGCTTTCGCTTCAATGGCTGCCCGCAAAATGGGGCGGTCATTGACATCCCTGATTTGTGTTTCGGTCATAACTTTCTCTACCGGAACTGGGATTAATTCCAGGGTAAGCAATGCGACGGAAAGAAATTTGTCCAGCGCCGTCAGGCGGTTCGGGAATTTCTTGTTAAATATCCGCTTTATTTTCGTCCTCATTTCTCAATTCTTTGACGAGATTCATAACATCATCTTCCGAGGTCAGTCCGGCGCGTTCTGCTTCTCCAGCCATTTCCCGCTGAAGAACCTGCATAGCATACACGGCAGAATTGACAATGCGGACGGTGTTTCCTTCCACGATAAAAGTAACCCTGTCACCATTTGACACGCCAAGCACATCGCGGACATCTTTCGGGATTGTGATCTGTCCTTTTGCCATAACTTTGGCATTATCTACAAACGCATTTATTGACATGATTTTACACCACCTTTCTGGAACATGGAAAGTAGGGATTTCCCTACTTTTTTTTACTTTCCCGAATACAGAAAAAAGCCCCTAAATATAATAATGCACAAATCGAATCATTAAATATCAGTAAAAATGCCATATTTACAAATCCTCTGTTTTTTCTTATCATTTATACAAGATATGAAATCGATTTCATAAAAATAGATTTCATATGCGAGATAAATCGCTTAATTAAAGGGAAGGAGAGATAATATGGATTACAGGAAAACAGCACAAGAGATCCTGGATCAGGTCGGCGGAAGCAAAAATATCGTATCCGCCGCACACTGTGCGACCAGGCTGCGGCTCGTTATCGCGGATAACAGCAGGGCAGACAAGGGAGCGATCGAGAATATTGACGGGGTGAAAGGCGTGTTCGAGGCGTCCGGGCAGCTCCAGATCATCCTCGGCACAGGGACGGTCAACAAGGTGTTTGACGAGTTCATCGCCATCGCGGGCATCACTGCCAGCTCAAAGGCAGAGGCAAAGGAGGCGGCAGCGCAGAAGCAGAATGTATTCATGCGCGCGATCAAACTGCTGGGAGATATCTTCGTACCGATCATCCCGGCGATCGTGGCGAGCGGTTTCCTCATGGGGATCATGAACTCCCTGGACTTCATGATCAATAATGGCTTTATCAGCATGGACACGAGCAGTTCGATCTATGTGTTCGCAAATCTGTTCAGCAATACAGCGTACACCTTCCTTCAGATCCTGATCGCGTTCTCAGCGGCAAAAGCATTCGGCGCGAACCCGTATCTGGGCGCAGTCATCGGTATGATCATGATCAACCCGGCTCTGCAGAATGCATACACCGTGGCGACTGAGGGCGTACAGCAGACACAGTCCGTATTTTTCGGGCTCTATGATATCGACATGGTGGGCTATCAGGGACATGTCATCCCGGTTGTGATCGCGGTGTGGCTGCTCTCGGTGATCGAGAAAAAGCTGCACAAGATCGTGCCGGAGGTGCTGGACCTCTTCGTCACTCCTCTGGTCAGCGTGTTCGTGACAGGTTACCTCACACTTTCCATCATCGGCCCGGTCTTCGTCTGGGCTGAGAACGCGATCCTCGGCGGCATCCAGTGGCTGCTCACTCTTCCGCTCGGCATCGGAAGCCTGATCATGGGCGGCCTGTACGCGCCGACAGTCGTGACCGGTATCCATCAGATGTACACGGCGATTGATATCGGACAGATCGCGCAGTACGGCGTGACATACTGGCTCCCGCTGGCAAGCGCGGCAAATGTGGCACAGGGAGCGGCAGCTCTTGCAGTGGCACTCAAGTCCAGGGATAAGAAGATCAAATCACTGGCGCTCCCCTCATCTCTGAGTGCGTTCATGGGGATCACAGAGCCGGCGATCTTCGGTGTAAACTTAAGATTTTTCAAGCCGTTCATCGCGGGATGCATCGGCGGCGGATGCGGAGCCCTGTATGCTTCCCTCGTACATCTCGGGGCAAAAGGCACAGGAGTGACAGGTATCTTCGGGATCCTGCTCTGCCTGGAGCAGCCGGTGCAGTACGTGATCGAGATGGCGATCGCGGTGGGCGTTGCGTTTGTGATCTCTTTCATTATGTATAAAGACCAGAAGCCGAAGGCAGAGACAGCCGGCATAGAGGCGAAAGCATCGGCAGGGGCAGCGGCAGCTGAGACTGCGGGAACAGAGAAAGAGACAGTAAAGAGTCCTGTCAGGGGGCGGATCATCCCCCTTTCTGAAGTGAGCGACGAGACATTCTCCTCTGAAATGCTGGGCACGACTGTGGCGGTAGAGCCGGAGGACGGCAGGGTCGTATCCCCGTGCGACGGCGAGGTGATCAATGTATTCGATACAGGACATGCGGTGTGCATTGCCACAAAAAGTGGCGGCGAGCTGCTGATCCATATCGGGGTGGACACCGTGAAGCTGGGCGGAAAAGGATTTACAAAGAAAGTATCAGACGGACAGCAGGTCCGCGCGGGAGACGTGCTCATAGAGGCAGACCTGGATACGATCCGCGCGGAAGGGTATCCGGCGGCTACGATGGTCATCCTCACCAATGCGGATGAGTATTCCGAAGTGGAAAAGGCAGCGCCCGGGGCAGTCGGCACAGACGATCCGGTCATGACGCTGAAAAAATAGAGTCACTGAGCAGACCGCACAGTGAAAAAGCAACCGATCAGATTGATAATACAGACAGGGAGAATGGATATGAACGCACTGACAAGGGATTTGATCAGACTTACAGAAAAAGCGGAGGCAGAGAAACCGTCGGCTGCGGACAGCCGGTTCCGGCAGGAGATCCATCTGATGCCCCCGACAGGGTGGCTGAATGACCCGAACGGTCTCTGCCAGTTCGGCGGCGTCTTCCACGCCTATTTCCAATACTCACCGTTTCACGCTGAGGGCGGAGTCAAGATGTGGGGGCACTGCACGAGCCGGGACATGGTCAGGTGGGAATACCAGGGAGCGGTCCTTTATCCGGATCAGCCCTTTGACTGCCACGGCGTGTACTCAGGCTCCGCCTTCACAGAGGACGGCGTGATGTACGTGTATTATACGGGAAATGTAAAGCTGGAAGACCGGGCGGACTATGATTATGTAAATACCGGGCGCGAGGCAAACACCGTCCTCGTGACGAGCCGGGACGGGCAGAGCTTCGGGCCAAAGCAGCTCCTTATGAGAAATGCAGACTATCCGTCAGACCTGACCCTCCATGTCAGGGACCCCAAGGTATGGAAAGAGCAGGGACTCTACTATATGATACAGGGAGCAAGGACGAAAGCGGATACAGGGCAGGCGCTGATCTTCCGGTCAGCGGACAGGGTAAACTGGACGCTCCACAGCAGGGTAGAGACAGAGGAGCCCTTCGGATATATGTGGGAATGCCCGGATTACTTTGAGGTGAACGGGGTGAAGCTGCTCTCCGCGTCCGTACAGGGGCTGGAAGGCGGCGTGTGGGAAGACCGGAATGTGTACCAGTCAGGGTATTTCCTGGTGGAAGGTGACATCCTGGACGCGGCCGGACAGCCAGCAGACAGCCAGCCGGGAGCTGTGCAGCCGGGGGGCAGCCAGCCGGGATCCGCGCAGCCGGCGGACCGGCATCCGGGATACAGGCTGTCAGAGTACAGGCTCTGGGACTATGGATTCGACTATTACGCGCCGCAGAGTTTTGAGACAGAGGACGGCAGGCGGATCCAGATCGGCTGGATGGGCATGCCGGACTGCGAGGAGTATACCAATCCTACCATAGAGAACGGGTGGCAGCACTGCTTCACCTTCCCCAGAGAAATCTTCGTGGAAGACGGGAAGGTGCTCCAGCGTCCGGTCAGGGAGCTGGAGGAAAGAGAGCGGGAGATCGCGGCGGCTGAAAAGGGAAAAGGTTCTATTTCAGAACCATTCCTGATAGAAGGATACCAGGTTTATGATATGTCCGTGGACCGCATATCCGGGAACCGATTCCGCGCAGTGCTCGCGGAAGAGCTCGTGCTGGAATACACGGACGGAAGGTTTGAGATGAGGTTCTTAAGCCGGGAGAAAGGATCCGCGTCAGCCGGGAGAGGGCTCCGGTACGTTGAACTTGAACGGCTGGAAAGCGTAAGGATCCTGGCGGATGTATCTTCAGTGGAAGTATTCTTAAATAATGGAGAGTATGTATTTACGACAAGATATTATCCTGAGAGAGCATGCGTCCGTGTGGAAGCCGGAGACGCAGAGATAAAATTTAAAGTGATCGAAATCAGATCGTGAATGAGAGACCAGAGTATAGGGAGCTGCCGCGCCAGGTATGAGCGCGGTGGCTCTTTTAATGTATGTTTTGCTAAAGATGATAACTTGAAGTTAAAATTTTGATGTTTTGCACAAAAAAATGTGCTTAAATCAGAAAACAGAGTGTAAAAATTGGGAGTATTAATGAATCTTTATGAGCTGTTCATAATTAAATAGGAAAAAATTTACAGAAATGTTACAATATAGGATAGTAATTACATAATGGCAGTATTCTCTGCAAAATTAGGAAAACTGCGGTTGTGTAAAATAAAAGGGAAATGGAGGAAAAGGACTAGAAAAAGTATTTGTCCGAAAAAAGGATGAAAAAAAATGACTTAAAAAGAAAAGGTGCAGCAGTCATCGCGGCAGCGCTGGCGGCGGGGATGATCATCCCGTCCATGGCACTGGCAGCGGGACCGTCCGTTAAGGTCGGTTCAGACTCAGGCGTCCAGATGAGCTCGGACCCGGAAGCAGTGTATGTGAATAATTACACCGGGACAACGCGCTCGGAGAATTTCAGTGATAACTGGAAGTTCTATATGGGCGACGCTTCCGGCGCACAGGATCCGGGTTTTAACGACTCGGGCTGGGAGCAGGTGAACCTGCCTCATGATTACAGTATTGAGCAGGAATACACCAAATCAGGGGAGGCTGAAAGCGGCTATCTTCCGGGAGGAACCGGATGGTACAGGAAGAACTTTACCGTTGACAGCAGTGCGGAAGGCAAGAGGATTCGGATTGATTTCGGCGGAGTTTACATGAATTCTACGATCTGGGTAAACGGCCATGAGGTCGGAAGCCATCCTTACGGATACACACCGTTCTCCTTCGATATTACTGATTATGTAAATTACGGCGGAGACAATGTGATCACTGTAAAGGTAAATCACCAGACTCCGTCCAGCCGCTGGTATTCAGGAAGCGGTATCTACAGGAGCGTGGATCTGACGATCACAGATCCGGTACATGTCGATCTGTACGGAACAAAGATCGAGACTCCGAACCTGGAGGAAGAAGCTGGCGGCACGGTAAGCACGAACGTCAGCACAACTGTGGTAAATGATTCCGCAGAAGCACAGAATGTAACACTTACACATACTGTATTCCCGAAAGACGGAGATGCAGAGGACAGCATCGGAACTGTGACGACAGAGGCTGTAGAAGTAGCTGCCGGCGCGAGCGCAGATATCGATGCAACAGTACCGGTAAATAATCCGACACTGTGGGACACATCCGATAACCCGGCACTCTATACTGTGAGAACAAAAGTGAAGGTTGGTGACACTGTTGTCGATACATATGACACAGAATTTGGTTACCGCTATTTTAAGCTTGATGCCAATACAGGTTTCTCATTAAACGGAGAGAATATGAAGCTGAAGGGCGTCTGCATGCACCACGATCAGGGAGCCCTTGGAGCAGAGGCATGGGAGGATGCGATCAACCGTCAGGTGAAAATCCTGAAAGAGATGGGATGCAACTCCATCCGCGTAACACACAACCCGGCGTCTGATGAGCTGATCGAGGCGTGCAACGAGCAGGGAATCCTTGTGATCGATGAGGCGTTCGACGGCTGGATGTATCCGAAAAACGGCAATTCCAATGACTATTCTGTATGGTTTGACCAGACAATTGATGACGGTAACGAAATCATCGGGGCAGAATCAGGAATGACATGGGCGCAGTTCGATCTGACCGCCATGATCAAGAGAGGACAGAATGCTCCTTCCGTGATTATGTGGTCTCTCGGAAACGAGGTGCAGGAAGGAACAGCCTATGGTCTTAACCAGACTTATGCAGATGCACAGAGCAAGCTGATCGCATGGGCTCAGGAGCTTGATTCGACAAGGCCTGTCACAAGAGGCGATAATAATGTTAAAGGTAATACATCCGGAACAGCATATAATATTATGGATTCGCTTGCTCAGGCCGGCGGTGCAGTAGGACTCAACTATACAAACGGATCGCAGTATGATACGCAGCACGAAGCAAGTCCGGACTGGCCTATCTACGGATCAGAGACGGCTTCATCGGTCAACAGCCGCGGTATTTATGACAGATTAGGAAACGGCGGCGCGTCACAGACGGCAGATAAGTACCTTACGTCTTATGACAACTCGGCAGTAGGCTGGGGGGCTCTTGCAAGCAGCGCTTGGTATGATGTGATCCAGCGTGATTTCGTGGCCGGTGAATATGTATGGACAGGTTTTGACTATATCGGCGAGCCTACACCGTGGAACGGAACAAGCACCGGGGCAGTGTCATCCTGGCCGTCTCCGAAGAACTCCTATTTCGGTATCGTTGATACCGCAGGACTTCCGAAGGACAGCTACTATTTTTATCAGAGCCAGTGGAACGACGACGTTGACACGCTCCATATTCTTCCTGCATGGAATGAAGATGTCGTGACAACAAACGGAAGCGGAGAAGTTCCGGTCGTTGTATATACAGATGCAGCGAAAGTAAAACTGACGCTTACTACTGCAGACGGAGAAGTAAAGGATCTTGGAACAAAGGAATTTACGACAAAGACTACGGATGCGGGATATACCTATCAGATTTATGAGGGAGAAGGCGCAAACGGAACCGCCCATAAGAATCTCTATCTGACATGGAATGTACCGTTTGAAGAAGGAACCATTTCCGCAGAGGCATGGGACGCAGAAGGCAATGCGATCGATCTCGACCAGGTTGAAGGACGTACTTATGTGACGACGACCGGAGATGAGGCTAAGCTGGATGCAGAGGCCGACCGTACAGAGATCGCGGCTGACGGCACAGAGCTGAGCTATATTACTGTCAGCGTTGAAGATGAAAATGGTGAAATCGTTCCTGATGCGGCAAACAATGTGAAGTTTACAGTAGAAGGCGAAGGAACGCTTGTAGGTGTTGACAATGGCGAGCAGGCAGATCATCAGTCCTATCAGGACGATAATAGGGATGCGTTCAGCGGTCAGCTTGTTGCGATCGTACAGTCTACGAAGAACGCAGGCGAGATCAAAGTAACAGCAAGCGCGGACGGACTTGATCCGGCTGTTGTGACGATTAATACGACACCGGTGGAAGAAGAGTCCGGAGAAACGTCATTAAGCTACTACATGATGTCCAGAAACTATTATGTGAAGACCGGCAATATGCCTCAGCTGCCTGAGACAGTAACAGCTGTGTATTCTGACAATTCTGAGGCTGACATGACGGTGACATGGAATGAGATCTCAGAGGACCAGATCGCACAGACAGGCACATTCTCAGTTGCAGGTGTGACAGAGGCGGGCGATACAGTTTCTGTAACGGTCAACATGATCGATCAGGTGGCTGCACTGCTCAACTACACTACTACAGTTCCGGTCGGAACAGAACCGGTGCTTCCGGAATCAAGACCTGCAGTGCTCCAGAACGGCGAAGTGATCAGCGCATCCTTCCCGGTAGAGTGGGGCGAGCCTGAGGGCAGCTATGATGAAGTCGGTCCGGTGATGGTAACAGGTACGGCGAATGTACTCGGACAGGAGATGACAGTGTCTGCTGTTGTACGTGTGCAGGAGCAGCAGGTTACAATCGGCGACAGTGTGACAGGAGCAGCCAACCTGAGCCAGGATATTGAGGCAGGCTTCCAGTCAGATACGCTTGAAGCGATCAAAGACGGAAATACAGCGATCAGCGACAACACAAGCGGCGGAGCTAACCCCACGGCATGGAGCAACTGGACGAATACAAATAAGAATAATGACAATGATGCGGAGATTACATTCCGCTATGATACTCAGCAGAGAGTCGGAGAGATCGTTGTTTACTTCGCAAGAGACAACAGTGGCCTGAGATTCCCGAACGCTGGAACGACAGAGATCTATATCTCCGAAACAGGCGAGGACAACAGCTGGACAAAGGTAGAGGCGGAAGAGACGATCGCTGAGTCCGAGAATCCGACAAGGGTCAAGGCATATACATATAATTTTGACCCGCAGTTAGCAACTTATGTAAAACTTCGTGTTGTGAATCCGACAGGTACAGATCTGTCTAAACCGAGTGTAGCGATCACAGAGGTTATGATCAACGAGTGGACAGGCTCCTATACGACGAACTCGACAGCAGCACTTCAGTCGCTGTCAGTCAATGGCCTGGAAGCAAGTGCGTCAGATCTGGCAAACGGATACTTTGACACAGAGGCGATCCTGATCGACACGATCCAGTATGCAGGCGCAGACAATGCAGCGGTAACATATATTCCGCCGTATGAGAACGCAGCAAAACTGATCATCGAGTCTGAGGACCACAGTACAAGAAACACATTTACGATCAACCTTGGTGTAGACGCATCTGCAGGCGACGCTGCGGATGACAGCAGAGATTACGACTATACAAAGACAACTGCAACAGCAGCAAGCGAGTATCCGGGAGGCGGAAATGAAGGACCTGCATCCTATGCGGTAGATAATAATGCCGGAACATGGTGGCATACGAACTGGAGTGTGACAGTTCCGATGTCCGATTTCTGGATCACGCTTGAACTGGAAGAAGAGACAATGCTCGATGCACTTCGTTACTATGGACGTGACGGAAGCATCAACGGCCGTGTCGGAAATTACAAAGTAGAAGTAAGTACCGACGGTGAAGAGTGGACAGCTGTATCTACGGGATCCTGGGAAAATACGGCAGGCTGGAAGCTGGCAGTGTTTGATCAGCCGATGATGGCAAAATATGTCCGTCTCACAGGTCTCAGCACATTTGGCGATTCCGGAAATAACAGATTCATGAGCGCGGCTGAGCTCCGTGTAAGAATGGCAGAAGAGACGACAGACATCAGTAATGCAGAGGTTACAGTTCCTGAAGTGAAGGAAGTGGATGTTGTAGATGAAGACCATCCGGTAACACTGAGCGCTGATGAGATCACAGTTGCTCTTGACGGTGCAGAACTCAGATACGGCGTTGACTACATCGTATCATATGAGAACAACACTGCTGAGGGAACGGCAACAGCAATCGTTACAGGTCTTGGACAGTACGGATATTCCGGAAGCGCATCCGCAGAATTTGAGATCAAAGCAGCAGAGCCGGCAGAACCGGTTCTTGAAGAAATTGCTGTAAAAGAACCATGCAGGACAAACTATACAGAGGGTGAAACACTTGACCCGGCAGGTCTTGTACTTGAGCTGAAATACAGCGACGGTTCAACAGCGGCAGCAGCATATACCGAGGAGACGGCAGCAGACTTTACATTCACACCGGCTCTGGATCAGCAGCTTACAACAGGCGATACAGAGGTTACTGTAGAGTATGCGGGCAAGACAACAGCTTTCAATATCAATGTCCAGCCGGCAGCGGTTACGATCACTTCCGTGGAAGTGGCAAAAGCTCCGGATAAGACAGAATATACTGAAGGCGAGACGCTGGATCCGACAGGACTTGTACTTCGTGTAATATATTCAGACGGTTCAGACGGAACGATCGGTTACAACGCTGAGACAGCAGAATGGTTCGAATTCACACCGGCTCTTGGAACAGCGCTGACAGCAGATATCAAAGAAGTAGCTGTTACATATCAGCATCATACAGCTAACTTCGCTGTCACCGTGAACGAGAAGGACCCGGGAACAGATCCTGATCCGGAACCGGGAGATCCGGGAACAAAACCGGAAGACCCGCAGAAGCCGGGAACAGGCGGAAGCCAGAACGGAGATAAAGGTCAGGGCGGAGACAAGGCTGTCCAGACAGGCGACACAACAAATGCAGCAGCATGGGCAGCAGCAGCGACCCTTGCGGGAGCAACAGTGGTTATCGCCGGAAGAAAGAGAAAATCAGAGAGGTAAAACTTTCTGATTAGCAGCGGGGATAGAGGCAGGATAATGCCTCTGCCCTGTTGGCATAAAAAGTAACTTATAAACAATGATTCAAAGAAAGGGAGAAATACGTGAAAAAGAAAACAGCTAGAAGTTTAGCGCTCCTGATGGCAGCAGCCATGACAGGGACTACGTTTTTCGGAACCGGGGCGCCGGTAGCACAGGCTGCAGACGAGTGGATCGGTGACGATCAGCTTAAGGAAAACTCCACATCGGAGCCGGAAGCCGATGACGTATTGCCAAGCGAGAATCAGTACAATTATCAGAAGGAAGAACTCGCAGCATTCTGTCATTTCGGACCCAATACATTCAACGAGATCGAGTGGGGTGAAAATTACGGAGATAAAACTCCTAATGAAATTTTTAAACTTACTCAAGATTTTGACGCTGATACATTGGTCAAAGCAATCAAGGATGCAGGGTTTCATAAACTGATCGTAACAGCAAAGCATCACGACGGATTCTGTATCTGGGCAAGTGATTATACAGAGTATGATGTTGATGCAGCAACAAACTATCCGGGAGATGCAAAGACAGGAAGAAGGGATATTCTTGAAGAGATATCCGCAGCCTGCACAGAGCATGATATCGACATGGGACTGTATCTGTCCCCGTGGGATATCCATGATCCGAGCTACGGATATTATGATGAAAACCGTAATCCGGTATCTGCTGATGAGGATGTCCTGGATTACAACGATTACTACAATGATCAGCTCGAGGAGATCCTGGGCGATGACAGATATGGCAATGAGGGTCATTTCGTAGAAGTATGGATGGACGGCGCAAAAGGAAGCGGCGCCAATGCACAGGAATATGATTTTGAGAGATGGTTCGCCACGATCCAGAAATATGAAGGTAAGGCGTCAGGCAAGTATGATTCCGACTGTATGCTGTTCGGCGCGCAGGCATATACGACCGTGCGCTGGATCGGTAATGAGAACGGCTATGCAGACAAAAACACATGGTCCAAATCAATCGTGGATTATGAGAATAACACGATCAACAGCAACAGCCAGGGCGGCTACACTTTAGGATGGGAAAACGGAAATCAGTGGACAGTACCGGAAGCTGACGCCCGTATCACATCCGGATGGTTCTGGGGAACGACAAAAGCGGCTCCGAAGTCTATTGAGGCTCTCGGAACGATGTATTTCAATTCCGTAGGACACAACTCGCCGCTGCTCCTGAACATTCCTCCGAATAATCAGGGTACAGTGGATGAGGCAATTCTGAACAGAGTGGCAGAGTTCGGACAGAATATCAAAGATACTTTTGATGAGAATATGGCGGCTGCTGACGGAGCTGAGGTAAAAGCTTCTGACGTACGCGGCAGCGATACAGCTTTTAAGCCGGGCAATACAGTAGATGGCAATGACGATACTTACTGGACGACAAATGACGGCACAAATGAAGGCAGCCTTCTGATCGATCTTGGTTCATCTAAGAAGTTCGACGTTGTTTCCATCGAGGAAGCGATCCAGAACGGACAGCGCATTAACAGCTACAAAGTAGAGTATCGCAATGGCAGCGGCGCATGGACGGTTCTTGATGAAGGCGAGACAATCGGAGCAAAGAGACTGGTAAGGACGTCCGCTGTAACAGCAGATCAGATCAAGATCACTGTTTCAACGACAGATGGTAAAGTTCCGATGATCAGCGAGGTAGGTGTTTATAAAGCGTCCGAAGGATTCGAGCTTGCGGCGTCAGCTCCGACAGGTATGGATGTGATTGACATCGAGGACAGCGCAGCTGATGATAATGTAGGATTCACGTTTACCGGCGGGACATGGAATAAAGAAACCGGAACAAACTTTGTCAACGAGACAAACCGCTGGGCAAATGCTGGTGCAAGCCTGGAACTGAATTTCACAGGAAGCAAGGTTTATCTTGTGGGAACAAAGGATTCGGGACATGGGCAGGCCACCATCACGATTGATGGCGGGGCTCCGGTGACAGTGGACACTTCAGCGTCAGAAAGAGCTACAGGTCAGGTATGGTTCAGCTCGGAAGATCTGACAGACGGCCCGCATACTCTTACATTGACAGTAGATACAAAAGCAATTGGTATTGAGGCTGCTTATGTGATCAATAACGGCGGAGTCGGAATGATCGGTCTGGAAGCCGATGAGTTCACAATGAACGAAGACGAGACCATGAACGTGAAGATCACCAGAGTCGGAGGAACAAACGGACGTATCAAAGCGTACCTTTCCCCGAACCCGGGAAGCGCGATTCAGGACGACTTCTATACAGAGCCTGTAGTGGTAACACTTGCAGACGGTGAAAGCGAGACAACAGTACCTGTCAGAACAAGAAGAAATACGAATACAACAGGAACGCAGGACTTCTCGATTGAACTGAACTCCCCGAGCACAGGACTGATCCTCGGATTCATTGATGCAGCGACAGTAAATATTCTGGATGCAGAGTCAATGACAAAAGAGCAGCTTCAGGAACTTGTTGATTCAGTGAGCGGCTGGAGCAAAGATGTATATTCAGGCGACTGGGCGTCATTCGAGAGTGCTCTTGCAGCTGCCAATGTGCTTCTTGCACAGGAAACCCCGGATGCATTGGAGATGGGCAAGGCTTATGCGGCACTCGAGAATGCAAAGAACAATCTGCAGAAACGTACACAGTTCACCGCAGAAGACCCGCTTGTATTACCGGCAAAACAGGGAGTGACAGTAAGGGCAGAGGCAGAGCTGTTTGAACTGGTAAACGGAGAAACACATGATTTTGTCAAAGCTGAGAGCGACGCTTATTCAAATGGGATGGCTGTATCTTGGTTTAAGCCTGACAATGTAATGTATGTATACTATAATGCTCCGACAACCGGAACATATACTGTTACAGTACAGGGACAGAGCGGCAGAACGAGTTCCAATCCGAACCGTCTGATTGTCTCAGAAGAGAATAACAATTTTGCTGAAGTGACTCAGGACTTCAATGGAACAAATGCCAGCAACCCGGCATATGAGAATTTAGGATCATTTGATATCAATGTGACAACCGCAGGACCGGGCGTCATGAAGATTGCGACAGATTCCCATGAAGGTCCTAATATCGACTACTTAGACATCACGCCAAAGGACATTGTTTCAACCTTTGATATCACTGCATCTGCAACAACGGGCGGCAGTGTTGAAGTTTCCGCAGACCAGGTGGTACAGGGCGGCAGCTTTGATATTACGATCACACCGGATTCGGGATATGAGATCAGCCAGGTACTGGTTGGCGGAAGCGATGTTACGGAAAATGTTCAGGAAGGGAAATACACAGTGTCTGACGTACAAAGTGACATCAAAGTAAATGTAATGTTCAGTTTCGCTAATTATACGGAAGCGAACAGATTCCAGTTCCCGACAGCAGAAGAAGATACTGTGACATTGGAAGCAGAATACTTTACTCTGCAGAATACAGGGGAAAATGAGCAATGGCCGCTTCAGGTATCAGAGGCAGACTGGGCAAGCAATGGCAAATTCGTAAATTCGCTCAATGAGAACGATGTGATCTCTGTACCGTATTTTGCAGAGAAGATAGGAACATATAAGATCACGGCAACTTACAGAAGCGGATCTACTGTAAACAGCCTCGCATGGAGCACAGAGCCGGAAGGACTGATCGAAGGTGAAGGCAGAAACACAGTTGCAACTCCGAGCGAAAATAATGGACAGGGAAAAACAAGGACTGTTGACTTTACAGTTACAGTTACAAAACCGGGCGCAGGAGTCTGGATTTTTACCGGACCGAGCGGTAATTCTCCGCAGCTTGATAAGTTCGACATTGTTCTTACAGAAGAAGTAGACAAGATCGCAGATAAGACTGATCTTGAAATCGCAATTCAGGATGCAGAGAGAGAACTTGCCAAGGAGAATACATATTCTCAGGAGACAAGAGCAGACCTTGAGGCGGTGCTGGTAAACGCAAAGACAGTATTTGAAGATCCTTATACTACACAGTCAGTAGCTGACCAGGTGGTTGAAAAACTTAAGGAAAAAATCGACAACCTTGCATACATTTCTTACAATGTAAGGACAGAGGTTGTAGGCGGAGCCGGCGGAACTCTTACGCCAAGCAAGGAGACCGTAGACCGGGGCGAGAGTGTTGACATTACGATCACACCGAATTACGGATTTACGTTAACTTCTCTGGAAGTAAATGGCAACGAGATCACCAGCTTCCACAAATACAATGTAAGCTACACTATTTCCAATATCACTCAGGATCAGGTAGTGAAAGCGGAATTTGAGAAGACCGGCTATACAGTAGGCGAGCCGTTTGAGTTCCCGACAGGAACAGATACGGCGACACTGGAAGCAGAAGACTTTACCCTGTTTAATGTGAACGGTGATACAGAGCGGTATAAGATGGGAATCACCAATGGCAGCGCAGGGGCATGGGATGAAGGCGCAACCTATATCAACGCGTTTGAACCGGGCGACTATATCTCTGTTCCGTATACTGCAAAGGCAGGCACATATGAAGTCAAAGCTATATACAGCAGTGGTTCTGCAACCAACAAGCTTGTATGGGACAGCGACGGAACGATTGAGTCAGGACAGGTGTCCGCTGGAAATACAAATGCAAACGAGTTCGTGACAGCTACATTTGAGGTCACAGTTACGGAAGACGGCACAGGCGTATGGACATTTACAGCGCCGGAAGGCGACAAATCTCCGCGAGTTGATAAGTTCGAGATCACTGCAAAAGGTTCAGGACCGGTAGAGCCGGAAGAGTATACAGTGACAGCTTCCGTTGACGGCGGAAACGGAACGATCACACCGGAAAGCGCAGAAGTTGAGGCTGGCGGCAGCGTAGACTTTACAATTATGCCGAATGAAGGTTATGAGATCAGCGACGTGACAGTAAATGGAACCTCCGTTATCGACGATGTGGATAAGGAGAATGGCACTTATACGTTAAGCAATATCAATGAGGACACAGCGGTAGTCGTAACCTTTGAGGAGATCAGGGAAGATTCGGATCAGTACACAGAGAAGAATCCGTTCGTATTCCCGACAGAGGTAAATGGCACACCTGTTACTCTGGAAGCAGAGAAAATGATTCTCCAAAACACCGGAACGGGAGAGGCATGGCCGCTCCAGGTATCAGAAGCAGCTTGGGCAAGCAATGGCAAATTCGTGAATGCCATGAATGCCGGTGACAGCGTTGTGCTGTATTATACAGCTGAGAAGGCAGGTACTTATGAAGCAACACTTCAATACAGAAGCGGCGACACGAACAACTCCATGACATGGACAGAGAAAGACGGAAAGATTGCAGATGGTTCCCTGGATTCTGTTGAAGCAGAAGAAAATGCAACTGCAACGCATACAGTTGTACTTACATGGGAAGTTGAAACACCGGGAGCCGGAGCTGTGACATTCCTGGCAGGCGCGAAGAATGCACCGCAGCTTGACAAATTTGACGTTGTCCTGGTAAAAGAAAAGACTGATGTGCCTGAGGTCAATAAGGAAGCGCTTGCAGAAGCCATTGCAAAGGCAGAGGAAGAAGCCGCTAAGACAGACGTGTATACTGCAGAGTCCATCGCTGCGCTCGAAGAAGCAATTGCAGACGCAAAAGAGGTATATGGTGATGAATCCGCGGAGCAGGAGCAGGTGGATGCACAGGTATCCGCTCTGGAAGCAGCGATCGAGGCGCTTGTGAAACTTCCGGAACCTCCGCAGACATATACGATCACAGCTTCCGCCGGTGAAGGAGGAACGATCACGCCTTCAGGCGAGGTTACAGTAAATGTCGGAGAGGCTCAGACATTTACGATTAAGGCTGATGAAGGATGGCACATCAAGGAAGTCATAATTAACGGCGAGTCAGTCGGAGCGGAAGAGACATATACGATGGAGGCAGCCGGTACGATAGAGGCATTATTTGAGAAAGATGCCGTGGAACCGGAAGTTCCGGACAAGAGCGCGCTTGAAGCGGCACTCAAAGAGGCGGCTGAAATCCTGGCAAAGACAGACAAGTACACAGAAGAATCTCTTAAAGATTATAAGGCTGTAGTCGATGAAGCTCAGGCAGTATATGACGATCCGGATGCAACAGCAGAAGAGATCGCAGACGCTGTACAGAAGCTCACAGATGCACGTGATCTTCTGAAAGAGATCGACAAAGAAGAGCCTGGAACAGGAGACAAACCTGGTACAGGTACAGACAAACCGGGCACGGGTTCCGGAAATGGTGCTGATAAAGCAGTACAGACCGGAGACAATACCAGCCCGATCCTCTGGGCGGCAGTTCTCGCAGCAGCATGCGCGGCAGGCACAGCAGCGGTAAGGACCCGTACGAAAAAGAATAAGTAAAAAATAGAGCAGAGAGACAGAAACCGGACAGAAAAGACTGCTTTAAAGAAAAACTCCCCATTGCGCGGGAGTTTTTCTTATTTCATCTAAAAATCGTCCTCGCGGGCTCATTGTCAGTTTTAGACAAAAAAAGGCTTCAGATCTGTGAGGAAAGGCAGAGAAATTGGTGATTTTAATGAATCCTGCCGACTGTTCATAAATAAATAGGAAATTGTTTACAAAAATGTTACAATATATAGTAATTACATAATGGAGGCAGTCTCTGCAAAAAACAGAGACTGCAGTTATGTAAAATAAATATGGAAAGGGAGAAAAATGTGAAGAGAAAGACATCAAAAGGTCTGGCTCTCCTGACTGCATCGGCTGTAGCTGCGGTCACTGTCCTGGGGACAGGGACACCGGCGGCGCAGGCTGCGGAAGCGGAATATGAGATCTATCCGAAGCCGCACGAAATCAGCTATGAAGGAGACAGCTGGATCCTTAAGAATGAAGTGAATGTGGTCTATGAGGACGGCATTGACGAGGCAACACAGGACAGGCTGGATGAAGTCTTCGCCCTGAAAGACGGCATCACGGTGAGCGAATCGGATGAGATCGTCGAGGGCAAGACGAACGTGCTTGTCGGGATCGACGGATCAGACGGATACGTTGACCAGTACGCAGAGGAAAACGTGGAGGTATCTGCGGACGGACTTTTCGACAAGCTGGATTCCTACGTCCTGGACAGTAAGGAAGATGTGATCACAGTCCTGGGCGCAGATACAGACGCGAGTTTTTACGGGCTGACTACGCTGTACCACATTGTAAAGCAGATGGACAGCCAGACGATCAGAAGCTTCCATATCGAAGACTGGGCGGATGTGGCGAGCCGCGGATTTATCGAAGGATATTACGGCAATCCGTGGTCCACGCAGGACAGGATCAACCTGATGAAATGGGGAGGATACTACAAACTGAATTCCTATTTCTACGCACCGAAGAACGATCCGAAGCACAACGCACAGTGGCGGACACTTTATACGGATGAGGAGATCGAGACACTGATCAAACCGCTCGCGGATGCGGGCAATGAATCGAAGTGCCGGTTTGTATTTGCGCTCCATACATTCATGAACAATCCGGTCCGGTTTGACACGGAGGAGCATTATCAGGAAGACCTCGCGATCGTCCAGGCGAAGTTCGAGCAGGTGATCGAAGCCGGTGTAAGACAGGTGGCGATCCTGGCGGACGACGCAGCGAATGCGGGGGCGGACAACTATATCCGTTTCCTCAATGATATGACAGAGTGGCTGGCTGAGATGGGCGAGAAGTATCCGGACCTGAAGCAGACCCTTCCGTTCTGTACGGTAGAATATATGTACAACGGACAGAGCTATTATCAGCAGTTCCCGGAGAACGTGCAGATCGTTATGACCGGCGGAAGGATCTGGGGAGAAGTAAGCAACAGCTTTACAGAGACATTTACAAATACTGCAGGCCGCGGACCTTACATGTGGATCAACTGGCCGTGTACAGACAATTCGAAGAACCACCTGATCATGGGCGGGTATTCGACGTTCCTCCACCCGGGCGTGGATCCTTCGAAGATCCAGGGCATCGTGCTCAACCCGATGCAGCAGTCTGAGCCCAGCAAGGTCGCGATCTTCGGAAATGCATGCTATTCCTGGAATATCTGGGAGACGGAAGATGAGGCGGACCAGGCGTGGAATGATTCGTTCAAATATGTGGATCACAATTCTGCAGTGGAGAACGAGGCTTCCGCTGCGCTCAGAGAACTGTCGAAGCATATGATGAACCAGAACATGGACAGCCGTGTGACTGCTCTGCAGGAGTCAGTGGATCTGGCGCCGCTGCTTACGGATTTCAGGGATAAGCTGAATGCGAATACAGTGACAGCGGAAGAAGCGGACGCACTGATCGCTGAGTTTGAGATCCTGCAGGAAGCGGCGGATACATACGAGGCACAGGCGGGCGACACCAATGTCAGAGACCAGATCGTGCAGTTCCTGAACTGCTGGGATGACACGACTGACGCGGCGATCGCATACCTGAATGGGGTGAAGGCGGCGGTCAACAACGACACAACATCCATGATCCAGTACAACTCAGAGGGAAAGACAGCTTTTGACCAGTCGAAGACGCATGCGATCTGGTATCTGGACCATAACGAATATGCGGAAGTCGGCGTGCAGCACATCGTGCCGTTTATCAATGAGATGGGCTCATGGCTTTCCAAGAGAGTGCAGGAAGCTGCCGATCCTACAGTGATCACGCAGACTTATATCAGCAACTCCTTTACAAATCCGTCGGTAGGCACGACGGACAACATGCTTGATGGAAATGATTCTACATCCGTACAGTTCTATGAGCCGAACTATCCGGCGGCAGGAGATTATTTCGGGATCAGATTTAACAGAGGGATCTCAGTTGACAGTCTCCGCGTGTCTATGGGCGGCGGTAAGAACCATCTTCAGTACAGTAAGTTCCAGTATCTGCCGGAAGGCGCTGATGAAGAGGATGGATGGAAAGATGTCAGCGGGACAGAATACACACGTCCGAACGGCTCTACCGAAGTGATCGAGGAGAAGGGGCTTAACCTTGAGAATGTAAAGGCAGTCCGCCTGATCGCGACAAGGGATAATGAATTTGACAGCTGGGTGCTGATCAATTCCTTTGACGTCAATAAGGAAGAGGCTGAGGAGACACCGTCATTTGAGGTGACTGAGGTAACATACGAAAATGCAGAAGCAGTTACTAATACGGATACCACGAAAGTGACCGATGGCGACAAGTCAACGGAATTATGGCTCAAATCTTCCAGCGGAGACAAGATCAATGCCGGTGCGGCAGTGATCCTGAACCTGGGAAGAGTACAGGAGATCGGCTCCGTGTATATCGCACAGGATACGGCCCGCACAAATGGAGGGGACATCATCGACAATGGTATCGTTGAGTACAGTGTGAACGGGACCGATTGGGAGACCTTCGGCGACATGCAGGCTGTGAATGAGCAGATGGTAAATGGCTCTGCTTCCGCACAATATATCCGTGTACGTAATGAGGCGGAGAAAGGGGTATGGTGGAGGATCAGCGAGATCACCGTATATCCGCAGACCGGCACCCCGGCGTTTGTGATGACCGCATCCGGCGTAAATACGAGGATCGGAACCCATACAAGCATTAACGACGGGGCACAGAATAACAAGTTTGAATATATCGTAGACGGAAACCCGGACACACTGGCATGGCTGGCAAGCACCAACCCGGATAATGGCAATATGCAGCAGGGACAGGGCATTGAGATCGCGTTTGACCGCGAGGTCACAATGAAAGAGATCTCACTTCTCCAGGGAACAGGCGACGCACTGCCCACGCTGAAAGTGGAGTACAAGTCTGGCGACAGCGACAACTGGAGCGAACTGAAAACTATCCAGAACGCAGGGGCGAGCGTGGAAATCGATGCAGACGGCACGAAAGCAACTGCGATCCGGCTGACCAATGGCGCAGGAGATACAAGCCACTGGTGGCAGGTATATGAAGTCGATGTGACAGAAGTGTCTGCGGCGGACGCGGAATGTGTATACACAGATGTGGAAGGCACAGCATTCACCGCGGCAGTGGACAAAGAGAGCGCGATCCTTACACCGGGTACGGTTACCCTGGAGGCGGGATCCTATATCGGCATCGATATGAAAGAAATCCGCAAACTGACGTCCATCGACGCTGAGTACACAGGAGACGGAGTCGAACTCCAGTATTCTGACAACGGTAAAGTATGGACCACAGCAGACGGCAGCGCTGCCGGTGAGACTGCGCGCTACATCCGGCTGGTCAATACATCAGACAGCGCAGCAGAAGTAAATATATCGAAGTTTACTGCTTCTCTGTATTCAGTCGGAGCGATGGGAGAACTGATCTCCTCTGATATCCCGGTTGTGGCATCCTGGGGAGATACAAGGAACAACGGACAGGCCTTTGACGGGGATATGACAACTCAGACGAAGTTCGGAGGCTCTGCACTTGAAGGAAATACGGCAGCGTTCAGCTTCGGCCAGGAGATCGGTATCAATTCCATCCGCATCTACACTGCGGATAATACAGAGGACTATATCCGTGACGTGATGGTCCAGCTCTCAAGCGACGGACAGAAGTGGACAGATGCGTTTGAGATCGGCGACGGCGTGGCGGATACCGCAGAGCAGGCGGAACAGACAATGGCTGATACAGCGGCAGGCGAGGCGGATTCCAACTATCCGAACGTGCGCTACTACGGCAGGGACGACCTGGATACAACAGCGCGCTACATGCGGCTGTATGTGACTGCTAACTTCCCGAACCGTTCACTCATCATCAATGAAGTAGTGATCAACGGCGGGGCCTATATATCTGCGGAGACGGATATGGCGTTCTCCGGGACGACAGAAGAGAGGGAACACCAGCCGTCAAATATGCTGGACGGAGACTTTAACACAACATACAGACCGTCAGAGGCAGGCGGAAGCATGACCTACAAGATCGATGAGACTGACGGCATCCGGAGCTTCCGTGTCATCCAGAGTGGTGCGGCAAGCAGCGCGGCAGTAAAAGTCCTTCTCTATAATGAAGAGACAGGCGCTACAGTAACCGAAGAAGTCGGCACACTGGCACAGGCAATCAATGAGTTTACAGTAAAAGAAGGACATTCTCTGCTCAGCATTACATTTGAGTGGGATGAGAAGATCCCGGATATCGCTGAGATCATCACTCTGGAGCAGGTGGCAGATCCTGCGGACAAAGAGGAGCTGAACGGACTTCTGGCAGCGAAGCCTGAGGGATATGACACATGGACCACATCTTCGCAGGCAGCGTATGACGCGGCAGAGGAGATGGCGAAGGCAGTCGCAGCGAGCAAAGGGATATCCCAGACTACAGTGGACAGTGCTGCGGCGAGTCTGCAGAAAGCGGCGGCAGACGCCGTGATCCGTGTAAATACGGAGACAGTAACCGCACTGCAGGAAATGGCAGCTGGTAAGATTGATAACAGCAGCATGATCTATACCACGGTAAGCTACACAACTTATGAAAACATGATCGCAAAGATCGAGGCAGCGCTTGAGGATACGGCAGACCTGTCCCAGGCGGCGGCAGAAGCGCTTGCGGCAGATGCAGACGCAGCGGAAGCAGCGCTGGCATACTCCACGGCAAACCGCGAGCAGGCTGAGCTGGAAACACTCCGCTACGATGCGGTGAACGGTGAGGATTACACAACCGTCAGCTATGAGGCCCTTACGGAGGCGAAAGAAGCCATTGATGCACTGGCAGCCCAGGATAAGGCGGCAGAGTCCGGTGAAGGAGAGCGCGTATATCCGGAGCGGTTCATTGAGGCAAAGGATGCGTTCAGTGATGCAATGGACAGCCTGATCGACGTGACAGAGCTGAAGGCAGCGATCGCGCTGAAAGATCAGGTCACAGACCCGTCCATTTACACTGAGGAAAGCTACGCGGCGTTCGCAGAGGCAGTGGAAAACGGAAAAGCGCTGCTTAAGAACGGTACAAAAGACGCTGTCGCAGATGCAGTGGAACAGATCAAGGGCGCTTATACAGCACTTGACCTGAAACCGGAGACAACTCTGGATGAAGTGATCGCGGAGGCAAAGGCAGTCCTCGGTGCGGAAGGCGCGGCAGATAAGTACACAGAAGATTCTTATCAGGCCCTTGCAGACATCGTGGCAGAAGCTGAGGCGAATACAGATGACTCGAAAGATGCAGAGTATGTGGCAGCGATCCGGAACGCAATGAGCGGTCTGGTCGATGTGACAGCGCTGAAGGCACAGATATCCGCGGCCGAGGCTGTGGATGCAGAGATGTTCACATCTTCGTCCTACAAAGCGCTTACTGACCTGCTCGGACAGACAGATACAGAGAAACTTCTGAAGTCCGGTAGCCAGGAAGAAGTGTCAGCGGCAGCGGCAGCGATCGAAAATGCGGTCCGCGCGCTCGTACCGAGGGCACAGGGAGCAGAGGATTACCGTGACAGCATTACCCTGAAACCAGAGAAAGGCTACACGGCTGATTCCTATAAGGCTTACAAAGAAGCCTATGAAGCACTGATGAATGCAGATCCGTCTGACTTAAGCGCGGCAGAATTCGCACAGCTCAAGGCAGCTTTCGAAAAAGCAGAGCTGAACCTGAAGCTTGTGGACAGCGCCCAGGGCGGCAGTCAGGACAGCGGAAAAGCCGACACAGCAGTCAATACAGGCGATGCTGTGAACGTACTTCCGATCGTCATGGTGATGGTTATCTGCGCGGCGGCAGCTGAGGCTGTTGTGATCATCAGGAAAAAAAGGAAATAAAACAGGGAGGGAACTATGAGAAAAAGCAGAAAAAGTTTGAAAAAACTGAGCGCCTGCATTCTCGCGGCTGCAATGACGGTGACGCTTGCAGCCCCGTTCTCCCCGCTGACTGAAGTGAAGGCAGCGGGAGAGGAAGCGGTGAACCTGGCGCTTGGAGCAACGGCGACGGCGAATGACACTGAAACAAATGATTATCCGGCGTCAAAAGCAATTGACGGCGTTGTCAACAGAGAAGCGGCGAAGCCACAGTCAAGATGGGCGACAAACCCCAACAGCTCGCAGGAGCCGAAAATCCTGACGTTGGATCTGGGGGCGGAAAAGACATTCCAGTCTTTCGTGATCGCATGGGAGAGACTGAATATCACAAGCTACGAGATCCAGACTTCCGAGACAGGAGCAGCTGACGGTGAATGGACAAAGATTTATGAGAAAGAGGGAGATGACCCGATCTCAGACCTGAACGAGAACATCCATCTCGCAGAGCCTGTTACGGCGCAATATGTACGCCTCTATGTAGACGGATACAGCCTGAACCCGGGGAACTGGCAGTCCGTATCAGTCTATGAGTTCCAGATCTACGAGGATCAGATCCCGAGCGATATCCTTCCGGAAGAAAACTACTGCCTGGAAGGGACAGCGGCAGCCAGTGACTATGAGAAGACAGAGGGAGATACACAGGCTCCGGGCAAAGCGATCGACGGCGACAAGGCGACCCGCTGGGCGACAAATGACGCAGGAAACGGGACAACGGCACGCACGCTGACGATTACGCTTCCGGCAGCACAACGCGTGCAGTATTTCAAGATCAACTGGGAAAAAACAAATATCAAGAAGTATACGATTGATGTAAATACTGTAAATGACGGTGAATTCCAGACGGTATATACGCAGGATCAGCAGATCGATAATACACAGCAGATCATCTCTCTGGAGAGTCCGGTGTGGGCAAAGCAGATCCGCCTGAATATCACAGAGTATGGCGAGTCGGTAAGCAACTGGTGGAATGTCTCCGTGGCAGAGTTCGCGGCATACGCGGTTGAGCCGGGATCAGTCAAGGAAGACTCCACAGCTCAGGAAATCGCGGATGTACTCAGCGCTCCGACGGTAAATACAGAAGAGATGAAGCTGGAGATCTCTGAGACAGTGCCAGATGGTACTGTAGTAGAGTTCCTTGCAGATTATGAGCAGGTTGTCGGAAAAGACGGCACAATTTACCAGCCTCTTACTGAGAAAGAGATCAATCTTATATACAAAGTGACAAAAGACGGTGAATCCGCCGAGGGAACAGTAGAACATACAGTTACAATTCCGGGACAGTATGAGAATGCCGGAACAAATGCTAAACCGGTCGTGATCCCGGAGCTGGCTGAGTGGTACGGCGGCACAGAAGAGGGCGCAGTCACGATCAGCGACAGCACAAAGATCGTATATAAGGATGCGGCGTTTGAGACAGCGGCGACAGCCCTGGCTGAGGACTACAAAGCTGAGTTCGGTATAGAACTCGCAGTTGCAGCAAGCGGCGAAGCAGCAGGTGATATCGTTTTTGAAAAAGATGAGGAGAACGGCCTGGATGAAGAGGGATACATCATCGATACAGACGATATGATCACCGTGAAAGCTGAGCAGGCGACAGGCGCTTACTGGGCGACACGTTCGATCCTTCAGATCGCGAAGCTGAATGAGAATGCGGTCCCGATGGGAATCACAAAAGACTATCCGAAGTTCGAAGTGAGAAGCTTCAGCCTTGACGTAGCGCGTAAGCCGGCGTCCATGGATATGCTGGAAGACGTTGCAAAAGCAATGGCATACTATAAGATGAATGACTTCCAGGTACATCTCAACGATAACCTGATCTTCTATGAAAATGCGTTCTTTAACGGCGCGGAAGATGCGAGAGACAGGGCTTATACAGGATTCCGCCTGGAGTCGGATATCAAAGAGGGCGGCCAGAACAAGCAGGATCTGACGAATACAGATCTCTATTATACACAGGAAGAGTTCAGGGACTTTATCCTGGAAGCAAGAGACATGGGCGTCAGCATCGTACCTGAGATCGATGCGCCGGGACATTCCGGAGCATTTACAAAGGTACGCCCGGATCTGATGCTTCCGGAAGAACTGGCAGTAAACGGTACCCGTGCAAGGGCAGGAGAGCAGTTTAACTTAAGCGGAGATACGGAAGACCCGAACAGCTATTACAGCCAGAGCCTTGCGTTTGTGCAGGACGTATGGGATGAATATCTGACAGAGGATATGTTTGATTCCAGTATGACAGTACATATCGGTACAGATGAATATTACGGCGATGCAGATGCGTTCCGTCACTTCTCTGACGATATGATCGAGTTTATCCAGGACAATGACCGTACAGTGCGTATGTGGGGAAGTCTGACACAGCTTGCAGGCACCGGCACAGTGGATGTCCGCAGCGAAAACGTACAGCTCAATGTATGGAATACAGGATACTCCAATCCGAAACAGATGTACAATGACGGGTTTGACCTGATCAATACACTGGACGGCTCCCTCTACATGGTGCCGAACGGGAACGGCGGCAGAGGCGGATACGGTGACTATCTTGCCACAGAGAACCTGTACAATAACTGGGTGCCGAACAATATGGGCGGTACAGTGATCCCGGCAGGTTCCGAGCAGATGCTGGGAAGCACATTCGCTATCTGGAACGATAACATTGACACAAGCGCTCAGGGTATCTCAGAAGTAGACAACTTTGAACGTTTCGAAGATGCTCTTCCGGTACTTGCAAGCAAGAACTGGGGCGAGGGCGAGGACCTTACTTTCGACCAGCTTAAGGAAACACAGGCAGCGCTCGGCGACGCGCCGGGAAGCAACCCGTATTCGAAAGCATCCGCAGACGAAAACAATAAATATATGTCCTATGAATTCGAGGACAAGACAGATTCCTCTAATAACGGAAGAGATCTGACAGAAGTTAAGAACGCGGATATTAAAGACGGCAGCCTGACACTCAAAGGCGGCGAGAGCTATGTGACAACGCCGATCGAGAAGCTGTCAACAGGAAGCACGCTGGCGTTTGATATTACACTGGACGCTCCGGCGAAAGCAGGACAGATCCTTTTCGAGGCAGACACTCCGGGAAGCGATGACTATGCGCACGATATCCGGGTGATGGATGATGGACGGCTTGGATTCAGAAGAGAGCTGTATGATTATTACTTTGATTATAAGCTCCCGGTAGGAAAACAGGTACACATCGAGATCACAACAGACACCCTTTCCACGACAATGACAGTGGACGGCGTGGACTACACGGCGACAGGTATTTACCGCAACAGACAGACGGACAATACGGTAAGAAAACAGGGCATCAAGAATGCGACTCTGCTCCTGCCGCTCCAGAGGATCGGTTCTAAGACAAACGCGATCCAGGCAGAGATCGACAATGTGAACGTAACAGTAGCAGAAGAACAGCAGGCAGTAGATATCTACAACAAGGCTGGATGGACCAAAGTAGCTGTAGATTCTGAGACGATATATACTGCAACAGAAGGGAATTTCGAGTATGCGTTCGACGGGAAATCCGGTACGATCTGGCACTCTAACTGGCAGAATGCAAGCGATAAAGTAGACGGTCAGGACGGAACAAAGGGGAATATGGATTCCATCGGCGGCACCATCAACCTTGGCAATAAGTATATGATCAACCAGTTCAGCTTCACACCGAGGACAGGTTCAGCCAGCGGACAGGTGACAAAGGCAGACCTGTATGTGAAAGCAAATGAAGGCGATCAGTGGATTAAGGTTGCAGAGGACGCAGTATTTGCGGCAGACGCATCGACGAAAACATTCTACTTTGAGGAGCAGGAAGTACAGTATATCAAGTTCGTGGCGAAAGAGTCCAACGACGGATGGGTGGCTGTATCTGAGTTTGATGTCGGAAATGCCCCGGCTCAGACCTACACCGTATATGTTGAAGCTCAGGAAGGCGGAACCGCGGAAGCCAGCGAAGAAGCAGTGCAGCAGGGTGAGGAAGTAACCGTAACTGCAAAAGCCGACACGGGATACACCTTTGCAGGATGGTATGACGCTGTTACAGGAACCAAGGTTTCTGATGACGCGGAATATACATTTGCAGTGACAGAGAACACAGCTCTTACCGCTCAGTTTACGAAGAACGATGAGCCGGAGCCGGAAGTTACGCACACAGTAACTTTTGTCGCTGACGGTAACGAAACAACGCAGACTGTCAAAGACGGCGAAACAGCAGGTGAACCGGAAAAACCGACAAAGGCGGGACATGAATTCCTCGGATGGTTCGAAGAGGGCAGTGAGAATGCATTTGACTTTGGACAGCCGATTACAGGAGACGTGACACTGACAGCACGCTTTGAAGCGTACACCGTAACTCCGTCAACCGACGCGAACGGAACTGTCAGCGTAGGTGCAATGCAGGCAGATGGGTCTGTAACAGTAAAAGCAGAGCCGAACAGCGGTTATCGTTTCGCGGGTTGGAAGGTAAATGATCAGATTGTTTCCTACGACAATCCATATACATTCACCCCGGTACAGGATACAGAAATCGCGGCGGTGTTCGAGGCTGTTAAGCCGGGAGTAACATACCATACGGTAACGATCAACGGACAGACAGTCCAGGTTGAAGACGGGCTGACGCTCGTTAAGCCTGCTGATCCGGTTAAAGAAGGATACAAGTTCATCGGCTGGTTTGTAGGCGATACAGAGTATGATTTCTCACAGCCTGTGACATCTGACCTGACGATCACGGCGAAATTCGAGAAGATCGAGACTCCGGGAGAAGGGGACTCTGATCAGGATAAGCCAGGCACAGATAAGCCGGGTGCAGATACCCAGAAGCCAGGCAGCGGCAATGCTGACAAAGGTGATAAGGGCGGCAATACAGCAGTGCAGACCGGTGACCAGAGCAGTCCTGTGATCTGGGCAGTTGTCCTTATCGTGGCAGTTGCAGCAGTAGCGGCAGTGGTCATTATCAGGAAGAAAAAGAAATAGGACAAGAGAATAAATAAAACAAATGATCTTGTCCGCTAAGCGGATGACAGCCAGGAGGGTACGGTTCTAAAAGAGCTGTACCCTCCTGGCTGTTTTGCGCGATACGCCGGGCAGGCAGTCACCATGCCTGTATAAGTGGCGGATTGCCTTATCCGACCTTGAATCTGTGAGCACATTTGAATATAATAGGTATAGTTTTATAGTTTGGAGGATGAGATGGGAAGTTTTATCAGGCGTACTGCGGTAGCGGCACTGGCTGTCTCCATGGCGGCCCTGCCGGCGGCCAATGTATATGCGGACGATACGATGACATTTGAAGAAGCATTACAGGCATCCTATGATACAGTCCCGGATACGGATAACATTCAGGGCTGGCCGCAGGGACCTCGTGTCTACGGCAATTCGGCGATCGTGATGGATATGGACAGCGGAGCGGTCCTCTATGCCAAAAAGCCGGATGAGCGGCATTATCCCGCAAGTATTACAAAGCTTCTGACAGCTTTGGTAGCGCTTGAGAATTCAAAGACTGACGATGAGGTTTATTTTTCTGAAGACAGTGTATCTTTCCTGGAACCGGGAGACGCCAGTATCGGGATGACGCCGGGAGAGATATTAAGTATGAATGACGCTTTATATGGCATGCTCCTGGCTTCTGCAAATGAGGTTTCGTATGCGATTGCGGAGAGCACGGGGAAGCTCATGGGCGGGGACTACAATACATTTATCCAGGCGATGAACGACCGGGCGGCAGAGCTGGGCTGCACTGGCTCGCACTGGATGAATGCCAATGGGCTCCACGATGAGCAGCATTATACGACTGCGCATGATATGGCGCTGATCGCGTCAGCGGTTTATCAGTTCGAGGAGTTCCGGACAGTCACGCAGACATTGAATTATACGATCGGACCGACGAATCTTGTAGGAGAGTCGCGTACATTCCAGCAGAACCATAAGATGCTCTGGGAGGGCGGATATTATTACTACGAATATTGTACCGGCGGGAAGACGGGATATACGGATCAGTCCAGGACAACGCTGGTCACAATGGCTGATAACGGCGATATGCGGCTTGTGGCGGTGCTGCTCCAGGATGATGGAGATGTATATGTGGATACAAGGGGAATGTTTGACTACGCATTTTCCAATTTTTCGAAGGTGTCTCTGAAAGGCCAGCCTAAGGCGGAGGGGGTCAGCTCTTATCTGGATGACGCGCCTTACGTAGTGCTTCCAACAGGGATCGATTTTTCATCGCTCGAGAGTGAGATAACGATCACGGATAAAAGGGAAGCTGAGGGAAAGGTAACATACTTCTACAAAGGACAGGATGTGGGAAGCGCGGATGTGACGCTGACGCCGGAATATGTGAAGGAAGAGATGGGATATGATATCACCCCGCGGATAACGGAAAAGAGCGGAGCCTCGGCTGATGGACCATCGGGAGAAGAGGCGGGGCTGCCGCTTGTGGCTAAGATCCTGATCGGAGCGGGGGCGGCAGTTGTGGTGCTGGCAGTGACCGCCTTCGCTGTGGCCAGATGTATCCTTGTGAGAAAGAGAAGACGCCGCATGGCCCGGGCGAGACGGCGCCAGATCCACAGACATCAGAGTCAGTACCGCCGGAGCCATAACTACCGGGATCCAGACTATCGAGGAGATCATCATCGGGGCCCGGACCGCCGGAGAAATGACCAGCGGCATCCGGAACGGCCTGGACGCTATGCCGCGGAAGGAGCTTCCCGTCCTTCCGGGCGAAACAAAAGGAGATAAACTGGATAAATGAGACATTCAGATATACTGCCTTCGGTAATCCGTGGGCAGTATTTTCATGATATCTTTAAACGCAGCCGAAAATTTGCTCTGGCTCTCATAACCCACTTCTGAGGCGACCTCTGATACACTCCTGTCAGTGTTGCGCAGCAGTTCCGCTGCCCTCATGATGCGGTACTGCTTCATATATGATGCAACAGGCATCCCGTATACGGATTTGAAGACGCTTTTGAGCGCTGCCGTATTGATCAGATACTGCCGGGAAAGCTCCTCGATCGTATACCGTTTCCTCAGGTCCGAAGTCATCGCGTCATGGATCCGGCGGATGATTTCCGCCTGTTCGGAGTGGAAGGAGTCAAACACTGTATTTTCCGACGGGCCGGTCATGCTCAGGAAGAGAAGGAGCTCCTGGCATTTCAGTCTGAGGTAGGGGCGGCGCATCTTTTCCGGCAGGTCATACACCTCTGAGAAAATGTGCCCGATCCGCGGGCTGGCGGGCAGGGCGGCGGTCTCCTTTTCTCCGCAGAAGGAGCGGCACAGGGCGCAGATATCCAGTTCCGCGTCTCTGAGCAGTTCGGGGAGGGTGTCCCTGAGCACTGAGAGATCGAGAGAAACCGTCAGCCCTTCATAATAGCCAAGCGGCAGGGTGATGAGGGAATCCGCGCATTTGTCTGTGGCGTGGAAAGCCAGGTCCCCGCTTCCGAAATACAGGCTCAGCCCGTCTTTCATCTCCCAGCCGATGCGTCCACGGCAGCAGTGGTCGATGGAGAGGACGCAGTCTTTGTGCCTGTGGTGGAAGCGGAACCGGTCCCCGAGGAAATAATTATAGGAAAGCTCGATCCCGGGATACAGCAGATAGGTCTCTGTTTTCAGCCTTGTGTCAGCGGGAAGTTCCGCGTCAGAGAACTCCCTGATGAAGTCTTCGTCGGACAGCGGATGCCGGATCATCAGGAATTTTCCGGGCGGGACATCGCGCAGATGACTGCTGATCTGGCAGTCTTTCCGGCAGTCTGTTTTTTGGCCCATCATCATAAAAACCTCCGTTTCATAAGGATCCGACAGCAGGGAAACTGCTGTCAGGCAGGTCAGCTGTGCTGTTCGGGGCAGGTGATCCGCCCGAGTTTTTCGATCGTATGGTGGAGCACCTGCGCAAGCTCGGTATCCGCGGTACGGTAATACATTTCCTTCCCTTCCCGCCTGCTCACGATGAGCCCGCTGCTTTTTAAAAGGCGGAGATGGTGGGAGACTGCGGGACTGGTCATATTGACGATGGCAGCGATATTGAGCACGCATTCCTCGCAGTGGCACAAAAGCCAGAAGATGCGCAGCCGGCTCGGGTCCCCGAGCTGTTTCATCGCTTCTGATACGCCGGCGATCTCATCTTCGCCGGGCATGTGCTTCATGATCTCTTCTTCGTTATGATGCCCATGGTCATGGGGCAGTGCTTTTTGTTCCATCAGGAGCCTCCTTTATGATTTTGTACTGTTTCTGTTCCGTTTCAGACTGATTGCTCCAATCGGAAATATTTTTCGCCCAAACGGGAGAATGAGCAGTCTTTCTATTGACTTATTATACGGTCTGGATTACATTATAGTCAACAATTAAATAATTGTTTAATCGAAATGGATGATACAGAGATAGCATAAGGAGTGAGATGATATGAAAAAGACTTATAAGATCGATGTGGACTGCGCGAACTGTGCAAATAAGATGGAGCAGGCGGCGAAAAATACAGCCGGCGTGAAAGATGCAGTAGTAAACTTTATGACACTGAAGATGAACGTGGAGTTCGAGGAGGGGCACGACGCGAAAGCAGTCATGCAGGAAGTGCGGAAGAACTGCAAGAGAGTGGAAGACGACTGCGAGATCTTTCTGTAAGAGATTATCCTGTAAAAGGTGATCTTGTCAAAAAACATTCTGCAAAAGCCTTTCTTTAATATGGCATGAATGGATCAGGGACAGAGGGCTGTAAATGGCTCTCTTCCTGTTACGATATGATTAAAAGATTGTTTAATTATTTAAAAGAAAAGAGGAGAAGATATGAGCAAGAAGCAGAAAAAAATGCTGGCGAGGATACTCATAGCGGCAGCGCTCATGATCGCGCTTCATTTTGTGCCGGTCGAGGGGATGGCAAGATTTATCCTCTACCTAGTGCCCTATCTGGTCATAGGATACGATATCCTGCTGAAGGCATTTAAAGGGATCAAAAACCGGCAGCCGTTTGATGAAAGCCTGCTCATGGCGGTCGCCACAGTGGGGGCGATCGTCATAGCGCTGACAGACAGCGGGGATTACACTGAGGCGATCGCGGTCATGCTGTTTTATCAGGTGGGAGAGTGGTTCCAGAGTTATGCGGTCGGAAAGAGCCGCAGGAATATCAGCGACCTTATGGATATCCGTCCGGATTACGCCAATATCGAGACAGACGGGAAGCTTACGCAGGTTGACCCGGACGAGGTGGAGATCGGCTCTGTGATCGTAGTGCAGCCGGGGGAGAAAGTGCCTATCGACGGCATTATCATAGAAGGGAGCACAGCGCTGAACACAAGCGCCCTCACGGGGGAGAGCCTTCCGAGAGAGGCGGGAGAAGGCGACGAGGTGATCAGCGGATGTATCAATATGACTGGGGTCCTTAAGATCAGGACTACGAAAGAATTCGGGGATTCGACAGTATCGAAGATCCTGGACCTGGTAGAGAACGCCAGCTCAAGAAAATCAAGGTCAGAGGCATTTATCACCAGATTTGCCAGGATATATACGCCTGCCGTCGTGTACAGCGCCATTGCCCTGGCGCTCCTGCCGCCGCTTGTGCGGATGTTCGGCATGGGGCTGGACGCCCAGTGGGAGACATGGGTCTACCGGGCGCTTACCTTTCTTGTTATAAGCTGTCCATGCGCTCTGGTCATCAGTATCCCATTAAGTTTCTTCGCGGGGATCGGCGGCGCAAGCAATGCAGGCGTACTTGTGAAGGGCTCCAACTATCTGGAGATCCTGTCGCAGACGAAATATGTCGTATTTGACAAGACCGGTACACTCACGCAGGGTGTGTTCGAAGTCAATGCAGTCCACCACAATCAGATGGACAGAGAAGAGCTGCTGGAATATGCGGCGCTGGCAGAGAGCGCATCCTCCCATCCCATCAGCAAAAGTCTCCAGCGCGCATACGGGAAAGAGATCGACCGCAGCCGTGTGACAGAGATACAGGAGATCAGCGGAAACGGCGTCACTGCGAAGGTGGACGGTGTGGAAGTGGCAGCGGGCAACTCGAAGCTCATGGACAGACTGGGCGTGAAATGGATCGACTGCCATCAGTCAGGAACGATCATCCACATGGCAGTGGACGGCAGATACGCCGGACATATAGTGATCTCTGATATAGAGAAGCCTCATGCCAGAGAGGCAGTCCGGGCGCTGAAGCGCTCAGGCGTAGAGAAGACTGTCATGCTGACCGGTGATTCCCGGAAGGTGGCAGAGCATGTGGCGGCGGATCTTGGCATCGACGAAGTCCATGCCGAGCTGCTTCCGGCAGACAAAGTGGCCAAAGTCGAAGAACTGCTCGCGCAGAAACCGGCCAGAGGAAAGCTGGCTTTCGTGGGAGACGGCATCAACGACGCGCCGGTCCTCTCCAGGGCGGATATCGGTATCGCCATGGGAGCCATGGGCTCGGATGCGGCTATTGAGGCGGCGGATATCGTGCTCATGGACGACGATCCGCTGAAGATCGCCAAGGCGATCAGGATCTCGCGAAAATGTCTCCGGATCGTGTATGAAAATATCTGGTTCGCCATCGGCGTTAAACTCATCTGCCTCGTGCTCGGCGCAGTGGGCGTGGCCAACATGTGGCTGGCGATATTCGCGGATGTGGGCGTCATGATCATCGCGGTACTAAATGCGATCCGGGCGCTGTTTGTGAAAAAATTGTGAAAAGGGACAGGGTGAAACTTGATTGGGGACGTAGTAAAATCGGATTTTACTACGTCCCCAATCAATGTTGACTTTTTTAATGAATGATATTAATATAATCGTAAGATACTAACTTGTGAGATACTAAATAAATCCAAAAACCTGACAGAATGGAGATGAGATGATGTTTTATTGTCGTGATTCGGAATTGGAAAAGATGAACAGGCGCTATGACAATGGTCAGTTTGAGTGTATTGTCATATATGGAAGGCGGCGCGTTGGAAAAACTGCACTGATCAATGAATTCTGTAAAGGGAAACCAACGATCCTGTTTTCTGCGCTGGATTCGACAGAACAGGAAAATCTTGAGACATTATCCCGCGCGGTCTTTGCGTATAAGTATCCGGGATCGGATATGGGAGCTCGATTCGATACGTATGAGGATGCGTTCAATGAGATCGGCAGGATCGCATCAGAGGAACGACTTGTGTTTGTGATCGATGAATATCCATATCTGGCGAAAGCAAAATCAGCTGTTTCATCCATTCTCCAACATTTGATAGATCACCGCTGGGTCCATACGAAACTGTATCTGATCCTCTGCGGGTCGTCTATGAGCTTTATGGAAAATCAGGTGCTCGGCCATGAAAGTCCTCTGTATGGCAGGAGAACCGGGCAGTTTAAGATTGAGCCGCTGAATTACAGGGAAACCGCTGTTTTTCATCCGGAACTTTCCGAAGAAGATAACGCACTGATCTACGGGATCACAGGCGGAGTTCCTCATTATATCAATAAGCTGGGTGTGCGCGGATCGGTGGATGACGCTTTGCTGGAAAATCTGTTTGACCGGTCGGGATATCTGTTTGAGGAGCCGGAGAATCTGCTGAAGCAGGAACTGAGAGAACCGGCTGTTTATAATGCTGTCATCCGGGCGATTGCAGAAGGCGCCTCCCGAATGAATGAGATTGCTACGAAGACGGGAACAGAGACCGGTCCTTGTTCAAAATATATCCATACGCTCATGGAACTGGGAATCATTAAGAAAGAAACCCCTGTTACAGAAAGACCGGGAAAGAAAACGATTTATCTTCTTGCGGATCAGTTTTTCCGTTTCTGGTACCGCTTCGTGCCGAAAAATATCATTGCTGTGGCGTCCGGGCGTATCGGTGAAACATATGACCGCGCTGTAAAGGCGCATTTGGCTGATTATATGGGACTGACTTTTGAGAATATGTGTCGGCAGTATCTGCTTTACTATGCAGAGGATCTCCCGATAGCTATGTGTGATCTCGGTCAGTGGTGGGGCACAGACAGGAAGACAAGAAGACAGGTACAGATCGATATAATAGGATGTCCGGCAGAGGGCAGTGAATATATCATAGGTTCCTGCAAGTATAAAAAAGAAAAGACCGGGCTTGATGAACTGGAACGGCTCAGATCATATGCTGCTGTATTTGGGAAGGGAAGCAGGTATCATTATTATATTTTTTCAAAGGCCGGATTTACGGAAGGGCTGGAAAACGCCGGGCAGCGTGGCGAGGTGCGGCTTGTCACGTTGGAGGAGATGTATTCGATGAGTTAGTCGCCTTTCTTTTCATAAATATTTGTGGTATGCTATAAACACCAAGATAATAAGCAAGATAATAAGTAAGTCTCGAGCAGGAGGATCAAGCATGTCAGTTTATCAGCCGCCTTTTCATATAACGGATCTCTCTGTCATCTGAACCCGGCAATGGAGATGTTAAACACAGACAGTCTGGAATTCTGACAGGGGGATTGAGCGATGTTTACAAAAGAGATGATGGATACGTTTACAGACCTTGACCTTGCGGTCTATGACTGCATCGTGAAGAACCGGGGGCGGATCAGCAGGATGCCGATCAAGGAGCTGGCTGCCATGGCCCATGTCTCCACGGCTACGATCCTGCGCTTCTGCCGGAAATGCGGGGCGGACGGATACAGTGAGTTCAAGCTCAAATACAGAGAACATCTGGAGGGCAAGCGGGACGCGCTGAAAGACGACGGCACTGCGGAGCTCCAGAGCTTTGTGAACCAGGTCCGGTCTGAAGATTTTCAGGAGAGCATAGAGAAGGCATTCCAGTATCTGAGAGAATCCCGCTGCACGATCTTCATCGGGGTGGGCTCTTCCGGTATGCTTGGGAAATACGGCGCGAGATATTTTTCCAATGTAGGGCGTTTCAGTCTGTTTATCGATGACCCGTGGCTGCCGGTCCTGCAGGATCTGGCGGAGAACACAGTGACGATCGCACTGTCGGAATCCGGCCTGACGAGCCAGACCATTACAATCGCGTCGCAGCTTCAGGAGCGGGGCAGCAGGCTGATCTCCATCACAAACAATGCCAATTCGGTCCTGGCAAGGATGGCGGACTGCAATATCTCATATCATGTGGCGGAGGCGCTCGTCAATGAGCGGAATGTGACGACCCAGATCCCGGTGATCTATATCATCGAGACCCTGGCTAAGAAACTGTACAACAGCGATAATCCGTAAATCGTCAGACGGAGGCAGGAAACATGTCCCTTTTCGATCCTGAACAGATCCGGCAGATGAAGCCGGGTGAATTTAAGGTCTATAATTACATTACTTTACATATGGAAGAGATCCCGAAGATGAACATCCGCCAGCTCGCGGACGCTGCGGGCGTCTCGACGACGACAGTCCTGCGCCTGTGTGAAAAAGCCGGGTGCGAAGGATATACGGAACTGAAATACCGGATCAGGAAGGAACTCGGACACCGGGAGAGAGCGTGCAGTTATGACGCTGTCCCGGCGACGCAGTTTATCCGCAGCTCGGAGCAGGCCGGGAAGTTCTTAAGGGATATGGAACTTGCTGCCGGGATCTGTGAGAAAGCGGGGCTCATCATCCTGTGCGGAGACGGGGAGAGCGGGATGCTCACAAGGTACGGGGCTTATCTTCTGAGCAGCGCAGGGAAGGCGGTATTCTCTGCGGAGAACGGATCGGGCCTGTCCTGTCCGAAGCTGGATTCAGGGAGTGTGCTCCTCGTCCTCTCCGCGTCGGGAGAAGCGGACGAGACGGTTGAGCGGATCAACCGGTACAAAGCGGCAGGCGCGTCCGTGATCAGCATAACGAACACCGCCCAGTGCCCGGCGGCGCAGATGTCGGATATCAACTTTGCCTGCTATATGCCGGAGATCTGCGGGGAACTGGATCACATAAGCAGGATATCCCAGATTCCGGCGGTATATATCCTGGAAAGGCTGGCGGCAGCCATCCAGAGTTCCAAAACCGAAAAATAGCAGCAGTCCAGGCAGTACAGCCTGCAGCCCCGGGATGCTGCGAAAAATAAGGGGCGAAAAATTAGAGGCGAAAAATAAGGTAAAAAAACAGACTATGCGGCAGCAGATCAGTGTATATCATGCCGTAGAACCTGTTTTTTTTATGTAACAAATGATATTCCGGCAAATATGTGTCAGATTAACTAAAAATAATTGTAAACAGGCGGATTTATGATAAGATTTGCATAGTACATGAGCGCTCATGTGGACCCAAACCTAACTTGGAAAAGGAGATCAGGAAGGTATGGAAACAAGAAAAATTCCACATGATTTTTTATGGGGCGGTGCAGTAGCTGCGCACCAGCTCGAAGGGGGATATGACAAAGGCGGCAAGGGCCTGTCCATCGCGGATGTGATGACCGCGGGTGCGAACGGCAAAGACCGGGAGATTACCGACGGGGTCCTGCCGGGGCACTATTATCCGAACCACGAGGCGATCGATTTCTATACGAGATATAAGGAAGATATCCGGCTGCTCGCAGAGATGGGGTTCCGGTGCTTCCGCACATCCATCGCCTGGACGAGGATCTTCCCGAACGGGGATGAGGAAGAGCCCAATGAAGAAGGGCTTCAGTTCTACGACGACCTGTTTGACGAACTGCTGAAGTACAACATCGAACCGGTCATCACGCTGAGCCATTTTGAGATGCCTTTCCATCTGGTGAAAAAATACGGCGGATGGAGAGACAGGAGGCTGATCGGCTTTTTCGTAAAATTTGCCGGTACAGTCATGAGACGCTATAAAGATAAAGTAAAATACTGGATGACATTTAACGAGGTCAACAACCAGTCCAGTGTCCAGAACGCCTGGGGCGGATGGACGAACTCCGGGATCATCTACCGGGAGGACGAGGATGTGCAGACGGTCCTGCAGCAGGCGGTCCACTACGAGATGGTGGCCAGCGCGATGGCGGTGAAGCTGGGGCATGAGATCAACCCGGATTTCCAGATCGGGTGCATGCTTGCCATGGTGCCGTTCTATGCCAGGACCTGCTCGCCGCAGGATGAGATCGCAGCTCAGATCGCCATGGAGCACCGCCTCTACTATTACGGAGACCTGCATGTATTCGGCGAATATCCGGCGTTCATGGAAGCGTTCCGGCGGGAGAGAGGGATTGTCCTGGATATGACAGAGGATGACCTGAAAGCGCTGAAAGAGGGGTGCGTCGATTACATCGGCATCAGCTACTACATGAGCGGGACGATCAGCAGCGTGGAGACAGAGGACTGCACAAAGGTGGCGGAAGGATTTTACACGGCACGCAATCCCTACGTGCAGAAGAGCGACTGGGGATGGCAGATCGACCCGCAGGGGCTTCGGTATTCCCTGAACCTGCTGTATCAGAGATACCACAGGCCGATCTTTATCGTGGAGAACGGATTCGGCGCTTACGATAAGCTGGAAAACGGCGAAGTGCATGACACATACCGCATCGATTATCTCAGACGGCATATCGTCGAGATGAAAAAAGCCATGTTCTCAGACGGGGTGCCTGTCATGGGCTACACGCCGTGGGGATGCATCGATCTGGTGAGCGCCGGGTCCGGTGAGATGGAGAAGCGCTACGGCTTCATCTACGTGGATAAGGACAACCAGGGCAATGGAACGCTGGAGAGAAGGAAGAAAGATTCCTTCGAGTGGTATAAGAAAGTGATAGAGAGCAACGGAGAAGTTTTGTAAAAATTTAAGGAGGATGAGAACAATGTTGAGGATCAGACTGTTTTGCGCAAACGGGATGTCAACGAGCCTGCTCGTAAAGAAGATGGAGGAAGCGGCGAAAGAAAAGGGGAAAGAAGTGGATATCAAAGCCTATCCGATCCTTGATATGGAGCGGCTGATCGGTGAGGCGGACGTGGCGCTCCTCGGACCGCAGGTAGGCTATCAGCTCGCCAAATCAAAAGAGATCTGTGGCGCGGCAGGGGTTCCGGTGGACGTGATCCCGATGGCGGACTACGGCATGTGCAACGGCATGAACGTGCTCCGGTTTGCGTTCAAACTGGCGGCAGGAAAAGAATGATTTAAAGTATCAGAGAGGAAATGAGATATGCAGAAACTAATGAATGAAAAGATCATCCCCAAGATCATGGCATTTATCAATCTCAAGGGGATCCAGGCAATCAAAGACGGTATGGTCTACTCGATGCCGCTGCTGATCGTGGGTTCGGTATTCCTGATCATTACCAACTTCCCGGTCCAGGCAGTAGTGGACGTGCTTGAAGAGACAGGCATCAAGGCAGTGCTTGAGCAGGCGAACGGCGCGACATTCAATATCAGCGCCATGATCGCCGTGCTTGGTATTTCATATAACTATATCAAACTTGACGGACAGGAGCCATTGAGCGGTGCGATCGTAGCCCTCGGTGTGTTCATTATGATGACGCCGGCATCCATCACAACAGAGAGCGGGGACGTTGTGGGCGGCATCATCAATAAGAGCTGGACAGCCGGACAGGGCATGGTCGGCGCGATCATCGTCGGCCTGATCGTAGGATCCGTATACTGCTGGTTCCTGAAAAAAGATATCCGGATCAAGATGCCGGCCGGCGTCCCGGAAGGCGTGTCCAACGCGTTTTCCGCACTGATCCCGGGCGCGGTGATCGTAGTGGGCGCAACGATCATACATGGGATCTGCTCCATGGGATTCCACACGACAGCCATGGAACTGATCTACAATGTGATCCAGACACCTCTGCAGGGCATGACAGATTCCATCGGCGGCGCGCTGCTGATGTGCTTCCTGACTCCGTTCCTGTGGTTCTTCGGTGTACACGGCTCCACCATCGTGGGCGGTATCATGACCGGTATCCTGCAGGCGAACAGCCTTGAGAACCAGGCGCTGATCGACAAAGGGATCGAGCTGACTGTGGCAAACGGCGGACATATCGTAACCATGCAGTTCTTCGACCAGTTCATCAACGTGACAGGAGCAGGCCTTACGATCGGACTTGTCATCTACATGTTCTTCATGGCAAGGTCAAAACAGATGAAGACACTCGGAAGGCTGGAGCTCGTTCCGGCGCTGTTCAACATCAACGAGCCGATCCTCTTCGGTCTCCCGATCGTGATGAACCCGGTGCTGGCATTTCCGTTCATCGCCATGCCGGTGATCTCCTGTATCTTACAGTATGCTGCTCTCTACACAGGGCTCTGCCCGCTGTACGGCGCGACACAGGTACCGTGGACCTGCCCGCCGATCATCTCCGGCTTCCTGATCGGAGGATGGAGAACGGCGCTGCTGCAGCTTGTAATATTTATCATCTCCTTCTTCGTGTACCTTCCGTTTGCAAAGAGAGTCGATAAGCTGAATCTGGTCAAAGAGGCGGAAGCAGAAAAAGAAGGAAATGATGACGACTGGTAAAAAGAAAGGAATACAGATATGACAGAAGCATTTGAAACCGCATGTTTCGGAATCATTACATATGTGGGCACGGCAAGATCCTGTTTTGTCAATGCCGTGCAGTGCGCAAAACAGGGCGACTTTGAGGCCGCACAGGAACAGATCCGCCAGGGCGACGAGGCATTCACGGAAGGCCATCACATCCACGCGGACCTGCTGGCGCAGGACGCCAACGGCGAGCTGAACGAGTCGGGGCTTATCCTGATGCACGCCGAGGACCAGCTCATGAGCGCGGAGACATTCCGGATCATGGCGGAAGAATTTATCGAAGTATATAAGAAAATCGAAAAATAACCCGGTTTGGGACGTAGTAAAATCCGATTTTACTACGTCCCAAACCGCGTTTTGCCCTGTCCCTTTTTGTAAAAACCTGATTTGAACCTGATTTGACAAAATATTGGACTCTTCCTTTTTTCGAATAACTATGTTATTCTGTCTTTATCTCATGCGGACTGCACTCGGCAGATTCATCGCATGCTGCATCCAATATTCATGCCCGTATATTCAGGGCGGATTTCACACGATTATAATCGAAAGGCGGGGTGATGCCATTGCAGAAATAATCATTTAAATATAAAGTTGCACCAGAAAAACAAGATGTATTATACTTAAGGAGATAAGATGGATAAAGCAAAACTACAATGGCACCCTGCTTTTGGGGCCGCTCTGCGCATTACGCTGCAGGATGAAATGAGATATCTGGAGATGCATGAAGAATATCTTCTGAGTAAAAAACCGCTGCAGATGGATATTCTTATCATAAAAAAGCTGAAAGATATACTACCTGAAAGGTGACCCGTTTCCAATGCAGCTTTTGATTCTTCCGGAACTGTCTGACAGGGAGAATTTCTGGCTGCAGAGTATGCGGACTGATCTTCGGGCAGGTGGAGAGATACGAAAACTTATGCGGGAATATGAGAAACACAGGAAATCAAAAGATTACGCAGCAGTGATGGATCTGATCACAAGAGCGAACTGGGAACAAATGGAGGTCGAGAAGAAAATGTGTGATGCGTTGAAAGAATTATTTGCAGAAGAATTAAAAGAAGCGGACAGCAAAGGCCGTACTGAAGGAATACAACAGGGGTTTACACAGGGAGTTCAGCTTACAAAACAGGTTTTGAAGCTTGCAGCTCAGGGAGAGTCACCGGAAGTGATATCGGAGAAATGCAGTATTTCGCTGGAACAGGTGAAGGAGATCCTGGAGTAAGTAAACCGCACGAACCACCAGAAAAATCTTGACGGATCTCCCGTTTCTCTATATAATAACATGTGCATAAATCCAATAGCAAAGGCTGTGACGGAGACAGTAGGTCTTATCCGAACATCCCAGCGAGCCGGGAGATGGTGCAAGCCCGGCATCAGTAGGGTACTGCCGAATATCACTCCCGAGCCGCAGCCCAGAAGGCGCGCCGGATCTGTATTGTACGGCGAGAGTAAGGGCTGACGTGAGTTCCCGCGTTAGGGGACGCCATATGCGGAGCAGGCGGCAGACCGCTCCAAGTATGATGTAACAGGTGGTTAAAACGAGAGAACAGTAAGGCTTTCGTCCTTTTACAGGACGGGAGCCTTTTTATTTCTAGAGCTCTCCGTTTTGATTTCGTTCTCCGTTCTGGAAAGCCCGAGGTGAGGATATGTCCATTGAGGGCCGTAAAGGAACGCCGGCACTTGGACTGCGTATTTTGCAGTCCTATGTACCGCTGCGTTCCGTCCCGAGCGGAAGCGCGCCCGAAATGGACATATCCTCACCTCGGGCTAAACAGAAAGGAAAGATCAGACATGTACAAAAAAGTATCAACAGATATGAATTTTGTCGGCCGTGAGAAGGAAGTCGAGAAGTTCTGGGATGACAACCACATCTTCGAGAAGAGCATCGAAGAGCGTGAGGGATGCCCGGAATACATCTTCTACGACGGCCCGCCGACAGCAAACGGGAAACCGCATATCGGACACGTGCTCACACGTGTCATCAAGGACATGATCCCGCGCTACCGCACGATGAAGGGATACATGGTCCCGAGAAAGGCAGGATGGGATACCCACGGCCTGCCGGTGGAGCTCGAGGTCGAGAAGGCGCTCGGGCTGGACGGCAAGGATCAGATCGAGGAATACGGTCTGGAGCCGTTCATCGACAAATGTAAAGAGAGTGTGTGGAAATATAAAGGGATGTGGGAGGACTTCTCCGGCACAGTCGGCTTCTGGGCTGATATGGAACACCCCTATGTAACATACCACAACACATTCATTGAATCCGAGTGGTGGGCGTTAAAGCAGATCTGGGACAAAGGCCTGCTCTACAAAGGCTTTAAGATCGTGCCCTACTGCCCGCGCTGCGGCACGCCGCTGTCCGCCCAGGAAGTTGCCCAGGGCTACAAGGACGTCAAAGAGCGCTCCGCAGTCGTAAGATTTAAAGTGAAAGACGAAGACGCATATATCCTTGCATGGACGACCACGCCGTGGACGCTGCCGTCCAACCTTGCGCTCTGTGTGAACCCGAACGAGGACTACGCGAAGGTAAAGGCAGCAGACGGCTACACCTACTATATGGCGTGCGCTCTTCTTGACACCGTTCTCGGTAAACTCGGCGCGGCAGGAGACAAGGAGAATGGCGCGGAGAGCAGACCGGCATATGAGATCCTTGAGACATACAAGGGCACAGACCTTGAGGGCAAGGAGTATGAGCCGCTCTACCAGTGCGCAGCAGACGCAGCTGCAAAGCAGAATAAGAAAGCATTCTATGTGACATGCGATACGTATGTAACCCTGACAGACGGTACGGGAGTCGTACACATCGCGCCGGCATTCGGTGAAGACGACGCGAATGTGGGAAGAAAATATGACCTTCCGTTCGTACAGCTCGTAGATGAAAAAGGAAATATGGCGGAATCCACGCCGTTCGCCGGACTGTTTGTAAAGAAAGCAGACCCGGAAGTATTAAAAGACCTGGACAGCAGAGGACTGCTCTTCGACGCTCCGAAGTTCGAGCACAGCTACCCGCACTGCTGGAGATGCGACACACCGCTGATCTACTATGCGCGCGAGTCCTGGTTCATCAAGATGACAGCGGTAAGAGACGACCTGATCGCCAACAACAACACCATTAACTGGATCCCGGAGAGTATCGGCAAGGGCCGCTTCGGCGACTGGATCGAGAATGTCCAGGACTGGGGCATCAGCCGCAACCGCTACTGGGGAACCCCGCTCAACATCTGGGAGTGCGAGTGCGGACACATGCATTCCATCGGAAGCATCGCAGAGCTGAAAGAAATGTCCGATAACTGCCCGGACGACATCGAACTGCACCGCCCGTACATCGACGCGGTGACCATCAAGTGTCCGAAATGCGGCAAAGAGATGCACCGCGTGCCGGAAGTGATCGACTGCTGGTTTGACAGCGGCTCCATGCCGTTCGCGCAGCATCACTATCCGTTTGAGAATAAAGAACTGTTCGAGCAGCAGTTCCCGGCGGACTTTATCTCCGAGGCGGTGGACCAGACAAGAGGATGGTTCTACTCCCTGCTGGCGATCTCCACGCTGATCTTCAATAAGGCGCCGTACAAGAATGTCATCGTCCTGGGACATGTGCAGGATGAGAACGGCCAGAAGATGAGCAAGTCCAAGGGAAATGCCGTCGATCCGTTCGACGCGCTGGAGAAATACGGCGCGGACGCGATCCGCTGGTACTTCTATATCAACAGCGCGCCGTGGCTTCCGAACCGCTTCCACGGAAAGGCCGTGACAGAGGGACAGCGTAAGTTCATGGGCACTCTGTGGAACACCTATGCGTTCTTCGTCCTCTATGCGAATATCGATGAGTTCGACGCGACAAAATATACACTGGAGTACGATAAGCTTTCCGTAATGGACAAATGGCTCCTCTCCAAGATGAATACCATGGTAAAAGCTGTGGACGACAATCTCGGCAATTACCGCATCCCGGAGGCGGCAAGAGCGCTCCAGGAGTTCGTGGACGACATGAGCAACTGGTATGTAAGGAGAAGCCGCGAGCGTTTCTGGGCAAAGGGCATGGAGCAGGATAAGATCAATGCATACATGACACTGTATACAGCCCTCGTGACCGTATCCAAGGCGGCGGCTCCGATGATCCCGTTCATGACAGAGGAGATCTACCAGAACCTTGTACGCAGCATTGACAAAGACGCGCCGGAGAGCATCCACCTGTGCCTCTTCCCGGAAGTGCATGAGGAGCAGATCGACGCAGAGCTGGAGCAGAACATGGACAATGTCCTGAAGCTCGTAGTCATGGGACGCGCGTGCAGGAATGCCTCCAATATCAAGAACCGCCAGCCCATCGGCCAGATGTTTGTGAAAGCATCGTTCAGCCTCCCGGAATTTTACCAGGAGATCGTCGCGGATGAACTGAATGTTAAGAATATTAAGTTTACTGACGATGTAAGAGACTTTACTTCATATACTTTTAAACCGCAGTTAAAGACAGTCGGGCCAAAATATGGTAAAATGTTAGGCGGCATCAAAGCTGCCCTGGACGCTCTGGACGGAAACGCGGCCATGGATGAGGTCAATGAGACCGGAGCCCTGAAACTGGATGTGAACGGACAGGAGATCACTCTTTTCAGAGAAGACCTGCTCATCGACACAGCCCAGACAGAAGGCTATGTATCTGAAAATGACAACGGCATTACGGTCGTCCTGGATACGAACCTGTCTGAAGAACTTCTTGAAGAAGGATTCGTGCGCGAGATCATCAGCAAGATCCAGACAATGAGAAAAGAAGCGGACTTCGAGGTCATGGACCGGATCCGGGTGACATATGAAGGAACAGAGAAGGCAGAGGCAGTTTTCGAAAAATACGCAGGACAGATCAGCGGAGAGGTATTGGCTGACCAGGTTGTAAAAGCAGAGCCGGCAGGCTTCGTGAAGGAGTGGAAGATCAATGGTGAAGCAGTTACAATGGGCGTGGAAAAGGAAGGAAAATAGAACGATGTTCAGCAAAAGATTTGAAAAAGAAACATTTAAAGAGACAGTAAAAGAGAATGTGAAAACACTGTACAGAAAAACGGTTGAAGAGGCGACTCCGCAGCAGCTGTTCCAGGCAGTGTCTTATGCGGTGAAGGATGAGATCTTTGACGACTGGTTTGCGACGCAGAAAGCTTATGATGAGAAGGATGCCAAGACCGTGTACTATATGTCCATGGAGTTCCTGATGGGCCGTGCCCTGGGAAATAACCTCATCAATATGAAAGCATACAAAGAAGTCAGGGAAGCGCTTGACGAGATGGGGATCGACCTGGATGTGGTCGAGGACCAGGAGCCGGATGCGGCTCTTGGAAACGGCGGCCTGGGAAGGCTTGCCGCATGTTTCCTCGATTCCCTCGCAACACTGAACTACCCGGCTTACGGCTGCGGCATCCGCTACCGCTATGGTATGTTCAAGCAGAAGATCGAGAACGGCTATCAGAAGGAAGTGCCGGACGACTGGTTAAAGGAAGGCAACCCGTTCGAGCTGCGCAGGGAAGAGTACGCGAAGGAAGTGCGCTTCGGCGGAAATATCCGTTTTGAGAAAGACCCGGAGACGGGAAAAGATATCTTCATCCAGGAAAATTATGAGTCTGTCCTTGCGATCCCGTACGATATGCCGATCGTCGGATACGGCAACCATGTGGTGAATACGCTGCGCGTATGGGATGCACAGGCGATTACAGACTTCAAGCTGGATGAGTTTGACAGAGGTAACTATCACAAAGCAGTGGAGCAGGAGAACCTGGCGAAGCTGATCGTGGATGTCCTCTATCCGAACGATAACCACTACTCCGGAAAAGAGCTCAGGCTGAAACAGCAGTATTTCTTCATTTCCGCCAGCCTCCAGGCGCTGATCGCGAAATATAAGAAGAAACACAGCGACATCAGGAAGCTCCACGAGAAAGTTGTCATCCAGATGAATGATACCCATCCGACCGTTGCGGTTCCGGAGCTGATGCGTCTGCTCATCGACCAGGAAGGATTGAACTGGGAGGAAGCATGGGATGTGACGACAAAGACCTGCGCGTATACAAACCATACGATCATGGCAGAAGCTCTTGAGAAATGGCCGATCGACCTGTTCTCCAAGCTTCTCCCGCGTATCTACCAGATCGTACAGGAGATCGACCGCCGCTTCCTCATCAAAGTCCGCGAGATGTATCCGGGCGATGAGAACAAAGTGAAAAAGATGGCGATCCTCATGGACGGACAGGTGCGCATGGCGAATATGGCGATCATCGCCGGCTTCTCCGTAAACGGCGTGGCAAAACTCCACACAGAGATCCTGGAGAAACAGGAGCTCAAGGACTTCTACCAGATGATGCCGGAGAAATTCAACAATAAGACAAACGGCATCACACAGAGAAGATTCCTCGCGCACGGCAACCCGCTCCTGGCTGACTGGATCACAGACAAGATCGGAGACGGCTGGATCACAGACCTGTCCAAGATCGCGAACTTAAAGCCATATATAAACGATGAGAACGCAAGGCGTGAGTTCATGCAGATCAAGTACCAGAACAAAGTACGCCTGGCGAAATATATCAAGGAACACAACGGCATCGATGTTGACCCGCGCTCCATTTTCGACGTGCAGGTAAAACGTCTCCACGAGTATAAGAGACAGTTCCTCAACATCCTGCATATCATGTACCTGTACAACCAGATCAAAGAGCATCCGGAGATGAGCTTCTATCCGAGAACATTTATCTTCGGTGCGAAGGCGGCTGCAGGCTATCTGAGGGCAAAGGAGACGATCAAGCTGATCAACTCCGTTGCAGAGGTTGTCAATAACGACCGCAGCATCAACGGAAAGCTGAAAGTCGTATTTATCGAGGATTACCGCGTGTCCAACGCGGAGATCATCTTCGCGGCAGCGGATGTCAGCGAGCAGATCTCCACAGCTTCCAAAGAGGCGTCCGGTACAGGAAACATGAAGTTCATGCTCAACGGCGCTCCGACGCTGGGCACCATGGACGGTGCGAATGTAGAGATCGTACAGGAAGTCGGCGAGGAGAATGCGTTTATCTTCGGACTGAGCTCAGAGGAAGTCATCAACTACGAGAACAACGGCGGCTACAATCCGCAGGATATCTATTTCAATGACTGGGAGCTCAAGCGCGTGGTCGATCAGCTCATGGACGGCACATACTCTCACGGCGACCACAATATGTACAAGAACCTGTACAATTCACTGCTCAATACACAGTGCACGGACAGGGCGGATATGTACTTTATCCTGAAGGATTTCCGCTCCTACGCAGAAGCGCAGAAGCGGGTGGAAGAGGCATACCGCGACCAGCAGAGATGGTCACGCATGGCGATGATGCAGACAGCGTGCAGCGGCAAATTCTCTTCCGACAGGACGATCGAAGAGTATGTCAGGGATATCTGGCATCTGGAGAAGGTCGAAGTGCCGTCCGGGCAGGATGAATAAACAGAAGCAGCAGAGAGGAACAGAGGCGGGGAATGACAGAAAACAGGAGGCAGTAATAAATGGGTCGTGATTATCATTATACGTATGAATATAATTATCCGGTCAGCAATTCAGAAGGGTTGGTCGGCGTGATCTTATCAGTTTATCTGATCATCCTCACACTGATACTGGCCTTTGTACTGGTAAGCTATATCTTCCATTCAGTCGGACTGTATACGATCGGAAAACGGATGGGGAAAGAGTATCCGTGGCTGGCGTTCATCCCTTACGCGAGGGATTATTTCCAGGGCGAACTCGCCGGGCCGATCAAACTGAAAAACAAAGAGATCAAAAATCCGGGGATCTGGAACCTGGTCATTCCGATCATATCCAGTGTTCTGGCAGGCGTGTTCGGAGTTCTTATCATCCTCGTGACCGGAGTGGGCGCTGCTGCCCAGATATCCGGCGCAGGAGGCGCGGGGATCGCGCTGCTGTTCGTTATCATGCTGTACACACTGCTGATCGTGGCGGTGATCGCGGCACAGGCAGCGCAGATGGCGCTGAAAGTCCTGATCAACAAGCAGATCCTGGAGAGATTCACTACGGGGAATATGGGGCTTGTGCACGCGGTGCTGATGATCGTGGTCCCGCTTTACGAGGCGCTTTGCTTCTTTGTGATGCGGAAACGGGATTTTAATCCGGGGATGGAGCCGAAGATTACTCCGCCGCCGGCGCCGCTCCCGCCGGTCATTCCCGGCGGACCGGAAGGACCGGCAGCAACACCGCCGGCGCCGCCGCAGGGCGGACCGGAAAATCCGGTGGATGTCCCGGTTCCTCTGGCTGGCGAAGAAGGCGCCGCGCCTGCCGCAGAGACAGCAGGGGCTGCAGGGCCGGAAGCGGACAGGGACGAGAAAACAGAATGACAGAGGACAGCTCTTCATACAATACAGTATGGAGGGCTGTTTTTTATGGACCGATATGTGATCGAGCAGAAACTGAAATCTGTCGCTGCATTCCTTGTGATCATTATCCTGCTCCCGTATATTATCTCTGTGTTCGTAAATGGCGCAGACGCCGCGGCAGACAGCGGGGACAGTGCGTTTTATGTAAAGGTAAAAGTGCCGGATACGGAGGAGGCGGACGGCGTTGCGGAGATCGGCTGGACAGACTATCTGGCAGGAATCCTCGCCAGAGAGGTGCCGGCTGATCTTGGGGAAGAGGCGATGAAAGCACAGGCAGTGATCATCAGGACCCAGATCTACCGCGGGCTGAGCGGATCGGAAGACAAAATACTTGACATGGACTACATGACGCGCGAAGAGATGAAAAAACAGTGGGGACAGGAAAAAGCTCCGGAGTATTATGAAAAATACATACGTGCTGTAGAACAGACGGATGATACAGTGCTCATGTACGGGGATGCTTATGCGTGGACTCCCTTCCACCAGTCCAGCTGCGGGAAGACAAGGAGCGCGGAGGAGGTCATGGGGACCGGGGATTATCCTTATGTGGCGGTAAGGGAGTGCCCTGACGACAAAGAGGCGGACAATGAGATCCAGGTTTTTACATTCTCCTGTGATGAGATCCAGGCGGCATGCCGCGATTTCCTGGTCGCTGCCGCTGACGGAGAACAGGCAGAGAAGGGATATACGTTTGCAGATTTTGAGATAACGGCATATGATCTGGCAGGATATGTCAGCCAGCTCAGGATCGGGGATACACTCTGTACAGGCGATCAGTTCAGGGATGCCCTGGGGCTCCCGTCCAGCGCGTTTTCCTTCAGTGAGACACAGGGAGATGCAGATGCCGTCAGTGAGATAAAGATCACAACCACCGGGAACGGGCACGGGCTGGGGATGAGCATCTGGACAGCGGAAAAGATGGATGAAGAGGGGATGTCATATGAAGAGATCCTTGCGTTCTTTTTTGAGGGCACTGAGCTTAAAAAAGACATCCAGGAGACGGAACTGTTCTGATTTTCAATGGTTTTTCAAAGTGTGGAATAATACGGATGTTTTCTGGCAAAAATATAGCCAGAGGTGATGACAATGAATAAGAATGAAAGACCATCCTTCTTAAAGAGAAGGGGCGCTGCGGTCGGCATTGTGATCTGTTTTGTGGCGGTCATTGCTCTGGTAGGGGTATATACTTTTAATAACTATCAGAAGGACATTGACGAACAGATGGCGAAAGCCGAAAAGCAGGCAGAACAGCTTACAGAAGATAAGACAGAAGAGACAACAACAGATGATATCGTCCTGCCTGAAGCAGGAGGACAGGAGGACAAAGGCACAGCATCAGAGGAGAACAGCCCCGGTACGGAGAGCGGAGAGAACGGAGGGCAGGACAGCGCGGGTGCAGGCACCGGGGATGCCGATGGGGCGGCAGCGTCGGGAGCTGATACATCGGGCGTGTGGTTTTCAGAAGAAAGCGTCCTTACATGGCCTGCCAGCGGAGCGGTGATCATGGGGTACAGTATGGATCAGACCGTGTTTTTCCAGACTCTGGAGCAGTACAAGTATAATCCTGCGATGATCATCAGCGGCGAAGTCGGAGAGACGATCACGGCCTCCGCAGCAGGGATCGTGACGGATATCGCGGAGACAGCGCAGACAGGGACAACAGTCAGTCTGGATATGGGGAACGGATATACCGCCGTATACGGCCAGCTTACAGATGTGGCGCTCTCAGCAGGCGATTATGTCAATGCGGGGGAAAAGATCGGGAATCTCAGCGAACCGACCAAATATTACAGTATAGAAGGACCCAACCTGTACTTTGAGATCCTCAAAGACGGAGAACCGGTGGATCCTATGAATTTTATGGAATAGTATCAAGTGGGCTGAAAACAGACGGACCGGCAGTTTTTCCTGCACAGGGCCGTCTGTTTTTCTGCGCCGTCCGGTAAGCGCTACAGGATTTCGCCGAACAGATTTACAAAATCCCGCGTAATGGGTACAATACAGGGCAGGGGGACATTGCTATGGACAGGGGAAAATATAAGTGTCAAAGGGCTGAAGAGGTGAGGAAAGTGAATTATACCTATATTGTCAGATGCAGCGACGGGACTCTCTATACCGGCTGGACTAATGACCTGGACAAACGTATCAGGGATCACAATGAGGGAAGAGGCGCCAAATATACCAGATCCCGCAGGCCGGTCATACTGGCGTATTATGAAGAGTTCCTGACAAAGGAAGAAGCCATGAGCCGCGAATGGGCCATCAAGCATATGCCACGGGCTAAAAAAGAAGAAATGATCCGCAGGTCGGGAGCGGCTGCTGATATTCCCTGAAGGGAAAAAGGCGGTGGGAAAAGAACAGGGAAAATGGATCGGATTTCTGTTGCAGTCGGAGATTCATATTATGTATAATAAAAAGAAAAAGGAGAAAAAAGAATATGAGAAAGTTTATAGGAGTTGACCTCGGCGGTACAAACATTCGTGCAGCGATCGTAAGCGAAGATGGCGAGATCCTGAATATGAAGAAGTCAGAGAGCCATCCTGAGCGGGGCGCGGAGGCTGTCATGGAGACAATGACCTCCCTGATCGAGAGCCTGGAAGGCTATGAGGAATGCGAAGGGATCGGGATGGGGATCCCGGGGCCGATCGATACGGTCAACGGGAAGATCATCGTGTCCACAAACCTGCCGAAGCTTATCGGATTCCCGATAGCGGATTACATACAGAAGCATTTCCAGAAGCCGGCTTATATGGATAATGACGTGAAGGTCGCGGCTCTTGGCGAGGCAGTGCTCGGCGGAGGAAAAGGATATCCGATCGTTTATTATGTGACGATCTCCACAGGGATCGGCGGTGCGCTTGTCATTGACAAAAAAGTGATCAGCGGACAGAACGGACATGCCGGAGAGATCGGAAATATATGCATTGACCGGAACCGGGAGAAATATAATATCCTGAATGTGGGCGCTGTGGAGAACGAAGCCAGCGGTACAGCGATCACCCGCAAGGGAAGGGCTGTATTCGGCGACAGTATAACCAATGCGGGAGATGTTTTTGAACTGGCGCGAAAAGGCGATGAGAAGGCTCTTGAGATCGTGGACGCTATGGCATATGACCTTGCCATGATGTTCAGCGCGATCGGACATATCATAGATCCGCATGTGTTTGTCGTAGGCGGCGGAGTAATGAAAGGCAAGGATGTCTTCTTTGACAAAATGGAAAAATATTACCGCTCTATGATCCATGCAGGGATGCAGTCCGTAGTGTTTAAGGAAGCAGAGCTGGAGGAGCCGGGGATCGTGGGTGCTGCGATGCTTCCGATGACTCAGAAACAGGCGTGATGCAGATGAAAGGGCGGAGAAGATAAATCTCTGAAATAGAAAACCGGGAGTATGCGGCGGATGCCTTGCATACTCCCGGACTTTTTGTTTGGATCCTGTTCTTCTGTACTGTATAGTATTACAGCGGAGAAATCTTAGTAGTTTTCAGCTTTTCTCTCGAAATAAGCTCTCGGGTGTGCGCATACCGGACAGATCTCCGGCGCTTCCTCGCCCTCATAGATGTATCCGCAGTTATTACATTTCCAGCCGAGAGGAGCCTCGTCTTTAAATGTTTTTCCCTGACGGTAGTGGTCGAGAAGCCTCTGGTAGCGTTTCTCGTGAGCTGCCTCTACCTGGGCAACGCCGCGGAATTTAGCGGCAAGTTCCGGGAATCCTTCTGTCTCGGCTTCCTCAGCCATCCTCTTATACATATCGGTCCATTCGTAATTCTCACCGGCTGCAGCGTCAGCAAGGTTTTCCTCAACGCTGCCGATCCCGTGGAATTCTTTAAACCACATTTTGGCATGCTCTTTTTCCTGGTTTGCGGTTTCCTCAAAGATGTTCGCCATCTGTACGAATCCGGCTTTCCTTGCGGCGGAAGCGTAATAGGTATATTTGTTGCGTGCCTGCGACTCGCCGGCGAATGCTTCCATCAGATTTTTCTCTGTTTTTGTTCCCTCATATTTTGACATAATGGGATCCTCCTGTTTTTATTAGCCGAAGTATCTCTTCAGAAGACCTGCGAATGCTTTTCCGTGACGGGCCTCGTCTCTTGCCATCTCGTGAACTGTATCATGGATCGCGTCAAGGTTTGCAGCTTTCGCACGTTTCGCAAGGTCAAATTTACCTGCAGTAGCGCCGTTCTCAGCCTCTACACGCATCTCAAGGTTCTTCTTTGTGCTGTCTGTAACGACTTCGCCGAGGAGCTCTGCGAATTTAGCAGCGTGCTCTGCCTCTTCGTAAGCAGCCTTCTCCCAGTACAGGCCGATCTCCGGATATCCTTCTCTGTGAGCAACTCTTGCCATTGCAAGATACATACCTACCTCAGAGCACTCGCCCTCGAAGTTTGCTCTCAGGTCAGCAAGGATGTCTTCGCTTACGCCCTGCGCAACGCCTACAACGTGCTCAGCAGCCCATGTCATCTCGCCGGACTGCTCCTGGAATTTCTCAGCCGGAGCGTGACATACCGGACATTCAGCCGGAGCAGCCTCTCCTTCATAAACATAACCGCATACTGTACATACCCATTTTTTCATGATCTTTGTCTCCTTTTCTTTTTTTAAAATATATTTTTATGACTTTTTAATGCAGTCACTGCATTCACCGTAAAACAACGTGGAACTGGAAGTAATGATGCCGTCGAAGTTTTCTGCCGCCATCCGATTGACCTCCTCGATACTGTGCATGTCCAGATCCAGATCCAGTAACCGTCCGCACTTTGTACACAAAAAATGATTGTGCGGTTCGACCCTTCCGTCAAACCTGTCCCCGCCATCCGGCGTAGAGATCTTTATCGCCTCCCCGATATCTGTGAGAAGATTCAGATTCCTGTATACAGTCCCAAGGCTGATATTCGGAAAATCTTTTTTCACATGCATATAGACCGTGTCAGCGGTAGGATGCTCCCTGGTTGACATAAGGTAATGTTTGATGGATTCTCGTTGCCTACTGTATTTCAAAGCTGCCAATGGGAATCCCCCTTTCATTTCTGGATGAAACAGGAATCGATTAATAATGATAACGATTACTGTAATTAAAATATAATACATAATCCTGGACTTGTCAATACCTAATTAAAAAAATCCGGGGAACATACCTAATTAAAAAAATCCGGGGAACAGTAAGCGGGGGAAGTGGGACTGTATCTTTGCCATATTTAATATGAAGATATTAGGCAGCGCATATTTCCGTCAATATGTTACAAAATAATTAACAGATGTGCAGGCGGAGAGAAGAAATATGGGATGGATACACAGTATATGTCGATGGATGTCTGCGGGATGCCTGCAAAATCAGTTGACAATGCGAGGTTCTGTTGGTATAATGTTACCGTAACAAATTTAACAAATGTGTAACATTTAGAACTTCCTACAAAAGATAAAGACATGAAATGAAGGAGGTTTTATATGGATAAGACACACATTAAGCAAAAGGTGATCCTCTCTGCTGTGGCAGGGATGATCCTGGTCCCGGGGAGGGTGCTTGATGTACCGGCTGCCGGGAAGACCGGGGAACAGCCCTTCGTACAGGCATCAGGGATCGAATCGGTACTGGAGAAGTGTTATGAAACAGAGGTGAAGGATAATATCAATCTCTATCTGGTGCCAACAGAAGAGGGAGAGTATTTGAATATGGCATTTTCTGATACAGGAGATTATACCTATATCAGGAGTGCTCCGGACGAAAACAGCGACTGGGTCGGGAAACTGTATCAGGATTCAGCGGCCCAGGTGCTGGAATATCTGGACGGCTGGACGAAGGTCAGGTCCGGGTCGGCTGAGGGATATGTGCCGGCGGATTCCCTGATCACAGGCGGGGAGGCGTCGCTGCGGGCGGAAGAGTTTGAGGACCATACGGTCACGGTCACAGCGTATGCCCTGAATGTCAGGGATGGTCAGGGGACTGGCGCGGATATCCTGACTCAGGTCGGGCTCGGTGAGACATACGAAGTGACAGGAGATCCTGTGGATGGCTGGTATCCGGTCAAAGTCGGGGAGATTGACGGCTGGGTGTCGGGAAACTATGTGACAGAAGAGACTTCTTACTCTTATGGGGAGACGAAGGAGGAGGAAGAGGCAAGGCTTGAGGAGGAAGCACGCAGGGCGGAAGAGGCCCGGGCGGCAGAGACAGGCGCTGCGGCGGGCATTCTCCCGGGCGGCAGTGTCACAGGGCAGGCGGTCATTGACTATGCATGCCAGTTTATCGGGAACCCATACGTATGGGGCGGGACAAGCCTGACAGACGGAGCTGACTGCTCCGGGTTCGTCCAGTCCGTTTATGCCCATTTCGGCGTAAGCCTGCCGAGGACTACCTATGAGATGGTAAACTCGGGATATGCCGTAAGCTATGCGGAGGCGCTGCCCGGCGATCTGATCCTCTATGACGGGCATGTAGGACTGTATATGGGAGACGGCACGATCGTCAATGCTATGAATGAAGCAGACGGCATCGGGATATGCAGTGCCACATATACAAATATCATTGCTGTAAGGAGGGTCTTGTAAAAGACTGGAAGTAAATGGAAGAATGGGGGCTGTACTTCAGATGAAGAGTACGGCTCCCTTTTTCGACATAAGGAGCGCGCGGATAAGCAAAGTGCACAAAAATGTTTTTATTTGTAAAAAAGCGTCGAAATTAAATAAAATGGAGTTTTCAACTTATCCACATCGCAAACCACGAAAAACGTGGAAAAAATAAGGATTTCCACAAAGTTATCCACATTATCCACATAAAAACATGTGTTTTTGGTGAATTACTCAGGGCTGAAAAAAGAACGGACGTTTTGGCGAGTTGTTATGAAAATGTAAAAATGTCGAAAAAAATCGGATTCAATATTGACTTTTGAGTATTCAAAAAAACGAAAAACAGGTGTGGACAAATCTGACAATTCAGAAAAGAAAGCGGTATACCACGCTGTATAAAAGCAAAAACATTGTTGATAAATTAATTGACAGGGCTTATAATAATAACCGCTGAAAATTATCATTTATTTATAAGGAGGAAATAGAAATGGCACAGATTTCTAAAGATACAAAAATCGGAGAACTTCTCAACATTTTCCCGGAGTCTGCACCGATCCTGATGGAGATCGGGATGCACTGTCTCGGCTGCCCGGCTTCTCAGATGGAGACGCTCGAGGAGGCGGCAATGGTGCATGGCATTGACAGTGTGCTTCTTGTTGAAAAGATCAATGCGGCTATGACAGCGGCAGGGAAATAATATCCGGGATATCAGGACACGGCATAAAAAGGCCCCTGACAGTCTGAGTGTGAGTTCAGGCTGTCAGGGGCTTTTTGATATCCGGACTACAATGCGGATAATTTTTGTACGGCGTCTGCTGATACGATGATGTCACAGTGCTCTTCCAGAAAGGCGAGGACAGAAGCTTCGGCCTTTTCGGGGGAACTGTACTCGGAAAGCATGTTGCATATTTTGTTAAACTCATTGGCGGAGTGGTCCGATGGCGCCAGGGCCAGGATATACATTCCTGTGCTTTCATCTTTATATAATGTATTGGCGCCCCTGTATACCGGCGCGAGCAGGCGGGAAGCCCGGATCACGCTGTCGAGAGTCTCGAAAGAGAAGAGGCGTACTGAAAAAGCAGAAGGGGCTGATCCCGGCTCGGAGGTGCGTGTCCCTGCTGCCGCCTCCTTTACCTTGTTCAGGAGATTCAGGAATTCATCCGCGCCCTGGAGCTTTTCGAGCGCCTCCAGGTTCAGAGGGTCTGAATCTCCGGACGGGGTGAATTTTGAAAACCGTGTGTCCAGCTCTTCGGGATCTTCGACCTTTGTGATGATCAGAACGATCGAATCTGCTGAAGAAGGGATAGCCTCTATCATCAGGGGGATATTCTCCGCTTCAAATCCAAAATCAAAGGATGCCTGCTGCATCATATCGCGAAATAAAGATTTTGCTTTCTCTGTTCCATATGCCAGCTCGCTCAGTTTCAGATGGCGGGCTGCAAGATCAGCATGTGTCAGCGTACAACGAATCTGATTTTCATTGAGTTTCTCAATCTTCATATGATCACATCCTTATACTATATATGATAATATGCACACAAAGTAAATTTGGATACATATTCTCATCATTAGTATAAACAAAAACCAAAAAGATGTAAAGATAAAATTGCGGCACGCAGAGTTATCAACGAATCCACACGGGTTATGAACAAAAAACACATTGAAAACAGGAGAATGGGAACCTATAATGGCACTTACAAAAGATGGTACCCCTGATAAGTAAATATAACGTGAAAGGAGAGAAGCAGAGGAAACAAGAAGCCGCTGTGGATCAGACTGTCTTTTGTCCCGCCGCCGGACCGAGAGTATGTCACAGGTACTTCCTTATAACGATGCAGGCGGGGTACACTATTTATCAAGATCCGCAGAGGAAAGGAGTATACGCCGGATGAAAATGGATGAAACAGTTTACAGGGACATGTTTGCGGAACTGGAAGGGTATGAGAAGAGAGGGATCGATATCTCCCTTGACGGATATCATGCCAGCGCGCTCCAGATCGTGACAGCCCATATGACGAAGGAAGAAGGTACGTATATGCGCGATTATGATATTGACCGGGATGGACGTATCGAAGCGCTCAGGTTTACGGATATAAATGAAAACAGCCGGGCAGAGGATACCCCCTTTATGCCGGCCGGGCTGTTACGTGGACAGTGATCCGAAAGTGCTTAAAATCTCCTGAAACAGGCAAATTATTAATGACGTATAATGAAAATATGTTATAATGATTCCTGATAGGAGGTGCGGCATGGACGAAAGAGGAAGAAGGGGCACAGCTTCAGGGCGGGCCGGCGCAGGCGGTGCGCGAGGAAGGTACCCCGACAGAAAACCCCGGAGACCGGAAAGCAGCGGTCAGGGCCAGAACAGACGCCCTGCCAGGCGGAGCAGCAGAGCCAGGAGAAGACGCCGCAATGCGGCAATACGGTGGACAATCTTTATCGTACTGATCATAGCAGCAGCCGGAGGTTTCGTATTCTGGAAAAAATACGGCCCATCAAATGAGAGAGCTGATCTGACAAAATATTATGAACTGGAAGCGGAAAATGACGTGGCTGTGGTGATAAATGACCAGGTGATCAGAAGAGATATGCCGGCAGCGGAAGATGGAGCGGCTGAGGCGCCGACGCCGGGAAAAATGATCGACGGACAGTATTATATCGAATACTCTGTTGTACGGGAACGGATCAATAAAAGGTTTTACTGGGATCCGAATGAGAGCGTCCTGCTGTATACCCTGCCGGGAGGCAGTGTTTCGGTAGAGGTGGGCAGCAAAGAATACACGGATATCACAGAACAGAAGAGCGAAGAGTATGTGATCCTTAAGACAGAAGGCAGGACTGCGTATATCGCGCTTCCGTTCATCCAGGCGTATACAAATATGGAATATGCGGTTTATGATGAACCTGTACAGAGGGCTGTCATTACCTGCGAGTGGGGAGAGAAGCAGACTGCAAGTATCAGACGGGACACGCAGGTGAGATATCAGGGCGGTGTAAAGAGCCCGGTCCTGACAGACGTGAAAAAATCTGACAAAGTGACTGTGCTGGAAGATGAGGATGACTGGATGAAAGTCGGGACGGAGGATGGCTTTATCGGGTATGTCCGGACCGGAGACCTCAGGGACATTGCGGCAGAGACTACATCCAGAGAGTTCGAGGAGCCTGTTTATACGAATATCACGAAAAATTATACGATCAATATGGCATGGCATAATGTATCCAACACAGATGCCAACAGCTATATACTGGAGACGATCGCAGGGACAAAGGGGCTTACGACCATAGCGCCGACGTGGTTCAGCCTGAGTGACACGGAGGGAAATGTTTCATCACTTGCCGATCCGGATTATGTCAATTATGCCCATCAGTCCAATCTTGAAGTATGGGCTGTCCTGCGGGATTTCCACGGGGGCATCAATTCTTATGATGAGACCTATGAAGTGCTGAGCTACACTTCGAAGCGTACAAAGGTCATTAATCAGGTGATCGCCGAAGCGCTCCAGTCGGGAGTGGACGGCATCAATCTGGATTTTGAACTGGTTTCAGTGGAATGCGGAGAGCATTATGTCCAGTTCGTCCGGGAGCTGTCAGTCAAATGCAGGCAGAACGGCCTGGTATTTTCGGTCGATAACTATGTGCCTCAGCCGTACAATGAGCACTATGACATAGAAGAGCAGGGCGCGGTCGCGGATTATGTGATGGTCATGGGATATGACGAGCATACAGATGGTTCTTATCAGGCCGGCTCCGTGGCGTCTATAGGCTATCTTGAAGACGGCATTACTGAAGCTCTGAAATCAGTGCCGGCTGAAAAATTGGTGGCAGGCGTCCCGTTCTTCACGCGATTGTGGTTCGAGACTCCGAAGACGGAGGATGAGCTGGCAGAGGAAGCGGGAACAGAGGCCGCATCGTATCCGAATAAAGTTACGAGTTATGCTTATGGCATGGATGAAGCGGCGGAGATCGTTTCGGCAGCCGGGGTGCAGACCGAATGGGATGCCACGGCAAAACAGAATTACGCGCAGTGGGAGGCTGACGGCGGCGTCTATAAGATCTGGCTGGAAGATGAGCAGTCCCTGGAAGAAAAGCTGAAAGTGATCAAAGCGAACAATCTCGCAGGTGTGGCCGAGTGGAGCCTCGGCATGGAGGATCCCGGTGTGTGGGATCTGATCCTTCAGTACGTAAACTGAGGAGGGGCCAGACAGCAGAGTTTTATTAAAACGCATATCACATAGAAAGAGACATCCTCTTTTTGCATATATATTGGTATATGTGAAAAGGGGGTGTTTTTATGATGAGAAAAATTGGCGCTATAGCAGCATCAGCGGTTTTGGCGGGGCTGATCATCCTGTGTCAGGCAGGATGCATAGCGTTGAGGAAAGGGATCGACGACGGGATGGAAACTTCAGGAGACGCAGCGGCCAGAGAGGGATGGATGGTGATAATAGATGCCGGGCATGGCGGAGTGGATGCCGGGAAAGTAGGGGTTAATGGAGAAGAAGAGAAGGATATAAATTTAAATATTTCTTTAAAAATTAAAAAATTACTGGAAGAACAAGGGGTCAAAGTTAAAATGACGAGGAATGACGATGACCGCCTCGCGGAAAGCCAGATCGAGGATCTGAAAGCCCGGGTATCGATCATGAATAAAGAAAAGCCCGACCTTGTTGTCAGTATCCATCAGAACAGCTACCATGAGGAGACGGTAAGGGGAGCGCAGGTATTCTATTATACGGATTCAGCACAGAGCGAGCGTGCGGCGGAGCTGATCCAGGCAGCTTTCAGGGAAGCAGATCCCGGGAATACCAAAAAGGCGAAAGGGAACAGTACATATTATATATTAAAGAAAACAGAAGTCCCGGTGGTGATCGCGGAATGTGGATTTTTAAGCAATCGTGAAGAGGCTGCAAAGCTGGCGGATGAGGAGTATCAGCAGGAGATGGCGGAGGCGGCTGCAAAAGGTGTCATGCGGTATCTGGAAGGAGAGTGAGACGGACGGGCCTGCGCGGCGTACAGACCGGGGCGGAGAAGAGCCGGGGGAGAGTGAGCTGGAGGGCGCGTATAAAAGAGTTTTTTTTTGATGGGAATAATGATATAATAAAACCCATGGAGACAAAGATAAGAAAAATAGATAAAAACCAAATAGATGAAACTGTCATACGGGAAGCGGGAGATATCCTGAAGGCGGGAGGGCTGGTAGCCTTCCCCACAGAGACTGTCTACGGGCTGGGCGCGGATGCCCTTAAGGAGGAGGCAGCGTTAAAGACTTATGCGGCAAAGGGCAGGCCTTCGGATAATCCCCTGATCGTGCATATCGCGGAGTATGAGGATCTGAAAAAGATCGCGGTCAATATCCCTGCGGAGACGGATATCCTTGCGGCACATTTCTGGCCGGGACCGCTTACTATGATCTTTGAGAAGAGCGCGGCTGTCCCATATGGGACGACGGGCGGGCTTGATACGGTGGCGGTGAGGATGCCGTCAGACCCGGTGGCCCGGGAGCTGATCCGGGCAGCAGGCGGTTTTGTGTCCGCTCCGAGCGCAAATACGTCCGGACGTCCGAGCCCGACGACGGCGGAGCATGTGGCGGAGGATCTGGACGGGAAGATCGACATGATCCTGGACGGAGGCGCGGTGGACATCGGCCTGGAGTCTACGATCCTTGATATGACGGTCACTCCGCCGATGATCCTGCGGCCGGGAGCGATCACAGCCGAGATGTTTGAGGAACTGATCGGTGAAGTGAGCGTGGATGAGACCCTTCTGGGAGATGAGAGCAAAAAGGCGCCGAAAGCGCCGGGCATGAAATACCGGCATTACGCGCCCAGGGCGAAGCTGCTTATAGTTGAAGGGGATCTCAGGGAAGAGATCCTGGCGATCAGGCAGCTTGCCTACGCGGCTCACAGAGAAGGGCGGCGCATCGGCGTGATCGCTACGGCAGAGACGCTTCCCTTCTATAAATATGGAGTGATAAAAAATATCGGGACAAGGGAAAATGAAAAAACGATCGCGCGGAGCCTGTACCGTGTGCTGCGGGAGTTTGACGAAGAGGACGTAGAGACGATCTACAGCGAGTCCTTTGCCGTGCAGGGGATGGGGAAAGCGATCATGAACCGCCTGGAAAAGGCTGCGGGACATCTGAGGATCTCTGCGGCTGCGGTTGTAAAGCAGCAGAGATACCGGCGGATTACTTTTGTGAGCAGGACGGATTCTGCGAGGGCGCCTATGGCGGCTGAAATCCTCAGGCAGTATGAGCTGAAGCAGGAGTACGTGGTGGACTCCAGAGGCCTGGTGGTATTGTTCCCAGAGCCGGCGAACCAGAAAGCGGAGGCGATCATGAAGAGCGCCCGGATGACGCTGGGGGATCATGTGTCGCGCCAGTTTGGCGAGGAAAACCTGCAGGAAGATACACTGATACTTACGATCGATGAGAACCAAAAGAATAAAATCCTGTCAGAATACGGGACAGGATACAATGTATATACTTTGAACGAATTCGTGGGAGACAGCACGGAGATACCGGATCCGTACGGGCAGCCACTGACTGCATACGGGGAATGTTTTGAGGTTTTGCGCGGGCTTGTCAAAAAGCTCGCAGAAAAATTAGATTCACTTGTGGAGGAAGGATTATGACAGGCAAAGTAACGGTCATGGACCACCCGCTGATCGCGCATAAGATCAGCTATATCAGAAGAGAGGATGTAGGGACAAAGGAATTCCGGGAAATGATAGGCGAGATCGCGCAGCTCATGTGCTATGAAGCTACGCGGGATCTGAAGCTGAAAGATGTGAAGATCAAGACTCCGATCGCAGAGATGACGGGGAAGGAACTGGCTGGAAAGAAGCTCGCTATCGTGCCGATCCTGCGCGCGGGAGTCGGTATGGTGGACGGCATGCTTTCCCTGATACCTGCGGCGAAAGTCGGGCATATCGGCCTGTACCGCGACCCTGAAACTCTGGAGCCGGTGGAATATTACTGCAAGCTTCCGGCTGACTGCAGTGAAAGGGAAGTGTTTGTGGTCGATCCCATGCTTGCGACGGGTGGTTCCAGCGTGGCAGCGATCCGTATGCTGAAAGAAAAAGGCGTGAAGAATATCCGCTTCCTGTGCATTATCGCTGCTCCGGAAGGGCTGAAGCGCATGCAGGAAGAACACCCGGACGTGGATGTTTATATCGGAGCGCTGGATGAAAGGCTGAATGACCACGGCTATATCGTACCCGGGCTCGGCGATGCCGGGGACCGTATCTTTGGAACGAAATAAACAAAGGAGATGGGGACAATGGCGGAAAAGACGGAGAAAAGAGCAGATTATTTATCGTGGGACGAGTATTTTATGGGGGTGGCAATGCTTTCGGGGATGCGTTCAAAGGATCCGAATACACAGGTCGGATGCTGTATTGTCAGCCCGGATAATAAAATCCTGTCAATGGGCTACAATGGTTTCCCGATCGGATGCTCGGATGACGAATTCCCGTGGGCGAGAGACGGGGAGGACCCGTTGGAGACAAAATATGTCTACTCCACCCACAGTGAGCTGAATGCGATCCTGAATTACAGCGGCGGGAGCCTTGCGGGCGCGAAGCTCTACGTCTCCCTTTTCCCCTGCAACGAATGCGCCAAAGCGATCATCCAGGCCGGGATCCGCGAAGTGATCTATGACTGTGATAAATATGCGGATACCCCGAGCGTTATGGCTTCAAAGAGAATGATGGACGCTGCCGGTGTGAAATATCATAAATATAACAGAACGGACAGAAAGATTGAGATTGAATTATGATACGTACGATAGAAGTAAAAGAGATTGCAGAAAATATCAGGGAAATGTGCATTGAGGCGAACCATTTCCTTGCGCCGGATATGGGGCGGGCTCTGGACCGGGCGGCGGTTTCGGAGAAATCGCCTCTGGGAAGGAAGATCCTGGAGCAGCTGGAAGAAAATCTCGAGATCGCAGCTGAGGATATGATCCCGATCTGCCAGGATACGGGGATGGCGGTTGTGTTCATTGAGATCGGGCAGGATGTCCATCTGGAAGGCGGAGACCTGGAAGACGCGGTGAACGAAGGCGTCAGAAGGGGGTATGTGGAAGGCTTCCTGAGAAAATCTGTTGTGAGAGATCCGCTGATCCGTGAAAATACAAAGGACAATACTCCTGCTGTGATCCATACAAAGATCGTGCCAGGGAAAAATATAAAGATTACTGTCGCGCCGAAAGGGTTTGGCAGCGAGAATATGAGCCGCATTTTCATGCTCAAACCGGCAGAGGGCATTGAGGGCGTGAAAAATGCAGTGATCACTGCCGTTCAGGATGCCGGCCCGAATGCATGCCCGCCCATGGTGGTTGGCGTGGGGATCGGCGGCACATTTGAAAAATGTGCACTTCTGGCAAAAGAAGCCCTGACAAGGGAGGCAGGGAGCCATTCTCCGATCCCGTATGTAAAAGAAATGGAAGAAGAACTCCTTGAAAGGATCAATGGGCTGGGGATCGGGCCCGGGGGACTGGGCGGTACGACGACAGCCCTGGCTGTGAATATCAATACCTATCCCACACATATCGCGGGGCTTCCGGTGGCTGTGAACATATGCTGCCACGTGAACCGGCATATCACGCGTGTGATCTGACACGGAAGGTTTGTGACGGAGTATTCTCCCGGAATGCCGGGAGATTTTTTGACAGAAAGGATATTTTCATGGATAAGCATATCAGAGTACCTATGGATAAAGAGACGGCGAAAAGCCTGCGCTCGGGCGATTACGTATACTTGACGGGCACTGTTTATACGGCGAGGGACGCAGCGCATAAAAGGATGGACGAGACGCTCCGGGAAGGAGGAGATCTGCCGTTTGATGTAAAGGGGCAGGTAATCTATTATATGGGGCCGTCTCCGGCAAGGGAGGGACGCCCTATCGGTTCCGCCGGACCGACGACTGCGAGCCGTATGGATAAATATACTCCGCAGCTTCTGGATCTGGGGCTGGGAGCGATGATCGGAAAAGGAAAGCGGAGCCCGGAAGTGATCGAAGGTATTGTCAGGAACGGCGCTGTATATCTCGCGGCTGTAGGGGGCGCCGGAGCCCTTTTGTCTAAATGTATTACTGCATCTGAAGTGATCGCTTATGACGATCTGGGGACGGAGGCGGTCCGCCGGCTGGAGATCAAAGATTTTCCCGTTGTCGTGGTGATCGACAGCGAAGGCAGCAATCTTTATGAGACTGCGATAGAAGAATACAGGCAGACGGGGGAAGAAGAAAAATGAAACGTATTTTAATGATGGTGCTGAGAAATCTTTATATGGTGCCATATGGATGGATCCGCCTGTGTTACAGGGCAGCCCACGTAGATAAATATACAGAAGAAGATATGTATGCATTTCTCCGCTGGATCGATCTGCACGCAAACAGGGGCGGCAGAGTGCATATCGATGTCCATGGCAGGGAGAATATCCCGGACAGGGACGGGTTTATGTTTTTCCCAAACCACCAGGGACTCTATGATGTGCTTGCTATTATAGAAGCAAGTCCGCGCCCGTTTTCCGTGGTCGCGAAAAAAGAGATAGCGAAGATACCATTCCTGAAACAGATCTTTGCATGCATGAAAGCGTTTATGCTGGACCGTGAAGATGTGCGCCAGGCAATGCAGGTCATCATTAATGTGACAAAAGAAGTGCAGAAAGGAAGAAATTACCTTATCTTTGCAGAAGGTACAAGGTCAAAAAATGGAAACCGTGTGGGCTCGTTTAAGGGCGGGAGTTTTAAAGCGGCGACAAAAGCCCGCTGTCCGATCGTACCTGTCGCGCTGATCGACTCTTTTAAGCCCTTTGATACAAATACGATCAGGCCGGTAACAGTCCAGGTGCATTTCCTTAAGCCGCTGGAGTATGAAGAGTACAAGGATATGAAGACAACAGAGATCGCTGCGCTGGTAGAAAAGAGGATACAGAGTGTGATCGATGCCAATATATAATATATAAAGAAGACGGCGGCGACAGCTGCAATTAACACGCTGGTGCGCTTTTCCGGATAGCGCGGCGACGTGCCGCTGCTGTTACTGGTACTGTTTTTGCGATTTTTTTGAAAATCCCGTTGACATTAGAAAATGTGTCTAGTATAATAATCTTCGCACTGTTAGTGCAGAACTGAATAATCTGCTGCAGCTCAAAACTGTGGTCGCGTTCAGAATCAGGAGAAATACTCAAGAGGCTGAAGAGGCGCCCCTGCTAAGGGTGTAGGTCGGGAAACCGGCGCGAGGGTTCAAATCCCTCTTTCTCCGTTTGATATTATCTCAAAAAACTACTGGAGATTTCCGGTAGTTTTTGTATCTCAAAAGTTAAATTGTGGATAATATCATGTAAAAACCACCAGATATAGTACCGGGAAGAAAACTTGAAAAAGTTGTAAAAAAGTGTTGACAAACACTTGGTAAAAATGGTAATATATCTAAGCTGACTCGTGAGGGACAGCGAAAAACAAAACAAATTAAAAAAGTTCTTGACAAACGAAATGAGATTTGATAAAATATCAAAGCTGTCGCTTGAAAAGAACGACAGGAACCTTGATAACTGAACAATAGACAACAACCCTTGAAAATTTCTTTGAAGAGAAAATTTCTAAGAACGGTTCAAACGAACCAAACACAGTAAAGGGATAGAATTGCTAGCAGTAATTCTTGAACAGAACAAACACTTTTAACGAGAGTTTGATCCTGGCTCAGGATGAACGCTGGCGGCGTGCCTAACACATGCAAGTCGAGCGAAGCACTTTACTTTGATTCTTTCGGGATGAAGAGTGATCTGACTGAGCGGCGGACGGGTGAGTAACGCGTGGGCAACCTGCCTCACACAGGGGGATAACAGTTAGAAATGACTGCTAATACCGCATAAGGCCACAGCACCGCATGGTGCAGGGGTAAAAACTCCGGTGGTGTGAGATGGGCCCGCGTCTGATTAGCTAGTTGGTAAGGTAACGGCTTACCAAGGCGACGATCAGTAGCCGACCTGAGAGGGTGACCGGCCACATTGGGACTGAGACACGGCCCAAACTCCTACGGGAGGCAGCAGTGGGGAATATTGCACAATGGGGGAAACCCTGATGCAGCGACGCCGCGTGAGCGAAGAAGTATTTCGGTATGTAAAGCTCTATCAGCAGGGAAGAAACTGACGGTACCTGACTAAGAAGCACCGGCTAAATACGTGCCAGCAGCCGCGGTAATACGTATGGTGCAAGCGTTATCCGGATTTACTGGGTGTAAAGGGAGCGTAGACGGATAGGCAAGTCTGGAGTGAAAGCCCGGGGCTCAACCCCGGGACTGCTTTGGAAACTGTTTATCTAGAGTGCTGGAGAGGTAAGTGGAATTCCTAGTGTAGCGGTGAAATGCGTAGATATTAGGAGGAACACCAGTGGCGAAGGCGGCTTACTGGACAGTAACTGACGTTGAGGCTCGAAAGCGTGGGGAGCAAACAGGATTAGATACCCTGGTAGTCCACGCCGTAAACGATGACTGCTAGGTGTCGGGGAGCAAAGCTCTTCGGTGCCGCAGCAAACGCAATAAGCAGTCCACCTGGGGAGTACGTTCGCAAGAATGAAACTCAAAGGAATTGACGGGGACCCGCACAAGCGGTGGAGCATGTGGTTTAATTCGAAGCAACGCGAAGAACCTTACCTGCCCTTGACATCCTTTTGACCGGCGAGTAATGTCGCCTTTCCTTCGGGACAGAAGAGACAGGTGGTGCATGGTTGTCGTCAGCTCGTGTCGTGAGATGTTGGGTTAAGTCCCGCAACGAGCGCAACCCTTATCTTCAGTAGCCAGCATTTAAGGTGGGCACTCTGGAGAGACTGCCAGGGATAACCTGGAGGAAGGTGGGGATGACGTCAAATCATCATGCCCCTTATGGGCAGGGCTACACACGTGCTACAATGGCGTAAACAAAGGGAGGCGATACTGCGAAGTTGAGCAAATCCCAAAAATAACGTCTCAGTTCGGATTGTAGTCTGCAACTCGACTACATGAAGCTGGAATCGCTAGTAATCGCGAATCAGAATGTCGCGGTGAATACGTTCCCGGGTCTTGTACACACCGCCCGTCACACCATGGGAGTCAGTAACGCCCGAAGTCAGTGACCCAACCGTAAGGAGGGAGCTGCCGAAGGCGGGACCGATAACTGGGGTGAAGTCGTAACAAGGTAGCCGTATCGGAAGGTGCGGCTGGATCACCTCCTTTCTAAGGAAAAGAAAAGAAGTAAAGAGCTGTTGTCTATTGTTGGGTTATCAAGATAACCAGAACATATTGGTGGCGATGCGTTCAGGGGCAACACCCGTTCCCATCCCGAACACGATGGTTAAGACCTGAACGGCCGATGGTACTGCACTGGAGACGGTGTGGGAGAGTAGGTGGCCGCCAATTTAAATGGGCTTATAGCTCAGCCGGTTAGAGCGCACGCCTGATAAGCGTGAGGTCGGTGGTTCGAGTCCACTTAAGCCCATTTGCCAACAAAATATTGGGAGCTTAAGTAAGCTTTACAGATAAAAGAGGTAAGGTCACTTAAGCCCATCCATATGGGGGATTAGCTCAGTTGGGAGAGCGCCTGCCTTGCAAGCAGGAGGTCACGAGTTCGACTCTCGTATTCTCCACTTGGTTTCGAAAGAAACCAGATGTACCTTGAAAACTGCATACAGAGAAAATCAATTGATGATAAGAATATCTTATAAATCAAGACATCCGAGGTAATGTTATTAACAACATTAACAATACAGTCTGAAGAAAACAGACTCAAATAAAATTGGCCTATTGCCAACACATATAACGCTATATATGTGTAGAGGAGTCCTCATTCCCGTGAGGACGAATCGTTTGGTTATGCTGATAAGAGCGTATGGTGGATGCCTTGGCACTAAGAGCCGATGAAGGACGTGATAAGCTGCGAAAAGCTTCGGGGAGGGGCAAATACCCATCGATCCGGAGATCTCCGAATGGGGAAACCTGGCTGAGCAGACCTCAGTCATCCCTAAGCCAATCCATAACTTAGGGAAGGGAACCCGGTGAACTGAAACATCTAAGTAGCCGGAGGAAGAGAAAACAACATGTGATTCTGTGAGTAGCGGCGAGCGAAAACGGAAGAGCCCAAACCATGGTGCGTGCACCGTGGGGTTCGGACCGCGGAATTGATCCAGCAAGTTTAGCAGAACAGTTTTGGGAAAGCTGACCAGAGAGGGTGAAAGTCCCGTAAGCGAAAGATGAGCTGGCATGGCGGTATCCAGAGTAGGTCGAGACACGTGGAACCTTGACTGAACATGCGGGGACCACCCCGTAAGGCTAAATACTCCTTAGTGACCGATAGCGCATAGTACTGTGAAGGAAAGGTGAAAAGGACCCCGGGAGGGGAGTGAAAAAGAACCTGAAACCATATGTTTACAAGCTGTGGAAGAACTTTATATGTTCAACCGCGTACTTTTTGTAGAACGGTCCGGCGAGTTGCGCTGGCTGGCGAGGTTAAGGACTGAAGGTCCGGAGCCGAAGGGAAACCAAGTCTTAATAGGGCCACAGTCAGTCGGAGCAGACCCGAAACCGGGTGATCTACCCATGTCCAGGTTGAAGTTGCCGTAAAAGGCAATGGAGGACCGAACCCACATCCGTTGAAAAGGGTGGGGATGAGGTGTGGGTAGGGGAGAAATTCCAATCGAACCCGGAGATAGCTGGTTCTCCTCGAAATAGCTTTAGGGCTAGCCTCATACGAGTCTTGCGGAGGTAGAGCACTGAATTCCTGCGGGGGCGTCAAAGCTTACCAAGGGATATCAAACTCCGAATGCCGTGTAGATGATGTATGGGAGTCAGACTGTCCGAGATAAGTTGGGCAGTCAAAAGGGAAAGAGCCCAGACCTGCAGCTAAGGCCCCAAAATGTGTGTTAAGTGGAAAAGGATGTGGGATTTCGAAGACAACTAGGATGTTGGCTTAGAAGCAGCCATCCATTAAAAGAGTGCGTAATAGCTCACTAGTCGAGAGGTCCTGCGCCGAAAATGTCCGGGGCTGAAACACACTGCCGAAGCTCAGGAACTTACGAACGTAGGTTGGTAGAGGAGCATTCTTAACGGGACGAAGCGGTACCGGAAGGAGCCGTGGACTGTTAAGAAGAGAGAATGCCGGAATGAGTAGCGAGAGGAAGGTGGGAATCCTTCCGGCCGAATATCTAAGGTTTCCAGGGTAAAGCTGATCTGCCCTGGGTAAGTCGGGACCTAAGGCGAGGCCGAGAGGCGTAGCCGATGGACAACAGGTTGAGATTCCTGTACTATCCTGTAACAGAACTGTGGGGACGCAGAAAGAGAGCGTGGGCCGGGAATGGAAAGACCGGTGCAAGCGAGGTAGGAGTCGCACAGGCAAATCCGTGCGGCAATCCGAAGACGTGACGCGGACCGAAAACAAGTAGGGAAGCACGTGAGCTGGCTGCCAAGAAAAGCCGCTATTGTTTGCAGGATACCCGTACCGTAAACCGACACAGGTGGATGAGGAGAGAATCCTAAGGCCGACGGGAGAAGCATTGTTAAGGAACTCGGCAAAATGACTCCGTAACTTCGGGAGAAGGAGTGCCAGGGAGACCTGGCCGCAGAGAATTGGCCCAAGCAACTGTTTAGCAAAAACACAGGTCTATGCGAAACCGAAAGGTGAGGTATATGGGCTGACGCCTGCCCGGTGCTGGAAGGTTAAGGGGAGAGGTTAGCGCAAGCGAAGCTTTGAACTTAAGCCCCAGTAAACGGCGGCCGTAACTATAACGGTCCTAAGGTAGCGAAATTCCTTGTCGGGTAAGTTCCGACCCGCACGAAAGGCGTAATGATTTGGGCACTGTCTCAACAATGCACCCGGTGAAATTGAAATACCAGTGAAGATGCTGGTTACCTGCGCCAGGACGGAAAGACCCCATGGAGCTTTACTCCAGCTTGATACTGGGATTCGGCATTGCATGTACAGGATAGGTGGGAGGCTTTGAAGTGGTGACGCCAGTTGCCATGGAGCCGCTGTTGGGATACCACCCTTGCAGTGTTGGGTTTCTAACCAGCAGCCGTGATCCGGCTGGGGGACAATGTCAGGTGGGGAGTTTGACTGGGGCGGTCGCCTCCGAAAGGGTATCGGAGGCGCTCAAAGGTTCCCTCAGAATGGTCGGAAACCATTCGGAGAGTGCAAAGGCAGAAGGGAGCTTGACTGCGACACCGACGGGTGGAGCAGGTACGAAAGTAGGACTTAGTGATCCGGTGGTATAAAGTGGGATTGCCATCGCTCAACGGATAAAAGCTACCCTGGGGATAACAGGCTTATCACTCCCAAGAGTTCACATCGACGGAGTGGTTTGGCACCTCGATGTCGGCTCATCGCATCCTGGGGCTGTAGTCGGTCCCAAGGGTTGGGCTGTTCGCCCATTAAAGCGGTACGCGAGCTGGGTTCAGAACGTCGTGAGACAGTTCGGTCCCTATCCGGCGTGGGCGTAGGATATTTGAGAGGAGCTGTCCTTAGTACGAGAGGACCGGGATGGACTGGCCGCTGGTGTATCTGTTGTTCCACCAGGAGCATAGCAGAGTAGCCAAGCCGGGAAGGGATAAACGCTGAAGGCATCTAAGCGTGAAGCCCCCCTCAAGATGAGATATCCCATAACGTCAAGTTAGTAAGACCCCTTGAAGACGACGAGGTAGATAGGGCAGAGGTGGAAGTGCAGTAATGCATGGAGCTGACTGTTACTAATCGGTCGAGGGCATAACCAAAGCGGGAATAGGTAAGATGGATGATGATTCTTTGTATGTAGTTTTCAGGGTATATACCTTGAAAAATTAAAAAGTGGCCCAGTGGCTCAGTTGGTTAGAGCGCCGCCCTGTCACGGCGGAGGTCGAGAGTTCGAGTCTCTTCTGGGTCGTCTGTGGGGTCTTAGCTCAGCTGGGAGAGCATCTGCCTTACAAGCAGAGGGTCATAGGTTCGAGCCCTATAGGCCCCACTTAAAAAATATGGATGGATTCCCGAGTGGCCAAAGGGGGCAGACTGTAAATCTGTTGGCAACGCCTTCGAAGGTTCGAATCCTTCTCCATCCATTCAATACGCCGATGTGGCTCAATTGGCAGAGCAGCTGATTTGTAATCAGCAGGTTATCGGTTCGAGTCCGATCATCGGCTTTGTCTCAGATGAGACAATATAATTTAATATCGCGGGGTGGAGCAGTCTGGAAGCTCGTCGGGCTCATAACCCGAAGGTCGCAGGTTCAAATCCTGCTCCCGCAACTTACACACTGTATTGTGTGTCAAATGCCCAGATAGCTCAGTTGGTAGAGCAGAGGACTGAAAATCCTCGTGTCGCTGGTTCGATTCCGGCTCTGGGCATTTTTCTCTGTAATGAATATCATAGCAGTTACAGAGATATAGAGATATATAATTGGATATGGGCGTGTAGCTCAGGTGGTAGAGCACTTGACTTTTAATCAAGTTGTCCGGGGTTCGAATCCCCGCACGCTCAGTAGGTAAAATAGCCGGAAACGCTGTATTTGTGCAGAGTTCCGGCTTTTTATATGCTGGTATACGGAAGCATGCTGACTGTAAAGAGAAAGGTTGTGAAGCGGTTGACAGAGTTAACAAAGAAGGCAGAAAATGTAAAGCTGAGTGATGATGGAACAAAAGTGATCATCCTGGATCAGGAGAAACTTCCGAATGTAGAAGAATATCTGGAACTTGACAATGCAGAAGATATCTATGAAGCGATATTCAGGCTGAAAGTAAGAGGCGCTCCGGCAATCGGCATCTGTGCGGGGTATGGGATCTATGTGCTGGCGAGGCAGATCGACACAGAGGATTTTGATACTTTTTACAGAGAATTTAAAGAGAAAAAGGATTACCTGGATTCATCGCGGCCGACAGCAGTGAACCTGAGCTGGGCCCTGAACCGGATGGAGCGTGTGGTATTAAACAACAGAGAGAAAACTGTGGCTGAGATCAAGGATCTGCTTCTGGCTGAGAGCCGGAAGATCCAGGCGGAAGACGTGGAGATGTGCAGGGCGATCTCTGAACACGGCCTGTCGCTCCTGAAAGATGGCGATGGGATCCTTACCCACTGTAACGCGGGCCCGCTTGCCACATCGAAATATGGGACCGCACTCGGTCCTCTGCTCCTCGGGAAAGAAAGAGGGATGGAGTTCCATGTGTTCGCGGATGAGACGAGACCCCTTCTCCAGGGGGCAAGGCTGACAGCGTATGAGCTCCAGAAGGCTGGTGTGGATGTAACACTGATCTGTGACAATATGACAGGGCTTGTGATGAAAAATGGCTGGGTCAATGCATGCCTGGTAGGATGTGACAGGATCGCGGCGAACGGAGATGCGGCGAATAAGATCGGGACCAGTGTGGTCGCGGTGCTGGCGCAGTATTATCACATTCCGTTTTATGTGCTGGGACCGACATCTACGATCGATATTCATTGTCCGACCGGCGATGACATCACGATCGAGCTGAGGGATCCGGAAGAGATCAAGAGCAAGTATTACAGGGAGCCGTCAACTCTCCCGGAGGTGAAGTGTTATAACCCTGCATTTGACGTGACGCCTCATGAACTGATCACAGGGATCGTGACAGAGCATGGAGTGATACGGGCGCCGTTTAAAGAAAATATTGCAAAATTGTTTGAAGAACATCCGGAAAAGTGAGTGCCGGGCTAAATGTTAAGGTTCTATGTCTGAGTATTGTCCGTAAGTGAAAATTTATGTTAAAATTAATATCCGGGATGGATTGAAAAGATGAGTAACGGCTATGAATATCTGCCGCAGGCATAATGAAAGGGAATTAGTAATGAAGTATCTGGAGCCAGACGAAAAGAAGAAGCCGGGGCTGCCCTGCGGGAAGGCAGATGTGCCGCTTTTTCTTGTTTTAGCGCTTACGGCGGCCGCTGCGTTTTTCGTATACAGCGGGGACGGCAGCAGGGGGACAGGCAGTATGGCTGAAGGAGAGGCAGGGATATCAGAGCGCGTATCCGGGGCGGCTGACAGCCTGTATGCGGCAGAGGAGACGGTTGCTGCGGGAGAGGACGAAGAAATCCCGGAAGAGGCGGAGATCCCTTTTGAGAATATCATGACAGCGGACAGCTCGGACCTGACGGTCACATGGGACGGGCTGACAGAGGGAGATCAGCAGGATGTAGATGCCTTGGAGGGAGAAATACGTGCTGGGTTGGATGCGTTTGCTGCTGAGGGATATACGGCTGGTTTTATGCTGTATGACCTGAACAGCGGGGGCGGGATCAGTTATCATGCGGACGAGATGTATTACAGCGCCAGTGCGATCAAGGGACCGTATGTCGCATGGCTTGTTGAGGACTATCCGCAGACAATGGATTTTTTATACGGAACGATCCAAAATACGATCACATGGTCAAGCAATGATGCTTATGGGGAGCTGATCACAACATATGGTTATACAGAGTTTAATGACTGGGCAGCAGGGATCGGATGTGAGGATTTTGTCATATCCGGGGAATGGTATACTTCAGTAAAGGCGAGAGATTTTGCGAAGCTCTGGTGCCATATGTATGACCGTGTTGTGTCAGGGGGAAGCCTGGCTGGCATTATAAATATATATACGGATACACTGTCCTCTGCCATATCTGAGACATTGGGAGGACAGTATACGGTCTATTCAAAGGGAGGATGGATCGGTGAGGGAAGGGGTTCTTATTACAATGTGCAGAATGATGCGGGGATCGTGATGAAAGGTGAGCATCCATATGTGCTCGTTATATTGAGCGATGCTTATGGGAGACTGGATCTGCTCGATAACCTTGTTTACATTCTGGACCAGGCGCACACAGAGCTGACAGAAACAGCAGGATAGACTGCGGGCGGCCGGGAAGAGCTGCTGCATCAAAAAAAGCCGGGATGAGATCACCGGCTGAGAAAAGAGGAAATATATGTGAAAAAGCATCTCTGCTTTATTTGCCTATAATATAACCGGGATTTGTGTACAATATGTGTTGATTCTATAAAAAGCACGTTAATAATTCTAAAAGAAGGATAATGGTCAGGCGCAGGAACGTATGTTAAAATGGGGAAAGACCAGAAATATGGAGCGGAGAAATGGAATTTTTATATAAAAAACTGAAGGATTATTCGGCATCGGATTTTTACGGCTTCCATATGCCGGGACATAAGCGCAGCGCCCGGCTGACCGGGGCGGACCTGCCCTATGGTATTGACATTACGGAGATCGAAGGGTTTGACGACCTGCACCATGCCGGGGGGATACTGAAGGAAGCGCAGGAGCGGGCGGCGTCCGTGTACCGCGCGGAGGAGACACATTATCTGATCAACGGGAGCACTGTGGGGCTCCTGAGCGCGGTGCTCGGGAGCACAAGGCGGGGAGAGAGGATCCTCATGGCGCGCAACTGCCATAAATCGGTATATAATGCGGCACTGATGAATGAACTGGAGCCGGTATATCTATATCCCAGGATGCTGGATGGGACAGAATTGAATGATGAAGTGACACCCGGGGAGGTGGGACGCCTGCTCGATGAAAATCCGGATATCAGGGTGACAGTCATCACCTCGCCTACATACGATGGGGTAGTATCAGATATAAAGGGGATCGCAGACACTGTCCACAGGAGAGGGGGTATCCTGATCCTGGATGAAGCCCATGGCGCGCATTTCGGCTTCCATCCCATGTTCCCTGAAAATGGAAATGTGCTGGGTGCGGATATCGTCATCCACAGCCTGCACAAGACACTGCCTGCGCTGACGCAGACAGCGCTTCTCCATATGAACGGGATCCGGGCGGACAGAGAGCGGGTCCGCATGTATCTGCATATGCTCCAGTCCAGCAGCCCTTCTTATGTACTGATGGCAGGGATCGACGAGTGTATCCGCATGCTGGAAGAAAGAGCGGGAGAAGTCTTTGGACAGTATGCAGCGCTTCTGGAGGAGACAAGGGAACGGCTGAAAGGGCTTGAGAGGCTGAAGCTGACAGAGACAGAGCGGTATGACAGATCCAAGATCGTAGTCTCTACAGCAGGATGCTTTGAAGAAAATAAAAAGTTTACTGGAAAATGTTTATATGACTTATTAAGTGAAAAATATTTCCTACAGATGGAAATGGCATCGGCTTCTTACATCATTGCCATGACATCTCCGGCTGACACAAAGGAAGGACTGGGACGGCTGGTGTCCGCTCTAAATGAGGTTGATGGGAAACTTGCAAAACATAGCAAGAATGCAAGAAATTATTCGAAAGCAGGACGCAATAATCATTCTTACGGGGACTGCACTGCAATGTCAGAGGGAGAAGCCTGGTATAGTGAAGCTGTGGAAAATGAACAGGCCTATACGCCGGGACAGGCCGCTGCCCTGGAAAACAGAGAGTGTATCCCCATTGAGGAATGCGGGGGAAGGGTGGCATTGGAATATGCCTATATCTATCCCCCGGGCATCCCGCTGACAGTGCCGGGAGAGAGGGTATCCGCCGGAACAGCAGAGCGGCTGCGGCAGTACAGCAATGCCGGACTGCATATTGAAGGGACAAAAACAAGAGGAAAGATCGAGGTGCTGACAGATGGGTAGGATTTATTATGTGATGGGGAAGAGTTCTTCCGGAAAGGATACAGTCTATAAAAAACTGCTGGAGCGGCATCCCGGGTTCCGAACGATCGTGCCTTACACGACCCGTCCGATCCGGGAGGGGGAGCGCGACGGCGTGGAGTATTTTTTTGTGGATGACGAGCGGCTGCGCGAGATGCAGGAGGCTGAGCAGGTGATCGAAGTGCGTTCCTATAATACCAGGTGCGGGGTGTGGACGTATTTCACAGCGGATGACGGCCAGATCGACCTGGATGCGCATGACTATCTCGTGATCGGGACGCTGGTATCCTACCGGGCGCTCAGAGAATATTTCGGGGAGGAGAAGCTGCTCCCGGTGTATATCGAGGTGGAGGACGGGCTGCGCCTGGCGAGGGCAGTGGAGAGGGAACGCAGACAGGCAGAACCAAAGTATTCGGAGCTGTGCAGGAGGTTCCAGGCAGATGAGGAAGATTTTTCCGAGGAAAAACTGGGCAGGGCAGGGATCACGAGACGATTTGAGAACCGGGATCTGGCTGCATGCCTGGAGGAAATAGAAGATTATATCCGAAGTTCGGAAAGGGTATGACTTTGAGGAAGTATGTGCTATACTAAAAAAGTCTACCCTTTTGCCCGGGAAATGTAGTACAATAGGGTGTATACAGGATCAGGCGGTCCGGGTGTTCCCTCTGGGGAAATTATGTATGGCAGGTGATAGATATGAGTAGTTTTAAAGATGTTGTAGGACACAAAAATATTATTAAATATATCCAGAATGCAGTGACTGCGGACGCGGTCTCCCACGCATACATCCTGAATGGCGAGAGGGGATCAGGGAAGAAACTGCTCGCCAATCTGTTCGCCATGAGCCTTCAGTGCCAGAACAGGGACGAAGACGGAGATGCATGCGGGAAGTGCCAGTCGTGCAGACAGGCTCTCAGCGGCAACCAGCCGGATATTATCCGGGTTACCCACGAGAAGCCGAATACGATCAGTGTGGATGATATCCGCGTGCAGGTAAATGACGATATCGTGATCCGTCCTTACAGCAGTAAGTATAAGATCTACATCATCGCGGACGCGGACCTGATGAGCGTACAGGCCCAGAACGCGCTCCTCAAGACGATCGAGGAGCCGCCGCAGTACGCGGTGATCATGCTCCTTACGGAGAATGCGGATACGCTCCTGCCTACGATCAGGTCCAGGTGCGTGATGATGAAGCTGAGGAATATCAAGGATCAGCTTGTGAAGAAGTATCTCATGGAGCATATGGAGATCCCGGATTACAAAGCGGATGTGTGCGTTGCCTTTGCGCAGGGAAATATGGGAAAGGCGATCATGCTCGCGAATTCGGAGTATTTCAATGAGATCAAAGAAGAGGCGGTCCACCTGCTCCGGAATATCGACGATATGACCGTGCCGGATCTGATGGAAGCGGTGAAGCGGTGCATGACATACAAGCTGGAGATCAATGATTACCTGGATATCATCGCGATCTGGTACAGGGATGTGCTGATCTATAAGGCGACAAAAAGTGTGGACCGTGTTGTATTTTCCGACCAGATGAGATATATCAGGGAGCGGGCGAGCAGGAGTTCTTATGAGGGCATTGAGAATATACTGGACGGGATCGAGAAAGCAAAGTCCAGGATGAAAGCGAATGTCAATTTCGAGCTGACGATGGAACTGCTCTTACTGACAATAAAGGAGAACTGACAAAATGACGAAAGTGATCGGAGTGAGGTTCCGGACAGCGGGGAAGATCTATTTCTTCGCTCCGGGGAAATTTGATATAAAGCAGGGCGACAATGTGATCGTGGAGACTGCCCGCGGCGTAGAATTCGGGCGGGTCGTGAGCGGTCCCAGGGAAGTGGAGGACGAAGAGGTCGTACAGCCCTTAAAGTCCGTGATCCGTCCTGCGAACGACCAGGACAGGAAGACGGTCGAAAAGAATAAGCAAAAGGAAAAAGAGGCATTTAAGATCTGCCTGGAAAAGATCCGCAAGCACAAGCTGGAGATGAAGCTGATCGATGTGGAATACACGTTTGACGGAAATAAGATCCTGTTTTATTTCACTGCGGACGGAAGGATCGATTTCCGCGAGCTGGTGAAGGATCTGGCGGCAGTGTTCCGCACCAGGATCGAGCTCAGGCAGATCGGGGTCAGGGATGAGACGAAGATCCGGGGCGGGATCGGCATCTGCGGCCGTCCGCTGTGCTGCAGCACATACCTGACGGAATTTTCGGCGGTATCGATCAAGATGGCGAAAGAGCAGAATCTTTCCCTGAACCCGACAAAGATCTCGGGCGTATGCGGGAGGCTGATGTGCTGCCTTACGAATGAAGAGGAGACTTACGAGGTGCTCAACAGCCAGCTCCCGTCCGTGGGCGATACGGTTACGACAAAGGACGGGCTGACAGGGGTGGTGCATTCCCTGAGCGTGCTGCGCAGGCAGGTGAAAGTCGTGGTCAATCTGGAGAATGATGAGAAAGAGATACGCGAATATCAGGCGGATGACCTGAAATTCAGGCCGCGCAGGAAGAAGCAGAAGGTCTCCAGGGAAGAGATGAAGAAGCTGGCTGCGCTGGAAAAGGGAGAAGGAGCGTCAAAGTTAAATGACAAATGATACGCGGAGATCGCTGGTGAAAGAGGGGGAGCGCCTGGACGACCTTCAGCTTAACGGGCTGGAGCTGATCCAGGATCCGAAGAAGTTCTGCTTCGGCGTGGATGCGGTCTTTCTCTCGGATTTCGCCAGAGTGAAGCCGGGGGAGACGGTGCTTGACCTGGGGACGGGGAATGGGATCATCCCGATCCTGCTGTCCGCGAAGACAAAGGGAAAAAGATTCACAGGGCTCGAGATACAGGCAGATACAGCGGATATGGCACGCAGGAGCGTGCGTTACAACAATCTGGAGGAGCGGATCGAGATCGTGACAGGGGATATCAAAGAGGCGGCGGAGATATTTAAGCCGGCCTTTTTTGATGTGATCACCACGAACCCGCCTTATATGCTGGCGGACCACGGGCTGCGCTGCCCGGATGACGCCAGGGCGATTGCGCGGCACGAGGTACTGTGTTCTCTGGACGACATCCTGCGGGAGAGCATGCGCCTCCTCCAGGACAAAGGGCGTTTCTATATGATCCACCGCCCTTTCCGCCTGACAGAGATCATGATCAAGATGAACTACTATAAGATCGAGCCAAAGCGGATACAGTTTGTCTATCCGTATATTGATAAAGAGCCTTCTATGGTACTCGTAGAGGGCGTGAGGAGCGGGAAGCCGAGAGTGACGGTGGAGCCGCCTATCATCATATATGACAGTCCGCGGGATCAGTCCGGGGACCGGGCTGCAGAGTGAGCGGGAGGAGAGGAAAAATGGCAGGGACGTTATATCTGTGCGCAACACCCATAGGAAACCTGGAGGACATGACGTTCCGGGCGGTGCGCGTTTTGAAGGAGGCTGACCTGATCGCCGCGGAAGATACGCGCAACAGTGTGAAGCTTCTGAATCATTTTGACATCCGGACGCCCATGACCAGCTATCACGAATACAATAAATACGATAAGGGCAGAAAGCTGGTGGAAAAGCTGCTGGAAGGGAAGGATATCGCTCTGATCACGGACGCCGGGACGCCGGGGATCTCTGACCCGGGGGAAGAGCTTGTGGGGATGTGCCACGAAGCAGGGATCACAGTGACAGCGGTCCCGGGTGCGGCTGCGTGCATTACAGCGCTCACCATATCCGGGCTTCCTACGAGGCGGTTTGCCTTTGAGGCGTTTCTGCCGTCGGATAAGAAGGAGAGGGAGGCAGTGCTGGATGCGCTTGAGAAGGAACAGAGGACGATCGTCCTCTATGAGGCGCCGCACCGCCTTGTGAAGACGCTGAAGCTACTGGCGGAACGGCTGGGAGAGCGCCGGGTCAGTGTGTGCAGAGAGCTGACAAAGCGCCATGAGACGGTATACCGGTCTACGCTTCCGGAGGCTGCCGCGCATTATGAGGAAACCCCGCCCAAAGGGGAATGCGTGATCGTGGTACAGGGGCTCACCCGCCGGGAGGCAGAGGAAGAAGAGCGGCAGAGGTGGATGGATATGAGCATCGAGGAACATATGGAGCATTACCTCTCGCAGGGGATCGATAAAAAAGAAGCGATGAAACGGACGGCGAAAGACCGGGGAGTACAGAAAAGAGAGATCTATAATTACCTTAACCGCGGTTGAGGCGGGGAGGAGCGGAAAAAGAAACAGACATCAGGAAGATCTGATGTCTGTTATTTTTCCGTCTTTCATGAAAACAGTTTTTTTCTTCAGCCCTGCGGCTTCTTCCTGCTTGTTGGTCACATACAGGACGGTGATGCCGAGTTCCTCGTTGATCTCGAGGATATCCCCGAGCATCTCCACGCGCAGCTCCGGATCCTGGTGGGCAAAATCTTCATCCACGAGAAGGACCTTCGGGTGGAATACAACAGCCCGCGCCAGCGCGACTCTCTGCCTGTCCGAAGCGGAGAGGAGCCGGATCTTCTGGTCAAGGACATCCGTGATCCCGAAGAATTTTGCCGCTTCTTTGACGCGGCTGTCGATCACCGTACGGGGGAGATTACGCAGCCGCAGTCCCAGGGCGATATTGTCATATACGTTAAAATGCTTGTATAAAGTATAGTTCTGAAATGCCATTGCCAGATGCCGGTCACGGGGCAGGATATCGTTGAGCAGGTCTCTTCCGAGATAGATCCGTCCGGATGTGATATCTTCGAGACCGCCGATCATGCGCAGGATCGTGGATTTCCCGCAGCCGCTCGGACCGTGGAAAACAACGAATTCACCGTCCGCTATGGAAAGGCTGACATCGTCTACGGATACAAAACCGTTTGGATAGGTCTTTGTCAAGTGCTCTAATGTCACGCTTGCCATAAAAACACCTCCATGTGTCGAATTGCCGGAGTCAGCGCTGTCTGACTCCTTTTTTATTTTAGCACAAACACTGCCCTCTCACAATCCCAAAGACATTGCGCCGGCGAGGAAGACGCTGGCGGCAAGCCCGGCAAAAGTGGCGAGGAGCGCGCCTGCCAGTGTGTAGCGGGAGCGTTTTACCCCGGCGGTCATGAAGTAGACGCTCATTGTGTAAAAAATGGTCTCAGTGCAGCACATGGAGATGGAGGCGATCAGCCCCAGGCGCGAGTCTGTCCCGAACTCTTTGAACACATCCAGGAGCAGCCCGGTGGCAGCGGAGGAGGAAAACATCTTTACGACTGTGAGAGGGACGAGCTCTCCGGGGAATCCGATGTAGGAGGAAAACTGTCCGACTACAGAGGAAAGGAAGTCCAAGAAACCGGAGGCGCGCAGGATCCCCACAGCAGCCATCAGCCCGATCAGCGTAGGCATCAGCCGGATCACGGTGAGAAAGCCGCTCTTCGCTCCTTTGATGAATGTTTCGTATACATTGACACCGACCAGGAGAGCGTAGGTTACGATACCCAGTACGATGAAGGGGACGATAAAATCTGAAATATAGAGAAGGATCTGCAAGGGGCGCACCTCCGCGGCAAAGATGATCTATCCAGAGTATATGCCGGGGCGGCGAAAAATATCTGCCGGATGGATGAAAGCTCCTGTCTTAAAGGAGGGGAGGGCAGGGAAGAGACGCGCGGGTGGGGCGGCTTATGAATATCAGCAGGAGCGGTTTCATAGGATGGAGTAAAGGAATTTCAGGAGCTTTTATGCTGTCTTTGAGGTCTCACTACATAAAATCCACTAATCCGTACCGAAAAAAGTCTGCTCTCCGGATCTTCGGTGCGCTGAGCCTTGCCGCCGGCCTTGCGGTATGCGGCTGCAGGGCGCGCGTGGGGGCGGACGGGGAGAATGCAAGATTCCGCGAATATACACGGGAACTGTTCTGCCGGGAAGCTGCGTCTGATACGGTAAACCTGCACTATACACTGAAAGATCCGGAGGAGTATGGGATCGAGGACCCGCCTGTAACGTTTGGCAGTTTTGATGCTGAAGAGGAAGCGGTGAAGGCGGCATCGGAAAATATGCGCCGGTCGCTCCTCGGGTTTTCTTATGATGATCTGGATACGCAGAACAGGCTTACATATGATGTGCTGGATTACCGGCTAAAAAATATGGATAAGAGCGCGGAGTATCTTTTGTATGAGGAGCCTCTGGGACTGGTCAGCGGCGTGCAGACACAGCTTCCGGTAGTCCTGTCGGAGTATCAGTTCTATGACCGCCGGGATGTGGATGACTATCTGGCGCTCATGAAGACTACGGGGGAGTATTTTGACAGCCTGATCCGTTTTGAGAATGAAAAATCAGAAGCCGGCCTTTTTATGGCGGGTTATGCGGCGGATACAGTGATCGGGCAGTGCCGCGCATTCCTTGATATGGGAGATGGAAATTATCTGTATTCGACATTTGCTGACAGGATAGAAGAAATAAAAGAGTTGACAAAAGAAGAAAAAAGTGAATATATACAGGATAATGCTTTGGTGATACAGGACTATGTATTTCCGGCGTATGAAAAGCTGACCGCAGCAGTGGAAGATCTGAAGGGCAGCGGAAAGAATGAAAAGGGGCTTGTCTTCCTGCCGCAGGGGAAAGAATATTATGAGCTGCTTGCAGAGCAGTCCACAGGTTCTGAGCGCTCTGTGGATGAAATGAAGGATCTGACGAGAAGGCAGATCTCGGATGACCTGGAAGCGATGGAGCAGGTGCTTGGCATCAGCTATGGCGAGGCAGAGGAAGCCGCAGCATCCATCGGGCAGGAGAGCGCGGAACTGATCCTGTCGCATCTGAAGCAGGGGATCAGCAGGACGTTCCCGGAGGCTCCTGAGACGGAACTGGAAGTCAAATATGTGCCCGAGGAGATGGAAGAGCATCTAAGCCCGGCTTTCTATATGATCCCTGCGATCGACAACACCGGAGAAAATGTGATCTATATCAATCAGGGGCATATGGGGAATGATCTGACACTCTTTACGACACTGGCGCATGAGGGCTACCCGGGGCACCTGTACCAGACAGTCTTCTACGAGAGCACGGATCCGGATCCCATCCGCAGCCTGATGGATTTCGGCGGCTATGTGGAGGGATGGGCGACTTACGCGGAGATGGGGAGCTATTACCTGACGCCGCTGTCAAAGGAGCAGGCGGTCATCCTCCAGAAGAACAGCTCTGTCATCCTCGGGCTGTACGCGCTCGCGGATATAGGGATCCATTATGACGGATGGAGCCGCATGGATACGATCGCATTCTTTTCGAATTACGGGATCACGGACGCGGATACTGTGGAAGAGATCTACGAGCTGATCATCGGTTCGCCTGCGAATTATCTGAAATACTACATCGGATATGTGGAATTCCTGGAACTGAAAAAGGACTGGGCGGAAGAAAAGGGGGAGGAGTTCTCCCAGAAAGAATTCCACGAAGCAGTGCTGGAAGTCGGGCCTGCGCCGTTTGGGATCGTGGAAGACTATATGTGGGAGATGGGCGGAGGTTATTAGATGCTGAATTATCTGTGGGCAGGGATGATCCTTGTGGGGATCGTGTTCGGGGCGTTTAACGGGAGGATGCAGGATATCACCAATGCGGCGCTGGATTCGTCAAAAGAGGCAGTGACACTGTGCATTACCATGATCGGGGTGATGGCATTCTGGACCGGGATCATGGAGATTGCCTCAAAAGCGGGGATCATACGGATGGCGTCGCGGAAGATGAGACCGCTCGTGCGGTTCCTTTTCCCTGGTATGCCGGAAGGGCATAAGGCAGAAGAGCATATTACGACCAATTTCATCGCCAATTTTCTCGGGCTCGGGTGGGCGGCGACTCCGGCAGGGCTCAGGGCTATGGAAGAGCTGGGCAGGCTGGAGGACGACAGAAGGGCAGGCAGGGCGCCGGGCCCGGTGAGGAAAAAGGGAGTGGCGGGCAATGAGATGTGTACCTTCCTTATCATCAATATCTCCTCGCTCCAGCTTATTCCCATGAATGTGATCGCTTACCGGAGCCAGTATGGGAGCCCTGATCCGGCTGCGATCATCGGCGCGGGGATCCTGGCGACGATGGTGAGCACGGGGGCGGCGGTGGTATTCTGCAGGATGATGGACCGGAGGCGGAGAATCTGAGAACATATACTTTTACGGTACAAGACAGAAGAATTTTGTGGAGATTTTGTGGGAATGTTTTCTGGTTTTGAAATAATTACGGATATAACGGGAATAATAGTTGAAATACCAAAAATGCGGTTATATAATAAAAAATAAATACGAGATAAACGATAATAAAATTGGAGGACGTCATGAAAATATTAAAAATATCAATTAAAGGTCTGCCACATTTTCAGTATGATTTAAATATCGATTTTGTTGCGCAACAGAGAGTGGCTGATGACGACAGAGAACAGCTGTCTAATATTTTTTCTAATATTTATACGAATCCAGCAATCTCTTTTATCGGTATTAATGCATCTGGGAAAACGACAATATTGAAAGCGATTTCTTTTGTTATAGAATTACTCAATAATAAGCCGGTAAATAATATATCATCAAATGAAATTATTGATGATATTGACAGCAGTCAGAAAGTAACTTTTTCGGTATATTTTTATCATGAAGGTATTGTGTATAAATTAAAGACAAATATAGGAAAAAAAGAAAACATGACTGATGGAAGCACAAAATTTGTCATTTTGGATGAAACGCTGTGGTCTAAGGCAGTTCATCGTATAAAAACAAAAAAAAGCCTTTATAATTTCAGGGATTCCGATCTGAAGACAGAGAGAAATAATAATGAAGAGTATCTAATGGAAGATGTCAGTATTATAGTTGCGTTAAATAAAAAGCAAGATGCAAATTTTTCCTTATATGATATGTCAGAATTTACAGATCATAATATGCTGAACGTTTTAGGAAGATATCCAAAAGAACTTTTGACTTTTTTGGATCCGAGTATTGAATATCTGGTTTGCCGGCCAAATGAAAAAAAGGTTGATATTAAACTGAAATTTTATGGAAAGAACGAAATTAGTCTGAGCAGTCTATTAGAGTTGAACAAGTACCTTTCTTCAGGAACGATAAAGGGGCTCAGCATATTTATGGGAGCAGTGTTTGCCTTTATAGAAGGCGGATATTTGCTCGTCGATGAACTGGAAAACCATTTTAATAAAGAAATTGTAGCGACGTTAATACGTTTTTTTATGGATAAAAAAATTAATAAAAAAGGCGCAACCCTTATTTTTTCTACTCACTATTCCGAATTGCTGGATGAATTCGAAAGGAATGACAGTATTTATATTGTCAGAAACAGAGAGGGGATTACAGCGGATAATCTGTCTAATATTTTAAAGAGAAATGACATAAAAAAAAGTGAAATATATGACAGTGATTTTCTAAAAGGAACTGTGCCCGCATATGAATCGTATATTGCTTTGAAAAAGGCTCTTATATCGATAAGATAGGAGGCTTGGGATGGAAAAATATACAGCGTGTATCTGTGAGGGCGGAGCCGAGAGAGCAATATTGGATCTGCTGTTGGACGACCATAGACTGATTTTTGAAAGAGAGGATTTACTGGAAGAAGAATTGCTTAGATGCCGCAGCGCGAGAGATTTTGAAAGAAGGTATTTGAAAAAATCTTTTTCTGAAAAGATTACTGTTTATCGGATTTTGGATTCCAGGAGCGAGAATTTTAAATTGAGCAAAGTTTATAAACAAAAGGTTGATGTTGTTAATGTTGTTACCGCTCCGGAAATTGAAATGCTTATTATTTGTAACGAAGGAAAATATAAAGAATTCAAAAATTCAGGTGAAAAGCCCAGTGTATATTGCAAAAATAAACTAAAATATAAAAATGTTAAAAGTTACGATTTTGTCCATAAGTATTTTTCGGATATGCATACTTTAATTAATGCATTGCATGAATATAACAGGGTGTCGAAAATCCGTAAAGATGAAAGATCTTTATGGGATTTATTAAAGCCTATATAAAAGAGGGCGAAAAGGCGAAAAGGGCAAAAACAAAAAAGTGCTTGCAATTGTTTTTTATGTATGGTAATATAATCAGCGGTCACTGTTCGGCAGTGACTGTGTATGGCCCCGTGGTCAAGCGGTTAAGACATCGCCCTTTCACGGCGGTAACACGGGTTCGATTCCCGTCGGGGTCATTCGCACGTAGCGTCTAAAGGACAGCCGCTAAGTGCTCATACTCAAGGCGCAGTAGCCAAGTGGTAAGGCGTGGGACTGCAACTCCCTGATCACCGGTTCAAATCCGATCTGCGCCTCTTGAAAGAGAATACCGCAGGATCATCTGTAAGAGATGACCCTGCGGTATTCTTGTTTTCTGCTTTAAAAGCAGAGAGAGGCTGATCTTGCCTGAAAGATATTTTTGTTTACGGTCTTGACGGACAGTGTTATAATGTCAATACTGACAATCAACAACGGAGGAGTTATTTAGATATGGAATTAACGACGATTCGGGAATTATTTAAGAACAGAGAACAGTATCTGGACCAGAAGGTGACGGTCGGCGGCTGGGTGCGCAGCATCCGTGATTCAAAGACTTTTGGTTTTATGGTGTTAAACGACGGCTCTTTCTTTGAGACGCTGCAGGTTGTATATCACGATAAGATGGAGAATTTTGCTGAGGTTTCCAAATTGAATGTCGGGGCAGCGGTCATCGTGACCGGGACTCTGGTAGCGACGCCTCAGGCAAAGCAGCCGTTTGAGATCCAGGCGGATGAAGTACAGGTTGAGGGTGCTTCAGCTCCGGATTACCCATTGCAGAAGAAACGACATAGTTTCGAATATCTCAGGACGATTTCTCATCTCCGCCCCAGGACGAATACGTTCCAGGCAGTATTCCGCGTGCGTTCACTGGCGGCTTATGCGATCCATAAGTTTTTCCAGGAGAGAGGATTTGTGTATGTGCACACTCCGCTGATCACGGGGAGCGACTGTGAGGGAGCGGGAGAGATGTTCCGCGTGACTACCCTTGATATGGAAAATGTCCCGAAAAATGAGGACGGGTCCGTGGACTATACAAAGGATTTCTTTGGGAAAGAGACCAGCCTGACCGTGAGCGGGCAGCTGAACGGCGAGACATATGCCCAGGCATTCCGCAGCATCTACACATTCGGTCCTACATTCCGTGCGGAAAATTCGAACACAACGAGACATGCCGCTGAATTCTGGATGATCGAGCCGGAGATCGCGTTCGCGGATCTGGAGGATGATATGGATCTGGCGGAGGCAATGCTCAAATATGTGATCCGCTATGTGCTTGAGAACGCGCCGGAGGAGATGAACTTCTTTAATTCCTTTGTGGACAAGGGGCTGTTGGACAGGCTGAACAATGTGGCGGACTCTGATTTCGCGAGGGTGACTTACACGGAAGCTATTGAGATCCTTGAGAAGAACAATGACAAATTCGAATATAAAGTGTCCTGGGGATGCGACCTCCAGACAGAGCATGAGCGCTATCTGACAGAGCAGATTTATAAGCGCCCGGTATTTGTCACGGATTACCCGAAGGAGATCAAAGCCTTCTATATGAAGCAGAATGATGATGGAAAGACAGTCGCGGCAGTGGACTGCCTTGTACCGGGGATTGGTGAGATCATCGGAGGAAGCCAGAGGGAGGACGACTACGACAAGCTCCTGAACCGTATGAATGAGCTGGGATTAAAGGAAGAGGATTATGATTTCTATCTTGACCTGAGAAAGTACGGCTCCACGAGACATGCGGGATTCGGGCTCGGCTTTGAGCGGTGTGTGATGTATCTGACAGGAATGTCAAACATCCGTGATGTGATCCCGTTCCCGAGGACAGTAAATAACTGTGAATTATAATCTGTAAGAATGATGTGCATAGTCCGGGAAACACGCGGACAAAGGCAGAGGGCAGGGCGTGACATTTCAGATGTGGCGCCCTGTCCCTTTTCCGGCGGACAGGAGGTGCTGAATGAGATTTATCCATATCGCGGACGTGCATCTGGGCGCGCAGCCGGATGCAGGCCCGCTTTACAGTGAGAACAGGCCGCAGGAGCTCTGGGATACTTTTGAACATGTGATCCGCGTATGCGAGGAAGAACGGACGGACCTGCTGCTCATAGCGGGGGACCTGTTCCACCGCCAGCCCCTGCTCAGGGAGCTGAGGGAAGTGGATTATCTGTTTTCGCGGCTGACTCACACAAAGGTAGTGCTCATAGCGGGGAACCACGACTATATCCGGCGGGATTCCTATTACAGGACCTTCAGGTGGAGTGAGAATGTGTATCCGCTTTTTGGGAGAAATCTGGAATATGTTGATTTCCCTGAACTGGGCACTGCTGTGTACGGGCTCAGCTATCACAGCAGAGAGATCAGTGAGCCTCTGTATGACGGGGCAGCGCCGGCCGGGGCGGAGCCCATAGAGATACTCCTCGCCCACGGGGGCGACCAGAAGCATATCCCGATCGACAGGAAGGTTTTGGCGTCATCAGGATTCTGCTATATCGCTCTGGGGCATATCCATAAGCCTCAGGCACTGGAAAAAGACAGGATCATTTATGCGGGGGCGCTGGAGCCTGTGGACCGGAATGACACAGGGCCGCACGGGTACATCAGAGGAGAGGCCTCGAAGGCGGTAGTCAGGACGCAGTGGATCCCCTGTGCCGAAAGAGAGTACATACATCTGGAACTCGACGTGGACGGATCCGATACAGAAGGAAGCGTCAGAGAAAGAATCAGACAATACATAGATGAACAAGGAAATAATAATATTTACAAAATAACTTTAATAGGAAAAAGAAGCCCGGATATCATATTTGATACAAAAAGGATCGCAGGGATGGGAAATATACTGGAAGTGGCGGATGAGACCTGTCCGGCGTATGATATCACGCGGCTTTTGGAGGAAAACAGAGAGAATCTCCTGGGGCAGTATATTTCACACTTCGCAGGCTGCCGGGAAGGAAGCCTTGAATATGAGGCGCTCTGTGAGGGGATCGACGCGATCCTGGCAGGGCGAGAATGAGGCGGAGACTTCATCGGCAGGGGTCCTGCCGGATAACGGCGGAAGAGAGCGGAGAAGCCGGCGGAAGATACAGGTGAGAGGGAGCAGGCATGGTCATCAGAGAATTATATATCAAAAATTTCGGAAAATTTAAAGAACGCCACTTTTATCTGAACGATGGCGTGCAGGTCATATCCGGGGAAAATGAATTCGGGAAATCCACCCTCCATGCTTTTATCCGCGCCATGCTTTTCGGGTTGGAACGGGGGCGGGGGCGCGCTGCGGCAAGGGATGCGTTTACCCGCTATGAGCCGTGGGACGATCCGGGATCCTATGCCGGTGTCATGCGTTTTACATGCGGAGGGCGCAATTTCAGGCTGGAGCGCAGCTTTGCCAGGGCGGCGCAGCGGGCGTCGCTTGTCTGTGAGGATGACGGGGAGGAATTATCCCTGGAGCACGGCGATCTGGACATGCTGCTGGGGGGAATGTCCGCGGTGCTCTTTGACAGTACTGTGTCTGTGGGACAGCTCCAGGCCCGGCCGGGGCAGGAGCTTTATGAGGCGTTGGAAAACCGCGCGGCCAATTACTTTGAGACGGGGAGCGGCGAGATCGATCTTGCGGCGGCATTCCGTCTGCTGAAGGAAAGGCAGCGCAGCGTGGAACGGGAAGTCAGGGAGCAGGAAGCCGCCCGGGAGAAAGAACAGGAGAAAGTCCGCCTGGAATGCCGGTATCTGGAGCAGGATATGCGGGCGCTCCAGGACGAATATGAGGAAAAGAGAGGGCAGCTGGAAAAGCTGGGAAATCCTGAGGAAACAGAAGCGGCGCGGGACGAGGGACAGCAGACCGGGACCGCGGGGCGTAAGGAAAGCGTGTCCGGACCGGGGAACCTGATCCGTATGGGAGCAGTGGGAGTGCTGGCAGGTGCAGTGGGCTTCCTGTGGAGCCTGTTCCTTGAAAATGCCGTGCACACTCTTCCGTCAGCGCCTTTCGCAGGGGTATCCGCTGTGGTCATGGCAGTCGGTATCCTGCTCCTGGCTGCCGGTACCGCTGCGGCTGTGAAAGCGAGGCGGAGCGGCGCGGGGGCAGAGGATGTGCGCCCCGGGGAGAAAGCAGTTCAGAGGAAGACAGAAGGAAACGGGAAAAGCCGGGCAGAAGGAAGCGATAAAAATCAGGCAGAGGCAAGAAGGATCCAGGGAGAGATGGACCATATCCGGTCCGCCTGGAAGGAAAAAGAGATCCGCTGCGCGAACCTGCGGGAACAGTGCGAAGAGTGCGGGGACAGCGATACACTGAGGATCCTGCGCAGGCGGCAGCAGGCGCTCGCCCTGGCGGCGGAGACGCTTGAAAAGACGGCGGCGGAGATGGGGGACCAGACAGCTGGGATCCTCAACAGGAGAGCGTCGGAGATATTTGCGGCTTTTACAGATGGAGCATACCAGTCTCTCCGTATGGACGGGGAGAGACACCTGTCTGTGTGGGACGGCGTCAGAAACATCCCGGCAGAGCGCCTGAGCCGCGGGACGGTCGAGCAGATCTATCTTGCGGTGCGCCTGGCGGCGGCAGATATCCTGCTGGAGGAGCCTGTGCCGCTGATCCTGGATGATGTGTTCGCTTTTTATGATGACAAAAGGCTGGAGTCTGCATTAAAATGGTTGAGCAGCCAGAGAAAACAGGTTATAATATTTACCTGTCATAAGAGAGAAGAAGAGATAGCAAAGAGGGTAGTTTACTCATGAAGATAGCATTGCCAAGAAAAGTGACGATGATCATTAATAATCTGCAGCTCCACGGGTATGAGGCATTCGCCGTGGGCGGGTGCGTGCGGGATTCTATCCTGGCGAGACGGCCCGAAGACTGGGATATCACCACGTCCGCCCGGCCGGAAGAGATCAAGAAGCTTTTCCGCAGGACTGTGGACACAGGGATCGAGCACGGGACGGTCACAGTCCTGATCGGAAAGGATTCCTTTGAAGTGACGACCTACCGTGTGGACGGGGCGTACGAGGACGGAAGGCATCCCAAGGAGGTGCATTTTACAAGCCGGCTGGAAGAGGACCTGCAGCGCAGAGATTTTACGATCAATGCCATGGCCTATAATGATGAGGTGCGGCTGGTAGATGTATTCGGGGGGATGAAGGACCTGAACCACCACCTGATCCGGTGCGTTGGAGATCCGTGGGAGCGGTTCTCGGAGGATGCGCTGAGGATCCTGCGTGCGGTGCGCTTTTCCGCGCAGCTTAATTTCCCCATCGAGAAAGAGACCGCCCAGGCAGTGAGGGAGCTTGCCCCCACTCTGGAAAAGATCAGCGCGGAGCGGATCCAGGCGGAGCTTGTCAAGCTCCTCGTATCCCCGCATCCGGAGCGGATCCAGGATGCATATGAGCTGGGGATCACCAAGGTGATCCTGCCGGAGTGGGATGCCATGGTCGGAGTGGAGCAGAATACGCCCCATCATAAATACGATGTGGCGCAGCACACTCTGCGAGCCCTGAAGAATGTAAAGCGGGATAAGATCCTCCGCCTTACCATGCTGTTCCACGACATGGGGAAACCGGCGATGCGCACTACAGATGAGAATGGGCGGGACCACTTTAAAGGCCATGCCCTGGTCAGCGAAGAGATCGCCCGAAAGGTCATGCGGCGGCTGAAGTTTGACAATGACACTGTGAAAAAAGTGTCCAGGCTCGTGTGCTATCACGATTACCGTGTGGAAGCGACGCCGAAGAATGTGCGGCGCGCGATGAACCGGATCGGCGTAGAGCTGTTCCCCTATTATCTCGCGGTGCGCATGGCGGACGCCAAGGCGCAGAGCACATACAGACGCAGGGAAAAGATCGAGAATATCGTAGCCATGAGACAGCTCTACCAGCAGGCGCTGCTGAACAGGGAATGCGTCACTCTGAGACAGCTGGCGGTCGGAGGGAGAGAACTCATGGATCTGGGCATGAAGCCAGGGAGAGAACTGGGCAGTATGCTGAGCGAGCTGCTGGAATACGTGATCGATGACCCGGAGAGAAATAAAAAAGAAATACTCTGCGCATATGTAAAAGAAAAAACAGGCCGGTAATCATACTCGGGCCGACTCTCTCATAGATTAGAATAACAGTTCAGGCGTGCCCCTGCCGGAGAGGGAAAACGGCGGGGCGCACCGGGCTGTTATGATCAAAGAGTGTCTGACAGGGGGCGGCTATGAGAGAGGAATATGAGCTGGAAGTATTGGAACAGTATAATATAGAAGTAAAAGGCACCCGAAGGATAAGGGGTGCGTTTTTTTGCGATACAAATGAGGGGACGATGCTGCTGAAGGAGACGAAGATATCAGCGCGGCGTGCCCCTTTATTATATGAGGTGCTCAGCCGGATCGAAAAGCGTGGAAACGTAAAAGTTGACACTCCTGTATTTACAGAAGATGGGGAACTGCTTGTCACTTCGAGAGAAGGGACTGTATATATGCTGAAACGATGGTATCAGGGACGGGAATGCGATATCCGCCAGGAAGGAGAACTCCTGCGCGCGGCTGCGCAGCTTGGCCGGCTGCACAGGGAGCTGGATGCTGTTTCCGCCGGACAGGACTCTGCGCCGCTGCCTGCTCCGTTTCCGGGGAAAAGGAGCCCGCTGGAGGAGATCGTGCGCCATAACCGTGAGCTGAAAAAGGTGCGTTCTTTTATCCGGGGGCGGGTGGCTAAGAATGAATTCGAATACCTTTATCTTGAAAGCTTTGAGAAAATGTACGGTATGGCTGAGAGGGTCCGGCAGAAGATGGAGGGATCCGGGTGCGGGGAGCTGTATGCAGGCTGCATGCGGCGGGGGACCCTCGTACACGGAGATTATAATTACCACAATATTCTGGTCCTGAAGCAGGGGCTGGCGGTGACAGGATTTGAACATATGTGTTCAGATATCCAAATGCATGACTTGTATTACTTTATGAGAAAGGCAATGGAAAAACATCATTGGAAACGAAAAACAGGACAGCAGCTTCTCGAGGCATATGAGGAAGAGCGTCCGGTCTGTCCGGAGGAGAGGGAATATCTGGGACTTTTTCTCGCCTACCCGGAAAAATTCTGGAAGACAGCCGGGAGTTATTACCGGTCAAATAAGTCGTGGCTGCCTGAAAAATGCGTGGAAAAGCTGAAACTTTCCGTTCGCCAGGCGGAAGAAAAACAGTGTTTTCTGGAGGAAGTATTTTCTTTAAATATATAACAGAGTTTTGTTGCTGTCCGGGCTGAAACATGGTATATTAGAACTGGATTTATTTGTGATTTTGTACAAAAAAACCAATAAAAAGACAGTAGGAGTGGTAAAAATGTATCAGGAAGAGTATAAGCGCTGGATGGCAGCGGATCTGGAAGATGCAGATCTGAAGCCGGAGCTGGCAAAGATCGAAGGAAAAGACGATGAGATCAAAGAACGTTTTGCGGTTGCGCTGAAATTCGGGACAGCGGGGCTGCGCGGCGTGCTCGGCGCGGGGACGAACCGCATGAATATCTACGTCGTGCGCCAGGCGACACAGGGACTGGCAAACTGGGTGAAGACCCAGGGCGGTACACAGACTGTGGCGATCAGCTACGACAGCCGCTTAAAGAGCGATGTGTTTGCGAAGACAGCAGCAGGAGTGCTGGCTGCAAACGGGATCAAAGTAAGGATTTATGACGCACTGATGCCCGTGCCTGCGCTCTCTTTTGCTACACGCTATTATAACTGCAATGCGGGGATCATGGTGACTGCTTCCCACAACCCTGCAAAATACAACGGATACAAGGCTTACGGCCCGGACGGATGCCAGATGACGGACGATGCGGCGGCGATCGTGTATGAGGAGATCCAGAAGACAGACGTCCTGACAGGGGCGAAATATATGTCCTTTGCACAGGGAGTTGAGGAAGGGTTCATCCGCTTTGTGGGCGATGACTGCAAGAGGGCCCTCTATGACGCGATCGAGTCACGTCAGGTACGCCCGGGACTGTGCAAAACAGCGGGACTGAAACTGGTGTACAGCCCTCTGAACGGTTCAGGGCTTGTGCCGGTCACACAGATATTGAAGGATATCGGAGTGACGGACATCACCATCGTACCGGATCAGGAATATCCGAACGGCTATTTTACGACATGCAGCTATCCGAACCCGGAGATCTTTGAGGCGCTTGAGCAGGGGCTGAACCTGGCGAAAGAGACAGGGGCAGACCTGATGCTGGCGACAGACCCGGATGCGGACCGTGTCGGCATTGCCATGAAGTGTCCGGACGGATCCTATGAGCTGGTCAGCGGAAATGAAGTGGGAGTCCTGCTCCTTGACTATATCTGCGCGGGACGCATAGAGAAGGGGACCATGCCGGAAAATCCGGTGGCAGTGAAATCCATCGTTTCCACACCTCTGGCTGACGCGGTAGCAGAGCACTATGGCGTAGAGCTCAGGAGCGTGCTGACAGGATTCAAGTGGATCGGCGACCAGATCGCCCGGCTGGAGCAGGCGGGCGAGGTAGACCGCTTTATCTTCGGATTCGAGGAGAGCTACGGATATCTTGCCGGACCGTATGTGCGGGACAAGGATGCGGTCATCGGTTCCATGCTGATCTGTGAGATGGCTGCATATTACAGGAGCATCGGAAGCTCCCTGAAACAGAGGATGGAAGAGATCTACGCGCAGTATGGGCGCTATCTCAATAAGGTAGACAGCTTTGAGTTCCCGGGATTGAGCGGGATGGACAAGATGGCTGGCATCATGGAGAAGCTCCGTGAGGAACCGCTCAAAGAGATCGCCGGGTACAGAGTGGCGTCGGTGACGGATTATGAGAAACCGGAAGAGACCGGGCTTCCGTCGGCAAACGTGCTGATCTACAAGCTGGAGAATAATGAGACTGTGATCGTCCGCCCGTCAGGGACAGAGCCGAAGATCAAGATCTACTATACGACACTTGGTAAAGACCTCGCTGAGGCGCAGGCTGAGAAAGACAAACTTGCGGAAGCTCTGAAACCTGTAATGGAGTAATTTCACTTTGCTGCTGGGCTGGCGCTGCCTGAAAAACATTCCCGCTGAGCCTGCTGCGGCCATTGTGTCTGCTTTTTCGCCAAAACGCCGAAAAATCTTGACAAAGCCTTATGAAACCGTTATAACAGTACATAAAGGCGGAAACATGCGGACGACCGGGCATATTCCCCTTTGAAAAATCAGTATAAAATTGTATGCAGGTACAATAAAGAGGAGGATTTACCTATGAACAAAACAGAACTTATCGCAGCGATCGCAGAGAAGGCAGAAATTTCCAAGAAAGATTCTGAAAAAGCTTTAAAAGCTTTTGTCGACGTTGTTGCAGAGCAGCTTAAAAATGACGATAAAGTTCAGCTCGTAGGCTTCGGGACATTCGAGGTAAGCAAGAGAGCAGCAAGAGAAGGAAGAAACCCGCAGACAGGACAGACTATGAAGATCGATGCATGCAAGGCACCGAAATTCAAAGCAGGAAAAGCATTAAAGGATGCGATCAACTAATCTTGTCTTGTACTTAAGATAAAGGAACGGACAGGCACTTGCGATGCTGAGTGGGCATCGCAGGTGCCTTTTTACGCGGTGCGCCCGGGAAGCGGTTTTGGCCCGCATGAGCGGCTGGCTGCCGGGCTGCGGACAGCGGACGGTCCTGGCGCGGGCTGCCCCGGCATCGCGGAGAACGGGGAAGGAGGAGGTGAGAGCATGCGTCTGGACAAATTTTTGAAAGTATCCCGTCTGATCAAGAGGCGGACTGTGGCAAATGAAGCCTGTGATGCAGGGCGTGTCATGGTCAACGGCAGGCCGGCAAAAGCATCGGTGCAGGTAAAGCAGGGGGATGTGATCGAGATCGGTTTCGGCACAAAGACAGTAAAGGTGGAAGTAGTCGATGTGCAGGAGACGACGAAAAAGGAGCAGGCAAAGGACCTGTTCAAATATCTTTAGGAATAAATAAGGGCTGTCTCTCATATATTTAAAAGCAGAGTGGGAGGGAGTGCGGATGGAAGAACAGCGTATCGCGAAGACACACAAACTGGTGGTCAACAACAGGAAGACAGCGGCGGTGACAGGGGTGCTGGATGTCCTTTCTTTTGACCTGAATGAGATCCTGCTTGAGACGGAACAGGGGATGCTGATGGTCAGGGGAACGGATCTGCATGTGAACAGGCTCAGCGTGGAAAAAGGCGAGGTAGACCTCTCAGGCAGCATCGACAGCATCGCATATTCCAACATTTCGCAGAGCGGGGGGAAGACCACAAAGACCACAGAAGGCTTCCTGTCGAAGCTGTTTAAGTAGGCGGCCGTGATCCTCGGTATCGGGACGGAAGCGGGCGTTTTCCTTTATGCCGGGCTGTCGGGCATGGCTGTAATGTTTGCCTGCCGGTTCCTCTCCTGTCTCAGAAAGCTGATCCCGCACAAGCCCTGGGTTGTGGGGGCGGAGGATCTGTGTTTCTGGGTCGCTGCCAGCGCTTATATTTTCAATGGGATGTATGAGACTACATATGGGAGTATCCGATGGTTTTTCCTGCTTGGCCTCGGAACAGGTGCAGGAGCGGGATATGTGCTGGTATGTCTCGGAAGAAAGGCGGGCAGGAAGATCAGCTCAGCTTTTCTCAGTCGGAAAAAGAAGCTGAAAAGATAAAGGCTGAAAACATAAGCGGGAAAAGAGAAAATAAAAGCCTTGAAAAAAGAAGGGAAAGAATATAAAATAGTTTTTGATAACGGGGAAGATAAATTACAGATTAATAAGCAGGGTGAGTATGGATGGATAAGATGAGACAGCAGAGAGCTGTAAGACAGAGGCAGAAAAGGAAAAATTCCAGGCTGAGACAGCATAAGAGGAGTGTTCTGCTTATCTGTGCGGTACTGGTGGCCATGACAGGCGTCCTCGCGGCAGGTTCTCTGAAACTGAATGCGAAAAATGCCAGGTATAAGGCTCAGGAAGAGGAGCTGGAGGCGCAGATCAAAGAAGAAGAGCAGCGTGCGAAAGAAGTAGAAGAATTCGAGGAATACGTAAAGACAGATGATTATATAAAGGACACTGCCGAGGAGAAACTGGATCTGGTGGATCCCAATGAGATCCTGTTCAGGCCGGCGCAGTAAACAGTCCGGCAGGCTGCAGTGGATATAAGACAAGGATTACGAATGAAGACTTCGGGAAAGATTCCCGGGGTCTTTATTTGTTCAGCGGAAAATCCGGCCCTGTTATGCCGCAGGGACTCCGGAAGGAAGGGAGATAATGGTATGGAAGATGGACAGGCGCTGCACGGTAGCCCGTATGTAGAACAGATCGAGAAATTCGCACATTCTCTCCGGCAGCTCTCCCACACGTTCCTGGGGCTTGAGGAAAAGCGCCAGGCATTTTCTTCGGAAGAGATCGAGGAGATCTTTTCGGGAGTAAGGGAGCGTGTGTGCGCAAAATGTGAGAAATGCGGCTGGTGCTGGGGAGAAAATTTCGTGCACACATATCAGATGGGGTATGATGTCCTCTCCGCGGTGGACAAGTATGGGAACGAGCTGAACACAGAAACGAAACGGAAACTGATGCAGAGATGTATCATGGCGCCCAGGTTCCTGCGCGAGACACTGGAAGGATTCCACGGCGCGCGGCAGAACATCATCTGGGTGAACAGGATCGCCAGGAGCCGCGAGAGCTGTGCTGTCCAGCTCGATACTTTCGCGGATATGATGCAGCATACGGCGAAAGAGCTGGAGGACAGTATCTTCACGGATGAGCGCCTGGAGAAAAAGATAGCCTCAGCCCTGAAGAAAAGGGGTGTCCGGGTGCTCTATACGCATTTTTTTATGAATGGGGAAGGGAAATATGAGATCCATGTGACTGCGCGGAGCATGAAGAGGGACAAGGTGCCTGTAAAAGAAATCGTGCGGGCAGTGTCAGATGCGGCGGGCAGGAAATTTGTACTGCCCGGGGACAGTGCGCAGATGCTCGGGAGCAGATACATGACGGTCGTGTGCAGAGAGGGGCCGGCCTTTTATACGATGCAGGGGACAGCGCGGATCGGTAAGGGGTGCGCAGATATCTCAGGGGATAATTTTTCCATGATGGATATGCCCGGAGGAAGGCGCGGGGCAGTCCTCTCGGACGGCATGGGATCCGGGGAGGAGGCATGCCGGGAGAGCACGCTGGTCATCGAGCTGCTCGAGGAGCTGCTGGCAGCAGGCTTCCCGGAAAAAACCGCGATCCAGATGATCAATACGACCCTGGTCATCGGGCGGGAGGAGATCCATTATTCTACAGTGGATATGACAGTGTTTGACCTCTACACAGGAGAGTGCGAGATCATAAAGGCAGGGGCCTCTTCCACATTTATAAAGAAAAAGGACAGTGTAGAACACCTGAGCTCCACCAGTCTGCCCATCGGGGTGATGAACCACATAGAGATCGATTCCGTTAAGCGGAAACTGGAGAGCGGTGACTTCGTGATCATGGTAACGGACGGGGTGCTGGACGCCCTGCCTGTGGGCGAGCAGGATATCCTGCTGGAGACGATCATACAGGGGAGCGCGATCGCTAATCCGAAGGAGATGGCGCACCATATACTGGAACAGGTGCTCGCGTGGACGGGAAAAGAGCCTGCGGATGATATGACAGTGCTGGCAGTGGGGATCTGGGAGTCTTAGGGCTCTTTACTTTTGGGCATGAATTGGTTATAGTTTACATATGATGAGAAATGAAGAGAGAGAAGTGGAAAAGTTCATCAGGAAACACGGCATGATCGGGAAAGGTGACGTGGTGGTCGCAGGCGTATCGGGCGGAGCGGACTCGGTATGCCTGCTTTTTGTGCTCTGCGGACTGCGCAGGGAGCTTGGGTTCAGCGTCAGGGCATGCCATGTGAACCACGGGCTGCGCGGCGCTGAGGCGGATGCGGACGAAGAATATGTGAGAAGGCTGTGCCGGGATCTGGGCGTGCCGTGCCGTTTTTTTCATGAAGATGTAGAATGGATCGCCAGGAAACGGAAACAATCTCCTGAGGAGGCAGGGCGGATGGTGCGCAGGGAGGCGTTCCTGACGATGTGCCGTGAGGATGGCGGGACAAAGATCGCGACTGCCCACCACAGAGATGACAATGCGGAGACAGTGCTCCTCAATATGGCGCGGGGGACCGGGCTGAAAGGACTCGGCGGCATCCGCCCGGTGACCGGGAAATGGATCCGTCCGCTCCTTGCGCTCACGAGGGAGCAGACAGAGGGCTATCTGAGGAGACGCGGCATAACGTGGTGTGAGGACGCGACGAACAGCGGGGATGAGTATACACGGAACCGCATCCGGCACAATATCCTGCCTGCCCTGGAGACGCAGGTGAACAGGCGGACAGCGGCACATCTGGACGATCTGTCCAGGCAGGCACAGGAAATCTGGGACTACCTGGAACAGGGAGTGGACCTCGCGTGGGAGAAATGTGTAAAAAAAGGACAGAGCACCCGGCCCGGGATGTGTACCGGCGCAGGGGCCGGGGGAAATACCGGGGAGACACGCGCGCTCGAAATCGATAAAGGGATGTTCGAGCAGGAGATGCCCGCTGTGCGGACCCAGCTTTTAAGAAGATGCCTCGCACAGGTCAGAGGGCGGGAGCGCGACATAGGGACCGCGCATGTCAATGCGGTGGCGGAACTTTTCGGGAAGCAGCCGGGCAGGCGGATCGACCTCCCCGGAGAGATACGGGCAGAACGTACCTGTGCAGGGGTATGTATCAGGAAAAAAGAAGAAAACAGAACAGATTTCGAGATCCCTCTGTGTATCCCGGGAGAGACGGCTGTCCCGGAGACGGGACAGCGGATCATATGCCGGTTTGTGGAAAACGCGGATATCCAGGCAGCCAGCCTGATCCCGCAAAAAAGTTACACGAAATGGTTTGATTATGATATAATAAAATACAGTCTTTCTGCGAGAACAAGGCAAAGCGGCGATTATCTCGTTATTGATGAGAACGGGAGCCGTCAGAAGCTGAAGGCTTTTTTTGTGAATGAGAAGATCCCGCGGGAGAAAAGAGACTGTATGCTGCTCATCGCGGACGGGGCCCATATCATATGGATCCCGGGGCACAGGATGAGCGGGGCGTACCATATCAGCAGCAGGACAGAGAAGATTCTTGAGATAAAGATAACGGAGGAAGAGGGAAATGGCAGAGACGATCAGGGTATTGGTCCCGGAAGAGAAGGTTGACGAAAGGATCAGGGAGCTGGGAGAGCAGATCAGCAGGGACTATGAAGGGAAGCAGGTCCACCTTATCTGTGTGTTAAAAGGCGGCGTATTCTTCATGTGCGAGCTGGCGAAACGTATCACAGTGCCGGTATCCATGGACTTTATGTGCGTGGGAAGCTACGGGGACGGGACTGCATCCAGCGGAGTCGTGCGCATTGCAAAGGATCTGGATGAGTCGATCGAAAATAAAGAAGTGCTGATCGTTGAGGATATCATTGATTCAGGAAATACACTGTATTATCTGATGGATGTCCTTAAAAAGAGAAACCCGTCCAGCATGCGGCTGTGCACGCTCCTGGACAAACCGGAGCGCCGGGTGAAGGATGTGAAGGTGGACTACTGCGGATTTGAGATCCCGGATGAGTTCGTGGTGGGATACGGGCTTGATTATGCCCAGAAATACAGGAACCTTCCATATATCGGAGTGGTGGAAGGCCTGGAATAGAGAGGAGTATAGATTTTGGATAATAACAGGAAATACAGGAGCATCAATGTGTCTACGATCCTGATGTTTATTGTGATCGTAGTGGCAGCTCTCTGGATGGCAGGCAGGATGCAGATGCACCGGCAGGAGATGGCGTATACGGATTTTGTCTCCCAGGTCCAGGAGGGCAATGTAACCGACGTATATATTGACCTGAACAGCGCCGTGCCCACGGGTACGGTGTCATTCATGCTGAAGGACGGGGATGGGGCAAGGACAGTGAATGTCTCTGATGTGGAGGACGTAAAGGATCTCCTCGATGAGAATGATGTAAGATACAGTATGTCCGCCATACCTGAGGCATCCGTGCTCACGACGGTCTTCCTTCCGCTGCTGATCACGCTGGCAGGTGTTTTCCTGCTTTTTTATCTGCTGAACAGGCAGAACGGCGGGGCGAATGCAAAGACAATGAACTTCGGGAAGAGCCGTGCCAGGATGACAGGGCAGGATGAGATCAAAGTCACGTTTGCGGATGTGGCGGGACTGAAAGAGGAAAAAGAAGAGCTTGAAGAGATCGTGGATTTCCTCAAGTCACCGAAAAAATACGTACAGCTTGGAGCAAGGATCCCCAAGGGCGTCCTTCTGGAGGGCCCGCCGGGGACCGGAAAGACCCTGCTCGCGAAGGCGGTGGCAGGGGAAGCGGGAGTGCCGTTTTTCAGCATCTCAGGGTCTGATTTTGTCGAGATGTTTGTCGGCGTGGGGGCATCCCGCGTGCGCGACCTGTTCCAGGATGCGAAGAAAAATGCTCCGTGCATCGTGTTCATCGATGAGATCGATGCCGTGGCGAGACGGCGCGGCAGCGGGCTCGGCGGCGGCCATGACGAGAGAGAGCAGACGCTGAACCAGCTTCTCGTGGAGATGGACGGATTCGGAGTGAATGAAGGGATCATCGTGATGGCGGCGACGAACCGAAAGGACATCCTCGACCCGGCGATCCTCCGTCCCGGACGTTTTGACCGGAATGTGATCGTAGGGCGCCCGGATGTGGGCGGCAGAGAGGAGATCCTGCGAGTGCATGCGAAGAATAAGCCGCTGGGAGATGATGTGGATCTGCGCCAGATCGCGCAGACAACGGCAGGGTTTACCGGCGCGGATCTGGAGAATCTGTTAAACGAGGCTGCGATACTGGCGGCGAAGGACAACAGAGTGTTTATCCAGCAGCAGGATATCCGCCATGCATTTGTAAAAGTAGGGATCGGCCCGGAGAAGAAGAGCCGTATCGTTTCCGACAAAGAGAGGCGGATCACCGCCTATCATGAGGCCGGGCACGCCATACTGTTCCACGCCCTGCCGGATGTGGGACCGGTCTACAGCGTATCCATCATCCCGACAGGAGGCGCGGGCGGATATACGATGCCGCTCCCGGAGAAGGATGATATGTTTAACACAAAGGGGCATATGCTCCAGGAGATCACCGTGGCGCTGGGCGGCCGTGTGGCAGAGGAAGAGGTCTTTGATGATATCACCACAGGGGCATCCCAGGATATCAGGCAGGCGACAGCGATCGCAAAATCAATGATCACCAAGTTCGGTATGTCCGAAAGGTTAGGTTTGATCAATTATGATAATGACAGTGAAGAAGTATTCATCGGAAGAGACTTCGGGCACACATCAAGAGGTTATGGTGAGAAGGTTGCCGGAACGATCGACGAAGAAGTAAAGCGGATCATCGATGAGTGTTACGCAAAGGCTCGCAGGATCATCCAGGAGCATCATGACGTCCTGGACAAATGCGCAAAACTCCTGTTAGAGAAGGAGAAGATCACGAGGAGCGAGTTTGAGGCATTATTTGATGAGGACAGCGAGACTAAGGGGGCTTAGATTATGAACAGAGACGCGCTGTTCTGCGACGGTACGCAGGACTATGTCAGTCCCGCGGAACCGGCGGTAAATGAGAAGGTATTCCTGCGGTTCCGGACAGCACATAATGATGTGGAAGAGGTGAACCTTCTTACAGGGGAAGACAGCCATGCGATGTGGAAGGTGCAGTCGGGGGATGATTTTGATTTTTATGAGATCGAATGGCAGCTTGGCACAGAACCTTTCCGCTACTCGTTTGAGATAAAAAAGGGCGAGCAGATCTGGTATTACAACCGATACGGAGTGTCGGACCACAGGGAAGATTACTATGCGTTTACGATCGTGCCGGGATTCTCTACGCCGGAGTGGGCGAAGGGGGCGGTCATGTACCAGATCTTTGTGGACCGCTTCTGCAATGGGGATCCCGCCAATGACGTGGAAGACCGCGAGTATATCTATATCGGCGAGCCGAGCACAAAGGTCAGGGACTGGGATCAGACTCCGGCGGCAAGGGATATCCATAATTTTTACGGCGGAGATCTCCAGGGAGTCATGGATAAGCTGGATTACCTGCAGGATCTGGGAGTTGAGGTAGTCTATTTTAATCCTCTGTTCGTCTCACCGTCCAACCATAAGTATGACATCCAGGACTATGACTATATCGATCCCCATTATGGAAAGATCGTTGAGGATGGGGGCGATGTGCTCCCGCCGGGTGCTCAGGATAATATCCATGCGACAAAGTATCAGAAACGCACAGGAGATATCCGGAATCTCGAGGCCAGCAATGAGCTCTTTGCCCGTCTGGTAGATGAGATGCACAAGCGGGGAATGAGAGTGATCCTGGACGGAGTGTTCAATCACTGCGGTTCCTTTAATAAATGGATGGACAGGGAACGGATCTATGAGCAGCAGCCGGAGTATCCGAAGGGCGCCTATGTGAGTGCTGACAGCCCGTACAGAGAGTTCTTTCACTTCTTTGATAACCGGGATGAGGCGTGGCCATACAATGGAAGCTATGACGGATGGTGGGGGCATGATACGCTTCCAAAGCTTTCGTACGAAGATTCGCCGGAACTTGAGCAATATATCATGGACATAGGAAAGAAATGGGTTTCTCCGCCTTATAATGTTGATGGCTGGCGACTTGACGTGGCAGCGGATCTGGGGTGCAGCAATGAGTATAACCATATGTTCTGGAAACGCTTCCGCTCTGAGGTGAAAAAGGCGAACCCGGAGGCGCTCATACTGGCGGAGCACTACGGCGACCCGATCGAGTGGCTCCAGGGAGATGAGTGGGACAGTGTGATGAACTATGACGCGTTCATGGAACCTCTCACATGGTTCCTGACCGGAATGGAGAAACACAGTGACGAGCGCCGTACTGATCTGTGGGGCAACCCGGATAACTTTGTGGGCGCGATGAGCCATTTTATGGCAAGCATGCTCACGCCGTCTCTCCAGGTGGCGATGAATGAGCTGTCAAACCATGACCATTCTCGGTTCCTTACCCGGACGAACCACATCGTCGGCCGGGCAGAGCATGTGGGAGCCAGGGCGGCGGAAGAAGGCGTAAACCATGCGGTCATGAGAGAAGCGGTCGTCGTGCAGATGACATGGGTCGGAGCGCCTACCATCTACTATGGAGATGAGGTCGGCCTGTGCGGTTTTACAGATCCGGATAACCGGCGCACATTCCCGTGGGGGAAAGAAGACAAAGAACTTCTGGAATTCCATAAAGAGATGATCCGGATACACAAAGAGGAAAAGCCGCTGAGAAAAGGGTCCATCAAGCTCCTTGCCGCGGCTCATAATGTCCTCGCGTTTGCAAGGTTCCAGGGCGATGAGCAGATCATCGTTGTCCTGAACAACAGTAAGGAGCTCAAAGAGATCACCATTCCCGTATGGCTGTCAGGCGTACCGAAAGAAGGCAGGATGGAGCGCCTTGTCTATACATATGAGAATGGATATACGACCGCTTATGATGAGTATATCGTGCAGAATGGCGAGATCGTCATCAATATGGGGCGGCACTCAGCGGCAGTGCTGAAACCGATCCGTAAAGGTGAAAAGCTGAAATAGTGGAAAAGCTGAAATAGTGGAAAACCTGAAATAGCCGAAAACCGGCAGTGAAAGGGAATTGCATGACAAAGAAAATCGCAGTAATAAACGACCTGTCCGGGTTTGGGCGCTGTTCTCTCACCGCAGCGATCTCCGTGATCGCTGCCATGGGGGTGCAGCCCTGTCCTCTGCCGACAGCGGTGCTGAGCGCGCAGACAGGATATCCGAGTTATTTTTATGATGATTTTACAGATAAAATGACAGAGATCCAGCGAGAGTGGGAGAAAATGGACGTCCGGTTTGACGGGATCTATATGGGATTTATGTCAGGGGTGCGCCAGATCAGGAAAGCCCTGGGATTTCTGGAGACATTTTACCGGGAAGATACCTTTCTCCTCGTGGATCCGGTCATGGGGGATAATGGGGCCAGGTTTGAACTGTTCTCTTCCGAATTCCAGCAGGAGATGAAGCGCCTGGCAAAACGGGCGGATATCATCACGCCGAATCTGACGGAGCTCTGTCTGCTGGCAGATGCGGATCCGGGCATGGCTGCGAACAGAGAAGATGCAGGCGCTGAGGGTGATGGTGCGGAGAACGGCGGCGCCGGGGATAACGGACGGGAGATTGTCCGCGGCGGCGCCGGGATCGTGGATGCAGCGGAAAAGCTTGCCAGACATGTCATGCAGGGCGGACCGAAAGAGGTGGTTGTTACGGGGATCCGCTTTCGGGACAGCTCGGATGGCAGGGAAATGATGGGGAATCTTGCGGTCACGAAAGACCGGACACAGTTTTATGCGCAGCCATTTATCGGCGAGGGCTACTCCGGGACAGGGGACCTGTTTGCCTCGGTGATCGCCGGCGGGAAGGCCAGGGGGGATGACCTGGCAGAAGATGTAAGGCTGGCGGGAGAAATGATCGCGAGGGCGATACAGGACGCTGTAAGGGACAGAGTGCCCAGGGACGAAGGGGCAGAGTATGAAAAATATCTCCCGCTGTTAATGAAATCTGGATCTGTGGGGGAGCTGCTGTCAGAGTAAAACGTCCTGCAACAAACCGACGGTTTTCGGACGTTTAACCAATCGGTCGTCTCCCCCACAAATACAGATTTATTTCGTCAGGACTTCCACCCCGTCTTCTTTGACGAGCACCATATACTCAATCTGTGCGGAAAGCCCGTCGTCGATGGTGTACACGGTCCACCCGTTATCTTCATCGACGAAGAAGTCCGGGCTGCCTTCATTGATCATGGGCTCTATCGTAAACATCATGCCCGGGACGAGGAGCATTTCGCTCCCTTTCGGAGTCACATAGCTGACGAAGGGGTCTTCGTGGAAGGCGAGGCCGATCCCGTGCCCGCCGATCTCTTCTACCACGGAGTAGCCGTTTGCCCTGGCATGGGTGTTGATCGCGTCAGCGATATCTCCCAGGTGCCCCCACGGTTTTGCGGCGGCGAGCCCCAGCTCAACGCACTCTTCGGTAACGCGGATCAGTCGTTCCGCGCGCTCGGAAACTTTTCCCATCTTGAACATGCGGGAAGCGTCAGAGAAATATCCGTCGAGAATGGTGGACACATCGACATTGATGATATCTCCTTCTTTCAGGATGATCTCTTTATCCGGGATCCCGTGGCAGATCTCATTGTTGATGGAAGTGCACACGCTTTTCGGGAAGCCCTGATAGTCCAGGGGGGCAGGGATGCCGCCGTGTTTTACTGTAAAGTTGTGGACGATCTCATCGATCTCGGCTGTGCTCATGCCGATGCGGATGTGCTTTGCCACTTCGTCCAGGACAGCTGTATTAAGCGCTGCGCTTTCTCTGATCTTTGCGATCTGCGCCGGGGTCTTAAGGAGCTGGCGTGTGGGGACGATCTCTCCCTTCTCTGCGTGCAAGAGCATCCTTTCTTCGATAGGCATGTGGCATTTTTTATATTTTTTTCCGCTGCCACACCAGCAAAGGTCATTTCTTTCCATGAAAAACATCTCCTCTGAAATTATTTTTGGCTATAGTCATATGAAATCATATAACTTTCTGATTTGTGATAATTGTTTTCTGATATAAAGTTTCAGAAACGGTGTATAAAAAGCCCGCTCCTGAGTTTGGGCTCAAACCATGTGGATTTGGGAGGCATCAGCCTGCCGGAGTCTGCGATCCGCAGAAGCTCCTCCATGGAAGTGGGATACATGGAAAATGCGATCCCGCCTGAGCTGTCAGCTGTTCTCTCTAACGCTTCTGCTCCTTTTATCTCGCCGACAAACCGAATGCGCGGATCTGCCTTCGGGTCACTGATCCCGAGCACGGGAGCAAGAATGTGATCCTGAAGTACGGACACATCAAGCCCGCCGACGGGATCCTCAGACAGAAGGGCAGGGCGCGCCTGGGCACGGTACCACACACCGTCAGAGTAGATCCCGAATACGCCTTTGGCCTCCGGCCGGTAAGGTCCGGCGCCGATCCGGGTGATCTCAAAGCCATCCTTTATCTTATCAAGAAAAGTGGAAAATGTATACCCATTTTTATCTTTGACAACACGGTCATAACCATATATCTTAAGCTCATCCGAGGGGAAGAGGACACAGAGAAAGAAGTTGTACTCCTCCGCGCCGGAATAGTCCGGGTCTGCGGCCCTTCTGGATAAGCCGACTTTTACTGCTGAGGCAGCTCTGTGGTGGCCGTCCGCGATGTAAAGATGAGAGATGCCGGCGTAGATCCGGGCAATCTTCCCGATATCACCCGGGTCATCAATCTTCCATACCTGATGCCGGACTCCGTCAGGACTGGTAAAATCATAGAGGGAGTCCCTGGTTTTAATGCGCTCTGTGATCTGATGCAGGCCGGCATCAGGACGGTGGGTGAGAAAGATAGGTCCTGTCTGGGCGCTGCATGTATCGATATGCCGGATGCGGTCCTGCTCTTTTGCTTCAAGGGTCTTTTCGTGCTGAAGGATCACACCGTTTGTGTAATCGTCAATGGACGCACAGGCCGCGAGGCCTGTCTGAGTCCTTCCACCCATGGTGAGCGCATATATATAGTAACAGTCCGCACTGTCCCGGATAAAAGAGCCGTCCCGTATCATTCCATCAAGAGTATCCCTGGCAGTCTCATACACCTGAGGTGAGTACATGTCGGTCCCTTCGGGAAGAAGGGTCTCCGCCCGGTCGATCTTCAGGAAAGAAAGAGGATTGTCACGGACGATCTCCCTTGCCTCTGCGCTGCTGTATACATCATAGGGGAGAGCCGCAATGGAAGAGGCGAGCTCTTTTTTGGGGCGGATCGCCCGGAATGGTCGGATAATGCTCATATGAGTCTCCTTTCAGGGGGCATGGATGTGCAGAGTCCTGTCCGCACACGGATGCCGTATGTTTTTAAATATAAACGACACGGATATTCTAACACAGAAAGCACGGGGATGCTACCGGATAGCCGGGAAAACATTGGATGTAAAGGGTGTTCCGGAAATGAGGGCCCCGCGCGATCCGACAAAAACCGTGATTTTTACTTGCCCGGCTCTTAAAAGTATAGTAGTATTAAGACTTAAAGGAGTGATAAGTTTTATGTGGTACTGGATCGTGATGTTTGTGCTGGCGGCAGGCAGCATTGCTATGCTGTCGGTATCTTTTATCAGTATAAAAAAGCGGAATGACAGGGCGGTTTACGCAGGCAGCGGCGGAAGGCGCGGCTATGGCCCTGATGACGATGAGGAGATCCCGGATGCTCCGCGGCGCAGGCGCAGGAGAGAAGGGGATGACCCGAGAGACCAGGAAGAGCGCCCGCGAAGGAAGAAAAAAAGGCAGTGGAAGATCATCCTGGAAGATATTGACACCTGGGATAAATATACGTTTACATTTTATGACACTATAGGCATCGGACGGGGAAAAGACGGCAGTATGTATGAAAAATATCTGCCGGTGTCCGGAGATGGCCGAGTGTCCAAGATCCACTGTGTGATTATCCGAAGAGGGGATAAGCTCTATCTGAAGGATGAGGGGTCGAGAAATGGTACATACTTAAATGGAGAAAGGCTGGACGGTCCGGCAGTGATCCAGAGAGATGATATCATCGGGGTCGGCGAGACACGTTTTGAGGTGCAGAGGATACTCAGGGAGAGCGAGTAAGCCGCGCGTCAGGCATGTTTCGCTGTATTTCCCGGATATTTCCCGGACGCCGCGGGCAGGCGGTCCCTGTAACAGCGGGGCGCAGGCATGCATATACTACATATATAATGTCTGTCCGGGAGAGATGTGTATGAATGAGAAAATGCCTTATTATTTGGCTTATCCGGTCCCGTTTTCATATGATGACGAGAGGACCGAGAGAAGGGATATCGAATATTTAAGGAGCATGTATTCGGATATCCCGAAACGGCTCCTTCCTTATGTGGAAGAAGAATGCGACCGCATGGAATACGAGAACAGTATGATGTATGACCAATATCCGGATAAACTGCAGCTGAAACTGATGTGCAGGCGGATCTGTGATAATGCGGGAAGGCATGAACGGCTCTGCGCAGGCGGATGTGAGGACAGGGGAGAGATCGGGGAGCAGTCACTGCGCGATCTGGTTGAAGTTATGCTTTATCAGGAACTTTACAGGCGCAGGTGTGACCACCGAAGGATGCACAGGCGCTTCTATTGATCTTCCGTTGATCGGAAAAACAGCTGAAAACTGACAGAAAAACGGGCGCCGCAGGCAGACTGGGATGCGCCCGGCGACAGACAGGATGAAAAGACAATGAACTATAAAAAGAAAAACCTTATATTTATCGGCATGCCGGCAGTTGGTAAGAGCACGGTGGGCATTGTGGTGGCAAAACGTCTCGGAATGCAGTTTATCGATACGGATCTGCTGATCCAGGAGCAGGAGGGAAAACTGCTCAGAGAGATCATTGCCGAGGCGGGGCAGGACGGTTTCCTGAAGATCGAAAACCAGGTGAACGCGGCTGTCAGCCCGGAGAATGCGGTCATATCCCCGGGCGGGAGTGTGATCTACTGCCGGGAAGCTATGGAACATTATAAAAAGATCGGTACAGTCGTATATTTGAAGGCTTCTTATCAGACAATAAAGAAGAGGATAAGGAACCCGAAAAAGCGCGGTGTGGTGCTGCGGGAGGGGCAGTCCCTGAGGGATCTGTACGATGAGAGAGTGCCGTATTTTGAGAAATATGCGGATATCACGGTGTGTGAGGACGGCTGCCGCATAGAAGAGACAATAGAAAATGTCCTGAATGCGGTGAAAAAACGCCGAAAAAAGTACAGAAGGCGTAAAAAACTTGACAAGGGGACATCACCCAAACTAAAATAGGGCTTTGGAAAAAGCCGTTTTTGTGGTACAATAAATTCGGCTGAATGAAAGTACAGATATGATAACAGAATGTTAATCGAGGTGCGAAATGGAGCAATATATCATCAAGGGCGGAAATCCGCTGGTAGGGGAAGTGGAGATCGGTGGCGCCAAGAATGCGGCTCTTGCGATCCTTGCGGCAGCGATCATGACAGATGAGACAGTCCTGATCGATAATCTGCCTGATGTCAATGATGTGAATGTGATGATCGAAGCGATCGGCGGGATCGGGGCAATGGTACAGCGCATTGACCGGCATACTGTGAAGATCAATGGCGGTACGATCGGTGATTTTAATATAGAGTATGATTATATCAAGAAGATCAGGGCGTCCTATTATCTTTTGGGCGCGCTGCTCGGAAAATACAAACGCGCTGAGGTGGCGCTGCCGGGCGGCTGCAATATCGGCAGCAGGCCCATCGACCAGCATCTGAAAGGCTTCCGGGCGCTGGGCGCGGACGTGGATATCGAGCACGGAAAGATCGTTGCCGAGGCGGAGAGGCTGAAGGGGACCCATCTTTATTTTGACGTGGTCACTGTGGGCGCGACGATCAATGTCATGATGGCGGCGGCACTGGCTGACGGCGTGACGATCATGGAAAATGTGGCGAAAGAACCGCATGTGGTCGATGTGGCGAACTTCCTGAACAGCATGGGTGCGAATATCAGAGGGGCCGGCACGGATGTCATCAAGATCCGCGGTGTGAAGTCTCTGCATAAGACGGAGTATTCGATCATCCCGGACCAGATCGAGGCGGGGACATTTATGTTCGCGGCGGCGGCTACGAAAGGGGATGTCACGGTGCTCAACGTGATCCCGAAGCATCTGGACGCTACGATCTCCAAGCTGGTGGATATCGGGTGCGAGGTGGAAGAATTCGACGACGCGGTGCGCGTGGTGGCAAAGGGACGCCTCAGATGCACGCAGGTCAAGACGCTGCCCTACCCGGGATATCCGACGGATATGCAGCCCCAGATCGGCGTAGTCCTTGCGCTGGCGAAGGGAACGAGCACGATCACGGAGAGTATTTTTGAGAACAGGTTTAAATATCTCGGCGAGCTGGCGCGCATGGGAGCGATCGTAAAAGTCGAGGGTAACTCAGCGACCATTGAAGGCGTGGAAAAGTTTTCCGCCGCAAGGGTGAGCGCGCCGGACCTGAGGGCGGGAGCGGCTCTCTGTATCGCGGGTCTCGCGGCAGACGGCATTACGGTCGTGGATGATATCGTATATATCCAGAGAGGGTATGAGCGCTTCGAGGAGAAGCTCCAGAGCCTCGGCGGGATGATCGAGAAAGTGTCCAGCGAGAAAGAGATCCAGAAATTTATATTAAAAGTGGGATAGAAATATCAGGAGACCTATTGACATTCCCGCTGTTATGATGTAAGGTCATTCAGTGGAACATTACAAATTAAATAACCAGACTTTCTCTTATTCAGAGCGGTGGAGATACAAAGGATCTGTGAAGCCGCGGCAACCCCTTGTAAGGAAGGTGCCAACCTGAGCGAGTGATCGAACAATAAGAGGATTGTTGTGATAGAGTGACAGTCCGCTTGTGCGGGCTGTTTTCGTTTGGTGGAGAAAGGAAAGTTATACCGGCATACAATGCGCCGGATCTGAGAAAGGAGAAACAGATGGAGAAATTATTATTTACTTCCGAGTCAGTGACAGAAGGACACCCGGATAAGATGTGCGACCAGATATCAGACGCGATCCTGGACGCCCTGATGGAGCAGGATCCTATGAGCCGAGTGGCGTGCGAGACATGCTGTACGACAGGAATGGTCATGGTCATGGGCGAGATCACGACAAAGGCATATGTGGACATCCCGAAGATCGTGCGCGACACAGTGCGCGAGATCGGATATACGAGAGGAAAATATGGGTTTGACGCGGATACATGCGGCGTGATCACAACGATCGATGAGCAGTCCGCGGACATTGCGCTCGGCGTGGATAAGGCGCTGGAGGCAAAAGAGCATAAGATGTCAGAGGATGATATCGAGGCGATCGGTGCAGGAGACCAGGGTATGATGTTCGGCTATGCGTCCGATGAAACGGAGGAGTATATGCCGTACCCGATCGCAATGGCGCATAAGTTGGCGCGCCGCCTGACAGAAGTGCGGAAAGACGGGACGCTCCCGTATCTCCGCCCGGACGGGAAGACACAGGTTACGGTGGAGTATGATGAGGACAGGATCCCGAAAAGGCTGGATGCGGTTGTACTTTCCACGCAGCATGACCCGGATGTGACGCAGGAGCAGATCCATGAGGATATTAAGAAATATGTATTTGACGAGATCATTCCCGCGGAAATGGTTGATGAGGAGACGAAGTTCTTTATCAATCCTACGGGAAGGTTCGTGATCGGCGGGCCGCACGGGGACAGCGGACTGACCGGGCGCAAGATCATCGTGGATACCTACGGCGGTATGGCGCGCCACGGCGGCGGAGCTTTCTCCGGGAAGGACTGCACAAAGGTAGACCGCTCAGCTGCCTACGCGGCGAGATATGCTGCGAAAAATATCGTGGCAGCAGGGCTGGCTAAGAGATGTGAGATCCAGCTTTCCTACGCGATCGGCGTCGCGCAGCCGACATCGATCTCAGTAGATACATTCGGTACAGGGAAAGTGTCAGACGGGAAGTTGGTGGAGATCATCCGGGAGAACTTTGACTTCCGTCCGGCGGGCATTATTAAAATGCTTGACCTGCGCAGGCCGATCTACAAACAGACGGCAGCGTACGGACACTTCGGGCGTCATGACCTGGATCTCCCGTGGGAGAAGCTGGATAAGGTTGACGCACTGAAGAAATATCTGTAAAATATACACAATGGAGCGAAAAGAGTCAGGGGGACTGGAAATGGGCGCCTGGCTCTTTTTGTTTCGTGAATTTTCAGACGATTTGGGGAAGAGGGGTCAGACCCCTTTTCAAAGGGGTCTGACCCCTCTGGGGAAAGCTTTCAGAATATTTTGACAAAGGGGGATTTCCATGAAACTCAGGACAAAACTTCTCATTGTTTTTATCTCGGTTATGATCTTGCCGACGATCTTTACTTCTGTGGCAATGCATACCTTTGCTCCGGAGCGGGTAAATGAGATCCAGCAGATGTATCTGATGGTTGTGTTTCTGACGACCGGGCTTCTGATCTACTGGATCTACCGGGGGATTTCTGTGCCGCTGGCCAAGCTCCAGAAGGCGGCGCGCAATATCCGTGAGGGAAACCTGGATTTTGAGATCCAGCAGGATTCGGATGATGAGATCGGGCAGCTCTGCCAGGACTTTGAGGAGATGAGGCTGCGCCTGAAGGCGAACGCGGAAGAAAAGGTGGCGTTTGACAGGGAAAATAAGGAGCTGATCAGTAATATTTCCCATGATCTGAAGACGCCGATCACTGCCATAAAGGGGTATGTGGAAGGGATCATGGACGGGGTGGCGGATACGCCGGAAAAGATGGACAGATATATCAAGACCATTTATAATAAGGCTAATGAGATGGACCTTCTCATTAATGAGCTGACTCTGTATTCCAAGATCGATACGAACAGGATCCCATACAATTTTACGACGATCTCTGCGAAAGGATATTTCGAGGACTGTGCGGAGGATCTGCGCATGGAGCTGGAGGCGAAAGGTGTGGAGTTCTCTTACCGGAACTGGATGGAGGAGGACTGCAAGGTGATCGTGGATCCGGAGCAGCTCAGGAGAGTTATCAACAATATCGTGTCCAATTCGCTGAAATATGTGGATAAACCTCAGACGAGGATCACGATGGAAGTAAAGGACGTGGGAGATTTCGTCCAGGTCGAACTGGGTGACAACGGGAAAGGGATCGCGGCGAAAGACCTGCCCTATATTTTTGACAGATTTTACCGCACGGACGCATCGCGGAATTCTTCAAAGGGCGGGAGCGGCATCGGTCTTTCTATTGTCAAGAAGATCGTGGAGGAACACGGCGGGAATATATGGGCGACCAGTGAAGAGGGCACTGGCACCACAATGTATTTTGTGATCAGAAAATATCAGGAGGTACCGATCGATGAGTAAGCGTATTTTGATCGTGGAAGACGAAGAGAGCATTGCAGATCTGGAGAAAGATTATCTGGAGCTGAGTAATTTTGAGGTGGAAGTCGCCAATGACGGGGAGACCGGACTGAAAAAAGGGATGGAGGGAGATTTCGACCTGATCATCCTGGACCTGATGCTCCCGGGAGTGGACGGCTTTGAGATCTGCCGCCAGATCAGGGATAAGAAGAATACTCCGATCATCATGGTGTCGGCCAAGAAGGATGACATCGATAAGATCAGAGGACTCGGCCTGGGCGCGGATGACTATATGACCAAGCCGTTCAGCCCGAGCGAGCTGGTCGCAAGGGTGAAAGCGCACCTGGCGCGCTATGAGCGGCTGATCGGAAGCAATGTGGAGGAGAATAAGGTGATCGAGATCCGCGGGCTGAAGATCGATACGACCGCGCGGCGTGTATGGGTCGGCGGCGAGGAGAGGAATTTTACGACAAAGGAATTTGACCTGCTGACCTTCCTGGCGAGCCATCCGAACCATGTGTACACAAAGGAAGAACTGTTCCGGGAGATCTGGGATATGGAATCCATCGGGGATATCGCCACTGTGACGGTGCATATTAAGAAGATCCGTGAGAAGATCGAGTATGACACATCCCACCCGCAGTACATTGAGACGATCTGGGGAGTGGGATACCGGTTTAAAGTATAAGCCCGGCAAAAATAAGGGGAGAAGCCATATGGGAAGTTATCTGAATCCGTCCAATGACAATTTCATAAAAGCCCTGAATTCGGAAATTTATGTAGATAAGACCGGACTGATCCGCTATACAAACAAAGTGCTTAATACGCAGCAGCAGAATGTGTGTGTGAGCCGGCCGAGACGCTTCGGGAAAACAATGGCTGCGAATATGCTCGCTGCCTATTACAGCCGCGGCTGCGGATCACGGGAGTTGTTTGCGGGACTGAAGATCGCGTCCGATGATTCGTTTGAGAAACACCTGAACCGGTATGATACGATATTTATTAATATGCAGGAATTCCTGAGCCAGGGCAGGGGTGTGGAAGGCATGCTTTCTCTGTTAAGGAAGACGCTGCTCTGGGAGCTTCTGGAGGAATACCCGGATTATCGGTATTTTGACAGAGAAAACTTAGCCCGGACGATGCAGGATATTTATCGGAATACCGAATGCCCGTTTGTAGTCATTATCGATGAGTGGGACTGTGTATTCAGGGAAAACCGGGAAAATAAGGATGCACAGGAAATGTATCTTGATTTTCTGCGGGATCTGCTCAAAGACAAGGCTTATATCCATCTTGCCTATATGACGGGGATCCTTCCTATAAAAAAATATGGCACACATTCTGCCCTGAACATGTTTGATGAGTTTTCCATGATCGATCCGGGCCCATTGGCAGAGTATGCGGGATTTACAGAGGAAGAGGTGCTCGGCCTGTGCGAAGATTACGGGATGGACCCGGCCGAGGTGAAGGGCTGGTATGACGGTTACAGGCTTGGCGATGCTGCGCATGTGTACAGCCCGAGGTCGGTAGTAAGCTGCATGCAGTTCGGAAAGACGGGAAATTACTGGAATCAGACAGAGACATTCGAAGCGCTGAAAATGTACATTGATATGGATTTTGCAGGGCTTCAGGACGATGTGATCAGTATGGTCGCGGGGGAAGCTGTCCCGGTGACAACAGGGAGCTTTACCAATGATATGACTACGCTCCGGACGGAGGATGACGTGCTGACTCTGCTTATCCACCTCGGATACCTGGGTTATGACAGGAGAGAAAGGACAGCGTTTATCCCGAACAGCGAGATACGGGGAGAGTATGTGAATGCGGTCTCTGTTTCGGAGTGGGGCGGTATTTCAGAGGCGCTGAAGAATTCTGCGGATACACTGAATGCGATCTGGCAGAAACAGGCGGATCTTGCAGTGAAGGGGATCGAGGAAGCTCATTTTGAGACCTCCCACATCCAATATAATGATGAGAATGCATTGAGCTATACGATCTCTCTGGCGCTGTATGCGGCAAGGGCGTTTTATACTGTATACAGAGAACTCCCGACAGGGAAAGGCTTTGCGGACATGGTGTATATCCCGAGGAAGAACCATCCGGAAAAGCCGGCGCTCGTGGTGGAGCTGAAATGGGACAAAAGCGCTGACGGAGCGATCCGCCAGATCCGTAGGAGAGAGTATGTGAGGAGCCTTGAGGATTATCGGGGCAGGATACTGCTGGTCGGCATCAATTACGACAGGCGGACAAGAGAGCATCAGTGCGTGATCGAAGAAATGGAAAAATGATTTTTGGGGAATCATTCTTTAGCTCTTTCTTTACAGCCGCTTCTCTTGTCAATCCATATGGAGAGTGATATATTAAACAGGAAATGACTCCTGCGCCAGCAGGCCTGGTCAGCGTGCCCGCAGGAAAGTATAAATAGGAGAAATAATTTCATATGGAAGAGCAGAAAAAAAGTGCAAGGCGCGTGCGTTTGAATACAATGCAGCTCGTTGCACTTGGATTTTTTGGAGTGATCTTTCTGGGGGGCGTGCTCCTCTGGCTTCCGTTCAGCAACCAGAAGCCGATCGAGTTTATTGACGCGCTCTTTACTTCGGTGACCAGCGTATGCGTGACCGGACTTGTGACGATCGTCCCGGCGGATCAGTTCACTGTGGTGGGAAAGATCATACTGGTGGTCCTGATCCAGATCGGCGGTCTGGGCATCATCGCGTGCATCGCGTCATTTTACCTGATGCTGGGCAAGCGGATCTCCATGAAAAGGAGGATCACGATCCAGCAGGCGTACGGGCTGGATACACTTTCCGGAATGGTCAAATTTGTTATCCGTATCCTGAAAGGGACCTTTCTCGTGGAAGGGATCGGAGCTGTCCTGTTTGCCTTTAAGTTTATACCTGAGTATGGCGTCGTCGCGGGGATCGGATATTCCATATTCCACTCTGTGTCAGCATTCTGCAACGCGGGGATCGACATTATCGGAAGCACCAGTTTCCAGCAGTATGCTTTGTCGCCGCTGATCAATTTCACGACCATGTTCCTGATCGTGATGGGCGGTCTGGGATTCCCTGTGTGGTATGATATCGCTGCCAATGTGAGAAAGATCGGCAAAGAGAGAAAGCGGCCTTTGAAATGGCTCTTTACAAGACTGACGCTCCAGAGCAGGATCGTGATCATCATGACTGCCGGACTGATCCTTTTCGGCACACTGTGTTTCTTTATCATCGAGTTCGAGAACCCGGCGACCATGAAGGATATGAATGTATTCCAGAAGATCATGGCGTCTATGTTCCAGTCTGTGACAACAAGGACAGCGGGATATGCCACAGTATCCCAGGCGGGGCTTGAGGAGAGCTCCAAGCTCATCGGTTGCATCCTGATGTTTGTCGGAGGTTCCCCGGCAGGTACGGCCGGCGGTATCAAGACGACGACCGCGGCAATGCTGATCCTGACCGTGCTCTGTGTGCTCAGGAACCGCAGGGACACGGAGTGTTTTGACCGCAAGATCGCTACAGAATCCATCAAATCAGGCGTTACCATCGCGCTGATCACATTTATGGTCCTGTTCGCAGGGATCATGGCGCTGACTGTCTTCGAGCCGGGAGTGGATGTGCTGGACCTGATGTACGAGGCGGCATCCGCCATGGGTACAGTAGGATTGTCTGCAGACCTGACGCCGGGCCTTACGAGGGCGAGCCATATCGTGCTGATGCTGATGATGTACATAGGCCGTATCGGGCCCCTGACAATGGCGCTGGTATTTGCGGGAAAGAGTGATAAGAGTTCGCAGTTCAGGGAACTGCCGGAAGAGAAGGTAATGCTCGGATAACTGGCCGCGGATAACCGGACCGGGGCTGAGCGGCTGATCCGATGTATCCGGATCAGAAGAATGAAAGCAGAAAATATTTGGAGGAATAGACAATGGAAAAGCAGTATGCTGTACTTGGGCTGGGAAGTTTCGGAGAGAGCGTAGCGCTCACGCTGGAAAATATGGGGTGTGATGTCCTGGTGATGGATGACTCCTATGAGAAGATCCAGGATATCTCGGACAAAGTGTCCTATGCGATGAAGGCGGATGTGGCTGACCCGGATGCGCTCCAGGCGCTGGGCGGAAAAAATCTGGACGGTGTTGTGGTGGCGGTTTCGGAAAATCTCGAGGCGGGCATCATGGCAACCATGCTCTGCAAGGAGATGGGGATCCCGCTCGTGGTAGCGAAAGCAAAGAATAAACTCCAGGGGGCGATCCTTAAGCGTGTCGGAGCGGACCGGATCGTGTACCCGGAGATCGAGATGGGGAGCAGAGTGGCGAAGAGCCTGGTATCCAGGGAATTCATGGACTGGATCGAGCTCTCGAATGACTACAGTATGGTGGAGATCGCTGTCCCGGATAAATGGGTCGGACGGACGCTGGTGGACATCAATGTGCGTGAGCGCCTCGGCATCAATGTGGTGGGGATCATCATCAATGGGAAGATCGATGTGACTCTGGATCCGCAGAAGCCGCTGCCGGAAGGCGGGATCCTGATCGTGATCGGGGCGAACGATGTGCTGGAGAAGTTTGATTCCAAAAAGAAGCTGTAAAAAACAGAGCGCAATCTAATTTTTCCTTGACATTCCGAAATCCTGCGTTATAATAAAAACGAATTGTAAAAGAATACTGCTGAGAACAGGACAGGACTTCCGGCGCAGAGGTGTTTTCAGAGAGTTCCCGGACGGTGAGAGGGGACAGCACAGCCCGGTGAAGCCATCGCCTGCGAGCAGTCTGGGTCAAATCTTTGGAGAGTAGCCCGGACCGGGATTCTCCCGTTACAGGGATACCTGTTGCCCCGCCGGTTGTGCGGCAGACAGGGATGAGGGACCGGCAGCGCAGAGAGGCGCAGCAATGCAGAGAAGCGCAGCACCGGTAACAGAAGTGGTATCGCGGAAAAGTATTTCGTCTTCTGACAGAGTGATCTGTCAGAGGGCGTTTTTTATTTCCGTGAAGCAGCGATCCAGGCGGACATGCCTGCATGTCCGTTTGGCGGCTCCCGCGAAGGTCCTTTCGGCAGCTTTTGCATTTCAGGATGCATCGGATGCATCGGCATCCGTGAGACAATCTTTTTTAGATACAAAGGAGAGTAGAGGATTATGAACACATTAGTAATCGTACTGATCGCCGCTGTGTGCCTGATCACTGCCTATGTGCTGTACGGACGCTGGCTGGCGAAGAAATGGGGGATCGACCCGAAGGCGAAGACTCCGGCGGTCCTGCATAATGACGGGCAGGATTACGTGCCCACGGACGGATGGACAGTCTTTGCCCATCAGTTTTCATCCATCGCGGGCGCGGGCCCTGTCACCGGAGCGATCCAGGCGGCGGCGTTCGGCTGGCTGCCGGTCCTTCTGTGGATCATCCTGGGAGGCATCTTCTTCGGGGCAGTCACGGACTTTGGAGCACTGTACGCGAGCGTCAAGAATGACGGAAAGTCCATGGGACTCCTGATCGAGAAGTATATCGGAAAAGCGGGAAGAAAGCTCTTCCTCGGATTCTGCTGGCTGTTCTGTCTTATTGTTATCGCAGCGTTTGCTGACATGGTGGCAGATACATTTAACGCGTATGTCGTGACGGACGGCGTGCAGACGCTCTCTGAAAATGCGACAGTAAACGGGGCGGCGGGAAGTATTTCCCTGTTCTTCATCCTGTTCGCGGTCGTGTTCGGCGTGGTCCAGCATAAGGTGAAATTCACCGGATGGAAGGAAGTCGTATTCGGGCTGGTATGCACGGTGCTCGCATTTGTATTCGGTATGAACTTCCCGGTGATCCTGGGCAAGGATATGTGGGTGTACATCGCATTTATCTATATCTTCCTGGCGGCGGTGCTTCCGATGTGGTTCGTGATGCAGCCCAGGGATTATATGTCGACCTTTATGTTCGTGGGAATGATCGCGGGCGCGGTGCTGGGACTGATCTTTGCGCATCCGTCCATGAACCTTCCGGCGTTTACGGGATTCCAGAATGAGAGTCTGGGAACGCTCTTCCCGATCCTGTTCGTGACAGTCGCATGCGGCGCGGTGTCCGGATTCCACAGCCTGGTGTCGTCCGGTACGTCCTCCAAGACGATCTCAAACGAAAAGGATATGCTGAAAGTCGGATACGGAGCCATGGTCCTGGAAAGCCTTCTGGCGGTCATCGCGCTCTGCGTGGCAGGCGCGGCGGCAGGTGCGGACGGCACAGCGGCAGTGGGAACGCCGTTCCAGATCTTCTCCTCAGGAGTCGCTGGATTCCTCGAGATGTTCGGCATCCCGGTCTTTGTGGCGCAGAGCTTCATGACGATGTGCGTATCTGCCCTGGCATTTACGACACTGGATTCCGTAGCGCGTATCGGGCGTATGTCCTTCCAGGAGCTGTTCAGCGTGGATGACATGGAGCACGCGGAGGGCTGGAGGAAAGTCCTGTGCAACAAGTATTTTGCGACAGTCATCACTCTGGTGTTCGGCTACATTCTGACCCAGGTCGGATACTCCAATATCTGGCCGCTGTTCGGAAGCGCGAACCAGCTGCTGAGCGCGCTTGTGCTGATCACGCTGTGCGTATTCCTGAAAGTGACGGGAAGGACGATGAAGACGCTGGTGCCGCCGTTTGTGATCATGCTGATCGTGACATTCTCCGCCCTGGTGCAGAGATTTATCTCACTCGTTAAAGCATTCTCAGCGGGAACGGGCGTGTTCATGGTCGAGGGACTGCAGCTTATCGTTGCGGTGCTGCTCATGGTGCTCGGTGTGACGATCGTGGTCACGTCGGGGAAAGAGCTTATCAGGAAAAAAGCTGAGAACTAAGCGGATTTAAAAATAGCAGTTCAACCATCGGAAGTCGGAGGCTGAACTGCTTTTTTGTGTGCGTCCTGCCGAGGGGCAGATACAGCCGCTGCTGCGGGGCGGTCCTGCAAAATGTTCCGGGAACGGATTACGATCACGCATTCGCCTTGTAATCCCATGCCCGCCGGTTTATACTACGCATATGGATTCAGGCATGATATGAAATCTCCGGAACAGATGCAGGCCAGAAAATTACGCAGCCATCGGGAGATGCAGAAGTATCGGTAAGGAAGGGAAGAATAAATGCAGAAGATTTTAGTAGTGGAAGACGACAGGGAGATGAACCAGGGGATTTCCTATGTCCTGGAGGAAGAGGGCTATCGCACCATATCCGCCCACACTATCGCGGAAGGGCGGGACGCTTATGAAAAGAACGGCGCGGATCTGATCCTGCTGGATGTGAACCTGCCGGACGGGGAAGGCTTTGGATTCTGCCGCTGGATCCGGGAGCGCTCCAAAGTCCCGGTGCTCTTCCTGACGGCAAGGGACCTGGAGGAGGACGCCCTGCTGGGGTATGAAGTGGGCGCGGAGGACTATGTGACAAAGCCATTCTCCATGAAGATCCTGCTCAGGAAGATCAGCGTCATCCTGAAGCGGAGCGGGGAGGAGCAGGGGACTGTGTTTGACGACGGATTCCTGAGGCTCGACCTGCTCCGGGCAAAGGCGGAAGTAAATGGGAAGGCGTGTTCTGTCACTCCTACGGAATTCCGGATCCTCAAAGAGTTCCTCGCCCACAGGGGGCAGCTCCTCACCTATGAAGTGCTGCTGGACAGGCTGTGGGACGGCGGGAACCAGTTTGTGGATAAGCATGCCCTGGCGGTGAATATAAACCGGCTGCGGGGAAAGATCGAGGACGCGGAGCACAAATATATTTCAAATGTATATGGGATGGGGTATCAATGGATTGGACAGTGATCATCGCAGTGTGCGCCGCCGCGGCAGCGGGCGTCATGGGCTGGAAGCTGTGGAAGATGAAGCGGGACGTCTATGAGTTCGCGGACGCGCTGGAGGAGAGCCTGGACGCGGTCATCCAGGGCAGAAGACCGTGGGAAAGCGGGGAAACGGAAGACACGCTCCTGGGGAGGGTGAAGGAAAAGCTGCGCCGGGTCTTCCATATCCTGGAGAAGAAGGAAGAAGAGACTGCGAGGAGCAGGCAGCAGATCAGAGAGCTGATCTCGGACATTTCCCACCAGACGAAGACGCCGGTCGCAAACCAGAAGATCTATCTGGAAATTTTGAAAAGCAGGGGTCTCCCTGAGGATGCGGGAGAATTTCTGGATAAGCTGGAGCATCAGACGGACAGGCTGGATTTCCTCTTCCGGAGCCTTGTAAAAATGTCCCGGCTGGAGACCGGCGTGATCCAGATCCGGAAGGAAACCGCGGATCTGATACAGACATTGGGATGCGCGGTGGCGGCTGTCGTCCCGGCAGCCTCGAAGAAAAATATCGTTCTCTCTGTGGAAAGAGAAGACGGGGAAGGGGCGCTGGAACTGCCCCATGATAAAAAATGGACGGAAGAAGCCATCTATAATCTGCTGGACAATGCTGTGAAATATACCACGCAGGGCGGGAGGGTCACGGTCCGGGTGCAGCGGCGTGAGATCTTCACGGAGATCCATGTGCGGGATACCGGGAAGGGGATCGCACCGAAGCGGCATGCCCAGATCTTTACCCGGTTTTACCGCGAGCCGGAAGTCCACGGACAGGATGGCCTTGGTATCGGGCTGTACCTGACGAGGAAGATCGCGGAGATGCAGGGCGGATATGTGGAAGTGCGCTCAGAAGAGGGAGCAGGAGCGGACTTCTGTATTTATCTGCCGAATGAACAGCAAGGGCAGGGGCAGCGGACGGAGAGGGGCGCGTCAGGAGGGAGCGCGGTCACAGTTTTGTGATTATCCGAGATTGAGACCGGTCTGTGATTTTCAGCGTGTATCCTGAGATCACAGAGGAGGTAAGAAATATGGGAGATTACATTGTAAGAACAGTTGGGCTGAAGAAATATTACCGTCTCGGAGAGAATACGGTAAAGGCGCTGGACGGAGTGGATTTCGCCGTGAAGGAGCGGGAGTTTACCGCCATCATCGGGAAGTCGGGGAGCGGAAAGAGCACTCTGCTGCATATGATCGGCGGGCTTGACACACCCACTGCCGGAGAAGTCTATGTGGACGGAAGGAAGCTCTCGGATATGAACAGAGAGCAGCTCGCCGTTTTCAGGAGGCGCAAGGTGGGATTTGTATTCCAGAGTTATAACCTGGTGCCGGACCTGAATGTGTATGAGAATGTGGTGCTGCCCATCGAGCTGGACGGGAAGCGGATCGACCGGAGGTTCGTGAGGGAGATCCTGGAACTGCTCCAGATCGACGGGAAAGCGGAGGCTCTGCCGGGGATGTTATCCGGGGGACAGCAGCAGCGCGTCGCCATCGCCCGCGCTGTGGCGGCAAAACCGGGGATTATCCTGGCGGATGAACCGACTGGGAATCTGGATACCGCGTCCGGGCATGACGTGATGGGTCTGCTCAAAGTGGCGGCGAAACAGTTCCAACAGACCGTGATCCTGATCACACATGACAATGATATCGCGCAGATGGCGGACCGGACCGTGCATATTGAGGACGGCAGGATCGTAAAGGCAGGTGACCGTTATGCTGGCAAATAACAACCGCAGGGTCATCGACCGCATGGCAAAGAGCACGCTGAGGAACAATAAGGGAAGGAACCTGATCATTTTTCTGTCCATCGTACTGGCATCCTTTATGCTCTTTTCGATCTTTACGGCAGGGATCACTTATTTTAAAATGCAGCGGCTCCAGAATATCCGTTTAAACGGCGGGGAGTACGACGCCATCATGTACGGAGTCACTGAGGAACAGAGGGAGAAGTGTGAAAATAACCCGGATATAAAAAGGACGGGGATCCTCGCCATGAGCGGATACATCGAATCCACGGAAAAGGATGGCACTGTGGAGGCTTCCTGTATCTGGGCGGATCCTGTGTGCTGGGATGAGATCATGGCGCCGGCGCGGGACTGGGTGATCGGAGTTTATCCCAAGGCTGACAATGAGGTTATGGTGACAAAAGAAGCGCTGGAGCAGGCAGGGCTTGCCGGGCTTACGGTGGGGGACAGTTTTTCCGCAGGATACCGGGATGGGAACGGAAATCTGCTGACAAAGGAGTTCATCATATCCGGCATGTGGGACGGCTATGGGACGAAGAATGCGTTCTATGTGTCAGAGGCATTTTACCGGGAGTCAGGATATGACGTGTCAGAGGTGAGATGCGGGAGATTCCATCTGGACTTTGACAGGCTGGTCATGACATCCGGTGAGCAGGAAGCATTTATCGAGAGCCTGGATCTGGGGAAACAGCAGGCCGTGTATTTTACCGGTGATATGGGATATTCTCTGCCTATCTTTTTCGGCCTGTGCGCCCTTGCGGCAGTGACCTGCCTGTGCGCGTATCTCCTGATCTATAATATCCTGTATCTTGCCGTATCGGGAAATGTCCGTTATTACGGGCTGCTCCAGACTGTGGGGATGACAGGCAGGCAGATCCGGCGGCTGATCCGCAGGCAGATGATGTTCCTCGGATGCGCGGGAGTGCTGGGAGGGCTTCTGGCAGGGGGAGCGGTCTCGTTCCTGCTCCTTCCGTCGGTGATCCGTTTCCTCGGGATCCGTGCCGGGGAGGAGGGGGATGTCCCTGTAACACTGAACCCGGCAGTCGTTCTCCTGACGGTTGCCCTGACCGCGTTTACGATATATATGGGCAGCAGGAAGCCTGTGAAAATGGCTGTGTCTGTCTCACCTCTGGAGGCAGCGGGATACCGCCCGGCGCAGGGGAAGGACGGGCGCCGGCGGACGGGAAGAGGAAGGCTGATCCCCAGGATGGCGCTGGACCAGGTATTAAAAGACAAAAAGAAATCCGCTGTGATCATAGTTTCGCTTGCAGCCGGGCTGTCTGTATTCCTATGCCTGAGCACCCTTCTGGAAAGCCAGGCGGCGAGGACCATTGTGACAAATCATATGAATAATGATATCACGGTCACAAATGATACGCTGAAAAAGGAAGATCCCGAAGAGCACAGGGATCTGCTGACAGAAGATTTTCTCAGAAGCCTGGAGGATGTCAGCGGAGTGTCTCAGGTCTATCCGCTCATATACGGGCAGATTACAGTGCCCTGGGAGCCGGATTTTGCCGATCTGTGGATGGAAGAATTTTACGCGAAGTGGATGAACATACCCTATTCGGATGAGGCGGAGGAATATAAGGAGTATCCGGAAAATTTCGGTTCCGTCATACTGGGAGTCAGCGAGGCGGAGTTCCCCTATCTCCAGGAAACCGTGGGAGCAGAACTTGACAGAGAAGAATTCCTGTCCGGAAGATCATGTGTGCTGTACCGGAACGGTCTGGATCTGACGATGGATGATCTGGCGGGGAAAGAAGTCACCTGCGCGGAGTACGGGAACGGTGAAAATACACGTACATTCCAGATCGCCGGGCTGACGGATGAGGGATATTACAGCGGCCCCATGCTCGGGTATCCGCCCACGGTCATTGTGAGCGATGCTGTGGTCAGAGAGTTTATCCCCGCTCCGGTTGTCTCCAAGGCGGGGATCAGGTATGCGGAGAAGTATGACGAACAGACAGAGCAGGAAGTGCTGGATCTGTTCAGGAGCAGCCCGGATGCTCATCCTGGAGGGACTGTTCTTCGCAGGCGGGTCGCTTATCCTGACCGCCACCGCGGGGCTCGCTGTGACGTATGCAGTGTACCAGTCTATGAACTATATGCAGGCGCCCTTTGTGGTGCCGGTGTGGCCCCTGGTGGGGATGGCGGTGTTTATCACAGCAGTATGTGTCGGGATTCCCCTTGCCGCGGGAGCGCGGATGATCAGGAAGGGGAGCGTGGTGGAGAGGGTGAGGCTTATCTGAACTGACCCATTTTATCTGGATAGGATGGGGGTGGTGCTGATGGACAAGAAACCGTTTGACTTTAAAGATCTAATGGCTTTTGGAATGTTCATTCTGGCATTGCTGACATTCGTATTTGCGAATTTGAAGTAGTGTTTAAAGCATAGCAAAACCGCCCTTGTACTTTGGCGAGTAAGGGCGGTTTCATAAACTTAACTTATTGGTCAACCACTTTGGCGGTTGTTCTTTTAGCACCTTTAATATAGCATATCTTACTGGCAGGTGGCAAGGATTATTCAGTTTTTATAACAGAAATAAGGTATGCATATATGTTATGTGATAATTCTTTAAAGGGTGTGGAAACTCCATTTATCCTTTCAGCAGCCCGTCTATCATCCTGGATGCCTCGCTCCGGGTCAGTGTCTGGGGATCCAGGTCGATCTTTGCGCCCCGCTTCCGGATCAGGCTGGTAAGAAAGGCGAGCTGTTTCGGCGTGGCGGGCTGAGGTTTTCTGACCTTGTATGTAAGCTGCACAGGCTGAAAGAGCCTGGGCTCGTCCGCTTCAAAATAATGCGCCAGAGTCTGGTAAAGCTTGGCAGTGGCAAGCGCGTCGTGGTAGGCGCGGTGCGCGGATTTATTTTCTATATGGTAGTGGTCGCACAGGCTGCCCAGGCTTTTTGAGTCCAGGTCAGCATGCACTTTTCTGGCAATTTTCAGGGTGTCAATGCCCATCTTTTCAAATGTCAGACCGTCCTGTACGGCGCTGCATTTCACAAAACTGTAATCAAAGATCACATTGTGGCCGATCAGGACGTCGTCCCCGCAGAAATCCAGGAAGTCAGAGACTACCTGGCTGCGGGGATTTGCGTCCGCGACCATTTCATTTGTGATCCCGGTAAGCGCTGTGATCGCCGGTGAGACAGGAGATACGGGACGGATAAATTCCATGAACCGTTCCGCAACCCTGCCTTCCCGCACTTTCAGCGCTCCGATCTCTATGATCTCATTTTCCATGGGATCGAGTCCCGTTGTCTCAATGTCAAATGCAATGTATGATCTCAGCATGATTTCCGCTCCTTTTCTGACTGCTATTATAAAGGGAAAGGAGGAGAAAATCCAATTTTATTTACCGTCCGGCATAAGAGCTCCGGTATAAGAGCATCGGATATGCGCCGGATTACGGCTGAGTCTGTATCTGTATTTACAGATATCCCCGGAGATCCTTTATAAAATCTTCTTCCGTGCGGATGATCCGGTCCGCCAGGGCAAGCGCTTTCTTATCCGCGCGGTCCAGCGTGTTCCGCCGCTCGCCCAGGGTCTTGATCCCCATACTGCAGCCGTCGATGAGGAGTTTGGAGATCTGCGTGTTGTCGTCATTGAAAGTGAGCTTCATCTCTGTGGTAAACCATGCAAAAGTGCTGGAGACAGCTCCCGGCTCCTTCGGCTCATAACCGCATTCGCTGAGACATTCATCCGCTTCCTGCCTCAGCTTTGCGTGGCGCTCTGCGTAGCTGTCCGCCAGTTCCAACAGGCGGTGATCCCTGATGTATTCCCGGATCTGCCCGATACTGTCCTCCGCCATCCTGCATCCGCTGGTGCACTCTTCCAGCAGTTTTCTTGTCTGTTCATCCATGATCTTCCATATCCTTTCTTAATTCTAATAATCTCTTATACTTAGAGTGTCAGGGATATTGTGCGCATTTTTCTGATGGATTATGCGGTAACAGTTCAGCCATCGGGCTGCGCGGGAGAGAAAATCATGCTCGCATGATTTTTCGAGCGGGCAGTCCGATGAGCTGAGCGCCCGTTTATGAGGAAAACAGCGGTGGCAGCCGCAATAAGCACGCAGTGCGGTTTTCCGAATGGCGCGGGCTGAACTGTTACATTATGCCCACAGATACGGAGCGGATTGATTTTTCAGCTTTCATGCCATATAATAGAGCGGAACCGGAGCAATCCCGACGCAGGGGCGGGATGTTCACACATAATCGGAAGACAGCGTCCGCAGCGCGGGCGCACACGGTTCTGTCGGACTTAAGAAAGGGGGTAACCTATGTTAAAGGGAAAGACAGTCCTGCTCGGGGTCACGGGCAGCATCGCCGCGTACAAGACCGCGTCCCTGGCCAGCGCGCTCAAAAAGCTGCACGCGGATGTGCATGTGCTGATGACGCAGAATGCGGTGAACTTCATCAATCCCATCACGTTCGAGACTCTGACCGGCAACAAGTGTCTTGTAGACACATTTGACCGTAATTTTGAGTACAGCGTGGAGCATGTATCGCTGGCAAAGAAGGCGGACGTGGTGATGATCGCGCCTGCCAGCGCCAATGTGATCGGCAAGATCGCCCACGGCATCGCGGACGATATGCTGACGACCACTGTGATGGCGTGCAGGTGCCGCAAGATCGTGGCTCCTGCCATGAACACAAACATGTTCGAGAATCCGATCGTACAGGATAATATGAAGATCCTGGAAAATTATGGATATGAGGTCATCAGCCCGGCTGTGGGATATCTGGCATGCGGCGACACGGGCGCAGGGAAGATGCCGGAGCCGGAGCTCCTGCTCGAGTATATCCTTCAGGAGATCGCCTGTGAAAAGGATATGCAGGGCCTGAATGTGCTCGTGACAGCGGGACCGACCCAGGAGGCGGCGGATCCGGTCCGCTATCTTACGAACCACTCCACGGGGAAGATGGGGTATGCCATTGCCACAGTGTGCGCGCGGCGCGGCGCGTCCGTGACGCTTGTGAGCGGCCCGACCGCTCTGAAGAAGCCGCAGTTCGTCCGCATGGTGGAGATCACGACCGCAAAAGAGATGTTTGAGGCAGTGGCCGGACGGGCATCAGAGCAGGATATCATCGTCAAGGCAGCAGCAGTGGCGGATTACCGCCCGAAATCTGTGAGCAGTGAAAAGATGAAGAAAAAAGACGGGGAGCTCACGCTGGAACTGGAGCGGACAGACGATATCCTGGCCTGGCTCGGCGGGCATAAGAGACCGGGGCAGTTCCTGTGCGGGTTTGCCATGGAGACGCAGGACCTGATCGGGAACGCCAGGCAGAAGCTTCAGAAAAAGAACCTGGACATGATCGTGGCGAACAGCCTGAGAGTGGAAGGAGCGGGATTTGGCGGCGATACCAATGTGGTGACCATGATCACGGAAAACGAGGAACTCTCACTCGGGAAAATGTCAAAAGAGGAGACAGCCTCAAAGATCATGGACCGGATCATGGACATACGGGCTGCCGAAGATATTGGCGGCAGCGAAAACAATCGAATATAGGGACAGAATTCTTAACTGTGCCAAATGTATTGTATCCCTTACGGGAATGATAACAAGGAGGCAATCATGAAAAATTCAGAAAATCAAAGAACAGAAACCAGGAAACAGACTGACAGCAGCCGGCCAAACAGCGGCGGTGTACAGTCAGGGAGCAGATTCAGCACGATGAGCATGGTCCAGGTGGCGATCTTCGGTGCGATCATATGCATCATGGCCTTTACCCCCTTTCTGGGCTATATCCCGCTTGGATTTACAAGGGCGACCATCATCCATGTGCCGGTCATCGTCGCGTCCCTTCTGATGGGACCGAAAAAGGGAGCGGCGCTGGGATTCCTTTTCGGGCTGACCAGTTTTATCAATAATACGATGAACCCCACGCCTACCTCATTCGTGTTTACGCCCTTTTACAGCATCGGGGATGTGAGCGGCGGTCTGGGAAGTATAATCATATGCTTTATCCCGAGGATCCTTGTGGGTGTAGTGCCGTATTTTGTATACAAGCTGGTCATGTGGCTCACCAAAGACCTGGTCAAAAGGAAGAGCGGGATCTCAAGCGTGGGTCTCGTGCTTGCGGGAGTGAGCGGCGCGCTGGTCAATACCCTGCTCGTCATGAACCTGATCTTCGTGTTCTTCAGAGAGGCATATGCCGCGGCGAATGAAGTCGCAGTGTCAGCGGTCTATACGTTTATCCTGACAGTGATCGGGGTCAACGGCGTGCCTGAGGCAATCGTCGCAGGGATCCTGACCCTTCTCATCGGACGTGTGCTCTTAAAGAAAAATGTCAGGGAAAGGCTGGGCTTAAGAAATGATATTGGCTATTGATATCGGGAATACAAATATCGTGATCGGGTGCATGGACGGCAAAAAGTGCGTGTTCATCGAGCGGCTGTCCACCGTGCGCACAAAGACGGAGCTTGAATACGCCATTGACATCAAGAATGTGCTGGATATCTATCATATAAAAAGAGCAGACCTGGAGGGGGGGATCATCTCCTCGGTGGTTCCGCAGATCACCACGATCGTAAAGCTCGCGGTAGAGAAGATCCTGAAAAAAGAACCGCTCATCGTCGGCGCAGGCATCAAAACCGGGCTCAATATCCGCATCGATAACCCGGCGCAGCTCGGCAGCGATCTTGTGGTGGACTCAGTGGCGGCGATCGCAGAATATCCCGTTCCACTTCTGGTCTTCGACATGGGGACTGCGAATACAGTCTGCGTGATCGATAAAAATAAGAATTACATCGGCGGGATGATCTATCCCGGGATCGGCGTATCCCTTGATTCCCTCACTGCGAATGCATCGCAGTTGGGCGGCATCAGCCTGGAGGCTCCGGAGCATATCATCGGGAAAAATACGGTGGAGTGCATGAAAAGCGGCACCATATACAGCGCCGCCGCTGCCATAGACGGTATCATTGACCGTCTGGCGGAAGAACTGGACGGGGATGTGACCGTAGTCGCCACCGGAGGGCTGGCAGGGAAGATCGTGCCCCACTGCCGGAGAGAGATCCGGCTGGATGAAGATCTGCTGCTCAAGGGGCTGGCGGTCATCTATCAGAAAAATCAAAGGTGAATCTGGATTTGCGGGGGGAGCCTTCCTCTTGGTTGAACGTCCGAAAACCGTCGATATGATTGAGGACATTTTCGTGGCGTATGGGGATATGGCTCAGGTTCCGGTTCCGTAATCTGGGAAAGACGTAAAAAGAATGGGATACGGCTAAGGACAATTTCAAAGCGGAAGATTCGCCTGCGGCTCAGGCATCCGCTTTGAAATTAACGCCGCATCCCATTCTTTTAAGTCTTTCCATCAGATTACTCCAAGTCACCGTCGCCATATCCCCGTCCGCCGCGAAAGTGCGCATCAAAGGGGGGCCGGTTTTCTGCGTGCATCCGACCGGAAGGTCCCCGCAGGCAAATGCAGGATTTCGAAAGGTGGGTGAGAGGGGGGCTTTTTGTCGAAGAAGTTCCCCTCTCTCACTACGTTTTTAAACGCTGCATTTGCTGGGGACCTTTCGGCTTGAGTAAACCAGAAAACAGCGAAGCGTTTTTTCGAAAAACTTTCAGCCCCGGAGCCGAAGCCACCCACACACCCGTGCTGAATACGTCTTCTATAACCGCGCTTCGCTGGTTTCGTCCGATTTACTCGATCACAGGCTCCCCCGTAATTACAGATTTACAGTGTATCGCCGCGTTTGATGTATCCCGGTTTTTCGGGAGACGCGATGACTCTCTTGCCGCGGATCAGCCTTGCGTGCTTATCTACGACGAGGTTTTCTACGTGGACGCCTTTTCCGATGACTACGTCAGCGGAGATGACACAGTTCTTTACGACAGCGCCCGGTTTGATGATGCAGCCTCTTCCGATGATGGAATCCTCGACTGTGCCTTCGATCAGGCAGCCGTTGGATACGACGGAAGATGTCACCTTGCTGCCCTCGAAATACTGTGTCGGGCAGGAGTCGTTCGTACGGGTGTAGATCGGCCAGTCCGGGCTGAACAGATCGGAAGCGTGCTTTAAGTCGATCAGGTCCATGTTTGCGTGATAGTAGCTGTTGAAATCGCAGATCGCTGCGAAGTATCCTCTGTGGGAGACTGCGCGGATGTCAAGATTCTCGCACTCTTCATTGAGGATATCAGCGAAGGTGTACATGGAGGACGTCTTATGCGCTTTCTTTACCAGGTCGATAAAAAGTTCTTTTGACATCACATAAGTGTCCAGGGAAATATTTTTGTTTTTCGCATTTCCGTGGTTCGGCTCGATGGAGAGCACGCCTTTCTGTTTGTTGATGTTGAGCGTGCCGCAGTTGAGGAATGCTTCCTTCGCATTGTCCACAGAGTGGTACATCATGGAGATGTCTGCACCTGACTCGATATGTTCGCTGAGGAAGGTGCTGTAATCTGCTGTATATATCATGTAGCTCGGAGCGATGACAACATAGGGAAGATGGATCCTCTCGATGCAGTCCATGTTTTCAATGTATGCCGCCACGTCAGTGCTGTAGATATCACCGATGCGGTTGTTCTCTGTATACATGATATTGAGCTGTCCGCGCTTGGAGTTGATATTGTAGTGGCGCCCTGTCCCCAGATGCTCTGTCAGGGAACGAGGTTTCCTGCGGACGTATACCTGGATATTGTCAATCCCGCTGTTGCTCATATTTGAGATCGGGAAATCGATCGTGCGGTATCTGCCGAGGAAAGAAAAGGCTCCTACCGGACGGTATGCCTGAAGCCCGTCTACCTGGATGTGATTTCCGGCAAAATTAACGATTCCGAATGCCTTACTCATATTATTCATCCCCCTTTACACGTTTTGCCACAAGTTCGATATTCTTGCTGTCGGCGCTGCCTACTACGGCGTTTTTGCCGATCTTGATGCCGTCCGCGACGAGTGCGCGCGTTACCACTGCGCCTTCCGCGACTTCAGCTCCCGGCATGAGGACACTGTTGATGACCTTTGCCCCTGCCGCCACCTTTGCGCCGGTGAACAGGACAGAGTTGTGCACTTCGCCGTCAATGACACAGCCCTGGGTGATAAATGCGCGGTCAATGACTGCGTCCGCTCCGATATACTGAGGAAGCGCTGTGACATCCTCTGTGTAGATCTTCCAGGTGCTGTCATTTAAGTCAAGCTCATTGTTCTTGTCAAGGAGATCCATGTTTGCCTCCCAGAGAGAATCAATGGTTCCCACATCCTTCCAGTAGCCTTTGAATTTATAGGCAAACAGGTTGCCGCCGCTATTTAACATGGCGGGGATGATGTCTTTTCCGAAGTCATGGTTGGAATCCGGATCCTTCATATCTGCGAGGAGCATCTTGCGCAGCTGCTTCCAGTTGAAGATGTAGATACCCATGGAAGCGAGGTTGCTCTTCGGGTGTTCCGGTTTCTCTTCGAATTCAACGATGCGCCCGGTCTCATTTGTATTCATGATGCCGAAGCGGCTCGCCTCTTTCATCGGCACTTCGATGACAGCGATCGTTGCGTCCGCCTTGCACTCCTTGTGGTATGCGAGCATTTTCGCATAATTCATTTTATAGATATGGTCGCCGGAAAGGATCAGGAGATATTCCGGTGAATATGTATCGATGAAATCGATATTCTGTGAGATCGCGTCCGCTGTCCCTCTGTATACATCCAGGTTGGCGTCGGATTTCTCACGCGGCGGGAGCACATACACTCCGCTGTCCTTTGCGTCCAGGCCCCAGCGGCGTCCCGCTGCGACATAGCTGTTCAGGAGAATGGATTCATACTGTGTAAGGACACCTACAACATCGATCCCGCTGTTGGCACAGTTACTAAGGGGAAAATCGATGATGCGGTATTTTCCACCATATGAAACAGCCGGTTTTGCCACTTTTTTTGTCAGGTCATGAAGACGGGACCCGCGGCCGCCGGCTAAAATCATGGCTAACATGTTATTTTGCTTCATAATGAGCCCTCTCTTTCATTCTTAGTACATTTTATTATACAATTTTTTTTGTGACATTTCTATACTTGCGATGGAAAAAGTACAAGATTTTCGTTAAAACGGCATAAAAATTCAATGTGGAATGTGAAAAATGCGCATGAACAGGAATCGTCGGTCAGAAAACAAAGGCAGAGTGATAAAATTCGCGGGAAATCGGATTTGTATGTTGACAATAAAATTGTATTTGCATATACTGACTGTTAGTTACCGAACAAATTTATGGGCGGAAGGATATTTCCATATTTGAAAGGAAGTTGAGTACAATGTGCGGCAGTGAAAACATGGAGATCAGCGACAGCGGCCATGATGTGGGCAGGCTGATCAATACGATCTCGCATCAGCTGAAACGCCGGATGTGTATCCAGGAGGAAGAGGACAGCCTGACCACGAACATGCAGCGGCTCGTGCTGCATTATATCCTGTTCGAGTCCCTTAAGAGGGATATCTATCAGAAGGACGTGGAGAAGGAGTTCCAGATCCGCCGGTCCACTGCGACGGGTACGCTCCAGATACTGGAAAAAAACGGATTTATCAACCGCGAACAGGTAGAGTGGGACGCCCGGCTGAAAAAGCTGACGCCCACGGATAAGGCAAAAGGCGTGCGCAGGCATATCCTGGACAATATCCGCTATATCGAGGAGCTCCTGGCGCGGGATATCCCGGCCGAGAAGCTCGCGGTCTGCAGGGAAGTGCTGAGCCAGATGTCGGAAAATTTGTCGGTAGACGAAAAAAGAAGAGAGGAGATAATAGACCATGAATAGGAAATTACTTCGTTCTGTCAGGGAATATAAACGGGAATCATTCCTGACTCCGGTGCTGGTCTGTCTGGAGGTTCTGATGGAAGTCCTTATCCCGCTGCTGATGGCGAAGATCATTGACGTGGGGATTATGGAAGGGGATATGGCTTACATTATAAAGATGGGTCTTCTGCTCATCGTCATGGCGATGCTCGCCCTGGCATTCGGCGCCAAGGCGGGACAGCTCGGAGCGATCGCTTCCTCAGGATACGCGAAGAACCTGCGCCATGATATCTTTTATCGGATACAGGAGTTTTCATTTGGAAACATCGACCATTTTTCAACATCCAGCCTTGTGACAAGGATGACCACGGATATCACGAACGTGCAGATGGCGTATATGTTCACCATCCGTCTGCTGGCAAGGGCGCCGATAATGATCATACTTTCCCTGATCATGACAATGACCATCAGTATGCCGATCGCCATTGTCATGCTGATCGTAGCGCCGGTCCTCGGCACCGCACTGATCTTTATCGCAAAGAAAGCGCACCCACATTTTGTCAAGGTGTTTGATGAGTACGATGTGCTCAACAACACAGTCCAGGAAAATGTCAACGCGGCAAGGGTCGTCAAGGCGTATGTCCGCGGCGACCATGAAGTAGAGAAATTCGGCAAAGTATCTACGATAGTATTCAAACTGTTTACGAAAGCCGAGAAGATCGTAGCGTGGAACTCTCCGATCATGCAGTTTGCCGTATATACAGTCGTTATCGTCATGGTGCTGATCGGCGGCGAGAGTATTATCAGCGGAACGATGCAGACAGGAGAGCTGACCAGCGTGATCGTATATGCGCTCCAGATCCTGATGTCTCTGATGATGGTGACCTTTGTGTTTACGATGATCATGATCGCAGAGGCTTCCACAGACCGTATCACAGAGGTGCTGGAAGAGGTGCCGGAGATGCAGGATAAGGCGGACGCAGTCAAAACAGTTGCAAACGGAGATATTGATTTTGAACATGTCAACTTCAGCTATGCCGGAGAAGGCGGAAATCTTTCGCTCAAAGATGTGGATCTTCATATTAAAAGCGGACAGATCGTCGGCATCATCGGCGGTACGGGAAGCGCCAAGTCCACTCTTGTGCAGCTGATCCCGAGGCTGTATGACGTGACGGGCGGCAAAGTGAAAGTCGGCGGCGTGGATGTGCGCGACTACAATCTGGAGGCGCTGCGCGACCAGGTGTCCATGGTGCTCCAGAAGAATGTGCTCTTTACGGGAAGTATTTATGAAAACGTCCGCTGGGGTGATGAGAATGCCAGCGACGAGGAAGTGCAGAGAGTCTGCAAGCTGGCTCAGGCGGACAGCTTTATCCAGGAGTTCCCTGCCAAATATGACACTATGATCGTAGAAGGCGGTAACAATGTGTCCGGCGGGCAGAAGCAGAGACTCTGTATCGCGAGGGCGCTGCTTAAGAAGCCGAAGATCCTGATCCTTGACGATTCCACCAGCGCGGTGGATACAAGGACAGACGCTCTGATCCGCCAGGCATTCCGCGAGGAGATCCCGGATACGACGAAGATCATCATCGCGCAGAGGATCTCTTCCGTGGAGGATGCGGATGTGATCATTGTCATGGATAACGGTGAGATCAACGGTATCGGCACATCAGAAGAGCTTCTGAAGACGAATGCCATTTACCGGGAAGTATATGAATCACAGGTGAAAGGAGGCGCTGACGATGAGTGATCAGATCAAACAGAGACGGGGCGGCGGCCCGGCAGTCACAAAGGGAACGATCAAGACGGCGAAGCGTCTGCTGAAATATGTGACAGGTACTTATAAGGTGCAGTTCATCGTGGTGCTGATCTGTATCCTGATGAGCTCCGTTGCCTCGATCTCAGTATCTCTGTCGCTGAAATTCCTTCTGGATGACTTTATCATCCCGCTGATCGGGCAGACTGACCCGGATTACACAGAGCTTTACAGCGCTCTGGCAGTGCTGGGGACGATCTTCCTTCTGGGCGTGATCTCTACCTTTGTATACAGCCGTATGATGGTCGTGATCGGACAGGGCGTGTTAAAGCGTGTCCGCGATGAGATGTTCGAACACATGCAGACACTGCCGATCCGCTATTTTGACCAGAATACAAACGGCTCGATCATGAGTCTTTACACGAATGATACGGATACCCTGCGCCAGATGATCAACCAGTCCATCCCGCAGGTGCTGATGTCCGTGTTTACGGTTGTTGTGACATTTGTTTCCATGCTGGTGCTCAGCCCGGTGCTGACGATCCTGGCAGTGATCATGATCTTTGTAATGAGCCTTGTATCAAAACTGGTGGCGGGCAACAGCGGAAAGTATTTCATCCGGCAGCAGCTCGACCTGGCAGATATCACAGGTTTTGTGGAAGAGCGTATGAACGGCCAGCGCGTCGTTAAAGTGTTTAACCACGAGAAGATCTCAGAGAGAGAATTTGACGAGCTCAATGAGCGCCTGTTTACAAGTGCGTCACGGGCGCATACATTTGCAAGTATGATGGGGCCCATCATCGGAAATCTCGGAAACCTGCAGTTCGTGCTCACGGCAGTGTTCGGCGGCTTCCTCTCCGTAATGGGCATCGGAAATATCACGCTGGGAGTCATGGCGTCTTATCTGCAGTTTACAAAGAGCTTTACACAGCCATTCATGCAGATCGCGCAGCAGTTCAACTCCATCATCATGGCGCTTGCCGGAGCGGAGCGTATCTTCAATATGATGGATGAGGAGCCGGAGGTTGACGACGGCTACGTCACCCTTGTCAACGCGAAGAAAGACGAGAACGGCAATATCGTGGAGTGCAAAGAGCGCACCGGCATGTGGGCGTGGAAGCATCCGCACAAGGCGGACGGAACGGTCACTTACACAGAGCTGAAAGGCGATGTGCGCTTCTATGACATGACATTCGGATATACGCCGGACCATATGGTGCTCCATGACCTGACCCTGTATGCAAAGCCGGGGCAGAAGCTGGCCTTCGTCGGATCCACCGGCGCGGGCAAGACCACGATCACCAACCTGATCAACCGGTTCTACGATGTGGCGGACGGCAAGATCCGCTATGACGATATCAATATCAACAAGATCAAAAAAGCGGACCTGAGACATTCGCTCGGCATCGTGCTCCAGGATACCCACCTGTTCACAGGCACGATCAAGGAAAATATCCGTTACGGAAAACTGGACGCAACGGATGAAGAAGTATATAAGGCGGCAAAACTCGCCCATGCGGACGGATTTATCAACATGCTGCCAAATGGGTATGACACCCACTTAAGCGGCGACGGGGAAGAACTCTCCCAGGGGCAGAGACAGCTCCTCGCCATCGCCAGAGCGGCCATCGCAGATCCGCCGGTGCTGATCCTGGATGAGGCCACGTCCTCCATCGATACCAGGACAGAGCAGATCGTACAGCAGGGTATGGATAACCTGATGAAAGGGCGTACCGTATTCGTCATCGCCCACCGGCTGTCCACCATCCGCAACAGCGACGCCATCATGGTCCTCGAACACGGACGCATCATCGAGAGAGGAACCCATGAGGATCTGTTAAAATTAAAAGGAACTTATTATCAGTTGTATACAGGGAAGTTAGAGCTTTCGTGACGGCAATGAGCCGTGCGGAGAAGCGGAAACAGGGACCCGGAAGAGTGCTTGCATTCTTACGGGTCCCTGTTTCTGTTTTTCCATAGGGCGAATGCCCGCGACTGAGATGGAGCGGCAGAGCCGCGGAATCGAAGTTGGCACGGCGGGCGCCCCTGACCTTTGCCGGACAAATGTTAAAAAGAACTTGAAAATGTGCCGGATATGATAGATGATTATAAATAAGGCGAACTAAAGGGGTAACAGTCTGCCCGAAAAACAGCAATGGAATCATGTTGGGAGAGCATAAGAGGTGTATTGAAATGTATATTCTTATTCCATTAATACTGTCAGCAGTATGTTCATTCGTGAATCCTTATGTAGGATTGTTTGGTATATTTACACTTGTGGAAGTAATTATTATCCTTTGTGTTGACATCAATGCAAATGTCAGGATCAAATTGAGTGATAAAGTGTCTGCGGAAGATCCGCCTCGCTCGGAACGGCTGAAGAGATCGGGAAGGGTTCTTGCAACAGCAGAATGTGTCCTTGTAGTCTTTTTTACAATAATAACAGCAGCAGTAGAGAGCGGGGTGTGGATGCTTGCAAGCGGAAGAATTACAGGTGATCCAGTGGTTATGACGCCGTTTTCTATCATTTCAGAGGAGAATCTGACGCTTAGTTTTGTTTTGCTTGTATCCGCTATGGTATTTCAGGTTATTGCGCTTATTCTGGTATTCGTCAGGAGAAGGCAGTTGAGAAAAAGAATTTGTTGAGACGCAGTTTCTGATGCCCATAAGGATCAAAGCTGCCAAAGTTTTTTCAGAATAGAACAGAGGGAATGTAAATGAGATACCAGACTGTCGGGAAGCGGCAGATAGTTGATATCAGATAAAATGATGCAGGATAATCTGCAGGATTACATTATGGGAGCGGAGAATGAAGCCTGCGGCGATGTATATGGCGGAGTCTATGGGTACATAACAGGGAGGAAGTATGAGGGATAAAAAGACAGTGATTTTGATGATAATAGCACTTTCCCTTCTGGCGGCCGGATGTAGCACCGGCGCAAAGGAGAAGAGTGGGAATCTTAAAAAAGTAGAACGTATGGAAACAGAAAAGATTTTAACCGTCGATGAACTGATCAGATTATCAGGAATTACAGAAGCAGATTACAGAGATGTGGATCTGCAGCAGTTTATCGAAGACTATGCAATAACAGAAGAAAATGTGGAGTCTTTAAATATCAAACTGTTGCTCGAAAATTATGATGGAGAGGAAGATGTAAGCGATATATTTGCCGGTACGGCACAGGAGCGGAAAGATGATTTCACAACAGGAGTGGCAGCGATTGCTTTTTACGAAAATGTAAATACCGGTACTGAGTGCGTATACTATGATCTGGCTGCAAAGGAGAGGTATCGGGCAGCCGACTGTTTTTTGTTTTCGGATTTGGATCAGACAGAAGCGGAGCCGTATGGAGATGGGGAAATGCTTATAGATAAGATGGACAGTCTCGGGGTGTTTTCCTGGGAAAACAGCAGCGATCCGGAATATATGGAGGATGCACAGAGTATGGAACTGGCAGTAAAATATGAGGATGGTACGGTATTTCATGTATCATCAACAGGAATTCTGTCGCAGCTTTTGCCCGATACGTATACAGAAATAAGAACATTGCTGCTGGGATAGCAAAAAGGATTGTTATCTGTTCCTGGAACTTCTGCCGGTCTTGTATCTCAGGAGTCAGAGAGGAAGCGGATAAAACGAGGAGTGAACAGGGGTAAAAATATGGGTGGGAAACAATTAACTTTAGCTGAGAAATGGCAGATAGATGCAGAAGCGTATAAGAAAGGTGCCATAAACAAAACATCTGTGCCTCAGTGTGCAAAGTGCAGATATGTTAAAAAAGGAGATGCCCTGCACTGTAACGTTTATAAAGAAGAAAGAAAACCGGGGTATGTGATGTTCCCGCTCAAAGAATGCCCGTCATTTTGCAGTGATGACATTTTGGAGATCGATGTGTCTGGCGTGAAATGCGACAAGATATACGGGGGAGTTTTTGGATTTCTTTCATACGGAATCCTATAGAGATGTGGTCCTGAATGCAGTAAATCTCGGGGGAGACACTGATACGATCGCTGCTCTCGCCGGGGGGATCGCAGGGATATATTACGGTTTCCGGTCAATCCCGGATAATTGGGTACAGAACATTTGCCGGAAACATGAAATATCAGATATGATATCAATGTTTTGCCGCAGCGTTTTCAGGATGGAACAGAGGGGATGTAAATGAGAGATCAGATCAAAGATCTAGAATATTTTAATGAATTTTTGCAAGAGGAGCAGGCGAGGATAACCAGATTCTCTGATAAGCTGGCAAGTGGTGGAGTAAAACCGGAGAGGCGGCTGCCGGTAAAAACAAAAATACATGATCTAAAGCTGGGAATATTAACAGCGAGATATTCCAGAGGGGACGAACTTTCGGTATTGGAAGGGGAATATGCAGAATTATTGAAAAGCTGGGGAGAGGTATGGGAACCGGATAATTATAATAAAAACCTGAATATGATCTCACTGGGAGGTTTGAAGCCGGGGCTGTTGCAAAAATATTAAATATAGATGATACGGGCATGGAACATATGCCCTGTTACCCGTACGATCTGGTCCATTATAAGTGATCAATCCCGACCGGGGATGTCCGTGAACGGGCGAAAGAAACGGACAGGTTTCTTTTTCGGTTCGATGAAGAGAGATACAATATTTCTGTGATACCGAAAGTTTATAAAAAAGGTGGTTTATGGTATGCAGTCAGGCAGATATATGTCAGGGCATACGGCAATGTCCTGTGTAAAGAAAGAAATGCACCGGCAGTTTGGAGACGAAATATTACTGGAGGAGGAAAAGTACGCCTGGGAGCATCATGGATGGTTTTTGTTGAAATTCCGGTATATACCGAAACCATATATGATCCAATTTGAAGGAGAATTTAACTGTTTTAATGTTAGGATAACGAAAGACGATGACGCATATATTGCTTTGAAGAAACTGACTGATTACAGCAATGACCTTATTGAGAAGGATATATGTGATTCCATAGAAAAACTAAAGAAAGTACTAAAAACCGAGATCGCTTTTTATAGATCCATAAACGGCAAACTCTATCAGGAGATTAATGGAGAGTACAAGCGGATCAGGAGATGAGAGGACCTGTTTTAAATGGACAATAATAAGTTGATAAAAAGAAAAATACAGACTTATGAGATCGTTTTATGCATTTTTGTACTTTGTGTGATCGCGGCGGGACTGTTTATGCCGAAGGCAGGTCCTCTAGTAATGATCGACGAGATCTGTGATGTACTTGCCATCTGGACTGCATGCATCTATGTGAGCGTGCGGATCATACGGGGCATACGGGACAGAGGGCCTTTTCCTGCTTCCGTGAAAGCAGCCCGGATCTTTGTCATAGCCGTATGCGTGGTGATCGGTGTACTGTTTGCGAGGAGCACAGCTCTGGATCTTGTGTCCGGACCGGAGACGGCTCAATTGACGGATATACAGGTCAGCAGATCCCAAGCGCATACAGGTATCTTTTCGCTCCACTATTATCTGACAGGAACGGACAGCCAGGGAGAGCGTGTCCGGCTTGAGATATCGGGCGATGATTATGCCAGACTGTCAGGAAGCAGCAGTGTTACGGTTGAATATTACAGACATACCGGGCGGATCGTCAGATATATATAGATGGCAGGACGTATAAAAAAACAGAAAGAAAAGTAAAATATCCCACAAGGATACCAGGCGATCCCCTGATCCCTTGTGGGATGATTTTTATCAAGATATGGTATGGATATCAGCAGAACGTTAGTCGAGTTTCTTCCCTGTGAGCATCTCGTACCCCTGCAGGTAGATATCAATGGTCTTCTGTACAATGTCATCCGGCAGTGTCCAGTTGTTGTCCGGGTTTGCCTTCAGCCAGTCGCGCGCGAACTGCTTGTCAAAGGACGGCTGTCCGTGTCCCGGCTCATATCCGTCCGCCGGCCAGAAGCGGGAGCTGTCCGGTGTGAGCATCTCGTCTCCGAGTACGATGTTTCCGTCCTCGTCCAGACCGAACTCGAACTTTGTATCCGCGATGATGATGCCGCGTGTCAGGGCATAGTCCGCGCATTTTTTGTACAGCGCGATGGTGTAGTCACGGAGTTTTGCCGCATACTCCTCGCCCTTGCCCGGGAATGCTTTCTCCAGGTGCTCGATGCTCTGCTCATAAGAGATATTTTCGTCATGGTCCCCGATCTCTGCCTTTGTGGACGGAGTGTAGATCGGTTCAGGCAGCTTGTCGGACTCTTTGAGTCCTTCCGGCAGCTTAATGCCGCAGACTGTGCCGTCTTTCTGGTAGCTTGCCCAGCCGCTTCCTGTGATGTAGCCGCGGACGATGCACTCGATGGGGAGCATGTTGAGCTTGCGGCACATCATACTGTTGCCGTCGAACTGCGGCTGCTGGAAGAATTCCGGCATATCCTTTACATCGGTTGAGATCATGTGGTTCGGCAGGATGTCAGAAGTCATGTCAAACCAGAATTTGGACATCTGTGTGAGCACAGTTCCTTTTTTGGTTATCGTGTTTTTCAGGATTACGTCAAAGCAGCTGATCCTGTCAGTTGCAACAAGGATCAGGCTGTCGCCGTTGTCATAGATTTCACGTACTTTTCCTTCTTTGATCGGTTTCATTTCGTATACCTCTTCTTATTTATAGTTTAAATAGTTCCTTTAATAGAATAGGCATAAATGAGGGGAAAGACAATAGTTTTTTGGATTTTTGTGAAAATAAAACGATGGAGAAGCGGAAAGAGTACAGATTTACAGCAGATATCCGATATGGTAAAATACAACAGGGAGAACGCCGGGGAGCAGCACGGACGGCGCGCCGGTTTGTCGGCGATGGGAACGCTGACGGAAGCATGATCCGAGAGGGAGTATAGCCTGACAGGAAGCGTGGCTCAACAGGAAGCATGGCTCAACAGGAAGCATGATCCAATAGAAGATAAAAAGAAACAGGAGGAGTACTTATGATAACAGTAAAAGAATACCGCGGGCATATCCGCAACTGGGAAGAACTGTGCGAAAGGCTGGAAATCCCGCTTGACCTTACGCGGGAAGAGCGGGAGGAGAGGATCCTGATCCGCGCTTATGAGACGTGGGGATATGAGATGGCGGACCACATGCACGGGATGTTTGCGTTTGCGCTCTGGGATGATGAGGAGAAGAAGTTATTCTGCTTAAGAGATCAGTTCGGCACTAAGCCGTTTTATTATTATGAGACTGCGGACGGGAATCTTCTCTACGGCACTACGATCCGCAGGATCATGGAACAGCCGGGATTCGTAAAGGAGCTCAATGAAGAAATGCTCCAGCTCTATCTGAGCCTGACCTATGTGGCGGGGGAGAACACATTTTTCCGGGGGCTTAAGAAGCTCATGCCGGGACGGTATCTCGTGTGGCAGGACGGCAGGCTGAGCATTACGCGCTACTGGACGCCCACGTTCCATCCGGATGAGAGCCGGACGCTGGAGGAGTGGGCGGACGAGATCCACACAACGCTGAAAGAGATCATGCCTGAGGTGAAGACAGCGGACGAGACGGCGGAGTCCTTCCTGTCCGGCGGGGTGGATTCTTCCTACGTGCTGGCAATGTCCGACGTGGAGATGACGGATTCCTGCGGGTATGAGGAAGAGCGGTTCGACGAGTCCGGGCTGGCGCGCCAGACAGCGGAGATCCTTGGCAGGAAGAATTCCCGGTGCCTGATCACGCCGGAGGAGTATTTCGGGATCGTGCCATACGTAATGTACAATATGGAGCAGCCGCTCGGGGACGCATCGGCCATCGCGTTCGCCATTGCCTGCCGGGAGACAGCGAAGCATACGAAGATCTGCTATTCAGGAGAAGGCGCGGATGAATTTTTCGGCGGGTACAATATGTACCGCAACGCAGAGCGATACGGCGAGAATCTGAAGACATTCTATGTGGGAAATACAAATATCATGAAAGAGGATGAGAAGAAACGCATCCTGAAAAAATATGACCCTGATGTCCTTCCGATCGAGGTCGCGCGGCCGATCTATGAGGAGACAGAAGGCCTGGATCCGCTGACGAAAATGTCTGATGTGGATATCCAGATCTGGCTGGAGGGAGACATTTACCTGAATGTGGACAAGATGAGCGAGGCCGCGGGGCTGGAGATCCGGATGCCCCTGACGGACCGCAGGATATTTGATATCGCGTCCCGGATGCCGTCCAAATATAAGGTTAATGAGGAACAGAACAAGGTGGCGCTGCGCACCGCGGCGGCAAAGGTGCTTCCCGAGGAGATCGCGTTCCGCAAGAAGCTCGGCTTTATCGTGCCGATCCGTGTCTGGATGGCAGACGAGCGGTATAACGGAGACGTCAGGAGATTATTCCACAGCGGGATCGCGGAGAAATTTTTCGACGTGGACGAGATCAATGCGATCTTTGACGATTATGTGGGAGGCAATTCGGACAACTGGAGGAAAGTGTGGACGATCTATACATTCCTTGTATGGTATGAGGAGTATTTTGTGAAGCGCTGATCCTTTCGGAACAGACAGGAGAGATAAAAATATGATAATCGATACACATGCCCACTATGATGATGGACAATTTGACGCAGACAGAGAGGAGCTGCTCGGCAGCATGAAAGAGGGCGGGATCGGGCTCATCGTAAACGCGGGATCCACGGTCGCGTCCTGGGATAAGATCGTGGAACTGACCGAAAAGTATCCTTTCGTATACGGTGCGGTCGGCGTGCACCCGGATGAGGTGGGTGAGCTGGATGAGGAAAAGTTCCTGAGGATGGCGGACCTGCTGGATCGGGATAAGATCGTCGCTGTGGGGGAGATCGGACTGGATTATTACTGGGATAAAGAAAAGCATGATCTCCAGAAAGAGTGGTTCGTCCGCCAGCTTGGCCTGGCGCGGGAAAAAGAGATGCCTGTCATCATCCACAGCAGAGAGGCCGCGGCAGATACGTTTGATATTATGAAGCAGCACGCCGCCGGTATGAAGGCGGTCATCCACTGTTATTCCTACTCCCCGGAGATGGCGCGGGAATACGTGAAGATGGGGTATTACATCGGCGTGGGCGGAGTCGTGACATTTAAAAATGCGAAGAAACTGAAACAAGTCGTGCAGGAGATCCCGCTGGAGTCCATCGTGCTGGAGACAGACTGTCCGTATCTGGCTCCTGTCCCATACAGAGGGAAAAGAAATTGTTCATTGTACCTGCCTTATGTGGCAGAGCAAATTGCAGAGCTGAAAGGAACAACAGTCGAAGAAGTCATACAACAGACAGAAAAAAACAGCAGGGAGCTGTATGGTTTGTAGAATATTCAGAAAACGCGGCTAAAAGGGGTCAGACCCCTCTTGGGAGGGGGCTGACCCCTTTTGCCGAAGCTGTCTGAATATTCCGAAAGGAGGATAAAATGAAGCAGCCCACATTAGGCAATCCGCAGAATACGATCGCAGTGCTGCAGAAGTATAATTTTGTGTTTCAGAAGAAGTTTGGGCAGAATTTTCTGATCGATACTCACGTGCTGGATAAGATCATCCGGGCAGCGCAGATCACGGAGGAGGACTGTGTGCTGGAGATCGGGCCGGGTATCGGGACGATGACCCAGTATCTGGCGTGCGCGGCGCGCCGTGTGATCGCGGTGGAGATCGACCGGGCGCTGATCCCGATCCTGGAAGATACGCTGGAAGGATATGAGAATATAAGGGTGATCAATGAGGATGTCCTGAAGGTGGACATTGCGAAGCTGGCTGAGGAGGAGAATGGCGGCAGACCCATCAAGGTGGTGGCGAATCTGCCGTATTATATCACCACCCCGATCATTATGGGGCTCTTTGAGAAACATGTCCCGGTAAAGAGCATAACCGTCATGGTGCAGAAGGAGGTGGCGGACCGGATGCAGACCGGACCGGGCTCCAAGGACTACGGCGCCCTGTCGCTGGCTGTACAGTATTATGCAGATCCGTATATCGTGGCAAATGTGCCGCCTAATTGTTTTATGCCCCGTCCGAAGGTGGGGTCAGCGGTGATCCGGCTGGACCTGCATGAGGAACCGCCTGTTAAGGTGAAGGACGAGAAGCTCATGTTCCGGCTGATCCGCGCGTCATTTAACCAGAGGAGAAAGACGCTGGCGAATGGGCTGAAAAATTCGCCGGAGCTTGATCTCACAAAAGAAGAGATCGAGGCGGCGATCCTCTCACTCGGGAAGGGGCCGAGCATCCGCGGTGAGGCGCTGACGCTCGCTGAGTTTGCGGCGCTGGCTGACCGGCTGAGCTGATCCAAAGTAACAGTTAAGCCCGCGCCATTCGAAAAACCGCACTGCGGCCTTACTGCGGCTGCCGCCGCTGTTTTCCTCATAAACGGGCGCGCAGCCCGATGGCTGAACTGTTAGGATTCACAAATATTTAATAGTCAGTTTATTGTTTAATTATGCGATTTTTAGTATAATATAAAGATCATACGGAGAAAAAGGAGGAAGGTCACATGGCAAAAGATATTGAGAACATTTTATTCGATATTACTCCCGAGATCGAAGCGCTTGCGAGGGAATGTGAACAAAATAATGCGATCGAAAAAGAATTGTACACCAAATACGAGGTGAAGAGAGGGCTGCGTGACCTGAACGGAAAAGGTGTTCTTGCAGGGCTTACGAACGTTTCAGATGTCTGCGCCACAAAGATCGTCAACGGCGAGTCCGTGCCTTGCGAGGGCAATCTTTATTACCGGGGATATAATATCAAAGATCTGGTAAAAGGATTCCTTGCCGCAAAGCACCCGGGCTTTGAAGAGACAGCATATCTGCTCCTGTTCGGGGAACTTCCGACCAAGGATCAACTGCAGGATTTCCAGCGGATGCTGGCGGAGAGGAGAACACTTCCGCCGAATTTTGTGCGCGATATCATCATGAAGGCGCCCAGCCGCGATATGATGAACAGTATCACCAGGAGTATCCTTCAGCTTTATTCCTACGATGACAAGGCTGACGATACGACGATCCCGAACGTGCTGCGCCAGTGCCTGAACCTGATCAGCCAGTTCCCGATGCTGATGGTTTACGGCTACCACGCATACAATTACCGCATGGGAGAGGATCTTTATATTTATGCACCGAAACCGGAGCTGTCCGCGGCGGAGAATATCCTGATGATGCTGCGCGAGGACAGGAAGTATACGAAGCTTGAGGCGAAGATCCTTGATATGGCGCTCGTGCTCCATATGGATCACGGCGGCGGAAACAACTCTACATTTACAACGCACGTTGTAACCTCATCCGGCACGGACACTTACTCCACGATGGCAGCTGCCATGGCCTCCCTGAAAGGGCCGAAGCACGGCGGCGCGAACGTGAAAGTGACGCAGATGTTTGATGACATGAAAGCGCATCTGACCGACTGGGAGGATGAAGATCAGATCAGAGCCTACCTGGAAGCACTGCTTGACAAGAAGGCGTTCGACAAAAAGGGACTTATTTACGGAATGGGACACGCGGTTTACTCGATATCAGATCCTCGTGCGGATATATTCAAACGGTTTGTGAAACAGCTCGCAAGAGAAAAACATCACGAAAAAGAATATGCCCTCTACGAAAAAGTAGAGCATATGGCGCCGGAGATCATCGGTGAGAAGCGCAGGATGTACAAAGGCGTCAACGCGAATGTGGACTTTTACAGCGGCCTTGTCTACAGCATGTTGGATCTTCCTCCGGCACTGTATACGCCAATCTTCGCGGCGGCGAGGATTGTAGGCTGGAGTGCACACAGGCTGGAAGAACTCAAGAATGTAGACAAGATCATACGTCCGGCATACAAGGCTCTCGCGCCTCATCGCGAATACATAAATCTTGATGACAGGTAAGTGAGTAACATGAGAGACGAGTTTTATTTCCCGTCAAAGGACGGCAATACGGAGATCCATACAATCGAGTGGAAGCCCGAAGGGAAAGTGAGGGCCGTCCTTCAGATCTGCCACGGAATGGTGGAATATATCAGGCGATATGACGAGTTCGCACAGTTTTTGTGCGGGAAAGGCTATTATGTCGTGGGAAATGACCATCTCGGGCACGGCAAGTCTGTTCAGGCAAAATCCGAGTATGGGTTCTTTAATGAAAAGTACGGGAATGCCTGCGTGATCGGAGATATGCATACGCTCCGGCAGCGCACGGAGAAGAAATATCCGGGAGTGCCGTACTTTATGCTCGGGCACAGTATGGGCTCATCGCTCCTCAGGCAGTATATACAGATGTATGGAAATGGGCTGAGCGGGGCTGTGCTGGTGGGCACGGTGGCTGACCACAAAAAAGCCGCGCTGCTGTTCGGGAAGAGGCTCTGCAGATTGATGGCCGCGTTCAGGGGATGGCATTACCGGAGCAGGATGGTAGATAACCTTGTCCTGGGGGTGTATAACAAGAAGTTTAAGCCGGCGCGGACCCGGGCGGACTGGATCACCAGTGATAATGAGCTCCTGGATATATATGTCTCTGATCCGCTCTGTTCTTTCATGGCTACTGTGAATGTATATTACAACATTTTCTGCGGGATGATCGGAATACAGCGGAAAGAGAGTGTGTATATGATCCCCAAAGGGCTTCCGGTCCTCTTTTTATCCGGGGCGGATGACCCGGTGGGGGAGTTTGGCAAAGGCGTGCGGAAGATTTATGAAAAATACCGGGCAGCAGGCATACAGGATGTGACGCTCAGGCTGTATACGGGAGACCGTCATGAACTGCTCAACGAGACAGACAGGGAACAGGTCTATGAGGACCTGCTGAACTGGCTGGAAAAGCATATATGATCAGGAACTATATGATCCGTTTAAAAGAAAACAGTGTATCCTTCAGCGGGTGGGACCGCCGGGGATGCACTGTTTTTTTTGCGAGCTGTTTTTTGTGATATGGCCGGAAGAAGAAACAGAGGCAGGAAGAAACAGGATGACTTTGCCGGACTGCCATGATAGAATAGTGTCGGAGTGCGCGGGAGATCAGATGAATGCCGCAGGGCGGCCTGGTCTGGCTGCGTCCGAAAATATCAGAGAATGAGAATGGAGGGAAACTATGTTTGATCCAAACAGTACATTTCTATTTATCCTTGCCGGGCTGGTCATTGTCTTCGTGATCGCTCAGTCTGTATTTTTCCTTGTAAGGGCATACAGGAGAGGAAAAACTTTGGGCATGGACATGAAACAGATCCGCAAAACTATTATTTCCACAGCGGTCTTTACCTTTGCGCCTGCGGTGTCCATCCTGCTGGGAGTTATCACCCTGTCAAAATTTCTGGGGCTCCCGCTGCCGTGGCTGCGCCTCAGCGTGATCGGAGCCATCACCTATGAGCTGCCGGCTGCGACAACGACAGCGAACGCGCTGGGGATCACAGCGCTGTCTGAGACGATCACAAACCCGGAGGTATATACGGCGATCGCATGGGTCATGACGCTGGGGATATTCCCGGGGCTGATCTGGGTGCCGCTTTTTATCAAGAAGATCCAGGGCGGGCTGATGAAGATCAAGAACAAGGACAGCAAGTGGGGTGATATCCTTATGACTGCGCTGTTCCTGGGGATGATCTCAGCGTTCCTGGGGATGGTATTCGCGGATATCCGATCAGGACTGGCGGGATGGATCCCGATCTTTGTCCTGCTGTTTTCTGCGTTTGTCATGGGGATCTGCGGGATCCTGGTCAAAGTCTGCCGCATGAAGTGGCTGGAAAACTATGCTCTGCCTGTCAGTATGCTCTGCGCGATGGCATTTGCGGTAGTGATCACACCTATGATCGTGTAAGCATCGGAAAGGAGAAATAAAAATGAGAGATAAAAACCGAAGCTATGAAGAGATGACACATATATACGGGCGGATCTGGATCCTGAGCGCGCTCGGGATGATCTTTGCTTATCCGATCGTTGCCTGTATTTATTATGACGCATGGCCGGGGATCGTGCCCGTGCTCAAAGGACTGGTGGGAGTAGCGCCCATTTTCTGGACAGTGGGGCTGATCGAGGTGCTGACTTTTGTACCAATGCTCGGGACTGCGGGCTCTTATCTGGCGTTCGTTACAGGAAACCTTACGAATCTGAAAGTGCCGGCGGCATTGACCGCCATGGAAAATGCCAGGGTAAAACCGGGCTCGGAGGAAGGCGAGGTGATCTCTACGATCGCGGTGGCGACATCTTCGATCGTTACCACTGTGATCATTGCCGTGGGAGTGGCGCTGCTCGTACCGCTAACCCCGATCCTGAACTCGCCCACCCTTAAGCCAGCATTTGACAATATACTCCCGGCGCTGTTCGGCGGGCTGGCAGTTGTGTATGTGAGCAAAAACTGGAAGATATCCATAGCACCGCTGGTGTTTATGGTAGTGCTGTTTTTGTGCGTGCCGTCACTGTCAGGATCCGTGGGAGTGCTTGTGCCGGTGGGCGCGCTCATCGCGATCGGAGCGGCGAGGATACTGTACAAAAACGGGAAACTGTAAGTTGTCTGAATATTTACGGCATTGGGACAGACCCCTTTTAAAAGGGGTCTGACCCCAATGGGGAAAGGAGTCACACTATTTTGATTATTTTGTATTGTATGCTTGCAATAATACTAATTTTTCTGGCTATTCTTTTGGTCAGGGCGGTGATGTTTCAGCCGCACGAAGAATTAAAACCTTCAGGGAAAAAGATCGATCTGGACAGCGACAGGATTGTAAATGATATGGTACAGATGATCCGCTGCCGGACGGTTTCCTACAATGACGACAGCCTGATCGACAAGGCGGAGTTTAAGAAATTCCAGGATCTGCTCCCGGAACTGTATCCCCTGGTGCATGAGAAATGTCCGCGGGAGTTCGTCGGCGTAAACGGTATGCTGTATCACTGGAAGGGAAAAACAGCGGATGAGCCTGTGGTGCTGATGGCGCATTATGATGTAGTGCCTGTGGAGGAGTCCCAGTGGGAGAAGCCTGCGTTTGAAGGGATCGTAGAAGACGGTATGATCTGGGGGAGAGGGACTCTGGATACGAAGGGAACCTTCTGCGGGATCATGGAAGCAGCGGAGAAACTGATCGCAGAGGGATTTGTACCGGAGCATGATATTTACTTTGCTTTTTCCGGACAGGAAGAGATCAACGGACCGTCCTGCCCGGCGATCGTAGACCTGTTTGAAGAGAGGGGGATACGTCCGGCTCTCGTTGTGGATGAAGGCGGAGCTGTCGTGGAAAATGTATTTCCGGGAGTGACCCGGGAGTGCGCCCTGATCGGTATCGCGGAAAAAGGGCTTACGAATATTGAGTTTAAGGCAAAAAGCGGGGGAGGGCATGCCTCCATGCCGCCGGTGCACACTATTGTGGGCGAGCTGGCGCAGGCAGTGGTGGATGTGGAAAATCATCCTTTCCCGAGACAGCTCACAAAGCCGGTAAGGGAGATGCTGGACATCCTGGGCAGACATTCCGGATTTGCGTACAAGATCTTATTCGCAAATCTCTGGTGCCTGGAAGGACTTTTTGACAAGGTGTGCCGCGCCTCGGGCGGAGAGCTGAACGCGATGATGCGCACAACATGTGCAGTGACTAAAATGCAGGGCGGAAAAGCGTTCAATGTAATCCCGCCGGCGGCTTCCGTGGGGATGAACCTGCGTCTGCTGGGGAAGGATACTGTGGAATCTGCAAAAGCTTATCTGGAGAAGACCATCAATAATCCGAAGATCGAAGTGTCAGTGTTTGAGGGGAGAAATCCATCGGCAGAGTCTGATACGGACTGCAAGGAATATATCAGGCTGTGCCAGGCAGTGAAAGATACATGGACGGATGCGATCGTCTCGCCCTACCTGATGATGGCATGCAGCGATTCCTGGCATTACTGCCGGATCACGGACCATGTATATAAGTTCTCAGCAATGAAACTGTCAAAGGAAGAACGAGGCATGATCCACGGGAATAATGAAAGAGTTCCCATCGAGACGCTGGTCAGAACTGTGGAATTTTACGTACGGTTAATGCAGAAGTGCTGAGAAATCCGGAAAATGATTGTGCGGATATCTGAGGCTATCTGACAGACAGATATTTTTGAACAACGAAAACCCATCAGTAATCTACTGATGGGTTTTCGCCGTTTTATAAGTTATCTAAAGGAATGAGAGTAAAGTGCGGCACCTTTTGGTGCCTAAACTTTTATGAGGGGGGAAGATAGTTGTTTTATCAACTATCTTGGTTATAGTATAGAGGGAAAATATGACAGAAGTGTGAGGAAATCATAAAAGAAGCAGGAAAATTATTAACGAAAACTAAAAAATACATGAACAGAGCTGGCAATGTCAGTAGTGTTTACTGTTCCAAACAGTGAGGTAAAGGAATAAAGCGAAGACGATCCTGTAATGGACGCAGAACAACGAGAACCCGTTAACCATCCGGCTAACGGGTTCTCGTCGTTTTTATAAGTTATCTAAAGGAATGAGAGACTATACTGTTTGATTATATCGTGTTATAAATTGCTATGAAGCCCGTAAATGCGGGCTTCATCCTGTCTAGCACTTTTATAAGCTGTTATAGTTTATTATGAAAAGGTGCCCCAAAAGTGCCCCGGAAAGGTCTCATTTCTTCCTGAATGAGTTTACCGCAGTTACAACTGATGCCGCCGCAGTTACTGTTGATGCTGTTGCGGTATCCTGCTGTAAACGTCTGATTTCTTCCTGAATCGCCATTTGATCCTGTTGGAATTGATGTGTTTCTAATAAGTTGTATGCTTCTTTCAGGCTGTCAGCGCGTCCCTCATTGATAAAATTCCAAAGATGGTAAATGTCATAATAATTATAAAACTTTGCCGGAAAATCTTTCGCTCCGTTTTGATAGGCAGGATTGCTTTTTGCCTGTTCCAATGCGCTAAGTGCTTCTGCGAGTTTATGGTCTGCGGGTTTTACATAGCGGTTCTGTTTCATGTAAAGTAGTATAGCGAGAAGTGCGCCAAAGAGGAGGGAACCACCAAGCCCTCCAATTTGTGGTGAGCCATTGTGGTCAAGATAAAATAAATTTGTATCATGCACAATGAGCAACCCCCAAACAAACCAAAATGCAAAACAAACTCCCAATACAATGATTCCGGCTTTCCATTTTTTTGTAGCCTTTTCATAATTCCGCTCGGCTTTATTAGCGTTATCTTCTGCTATTGCAACGGGGGCGGTTATTCTTTTCTTTTCTGCTAAATAGTTTAAAATTTCTTGCTTATTCATACCCTATCTCCTATGCGTTTTGAATATTTTTATCTTGGTGTAAGGTTTAAAGTGTTAATCGCCGTTACCATCTCCTTTCAAAATTCCGAGATATAGGTTCTTATCTTTTATCATCCTCTCCCGGACGTTCCTCAATCCCATAATCCTCTCCCGGATATGTCCCCACGATGTCACAGGTTCCGTCCAGAATCTTCCAAACCAGTTGCGCCTGTTCCGCCTCCGTCAGGTCGTCTGACTGGGTACAGGAATAAAGCAGGTCAACGGCTTTCTGGAATTTCCCGTCAAACAGCCACTCCCGGGCTAAGTTGGTGACAAACCCTCCCTTGATGGAAAAGGATAATGCTTTCTGTCCCATATTTTCCTCTTTAGGGAGGACAGGAAAATCCCCGCCCTCCCGAATCTTGTCCTATGCAGGCTTTGTAGCGCCGCAGGAACAATAGTAATAATCTGTATAGGTCTCATTCCAGCCCTGGTCTTCACTATGGCTATGCGTGTGGGAACAAGCAACATCTTGGCTCCCATAATATTCTCCCGCTTTCAGATGGGCTTTTTCGTGTTCTGCGTGACCCACACCATCGCCAAATACAGCGCCACAGCCACAAACGGTGTCATAGGAATGGTCGCTAGTCGTTACAGTCACCCAGTTCTCATGCCAGCGCGTTGCTGTGTGAGGCGTCCAGCTACAAACATGGGGCGGTGTGGTAGAACCCCCGCCGCCGGATGAACCGCCAGAGCCGCCGGATGAACCAGAGCCACCGGATGAACCACCTGAGGAACCACCTGAGGAACCAGAGCTGCCACCAGAGGAACCTCCGCTGGATGAACCAGAGCCGCCAGAAGCAGAACCTCCGGAAGAAGAACCGGTCTCTTCCGTCTTCCCGTCATCCGTCCCTTTGTCCCCGTCGGTCTTTCCGTCATCGGTCTCTTTCTCATCATCCGCCGGTTTCTCTCCCGGCTTCACGTTGTCTTTGATCACGTCATCCCCGAGGTCTTTCTCCTCGTCTTTGTCCACGACTTCCACATCTGTGGGGATATCCACGGAACCTACGTCAGAACCGCTGCCTTTGTCATCGGAACCGTCCATTTTGTCATCAGAAGTGCCTGTCCCGTTATCGGAACCGCTGTCTTTGTTATCGGAACCATCCGTTTTGCCATCGGAACCCTCTGTCCCGCTATCCGGTGCATCCGTTTTGTCATCGGAAGTGTCCGGCGTCTCCACTTTGACAGGCTCTTTGAACTCTACTTCATAGGTCACCTCATAATGCCCCGGTTTCCCGAAGTCCACGTTGCCCTCTTTGACGGTCACGGACTTGATGTTGCTGTCCTCTCCGGCTTCCTGCTGGATATTGGACGCATAGACGTCAAAGTCATACTCTTTCAAGTCCTGAGACAGTTTCAGGTTCTTTGTCAGGTCAGCTACCTCAGACACGGCTTCCGGCACGACCGTCACCGGGACGACCGCCTCGGCGGTGCCTTTCGTGCCCTTGCTGTTTTCTAAGTCAAAGGTGATCGTCAGGTCTTTGGCTTTGTCCGTCACTTCCGAGAAGGTAAGGGAGACGTTGGGCACGTTCTTCCCGCTCATGAGTGTTGTTGCACCCTCTGTCTTTGCTACGGTGAACGTGTCACCTTTTCCCGGTTCCGGCAGTTCCCCGTCTGTGTCAAAGGTGACCGATTTCCCGTCGTAGTCAAGGGTCACTGTTTTCACGGAGTACCCGGTGTCCGGCTCTACCTCTGAAAGGAAGTCAGACAACGGTGCCGCTTTGTTCTGGATCACAGTCACGTTCTTTTCCGCTGTGAGATCCGCTTTCGTTTCTACGGTTTCTGTTGCGTCAGATGCAGTCGGCGTCTCTTTCCCTCCGCATCCTGCGATCATTGAGGCTGCCAGTGTGGCGGCCAGTACAAGGGATACAAGTTTTCTCTTTTTCATAAATTCATCACTCCTAGCCTTAGCGAATTCCAATAAATACAGTATATTCGACATATCGAAGATATTCAAGTCTTAGAATATATTTTATGGTTATTCCTAGGGAGGAATAGCATATGATTGATTATTCTCCGTTCTGGAAAACATTAGAAAATTCAAATGAGAATTGGTATACATTGAACCGTAAATATAATATTTCTCATAGTACACTGTCGCGTTTGAAGCATAATAAAGATATATCAATGAAAACTGTTAATGATTTATGTAGAATCTTGAAGTGCAATATCCAGGATATAGCAGTATATGTGCCATCTGACGAAGATCAATTTTTATATTAGCATCTGTGGGAAATGATCTGAAGCAGTATGCAAAGAAATCAGACCAACTAGAAGAATGAGTGTTAGCGGAGCGCGGTCATTCTGGCGGGCGGTAGGGTGTACGGCTGAGTTTTCCGGTAGAATTCGAGATGATTTTTAAAACAAATAAGCAAAAAAGAGGGCGGGAGACCGCTCTCTTTTACATTCTTTAATCATTCTATATTCAATTTCTAAAAAAATTTAAACTCGTCCCTTGGAGTTTTTGCATACGCAAAAACTTTTCCCTCGGGGGCAAGCCCCCGAACCCCCATCCATTTATGAAAACATAATCATTTCTTTTAACCTTTATCTTCTTTCCATAATGTATTATCTCGTAAAAAGAAAAAATTTGTCAAGAAAAAAACTATAAATTATTATAAAAGTTTTATAAAGAAGCGTTCGCTATTGAAAAAATGAGAAATTTTCTAAATGTCAAAATTCTTGAACATTGCATGTTAAATACTTATCTTAACGGTAATGATCTGCCGATGTCCCACAGTTGCAAATGTGAGGAATATATCTGTTGTGTCATAGGGCACGACTTAGCAATTAATTAAAAAGACGCAGGCTTGCATGATATCTAAAAAATGAGCGCGCTCATGTGGAGACACTACATGACGATTAAATGGACAAAAGACAAATTAGAACAGGAACTTGAACGTGATTGCATCGCTGACAGAGAAATTAATAATGTGATTCAATCTATACCGATAACGGACATTATGAAGAATATCGAGAGATTGCGTAAAATCCGTCAAAAAAAATTTCCTATGTACACGCAGGAGTTTTTTGCGAAAAAGGTGGGAATAAGTCGTGGTACATATCAGAACTACTTACACGGAGAGGAAGATGCTCTCAAAGTAAAAACCCTGTTGAAAATGGTAGATGTATTACGATGCGATATTGCTGATGTCGTTAAAAAAGGGGGTGAAGCCTAAAACTTTGACCTGGGTAAGAGTCGTTAAACTGCCCGTGTAACCTATCAATTGAGTATTATAGGCTACAACAGCGGTAGCCGGAAAGGAGATTGCTATGGCAATTCAGCACTCGTGGGCGTATACCCATACTAGTTTTGATGCTGAGAAGTTTCTTAAAGCGACAAGAAATGAGTTTCAGCTAGTATCGCAACGACCTCATCAGTCCAAAAAAAATCCTGAAGAAAAAGGTGTTTCTGTAATTTTGCTCATCGCTCACGATGATAACGATTACGGCATGGACAAGAATGGGAACAAGCGCGAAAATAACGTGTTAAATACATTTGACGTTACCATTCTTAATGGTGAGACCTCGATACCTTTCCGCAAAGGTGAAAAGGTATCACTTGGCAACTATCTGCCGGAAAAATCGTATGTGATCGGTTTTGATCTGATCCTGAGATTCGACAGCATCAGGAAAGCGGGGGATGCAAAATGAGGAAAATCCAGACCGATAGACAGCTAAGAGGTGAGCTGTTAATTGCTTGGACTGTAATGAGTACGATCTGCGGCGTAGCTATATGCTACGCCGCGGGTATATATGGATCAGATATGCTTACTTTGGCATGGCTGATATGGGTTATATTGTGTTTTCCACCGCTTCTGATCTCGGGAACGGTGTGGGCGTTACGGAATCACATTGACAAAGGCGTGAAATATGCGTGGAAACACTACCTGCTTGTATTGTCTTTAAGAAAACAGTTTTTTGATGCGGGACTTTACGTCACAAGGAGAATCGGTGCGTCTGAGATAGCCGTGATACCATGGATTTCGATCAAATTTCTTCCAGATTACGCAAGCGGGCGAGTGTATATAAGGAACAGCATTAGATTGCACGGTAAACTGAGCAAAACGGATATATCAGCGGCGTTAGGGCGCTATGTTATGGAGCAGATTTATTTGAAAGATGATGGGAATCATTATTATTTTGACTTTTACGATGCTTCGATCGATAGGCGTTTGGTGTTTAACAATTTTAAGTCTTTCAAAAAATATTCCGATGCGATAGAGACATATGAATTATTCGTTGATTCACGCACTCGATTGCCGCTCACGCATCAGCTTATTGTCGGGCAGACAGGCTCGGGAAAATCTTATGCTCTTCACGGACTTCTGCTTCAGATGTCATTGAAACCGGTGAAATATCACTTGTATTTCGCTGATCCTAAATCATCAAGCATTGCATTGCTGGGCGAATTGCTTTCCCCTAATGATACAGCAGAGGATTTTGAGGATATTGTTGCATTACTGGAAAAATTTGTGTCTAACATGCAAGCGAGGCGCCCTGTGTTGAAAAAACGCTTACGGAAAAAGATAGACGGTGATTACAGGGATTTTGACCTATCCCCGCATATCCTGATTTTCGATGAGTATGCTGCGTTCTCCCTGCAATTACAGACAAAAGAGAAGAAACAGCGTGACCACGTGGATGAGCTAATTGCTCAGATCATCCTGAAAGGGCGGCAGTCAGGCTTTTTCATCTGGATCGTGATGCAACAGGCGGGAAGTAATAATATACCGACATTCCTGCGTGACAATCTGCCGTGGAAAACGGTGCTCGGTAACGCAGAGGATCAGACCTATGTCACCGCGTTTGGCGCGGGCGTAGATATCCCGGAACGGAAAATGGAGATTGGCGAGGGTGTATACACCTATCCGGCGGTTGCCAACAAGCCGAAACTGTGTGCATTTCCGACTTTGAACTTTGACGTTCTGGATGCGTTGAATCAGGGAGCTGGGGTACTGTAAGTACCCCAGCTCCAGTTTTTAAAGAGTAAAAAGTAACCAGAAATTCATAAATACATATTGCTGAATGCAAACAATTTTAAGCGAAAGGCGAGGAATATTATGGAAAAACAGATATTATTAGGAGTTGATGAATTAACACTTGTACTGTCATTGGTTGACAAGACGATATTGGAAGATCTGGACGAATGGCAGGAAAAGGCAGAAAGCATGATTTCAGAGTTCGCAGGACTTGCGAATCTGGAAACGGTTTTCGGAAGTCAAAGAGAATTGGAAGATAAATGTCCGCAAGGCTACACGGTTGGTTACCAATACGGTGATCAGCCGTTTTATTTTGCCGTGGCGTATCATCCGTTACACCCTGATATGGGCGTGATCATCAAGTTCAGTGCGCACAGTTGGTCTGTATATAGCAGAAGCAATTCTATGAACATAAAAAGGTTTCTGGAGTCCATCAAGTCAGATGCATATAATTTCAGGCTGAGCCGAGTTGATTTCGCGGTTGACTACCAAAACTGGGATTTTGCCGTTGATGATATTTACCAGAATCTTAAGGCTCACAATCTGGAAATACGAGACTATAACGGCAGGAAAAATACCTCCATAATCACAGCACATGAAGTGAATGGTGTGGCAGATACGTTTTACGTTGGCAGTAAAAAAACAGGTACAAGGCTCTTTCTGCGTGTGTATGACAAAAGGACAGAACAGCTTGAAAAACGTGGTTTTCGCATGGAAGAAGCCTTGTACACCACATCATGGGTAAGATTTGAAGCGGTATTCAAAGGTAAGTACGCGCATCAGCTAACGGACATCATAATGCAGACTGAAGAGGAAAAACTGAGTCATCTGATCGCAGATAAAGTTTCAGAGAAATTCAGATTCTACGATCTTCAGTCTGAGAAACTTCTGGATTTTTCCCGGGCATTACTGGAAAAAGCGAACTTGGATTTTGAGCGGTTGCGATTGGAAAGTCCGCGGGATAACGGGTTAATGAGTTTGCTGTCACATCTTGTCAACGGTTCCGGATTGTTCTCCGCTATGTATAAATGTGACGAGATCTGGGGAGAAAAGACGGCTGTAGTCTTGCTTGATCATCTGTACAAATTATATACAGAGCAGTATGAGCCGAACGATGACGTGAAACATTGGTTGAAAAAACACAAAGACTCGATGAAAGAACAATCGCTTGAGGATGATCTTAAGATGCTCAAGGTGCTTAAGGCAAACTACACCAAAGGTGCAGCAGACGATTTCACAGAGGAAAATGAGGTGATGAATGATGCAGGACAAACTAGCACTGACAATTAATGAAGCATCGGAATACACGGGAATCGGGAGAAATACCCTGCGGGATCTGATCCGTTGGGATAAGCTCCCGGTGATCCGGGTGGGGAACAAAGTAGTGATCAGGCGGGATGATCTGGACAGATTTCTCTCAGAGAATCGGAATAATAATTTGAGAAACAGATTTGAAGTGATTGAACTAAAGCAGGGATAACGGTATAATAAACGGTATCAAACGGTATAGTCCTTGCGGAAGAAAGGAGCGTAAAATTGGGCAAGGACTTACATGGAAAACAGTTGCCGACAGGGATCATGCAGAGACCAAACGGAACATATCGGGCACGGTTCAAATATAAAGGTGAAAAGTATACTCTGGACAATGCAAATTTAAAAGAATTGATTGAGCAAATGGAAGAGCTCAAATATGAGGTGAAGCACGGGATCAGGGGAAAAGGAGACAATCTTACTCTTGACTCTTGGTTTGATGTCTGGCTGAATACTCACAAGAAAAAGTCAATCAAAGATAGCACGCTATCCCGATATGATTACTGCTATAAGAACTATGTGCAGGAAAAGCTCGGAAAAAGGAAACTGGCAGATTTTAAACCAATACTGCTAGAACGGCTGTTTCAAGATATGGCAGACGATAATTACAGTACAAAGACAATCCGTGATATTTATAATATCCTTAGTGCTATGTTCAAGTATGCAGTACATAACCGGATCATTTCATTTAATCCCTGTGACGGGGTGGAACTCCCTAAGACAAAGAAAAAGCCGATCCGTGTTCTGTCTGTTGAAGAACAGAGTGAAGTACTGAGATATGCCCAGGACAGATTATATGAAAATCTGATCGTAACTGCATTAGGCACAGGGATGCGCGCCGGCGAACTCTTAGGATTGTCGGAAGATGACCTGAATTTTAAGAAACGGGAGATCACGATCAATAAGACGCTCGTATACATAAAAGACCTGTCAACCGGAAAATATGTGTTTAAATTTCAGACACCAAAGACAGAGAGCGGAAAGCGCGTGATCCCGATGCAGGAAAGCGTATACAAGGCATTGAGAAAGCAGAGAACGCAGAAAAAAGAAATGCAGATCGCGTCTGATGCATGGGAGCCGTTAAGGGGATTTGAAAATCTTGTGTTTGTCAGCAGGAACGGAAAACCAGTGTCAGAGCATGCTTTTCAGTCTGCACTTGACTGGATCGTAAATGCGATCAACAAAGATCGTCAGAAACAGGCTGAGAAAGGCAAAAAGGATTTCGTGCCGATGGAACACATTTATCCTCATGTGCTCCGGCATACGTTCGCGACAAGATGCTTTGAAGCAGGGATTGAAGCAAAGACAGTCCAGAAGTATCTCGGTCATTCTTCCGTAGCGATCACGTTGGATATTTATACACACGTTACGGATGATAAGGCAAAAGAAGATATGAATAAACTGGAACAACTCTATAAAAAGATCATATAGCAACTCTATAAACAACTATCTACCACCGCAGTATTCCATAAGATAACAAAAGGGTGCCCCAAAGGTGCCCGAAACGCTTAAAGCGGAAAGCCATAGACGGCGAAAACCCGCTAACCACAAGGGCTAACGGGTTCCGTGTTTTTATAAGTTATCTAAAGGAATGAGAGTAAAGTGCGACATCCCGGTTCCCCGGGATGTCAATACTTTATGAGGGGGGAGATAGTTGTCTTATCAACTATCTGAGTCTTAGTATAGCCGGGAAATGTGTCCAAAGTATGTTTAAAATCTTAAAGAAAAAGAAAATACCTTATGAAATAATTAAGACACCCGAAAGGCATAAGGATCAGCAGGAGTGAAAAATTGAGAAAAACCGACATGGTTAAGGCGAAGATGTTGGATAGATGAGGAACAATAATGGAGAAAATATGTATAATTAAAGAAAAGTTGATGATTTGGATAGAATATACTGAATTCTATCGGCGCTGGCATTAACCGGAGCGTGCAGCCGGTTTATTGCAGCCGGGCTACAGCCCCCGGCATATATTAATACATTCATCTCTATGCGGGGAAAATTGAACCGGGATAGAGCTTGAGGAAAGAGGACGGACTGGATCAGAAATGGGCTGTATTATTGATGTAGTCCGGAAAATATGATTGCAGATGTTTTTTATGAGAAATCTGCTGAATAAGCGAAGGAGGAAGTATGAGAAAAAGGAGCATTATTGCTAAGGGATTGTCAGCCGTGCTTGCGTCGGCAATGGTGATCCCAATGATGGGGATGACAGTATCCGCATCGAAAGTGCCGGAGGATGTAGCTGCGGGCAATCCGGACGACGTACAGATCGTACGTCCTTATATCCGGGGCGATGAGATTGCAGGTACGACTCTGCAGGGGAATTATACATACTATGATGTATGTGGAAGCCATGCTGAATCAGGTACTGTCTTTCAGTGGTACCGCAGCGACGAAAAGGATGGGGAATATACAGCGATCCCAAATGCGGACAGCAGCACGTATACGCTGACAGAGGAGGATGTGGGAAAGTATATCCGATTCGAAGTGGACGCGGACAACTGCGATCCTTATAAAAATAATCAGAAATTGGAGTTCGAAGAAGGGACAAAGCCTGTAAATGAGGACGGTACCGTCTATGCACCAGAGGCGTTTTTTACGGAATATCTGGACACCGAGGCTCCGGATGTAGACACAAATGCCGATGGTTATTATGACTTAAAGCAGGCGGCGGCTGCTCTCGGAAAGGCATATTGGAGCGGAGATGAGAATCAGAGCGAAGTGGAAAACTTCCAGATGGAACACCTTGGGCAGGGACTGATCGTGATCGGCGGGAGCGAGGATATTTTTGACCCGGTATCAGACCGCGACCTGATCGATGAAGCCTGCAACATGCTCTATACGCTCAGGGCAACAGACGAGCAGATGCAGTGGTTCAGGGATGCTTCTTTACAGATTACGACAATTATTCAATCGAGTATACATCTTATGGAAAAGATATTGTAAAGCAGTTTGTGGACGCTGCCCATGAGGCGGGACTCAAAGTCGGATTTTATTATTCACCGCGCGACTGGTATAATCCGAACTATCTGACAGAAGACCACCACCGGTATCTGGAATACTATTTCGAAGAGATACAGGAACTTCTGACGAATTACGGAGATATCGACATCATGTGGTTCGACAGTATCGGAAGAAGTTCTCTGAATGAGTGGGATGCGCGGACTCTCCTGCGCCGGATGAAACAGCTCCAGCCGGATCTGATCGTGAATAACCGCTATACTTCGGTACTGGCGGGATACGAGCAGTCTCCGTATGATATCAACGGCGATTTCGCCACGCCGGAACACCGACTGGGCGGATTTGATTCCGAGCGCCCGTGGGAGAGCTGCATGACTGTGACAGAGGCTCCGGGAGGAGGCTGGTCCTACCGTCCGGACGGCAGGATCAAGACCGTGGAAGAGTCAGTGAAATACCTGATCAACAACGTAGTAAATGATGGAAACCTGCTGTACAATATCGGGCCCATGGCTAACGGAAAACTCAATGAAGACCACGCCCAGGTATTCCGTGAAGTAGGGGAGTGGCTGGAGCCCTATGGCGAGGCAGTCTATAACACCCGCGGCGGCCCGTATATCAGCCCGAAATGGGGAGAAAGCACTTATAAGACAAATGACGACGGGACACAGACAATCTATCTCCATGTGACGCCGCTGTTAAATGATTATACTGTGGAAGGAGACAATCCCCCGGCAGGATCCCGACTTTAAAAAGTCCGCATTCTGTGGAAATGTCTCCTCCATGCTTATCTGCACATGTTTCTAATGGATAATTCTAATTCTTCTGGGGATTTTGAGGCTCCTGCTGCAGATCATCCACGATCGAAGCGATCATCTGCGGGTCCTCGCCCAGCATATCTGCGATCTCATCAGGAGACATCCCGCGGCGTAGCATTTTTTGAGTATATTCTTTTGCTTTTTGCCGAAGTCCCTGTTCCATGCCCTGCTCCAGTCCCTGTTTAATGCCCTGCTGAAGTCCCTGCTCCAAACCCTGTGCCAATCCCTGCTCTAATCCCAGTTCCTGTGCACTGTCCATCAGGCAGTTGTAGTCGCGGACCGCCTTCTCACGGGCTTCATACTCCAGGCGTTTCCGTTCATCCGCGCTGAGTTTTTCCAGTTCACTGAATGCTTCATGGATATATTTATCTGATTCTGCCATTTCTTTAAAATCCTCCCTGGTCTTCCCATTAAAGAACCTCATCCAGCGGGTGATGCTGTCCTCATTACGGGCTTTTCTGGGCAGTTTCCGAAGCTCCGGGATGTGGAGCTCCATCAGATCCGTATAGAGTTTCCCGGTTTTAGTATCGCAGAGAGAAATCTTGTGGTAGCATTTCTTATCTTCCGGGAAATGGACAAAGTCCAGGAGGCTCACGTGGATACATTTTTTCAGCTTATTGTAGGAATCTCCCTTTTTCAGCTGCCCGGCATACATCCGGCATAGATAGAACAGCACACGGTTTGTCCAGTACGGGAAATACACGACCTGCATTTCCATATCGATCTGAGTGCCGTCCCTGAGAAGTACTGCCACATCCAGGACACCCAGCTTATCGTCGTCGTATTCAGCGGGCAGGATCGTGGGCAGCAGTGTGGTTTCCTGGATCTCTTCCGGCTTTCTGCCAAGGAGCGCTGCGATGAATCCTTTTCTTACTTTTTCATTCTGCATCAATTCTTTGAAACAGAAATCCACTGTGGGAAGCATTATGAAATTGTTGGTTGTCTGTGCCATAGACGTTTCTCCTTTCTGTGCTGTAACTGTGTTTCACGGAGACGCGCTTTTGCTGCGCCATCTCCTGCAAATGCAGCTCCATACAGAAAAGGATCCGGCCTGAGTTTATTTTATCATATCTCCCTGATGTGTAAAGGAGAATCTGTTTCCCGGGGCTTTTCTGTATGGGGTTGAGCTCTGGCTGCTTCATTATCGGGGTATCATCTGGAATACAGATCCGAAAATGAGATTTGGAATAAAAGACTGTCTTTTTGTGTACATGCAGGATATCACAGGATGCTATAAAGCGCAATATAATGACAGAAATCATTGCATTTCTGAGCACAGCAGAAACCAACAGGACGTAATTTCAGGCGGAATAACAGCGCTTATTGTAATTCCCGCAGATGTTCCTCAAAGCGCTTTTCAAAAAGCAGTTCTTCCTCAGAGCCGGGGAGCGGGATGGTTACGGTCCCGCCTTCCCAGGATGAGAGATAGACCGCATTCGATATGAGCAGGCTCTTGCGGGCTTCGTCCCAGGGAGCAATGAGATTGTCTGACCGGCCGGAATTGACTGCCAGGGCGAAGTTTGCCAAAAGTTTTGCGTAGGCGTCCGGCTCTGTTTCCATCGGGAAGCTTTCCCATGTCCCGGAAGGCGCTGCGAATGGATCCGTAAGCGTTGTGCGTGCCTCCTTTTCCGGGCGGTCGAGACGGCAGATGCGCACGCCGTCCGGCTGGCAGATGATGAGGCCGTTATCCATGGCAATCTCCAGGCGGTTCACGCCGGGAGCTTCTCCTGTAGATGCGGTGAAGACTCCTGTGGCGCCGTTTTCCCATTCCAGGTAAGCGGTCACTTCATCTTCCACTTCGATGGGATGGTATTTGCCGATGTGGCAGAATGCCCGGGTGCGCGCAGGCGTGCCGCAGATCCACTGGAGCAGGTCCAGGTTGTGCGGGCACTGGTTGAGGAGGATCCCGCCTCCGTCCAGCTTCCATGTGCCTCTCCAGGAAGAAGCCTGGTAATAGGCATTGGGGCGGTACCAGTCCGTCACGGTCCAGCTGAGCCGCTTTAATCCGCCGAGTTCCCCGCTCTGTACGATCCTGCGGATCTTCTGGTAAGAGGGGGAAGTGCGCTGGTGGAAGATGTAGGCGCAGACCAGATCCTGCGGCCGCGCCTCCTCCATGAGCCGTGCCTGGCGGCTGTATATCCCGGCGGGTTTGTCACAGAGGACATGCAGGCCCCGCTTCATGGCGGAGATACTCTGTTCCTCGTGGAGCCTGTGAGGAGTGGCGATGATGACCGCGTCCAGGCTGAGGCTTTTGTCATCCACTGCCTGAAATAATGCATCTGCGGAAGGGAAGACCGGAAGGCCTTCCGGCAGTTCCAGCCCCAGTTTCTGAAGCTGCTCCGGGCGAACGCGGGTGACTGCCGCGAGTTCCATTCCCGGAATCTGTCCTTCGAGGAGAAGGGCAGCATACTGGCTTCCCATGTTTCCCATACCTATGATTCCTGTTCTGAGTGCTTTCATATTATTCTGCCTCCCGAGTAAGATTTTTGCAGGACTCTGCGCAGCCCTGTTTCCGGGGGCGGGGCCCGGTTTTGGACTGATGCCAGTCTGAAACGGCTGAGAAGCCAGGCATCAGCAGTGCGAGATAAGCGTCCTCCAGGGCGTATCTGAAGGGATAGATCTCAGGGCCGCCGGTTATGTATCCCTTCATTCCAGCCAGCATACGCGCGATCGCTGTTTCATCCTCAGGGAGCCGGCATACGCCGAACACCGGGGAATAGAGCGGCCTTCCCTCAAAAGAGATGGATAATACTTCTCCGGATATCGGATCGCTCCTGGTTAAAAGGGGCGCCTGCATCGGAAGGTTATCTCCGTCCAGATAATAAACCGTGTCATTGAAGATCTTTGACATGATGTACCTCCTGGCATGAAACTGGACTGTCATAAACTGTCTAAAATTTTATCACTGCGCAGTGGGAAATACAAGATTCATACAACGGAAGTGACTTCACATTGTAACAGTTCAGCCGAGGCAGGGGAGAGCGGAAGGACATGGGCGCAGCAGTTAAAAAAAGGTTTATAAAAGAATAAACTGCGGCGCCCCTGTAAAACAGCTGACTCTGAAAGCAGATCGTTTGTTTCCATATTAAAGTGCTTTCTTTTACATGGCATTACCTTACACGGATCGTATTTCCCGCATAGATGAGGTCCGGGTCAGAGATTCCGTTTAACGCGGACAGAGCGCTGACCGTGGTGCCGAATCTTGCGGCGATGCCGCTTAAGGTATCCCCAGGCTGGATGGTGTAATACTGTGCGCCGGAGCTGCCGGATCCTCCGTTTTCCGGGACGCGGATCGTGTTCCCGGCATAGATGAGATCCGGGTTGGAAATCCCGTTCAGAGAGGAGAGGGCGCTTACCGTAGTGCCATAACGCTGGGCAATGCCGCTTAAGGTATCCCCGGGCTGGATCACATAGGTGATATAATCCGGCGATGGAGACGGGGACGGCGAAGGCGCGGGTGAACTGCCGTCCAGGTGGTTCAGCCCTGCGGCTTTGATCGCGGCAGGATAATCGACATATCCGATATCCAGGTCCACATCGCCTGATATGCCGGGAATGCTGCCCTGGCTTGTGTACTGCCAGATGCCGCAGTTCGTCCCGTCAAAACTGTCCGCGTAGCGGGCGTACCAGAAGGCGTAGCGCTCCGGGAGGGAGCTGCCCAGGTAGGTGTCGAGGAAATTGCGGTTTGTATAGAACATGGCGTAATAGCCTTTTTCTTCCACGCGGTTGCAGAAACTTGTCACGATCTGTTTCGCGAGCGGTGCATTTATGGTCACACCTTCGCCTGCCGCGTAGGCCACGGACGCCTGCTCGATATCGTAGCAGACCGGGTAGTCCAGCCGGTAGCCGGATATAGTATCCAGGCAGCCGTCAGCCTCCTGTACGGCGGTCTGCGGGCTGACTGCGTAGCAGAACCAGTACACACCGATGGGGAGACCGATACGGTTGCATTCGGATGCATTTCTGTGAAACTGTTTATCCACGGTGCCGAAGCCATACCCCGCGCGGAGCATGGCGAACTGGTATCCCGCGGCTTTGACCCGCTCCCAGTCGACAGTCCCCTGAAATTCGCTGACATCAAGTCCTTTTATACTCATATGGATCAGACCTTTCTATAAATAAATGTGTCCCGGAAGGCGTTGGAAAAGAGCCGCCGGGTTTGGTTTAATATATGCAGATAGTTTAAGAGGAGTTCGCAGAAGCGGATGGGATTTCCGATGGAACAAAACTACTAATATTTAGTATAAAATTTATTAAAAAAGGATGATGTTCTGACTTTCGCATTTGTGTATTAAAGTCAGAACATCATCCTTTTTCTATTGCCTAACCGTCAAAACTGCCATATAATAAATACTGATTGATAATTTTTTATCGATATTACACAAAGAGACTAAAGGAGGTATCCCATGTTAGATCAGAGCTACTACGACAAGACGGATGAGATCATCGCGGAGCACGGCTCGGACCAGGCTTCCCTGATCCCGATCATCCAGGACATCCAGACGGAATACCGCTACCTTCCGCCGGAGCTTCTCAACTACGTGGCAGGGAAGCTCGGCATCACTGAAGCGAAGGCATACAGCGTGGCGACATTTTATGAGAATTTTTCTTTTGAGCCGAAGGGCAGATTTGTGATCAAGGTGTGCGACGGCACGGCCTGTCATGTGCGCAAGTCCATCCCTATCCTTGAGAGGCTGCGCAGCGAGCTGGGGCTCTCCCCGGAGAAGGCGACCACAGACGATATGCTGTTTACGCTGGAGACGGTGTCCTGCCTTGGCGCGTGCGGACTTGCCCCGGTCATGACGGTAAATGACAAAGTATATCCGGCGATGACCCCGGATGCAGCGGCTGATTTGATCCGAGAGTTGAGAGGAGTTTAGAGCGTATGGACAGAATAGAGAACAGAGAAGCTCTCGAACAGGTGCGCGGGGCTTCAAGAGCACAGATCGAGAACAGCAGGTGCAGGATCCTCATCTGCGCCGGGACAGGCTGCCTGGCGGGAGGCTCCGGGCAGATTTATGAGCGTATGTGCGAACTGGTGAAAGAACACCCGGATGTGGAAGTACATTTTGGGCCGGAGATCGCGCATGGGGACGGTGAGATCGGAGTGAAGAAGAGCGGATGCCACGGGTTCTGCGAGATGGGACCGCTGATGCGGATCGAGCCCCAGGGTATCCTGTATACAAAGGTAAAACCAGAGGACTGCGATGAAATCTTCCACAGGACCATTGAGAAGGGGGATGTGATCCACCACCTGCTCTTTAAGCAGGACGGCATCGAATACCGGAAACAGGAGGAAATCCCCTTCTATAAAAAACAGACCCGGAACGTGCTGCGGAACTGCGGGCATATCGATGCAGAGCACATCCAGGAATACATATCCACAGGCGGGTACAGAGCACTGGAGAAGGCGCTCTTTGAGATGAAGCCTGAGGACGTGATCAAAGAAGTATCAGACTCCAACCTGCGCGGGCGCGGGGGCGGCGGGTTCCCGACCGGGTACAAGTGGTCCCAGGTGGCGCGGCAGCAGGAGAAGGAGCGCTATGTAGTCTGCAACGGCGACGAGGGCGACCCGGGAGCATTTATGGACCGGAGCATCATGGAGGGCGATCCCCACAAGATGATCGAGGGTATGATGATCGCGGCTTACGCGGTAGGCGCGAAGGAAGGCTATATCTACGTGCGCGCGGAGTACCCGTTGGCAGTCAGCCGTCTGAAGCTGGCGATCGCCCAGGCTGAGGAATGCGGCCTCCTCGGGGACAATATCCTGGGGACGGATTTTTCGTTCCGTCTGCACATCAACCGGGGCGCCGGGGCATTCGTCTGCGGCGAGGGAAGCGCGCTGACCGCGTCCATCGAAGGAAACCGCGGAATGCCGCGCGTGAAGCCGCCCAGGACAGTGGAACAGGGGCTGTTCGGGAAACCGACCGTATTAAATAACGTAGAGACATTTGCTAATGTGCCGATGATCATCCTGGAAGGAGCGGACTGGTTCAAGAGCATCGGGCCAGAGAACAGCCCGGGTACAAAGGCATTCGCCCTGACGGGAAGCGTGAAGCATACCGGGCTGATCGAAGTGCCCATGGGGACCACGCTGAAAGAGGTTATCTTTGATATCGGAGGCGGCATTAAGGGTGATGCCGCGTTCAAGGCTGTGCAGATCGGCGGGCCTTCCGGCGGCTGCCTGACGGACGAGCACCTGAATGTGAGTCTGGATTTCGATTCCCTGAAAAAGATGGGCGCGATGATCGGGTCCGGCGGACTTGTGGTCATGGACAATAATACATGTATGGTGGAAGTAGCCAGGTTCTTTATGAACTTTACCCAGAATGAGAGCTGCGGGAAGTGCGTGCCCTGCCGCGAGGGAACGAAGCGGATGCTTGAGATCCTGGAGCGCATCGTCGCAGGGAACGGGGAACTGGAAGACCTGGATCTCCTGGAAGATCTGGCACGGACGATCACAGAGACTGCACTCTGCGGGCTCGGCAAGAGCGCGGCCCTGCCGGTCATGAGTACCTTAAGGCTCTTCCGCGACGAGTATGTGGCGCATGTGGTGGATAAGAGATGCGAGTCCCATACATGTTCGGCGCTGAAGCGGTATGTCATCAGCCCGGAGCGGTGCAAGGGATGCTCCAAGTGTGCGAGAAACTGTCCGGCGGACGCCATCAGCGGCAAGATCAAAGAGCCGTTCGAGATCGACCCGAAGAGATGCATCAAGTGCGGCGCCTGCGAGAGTGCCTGCGCGTTTGGCGCGATACATGTGGAATGGTAGGAGGAGACGAGCATGAGTTATATGACGATAAACAACAGAAGAGTGACATTTACGAACGAGAGAAACGTGCTTTCCGTGATCCGAAAATCCGGCATCGACCTCCCTACATTCTGCTATCATTCAGAATTGTCAACCTACGGCGCATGCCGCATGTGCGTAGTAGAGGATGACAGGGGCAGAGTCTTCGCATCCTGCTCGGAAGTCCCGAGGGACGGGATGGTGATCTATACGAATACACCGAGGCTCCAGCATCACAGGAAGATGATCATCGAGCTCCTTCTGGCGGCCCACTGCCGCGACTGTACGACCTGCGCGAAGAACGGCGTCTGTACACTCCAGAAGCTGTCCCGCCAGCTGGGTATCACTAAGGTGCGTTTTGAGAATAATAAAAAACAGCTCCCGCTGGATACTTCGTCAGAATGTGTCATCCGGGATCCGAATAAATGTATCCTCTGCGGCGACTGTGTGAGGACCTGCGAGGAGATCCAGGGACTGGGGATCCTGGATTTCGCGTTCCGCGGTTCCAAGATGCAGGTGACGCCCGCGTTCAATAAAGACCTGGCGCAGACGGACTGTGTGGGATGCGGGCAGTGCCGCGCCGTATGTCCCACAGGCGCGATCAGCATTAAGCAGAATGTGGAGCCCGTATGGGCAGCCCTTGCTGACAAAAATATCCGCGTCGTGGCGCAGATCGCCCCGGCGGTGCGTGTCGCGGTGGGAGACAAGTTCGGGATCAAGAAAGGCGAGAATACGCTGGGACGTCTTGTGGCAGCGCTGAGAAGGATCGGATTCGATGAAGTTTACGATACGAATTTCGGTGCGGATCTGACGGTAATGGAAGAGTCAAAGGAGTTGGTAGAACGCCTGGGATCAGGGGAGAATCTCCCGCTCTTTACGTCCTGCTGTCCGGCGTGGGTGAAATTCTGTGAGAACCGTTACCCCGAGTTCCGCAAAAATATCTCCACCTGCCGTTCACCCCAGGAGATGTTCGGCGCGCTCCTGAAAGAAGAGGCGCGGATGAACGCGGAGAAGGACAGGGCAGAGGGAAAAGAGCCGAAGAAGACGATGGTGGTCTCCATCATGCCGTGTACAGCGAAGAAGGCAGAGATCACAAGGCCTGAGCATTATACGGATGGCGAGCAGAATGTAGACTATGTGCTCACGACGACTGAGATCACCCGCATGATCCAGGAGGCGGGCATCGACCTGGCGCAGGTACAGCCGGAGGCGCTGGATATGCCGTTCGGACTGGCGTCCGGCGCAGGCGCGATCTTCGGAGTGACCGGAGGAGTGACAGAGGCAGTCCTGAGACGTCTTGTAAACAGCAGCCGCACAGAAGATCTGGAGGAGATCAGTTTCTCCGGCATCCGCGGCGTGGACGGCATCAAGGAGGCAAAAGTCAACCTGAACGGGCGCGAGGTGAAGATCGCGGTCGTCAACGGACTCCACTGCGCGGAGGACCTGCTGGAGAAGATGAAGGCAGGGGAAGCGCACTATGATTTCGTGGAAGTCATGGCGTGCAAGAGAGGCTGTATCGCGGGCGGCGGACAGCCGGTGCCGATCGGGCCGAGGACGAAGAAGGCAAGACTGGAAGGGATCTATAAGATCGATAATATGGCGCAGATCAAGCTGTCCAATGAGAACCCGATCATCACGGAAGTGTATGCGGGGATCCTGAAAGGGAAAGAGCATAAGCTGCTGCACAATGAGATGAATGTTTAAATGATCTTTCTGCTTATAAAATAATTTTTCCGCACGGTTGTGGAAACGTGAAAAATCGTCTATACTCTTTAGGGTATGGACGATTTTTTACGTGACAGATCCGGCAGGCGTATGCCGTGCCGCGGTACGGACAGGCGTATGCCGGATTCTGTCCTGCATAAGATAAGATCAGGAGGAGACAGATGAAATCCAGTTCGAATGAAAGATCAAAAGATACACAGAGCTCACAGAACAAGATCCTGACGATCCCGAATATCCTGTCCTTTTTCAGGCTCTGCCTGATCCCGGTCATCATGTGGCTGTACTGTGTGGAGGAAAACTACCTGTGGGCAGGGATCACCCTCATACTTTCAGGCATAACGGATACCGTGGACGGCTTTGTGGCAAGGCATTTCCACATGACAAGCGACCTGGGGAAGATGCTGGACCCGGTGGCGGATAAGCTGACCCAGGCGGCGATGCTCTTCTGCCTGCTCACCCGATTCCCGCTCATGATCCTGCCGCTGGCGCTGATGGTGGTGAAGGAGACATTCATGGGGATTACCGGGCTGTTGGTCATACATAAGACGGGAAAGGTGTTTGGAGCGGACTGGCACGGCAAGGTAACGACGTGGCTGCTTTACGCGATGATGATCCTGCATGTGTTCTGGTACAATATCCCGATGGGGGTATCCAGAGTGCTGATCGGAGTATGCGTAGTCATGATGCTGGTATCGCTGGTGCTCTATGGGAGGAGTAATCTGCGGGCGATCAAAGGCGGGAAAGGAGATAGCTTTTAGAAGATACAGATTACAGATAGAAAGATGAATATGAAGACAGAATGGAAAAGCTGAAACAGGATTATCTGTATTACTGTAAAGGGCCAGTCTCTCCGGCAGATGCCGGAGAGGCTGGCTCTTTGAATTGAGCTTATGCAGATCCTGTTTTCAGTTTAGGCGCGGTGTCTTCTCATCCTGATGATCACTGCTCCGCAGGCTGCGAGCGCCAGGAGATATGCGAAGGCAGAGCCAAAGGAATCTCCTGTCTTCGGCGTATCTGAACTGCCGGATCCATTGCCGCCGGAGGGCTTATCGGCACCGCCGCCTGCAGCCGGTTTGTCATTGCCGCCGGCAGGCTTATCGCTATCGCCAGAGGGCTTATCCGTATCGCCGGAGGGCTTATCTGTATCACCGGAAGGCTTATCAGTGCCTGTGGCCGGGATTGTTACAGTGAATGTATCGCTGTAGGCAGTTTCGCCGATCGTTACTGTGGCTGTGTAAACTGTGGCGCCGTCTGTTGTGGCAGTGGCTTCCGTCGTCTCACTGGTCACTTCGCACTCATAAGCCTTGCTGTCACCGCACTCAGAGCAGGTGACAGATGCAGTGCAGGCGGAGTGATCTTCGGACCACTGGAATACAGGTTCTCCGTAGGAATGCCCGCTGGACGGGATCACGGCTTCTCTGGTATCCGTATAGGTCTTCCCGTTGAATTCCACGCTGGCGGTATAGATCATCTTTCCGTCAGAAGTGCAGCCGGCTTCAATCTCTGTCCGGCTGCTCACTGTACAGTTAACAGTCTGAGAGCTGCCGTCAGTATGGTTAAATGTAGCTGTGGCGGAAGTATAATCTTCAGCCCAGGTAAATACAGGAGCCAGATATCCGCTTACCGTGATCCGGTAAACAACGCCTCCGGCCATGAAATCCGTCGTGCCGGGCGCAACGCCTGTGATGGCAAGCTGGATACATTCCTTGTCCGGCTCGATCTTGATGACATGGGCATAAGCGCTGCCTGTGCTGGTGGACGGATAGAGCGCATAGTAAGTATCATCCACCTTTGCTGTGATCAGATACTTCCCGCCGTCTGTGATCTCAGACGCATCAGTCACCTGGACGTAGCCCGGGATCGCGCTGCCTGAGGTTTCGCCGTCGGCTGCCGGACGGAAGATCTCCATTTCGTCAGCTGTGCCGCAGCTGTTTCCGCAGCGGTCAAAGATATTCTGACCGTCTCGGTAGAAGTGCAGGTGCCTTCCGGTGGAAGTATCGCGCAGCTTAAATGTACCTTCCCGGCTTCCGGCTATTAATCCAAAGGCTGTGGAGCTTGTCCCGCCGGGGTATTTTCCGCTGCTGCCGTTGAGGTTCAGATAAACCTGGGTTCCCTTGCTGTCCGTATTGGAGATTACCCAGTTCCCGTCGCTGCCGGTGAAAGTATACAGAGCGTTTTCAAGGCCAACGACCTCTCCTGTATAACTGCTGTCAGTTCCAAGGCTTCCGGGGCAGTCTCCCAGGATGTCGGAATAGAGTGCGGAAGTGATCTCTGCTTCTGCGATATCCGGATCCGCTTCCTGTCCGACCGTGTCATCTGTCAGGATGAAGGACTGGGACTGACCGGCCTCTAAGGAGACATTAACCAGTTCCCCGGGCGCCACAGTGACTGTGTACTCGATTCCCGAGTTTGTCTCTGTAAAGGAGACAGTACCTTCTTTTTTACCTGTGAAGATCACGGTATAGCTGCCGTTTCCGTTGTCCGTAACTGAGATGTCGAGGATATCTGCGTCAATCTCGTCATATCCTGCAAAATCTTCATAAACAGTCATGCTGTATTCGCCGTACAGAGGTACATTTAAGACCCTCTCATTTCCGACAGACGCGCCGGAAGCGATGTCAGCGATAGGGATGTTCTTATACAGTGCGGATGAGCCTGCATTTTCATACAGCAGTCCGACAGAACCGTCCGCCAGTTCGGTCAGGCAGGAGTAAGCGTAATAGCCGCCATTCGCAGTTACGGAGTAATCATATTCCCAGTTGATGCTGCCGTTCTCCTGGACCAGGCCTGTATAAATTTTGCCGTTGGCACGGCTGCCTCCGGTCGGGCAGGAGAGCAGGATGGCTGTTTTGCCGTCGATCAGCTTGGAGTATACGATCGCATTGATCTGGCATCCGGTGTGGATATTTGCGCCGGGTGTATTCTGGCGCTCCGACCAGGTTTCCCCGCCGTCTGTGGATACGGCATAGCCGCCGTGGCGGGCGAACATGTAAAGCCTGCCGTCTGCCTCTACTACAGTTGCCTCTGATGTCTGCCATGAGAGGCCTTCGCCTCTCTCCCAGGTCTTTCCGTTGTCATCGGAATAGATGACGCTGCTGTTGCCGTCCGCATTATAGAAGGTATAGCAGGGGAAGACGATCCTTCCCGTAGACATCGCGAGTCCGCGGCCGGGGCCGACGCCGTAGAATTTCGCAGTATCACTGGAATCTCCTGTGCGCACCTGCTCATTGAGGATGGACGGTGCAGACCAGGTCTCTCCGCCGTCAGTGGAAGTGACGAGCCACAGGTAGGTGGCTGCCGTTACATGCAGGTCTGCGTTGTAGTAAAATACATTCTGCTGTACATATTTGCTGCTGCCCAGCTGCGCGCAGTAAATCTTTTCTTTGTTGGCATTGTAGAGGTAATACCACTGGTCTACATAGTAATCTGTGCCGCTGTCTTCTGTGTCAATGACAGGGGCAAATCCGTCAGCGCCAAAATCGCCTACATAGTGAGTATAGGCAGCCTGATTTTCGGGAAGAGGCGAAGCGTACAGTACCAGGCGGTACTCGCCGCCGATCTCTTCATATCCGCTTTTTGCAAGCGGCGCTTTCGGAGCAGTGTTCAGGGCCACGCCGCCGGGGAAGAGGTCCGCCAGCAGATAGATGGTGCCGTCATTTCCCTGGATCATAGCCGGGTCAATGAAAGCAGTAGCATAGGAGTGCTTTGCGTCTGTGCTGTCATTGAAATAATTCGGGAAGCTGTATGTCCATGTTTTCCCGCCGTCTTCCGATTTGCTGAGGATGGTGTCAAGGGCGCACGCATCGCCTGCGTGGTTCCAGCGTGCATCGATCGCAGCCAGAAGGCTGCCGTCGTCAAGGGTGATCAGCGACGGGATACGGAAATTCGCGCTCCCGCCAGTGCCGGCGGCAAAGGGCTGATCCTGTGTCGTGCCGGTGGCAGTGCTGCCGTTTGGCAGGATCTCCGCCTGTACTTCTGTCTCCTCATAGAGATATACCGGATAGGCCTCTGTGCCCGCGCTCCATCCGCTGGAAGTATATGCGAGATAATAAGTTGTGTCACCGATCGTTCTGCTGATAGTGTAGAGACCGTCTTCTGCAGTTTCCTCGATCCGGAGTGTCTGTGCCTCAGTGCCGGCCTGAGCGGAACCGGCGTTGATGTTTATGTATCCGCCGTTCGCGGTCTCGCTTTTGACCGTATAGCCGTCAGCAACAGCAGAGATCGTCCATGCATGGGCGTGGGTGCCTGCATATTGAGACATCTCACAGTCCGTGGGGGTCAGTGTGTCCCCCGCAGTATTGACCCTGCAGCGGTCCAGTTTTGTGGTCCCGTTTGTGAGGTGCACGATCCTGAGATCCTTATCACTGGAATCTGAGGAAACGATCGTAAAGGTTCCTCCGTCTGTGAGCGTATCAGTTACTTTCTGATACTCGACCGATACCGGAAGGTTGTCCTCCGTTGGGGCGGAACTGCCGTCCGGATCTGCGGCTGATGCGTACATCGGCAGCATAGAGGTCAGCATAAAAGCGCTGGCTGCTGCAGACATAAGCCTGCGCCATTTTGTCTTTTTCATTCTTTCTCCTCCTTGTTTTTTATGTGAACTTCCGACAGGTACCGAAAGTTCACCGACAGGCATTTTACGCCTATCTTATATTTTACCATTATATGGAAGGATTTTCATTATCGCAAATTGCCTAAATCAGCGGCGGTATTTCTGTGAGAAAGTAACAGTTCAGCCGCGCTATTCGGAAAACCGCATTGAGGAAATACCGGCGCCATGATAGAATATAGCTGGCTGAGAGAAAGATGACACAGCCGCAGGCTGTGATAAGAAAGGAAAAACAGGATGATCACAAGTACAGCAAACGCACAGGTAAAAGAACTGATCAGGATGATGAAGAAGAGCCGCGCCCGGGAAGAGGCGGGCGTTTTTATCGTAGAGGGGCCGCGCATGGCGGGAGAGCTTACCGGGGATCCTGCCTGGAAGGAACGGATCGGCAGGATCTATCTGTCGGAGAGTTACGCGGAGAAACATAAAGAAGAAGCACATAAGCTGGGGGGAATATGCAGGACAGAGATCCTGGCGGACCATGTATTCGCCCATGTATCGGATACAAAGACTCCCCAGGGGATCCTGGCGGTCGTGAAAAGAAGAGAATACGGACTTGAGGATATCACAGGCAGGCAGCAGGGGGATCCTCTTGTGATCGTCCTTGACCAGCTCCAGGATCCGGGCAATCTGGGCACGATCTTCCGGACCGCGGAAGCAGCGGGGGCGACAGGCATCCTTTTGAGCCGGGACTGCGTGGATATCTATAATCCGAAGGTGATCCGCTCTACCATGGGGGCAGTGTTCCGGCTGCCGTTCCTGTATGTTGACGACCTGCCGGGTGCGATCGGCGAACTGAAAGCGGAGGGGATCCGTGTGTTTGCCGCCCACCTGGAAGGGAAGAATGCCTATGACCGGGAAGACTATTCCCGCGGGACCGCATTTCTTATAGGAAATGAAGGGAACGGCCTGAGGGATGAGGTGGCAGAGTGTGCGGACTGCCGGGTGCGCATCCCCATGCAGGGACGGGCGGAATCACTGAATGCCGCGGTGGCTGCGGCGGTACTTATGTTTGAGGCTGGCAGGCAGAGGAGGCAGTAAGCGATGAAACGAAAAGAGAGAGGAAGCTGTGAGTCGTGCGCTTTCTATGTATATGATGAGGAGTATGGGGCATATCTGTGCGATATGAATATGGATGAAGACGATTATGTGCGGATCATGTCAGACCGGTATTATCAGTGCCCGTATTATCGGAACGGGGATGAGTATGCAGTGGTCAGGAAGCAGATGTAATGGTAAAATAGTATTTCCCCACACAGGAGGTTCGCAATGTTCCACAGAAAAAAGAAATCCTCAATTTCAATGTATTACGACCCCAATGTCCATGTCCCGGCCATCCGCTGCAGTATCTGCACAGGAGAACAGGTGGCAGGATTTAAGGATCTTTCGGACGGTAGATTTGAAGAGGTCATGCTGATCCGCAGTTCCGCTGATCTGGAGGAATTCCGGGAGCGGTACGGGATCACGGGAGACATAGAAAAAATATATTAGATACGGATCCATAAGCGGATACAGGAGGCGCAATGAGTGGACTTTTTAATCTTTTTATCCGGAATTTACGGATTGAATGGTCTGAGATCGGGGAGTATTCTTATCTGAGGAAGATCCCGGCGGTCGCGAACCTGACGGAGCTGGATCTTACAAAAAACATTACCTTTTTTGTAGGAGAAAACGGAACCGGGAAATCCACTCTGCTGGAGGCGGCAGCAGTGGCGTATGGATTTAATCCGGAGGGCGGGACGCTCAATTACCGGTTCAGTACATATGATGATGTCTCGGAACTGGGGAAGGCAGTAAAGATCACGAAAGGATTTCTGCGGCCGGAGAGCAGTTATTTCTTCCGGGCGGAAAGCTTTTTTAACGTAGCGACCAAAGCAGAGGATTACAGGGATCTTTCATCAGCGCCCGTGATGTACGGGGGAAGAACGCTCCATCGTCAGTCTCACGGAGAGAGTTTCCTGGCGTTCTTCCAGTCGTTTTCCGGCAGGGGGATTTATCTGATGGATGAGCCTGAGGCAGCGCTGTCCCCGCAGCGTCAGCTGACATTGTTTATCCGGATCGCAAAGATGGCGGAAGCGGGATCGCAGTTTATCATCGCGACGCACTCGCCGATCCTGCTGGGGATCCCGGGGGCGGAAATCCTTTCTTTTGATGAAGGAGAAGTCCGCCCGTGCAGATATGAAGAGACTGAGAGCTATCAGGTGACAGAGATGTTTATAAATAACAGAGAGAAGCTGACAGAACGGCTTCTTGTCTGTCCGTGCCCGGAAGTGGTATAATTCTCTGGTGATGCGCGCTGTGCTTACTGCGGCGGCCGCCGCTGTTTTCTTCATAAACGGGCCTCAGCTCATTGGACTGCCCGCTCGAAAAATCATGCGAGCATGATTTCCTCTCCCGCGCAGCCTGATGGCTTAACTGATACTTAATGAAATGTAAATTTATGCAAAATACTTGAATTTTTATGCATAAAGATGTATACTGACAAATATTCTCAGAGCAGGCGGGAACGATATGAGACCATTACTTGACCTGACAAAAGAATACGGGCTTGTCCTGGACGGCGGAGGCGCCAGGGGCGCTTACCAGATCGGCGCGTGGAAGGCGCTTAAGGAGGCCGGGGTGAAGATCGCCGCAGTGGCAGGGACTTCTGTAGGGGCGCTGAACGGTGCGCTGATCTGCATGGACGATCTGGAGAAGGCGGAGAAGATCTGGAGCGAGATGGAGTTCTCCCGCGTGATGTCAGTGGATGACGAATGGATGAGGCAGTTTTTCCAGGGAGAGCAGAAGCTGGGAGATATCCTGAGCGAGCTGAGGCGGATCCTGCGGGAAGGGGGCGTGGACGTGGGGCCGCTCCGCAGGCTGATCCGCGAAAACGTGGATGAGGACAGGATCCGGAGCTGCGGGAAAGAATTCTGTATCGTTACATTTTCCCTGACGGACTTTAAGGAACTGAAGCTGAGCATCTCCGATATCCCGGAAGGGAAGCTCGAGGATTTCCTGCTGGCGAGCGCTTACCTGCCCGGGTTCAGGAATGAACCCATGGAGGACGGCAGGCGGTATATTGACGGCGGTTTTGTCGACAATGTGCCTGCGGATGTCCTTGCTGAGAGAGGGTATACAGACCTGATCGAGATCCGCATCTACGGACCGGGGCGGGAGCCGGGAGTGAAGCTGCCTGAGGACGGAGAGATATACCAGATCGGTCCCCGGGTCAGGCTGGGGAGCATTATTGAGTTTGACCGGGAACGCAGCCGGCAGAACCTGAAGATCGGGTATTATGACGCGAAGCGGATGCTGTACGGGCTGGAAGGGATCATTTACTACATTGACCAGGAACATACGGAGAGCTGGTATGAGCGCAGGATGAGGGACCTGACCGGGATGGAGAAGCGAGCCCTTGCCATTGTGCTGAAGCTTCCGGTCTCAGCCACGGACAAAGAGCTGTACATGGGGATGCTTGAGGCGTCTGCAAAGATCATGCGCGTGCCGAAATACTGCATCTATACCGTGGATGAGCTGAGGCGGGAAGTCAGGGAACGTTATGAACGTCTGGCAGACTTTGAGACAATGGCAGAGCTGCCGGATTTCACAGATCAATTTATAAAGATAGAGAGGGATAGGATCATGGATTTAAAAGGAAGAAACTTTCTGACACTGAAGGATTTTACACCGGAGGAGATCACATACCTGATCGACCTTGCAGCGGATGTGAAGGAGAAAAAGAAACAGGGCGTCCCGGTGGACCACTGGCGCGGGAAGAATGTAGCGCTGATCTTTGAAAAAGACAGCACCCGCACCCGCTGCTCCTTTGAGGTGGCGGCCCATGATATGGGGATGGGAACCACCTACCTCGGTCCGACGGGTTCCCAGATGGGAAAGAAGGAGAGCATCGAGGACACGGCGAGAGTGCTGGGCAGGATGTATGATGGCATCGAGTACCGCGGCTTCGGACAGGAAATTGTAGAGGAGTTGGCAAAGTATGCAGGGGTGCCGGTATGGAACGGGCTGACCAATGAGTACCATCCCACACAGATGCTGGCGGACATGCTGACGATCCGGGAGAATTTCGGTAAGCTCAAAGGGCTGAAGCTGGTCTACATGGGAGACGCCCGTTACAATATGGGTAATTCCCTGATGATCGCGTGCTCCAAGCTGGGGCTTCATTTCGTTGCGTGCACCACAGAGGAGTATTTCCCGAATGCAGAGCTTGTGGCTCAGTGTGAGGAATATGCAAAGGAGTCCGGGGCGACGATCACGCTTACTTCGGACGTAAAGGCGGGGACAAAGAACGCGGATGTGATCTACACGGATGTATGGGTGTCCATGGGCGAGCCGGACGAAGTCTGGGAGAAGAGGATCAAAGAGCTGTCCCCCTATAAGGTGACAAAGGACGTGATGGCAAACGCGAACAAAGACGCCATCTTCCTGCACTGCCTGCCGGCGTTCCATGACCTGAAGACAAAGATCGGGAAAGAGATGGGCGAGCGCTTCGGAATTGAAGATATGGAAGTGACGGACGAAGTGTTCGAGTCTGCGCAGTCAAAAGTGTTTGACGAGGCGGAGAATCGGATGCATACGATCAAGGCGGTCATGATGGCGACCCTGGGGATGGAGCAGGCTTAAAATGGAGCAGTAATATATGAGAGAAGACATGAAGACACAGATTGCAGACACCTTTTCCGAACTTCTCGAGAAGGAAGATATCGACAAGATCACTGTGACGCAGCTGATCGAGGAATGCCAGATTTCCAGGCAGACGTTTTACTATCATTTCCATGATATTATGGACGTTTTGGAATGGACCTTTAAGCGCTCGACCCAGATCCTTGTGCAGCGCAGCCTGGAGTCCCAGGACAGGATCGGGGCGCTCAAAGAGTATCTGTCCTTTGTGAGACTGCACCACAGGAAACTGAAAAGGCTGGTGGACTCGAAGAAGTGGTTCCAGATCGAGGGCATGATGGTGGACGCGGTGCAGATATATCTGGAAAAAGTGGCGCAGGGCAAGATATCGGATCTGAGGCTCAGCTATGAGGATGTGCAGGTCATGCTGCGGTTCTATGCCTGCGGCATGGTGGGCGTCCTTTTCCAGCATATAGACGACAGACAGCTGAACGAGGAGAAGCTGCTGCGGCAGATCGAGAGGATCATCATGGGGAAAATGTTCCCCGGCGATTAACTGCGCCTGCAGGCTTCTGCAATCCGCTCGGTTATCGCCTCGTAGTGCTTATACAAAATGCCGAACCGGCGGATATATCCTTTCTGCCAGGGCTTGGACCTGCCGCAGAAATGGAGGATGGAAGTATTCTTCATGACCCAGTCCATGTCGCAGACACCTGAACATTTCTTCGGAATGAATTTCGTTTCTTCCGCGCTTTAAATCGATCAGGAGAACTCCTGAGTTAAAATAATTATGATCTGTTCCGAGACGGAGCTGGTTGATGTTATTCGCCAGCTCCGTCTTTTCTGTTATCCCGATATTTGCAGGGCAGCGTCCTGACTGCGTTACATGCTCAGTTTATGCATCCCCAGCGCCTCGACGAACAGCGCGGCGCCTGTGATGATCAGATAGGCTGCCAGGATATAGTTGAGCGCCAGAGCTGACATAAAGGGCAGCAGCAGAAAGATCACAGCGAGGATGATGTTGAGCACTCCGCTGAAAGTCAGGGACCCGGTGTGCGGGATCCGGAAGTATTTCAGCCTGGATGCAAAGGAAATCTTCTGCGCTCCGCTGAAGATCAGCAGGAAGGCGAGCATAAATGTGACTACCTGTACTGTCAGCGCGACCGGCATAAAGAACAGCATGACGCCGATCAGGATATTCAGGATCCCGGACATGATCAGCATCCCGTCTTTAAAATAATAGGTCATGGACGAGTAGGCGATAAAGTGGTAAATGCCGATCACGATCATAGCCGCTGCCGTGAGATATTGGATCACAGCGAAGATACTGACCGGGAATACCGCGGTCAGGATGCCTGCCAGGACCAGCAGCGCCGCCAGGATAAAATAAGCTGTCCTGACCCGTTTCCTTCTGTTATTCCATGTGTCGATAAGCTCCTGTACGTAATCAAAATCTGAATCAAACCATCTCATAGGTCACCGCTTCTTTATATTATTGAAATTTTGTCTGTATGCTTTCCCGGGGAAGATGAGATTTATGTTCCCCGCAGTTTCAATATAGCTGACAGATCAGCTTTTCACCACTTATAATTCCCGTTTCCTGTCTTTACAAAAACGCAGATCTGTCAAAAATCTTTACAAAATCCCAAATCTGTAAATACACATTTGAAAAATTGAAAGTCGCGGTCAGGAGAGGATTTTGCTATATAAGAAATGTAGGATATGACAGCACGGGAAGGAGGATGTCTTTTCATGAAGATCGATGACAGTATATTTGCCGTGAAATTATATGAGATGGAAGAGCAGTACGGGAAACTGCAGTGCAGGATCCGGGCCTGCGAGCAGGGCGGAAGGGAAAAGATCCGCTCGGCGCTGAAAAGAGCTGAGGATGAATATAAAGAAAATACAATGCTCCTGGAAGAAAAGGTGAGGTCCTGCCGTTCTCCGGCAGTGAAGAGCCTGAGCACAGCCCAGCTCGATTACAGGAAACGGACAGAAGGACTGATGGGCAGCGAGCTGAGCAGGGATGTCCACTCAGAGGCGAGCAGCCCGGGGGAGGACCGGCAGGAGGCAGAGCTTCTGTACGCAGAGTTTGCCATGGATTTTGCCACACTCTCCGTACAGCAGGCGCTGATCGCGGCGCTGAGCGCCCTTGAGCACCGGGGCGGTGCGGAAGAAAGCGCGGGAAACAGACAGGATACAGAAGAAAGGAAGGCAATCATTATCTGATGAGCCAGGAAGAGCTGGAGAACAAGATCGCAACGCTGACCGGCGGAAGGGCGGCGGAGGAGCTCGTGTTCCACTCGGCATCCACCGGAGCGTCCAATGATATCGAGCAGGCCACAAAGCTGGCGCGGGCGATGATCACCCGCTACGGCATGAGTAAAGATTTTGATATGGTGGCAATGGAGACCGTGACGAACCAGTATCTGGGCGGGGATACTTCCCTGAGCTGCTCTGCGGAGACGCAGGCGGAGATCGACCGCCAGGTAGTGGAACTTGTGAAGAGACAGCATGAGAAAGCAGATCAGATTCTGGCGGAGAACAGGGAAAAACTGGATGAGCTTGCAGCCTACCTCTATGAGAAGGAGACGATCACAGGGGAAGAATTCATGAAGATCCTGGCTGCATAAACATAGATATAGTACAGAAGAAAAAGAAAGGCGGAATTACAAATGGGAAAGACGATCAGAGAGACAATGCAGGAGTTTACCGTAAATCAGGCGCTCAAATATCTGGAGGGAAATCCGGAAGAAAATATCCCGAAGCTGATGAGCTTTGTGGACCGGCTCATGCCGAAGGACTGGTACACCGGGCAGAGGAACGCGATCAGGAAAGCGATCACGGAGAAAAATAACTGGTATCAGCTGATCTTAAGGCTGTATGAGCTGGATCCGGGCGTGCGCAGGGCGTTCTTCCAGAATTTCATCACCAATGCCAGCCTGAAAGGCAGCGCGACACAGGAGGAACTTTCGAAAAAATACAACTGTAATATCCCCTGGGCGATCCTTCTGGATCCCACCACAGCGTGCAACCTGAACTGTACGGGGTGCTGGGCTGCGGAGTACGGGCATCAGTTTAATTTGAGCCTGGAGGATATCGACTCCATCGTGCGCCAGGGCAAGGAGCTGGGAACCTATATGTATATCTACACCGGCGGGGAGCCAACGGTGCGCAGGAAGGATATCTTCAAGATCTGCGAGATGCATCCGGACTGCGAGTTCCTGGCATTTACGAACGGGACGCTGATCGATGAGGAGTTCTGTCAGGAAATGCTGCGGGTAAAGAACTTTGTCCCCGCGATCAGCCTGGAAGGATTCAAGAAGGCAAACGACGGGCGCCGGGGAGATGGCGTGTACCACAAAGTGCGCCATGCCATGGAGCTGATGAAGGAGCACAGGCTGCCGTTCGGCATCTCGGTCTGCTATACGAGCCAGAACTTTGAAGATGTGAGCAGCGAGGCGTTTTATGACATGATGATCGAGAGCGGCGCGTTGTTCGTGTGGTATTTCCACTACATGCCGGTAGGGCACGGTGCTGTGACGGACCTGCTCCCGACGCCGGAGCAGAGGGAAGAGATGTACCACAGGATCCGGCATTTCCGGGAGACAAAGCCGATCTTCGGCATGGATTTCCAGAATGACGGAGAGTATGTGGGCGGCTGTATCGCCGGGGGCAGGAGATACCTGCACATCAATGCCAAAGGAGATGTGGAGCCCTGCGTGTTCATCCATTATTCCAATGTGAATATCCATGACGTGTCCCTGCTCGATGCGCTGAGGAGCCCGATCTTCCAGGAATATCATGACAATCAGCCGTTCAACGGAAATCATCTGAGGCCATGCCCGATGCTCGAGAACCCGGAGCGCCTGAGGGAGCTGGTGAAAGAGACCGGCGCTGTGAACACGGATTATCAGGACCCGGAGAGCGTGGACGACCTCTGCGACCGGTGCGAGCCATATGCAGAGAACTGGAAACCTACGGCAGAGAAACTGTGGGAGGAGAGCCATTCGTAAGGAATCCTGTGAAGTCAGAGGGCTGCCAGATCTGTCAGACACGAAATCCATTCGCAGGTACAAAAAGAAACGTTTTGTGGTACAATCCCGTCTTTGACAGTTCGTAAAAGAAAAATCGCTGTATCCCTTGTATTTACTGGGGTGCAGCGATTTTTTCCGTTGTTTCGAACTATAGTAATTTATTCCTTCCCCTTACTTTTTTCTGGATTGTTCTCATTTTACTTTTAGTTATGAATTGGTAGTCTGTCCGGAAACCGCAGGCTTCATGAAGGTCATCAGTAATCTTTTCCCGCCGATACAGCGGGATGAATCCCTGCTCCTGTATCCCGGCGAAATTCATTCCTTTTAGGGTATCCAGCAATTCTTCACAGGTATATTTTGAATCCAGTTTTTTCTCAAGATAACGGTAGACGGTTAATGCGAGGAAACAGATCAGGAAATGTGCCTTGATCCGGTTCTCTTCCCGTAAATAGATCGGTCTTGCAGAAAAATCTGTTTTCATGATCCGGAAGCATTCCTCGATCTGCCACCTCCCCTCACTTACTTTTAAAATATCACCGACCTCATCATCCAAAAGATCCGTGCATACTGCATAGAGCCCATCATACTGCGCCTCTTCCGCAATCTTATCCTCATCCAGATACTGTTTGATATCCGCAGCCTCCCCATCTTTTGTAACAGCCTTCTTTCCGATAAAACGCGCCGGGTCATTCGGATTCTTACGGTTCCTTTTCGCTTTTCCCGAATCCAGCATTTTTTGTGCCCGTTCCACCTGTGTATCACGGATGGATTTCTGATACAGGGCATACTTTGGAGAATAAGTGATGATCAAGCGTTGGTGCAGTTTCTTAGTGGTATATGGTTCATCCTTGTAATAAAGCCCTTTGTCATCTTCCGGAAGTTTCGTGATATCGACAGGCTCGTCATCGGAGACCCGTTTAAACCCCTGCGGGCTCAGCGCCCATTCTTTTTCTTCTTTCTTCAGCTTTTTGATCGACTGGGTTACGATATAAGCCCTTTCCCCCATATGGTTGTATTCCCGGATGGATTCCGAACCCAGCCCGGCATCGCTGCAATAAATGAATTTCTGGCATCCGAAATCACTAAGCACTTTCTTCTCCAGTGGCTTCAGCGATGTCTGCTCGTTTGCATTTCCCGGGAAGAGAGAAAACGCAAGGGGGATCCCATCCCCGTCCATGAAAAGTCCCATTTGGATGATCGGGTTCGGTCTGTGTTCCTTCCCCTTCCCATATTTCTTGCTGCCGTCTTCCTGTTCAATCTCAAAATAATAATTCGTGCAGTCGTAATAAAGGATCTTATCATTCCTTTGACCCATGAAATGGCTGTTTTTATAGACCTCCGCCTGGATCAGGTCACATTCAGCCCCGAGGACATCCAGCGCACGGTATACATCGTGAAGTTTGTAGGATGGTTTTTCTAAAAACTCTAATGCGGTCTTGTAAGAAGCACGTTTGCTGCAAGGCTCCAGGATCCTTGCGTAGATCAAATCGGAAAGGATTGCGTTGATGTCATATTTAAACTTATATTTTTGTTTTAACTTCCGGCAGATCTTATTCATCTGCATCTGATAATAGATCGATTGGAGAAAAAGGTAGCCGCCCCGGTAAAAGACCTGCTTGCCATAGTCTAACTGCCTGTCTGCGTGAAAGGGGATCAACACTGTTTTGGCTTCTTTTTCCTTTTTATATTTTTCGGTTTCTATTTTCACTTCATTCTTTGCCCAAGTAAGAACATCATCTCTTGTCGGGCCGTGCTCGACTAAAAGCTGTTCTAAAGTTCCCAGCTTGCGGACAATCATAGAAGAAGTACTGCCATTTGCTTTTACGAAAGATTTGCAGATATAAAATGACTCTGCGTTTTTTGATTTTGATATGTGAAGATTCATAGCTGATCCCTCCTTATCCCTTATTATATCATACAATAACATAAAATAACATATATAAAAACTAAAAAATTGACACAAAAAAAGCAGGTTTTATGCGGCCTGCAAGGTATTTTTCTATTATTCAACTGTCAAACTCCCGGGCAGAATCATTCAAAAATTTTATAAATAATTTTACTTTTTACAAAAGTTGTGAAAAGCGGATTTTTATGTATAATTAGATGTGTACAGCAGTTGCGAGGAGAATTCAGATGAAGACAGAGATATTGAGAATGCTCAGGGAGACAGACGGATATGTCTCCGGGCAGCAGATAAGCGAGCGGTTCGGCGTATCCAGGACCGCTGTGTGGAAGGTTATCCGACAGCTCCAGGAAGAAGGGTATCAGGTGGAGGCTGTCCGCAACAGAGGTTATCATATGGCAGGCAGCCCGGATGTGATGACAAAGGAAGAACTGGACAGTGTGATCCGAACAAAATGGGCGGGGCGGGAGGTCTGCTATTATGATATGACAGATTCCACAAACCTGCGGATCCGGCAGGCGGCAGATGAAGGTGCGCCGCATGGTACACTGGCTGTGGCGGACTGCCAGACTGCCGGAAGAGGGCGCAGGGGGCGGTCCTGGGAGTCCCCTGCAGGGAGCAGCATCTATATGTCGATCCTTCTCCGCCCGGAGATCGCGCCGACCCGGGCGTCCATGCTCACCCTGGTCATGGCATGCAGCGTGGCGGAAGGGATCAGCAGGAGCCTGGAAGAGCAGCTGGACCCCAGCGGCGGTGCGGAGATTCCTCGTATCCAGATCAAATGGCCCAATGACATCATCATAAACGGGAAAAAACTGGCGGGCATCCTCACGGAGATGAGCGCACAGATTGATTATATCAACTATGTGACAATAGGCGTGGGGATCAATGTGAACCAGACCGGATTCCCGGAAGAGATCCGCAGCACGGCAGTGTCTCTCCGCATGGAGTGCGGACAGGCACTGCGCCGTGCTCCCATCATCGCAGCCATTATGGAGCGGCTGGAAGAGAATTACGCAGTCTTCCTGAAGACCGAAGATCTCACCGGGCTGATGGAGCAGTACAGCTCCATGCTGGTAAACCGCGGAAGAGATGTGCAGGTCATCGGAGAGAAAGAAACCTACCGGGCACATGCCCTGGGGATCACCCCCACAGGAGAGCTGGTCGTGCGCCGGGAAGACGGAACAGAGGAAGAGATCAACGCAGGGGAGGTATCCGTGCGGGGCGTGTACGGATATGTTTGAGTGAATTGTCAGACGACTCAACCCAAAGGGGTCAGACCCCTCCTGGGAGGGGTCTGACCCCTTTGGGTTGAGCATTCAGAATATTTTATCAGAAAGGAACAATATGAACGAAGATTTTGTATTATGTGCGGCAAGTGCATACGAAAAGAAATTTTATCTGAATCCAGAGTTTGATCAGCTCCCGGAGAGCATCAAGGAAGAACTCCAGATCATGTGTGTTCTGTATACGGAGGATGTGGGCGGCATCCTGATGCTTGTGTTTGACGAGGACGGCAATCTGGAACTGAAGGTAGACCACGAGGAGAATGATTTTGCCTTTGATGAGATCGGAAGCGTGCTGAAGATCAAACAGCTCCAACAGACGAAGCGGGAGCTGTTTGAGTCGTTGGAGCTGTTCTTTAAAGTGTTTTATCTTGGGGAGGAGATGGAAGGGCTCCCGGAAGAGTGAGTAATGCTGGGGCAGAGGGGGAGAACACGCTCCCTCTGTCCAAATCATTAATCATTCGTATACTAAACCATACTCAACGATCACAAAATCCTCGGTCGGAGTCAGATGACTTCCCCAGAACTTTGCATCAACTTCTTTAAATGACAACTCCGTGTTGCTTGTTAATACTATATAATAACTGTCATATGCTGCATTTGCACTTCTGCCTGTTAATCGCAGTAAGAGGGGATATTCCTGACCATTGACATGATATACATTCTGTCCACTTTCATTTGAGATGTCATAATCTATTTGATACCCTGTCAGATCTTTATTATTTAAATCGGGATCAATGTGTGCGCATCCTGCGAGCATGAAAGGCAGCAGACAAAAAACAACTTTTTTTTTCAACGTGGTTACTCCTTCCCTGAAATTTAAAGAATAACTCCCACCGGACCAACATTTATATCCACGGGTATAGACATAGAATAGAAAATGATTATAATAATGTCAGGTGGACATTGAAATCAGCTCCTTTTAAAGAAGTTATGTGAGGAACAAATGTTAAAAAATAATCTGAAAGAAATACGCAGATCTAAAATATATCACAAGAAGAGGTTGCCCAGGCGCTGCATATTTCCCGCCAGTCCTTATCTAAATGGGAGAATCAGCGGGGAAATCCCGATCTGGAAAATTTGGTCGCTTTATCAAAATTTTATGGCGTGCCCATTAATGCATTGATTGATGAGACAATCCCCACGGAATGTACTGCGCCTGATGACGTTCCAGACCAAAACAATACGGATAAAACCAGCTATGATCCAAATCTGATGATCCAAATCTGATGATCCTCTATGTTACGGTATTGATAGTATCTACATTTATCTCATTTATAGGGATCGGTGTTTCAACAGTACTATTGATCAAACTGAGAAAGAAGAAATTCCCTAAAATTTTTTATGTTCTCTGCATCGTATGTTTAGTAGCATCCTTTCTGGTAAATGTCCAGGTATAGCCTTCATATTGCTGATATGGGATAAGGGGATCTGCTCCGTTGGTCTCCACGATATAAAAATCCATTTGGAGCAGGAGAACTTCTTCTCCCTTTTTTTCATATGTTTGGATCAATGGGGAGCGATCGTCAACATAAAGTTTAGTGATCCGGCATTCCGGCATTTGATTAACAAGTGTTTTTTCCAATATATGGACTGCCTGGTCAGCATCAGGGGTATCTTCTGGTATGTCGATCACAGCGTTTTCGAATATAAGTTCTGTGGTTTGTTTTTCTTTTATTTTGTAGATTACCATTAGAATGGCTATTATAGAAAGAATAAACAGGACTATAAAGCATTTCTTATTTCGATTTTTCATACTGTATTCTCCATTCTCAAAAGGTGGTTTTTATAATTTCACGACAATAATATATTGGATCAGTCAAATATTCTTTTTGCAGAAGCCCATGCTTAATGGATCCATTTCATTTGTACTATAAAGATCCTGCCTTTACAAGAATATACCGGTTTACATCCCGTCTATATCAGTTTACATCGTTGTTAAATTTCCGACATTGATCCGCCTCAGCCGGGTATTTCTTGTTTTTCTTTCCGTACAATCAGACCGGGACAGGATCTGCCATGCATAGCTGAAAAACGTGCGGCTTCTGGATTTTCACGCGGCATCGGCGCTTTGCCCCTGGCGGTACTGGCTGGTTATTTGATTAACAATTCTTGATTTTTCCGTATTTTATGTCAGACTAAAGCTAACAATCAATATCAGGATAAAAATATCAGGATAACAGGATAACCGCGGAGCGGGAGACAGGAGGAGTTTCCAATGGGACTGCATGTGATCGACGAGGCGAAGAGATGTCTGAACTGCAAAAAACCGAGATGTATGGAGGGGTGCCCGATCCATACGCCTGTTCCGCCGATGATCCGGATGTTTCTTGACGGACAGATGACGGAAGCAGCGGAGATGGTCTTTGCCAACAATCCGCTGTCTGTGATCTGTTCTCTTGTGTGTGATCACGAAAAGCAGTGTGAAGGACACTGCATCAAAGGTATCAAAGGCGAGCCTGTGCATATCTCTTCCATTGAGAATTATATTTCAGACACATGTTTTGACAAAATGAAACTGGAAAAGAAGCCGTGGAACGGGGGCAGGATCGGCGTGGTCGGCGCCGGACCGGCAGGGATCACCATCGCCATACTCATGGCATGCCGGGGATACCGGGTCACGATCTTTGAAGTCAGGGAGAAGATCGGAGGGATCCTAAGATATGGGATCCCGGAATTCCGTCTGCCGAAGTCCATACTGGACCGGTATGATAAAAAAATGAAGGAACTGGGGATCCGTTTCCGTCCGAATTTCGCCCTGGGCGGTTCCACAGGCGTCCACGACCTGTTGGAAGACGGATACAATGCAGTGTTCATCGGCACGGGGACATGGCGCCCGTACCGGCTGAATATCCCCGGGGAGACTTTTGGCAATGTCCACTATGGCATCAACTACCTGAACAACCCGGATGTCTATGACCTGGGCGACCGGGTGGTCGTGATCGGCGCGGGAAACGCAGCCATGGATGTGGCGAGGACAGCGATCCGCAAGGGCTCCCGGTATGTGACAGTCTACTCTGTGACAGAAGTGCCGGCGGCATCGCCGAAAGAGGTAGAGTATGCCAGGATCGACGGCGTGGAGTTTGAATTTCTCCAGACCGCGTCCCGGATCACGGACGACGGGGTGATGATCTGCGACGTAGAATGGGATGAGAACGGACAGATGGTAAAACACGAAGAGACTGAAAGGTTTGTTCCGGCGGACAGCATTATCATCTCGATCTCACAGGGACCGCAGGACCGGATCGTTAACAGGGATAAAGAACTGAAGGTGGACGAGCGAGGGCTTCTGAAGACGAATGAAAAAGGCGAGACCACCATGAAGGGGATCTTCGCCTCTGGAGACGTAGTCACCGGCGCCAAGACCGTAGTCGAGGCAGTGAAGTGTTCAAAAATGATCGCGGACGCCATGGATGAGTATGTGAAAGCCAGCTTTTCTTCAAAAAAGGTGTGACGTCAAAAGGGCTGTGATTGACATTCTTTGGAACAGTTCTTTACATTGCCCGCTGGTTACTATGAAGATGAAAGCCAAAAAGAAATCCTCAGGCGCTTCTTTTATGATAAATGCCTTGACGGCTATATCCGGCGGGAGAATGTCATGCCTGGAGCAGGGTCTGCCGGATCTCATCTTCGATCTTTAACAGTTCCTGTTCTGCGGCCATTCTCTTTTCGTGTCCTTCTTTCTGGATGCGGACAGCCTCGTTCATCGTGGAGACAAGATTCTGGTTTGCCTTTTTGAGAGCCTCGATGTCTACGAGACCGCGCTCAGACTCCTTTGCAACATCAATGGTATTCTGCTTTAATATCTCAGAATTTTTCATGAGCAGGGAATTGGTCGTATCAGTGACGCTGCGCTGCAGTTTGAGCGTCTCCTGCTGGCGGTACATGCCAAGAGCCATGACCATCTGGCTTTTCCAGAGGGGGATCGTCTCCTGGATCGCTGTCTGGATCTTATCTGCAAGCATTTTATCATTATTCTGGATCAGTTTGATCTGGGGCGCTGTCTGGATCGCGATGGTCTTGCTCGTCTTCAGGTCATGGACCTTTTTCTCAAACTGATTTACACTGTCTTCAAAGTCGCGGACAAGCTGTGCGTGCATAGGGTCGCCGCTCTGCTGCGCCTCCGCGCGAAGGGATGGGATCGTCTTTTCTCTGAGTTCTTCCAGCTTTTCCTCTCCGGCGGTGATATAGACCTGGAGTCTGCGGAAGTAGTCCAGATTTTTTTCGTACAGAGAATCAAACATGCCGATGTCCTTTAGCATCTGCATTCTGGCCTCCTCCAGTTTCCCTTCGATGCGGTCCACATTGACCTCGAGTTTTTGATACTGGGCAAGAAAACGTCTGACCTTTGCGCCTGCTTTCTGGAATAAGCCGAAGATGCCGGGATCTTTCTCCAGATCGTCATAATCCAGGCTCTCTACATTTGTGACAAGGTCAGCCATGAGCTGTCCTGCGTATCCGGAGTCTTTCGTGCGGATACTGCCGAGGATATGTCCGGAAAAGTCCGCGATATCCTGTTTGGCACCTGAGCCGTACTGCATGAGCATCTGGGAATCCCGCACATCGATCTGTGATTTGATCTCATCGGCAAGGGCGCGGTCTTCCGGGCTGAGAAGAGTGATCTCTCTGCTGAGTTCTTCCGCAGACAAAGGAGACGGGACCGGGGCGGCTGTATCTCTTGAGTTCATGAGATCCGCAAGTGTGATTTCTGACATAGGATGTACCTCCTTCTGAACGTTATCTTTAAAACAATGTGTCTGGCTTCCCGGGACAGCTGTCCCCGGAACATTTTACTGCAGGCTTTCTATGATGATCTTCATTACATCATAGGAAGGGACCTGAGTGACCTGGGTGATGTCCGCGGCGACTCCTTTTGCGGCGATGTCACCGCCCGTGGATACAGTGCTGTAATTTCCGGTGCGGAAGCCGTGCTTTGTCCATGCAAGAGCCTGGAGATCCTCATCGAGGAGCGCGTCAAGGAGTTTCTGTCCGTTTTCATCCAGGGCGAGCAGGACATGGGTGGACCACACGGTGGGTGTGGGATAAAGCATGACAATGTCATCTTCAATGTTTTTATATTCATCCGGATAAATGGCGGCGTATTCGATAAGCTGGCTTTCATATCCCGCGATCACAGGCTTGGCGCCTATGCCCATCCGGAGAAACTGGCTGAAAAGATCAGAGGAAGATGTCTCCATATATCCCAGCTTCCCGAAAATAGACTGGAGTTCCGGCAGGATTTCCCGCAGGTTATCCTCGGTAAGTGTCTGTCCGCCGTTCAGCACATTTGCGAGAAGTGCGGCAAACATATTGCCTGAGTTTGATCTTGCCGGATCTGTGGTGTCAACGGAAATATTTCCATACAGTTCGGCAAGCCCGATATCAGCCCACGAAGTGTCATTCTGTATCAGGCTGACGAGCCCTGCCATATCGATCTGGTAAGCCCCGCTGTTCTCTGTGATAAGCCCCTGGCTGTCAAATGCTTCCAGGACAGCCCTGTGCGTATACAGTACAATGGGAGTGTTCAGGATGATCTCACTCTGCTGCGGTTTACCGTGGAGATCCTCATAGTATTCCTCCGCGATACTGCTGGAAGGGAAGAGATAATCCATCCCATCCATATCTGCTGTCATCATGTCCAGGGAACCAGCCTTCGCATAATCTGCCCGGATCCCGTATCTTTCCTGGAGGATAGACTGGACTTCAGGGTCTTCCAGAAACTCGATTTTTTCTCCGCCTACATATCCGTTTACGACGACTGTTTCAGGTGCGCTTCCTTTCAGAAGGTAAATGCCGCCTGTGACCATCATAATTACAAGCAGGAGTATCAGTCCGATAATCTTTTTTTTCATTTGGATGTTTCATGTCCTTTCTTTGCAGGTTCTCTGTATCCTTCAGAGCGCAGTGTCTGTTTTAACAGTTTCAGGTCCGCTTCCATATCAAGCAGTTCATTCTGCATCAGCTTTTCAAACTGCATATTAAATGCGGCTTTGAGTGTTGCGACGCTTTCCTGAGTGCTGCGGAGGATCTTTTCTGTTTCTGCTGTCGACAGCCCGGTTTTTTTGAGCTCAGTATAATGTTCCAGGACGTTTGCCGCAGTTTCCTGGTAATAGTCGATATAGCGCCGCGCCGCGGTGATCTTTTCCGGGTTTTCGGTCAGATAGTCCAGGATATTTCCCGCAAGCTCTACCAGTTCCGCGCACTGCGGACCCAGGGGCTGCTCGCGGATCTGCACCGCTGCCTTTTTCATGCGGCTGTAATCCGAAGCGGCTTCGGAGAGACGCTCGCTTAAGAATTCACCGTTATCCAGGGAGTCCACTTCGACTTTCCCGATCTTTTCCACAGGGCGCAGAAGCATACAGCACGCCACGTACATTGCCGCGCTGAGGACTATGCACAGGATCAGGCTCCAGCGAAAGAGGAGCAGGAGGATGAAAAACAGCACTAACGCAAACAGCGCGGAGAGAATGATGCTGAGAAGTTCTTTCCATTTTGCATGTTTCATGGAGAGGATATCCTTTCTGATATGTTTTCACTTAATTATAGCCTTTGACGCTGCGGAATGCCTCTGTCAGGTCTTTTGTCCCGTCAAAGACGCGCGCATCCGTCTGTTCGGCAAGCTCTTCCAGCTGGGACGGGTCTGCGTCCCCGAAAGTTATGGAGAATACCGGGATATCCACGTCAGAACTGTCAAGCGCTTCCTGGAAAATATTTTTGTTATAAACAGACTGTCCATCTGTCATGAGGATTACCGCAGGGGAATACTGCGAAAGATCGTATTCCATGGCAAGCCCGTAAGCTTCGGCGGCAGCGGTATAAATGTCTGTGCCGCCTCCGGGCGCCTGCGCGGCGATCTCATTATACAGTGTTTCGAGCGCGCGGTCTGAGTCATCCTCTGCTTTCAGGACCTGGATGACCCGGTCGTTAAAGAGGACGGCGATATTGACTTCGCCTTCATTCGCCTGGAGCAGATTCTTTTCAGCGTTTTTCTGGATAAGGATCTGCGCCATGGCTTCCTTCAGCTGCTCTTCGCCTGTCCCGCTCATACTGCCGGAAAAATCAAGACAGTAGATATTAAGGGACGGCTTTTTGAAATTGGTCTGGTAGATATTTAAAGCATCGGCAAGGACATCGGAAGCGGGCATCTGGATGGGGGACAGGATCCTCTCTGTGTCAATTCCCCAGTCCGGATTGAAAACGTCTTTATTTTCAGCGGAAACACCGTTGGCGGTGATCCTGCGTCCGGTCGCTTCGATGGCTGTCTGGCTCTCAGGGGACATGAGCTCTTCCTGGAACCGCAGGAATGCGTCTTCTGTATCCGCATCTCCGTGGTCTACGTAGCAAAGAGGGGAATCCGCTATTGACAGACCGTCATACGGATATACTACATACAGAGGTTCTTTCCCTTCAGATACAAGCTGTTCATTTGCGTCAATGATCAGGCATTCGTAATTTACCATTGCGTCGTAATTCCCGGTCAGAAAGAGATCTTTCAGCCAGTCTGAGCTCCCGGAGCTGCGTTCCACTCCGGCGAGGAGGGCGCGGATCTCCTGCTGAAGAGCCGGGTCCTGCAGGTCATCAGTGGTCAGGCCTTCCTGTTTCCCGAGCAGTGCATAGAGAAAACCAATATACGCGCTCGCTCCGGAGTTAGACTGCGTAGCGCTCGTCATGCAGAAAGTCATTTTCCCGTCCGTGATCGCAGAAAGGATATCCTTGACAGATACATCAGTTCCGATAAAACCGAGCTCCCGGGCAAGACTCTGGCGGATGCCGAATACGACCGGGGACAGGGAGACGGATTGGCTGTGTTTGGTCAGATGGCCGGTATCTCCCAGGGAGATCCACATGCTGCTCGCAGGCCAGACGGCGTCATATCCGTCCGCTCCGTCCTGGAGCTCCCGCATAATATCAACGGAACCTTTATAGTCCATCTCAATGTGAACACCTGCTTTGTCTGCGCAGTCTGCGATGATCGTCTCCAGTTCCTGGTTTTCTGAACCGGAAAGGATGCGGATCGTTTTTCCGTCCCCGGAAGAATAGCCGGAATGGGAATCTGCCGTGCCGGGGCCGGATGAACCGGGAGTGCCAGGTGCAGATCCTCCCGGAAGAAGGCTGCAGCCGGAGGCAGCCAGTACAGTGCAGGCAGTCAGAAGCAGTGCGGTCAGTTGTTTCCTCATAATTGATTCTCCTTTGTCTTATCCATATATGTGACAGGATACTGTATGGGATCTTTTCTGATTATTGTCACGCAGTTTGCTGATTCCTTCTATCTGTCAGGTGTGAAAAATGCGTAAAAAGTATGTAAAAAATAATGGACAAAGGGAAAACGGTAACAGAAAAGGGGAAAAATGGCAATAGAAAAAGGCGAGACCGCCATAAATGGGATCTTCGCCTCTGGAGATGTAGTCACCGGTGACAAGACCGTGGTCGAAGCAGTGAAATGTTCAAAAATGACCGCGGACGCCATGGATGAATATGTGAAAGCTATCCTTTCTTCATCTTCATCCTCTTGATGACCTTCAGCCTTGTGAACTCCTCCCTCTCCTTTTCTTCCAGCGCGTTGGTAATCGTGTAGACAAGGGCAGAGTACATGGGGATCGTGATATTCTGGAGCGCGTTGGCGCGCTTTTGTGTTTTCTTGATATTGCTCGCCAGGCGGTAGGCGGCATTTTCTACCATGGAGAGCTTCACGGTCAGGTCCTTCACCTTGCGGAAAGCCTCCCTTGCCTTGTCGATGGACTCGTGGGTCGTGCTGAAGGAGTAAGTCGGTTTCCCGGCGTCCGGCACGTATTTCACATGGGGGATCTCAGTCCCCATGATGCTCCGGGTCTGGATCGTGATGGAATTCTCGATGGGCACGGTATAGGCAAGCAGTTCCACATTGCTGATGCCGTTTTCGATATTCGCGCGCTGGAGACACTGATAGGCATAAGTAAAGGTCGTGTCGATCTCCTCCTGGATACTGCGGGCCTCGTCGATCAGGTCCATCAGCTCCCGGATGAGGATATTCCTCTTCTTATCCATCAGGTCATATCCCTGTTTCGCAAGCGCCAGCGAGTTCTTCGCCAGCATCAGATTCCCTTTGGTCGGAAATGTACGCGGATCCATAGAATCCCTCCTATTACAAAATATTTATGGTGAACACTTCTTACATCCAACGGATGTGATCACATCTTATTATCCCTTCAGCCCTCTGGACCGTCTGTCCATATCTTCCACTTATCCTTCCACATATTTCAGATAAGGGATCAGCGCCTCACCTGTATCAGCCAGCAGCACCTCGGTTTCTCCTGAGCTGTAAATGACCGTACCCTCCGTCAGTACAGTCGCGTCCCAGTCCTGAAAATCATCTGTGACGCCGGAGCGTCCGATCTCTCCGAGAGCCTCGCCTTTCGCGAGGGAGAGCTCGCCGACCCAGTCCACGTCCATGGCGTTGACATACGCAGTGTCCTCATATACAAAGAGGTCAATGTCCCTGTCAGCGGAATAGAGCGCTTCCGGGGAAGCATTTTCCGCTGTGGACGCAGTGTTCCCGCACCCGATGATAAAAGCGGAAAAAACAACAGAGCACATCAGTGCGCAGAAGCAGTTCAGCCTGCGCCGGCAGCGTTTCATAAGTTTTGCAGGTTTCACAGGTTTCGCAGATTTCATATCAGCACCTCTCAGTGTTCGCAGAGATCCGTTCCGTGAGCCGCAAAAATTACGCGGGGGTCCTCACCTCGATCAGGTTCCCATCCGGATCATAAAAGCGGACCAGTTTCTGTCCCCACGGAAGTTCAGTGAATGGAGTTACATAATCCGGTGGCTCTGGATAATTATTTAGTTTCTCAATAAATTTCTCAATCTCTTTATCTTCAAAATAGAGTTCAGCGGAATGGTTCTGAAATATAACGTCCCTGCTGATCTCATCCTTCCATAGAGAGACATCCTGAAGGACCAGACCTTCGGTCAGGATCACATTGCCCTCCCGGGCAAGGACGACGTCCAACCCGAATAGGGAATGGTAAAACTCTTTAGATCTTTCCATATCAGTGACCGCGATCAAAATGTTCTTTAATCTCATATACAAGCTCCTCCCAGGAGTACAGCTAAAAAATCCCTCTGTTATATTTCAGCAGTGCGTATCCGATCATGACCAGCCCGATAACAGTTCCTGCGACTGTAATATAATACCAGTATTCCTGCTCAGAGATGCACTGGAGGATGCCGGTTATGATAATGCTTCCTCCGATGACCATGAGCGCGCTGCCCGTGAGCCTGCCGTAAGGCTTCCTTTCCTCAGGCAGGACCTTCCATATCATCAAATGGCTGGACAGTGACGAATAGCCGGTAACCAGCCTGTGGTCTAAGCCGCCACAAATAAAATGGAACAGAAAAACCCGAAAGTCTTGCTCACTTCCGGGTTTTTCGTTTTTAGCCGCCTTATAAAGACTGCTGTTATCTTTTTGCCTACGCACAATATAGCATATGCGTCAGGTAAAGTCAAGTATACCCGGATTCCCGTCGATCATACATGTGTGCCGAGCTGTTTATTCTTCCTCATCCATCGGCTTATAGTATTTCTCCAGTATCTTCGTATCCACCCTGTCGAGTTCTTCCTTCGGCAGGCGCCCCAGCAGTTCCCAGCCCAGATCCAGCGTCTCTTCCATGCTGCGGTTTTCCTCCTGCCCCTGTCCGATATAGCGCTCCTCAAATTCTTTTCCGAATTCAAGATATTTCTTATCTATGGGCGAGAGCTCATCCTCGCCGATGACAGAGGCAAGGTTCCGTGCGTCGCCGACCTTCGCGTACGCGGAGAAGAGCTGGTTCGCCAGGTCCTGGTGGTCTTCCCTCGTATAGCCCTCGCCGATGCCGTCCTTCATCAGACGGGACAGGGAGGGGAGGATATTGATGGGCGGATAGATGGACTGCCCGTGCAGCGGGCGGTCGAGCACGATCTGCCCCTCCGTGATATATCCGGTCAGGTCAGGGATGGGGTGTGTGATATCGTCGTTGGGCATGGTCAGGATCGGGAGCTGTGTCACGGATCCGTTCACGCCCTGTACGATGCCCGCGCGCTCGTAGATCGTGGCGAGCTCACTGTACAGATACCCCGGGTATCCCTTACGGCTGGGAATCTCTCCCTTTGAGGAGGAGACTTCACGCATTGCCTCCGCAAAAGAGGTCATATCCGTCAGGATGACCAGGATGTGCATGTTCTGCTCAAAGGCAAGATACTCCGCCACAGTCAGCGCTACCTTTGGGGTGATCAGACGCTCCACGACCGGGTCGTTCGCCAGGTTCAGGAACATGGCAACGTGGTCTGCCACGCCGCTTTCCTCAAATGTATTGCGGAAGAAATCCGCCACGTCATGCTTCACGCCCATGGCGGCGAACACAATGGCAAATTTCTCGTCAGAATTTTCACCGAGAGACGCCTGCTTTACGATCTGGGCGGCAAGCTGGTCGTGGGGAAGTCCGTTCCCCGAGAAGATCGGCAGCTTCTGCCCGCGGATCAGAGTGGTAAGCCCGTCGATGGCGGAGATCCCCGTATGGATATAATTCCGGGGATATTCGCGGCGTACCGGATTTAACGGAAGCCCGTTCACATCCCGTTTCAGCGTGGAGATGATCGGGCCAAGGTCGTCGATGGGCTGCCCGATCCCGTTGAACGTGCGCCCCAGCATATCCGGGGAAAGCGCGATCTCCATGGGATGTCCGGTCAGTTTGGTGTGGGTATTTTTCAGGGACATATTTTCCGACCCTTCAAATACCTGGATGACAGCCTTGTCCTCGTAGATCTCTACGATACGTCCGATCTTGTGTTCCCTGCCGTCTACGACGAACTCCACGATCTCGTCAAAGAAGGCGTCCTGCACGCCTTCCAGAGCGATGAGAGGTCCGTTGATGCTGCTTAAGCCTAAATATTCGATTGACATGATATCCGGTCCTCCTTACGCGTTTTTCTCAAGCACTCTCTGATAGAATGCATCAATGTCTCTGTGATACTGCGCGAACATTTCCAGCCGGTCATTGGGCACATCGTATTTGATGGCAATGATCTTGTCGAAAATATTTTCTGCCTTTAGCACGGACATGGGATGTCCCATGGTCACAAGGGTTCTTGCCTGTTTGTAGAGGTACAGGATGGTATCCATCATCAGGAACTGCTTCTCCAGGGAGACGCAAGTGTCGTCCTTGTGGAATGCGTTCTGCTGGAGGAAGCCGAGGCGGATCACGCGGGCAATCTCCAGCACCAGCTTCTGGTCGTCCGGCAGGACGTCGCTTCCGATCAGCTTTACGATCTCCAGAAGGCTGCTCTCCTGGTTTAAGAGTGCCATCAGCCGGTTGCGGTAGTCCACGAACTGCGGGGACACATTGTCCTGGTACCAGTGGCTTAAGTCATTTAAATACTCGCTGTAACTGGTCAGCCAGTGGATCGCCGGGAAATGCCTGGAATAGGCAAGGCTCTTGTCCAGTCCCCAGAAACAGCGGACGAAACGCTTTGTATTCTGTGTGACAGGCTCGGAGAAATCACCGCCCTGCGGGGACACTGCTCCGATGATCGTCACTGAGCCGTCCGTGCCGTTTAAGTTGTGCATCATGCCCGCCCTCTCGTAGAACGCAGACAGGCGGGACGCCAGGTATGCGGGGAATCCTTCCTCTGCCGGCATTTCTTCCAGACGCCCGGACAGCTCGCGGAGCGCCTCCGCCCAGCGGGAAGTGGAGTCCGCCATGATGGCAACGTCATACCCCATATCCCTGTAATATTCCGCCAGGGTAAGCCCGGTGTAAATGCTCGCCTCACGGGCAGCCACAGGCATGTTTGACGTGTTGGCGATCAGGGTGGTGCGGTCCATCAGGGGATTGCCCGTGCGGGGGTCGGTCAGCTCGCCGAACTCCTCCAGCACCTGGGTCATCTCGTTTCCACGCTCGCCGCAGCCGATATAGATAATGATGTCCGCATCCGCCCATTTCGCGATCTGGTGCTGTGTCATCGTCTTTCCGGTCCCGAATCCGCCGGGGATGGCAGCAGTGCCGCCCTTGGCGATGGGGAACATAGTGTCAATGATACGCTGTCCCGTGATCAGGGGGACAGACGCCGGAAAACGGTGGTGGGTCGGCCTGGGCACGCGGATCGGCCAGCGCTGTGTCATGGACAGCTCTTTTTTCGAACCGTCCGGCAGTTCCAGCGTGACCAGCGTTTCATCGATGGTGTATTCCCCGTCGGGGACAACATCGATGACCGCCCCTTCTACATCAGGCGGGACCATGCATTTGTGCACGATGGCGTGGGTCTCCGGCACTTCGGCGATGATATCCCCGCCGTGGAGATACTGGCCTTTCTCAACTGTGAGATGGGCCTGCCATTTTTTCTGCCTGTCCAGGGAGTCCACGCTGACGCCCCTTGTGATAAACGCGCCGCCGGAGGATTCCGCGATCCTCTCCAGGGGACGCTCGATGCCGTCGAAGATATTATTGAGGATGCCCGGAGCGAGGGTGACGGAAACGGCATTTCCGCTTGCCACGACTTCTTCCCCGGGGCGCAGGCCGGTCGTCTCCTCATACACCTGGACCGTGGTCATATCCTTGTCCAGGGCGATGACCTCGCCGACCAGCTTCTGGGATCCCACATAGACCATCTCGGACATGCGGAATCCGGTATTGCCTTTTAAGTAGATGACGGGTCCATTGATCCCGTAGATCGTAGCGGTCTTAAGCATTGCCGTCACCTCCTGAGAAAATAAATCTGTCATATTCATTGCGCAGCTGCGTCCGGAATGAATTGTCGATCAGGATGTTGCGGCTGCGGATCACAGCGCGCACGCCGCCTATGAAATCTTCCGCGCTGACCGTGAGATGAGCGCCTGTGGCGTTCTCCAGGTCAGGCCGCTTCGCCTCATCGGACGGGTTGATATAGATGGTCACCGGGTCCTGTCCGGCGAAATCCACTGCCTGACGGATGCATTTCACGAGGAAATCTCCGTAAGCCGCTGTCTTCATGTAATCATCCACAAGTCCCATGACTTCTTCAAATATTTTATCCTTCAGCTCCTGCTGGACCTTGCCCTGGCGGCGCTTGATCTCAAGCTGAGATTTTGCCGCGGCCTGGTTGAGAGAGAGACGCGCATTGGTAGTCTCCGCCTTGATGCGTGTCTCAGACTGGCGCAGCGCTTCCGCCCTGTGGTCTTCGAACACTTTTTCAAGCGCCTCTTTGTGGGCGTCAATGATCGCGTTGCCCTCCGCGCGGGCCTGCTCCATGGAAGAGGTCTGCAGGTGAGCGATTTTTTCTTCTAATGTCAAGAGGGATCCCTCCTTTTACAGTTTTAATCCGATCGCCTCGGTGATATATGATGTGATAAAGTCTTTTTTGCGCCCGGTCCCGTGACGGTCGGGGATCTCTACAAGGAGAGGCATCTTCCTCTCCAGGCGGAATGTGTCAATGATGTCCGGAAATTCCCGCCCGAATTTTTCAGTCAGGAGAACGATCCCCACTGTCTTGTCAGAGAGCACATCCTCCAGGGCCTTTTTCAGCTCATCGCGCTCGTGGACAACCACGCCGTCAACACCCGCCAGGCGCATGCCGGTGTACGTATCCACGTTATCACTGATGAGATACATTTTCATAAGATCAAGACCTCCTTGCGTTGATAACTGTCTGCCGTCCGTCAGGCGTGCCATTCATGATCCGCCTGCGGCGGATCACTCATGTGGGGCGTCCGCCCTATGCCGGTACCCGGCCTGCCGCCCCTTGCGGGCCTGCCCGCAGATGCCGCCATGCCGGATACCGGCGCACGGCTGACTGGTATTACAGATTTCCTAATATCATGAAGGAGATGATCAGGCCGTACAGGCAGACACCTTCCGCAAGGCCCACGAAGATGAGCGACTTACCGAGTACGCTGGAGTCTTCGCTGATAGCGCCGAGAGCCGCGCTTGCCGCGCTGGCAACGGCGATGCCGCCGCCGATGCAGGAGAGGCCTGTAACGAGGGCTGCCGCAAGGTATCCGAGGCCTGTGGCGAATCCGGAGTCAGCAGTTACGGATCCAGCCGCCTGTACATTCGGGCCGCCCAGGAGCATGATGGACGCCACGGCAAAAGCGCCGAAGAAGAAAAAGGCGTTCGTGCCGATGGCGCGTTTGTAGCGCCTGCGGGATTTTTCCTTCCCGAGCAGGTAGTAGCCGAACGGAAGGATGATGCTTAAGATCAGTGCAGTGATAAAAATGATTTTTGTTGCTAAGGTCATGGTAAAATCCTCCTGATTTTTATTTGCTTTTCTTTGTGTTCTTTTTTGTATATGGGTCAAATGCATGGCCGCTGCCTTTGTAGAAGCGGCTGAACATCTCGTAATATTCCAGACGGAGCACCTGGATGCCCACGATCAGTCCCTCAAATCCGCACACGAACAGGTTGCCGAAGATCACGCCCAGCCAGTTCGGATTCCCGCTCTCCGCGCCTGCGAGCTGCAGGACCACTTCCATGATCGCCGCATGGCTGACCGCGAAAGCGCCGATACGGATGAAGGAGATGGTGTTTGAGAAGTAGCTCAAAAGCGTCTCGAACATTTCGAAAAATCCCTGTACGATAAACATCGCCTTCCCGGTCTCCATTTTGTCGGCTCTCTTCTGGATCGCCCTTGTGATGGGCTCGCGGAAGAGGATGAGCAGCAGGGGCACGCCGAACATGATGCCCATGATGATGCCGCCGGGCAGCGGTCTGCCTGTCATAAACAGGACGATGGTCACGACTGCTGCGATGTAAAATACAAGTCCTGCCACACCGTTGGGGTCAAACCAGGCGCCCTCGATATCTTTGCTCTTCAGCGCGTTGACGATATGGAGCACCATTGCCACCATGATCAGGAACATGCCGAAAGCCACAGCCACGATGAACACCGTGTTCAGCTTGCCCAGGAAGGGAAGCGTGGTCATATGGTCAATGGGCCGCATCCACAGGGCGGGTATCACGTCCTCGAATCCGAAGATACTGCCGAACATGAATCCGAATATCGTGGAAAATACGCCTGCCGTGGCAATGATCCCGGCGAGCGGGGCTTTCTTAAAGTGGTAGATCAGGGCGCCGCCGATCAGGAGGAGGAGCCCCTGTCCCACATCCCCGAACATGACGCCGAAGATGAAGGAGTAGGTCAGGCCGACGAAAACAGTCGGGTCCATTTCGTTATGTGCGGGAAGCCCGTACATCTGTACAAACATCTCAAAAGGTTTGAAGATCTTCGGGTTTTCCAGCTTTGTGGGCGGTTCCCCGAAGTATGCGTCGTGGTCGTCCTCCACGACGACGAATACTTTGTCGTCGTCCTTGACTTCTTCCACGAATTTCTCCACATCGTCCTCTGCCATCCATCCGCAGAGGATGTAATAGTCTTCCTGATTGTCCTCCATGCGGGCCGCGAGCTTGCGGACGTCGAAATTATTGGAGAGCTCTTCCAGCCGGTTCCGGGCCGCCACCAGCTGCGGCGCGCGGTCAGCGAGCATCTCCCCTGCCTTTTTGTCCAGGTCGTCGATCTCAAGGTTCACCCGGGCGATCTCCCGTTCCAGAGACTGGTGGGCATAGGCCGGCGTCCCTTCGAACTCGTCCTTTAGCTCGATCCGCTCGAAGTGCAGGGAGCGGAACACGGCATCCACCTTCTGCGCTTCCGCGGGGGCAACAAAATAAGCCCCGTACACGAAACTTTCATCCCGTTCGCCCTCTACAAAAATGGCTTTCAGATCATCCATGAGATACTTCTGCATCTTGTGGTAGAATTCTACCGCAATGCGTCCGAACCGATATGTGATGTACCGGTAATGCAGCACCTTGTGGAGATCGCAGTCCAGCGGACGGAAAGGCGCGATGACCTGTTGTTTCGCACGAAGCTCTTCGATCTTCTTTTTCAGTTTTTCTTTCTTTTCCTGAAGTTCCTGGTAGTCTTCCTTTGCCTTGCGCACGACCTCGAACATGTCGTCCAGCCCCATTTTCGTATCCGGGACCACATCGTCCGCATTCGGAAGATAGCCCACGAACTCAGTCGCTTTGGCGAGCGCGTCCCGGTAGGGGTTGAGCTCCACGAAAGGCCTTAAGTTGTCCACGGTCTTGAGTTCGGACAGGGCGGATTCGAGCTGGATCTCATAGCGAGAGAGATACAGGTCAGTGACCCGGTCAATGTCGTTCCTCGGACCGGAGATATTGATGAATTTCATTTTAACGATCATTGGGTCTTACCTCCAACGTAAGCTGCCGTCTCGCCGGGGCTTAAGCCGTAGCGTACGCATTCCATGGCGGTGGTCAGCTTATTGATTTCCTCTTCCTTCAGGAAGAGATAGGTGTTGATCGCAGCCAGGGAATAGGGATCCCGGCGGCGGTCGACTGTATACAGATGATGCAGGCAGTCCGCATACATCTGTTCAATGGTCAGGTCCTGGTGGAAGTTATAGTGGCGGGCATAATAGGTCCGCGCCACGGCTGCCTCGAATTCTTCCAGTCCCGGAGCCTCTACCAGCTCCTTGACCAGGTCGGTTGACAGTTTATAGTGGATCGGGATGAGCATCAGGTAGATGTCGGCGGGCTTCATATTATAATATTTCTTTGCCCGGTAGATCCACTGCAGGTTCAGCAGGTCGATCTTTGAACCGCGGTCGCGCATGAAGAGTTCCAGGTCCTTTTTCTTGAGGACTTTTTTCTGCTCCCTCCATGTGGAAGTGTAGAAATACAGGTCCAGGGTCAGGTTGTAATCGTACAGCGTGACATTCTGTGAGTCCTTCAGCTTTTTCAGCGGAGCGTAATATTCAGTGCCCTTCAGGTTCTCTACCAGCTCATCCGTTGTCCGCGAGGTGATGAGCTTCTCGATCGAGATCTGAGAGTACCTGTCGAAAAACGCCTTTTTATAATTCAGGTCAAAGGGCTGCCTGTAATGGTTGATCACAATGCGCAGGCAGTAGTTGATCAGGTCAATCTCATAATTTTTCAGGATCAGCTTCATGAACCTCCGCTGCTTCTGCCCGCAGAATCGGTAGATTTTCGTGTAATCGTGGTAGAGCGACTGGATCAGGACTTTTTCTATATTACCTCTGTGGATCTGGTCCTCCTCCAGCGTCTCCAGGACGTCAGCGTATGCAGTGTTCTTTATCAGGTAATCCACGATCTCAGGCACGCTGCCCAGGTTCGCGATCTCTGTGAACTGCCCCGGCGACAAAAGCTTTGCCTCCATGGCCCGGATCTTTGTCACGATCCCGCTGTATTCAAGTAAATTCCCCATAGGCTACACCTCGGTGATCCTGCGCAGGATCTCGTGGGCGTATTCGGTATGCTTTTCTTCATATTCTTTCTGAAGCGCGCGGATCGTTTCCGTGCTCGCCCCGTTCTGGCTGTCAAGGATACCGGAAGTATTCTTCTCCAACTCATCCCGGATGGCATTGATGCGCGCCTGCGTCTGCTTCTCCAGATCCGCGTCAAAAGCCCTGCGTTTTTCGTCATATTCCCTGTCCAGGACTTCCTTCTGAGTTTCGGCATGCGCAACGATAGCGGATGCAGCGTCCTCGATTTCCGTCAATTTGTTTACAATAGAGTCCATAAAAAGCCTCCTCTTTGTGAGAAAATGCTAATATACTTTATCATACACCTTTTCGCCAAAAAAGCAAGTAAAGAAATCGTTATAATGGTCATTCTGATGGTTCACATTTAAGCGGTTTTCGTGCTATTATGATAGCGTTCCCATGGAACATGTTTCTAGTTTTGTTAAATAAGGGGAGGACTATTCATGAGACTGAGAAATATACCGAGAGCAGAGGGCACGATCCAGGCTCATCCCATTGTCATAAAGAGACCGGAAGACCAGAGGGGATGCTGGCGCCAGGTCTTTGGAAATAAAAGGCCCATCCACATCGAGATCGGGATGGGGAAGGGGCGCTTCATCCTGAATATGGCGAAGGAGCATCCGGATATCAATTTTATCGGCATTGAGCGCTATTCCAGCGTCCTGCTGCGCGCAGTGGAAAAATTCGATACAGAGGAATTCCGGGAACTGAAAAACGTCAGGTTCGTTTGCATGGACGCAAGGGATATCGCGGATGTGTTCGCGGAGGGAGAGGTAGACCGTATCTACCTGAATTTCTCGGACCCGTGGCCAAAAGCGCGGCACGCAAAACGGCGCCTCACATCCGTGGAATTCCTGGAGAGATATGAGAAGGTGCTCACGCAGGGCGGGCTCGTGGAATTCAAGACAGACAATACAGCGCTTTTTAACTTCTCCCTGGAGCAGATCAAAGAGGCTGCATGGACCCTGCAGGCATTCACCTATGACCTGCACCACAATGAGGAGATGAACAAAGGCAATATCATGACAGAGTATGAGGAAAAATTTTCCCAGAAAGGGAATCCCATCAACAAACTGATCGCTGTGCGCAGGTAAGGGCGCACAGCGCGCACCATTTTCGTATCCGATGCATATAATAGTGTATAGTCTTGCTGCGGGACGGGGGCGCCGATGAAGAGGAAAAGATGGAAAACATGTGTAAAAGAAATGTTTTATTGCCGGCCATGCCTGAACAGGCAGGTGTTATGCATCAGAAAATCCATGCAGGAAGTGTGTAAAATCCTAAATTCCGGCTTCTGTCACGGCGACGATAAAAAAAATATGCGATAATATTAAAAAAATGTAAAAAAACGCTTGCATTTTTGAAAAGTGTCGTATATAATATCACTTGCGTTATCCGTTAGGGATAACAAAAGTGAATAAGCGCGATTAGCTCAGTTGGTAGAGCACCTGACTCTTAATCAGGGTGTCCAGGGTTCGAACCCCTGATCGCGCACTTAGAAATCGCTGTTTTTGCGGACATTGCGAGCCGCGGGGACGGCGGTTTTTTACGTGTAGCAATGAGAAGCGCGGAAAATAAGAAGAAAGGTCCCAGGGAAGTGCTCGCATTTCCCTGGGACCTTTCTTCTTATTTTCCATGCGGCGAATGCCGCGACCGAGATGAAGCGGAGCGGAATCGAGGTGCGCTGCTCATTGCGGCCGTCTTGGACTTACCATGCGGCGAATGCCGCGACCGAGATGAAGCGGAGCGGAATCGAGGTGCGCTGCTCACTGCGGCCGTCTTGGACTTACCATGCGGCGAATGCCGCGACCGAGATGAAGCGGAGCGGAATCGAGGTGCGCTGCTCATTGCGGCCGTCTTAACGTGCCTCCATAAATTCCTCTATCTGTCCCGCGATGATCTTCATCAGCCTCTGCCTCGCTTCGATCGTTGCCCAGGCGATGTGTGGTGTGATGAAAAGCCTGTCCTTATCTTTTACATTTAACAGCGGGCTGTCCATTGCCATAGGCTCCACGGAGAGCACGTCCAGACCAGCCGCCCTGATCTCGCCTGCATTCAGAGCATCGGCAAGGTCCGCTTCATTGATGATAGGCCCTCTCCCCAGATTCAGGAGGATGGCGTCAGACTTCATTTTGCAGAAAGCATCTTTGTCCATCAGCCCTTCTGTGTATTCGTTGAGCGGAGCGTGGATGGACAGGATATCAGACTCTGACAGCAGAGTATCCAGATCCACCTGGTGATACCCTTCCTGCGCGGGAGCGCCGGATGCGGAGTAGTAAATGACCCTGGCCCCGAAAAGCCCTGCGATATCCGCTACACGGCGGCCGATCGCGCCCAGGCCGAGGATCCCCCATGTCATGCCCTTGAGTTCGTGGAACGTGCGGGCAAAATGGGTAAAGATCCGATCGTTAATGTAGCTGCCGCTTTTGACGTAATCATCATAATAGCGAAGGTTTTCCATTAAATAAAAGAGCATGGCAAAGGTGTGCTGCGCCACGGACTCCGTGGAGTACCCTGCCACATTGCGCCATTCGATCCCGCGTTCCGCGAGATAGTCTTTGTCAAGATTGTTCGTGCCGGTTGCAGTCACGCAGACGAGTTTCAGATTTTTGGCATCCGCGATCGTCTGTCTGTTGACCAGTACTTTGTTCACGACCAGGACATCAGCGTCTGTGACCCGTGCAGGCGCTTCTTCCGAAGAAGTGAAGGGATATCTGACGACCTCCCCGAGCTGTTCGAACTGTGAGTAATCAATGTCATCGCCAAGCGTGCTGGCGTCTAAAAATACGATTTTCATAAAATATAAAACCTCCTTTGCAGACTGGAGTTAAGTATATCACATTTCAGCGTGCCGGGGCACATCCATTGTAAAGAAACTGTGAAAATTATCTGACCGCGCTTGCTATGTGCAGAGACAGTACGGTATATTAGGTACAACGAACTGACAGTCAGGAGGAAATAAGATATGAGCGGATTTTTTTCACATTCCAGCAGCAGAAGAAGATATCCCGATCCGAATATGGGCGGAGCGCATTACAGGAGAAAAGGTCTGTTTGGGATGCTTTCCGGTCTGGGAAGCGGATTCAGCTCCCGGAGCTCCCGGGGACACTATGGCCAGGGGTATCCGAACCAGGGATATCCAAACCAGGGGTATCCGAACCAGGGATATCCGAACCAGGGATACCCAAATCCGGGATACCCAAACCAGGGATATCCGAACCAGGGATACCCAAATCAGGGATATCCGGATCCGGGACAGGGGGGATTCCAGCCGACAGCCCCGGCAGCGGGCGGCCAGGCAGTGTGCCCGAAGTGCGGCGCTTCTGTCCCGGCAGGTTCCAGGTTCTGTCTCTCCTGCGGGGAGAAGATGGAGACCAATGCATCATTCTGCCCGAACTGCGGGAGACCGCTCCCGGCAGGAGCTAAGTTCTGTTCAGAGTGCGGCGTGCCGGTACAGAGATGATATGTCTGAAGCGGCGCGGGGGCCGAAGCAGTAAGATCGGAGAGTACACCGTGGCATCCCGCATAGGCAGCGGACGCTACGGTGTCTGCTTTCTTGCGCATGGTCCGACAGGAAAAACTGTCGTTCTGAAAAGATTCCGGCCCAGAATGCTTCGGAAGAACCGGCAGCAGAACCATTATGAGGCGGTCATCCTGTCCGGCCTGAGCCATCCGGCCGTCCCGGAGCTGCTGGGAGTGGTCAACTGCCGGCAGGGCTACTATTATGTCCTTGAATACAAGGAAGGTGCTTCGCTGGAAGAGTGGCTTTTTAAGAGGAGAAGAGTTTTTTCTCCTGAAGAAATATACAGGATCGGATCGCAGCTCTTTGATATTCTGAAATATCTTCACGGCAGGAATGTGGTGCACGGGGACGTCAGCGCGGCAAATCTGTTATACGACGGGGAAAAGCTCTCTCTGCTGGACTTCGGTCTTGCCAGATATGCGGATGGGCGGAATATCAGATTCAGCATTGACTATGCGCGGACGGCGAATGTGCTGATCTATCTGCTCTATTCGGGATATTCCGGGAAGGGAGACCGTCCGTGGCATGAGGAACTGCCTCTCTCCGAAGGGCAGAGAGGATTTCTGCGCAGGATGATGGAGAGAGAGGAAGCATTTCGGGACACAGCAGAAGCGGCAGGAGAATTTCAAAAATATTTTTCCCCAACAGGTAGGGAATGAAAAAAGCGGCGGGCCGAAGAATAGAAAAATATTCTTCGGCCCGCCGCTTTTTTCATCAGCCGCAGGATTTTTCATAAATTTAAATGAAACTTCACAGAAAGTCAGAGCCACATTTAACAAAGGCGGCATAAAATGAAAAACATAACAAATAAAGACAAATGGACCACAGCGCGGATACTATGGGACAACAGGCTGAAATCTGCCGGATCATTCCCTGTATATCGGCGCTGAATTTACTGTGGGAAAGGAATACAGGGATTATGAAGGACAAGATTTTACATACACTGCTCCGGGCGCTTCCTATGGCGCTTGTCCTGGCGGTTCTGACGGTGACCGCGGTCTGGCTGAGCCGGATGGACGAGGATGAGACTGCGTCGGATGCCAGCCGGCTGGTGTACGCATCCGCGGAAGTCACGGCAGTTCTGGCAGACAACGCACAAGAGGATCATCAGAACGCGGAGGGACGCCGCGTGGGTGATCAGGAGCTGGAGATCCGGATTTTGTCTGGAGACCATAAGGGTGAGATCATGACAGTGACCAACTATATGAGCGCGCTGTTCAACGTGGATGTGGATCAGGGAGACCGGATCATTGTGCGGATCATGACGGATGAGGATGGTTCTTATTACGCATCGGTGTTCAACTATGACAGAGGGATCGTGCTGGGCGTGTTTCTGCTTATCTTTTTCGCACTGCTGGCAGTGCTTGGCGGGAAAAAGGGAGTCGGCGCGCTGGCAGGACTCCTGCTCACGCTTGGCTGTATCTGGTTCATCCTGATCCCGTGCCTGATCCGGGGCGTCCCGGCAGTTCCGGTGACCATCGGGGTATCAGCAGTGTCAGCGGCAGCCGGGCTGATCTTTTTGAACGGGTATTCGAAAAAGACGCTGTGCGCGGTATGCGGCTGTGTCGGCGGCGTGCTCGCGGCAGGGATCGCGGCGGCAGCGGTGGGAACCCTTTCGCCTATGAACGGCTTCAACATGCAGGAGGCAGAAAACCTGATCCTGTACGGAGCAGACCGGGGGCTGAAGATCAGCGGGCTGCTTGTGTGCGGAGTCCTGATCTCCGCACTGGGCGCTGTGATGGACGTATCTCTCGGGATCGCATCGTCAGTGTGGGAGATGAGAGAACAGAATCCGGAGGCATCTGCGGGCAGCCTGTTCCGCTCCGGAATGCAGATCGGAAGAGACGCTATGGGAACCATGGCGAATACGCTGATCCTGGCATTTGCAGGATCGTCTCTTAACATGCTGATCCTGGTGCAGACCTATGATATCCCCTTCCTGCAGCTGATCAATACGGACTCCATCGCGTTGGAGGTGGTACAGAGTGTGGCTGGTTCTTTCGGTATACTTCTGACAGTTCCTCTCGTGGCTTTTATCAGCGCCAGACTGATGGTGCATTGCAGAGGCCGGAGAGTTTAATATAGATGGCTCCGAAATTTTTCCGGAGCTGGTTTTACGGTCACTTTTCAAGATTGGAGGATGAAGATGAAAAAGAAAGCAAAGACAGCGTTAAGCGCAAGGCTTACCGCGCTGTGCATGGCTGTCCTGATGGCATTTTCCCTGCTTCCGTCCACGGCGTCAGCCGCGGAAGGGACTTCCTTCGGGAAGATCACGGGAGAAGCAGAGTTTACGACAGGCAGCTATGTCATGGTGACAGACACCGGATACGCACCGCAGAAGTTTGACAATAACTGGCTTCCGGCGGATGAGCTGGGAACTGCACTGGGAGATACGATCCCGGCTCCGGCGGACGAGACAGTCTGGGAGATCGCCGTGTCGGGCGGTACTGCCACTATCAAGGATATGGACGGACACTTCCTTGCGCCGAAGGGCGGAAATGAAAACGGGATCCGCATTTCCGATACGGAGTATCAGTGGAAATGGGAATGTCAGGACGGAAAGTTCACGTTCAGCGGCCAGGGAGATGATACAGTCATCCTGGCGAGCAACCGGAGCAGCCAGAACAAGTTCCGCGCTTATAAGACGACGACCGTTTCGGGAAATCCAAACGGATACCCTTCTGAATTCACGCTCTACAGAGCGGTGGAAGGCGGAACGTCAGAGGGGACAGTAGCTGCGCCGCAGGCGGATCCCCAGGCGGGAGCTGTGGCTTCCGGGACGGAGATCACGCTGACGACTTCCACTTCCGGAGCGCTGATTTACTATACGCTGGATGGAAGTGATCCGTCGGATGAGACGAATGCAGCGCGAGAACTCTACGGCGCGGACAATATGCCTGTGATCACAGAGGACTGCACGCTGAAGGCAGCTGCGGTCCTGGAGGGCGTGTACAGCGCGGTACAGACTCTGCAGTATACGGTTAGCGGATCTGGCGAGCCGGGAGACACAGCGCCCATCGCGGACGGCGAACGGGTGGTGATCTATGCGCCGGCATATGGCAAGGCGCTTTCGGCAGAGTATAACGGTTACTATAACAAAGGTACAGACGTGACAGAAGAGAGCGACGGTACACTGAGCGGTTATACGGATGCGGATGTGTGGACCGTTGCAGAGAATGAGGACGGAACCTACAGCTTCTCTCACAATGGACAGAAGATCGGTATGGGGGACAGTTTCTCCAGCATGCCGCTGGGAGAGAAGAACGATAAATGGATCCTTGAGGATGCGGGAAACGGCCTGTACTATGTGAAGAACACGGTGCGCGGAGCGTACATGGAGTGGTATGACAGCAACGGAAACTGGAGTGCGTACTACAACATCGCGGAGGGCAGCGAGGGAATGTTCGCCCTGAATTTCTATAAGGTGACGGACGTGCCCGGCGGCTCTGATGAGCCGGATGAGCCGTCTGCAGTGGAAGGACTTGAGGTAGAGGCCTCCCCGCAGAGCGGAGCAAGTGTGGTAGCAGGACAGCAGATCACCCTGAAAGCAGCTGACGGAGCGCAGATCTACTACACAATGAATACAGACGGCACAGAGCCGGCTGATCCGGAGGCGGGAAATGCAGACCAGCTGTACTCGGAGCCTCTGGAAATCGCAGCGACGCCTGAGAAGGATCAGCCTGTCGTGGTGAAGGCGCTGGCATATATCCCGCAGAGCGGCGATGCGGAGGCGCAGACCGGCGAGGTTTATACATTTACATATAAGGCGCCCATGCAGATCGGGGATTACGGCCTGTATTTCGGTCAGCTCCATGCCCACACAAACCTTTCCGACGGAACAGGCACCGTAGAGCAGGCGTTCGAGCATGCGGCGGATGTGCCGAATCTGGATTTCCTTGCACTGACAGACCACTCCAACTCCTTCGAGGGGCAGAGCGGGCTTCCCAGCGCAGGGACGACGCACCTTGGTGATGAGAATGCAGAGGAAGTAAATGCTTCCTGGGCGGAAGGACGCGAGGGCGCGAGAGCAATCACCGCGCAGGAAGGCGACTTCGTCGGGATCTACGGATTTGAGATGACCTGGTCCGGCGGAGCACCGGGACATATCAATACCTTCAATTCGGAAGGATTTGAAAACAGAAACGCAGCTCCTTACAAGAAGGGCGACAACTATGAAGTGCTTGAAGCATATTATGACACGCTGAACGCGAATCCGGAGACCATCTCCCAGTTCAACCACCCGGGCGACACCTTCGGTGATTTCATGGACTTCGCGCTCTATGACCCGGTGATCGACAATCAGATCACGCTGATCGAGGTGGGCAACGGCGAGGGAGCTATCGGAAGCTCCGGCTACTTCCCGTCCTACAGCTATTACACCAGAGCGCTTGACAAAGGCTGGCACGTGGCTCCGACTAATAACCAGGATAACCACAAAGGAAACTGGGGCGATTCCAACACGGCGAGAAGCGTGGTGCTCTCCGACGGACTTTCCGAGGAAGCGATCTACGACGCTATGAAGAATTACCGCGTGTACGCGACAGAGGATAACGATCTGTCCATCCTGTATTCCCTGAATGGAAATGCTATGGGATCCATCCTTGACGAGCAGGAAAAGATCCATATCACAGCAGAGATTTCCGACCCGACCGACACAGCCGGCGAGACGAAGGTGGAAGTTATCGTAAACGGCGGACAGACGCTGGCGGAGAAGACATTTACCGGCGGCAGCGCGACAGTAGAGTTCGACAACCTTTCCACAGGATATGGCTACTACTATCTGAGAGTGACTCAGGCGGACAAGAATATCGCCGTGACTGCTCCGGTATGGACCGGCGAAAGTGTGAACGCGGGTATTTCCAATACATCCAGCGATGTGGCGATGCCGATCAGGGGCGATGAGATCCAGATCTCCAGCCAGATCTTCAACAACTTAAGCGACGACATGACAGTTACTTCTCTGACATACAAGATGGAAGGCCAGACAGAGCCGTTCCACACGGCAGACGCAGCAGCGATTGGAGAGAACGGAGTGATCGGCGCAAGGGCATCCTATGAATATTCCTTCCCATACACGGCGGACCAGGCAGGCGGATTTAACATCAATGCCGAACTGAAAGCCACCATCGGCGGGGAAGAGTATACCTTCACAGATGTGCTCAAGCTGAGCGTATCCGATCCGTCCATTGCCACAAAAGTACTGGTGGACGGCACACATTACAATGATTATGTAAACGGATATTATTCCGGGAACATGACCAACTTTATCAACATGGGAACTTCTGACAACATCCAGGTGAAGATCGTACAGCCGGGTGAAGAAGTGACTGCGGAAATGCTGGAGGACGTGGCGCTCTTCGTGATCTCCGCGCCGCTGAAATACACCAGCGACTACACCGGAGACGCGCAGCCCAGCACATTTGAGGACGGCTTTATCCAGGTTGTCAGCGACTACGTAAATGGCGGCGGCAGGGTGGTTGTCTGCGGTCTGGCGGACTACCAGGATGCCAACAGCGGACTGCCGTACACCTCTTATGCACAGGCGAACGCGCTGCTGGAGGGCATCGGTTCTACCATGCACATTAATGACGATGAGCTGATCGATCAGGATGAGAACGGAGGACAGCCGTACAGACTTTATTTTGATGACTTTAACTATGAGAGTACTGATCCGGCGGTCCAGAGCATTCTGGCAGGCGTGAAAGAATCCGGACTGGCATACAGCTCCTACTCCGGATGCTCCGTCAGCGTGGGTGAGGGAGAGGCCATTGTATACGGACATGACACCACCTATTCCATCAACAGCAAGGCTCCGGCACAGGGACATGACAAGCCGGTATTGAGCTACAGCGCGGCATATGATCCGAATACAGCAGTGGTACAGAAGGGCGATGTAGTATCCATGGCTACCGAGGCAGTGGGAGAAGGCCGCGTCTATGCATGCGGAACCGTATTTTGCTCCAACTTTGAAGTGGCAGCGGAGGATCAGGTATCCTACGCCAACGGGATCATGGCGCAGAATCTCTTAAGCAGTGTGAAAGCAGAGCCTGTGATCAGCACGATCCAGGAGGCCCGCGCAGGAGCGGACGGAGAAGTGTTTACCGTAGTCGGGACCGTGGCAAACGGAACTGCCGAGAGTGGAAATGCGTTCTTCAACACCATTTACATCCAGGATGAGGAAGGCAACGGGATCAACGTATTCCCCATCGACGACAGTAATATCCGCCGCGGCGACCAGGTACAGGTGACCGGATCTGTCAGCGAGTACATCGGCGACAAACAGCTGTCAGCCATCAATGTGACCGTGCTCGAGGGGAACAAGGATGTGGTGATCACGGATACGACCACGAAGGAAGCCAATGATTATGAGACAAACTTCGGTAAACTTGTCCGGGTAAAAGGTGAAGTCACAGCAGTTACCATGGCAGGCGGCATTGTGGAGAGCATCACCGTACAGGATGACAGCGGCGAAGCGTGCAGGGTGTTCATCGACGGATATATCACATACTCAGACGAGGCTTCACAGGCTCTGGAAGAATTTGTAAAAGAGGGCGCATATATCAGCGCAGTGGGATTTGTATCTCACGATGCGGAGGGTAACCGCCTGAGAGTCCGTGACCGCTCCGAGATCCTTCCGGCAGAAGAAGGCGAAGAGCCGGCGCCGGGCGGAGATCAGCCGGGCAGCGAAACAGATCGGCCGGGCAGCGGACAGCAGGACGGTAATACGCAGACCGACGGCAGCCAGACTGGAAACGGCGCGCAGCAGGCCGGAGCAGCAGTGAAAGATCCGGTCAGCGCTGCACAGACGGGAGATAACGCTTCGGTTGGGGTCTGGATCGCGATCGCGGTGACCGCGGTTCTGGCAGCAGGCGCGGCAGCTGTTGTGATCGTTGTGGGAAAGCGCAGGAGACAGAGAGAGTCTTGACATTTCTGTCCGATACGTTTAACATAGTATCCGACATAAAACTACATAAGATTGATGACAAGGGGAGCTTGTATGACAGGCTGAGAGGAAGTTGATAACTTCGACCCATAACCTGATCTGGATAATGCCAGCGGAGGGATATGTTATGAGCGCGCGTTATAGCCCTTTTGTTTTCAATCGGAAGACAGGAGGGCTTTTATTATGTCTGGAATATTTGTCAATGCAGAGGGCGGCCTTACAGCCGCCGGGTATGCGCTTACCATTGTTGCCGGGATCATATTGTTTCTGGCGGCGTCTTATTTCGCGGGGAAACATTCCGCAAAGAAAAGGATGAGCACAAAGCAGCTCGTATTCTGCGCGGCGGCGATGGCGCTGGCCTTTATCACATCGTATATTAAGATCTGGAACATGCCCTGGGGCGGGAGCGTGACGCTGTGCAGTATGCTTTTTATCGTTCTCGCGGCAAACTGGTACGGCGCGGGCACGGGGATTTTTGTGGGGCTTGCATACGGGATCCTGCAGTTTATCCAGGAGCCGTATGTGCTGTCCTTCTTCCAGGTGTGCTGTGACTACATACTGGCGTTCGCCGCATTGGGAGTGGCCGGATTCTTTGCAAAGAAAAAACACGGGCTGCTCAAAGGCTACATCGCGGCAGTGCTGGCGAGGGGCGCTTTTCATGCCCTGGGCGGGTATCTGTACTGGATGGATTACATGCCGGAGAATTTCCCGCAGTCTTTAAAGAGCATCTACCCGATCGCCTATAATTACAGTTATCTGCTCGTGGAAGCTGTGATCACGATCGTGATCATCTCGATCCCGGCGGTGGCGAAGGGGCTGAACCGTGTGAAACAGACAGCGGCGGAGTAACAGACGGGATACAGTGGATAAAAATGTGAAAAGTAAAGGTTTTTTGTTTTGGCAGAAAATCTTTACTTTTTTTGTGGATATTTTAGAATAGTAAGAGGGCGCCTTTCCCTAAGAAATTTTTAAGATTTACATCGAGGTTTTTTTAACCCGGTGCGTTTATAGTCGTCAGTGTAAGGATAAGAGAAATAACAGGAGGCGGAAATGGAAAGCAGGACAGGAAAAGAAACAGAAAACCAGGCGACGATACTGGTGGTGGATGACAATAAGGAGATCGTATACTCGATCAGCGAGCTTTTGAAGTACGAAGGATTTGAGGTTGTGAAGGCATACGATGGGATGCAGGCGCTTGATGCCATGGAGGAGCATCCGGTCGATCTGATCCTCCTGGATGTGATGATGCCCAGGCTCAACGGGCTGTCAGCGCTCATGAAACTGAGGGAAAAGTCCCGGATACCGGTGATCATCCTTTCGGCAAAGACGGAAGAGAGTGACAAAGTATCCGGACTTGTTCTGGGCGCGGATGATTATGTGGAAAAACCTTATAATCCGGCAGAACTGATCGCAAGGGTCAAGGCCCACCTGCGCAGGTACCGCGCATGGGGCGGCGGTGCTCCGAAGGCGGAGGCAGATCAGATCGTCAACGGCGGGCTTATGCTGGATAAGAAGCAGCGGATCGTGGTCGTCGAGGGAGAGAAAGTCCGGCTCACAGCGACAGAATACAAGATACTGGAGCTGCTTATGGAGCATCCGGGACAGGTATTTTCCGCGGAGCAGATCTATGAGAATGTCTGGCAGGAATCTGCAAGCTACACTGTGGAGAATACGGTCATGGTGCATATCAGGCATATCCGCGAGAAGATCGAGATCGATACGAAAAAACCAAGATATGTAAAGGTGGTGTGGGGAATTGGCTACAAAATGGAAAAATACAGCTAAAAGATTACAGGGGTTCGTGAAACTTCACTGGACACAGACGAAATATATACTGGGAGCGCTCCTCCTGATACTCGGTGTGTGGATGTTTTATGTGGCCATCATATACCGTACATGGCATACGACCGGGGATACGATATTCTACGGGATTGTAGGGAATATCTTCATTGGAACAGGCGGCTGTATGATCGTCAGCACACTGCTGAAGCAGATGTGCGGCGGCATGTGGATGCCGGAAGAAGATCCTTATAAAGCATGGAAAAAGACCGGGAAGGGGGCGGAGAGAAAGCTCTGTCAGGCAGGTGTGGCAGCGCTGATCTGTTCTCTGTGGTACATGTGGCACCTGCTGTCCGGCGGCGTATGGGACGGCGGCGGATGGCACTACAATTACGCGGCAGGTTATATGATGATCTTTACTGTGCTTTTGCAGTTTATCCTCCTGTATGCGGTGCTTCTACGGTTCAGGAGGAAGGAGCTGGACCTTATCCATGAGCAGCAGGAGCTTGACATACAGAAGAAGATCGAGGAAGTGACAGAACAGGGACAGAAACGTCTGGAGGAGGCTCTGGAGATCGAGAGGAAGAGCCTGGAACAGGTATCCCGCAGCGACCAGCTCCGGGTGGACCTGATCACAAATGTATCCCATGACCTGAAAACACCGCTTACTTCCATGGTCGGATATATTGAACTGATCAAAAAGGAAGAGCTGAGCGATGTGGTCAGGGATTATGTGGATGTGATCTCTGAACGCGCTGAGAAACTGAAAGAAATGATCAACAGCCTTTTTAATCTGGCAAAGGCCAGCAGTGGGAATATAGAACTGCATCCGGAGAAATTCGAAGTGAACCGTCTGATCGAACAGATCTTTGCCGATATGGATGACAGGATCAGAGAGAGCGGGCTGGAATTTGTGACGCAGCTTACGAAAGAAAGCACAGAGCTGTGTACGGATAACGGATATTTTTACCGCATCTGCCAGAACCTGATGGAGAATGCCCTGAAGTATTCTGCTAAGGGAACCAGAGTGTTCATCAGGACTTCTGTAGAAAACGGAGAGAAGGAAAACATCAGAGCGAACAGAAAAACCCCGGACAGTCCGGCGGTGCCCGGAGAGAAAACAGCGCCGGGAAATGCGCGGAGGATCTGCCTGGAAATTACGAATACTTCCGGATATCCCATGGATTTTACCAAGGAAGATATTGTGGAGCGCTTTGCGAGGGGAGATAAGGCAAGGTCCGGGGACGGGAACGGCCTGGGGCTTGCGATCGTGAGCACATATGCAAAGGCTCTGGGAGGGGAGTTTGATATTAAGATCGACTGCGATCAATTTAAGGCATGCCTGAAATTTTGACATTGTAACAGTCTGGCCATGCCGTTCCACAGAAACCCTGCGCTGCATTGATTTTTATTCAAAAAACTGGTTACTCTAATAGCACGGCGGATCCTGGACGGTTCCCCGAATAAAAGAGGAAGGCAGGAACATAAGGTCTTTATGGAATTTATGGGGACAGAGCGCAGAGTTACAAAACAGAAACTGATCGAGTATAAGGACTGGCTTGCGCAGAGGTATGCCCTGAGCAGCGCAAATTCGATGCTCGTGGCTTTGAACCAGTTCCTTGACTGCCTTGGTATGGGCGGCTGGAAGGTCAGGCGCTTTAAAGTGCAGCCCCAGTGTTTCCGGGCTGAGGAAAAAGAAATGACCGGAGAAGAGTACCGGCTCCTGCGCGAGACTGCAAAAAACAGGGGAAGGAACAGCTTGCCCTGATCATGGAGACGATAGCCGGGACAGGGATCCGTATCGCACCTGCTGGGTCTGCCGCTGCGCCTGCGGCAATTTCACTGAGGTGACAGAAGCCGGGCTCGTACACGGGAATTATAAGAGCTGCGGAGGTGTTTACCTGATGAAGGATCAGCGTTACAGAGTAGATATCGGATTTAAAAAGAAAAGATTTTATGTAGGGATGTTTGATACGTTTGAGGAAGTGGTACAGGCGCGCCTTGATGCGGAAAAGATGGTATATGACGGCTTTTTGAAGGCATATAAGGCGTGGAGAGAGAAGGCGGATACTGACCCGTCCTGGGCGGAGAGCCATCCGCTGAAGTTCGGGGTGGAGAAAACAGACGGCAGATTAAAGGTCCTGACAGAATAGGGCATATACAGACTTCTGCAGTATGCGGGGCTCCCGGCGCCTTTCACATAAGATTTGACCGGAATGGTATATTATTATAGTATGTAATGAGATATACACAGAAAGGCCGGAGGAGCTTATGAAAAGATCATTGAACAGAAGAGAAACGGTTTTTGTGGCGAGCATGCTCTTTGGCATGTTTTTCGGAGCCGGCAACCTGATCTTTCCCGTTTCTATGGGGCAGCTTTCGGGAAGCAGCATGTGGCAGGCAGCCGCAGGTTTCCTCATTACCGGAGTGGGGCTGCCTCTCCTGGGAGTGGCGGCGCTGGGGATCAGCCGGGAGGACGGGCTGATGGGACTGAGCAGCCGTGTGGGGAGAAGATATGGGAAATTTTTTACCTGCGTCCTGTACCTTACGATAGGGCCGTTCTTTGCCATTCCCCGATGTGCCACTGTTGCGTATACGGTGGGCATAGAGAGGATCATCCCGGAAAATGTGCAGACAGCTGTGCTGGCAGTATTCTCTCTGCTGTTTTTTGCCGCGGTGCTGTTCTTTTCCCTGCGCCCGGGAGAGATACTGACGTGGATCGGGAAGGTCCTGAATCCGCTGTTCCTTCTCTTCCTGGGGCTTCTGGTCGTCCGGGCGCTGCTCTCCCCGATGGGGAGCATTTCCGGGACAGCGCCGGAGGGAGTGTATGCTGAGGGGGCGTTCTACCAGGGGTTCCTGGAGGGCTATAATACAATGGACGCGCTGGCAGGGCTTGCGTTTGGGATCATTGTGGTAAATGTGATCAGAGGGCTGGGAGTGGAAAATCCCGGGGATGTGGCAAAAAATACAGTGCGTTCCGGGATCCTGAGTTCGGTCCTGATGGCGGTGATTTATGTGCTGGTCACAGTGGTGGGAGCGCAGAGCCGGGGGCAGTTCCCAGTGTCTCCTAATGGCGGCGAGGCGCTCGCCCTGATCGCGGAGCATTATTTCGGGCCGGCGGGAGCTGTCATCCTGGCGGCGACAGTCACACTGGCGTGTCTGAAGACGGCGGTAGGGCTGATCACAAGTTGTGGAGAGACATTTCGGAAGATATTCCCGAAGGGCCCATCCTATCAGGTCTGGGCGGTTTTATTCAGCACGCTGTCATTCCTTATAGCAAATCTGGGGCTGGACGCGATCGTGTCCTGGTCGAAGCCGGTGCTCCTGTTCCTGTATCCTCTGGCGATCACCCTGATCCTGCTCACTCTGTTCGGGCGCTTTTTCGGGAATGACGGCGGAGTGTACAGATGGGTGACAGGATTTACTGCGGCCGCTGCGGCAGTGGATTTTGTCAATGCGCTGCCCGGACAGGTATTAGATGCGCTCCGGCTGGAAAGAGCGGCGGAAGCGGTAAGGGATCTGCTGCCGTTTGCGGAAAACGGGTTCGGATGGATATGCCCGGCGCTGCTCGGGCTGGTGATCGCGATCGTTTACCGCAGGATGAAGCATAGTTTTACAATGTAAAAACTATGCAAAGAAATCGGATTCCCAATGCAGAAAAGTCTCTCCTGTGATACAATGGATGAGAAAGAAGTAAAGCGCTTACAGGAGGAAAGAATCATGCGGAAAACAAAGATCATATGTACGCTGGGACCATCTACCGACAAGGGAGATGTAATGGAAACCCTGGTCAGGGAAGGCATGGATGTGGCGAGATTTAACTTTTCCCACGGGACACATCCCGAGCAGAAGGAGCGTCTTGATAGATTAAAGGAGATCAGAAAACGTCAGGGAAAATATGTGGCGGCGCTCCTGGATACAAAAGGGCCGGAGATCCGTATCAAAACATTTGCAGAAGGGAAGATCGAGCTGGAGGAAGGGCAGGTATTTACCCTCACTCCTGACGATGTCGAGGGGACTCAGGAAAGAGTGTCTGTCACTTATGAAGACCTCTATCAGGACGTAAAACCGGGCGACAGTGTCCTTATAGATGACGGACTGATCGGCCTTGAGGTCGTGAGCATCGAAGGGAAGGATGTGAACTGTATCGTAAAGAACGGCGGTATGGTTTCGAACCGAAAAGGGATCAACCTTCCGGGAAATGATGTCAGCATGCCGTTTATCAGTGAAAAGGACAGGGAGGATATCCTGTTCGGCATCCAGGAGGGCTTTGACTTTATCGCGGCTTCGTTTACGAGGACAGCGGATGATGTGGAAGAGATCAGGAAGCTCCTGCGTGAGAATGGCGGGGAGCAGATCAATATCATCGCGAAGATAGAGAACCAGCAGGGAGTCAACAATATTGACAGCATTATCGAGGCAGCGGACGGGATCATGGTCGCCCGCGGCGATATGGGCGTGGAGATCCCGCTGGAGGACGTGCCGGTCATCCAGAAGGAGATCATCACAAAAGTTTATAATGCGGGAAAGCAGGTGATCACTGCCACGCAGATGCTGGACTCCATGATGAAGAATCCGCGGCCGACCCGCGCCGAGACGACGGATGTGGCCAATGCGATCTACCAGGGGACAAGCGCGATCATGCTGTCCGGCGAGACAGCGGCAGGAAAATATCCGGTAGAAGCGCTCCGAACGATGGTAAAGATCGCAGTAAGGACAGAAAGTGATATCCCGTACAATCAGCTTTTCAGTGTGCGTCAGAAAGAAGAAAAGCCGGATATGACCACCGCGATCTCCCATGCAACCTGCATGACGGCGATCGATCTGGACGCAAAGGCGATCATTACGGTCAGCAAGTCAGGGCACACGGCGAGGATGATCTCAAAGTACAGACCGGGCTGCCAGATCGTGGGCTGCTCGCCGGATGAGTGTACATGCCGTCAGCTCAACATGTCCTGGGGAGTGTCCCCGGTCCATATCCGCGAGGAGTACAGCATGGAGATCCTCTTCCTGCACGCGACAGAAGCGGCAGAGAGGGAAGGATATGTCGAGGAAGGTGACGTGGTCGTGCTCACAGCAGGTGTCCCGCTCGGACGTCCGGGAAATACGAACCTCATCAAGACAACAGTAGTGGGAGAGTATTAAACAAAAAAGCAGGTTAAAGGCTGTGCAATACGATATAAAAGCCGCCCCGGCAGTGTGATGGTCACACCACCGGGGCGGCAGTCTTTTTCTTTAGGCAGTCTTTTCCCTTTTAGATATTTATCGAGCTGAAGTCGATCTCCAGATCATCATAGATCCCGGCTTTGACAGCCTCTGAGAACGCATATTCTGCAGTGTCATCGGATTCGAACGAATAAACCGTGACCCGGCTTTTCTCCGGATCGACGATCCAGTACTCCCGGACCCCGGCAGTGCGGTATTTGAACAGCTTCGTGTAGTAGTCCATCCGCCGGCTGCCCGGGGAGACAATCTCAATGACCCAGTCCGGCGCGCCTGCACAGCCTTTGTCTGTGAGTCTGGCGGCATTGCATATGACACTGATATCCGGCTCCACATAATTCCTGTCATCTGCATTCAGAAATACGGCAAATGGAGCGATGTCTACCTCGCAGGAGCCGCCTTTTCTGTCAATATAGTCCGCTATCTTACGATATAGGGCACCAAGTATCTGCTGGTGTCTCCGCGAGGGCGGCGCCATCATGTACATCTGGCCGTCGATCAGCTCTGCCCGCTGTCCGTCCGGCAGGGCATAGATATCATCAATGGTATACTCTTTGTTCTGCAGTGGTAATGGCATATCAACACTTCCTTTTCAAATATTCTTCATGATATTCCGTACAACCTGATCCTGGATCTTGTCAGCCCTTTCGTGTTCCGCTCTGTGATCGGCGTATCTGGCGCACATGTACAGATAATCAGACAGGCGGTTTATATACTGGACCGCTTTGGCGTCCGCGCCGTAGTTCTGTTCTACCTTACGGAAGCGCCGCTCCGCGCGCCTTGCCACAGCCCTTGCCACGTCCAGCCTTGCGGACTGCTCGCAGCCGCCGTAGAGGACGAACTCTTTGGCGCGGGGGAAGGAATTTTCGATCCGGTCGATCTCCTGCTCCAGGGCAGAAGTCTCATCCGCGGAAAAGCGGTAATCCATACAGCGGGGGTCAGCGACGCCGGCCATGATCTGCATCAGGTTTTTCTGTATATGAGAGAGCTGGTCCTTCAGAGCGGCGTCAGCCAGTACCTTTGCAAGGCCGATGTGGCTGTTCAGCTCGTCGATGGTGCCCAGAAGCTCAATGCGGTCGTCTGACTTGGAAACACTGATCCCGTTCATGAGAGATGTGGTTCCCCTGTCCCCGGTTTTTGTATAGATACTCATATTCCGTAGTCCTCCTTAAAAGGCAGTTTCTTGATGGCGCGGGCGCTGTTTGCGCCGATGTTCCTGCACTGGGTCCGGCTGGGCGCAAGATAGCTCTCGATATTGCGCCCCTTTTCCAGACCGCGCATTTTCAGGCACACTGCCGTGCCGAAGATGCCGATCCCGGATCCCAGCATGGAATCACGGGCCGCTTTATACGCCAGTTTTTCCATACACTCATCCGGAAATTCAGCAGTGTCGTAAAATACGCCTTCCTCCTCGATCCCGGCGCAGACTTCCTTTAAGACCGCCGGGTCCGCCTGATGAGTGTAGATAAAGATAGATGGTCTCTTAATGATCATTGCTGTTCTCCTACATAAGAGAGTACGAGCCCGGTCGCCACCGCGTTCCGGGGGCCTTCGCTGCCGCGGATATTGCCCCGGCCGCAGACGATGCGGTAATCAGTGAATGCCTCCATGAGCATTTCCGGGATCTCAAAATCCTCCGCCGAGCCTCCCACGAGAACGACGGTGGAGATGTTTCGCAGATTGTGCTCCGGCGCAACCTTCCTGAGGGCGCGGAACGCATTCGTCACGAAGACTTTTCGCTTGGCTTCCCTGCGTACCTGTACGATCTTTTCCATCGGGATCTCTTCCTCGATGCGGATCAGCCCGCTCTCTGTGAGGAGAACAACCCTGCCGAAAAATCTGGGGTCAATGGAATCGTCCACAAACGTCATCTGACCGTTTTCCATCCTCATGTGGAAGAGACTCTCCACCTTTGCCAGCGGGTATTTTTTAATCTGCTCCGCGATATGGCGGTCGCTTAAGCCCAGCTCGGTCTGGATCAGCATGGACACCAGTTCCCCGGCGCCTGCCTGGTGGGTCATTGTCACATGTCCGTCGTCAGAGATGACCGCCGCGTCCGTTGAGCCGCCGCCCATATCCAGGATGGCCAGGGGGAGCTTTGTGCCCGGGGTCGTGAGCGCGCCGAGGCTTGCCATGACCGCCTCCACACCGGCGACTTTTACCTCGGTGTTAAGCTCTGTTTTCAGGCGGTCAGCAATCTCCTGCATTGGGAGCTTCTGTGTCTTCACCATTGCCGCGATGCCTACTGCTTTCTCGAGACAGGTCTCCCCTGCGAGAGCGCCGGAGATCAGTACCGGCGCGAGGGTGTCCACAGCAAGGATATCCGTGATGCGGATGTCTGCTTCCGCGCTTTTGTCAAGTTCGCTCATTCCCGTCCGGATACGGGAGAGCATGTTTCCTACATTTGTATCCGGCTGGCCGCTGATATCGCGGATATCGCCCGCGTCCGCGGCTGCCGCCATGATCTTGTCCGCGCCTTCATCCAGATTGATCGTGATATTCCGGTCGCCGTGAAAATAAATCTCCCCTGCGGGAAGGATGTTTTCATGGATATTTCCTCCGGGAGTCTTGAGCACAACGGCGCTGCGCTTCCCGATCAGGCTTTTCGCGATGGGGGTCACGGTGCGGGTCTCCTCCGCGTTCAGACCCAGCAGCGTGGCGATCCCGTAGGGATTGGAAAGCATGCGCACGGTCTGGCCGGGGAGCGCCACCTCGATGGCAGCGGGGACTCCGTCCGGGAGACGGTCGATCCGTTTTACCTCATCGATGATCGGCACCTTTTTGTGGATCCGGTTTTCCACAAGGACCGCCTCGTCGGCCTGCAGGATGATCCCCACGATGTCGATGCCATCGTGCTGACCGGATCCGCTCCCGTACTGGTTGACCACTGCGGCGACCTCTTCGTAGCTGTGCTCCGCGGATGCCGCGAGGATGTACGGTGTCCCCGGGACACCCCGGGAAATGTTCCCGATCAGCAGGATCTCGCCCACAGCCTGCCCCGCGCCCGCCGGAGTGGACGGATTGTGCCCGATCATGGAAGAGTCCGTGATCACAGTCTCAGTCAGCGTCTCCATGGCGGTATCGCCGATGACGGGAGCTGCCTCATTGAGGCGCACCAGGTCAATGTCAGAGGTCTCGCGCCCGATCCGGCTCATGGCCAGCTTCAGCGCGTTTTTTACGGAATAGACATTTTCGACCGTGCCTTTCGTACCTGTCGTAGGGCAGGACGCACTGGTCAGGAAAGTCAGGTTCCCGTTCCCGGTGACTTCTCCGACGCAGACTTCAGTTGTGGAATTTCCGATATCAACTCCTGCGATATAACTCAAAGTAAGATTCCTCTCTTTTCATACACTTCTGCCGCCTCCATGACGAGACGCGCACAGTTTTTCGCGTTGTATTTCTCAAGAAGCTCCTGCGCCATCATCACCAGTTCCAGCTTGGTGGAGCGGTTGGGGCGGAGCTTGTCATACATCTTCAGGATCACATCATCCGGCACGTCTACCAGCTCGGCCGCGCGCTCGAAGTTCTTCTCCATCGGCTGGTTGTCAGCCTCCAGGGCGACCTGTCCCTGCGCCCGTAAGATCTCGCGGGAGATCTTGATGTCATCGGGAGCGACATGGTCTTTCATGACTTCATCCAGCGTGATATCTGTAAATTTCTTTCCGGTCTTTGACGTGATCGAATCTTTTTCATTTTCTGCTAAAGGATATCTCATTTATCTTCCCTCCCATTCGACAGCGCCGACTTCCGGGTCGAGCTGCTCGGTCTCTGCGATGTGCATAAGAGCTGCCTTTACCTGATATTTCGGGCGGCACATCGGGTCATTCGTACACGGGATCGGGACGACCTGCTCGCCTTTGACGTATTTTGCGGCGTTCTGCCCGATCTGGCGGTAAGTCTCCAGGGTCATGAGCGGCGCCTGCGGGAACAGCTCCAGGTTGGAGAGTGGATAAAGGTCTTTCTGGTGGATGACCGTGGTCCCCTTGGACTGGATCCCCACGCCGATGCCTGAGCCGGAGAGCTTCGCCGCTTCCAGCGCCATGAAGCATACGTCGGAAGTGTCGAGGATCTTGACCACTCTCGGGACCATCCCTTCTTCCTCGATCCCGGCCTTGACATTCCGGAGCACTTCGTCCAGCGGGATGTCACAGATGGTCCGCTTGATCTCTCTCTGGAACGCGGCGCCCACGCCGATCACGACCTCCTTGGGGTCTGTCCCTTTCTGTGCCCGGGGATAACCGGAATAATCTGTCTTTTCTTCGTTGATCCGGTCTCTTCCTGCCATGGAAGGAACCACGGATGAAGATGCCGGGAGGGCGTCTCCTGAAACGGAGGAGCTGCCTGTATGAGACATCTGGCTTAATACTGCATTGGTGATCTGTCTGACTAATTCTTCATTGATCTGCATAAGTATCCTCCTCCTTTCTTATATATCCTTTGGATTGATAATGTGCGGGATCTGCTTGATCTCTTCCCAGCGCTCGCCGTCCACACGGTAGCCGGTCCCCGGTCCCATGTAGTCGTTCGGAGTATTCACGCCTGAGAGTACATGGAAATCGCGGTCCAGGATCGCGGCTGTCTGCATATAGTCTCCGGCAACGCGCTGTTTCAGCATATTCAGGACGCTTGCCGCCACGTCTTCAAACCCGGTCTCCGCCAGCGCTTTTACGACGTCAATGCCGGTGATGCCGCGCTTTAACACGTCTTCCGCGGCAGCCAGGTCAGCGGTCACGTCGCGGGGCAGTGTGTCCTTGCTGCCGTGCGCGTAGGTCACAGCTTCGACCTGCTCGTCCGAAACCGGGGAAAGTCCCAGATTGCGGAATACTGCCTGCACGGCGCGGGCAGCCTTGTTCCTCACATGGATGACCTGCTCTTCTGTGACAGGCCTCAGGCCGCCGTCCACCTGCATATCTCTCTGGAGTACATTATAGTCGTCAAAGTCTTCCGCGTCGAAATTCGACCCGGCGAACATATTGTCATAATTTGGTTCCGCCGCATAGCCGGAGAAGATAAAGTCTGTCCCCGGAAGGAACTCCAGCATGGTCCTGGCTGTACGCCTCATGTCTGAATTTGAAAAGCTCTGGTCATTGGAAGAAGCACATTCCAGACCGAGGAGAGCTGCCACAAGGTTCTCTGCCAGCACTTCCCGGATACCAGCCGGGACGGAGCCGGTCACACCGATACAGCTTACGGAACCATTCTGGATCCCCTGGCTTCCGGCGCCTTTTGTGACAAAGAGGCAGCGGCACTCCAGGTAGAGCATGGATTTTTTCTCACTGCTTCCCATCAGGACTTCCGAACCGGAACCGGAGGTGAAGCGGACCTTTAATCCTCTGGATGCATATGCAGAGTTCAGGAATGCTTTGGAATACGGTGTGTCATCACCGTCGATGAATACCTTCTCCGTGCCGTACACGGAAAGCGTCTCCGCGTAAGTCGTCAGGCCGCGGATGCCAAGCTCCAGCTCGGTCGCTTCCTCCGCGGAGCACTGTGTGAGCACGCCCGGGCGTCCCACCTGGGATCCGATCAGGAGCGCCATCGCGCTCAACGGTGCATAGCGCGCCACACCCATGGTCGTCTCTTCCTCTGCGAATCCTCTGAGGGCTCCCTCCGCGGCGTCCGCTGCGATCTGAACAGGGTCGTCCTTTAAGTTCGTGATATGCGCCTGGTTTCCCGGCGTTCTCCTCGCGCGGATCTTCTGCATCCCCATCATGAGCTCCACCACATTCAGGTGGTTCATGACTTCTGCCATCTTCGCCGGCGTGATGCCGGAGATCAGCTCCAGGATCTCCTTTCTGGAGACATTGATGTCCACGATCATCCTGGCGATATCCAGCGATGATACGGACATGGACTTCTCCGTCCTCTCGATATTGATCGCGTAATCAGCGATGAACTGATCGATAAAGTCAAAATCCTCGCGGAACTTTCCGTCCAGCTCCACGATCCTGCCGTCCTCTACCCTGACGGAAGGCTCCGGGTCATAAGGGCTGCTCATCGCCACAAAGCCCATCTCCGGCCATTCATTGATGTAGCCGTCCAGATTGACCGGGCGGGCATCCAGTGTCTCAATTCTTTTTGAACGTTTCATAGTGTCTTACTCTCCCTGCGGAAAACTATATATTGGTATGATCTCATCCGCCTGCCGCCAGATATGTACGGGCAGACATTTCTAAAGATAATTATACTATAATCACAGGAGAATAGCAACATAAGAATCGAGAAATATGACAAAAAACCACAGGAAATAAAACGAAAAACCACACAAAACCACATTTGAAGAGGTGCGGTATATCAACGGGGAGAACAGAACTGACAGGAATCGGGCAGATGGGGAAGCGGGCAGGAAAACAGGCAGGGAATCAGACAGGAAAACAGAAGCGGACGGGCAGAGGGTGTGGACATAGCGGCGGCAGATGTTATAATGGATTAAGCGCCTGCCCGGATATCCTGCGGCACGGCGGATGCAGGCGGCTGTTGTATGAGAGACTGCCGCGGAAGAGAACGGAGAGAAGATCATGAGAGATGAGATTATTAGAAAAATGAAGGAGACAGCGGATGACATCTTCTGTCACCCGGAGCTGTCCATGCAGGAAACATATTCTTCCCGCAGGCTGGCACGATTCCTGGAAAGCGAAGGCTTTGAAGTAAGCTGGGGGACTGCGGGCTTTGAAACCGCATTTACCGCGGAGTGGGGCAGCGGCGGACCGGTCATCGGGTTCCTGGCGGAATACGACGCGCTCCCCGGGCTGGGGCAGGTGTGCGTACCAGAGCAGAAGGGAACCGGCGGTCCGGGCCACGGGTGCGGGCACAATCTCCTCGGGAGCGCCTGCGCAGGTGCGGCGTGCGCACTGAAGGACAGGATGGAAGAGGAAGGCCTGGCGGGGACGGTGCGCGTGTACGGCTGCCCGGCTGAGGAGATCGTGGTCGGGAAGATCCGGATGAATGAGCAGGGTGTCTTTGACGACCTGTCCGCTGCTGTGACATGGCATCCCTTTGACCGGAACAGGGTCAGCTATGATATCTGGCAGGCCCAGGATATCAAGAATTATAAATTCTACGGAAAGGCAGCGCACGCGTCAAAGCATCCTGAGATGGGGCGCAGCGCCCTGGACGCGGCGGAGCTCATGAATGTGGGCGTTAATTACCTCAGAGAGCATGTGGCGGATGATGTGAGGATGCATTATACCTATACGAATACAGACGGACCGGCAAATATAGTGCCGCCCTATGCGGAGACGAATTACTTTATCCGTTCCTGCAAATGGGAGCGGACACTGGACGCCTCAGAGAGAGTGGATAACTGTGCGAGAGGAGCGGCCCTCATGACCGGGACAAGGGTGGAGATCGAGCGGGTGACATGCAATAAGGAAATGAAGCCGAACCGCACACTGGCGGAGGTGTTTTATGAGGAGATGGAGAGTGTCCCTCTCCCGGAATATACAGAAGACGAGATCAGGTTCGCGGAGAGGATCACAGAGAATGCAGGTCTGGTCAGAGACAGGGACAAAGATGCCGGGATGTTTTCCGGGCTGGAGCCGCTGGAGGACGAGCCGGTCCCACTGGCGATCGGCACGGATGTGTCGGATGTAAGCCACACAGTGCCCACTGTCATGCTCAGCGCCGCGTGCATGTGCAGGGACACGCCTCTCCATCACTGGGCGGCGACAGCCCAGGCGGGGATGAGCATCGGACAGAAGGGCATGCTCTATGCGGCGGAATGCATGTACAGAGGAGCATACCGGCTTGTGAAGGAGCCGGAACTGATCAGGAAGGCATGGCAGGAGATGTGACCTTTTTGATGCGGTCCGGTTTGATGCGCCGCAGCGTGTATTTATGCAGGTGCTCCGGTCTGATCTGAACCGTCGCGGTTATCTGACAAACACATATTCACGGTCAGTGGATAAATCTTCCCGGTAATGCCAGCCGGGACTGTCGAAATCCCGGACGTCAGCCGCGCGGGTGATCTGGTTTTCCGCCATCCAGCGCACCATCTCGCCGCGTGCGGCCTTTGCCTGTGTCCCCTTGACTTTGACCCTGCCGTCCGACAGTTCTCCGAAGATACAGGTGACACAGGCAGGGGCGCTGCCCGGGAAGGCGGGATCCCCGGATGAAAGCGGCCCTGTACTGCGATGCTGTTCCAGCCAGGGCAGGACGGCTTTGCTGTACTCGGCGGAAGCGAGATTGACAAGCTCAGTCGTGCCTTCGCGCAGGAGTTCTCTGTACAGAGTCTCTCCCCACCAGCCGTACAGGTCTGTCCCTCTGTCTGTCGGCAGCTTTGCCTGCATTTCCAGGCGGTACGGGATCACTTTGTCCGTGGGGGACAGGATGCCGTAGAAGCCGGAGAGGATGCGCAGATGGGAGACCGCATAATCCCACTGGGAGTCCGTGAAGACTCCGGGAGCTATGTGCTGGTACTGGATGCCCTCGTAGGAGAGGAGCGCAGGGGTGAGCGCGAGCACCGGAGAATACGTGTGGAGCCGCTCCCGGTTCAGTTCGGCGAGACGGTCGCTGCATTTCCAGAGCGATTTCAGTTCGGCGAGGCTTTTCCCTTTCAGTATGGAATGCAGTTCCAACGCCCGGTCAAGAAATACCGGGACTGTAAGCTCCCGGGGAGCGTCCTCTGTAATGTTCATTTTTTTGGCGGGTGAAATGATGATCTTCAGCATGAGCGATTCCTTTCCGGTCTTTTGTGTATGGGACGAGTATACCACAGAAGACGGGAAAAGGAGAACAAAGAAAAAGGGAAAAGAAGAAAAAGAGAAAAGGAGAATTTACACATATGGGAACAAAAATCATCCTCGGGTCTGCCTCACCGCGCAGGCGGGAGCTTTTAAGCCAGATCGGCATCGGATTCACAGTCAGGGTCAGCGATAAGGAGGAAGTCTATCACAGTGAGGTCCCGGAAGAGATCGTAAAAGAGCTGGCACTCATGAAAGCGGAAAATGTCGCCACAGAAATCTTTGAAGAACAACAGGCTCAATTGGTCCGGGAAGAGGCGGACTTTGTGGTCATCGGCGCGGATACGGTCGTGGTGCTGGATCAGAAGATACTGGGGAAACCGGCGGACGGGGAGGATGCCTTCCGGATGCTGAAGTCTCTCCAGGGCAGGGCGCATGAAGTATATACCGGAGTGGCCGTGCTGTGCTGCAAAGAGGGAAAGATGCAGACTGTGCGCAGCCATGCGGTAAAGACAGCGGTGTATGTACATGAGATGACGGAGGATGAGATCCGTGGCTATATCGCTACAGGGGAGCCCTCAGATAAGGCAGGCGGCTATGGCATACAGGGGGCTTTTGCAAAATATATCGACCGCATTGACGGGGACTACTATAATGTAGTGGGGCTGCCGGTCTCCTTTGTATATCAGACGCTGAAAGAAATCGGGGCGCTGTGATACAGAGACGGAAGTGAAAACAGGATCACAGTCCGTATCCTGTTTCTGCACAGCTTTTCACACTGCTGTCCACAGAGAATCGCCGTGCTCCCGCAGCCATCTGCGCGCCTGCCGGTAATCGGGCAGGACAGATCCCACGATGGCATAGAATGCTTTTGAGTGGTTCATCTCCCGGCGGTGGGCAAGCTCATGGACTACAACATAATCCAGGACCTCTTCCGGCGCCAGGATCAGCCGCCAGTTAAAGTTCAGGTTCCCTTTGCTGCTGCAGCTCCCCCACCGCGTTTTCTGCTCGCGGATCGCGATCCGCCCGTAGGATACACCCATGATACGGGCATAATAAGCAGTTTTGCGGGTGAAGATATCCCTTGCGATGGAAATGTATCTGGCGCGGTCTTTGTCAGACAGCGGGGGACGCTCCGGGGCGGGATGCTCTTTCCTCTGTTTTTCGAAACGTGCGAGCTGCCGCATGACCCAGTCTTCCTTCTGCCGGACAAAAGCTTCGATAAAGCTGCGGGGACAGCGCTTCGGCGCGCGGACGATGACCCTGCCGTCAGGCGTGACCTGGAGGGCAGTGGTCCTGCGCGTACTGTATATGATCTCGTAGGTAAAAGGATGGTCCATGGGTGCACCTCGCTGGATGGAATGATACGATACGGTATGTAACGGGGAAGATACTGATTGACACATATTCGGATGTTGACTATAATATACTTAACAAGGGAGCCGATAGCTAGCTGAAACCTAGCCACCTCGGCAAAAATGTATTACAAAATAGCGCTACACTGACCAGGTGGGGGCGCTATTTTTTGTTATGCTTATTGATGGTTATAACAAGGGTAATAACAGCAACTAGCATAGTTACAAATGTGAATAAATCGCTGTATGTAACATACATAAGCACCAGCCCCTTTCTCTTATGAGTAGGTGGCTACATATCGCCCCATCGGCTCCCTGGGTAAGTATATTATTGTCAATGTGCGCTGTGTCCGATTTTGGACGGCTTATTCGGTGTTTTTATCTCTCAGAGATTTAATATAATGAGCAAAACGTTCGATTTGTTTTAATTCTTTGTCTGTGTATCCTTCACCATCAAAGTATGCGGCAATGGCAGCAGACTCTTCAGGCGCTTGTGTTTCTGCGTCATCTTTCACAGAGTTACAAATGATATCCTCTGTCTTTTCATCACTTACAGTCCATCCCATCAAATAAGCAGGGTTTACTTTGAAAAACGCTGCTATTTTTTCTATGGTTTCTGCTGATGGCTCGGTTTTTCCGCTTTCCCAGTTAAATACCGCATTTTGGCTGACCCCCAGGTAGGCGCCGAGCTCTTTCTGGGTAACGTGCCTGGATTTTCTTAATGATTTAATTCTACCAGATATATTAGGCATTTCATCATCTCCCAAACAAATAATAGCAAAATCGTGTATAAATTGCAATATTCTATCAAAAATATAGGAACACAGTGTTATTGCGAATTAATAAATTCATAAGAATTTCCCCCTCTCCTTTTAAAAAATCTCCCCTATCATGTATACTGTAAGGGAGGTGATGACAATGTACAATATACTCGTATGTGACGACGACAAAGAGATCGTGGAAGCGATCGATATCTATCTGACCCAGGAGGGCTACCATGTCCTGAAAGCCTACGACGGCCTGGAAGCGCTTGATATCCTGGAGCGGGAAGAGATCAGCCTTCTGATCCTGGACGTGATGATGCCGCGGATGGACGGGATCCGCGCCACATTAAAGATCAGGGAGAAGAACAGCATCCCCATCATCATCCTCTCGGCGAAGTCCGAGGACGCGGATAAGATCCTCGGGCTGAATGTGGGGGCGGACGATTATGTGACGAAGCCGTTTAACCCGCTGGAGCTCGTAGCGAGGGTGAAATCCCAGCTCCGCAGGTACAATCAGCTGGGCGGTTCTGTGAAGGAAGACCAGGATGAGGTCTACGAGGTGGGCGGACTGCGGATCAATGACGATCTAAAAGAAGTCACCGTGGACGGCGAACCTGTGAAGCTGACGCCTATTGAGTACAATATCCTTCTCCTGCTGATGAAGAACCAGGGGCGCGTATTCTCCATCAGCCAGATCTATGAGTCGATCTGGAATGAGGAGGCGATCGGGGCGGACAATACGGTGGCAGTGCATATCCGCCACATCAGAGAGAAGATCGAGATCAACCCGAAAGATCCCCGGTACCTGAAGGTCGTCTGGGGCGTGGGCTACAAGATCGAGAAGATGTAAGGCAGGAAAGTGAAGAAGGGAGTTTTATGGGAAAATGGTACAGAAAGGCTGCCGTCAAGGCAGCTGTTTTGATCGCGGGGGTCTTGAGCGGCGCGGTATTTGTGACGTCTTTTGCTGTGGGGACCACATTCGCGGGGACGGCGGATCCGGCGAAGATCCTGAGCATGACAAACCAGCCTTATGAAGAGTCCGCGGACTTTAAGGCAGCGGTCAGCGATTCTATGTCGCAGGTCTTCCATATGTTCCGGCTGGAAGATTTTTTTGAGATGGACGGCGCGTACAACCCGGAGAAGCCGGTAGACGTAGTGGAATATTACCGGGACGGCAGGGCGGACGGCGAATATGCGGCAGGGGTTGCCTATACCCTGGGCGACCTGCTGGAGTGGGGAGAGGATTATTCCTCTGACGCGGGCGATGACTATACAGAAAACGGCGTGATCGTCTGCCAGAAGCCGGATGGACAGTATCACTATTATTATCTGGAGGAGTTCCTGGCACTCTTCGGAGCGGGAGAACTGAGGATGGAATTCGCTGACGCGTACATGAACCAGGAGATCTATCTCCAGGGACTGGAGAATGGCATGTACGAGTCTTCCGGGGCTTCCGGTGGGATGAAGATCCTGGGAAGCGACGGGAGCACGGTGTACACAGACTGCTGGAACTTCGGCCAGAGCCTGCGCGAGCAGTTCGCTCCTGTGGGGGCGGAAAACCTGCTCCAGCTGGTCAATGGGTCGGAGGATCTGAACGGAAAGCTGTCCGCTGTGTATGATGCTCTGGAAATGACCCTGGGCACGATCTATGATGAATTTTCCACGTATCAGTACGGCTGGGCCCATCTGGAAGAAGGGAATACAAACCTTACTTATCTGTATATCAATACGGATACGAAAAGAGTGGAGACAAACAGGAGTGAGTACAGGGAATATGAGGATGCGGAGAAAAATCTGGAAGCGATGAAATCCGGGGACCATGTGAAGTATATGTTTGTCTATCCGAAGCTGAAAGATTTTGAGACCAATATGAATGTATCCGCATCGGGAGAATGGGAAGCGGTGAAAAGCCAGGAGACAGGCCGGGATTCGGGCATTATCTTCGCGGCTTCGGTGGACACGTCCTATCCGGTCCGGGATCAGTTCTATGAAGGCAGGGAGATCTACGATCAGAATGTTCCTTTCCTGCGGTACTCTGTGGCAGGATTTTTCGCGGGGGGGATCCTTCTGCTCATCTCTGCGGTGTGGCTCACCGCAGCGGCGGGGAAGCGGCCCGAGGATGAGGAGGTCCACCTGAATGCGTTTGACCGGTGGAAGACCGGGCTGGGGGCTGCGGCCGTGGTCCTTGCCTGGGCCTGTGTGACATGGCTCGCTGTAGGCGGAGGATATGTAGGCGGAAACTGGGGAGAACCATACTATGCCGACAGCTATTATAACCTGGCGACAGGGACAGAGCCGCAGGTTTATTCTGCAATGCTTACCCGGGATCTGGGGATGGCGGATGTGTTTACGGTCTTCTTGTACGGAGCATTTACCTTCCTGTGTTTCTTCTGGGGCTATACGAGCCTGGTCAGGAGGATCAAGGCGAAAATTCTCTGGAAGGGAAGTCTCCTTCTGGCAGTGATCCGGTTTTCGGAACGGGTGTTCCGCGCGCGCACCGTGACCGTGAGGGCGGGACTTCTGTTTGGGGGATTCCTCTGCATCCAGTGGCTGGCTATCCTGGTGCGCTCCGGTCCGACTGTGCTGCTGGCGCTGGCGGCTGCACTCGCGGCAGTCTGGTTCGTCCTGAGCAGCGCGATGGCAAAGAACCGGATCCGAAAAGGGATCGAGGCGATCGCCGGCGGCAGTCTGGAGCACCGCATCGATCTTACGGGCCTGCGGGGAGCAGACCGGGAACTGGCGGAGAAAGTCAACGATATCGGAAGCGGGCTGAACCGGGCAGTGGATGAGGCGATGCGCAATGAGCGGCTGAAGACAGACCTGATCACCAATGTATCCCACGATATCAAGACGCCGCTTACGTCTATTATTAATTATGTAGATATCCTGAAGCGCTCAGACATCGCGGATGAAAAGATCCGGGGCTATCTGGATATCCTGGAGGCAAAGGCACAGCGCCTCAAGACGCTGACCGAGGATGTGGTGGAAGCGTCCAAGGTGAGCAGCGGGAATATCACCCTGGAATATATGAATGTGGATTTAAGAGAGCTGGTCCGCCAGACAGAGGGAGAGATGGCGGAGAAATTCGCCGCACGGAACCTGACTGTGGTGCTGAATATGCCGGAAGAGCCGGCGGTCATCTACGTGGACGGACGGCGGATGTGGCGCGTGCTGGAAAACATCTTCGGCAACGCGGCGAAATACGCGATGCCCGGGACCCGGGTGTATGCGGACCTGACGCTGAGCGGGGAACAGGTGGAATTTTCCCTGAAAAACGTATCCGAGCAGCAGCTCAACTTTTCGGCGGATGAGCTGACGGAGAGGTTTATCAGAGGCGACCTGTCCAGGAGCACGGAAGGCAGCGGGCTGGGGCTGTCCATCGCCAAGAGCCTGACTGACATGCAGGGCGGCGAGTTCGAGCTGTATCTGGACGGGGATCTGTTCCGGGTGAATATAAGGTTCCCGAAGGCGCATAAAGCGGCGAATACAGCGGCGCATACAGAGGCACATAAAGGACAGAGTGGTGAACAGAGCGGTGGACAGGAGAATGCGAAAAAAAGCTTGAATTAGGAGATTTTCTGTGGTACCATACCCAATGTATGGAAAGCAGATATTTGGTACGTTCTCCATGCAAATATTTTACGCAGCGCGAGGCTGCATTATTGATTGAGTTAGAAGCTCAAATTTTATAAGTTGGTTACTTTATAACCCTGGTGTGCATGTACGCATACACAACTTGTGAAACGGTCAATAAGAGTAGTAAAAGTAAAAATATTTGCTATATAGACTCTACGTCCAATATCTGTTAAATCTGAATAAGAGAAATACCGGCGCGCAGGTCCCGGACAGCGGGCAGGGCGGCGATGCGGTATAGATATAGGAAGAAGACAGGACACAGGCTGAGTGCGGAGCGCGCTTGAGCCTGTGTTTTCATATGCAGGGAAGAAGTTTGGGAAAAGAGGGCAGATGATATGGGAAATTTATCACAGACAAGGGCACCGATCTACGAGGCGCTGGAGCGGTTCAGGAGGAACAGAGTCGTGCCGTTTGACGTGCCGGGGCATAAGCACGGGAGAGGGAACCCGGAGCTGGTCGAACTGTTGGGCGAGAGGTGCGTCAGCATTGACGTCAACTCCATGAAGCCCCTGGACAATCTCTGCCATCCGGTGTCCGTGATCAAGGAAGCAGAAGAACTGGCGGCGGAAGCGTTCGGCGCGGATCACGCCTTCCTTATGGTAGGCGGCACGACCTCCGCGGTGCAGACGATGGTGCTGGCGTGCTGCAAGAAAGGCGATAAGATCATCCTGCCGAGGAATGTCCACCGAAGCGTGATCAATGCAATGGTGCTCTGCGGGGCAAAGCCCATCTATGTGAACCCGGATGTGGACCAGGCGCTGGGCATTTCTCTGGGCATGAAGCGCGCGGACGTGGAGGCGGCGATCAGGGAGAACCCGGATGCAGTGGCAGTGTTCGTTAATAATCCGACGTATTACGGCATCTGCTCCGACCTGAAAGCGATCGTGAAGATGGCTCATGAAAAAGGGATGAAAGTCCTGGCGGATGAAGCCCACGGCACCCATTTTTATTTCGGCAGGAATCTGCCGGTCTCCGCGATGGAAGCGGGGGCGGACATTGCGTCGGTGAGCATGCATAAATCAGGGGGGAGCCTGACCCAGAGCTCCTTCCTCCTGACCGGGAAAAACATGAATCCCGGTTACATCCGGCAGATCATTAACCTGACCCAGACGACCAGCGCGTCCTATCTGCTTCTCTCCAGCCTGGATATCTCCAGGCGGAACCTGGCGCTCAGGGGAGAATCGTCATTTAAAATGGTAACGGACCTGGCGGAATACGCGAGGGAAGAGATCAATGCGATCGGAGATTACTATGCGTTCGGCCGGGAGATGGTCAACGGGGACAGCATCTATGATTTCGACCTTACGAAGCTGTCCATCCACACACTGGATATCGGACTGGCAGGGATCGAGGTGTATGACATCTTAAGGGATGAGTATGATATCCAGATCGAGTTCGGCGATCTGGGCAATATCCTTGCCTACCTGTCCATCGGGGACCGTATCCGCGAGGTGGAGCGGCTGGTGACCGCGCTGGCGGATCTGAGGCGGCGGTACAAGAAGGATAAGGCGGGGATGCTCTCCCAGGAATATATCGCCCCGAAAGTGGTCATGACCCCGCAGGATTCCTTCTATGCGGAGAAGGAATCGCTTCCACTTAAGGAGACGAAAGGGAGGATCTGCTCGGAGTTCGTCATGTGCTATCCGCCGGGGATCCCGGTGCTGGCGCCGGGGGAAGAGATCACGGACGAGATCATCGATTATATCGTGTATGCGAAGGAGAAAGGATGCTCCATGACAGGGCCGGAGGATGAGAAGATCGAGCGGCTGAATGTGCTTGTGTGAAAGGAGAAAGATATCCCATGGAAATGTGGTTTTCAGACATACATACGGACGGGGTGAAGCTGTCCATACGCATCGAAGAGCAGCTTTTCAGCGCCCAGAGCGAGGTGCAGAGGATTGATGTGCTGGAGTCGAAAGATTTCGGGAAGATCCTTGTGGTGGACGGGGATCTGATGCTGACAGAGCGGGATGAGTTCATCTACCACGAGATGATCACCCACGTGCCGATGGCAGTGCACCCGGATGTAAAGGAAGTGCTTGTCGTGGGCGGGGGCGACGGAGGCGTCGTCCGGGAGTTGATCAAGTATGACGATATCGAGAAGATCGACGTGGTGGAGCCGGATCCTCTGCTCGTGGAGGTATGCCGGAAATATATCCCGGAGATCGCCAACAGCCTGACAGACGAGAGGGTCAATATCTTCCACGAGGACGGATTAAGGTTTATCCGATCAAAAGGGGATGCATACGACCTGATCATCATTGACTCGCCGAATCCGTTCGGCGCGGGCGAAGGGCTGTTCACGAAAGAGTTTTACGGCAACTGCTATAATGCGCTCCACGAGGACGGGATCATGATCAACCAGAATGAGAGCCCCTTCTATACGGAGGAGGCGTTCCAGTGCCAGAGGATGCACAAGCGGATCGTGGAGACCTTCCCCATCTGCCGGGTTTACCAGGCACATATCCCGTCCTACCCGTCGGGACACTGGCTGTTCGGGTTCGCGTCGAAGAAGTACCATCCACTGGACGATCTGGATAAAGTAGCGTGGAAACTAAAAGGAATCCGCACGAAATATTATGAGCCGAGGCTGCACGCCGGCGTGTTCGCACTCCCGGCGTATGTGGAAGAACTGCTGGAGGATGTGGAGAGATGAGCATGGCAAAGGGAGAGTGGGGAAAGAGAGATGACTAAGGGAGAGAGAATGCAGAAGAATATTGTAAATTTTATCGGCTGCGATGCGGGGTACGATGAGGCGGATGTGGTGATCTTCGGAGCGCCCTTCGACTCAACGACGTCCTTCCGGCCGGGGACCCGTTTCGCGGGAGCGGCCATACGGGGGGATTCCTACGGGCTGGAGATATACAGCCCGTATCAGGACAAAGAGCTGACCGAGGGAAGGGTGTATGACCTCGGCGACCTGGAGCTGGCGATCGGGAGCTCAGAGCGGGTGCTGGGGCAGATCGAAGAGTGCGCGGCAGGGATATTTGCAGATGGGAAGCTGCCGTTCATGATCGGCGGTGAGCACCTGGTCACGCTGGGAAGCGTGCGCGCGGCTGTAAAGAAGTATCCGGACATGCATATCCTCCACTTTGACGCGCATACAGACCTGCGGGAGGACTATCTGGGAGTGGAGCTGTCCCATGCGTGCGTGATCCGGCGGTGCTGGGAGTTGGTCGGCGACGGGCGTATCCACCAGTTCGGCATCCGGTCCGGAGAAAAATACGAGTTTGACTGGGCGAAGAGCGGGCATACAGATTTCCATCCGTTCAGCCTGGAAGGGCTGGGAGAAGTCCTGGCGGAACTGGGAGATGTGCCGGTGTACTTTACGGTAGACCTGGATGTGATGGATCCATCTGTATTCCCTGGGACAGGGACGCCTGAGCCGGGCGGAGTGGATTTCCTCACCGCGATGCGGGCGGTGACGGAAGTGTGTGAAAAAGTGAATCTGATCGGCTGCGATGTGAATGAGCTGTGTCCGCCCTGCGACCCGACCGGGGCGTCCACAGCGGCGGCGTGCAAGATCATCAGGGAGATGCTGATCGCGGTCGTGAATCGGGATCGTAAGCCGTAAGCGCGGGCGGACGGCGAGGCCTGGGACAGAGGAGAGAAACAGAAATATTGCCAATTAGAAAACAGGGAGAAATAGTTCCCGGGGACAGACCGGGCAGAGAGGAGATTGAAAATGGGAAAAGTAATGGTAATCGGCTGCGGAGGAGTAGCCAGTGTGGCGATCCATAAGATCTGCCAGAATGACGAAGTATTTACGGAGCTGTGCATTGCCAGCAGGACAGTGTCAAAGTGCGACGCGCTTAAAGAAAAGCTGGAGGGGACTACAAAGACGAAGATCACGACCGCGCAGGTGGACGCGGATGATGTGGAAGCACTGACAGCTCTGATCAAAAAGGAAAAGCCGGAAGTGGTGCTCAACCTGGCGCTGCCGTATCAGGACCTTACGATTATGGATGCGTGTCTGGCAGCAGGCGTCCACTATATTGACACAGCGAATTATGAGCCGGAGGATACGGCGAAGTTTGAGTATAAATGGCAGTGGGCGTACAGGGAGAAGTTCGAGAAGGCAGGGCTGACCGCCCTTCTTGGAAGCGGGTTTGACCCGGGAGTGACAAGTGTGTTCTCCGCTTATGCACTGAAACATTATTTTGACGAAATAAATTATATTGATATCCTGGACTGCAATGCCGGGGACCACGGCTATCCGTTCGCCACGAACTTTAACCCGGAGATCAATATCCGCGAAGTGTCCGCGAAAGGCTCCTATTGGGAGAACGGGCACTGGGTAGAGACAGAGCCCATGGAGATCAAGAGAGTGTACAATTTCCCGGAGATTGGAGAAAAGGATATGTACCTGCTCCACCACGAGGAGATTGAGTCCCTGGCGCTGAATATCCCGGGGATCAAACGCATCCGTTTCTTCATGACATTCGGGGAAAGCTACCTGAACCACTTAAGATGTCTGGAAGATGTGGGCATGACTTCCATAGAACCCATCATGTATGAGGGGAAAGAGATCGTGCCGCTCCAGTTCTTAAAAGCAGTGCTCCCGGATCCGTCGTCACTGGGGCCGCGCACAAAGGGAAAGACCAATATCGGCTGTATCTTCATCGGGAAAAAAGACGGGCAGGAGAAGAAACTCTACATATATAATACATGTGACCACCAGGAATGCTATAAGGAAGTCGGCTCCCAGGCAGTTGCCTATACGACCGGAGTACCGGCGATGATCGGGGCAATGATGGTAATGACCGGGACATGGCAGAAACCGGGTGTATATAATATGGAAGAATTCGATCCCGATCCGTTCATGGACGCGCTCAATAAATGGGGGCTGCCGTGGAAGATCAGCGAGGATCCGGAGCTGGTAGAGTAAATTCGGATTAGGGTGATATGGCAGGTCATTTATTATGAGAAAAGAACAGTTAAAAACTCCCTGTTTTGTGGTGCGGGAGGAGGGACTCAGGAGAAATCTGGAGATACTGAAAGAAGTCCGCATGGAGACGGGATGCAGGATCCTGCTGGCGCAGAAGGCGTTCTCCATGTACCGGGTATACCCGCTGATCGGGCAGTACCTGGACGGAACCACAGCGAGCGGGCTGTATGAGGCAAAACTGGGATACGAGGAGATGGGAAAGGAGAACCATATCTTCTCCCCGGCGTATAAGAAAGAGGAGATGCCGGAGATCCTTAGGCTGTGCGGGCATATCGTGTTTAACTCCCCGGCGCAGGTGAAGAAATATAAGGAACAGGTAAAGCAGGCGGGCAGGAGCATGGGGCTGAGGGTCAACCCGGAGTGCTCGACACAGGAAGGACATGCGATCTATGACCCGTGCGCCCCGTTTTCCAGACTGGGGACTACGCTGGAAAAGTTTGAGGAAGAGATGTCAGAGGAAGATATCTCCGCACTGGACGGGCTGCATTTCCATACATTATGCGAGCAGGATTCCGACGACCTGGCAAAGACGCTTCGGGCAGTGGAAGAGAAATTCGGGAAATATCTGCACAGGATGAAATGGGTGAATTTCGGCGGCGGGCATCACATTACGAGACCTGGCTATGATATTGGACTGCTGAAGCGCTGCATCCGCCATATGAAGGAAACATACGGTGTGGAAGTCTATCTGGAACCCGGGGAGGCAGTGGCGCTGAATGCCGGCGAGCTTATAACAGAAGTGATGGAGATCGTGGAGAACGGGATGAAGATCGCGATCCTGGACGCTTCCGCTGCGTGCCATATGCCGGACGTGTTGGAGATGCCGTACCGGCCGCCGCTGAAAGACGCGGGCGATCCGGCGGAGGAGAATGCGGGCGGCAACGGTTTTGCGGGAAGCAGTCCTTCGGGCAGCAGTTCTGTGGGCAGCGGCGCTGCGGACAGCGGAACAGCGGGACACGAGCGGCCGTATGAGTACCGGCTGGCAGGGCCCACATGCCTTGCGGGGGACGTGATCGGGGATTATTCCTTCGCACAGCCGCTGAAATGTGGAGACCGTCTGGAGTTTCAGGATATGGCGATCTATACAATGGTGAAGACGAATACATTCAACGGGATGAGGCTCCCGGATATCGTTCTCGAGAGAGAGGACGGGACGTGTGAAATCGTAAAAACATTCGGATATGAGGATTTTAAGGCGAGGCTGTGAGGGGAGAATATAATGTGTGAAGTGACAGAGTGGATCGAACAGAAAGGGAAGGAAGAAAAGGCAAAAGAAGTAGCGGGGAATCTTGCTCAAATGGGTATGAGTACGGAAAAGATCGCCCAGGCGTTGGATGAAAGCGTCCAGGTTGTACGCAAGTGGCTGGGTGAAACCGGAGCAGTAAAACAGGAGCTGTAAGAAATAGCGGCGTGGAGCGCGGATGGTTTATCTGCGAGACGGCAGACCCGTCGGCAGCGAAGCCGGTGGCAGTCGTGGGCATGATCGAGGATGTGAAGGGAAAAGGCGCAGTAATAACTGTTGAACGAAAAGTAACAGTTCAGCCGCGCCATTCGGAAAACCGCACTGCGTGCTTACTGCGGCTGCCGCCGCTGTTTTCCTCATTAACGGGCGCTCAGCTCATCGGACTGCCCGCTCGAAAAATCATGCGAGCATGATTTTCTCTCCCGCGCAGCCCGATGGCTGAACTGTTATACCAAAAAATGTAAAAAATGTAAAAAATGTAAAAAGAGCAAAATTGCTTGACATAAAATGGCGAACTGAGGTATCATTTCACTGGATATCGTCGATAGGAGAGGAACATTGCCGGATGACATGGATTATTGATACACACAGCCATATCCTGCCGGGACTGGACGATGGAGCTTCAGATATGCAGGAAAGTATCCGCATGCTCCGGCAGGCCGGGCAGCAGGGAATACGGGGCGTGATAGCGACGCCGCATTATTCCGGCAGATTTCCAAACATATGTCCAGACCGTATACGGAGACTGTGCCGGGAAGTGCAGGCACAGGCGCGTGCGAGACTGAAAACAGAGATCCAGATCTGGCCGGGACAGGAGATCATGTACTCTGAAGATGCTTTGAGCTTACTGGAAGAGGAAAAACTTCTCACCATAGCCGGCACAAGATATGTCATGGTCGAATTTCTGCCTGCGGCACCGTATTCTTACATATTTAGTGCGGTCAGGGAACTGACCCTTGCAGGTTACCGCCCGGTCTTGGCGCATGCAGAGCGGTATCAGGCGCTGCGGGAAGAGGGAAGACTGGAAGAACTGAAGAAACAGGGGGCATGTGTACAGCTCAATTTCCGGCCGGCGGGCGGGAAATGGCATCAGGGGACGGCCAGATGGTGCAGGAAGATACTGCGGCGGGGGCTGGCGGATTTCCTGGGGACAGATATGCATAACACTGAGGGGCGCGGACCGGAGACGGAGAGAGCCGTAAGGTGGATGGAAAAGGAACTCAGCAGCAGTTATATAGAAGCAGTGCTTAAGAGAAACGCGATGGGGCTGCTGGAAGGAAAAGAAATATAAAGTATAACCGGTGCGCAAATAAATAAGGTAAGAGGAAACCATAATTATGGAAAAAACATACGATAATGACGAGATGGAAATCGACCTGGTAGAGATACTGTATGCCCTGAAAAAGAGGGTCCTTATCATTGTGGCTGCTCTGCTGGCCGGAGCGCTGATCGCGGGAGCTTACACCAAGCTGCTGATCACACCTCTGTACAGCGCGACTTCGACTGTGCTTGTCATTTCGAAAGAGACCACGCTCACTTCGATCGCGGACCTGCAGTTCGGGAGTCAGCTCACGAAGGACTACAGTATGCTGATCACGAGCCGGAGCGTGCTTGAAGAAGTGATCGATAACCTGGGGCTTGATATGGGATACGGCGCCCTGAAAGGAAACGTATCCATCAATAACCCGGATGAGACACGGATCCTGCAGATCACAGTGACGAACCCGGATCCGGAGCTGGCAAAAGAGCTCGCGGATGAACTCGCAGCTGTGTCTTCTGAGTATATCGGCGACAAGATGGAAGTCGTGCCGCCAAAGATCATAGAGAAAGCAGAGGTGCCCACATCGCAGGCAAGCCCGAGCCTGAGCAGGAATGTGATGCTCGGCGCACTGGCAGGTCTGGTCCTGCCGGCAGGAGTTGTGACACTGATGACGATCATGGATGACAGTCTCCGGTCAGAGGATGATATCGAAAGATATCTGAAGATCCCGACGCTGGCGAGCATACCGGACCGGAAAGACTATATCTCCGGGAAGTCGGAAAAGAAATCAAAGCGCAAAAGAAAGAGGAGGAAACATAAATGACGGAACGCAGGGTGATCATGACAGATCCCAAGCAGAATGATTATTTCTACGAAGAAGCCATTAAGACCCTCCGTACAAATATACAGTTCACCGGGACAGAGGTTAAGTCCATCGTCATTACGAGCTGTTACCCCAATGAGGGAAAGAGCGATGTGGTCTTCCAGCTCGCGCTCGAGATCGGAAAGATGGGGAAAAAAGTGCTCGTCCTGGATGCGGATATCCGCAAATCCAGTTATATAAGCAGGTTCCAGGTGAAGCAGAAGACAGCAGGCCTCTCACAGTACCTCAGCGGCCAGAGCGGACTGCAGGATATTGTATACAGCACAAATTTCCGGGATGTAGACATCATATTCGCCGGCCCGTCAGCTCCGAACCCATCGGAGCTTTTGGCGCAGGAAAGCTTCGCTTCCCTTGTGCATACAATGCGGGGGAAATATGATTATGTGCTGGTCGATACGCCGCCGGTCGGGAGCCTGACAGATGCCGCAGTCGTGGCAAGGCAGTGTGACGGAGCGATCCTGGTCGTGGAGAGCGACCTGGTAAGCAGGCGGGTGGCTTTAAAAGTAAAGCAGCAGTTGGAGATGAGCGGCTGCCATATCCTTGGGGCAGTGCTGAATAAAGTCGATATAAAGAAAAATAAGTATTATTCAAAATACAGCTATTATTACGGTGAAGAGAAGTAAATGACTGGAAGAAAAAAGCGGAAAAAGAAACTGTGGCTGATCCCGGTGTGCGTGGCAGCGGCAGCAGCACTGGCGGTGGGATTTCTCGTTTTCAGGACAGTGCGGCCGGGAGAGCAGGCGCAGGAGACCGGCGGGAATGCAGATGCAGATACTCCTGACGCCGGGACAGTGATCTGGGAAGGAAAAGAATACCAGTATAATGACCACCTGAGCAATTATCTTTTGCTGGGGATAGATACAAGAGAAAAGGCAGAAACTTCCGTCGGGCAGGCAGACGCAGGACAGGCGGATGCCCTGTACCTGCTCTCATGGGACCGGGTAGAGAAGACGGTCAGCGTGGTCACCATCCCAAGGGATACCATGACTGAGGTCGAGGCATTCGGCCCGGGCGGAGAGAGCCTGGGGAAGTCAGAAGACCATATCAGCCTTTCCTACGCGTATGGAGACGGAGGGCATGAGAGCTGCCGGCTGACCGAGGAGGCAGTGTCAGATCTTCTGTACGGACTGCCTATCCAGGGATACTGCGCTGTGAACCTTGACGGCATCCCGGTGCTTACGGAGAGTGTGGGGACAGTAACAGTCACAGTCCCTAATGACAGTATGGAAGAAGCGTACCCTGAGTTCTCAGAAGGGGCTCAGGTGACATTAGACAAAGAAAATACAGAGCTGTTTGTGAGATACAGAGATACATCAACCCCGCAGAGCGCGCTTGCCCGCACAGAGCGGCAGAAGGAATACATCCGTGCGTTCGGGGAAGCGGCGCAGAAAAAAGCTGCGGACGGGACCGCGTTTGCGGCGGAGCTCTATATGGCGCTGGAACCGTATATGGTCACCAGCATGGGGAATGACGAATTCGTCAAATTGATGGAGAGCGCCGCGGCAGGGAGCGTGACAGAGAACTGGACAGTGCCGGGAGAGGGAGTGCAGGGAAAATCCTATGATGAGTATCATGTGGATGATGATGCGCTCTATGAGAAAATCCTGGAGACATTTTACAGAGAAACAGAGAGCGGCGGAAGAGGTGAGAAGCCGTGAAAAAGAAATATCTCGCGGTGAGCATCCTTATTTTCCTCGCCGCAGCCGTGTGCGCAGGGGTCGGGATCCGGCAGTACCTGAAAGAGAAGAATGCCGGGGACGGTTACAGCGCCCTAAGGGCAGAGGTGGGGACGGGAGTCCCAAAAGAAAAGCCCGAAGACAGCGGCGTCGAGATCCCGATCGATTTCGCCGCGCTGCAGTCGAAAAATCCGGATATCTACGCATGGATCACAATACCGGGGACGGCGGTCGATTATCCCATTGTACAGAGTGAGACGGATAATACATATTATCTGACACACACGATCGACGGCGAAGTAAGCCCGGAAGGATCGATCTATACGGAAACCTATAACAGCCGGGACTTTGAAGATCCGAATACCGTGATCTACGGGCATGACATGGCGAACGGAAGTATGTTCCAGAATCTCCTGAAATATCAGGACAGGAGCTTCTTTGACGCGAACAGAGAAGTGCTGGTCTATACGCCGGACGCGATACGGCATTACAGGATATTTGCAGCATACCTGTATGACGACAGACATCTCATGCAGAGTTTTGATTTTGATGATAAAGAAATCTACCGTCAGTATCTGGATTCCGTTTTTTCGATCCGGGAGATGGGCGCCTGTATCGATACCGGACAGGCAGTCACAGACGAGGATAAGATTATCACATTGTCAACATGCTATGGTAACCAGGCGGACAGGCGTTATCTTGTGCAGGCCGTACTGATATCAATAGAACAATAAAAAAGCATTAAGAGCAGTTTAAAGAAAGGAAGGGACGATATGAGAAAGAAATTATTTGGCACGATCCTTGCGGCAGCGCTTATCGTGTCACAGGCAGTGGCAGTATTTGCAGCAGGAGAGAGCAAGACCGGAGAAATGACACTTGTAGGAGATTCTGTCGGATGGTACGAACTGAAAGAGGCATCCGCGGACGTGCTGCCGGATCTGGCTGCGTCTGCACCGGAAGTGATGGCGAAGATCGAGGCAGTGAATTCCGGGGCTGAGACACTCCAGAGCGTGGCGGACCTTGCCCCGGAGCTGGCGGACGACCTGGAAGGGAAGGTCATGCTGACAAAATTCTTTGACCTGATCCCGATCAACGGAGGCGTACAGGTAGAAGGCGGTAAATATAAAGTTAATCTGTCTGTGCCGGCGCTGTCAGAGAATGTATCTGAGGTAGGACTCCTCCATTACAGTACGGGCAGGAGTGTATGGGAGATCGTAGAGCCTGAGAATGTAGATTACACAAATAAAGAAGTGACAGTGATCTTCGAAGACCTCTCACCGGTAGCTGTGATCGGAAAAGTGAGCGGCGGCGCGGATGCGTCGGTCGGGACCTCACCGAAGACCGGGATGACGTACGGATGGGCTGCATGGCTCGGAGCTGCAGTTGTACTGGGAGCTGCCGGGACAGCGGTATACAGAAAAGCAAGACACGAGTAGATTGCTTATAAGATGGACAACAGTGGGCGCGCGTGGGAGAATAGGCGCGCCTTTGTGTGGGAAATGGGAAGTCCTGCGGACCGTTTTTGAGAAAGTTATTTAAAGGAAGATAAATGAGAATGGAATATCTTAATTATATCGTAAACCTGTTTGGTATGAGCCTTGTGAGCGGGAATGCGGCTGATACAGCGGAAGTCATCAGTCAGGACGCGGCACCGGCTGCGGCGCTTGCCGTAGATCCGGTCAATGCAGTGATCGCTTCTGCTGTGGCTCTTGCAGCCGGGGCGGCGATCTATTTATACAGACACAGGAGGATAAGGGTATAATGGGAGAGGGGAAAAGAGAAACCGGCATGAAATGGATACATAAAGCCCTTCTTCTTCTGTTGGCAGACGTCCTGACGATTGCATTTTCTTATTATGCGGCGCTTGTGCTGCGGTTTGACCTCAGACCGTGGCAGGTACCGGGACAGTACCTGCAGGGCTATCTGTGGGCGATGCCGTACTGGATCATTGTCACAGTCGTGATATTTTACGGATGCAGGCTTTACCACAGTATCTGGCGCCTCGCCAGCGTGGCGGAGCTGCGGTCCATCCTGACAGCATATGCCCTGCTGATCCTGGCGTATGCGGGCGGCGCTTTGTTCATGGATCTGCATATGCCGGCAAGCTGGTACCTGATGGGCTATATCATAAGCTTCTGCCTGACAGCGGGGATCCGGTTCTCGTACAGGCTGCTCCGGTTTTACGCCAACCGCAGCGGAATGGACCACAGTAAGACGCAGGACCGTGTCATGGTCATTGGCGCCGGACAGGCGGGACAGACTTTGATCAAAGAACTGATCAATTCGAATCAAACGGATGTAAAAGTGTGCTGCATCATAGACGATAACCCGAATAAAAAGGGGAGGATGCTGGAAGGCATCCCGATCGTGGGGAACCGTTATGATATTGTGGATATGATCAAAAAGTACGACATTAACCGTATCATATATGCGATACCAGCGACAACCGGGAAAAACAGGAAGGATATCCTGAATCTCTGCAAAGATACCGGGTGCAGGATGCAGACCGTGCCGGGCGTGTACCAGCTCATAAACGGAGAAGTCAGTGTGAGCACTCTCCGGGACGTGGAGATCACAGATCTCCTGGGCAGGGCGCAGGTAAAAGTAAATAACGAAGAAATCCTTCATTCCATCAAAGGGAAGACCGTGCTCGTCACCGGGGGCGGCGGCTCGATCGGAAGCGAGCTGTGCCGTCAGATTGCCGGGGCACAGCCGGGTAAGCTTGTGATCTTTGATATCTATGAGAATAATGCCTATGACATCCAGCAGGAGCTGGTCAGAAGATATGGCGATAAACTGAACCTGGATGTGCGCATCGGGTCAGTAAGAAATACAAACCGGATCAACTGGATCATGCAGACATACCACCCGGATGTAGTCTTCCACGCGGCGGCGCACAAGCATGTGCCTCTGATGGAAGACAGCCCGAACGAGGCAATCAAGAACAATGTGATCGGTACATATAAGACGGCCAAGGCAGCCGCGGCGGCCGGGGTGAAAAAGTTCGTCCTCATCTCCACGGATAAGGCAGTAAACCCCACAAATATCATGGGAGCGTCCAAGAGGCTGTGTGAGATGGTCGTGCAGATGATGAACCGGAAGTGCCCGGGGACAGATTTTGTAGCAGTGCGATTCGGAAACGTACTGGGGAGTAATGGAAGTGTGATTCCGCTCTTTAAGAAGCAGATCGCGGCAGGCGGCCCGGTGACTGTGACGGATAAGAATATCATCCGTTATTTTATGACCATACCTGAGGCTGTGTCACTGGTGCTCCAGGCATCCTACTATGCAAAGGGCGGCGAGATCTTCGTCCTGGATATGGGGGATCCGGTGAAGATCGATGATATGGCGAGAAACCTGATCCGCCTCTCCGGGTATGAGCCGGATGTGGATATCATGGTGGAATATACGGGACTGCGTCCGGGGGAGAAGCTGTATGAGGAGCTGCTCATGGACGAGGAAGGAATGCAGGATACAGAGAACGAGCTGATCCATATCGGGAAGCCGATCAAGATGGATGATGAGAAGTTTGAGGCACAGCTAGATGAGCTGGACGAAGAGAGCCGGCATGAGGATGGAAGGATCAAGGAGATCGTAGCGGGGATCGTGCCGACGTATAAGCCGGATCTCCGGGTATAAGAACTTTGAGGGACGGATCGTCGCTTTGCCGCGTCCGGTCCTGAGAAGGGACATGACTGACATGGATTTGGGTGCCGGATGGCAGCCAAAATGGCGAAGCATACTCTTTTTCGATTTCGATTGAATGGAAACACAGTGCGGAGAACATTGCAGAGGCAGGGATGGTATGTGGTATGTAATACAGGTGCGGACCGGTATGGAGGAAGAAATCCGGCAGCAGTGTGAGAGAGTGATAGAAAAAGAAATACTGGAGCACTGTTTTATCCCCTACTGCGAGCAGATGAAGCGGTATCAGGGAGAATGGCATAAGGAGAGAAAGATCCTGTTCCCCGGGTATGTATTCCTCGTCAGCGAAGATGAGGAACAGCTGTATCACTGCCTGAAAAAGGTGATCGGCCTTACGAAGCTGATAGGCACGGGAAAGGAAGTTGTGCCGCTGGCAGAAGATGAGGTTGATCTTCTGATGGAATTCGGGAAAGAGGAACAGATCGTCGCCATGTCAGAAGGGATCATCGAGGATGACAGGGTAGTTGTCACGAGCGGACCGCTGAAAGGGCATGAAGGGATGATCAGGAAGGTGGACCGGCATAAGAGAAGGGCTTATCTGGAAGTCGAGATGTTCGGGAGGAAGGTTGAGACACAGGTGGGGCTGGAGATTGTGGCGAAGGTGACAACGCAAGGAAAGATAAAAGAGAAAATACAGTAAGAGTCCATGGGGGATCTTATTTTATGGGAAATACAGAAGGAATGAAGAAACAGAGGTAATATGTTTTGAAAACAGAAATAACACCATTTGAAAATAAAATATGGCTTTCCAGTCCCACAATGCACGGACCGGAGATGGAATATATGAAAGCTGCATTTGATACAAACTGGATGTCAACGGTTGGCGAGAATATCAATGAAGCAGAAAAAATGGCATGCCGGAAGGTCGGGTGCGCCTACGCTGTGGCGCTTTCAGCAGGGACAGCTGCCCTTCACATGGCGGTAAAACTGGCAGGCGTCCGGCCGGGAGATAAAGTATTCTGTTCAGACATGACATTTGACGCGACAGTGAATCCGGTTGTCTATGAAGGCGGCGTACCGGTCTTTATCGATACTGAATATGATACATGGAATATGGATCCCGCGGCTTTGGAGAAGGCGTTTGAGATTTATCCTGACGTAAAGGTCGTGGTCATAGCCCATCTCTACGGAACACCGGGGAAAATAGACGAACTGAAGGCAATATGCGACAGGCATGGCGCGGTGGTCATTGAGGATGCGGCGGAATCACTCGGAGCTGTATACAGAGGAAAACAGACAGGGACATTCGGAAAGTACAATTGTATTTCCTTCAACGGGAACAAGATCATCACCGGATCTTCCGGGGGAATGCTGCTCACGGATGAAAAAGGAGCGGCAGACAAAGTAAGAAAATGGTCCACCCAGTCCAGAGAGAATGCACCGTGGTATCAGCATGAAGAGCTGGGCTACAATTACCGGATGAGCAATGTGATCGCCGGAGTGGTAAGAGGGCAGTTCCCCTATCTGGAAGAGCATATCGCGCAGAAAAAAGCGATTTATGAAAGATATAAAGAAGGATTTAAAGATCTTCCGGTCAAGATGAATCCTTATGACGGGGAAAGCAGCGAACCAAACTTCTGGCTGAGCTGTATGCTGATTAAGCCGGAGGCAATGTGCAGGCAGGTGAGAGGAGAGCAGGAAGCCCTGTATATCACGGAGCCGGGAAAATCCTGTCCGACAGAAATACTGGAGACGCTGGCAAAATATAATGCAGAAGGGCGACCCATCTGGAAACCGATGCACATGCAGCCAATCTACCGGATGAACGGGTTCGTCACAAGGGAAGGCAATGGAAGGGCAGTGACCAATGCCTATATCGAAGGCGGCGCAGAAGGAAAAGACGGTAAGCCGTTGGATGTGGGAATGGATATATTCCAGAGAGGACTGTGCCTGCCGAGTGATAATAAGATGACAGCGGAGAAGCAGGAGAAAGTGATTGAGATCGTGAAGGGATGTTTCCGGTAAAATGAGTAAATGGAAAAAAGCAGTATCCGTAATGCTGGCCGCAGCGGCGGGCATCACGGCAGTGTCATATGCGGCCAGGAAAAAGAAGAAGGTATCCAAACCGGATGAGGCGGATCAGGCAGCAGTACAAGGACACAAACAGGGATTTTACGAAAAATATATTAAACGCCCGCAGGACTTCTGCTGCGCGCTGGCTGCAATTATCGTGCTGTCGCCGGTGATGGCAGTTACGGTGCTCCTGGTCAGGCTGAGGCTGGGATCTCCGGTCTTATTTAAGCAGGAACGGCCGGGGTTGGACGGAAAAGTGTTTACTTTATACAAGTTCCGTACAATGACAGATGAAAAAGACAGTGAGGGAAATCTTCTCTCGGATGAGATCAGACTTACCTCTTTCGGGAAAATGCTCAGATCCACAAGTCTGGATGAGCTCCCGGAGCTTTTTAATATCTTAAACGGAGATATGTCAGTAGTGGGACCGAGACCCCTGTTGGTCAAATATCTGCCTCTGTATAATGAACACCAGGCGAGACGCCATGAGGTGCGCCCGGGATTTACCGGATATGCACAGGTACACGGACGAAATGCAATCTCATGGGAAGAGAAGTTTGACCTGGACGTGGAATATGTGGATCATGTGTCGTTTCTTGGGGACTGGAAGATCATTTTTCAGACCGTGAAGACGGTGTTGAAGAGGGAGGGGATCAGTTCGGAGACGGCGGCGACGATGGAAGAGTTTAAGGGGAGTGCGGAAGAGCGGTGAGGCAGCGTATAATGCAGAAAGAAGTTATTATAATTGGGGCAAGCGGCCATGGGAAAGTGGTTGCGGATGTTATTATTCAATCAGGAGATCGAGTAATCGGCTTTTTAGATGATAATCCCGAATTACCTGGAAGATTTATTGGTTTTCCTGTTTTAGGGAAAGTAGAATGTTTTAAAGAATATCAAGAGTATTATTTTATCATTGCGATTGGCAATGCATCAATCCGCGAAAAGATAGCATTAAAAATGGACGGCGTTCAATGGTACACAGTGATCCATCCGTCAGCGGTTATTTCAAATATGGGAGTAAAAATCGGCGAGGGATCAGTCATTATGGCCAATGCTGTAATCAATGCAGATGCCGCTGTTGGCAGACATTGTATCATTAATTCGGGAGCTGTTGTGGAACATGATGATCAAATTGGAGATTTTGTCCATGTATCGGTAGGAGCACATATTGCCGGAACAGTACACATAGGGGAAAAAACATGGATCGGAATCGGAGCAAGTGTGAGTAATAATCTCTCTGTCTGCTCAGAGTGCATGGTTGGAGCAGGGGCTGTGGTCGTAACGAATATTATGGAGCCGGGGACATATATAGGAGTTCCGGCAGAAAGGAAAGAGATGAGTAACAAGGAAAATATAAAAATTATTGGGGGGGGGGGGGTAACACCCCACAAAAGAAAGGA
>NZ_NFHL01000026.1 GCF_002161355.1 Lachnoclostridium sp. An76 | reverse complement strand
GGACCGCGGACTTCCGGGAGGGGATTAGCCGTTCGATTTGGCCCAGCAAGCTGTGCCTCTCTGGCTATAGAATTCTGCTAGCTGGGGGAGGGCTATCTTTTGGCGGAAAGGTTTTTCTCGGGGTATGTTTCTGCTGGTTGGAGAAGGTTGCTTTTTGTCGAAGAAGTTCCCCTCTCTCACTACGTTTTTAAACGCTGCATTTGCTGGGGAGCTTCCGGCTTGAGTAAACCAGAAAACAGCGAAGCGCCTTTTTCGAAAACCTTTCAGCACGGGTGTGTGGGTGACTGAGGTGACTGCGGAGGGGCTTGAAAAAACTTGAAATCCGGAACTATGTGTTGAAAGCAGCAGGGGGCTTGTCTGAGGCAACGCCGAGTTGCGCCCTGCTGCTTTCTGCTTTTAGCATAGTCCCGGATTTCTTAGTTTTTGCTGCCCCGGAGCCCCGGAGCCGAAGCCACCCACACACCCGTGCTGAATACGTCTTCGATATCTGCGCTTCACTGTTTTCGGACGTTT
>NZ_NFHL01000025.1 GCF_002161355.1 Lachnoclostridium sp. An76 | reverse complement strand
GAGTTCCTCCGCTCCCGCATACTTCTCTTCCGCCTCTTTTACTCTCCCTAGACGCCTCAGAAGATCTCCTTGCGATTGCAGCGTATTTGCAAGACCCAGATCGTCCTTCTCCTTTTTATAGAGTTCCTCCGCTCCTGTATACTTCTCTTCCGCCTCTTTTACTCTCCCTAGACGACTCAGAAGATCTCCTTGCGATTGCAGCGTATTTGCAAGCCCCAGATCGTCCTTCTCCTTTTTATAGAGTTCCTCCGCTCCCGCATACTTCTCTTCCGCCTCTTTTACTCTCCCTAGACGCCTCAGAAGATCTCCTTGCGATTGCAGCGTATTTGCAAGACCCAGATCGTCCTTCTCCTTTTTATATAGTTCCTCCGCTCCTGTATACTTCTCTTCTGCCTCTTTTACTCTCCCTAGACGACTCAGAAGATCTCCTTGCGATTGCAGCGTATTTGCAAGCCCCAGATCTGCCTTCTCCTTTTTATAGAGTTCCTCCGCTCCCGCATACTTCTCTTCCGCCTCTTTTACTCTCCCTAGACGCCTCAGA
>NZ_NFHL01000024.1 GCF_002161355.1 Lachnoclostridium sp. An76 | reverse complement strand
CAGCACGGGTGTGTGGGTGGCTTCGGCTCCGGGGCTCCGTGGCAGCAAAAACTAAGAAATCCGGGACTATGCTAAAGGCAGAAAGCAGCAGGGAGCAACTCGCTTTTGGCTCAGACAAGCCCCCTGCTGCTTTCAACGCATAGTTCCGGATTTCAAGTTTTTTCAAGCCCCTCCGCAGTCACCTCAGTCACCCACACACCCGTGCTGAAAGGTTTTCGAAAAAGGCGCTTCGCTGTTTTCTGGTTTTGCTCAAGACGGAAGGTCCCCCGACAAATGCAGCGTTTAAAAACGTAGCGAGAAGGGAACTTTCCCGGCAAAAGACAACCCATCTCCCGGAAGTCCGCGTCACCTTCCGTCTAATAAAAATTCCTGTTTCGCCACAGAAGCTCCCCTTTCATCCAACTTTCGAAATCCTGCATTTGCCTGCGGGGACCTGCCGATCGGATGAACCCAGAAAACCGGCCCCTTTGATGCACCTTTCGCGGCGGACGGGGATATGGCGACGGTGACTTGGAGTAATCTGATGGAAAGACTTAAAAGAATGGGATGCGGCGTTAATTTCAAAGCGGATGCCTGAGCCGCAGGCGAATCTTCCGCTTTG
>NZ_NFHL01000023.1 GCF_002161355.1 Lachnoclostridium sp. An76 | reverse complement strand
GAGTTCCTCCGCTCCCGCATACTTCTCTTCCGCCTCTTTTACTCTCCCTAGACGCCTCAGAAGATCTCCTTGCGATTTCAGCGTATTTGCAAGCCCCAGATCTGCCTTCTCCTTTTTATAGAGTTCCTCCGCTCCTGCATACTTCTCTTCCGCCTCTTTTACTCTCCCTAGACGACTCAGAAGATCTCCTTGCGATTTCAGCGTATTTGCAAGACCCAGATCGTCCTTCTCCTTTTTATAGAGTTCCTCCGCTCCCGCATACTTCTCTTCCGCCTCTTTTACTCTCCCTAGACGCCTCAGAAGATCTCCTTGCGATTTCAGCGTATTTGCAAGCCCCAGATCTGCCTTCTCCTTTTTATAGAGTTCCTCCGCTCCTGCATACTTCTCTTCCGCCTCTTTTACTCTCCCTAGACGACTCAGAAGATCTCCTTGCGATTTCAGCGTATTTGCAAGACCCAGATCGTCCTTCTCCTTTTTATAGAGTTCCTCCGCTCCCGCATACTTCTCTTCCGCCTCTTTTACTCTCCCTAGACGCCTCAGAAGATCTCCTTGCGATTTCAGCGTATTTGCAAGCCCCAGATCTGCCTTCTCCTTTTTATAGAGTTCCTCCGCTCCTGCATACTTCTCTTCCGCCT
>NZ_NFHL01000022.1 GCF_002161355.1 Lachnoclostridium sp. An76 | reverse complement strand
GGGGCTGTCGGGAAATAGATAGTCCAAAACAGGGGCAGTTGTGACTCGCATGAGTCACAACTGCCCCTGAAATTTATCCTGTAAAAAGAGAAAAAGATGGCTAACGACAACCATCTTTCTCTCCGTTCCATGTTATAATGGAACTATGCAAAAACAAGATTATTATAACGACTTTTTTGAAATTGGGCAACAGAAAATTAACTTCAGTTTCTTCGAATTGAGTCTACCCGATGACGATCCAGTCTATACCCTGAAAAAAGTGATGGAGGAATTAGATTTTTCAGGCCTGCTGGCCTGTTATCCAAACAAGGGAAGAACCGGGTTTAACCCAATCATGCTGTATGCTGTCGTTACCTACGCAAACATGCGCGGAGTCCGGGCCGTTGACCGGATTGTTGATCTGTGCCAGAGAGACCTTGCTTTTATCTGGCTGACGAAAGGGCAGAAGCCTCAAAGGGATGTTTTTTACGATTTTAAAGGCAAAAAGCTCACAGGGGAAGTCCTGGATGAATTGAATTACCAGTTCATGCGCCGCCTGGAAAAAGAAGGGTTTCTTACACTGAAAGAACTTTATATCGATGGAACGAAACTGGAGGCAAATGCCAACAGATATACCTTTGTCTGGCGGGGCAGCCTGAATTACCACCTTGCAGGCCTGCTGGATACGATCGATGCCCTTTATACAAAGTACAACGCTTTCCTGCTGGACAATGGGTATGGTCCGAAATACGACCTTGGGGATGCCCATATGTTTGTGATCGAGGGGATGGACAAAATCAGGAAGATCATCAAAAAGAACAGGGAGCGGAAACTGACAAAGCATAAGAAAATCCCCAATAATACCATAATTGAAATCGATCACTGTTCCCCGCTTGAAATCCGGAAACTGCAGAAGAACCTGATGCGGATTGCAGAGGGGGAAGGGATTGAGTTTGTTTTCGGGAAGGGAATGCGCAAGCCGGAGATCCAGAAACTTTATGAGGAACTGGAAAAATGCGGAAAGCGTCTGATGGAGTATAAAGAATGCTTTAAGATCATGGGGAAAGACCGCAACAGCTATTCTAAGACAGATCTGGAAGCGACATTCATGCGGATGAAAGAGGACCATATGCTGAACGGGCAGTTAAAACCTGCCTATAACGTCCAGATCGCAGTAGAAAATTACTTTATTGTCCACGGATATGTAAGCAATGACCGGACAGACTACAACACGCTGATCCCAGTTCTGGAAAAACACAGGAAAGCGTTTGGGGATAAGCTGGAGGCAGTCACTGCCGACAGCGGCTACTGCAGTGAAAAGAACCTGCTGTATCTGAAAGAGAACAGGATCCGCAGCTTCATCAAGCTGCAGGACCATGAGAAGAGGAAGACACGGGCATACAAAGAAGACATCGGGAAGTATTACAACATGACATACGCCGTTTTTGAGAATGAGCACTATTATATCTGCCATGACGGAAGAGAACTGCACCATATCCGGACAGAAAGCAAAGAACAGGACGGCTACACACAGACAATAGAGGTATACGGCTGTGCGGACTGCAGTGAATGTGAATATAAATCGAAATGTCTTTATAAATACAATCCCGAAAAGAATCCGGACCAGAACAAGGTCATGAAGATCAATGAACGCTGGGAAGAACTGAGGGAGGAGTCCAACACGAATATCCAGAGTGAAGAAGGGATCCTGAAACGTCAGACACGGTCGATCCAGACAGAGGGTCACTTTGGAGATATCAAAGAGAACGAAAACTTCCGTCGTTTTAACTACCGTTCGAAAGAGAAAGTATATAAAGAGTTCATGCTGTATGCCATAGGGCGGAACATCATGAAATATCATCGGTTTTTACATCAGGAAATCGAAAAATTTGAAGGGAAAAAGGAGCAGGAAGCGGCTTAACCA
>NZ_NFHL01000021.1 GCF_002161355.1 Lachnoclostridium sp. An76 | reverse complement strand
TGGTTAAGCCGCTTCCTGCTCCTTTTTCCCTTCAAATTTTTCGATTTCCTGATGTAAAAACCGATGATATTTCATGATGTTCCGCCCTATGGCATACAGCATGAACTCTTTATATACTTTCTCTTTCGAACGGTAGTTAAAACGACGGAAGTTTTCGTTCTCTTTGATATCTCCAAAGTGACCCTCTGTCTGGATCGACCGTGTCTGACGTTTCAGGATCCCTTCTTCACTCTGGATATTCGTGTTGGACTCCTCCCTCAGTTCTTCCCAGCGTTCATTGATCTTCATGACCTTGTTCTGGTCCGGATTCTTTTCGGGATTGTATTTATAAAGACATTTCGATTTATATTCACATTCACTGCAGTCCGCACAGCCGTATACCTCTATTGTCTGTGTGTAGCCGTCCTGTTCTCTGCTTTCTGTCCGGATATGGCGCAGCTCTCTTCCGTCATGGCAGATATAATAGTGCTCATCCTCAAAAACGGAATATGTCATGTTGTAATATTTCCCGATGTCTTCTTTGTATGCCTGTGTCTTCCTCTTCTCATGGTCCTACAGCTTGATGAAGCTGCGGATTCCATTCTCTTTCAGATACAGCAGATTCTTTTCGCTGCAGTAGCCACTGTCGGCAGTTACTGCTTCCAGCTTATCCCCAAACGCTTTCCTGTGTTTTTCCAGAACTGGGATCAGCGTGTTGTAGTCTGTCCGGTCATTGCTTACATATCCGTGGACAATAAAGTAATTTTCTACTGCGATCTGGACGTTATAGGCAGGTTTTAACTGCCCGTTCATCATATGGTCCTCTTTCATCCGCATGAATGTCGCTTCCAGATCTGTCTTAGAATAGCTGTTGCGGTCTTTCCCCATAATCTTAAAGCATTCTTTATACTCCATCAGACGCTTTCCGCATTTTTCCAGTTCCTCATAAAGTTTCTGGATCTCCGGCTTGCGCATTCCCTTCCCGAAAACAAACTCAATCCCTTCCCCCTCTGCAATCCGCATCAGGTTCTTCTGCAGTTTCCGGATTTCAAGCGGGGAACAGTGATCGATTTCAATTATGGTATTATTGGGGATTTTCTTATGCTTTGTCAGTTTCCGCTCCCTGTTCTTTTTGATGATCTTCCTGATTTTGTCCATCCCCTCGATCACAAACATATGGGCATCCCCAAGGTCGTATTTCGGACCATACCCATTGTCCAGCAGGAAAGCGTTGTACTTTGTATAAAGGGCATCGATCGTATCCAGCAGGCCTGCAAGGTGGTAATTCAGGCTGCCCCGCCAGACAAAGGTATATCTGTTGGCATTTGCCTCCAGTTTCGTTCCATCGATATAAAGTTCTTTCAGTGTAAGAAACCCTTCTTTTTCCAGGCGGCGCATGAACTGGTAATTCAATTCATCCAGGACTTCCCCTGTGAGCTTTTTGCCTTTAAAATCGTAAAAAACATCCCTTTGAGGCTTCTGCCCTTTCGTCAGCCAGATAAAAGCAAGGTCTCTCTGGCACAGATCAACAATCCGGTCAACGGCCCGGACTCCGCGCATGTTTGCGTAGGTAACGACAGCATACAGCATGATTGGGTTAAACCCGGTTCTTCCCTTGTTTGGATAACAGGCCAGCAGGCCTGAAAAATCTAATTCCTCCATCACTTTTTTCAGGGTATAGACTGGATCGTCATCGGGTAGACTCAATTCGAAGAAACTGAAGTTAATTTTCTGTTGCCCAATTTCAAAAAAGTCGTTATAATAATCTTGTTTTTGCATAGTTCCATTATAACATGGAACGGAGAGAAAGATGGTTGTCGTTAGCCATCTTTTTCTCTTTTTACAGGATAAATTTCAGGGGCAGTTGTGACTCATGCGAGTCACAACTGCCCCTGTTTTGGACTATCTATTTCCCGACAGCCCC
>NZ_NFHL01000020.1 GCF_002161355.1 Lachnoclostridium sp. An76 | reverse complement strand
TTTAACTGCCCGCCCGGCAGATAGACGTACCGGGTGGTCCTTCCCGCCTCATCCGTCACGCTCTCCACCTCTCCCAGGGGCGTGTAGGTATAGCTCCGGCTCTCCCCCAGAGGCCCGGTCTCCCGGGTCAGGTTCCCGTTTTCGTCATACTCCATCCGCACCATGTTCCCCAGGGCGTCCTCTGCCTGTATCAGATTCCCCTCCCCGTCATAGGCATAGGTATAGTGAAGTCCTTCCTCTCCCTTCACTTCTGTCACCCGTCCCAGGGCATCATAAGCAAACGTGGTCTTTGCCCCGTTCTCATCCTCTTCCCCGGTGCGGTTGCCGTTGGCGTCGTAGGTGTACCGTACCACGCCCCCGTCCGCATCTTTGATCCGGGTCAGCAGGTTGTGCTCATTGTAAATATAGGTGGTCCTGGCCCCGTCCGGCGTGGTCACCCGGGCCAGGTTCCACATGCTGTCATAGGTCAGAAGGGTCTCTCTTCCCTCTTTGTCCGTCACCCTGCCGGGGCGGTTCAGGGCATTGTATTCCCTCCGGATGCTGTGCCCGTCGAAATCCGTGACCTTCGTCACCTTTCCGCTTAAGTTGTACTCGTAATACCGGCGGTTTCCCTCTGCGTTCTCGATCTCTGTCACATTCCCCATGACGTCATAGGCGTACCGGGTCCGGTTCCCGTTCCCGTCCACGCTTTCTGTCACCCGGTTCAGGGAATCGTATGTATACCGGGTCAGGCTCCCGGACGCGTCCCTGAGCCCGGTAATGTTCCCCCGGCTGTCATAGGCCAGGCCCACTTCGCTCCCGTCCGGCTGCACGATCCGCTCCGGCCAGCCGGCGCTGTTATAGGTGATCTCCGTCTGGTTTCCCAGGGCGTCCTTCATGGACAGGAGCCGCCCCTCCCCGTCGTACGTCCCTTTCAGCTTTTCCTTCCCATTGACCCGCACCTCTGCAGGGCGGTTCTTCTCCCCGTACCGGATCTCTGTCCGGTTCCCCAGGGCGTCGATGACCCGGGTCAGGTTCCCTGCCGGGTCGTAGGCGTACTGGGTCCGGTTCCCCAGGCGGTCCACGTACAGCGTCCTCTGGTTGTTCTGGTTGTAGGCGAACCGCTCCTCCCCGTTGCTGTAGATATGTTTGACATCCCGGTACCTGTCGTCGTGGAGGTAGGTCACTTTGCTTCCGTTGCGCTCCGTCAGCTCCACGCTTTTTTTCCTGTCATCATAGGCATAGGTCATCCGGGTGCCGTCCGGGAACTCCTGCTGAAGGGTCCGCCCCTCTTCGTCGAACCGGTTCTCCACGGTCACGGTCCCCAGCGGGTTCTCCACACTCTCCAGCTTCCCGCCCGGTGTATAGCAATATCGGAAGACGCCGCCGTCCGGCAGCCGCGCCTCCCGCAAAAGCCCGTCCCGGTAGGTGTAGGACACCCGGCGGCCCGTGTGGTCCTCCACAGATGCCAGAAGCCCGTCCTCATGGCAGGCAAAGGCGAACCATTCCCCGGTGTCCTTTTCCACCCGCTTTAAGCGGCCCCCTTCCCCCTCTTCATAGGAGAAGCGGATCCGGCTCCCGGACAGCTCCCGGATCTCCAGGCACCGGCCGTCCCGGTCAAAGCGGTACTGTCTCTGCCCTCTGGTCAGGTACTCGTACCCGTCCCCGGTCTCCGTAAACGTCCCCTCGCTGGCGAACAGGGGCAGGTACTTCCCATCCTTTTGGAAGAACCGCTCCTCTTTCCCGTCCTCTTTAAGCAGCACGGCCTCCCCGCCGTCCAGCCTCACGCACACTTCATAGTTGTGGTTCCAGTCCTTCCCCATGGCCCCCTTCCGGCCGTTGATGGCGTTGTAAAACCGCCGGAACCCAAAGGGCTCCCGCCCCGGGACCTCCAGGTCTGTCCGGTCGTAGATGAAGTTCCCGGTGCTTAAGTTCACCGGGTCTTTGGAGAACACCTGGCAGACGGTCTCCGCCCCTTTTACGCTGGCCAGCAGCTTTTCCACCGCGGCCTGGGCGTCCTCTGTCACCTTCTCCCATTTTGCCCGCACTTCCCCCAGGGCGCTCTGGAACGCGGCGTAATCCGTGGTCAGCGGCGTCCCCGCCAGGAAGTCCCGGATCCCTTCCAGGAGCCCTGTGATCTGGGCGGTGGTGCTGGTCAGCTCCCGGGTCTGGGCTGCGTATTCCTCATCCACCGCGGGGATCAGCTCGCAGGCCCGCGCCCGGCACTCCTCCAGCTTCTGGAGGGCCTCGTCCATCCGGTCGGTCTTCAGGGACTGCCGCAGGCTGTACAGCGCGGTGAAGGCATCCCCGTACTGTACGTCCCGGGGCAC
>NZ_NFHL01000002.1 GCF_002161355.1 Lachnoclostridium sp. An76 | reverse complement strand
AAGGAGGGCTTCCTGACAAAGTATGCCTACACAAAGCAGGGGGACCTGTCCCGGATCCAGTACGCGGACGGGCGGGAAGTGAAGCTGTCCTACAACCCGCTGCGCCAGCTGATCCTTGTGCAGGACTGGCTGGGGGAGACGAAGATCACGCCGGACGCCCTGGGACGGGCGAAAGCCGTACAGTACCCGGACGGCAGGGAAGTATCCTATACCTATGGAAAGAGCGGGGAGCGGACAGGCATCACCTACCCGGATGGAAGGACCGTATCCTACGGATACGATGAACAGGTAAGGCTTTCTGAGATGAGGGAAGGGGACCGGGTCATCACCTACACTTATGACGCCTTTGGAAGGCTGGCGGAGAAGAAGTTCCCCAACGGGACAGAGAGCGCTTATACCTATGACAGCAAAGGCCAGCTGACGGAGCTGGTGCACCGGGACAGGGAAGGAGTGTCAGACCGGTATACGTATCTGTATGACCTGACAGGGAACAAGACCGGGATCACGAAGGAGAGAAGAGGACTGGAGGAAGAGAGCGGGGCCTATGCATACGGATATGACGCTTTGGGACGGCTTTCCCAGATCCAAAAAGACGGGAAACTCCAGACCCGGTATGGGTATGACGCTTTCGGGAACCGCGTCCTGAAAGAGGACCGTGCAGGGCGGACAACTTACCGCCACAATGCCCTGAACCAGCTGATCACAGAGATCCGGGAAGAGGGAAGCGCGGAGACGGCCATCCGGAAGGCATATCAGTATGACAAGCGTGGAAACCTGACCCGTATCACGGAGAACGGACAGATGGCACAGCAGTATGTGTACGGGGCGCTGAACCGGCTGGAGGAAGCTGTGAACGGAGCCGGGAAGGCAGCGAAGTACCAGTACAACGGGCTGGGACACCGGGTAGGGAAGGCGGAAGGAAGGCTGCCGGCAGACCAGACCGGGAAGCTGGATCCGCAGAGCCGGATCGACCGGGAGATCGGGAACCTGACCCAGATCCATTACACCATCGACCTGACAAGGGAGTACCACAACCTGCTGGAGAAAGTCGAGGGAGAGAAAAAGCAGACGTACTTTTGGGATGGGAATGTGGCATCCTACGAAGAGAATGGAAGACAGAGCTATTACCTGCAGGATGAGCTGGGAAGCCCGCTGAGGATTGCAGACGAGAGTGGGACGATACGGGAATCCTATGGATACGGAGCTTTTGGAGAGGACCTGTATGGGAACCAGGGGGGGATGCAGCCGTTTGGGTATACGGGGTATCAGAGAGATAAGGTGGCTGGGACTTACTATGCTCAAAAGCGAGAATATCAGACAGACATAGGGAAATTTGTAGAACAGGATTTAATTATGGGTACTATGGGTATACCAATTAGTATGAATCGCTATAATTATTGCTTTGATTCTCCATTAATCTTAGTAGACATGAATGGTTCATGGCCGCAATGGATAGAGGATATTAAAAATACTGCAAATGCCGGAATAGAAAAGCTTAAGGATGTATGGCACAGGATAGATGAAAGTGTAATACATAAATATATTATAGGAAACGATATTACAGTATATAAAACCAATCTATACGGTGGCACTTATGAAGTAACAGCGCATGAAGGAGGAAACATATTCGTATTTAAAATGAATGGAGAGTTAGAGAAAACGGGGTGGACTCTAAATTTTGGAGGGATTATTCCTAATTTGAATCTTTCTTTATCGGGTCAAAATCTAGATATTTCTACTTGGAAATTAATATCAGGAGTACAATATACAAATGCTAATACAGGTATTTCTGTGTCTGGAGGCTCGTATATTGATAAGACAGGCTTGGCAATACAAACTGGAGCTAGTGGTACGTCTGGTAATATGCCTTTTGAATTACCTGATGGAATAGTAGTGACAAATTATGCAAAATTGAATTGGTCATATACTTTGGAAAGCCATATTATGAATTGGAAACAAATGGGTGAAGGGGTACTGTCTTTAGCTGCCATAATCGGGATTATATTATTTATAGCAGATAATGCATTTGGCATAGGAGTTGTTGATGATTGGGCCTTAGTACCGTTGTTTGGATATGTGGCAAGTAAATTTCCAGCTTTAGGAGAGATATTGCAGAGCTTATTCCCTAAATTAGCAGAAATGTGTTTCGCATGATTAAGGAGAGACTGAGATGAAGAAAATATTAAAATGTATGGAGAGACTGAGATGAAGAAAATATTAAAATGTATAATGCTGATAATAACCTTAGTTATAGCTGGATTTTTATTATTGGTTATGATTGGCTTTTTTGGGGGCGATGATACAAAAAATAGTGATAATGTTTACTTTTATGAACCAGAAAAGAAAAAGCAATATGTTCCCTCGGATATTTTAAATCCTGGAGTTCTGAAAGTCGATGAAGAAAATATTCCTGATAAAGAATACTCTGATACATTAGAACTGGCAATGAAGAACCCAGATATTGATATTTCACCGGAAGACGATTATATGAGAAATATGGACAAGATAATAAAGGAATTTAAAAGTGACAGGTATATTGCTGTTTATTTTATATCAGAAAAGGGGGAAACAGAGGCGGCTACAACATTTGCCAAGTTTAAAATTAAAGAGATTGATGGAAAAGAAAAATATGTATTTTTAACAAAGGTATCGAGTAAATCTACAAAAGACGCAAAAAGCGGAATAAAGACAAGTAAAGGGATCGCGCTTCAACTTGGTCTGAGCGACGCGCTGCAGGATTTAAATGTGAATCCGGGGAATAGATTTGTCTATGGAGTAGTACCGGATGATAGTGTTTATAGTTTAAAAGTCGAAGGGCAGGAGCCTGACGAGATTGTTCACTTCACAATGTTAGGGAAAGATTATTATTTATGGTATTATTTAAATCTTAACAGTGACTATTCAGGAGATACATTATCATACGAAATAAAAGAGTAATCAGAAGTCTTGATATATGATTTACAAAGGATTATATAGAAGTTAAGATTTTCATACAAAGATTATACAGAGAAGTAGGGTAGATATACTTATTTGTATAACCTGACAGGGAACAAGACCGGGATCACGAAGGAGAGAAGAGGGCTGGAGGCAGAGAGCGGAGTCTATGCGTACGGATATGACGCTTTGGGACGGCTTTCCCAGATCTAAAAAGACGGGAAACTCCAGACCCGGTATGGGTATGACGCCTTCGGGAACCAGGTCCTGAAAGAGGACCGTGCAGGGCGGACAACCTACTGCTATAATGCCCTGAACCAGCTGACCACAGAGATCCGGGAAGAGGGAAGCGCAGAGACGGTTCTCCGAAAGGCATATCAGTATGATAAGAGAGGAAACCTGACCCGCATCACGGAGAACGGGCAGATGACACAGCAGTATGTGTACGGGGCGCTGAACCGCCTGGAGGAAGCCGTGAACGGAGCCGGGAAGGCAGCAAAGTACCAGTACAACGGACTGGGGCACCGGGTAGGGAAGGCGGAAGGAAGGCTGCCGGCAGACCAGACCGGGAAGCTGGATCCGCAGAGTCGGATCGACCGGGAGATCGGGAACCTGACCCAGATCCGCTATACCATTGACCTGACAAGGGAGTACCACAACCTGTTGGAGAAAACTGAAGGAGAGAAAAGGTAGATCTATTTCTGGGATGGAAATGTGGCATCCTACGAAGAGAATGGAAGACAGAGGTATTACCTGCAGGATGAGCTGGGAAGCCCAATCCGAATCGAGGATGAGACGGGAGCAGTAAGGGAGAGTTACGGCTATGGAGCCTTTGGAGAGGACCTGTATGGGAACCAGGGGGAGATGCAGCCGTTTGGGTATACGGGGTATCAGAGAGATAAGGTGGCTGGGACTTACTATGCTCAGGCGAGGGAGTATCAGGCAGATGCGGGGAGATTTCTGGGAAGAGATATCATAAAAGGGAGTGTGCAATATCCGTTTTCTCTGAATAATTATACTTATTGCTATAGTATACCTGTATTGATGGTGGATTTAAATGGTAAACAACCGACAAAAAAGTGTTCCGGAGAATGTAAGGAATTAGGGATACCACAGTCAGATTATCACGAATGCAGCAGAGTAAGCGATGATATATTTTTTTATAATGATGGATTTGAGAATGAGGTAAAAGGGCCATCAATAGATAAAGAAGGTTTAAACATAGTCAGCATTTCAGGTGGAATGATAAAGCAAGGGTGGCAAGATGATAAAGATTTATTGCAATGGAACATAGAAACAAACGCAATATCAGGAGATATCAAATTAGGAGTTTCGGAAGAATATATAGGAATAAAAGCAGAAGGAAGTCTGATAAAAGAAGATGTTGGTGTGAGGGTCGCAAGATTATTCGGAAAAGATATATATATTGGCGCTTCTTTAACACTCTTTGGCGGTGGGATAGAAGCAGGATATGATCCTGATGAAAATAAATTTCGAATAGGTGCTTCTGCTATTATCGGTGGGGGAGTATGGTTTCAGACCAGAGATGTAGAATGTGATAAATGAGTTTTTCAAGAATAATAGGAAGGAGAAAATGAGTGAATAGTAAAAGGATATATATTAAAGCAGGAGTATTTATTACCTTTTTATTACTTCCGTTATCTTTCGTAAAAATAGTTGCTGATATGGGAAAGACAGCGGTAATGGATGGCATTCTCGCAATTATCATATTGTTTATAGCTGGATTTATACTTGCTCTGCTATATAACAAAATTTTTAAAAGAATATATAATGTAGTTAAGCCGAAAAAAACAGAAATAGTCGAAAATTTAGGTTTAATACTATTAATATTATTCAATATCATACTATTTGTACGAGGGTTCATAAGTAATGATTATATTACGGAATATTTAATGCAGTGTGGAACGACAGGGATTTTAACGGGGTTTTATTTTGTTCAGTGCAAAAAAGGCAAGGATTTAAAGTGAGCCTGTTGCTATTTTTAACCACAATTAATGCAAAAGTGACTTTTACCCGGAAATATCACAGTAAGAGGCGACAGCGGAAATATGCCGCTTCCATTGCCAGATGGAACTGAAATTGAGGATTATGCAAATATTGCATGGAGTTATTCGTCAGATATATATCGCAAACTGGAAACAGGTTTTTGAAGCAGTAAGCGTAGTGGCGGCAGTTGCACTGTTGGCGATACTGGCGGCGGATGACAGCACGGGAATTGGCGTCATAGACGATCCGCTTATTGGCCCAGTAGTAGCATATATAGCTAAGGTTGCCCCGAGTCTGTATCAATTTTTTGTTGATTTGGCGCCTAAAATAGCAACGTGTGGAGGTTAGGAAATGAAAACAGCTGGGAAAGTAATTCTGGGGATATTTATAGGCATAATTCTTCTATTTATAATCATGATTGGAGTGGGAGTACTGGTAGATTTAGGAATATTAAAATCCAGTCCTGATGAACCGCCGGAGATAAGGGTTGAGTATAAATCGCAGGCTATAGGTGAACCGATAGATGAAGATTCCATACCGGACTCAGAATATTATCCTTCGCCGGAGCAGGCGATGAAAAACAGCAGCTTTCAGGTTGAGCCGGAAGAAGTGTATCAGAAAAATATGGATGAGGTTATTGCAAAATTTGAAAACGATAAATATGCTTCTGTATATTTTAAATCCGTCAAAGATAAAAATACAGAATGCCTGACGTTTGCTAAATTTAAAAAGAAAGTAATTGATGGGGAAGAAAGATATACATATATAACAGGTTTTCCAACAGAGACAGAAAGGGATGGCTTTACAATAGGGACACTGGAGTCTCTGGTTCAAGGTCAACTGGCACTAAGCGCCTTCACCCAGAGTGTTAACATCGATCCGGAGAATACCAGATTTGTCTGGGGGGACTGTAATTCAAAAGAGATTTATAAATTAAAGATAGAAGGACAGAAACCGTCAGGAATCATACCGTATGAGTCTTTCGGAGAAAAATGGTACTTCTGGTATTATGAAAATCTGGAAAGTGACATTGCAGGAAGTCAGCTACAATTTACTTTAGATTAAATGTTTTTAGTTAGCAGATTGAGTGACAGCAGGATGCATGTAACCAGCCGGCAGACATTCGCCTATATGGGAAATTCATGGAGAAAAACCATGCATTTGCGAATGCTGTAGAACGGAACCGGACCTGCCAGGTGACCCGGTACCTCCGGGACCTGAAAGGGCAGGTGACAGAAGTCATCGACGCCCTGGGACAGAGGGAGCAGTATGCCTATGACGGGAAAGGACAGCTCCTGTCGAAGCTTGATAAGGAGGGCTTCCTGACAAAGTATGGCTACACAAAGCAGGGGGACCTGTCCCGGATCCAGTACGCGGACGGGCGGGAAGTGAAGCTGTCCTACAACCCGCTGCGCCAGCTGATCCTTGTGCAGGACTGGCTGGGAGAGACGAAGATCACGCCGGACGCCCTGGGACGGGCGAAAGCCGTACAGTACCCGGACGGCAGGGAAGTATCCTATACCTATGGAAAGAGCGGGGAGCGGACAGGCATCACCTACCCGGATGGAAGGACCGTATCCTACGGATACGATGAACAGGCAAGGCTTTCTGAGATGAGGGAAGGGGACCGGGTCATCACCTACGCTTATGATGCCTTTGGAAGACTGGCGCAGAAGAAGCTCCCCAACGGGACAGAGAGCGCTTATACCTACGACAGCAAAGGCCAGCTGACGGAGCTGGTGCACAGGGACAGGGAAGGAGTTTCAGACCGGTATACGTATCTGTATGACCTGACAGGGAACAAGACCGGGATCACGAAGGAGAGAAGAGGCCTGGAGGCAGAGAGCGGAGCCTATGCATACGGATATGACGCTTTGGGACGGCTTTCCCAGATCCAAAAAGACGGGAAACTCCAGACCCGGTATGGGTATGACGCTTTCGGGAACCGCGTCCTGAAAGAGGACCGTGCAGGGCGGACAACTTACCGCCACAATGCCCTGAACCAGCTGATCACAGAACTCCGGGAAGGCACCGATCCGGTAAATAAGAGTTTTGCCTATGATAAGCGTGGAAACCTGACCCGCATCACGGAGAACGGACAGATGGCACAGCAGTATGTGTACGGGGCGCTGAACCGCCTGGAGGAAGCTGTGAACGGAGCCGGGAAGGCAGCGAAGTACCAGTACAACGGGCTGGGGCACCGGGTAGGGAAGCTGGAAGGGACACTGTCCAAAGAGCAGTTAGAAGGACTGGATCCCCGGAACGGAATCAAAGCGGGGACGGAGATCGGGAACTGGAACCAGATCCGCTATACCATTGACCTGACAAGGGAGTACCACAACCTGCTGGAGAAAACCGAGGGAGAGAAAAGGCAGACGTACTTTTGGGATGGGAACGTGGCATCCTATGAAGAGAATGGAAGACAGAGCTATTACCTGCAGGATGAGCTGGGAAGCCCGATCCGAATCGAGGATGAGACGGGAGCAGTAAGGGAAAGTTACGGCTACGGAGCATTTGGAGAGGACTTGTATGGAAACCAGGGGGAGATGCAGCCGTTTGGGTATACGGGGTATCAGAGAGATAAGGTGGCTGGGACGTACTATGCTCAGGCGAGGGAGTATCAGGCGGATGCGGGGAGATTTAGCAGTCAGGACATAATAGGCGGATTTTCCGAGAATCCTGAAACCCTTAATCGCTATAGCTATTGCTGGAATAATTCTTTGCTATATATAGATAATGATGGTGAGTTCCCTACTATTGCAATTGGGGCAATTGTTGGCGGCCTTGTCGGGGGTGCAGGATCTATCATTACGGATATTGTAAGTGGAGAAAAAATAGATTGGAAAAGGGCTGGAAAGAATGCTTTTAAGGGTGCTGTGACAGGAGCGCTGGTGGGCTCCGGAGTTGGTATAGGAACAGTAATTGCATCAGGAACAATTTCATCGGGTATAAGCACAATTTCTGCAGTTGTGAGAGGCGAGAGCGTGCAAGATGTGTTAAAAAGTACTTATGATGGATTTGTGGATGGTGCGATGTGGGGTGGGATAATGGCAGGTGGTTCTAAAATCGCCAGTCATGGTATGCATAAACTGGCAGAAAAAGGCGTGGGAAGAGCGGGCGTAAAACAGATTGGAAAAGTAAAGATATTATCCCCCAATCGTTTAAAAAATCCTAATGGGGGTGGAACTTTGATAAAATTTGGGAAAAATATTCGAATTGATGTTGAGTTAGGAGAACTTTTGCATTGCCATTTTATCGGTAAGAATGGATTAAAATATTTAGAAAAAATACTACATAGTGAGAGGTTATTGCATTATGCAGAACATTTCCCGCTTGGTATCGTATTGACAGGCATATTATCTGGGGTGGATCAATCACCATCTCAAATGTTGGAACAATGGATAGAAAGTTTAGAAGATGAGGAATGTATATGAAACTTTTGGAATGGATAAAAGAAATGATGAGAGTTAAAAAGGTGAAGATTAAAAAATACTCTGATGGGATAGGGCATATCGACTTCTGGGCTGAAATTACCATTGATAATACAGTGAGATTGTGCAATGAGCTTATGAAGACTTCACATCTCCATATCATTGCTGATGATATCTATAAATCATCTATATATGATAAGTGGCTAAATGCTGAGGAACAAGAAAGAATAAAAAAATATCAGGGGATGGTAGATAGCATTTATTTCTATGTGGAACATGGGAAACTGGCAAAAATATTGGATGATTTAATGAAAGCGGATGCCAAAGGGATAGCCATAATTGAAAGTGAAGAAGATGAAACTTTTTTCAGGAAATTTATTGATAAGCGAATTAGCACAAATAGTTGTCTTAAAGATGGGAAATTTAAATCAGTGTTCTATTTGGATATAGAAAACCATCCATTTGATATAACATTTGCCTTTAATTTAAATTATCACATACCTGGACTGGAAGGGAAGTACTATATTCTTCCTTCTAAATTTGAATAATACTTTATATTGCCACAATGCCTTAAACCAGCTGGTGGCGGAGACAAGAGATGGGATGGAAAAGACCTATCGGTATGACAGGCGTGGGAACCTGACCTTCATCATGTGTTTATGATACACTAAATTTACCGAAAAAAAGCGTCAGAATTCCCTGAAAAAAGCAAGGGAAATTCCCTAAATAAAGCGGGACATATTGATTCCCCTTTACATTATATTTATCCTTTATCTAAGCACCACCAAAGATAAAGGAGGAAAGGAAGATGCTCACTATGTCCCAAATCAATCATATCAAAGACTTGAGCAATTGTGGATACCGGATCAGTGAAATCTCTAAAAAAACAGGTGCTGATCCCAAAACGATACGCAAGTATCTTGCGCAGGATGATTTCTCACCGCAGCCACCCGTTATCCAGGAGAAGCCATCCAAACTGGATCCCTTCAAGCCCATCATCCAGGAGTGGCTGGACGAAGACAAGAAACATTGGCGAAAGCAGCACCATACCGCTCAGAGAGTCTATGAGCGTCTCGTGGAGGAACATGGCTATACCGGGAGTTACAGCATTGTCCAACGCTACATGAAGAAATGCCGTTCCATCCAAACGGAGAAAGCAAACCTGGAACTGATCTGGGATCCCGGACCTGCACAAGTTGATTTTGGGGAAGCTGACTTTTATGAGGCCGGGAAGCTCTGCCGCAAGAAATATCTGACCGTGTCGTTCCCTTACAGCAATGATGGATACAGCCAGGTATTCGGCGGAGAAACTGCGGAGTGTGTCTGCCAGGGCCTGCAGGATATCTTTGAATTTATCGGCGGCGTACCGCCGTTACTGATCTTTGACAATGCAACCGGTGTCGGGCGGCGGATTGGCGATGCGATCCATGAATCAGAACTTTTCTCCCGTTTCCGAGCCCATTATCACTTCCGGGTGCGCTTCTGCAACCCCTATTCCGGCTGGGAAAAAGGGAATGTGGAGCGCAAGGTTGATTATAACCGTGCGAACCTGTTTGTTCCGGTCCCGCATTTCAATGAGATAGAGAAGTACAACCGGAAGCTGCTTGCCCGCCATGAAAAGAAAGCTTCCGAACTCCATTATAAGAAACAGATCCCTATCCGGGAATTGTTTGAAGAAGACAGGAAAGCCCTCCTGATGCTGCCGCCAAAACGGTTCGATGTCTGCCGATATGAATGGCTGAAAGCGGATGGTTTCGGCAAAGTCTGTATGGATGGAAAGCATTTCTATTCTACCAGGCCGGAAAACGCAAACAAACAGGTGCTGGTGGGAATTCGTGCCCATACCGTTGACATTCTTACAGAAGGCGGACAGGTCGTCACGACTCACCGGCGCGCTTACGGAGATAACCGCACGGATATCAGCGATTACAGTACCACGCTGGCTGTCCTGATGAAAAACTCCGGAGCATGGGGAAACAGCGGGCTGCGCCGCGAAACACCGGATGCTTTAAGGGCTTACATGGATGCCCAGCCGAAAGAGAAACTGAAGGACTGCCTCCGGATCATGAATGAGCTGACCAGCCAGTACGGCTTTCAAGCAGCGGCCAGCGCTATGGAGATGGCCTGTACAAGAGGCAGTATTAACATCTGTGATGCTTCCGTGCTTGCCGCAAGGATTACCGGATATGGCATTTATACACCGCCGGAGGCAGGCCCATCCCTTGCAGTATATGATGATATGTTTCTGAAGGAAGGAGACACTGTTTCATGATGACACCGAAGATGAAAGAGGATTTCTGTACACAGATCCTTGGAGCAAGCCGGCAGCTCTTCCTTTCGGGCAGGATTTCAGAGATCTGCCGGGAAAAAGGGACGCAGAAGCAGCTGGAGTTTATTCTGGAACTGCTGCAGGCGGAATTGACTCTCCGGGATGAAAACCGACGAAAACGTCTGATTAAACGGGCCGGGTTCCCAACCTATAAGACCTTTGAGGGGTACAGCTATCACTGCGTAAAATTTCCCCCTGCATTCAGCAGGGAGGAACTGGAAACCCTTGAGTTTGTCCCGGGGAAAAAGAATCTTGTGCTTTACGGTCCAGTGGGCATCGGTAAAACCCATATGGCAATCGCAGCCGGCGTAAAGGCCTGCAATCTCGGTTACAAGACGAAGTTTTATACCGTAACAGAACTTGTGCTGAGGCTTGCGGAATCGCGGAAAAACGGGACGCTGGAGCGCCTTCTGCGGGATCTCCGCAGCCTTGACCTGCTCATACTGGATGAATGGGGATATGTACCAGTCGATAAGGACGGATCCCAGCTGCTGTTCCGTGTTATATCTGACAGCTATGAGAGCAAGAGCCTGATCCTGACAACCAATCTGGAATTCTCAAAATGGGGAGGGATCTTTACGGATGACCAGATGGCCGCTGCAATGATCGACCGGCTTGTCCATCACGGACATTTATTGATCTTCGAGGGGAAAAGCTACCGAATGGAGCACGCCCTCATGCGCAGGGATGCATAATGCCCGCTGAAGGCAGGGAAAATCCCTTGCTGAAAAAAGGGAATTCCGACGCTTTTTTCAGGGAAAAGTACTTGACAAAAAACAATCATGAAGAACGGACAGACCATACAGCAGTATGCGTACGGTGCGCTGATCCGTCTGGAGGAAGCGATAGGCCAGGCAGGAAAGGCGCGAAGTACCAGTACAACGGACTGGCAAAGAGGCAGGAGCCATAAGAAAAGAGCAACTGAATTAATTGAACCCGCAAGGTCGGATTGATGTGGAGATTGGAAATATCAGTCAGATCCGTTATACCATTGACCTGACAAAACAGTACCACAACCTGCTCGTGAGGGAAGAAGAGCAAAGAACCCAGACGTACTTCTGGGATGGAAATGTGACATCCTATGAAGAGAATGGAAGACAGAGCTACTACTTGCAGGATGAGCTGGGAAGTCCGCTGAGGATCGAGGATGAGAGTGGTGCAACAAAAGAAAGCTATGGATACGGAGCGTTTGGAGAGGACCTGTATGGGAACCAGGGAGAGATGCAGCCCTTTGGGTATACGGGATACCAGATGGACACAGTGGCTGGGACTTACTATGCACAGGCCAGGGAATATCAGGCTGATGTAGCAAGATTTCAGGCGAGAGATGTTATAAAGGGACAGACATCATATCCCCTTACGATAAATGAATACATATATTGTGGCAATATGCCCTTCTATTATTATGACCCAAATGGACTATTCTGGCACATTGTATGCGGTGCAGTTGTTGGGGCGGTGGCCAATACAGTAATTAATGTAGGTACAAGCCTGTTAAGTGGTAAAAAGATAACAGTGAGTACAGTTGTTTCTTCGATTATGGGAGGTGTTGTTGCAGGAGGTGTCACAGCAGCAACCGGAAATGTAACTCTTGGGTCAGTGGCAGGAGGAGCCGTAGAAACAATAACAAAAGGCGTCATAACCGGAGATTCTATTCAAAACATTGTTCAGGATGTTGCAGTTGGAGCGGTTGCTGATGTTGCATTTTCGAAGGCTGGAAAGTTTTTAAAGAATACTTCTAAGGTTCAACAGGTAACGGATTATGCCAAAGGGACTAAGGTTGGGAATAAAATATTTACTCATAATGCGGACTATGAAAGTGAGATCAAACGTCTGAGAGAGATTTGGAAAAAAACCGGCAAAACGGTCAAGCCCAAATTTAAAACCTATGTGGACGGTTTTGTAGGGGTAACAGGAACGGAATTAATAGATAAAGTGGCAGATATGAATGGAAGCTTTACGCCGGGAATGGACCTGAAAAAAGAACTTAAAAATATCCTGAATTCTGTCTATGACAAAGGAGAAGAATGGGCGGAAGAGAGCCGGGAGATGCAGCAGTATACACAGCAGGCGTTAACGCGTATTTTAAAAAACATCACGAATGAGGAAATTGCAACTGTGATGTGTGTAGAATAGGAGGAACAAAAATATGACTTTTTTACGGGCAATTATTGTGGCATTTATTGTAGTCGGAGTATTGGATCTGTTAACGAAGAGAACTCTAAAAAAGACAGATTCGTTAGATAAATTTATTGTAAGAGCGCCGATTGACTTTGCGGCATTGGGAGCAATTGGCATGGCACTTGTTATCGGTGTATTAATATATGGGGAAATAGAGGGTGAAGTTATGCTCTTAGTGATTATGATTGTATTTAACATTGTTATAGTGCTCCCAAGTGCTCTACTAATGATTGCACCGATTAAAGGTGTCTGGGATGTAATTGTAGACGATGATGACATTACAGTAGTAAAAGCTTTTGTTTACAGAAGACACTGGAAATTCTCCAAAATTACATATGGGAAAATGGGCAGAGGAGGAATGAAGGTGTATGTAGAAGGGCGGAAAAGAAAGGCCTTCTTCGTGGATGGAATGTGTGAGCACTATTCAAACTTTGAAGAGCGCATGAAAGCGGAAGGAAAAGAAATCATATATCCTGAAGGTATGGAGCCATATCAGGACGATGAATCAAATCAAGATGAGGAATTAGATCAAGATTAAACAAGACCTTATGAGAAGTAAACAAGACCGGGATCACAAAAGAGAGAAGATAGCTTCCGGAAGAGAGCGGAGCTTATACATACGGATATGATGCGCTGGGACGGCTGTCCGAGATCCAAAAGGACGGACAGATGCAGATCCGGTACGGTTATGATGCCTTTGGCAACCGGATCCTGAAAGAGGAGGGAACCACACGGACAACCTACCGTCACAATGCACTGAACCAGTTGATCGCAGAGAACCGGGAAGGAATGGAAAAGTCCTATGGTTATGACCGGAGGGGAAATCTGACCCGCATCATAGAGAACGGTCAGACCACACACCAGTATGTGTATGGAACACTGAACCGCCTGGAGATGGCCGTGGACCAGGCCGGAAAGGCAGCAAGGTATGCGTACAATGGGCTGGGACACCGGGTAGGCAAGCAGGAAGGAAGTATCAGAAAAGAGCAGCTGGATCAACTGAACCCGCAGAACCGGATCGATGTAGGGATTGGAAATATCAGTCAGATCCGTTATACTATTGACCTGACAAAACAGTACCACAACCTGCTCATGAGGGAAGAAGAGCAAAGGACACAGACTTATTTCTGGGATGGAAATGTGACGTTCTATGAAGAGAATGGAAGGCAGAGCTACTACTTACAGGATGAGCTGGGAAGTCCGCTGAGGATTGAGGACGAGCTGGGTGCAACAAAAGAGAGCTATGGATACGGAGCCTTTGGAGAGGATTTGTATGGGAACCAGGGAGAGATGCAGCCCTTTGGGTATACAGGGTATCAGATGGATAGCATAGCAGGGACATACTTTGCTCAGGCGAGGGAGTATCAGCCTGATTTAGGGCGATTTATAGCTCAGGATAAGGAAAAAGGGGTTAATGTCCACCCGCTTAGTTTTGACTTATATTTGTATTGCATTCAAAATCCATTAAAATTTATAGATTTAAATGGAAAGAGAGCTGAAACTAGAAATATATGGTCACTAAAAAGTGATGCACAAGGCAGGGAAATTTTGTGGCACTATCTATTTGGAGAAGGGGAAACATTGAGATATACGAATGGAGATTGGGGAGAATATATGATGGATAACACTTATCTTAGAGATAAAACAGCTGAAATTGTTCTTCCTATGGCAGACGATGTGGAACCAGGCACCATAAAAACAATTTCGCTAAATACTTCCATGACAATTCAAAATGGAGAAGATATAATAGGGTATCAATATCTCCATGGAACAAATGAAAATGTAGGAGGTTACCAAATTCAAGGGGAAATTGAAAAGAAAACTGATGGGACAATAATTTATAGAATGTCATACACATGGAATGATATAATGGATCCCAATTTTATGTATGAAAGCGACAGCAAAAAAGCGAAATTGGCTAATATAATATCTTTTGGGAGAGCTGAAAGTTATAATATCCACATTACATGGACAGATGAAACTATTATATGTTCTGAAAAAAATGAGGGGTGGTTAGCGATTGAAAATAACTTGACCGACTGTGAAGAATAGGAGGAGAAAATGAAGAGAATGCAGGGAATCATTTTGACTTTAGTTATTTTAGTTTTATGCATAGCTGGAGTAGCCTTAATCATTGTCACTATTCCAAACAAAGATGTTATTATTCTAGATGACAAAAGTTTCCTGGAAGATGTTGCAATAAGTGAGGATAACATAACAATTAGTTGTATTATCAGTATTGAGAATAAAAGTGAATCCATTAAAACTGTCAGTATAGATGGGAAATTGCAAGAAATTGTAAAAAATGCAGTGTTGAAAGACGCAACAGTGAGAGGAAAATTTGCATTAGACAATTCGGAGGAAATAGTTATTGCACCTAAAGAAATTATAAAAAATGTTAGAATAATTTTTGAAACCACATATTCTGGAGAAATTCAACTTAAAAATCGAGAATTACCCAAGATGGAAGTAATGTATGTAGAGTAGTTACAATAAATCATGAAAATGCTTTACGAACAGGCAGGTACGCAGACATCTTAAAAAAGGATTTACGTTGCCCTATCTCAAATTCTGGAACATTGTATATATATGAAGTATGGGAAGGGGATAAAGGAAATGATGAACCTGACCCGTATTACAGAGAACGGGTAGATGACACAGCAGTATGTGTAGGGCGCTGAACCGTCTGGAGGAAGCGGTAGACCAGGCAGAAAAGGCAGCAAAGTACCAGTACAACGGACTGGGACACCGGGGAGGAAAGCTGGAAGGAAGCCCCATAAGGATCGAGGATGATACAGGCCGGACAAGAGAGAGCTATGGATACGGAGCCTTTGGAGAAGATTTGTATGGGAACCAGGGAGAGATGCAGCCCTTTGGGTATACGGGATACCAGATGGACGCAGTGGCTGGGACTTACTATGCACAGGCGAGGGAGTATCGGGCGGAGAGAGGGAGATTTAACAGCCAAGATATAATAGGTGGATTTATTCTGTTTCCGGATACATTGAATCGCTATGCTTATTGCTGGAATGCGCCGATAGATTATGTGGATAATGATGGAGAGTTCCCGACAATTGCAATAGGTGCGTTAATAGGAGGAGTGGTCGGAGGAATAGGTTCGATTATTTCTGACGTAGCAAAAGGGAAGAAAATTAACTGGGGAATTAGTATCAGATGTTTTTTCAGGGAAAACATCCACGTTTGCAGCTGTGATGTGTATAGAATAGTAGGAGGAACAGAGATGGCTTTTTTACGAGCGATTATTGTGGCATTTATCGTAACTGGAGTGTTAGATCTGATAACTAAGAGAACTTCAAAAAAGACAGATTCGATAGATAAATTTGTTGTAAGAGCGCCGATTGATTTTGCGGCATTGGGAGCGATTGGCATGGTCGTAGTTATTGGGATATTAATATTTTGTGAAATAGATGGCACAGTTATACCAGAACTAGTAATGGTGATATTTTTTATGGTTGGAATATTCCCCGGATTTTTACTGATGATCGCACCGATTAAAGGTGTCTGGGATGTGATTGTAGACGATGATGATATTACAGTAGTAAAAGCCTTTGTTTACAGAAGACACTGGAAATTCTCCAAAATCACATATGGAAAGATGAAAAGAGGCGGAATGAAGGTGTATGTGGAAGGCAGAACCAGGAAAGCATTTTTTGTAGACGCCATGTGTGAGCATTTTTCCAATTTTATGGAGAGGATGGAAAAAGAGGGAAAGGAAGTCATATATCCGGAAGGCATGGAGCCGTATACAGAGGAAGAGATGGATGTAGAGGAAGAACAGGCGGAAGATTAAGATGGGGAGAAGCTGAATTTTAGGTTGACCTGTCATGGAGATGACGGTAAGATTGAGTTGAGCGCGCAGCAGTGATCATATGCAAAGGCCTGTGACAGGCAATGACGGCTCTGTCAGTTGTAAGGCCTGAGGTGCGGGGAATGAGGGAAAAGAGGACAAGATGGAAAAGAACAGTACTCATATTACAACATATCAAAGGAAACCGCAGATCTGGATCGGGACAGAGTCGGCACCGTTTCCTTATGATCTTACATGGAAATATCCGCTTCAGGTGTGCCTGGACAGAGACCTGCTGTTTTTCAGGCGGGAGGGTGAGATAAAAGTTTTATATAACGGCACAGATGCGGGGACGGATCCGATCACTGTCCAAAACGGGGATGAGCTCCAGGTCGAAGATCTCAGGATCACTTTCTTTAAGGACAGGCTGGAGGTGATCGCGGAGAGTGGCAGCTTTCAGACAACGCTCCTGCCAGAGCATGGAGAGGAAGCATATTTTGAAGGGTTCCCTGTCTATAAACGCTCGCCTCGGATGACGTATCAGATCCAGGAAGAGGAAGTCGTGATCAAAGCTCCGCCGAGGAAAAAAGAGATGTCAAAAAGCAGTCTGGCCCAGCTGATCATACCACCGGTCTGCATGATGGCCCTGACGGTCGCCATGGGGATCTTTATGAAAAGAGGGCCATATATGTATATGACGGCAGGGATGACAGCGATCACTCTGATCTTTTCCATCCAGAGGTTTATCAGCGAACGCCGCAGCGTGAGACAGGATAACCGGGAACGGGCGGTTATGTATGATGAATATCTTTTGAAAAAGCGTAAAGAGATCCGGAAGCTGAGAGGGAAGGAGCGGGAGGCGGTCCGCTATCAGAATCCCACGCTCCCTATGCTTCAGGACATGGTGCTGGAATACAGCAGCCGGATTTATGAAAGGTCAGTCCTGGATGATGATTTCCTGAAAGTGAATCTGGGTTACAGGAGCGGAAAGTCCAGGATCAACGTAACGTATGAGGAGAAAGAACTGGATCTTACCAGGGATGAACTGATCGAAAGGGCGAAGAAAATACCGGAGGAATTTAAAGAGATTGATGGTATCCCGGTGGAGATCGATCTGAAGAGATCCCATCTTGGCCTGGTGGGAAACAAGAGGAACATCCATGAACAGCTGAAATATATGATGGCACAGCTTACCTTTTTCCACAGTTACCATGACCTGCAGATTGTTTTCATACACAGCGGAGCCTACAGGGAGGACTTCCGATATATGCGCTGGTATCCTCATCTCAGGCTGAGCTTCATCAATGTAGTTGGAGAAATCTGCTCGGAGCAGATCCGGGATCAGATCCTTGGAAGCGTTCAGCAGGTTTTAAAGGAAAGAAAGCTGAAGCAGGAAGAGGAGAAGAAGGCAAATGTCTTTCTGCCGCAATTTCTGTTTGTGATCGATGAGCCGAAACTGATCTTAAATCATGCCATTATGGAATATCTGCAGAGCAGGGAGATGGGCCTGGGATTCAGTATTATCTATACAACGGACCAGAGCTCGAACCTGCCGGAGAATGTACGGACGATCTGTATCCTTGACAATTCTGAAGAAGCCCGTCTGCTTCTGGAAGAAGGGGAAAGAAAAAATATCCGGTTTGACGTACAGCATACATACGGAATACAGCTGGAGCGCATGGCAAGGGCGCTCAGCCCGCTGGTCCATGAACTGGGGATCGTATCCAGGGTGCCGGAAAAGCTGACCTTTTTCCAGATGTACCAGGCGGAAAGTCCGGAAGAGCTGCAGCCGGAGCAGCGCTGGCAAGAGCATAACGCCTATAAAAGCCTTGCTGTACCCATCGGGGCGAAGGCTGAAAATGAATATACAGAGCTGGACCTGCATGAGAAAGCCCACGGACCGCACGGCCTGATCGCGGGCACGACAGGCTCCGGTAAATCAGAGACGATCCAGACATATATCCTGTCCCTGGCTGTGAATTTTCATCCCCACGAGGTGGGATTTCTGCTGATCGATTATAAGGGAGGCGGGATGGCAAACCTGTTTGCGCATCTGCCCCATCTGTTAGGGACGATCACAAACCTGGACAAGTCAGAGAGCATGAGGGCCATGGTTTCCATCAAAGCAGAGCTGGCCCGCAGGCAGCGGATCTTCGGTGAATATGGCGTGAACCATATTAATGATTACCAGAAATTATTCCGTCTGGGGAAAGCGGAAGAACCGCTTCCGCATCTGTTTATCATAAGCGATGAGTTTGCCGAGCTGAAAAAAGAGCAGCCGGAATTTATGGCGGAGCTTGATTCGGCATCCCGCATCGGGAGAAGCCTCGGCGTGCATCTGATCCTGGCGACACAGAAGCCGTCCGGTGTGGTAGACGATCAGATCTGGAGTAATTCCAGATTCCGCCTCTGCCTGAAGGTACAGAGCGCGTCAGACAGCAAGGAGATGCTCCACACAGCGGATGCGGCCAACATTACCCAGACCGGGCGGGGATATCTGCAGGTGGGAAATAATGAAATCTATGAGCTGTTCCAGTCAGCATGGAGCGGCGCCGCTTTCGGCACGAAGGAAGAACAGAAGGAAGAAGATGACAGAGTCTATCTCCTGAACGAGCTGGGGCAGGGAGAGGCGCTGAATAAGGACTTCAGCGGAAATGCGGAGAGCAGGCAGATAAAGAAAACCCAGCTGGATGTGACCGTGGAATATCTGGCGGAACTATATGCGCGGGAGCAGTGTGTGCCGGTGAAGAAAACCTGGCTGCCTTCTCTGCCATACCAGATCGTTTCCCCGCATCTGAAGTCAGTTGGGGACAGCGCGGCATTTGAAAAACTGGACCTGAAGCTTGGAGTAGGATTTATGGACGTTCCGGAGGAACAGGCGCAGAGGGAGTATCTTCTGGATCTGGAGAAAAACGGGCATCTCCTGTACCTTTCTTCCAGCGGCTGCGGCAAAACCATGTTCCTGACCCAGGTCATTTTGGGATTGTCTGCTAAAAATGCAGTGAAGAACCTGAATTTTTATATCCTTGATCTCGGGAACAGCGGAATGATACCTCTGAGGCAGCTCCCTCATGTGGCGGATTATATGAATTTTGACCATGCAGAGAAGATCACAAAATTTCAGAAGCTGATCCTGGATGAGATGCAGGAGAGAAAGAGAAAGCTGGCACGGGCCATGGTGCAGAATTTTTCGGTATACAATGAGACGCAGCCAGACACATTGAAGGCGATCGTGATCGCTGTGGACCAGTATGAAGTGATCAAAGAGCTGGAAGACAGTGTGGAAACCTTTCTCCAGAAAATCTCAAGAGACGGGGCGGGCTTAGGAATCTATCTCCTTGTCACTACTTCCCGGGACAGCGCGATGCGCAATGCGACGAGGAATAACTTTAAGGTGAGGATCGGTGGATTTAATTTTGATGAGAGCGAGCTGTCATCATTCATTGGACGAAGCCAGTACAAACTGCCGGAAGAGCACAAAGGCAGGGCGCTGGTAAAAACAGATGGGATCCATGTGATGCAGCTGTATACTCCTGTAGATTTTGAGTCAGAGAAGGAGTATGATCAGAAGCTGAAAGAGCTGATCTCACGGATCTGTGAGCTTTCTACAGAAGAAAAGGCAAAAGAGATCCCCGTTATGCCGGAAGAACTTACGTTGGATATGCTGAGCTCTTATCCGGGGTACGAGAGTACCAGGACTAAGGTGCCGGTGGGAATTGATACATCCAGTCTGCAGGCTTATTATCTCCCGATGGAAACCTCTCCTGCGTTTGTTATCGGTGGGGTGAAAACCGGGAAAACAAATGTGATCAGGAATATGCTGGAGCTGATTCGCGGAGAAGTCACTTATCTTTTTGACAGTAAGAATCATGACCTTGCCTCTTATCAGTCAAGGGATAAGCTTGTATATGCCGGAGATAAAGCGTCTGCTGCCGAGGCACTTGGAAAGATAAGCGAAGAAGTTTCCAGAAGAAAAGAAGGATATGAGGAGGCAAAATTAGACCAGATGGATCTTACGGCGGCAGAATTTATGAAGTCACTTCCCCCGGTGTATGTGATGATCGATATGCTGCAGGACCTCTACGAAAATATAGGCGAAGACAACAGCCTGATCGATATCCTGGAAGAGGCAGTGCGGTATGGGATCTATATACTGGTGACATCAGAGATGAAAGTCAAGAAGATGACCAGAAGCAAATTTATCGATATGCTGATCGCAAGCAGGGAAGCACTGATCCTTGGGAATATCAGAGAACAGCTTTTATTCAGTTACACGGGGATCCGGGAGGAGAACAGGAAGGTGGAGTTTGGTTATTACCACAATGCAGGCGTAAGCAGAAAAGTAAAGCTGATCATGCATAAGGGAAAGCAAAATTATTGTAGATTGCCTGTTCCTTAAAAGTCAAGAACAGGAAGAGGGGAGAGCGCAGAAACTGAGGATAGTGACATGTTTTCAGGAAAAGTATCATTCAAAGGTTGGGAATCGGACGACTATAATAATGATTCCAGAAAGAAGAATGAAATACAATAAAAATCTGAAAATCTGCAATAGAGATGGGACAGTTTATTGCATATGAAAGAATATATAGCAGATCAAAAAACAGGAAAAGCACTATACAAACGGACTAAGAAACTGTACAAGCGATACAAATATGGAATGCTCGTTATGGCGCTCATCTTGCTCATTATGATCGTATCTAATGTAGACAAATGAGGCTGTTTTAATGCCAGTAAATCAGGGGAACGGATTGTTGGTATTTAAATTTGTGTTTGGATTATAGTTGCGCTGATTATTTTAGGTTCTATAGTTTTTCAGGATAATTTATTTTTAGAATTATCTTGGACTTCAAGATTTTACCTGTTCATCTTAGTGATAGGTGTCACACTTTATGGCGGACAAAATATGAATACTCAAAATGTACAAAATGGAGCCCTAAATGTAGTCGAGATTAACAATGATACTCATGAACGTTAAGGTCGCCCGGATGCAAAGGTATCTCTGTTTGTAGGAATCTTATGTTATTTTAGAGGAGCCGGATTGGCAGTCTAGGCGATTATGACACACGGAATTCAAACGGAGATGTCATCCATATAGGAGACGAAGATTTTACAGTCAGCATCGGATAACGGATCTGAGAATACGATGGGAAAAAGGAGAAAAATGAAGAACTGTCGGAAAAAACATGGTACAATATAAATAATTTACAGAATCATGGAGGAAAAAACTATGAAAACAAGGACAAAAAAACTGGCGGCAATGGGAATGGCAGCAGTGATGGCTGCGGCACTGTTATCAGGGTGCGGCGGGCGGACAAAGGCAACGCCGGAGAATCTGCTCAGAGACATGACAGAGAAGGCGGAGAAAGTGGAGTCGACTGTGATGAATTTAAAATTCAATATCAATCTGAGCGCCGGGGGAGAAGAGCTCGCTGTGACCATGGATATGGATATGGAGGCAACTACGGAACCGGAGGCTTCCCATGGAAAAGGAGAGGTCAGCTTTGATATAGCCGGGAGCAGCATGAGTACAGAAATGGAAATATATTCTGTAAAAGAAGACGATCAGTATGTGACCTATACGATGATGGAAGGCGAGTGGACAAAGGAAGCGGCTGGCGAAGAGGAAACTCTGGGCGATATCGAAGGGATGACCGGGGATATCGAGGACTATGCAGATAAGTTCAAGCTGGAAGAAGACCTGGCAGAGATCAACGGAGAGGATTGTTTTGAACTGACCGGTGAGCTTGACGGGGATATCTTCTCAGAGATGATCCAGTCTGATATGTTGGATTCATTCTCAGGCTACGGGCTCGATGAGGAAACTATATCCGAAATGGTGTTCCCATGTACGATCGATATTTATAAGGATACGATCCTGCCGGCGCGGATCATGTTTGACCTGACAGATACATTTGAGTCTATGATGGAAGATGCCGGTGTTGCAGCATCTGACTGTTATATGGAGATGACGTTCATGGAATACGACAGCGTGGATGACATCGTTGTTCCTGATGAGGCACTCGAAGCAGAAGAGGGCTCCGGCCTTCTGGATGATTTCAGCGATGACGGCGATTCTGTGAAACCGGCGGAACCGGCAGAGCAGAGCGCTGACCTCGGATCCGACTGGGAGAGCTATACCGTGCAGATCAATGACACAGTAGTCACGCTGCCATGTACGTTAGCTGACCTTGAGGCAACGGGGGTAACTCTGGACCGGGAGTATACTCCGGAAGATTACGTGGTAAATGCAGGCGAGTATGAGCTGGCATGGTTTATGGATGCCAACGGCAATGAGCTCATGATAGATATGATCAACAATACAGACGGACCTATTGAACTGAAGGACTGTCTGGTGGGAGGCATTACAGTGTATTCCTATGATGTTGAAGACGGCAGCCTGACAGTGATCTTCCCGGGCGGTATCCAGATCGGGACTGCGCAGGAAGACGTCCTTGCCGCATACGGAGAGCCGGATGACACTTATGAGGATGCAGAGTACGGAAACAGCTATTACTGGTATGCGGAGGACAGCTTCTATAACGGCTGTACGATCGATACGGAAGCTGGCACAGGACTTGTGGAGTCTATGAGCCTTAACTGCATGGAGTAGATCACAGGAGGGAAAAAATGTTTTGCAGATTTTGTGGCAAAGAGATACCGGAAGGGGGAAGGTTCTGCCCGGGCTGCGGGAAAGAAGCTGATACAGCGGCAGAATTCCAGGCACAAACCACCGCGGAAAGAATGCCGGCAGCGGTTCCTGTGGATCCTGCGAAGAATTACCGTATGGCATGGTTTAAGTTTATTATTTATTTCCAGCTGTTTGCAAATGCTGTGGTCATGGTCTTCAATGCCGCGTCAGGCATATTCGGGCTGGCATATGGTGACGATGCAGGACTTATCTACGGGTTCTGCCCGATGCTGAAAGCAGTGGATGTCATATATGGCATCATATGTCTTGCTTTTGCCGTGACAGCGGTGCTGATCCGCCAGAGACTGGCACATTACAGAAAAAATGCTCCTGTGCTGTATCTTGGATATGTTGGCATAGTAATGGCGTCAGGACTGATCTATACTTTTGCCGGGCTGGCAGCTCTCGGGGCAGTCTCTGCGTCTGTAATGGATGCAGGCGCCTCAGGAATAGTGGGGAATGTCCTTGGGACAGTGATCGGAGCGGCTGTATTTTTCCCGCTGAATTACATTTATTTTAACAAAAGGAAAGAACTGTTCATAAATTAAACAGTTTTTTGATGATGAGGTCATCGGACCTGGCCCGCCGGCTGTTGATTTATAACAGCCGGCGCTTTTTATGGATCCGCCGGAGATTTTGTTATCAGAAGCGATCCAGAAGAAATCCAGAAGCGATCCAGAAGTAATGGATGAAATGAATGAAAGATAAGGAGAGGATCCCATGATTGTGAAAAAGTTATTGAATAGTTCGAAGTTATTGAATAGTTCGATAACAGCGTTTGCAGTGTCCGCTGCCGTGATACTTGCGTGCAGCGCCTGCGCGTACATTCCGGCACCAGATCCGGCCGAAGACCCGGATGCCGGAAAAACACTGCCGGAAACAACAGAAGAGATCGTCATACCGGCCTCTATATTCCGGTTTACCAATACGGATATCGAGGACAACATGGATGATTTCAGAGATTACTGTACCGGCGTAAGGCGGGACGGGGACGATCTGATCCTGGAAGTGACTCCGTCTCAGAAAGATGACCTTATAGAGATGTACGCCGGCTCTATTGATGATGTGCTGGAAGATCTGGCGGAAGAAGAGCAGGGATATTATGTGGAGGCAGACAAAGACCACAGCCGGTTCGTATATCATTATGATGAGGATATCGACGGGATCCTGGAGGCAAAGATGCTTTTGGCGATCACAGCCTCAGACGTCCTGACCGGGATCGTGGAAACCGGCGATCCTGACTGGAATGTCCGGGCAAAGATCGTGAACTGCCATACAGGCCTGACTGTCGGCGAAGGGACATTACCGGACGGGAGCATTGCCTTCGGGACGGATGAATGGCAGGCAAGCTATGACGACGGCGCATGGCTCAAAGCCAGGCAGGAAGAGGTTATGGCTATGACAGGTCTTACCGGGCCTTATGAGAGACTGACCGATACCCAGAAAGGTGTTGTTGCCGCTGTCGGGCAGATGTTGGACTGGATCGAAGGGAAATATGAGCAGCAATTCCACTATATATCCTACGCGCCGGGGGACGCCATCGAGCAGGAGCACCTGAAGGTGTATCCCGAGCAGGGCAGTGAAGCGGATGTTGTGACAGTGTACCGCACTTATGAAAATGGCATGTACAGGTATGAAGACGATTACGGGGCGATCCTGATGCGCCCCGCCTATGAAGAGCAGGTCCGCACATTCGCGGAGCAGTATCTTCCTTCCGATGGGATAAAGATCTACACGGAGATAAAGAACAGCGGCAGCGGCGGCACGGCAGAGGGAGAGCCGGCCCTGAACGAGGTTTCCGCCGTAACGTATATTTTTATGGACGACGGCCTGTGTTCAGGACAGTATGAGGCATTTCTGGAGGCAGTGCCGGACTGGCTTACAGAGAACTGTCAGGGCGTGCCGGCAGGGATCTATCTGCGGATGGCAGAGCCCGGAGCATGGCAGCAGATCGACAGATCCGATTATGAAGATAAGCTCAGGGAAGATATCTATACAAGGGAGGCGGAGTGCGCGATCTCCGGGAGCGGGAAAGTGACAGTGTACTGAAATACCGGGAAAAAAGATGTGGTGGCAGATAGCGAAATGTGGTAAAATAGCCCTGTTGAGTATATGTGCCCGTGCTGGATGGTATGTTCATCCTGCATGGCACGCTCATCCTGCATGAAGTATATGATTCTGATTCAAGAAGGAGGATTACATGATCAAATTATATGACAATGGTGTCTATCTCTTAAACGGCACCGAGATTGTGGAAGATACAGGAAACGTACAGGTTCCTCTCTCAAAGGAAGAGGCAGCGCAGAACACGATGGCATACGGCATCTTAAATGCGCACAATACTTCCGGCAACATGGAGAACCTGCAGATCAAGTTCGACAAGCTGACATCCCACGACATCACATTTGTCGGCATCATCCAGACAGCACGTGCTTCAGGGCTTCAGAAATTTCCGATCCCCTATGTGCTGACAAACTGCCACAACAGTCTCTGCGCGGTCGGCGGTACGATCAATGAGGATGACCACATGTTCGGACTGACCTGCGCGAAGAAGTACGGCGGCGTCTATGTACCGCCTCATCAGGCAGTCATCCACCAGTTCGCCCGCGAGATGCTGGCAGGCGGCGGAAAGATGATCCTCGGATCAGACAGCCATACGCGTTACGGCGCGCTCGGGACCATGGCAATGGGCGAGGGCGGACCGGAGCTTGTAAAGCAGCTTCTTAACAAGACATATGACATCAAGATGCCGGGCGTGATCGCCATCTATCTGGACGGCGAGCCGATGAAGGGCGTAGGTCCTCAGGATGTTGCGCTTGCGATCATCGGAGCGGTATTTAAAAATGGCTATGTAAACAATAAAGTGATGGAATTCGTCGGACCGGGCGTGAAGAAGCTGAGCGCTGACTTCCGTATCGGCGTTGACGTTATGACCACAGAGACGACCTGCCTGTCCTCCATCTGGACGACGGACGAGAAGATCGAGGAGTTCTATGAGATCCACGGCAGAAAGGACGACTACAAAGAGCTGAACCCGGGCGCATGTACATACTATGACGGATGCGTATACGTGAACTTAAGCGAGATCAAGCCCATGATCGCAATGCCGTTCCATCCGAGCAATGTGTACACCATCGATGAACTGAACGCGAACCTGAAAGATATTCTCCACGATGTAGAGCAGAAAGCGCTCGTCAGCCTGGACGGCGCGGTAGAGTATTCTCTCCAGGACAAGATCCGCGACGGAAAGCTCTATGTAGAGCAGGGCATCATCGCAGGATGCGCGGGCGGCGGATTTGAAAATATCTGCGCGGCAGCAGACATCATCAAAGGACATAACATCGGCTCCGACGCATTTACATTCAGCGTATATCCGGCAAGTATGCCGATCTATATGGAACTGGTGAAGAACGGCGCGGTGGCTGACCTTATGGAAGCGGGAACTGTCGTGAAGACTGCATTCTGCGGACCGTGCTTCGGCGCGGGCGACACACCGGCGAACAACGCGTTCTCCATCCGCCACACGACGAGAAACTTCCCGAACCGCGAGGGCAGCAAGCTCCAGAGCGGACAGATCTCTTCCGTGGCGCTCATGGACGCGCGTTCTATCGCAGCTACGGCGGCGAACAAAGGTTACCTCACACCGGCGACAGCCATGGATGTGGAATACAAAGGACAGAAATATCACTTTGACAGCAATATTTACGCGAACCGCGTATTTGACAGCCACGGCGTGGCAGACCCGAGTGTGGAGATCCAGTTCGGCCCGAACATCAAAGACTGGCCGGAGATGTCCGCGCTGCCGGAAAACCTGATCGTGAAAGTCGTATCCGAGATCCACGATCCGGTGACGACAACGGACGAGCTCATCCCGTCAGGAGAGACATCCTCCTACCGTTCCAACCCGCTGGGACTTGCAGAGTTCGCACTCTCCAGAAAAGACCCGGCATACGTGGGACGCGCAAAAGAAGTGCAGAAAGCACAGAAAGCCATTGAGGCAGGCACATGTCCGCTGGACGCGTTGGAAGAACTGAAACCGGTCATGGCTGTGATCCAGAAGACCTATCCGGAAGTCGGCAAAGGCAACATCGGAGTGGGCAGCACGATCTTCGCCGTAAAACCAGGCGACGGCTCCGCCCGCGAGCAGGCAGCTTCCTGCCAGAAGGTCCTCGGCGGCTGGGCGAACATCGCTATCGAGTACGCGACAAAGCGCTACCGCTCCAACCTCATCAACTGGGGAATGCTCCCGTTCCTCACAGACGCTGACCACGAGCATCTGCCGTTCAAGAACGGGGACTACATCTTCGTGCCGGATGTGAGAAAGGCAGTTGAAGAAAAAGCAGACGTGATCAAGGCTTACGTAGTCGGGGATGACCTCAAAGAGATCGACCTCAGACTGGGCGACCTGACAGACGCAGAGAGACAGATCATACTGGACGGATGCCTCATCAATTACTACAAATCAACGATGTAAAATCTGTATTTGCGGGGGGAACCCAATGATTGGCTAAACGTCCGAAAACCACTGGCTTGTTGCAGGGCGTTTTCGCGGCGGGCGGGGATATGGCTCTGGTTCCGGTTCCGTAATCCGGGAAAGACGTAAAAGGGAGAAAGCATGGCTAAAAGCAATTGTCCGGCGGAAGATTCGGCTCCGCCTCAGGCATCCGCCGGACAATTAACGCCACGCTTTCTCCCTTTAAGTCTTTCCGGCAGATTACTCCAAGTCACCGTCGCCATATCCCCGTCCGCCGCGAAAGACGCATCAAAGGGGGAACGGTTTTCTGCGCGCATCCGATCGGAAAGCCCCCCACAAATCCAGATTTTCTTCTTCCTTTTATCAGAGTAACGTGCTATAATGGCATAGACTGCGTTAAGAAGTCGTTAAATTTACAAAAAGTAAGAAAGGAATGAAAGAACATCATGGACAACAAGAATGAGTTCAAACCGTATATCCCGGCCGATAAGATCGTTCCGGAGTTTACGGTCACATCCATCGTGATTGGTATCATCCTTGCGGTTGTATTCGGCGCAGCGAATGCATATCTGGGTCTTCTCGTTGGTATGACGATCTCCGCCTCTATCCCGGCGGCCGTTATCTCAATGGGAATCATCCGTGTGATCCTCCGCAGGGATTCCATTCTCGAAAACAACCTGGTGCAGACGATCGGTTCTGCCGGTGAGTCTCTGGCAGCAGGTGCGATCTTTACACTGCCGGCTCTGTTCCTCTGGGCAGAGGAAGGCAAGATCGAGTTCCCGAGCCTTGTGACTCTTTTCCTGATCACACTGTTCGGCGGTCTCCTCGGAGTCTGCTTTATGGTGCCGCTCCGTCAGGCGCTGATCGTTGAGGAGCACGGGACACTTCCGTTCCCGGAAGGAACTGCATGCGCAGAGGTCCTTCTCGCGGGAGAGGAAGGCGGAAGCAAAGCAGGATCTGTATTTACAGGACTTGGCCTTGCAGCAGCGTACAAATTTATTGCAGACGGACTGAAATTATTCCCGAGTGAGATCGGATATGCGTTTAAGAGCTACGCAGGATCCCAGATCGGTATCCAGGTCCTCCCGTCGCTTGCAGGTGTGGGATTCATCTGCGGACCGAAGATCTCCAGCTACATGCTGGCAGGCGGTACCCTGAGCTGGTTCGTGCTCATGCCGGCGATCGCGCTGTTCGGCGGTGACGCGACGATCTATCCTGGGACAGAGTCCATCTCAGCGATGCTTGCAGGAGACGGTCCGTCCGCTCTGTGGAGCAACTATATTAAATACATCGGCGCCGGCGCCGTTGCTGCCGGCGGTATGATCAGCCTGATCAAGACATTCCCGCTGATCATCCGCACATTTAAGCAGGCAATGGCGAGCATGAGCAAGAAGCACGCGCAGAAGAATGCCCTGCGTACACAGCAGGATCTTCCGATGCCGATCCTTCTCGTGATCATCCTGGCGATCGTAATCCTGATCTGGCTGATCCCGACATTCCCGGTGAACCCGGTAGGATCTCTGATCATCGTGATCTTCGGATTCTTCTTTGCATCCGTATCCTCACGTATGGTCGGACTGATCGGATCTTCCAATAACCCGGTATCCGGTATGGCGATCGCAACACTGATCATTGCCACACTGCTCCTGAAACTTACAGGGACAGACGGCACGACAGGCATGGTCGGCGCGATCGCGATCGGCGGCGTGATCTGCGTTATCGCAGCGATCGCAGGCGATACTTCCCAGGACCTGAAGACTGGTTTCATTGTCGGAGCGACTCCGAAGAAACAGCAGATCGGTGAGATGATCGGTGTCGTAGTTTCCGCAGCAGCAGTTGGCTTTGTACTTTATCTCCTGAACGAGGCATGGGGATACGGTACGACAGAGCTTCCGGCAGCACAGGCTACGATGATGAAAATGCTCGTCGAGGGTATCATGAATGCTGAGCTTCCGTGGGCGCTGATCTTCATCGGCGTGTTTATCGCGATCGTTGCCGAGATCCTGAAGGTTCCGGTAATGCCGTTCGCAGTTGGTATGTACCTGCCGTTCAGCTTAAGCGCCGGTATCATGGCAGGCGGTATCGTCCGTTACATTGTTGAGAAGATCAAAGGTACGGACGCAGAGAAGAAAGAGCGCGCAGACCGCGGTGTGCTTTTCACATCAGGTCTGATCGCCGGAGAAGGTATCATGGGTATTGTGCTCGCAGTGCTCGCGGTTGCGAAAGTGGATTCCGTGATCAATCTGAGCGAAAGATTCGGTTTCACTACTCCGCAGGTTGTAAGCCTGATCGTCTTTGTGCTGCTTCTGGTATACCTGTTCAGAAAGTGCATGAAGAAAGCAAAATAATCAAGAGATCATTGAATGGTCACCGGTATGCGGCGCGGCCGCAGCCGGAGAAGGAACAGCCTGCATCTTGCGGGCTGTTTCTTTCTGTGTTATGATGCTTTTTAGCCAGATCATGGCGTCCCGCGGAAGCAGCCTGCGGGAACGGTTTGTTGAAACAGGTTATTTGTACAGTTAGCTATTTGTGCGGTAAATGAGAGGAAACCTCGAACTATGAGCAAGAAAAATTCAAAAAATTATCTGGATTACATTCCGGTAAGAAATCCGGATGTGGAGTATGAGACAGCGGACGACGGCCGGGTGACTGTGTTTGTCGAGTGGAAAGGATTCTACCACCGTATCGCCCAGAAGTTTTTCCACCGTCCCAGGGTCAGCGATATCAAGATGGATGAGCTGGGAAGTTTCGTATGGCTCATCATTGACGATGAGAAAGATGTGCATCAGCTTTCCAAAGAACTTGACGCGAAATTCCCGAAAATGGAAAAGTCTCTGGCAAGGCTGATCAAATTTCTGGAGATCCTTCACGATAATCACCTGATCTACTGGAAGGGGGAGAAGAGAAAATAATGCTTCACTATATTCCGTATATCCTTCTTTTTGCCCTTGCCACAGCGGTCATCTACGGATGGGGATTATGGCGCAGTGTCCGCCAGCAGCAGGATCTCTCCAACATGCTGAGCGCAAAAGGTATCTCAAAGATCAAAAAGGCATTGAAAAAAGGGCCGCTGTCCAGAAAGGACCTGGAGCCTGTGGTGAGCACACTGACAGCGCGCCAGCCGTTCAGCAGCGAGCAGATCGGTGTGACAGATCCCGGGAAATTCCTTGATTCCATCCTGCCGTATATGATCCGGCAGAAAATGATCCGGGAGAGCCGGGAAGGCGGGCAGACGCTTTATGAGCTCAATAAAAGGGGCTGTCGGGAAATAGATAGTCCAAAACAGGGGCAGTTGTGACTCGCATGAGTCACAACTGCCCCTGAAATTTATCCTGTAAAAAGAGAAAAAGATGGCTAACGACAACCATCTTTCTCTCCGTTCCATGTTATAATGGAACTATGCAAAAACAAGATTATTATAACGACTTTTTTGAAATTGGGCAACAGAAAATTAACTTCAGTTTCTTCGAATTGAGTCTACCCGATGACGATCCAGTCTATACCCTGAAAAAAGTGATGGAGGAATTAGATTTTTCAGGCCTGCTGGCCTGTTATCCAAACAAGGGAAGAACCGGGTTTAACCCAATCATGCTGTATGCTGTCGTTACCTACGCAAACATGCGCGGAGTCCGGGCCGTTGACCGGATTGTTGATCTGTGCCAGAGAGACCTTGCTTTTATCTGGCTGACGAAAGGGCAGAAGCCTCAAAGGGATGTTTTTTACGATTTTAAAGGCAAAAAGCTCACAGGGGAAGTCCTGGATGAATTGAATTACCAGTTCATGCGCCGCCTGGAAAAAGAAGGGTTTCTTACACTGAAAGAACTTTATATCGATGGAACGAAACTGGAGGCAAATGCCAACAGATATACCTTTGTCTGGCGGGGCAGCCTGAATTACCATCTTGCAGGCCTGCTGGATACGATTGATGCCCTTTATACAAAGTACAACGCTTTCCTGCTGGACAATGGGTATGGCCCGAAATATGACCTTGGGGATGCACATATGTTTGTGATTGAGGGGATGGACAAAGTCAGGAAGATCATCCAAAAGAACAGGGAGCGGAAACTGACAAAGCATAAGAAGATCCCTAATAATACCATAATCGAGATCGATCATTGTTCCCCGCTTGAAATCCGGAAACTGCAGAAGAACCTGATGCGGATTGCAGAGGGAGAAGGGATTGAGTTTGTTTTCGGGAAGGGAATGCGTAAGCCGGAGATCCAGAAACTTTATGAGGGACTGGAAGAATGCGGAAAGCGCCTGATGGAGTATAAAGAATGCTTTAAGATCATGGGGAAAGACCGCAACAGCTATTCTAAGACAGATCTGGAAGCGACATTCATGCGGATGAAAGAGGACCATATGATGAACGGGCAGTTAAAACCTGCCTATAACGTCCAGATCGCAGTAGAAAATTACTTTATTGTCCACGGATATGTAAGCAATGACCGGACAGACTACAACACGCTGATCCCAGTTCTGGAAAAACACAGGAAAGCGTTTGGGGATAAGCTGGAGGCAGTCACTGCCGACAGCGGCTACTGCAGTGAAAAGAACCTGCTGTATCTGAAAGAGAACAGGATCCGCAGCTTCATCAAGCTGCAGGACCATGAGAAGAGGAAGACACGGGCATACAAAGAAGACATCGGGAAGTATTACAACATGACATACGCCGTTTTTGAGAATGAGCACTATTATATCTGCCATGACGGAAGAGAACTGCACCATATCCGGACAGAAAGCAAAGAACAGGACGGCTACACACAGACAGTAGAGGTATACGGCTGTGCGGACTGCAGTGAATGTGAATATAAATCGAAATGTCTTTATAAATACAATCCCGAAAAGAATCCGGACCAGAACAAGGTCATGAAGATCAATGAACGCTGGGAAGAACTGAGGGAGGAGTCCAACACGAATATCCAGAGTGAAGAAGGGATCCTGAAACGTCAGACACGGTCGATCCAGACAGAGGGTCACTTTGGAGATATCAAAGAGAACGAAAACTTCCGTCGTTTTAACTACCGTTCGAAAGAGAAAGTATATAAAGAGTTCATGCTGTATGCCATAGGGCGGAACATCATGAAATATCATCGGTTTTTACATCAGGAAATCGAAAAATTTGAAGGGAAAAAGGAGCAGGAAGCGGCTTAACCAAAGGAGTGCTCTGAAAAATCCAGCCAAGGGGTTATTGCGCCCTAAAATAGCGCTTGCAAAAAGACGGAGGCAATCTCCGACAGAATTATGGATTAAAAAATGTCCATATTCTTCGGGATTGTCTCCGTCTTGTTTGTCAGGAGTCAAAAATCGGTATTAACCGACAGCCCCTTTTATGTCCTATGAATGATAGTACAGCTCGATCGGGTCGATGGGGTCGAACGGATGCTCTTCCACCATTTTTTTATTTCTCCCCCGCCGTTTTACGAGTTCCCCGCTCTTATTGTATACCCAGAAGGAGTACACGAGGAGCTTGTTGATCTTGCCGATCCGCTCTTTTGTCGTCTTCTCGTAGAGAGTACCGCCTGCCTTGAAGGCGGTCTTTTTGTGGATCAGGGAGATGAGCTCGGTCTCACAAGTGACCGGCTCCGGCAGGATCGTATATCCCCGCCCGACGCATCCGGGCTTGTGGGAATCGCTGCCCCCGGTCATGACCTTCCCGTATTTTTTCGCCAGCTTCTCCGCGCCTGCGTTGGACTGCACGGACTCGCAGCTGTTGAATGCCTCCACAAAATCAAACCGCTTTACGATCTCAGGAGACTGGTAAAATTTCCTCGCATTGGTGAAGCTCATATATTTTTCACCGCACGGATGCGCAGGCCCGAGCACACCGCCGTTGCGGTGCACCAGGTCGATCAGTACGGCGAGCGGCATCCCGCGCATTTCCAGCACCCTCATCTTCACGCCCTCAGGCATGATCACAAGGATATGCCCCGCATCCCTGGTGTCGTATTCGATGCCTTTGAGCACGACAAAATCCGTATGCTTTTTCCCTTTGATGTTTTCTTTCCAATAGCGGTAGCCATTGTACGTATCATGGTCCGTGATGACCATTCCCTGAAACCCATGCTGTTTCAATATCGTGATATATTCGTCCAGGCCCACTTTGCTGTCGATCGAGCCTTCTTTCACATGGCAATGCATATCGATCTTCATATACATGACCTCTTTTCCGGTGTATCCACCTGATAGGATTGTCTGTCGATTCCACCACTATTATACATCATTCCGTCTGCAGATGACAACAGAAGGACACGGACTTTTCACCTTCGCGCTGTGCTTACCGATATATCCTGGAAGCCCCGCGCAGCATCGCATAGAGGCACCCGATCCATGCCGCCGCGTACACGATGGTCGGGAGCTGTGTCTCCGTAAAACAAAAAAGCACCGTCAATACAGCGAGCGCTGTCATTCCCGCCGCTGCTGTAAGTCCCCCGAGTAAAGATTTTCTGATATACATAATAAAACACACCCTTCTCTTGTATGATTTTTTGCTCTGAAAGTATCATACCAGAGTGGGTGTGTCATAAAACGGACTTTACTTTGCCTCTGCTGATTTTTTTATTTAGAGATCGTCCAGTTCCTCATCCGGGTCGTCGATATCCTCTATGTCGTCCAGACTGACCGTTTCCAGACCGCTTCCGTCATCCGTGCCGGGGAGAGCCGTGTTCCCGGCTGCGTCCCCGCTGTTTCCTCCAAGGTCATCCATGACGGCCCTTGCCCGCTCGACCTCGTTTGCAGTGGATGCTTCCTGACGGATCTGCGCCGCGCGCTTCAGGCTTTGTTTTTTGCGCTTCTTTGACAGGAGCAGGAGCTGTACCAGTACCCCCAGAGCTCCGAATACTGCGCACAGTGCGATGCGGATCAGGCTGTCCATGCCGGTGTCAGGCAGGAGATAGCTTACTGCCGGTCCCGCGGTGACTGCGCCCAGGAGAACCGTCGCCAGTATCGTGATGATCTCCAGGAATTTCATGGCAAGGATCGCGGCGATGAGCCCGATCACCTGACAGATGCCTGCGAGGATCCAGTTCTCAGGATTGACCAGATGGAAGCAGAACAGGCTGACAGAGAGGAAGACGGTCACAAAGATGCCGACCCTGTATAAAACGGATCCCAGGACTGCCAGCAGGATCCCCGCGGCGAGCCCGGCGCCCACACAGACGGCTGCACCTGCCCCAGCTGCTTCCCCTGCGGCAAAACCGACAAAAAATCCTGCCCCAAGTCCCAGCACTGCTGCCCAGAACCGTACGATCTTCAGACCGAAGAGACAGAGCAGCAGCCCGGCCGCGGCTGCCGCAGCAAGCCAGATCAGTTCTGTCTGCGTCAGTGCGTGCCCGCTTTCGTCCAGCCTGGACAGAGCCGCACTGATATCAGAGAGGCTGATCCCCTGTAATGTTTCGTAGATTTCATTCATGTTCATGATACTCACCCTTACCTTTTATTTATTTTTTGTACATCTCCCCCGGATCTTTAAGAAGATCCCTGTATTCCTTTACAACCGCTTCCGGTGAAAGGAGCTGCGCATCCAGCCGTTTTCCTGACCATTCTATCAACTTTTCCATCCCTTGGCAAGACGGCGGGATGTGAAAGAAAGGCTGCGGCTGCTTTTTTGGACAATGAAAATGGATGCCAATCAGCTTTCTGATCAACATCCATCTTCATCCTGATATTTCTATCATATTCCTTTTTCCTTTCTCTATCTTTATTGATCGGATAGATTTAACTTATGTTCCCGATGGTCCGTACCTCCTTTACTTAGATTCCTGCTGGACTTTGGTTCCCCGATGATCTTCTCCTGATATAAATTTTACTTCTCTCATAACTTTCTCGTCATTATGATATTTCTTTATATCTTCACCCGTTTCCCAATCACGATATCCGGCAGGTGAATAAAACTTCTGTGAATTTTCTTTCAAATAAAAGTAATTAATTACTTTTTTCTGATTGATTGTTCATTCAGTTTTATTTGTTGACATTATAATAACACTCATATCTGGATGTGTCAATAATAAATTTAGTTATTTTAATAAAAATATTTAAATTATCTGTTAATTTAAGATCCGAATGTTGCCGGTTGACTTCCGGGCGCTCGGATATTAGAATAAAATGTAAATTTTTATTTTCAAACTAATCAGAAGGGAGCCTTTATTAATGGAACAGTTAAGAATACCCGAAGGCTATCATTCTCCCCTTACGATCCGTGAGACGGAGGTTGCCATCAAAGAAGTGAAAGATCATTTTGAGCGGGCGCTTGCCAAAGCGCTTCATCTGACGCGCGTGTCAGCTCCGCTGTTCGTGCGCCCGGAATCCGGGCTGAACGATAACTTAAACGGTGTGGAGCGCCCGGTATCTTTTGGGATCAGGGAGCAGGAAGAAGCGCCGGCTGAGATCGTACATTCTCTTGCAAAATGGAAGAGATACGCCCTGAAAAATTATGGGTTCCATTCCGGAGAAGGGCTCTATACAGATATGAGCGCGATCCGCAGGGATGAGGATACGGACAATATCCATTCGATCTATGTGGACCAGTGGGACTGGGAAAAGGTCATCTCAAAAGAGGAGCGCAATATGGAGACGCTCCAGTATACTGTGCGCAAGGTATACAGCGCGCTGAAAGACACGGAAGATTATATTTCCAGGAGATATAATTATATCGAGCCGCTTCTTCCGGATGATATCTTCTTCATTACTTCCCAGGAGCTGGAAGATCTGTACCCGGGATGCACGCCGAAGGAGAGGGAGAACCGGATCGCGAAAGAGAAGGGCGCTGTCTTTGTATCCCAGATCGGCAAGGTGCTGGCATCCGGTGAGAGGCATGACGGACGCGCGCCGGATTATGACGACTGGGAATTAAACGGTGATATCATCGTCTATTATCCTGTCCTGGATATGGCTCTGGAGCTGTCTTCCATGGGGATCCGCGTGGATGAGGATGCTCTGAGAAGCCAGCTTAAGGCCGCGGGCTGCGAAGAGCGCGCGGAGCTGCCGTTCCAGAAATCCCTGCTGAACGGAGAGCTGCCTTATACAGTCGGCGGCGGGATCGGCCAGTCGCGTATCTGTATGTATTATCTGAGAAAGGCTCATATCGGTGAGGTGCAGTCTTCCCTCTGGCCGGACGAGATCGCTGCCAGGGCAAAGGAAAACGGGATCAACTTATTATAAGAGCCGGCTGCACTGTGTGCAGAGGATGAGATATGTGATGAGAGGAATGATTCCATGAAATATAAAAATGTAGTCTTTGATTTCGGAAATGTGATCGGCAGATTCGACGGAAGATATATGCTGGAGCAGTTCTGCCAGTCTCCAAAGGACTGTGACCTGCTGCTGCCTGTAGTCTATGCCCGTTGGCCGGAGCTCGATAAAGGCACGATCGGGTATGAGGAATATGTGGAGCATACAGTGTCCGCGGTACCTGCGCGCCTGGAAGAAACCGTGAGAAGTTTTTTCCGCGGCTGGCCGGATCTGGTCAGCCCGATCCCGGATACAGCGGAGCTGATCGGGGAACTCTGCGGCAGGAATGTGCCGGTGTACCTGTTGTCAAATGCGCCCACATATTTTGCGGACTGGGCGTCAGGCTGCGAGATGCTCAGAAAATTCAGCGGGACTGTATTTTCAGCCCCGCTGAAGATGGCAAAGCCTGACCCGCAGATCTACCGCTATCTGTTCGAGACGTTTTCCCTGAAACCTGAGGAATGCTTTTTCATCGATGATCTGGAGGAGAATGTCCGGGCGGGCAGGGCGCTCGGGATGGACGGCATTGTATTTAAAGGAAATATCCGGGAAGTAAAAACCGCCCTCGGCATGAAGTGACTGTGACCGGTGTGATACCGGACATCAGCTGTGCATCATACCGCTGGGGCGGTTTTTGCATGTTTTCGTCTGACTTATTCTTTTCCTCCGTTCGTGAATGACAGCGCGGATAAGAGAAGAGCCCCGGCAGCGAGAAAGAAATCTGCCAGGTTGTAAGTGATGGAGGACAGTTTTTTACTGCCTGTTTTAAAACCGATATAGTCTGTGACATGGCCTCTGGCAAAGCGGTCGAAAGTATTGCTCCACGCGCCTGCTGTCATCATGGAGAGAGCCGCTTTTTTCCAGGCGCCTTTTTTGCGGAACAGAGCCAGTGTATAGAGAAGACTGACAAATCCTGCCGCGGCAAGGGAAAAAGCTCTCACGATCTTCGGGCTGCCGGAGAGAAGGTTCAGGCACATGCCTGTATTGGCGACCCGCCGCAGCACGACGGGCCCTGCCAGCTCTTTTTCTTCGTTTTTGTCCAGATTCTGTTCGGTATAAGATTTTAAGATCTGATCTGCCGTGAACAGGACTCCTGTCCCGCACAGGAACCAGCGTTTTTTCATAGGATCACCTGCCTGTATTTTGCTGTCCGGCTTTATTTCTGCCTGGCTTTATTTCTGATTGGCTTTATTCAGCTGCTTCCTCTGTTTTTTCAGCCGTAGTTTCTGCTGTGTCCCCATCTTTTTCTTTTACACTGTCAGCCTGGTCGTCGGTGTCTGTGTCATCCTGGACTTCCTCGGCGTCCGCATCGCAGACCGTTACCTTTTCACCGCAGTAAGGGCAGTAAGACATCTCTTTTGAAACCATCCTGCCGCAGCGTGCACACTCGGAAGTGCCGCGGATCTTCGCAATCTTTTTCTCATAGTCTTCGATCGCAGCTTCTCTGTCCCTGACTGCATCGCAGAGTGCCTTTGCGGATTCTTCGACTTCGCCGCCTTCTTTATACCTGTCGTAGATGGTACGTCCCAGTTCCATGAGATCTACGGCATTTCCCCTGGCAAGCCCGCGGATCTGTCCTTTGATCCGCTGGATCTCGATCGCGTCTCCGGCTTTGCTGGTGACCGTTTCTGCTGTTTCTCCAAGGCGTTTCCCAAGATCTTCAAAAAAATCTCTCATCGTTATCAATCTCCCTTCTTCTTTCGTCCGTCCCGGACCTGTGGAACACCGGGGCTTTCCCGGCGTTTTGACCTATCACCATTATACCCTATTAAGCGGCGACTTCAACATACCGGGCAGGATTTTATACTTTTTTAACCGACAGCGGTCAGGTGAGGACAGTAACACAGCCGGTTTCCGGCGGACTACGCCGGGGGCCGCGCCGCATATTCCGGTGGAGGCACTCATATCATGGTTATAAATCCTTTCCAGGAGTTTCTCTATGCCTGATACAGATACATGCCGGGAACAGATCCTGTCCGAAGATTACAGGGACTTCATCGGGAACCATGTGCGCACCCCTTTTTTCGACAGTATGCTGAGGGAAGAGCGGTGTGAACAGGACGCCGGCTTTGATTACAAGTGTATTTATCTGCCGTCGGATCTGGCGGACCCGATCAGCCTTGCGAGATATTCTTACAATTCCATACCGAAATGCTATGCGCCGCTTGCCATGGAGACGCTGAATCAGGCGGGCATCCTGCCGGTGCAGAATTACCCGACCCTTCAGTTAAAAGGGCAGGGGGTGCTGATCGGGATCATGGACAGCGGGATCGATTATACAAGCGGGGTGTTCCGCCGGATCGACGGTGCCACGAGGATCCTGTCTGTCTGGGATCAGACGGTGCAGACCGGCACGCCGCCGGATGGCTTTGCCTATGGCAGTGAATTTACGGAAGAGAGGATCAATGAAGCATTGCAGTCGGAAAATCCGTTCGAGATCGTCCCGACTGTGGATGAGACCGGGCATGGGACCTACGCGGCAAGTCTCGCGGCCGGATCGGCAGATCCGGGGCAGCAGTTCCTGGGGGCCGCGCCGGAGGCAGGCATCGCTGTGGTAAAGCTGAAGCAGGCGAAACAATATCTCCGGGATTACTACTTCATCCCGGGAGACGCCGTGTGCTATCAGGAGACAGATCTTATGCTCGGCCTGAAATACCTGAATGACGTGGCGGACACGCTGGGGCTTCCCCTGGTCGTGTGCGTCACGGTCGGTTCCAGTATGGGCGGGCACATCGGCACGCTGCCGCTTCCTTTCCTTATCGACGGCTACAGTACAAGGGCAAACCGGATCACCGTGGTCGGCGTGGGGAACGAGGCGGATAAGCGCCATCACTATTACAATGAGATCACAGACGAAGAGGACACGAAGACCGTCGAACTGCGGGTGGGAGAGGGCGTCCCGGGATTTTCTCTGGAGCTTTGGACGGACATTCCCAATATCCTCTCGATCTCGATCATATCGCCCTCCGGTGAAAATACCTCCCGGATCCCGTTCCGCGTGGGGGCCAGCGCTGAGCTGGATTTCCTGTTCGAGCGGACAAAGGTTACCGTAGATTACCGGCTTCTGGTGGAAAAGAGTACGTCAGAGCTGGTCTTTTTCCGCTTCAATGCCCCGGCGCCCGGTATCTGGAAGATCGTGGTGGAGCCGCTGTCTGTAAATGACGGCCAGTTCCATATGTGGCTTCCTCTGACAGAATTTCTGGAGGGCGAAGTCTTTTTCCTGGAGTCAGACCCTTATTATACGCTGACAAATCCGGCGAATACAGACAGCCCGGTCGTTGTGGCGTATTATGAGGGGGTCAGCGGGGCAGTGGCTCAGGCTTCCGGCAGGGGGTATACACGGCTCCAGCGCCGCCGGCCGGACATCGCCGCTCCCGGCGTCAACGTCCCGGGAGCCGTGCCCGGCGGGCGGTTTTCCACGCGCACAGGGTCCTGCGCCGCGGCCGCTGTCACTGCCGGGGCGGTGGCGCTGATGCTGGAGTGGCTCGTGTATATCCAGGAGGTGCCGGGGGTGGATTCCTTTCAGTTAAAGAGCCTGCTCATCATCGGCGCGTCGCGGCCCCGGACGATGGAGTACCCGAACCGGGAGTGGGGATACGGACAGCTAAATCTGTATAATACATTTGAGACGATGCGGCAGCTCTGAGAGGGCTGCCGCAGAGCTTATATACAGTTGACAGGATGCGGGATCTCGGGCAGAATGTGTGTGCGGAGGAGACATCCTGGGCCAGGGGAACAGATTTTGGAAAAAAGCACGATCCGTGCAACAATCTGCCGCCCGGATGACTCTTATAGATAACGAGCCGGAAAGGGAGAACTGTCGGACAGTTTTGTCTGTGGCACATAAAGGAGAGGAGGGGCGCGGATGTACGATTATGAGAACAGCCCGGAACCGGATCTGATCCGGCGGGCGAAGCGGGGAGATATTAAGGCATTTTCCCAATTGTACGCGCGGATCTACAAGGATCTGTACAGATTTGCCCTGTATATGACAAGGCACACGCAGGATGCAGAGGATGCGGTCAGTGAGGCAGTACTGTCTGCCTACGAGAATCTGGCCGGTCTGCGGAAGGAGGACTCGTTCAGGAGCTGGATGTTTACGATCCTGAATAACTGCTGTAAGAAGATGCTGCGCAGAGGGCGGAGGGAAGCGGCCCTGCCGGAAGGCGGCGCTCATGACCGGATCGGGGAGAATGCCCATGAGCCGGATTATGCCCAGTGGCATGACGTGCGCAGAGCGTTCGGCGAGCTGGATGAGGAGGAGAGGATGATCGTGGCGTTTTCCGTGTTCGGGGGATACCGCAGCGAGGAGATCGCTCAGATGCTGGACAGGAATGCAGCGACCGTGAGGTCGCGCAAGAGCCGGGCGCTGGAGAAGATGAGGAGCGCCCTGAGCTGAATCAGGAACATGGACCAGAAAGGGATATAAGGCCGCAGGAGGTGGACAAGTTATGGAAGATAATAAAAGAACAAACACAGGGGGAAATGATCCCATGGAAGACAAACTGCGAGAGCTCACGGAGGATACGCAGGTACCGGCTTCTTTAGAGCCGGAGCAGATAGAAAAGATGCTGCTGAAAAAGAAAAAGGAAAAAACAGTAAAATACCGCAGGAAATATGCGGGGATCGCAGCAGCGGCGTGTCTCTGCCTGGCGGTGGGGGTGACGGCGGCGATCACCGGACAAAGAGGAGACGACAGCAGTTCCGGGGCCGGAGCCGGTGCGGAAATTGCGTCAGAGGCAGGAAATGCCGGAGAGACAGCGGAAGGTGAAACAACAGAGTCAGAAACAAAGATCGCATCCGCCGCGGATTATGACCAGATCTATGATTACATCCAGGCGGAGCTGAAGTATCAGGAAAAGCAGGCGAAAAAGCAGGCCAGGATGTACAGCGACGGGACAGCTTCCGGCGTCGAAGAGATCGCTTCAGCGGACAGCGCGGTGATGGACAGCGGGGCAGCGCAAAATGCGGCGGCGTACAGCGGAGCAGGCGGCGGCAGTACGCCAGGCGGAGGATATTCGGATACCAATGTCAGGGAAGAGAGCGTCGGCGAGGCGGACGTAGTGAAGACGGACGGAAGCTGCCTGTATGTCATGAGCGGGAACCGGGTGGAGATCGTAGATATCGCATCGGAGGAGATGGAAGAGATCGCCGCGGTAACTGTGGACCCTGACAGCTATATCAGGGAACTGTATGTGGAAGGCAGCCGGATGGCAGTATTTTACACGCAGAGCAAATATACGCAGGAGGATGGGATCGAGGTGCGCTCCAGGGAATTTGCATGTACGGATGTATATGATATCAGTGACCCGTCCGCGCCTGTGAAGCTGAATACATTCTCTCAGAGCGGAGCCTATAATACGATGCGGGTGAAGGACGGATACGCTTATGTGATCAGTAGTTTTTACCCGGATACAGCGTCGCCCCGGTCTGATGTGGGCGCTTATGTGCCGTCAGTACAGAGCGGTACTCTGGAAGCAGACCGGATCCTCATGCCGGAGCAGGAGATGGGAAGCGAGTACACAGTGATCACGGCATTTTCCCTCGCGGATCCGCAGGAGCAGACGGACAGTAAGGCAGTGTTCGGCAGCGCCGGGCTGTGCTATGTCAGCGGAGAAAACATTTATGTGACAGAAACTTGTTATGATACGGATGACACGGGCATGTCCAGGACCGCGGTACGGAAGGTAGCCTACCATGACGGGCAGCTGGAGGGGGCGGCCCAGGCAAAGGTGGACGGGATGCTGAACGATTCTTTCAGCATTGACGAATACAACGGGTACCTCAGGCTCGTGACCACGATCACATCGGACAATGGCGTGATGCCCATCAGCGGAGATTCCTCTGCTGCGGAGCCTGACAGCAGCAATGCACTGTATGTGCTGGACGGGGAGCTTCAGATCACCGGTGAGATCCGGGACCTGGCTCCGGGCGAGACAGTGTATTCCGCGCGGTTTATGGGAGATACCGGATACTTTGTCACATTCCGCCAGGTGGATCCGCTGTTCTCCGTGGACCTCTCAGACCCGGCGTCCCCGCAGATCATCGGGGAGCTGAAGATACCGGGATTTTCGGAATACCTTCACCCTTATGGGGAGGGGCTTCTGCTCGGGATCGGGATGGCTGTGGATGAGGAAGGTGTGACCACGGAAGGAGTCAAGTTGTCCATGTTCGATATTTCCGACCCTGGGAATGTCACAGAAGCGTCTGTCTATGTCATGGAAGACATGTACGGAACGGATGCGGCGTATGATTATAAAGCGGTCTTCGCGGACGTGGAGAAAAACCTGTTCGGATTCCGCGCCTACGGCGGAAACGGAGATGTATATGCTGTATTTTCCTATGACGCGTCAGAGGGATTCCGGGAAGTGTTCTCCAGGGAACTGACATATGGCGGCGATGCGCGCGGCCTGTACGCGGGCGAAAGATTTTATCTGGTTGTCGGAAATACAGTGGAATCATATACACTCTCCGGATTTGAAAAGATCGATGATATCGTGCTGGGGAGCATAGAGCCTCTGGCAGCAGATTAGCCGTTCTTTTCAGAACCCGCCCTTTTTCTTTACGATATAGATGGGCCGCCGTTTGCTCTCCATGTATTCTTTTGACATATACTGGCCGAGGATGGAGAGGAAGAGCATCTGCACGCCGTTGAGTGCGAGGATCAGGCAGATGACCAGCGGTATCCCGCTCAGCCCCTGCCCTGATAGCAGGAAGAAGATCCCCGCGGCCAGTGCTGTAAAGAGCAGGAGCATTCCTGCCGCACCGGCCGCCGTTGAGGGCGCGGTGGAGAAGGAGAGGATACCGTCCATGGCGTAACGGAACAGGGAGCGCAGGCTCCACTTTGTCTCCCCTGCGGTACGCTCTACATTGTGGAAGGGGATCCATTTCGTCTCAAAACCGACAAAGGAGAAGATCCCTTTCATGTACCTGTTGTATTCTTTCAGCTCCAGGATGGAGTCGGCCATCGCGCGGCTCATCATGCGGAAATCTCCTTTGCCGTCCCCCATATCCAGACGGCACGCCTTTCCGATGATATGGTAGAAGGAGCGGGACAGGAAGGTGCGCAGAGGACTTTCACCGGAGCGGTCTTCCCGGAGACCGGCGCAGCAGTCATAGTCCTCGGTCTTTAAGACGCGGTACATTTCTTTTAACAGCTCCGGCGGGTGCTGGAGGTCCGCGTCCATGAATACGCAGTAGTCTCCGGAAGCGTTCTGGAGACCTGCGTACATGGCTGCTTCTTTTCCGAAATTGCGGGAAAAGGAAAGGTACCGGCACCTGGGATCCATAGCGGAGAAATGTTCCAGGATCTCAGGGGTATTGTCCCTGCTCCCGTCGTCCACGAAAATGAATTCACAGTCCGCGCCGCGGATATCTTTTACCGCGTCTGCGGCTGCCCGGTAAAATGCAGGCAGAGCTTTTTCTTCGTTATAGCAGGGGACGATGATGCTGATCAGGTCCCTGTCTGGTTTTTTTTCAGTTATGTTTTCTGCGTAATCACTCATGACAGACAGCCTCCTTTTTGAAAATCCCATATTTGCAGAGAATGTAATTCCCCAGAACTGTTATAATGCTGACGGACAGCTTCGCGGGAACTGGCGCGGCGTCCAGTATATCTATAGACAGCCAGAGAAGGGCGTTTTCCGCGAGCAAAGTGAGAAAGCGCGCGCCCACAAAGGATGCCAGTTCTTTCTGCAGTTTCATTTCATATCCCTTCCTTTCGTATGTGCCCTCGGCAGTTTGTTATTTTCGTTATTCCACAGCAGTTTCTTATTCCACAACAGTTTCTTATTCCGCGGCGGCTTCTTATTCGGTAGTCGTTTTACTGTGCCTGCCGCGAGAAATACTGCATATCCGGCCGCGGCTGCCAGGCTGATGAAGATGCCGGCGCTTTTTCCGGGCGGCGAGAATCGGATCTCGATATGATGTTCTCCCTCGGGCAGGAAGGCTCCGGCAAAGGCTTCGTTTACGGTAAGGATCTCCGCTGGACGTCCGTCAATCAGGATCTCCAGGCCGTTCTGCGCAGGGATGGATGTGGCAAGGTATCCATCCTCGTCTGCGGCGGTGCCGGACAAGACGGTGAACGGATGCCCGATGCCTGTGCTGCTGTCAGTGCTGTCATCAGAAAGAGTGACCGGCGTGAAGCTTTTTTCATCCAGCAGGTCCTGGTCATAGAGATGCCACTGGATGTCAGATATTTCATACTTTCCTTTTGAGAGGGTGACGGACAGATCCGCGATCCCTTCTCCGGCATCGGAAGAAAACTGGTAGTGGAAGCAGCGGTTCCCGTTGGGGTATGGGGCAAAAGCGCCGGACAGTTTATTGCGTATCCCGTTGATATCAATGACAATGGGATCCCATGTCTGGTTCTTCACCCGGAAGCTGAGCAGCAGGATCCTGCCGGGCTGCGGGTTGTCGATGTGCAGGTCCAGGGTGCAGGATTTCTCTGCGGAGATATCATAAGTATTTCCGCTTTTGACGGCGGTAAGTCCGTCTGGCAGCGGACCTGCGGTGAGCTCCGGGATATATGGTTCCATGCGGCTCTCAAATGTATCCGCTTCTCCGGGGCAGCCCGCCCAGGAGAAGTCTGACCCGGAGCGGTCTGCCGCAGAGTGGACTGATCCAGAGCGGCCTGCCCCTGGCACATTCGCCTTGGAGAAATCCACCACGGTCTTTCTGGCGAGCATATCCAGCTTTCCCAGGGGGTCTGCCTTTTCAAAAAGGTCCTGCGTGATGATGTCCGATGTGAAATAAGCTCGGGGGAGGACGTTGTCATTTTCCGCCAGGACCGTATCCCCGGACTGCTGTATGACCTTATATCCCGTGGGGACGGCATCTGCCGATGTCTCCAGATAGCGGACGCCGAGCAGGTGCAGCATGAATGGATTGTCAGAGGTCAGGATCGCCACGCGGTTATTGATCCGTACAGGGGTCATCAGCGTATCATAGTACAGGCTGGAATATGCCTGCGAGGTCACTGAAGAATACATCGTACTCCGGGACATTCCCGCCTTTGTGAGCCTGTTTGCATTTATAAGCGGGCTGAGCAGGCTGTCAAAGTGATAGAGCGGATCCATATCAGCTGCCTCTGATTCTTCTGATGTTAACCCAGGGGAAGCGTCTGAGCGTTTGACCCAGTCCTCTGTGCCGGCCGTGGTCAGGTACATCCCGATAGGAGACAGGAGGAGCAGGGGTACAGCGCAAAAGAGTATGACCGGTTTTCCGGCAATATGCCGCCATGCCATGCGGATTTTGCATGTCTTTTCCGCGCATCCTCTCTGGCTGCGGGGCCTGGATATGCAGGCTCTGGATAAAAGTACGATCAGAAAAAGGATCGCAGCTTCGGCCAGGATCCAGGGGAATTGTTTCTGGCTGAACCAGAGCAGCCCCACCGGGAGGATCACTGCAAAAGGATAGAGCGGAAGCGGGCGGGCTTTCTGCAGAGCCGGGAGAGCGGCATCCTTCAGGTATCTGACACAGAGCAGGATGACAAAGGGCAGGAACGGGATCAGGATCTTCGGGCGCGCGTAGAGGGTACCGTTTAGCAGCCACGAAAATACACCGAAGACTCCGAACAGCAGGAAAAGGATGCTGTCTATGCGGAATTTCTTCAGGGAAAGTCCTGCCAGTATGGCATAAAGGCAGAGGAAGGTCACACCCATCCCGTATTCGTTGAACAACAGGTTATTCAGCACCGGGTTAGGAGCGAACAGTTCCAAAAGGGTCAGCAGGGACATCTTACTCCCGCTCCGGCCGTGTTCCAGGAGAACAAGCGCGGTAGGGAGCAGCAGGGCGGCGGACAGCGCGGCGCCGGTCAGTGCACAGGGAATATATTTTTTCAAAAAAGAATCTTTCCAGAACGAGTTCCCTTCCTGGCGGTACCAGTACCAGCCCACAGCGGCAAAGGCAGAGATCGCAAAGTAAAAGCTGCTGAGGCAGAGCAGGCACAGGCAGAGAGGCAGCCACCGTATCTTTTTCTTTCTCACGCACAGGAATGCGCAGAGCAGAAACGGCAGATAATTGACAAACATAACCTGCCGGTGCATGTGGAACATACATCCCGCTGTCATAAAAAGAACGCTCCCTGTAAATGAAAGGAGTGGAGGTATATTTTCACTGCGCAGCCAGACATAGCACAGAAGGACAGAGACCAGGTATACGGCCAGCATGTAACAGGTGAGGATATGGATCGCAGGCACCTGCGGCAGCAGGCAGCTGATCAGGATATCCGGGCGCAGGAAGCCATAGTAGGAAAACTGAAAACCATTGCTGCCCCCGCCGAGCTCGATCCAGGACGGGAGGAGGGTATGCTGTTCCAGGCAGGCATCCCGTATCGTCCCGGCAAGGGCCGCGTGCTGGCTGAGCCAGTCTGTATGGGAGCCGAAGACAGCGCCCTCCGGCACGGTCAGGATGATCAATATAAAAAAGAGAATGATAAGGGATAAAGGGTATATCCATTTCTTCATGAAAATCTGCTCCTTTCGACGGATATTAGGATAGTGCAGATTCCTTAAAAAATACCCGAAGAGAATCTAAAGATTTCTTAAGAGATACCGATGTGCGTGTGATTATGTCAGAATAGTCAGGCAATATAAAAATACTTCCATAAATATAGTGTTTTTCCCATGTGAGCTCTACAATAAAGCGGTTGAGTTATCAGAAAATTCATGTAATTATAAAAAGTAATAAATTTATTTGAAATAAAATTGAAAAATGCGTTGACAAATATGAACTCGAGTGATATTATAAAACCATCCAAAAGAGATACAGAAAATAAAATCTCAAAAGGATATTTATCTAAGAGAACATTGATTGAAATCTCAGTCAGATGTTCGATTAGGTTAAAAATAAAAGCAGCAGGAGGTAAGTCCCATGGACAGTATAGTTTCAGTTGATCATCAATATGTCAGTGGTACGGCAAATGTAAGTTCCTGTGATGTAAGAGACCTTTGCTGGAGAGAAGATCAATAATCCGGAAAAAGTCAGAATGGAAAAACAGATCGGAGAGTTCGTAAATCCGGATGAAAATCTACCAAGATTTGGCATTTGCAGACGTATTGAATATAGATACCACATATAACAGGATTTCGAAAGATGTGTAAAGAAACATTGAGTAGAATATCATTTATATGATAAAGGATTACAGTTATAGAAGTAATAACCCGGCAGGCGGATGGAATATCGGTAAACGGTACTGCACCGCAGGAGGTTATAGGAAGAATAACTCAGAAGACTTTATAAATATAAATTGATACCCGGGGCGTAAGCGGAAGCGATAAGCAGAAGGGATGCTGTTATGAACCTCAGATTGTTATTGAAGGAGGGCGGATTTAGTAAGCAGGTCTTAATAAATCGACCGAAGATCAAATAACAGATGGCAGAGGTCTCACAGGAACGAAATCTACTCAATGCCTCCGATTTAAAATAGAAAAGAAAATGAAAAAATTAAATAAAAATTAAAATGCATCGTCAATGTCAATTGAGGATGCATTTTTTTGACATTGGGGGATGCTTATGATAAACTATTGAAAGAATATCGGCCTGTGACCGGAAGGGCAGGAAGATGATGGCTGACCGATGAAATATATTTTCGACGAGGTGAATGCGGTGGATAAGTATGATTATAAAGTAAAGACCGAAGAGATGCTCGAACTTATGGAGGACGGTGCATACAGGCAGGCGGCGGAGATCGCGGATGAGATCGACTGGAAGAGAGTCCGCAATACCGGAATGCTGGCAGATGTCAGTGAGATTTATGAAAAGAACAAAGAGTATCAGAAGGCTTATGAAGTGCTGAACCTTGCTTACCGCCGTGCGGAGGGGAGCAGGAAGATCATCAGCCGCCTCTGTACCCTGGCGGTCAAGACAGAGAATGTGGACGAAGCTATTGATTATTATGACGACTTTGTTCAGATCGCGCCGAAAGACCCGAATCAGTATATACTGAAATACCAGATCCTCCGCGCGCAGAGAGCTCCTGTCGAGCAGCAGATCGAGGCTCTTGAGGAGTATAAGAAGTCTGAGTATATTGAAGAGTGGGCGTATGAGCTGGCGAAACTGTACCAGGAGGCCGGTATGACGGCAGAGTGCCTGGAGGAGTGCGATGATCTTATCCTCTGGTTCAGTGAAGGGCAGTATGTGTATAAGGCGATGGAACTGAAGATGCAGTACAAGCCGCTGACTCCTTCCCAGCAGGAAAAGTATGACCGGCGGTATGAGAAGCTTTCCGAAGAGACGGAAGAGATGCCGGATATCCTGGCATATGCAGAGGCGAAAGGTGAGGATGAGGCTCCTGATGAGGGGAGCGATATCCCCAATTCTGAAGGAAGTGAGAAGGCCGGAGATATCGGAGAGGAAAGTATTCCCGAGACTGGAGAAGCGATTGAAGAAGAGCCTGCCCGCGGGGAAGATGGAGACAGCAGCGAAAATATTGTTGAGATGGAGCCGAAGAGAAAGAAGATCGGAGATACAATGCCTCTTGGAGAGGCTCTGAAAAAGCTCCTTCACCCGGGAAATGAACCACAGCCTGAAGAGGAAGAAGAACCAGTGCTGGACGATCTGGCTGAAGAGATCGGAGAGATCGAGTCTGTGGCTGATATGGAGATCGTTGCTCAGATCGCGGAAGAAAAGAAAAGAAAAGCTGTCACAGCGGCCAGTGGGATGACTGAGATCCTGCCGGATGAGATCGATGCAGAGGAGACGGAAGAAATCACACTTGAAGATGCGGAAGAACTTCTTCCGGAAGATGCGGCGGAGTTTGAGGATGAAGATGCGGAGATCATAGATGAGGACGCAGAGATCATAGACGAGGACGCAGAGATCATAGACGAGGATGCGGAGATCATCGATGAGGATGCAGAAATCATCGATGAGGACGCAGAGATCATAGATGAGGACTCGGAGCTTATAGACGAGGATGCGGAAATCGCAGAGGATCCCAGAAAGGATGATGACCAGATAACAGGACAGATGAGTCTGGAAGATATCCTTTCCGGCTGGGAGGGAGCGCCGGAGAAGGATCTGGAAGCCGGGGAACTCGATGAAGATACAGTAGAGCTGGAAGAGGCAACAGCTGGAGAGGAAGCGGAAGATCTGGCAGATGAGATCGCCGGAGAGGAAGCGGAAGATCTGACGGATGAGATCGCCGGAGAGGAAGCGGAAGATCTGACGGATGAGATCGCTGAAGAAGATGCAGAAGATCTGGATGTGGAAGAAGTAATGGAAGAAGATCCTGAGATCCAGACACATGCAAAGCAGGCTGTGGCTGATACAGATACTGACAGTTTAGAAGGGGAAGTGACAGGGGATATGGAGACTAAGAAAACAGCAGAGCCGATCCTGCCGCCGGATATCCAGCGGCTGATCGATGAGATCGAAGGCGTGATCCCGCCAGAGGAAGAAAAACCGGAGAAACCGGCAAAGAGGACACTGGAGAGGAAAAAAGAAGAACCGCATGAAAATATGGGGAAAGTTGCAGAGTCTCTCCGCATAGATGATGATTTTGACGGAGAGGACGATTCTGGCATGGACGAACTCCGGGAAGAGGAATTCTTTGATGAGGGAGAAGCGTTCGATGAGGGAGACGAGTACCTTGGCGAGGGAGAAGAATTCGACGAGGAAGACGAGTATCTTGGCGAAGGCGAAGAATTCGACGAAGAAGACGAGTACTTTGGCGAGGGAGAAGAATTCGACGAGGAAGACGAGTACCTTGGCGAAGGCGAAGAATTCGATGACGAAGATGAGTATCTTGGCGAAGGCGAAGAATTCGACGAAGAGGATGAGTACCCTGGCGAAGCGGAAGAAGCCGATGACGAGATACCGGATATCAATGAGGAGTTCCGGGTCGATCCGGCACATGCGGAGCAGGAGGATGACAGGGAAATCCCGGACGATGATGATGACGGTATGGATATCCTCTCAGCTACAACGCCTCTGAGCAGGAAAGAGACTGCAAAGATGATCGCAACAGGAAAGACCGCGCCGCTTCCGCTGGATGAGATCTCGGACGCGCTTTCCATGTCTGATACGGGATTCATCGTGCATGGCCGTTATGACCTGGAGATGCAGAGCGGCATCGGTACCAGGGCGGGACTTACGGAAGAGCAGAAGAAACTGTTTTCCTATTTTGTCCCGGTGCGCGGCATGAGCGAGCAGCTGGTAGATGTGCTGGAACAGGATAAAAACTGTACGAACCGGAATGGCACGTCAAAGTCAGGGAATCTCCTGATCATTGGAAATAAAGGAAACGGAAAGACTGTGCTTGCCGTGGATGTGGTCAAGGCGATCCAGAAGCAGCGGGAGATCAAACAGGGCAAGGTCGCTATCGTTACAGGCGATTCTCTGAATAAAAAGAAGATCAGCGATATCTTTGACAAGCTTTACGGAGGGGCGTTGATCATCGAAAAAGCAGGAAAGATGAATGAAAAGACGGTTGCCCGGCTTAATAAAGCGATGGAGAAAGACACAGGGGAACTGCTGATCGTCCTTGAGGAACAGAGGAAGCCGCTTGACAGGCTCCTGTCTTCGAACCGTGAGTTCAGAAGGAAGTTTACATCCCGTCTGGAGATCCCAATCTTCATTAATGATGAGCTGGTGACATTCGGGCAGACTTATGCACAGGAGAATGGATACCGGATAGATGAGATGGGTATCCTGGCGCTGTACAGTAAGATCGATTCCCTGCAGAGGGAGGATCATGCGGTAACAGTTGCGGAAGTGAAGGAGATCATGGACGAGGCGATCCAGCATTCCCAGAAGGCATCAGCGAAAAAACTGATGAAGAGGGTATTCGGAAAGAATACGGATGAGGCGGACAGGATCATCCTTTCAGAGAAGGATTTTAATATCTGATCTTGGACCTAAAGAGAAAGACAGTGTTTTGTCAGAAAAGATGTAAGACATTCTGACGAAATGCTGTCTATCTTTTTTGTCTATTTTTGCTAATGAGAAGCTTTTCTCTTTCTTTTTTTGTAGTGATAAAGTATAATATGGATAGACAAAAATCGAGCGGTGAGGTGGCTTTCATGAAAAAGGGAAAAAGCACAAAGAAAAAATTACAGCCTTATGAGATCGGTGAACTTGACCAGTATCTTTTCGGTCAGGGAAATCACTATGAGATCTATCAGAAAATGGGTGCACATAAAGTGACTTGCAAAGGGAAAGAAGGGGTCTATTTTGCAGTTTGGGCGCCCCATGCGCGCCGGGTCGCAGTGATCGGTGATTTCAATGACTGGGACTTTGAGGCGGATTACATGGAGAGGCAGGAGCCTCTGGGGATTTACACTCTCTTTGTCCCGGGAGTAAAAGAGGGGGATCTCTATAAGTTCTGCATTGAGACAGAGCAGGGGAAGAGGATCTTTAAGGCGGATCCGTTTGCGAACTATGCAGAGCTGAGACCGGGAACGGCATCGAGAGTGACAGATATCTCTCATCTGAAATGGACGGATGATGCGTGGATGAAGGCGCGTGAGACATGGGACCATAAAGTAAATCCGATGTCCATCTATGAGGTCCATATGGGATCATGGATGCGCCATCCGGGAAGAGAAGATGAAGGATTCTACACGTACAGGGAATTCGCGGAAGCTATCACAAAGTATGTGAAAGATATGGGGTATACTCATGTGGAGCTGATGGGGATGGCTGAGTATCCGTTTGACGGTTCCTGGGGATACCAGGTGACCGGCTATTATGCGCCGACTTCCAGGTACGGCACGCCGGAAGATTTTGCTTATATGATCAATTATCTGCATCGGAATAATATCGGGGTGATCCTTGACTGGGTACCGGCGCATTTCCCGAGAGACGCGCACGGCCTGGCGGATTTCGACGGTACGCCTACATTTGAGTATGCTGACCCGCGGAAGGGCGAACATCCGGACTGGGGGACAAAGATCTTTGACTATGGTAAGGCTGAGGTGAAGAATTTCCTCATAGCCAATGCTCTGTTCTGGATCGAGCATTTCCACGTGGACGGGCTCCGGGTGGATGCGGTGGCATCAATGCTCTATCTGGACTACGGAAAGCAGGATGGGCAGTGGGTCGCAAATAAGTACGGCGGCAATGAAAATCTCGAGGCGATCGAGTTTTTTAAGCATCTGAATTCTGTCGTCCTGGGAAGGAATAAGGGCGCTGTCATGATCGCGGAAGAGTCTACGGCATGGCCGAAGGTGACCGGGGCGCCGGAGGACGGCGGGCTCGGATTCAGCCTGAAATGGAATATGGGCTGGATGCATGACTTCACAGAGTACATGAAGCTGGATCCGTATTTCAGGAAGAACGCCCACAATATGATGACATTTGCCATGTCGTATGCGTACAGCGAGAACTATATCCTTGTATTGTCCCATGACGAAGTGGTGCATCTGAAGTGCTCCATGCTCAATAAAATGCCGGGACTGGGATTTGACAAATATGCGAACCTGAAGGTTGGATATGCTTTTATGACAGGACACCCCGGCAAGAAACTGCTCTTTATGGGGCAGGAATTCGCGCAGCTCAGAGAGTGGAGCGAGGAGAGAGAGCTCGACTGGTTCCTGCTGGCAGAGCCGGAGCATCAGGCGATCCAGAACTGGTACAGAGACCTGCTCCATCTCTATAAAAAGAATAAGGCAATGTACGAGATGGATTCAGATCCGTCGGGATTCCAGTGGATCAATGCGGATGACTGCTTCCGCAGCATTTACAGCTTTATGAGACATTCCAAAGACGGGAAGAAGAACCTGCTCTTTGTGTGCAACTTCACTCCGATGGAGCGCCCGGATTACCGGGTAGGCGTGCCGAGGAGAAAACAGCTGAAACTGATCCTCAACAGTGACGACAAGAAATATGGCGGGAAAGGCGAGGAGAGGCCGCTGATCTACAAACCTGTAAAACAGGAGTGCGACGGACAGAAGTATTCGTTTGCATATCCGCTTCCGGCTTATGGGGTCGCGGTGTTTGAGTGTTGACCGTAAAAAGTGCAAATTAATTTGTACAAGGGGTCAGGCTCCTTTTAAAAGGGGTCTGACCCCTTTTGGGTAAGCTGTATAAAAATATCACAAATTTCAAAAATATAATCGGAAAATTATATGAAAATATACATATTAATGATATAATAAACCCCGTACTGATAAATTTTATATTTTTAGTCCAAAAGGAATGGAGGAGTGATTGGAATGGACAATCAATTGGCACTACTGACACTATTTGGCTCCATCATTGCGCTTTTGTTTGTGGCAAGCAGGGCGCAGAAGGTACTCCGTTTCCCGGAGGGGAACGAGACCATGAAGAAGATTTCCGGATCCATCCACAAGGGGGCGATGGCGTACCTGCGCCGTCAGTATAAGATCCTGATCGGCTTTTTTGCCGTGATGTTTGTAATCCTGTTTGTGATGGCGGCTCTGGACCTTCTTACCTGGTTCGTCCCATTTGCCTTTGTGACGGGCGGATTTTTTTCAGGCCTGTCGGGATTTGTGGGGATGCAGATCGCTACAAGGGCAAATGCGAGGACTGCGGCTGCATGTCAGAAAAGTCTGAACAAGGGCCTGAATGTGGCGTTTTCCGCAGGCTCTGTCATGGGATTTACCGTGGTAGGCCTGGGGCTTCTGGATATCTCGATCTGGTACCTGCTTTTAAGGCTTGTATTTAAGCTTCCGATCGAGGATATCACGAGCACGATGCTGACTTTCGGAATGGGCGCGTCTTCCATGGCGCTGTTCGCCCGTGTGGGAGGCGGTATTTATACGAAAGCAGCGGATGTTGGAGCTGACCTGGTAGGAAAGGTTGAAGCTGGCATTCCGGAAGATGACCCGAGGAATCCTGCCGTTATCGCGGATAATGTGGGCGATAATGTAGGAGATGTGGCAGGAATGGGAGCGGATCTGTACGAATCTTATGTTGGATCGATCCTGTCTGCGTGCGCACTCGGCGTCATTGCTTTTAATAAGATAGAGGCAGTTGACCGTGTGAATGCGGTTGTGATCCCCATGGTCCTGGCGGCAGTAGGAGTGCTGGCATCCATTATCGGATCACTGCTCGTTAAGACGGGCGAGAGCACGGATCAGAGTACACTGCTGAAAGCACTGAGAAGGGGAACAAACACAAGTGCGATCATTATCGCAGTGGTCGCGTTCCCGCTCGTATGGTTTATCCTGGGCAAAGATTTCATCGGATTTTATTTTGCGATCCTGGGCGGTCTGCTGGCAGGTGTGCTGATCGGATTCTTTACGGAATATTTTACGTCAGATACGTACAAGCCGACGCAGAAGCTTGCGAATAAATCCGAGACGGGATCAGCGACGATCATCATCGGCGGACTGAGCCTTGGCATGCTCTCTACGGCAGTGCCGATCATTATCATCGCGATCTGTGTTATGGCGGCATACGCCCTGTCCGGCGGGTTCATCGAGTCAACAAGAGGACTCTACGGGATTGCCCTGGCGGCAGTCGGCATGCTGTCTACTCTCGGTATCACACTGGCGACAGACGCGTACGGACCGATCGCGGATAATGCGGGCGGTATCGCGGAGATGGCCGGTCTGGACGCAGAGGTGAGGAAGCGTACGGATGCCCTGGATTCTCTTGGAAATACAACGGCAGCTACAGGAAAGGGATTTGCCATCGGTTCAGCCGCGCTGACAGCTCTTGCACTGATCGCTTCTTATGTTGAGAAAGTCCAGGAAGTCGGAGGACCGGATATTGTTCTTGATATGAGTGTTATGAACCCGACAGTACTGGTTGGTATCTTTATCGGAGCATGTCTGCCGTTCGTGTTCGCTGCCCTGACAATGGATTCTGTCGGACGCGCCGCGCAGAGTATTGTTGTAGAAGTGCGCCGGCAGTTCAGGGAGATCAGAGGCCTGATGGAAGGGAAAGCTGAGGCGGATTATGAGACCTGTGTGGATATCTGTACGAAGGCATCCCTGCATGAAATGATCCTGCCGACACTGCTCGCGATCATTACTCCAGTCGTGACAGGCCTGATCCTCGGGTACAATGGTGTGATCGGACTTCTCACGGGCTCTACTGCAACAGGATTCCTGATGGCGATCTTCATGGCGAATGCAGGCGGTGCGTGGGATAACGCGAAGAAGTATATCGAGGGCGGCGCCCACGGAGGAAAGGGCAGTGACTGCCATAAGGCGGCTGTCGTGGGCGATACGGTCGGAGATCCGTTCAAGGATACATCAGGACCGTCCATCAACATCCTGATCAAGCTGCTGTCCATGGTTTCCATCGTGTTCGCGGCACTGGTCGTGAATTACCATATTTTCTAAAACGGATAAATAGAGATCATCGGATAAATATCAGTAAAAAAAGAAGCCCTGCGGCGATATGGGACTGTCCATATGAGCCGCAGGGCTTTTCTGTGTACGTGTATCTGATGTATGATGCGTGATGTTCGGTGTCAGCATTTCTCTTCTCCGACCATGAGGCGGATGATCTCGTTGTTCGTCTCCCGCATGCCGTCCTTCCCGAGCAGGCCGATGCCGCGGATAGTGCTCTCGATGTCTTTCATGACGATCCCGTCTCCGCTCTTGAACTCCTGGCCGTTCTGGTACATGTGGAATCCCAGGATGCCGGCGTCTACGGAGAATGCGATCTTAGCTGCGCAGGATGCCTTGGCGCCGTCGCAGACAATGCCGGAAGTGATGGCAAGCGCATTGACCACAGTGTGGATGACCGCCTGGTAATCCCCGCCGCAGAGGTAAGCGATACCCGCGCCTGCGCCTGCTCCGGCGCTGACAGCTCCGCAGTAGGCGGAGAGGGTGCCGATGCCGGTCTTCTCGTGGATGGCCACCAGATTGGAGAGGGCAAGGGCGCGGCAGAGAGTTTCGTGATCGGAGTTCAGCTCCCGGGCATATTCGATCAGCGGTACGGAACAGGTGATCCCCTGGTTGCCGCTGCCGGAATTGATGATGACCGGGAGCTCGCAGCCGTTCATACGGGCGTCGGAGCCTGCCGCTGCCCAGGCTTTTGCGCGGGTGGCAATGTCATTGCCGGAGGAGCGCAGGAGAACTGTGCCGATGTTGGCGCCGTAATCGCCTCGGAGTCCTTCCTCTGCGATGGCGGAATTATATCGGATCTGCCGGTCCAGGATGTCGGAAATGTCAGCGACATCGACCGTGGTGATAAAATCCCAGATGCCTTCCATATTGAGGAGACTGCGGTCCGAGCTGCTGGTGGTTTCAGCTTTGGCTTCCGGCGTATGACCGGCGGACTTTTCGTACAGGACTTTGTTGTCTTTCTCAATCCATACGATGTTAGTGTGTGTATCCAGGATCCGCACCCGGGCGCTGCTGTCTCCTTTATATTCTGTGACAATGATGTCAAATACATGGCCGTTGTCAATGTGTTCCACATCGATCCGGACATTTCCCAGAAATTCCCGGATCTCTTTTATCTTCTCTTCGGGAACCTGGGAGATCACTTCCAGTTCCCTGTCCGGATCCCCGGCGATGATGCCTGCGGCCGCGGCGGCCGGCATACCCTTGAGATGGCCGGTGTTGGGGACGATCACGCTCTTTACATTTTTGATAATGCTGCCGCTCACCTGCAGGAGAACCCGGTTCGGAAGTGCGCCGAGCGTCTGGCGGGCTTTGGCCGCGGCGTACGCAAGGGCGATGGGCTCGGTACAGCCGAAAGCGGGGACCAGTTCTTCTTTCAGGATATTTACGTAAGTCTGGTAGCGGATGTCATTTTTATCCATGTCATTAGTACTCCTTCTAAACTTTTCTGCCAGAAGAGGCTGCTTAAATAGCATATAGTATCAGGGGGAGAAGTGCAACCGGATTCTTGCGGCTGGACTGCTGCTGGATGACAGATAAAATGACAAATAAAATTGTCATTTTTGTTGACGGATATAGTTGTAAATATTACAATAAGTTTGACAATTATATTTGTCAAAAATGAAGAGGGTGAGGAGATGCATTATGGCATTGCTCAATCGTTTGAAAGAATACCGGGCCAGGCTCGGGATCAACCAGACCGAGCTGGGGAAACTGGCCGGCGTGTCCAGGCAGACGATCAGCCTTATCGAGAGGGGAGATTACTCGCCGTCGGTGACGCTGGCGCTGAAACTGGCGATGATCTGTCAGGTGAAGGTGGAGGATATCTTTGAATATGAGGAAGAGAGATCATGAATATGAAGAAGATGAAGAATATGAAGAAGACGGGGATTGGTGTGAAGATCCGGAGAGAGAAGCTGGGATAATGACGCGATGATCTTCAGATTAATGAAGCCGGATGAATTTGAAGTTTGTCAGGCAGAGGAAGGAGAGGAAAGACTGACATGCCGAAGGGAACGAATCAGAAATTTAAGCTGTACCGTCTGGCGCAGATCATGCTGGAGCAGACGGATGATGAACATTATATTACCATGCCGGAGATCAAAGAAGAACTCGCCCGGTATGATATCACGGCGGACCGGAAGAGCATTTACGCGGATCTGAGGGATCTGGAAGTGCTGGGGATCGAAGTCGAGGGAGAGCAGGATGGAAAGGGCTATCACTACCATGTGGTCAGCCGGCCTTTTGAACTGCCGGAGCTGAAACTTCTGGTGGATGCGATCCAGTCTTCGAAATTCATTACCGAGAAAAAGACGAACGCCCTGATCCGGAAGCTGGAAAAGCAGGTCAGCAGGTACGAGGCCATGAAACTGCAGAGACAGGTCTTTGTCTCCGGGCGGATCAAGACGATGAACGAGAGCATTTACTATACGGTGGATGCGATCCACAACGCCATTTCCGAAAACAGGAAGATCTGTTTCCAGTATTTCCAGTGGAATGTAAAGAAAGAAATGGAACTGCGGCGGGACGGCGCCTGGTATCATATCAGTCCGTGGGGACTGTCCTGGGATGATGAGAATTACTATCTGGTAGGATATGATCCCGACGCCGGGGAGATCCGGCATTACCGGGTGGACAAGATGCTCCATATCCGGATGAGCGATGAGCCGAGGGAGGGAAAAGAGTATTTCAGGAAGCTGGATATGGCGGACTATGCAAAGAAGAGCTTCGGCATGTTCGGCGGAAAGGAGCAGACAGTGAAGCTGCTGGTGGACAACAGTCTGGCAGGGGTGATCATCGACCGGTTCGGAAAAGAAGTGATGATGATCCCCGCGGATCAGGAGCATTTCACAGTCAATGTGACTGTCATGGTGAGCAGTGTATTCCTCGGATGGGTATTCTCGCTGGGAGAGCGGGTGAAGATCCTGGGACCGGAGGAAGTCGCGGAGAAGATGCGGAAAGAAGGAGAACGGCTGTTGAGACAGTATCAGCGGCGGCAGCAGCAATGACAGACAGGGATTGCGCGCAGGAGACCGCGCACAGAAAATACAACAGAATAGGGAATGTGGGGATGCCACGGGAGCGAACGTGCTTTCGTGGTATTTTTATTGCCCATCTGGGCGGGTAAGGTAAGGGCAGAAACAAAAAAGATTCGGGATTACCGGGAAGGAGAAGAGGAAAATGGCAAAGACATATTTTACATTAACAGGGACAAGGCTGAGGGGAAAGTTGTACTGGTGACAGAACGGGGCGTGCTGTGCAAGGTGTGCAAGAAAAGCCTTGCAAAACAAAACGGTCAGCCAGCAGACTGAACGGGGATTGAGCTGAACAGGGATTGAGCTGAACAGGGATTGAGCTGAACAGGAATCAGGCTGAACGGGAACCGGGCTGGATTGGTATCGGGCTTGTGGATTGAAGCCCTGCATGCTAACATAGAAGCATAGATGTTTGGAAGGGATGAAAGCCATGAGACTGTTTGTTGCTATCCAGTTATCGGATGAGATGAAAAAGGCGCTGGTCGCCTGTATGCATGATCTGAAGAAGCAGGGTGTGGAAGGAAATTATGTGCCGGCGCAGAACCTGCACCTGACGCTGGCGTTTATCGGGGAATATGAGGATCCGGCGAAGGTGAAGCGGGTCATCGAAAACGTGCCGCTACCGCAGTTCCGGCTAAGCCTGTCGGAGAAAGGGAACTTCGGGAATCTCCTCTGGGCGGGAGTAAAAGGGAACCAGAAGCTGAAGATGTATGTGAAAGATCTGAGGGATGCGCTGAGGGCGGCGGGCATCCCTTTTGATGATGATAAGTTCATTCCGCATATCACGCTGATCCGGAAAGCGGCGGCGAAGAAGGCGTATCAGGTGCGTCTGCCCAAGGCGGAGATGACGGTGAGGAAGGTGTCGCTGATGAGGTCGGAGATGAAGAATGGGAAAACGGTGTATCGGGAGATGTGAGACGAAAGCAGATTATATTAGGAGATAATCGGAGGAGTACAGATGAAAGCATATCAGATCAAGATTATTTTGAAAAACTCAAAACCGCCGGTATGGAGACGGTGCCTGATTCCGGCGGGGATCACATTTTCGCAGCTGGCGCTGATCCTGGAAGATATCGTAGAATCGGAAAGGTGCGACGGGTATGAGTATGAGTTTTACCAGGCGGGGATCCGTGTGCGGGAATGGAAAGAGGGAGAACGTCAGGCAGCGACATATTACTACGATTTTCAGTGTGCTTCCGATACGTTTATCGACAGCCTGGCGGACAAGGAGGCATGGTTTACCTTCCGGCCGGGAGATGGAAGCGAGTACAGAGCCGAGATTGAGAAACGTCTTTCTGAGGCTGTCGGCTATCCAGCTATTATTAAGGAAAAAACAGGCCTGCAGGCATGCGGTTGGAGAGATGCTGATACTGTAAACCGGGAGCTGGAGCAACGGTATCCGATCCAGTACGGCGAGCCGGATTACCGGACTTTTGAAGAGCTGCGGGAGGATGTAGAGCATTCTAACAGGGGACTTACCGGAGCTTGCAGCCCGAGAGATAAGACGGATAGAAATAATCCGTCCGGCAAAACGGTGATGCAGGCGTTTGCAGATATAATTATGCAGCGCTGTACCAATGAGCTGAAAGAGAAATTAATGGAAGAGACAGAGCGCAGAGAGGAAGGAGGCGATGCGGATCTGAATCTTCTGCGGAGCATGCTGGAAGATGCGGCGTGGCAGATGAAACGGGATATCATGGAGGAAATCCTCGGGCGCGATGTGCAGAAAGAGGAGTCCCGGCATCCGGATATCAAAGGATTCCTTCTTGAAGAGACAAAAGATACGCTGCGGGAGATGGCGGAGGACCTGCATCTGACCCGTTATAAATCTCTTGATAAGAACAGTCTGGCAGAGAAGATCAGAGACGAGATACTGAAACCGGAGGTCATGGCAAAGCGGATGCTGCTTCTCAGTGATGCTGAGATCCGGGAGTTTGAAAAGGCGATAACAAAGGAAAACGGTTATTATCCGGACCGGAAGGAAATGGAGAATCTGGAGAAGCTGTATGACCTTACTTATGTGATGCTTTACAGCGATGATTATGCAGAGGTCCCGCGCGAGGCTGCTGAGATATATAAGACGATCAATACGCCGGCATATCAGGAAGAGCGGCGCGGAACATACTGGCTGTATCACTGTCTGATGATGGTGGATCTGCTCTATGCGTGCTGCGGGGCGACAGGGTGATTGTGAAAGAGACACTGAGGGACAAGCTGTATCTGAGCATTGAAGCGTCGCAGGGAGAGAAAAAATTTTATATTCCGGATCCGGATGAGATTGTGGAGTACACAGAAAACGGGTATCCGGTATCTGACCCTTATTACAGCAGGTTGAAAACATTCTTTGTCGAAGAGCTGGATATGGATCTGGATGAAGTGGAAGAATATATGCCGGTAATCTGGAACCGTGTGAGCATGGGGAATCCCCTGGCGGATATCATGGAGATGCTTGACGGACAGGGGATCGTATTTCCATCGGAAAAGGCAATGAGGAAATTCGTTTCACTTATGACGGACATCAATAATCATACAAGGATGCTGTCAAACCGGGGATGGACGCCGAATGAAATGCTCCGCCAGATGCCGACAGCGCCTGGCGGGCGAAAGCCTACAATCGTGCCTATGAGCAGCGAGGCTGCCAGAATGCTCGGTGAGGCGGCGGATGAACTGAAAAAAAGAGGCTTCGGCGTGGATCTCGACAATCATGCGGATGAGATAACGACAATGTCCATGCCGGATGGGATATCAGGTAAGACAGTAGTCGGAAAGAAGAAGGTCTACCCGAATGATCCGTGTCCGTGCGGAAGCGGAAAGAAATATAAAAAGTGCTGCGGGAGAAAAAATTGACCGCGCGGTCTGGTTTTGGCGTGGGTTCATAATCGGACCAATGGTATCGAAATATATAAAAGTAACGGAGCATCGCTGAGCGACAGGTGATCAGATTGAGAGAAGAAATATTTCAGTATGTAAAGAAAAAATATAAAACAGTACCGGACTATCCGTTCCGTACCGCTCCGACATATCCCGTCCTGCGACACGCGGACACCCGGAAATGGTTCGCGCTGATCATGGACGTCCCGCGGGAGAAGCTGGGCTTAAAGGGAACGGAATATGTGGATATCATTAATGTGAAGCTGGGAGATCCGATGCTGGCGGATATGCTTGTCCGGCAGCCGGGATATTTCTACGGTTATCACATCACCCGCAGCAGCTGGATCTCCATCCTGCTGGACGGGACGGTTCCTTTTGCAGAAATCTGCCAGTGGATCGACGAGAGCTATGCAGTGACGGCTTCGAGAAAGAAGAAGCAGAAAATCCGGCCGCCGAAGGAATGGATCGTGCCAGCGAATCCGAAGTATTATGACATCGTGCATGCTTTTGACGATGTTCGGGAAATCGACTGGAAGCAGGGCAGGGGAATCAAAGCCGGAGATACGGTGTTCATCTATGCGGGGGCGCCGGTGTCGGCAATCCTGTATAAATGCAGGGTAACGGAGACAGATATCCCATATGAGTACAGCGACCGGGATCTGACGATCACGGCGGTGATGAAGATCAGGCTGCAGAAGAGATATGAGCCGGATGAGTTTACGTTTGGAAAACTGAAGGAAGAATATGGGATTTATGCGGTCAGAGGGCCGAGAGGGATACCGGAGGAGCTGAGTAAGGCGCTGAGATAACAGGAGGCAGGAAATGAAAGTGCTTGTGATACCGGACATTCATCTGAAACCATGGATGTTCCGGCAGGCGGGAGAAATTATGGAAAAAGGAACCGTGGAACGGGCGGTATGCCTTATGGATATTCCGGATGACTGGAATCAGGAATATAATCTGGAACTGTATAATGAGACATTCGACGCTGCGATCGCATTTGCAAAGAAATATCCGGATACGCTCTGGGTATATGGAAACCATGACCTGTGTTACTTGTGGGATGAGCGGGAGAGCGGGTACAGCCCGGCTGCGGCGTACACAGTTGTGAAGAAGCTTGAAGAGCTGAAATCCGCGCTGCCGGAAGGAAATGAGATTCGATATGTCCAGAAGATAGATAATGTGCTTTTCTGCCACGGAGGGATTACAGATTATTTTGTGAAGAAAGTGGTGCCGGTGTCAAAATATGATGATGTGGATGAAGTGGTGAGGATCATTAATGGGCTGACTCGGGAGTATATGTGGAGTAATGTATCGCCGATCTGGTACAGGCCGCAGTATACGTCGGGGAAGATGTACGGGGAGGATAAGATCCTGCAGGTGGTGGGACATACGCCGGTGGAGGAGATATACAGAGAGGGGAATGTGATATCGTGCGATGTGTTCTCGACGTATAGAGATGGGAGAGCGATTGGGACGGAAGAGTTTGTGGTGGTGGAGACGGAGGAAGCATATTTCTGTTATATTGAAAGCTACAAAAAAATATGCCGGTAATATTGTTTTAAGAAAGTTAGAATCTGTGACTCCGGAAGTGGGGATAGATATTGTAGAAAAATATCAGAGACAAGGTATTGCATATGATACACTCCAATTATTTATGAGAAAGGTTAAAAGCATCTGTAAAATAGATTATTTTTTTGTCCGCATTTGTTCGGATAATGAACCTGGTAAAAAATTGTTTCGTAAGCTGGGAGCAGTAGAGATTGGAAGTGAACCAAGTGAATACCAAGTGTTCTTAAATCATATGAAGGAACGAATGACAGAGGAAGAATATGAAGAAATAAAAAGAAAAAATCCTGATATGGAAAGAATAGCAGGGCAAAGATGGATTGGACATTATAAAATTGAGCTTAAATAGTGTTTTACAAAGAGAGAACAATATTATAGAGCACATCGGAATCTCCTTGATTTTAAAGGGAATTATACCTATGATATAAAATATATGACTTATATCAGGATTAAGAAATATGCCATCCCTGAGAAATTTAAGAAATAGTACCATTTAAGTATAGTAAAAATAGTATGAAATTATAGATTATTTGGAAAACAGAGAAAATCGAAATGAACAAATTTACAGTAATTGAATCCTCCACAATTAAACTCTTATATGGCAATATCATAGAAGCCAAAAGGATTATAGTTCAAGAATATCCTTTCCAAAGAGTTGTACCAAAGGGCAGAAATTACACAGATAAGGAGAAAATGCAGCAGTTTGTGAAAGATGGATTTATTGACCGATACAGCGGAAAAAAGCTGATCAATCCCGGTTTGCTAAAAGTGCTCTCTTACTATATGCCTGAAGAATTTCCTTACCATCCACACTGGAAAATGGATGCGTGTCACAATGCTTACTGGGAGTTTGTGCCAACTGTGGATCACATTGTCCCTGTGACATTAGGCGGTGCAGATGCGGAAGAAAACTGGGCGACTACATCTATGCTCCATAATGCTGTCAAAAGCGGTTGGACATTAGAGCAGCTTAATTGGTCACTCTGTGATCCGGGAGATTTTAAAGAATTTGATGGTCTTACTAAGATGTTCGTGCAGCTGGTCCAAAAGGATGAGGATTTGCTGAAAGACAGCTATATTAAGAGATGGTATAACCTCTCAATTACATACGTACAAGGAGAATAACTACGGTGACTACTTTCCACGACAATCTGCTACGAGAAGGCTTCACAACTGCATACTTAGACAGAACATACCAGTCTAACCTTGCCTACAAGCCCCAGTTTATTTCCAACAATTATAAAGAAGGGCGAAAGGTTCTCTCATCCATTGAGGATGAGCTCTTGTCATGCGATGAATTCTTTATCAGTGTTGCGTTTATTACTATGGGTGGGATTACGCCGCTGCTTCAGACATTGAAAGAGCTGGAAAGGCGTGGCATACCGGGGAAGATTCTTACGACGGATTATCAGAATTTCAGTGAGCCGAGGGCACTGCGGAAACTGGCGGGGCTGAATAATATTACGCTGAAAATGTACCGGACAGATGAGGCGCAGGAAGGTTTCCATACGAAAGGATACATTTTCAAAAATGAAGAGCTCTATCGGATTATTGTCGGCAGTTCGAATCTGACTTTAAGTGCGTTAACAAAGAACCGGGAATGGAATACCAAGGTGGTTTCTACCGATCAGGGAGAGTATGCTGCGGATTTGATGACAGAATTTACAGATCTGTGGAATTCAGAGTATGCAGTTGCATTTGAGGATTTTATTGAAGAATATGCGCTCAACTATCGGATTATCCGGAAGCAGAGAAAGATTGCGAAGGAAGCGCAGATTCCGTCTCTGGAACAGTATAAGTTGCAGCCTAATTCTATGCAGTTAGGCTTTATTTCCAATCTTGAAAAGATCCGGGCCGCAGGCGAAATGAAAGCCTTGCTGATTTCAGCGACCGGAACGGGAAAGACGTATGCCTCTGCATTTGCGCTTCGAGAGGAAGATACAAAGAAAGTGCTGTTTCTGGTACACAGGGAGCAGATTGCGAAACAGGCGATCGCCAGCTATAAGAAGGTATTTGGAAATACCAGGACTTTTGGCCTGCTTTCCGGCAATTCGAAGGATTACGATGTGGATTATCTCTTTTCTACTATGCAGATGATGGCCAAACAGGAGATCCTTACGAGATTTCGGCGGGATGAGTTTGACACGATTATTATTGATGAGGCTCATCGGACCGGGGCTGCGAGCTACCAGAATATTATGCAGTATTTTACACCGAGGTTCTGGCTGGGGATGACGGCTTCACCGGAGCGTACCGATGCATTTGATGTGTACGCGGCTTTTGACCATAATATTGCTTATGAGATCCGTCTTCAGCAGGCATTGGAAGAAAATCTGCTCTGTCCGTTTCACTATTTTGGCATCACAGATTTGCAGATCGGTGGAGAGACAGTGGATGAAGAGACTGGGCTGAAGGATTTTAATAAACTTACCAGTGATGAACGTGTCCGCTATGTGATCGAGCAGATGGAGTATTACGGTTATTGCGGAAAGCGGCCGAAGGGGCTGATCTTCTGTAGTTCCAAGAAAGAAGCTGCTGTGCTGAGCGAGAAGTTTAATGAGCGCGGATACCGGACTATGGCGCTGACAGGGGATGACAGTCAGGAGAAACGTGAGCAGGCAGTGGAGCGCCTTGTGTTGGAGGAAGGTGAGGACAAGCTGGATTATATTTTCACGGTAGATATTTTTAATGAAGGTGTGGATATCCCGGAAGTAAATCAGGTTATCATGCTGCGCCCGACGGAATCACCGATTGTCTTTGTGCAGCAGTTGGGACGCGGGCTGCGAAAGGCGGATGACAAGGAATATGTGGTGATTCTGGATTTCATTGGAAATTATAAGAATAACTTTATGATACCGATCGCGTTGTCCGGGGATCGAAGCTACAACAAAGACAATATTCGGCGCTATGTGCTGGAAGGGGAGCGGATTATCCCGGGTTCTTCCACGATCCATTTTGATGAAATATCGAGAAAACGGATTTTTGCGGCCATTGACAGCGCGAATTTCAGCGACATTAAGCTGATCAAAGAGAATTATAAGAATCTGAAAAATAAACTGGGACGGATTCCGGCGCTGAAGGATTTTGACAATTACGGAGAAATGGACGTTCTGCGGATTTTTGACAACAACAGTTTGGGTTCTTATTATAAATTTCTGGTCAAATACGAGAAGGATTATACGGTCAGACTGTCCGCAGCAGAAGAAAAGGTGATTGAATTCATTTCCAGAAAGCTGGCCAGCGGGAAGCGGATCCATGAGCTTGCTATGCTGAACCGTATGCTGAGTTATCAGCACGGTTTCTTCCAGTTGTGGGAGAAGGATCTGGCGCAAAGTTATGGAATCGAGCTGCAGGACAAAACGATCCGAAATGTTGTCAATGTAATGACAAATGAATTTCCAACCGGATCAGGCAGGAAGACTTATTCGGACTGTGTTTTTATAGAGAAGACAGGGAACGGAGAGTATGAGCTGTCAGAAGAATTTGGGGAAATGTTGAAGAACCCGGAATTTTACAAGATCCTGAAGGAGCTGGTTGAGTTCGGGGTGTCCCGGTATGAGGAAAATTACAGCCGCAGATATCAGGATACGAATTTTGTGCTTTACCAGAAATATACATACGAAGATGTGTGTCGGCTTCTGGAATGGGAGAACAACGAAGTCCCGTTGAACCTGGGCGGATATAAATATGACCGGAAGACGAAGACATTTCCGGTGTTCATCAATTATGACAAGGATGAGGATATTCAGGATACCATTAAATACGAGGATCATTTTGAAAGCCCGAACAGACTGATTGCTATATCGAAGCAGAGCCGGACGAAAGATTCCGAGGATGTGCAGAATTTTCTGCATGCCAGAGAGCGCGGTATTGATGTGGAGCTGTTTGTCCGCAAGAATAAGGATGATAAGATTTCTAAGGAATTTTATTATCTTGGACGGATGACAGCCACTGGAAAAGCAGAGGAATTTATCATGGCGAATACGGACAAGACGGCGGTGGAGATCGAGTGGGATCTGGACACGCCGGTCCGGGAAGATATTTACGAATACATTGTAAACAACTGACGGAGGAATGGTATGAAGACAGTAAGAGTAGTGGCAGCAATCATCATACACGAGGATAAAATATTTGCGACCCAGCGTGGATACGGAGAGTTCAAGGACGGCTGGGAGTTCCCGGGCGGGAAGATTGAGCCCGGTGAGACGCCGCAGGAAGCGCTTGTGCGGGAGATAAAGGAAGAGCTGGATATCGAGATTGAAGTGAAGGATTTCCTGGAGACCGTGGAGTATGATTATCCGGAGTTCCATCTGTCCATGGATTGCTTCTTCTGTACGATCAGATCAGGAGAGCTGGTGCTGAAAGAACATGAGGCAGCGAAATGGCTGACAGCGGAGACGCTGGAGAGTGTGGAGTGGCTGCCGGCGGATAAAGGGCTGATAGAGGGGATAAGGGAATATCTGGTAAATCAGATAAATGCGAGGTGATATGTTATGAACAGATTTTCAGAGAAAGACTGGAAGTTATTCCGCAGTAAGATCTCTGGCTGGCAGGAAGCGTATATGGAAAAACTAAACCAGGAATACATTGAGTTGTTGTCAGGTGGGGGTAATGCGTCGGATCGATTCTGGGCGCTGGAGAAGCGGATACGGGAGGATAAGAAAGACTGCGGCGTACAGTGCCGGATGAGCAGAGCGAATTTGCTTTTCATTCTGGTATCATTGCTGAATGAGGGGGCGATCACATTTGATGATCTGGAAGGATTCAGCGACGATCTGAAAGATACGCTGAGGCATTTAGCAGGAAAATGATGACAACTGTTCCCCACAACTGCCTGTTATGATTGAGTATAGAAAAATACAGGTAAATATTAAGGGAATATCAGAGAAAAGGCCGCAGAAATGCTACCTTTTCTATTTTATAAGCGGTATGATATCAAAGAAAAATCTTATATCGGTACGCCGGTAAAATATTATTTCATGGATCTGGGGCTTCAGAATGCAAGGATTAACTACCGGCAGATGGAAGTGACGCATTCCATGGAAAATGTGATCTACAATGAGATGCGGATGAGAGGTTTCAGTGTAGATGTCGGAAATCTCAATATTGTGGAGAAGGGCAAGGATGGAAAGTATGTAAAAAAACAGCTGGAGATAGATTTTATCTGTAATAAAGGTTCTAAAAAATACTATATTCAGTCCGCCTATCTGCTTGAAACAGAAGAAAAGACCACTCAGGAGATCAGTCCGTTTCTGAAAATCCATGATTCCTTTAAAAAGATCGTGATCACATCGAATACGCCGAAGCCGTTTTATAATGAGGATGGAATATTATTCATGAATGTCTTTGACTTTCTGCTGAAACCGGAATTGCCGGACTTTTGAGAGTGTGATTTATCAGGATGAGTAAAAGCGTCAAAAATATTCAATAAGAAAAAAGAGAAAAATGTTATGAACTATTGGAAAGATTTGTTTCGAGAGCATATCCTCGCCCGGGGGGAAATGTACTATTACGACGGTGCAGTTCAGGATCTTGAGAAAACAGAACACGGCTATCATGCCGTAGTGGAGGGCACGGAGGACTACGAAGTAGATATCGAAATAGAAGACGGGCGGATCTGTGAAATGTACTGCACCTGTCCCTATGCGGACGACGGGAACAACTGCAAACATATGGCGGCTGTGCTCTATGAGATCGAGGAACAGGAAGGCTCAGATAGCCTGGTAGAAGGTTCATCTGGTTCAGAGCAGGCGGAAGAAGATCTGGAGGAAATTATTGAAAAGATTCCGGAAACGGAACTGCGCTCTTTTGTCAAGCAGCTGGCCGGGCGGGACGATGAGATCCGCAATACATTTATGACCAGATACGCGGTGAAGATAGATGAAAAGCAGATGTGCCGGTTAAAGGAGGGCGTCGACCAGATCGTATGGGAGCACGGCGACAGGAGCGGGTTTATCGATTACCGGAATGCGTGGGATTTTACCCGTGAGATGGACAGCTATCTGGAAGACAAAGCGGATACATTGATGGAACGGAACTGCTGGCGGCAGGCGTTTGAACTGACCAATTATGTTTTCAAGACGATTGGGAATGTAGATATCGATGATTCGGACGGTGGCATATCGCAGGTTGCGAATACATGTTATGATAAGTGGAAAGAAATACTGGAGAACTGTACCGAAGAAGTCAGAGATGAAATGTTTACATGGTTTACAAGCCATCTGGCATGCGATTATGTCATAGATTACATGGAAGAATATATGGAAGATTTCCTGGCCCATGAGTTCCGGAGCCGTGAAATGCTGGAGAAAAAGCTGGAGTATCTGGATGAAAGGATCGAAAGGCAGACATCTTCCACGGATTGCGGAAATACGTGGAGCGCCCGTTACGGCTATGAGAATAATATCCTGAAGCGGCTGGAAATTATGGATCAGCTGGGGTATCCGGAGGAAGAGATCAGGGAATACCGAAGGCAGCACTGGAGATTTTCTGCGGTAAGAGGGCTGGAAATTCAGGAGAATATTGAGCACGGTGAACTGGACGAGGCGGTTCGGATCCTGAAGGAGAGTAAAGAGCTGGACAGCGGATATCCGGGGCTGGTCGCACAGTACAGCAGGCAGCTGATTTCCATATATGAAACACAGGCGGATGAAAAGGCTTACAAAGAAGAACTGCAGTACTATGTTCTTGAGTGCCCGCAGCATGATCTGGCACACATCCAGAAGATGAAAGCAGTCTGTACAGAGCAGGAGTGGGAGCAGTACCGGGAACAGATCCTGCAAAGCCGGAACAGCTGCACTATCCTGTATCCTTTCATGGAAGCGGAAGGGATGTATGAACGCATGCTGGAGTGCGTGCAGAAAGAACCGTTTATCTTCAATGTGGACAAATATGAAAACGTGCTGAAAAAGAAATTCCCGGAGCAGATGCGGGACATATACATATCATATGTACATAAACAGGCAGAGAGAACCGGAGACAGAAAACGGTACAGGGAGCTGATACAGTACCTTAAGAAGATCCGGCGGTATCCCGGCGGGAAAGAAAAGGCGGCTGAGATCGCGGAGAACTGGCGGGCGCTGTATTCCCGCAGGAGCGCTATGATGGATGAACTGCAGAAAGCAGGATTTTAAGGAGAGGAAAGGAAAAATAAAATGGCTGAATGGAAGAATGTTACGGATACTTTTTCGGAGGAGCAGAGACATTATAATGGAAAATATCTGGAAATTGATGAAGTGTATAATGATGAAGTTGAGGTCAGTGTGTTTTCGGCTGATGATGAACCGTATGAAATTTATTTCAGTTATGATAAGTACTATGGAATCGTTTATGCTGAAAAAGAGAAGGTCTATGAAATCCGGGACGAGATGAAACAGGAACTACAGGCTGAATACGACAAAAGCAGAAAAGTGTCAAATGAATTTATTCGGAAGTTTTCTAAAAAATATGACGTATGCATGCCGAATGATATTTACTTTAATTTTGATATTATGGATTTCTTCTAAGGGAATACCGTACAGTACAAGGATAAACGGCACAGGGACAGGCGGGAAAGTCTGTACAGTATTGGTGCTGATAGCGTTCCCGCTTTGGGTAAAATAATAAGAAGAATGCGGAGTATGGGACGTGCTGTATGGACAAGGCTTTTTGGATGCGGTGCGCCTATCAAGAGAATAAAATGACTTTATAAAGTGAAAGTGCGTAAATAAAATCAATAATAGCTTTAGAAACAACAGGGAGAGGAATAAGATGGGCGTTATTATTGAGTTCCAAAGTACTATTTCGGTTGAGGAATTTTGTAGACTGCGAGAGGCTGTTGGATTTCAAAAATTAACAATAAAACAGGCGGAAAAAGTTTTGTCAAATACATCTTTTATAGTAAATGCAGTTTGTGAAGGGAAAAGTGTCGGTGTTGTTCGTGTACTGACAGATAAGGTTACGGATGCATATATAACAGACGTGATCATCAGTCCGGATTTTCAAGGGCTAGGATTAGGAAGGAAGATCATGGATAGAGTATTAGAACAGTTGAATGAATATTCGGTAAGCAGTGTAAAACTGGCGTGCAGCCTGTATGCTAATCCGGGAAAAGAATTGTTTTATGAAAAATTTGGTTTTCAAACACTGCCCAATAATAAGTATGGATGTGGAATGCTGCTTGAATTGAAACAACCATGATATAGACGAGGACTTGAAAGGTCACAGCCTTGCAAGTCATATATGTATCATGTGTGTATAAACAAGCGTAGAGAATCGGTGGCAGAAAACGGTACAGTGAACTTAGGCGGAGATACTGGCACTAAAGTAGTGCGAAATGAGCATGACTTTTTTCTCCCCTGCATACATTGTAAAAACGATGTTTGCAGGGGGATTTTTTTGAAAGATTACATTGAGGAAAGAGCCGTGGAGATTGCTGATTATATCATAGAGAATAACGCGACTGTGAGGCAGACGGCGAAGCGGTTCCGGATCAGTAAGAGTACGGTACATAAAGACGTCACGGAACGCCTTCTCCAGATCAATCCGTCTCTTGCTCGCGAGACCCGCAAAGTGCTGGACACGAACAAGTCCGAGCGGCATATCCGGGGCGGGATGGCGACACGGGAAAAGTATCTGCATCAGCATACTTAGATATTGGGCTAAGTGAATATTGTTTAAAATCACTTGATGCAAATTTGTATCAGGTGATTTTTTGGTAAAGAGAAATTTTATTGAATGCAAATTATAGACTGAAATATGAGAAAATCTCTCAAATATTGTTTACAAAAATGAAAAAACGAATATAATAGAAGGTGAGAGAGAATAAAAACTTGTGGTGTTGAAACAAAATGGAGGTAGACACAGATGTTATGCCAGTTTACAGTAAAAAACTTTAAAAGCATTCGTGACGAGATGACATTTGACATGCAGGCAGCCGCCATTTCTGAACATGAGGACAGGATAATCAAAGATAAAGATGGAGAAGTATTTCTTCCAGTATCGGCTGTGTACGGACCGAACGGCGGGGGAAAATCCAATGTGCTGGAGGCGCTGCACAATCTGGTGTTCAAGGTGTTGAGACCATTATATGCGACCAGCGATAATGAAAATGCAGCGATCCGGATCAAGAGAATATTGATCGAGCCGTTTGCATTTTCCGCAGAAACCGCAAATGCACCAACGGAGTTTGAATTATTTTTCAGAACTGAACTGGCAGAATACCGATATAAACTGACTGTCAGGAAAGACCTGATCGAATATGAAAGACTGGACCGGGTAAAGCTGGAAACTGGACGCAGATCAGCGCTCTTTGAAAGAGACGAAAATGAAATTACTCTGAAAGGCGTGTTTTCCAAATTAAAGATCAGTGAAGATTTGTCCGAAACACTCCCGCTGCTTTCCTACTTGGGCATTACTTACGCAAAAAATGAAGTGGTTCAGGATGTATTGAGTTGGTTTGACGATGGAATTGATTTCCTGAATTACGGAAATCCACGTCAGGAACTGCGCATGGCGATTTCAAATTCAGAGCATGTGAAGAAACTGATGCTGGATATGATACAGGAAATGGATCTGGATATTGTAGACTTTCGGGTAGAAGAGAGAGAACATGACCGGATTGAAGTATTCACAAAACATGTTGTTGACGATTACGAGGCGGAGTTGAATCTGTTTGATGAGTCTAGCGGAACAAAGAAGCTGTTCGGCCTTCTTCCGTTTATTGCGAAAAGCCTTTCGGTGGGAACAACACTTGTCATTGATGAGCTAGATGCGAAGATCCATCCGGTTCTTCTGAAATACATCATTATGATGTTTAATGATATGAAGATCAACCAGCATGGCGCACAGCTGATTTTCACATCACATGATCTGTCTACAATGAACAGTGAGGTGTTCCGGAGAGATGAAATCTGGTTTGTGGCAAAAGGAAACAAAGAGAACTCTAAATTGTATTCACTGGTGGAGTTTAAAAATGACAAGGGTGAGTCGGTGCGGAAGGATGCAAAATTTGACAAGCAGTACCTGGAAGGGAAGTATGGGGCGGATCCATACCTCAGGAAGATTATAGATTGGGGGAAGGTCAATGCCTAAAAAAGCCGGGATGGAGGCGTGGAAGAAAAAGCGCCGCAAGGAATATCTGGAAAAGAAACAATTCCGATATTATATATTTTGCGAAGGACAGCAGACAGAACCGTTATATTTTGAAGGATTTAAAAGACATATCGAGGAAAATCCGATTTACCGGGACATGGTTCTGATCGAAATAGAACCTTGTCAGGCGGAAACCATGCGGGTAATCGGCATGGCCGAACGATATGTGAAAAAGAACAAAATTCAAAAGGGGCAGATCTGGTGCGTATATGACAAAGACAGTTTTCCGCCGGAACATTTTAATGGTGTCGAACAGCGGGCAAGGCAGTTGAGTCAGGATAATCCAGATCTGCAGTATCATGCTGCGTGGAGTAGTGAGTGTATCGAATTCTGGTTTTTGCTGCATTTCGCCTATTATACTTCCAATAATCATCGGGCGGAATATATATCATTTCTGAATGATAGGTTCCAGGAACTGGGGATTGGAAAGTATCAGAAGAATATGAAAGATATTTTTGAAATATTGATGGAAAAGGGGGATCCGAAACTGGCGATCCGATATGCGAAACGGATCATAAAAGATGGACAAGGGAAGACGTCGGCAGAGATAGCACCGGGAACGAAGGTGTATGAGTTGGTGGAGGAACTGGCGAAGTATTTGCCGGATATAATGCGGACCAGAATTGTACTGTAGAAAGGAGAATGAATAATAGCGAAAGAAAAGTTTAAATATATTGTGGCAACGGCCCAAAATCCTAAGTGGGGACAACTGATATCACGTCAATCAGAGCTGTATTCATGAGATGATGAAATATCTAGTCTATTTGTATGAGGGTATGTTTATATATTACATTCACTAACGTAGATACAGTTGAATAATAAGAGTAAATGATATTTGTTTAGCAAGATACAAAGGAGATTATATGGAAAATCAAGATATTTTTAATAGTATTCTTAGGGGAAATGCAGTTTTAATTACAGGATCCGGAGCACATTTGAATGTAAAGACACCCCATGGAGAGAGGTTCCCTTCAGGAGTGAATTTGGCTAGTCAATTATATAATCTATGTGGTATTGATCATCCAGAGAATCCATGGGATTTGCAGGATGCAGCAGAAACATACCAAGAAATGTTTTCATCAGCTGATTTAATACAAGAAATTAAAAATCAATTACGCGTAGGAAAAATTGAAAAGGAGCATAAGGGACTTTATTCCTTTAAATGGCAAAGAGTTTATACAACAAATTATGACGAAGTCCCTTTAATTGCTACAAGCAAAATGGATCATGCTTTATCTTTGATACCTATTACTTTAAAGACTCATCGTTCAGAGCACGATTTAGAAAAAAATCTATGTATATACATTAATGGGTATATAGGAAAACTTACTGAACAAAGTCTCAATGATGAGTTTAAACTTACTGGTAGAAGCTATTTGGCAGCAGAAGGTTTGAAGGATAGTGAATGGGGGGCAGTATTTGGTGAGGATCTAGAAACTGCAGATTGTATTGTTGTTGTAGGACTTTCACTAGATTACGACTTAGATATTAAACGATTTATTTTTAATAAAAATGTCATTAATAAAACAGTATTTATAGAGTCGTCCCAAATTACGTTAGATAAAAAAAGAAAACTGGAAAGATTAGGGTGTGTTAAGTCGGTTGGAATGAAGGCGTTTGTTCAGGAATTATCGGAATATGCAAGTAAACATCCCATTCGTATAGATAACGGTCTTCATTATTATAAGGCGTTTGAAGCCTTTAAACCGAAGAATCCGATTAAAAGTGCGACAACTTTTGAAGTACACGATTTGTTTATGATCGGTCAGATTAATGACTCCTTATGGTATAGAAAAGCTGGAAAGTATAATAATTTAATATTCCGAAAAAAAATACATGATGTTATTAAATGCATAAATGATGGAATAAAAGTTATTTATTTACATGCAAATTTGGGAAATGGAAAGACTATTTTTATTGAGTCATTAAAACATCAACTTCAAAATAAAGGGATTAAATTTTTTACGCTTAAAGAAGATTACGAAGGAGTTAAAGGGAAAGATCTTAAAAATATTATTAAAGAAAATGGACGGAAAATAGTAATTATTGAAAATTATTATAATTTTTTATCCGTTTTAGGACAGTTTGCTCTATATAGTTTATCAGATGTTCAATTTGTTTTATCGGCGAGAACAGTGCTTTATGATACACGTATTCTTGAGGTAAATGATATACTTAAAATCGGTGAAGGAGAAAGTGCAATTTTTGATTTGAATAAACTGGATAGAGGAGAAATAGCGCAAATACAAACGATTATAAATGATAATGGATTGTGGGGAGAAAAAAGTAATTTGTCACCGACTATGAAGCGCCGATTATTAACAGGAAAAGGACAAGGAAATTGTGAACTACAGGGAATTATGTTGCTTTTGGTAAATTCTACAGATATGAAAGAAAGGATTAACAATGTCGTAAAAAATATAAAAGAGATGCCGGGTAATTATTTTGATGTTTTAATTCTAGCATTATTAATAAAGACAATGAGTTTAAATATCAGTGCTAATGATATGAGTAAAATTTTAGATGTAAAAATTGCATTGGATACAAATTTTACTGAGGATCCTAATGTGCAAGAGATATTAGAGTTTTCTTCAGGAACGGCGGGATTTAAACTTAGATCTGCAGTAACTGCAAAAGCAATTTTAGAAGAATTAGAATGCAATGAAACCATAATTAAGGTGCTCTCTAAGACAGCGCACTATGCCGATCATTATTCATCTACAGAAAAGTATGAAAATATATTAAAAAATATTATATCATACTCGCATGTGAAGACATTTTTGATAAATTCTGGACAGAAAGAAGCTTTTCTTATCAATTATTATAATGAGTTAAAGGATCTAACGTATTATAAAGAAAATTCATTCTTTTGGTTACAGTTCTCTATTGCATGTACGAATGTAGGAAGATATGAATTGGCACAGACATATTTAGATAATGCATATAGTTGGTTTAGAGAATCGGATAATGTTGTTCCATTTCAGATGGATACACAACAAGCTAAGTTGAATTTACTATTGATTGAAAAGAGAAAAACTTTGGACATAAAAGAAAAATTCTTACAAGCTCATGAACTTTTGATGAAACCAGTTATATCTATTAAAGATAATCCGGTTAAACAAATTATAAGTTTTTGGTCTTATACTAAAAAAATAATAAAAAATCAAATGATAAGTAATGGATATGAAAAAGAGTATAGCCTATGCTGTTCTGAAGCGTATAATAAAGTTCAAGATTATTTGAAGCATTCTAGAGACAAATGTGATAAGGACAACTTGACTAAACTTTCACAATCACTACTAAAATGTTCACTTGAAAATATATATTCAAAACGGAGTAAATAAAAATTATTTTACCTTGACATTGCTAGACGTCACGGAACGCCTTCTCCAGATCAACCCTACCCTTGCCCGCGAGGCCCGCAAAGTCCTCGACACCAACAAATCCGAGCGTCACATCCGGGGCGGGATGGCGACAAGAGAAAAATATCTTCATCAACACGGTTAAAACGTCCTGAACATCCGATACAGAGTGATATATCGGGAATATAAATTTGACGCCTGCCGCCGGAGGAGATGTGCTATACTGGCTATATCCAGGAACTGATCTGGCGGGGAGGCATCAAATGAAGATCGTAATCGTAGAGAGCGAGCAGCAGACAAGAGAGACAATTGAAAAGACTGTGAAGACTGCGCTCCCGGACGCTGTTCTGGCGGGGAATGCAGAGAACGGCAGGGACGGATGCAATCTGATCCGCGCGGAAAAGCCGGACCTTGTTATCATGGATATCCGGCTTCCGGGAATGGGCGGCCTGTCTATGCTGCGGAAGCTCCGTGCAGAGAAAAATAATGCACGTGTGCTCATTGTCACTGCGGATACAGATTTCGGGCACGCCAGACAGGCGATCACCCTGGGTGTGGATGATTATATCCTTAAGCCGTTCGGCACCGCACAGCTGAGGACAGCCATTCTTCGGATCCGGGATAAAGTCAGGGAAGAGCAGGTGATGGGGAAGGCATTTAATCTGCAAAATATTTTTACTGGATGTCTCAACGGACAATTGACCCCAGACCGTCAGTTCCATCAGATGACACAGGAAAAGTTCGGGTTTACATTGGAGGATCCGGGCGCCCTGTTTGTGGTATGGCTTGGATCCGGGTACACGGAACAGAGGGAACAGGTCTGCGGCATGTTGGAGAAAGCAGGCGCGGGACAGGGATTTTCTGTCTGTCCGGTGCCTGTTGACACATGGCATCTGGTGGCGGCAGCGGTGTACCGTACTGACCAGAGTGCGGCGGCTCTGTCTTCTGACAAGGGCTTTGCCGTTTTCAGGGAACAGGTTGTCCCTGTGCTGAGCGGCAGTATCCGGGGCGAGGTCGTATGCCTGTGGGAAGAGACAGAGCATATGTGTGATTTCCCGGAAGCGCTGAGAAATCTCCGGCAGATCCGGGAGTGGAACCTGCTCTTTGACCGGGGCAGCCTGATCCGCCGCAGGGATGTGGAGAAAATGGAGATCGTGCCTCTGAAATATCCGGCTGCGCTGGAGGCGCAGGTCCGACGCGCGGTGCTGGATGAGAACGGCGAGGAGATCAAAAAGTGTTATTACCGGCTGTATGACCTCTTCCGGGCGGAGCCGCACAGTCCGCGGGAGATCAAAGAATGTCTGATACGGTTCGATCTGTCGGTATTGGGTGCGTATAAGACAAGATATGAGGTGAAGTCTGAGCTGAGTGTACAGCACAGCATGCACCTGATCGCAGAAGCCATCAGCTGGAGACAGATCAGGACAGCGATGCAGGCTTTTTTCGATGTGATGGATTTCAATGCCTTTGAGGAGGCTGGGGATGCAGAGCTGAGCGATCTGGTACGCAAGGCGGTGCAGATGGTCAGGAAACATTATGACCAGGGGATCCGTCTGGAGGAGATCGCATCCCGGCTTTTCGTCTCGGAAGAATATCTGAGCGCGCAGTTTAAGAAAGAGACAGGAATGGGATTTGCGGAGACAGTGAGGATGCTCAGGATCGAGCGGATCAAGAGCCTGCTGGCGGGTACCCGGCTGAAGCTGAACCAGATCGCAGAGCTGACAGGATATACGGACCCCAAATATATGAGCAGGGTATTTAAGGAGGAAGTGGGCATGCTCCCCACGGAATTCCGCAAGTCGATCCATTAAAAAAATTCACCTTTTTTAAAAAATTCCCCCTTTTCAGGCAGGGAAATTGTGGTAGTATGAATGGCGGTAACCGGAAAGCCCGGAATTGCCGCTGTTTTATCACAGCATGGCAGCAGAGGGCGTTTATGAAAAAAGAGGTGAGATGAATAATGAACGAAATGAAACTTACGTTCAAAACTCCGGATGAGATCGTTGAGTTTGTAAGGACAGTGTCCAAATATGAATTCGATGTAGACGTCAGGAGAGGCAGAGTCGTAGTTGATGCAAAATCGTTGCTTGGTATTATGCATCTTGGACTCAACAGTGTGCTGGAACTGAAGATGCATACAGGTGACGGAAGAGAGTTGGAGACAGAACTTCTGAAGTATGCGGCATAGGCGATGAGACGGTCCGAGCCGGATAAATGAAAATGATAAAAATGTGAAAAGATCCCGGTATAGATGATATGCCGGGCTTTTTTGCGCGGTGCGCCTGGCAGACAGCTGTCAGCATCAGCAGTGCTGCAGGCTGGAAAAGGAAATGAATGCAGTAAAAATATATAGTAAATATCGGTAAAGTCCGCCATGTAAACAGTAAATATCGTTCCTTGAGTATCCGGACGCCGGGACGTATAATGTGTGCAGGATAAGGAAGAACAAAGAATACAGAAAGAACAATGCAGCAGGCTGAGCAGCGGAACAGGAAGAAGGGGGACCAGTATGGGGAAAAAACAGATCAAAGAAAAAGAAAGGCTTCTTTTTACGAACCGGGCGCTGGCGGCGCTGATCCTGCCGCTGATCGTGGAGCAGTTCCTGGCTGTCCTCGTAGGCATGGCGGACTCGGTGATGGTGGCGAGCGTGGGTGAGGCGGCCGTGTCCGGAGTCTCGCTGGTAGACAATATCATGGTCCTGTTTACCAATCTTTTCGCAGCCCTCGCCACCGGAGGCGCGGTCATAGCCGGACAGTATCTCGGGCAGAAAAACGGAAAACTTGCTTCCCGCGCGGCGACACAGCTGATCTGGTTCACTACGATCCTGGCTGTGGTGATCATGGCAGTCATATACTGCGGGAAATGGTTCGTCCTGCATGTGGTGTTCGGCCAGATCGATGCGGATGTCATGGGACACGCGGATACGTATCTGATGATCGTCACGGCTTCCATCCCGTTTATCGCGCTGTACAATGCGGGCGCGGCCATATTCCGCGCGATGGGGAACTCGAAAGTCTCCATGCAGGTGGCTGTGATCATGAATGTGGTGAATGTTGCGGGAAATGCCATCCTGATCTATGGATTCCGCAGAGGGACAGAAGGCGTGGCCATCCCTACGCTGGTATCCCGCATTACGGCGGCTGTACTGATCATCTTTATGCTCAGCAGGAAAGAAAATGTGATCCATATAGAAAAAACATTCCGTTTCCGGCCGGACTGGACGATGGTGAAACGGATTCTGGGGATCGGGATCCCCAATGGCCTTGAGAATTCCATGTTCCAACTGGGGAAGATCATCGTGCTCAGCCTGGTGTCCACTTTCGGTACATATGCGATCGCGGCGAATGCGGTCTGCAATGCAGTGGCGAATTTCCAGGTGCTTCCGGGCATGGCGATCAACCTGGCGGTCACAGCGGTCATCGCCCGGTGCGTGGGCGCGGGAGATTATGAGCAGGCAGAGTATTTTACTAAAAAACTGATCCGCCTGGTTTACCTGTGCATGTGGGGAGTCAATCTCATCGTACTGTGCGTGATGCCGCTTGTGCTCTGGGCGTACAACCTGTCAGACATTACTGCGCAGACAGCGCGCAGCGTCCTGTATTTCCACAGTGTGAGCGCATGTCTCATATGGCCGGTGTCTTTCACTGTTCCCTCAGCCCTCCGGGCAGCCGGAGACGCGAAGGTGACGATGGTCATATCCCTGGCTTCCATGTGGATCTTCCGTATTATTTTCAGCTATGTGCTCGGCGGCTGGCTCGGACTGGGCGTGCTCGGCGTGTGGATTGCCATGGTCATTGACTGGTGCGTGAGGGCGGTATGCATGACTCTGAGATACAAGGCGGGCAAGTGGAAGCAGATCCACTCCATATAAGATCAGGCAGATCTGGGTGGAGATTGCTCCATCGCGCTCCATACAGGGCGGGAGAAATGCCGCGGAGAAGTGCTGTGCGCAGATGCTGGGAGTAAATGCTGAGAGTAAATGCTGAGAGTAAATGCCGTGGTACAAGAAATGCTTGTAAAACCAAGGACGCTCCACTATAATGGATACAGAAGAACAAGCGGTCCGGCGTTTCAAGAGCAGCAGGGCCGTATTTTACAGGAGGAAGACGTTGAAGAATGAATTAGTGATCGTGCTCGATTTCGGCGGGCAGTATAATCAGCTTGTCGCGAGACGCGTGAGAGAATGTAATGTGTACTGTGAGATTTATTCTTACAAGACAGATATCCAGAAGATCAAAGAGATGAACCCTAAGGGGATCATCCTGACCGGCGGGCCGAACAGCTGCTATCTGCCGGATTCTCCGACCTATACGGATGAGTTGTTCAAACTGGGGATCCCGGTGCTCGGCCTGTGCTACGGCGCCCAGCTCATGATGCATGTGCTCGGCGGCGAAGTGAAAAAGGCGGATGTCCGCGAGTATGGAAAAACGGAAGTCCTGATCGACAAGACTTCCTCAAAAGTATTTACGGATGTGTCTACGCCGACGATCTGCTGGATGAGCCATTTTGACTATATCGCGCAGGTGGCTCCGGGGTTTGAGATTTCCGCCCACACAGCGGACTGCCCGGTGGCGGCAGCGGAGAATGAGGCAGAGAAGCTTTATGCGATCCAGTTCCATCCTGAGGTGCTCCACACTGCAGAAGGCACAAAGATGATCAATAATTTCGTGAAGAATGTGTGCGGCTGCGCGGGAGACTGGCGGATGGATGCATTCGTGGAGAGCTCGATCGCGGCGATCCGTGAGAAAGTGGGAGACGGCAAAGTGCTGCTGGCATTATCCGGCGGCGTGGATTCCTCTGTGGCAGCAGGTCTTCTGTCCCGAGCCATCGGCAAACAGCTTACATGCGTATTTGTAGACCATGGCCTTCTCCGTAAAAATGAGGGAGATGAAGTGGAAGCCGTATTCGGGCCGGACGGAGACTTCGACCTGAACTTTGTCCGCGTGAACGCGCAGGAGAGATATTACAGCAAGCTGGCCGGCGTGACTGAACCGGAGCAGAAGCGCAAGATCATCGGTGAAGAATTCATTCGTGTGTTTGAGGAAGAGGCGAAGAAGATCGGGGCTGTGGACTTCCTTGCACAGGGAACGATCTATCCGGATGTGGTAGAGAGCGGCCTGGGCGGAGAATCCGCAGTGATCAAGTCCCACCACAATGTGGGCGGTCTTCCGGATTATGTTGATTTCAAAGAGATCATAGAGCCACTGCGCGATCTGTTCAAGGACGAAGTGCGCAAGGCCGGTCTGGAACTGGGGATCCCGAAAGAGCTGGTGTTCCGTCAGCCGTTCCCGGGACCGGGACTGGGGATCCGCATTATCGGCGAGGTGACTGCGGAGAAAGTAAAGATCGTGCAGGATGCGGATGCAATATACAGAGAAGAGATCGCAAATGCAGGGCTGGATCAGGATATCAATCAGTATTTCGCAGCGTTGACAAATATGCGTTCCGTCGGAGTCATGGGGGACGAGAGGACTTATGACTATGCAGTGGCGCTCAGGGCGGTGAAAACGGTTGATTTTATGACAGCCGAGGCGGCGGAAATCCCGTATGAAGTGCTCAATAAGGTGATGAGCAGGATCATTAATGAGGTGCGGGGGGTAAACAGGGTATTTTATGATCTGACGAGTAAACCGCCGGGGACGATAGAGTTCGAATAGACACCACATCTCTGGAAAGCCTTATTTTGCAGGCTTTCCAGAGATTTTTCTCTTTTGTTGGCTACAAATTGGCTACACCTGCCATTTGGCTACCATTCGGAACTGTCGTTCCGTTTATCACATTTTCAAGCTGGGCAGCTACTTCTGCCTGTTTATTCGGATACAGATGACTGTAAGTATTTAAGGTCGTCTGTATTTTTTCATGTCCGAGCCGGTCTGCAATCAGGAGAGGCTGGCATCCCATTTCGATCAGAACATATAATTATGCGAGGTCGCCGCTATACAGCCCCGCCACTCACCTCCACATGTTCTGTAGTGTGTCAGTCTTATAGGAAAATAATTATGTATGAAAAAGAAATCGGACAGCTGCTATAAGACCGCGGGAAACATAACATTTTTAACTTTGATCATAAGAAAAGATAAAAAAGTGTAAGAAATAAATAAGGCGGTCAAAAGAGTGTAGAAAAAAGATAAATAATCTGATGGGATGGAAAAACGGATGATGTAAAATAATTCTATACGAATGTACTGGAAGAAGGGAGAGAAAAAAGTGAGGAAAACAAAATGTACAATACTGTCATCATTGCTGATCGGCAGTATGGTCGCGGGCGTATTATCACCGATGGCAACATCGGCAGCAGAAGTGACAAATGTGGCTAAGGGAAAATCCGCTGTGGTTGGATTTGCTGAAGAAGTGTCTGATATTTCACCGGAAAACACTATGTCACCGGCAGCTCTGGCAGTGGACGGACAGCATGGCGATTACAGATATTATGCAGCCTGGAATGATAAATATGAGGGTATTGCAGAAGATGAACGGCCATCGGTTTACTTTGAAGTGGATCTGGGCAAATCTTATGAGCTGTCTTCTGTAAAAATGTGGCGTTACTGGGAAGACGGCAGATCATATCAGAATACAATGATCGTTGCATCCGAAGATGAAACTTTTGATGACAATGATGCTGTAATCTATAGTTCTGTAACAGAGGAAAAATATACATATGGACTTAATACAGACTTAAATAATCCTGATGAAACATATGCAGAAACAGCAGAAGGCAAAGAGTTTAGCGTGAATGACGGGATTTCCGGAAGATATATTCGTGTGTATATGCGTGGAAGTAAAAAAATAAATGGTGACTATCATGCGGGTAATCATTTGGTAGAACTGGAAGTATATGCATCGAAAGGAAGCGGAGAAACTGACCCAGAACAAACAAAAACAGCATTTAAAAATGCAGAAGTTTATCAGAGTTTCCCGACACATTATCAGGACAAACAGAGTAATTATCAGAATGGGACACAGCTGCATATTGCGGGACAGGTTACACATCCTGATATAGTAAAGGTTGACGGTGGATGGAATGGATATGAATACTGGATGGTATACACGCCGAATGTGTCTGTAACTTCACAGTATGAAAATCCGTATATTGCAGCTTCAAATGATGGGGAAAACTGGATTGAGCCGGAAGGAATAAAGAATCCGATTGAACCGGAACCGATTTCCACACGTTTCCATAACTGCGATGTAGATATGGTATATAACAAAAAAATGAATGCTATGATGGCATACTGGAATTGGGCAGATGACAATGGAGACCAGGGTGCAGAAGTTCGAATGAGAGTTTCCTACGACGGGATTCACTGGGGAGTTCCGGTTACTTATGATGAAGAAACAGGCATCTGGGCAAAACCTAAAGATGAATCGGAAAGAACATTGAAAGACGCGACAGTGGATCAAGATGGAATTGATAATTCCTTTATTACGGTCATTGCGTCAAAAGACAGATATGATATGCTGTCCCCTACATTTACATATGATGAAACGAGAGATATTTTTGTGATGTGGGCAAATAACACGGGTGACGTAGGGTATAATAACGGACAGAATAATTTTGTGGAGACAAGATGGTCAGAAGACGGGATCAACTGGTCAAAACCAGAAAGAGTAGAAAATTTTCTTGCTGTGACAACAGAGGGAGAAAAACTTGCACCGTGGCATCAGGATGTCTCATATATACCCGAGTTGAAAGAGTACTGGGCTTTTTCACAGTGCTTTACAGGGGGAAATCCGGACGGATCGATGTTGTATCTGACAACTTCAAAAGACGGCATCCACTGGGAACAGGTCGGAACTGAACCGATTCTTTCTCCGGGAAAAGGGGATGCGTGGGACAGTTTTCAGATTTATCGCTCCACCTTTTTATACGAAGACGGTGTTGTAAAAGTATGGTATAGCGCTTTGCAGGACGGAACTGCGAATAAAGAAGTGATGGATCCGGAGGGGAATCTCACTATTAAAGCCGGCCCGCATGATAACCGGGTTTGGAGGATCGGCTATACGCAAAGCAGCTATCTTGATATTATGAAAATACAGACCGGTGACGAAAATTTTACACAACCGGAAATTGTAACAGGGGAAAAGCTTGTCTTGAAAAGCCCCAGCGAACAAATTGAAGTCGGAGAAAGCATACAGCTTACAGTTGGATTTGAGCCGGAAGATACGTCAGACCAGCTTGTGATTTACAATTCATCCGATGAATCAGTGGCAAAGGTGTCGCCGTTTGGAATTGTGAGTGCGCTGAAACCGGGAACCGCTGAAATCAAAGCAGAAACAAAAGACGGTATCAGTGCCACAATAGAAATTAAGGTAAGTGAGCCAGAGCAGCAGACTGGGTCAGACATTCTTGTATATTTATCGGATATGGAATGGGAAAGCGATTTATGCGGAGAGACAAAACTGGATACTTCAATCGACGACAGGTATGAATTAAAACTGTTAGTAAACGGCCGGGAAAAGACGTTTGCTAAAGGTTTGGGGACACAGGCAGACTCTGAAATTGTTTATGACATTGAGGACAAAGGGGTTAAGAAGTTTCAGGCGTATGCAGGTGTAAACAGAGCCAAACTTAATGATTATAATGCGGATCAGCAGAAAAATGCAGTCGTTGAAGCTTTTGAAGTTGAAGTGGACGGGAAAGTTTTGGAAAAGACCGGCGAAATGAATCCGTCAATGGATGCCTACAGATTTGATGTGGAGATTCCGAAGAATGCCAAAAAACTTACTTTGAGAGTAAAATCCGGAGAAGTAACATATTATGACTGGTCGGACTGGGCAGATGCAAAAGTTGTGATTGATTCAGAAAATCTGGAAAATCTGGCGCTCGGCAAAGAGGTCAGCATAAAAAAAACATCTGATGATTCAGATGAAAATGTAAACAGCGAGAAACCGAAAGAAATGGTAACGGACGGAGTAATCGACAACTCAAGTTATTGTGATTTCGGAATAGATGACGAACGCCGATCTGCATATTTGCAGGTTGATTTGGGAGCAAACAATCTTATTTCAAAGATCAATATGTGGAGATATTGGAAAGACGGAAGAACTTATGACGCCACTGTGATCGCAGTGTCAGATAATAAAAACTTTACGAATCCGACAGTTGTTTATAACTCAGACCGTGATAATGTCCATGGATTTGGCGCAGGGCAGGATGAACTTTATGCGGAGACGGAAGCTGGAAAAGAGTTTAAATTCAGTTCGCCGGTAAAAGCAAGATATATAAGAGTTTACACATATGGAGTGAAAGACGGAGGTACAACAAATCACGTTGTTGAATTGCAGGCGCTTGGGGTAAACTTAAATTCTGATGACGAAGAGCCGGTAGAACCGGGACCGGAGAAACGAATTACAGTTGATAATGAGAATCCTTTGTTGATAATGCCGCTGTATGGCAAATCATATGATGCGAGTACAGACACGGCGGTCCTCGACTGGGGCGACACTTTAGTCGGACGTTGGAATTCCGTGCCTGATGATCTAAAGGATAATGCGGTTATCGAACTGCATCTTGGAGGTAAAATCGGACTAAACGAAGGCGATGGACACACGGCGGCGGCATTTTATGAAAACCAGTTAAAAATTGCTGAAAAAAATAATATACCGATTGTCCTGGTAGTAGCAACGGCAGGACAGCAGCCATATTATACCGGAGTGGCAAATTTGCCGTCGGAATGGATTGACCAGATGTTCAAAGAGTACACATGCCTTAAGGGAATCATGTCTACGGAAAATTATTGGACAGATTATCAGAAAGTTGCCACCATGGGAGAAGAGTATCTCAAAATCGCACATGAGAACGGCGGATATTTTATCTGGAGTGAACACCAGGAAGGCGTTATAGAACAGGTGATTGCAAATCCTAAATTTAACAAGGCGCTGAAGAAATATTCTGACAGCTTTATTTTTACGTGGAAAAATACACCGGCAGGAACAAACTCAAATGCCGGAACTGCAAGTTATATGCAGGGGCTGTGGCTGACCGGAGTAGTTGAACAGTGGGGAGGTCTTGCAGATACATGGAAATGGTATGAAAAGCGTTTTGGGAAATTATTTGGCGGTAATCAGCAATATATGGCCGGTGGCGAAGAGGCAAGACCGGTAGCTACTGAGCCGGAAGCGCTGCTTGGAATTGAAATGATGAGTATTTATACCAACGGCGGATGTGTGTATAATTTTGAGCATCCGGCATATGTATATGGCTCCTATGATCAGGTTTCACCGGCGTATGAAAATGTAATTGCAGAATTTATGCGCTATGCCATTGAGAATCCTGCGCCAAGCAAAGAGGAAATCCTTGCGGATACAGAAGTTGCATTTTATGGGAAACTAAGTGTGCTGAAAGAACAGGGAAATATGCTGCAGCAGGGAATTAACTGGGATGACGCGACTCTTCCGACACAGACCACCGGACGGTACGGACTGATTCCCGCAGTTCCGGAAGCTGTTGATGAGTCAGTAGTGGAAGAAACATTTAAAGGAAAAACAATCCTGAATCAGAATTCTCCGGAATTAGCGAAAGACCGAAAGTCTGAATTCTTTGCCGATGAATATGAGGAAATGTATGAAGGAGACGGATTCGCACAGTTAGTCAATGATGTATGGTATTTATATAACAGCAATGTGAACATTAACGAAGATCAAAATGTGAAAATCCAAGTGGATAAAAATACCTCAATGAATGTGACCATGACACCACATACTTATGCGATCGTTGAAGATACAGAACAGGGAATATCGGTTTATCTTAATAATTATCGTGTAGACAAAGATTCTATTTGGGAGAATTATGGATCCGCGCCTAATAATGAAAGATGGGATACGGATCATAATACATATTTGCAGGACTGGATAAGAGACACTTATATTCCAAATCCTGATGATGATGAATTCCGAACAACAACATTTGTAGTATCAGGTGTTGAAAAAGCTCCGACTATCGAAGTGATAAGAGGTTTAGATGATCAGTATGTGAAACCAAGCGTAGAGTTCGATCCGGCGGAAAATACAGCTACGGTTATACTGGAATCCAATGGATATGTTGACTTTGTGATTTGTACTGAAGACGAAAAAGAGCCGGAGCCATCAGTAGACAAAGCAGAACTGAAGGAACTGATCGGAAAAGTAGAAAGCATGGATCTGAGCAAATACACAGAAAAAAGCTCCGCGGCAGTCCGAAATGCACTTGAAGCGGCAAAAACTGTGATGGACAGTGCGAGCGCCACACAGAAGGATGTGGATGATGCATTGGCCCTGCTTCAAGAAAGTATAGACAAATTGGAAGAAGCAGCAGTAAAACCAGATGCGTATGAGGATGACAAAGATGGTAATAGCGGCAGCAATAACGGAAGTGATCCTGATGCTGGGAAGAATACTGGCAGAGAAACCGATGCAAATGCCCTGAATACAGGAGATAACACAGATTTTTCCATATGGTTTATTCTGGCAGTGATGAGTTCAATGGCGGTTATGACAATTAGAAGAAAACGCAGCAGATGGAATTAGTTCATTCTATTATCAGAAAAATAAGGTGATTACAATCAATAACGCCGGTGCGGGATTTTGATAATCCAGTACCGGCGTTGTTGATTTCACAGGGGCTTGGGAGTATAGCCTTCATACACAAAATGCGATCGCAAGAAAAAAGCAAGAATCTAAGCATGGAGTTTTTTTCAGATGATGTTAAAATAATAATATCTGTTTTGCGAAAGGAGGCAAGATTACATGCCCAAAACGACCCTGATCGATTGCCGTATTAAAAAATATGCCTATCGAGAAGTATCACAAATATATCAGGAACTAGATGTATCACAGGATGGTCTGTCACAAGCACAGGTTGATGTGATGCGGGAAAGATATGGTGCAAATAGTTTTTCGCAGCGAAAAAATGATACCATGCTACGACGACTGAGGCGGGCATTTATCAATCCATTTAATATCATTCTTTTTGTTCTGGGAATGATTTCATTGGCTACGGATGTGGTTCTTGCATCTGATTTTACAAGAAATGCAACTACTGCCATTATTATTTTTTCTATGATCCTGATCAGTGGCGCAATCCGTCTGATCCAGGAAATTCGTGCAAAGAACGCATCGAAACAGTTAAACCGGCTGATACACGAAAGTATCACGGTAAGGCGGGATGGAGAGGTCAAAGAAATACCGGCAGAGGAACTGGTAGTTGGAGACATTGTTCTTCTTTCAGCAGGTGACCGTGTTCCGGCAGACCTCAGGCTGACAAAGGTCAGTGATCTTTTTCTCTCACAGGCAGCTATTACAGGGGAAAGTGCAATTCTGGAAAAAAATGTTCAGGCGTTTAGTTACAGTAATTCGGAATCATTGACACAGCTGGAGAATCTTGCGTTTATGGCAACAACCGTCATCAGTGGAAAAGGTGAGGGTATTGTGCTGGCAGTGGGAAAAGACACTCTTTATGGCAGTTTTGCGAAAGAAGATTCCGATGAAAAACAGTCTTTTCAAAAAGGAGCGAATTCTATTGCCTGGGTTATGCTTCGTTTTATTGCGGTGTTGATTCCAATTGTATTTATTCTTTTGAAGATTACAGGCGGTAAATGGTTGGAGTCCTTTGCATTTGCACTGTCTGTTGCCGTTGGATTGATGCCGGAGATGCTGCCAATGGTGATTACAGCCTGCCTTGCAAGGGGTAGTCTGAACATGAGCCGAAAACAGACGATCATTAAAGATATTAATGCCATGCAGGGATTTGGCAGCATGGATGTACTCTGTATGGATAAGACGGGAACACTGACCAATGAAAGTATCCTTTTGGAATATTATATGGATGTGTTGGGAAACGAAAGTGATAAGGTATTAGATCTTGCTTTTTTAAACAGTGCCTATCATTCAGGTGTATGCAATCCCATTGATAATGCGATTCTTGCCTGTCAGACGATGCCTGGACATGAGCAGCATTTGGGCCGTCTGTGCTGCTGTTTCTAACTGAGCAATGATGTCTTTTTCCTCTTCTTTTCGATTTGTATTAAAAGGTTCATACTCAAAAATAAGAAAAAACCGTCGCGAGACGGCCTCCCTTGAACTCAATTTTTTTACAAACTGAATGTAATCTTTCTGCAGTTCCCGACAGTGAGGATCGGTTTCACGATCCAGTTCCAGTGCAGCCTGCTCCAGATGTTTGTTGATATCTGCCTTTTTAGAGATCATCTTGATCTGCAGCTTCACAGGGCTGATCTTCAGATATGAGATAAAGCTGTAAATAATTCCCTGTTGTTCCCGAGCGCTTCTAAGAAGAAAGTTAATCGGATCAATCTCCAGAATTTTTATATAACGGTGATCTGTCGTATAAACGATACCGTTCATGATCTTTTCGATAGGAAGATAATCCTCAAGTGTCTGATCCTTCCGTTTTTTATCGGCGGACTTCTGTTTCTGGACAGAGGCCGTTTTCTGTTCAGCATATCGCGCATTCCGTTTCGCCTGCTTATCCGCTTTTTTCGCATCCCGCGCATCCTGTCGCTCCTTGCGGGCTGCCTGTTTCTGCGCGGACCGGGCTGCTTTCTGAGCCTGAATTTTCTGATGTTTTTCCTGTCTTTTTTCATATTTTAAAATTCGGATATCCTCCCGGGCCTGTCTGCGGATTCCATGCTTGGTTGATGTATCAAACTGACGACGCTCTTTTTTTTTAACGAGTGTCTCTTTCTCCTTAGCAGCTTTCTCGGTCTGATTGTCATTGCCATCACGTGCAGAACGACGTTTCTTTTTTGTTTTCTTCGACTTCGGCTCCTTACTGCGGGATTTCACTCTCTGCTTTGGAGCGGGAGCATCCGGAATCTTGTCCGACCGATAAATGATCCGCCGATCCTTTATAAAAAGAAGAGCGCTGCCAAGAAAAGCAGTGATGCTCATTCCTCCGATACCGATCAGTGAGATCATAAAAAGAGGAAGCGCAGTCATACAGAGAATGATGATCCGTACAGTTACCGAGAATGGAAGCTGCAGAACCGGATAAGTGATTAAAGCTGCAATAACGCCGCCTTCAATCGCGTTGCGAATGTCAAACATGCCACCTAAGATCTTACCTTTTTCAATAAAATTCGGCGGGATGAGAGTGGGTTTCTGGTTTTCCTGTTCGCTCATTGGCTCACCTCCGATCCTGCAGACTGCGTTGAGGTGATATCGTCATAGCCGCCTTCCTGCCTGGTTTCCACTTGATCGGTTGTAACCGTAGGCAGCGAGTCATCCGTCTGTTTTTCGTAACTCCGCTGTTCTGTCGAAAACTCAGCCTCTTCGTCTCCGAATAAAAGAACACCCAGATCACCGATATATTGAACCGGCAGCCGGGTGCTGTCAGAGAGCTGGAAGAAAAGTCTGGTTGTATTGTTATCCGGATATGTGGTTTCATCCGGAAGGAAAGTAACGGATTTGATTTCGTCCCGTCCTGAATTCTTCAGATAAACAGGAAATAGGGCCTTTAAATCTGCAGTTACGCTGTCGGGGAAAAAAGAGGACAGCTTTTCAAATCCGGTATATTCTAAATCTGAACTCTCTTCATTGGGCGTTAAGTCATCCCTGTTAGAGCTTGCCAGATCTGTTTGTTTTTCTGAAGTGTTTTTGCTTGATCTCCAGAGGCTGGGAAGTACGATTCCGATGACCACCAGAATGATCAACAGCAAAATGGCAAGAATTACCCTAAGTTTGCTCATTGTATAAAAACTCCTTTATTTCGCAGGGAAAATCCAATACTGACGGGAGGTTGCGTGAATCTCCGTCATCATATCGAACTCCCGGTTTACATAGTTTTTTTGGTCACTGTCATTCGGATCATTGACCAGGACTTTCCCGTTTGCAGTAACTCCCTGCAGCACGATGAAGTGTCCGCCGGAAGTAAACAATCCCGGCATCTGGGAAGAGATTACCGGACAGCCCTGGGAAAGAGCCTGCAGTACGGTATTCGCATCCGTAGTTGTTGTAACAGTTCCGCATCCGAAGTGATCGGAGGCGGCCTGAAAATAGGACCACTTTGTTCCATATCCAAATGAATAGTAAGCGTTTCCACACCATGCGACGGCATCTGCAGGAGTAATCGTCGAGTCGGTCAGATAGCTTGCAATCATGGCGAAAGCCGTAGGCCCGCATCCACAGTCGGCAATAGAACCGGAACCGTAAGGGATATTGGAATATTCGGTCTGGATATAAAGTGGGATCTGCATTCCGTTTGCCGGATAATTCCCACCGGTTGACGTGATCACATAATATCTCAGAACGTGATCCACGTAGTCCTTATCACCGTATACAGAATAGTTCCAGCCTGGGCGGGAACACATCATTTCAGAATAGGCGGCAGCGTTCTCTTTGGTATATCCGCCATCGCGTTCCATTGCCCAGTCAATGTAGGCGGAACCGAAATTATAACCCTGAAGGGCCAATTTAATCCGGTCCAGGTCGGTTGGTCCGGTACATCCTGCTTTTGTGAGGACGGATCTGAGTGCCTGTATCCCGCATTCGATAGAATATTCCGGATCTGTAATCCCTCCGGGCGTTCTTGGGTAGCGTGTGTTATAACCGCTCTCAGATGCCTGCATGGGATCACTTCCCTGTCCGCCGGATTCCTGCATCATCACGGCCAGAACAAGTTCCACGTAATCGCTCATGCCATATTGAGCCGCAATCCGCTGTACAGTGCTTCGGTAAGCCTCGACTTCTGCAGAGACGTTGGCAACGGCCACACCAGAGGCGCTTCCTCCGAAAAATGTGGTCAGGTTTTCCGCATAGTCAGAAGCAAGCTCTTTCTGTTCATCATCCAGATGAAACACATGGTCTGAAAAATAAGTATCCCCGGCATATTGAATGTAATAGGTATGCCGGATAAAAGTTACTGGCTCGGAACCTTCTTCTGCTTCTACAGTTGCCTCCTCAGAAGAAACAGTATAAGAAAAAAGCCCCTCTTTGTTTTCCCGGATTAGCGCCTTTAGTTGGTTTGTGTTGATATTTTTGTAATCCTCCTGACTTGCACAGAACTGGGCAATCAACTGATTGGCATTGACAGCAATCATATTGGCATAGGGATCTGTGATTACAGCAGTATCCCCTTCTGGAAGAGCTTCAATGGCTGCATTAACCTCAGCCAGAATTTCATCATGGCACTCTTCCAGCACCTTGACGATTGCCTGGTTTGCGCTCTGCAGGTTCTTCTGGATCAGGTCGTTATCATTGAGTGCGCCGGTATCATCTGTTAAGGAACCGAAGATCAGACCGGGAAGCATAAGAATAAAAAAACTGCCAGAATCGGGATTGCAAGGAGCGCTGCCAGGATCTTCAGGATGGTATGCTGGTTCGCGATTGCAAGACCGAGGGCAGCTCCCAGGGGGCCTGCGACAGCAGCACCTTTTGCACTCTTGGCAAACAGGGAGAAGGTTCGAAGCGACCGGATATGGGAAACAGCGGATGTGCCTACCTGAACTGCTTCATCCAATCCACTCTGTTGTTCTGCCATATTTAGATGCGATCCTTACGCGCAGGAGCAGGCGGGACTTTCTGGACAATGGATTCCTGGTAGGCAACGGCTCCGTTGTCATCCTGATAAGGTTTCTTTTCTACTGTGTCCTGTGCGTATTGTTTATACCAGGTGGCTCCGTCTACAGATTGAACGGTTTCATAGTCGCCGTTTGTGGGAGCCATATACTGATCCGATAGATACATGGCAAAATCCCGGGATTCTCCATCTAAAGTTTCTGTACCGGTAATGCGGCCACCGCCAATTTCCATATTGGAGTACTGCGGGAGCGGTTCGGAGGTTGATGTGTTTTCTGCATCGCCAGAGCGTAATCCCATATAGGAAGCGTAGGCTTTCGCAGCATCATCACCGGTAATGGAGCCGACCTGTCCGTAGCTGCCTTTGGCAATATCACCGATAACCCGGTTGGCGAAATCTCCGCCTTTCTGCAGAGAAGACTGATACATGGAATTTCCGATGCTGCCGCCTTCGGAATAACCGGTCGCTGCATTGACAGCACTGCGTTCCATCTGCCGTCCGACTGCACCGGCGAGTCCGCCGGAGAGAAAACTTCCGCCAACTGCGGCGCTTCCGGGCGACGATACTTTGCGGTATCCTCCGCCGCCACCATGACCACGGAGTGCGCCTGAAAGACCGCGGCCGGCAATTAAAAGTTCTGCCATCATATTCCCGCCGGTGTTGCCGACATTAATTCCTAGGGAAGCCATAAAGCTGTCAATCTTCTGTGAAACCTTCAGGAAAGCAATGGCGCATAGAAACCAGATAAATATATTTCCGGTTACGGTTTCTTTACCCTGATCCGCCACAGCCTGTTCAACTTCTGCTTCTGTCAGCTCTGCTGCAAAAGCGGTACTGGAGAAACAGAACAGGATGCAGACTGTAAGGATCAGGAGAATAAGAGTTTTCTTATGATTCATGAATTCCTCCCTATTTAGTCAAGTGTTTTTTCCCTTAAAATCAAGGGATTTCTAAGTTTCTATCTCAGATGAATGAGCCTCGATCATGAGCATTTTTCTGTATCTGGTACGAAAATAGATGGTTATAGGTATACGAAATAAAACGTCTCTATTTTTCCGTTTTACATGGCCTTGTATATACCCATCCATCTATGGCGGCGCACCTCCCGTGTCTACCAGGATCTCTGTACATTTCTGTACTGGTCCTCACTTCCTTCGTTCCGCCTGCCCATAACCAGGGTGTCAGCTTAGCTCCTTGCCTGGGTCTTGCCCTATGGAAAATATTCCTGCCGACTACTAGCTCCTTCTTTGTAATCATAACATTTACTGACTTGCTTCCCGTGACAGCGCTGTTCCCAGCGGACGTTTCCCTCCCACGTTCTGCCTTTTCTTCTGCTTCTCAACAGTTCTTTCAGTCATCCGTTTTCTTCCCGGCGTGGCTGAGGTCAGCAGACAGTTCTCTTTATATCTGACTGCTCACTTCAACCACGTCAGTCTTCCTTCGGTCAGCTTATCTTCTTATGCAGCCTGGACACTCACCGCGGGTCTCCTGATATCTCCCAGCATCTTTTCTCCATCGTAATCTACACCTTTTGTCAGTATGGCATAGAAGACTCGAAGAACTTTACATGCTACCGCTATCACCGACTGCATCTTCTTCAGGGGGTTTTTCTCTCTTGTTTGATAATACCGATGGATCTCCCTGAATTCGCCATTTTTCCCTATTACAGATATCGCTGCTTCATACAGCACATATCTCAGTCTCTTCCGTCCACGGTAACTGATATGGCTTTCCCCCGCATGCTTCCCGGAGCTGTTCTTTACGATCGCATATCCTGCCAGTTTCTGCAGCTGCTTTGGATCATCAAACCTGCTCAGATCGCCGACCTCTGCGATAAATCCGCATACCGTTTTCAGTCCGATCCCTTTGATCTCAAGAAGTTTATCTACATAGGGGACTTCTTTGATCTTTGCTTCTATTTTAGCCATCAGGTCATCCATGCGGCTGCTGTACTTCTCATAGTCCTCCAACAGGTTCCGGATCTCCATACTTGCCGCTTCTGGTGCTTCCTGGCTCCCAACGCTGTGCTCCGCTGCCGATAACAGGGTCTTTGCCCTCTTCATCCCGGCGCCCCTCAGCTTTGCGTTCCGCCAGATCTGATTGATTCCTTCTGCTCCCAGTTCTTTTATCTGCACCGGAAGCGGAGCCTCCTTAAGCACCATCATCCCGCTTACTGCATCCAGTTTCCCATAAACGTCTTTATATTCAGGAAAATAGATGCTGATCCATCGTGCGATCCGGTTCCGGATCCTTGTAATCTCTTCCTGTGTCTGAAAGCGCAGATTGGAAAGGCTTCGGATTTCTGCGTAAACCCCTGTTGGAATATAGGGATAGGAAAAGCGTCCTTCATTTACCAATGCAGCGATAGTCTTTGGATCTTTACGGTCATTCTTGTCGGGATTATTGTCGTCCATCTCCTTCGATTTTTTTACATGGTGCGGATTCACATGAACCGGTCTCATTCCGCTGTCCTGCAGGAACTTCCCAAGATTGAACCAGTAATGTCCTGTTGGTTCCATTCCGGGGATTACAGCAGTTTTACCGGCTTTCTCCTTGATATCCTCAACCCATGCCATGAATGTCAGGAATCCGGCTTCATCATTACTGAACGCCAACGGTGTATCAGAAAATTCATAATTACGCCAGTCGAATGCCCTTACGTAATGAGTTTCACTTCCGACATCAATCCCAAGGACTAAAGTTTCTTCCGTAATAGATGCAATTTTTGCGTTTTGTGTGTTATACTTCATTTCAGATACCTCTCTGTTTTATAAGATTTTACTAACCGCTCAAAGTCAGCAAATCTTATTTTACTCTGAGGTATCTTTTTTTCTCAACCACCTTTCATGGGATTCCCTATATTTGAATTATACAGGAAGCTCCTTTATAGAGAAAGTGGGTTGGCGAGAAAGGTTCCGACCATTGTTGTAAACAGCCGCAGGCACCAGGCGTTCATCAGCAATAAAAAAAACTGGCCGCCGAGCATCCGGCACCAGCTTTTGAAAATATTGGATGTTGCCTTTGAAGCACCGGTCGCAAAGGCGACAGGCGCAGTATAAACGAGCACTCCGAGAAGAATGTACCGCTCTGCAGCTTCAAACAGCAATTTGATATAGTTCCATGCAAGGATCAGAACCAGAATCAGCGCGATAATAGCCACAGCTCCGTTTGCACAGACTCCTAAGATGACTGTGATAACGGAGTTAAAACTGCCGAACTCAAGCGGTGGAAGATCTTCGGAAAGAATCCAGCTATACGGAGTACCTGCAAGATCGAGAAGCAGATTTACAATATCGTTGGCATAGAAAATCAGGAAAATAAATATAAACGTCATAATAGACAGTTTGATCGGATCTTCCGCTTCCACCCCGATACCTGCGAAATAGTTTTTGAACAGTTGCCAGATCCAGTTTAAGAGGACCAGGCCCAGTGCAAGGGCAACAAAGATCTCATACATATCTTCCGCCGCTGGAAAATAACGAAGGAAGGTGTCCATAGAGCAGCCCAGCGCACCAAGTACGGATGTAGTAATCAGATCCAGCGCATTCATTACCTGCTCTGCGATCCATTCCACGATCCCGTCTAAAATGCCCAAAAGAACGCCCCCTTTCTTTTAACCGTTCCACTGTCCGCCAGCGAAGAAGGGGGTGATGTAGGCCATGATAAAACCTAAGCCGTTTAAGATGGCCCAGGTAATAATGATTCGTTTCAGCCATGCTCTGGACTCATCCACAGTCTTTCCGGATTTGGAAAAATTCATCAGAAGTAGAGCCACAGAAGCTGTAACGACAGCGGCAATCGTGGAGATCAGAACAATCTGGTTATAGACATCCTGCATGATCTCTTTCGCTTTATCCCACATGTTTGCGGCGAGGACCGGCTGTACGTTCCCGATCAGTAGCGTTGTAAGAAGAAAGGCTGCATAGAGGACGGCGCCACGGTTGATCCTGCGGTGTTTCTGGTTTGGGTTAATCACGTAAGTACCTCCTTTAGTTGCACCGGAATCTCAGAGGAGACTCCGGTGGTGCTTATAGTTTCCAGCCTCCTTTGCGGTCTATGCCGCAAGCATAAAAGAAAGCAGCCTGGCCAATCAGACTGCTTTCCGAATCAATATGAAGTTGTAGTTTGCTCTCACCTCCTGAAATACCACACTGTCCGGGAACAGAGGCGCGTCCCGTGTGCTGTATTCCGTCTGCATATAATTTTGACAATACCAATCTTAGCATATGGGATTTACCGTTACAATCGCATGAATGTGCCATTTAAGGACATTTCTGTGACAGAAGAAAGTCAATCAAATAGATTGAGGCTATATAACGAATAGATACTGTTTTGACGAGAAGGAAATACATATACTAGAGGTACACGATTTTAACTAATAGATAGAGAAAACGGAGGTGGTGCGATGAAAGGGATAGGAACAAGAATAAAGGCGGGGAGAGTCGCCGCAGGGCTGACGCAGGAGCGTCTGGCAGAAAAAGTCGGAATCAGCAGTACCTATCTTAGCGCCATCGAATGTAATGTGAAAGATCCGAAACTTGCAACATTTATCAAGATTGCTAATGCAATCGGCGCATCTGCAGATGATCTGCTGGCGGATGTCCTGAACGTAAAACAATATGAGCAGTATATTGAACGTGAGGAGCGGATCAGGAAACTGCCGTTGAAAGAACAAAATAAAATATATCGTATTCTGGACGTGATGATCGAGGAAGCGGAGAAAGAGTAAAGAGCCTGTGGGAAACCACAGGTTTTTCTATTGGAAAGAATTGGCAGAATATGAAGAAAAAAGCAATGAAATACGCACTATATGATGAATTTGTATCTGGATTTTGTTATAGTAACTCTAATAGAATTAGTTTATACAGCTAAAAGAATGATAAGGTGAGTGGATGAAACGATATCGGATTACAATAATTATTGGCGGTCTGATGTTCCTTTCCGGTCTTGCAATTGGTTTGGGACTTCCGGCAATACGTGCTTCGATGCTACAGGTGGATTCTCAGGAAAGTGAACAATGCCAAGTCCCGCAGGAAGCGGTAAAGAGTGCTTTGGACAATAAAGAAGAATGCTGTCTGTGTGGCAGCAACAGCCGGAGCCTGATGGGAATGTATCGGGGGAAAGATGATCTGGGAATTATTTCTTTGAATAATTGGTATGTTCTGGATATGGGCGTTGGAAAAGATGCTGACGAAACTATAAGTGGTCAGAACTCCTCAAGGATTACAGCGACTGGAGAAGACGGCTGTATTTTTCATGTGGATCTAAACCATGCTCGAAGGATCTCAGAGGTACGGATAGAATACGGTGAGGAAAATTACTTTGATGCAGATAAGGTGCGAGGATATCTCTGCTAGACGTGTTTGGATAAACTGCTTGATGTAATAGATGGATATGGAGATGCGGAATGTCCGATAGGCTTGTGTATGATTGATTTTCAGACACAGGAATTGTACTCCCTGCAGGAACAATATGTCACTTATTATATTCGGGATTATTATGTGCGGTTGGATCAGACGGAGGACGGGGTGGAAATTGAAGTGGTGTATGCGCCGGAACAAAAGTAAGAGGGAGCTACAGTAAGGAATTACGATTCTATTATCAGTAAATAACCTTTTAATAGGATAAGATAATCCCCGAAAGAATAGCGTTCTATACTGATAATAGTGTGGATTGTTATTGCAATCTTAAACGTAACGGAAGACTAATCCCTGACTATTAGAAAAGAATTATGCACTTATACTAGAAAGGAATGTCTCCTAATGTAGATTGCTCAGGCGATTAATGAATACATCAGTATGTATGGATTGTGATTGGCTTAGTTTTCGATATGGTAATATAAAAACGAAACTTTGTTAGAGATGTAAAATAATCCGTCCAAATGAATACTAATATGTTATAATATATACGTGGTGAAGGGTTCTTAAGTATTGGTGATTAAAGGACCTTTTTTATATTTAAAGGAGCAGACTGTTTTTGTTCGCTTGAAGAACAAGGGCTAATTTACCTTAAGAAGGAGTACGAGTGTTGAAAGAATACAATGAGATAAGATGGCTACATATATCAGATTTGCATATTGGAAACCCTGATAGTTTGTGGCTTGATCCGACTTTACGTGACAGACTGAAGGGATTATTGAGGATTATTGGATCGATTGATTTTGTCCTAATTACCGGTGATGTGATACATCAAGGGAAATATCAGGATAGAGATATGGTTCAACAGGCTGAAAAATTAATTAGTGAAATAAAGAAATTCTGCCCACATATTATATTTTGTATAGGAAATCACGATTATGTGCGTGATGATGCAAGGTTTACTCTGTTGAAGGATTGGGAGCAAAAATCTTTAGATGAAAAAATAAAACAGCAAGAGAATTATGCGTCTAAATTACGGCCTGATTTTGAAAAATTTGAAAAATTTTGTAAAGGTGTTGCAGGGCAAGATAATTCGATCACAACAAAATCTTATATATATGATAAAGTGTCGGGGATAAATATTGTTGTTTTAAATACTAGTACTTTTGCTGGACAACCGGTTTTGGATGAGAAAGGTAATATTATTAAGAACGATGGAATAGTTGAGGTAAATGATCAGGGGAAAATGTGGATGTGTGTACATGATTTCCCTGATGTTTCGAATCTTGATAGTAGGAATCCAACAATCGTAATTGGCCATCATCCATTGCAGATGTTTGAAAAATATTCCCGAGAGAAGACATTAGAATTTTTGAAAAATTTACCGGCTAAGTATTACTTCTGTGGCCATATACATAAAAAAGAAGATAGAGAGATAGAAGGTATCACGCAATTAGCAAGTGCAGGATTATTTAAAGATGGTTACAATATCCCTACGGTTACTTTGTATCAGATAAAGAAAAATCAAAATGAACATATCGATATAGTAGACATATATAGTTTCAGTGATGGAGAATGGAACAAAAATACCAATAAAGATTCCGGAGCAAAAAATGAGAGAAATCAGAGTGAGTTGTATCAAAAGGAGAAAGAAACTGATGTGGATGATACTAAAGGTCAGATTGTATTCCCGGTTACTGACACATCTATAAGCGATGGAGCTGTTCGGATTCCATATAATGGGGGCATTTTTAATCTTTATCTTTCTAAATCGGCAGGGATGGATATGGTTGTACCTCATATGCATAAGGATATGGATGAAGTGACATATGTTGTAAAAGGAAATATATATGGTTATATAGGTAAACAATACATTGAAGCTTCTGCAGGAGCGGTTATACTGATGCCTAAAGGGGAATTTCATTCCTTTATCCCAAATGAGTATCCGTGTGAGCTTATTACAATGGGAGTGGAAACAGGTAACTATAGAAAATATGAAGCTCAGTGGAACGAAGAAATCGAACAGATTGAGCGGTTGAATCAAGAACTGGCGGACGGTGAAGGGGAAAAAGCTGGAGCAATCTATGACGAGCTAGTTAAGTATTTAGAGTCAACTATACTTGAGGTACGGTGGAAAGCGATAGATGTATTGAAGAAGCACCGTTCTCGAGAAGATGAAGACGGATATATAGAGGCTATCGTAAAAAGAATAGTTATTGAGTCATTGAAGAGTTCAAATACTGAAAGGAAATTATTCGGTATTAATATGGCTTATGAATTCAGGATTAGTATTGTTGCAAAAGTAATACATAGCCTTATGACAGATTTGAATCATTTTATGTATGCATGGAACTGTGCATATTACCTTATCGGCGTTAGACCGAATATTGACTACGATAATCTATATAACAAATTATTGGAGCTGGACTCAAAAGAGTTGTCTGAACATCAGAAAATAAGCCTTTATTACGATAAAATAATTATTGTGCTGATGCAATTGATAATAAAACACAATAGCAGACATTTCGATGCAGTATATGAACAAGAAAAGAACAGATTACAATCTGGCGTGATTCCGATTGATGACATTATAATTCATTTTGTTCTATGGTATACATCGTTTAACAAGCTTGGGGGTGACGTGTTGAATTATGAAGAGGCGGTTAGGCAGTTACCGGAAATTGAAGGACTAAAAAAAGATGATATTTTACGTGGAATGTTGAGCTTCAATAATTCAAAAGAGAGATTTAAAGTTTTAAAAGCATGTAAAGAAAAAGGTGTGCTTGCCGAAATAGTTAAAGCATATTTTGGTTCTATGAGGATAGAACAGGAAAATAAGCCGGAGGAAAACTCAACTAAGGAAAATGTAAAAAAATACCTACGCATTATTATATCTGAAAAATGTAATTTGAATTGCCTTTACTGCCATCACGAAGGACGTATTGATTCGCTTATCGGTTCTTCTATTAAATCTAATCCGGAGTTTAAATTAGAAGAATTTCTTGAGCAAGCTAGGAAAAACGGGTTTTCAAAAATAAAAATAAGCGGTGGAGAACCTTTGCTTTATCCAAATATCATTGAGATATGCAATAAATTCCAGAAAGATTTTGAAGACATTGGATTTACAACAAATGGAACTCAAATTACCAGACTAAAGTCGGAATTGGATAAAATCAAAGGTAGCAGTTTGTCATTTAATGTTACATTAAATACATGTAACAGCGAGAAATATAAGGTTATCACTGGAGGGGGAGAGTGCCTAGAAGATGTAAAAGCAGGGATAGAGTATCTTGTCAGCAATAAATTTCAGGTAAAATTAAATTCCGTTATCACAAAATACAATATCGAAGATATAGAGCATCTTGTAGCATACGCTGCAAGGCTGAAAATAAATATAAAGTTTTTGGATTTGTTTCCGGTAGGAAAACTGCCAAATGAGTTTCAGCATGTATCTATAGTTGAGATTAAGAATCGGTTAAAGCAGCTTTACGGAGTTAATGATGATGACTTTTATCTGCAAAAAGATTATCTGTGCATGAAAGCAATGGGAATAGAGATTATGATTCCTAAAAGAATATATTCTTCGGACTGCATATATAATTGCGAAATGTATCCCTGTGCAGAGGGAATTTTCGGTATGCGTGTATATGAAGATTATTCCTGTGCGCGTTGTTTTAATGGAGAGGTATTCGGGGGTGGATTAGAAAAATTCTCTGAAAATGTTGATAAAATACGAAGAGAACTTGATTTGATGAAGTTTTCATTTTAAAAAATGTTAAATAGAAAGTGGAATAAATGGAAGTTCAAAAATATATAGTTCTTTTATCATGTATTTTACGTAATCGGCATCCAGACCGGAGAAACAGAGGACTTGAAAAATTCAAGCCCTCAGTGTATAATCTGGGTAGAAAGGTAATCAGATGCAAGATCTGATGCCCTCAGTTATATCTATCAAAAAAGCGATAGCATCTCGAACTTTAGGCGGTTATGGGATGCTATTTCTTTTTGTCGTTATGATGATCTATGTAAGATAAAGCCGCAAAGATTACAAGCACTAATGTCATTACTTCCATAGCGTTCATTGGCATCACCCTCCTTTGTATCTTAGAGGGCTGACAGAAATCGCATCCGTTTTTTTCTCCCAGATTATACCAGACAAATATACCATGGCCGGCTTCTGTTAGCAATAAGATCGGGGTCTAAGACGATACCTTATTCTGCCAACTTATTCATAGGGAAATATTGAAAAACTGAGCTTTCTAAGCGGATGCCAGCTACATTTTGCAAAGATAAAATAAGGTGGCACAGTGAAATGTTGAGTGCTATAATTTTTGTAAAAACGGTGTAGATAAAGGGGTTAAGATGACAAGAATAAAATATGGTTATTTGCATTGGAATGATACAGATATATTTATACAGAAGATAGAAAATATTAGTCAAAAGGTTACACAAGATAATGTAAACGATTTTTCTATTAATGATGTCCTTGAAATATATAATATACTTTGTTGGATGAAATCTGATAAAAAGATATATCAGAAACAAGAGGTATTAAGTCAGCTTTCGTTACAATATGAAAAAATATTAGAAAAGTACCTTGGCAGATATATGAATCATATCATTGATGAGAATCTTCAAAACTTATATGATGAAATAGAATGGGAGTATAAAGAAGATTTTTGGACACTATTTGAAAGATATAAAATATATAAAAAAGTAAGCAGTGGCACATTCAAAAAAGTTATATATAAGTCTGGAGTGTCGATAACACAGATATTGGAGCATTCCCAGATAGTAAAATTTTATACTGAAGTTTTAAGAGAATGGTTTTTAAACACTCCCGACGCAGCGAAAATACTATTAGATAAATATGAAATTCATCCTTTAAATACGAAACACTCTATCTGCTTACCAGAGCTCTCAGAGGATGATATTAATGAGATATTTATGAATTATATTAATTCACCTTTAGCTCATATCAATTATTTGGAAATTATATATGGTGTACGCAGTAATGCTCAACTGCCAATTAGTGATAAGGTGAAACTGAATGCTGCAAGAAAACGAAAAGAACTTATTACTGACATGGAGAGAGAAAACAAGGGAGTAAAAATAGATCATGAGATTTGTGTATCTTTTCGTGACTGTACAATCCCATTAGAGGAGGAACAGGAGAGCCAATGCCAGTATTATATATATGATCGCAAGTGGATTGCCAATAATAAAGATTATCCCACATTACTAAATAATTTTATTTATTTGTTCGGGTTTGCCGATCGTGAGATGCGGATACCGCTCGTAAGTAAGAAATCTGAGATACCAATCTTAATGGAAAAAATAATTATTAGATCTCAAAATGATTATTTAGCTGGAAGTACATTTTATATGAAAATGGCATTGGCGTTACTTCAGGTAAAAGGGTATTATCAGGAGTTAGCAAGGCAAGGTGTATTATTAGAAGATGTCATACAGTGGTTCTTTAACGAGTATCTTAGAGATGAATTTGGTATCTCTGGATTTACGATTAAATTGCCATCGGCAAGTAGTTCATATTTAGAAAAATGTAGGCATATGTTACCAGAAATGGAGTCCGTGTTAAAGCAATTTAAATTATATGTTGAAGATGGTGAGATAGATCATGAATTATTGCAAATGACATCAGGTACAGTGGGGGTATCACAAATCCCCAGTCTACTTAAAAATAAATATATTTATGGTACAGGTTCAGAATTTGAACATATACAGTATTTGCTTTTTTCAGATCAATGTTTGTTACACGGGGTTTCCCGGATAAATAAAAACTATAAAAGTTTTTCCGAGTTAATAACACATGAAAATGTTAAAAAGGAAGATTTTAGCGAGGCGTCTTTAGATGATTTAGAATGGCTCGCGAAAAATGGTTGGATTCTGTATGACAAAGATGGATATGTGAAAATAAAAGATTGGTATCTGTTTTCTATTATGTTGGATTTGCATAAAAATGAAGTGATAAATTCCTATTATTATTCCCCAGAGTTTAGGAGATTATTTGACTTACTTTATGATAAAAGAATAATTAAGATGGAAAGCACACTTTTTTCACTTCCAGAGCAGAATTGGATAGACTATTTACTCAATAAATCAAAATATAATAATGGGCTTGATATCCGAAATAAATATATGCATGGTACACAATCAGACAGTAATGATGAAGGAGTACATTATCAATACTATTTTTACATATTGCTTTTACTCATCGAGTATATGATAAAAATAAATGATGAGTTTTGTACATTTTTTGATAATAATAATGAATCAAAATAGGAAAGGGGGCAAAGTTGCCCCCTAGATTGTTAGTTATAGATTTTGCCGGATAATCCTCGTAATAATCCTGTTGCTGATTTCATGAGCTGTCACCAGACTGCTCTCATGAGTTGTCTTTAAACTGCTAAGTTTACTGTCACCGTGATGGTTGATGTATGGGCCGTCCGGAATCCGGACGGCACCTTCCCTATCCGGTTACGGTTCCAAGCATTTCGTGTTCCACTACATACTTGATCATGTAATCATCGATCAGCCGTTTTTGCTGTTGGAACGCATACATAAGCGATTTTTCGCACACCCGGTTGACCATTCTCGGAATCCCGGCCGAAGCTTTATGGATCTCGTCCATTGCTTTGGTTGTAAAGATCTCCTGGCTGCATTCCGCATAATCCATATGGCTTTTGACATACTGTTCTGTCTCTGCCCGGTCCAGATGCGGGAGTGTACAGTACATATCGATCCGCTGGCGGATCGCCGCGTACCGTTGAAGTTTCAGCTTGTTGTCCCACAGTTCTGTCTGCCCTACGAGCACGACAGCCATGGGACTTACAGAATTGAACCTGTAGTTTAGAAGGAAACGGAATTCTTCCAGTGTTTCTTTCTCCAGCAGGTGTGCCTCATCCAAAACGCATACCACTTTTTTATGCTGGACACCATGGATGATCTCGATCTGCTGTTGGAGCTGACGTTTGGAATCGCCGCGGTAGAACCGTGCTTCCAGCCCCAGCTGGTCCAGCATCCCCTTATAAAACCACCGCGGAGTCAGCTTGGAATCGGAAAGATACAGGATGATATATTCTTCCCTCGGAAGTTCCGAATAAAACCTGCGGATCAGCGTGGATTTTCCACAGCCGGGATCTGCTGTTACGACCGCAAACATCTGCCGGTCTGCTACATAGCAGAGCCTGCCGAGCGTTTCCCGGAATGCATCAGACTCATAGAGTTTCTCAGCTGGGATATCACGGACAAAGGGTGTATGCTCCATTCCAAAGAAGGATTCATACATGATCATCCACCTCCTTCCGATAGGAAGCAAAGGAGATTGCATCGGCCATCTGGCGGGTCGATTCCGAATGTTTCTTTTCCAGCGCATCAAGGAAGCGCGAGGTTGTCGGAGTCTGTTCCTGCATCGCAGCAGGAAGTGTTGGGTTCTTATCACAGAACTCGCCAATCCTGACCGGCTGTGCGGTAAACGGCTCGTATCCCGGATAACTTACCGTAATGGTTTCGGGAGCTGCAGGATCATAGGAGATCTCAACCTTATATCCGATCAGAGCCGGTTTCGTTTCATACTTTCTGCCCCTGACACTGATACAGGCGCCCTTGTCCACTTTACGTGTCTCATGGTGCAGAAATGCTTCGGATACAACAGAGACATCCAGATAGGTCAGGGGACGGCTGTCACGGTTCCATTCCTGAAGGGGAGTGATCCCTGATTCCGGGACTGCCGCACCAAGGCTTTCGTAGTATTCGCTGATCCCTTCATGGGGTTTTTGGTGATAGTACGCATCAAGGAACACGGCCCACAGCCGGTTCAGCTCTTCCAGGGTTTTGATGTTTTTTAGTTTTGCCTCCCGGTTAAACATATCCACTACCTGCTGGAACTTTTCAATCTTCTGGTGATGGAAATCAATTATTATATTCAGGAGACTATTATGGAAGCTTACAAAGACAAAAACGGAACATAGTTTGCTTCTGCCCGCTATAAAAACTGGGCGGGCGAAATTCTCATTTGGACGAAAGAGGAATATCGGCAGTTTTCTGCCGTAATTAAAGATCGGCCTGCATCATTTATCGCATTTGAAATACTTTATTGGTGCGGTCTGCGTTTGGGCGAATTGTTGGCGTTGACTCCAATAGATTTTGATTTTGAGAAAAGCATTTTGGTAATAACGAAACGAAGGCGGAACGCAGAATCTTTCAGGAGCGCAGTTTGAGATTTACGCGAAAGACGGAGACTATACGATCAATTCTGTAACCGTAAATGCTTCCGTAAATGGAGACGCCAATGAAAAGGCCGGAGCGGTGATCTACGTTCAGAAGAGCCCTGAAGAAAAAGAGGCGGGTACATGGACTGAATTAAAGAACTTTGAAGATATTTCAACCGACCATACGGTAGATTTTGACGGTCAGGTTGTAGGCGTAAAAGTAGTTTATGCAAATACGCTGGAGTATTTTACAAGCGGAGAAATCGTACTTAATGTGACCTTCGCGAACCGCAGCGAAACTTCTACGGAAAACGACCATGAAGTAAGACGTATCATTAACCAGGCTGACATTTCATGAGCTGACACGTATAAGGACAGAGACGGAAACGAGCAGGAAAGAAACTACAATTTAAGTTCAAACGAGGTTATGGCGGAAATTCCTACTTACGAAGCTCAGCTTCCGGGAACGAATACAGGTGACAATACGGCAGTTATGCCATATATCATCCTTGGCGCTGTCGGCGCAGGAGGATGCATCGCGCCAGGAATCGCTTATAGAAGAAAGCGTAAAGTTTTTTAGAAAAAGTTTAATAAAATCGCTTTTTGAATTATTGTGGCGCTTGTGTGACCATTCTCTATTAACACTGGAAACAGGGCGTGGGAGAATATTGTAAATGAGTGGGAATAACTTTTAATTTCCGGGCTTCTGGAAAACAGAAGATCCCGGATTTTTTATGCCCTGAGATGTAAAAATGTGATAATGACGGCATACGGATCCGCAATCCAGCTGTACAGAAGAAGTTTTTGGCATAAAATAAGTCGCATTTTGGTAGATTTTGTTTTTTCAGATTTTTTTCGGGGGGGGGGTGAAAATATGTGAATTTCTGGCGATTTATCAAGAAGTAAGATAATAGGCAGAAGAGGGGAAAAATGTCGTTTATTGGTATAGTAGTGCCTGTTAATATATGATACAATTTTTCGGAGCCCTCAGAGCGGCATATTCTGCCGCAGGGAACAGCAGGAGGGACGAAATTATGATCGACATACATACACATATCCTGCCGGGAGCCGACGATGGCGCCCCGGATCTTGAAACCTCACTGCAGCTGCTGAAGGAGGCCGCTGCGGATGGAACTGACGAGATTATCGTGACTCCCCACTGTGCGCCGGCTTATGGCTTTTTTAATTTTGACAGAGATGAACTGGACCGAAGGCTGGAAATGCTTCGGAAAGCTGCGTGGGAGAGAGAAATCCGTATTCCGATCCATCCGGGGATGGAAGTGCTCTATGAAGGGCGCCGGGAGATGCTGTACCATGCAGAGGATTACTTTACGCTGTGCGGCAGCCGGTATCTGCTGATGGAATACTTCTTTGACGCGGAGCCCCGCGATCTTATGGAAGGGATCAGCACGGCCAGGGAATGCGGATATCTTCCCGTTATCGCACATCCTGAGCGCTACGGGTGCATCCGGAAGCATACGCATCTCGCGGCTCAGGCCAGACGGGAGGGAGCGCTCTTCCAGATCAATAAGGGGAGCCTGGCGGGACGGCACGGCAAAGCGGCGCTTATGTCTGCGGTGCGGCTGCTGGAACGGGATGAGGCAGACTTCATCGCGAGCGATGCCCACCACCCGGTGAGACGGGACAGCAGGCTGGGAGGCGTATACGCCTATGTGCGCGATACATTCGGCAGACGCCGGGCGGAAAGGCTCTTTGCAGAAAATCCGCGCAGAATCATTGAAGACCGGGATATTCAGGGGACACTGGGAGCATGAAGAGAAAGATCCTGTGCGCCGCGGCAGCGGCGGTTATATTGATAGCCTATTTCATATTTTTATTTCTATATACAAAGAAAGACTACAACGGAGCGCCGTCGATATCATTTGATACCGGCCATATTGAACTCAGTGTGCAGGATGACGCCGGTGCATTGCTCGAAGGCGTCACAGCCTCAGACCCGGAGGACGGCGACCTGACGGACCAGGTCCTGATCGACTCCATATCGGTCTTTGACGACCAGGGGAGGCGGACGGTGCGCTACGTAGTATTCGACAGCGAGAATACGCCCGCTCAGGCGGAGCGGACGCTGAGCTATACAGATTATACCCCGCCGGTGATCGGGCTGACAGGTTCCCTGGTGGTGGACAACCTGTCGGATGTGGAATTGAACCGCCTGGGCAGCGCCACAAGCTGTGTGGACGGGGACATCTCCAACAGGTTGAACGTAAAGATCGGGACATTGCAGGAAGATTCTGTACGGCTGGACTTCTCCGTTACTGACAGTACGGGGACAGAGGCGTACCTCAGCGTGAGCTGCGATTATGACCGCAGCGTCTATCTGGCCGACATCGTACTCGGGAACTATCTGCTCTATCTTCCGGCCGGGGAGACATATGATCTCAGATCCAATATCCGCGATATCATCATAAGCAAGCAGTCCCGCATGGAGCTGCTGGATGAGGTGGAGATCCAGTCCGGTGTAGATTTCAGCAAGCCGGGAACCTACGAAGTATATTATTATCTCGCCAGCGATACCGGGAGCAGCGGACGCGCCAAAGGGATCGTTGTGATACAATAGGGAGAAAACCGCAGATGGAAAAGAAAGAGACAGGGAGTCAGGACTGGAAACAGCAGGTCTATAATATCGTCCGCAGCGTGGCGCTGCGATGGCATCTGATCTGCCTGGCCGCCGCTGCCGCTGCTGCTGCGGGGGATCTGTTCCTTACGCTGTTCTATGTGCCGCAGTACAGGACGGAAGCATCCTTTGCCATGCACATGCCGGAATACGGCGCGGATGGGAGCGAGGAGTCGGAGATCGCGGAGGCATTCCAGTACATTCTTAACAGTAATGTATTCCTTGATAAGATACGTGAAGATCTGGATATAAATGAACTGCGCGGGACATACAGCGCAGAGGAAACGCCGGGGACAAATATCGTGACCATCGCGGCATCGGCGGAATCTCCGCGCACATCGTACCTGATGATGTATGCCATGATGGACCGCTACCGCGAGATGACGGATCTGGTCATCGGCAGCATGAGGATGGACATCCTGGAGAAGATGAGCGTGCCCCTGCAGCCTTCCAACCAGGTACGGCATGGCCGGAATATGCTGCTCTTCGGCGCTGCGGGCGCCTGCGCGGTCATCGTCCTGCTGGCTGCCAACGTATGGCTGCGGGATACAGTGAAGGACAGGAATACTGTGAAAAGCCGGCTGCAGATCCGGCTGCTGGGTAGCATCCCAAGCGAATCAAAAGTGATCCTGCGGAGCAGCGGGGTTCATATTAAAAAGGCGCTGCTGATCACACAGATCACATCCAGCCTGAATTTTGTAGAGACATTCCGAAGGCTCCGGGACCGGTTCGAGGCGTCGGCCCGGAAGCATAATTATAAGGTGATCACTGTGAACAGTACGATGGAGAACGAGGGCAAGACCTCCGTGGCAGTGAACCTGGCCATCGCGCTGGCGCAGCGGAAGCAGAAGGTCCTGGTGATCGACGGCGATATGGGGAAGCCGGCCGTGGGGAAGATCATGGACCTGGAGACGGCGGAAGGCCTGGAGGAGGTCCTCCGGGACAAAGCGGACCTTAAGAGCGCCGTGCACACCCACAGCAGGTCCGGCGTGGACTTCCTCATAACCTGCAGGGCCCTGGAGAACAGCAGCGAACTGCTGGAGCAGGACCGGATGCGGGAGCTGGTCGCGGAATGCCGTGAACGCTATGATTACGTCTTCATCGATACCCCGCCGGCGGGGCTGATGGGCGATGCGCTGATCATTGCCGGATACTCCGACGCAGTGCTGCTGGTGATCCGGCAGGACTATACGCCGGTGCCTCTGCTCAGCCGCACCATCGACCGTTATCTGGCTCAGGACACCCCGGTGATGGGCTGCGTGCTCAACCGCACTATGCCGGAACTGAGGAGACGGACACAGGCGGACCGAACAGGGGAGGTGCGGTATGGAACATAACTATGATACTATCGACCTCTACGACCTGGTCCGTAAGATCTTCCAGTTCCTGCTCCGGACCTGGAAGGCCGCGCTGCCGGTGCTGCTCCTTACCGCGTGCGGGACAGCGGCATTTATCCGGCTGTCCTATACACCGCTGTACGAATCCAGGGCCACCTTCGCGGTGACGAAAGAGATGAACGGAGAAGAAAACTATCTGTATAATAAGGACGCGGCAGACGAACTGTCCGTATCCTTCGAATCCATCCTGTACAGCGATGTGATGCAGGATGCCATGAAGGCGGACCTGGGGACAGAGACACTGCCTGCCAGTATCGTGGCGAGCCGGGTGGGGACGACGAACCTCTTCACCGTGGCGGCACAGAGTGAAGATCCGGAAGCGGCGGAAAAGGTCGTGCAGGTATTCCTGGATAATTACGCCCGGGTATTCCGGGCGGCGCTGATGGAGATCAGCCTGGAAATGATCGAGAGCCCGGAGGCGGCGTCTGTCTGCAATACGCCGGATTACCTGAGAGCGGAAACCTGGGCGTGCGGGGGCGTGCTTATGGCCTATGCCGTACTGGCCGGCGCGTATGCGTTCTTCCGACGGACCATTACCGAAGAAGAAGAGATCAGGGAATCCCTCAGGACCGGGTGCCTGGGCACCCTGCCGTACGTAAAAGCGGCAGAGCGGAAGAAAGGTACAGCCACGCCGATGATCACCAGGGACAGTTCCCGCAACTTCGAGATGAAGGAAGCGGTGGCGGCGGTCCGGCGGAGACTGGAGAAAGAAAAAGAACGGTCCGGCACATGCACCTATCTGCTGGCCGGCGCGTCAGAGGGAGAGGGCGTGTCCACTGCGGCGGCGAATCTGGCGCTGTCCCTGGCATACCGGGGATGGAAGACCGCACTGGTCGACCTGAACCTGCGGAAGCCCGCCCAGCTGAAGAGGATCCCAATCAAAAAGGATACAGAACTGCAGAATGTCATGCAGGTGGAAGGCACTGCGTTCCTCGCAGAGCGGACCGCACTGTCCGGACGGCTGACTGTATACGGGATACAGGAGCCTGCCGACAGGGCGGCGAAGATACTGGGAAGCCCCATGATCCGGCGTTTCCTGGAAGGTATGAAGGAACGGTATGATTTCCTGGTCATCGACAGCCCGCCGCTTTTGTCCTACGCAGACGGACAGACCCTGGCAAAGCTTGTGGACGCTGCCATATTCGTCCTGAGGGAGGACCATCTCTCTGTGGGAAAACTGGTAGACGCCATGGAAATGCTGAATGAGTCCGCACCCGCTGTGCTGGGCGGCGTCATGAACGGGAGCAAGATCCATGTATCCCGGTACGGTTATGGTTACGGTTACGGATACAGCTACGGATATAAGTACAGATATGGATACGGCTACCGAAAACGCTACGGTTACGGCAGCCGGGGAGAAAAATCCAAAGACAGAGATTCAGATAAAGTAAAAAAAAGGAAGGGAGAAAAAAGTGATGAGACTGAAAAGAATCTGTAAACACGCCTGGAAACGGCTGGTAGCAATGGCTCTCGTTATAGCGATGCTCAATACCAGCGTCGGTCCGGTCAGTGTGCAGGCAGAAGACATCGGGGAAACCGGCGTGGACGATCCGCAGACCGTGACGCTGTATACAGATGACGCAAACGGAAACACCGGAAATACCGATGGGAACGAGGAACCCGGAGAAGAATCCGGAGACGCTGCGGACACATCAGGCAGCGCCGGAGATACGGAAACCAAAGAGCAGGAGAATGTGCCTGCGGAGCAGAATGTATACGACAGCGGCCTGATCCGCATCTACAACCTTGAGCAGCTGGAAGCTGTAGGAACCGGGGCGCAGGTGTACTCCGGGGATGACTCCGCCGATACATTCGGAACCGGAGACGCTGTCACAGACGAAAACGGCAGCGCGGTCGTATACGGGAACGATGCGGCTTATATGCTGATGAATGAGATCAGCCTGGACAGCAGCGATCTCTGGCAGCTGCCGGCGGGATTCGCGGGAAGCTTCACCGGAACCGGCGGGAACGCGGGATCTCCGCTGTATGACGCAGAGACGGATACGATCTATATCTACAATAATTACCAGCTGGGAACAGCCAACGATCCGGAAGCGCTGAAGACCGTCATGTCCAACGATATGATCGCGGAAGAATTCGGCATGGGGCAGATCGTGTTCGCGGATGAGGCAGAGGAGACACAGCTGGAGTATACGGATGCGCATAATTATGTGCTGACAACCGATTTTACGTCGGAGATGCCGGAGCTGAAGGCGGCAGAGGTGCTGGATACAGAGAATGACGGACGTAAATTCCAGGGGCAGGTTATTTTTACTGCAGATGACGGGACAGAGTATATCCTGATTGGAAATGAGGATCAGCTGAGAGCAATTGGAACAGGAAAGCATGTGTATTCTGCAGTCTATCAAGCTTATTTGGGTGTTGGATGGCATATGGATACTCATAATGGCGAATATATTATGCTATATGGAGGTGATGCCGATCTTACACAGGAACAAAATGGTAATAAAACATATGATTTTCAAGCAATAGAGAAAGCGAGTTCTCAACTGAGTGATCACAAAGGAAATGCGCATGGGCGCTGTGGAGTAAATCAGAAAACAGGTGAGCCAGATCCAAATCTTGATATTGAAAATTCTGGTCATACATATGACAATGATGAAAATTATATTATTTTCCGCAATATAGATTTGTTAGCGACTGGAGAAAATTCTGATGGCGAAGACACTCCCTGGGAACCGCTCATGTTCTCCGGTAATATGATCGGCTCTGTAAATATGGCCGGAATCGATGTGGAAACAGGAGTGATTGACAAGTCGGCTATCGATCCCGTTGAGATTTCTAATATTACAGTGAATAAATCAGGAGAAATCGATCTGGAAAAAGATCCACAGGGCGCAGGATTTTTTGGTACGATCGGAAGCTTGCCGGGAGAAGATGGTAATATTCTCATGAGTAAGGGACTGGTAACGGTTACGGGGCTTGATCTGAAGAATGTTATTATTAAAAATGAAAGTACGGAAGTTAAACATGATGTCGGACTTCTCGATGGGATTGTGGGTGGCCTCGCATGGGTTTTGGATTTGATTTTAGGTTTATTTGGTATTGATTCCGTAGGGGATCTTTCAGATATGCTTTTGAATGGAATGGATGCGAATCCGTCTATGTTTGCGGCAGGGAGTTTCGCAGGCGCTATATCAGGTCAGGTAGAAATTTCGAAATGTTCTGTAGAAAATGCCACAGTTAATAATGTGGCGGACAGAACCGGCGGCTTTGTAGGAGATGTTCAGGGGAAGACGCTGTATACATTGACAGGAGTAGGAGAGCTTACAGATCTTCTGGCAAAAATTTTAAATGGTCTTCCGTTTTTAGGGCTTGGTAATATAGTTGATGTGTTACTCAATGGTGGGATTTTAGATTTAGATCAGTTAATCCCGGTTGGATTTGCTGCGCCTGTTATAAAGGATTGTCATTTAACAAATGTTAAACAGGATATTGGTTCAGCCAACACAAGTTTTAACGGTGGGTTTGCCGGAAGAATTGAAGGCGGTTTTATCCAGAATGTTACAATGACTCAGAATACTGACTTAACAGTAACGGGAAATAAATTTGCAGGCGGATTTGCAGGCAGTATCGCGAATACGGAAGTGAAGGGGCTGCTTGATCAACTCGATATTGATTTATTTGAAGCTGTTTTCAGTCAGTCGATAGTTTCTGATGTAAAAGTGAGCGGAACGGGAAAGATTACCGTTTCTGGTTCTGACAAAGAACAGACAACAGCAGCATATACAGGAGGATTTTCAGGATACATTGCAAGTAGTTATGTGATTCGCTGTGCAATTGAAAATCTGGGAAAAGTTTCTTCATCGGGCAACTATGTGGGAGGTTTTACGGGGTATACGTCACCCGGAGCTTCAATAACTTTGAACGAGGAATATACCGGAGTTACAAAAGTCAGTATATTGGACGATGTCCTTGAATTACTGAAAGATGTGCTGGCCGGTGTAGAATCTGGAAAAGATGATCTTCTCTCGCTTGTTGGTGTCAGCCCGGCACATATTTATGGATGTGAGGCATCCGGTCTTACAGGGGCAGAAATAACAGGAAAAGATTATGTGGGTGGCTTTGCAGGAAGAGCAGATGGTGCGAAGTTTGGCACCTCCAGTCAGGATACTTTGTCGAAACTTGATCCTGTTAAAGATAATAAAGTGTCATATAATGGAGAGGATATCCCATGCAGTGCAACAAATATCAGTGTTGTTAGAGGCAAGGAGGGGTATGCCGGCGGTTTCATCGGATATGCAGCTACGGCGAGCATGGCCGGAATCCTTGATTCTACATTGGTAGGCGCTGCAAATGTTGTTCCGGTTGAAGCGGATGGGGTTGTCATCCGTGGAAATTCTGCAGGAATGACTGTTCAGAATGAAAAAGGGGTGGCTGCAGGAGCAGTTGGCGCGGCTATAGGCACGAATTTAAAGAATGTTAAAGTTGAAAATGTAAAAGAGATCACATCTCCTAATGATGCGGCAGGATTTGTAAGTAAAGCCGGAGTCGGCAATCTTGTCAGTGCCGGCGGTCTGAATATCCTGGGATTGATTAAAATTAATTCTCTTTTATCAGTTGCAGGTGTAATTCAGGTAAATATATCAGATTCTTCTGTCTCCGGAATGGATGGCGGATTTACCGTTTCGTCCACAGGTGAAACTGACGGCAATATGATTCACAGAGCCGGCGGCTTTGTTGCTGATGGCGGAAGTGCGATTATATCAGGATCAACAGTTAACGGTCTGAAAAAAGTGTCAACAAAGGACGAAGAAAACGGGTATGCCGGCGGCTTTGTCGGTATTTCACAGACAGATGGGCTGGCAGATCTTGCTGATGACAATAATGAAGAAACGGTTCTGCCGGAAACAACATTAATTAGTATTACTGACCTGCTTACAGCTGTACCGTACCTTATACCGAAATATACAGACTGCGATGTCGTTTACGCGGAAGATACAGAGAATTATCAGGTAGAAGCGGCATGCGCCGGTGGTTTTGCGGGCAAGCTTGAAAGTGGAACGATCGATAATTCTCAAAAAGATAATATAGCGGTACAGAAGATATGTAATGTGCGCGGAAAATATTATGCCGGCGGCTTTGCCGGAATAGCAACATCCGGAGGTCTGGCGGCTTCCCGAGGTGGAATTGATCTGTTGGGAGCAAACGTTAATGTTGGAGATCTTGTATCTGTTCTTAATGTGTATATTCCGGTCATTAAGAATGCGGGGGTTTCTTCGGATAAAGGTTTAACCGTTGTATCTGACGGGAAAATAGAAACTGCGGGCGAGGAGACTGCTGCCGACACAGAAAGCAGCCTGAAGCAGTTTGAATCTAATTCGGGAAGCGCGGGCGGTTATCTCGGATTTGGCAGTGGAGTACAGATCAGCGGGTGCGATGTGAATAAACTTCGCCACACGAATGTACAGGAGCCGGAAGATCTGCAGCAGCAGGATGGAAGCGCGTATTTTGCTGAGGATTCCAAGTATGCGGTTAAGGCGCCTCAATATGCCGGCGGTTTTGTCGGAAAACTTGACATTGGTAACGCGGCAGCGGTTGGAAATGGACTCGGGGTTCTTGATAAAGTCCTGAATCTGCAGGAAGCGCTGGATGTATTGGATGTAGTTTCGAGCAACATAACAGATTCTGATGTGACCGGGGATGCGGGCGGATTTTCAGTGCTGGCTGACGGCAAAGAATCCGGAAAAGCAATCGGACATGCGGGCGGTTATGCCGGATCCGTGGACGGCTCATTAATTGAAAATAGTAATTCGCATAACTTTGCGTATATTATCGGTCAGGAAACGGCCGGCGGTTTTGTCGGGAACATGGAGCCGGGCAGTGTCGCGGAAGTGATCGGTGATGTAAATGTCCTTGGCGGAATTGCAAGCGTCGAGAATCTTGCAAGTATATTGAACTCCTTTATCCCGAGGATCCATTCATCCAGTACGGATGCAGTGCCTTGTGGCGGCGTAGTCCGTGCGGAAGCGGAGTCCGAAGAAAATGATGCCGGAGGGATTGATCTCAAGGGAGTTGCCGGCGGTTATGTCGGTTACAACAATGGCGGAGAGATTGAAGGTCAGAATGGTATTATCGCATCAGCTGACCGTATCCGTTCTGTATACGGATATGAGTATGCAGGCGGATATACCGGATATCTTCAGAATGCCAACCTTGTAGATACCGGATCAATCAGTCTCTTGTTCGGATTGATCAAACTTGATAATCCGCTGCAGGGGCTGCAGGCTGTATACGCTACACAGACGGATACAAGTGTAACAGGGCCGCTGAGAAATCTTTCTTATGACAGGTTCAGATCCTGGTATGAGAGCGTTGGAAAGAACGGCGCATACGGCAGCCAGTTTAAAGATCTGTATGACGGCGGAGCAACACTGTATGATCAGAATATTGAAAAATATATTTATGGTTATGAAGTGACTGCCGGAAGAGCTGATCTTGAAAGCAATGCAGATAAGAGAGCCGGTGTTGCCGGCGGTTATGTCGGAAAAATGACCGGAAGTATTGTTACAAACGGTCAGGCATATGATCTGAAACGCGTTGAGGCGATGAGAAGCGCCGGCGGCTATGCAGGCGAAATGACCATCGGAAGTCTTGCCGGCGTCGGAGGACTTGAGGTGGCAGGAGTACCAATTACTCAGGGATTAGATGTATTGCAAACGTTTGTTCCGGTGATCAACAATTCATCGGTAAGAGGCTATGCTTCAGGTATTGAGATCGAGGCGACAGGATATTCTGATCAGGAAAATGATCATCAGGGAAATGCCGGTGGTTATGCAGGTTATGTTCAGGGCGGAACCATTATGGGAACCGCGGATGCAAAGTGTGCTGTTAATGGAATAAAATCTGTAAAAGCCAGGGAATATGCCGGCGGTTATGCAGGACAGATTGTTCCGGGAAGCCTCGCAACGGTGGATACTTCTTCACAGAATGGCCTGCTTGAGCAATTATTAGGGGCAATCATCGGTACACCGGGCGATCTTGCAAGTTTATTAAATGCTACGATTTCAAGAGTTGAATATTCAGAAGTCACAGCATACAGTGATGCAGGATATGTTGTAGACGGGACATACAAGTCGGAAGGTACAGTTGAGGGAATCTTGTCTAAGGTTGACGGCTCAGAGAAATATGCTAAAGCAGTCGGTGGATATGCCGGAATGCTTCAGGGCGCAGTCATTGGTGACAGCGACATTGATACTCCGGGAATTGAGGGAAATCATGATTCTGCTGCCGGAGCAATTGTTAAAGGTGTCAGAAGAGTAACCGGAGGGGAATATGCCGGCGGATTTGTCGGACTTGGCGATGTGTCTGCAGTTGCAGAGGTGTCCGCTGGCGGAACAAGCATACTGGGAAAACTTCTGGGGCTTGGCGCACTGGACGTGCTGGATGCATTCAGGACATATATCTATGATTCCAGTGTGACAGGTTCAACAGCCTATGGACTGATAGTAAATGCAAAGGAAGGCATACAAAAAGAAAACCAGGAGGAAGGAGATTATACTGTTTACAGCGGAAGTGCCGGCGGATTTGCAGGAACTCTTCTGAACGGAACAATCCTGAATTCCAGTGTGGATGAACTGAAAGCGGTTGAGGCAGTAAACTACAGCGGCGGATTTATCGGACATAGTGGAAAGAGCGGTCTGGTAGATCTGGATGATGTAGGATTAGTAGAGGGTGCACTTGGAAATCTGCTCGGTGCAAACGCCGGAATCGCAGATGTCTGCGGCTCTACGATCAAAGACTCGACCGTGACCGGAATGAAAGGCGGTTATACTGTTAAGAGCAGTAATGGTGACGATGAGATTGCCGGAGGCTTCATAGGTAATGGCGATCTGGCGAGGATGGAAAACAATCATGCATCTGAACTGAAACAGGTCGCAAGTGATAAGACAGCCGGAGGTTTCATCGGCAAGACAAGTTTTGCTTATCTTATCCAGGTAGGCGTAAACAGCGGTCTGCTTCAGCCGTTAGTAGATCTTCTGCTTGCATTGGTAAATGGATTACTGCAGCCCGATAAGCTGCCGGATGATGGGATTATACATATAAGTCTTGGAGAAGAAGTACTTGATATTAAAGTGCTGAATGAGAACGGTGTATTATCGGCAACAATTCTTGGTCTTAAAGTTTCTGTGGAGCTTATAGATGAGAAGAGAAATGTAATTCAGGTTAATATTGGTGATTCTTCAATTACAATCCAGGCAAGTGGTGATTCGGTTACAGCTGAGGAAATTAAAGATGTTATCAATATTTCCTTAATAAAAGCCAACCGTACTCGTGTCGTTGATTCTACAGTGACAGGTACTTCTATTGGTTACGATGTTTTCGGAGCCGGCGCAACGAATGATGAGAAGGGCAGCGGTGATGGCTATGCTGGTGGTTTTGTCGGATATAATAATGAAGGACTGTTGGAAAACAATATCATGGATCTGGCAGATACCATTAAAGGGGCAGATGGAAAGATCGGTGAGTTCTCAGGAACAAGCAGTCTGAAGTCAAATTACACTGAGTTGAAAGATATCGAGGGAACCAATAACACTTACCACGTATACCGCAAATGGGACGATGGAAAGCTGACGCACATTTATAATAATAGCAACGTACTCAGCAGTAACGGCGCCAAAAAAGAAATCGGCGGAATTTCGTACTATGATTATTCTGTACAGCATATGCAGTATGAGAATATGTATAAGCATAATGATGTATGGAATGGCGCTTACCAGACAACTGCAAAGAATATAGCCAGATTCCCGGTTAATGTTTATGTATCCGGGGATCAGGCGGATCTGATGCTCGGAACGCCGACCTATGCAAATGAATCTGACATTGAGGATATCGAAAGCGAGATGCAGGATCCCTGCGCCGCAGAAGGCGATCATACATTCCAGAAAGTCTGGGTGGATGATGGAAACAGCGGAAATACCAGACCGTCTGAGCCGTCTGAGATTAATGTGACATTAAAAGCAGCGAAAGAGGATGGAACTGAGGATCAGGAAGCATCAGAATCATTTAAGATGGATGCTTCCATGGCGGGCTCTGATAAAGATGTGTGGACGACCTCCGTGGATGCGCCGATCAATTATGCGGATGCTGATGGAACAATTCACAAGTACGACTATACAGTAACGGAAGTGCCGATTAAAAACAGCAGTGGTGATCAGACCTACGCTACCATCTACAAAGATGTGGATGATTACACGCACCAGATCATCAACTACCTTCCGACTGAACTGATCCGGGAAGATACGGTTGTTATTGACTACGGCCTGTCAGTGGACATTGACGTGCTGACGAATGATAAGGCGCTTGAGAACGGCGGAAAGCTTGTTGCGGTGGCTGCAGAAAGACAGCCGGGAGCAATTAACGAAGATACGAAGCCGGAAGAAGGACAGCCGCAGGAGGATCCGGGGGTAATTCTGGATGAAACACTACTTGGCAAGGTGACAGACAAACTGGCATCGGGATTTGAAACTAAAGGTGAGGCAGCAGGCACTTACGGAACTGCTTACATCAAAGCCGGTGAAAACGGCGCGGCAGACGAAATCCGTTTCACACCAGATACGATGGAGATGGATTCCTGTCAGCAGATCATGTATGCGGTACAGCTGCCGGATAACAACGGACAGTCTCAGTACGTGTACGGTATGGTAACAGTCGTACCGGCGACGATTATCTACTATGAGGACAACTCAGGAGCTATTCATTATAAAGATGGTGGATATAGTACAGAGAAGCTGGAAGAAGATGAACTTGCGAACTTAACGGATGATAAGGATAACTGGAAAACTCATGGCAAATGGTCAATTGTAACTGATGGCAAGGTTCCGGGCTCTGACGTTCAGGATACGGACCGCCCGGGTGAAGCTGAGATCAAAGAAGTGATCGATAATGTTTACGGAAACGACACGCACTACAGGGACTGCAATACCTACAGCAACGGAAGTTCCCACTATGTACGTGTCAGCGCGGTAAATACCTACCAGAACGGCGGAACCTCTCCGATGGCGACTTTCACGTTCAAGGGAACAGGATTTGACCTGATCAGTCTGACGTCCAGAGATACGGGAGCCGTGACGATCCGCGTATATAAAGGTACCAATAATGAAGGCGAGAGGATCCTGAACCACACGGTAGATACTTATTACGGATACACATGCACTCGAGATAAGGAAACTGGAAGGCTGATATGGACGCCGGATGAGAGCTCTACTGACATTTTATATCAGATCCCGATCCTGAAAGAGGAGATGGAAGAATACGGTCAGTATTACGTGGAAGTTGTTCCAATGTATTACGACATGTATGACAAATATGATGATAAGTATTATGATATCTATGTAGACGCAGTCAGGATTTATGATCCGGCGGATCCGAAAGGTAATGATTACAAAGTTATAGAAGATGTGTATCAGACAGATGGTGAGAACCATCCGGATTACACGGAACTGCGGCAGATCCTTCTGAATGCAGATAATGTCGGCGGACAGATCCCGAATGGCGCTGTGTTTGTCGATGGAAACGGTGAGTTGGGTAACATTTCCGCATATGAGTCATTCGGACCGAAAAATGAGGTATATCTGGCGCCCGGACAGGCGATATCGTTCTATCTCTGGACGAATGAGAAGCCGGATAAAGTTCAGCTTGGTGCGAAACTCGCACTGGGAACGGATACAAAACTGGCTATCGCTACTGCGGTCCAGGAAGGTGATCCTGAAGCGGCAAAGAGCTGGAGCTTCTACAAGGTGAAGAACTGGGATATTAATACGTCCTACGATATGTATTACGAGTTCACGGACAACTGCGTCTGGGAAGAGGCAGATGGGGAAAATCCATATATGGCATACCGGACAGCGTACCCGATCGTAATCGCCAACCCTAAAACGCTTTATGGGGATGGTAAACTTGCTGAAAACGAAGATACAGCGATCCTTTCTCTTACCAATCTGCAGTGGACCGGAAGAACTTCCGGAGCTACGGAAGATGTTGAAGATCAGCCAGGTACTGAGGAAGGAACCATGCCGGGGCAGGATGATGTTCAGGCCCGGATGGCAAAAGCCGGCGCCAGAACCATGCAGGTGATGGCGGCAGAGGATACGCAGGACTCTATTACGTTGATGGCATCGGTTGCACCGGAAAATATACCGGCGGCATACTACTTCATCAATCAGTCTGACAGCAGTGAAGAAGATGGCGGCCAGACGACTCCTGGAGAGGGAGAAGAAGGCGGCGGCCAGACGACTCCTGGAGAAGGAGAAGAAGGCGGCAGCCAGACGACTCCTGGAGAGGGAGAAGAAGGCGGCGGCCAGACGACCCCGGGAGAGGGAGAAGAAGGCGGCAGCCAGACGACCCCGGAAACAGGAGATAACAACGCTCAGCAGAAGCCGGCTGGCCAGGCGCCCGGAAATAATGAAGATAGCGCCGGAGATCCTGCGGATAAGACGCCGGACAAGAGCGGATATAGTGCGGTACAGACCGGAGATATGGTTGCAGCAGCAGGATTTGCAGTTCTGTTTGCTATGATGGCATTGTCGGCCATCGCAGCTTCCGCGGCTGTGTATTACCGCAGAAAACGCAGATAAGAAAAAGAAATAAGAGCAGATCAGTAAACCGCTGCGCAGATCGGCATTCTGCGCAGCAGTTTACAAAGAACACACAGTATGAAGAACAGTAAGAAACCGAATAACAGAAAACTACAGTCAAAAAAGAAAAGAATAATAAATAGCCGTCTGACGGCAGGTATTATGATCGGTATTGCCATACTTGCCGCAGTGATCATAATCGCAGTATTTATGATGCAGCAGGGCAGACGGTCAGACGAGGATAACAGAGAAAGCAGTCTCGGGAACGGGATTTATATAGTATCTTCCGAACCATATACAGGTCCCTTCTGGGAGGATGGAAGCGATGCGGCGGTGGAAGATATATGGAGCCTGAAAATCGTGAATTCCTCAGATGAAGATATTGAGTATCTGAAGATACATGCGGCGACAGCGGAAGCGGAAGGAAACTTCGAGGTTACGGTCCTTCCTGCCGGCGGGGAGCTGATAGTGCTGGAAAGCTCGGCGGCAGCGTACCCGCAGGATGCGGAGGACGCAAGGTACGATGCGGAGAATCTGGCATTCTTTCAGGAAGAACGCTCTATTCTGCCGGAACAGCTGACTCTTTACGGACAGGATAACTGGATCAAAGCCGAGAATATCAGTGGGGAAGATATCGCCGGTGATATCTGTGTATATTACAAAAATCTGGAAGACGGAATTTTCCAGGGCGGGATCACATACCGGGCGGTGTTCCCGGGCGGCATGGCAGCAGGAGAGGCTGAGGAACAGGAAGTTTTGCACTACATGAAGGATACAAGTCAGATCATGTATGTGACTTATGATCAGGAGTAAGAGCATGAAGATATCAGAAAACTATATCCTGCGAGAGATCGCAGGCGAGTATATCGTCGTTCCTACAGGCAGCGCGGCGATGGATTTTAAAGGACTGATCACGCTGAATGACACAGGCGTATTTCTGTGGAAGCTGCTGCAGGAGGATGATCAGACAAAGGAGAGTCTGCTGGATGCGCTATGTGAAGAATATGAGGCGGTCCGGGAAGAAGCAAAAGCTGACATTGAAGAATTCCTTCAGCGGATAAGAAGCGAAGGGATGCTGATTGAATAGAAAAGGGCAGGAGGAAGGAAAATGAAGAAGCCATATCAGAAACCGAGGATACTGTTTGAACATCTGGAATTAGACAGCACGATCAGTTCGTGCGAGTACACGTTGACAACCGACGGGTGTGAGGACCCGAGGCCAGGCGATGGTTATTGGGATGCAGCTATTACAATGCCGAATCCTGAGGGACCGGGAACTATAATTCAGTTTTCTTTAAATAATGAAGTATGCAAGGCAAACAGTACATTTGAATGCTACAATGTACCGGCAAGCAATTATCCGTTATCATCGTTGTCGTAACAAAACTCTGGGGACCGAGAAATGATGTTCCAATCTCTATACCTAAAATGTGCAGAGTTGAATGTTTGTCTGCAGTTTCCTGAGAACTGGTATATTACAGATACTAAAATTGCCAGCTTATTTCAGGCATGCTCAGGTAATATAAATGTAAAGATACAGTTTTTTGAAACAGACAGTATTCCTGAAATTATCGGGAAACTTATTTTTAAAGATGAAGTACAATGTGTTTTTCAATCGTTAAAAAACATATGCTGCTATTGTGGGAATTATACAATAGCAGAAAGTGTTGATGAGATTAGAAAGAAGACGTTATACTGCAGACAAATTCGATTGTCTGAAAAACAAAATCACATAGCAGAGGTGTTATGCAGCTCAAATGTAGGAAAAAAACATACGGTTCGCTCCCTGTTGGTCTGGGGTGGCCTTCCCCATATCCTCGCGGATTTCAGGAGAGTGATCCTTCACTCTTCTTTGCTTGCATATAAAGGGAAGGCCATTCTTTTCACTGCGCCGTCCGGTACGGGCAAGTCCACTCAGGCGGAGCTGTGGCGTGTCCATCGGCCCGGCGCGGAGATAGTCAACGGCGACCGCAGCGTCCTTTCCTGTGACGGCGGGCAGCCATATGCCCACGGTATCCCGCTCTGCGGGACGTCGGGGATCACGAAGAACCGGAGTATGCCTGTCCGGGCGATTATCGTCCTGCGGCAGGGACCGGAAAACAGGATCCGGAGGCTCGGCGCCCGGGAGGCATTTACCATGCTGTTTTCCGAGTGCAGTGTGGCTCTGTGGTCCCGGGAAGACACGGGGACAGTGACAGATCTGCTCATCGGGATCATATCGTCAGTGCCGGTGTATCTGTACGCCTGCCGCCCGGATGCGTCTGCCGTGGACGATCTGGAAGCAGCGCTGGATCTGGCGCAATGAGCGAGGAGGTTGAAGATGAAATATATGGAGCAGGGGGAGTTCCCTGTCAGCAGATATCTGACAGCGAAGGCTGCCGCGCAGAAAATACCGGTCACCGGGACATTCGAGCTGACGTCCCGGTGCAACTTTAACTGTAAGATGTGTTATATTCACGGTATGGAAGATATGGACAGCCTGCGGAAGGGCGAACTGAGTGTGAAGGAGTGGCTGTCCATTGCAGAGGAGGCAAAGAAGGGGGGACTCCTCTTCCTGCTCCTGACCGGAGGAGAGGCCATGATCAGGGATGATTTTATGGAACTCTACGAGGCGCTGGCGCAGATGGGCTTCCGGCTTGTGATCAATACTAACGGTTCTCTGGTGACGGATGAGATCCTGGATCTGTTCCGCCGGTATCCGCCGGGGCGGATCAATGTATCCATGTACGGGGCTTCCGAGGAGACTTACGGCCGGCTCTGCGGAGTCCGGAGACGGGATCGGGTGGCAAAGGCCATACAGGATCTGAAAGCTCTGGGCATTTCTGTGCGTACGACGATGACGATTACGCCGTATAACTGTGAGGATATGCAGGCGGTTTACGAGTTCAGCAGGCGGGAGGGGACGCTCCTCGAGATGACGTCCTATATGTTCCCGCCGGTCCGCCGTGATGAAGGGATGCAGGGGGAGAATGCGGCGCGTTTTTCAGCGGCGGAGGCCGGCAGATACATGGTGGAGAAGGAGTGTATCGCTCTGACTCCGGAGCAGCGTCATGAGCGTGCGGTAAAGGTGACAGAGCATGTGAAGCGCATGGAAGAGATCCTGTCTGACCCGCAGAGGGAGAAGCCGGAATGCGGAAAAGGGATCATCTGTCAGGCAGGGCGGAGTTCCTTCTGGATCACCTGGGACGGCAGGATGAAGATCTGCGGGCTGACTTCGGAGCCGGAGGCGGACGTCCGGGAGCTGGGATTCGCTGCGGCGTGGGAGGCGACCCACCGGGCAGCGTCTCAGATCCGCCTGCCGGTGGAGTGCAGCTCGTGTGCCCGGGCAGAGCTTTGCCGTGCCTGTGCAGCTATGTGCCAGACCGAGACCGGGCATTATGACCACAGGCCGCAGTATGTGTGTGACCTGTCTGCGTCTATGCTGGAGATTTACCGCAGGGAAGCGGAGCGCGGGAGTGAGGTGTGACGGATGAGGAACGCACATCAGGTGGATACGGAAGAGTATCTGAAAGCTGTCAGTGCGCTTATCGCGGAGGGACGTGAGGTGACGGTTCCTGTCCGGGGCGGCAGTATGAATCCGTTTCTCGCGGACAACCGGGACTGTGTGCTGCTGGTTCCGGTGCCGGAGCGGCTGCGGAGAGGGGATATCGTTCTTTTCCGGAGGTCGTCCGGGCAGTATGTGCTTCATCGTATCGTGGCGGTGAGGCGGAGCCGGCCCGGGGGCCACGAACCTGTGTATTTCATGCGGGGTGATGCCCAGGAGATGACGGAGGGACCGGTGGCGCGTGCTCAGGTCCGCGCCCTTGCAGCGAGGGTCATGCGGCAGGGAAGATGGCTCACGGACCGTGATCTGCGGGTGCTTTTCTTCAGGCATCTGTGGTGCCGGAGATATTTCCCCCGCAGAGCGGCGCTGGCAGTATACCGGCTTGTGCGCAGGATCACTGCGGACAGGACAGCGGATAATTTACAGGACAGCAGATAATTTCTAAAGGAGACTCCGTGCCTGCCGGTTTCTTTCTATTTTTACACACAATAAAATCCACTGTACCTTTCCTTCTGTACAGTGGATTTTCAGCTTATTCCATCCATTGGCCTACCCTCCTTATTAAATTGATATCTATCTGAAACTATTTTTTCAAATAGTGTTTTCCGTTTGTAAATTAATATCCCATTGGACTATACCTCTTTTCTTCTATATTTTCAGGATTAAAATTAAGTTTTTGGTGGTCCGTCCTCCTTTTCTTTTGATGTATTTATAATACCTCGGGAAGCTGAAAATGTCAAGCTAAAATCAGATAAAAATATATAAAAATTGTAAAAAACTGAAAATTAAATTGTTGTAACATGAATAATTAAAAAACAGAAACGCTGGATAAATGGTTAACAGCAGGCAGCGCGGCGGTGCGGAAAATCTTTATCAGCTTATAAATAGCTTATAAACAGGATAGGTGCAGGTAGGGGATAGGTGCAGGGTAGGGGCTTTAGGAAAGGGGATATACAAATCCTGTGTATAAAGTTATACTGAATGAGACGGAGAAAATATGCAGAGGGATGAATGTGAGAAGAAAAGTTTTTTTGGTACTGACGATTTTATGGATGGTTTTGATATTTGCATTTTCCGCGCGTCCGGCAGAGGTATCATCAGAGGACAGCAGAAGCATAGGGCTCCTGATCGGAGAGCTTTTTATACCAGGTTTTGAGGAGCAGTCTGCAGAGGCGCAGGATCGATTTGCGGAAAAAGTGGATTACCCCATAAGAAAGGCAGCCCATGCATCGGAGTATGCGCTGCTGGGACTGCTGACAGCGGGCGCTTATATCGCAGGGGGAGCCGCTGATACGGGGAATGGGAATGAGAAAAAGAAAGCGGATACCAGCAGCAAAAAGAGGACGCCCATCAGCAGAGGGATATTGATCCCCTGGGTGATAACCACGGCGTATGCAGCGACAGACGAGATGCATCAGCTGTTTGTACCGGGGCGCAGCGGGCAGGTCTCAGACGTGCTGCTGGACAGCGCGGGGGCGATAGCCGGACTGGCGTTACTGGGAGGGATCCGGTTTTTGGTACAGAGGAGATGGGACAATGACGGTAAATGAACTGAATGAGAAATTTGAATTCCGGGATATCCGGCCAGAAGAGGCGGGGCAGGCGGCAGAGATCGAACAGGTCTGCTTCCCGCCGAATGAGGCGTGCACGGAGAAGATGATGCATGAAAGAGTAGCAGCAGTATCGGATCTGTTCCTTGTGGCAGAAGACAGAGAGACAGGGAGGATCGCCGGATTTTTAAATGGCCTTGCCACGGATGAGCAGGTGTTCCGAGATGAGTTTTTTACGGATGCAGGGCTGCATGAACCTCAGGGGGAGAACGTTATGCTTCTTGGCCTGGATGTGCGGCCGGAGTACCGCGGGCAGGGACTGGCAAGTGAGATCATGCGGCAGTATAAACAGCGGGAAGCCCGGCGCGGCAGGAAGAGGCTGATCCTGACCTGTCTGGGAAACAAGGTGGGGATGTATGAGAAGATGGGGTTTCGGGATCACGGCATCTCCGGATCCGGCTGGGGCGGAGAAGAGTGGCATGAGATGAGCTGTGTATTGGATATGAGCAATAGTTAATTTTATATACTGCCAACATAATGCCTGCTCAATTGTGAAAAGTGTCCCGGTCTGTTATGCTGAGATCAGCAAAGGCCGATGCGTGATCTTTAAAAGAGGAGGCGCTGTATATGCAGATTGGAGAAACAATACGGAAATACAGAAAAGAAAGGAACATGACGCAGGAGGAAATGGCAAAGCGGCTGGGCGTGACACCGCCGGCTGTCAATAAATGGGAGAACGGGAATTCTTACCCCGACATCATGCTTCTGGCGCCCATCGCAAGGCTGCTGGATATTTCGGTGGATACGCTGCTGTCTTTTCAGGGAGAGCTGACCGATGAAGAGATCAGGCAGATTATGAGTGAAGCTGATGAAAAATTTAAAAATCATTCTTATGAAGAAGCATTTGCATTTATCAGAAAAATGCTGGAGAAATACCCGAATTCCGAGCAGTTGGCATGGCAGCTGGCATTGATGCTGGATGCACACCGTATTTTCGGGGGAGTGAAGGATCCGGAGCAATATGACCTGTTTATTACGGAGTGCTATACCAGGGCGCTGGAAAGCAAAAACGAAGATATCCGGTATAAAGCTGCTGAGTCGTTATATAATCTCTGGCTGAGAAAAGAGCAGTACGAAGAGGCGGAAAAGTGTCTGGAATATATGTCCCGGCAGAATCCGGAAAGAAAACGGATGCAGGCGCTTGTTTTCGGGAAAACAGGGCGTGTGCAGGAGGCATACAGAGCATACGAAGAGCTTTTGCTTGCTGATTATCAGATGATCAGCATGATCTTCAACAGCATGTATATGCTTGCGGTCCGGGATGAAGACATGGAAAAAGCGCGCTATTACGTGGAAAAGCAGGCTGGGCTGGCGAGGCTTTTCGAGATGGGAGAATATTATGAGATTTCGGGAAGACTTGACCTTGCCATCGTGGAAAAAGATGAAAAGACAGTAGCGGATACGGCGGAAAAGATGAAGCAGAACCTGCTCCGGTGTTTTAAAGATGAAGACACATTCGGGTTTATGAAGGAGAATGTCCGCTGGAAGAAGCTGATGGAGGATCTTTAAATTTGCGGGCGCTTTTTGCGAGAAAGATGCTTCGGATCATGAGAAAAGGATCAGATGTACAGGATAGGACCAGAGGCACAGGATAGAACAGAAGCTTTCCTGTGCCTCGCCTGCATATGGGAAAAACAGAAATATTGAAAGTGTAAAAGCATTATGTTTTAAAACCGGATCCCTGTCTGGCGTCTTACTTCATCCAGCACCCGGATCGTGCCCAGGGAATATTTCAGATATTTGTGATCCACTTCTTTCTTTTCAATCAGTTTTAAAAATTCCTGAATTTCAAAAATCATATTGTTTTTCGCAGGTGTATAGGGCAGCTTTTCGATAGCCCCGCCTGTCAGCGTGTCGCGTGCACTTTCTCTGAGGCGGAGGCTCACTGACTCCGGCTTACTGATGTAGTCGATCATGATCGAACCGGCCTCTCCCTGAAGGACACTGGGGGTTACGGAGACAGCGATTTTTGAGTATACGGCTTCTGCTGTCATATCCTCATATTCCATGAGTACAATGCCGCTCCCATCGAAACCGTTTGATAATTTTGTGGAAAATGCTTTTACATTTTTCGGGGCTCCGAAAAGGCGCACCAGCGAATGGATACAATAGACACCGATATCCATGACCGCAGCGTTTCCGAGCTCCGGATTGAAAGCGTTTTGGATGATGCCTTCCCGGAAGCTGTCGTAGCGGCTGGAATACTGGCAGAATTCAAAAGTGGCGCGGCGGAGTTTCCCGATCCGCGGGAGGTTCTGTTCGATCAGGTCATAGGCGGGATCAAAGTCCGGGCGCATTGCCTCCAACAGGACTACGTTATTTTGGCGGGCGCAGTCGATCATGGAACGGACTTCCTGCTCATTGACCGCCATGACCTTTTCGCACAGCACATGTTTTTTGTGGTTCAGAGCCTTGAGCGTCTGAGCGCAGTGCGCGAAATTAGGGGATGCAACATACACCGCGTCCAGGCCGGAGTCCAGGAACTCATCGTAGTCTGTATATACCTGGGGAATGCCATGCCTGGCGGCGAAAGCATCCCCGGTTTCCTGCTTCCGGGAATAGACTGCGGAGAGCTCTGCGCCGGGTACCTGGGCTGCTGCTGCGCAGAAGTCATCGCTGATAAAGTTTGTCCCGATCATTCCGATTTTCAATGCCATAAAAATGTCCTCCTTTACGGGTAGAGTCTTACCCCTGAGCTTATTTTGCCAGATAGAAAAAGGCTTATATCAGAGCTTCGTATCAGCCGCGAGCCCTGTGCGTCAGCAATAGAATGCCTGTGCTGCACGGATCAGATAACCTGTGTCCTCTACGCCTGCTGTCTCGTATGGCGAGTGCATGGCGAGCTGAGGCAGCCCGATGTCCACGGTGTTAAGGGCGACCTGTGTGTTGGAAATGTTACCAAGCGTGGAACCTCCTGCCATGTCCGAGCGGTTGGCAAATGTCTGGACCGGCACGCCCGCTGTGTTACAGAGGTCCCGGAACATTGCGGCTGATATGCCGTCCGTGCAGTATTTCTGATTTGCATTAAATTTGAGTACAATGCCGCCGTTCAAATAAGGTCGGTTGGATGGGTCCGCCTTGTCCGGATGGTTGGGATGGACTGCATGGGCATTGTCCGCGGAGAGCATAAAGCTGTCTGCCAGATGGATCAGATAATCCTCCCGTGTGTAACCGAGACTGCTGTGTATCCGCGTGAGCGTATCGTAAAGGAAGGTGGATGCGGCGCCCTGTTTGGTCGTGCTGCCCACTTCCTCACTGTCCAGTATGCAGTATACGGCAAGATGGGAGGTTTTCTTTCCTCCAAGAAAGCCCTTCAGAGAGGCAAAGGCACACTGGAGATCATCCAGGCGCCCGCAGGAGATGAACTCCTCCGAAGCTCCCCAAATGCTTGCCTTCTGTCTGTTATAGAGAAAGAGGTCATGGCCCAGGATTTCATCTTTCTCAACTCCGGCGGCTTCGGCGATCATCTGCATAAAGGTCCCTTTTGCCGTGAGGCTGCCGTAGAGAGGGAGCATATCTTTCTGGGCATTGTATTTATAGCCGTTGTTAGCCTCCCGGTTCATATGGATGGCAAGATTCGGGATCAGCAGGAGATCCCGGTCTATATTGACCAGCCGGGAGCAGAGACTGCCCTGGCGGTCTTTGATGATGATCCGGCCAGCCACAGAGAGAGGGCGGTCCAGCCAGGGAGCGCAGAGCATTCCCCCGTAGCGCTCCACGTTCAGCCGGATATAATGTCCGTCGGTTTCCAGCTCCGGGTTTTCCTTGACCTTAAAAGCAGGAGAATCACTGTGGCTGGCGATGATGCGCATACTGTGGAATCCAGCCGTCGGAATCGTGAACGCGATCAGCGAAGCGTCACTGCGCGTGACAAAATAACCGCAGCCGGGGCGGAGCGTCCATTTTTGATTCTCGTGTAATTGTATGAATTGTTTTCCCGAAAGGATATTTTTTATATTGTTTATGGCATGGAAACAACAGGGGCTGGTTTCCAGAAATTGAGTGAGTTCAGGTAAAAATGAATGCGGCATAAGAGAAAAACACTCCTTTGTGAGATGATTTTGCGGAAAGGGGTCAGACCCCTCTTCAGAGGGGTCTGACCCCTTTCGTTACTGTTTTCAGAATATAATCTACATACTCCTCTGTCAAGATGAATTTTCTGTATCTTTACTTTCAATCCGCGGATGCGTATACTGGACATCAGAAGGAGCTGATCGTATGAGAGTGTTGATCGCGGAAGATGAGAAAGATTTAAATAAGATTTTGACGGACCGCCTGAAGGCGGAGCACTACAGTGTGGATTCCTGCTATGATGGGCAGGAGACTTTGGATTATCTGGCGAGCGCGGAGTATGATGCCGTGATCCTGGATATTATGATGCCTGTGCTGGACGGGCTGAGTGTCCTGAGGACGATGAGGAGGAAGGATGACAGTACGCCGGTGCTGCTCCTGACGGCTAAAGACAGTATTGAGGACCGTGTGCAGGGGCTGGACGCGGGGGCGAATGATTATCTGGTGAAGCCTTTTGCCGTGGAGGAGCTGCTGGCGCGGATCCGGGTGCTCCTGCGCAGGCCGGCGGAGACGCCGAAGACCTGCTACAGGGCTGCTGACCTGGAGGTGCACATGGATACCCGGAAGGTCCTGCGCGGAGGGCAGGAGGTGAAGCTTTCGGGGAAGGAGTTTGCGCTTCTCAGATACATGATACAGAATAAGGGGATCGTGCTGTCCAGGGACCGGCTGGAAGAGCACCTCTGGAACTTTGACTATGCGGGCGGATCGAATGTGATCGATGTGTATATCCGCTATCTGAGAAAGAAGATCGATGAGGGGCATGAGCCGAAGCTGATCCATACGGTGCGCGGAGCAGGATATGTGCTGAGGGATGAAAGCTGAGAATAGAAAAACAGGCGGAATAGAAAAGGAAAAGTGAGAATGGAAAATCGCAGCTGGAGAACAGACGGTAACACAGATGGGAGCTGGCAGGGGACATGAAACGGATATCTCTGAAATTAAAACTGACATTATTATATACATTTTTTATGGCAATGCTCACATGTGCGGCGCTGGCGATCCTGTTTTCCCTGAGCAGCAGGGAAATTTTATCTTCTGCGCAGTCGCGGCTGGAGCACAGGGTGCAGGAAAGTGTGGATGATCTGGATTATGATGACGGGGAACTGGAAGTGGGATCGGATTTCTATTCCGTCACCAGGGATGTATATCTGTCGCTGTATGACAGCGAGATGTATTTCCTGTACGGGAAGATCCCCCAGGGCTTCGATCAGCAGCCGGAACTGGCGGAGGGCGTGACCCGGACGGTAAGAGACGGGGCCCGGTCGTGGTATGTGTATGACCTGTCCTTCCGACTGACATCTGATTATACAGTGTATGTCCGCGGGATAACGTCTGTGGCAGATGCGGAGGAGAGTTTTACGGTCACGCTGCGTTTCGCAGTGATCCTTCTGCCGCTGATGGTGCTGGCGACGGCGGTGATCGGATACCGTTTTACAAGACGGACGCTGCTCCCGGTGCGCAGGATCACATCCACTGTGCGTGAGATCCGGGCGGATGCGGACCTGTCCAGGCGGATCGGTCTGGCTGGTCAGGACGGGGGAGCGGATAAAAAGAGGGCGAGCAGGGATGAGATCTATACCCTGGCAGCTACATTTGATGATATGCTTGGCGAGCTGGAAAAAGTATTTGACAGGGAAAAACAGTTTACGTCAGATGTCTCACATGAACTGCGCACCCCGGTAGGCGTGATCCTTGCCCAGTGCGGGGAAATGCTGAGGGATCCGTCCCTTTCGGAAGAGCATCAGGCGGAGGTCAGGCTGATCCAGAGAAAGGCAAAGGGCATGGCGGATATGATCTCCCAGCTTTTATTCCTGTCGCGGGCGGATCAGGGCAGGCAGCCGCTGAGCCGGGAGCTGATCGACCTGAGCGGGCTTACGGAAATGACTGTGGAGGAAGGGCAGCTGCTCGCGGATTCCCAGAGGCGGGGGATCCGGATCGAGTCGGAGATCGAACCGGGGATCGAGGCATGGGCGGATGAAACTCTATATATCAGGATGCTTGTCAATCTGATCTCAAATGCAGTGCGGTATAGTTTTGACAATGGGACCGTAACTGTGGGGCTGAAAAGAGAGGGGGCAAATGTAGTCGGGACTGTCATGGATCAGGGAACAGGGATACCGGCGGATTCGCTGCCCCATATCTGGGAGCGCTTCTACCGGGCAGACAGTTCCAGGACAGGAGAAAACCATTCCGGGCTTGGGCTTTCCATGGTGAAGTGGATCGCGGAGGCGCACGGGGGGAGTGTGTCAGTGACGAGCCGGCCAGGGGAAGGAAGCACATTTACATTCCGGCTCCCGGCGGGAAAAAGAGAAGAAAATTGAAAAAATCCGAATTTATTAAGTTTTTTAATCTTGTTTTAATCTTTCTCCCGTATATTCATATCATCGAAAACAAAATATGTATCATAAATGAAAGAGATGGAAGGAGAAAGATGAGTATGAAAAAGAGAGTGATCGCAGGATTAGCAGCAGTGCTGGCAGTTGGAGTATTTACAGGATGCGGGGCGTTTGGCGGCAAGGATATCGGCAGGGACGCAGCTCTGGAGGCAGCGCTGGGAGATGCAGGTGTGGATGAATCAGATACAACAAGGCTGAAGGTTTCCGAAGACTATGATGATGGAAGGAAGACTTATGAGGTCCGCTTTGATGCAGACGGAAAAGAATATGATTATGAGATAGCAGCAGCGGATGGCAAGATCTTAAGTGCCGACGTGGAAGTGCTTAATAATGGGACTTCCGGGCAGGGTTCGGCAGGCGGGCAGGGATCCGGAACGCAGGCAGGCTCGGCGGATGGCTCAGCGTCGGGGAACGCGGGGAATACAGCCGGTCAGGACCAGCAGACACAGAATGGCGCGGGGAATGCAAATGTGGCGGTGACCATGGAGCAGGCGATCTCGATCGCCCTCGAGAGAGTGCCGGGAGCGACGGAGAAAGACGTGAAGATCGAGCTTGATTATGATGACGGCGTATACAAGTACGAGGGGGATATCATCCACGAGCAGCGGGAGTATGATTTTGAGATCGATGCAAATACAGGCACGATCCTCGAGTGGAGTGAGGAGAGAGCATAGGAGAGGAGGATCCATCCGATTGGGATAGGGATATGGCAGCAGGCACGGACCAGCATCTGTGCCTGCTGTCCCTGTGTATAGCTCCGGCACAAGTATATGTGGAATGTGCTTACTGCGGCTGCCGCCGCTGTTTTCCTCATAAACGGGCGCTCAGCTCATCGGACTGCCGCTCGAAAAATCATGCGAGCATGATTTCCTCTCCCGCGCAGCCCGATGGCTGAACTGTTATGTTGAAAGTGCAGAAAACGTTGAAAATACTTGACGTATGCTATAACTTTTGGTATAATCTGAAAGATTCGTGAGTAAGATAAACAGTAAAAATACTCTCAGAATGGCGCAGTAGCCAAGTGGTAAGGCGTGGGACTGCAACTCCCTGATCACCGGTTCAAATCCGATCTGCGCCTCTCAAACAGCCCGGAAAGTCAATGGTTTCCGGGTTGTTTTGTTAATACAATAAATGAATGTTGACAGCAGAAACGGAACATGCTAAAGTGTAGAAAACCTTTGAGGAAGAGCAAGTAGCTTTAATGGACGCTTTACAGAGAGCCGCAGGCGGTGGGATCGCGGTAAGCCGGACTTGGAGTGAATGGGCTTCTGAGGGCGGACTGAAAGGATGAGTAGGCGAGCCGGAGAACAGACTCCGTTATCAAAGAAAGCATATGTCAGTATGCATGAGTGGATACAGATAGAACGTATCAAGCCGGGTGGCACCGCAGGAGTTATTTTGAAATTACAGCTCTTGTCCCTGCAAATGTATTGTATGGGACGAGGGCTTTTTGTTTTGCCCGGATCCCGAAACAGAAAGGAGAAATGCATTATGAAACTGGAAAATTATGAAGTACATCTCCCGAATTATTCTATCGGGGACAGGATTTATGACAAGATCGGACCGGTCTGTGAATCCTACGGGAAGAAGGTCCTTGTGATCGGCGGAAGGAAAGCTCTGGATGCGGCTTATGAAAAGATCTGTTCTTATGTGGAGAAAACAGATCTTCAGATCATCGGAAAAGAAATCTACGGGGAGAACTGTACATATGCCACAGTGGAGCATCTGCGCAGCCTGCCGCTCTATCAGGAAGCGGACATGGTGTTCGGAGTCGGCGGCGGCAAGGCGCTGGATACGGTGAAATGTCTTTGTATCACGGATGACAAGCCGGTTTTTGCGTTCCCTACGATCGCGTCCAATTGTTCTGCGTGCACATCGGTCTCCATTATGTACAATGAGGACGGGACTTTCCTGAAACCGCACTTCTTTATCAGGCCGGTGATGCATTCTTTTATCGATACAGAGATCATCGCCAAGGCGCCTGCCCAGTATATGTGGGCGGGGATCGGGGATACCTATGCGAAGTATTATGAGGCTGTGATCTCATCCAGGGGGGAGCGGCTGGAGCATTTTACAGCTCTGGGAGCAGCGGTGAGCCGTATGTGCCGGGATCCGCTCCTGGAGTATGGCCCGAAGGCGCTGGAGGATCACCGGAACGGGCGCTGTACCTATGATGTGGAGCAGGCAGTGCTTGCCATTATCGTGACCACGGGGATCGCCTCCATCTTCCTGACAAAGGATTACACGCCGGACTATAACAGCGGTCTGGCACATGCGGTTTTTTATGCCCTGACGGCGTATCCGGTGATCGAAGAGCGGCATCTCCACGGAGAAGTGGTAGGATTTGGCGTTCTGCTGGCGCTTCTTGTGGATGGGCAGGAAGAGGAATTCGAGAAGATCTACCGGCTGAACCGCACATTAGGGCTTCCGGTATCCCTGGAAGAGATCGAGATCACAGAGAAACAGTGGGAAGAATGCAGGAAGCGGATCCCGGATATGTCGGACGTAGCCCACTATCCATACAGAGTAACGGAAGAAATGCTGACAGAGGCCATGGACAGGCTAAAAGAAAGGGTGAGAAAAGATGCAGGCAAAGAAGAATAAAAATACAGCCGTGATACTGGGGGTGGCCTTTGTATGGTTTACCACACATTTTGGCGGCGGCTTTGCCTCCGGGGCACAGATTTACAGTTATTTTGTAAAGTATGGGATCGCATGCCTGATCCTGCCGGTGCTGGCGATGGTTTACAACGGCATCTTTTTTGCCTACAGTCTCCGCTTTGCAAGAAAGCATGAAGTATATGATTACCGGTCCTATAACAATGCTTTTTACGGGCGGTTTGCCCCGGTGTTCTCCAACCTGTTTGAGGTCCTCTATATCTGTGTGATGTGTGTGGCGCCGGCGGTAGCATTTGCGACAGGCGGCGCTACGCTGAGCACCCTCACCGGGCTGCCGTATCTGCTGTGTACGTTTCTGATCGGAATTTTTATCTTTGTCGTGGCAGTGTTTGGGACAGACCTGGTACGGAAAGTGGCTTCGATCCTGTCCATATGCATCATTGCAGGCCTGCTGATCGTTTATATTCCCAATATCGTGTCGGGGATGGACGGGATTTCCAAAGCGGCAGAGAGCATGAGATCAGCAGAACTTCCGCTGGGGAGCGCGGTCTACTCCGCATTTCTGTACGGGACATTCCAGCTGTCCAACATCGCTGTGTTTGTCCAGCACGCCAGGTCTTTTGAAAAGCCTTCTGATGCAGGAAAGAGTATGGGCGCCGGCATTGTGGTGAATGCCCTGATGATGGTCATGGTCGTCCTGGGACTGATGACCGTATATACTGATCCGGGTATGGCAGACGCCAGCGTTCCCACACTCTTCATGGTGCAGAACGGCGTTGGGGCTTCTTTCATGACTCCGCTGATCTCCCTGCTGATCATCCTGGGGGCAGTGTCTACTGCAGTAAATATGGTTGCAGCCATGGTAAAAAGGATCTGCAAAGAACAGAAGGAACCAACAGGAGCTGCCCAGAAGCCAAAGATCGGGAAAAAAGAGATCGCCGCGGCGCTTATCTGCTGTATCGTAGATTTCGGCATTGCCCAGTTCGGGCTTCTGACACTGATCCAGAAGGCATACAGCCTGATCGCTTACCTCGCGATCCCGGTCATCCTGATCCCGTATATTGTCCATATGATCGCGACCAGGATGGATACGAAATCCCCCGGGAGGAAACCGGATCAGTCGTCTTCTTCCAACTGAGGCAGGATAGCAGCCATGGATGCATCAAATTCCGCATCGGAGGAATTGTGGAACAGGATCAGGTCGTGCCCTGCGTCCAGTCGTTCCAGCGGCTTCGGAATGGAGAAGTCAACGGTTTTGATATACTCATCCCAGTGCTCCAGTTTCCACGTATCCCGGTCGGAATTGCGCTCGACCATTCTCTGGTGGCAGACTTCCGGGTCTGTCACCACCCAGATGATCACAAGCTTCGCCCCTTTTGTCCGGAGCTTTGTGCGGAAACGCTCCAGAGTTTCCTCGTTGTGCACCTCTTTGGTAAAGGGAGCGTTGATCAGCACAATGTCGTCGTATTCCAGGGCTTCCACGCCGATATCCACGATGGCTTCATATTCGTAGTCCCGGATATTTTCTTCAAAGAACGGGGAACTGCGGTTTACCGGCTCATGGGCGGCTGCAAATACCCGGTTGGACAGAGGGATCAGAGTGTCTTTGTCAAGATACACCACATGTTTCAGATTTTTTGCAAGCTGTTTTGAGATATAGGTCTTCCCGCATGCAGGGGGAGAAGTGACAAGGATCATTTTTTTCATAGTTTTATCACGGCAGATCAGCCGTCTCCTTTCCTGAAAATATTTATATGGGTCACAGTTTTATACGGACCACAGGGACTTCAGGAAACGGATCCCGCTCTCTGTGCGGAAAACCGTCTTCAGCACATGGCGTACTGCTTCGTCGGAAGCATGGTCTTCCGCCAGATTGACGAGGAAATCCGCTTCTACAAGGATCTGATGATCCATGTCCTGGATATGGCCGTAAGCGTGGCGGCGTATGTGCTGATCGTGATGTTTATCGTCTTTAAGATCATTGACAAAACGGTCGGGCTGCGTGTGCCTGCCCAGATCGAGCTGGACGGCCTTGATATCCATGAGCATGGTCTGGCGTCCGCTTACTCCGGCTTTGCCATCAATGACATGACAGGGATGGATATGGACGTCAATGAGAATACAGATCTGGGAGAAGATGATTATGAGAAAGCATCGAAAGGACAGGTGGATGCGGCAGTGAAAGTCGTCCGCCAGAAGACCGTCGTAGACGGTGTGTGTGACACCGGGATGCATAAGGTCAGCATCATCTGCCGCCTGTCAAAATTCGACGCTCTGAAGACAGCGCTGAATACGCTGGGAGTGACTGGGATCACAATGACCCAGGTAATGGGCTGCGGGATCCAGAAAGGAGCAGGCGAGAAATACAGGGGCGTAGAACTTGACGCAAACTTGCTCCCGAAGGTAAAAGTCGAGGTCGTGGTCAGCAAGATCCCGGTAGATTCGGTGATCGAAGCGGCGAAGAAAGCATTGTATACCGGTCATATCGGAGACGGAAAGATATTCGTCTACAATGTGACGAGAGTGGTCAAAGTAAGGACCGGAGAAGAAGACTATGCGGCGCTTCAGGATGTAGAATAATTATATCAAAAAGGGCATCATTAGAGTGAAAATAATGTATTGCTATTGTATGGACAATCGCGTATAATGAAGAAAAAGACATGTACGAGAAAGGAGCGTTGCTTTTATGGCAAAGTCAGCAAATTTATACGCGAGAATAGAGCCTGAAATCAAAGAGCAGGCTGAAAAAATCCTGTCTGCACTGGGGATTCCTGCTTCTAACGCTATCAATATGTTTTATAAACAGATCATCTTACAGAGGGGACTCCCCTTTGAAGTGAAACTCCCGGACAGAACGCCAACGGATATAAGTATGCTGAGAGCAGAAGAACTGCACGCAGAGCTGGAGAAAGGATATGCGGATATGAAAGCAGGTCGGACCAAAGACGCAAAGACGGTTTTTGCTGATATTCGTAAAGAGTATGGCTTATGATTTTTAATGTCGTCACATCAATACAGGCTGAAGAAGATTTGCGAGGAATATTTGAGCATATCGCTTTTGAACTCTTCGTGTCATGTACAGCGGACGCAACATTGAAGAACAGTTAAGTGTCCATACAAAGCAATAAACAATTTCATATCCTGCATATAAGGCGGTTAGTCATTGAAGATTAACCGCCTTTTCTATACTCATATTATGCCTGGGCTGCCGGAGACTTTTCCAGGGTTTCTATCAGCTGTTTCACCTGATAAGTTTTCAGTTCCCTTTGCGGGTGTGTCATAAGTTGAGTTCCCCCGTAGAAGCCCGGAACTTCAGTGTTGTCCGCACATGTGTGATCCGGTAGGGTATATCCGGCTCGCTGATGCGGGAGAGCAGCATATCCGCTGCGATATATCCCATCTTTGAACTGGGGATGTCAACGGTCGTCAGGTGGGGCTCGATGATCCTAGACTCTGCCGAATTGTCAAAGCCGGTGACTTTTACATCGCCCGGCACATTTATCCCGCATTTTTTCAGGGCGCGGATCAGGTCGATGGCAACGAAATCATTTGCGCATATGAATACTTCGGGAAGCTGGAGCGTCCGCCGGACAGTCTCTTCCAGTGTTTTGGAGTCTGCGAAAACTGTCCTGCCGGTAAACTGGGCGGTACACGGATCAAGCCTGTTTGCGCTGAGTGCGTGCATAAAGCCCTGATATCTCTCGAAGAAGGAGCGGCAGTGTTCCGGATTCCCGGCAAATGCAAAGCGCCGGCATCCATTCTGGATCAGTGCATCCGTAAGGTTAAAGATGCTCAGATGATTTTCCATGAGCAGAAAATCCGCATTGATCTGTGTCATGTCAGTATCGGCGGCTGTATCGAGAAAGAGGAGCGGGATACCGAGAGTGCCCAGCATCTCGATATATTCCGGGTCAAACAGCTCGAGGCAGATGATCCCTGCTGTCTTTTCTTTATTAAAGCCCATGGGAAGGCTCAGCGAAGCGATCTCAGTGTCCCGTACCGGAAACATGGACAGCCGGTAGTTATTTTTGCTCATCCGCTCCTGAAACGTGTTCAGCGCGTAGGTTCCGAAATGGGAGCCGTAAGGCATATTCTGAGTGATAAGGGCAAGTTCTTTTACCTCTCCTTTTTCTGCGGGGGAAGGGTCCGAGATATAGATGACCCGGCGGTAGCCCATTTCCGCCGCTTTCTCAAGTATCTTCTGCCGGGTGTCCTCGGCGAGGACTCCCGTATTATTCAGTGCTTTTGATACGGTATTTCTGGAAAGACCTAAAGCGTCTGCAATGTCCTGGATCGTGATTTTCTTTTCCACTTATAGTACCTCCCAAATAATAGTAGTGATGCATTATAACAGTTCAGTACGCGCCATTCATAAAACCGCACTTCGTGCTTATTGCGGCTGTCGCCGCTGTTTTACTCATTGACAGGCGCTCGGCACATCTGATTATCAGCCGGCAGATTCTTATGCAGGCATAAATCTGCCGACTGATATCATATGGCTGGACTGTTACATTTAATGTAATGGAATTGTGCAGATTTGTCAAATGTAAAAGTGTTAAAGGCTCAATAGTGCCGGATTAAATGCGTGGAATTTTACAAAAAAATGTGAATAGTGCATTTGTAAAATAAAAATGTTATGCAAATGTAAAAACAATATTGACATTATGCACAATAAATGATACTATAATCACAACATATAACTATCTGTGCATAAAAAGATCGATCGAAAAATGCGGAGTGTGCAAATGTAAACACAGGAGGGGCTTAAAATGAGAGTTTTCCGTAAAAAGAATGCGGCGGCCGTCGTCAGGCAGACGCCGCGGGAAAAACTGAAGTATGTAAAAAAGAACTGGCAGCTGTATGTATTCTTTCTTCTGCCGGGGCTTCTGTTGACACTGATCTTCAAGTACGGTCCGATGGGCGGGATCCTGATCGCCTTTGAGGATTACAATGTGATCGAAGGCGTGCTCGGAAGTCCGTGGGTGGGACTGGAATATTTCCAGAGATTCCTTTCATCCCCGGATTTTATGAACTATCTGATGAATACGTTAAAGCTGAGTGTGTTCGGACTGTTATGGGGATTCCCCGTTCCGATCATCCTTGCGCTTCTGCTGAACCAGATCCGCAGGACAGGGATCCGGAAAAATATACAGCTTCTGATCTACGCGCCGAACTTTATCTCGGTCATCGTACTCTGCGGTATGGTCCGCATGTTCCTTTCTCCGGTGGGACCGATCAATTCATTATTCGGGATCGACACCAACTGGATGACAATGCCGGAAGCATTCCGGACGATCTACATCGCCAGCGGGATCTGGCAGACGGCAGGGTGGTCTTCCATCATGTATACGGCGGCGCTGTCCAATGCCAGCAAGGATCTGGAAGAAGCGGCGATCGTGGACGGAGCGAATATCCTGCAGCAGATCCGTTACGTGCAGCTGCCTGCGATCAAAAATATCATTGTGATCCAGTTTATCCTGCAGGCAGGAAATATCATGAGCATCGGATTTGAGAAAGCCTATGCGCTGCAGACAGATATGAACCTTCCGGCTTCTGAGATACTTTCTACATATGTATACAGGCTCGGTCTTCTCAACGGAGACTACGGATATTCGACGGCGGTGGGACTTTTCAATTCAGTGATCAACGTGATCCTTCTGATATTCGTGAACTGGGTTGTGAAGAAATTAAACGACGGCGAAGGATTATAAAAGGGGGATTTGATGATGGAAACGAGAAGAAAAATGAAACTCGGGACATCCGACAAAGTGATTCTCGGCGTCGGATATACACTGCTCGGCCTGTTCGTGCTGGCAGTCTTTGTGCCGCTTGTGTACGTAGTCCTCGCCTCCTTTATGGATCCGAACGTGCTGAACAATCAGGGGCTGAGCTTCAACTTTAAGGACTGGACGCTGGACGCTTACAGGCGTGTGCTTGAGAATGATATGATCTGGCGGGGCTTCGCCAACTCATTCTTTTATTCGGCGGCATTTACAGTGATCTCTGTATTTGTTACACTGCTCGCCGCTTACCCGATGTCCAAGAAGGAATTTGTAGGACGTAAGTTCTTTAACATTATTTTTGTGATCACGATGTTCTTCGGCGGCGGTATGATCCCCACGTTCATCCTGATCAATAACCTGCACATGGTAAATACGGTCTGGGCGATCCTTCTTCCGGGAGCGTTCAACGTGTGGAACATGATCCTCGCAAGAACATACTTCCAGTCGATCCCGACAGAGCTCAGGGAGGCGTCCGCGCTGGACGGGGCAAGCGAGATCCAGCATTTCTTCAAGATCATGCTGCCGGTGTGCAAGCCGATCATCGCCGTACTGGCGCTGTGGTCCTTCGTGGGAATGTGGAACAGCTATTTCGATGCCATGATCTACTTAAACGACGCGGATATGCAGCCGCTGCAGCTTGTGCTGAGATCGATCCTCGTACAGAATACTCCTCAGCCGGGTATGATCGCGGATATCCAGAGCACGGCGGAGATGGCAAAGGTGGCGGAGCTTTTGAAATACGCGACGATCGTTGTATCGAGCCTTCCGCTTCTGATCATGTATCCGTTCTTCCAGAAGTATTTTGACAAAGGGATCATGGTAGGTTCTGTAAAAGGTTAGGAGGCTGAGAATCGATGAAAAATAGGATCAAGAGACTGACAGGTCTTGGCCTGTCCCTCATATTGACACTGTCCCTGTTCGGGTGCAGCGGCGGGAATGCGCAGGTTGCGGATACAGATCCGGATACCCCGGTCGAAGAAGTGACATTTCCGCTCAAAGAGACGAAAGAACTTTCGTTTATCACAAGCGCTCCGGCGACGACCACGCAGGAGCCCAATGACAAGCTGATCTTCCAGAGGCTGGAGGAGCAGACCAATGTACATATTGACTGGACATGTTTTGTGGACGACCAGTTTGCAGATAAGAAAAACCTCGCGCTGGCACAGTTCGGAAACCTGCCGGATGGACTTTTCACGGCGGGCATGAACGACTATGACCTGCTCCGGTATGCAAAGCAGGGGATCATCATCCCACTGGAAAACCTGATCGACAAATATATGCCGAATCTTCAGGCTGTGTTTGAGAAATATCCGGAGTACCGGACCATGGTCACTGCGCCGGACGGGCATATCTACTCGTTCCCGTGGATCGAGCAGCTGGGCGAAGGCAAAGAAGCGATCCAGGCCATCGGCGATATCCCGTATATTAATAAGAAATGGCTGGATTTCCTCGGACTCGATGTGCCGACTACAACGGATGAACTGGAGCAGGCGCTGATCGCGTTCCGCGATAACGCGGACGCCCTTGAAGAGGAATTTGATATCGAGGGCGATGTGATCCCCATGTCGTTTATCATCAACAACGGCGACCAGGATCCCGCGATCCTGATCAACGGCTTCGGGGAAGGCTATGGTGATACCGGAGATCATTTCGCGGTGACAGACGATGGAGAAGTGATCTATACAGCAGTGCAGGAAGGCTATAAGGAAGGGATCGAGTGGCTCCACTCTCTTGTCGAACAGGATCTTGTAGACCCGGAGGCATTTACTCAGGAGTGGTCCACCTATGTGGCAAAGGGAAAGAACCACAGATACGGCCTCTGCTTTACCTGGGATATCGCCAATATCGACAACTATGAGGACTACGTGATGATGCCGGCGCTTGCGGGACCGGACGGCCTTGTCAATATCACAAGGCAGAATGGAAGCGAGACCAGCGGATTTGACCGCGGAAGATGCGTGCTCACCACAAGCTGCCGGGATACGGCTCTTGCGGCGGCATGGATCGACCAGATGTACGCTCCCCTCCAGTCTCCGCAGAACAACTGGGGCACCTACGGGGAGAAGGACGCGGATAACATTTTTGAGATGGGCACGAACGCCGAGGGCGAACCGATGCTCAAACATCTCGACCTGGGGGACGCTTCCCCGGTGGAAGTGCGCCAGGCGCAGTCTGTCAACGGCCCGCTGGCTGTGCTGAACGACTATTATGACGTCTATGTAACACAGCCGGACGATGCGAAGTGGCGCCTCGACAATATGCATGAGGTTTATCTGGACGATATGCACAGCAAGTATGTATACCCGAATGTATTTATGAGCATTGACGACACGAACAGAGTGTCGCAGCTGGATACAGATATTAAAAAGTACGCGGAACAGAAGAAAGCGGACTGGATCTTAAACGGCGGCATCGAGGAAGAGTGGGACGAGTATCTCCAGAAGATGGAAGATTACGGCCTGTCAGAATACCTCCAGATCAAGCAGAAATATTTCGACAGCTATCAGGAATCCCTTGCGGAAATGGAAGCGGGATCTGCTGGGGCTGCGGCAGAAAACTAAGCAGGAAAGGAATCGGATCGATATGACAAGTCAGACACTGCGTGAAGCAAGAAAATACGAAGAGGCATCTGAGAAAATGATAAAGCAGGAGGAACGCCCGGATTTTCATCTGTCAGTGCGGACCGGCTGGATGAACGACCCCAATGGATTCTCGTATTATAATGGACAGTACCATCTGTTTTACCAGTACAACCCATATGCACCGCACTGGGACTCCATGCACTGGGGACACGCGGTGACGAAAGACTTCCTGCACTGGGATTATCTCCCGGCAGCTCTGGCGCCGGACGAGGCTTACGACCGGGACGGCTGCTTTTCCGGGAGCGCGTTGACGCTCCCGGACGGCAGACAGCTGCTGATGTACACCGGAGTGCTGCGCGAGCGTAAGGAGAATGGAGAACACTGCGATACGCAGACCCAGTGCCTTGCCGTGGGCGACGGCGTGGATTATGAGAAGTGTGCGGGGAATCCGGTGCTGGACAAAAACGATATCCCGGAAGGAAGCAGTGTCCATGACTTCCGGGATCCGAAGATGTGGCAGGCGGAAGACGGCACCTACTGCTGCGTAGTCGGTAACCGGCCGGCGGACGGAAGCGGGCAGATCCTTTTGTACACCAGCCCGGACGGATTTCGGTGGAAGTTTAAAAGCGTGCTCGCCGCGAACAATAACCGGTTCGGCAAGATGTGGGAATGCCCGGATTTCTTCAGGCTGGACGGTAAATGGGTCCTGCTGACAAGCCCCCAGGATATGCTGCCGGAAGGGTTTGAATACCATAACGGAAACGGCACCCTCTGCCTGATCGGAGAGTATGACGAGGAGACAGGAACTTTCACAGAAGAACATGACCAGGCGATCGACTACGGGATTGACTTCTATGCGCCCCAGACAGTTCTGACTCCGGACGGCAGGCGCGTGATGATCGGCTGGATGCAGAACTGGGACGCCTGCAATCTCCGTGCTCCGGAGGAAAAGTGGTTCGGCCAGATGAGCCTGCCGCGGGAACTGTTCCTGAAAAACGGGCGTCTTTACCAGAGACCGGTGCGGGAACTGGACGAAATGAGAAGAAACAAGGTGGAATACCACAATGTCACATTCTCCGACGTGATCAGCCTGAACGGGATCAGGGGGAGAAAAGTGGACATGGAACTGACCCTGCGTCCGGCGGACGGAGAGAAGCTGTATCAGAAGTTCGCCCTGCGCTTCGCCCAGGATGAGAAGTACCAGACAGCGGTCAGCTTCCGCCCCCACGAGTCGGTCCTCAAGGTAGACCGGAAATTCTCCGGTTCCAGAAGGGCGATCATCCACCAGAGACGAAGCCTTGTGAACAGCACAAGCGGAGAGCTGAAACTGCGGGTGATCCTCGACCGGTTCAGCGTGGAAGTCTTCGTAAACGACGGCGAACAGGTCATGACAGCGACTATGTATACGGACCAGGCAGCGGACGGGATCTCGTTCTTCGCAGACGGAACAGTGAATATGGACGTGGTGAAATATGACCTGGTGTCTGAAGGATAGTCTGTATCCGACAAAGACAATTTATCATAGGAATGCTATAGGAGACTGACGAAACGGAGGCGAAAGAATATGGAGCATCTGCGCTCTGACGAAAGAACGGAGATAACTTTTATCTTACAGATGATTGAGAAGATCCTGAATGAATCAGGGGGTCTCGAAACAGCTCTGCAGCAGTTGGCAGATTTGGATGAGGCAGGAATCGAAGCTGCGGAAAAAATGATAGAACAACGGGAAATGACAATCCGGCGTATGCTCGATATTCTGGAATTATTAGTTCGGGAAAGAAATAAAAATGAGGGTGCGATCGATACCCGTGAATAAGAGAGAAAGTAACGAAGAGGTGGCAAGAATTCCCCTGCCGAAGGCGGGGGATGAATTGCCTTTAATTTTTTGTTCCCTGAAAAAAAGAACACTTGTTCTGCCTGGAGAAGTGTGGTATTCTGGGGACAGTCAGAAGGCGTTACAGTTTTATGGCAGAACAGGAAATCTTTTTGATACATACAAAATGGATCGTAGTCGTATCGATCTGCCTGACAGTTGTGGGACTGCTCGGCTTTTCTTTTGCCGGACAGTACTGGATGTTGTTTTTGTTCGCGGTTCCATATGGATTGGGAGCGGGTTCTGTTGATGCTGCGCTCAACCATTATGTTGCAAATAATTATCCGTCTTCCGTGATGAATTTTCTGCACTGTTTTTATGGACTGGGAGCGATCATCAGCCCGAATCTTATGGCGCTGGCGCTGAAATATGCGCATTGGAATGAAGGATACCGGTGGACGGCATATGTCCAGATCGGAATCCTTGCTGTCTGTATCCTTTCCCTGCCACTGACCGCTTTTTTCTCTTACTGCGCGGGAGAGACAACCAGCTTTTTGTGGACATCAAGCTATTTCGCGGGAACAAAACAGGGAATGAGCGATGGGCTTATTGCCTCGTTTGGCTCTCTGGTCTTTGGCGGGCTGCAGCAAACATTTGGCATATGGATCATGCCCCTGTATCTGGCAGTGTTTGCCTTCCTGAATCTGATCTTACTGGAGATCGCATACCGCAGGATCGACAAAGCGGACAGGGGCTGTGAATGAGCCAGGGGCGTTTCTTGACATATTGGACCGGGGTGTTATAATGCCTTTTGTAAAATAAGTTTCTTTAAAAACGGCTTCTCAGGGGAAAATCATGACAAAGACAGGGCAAAAACAGACAGAAGAAAAGCAGACAGGACGAAAACCGGCAGAAATGCAGACAGACAGTAACCGGAGCGAGAGCGGGGCAGCCCAGGATAAGGAGTTCCTGAGGACAGAGCCCCTGGGAAAACTGCTCCTTAAGCTGGCTCTGCCCACAGTGGCAGCCCAGCTGATCAATATGCTGTACAATATCGTGGACAGGATCTACATCGGGCATATCCCGGATATCGGCGCGACCGCGCTGACGGGAGTGGGCGTATGCATGCCGCTGATCATGATCGTTTCCGCATTCGCGGCGCTCGTCGGATACGGCGGCGCGCCCCGCGCGTCGATCTTTATGGGAAAGAAAGATAAGGGATCAGCGGAAAAGACACTTGGGAACTGCTTTGTACTGCAGATCATTATTTCCGTTGTATTAACTGCAGTGCTGCTGATCTGGAACCGGGATTTCCTCATGGCGTTCGGGGCCAGCGAGAACACGATCGGGTACGGTGTGTCCTATATGAATATCTATGCCCTGGGGACGATCTTCGTGGAGATCACTCTCGGGATGAATGCATTTATCACGGCCCAGGGATTTGCGAAGACAGGGATGCTCTCGGTACTGATCGGTGCGGTTGCAAATATCATCCTGGACCCGATCTTTATCTTTGGCCTTGATATGGATGTGAAGGGAGCGGCACTCGCGACGATCATTTCCCAGGCGCTTTCCTGTATCTGGGTGGTAAGCTTCCTGTGCGGGAAGAGGACGTTCCTGAAGATCAGAAAAAAGAACCTGGGGCTTACGCCGAAGATCATCCTGCCCTGCCTTGCCCTTGGTGTGGCGACGTTTATCATGCAGGCCAGCGAGAGTGTGATCTCCGTGTGCTTTAACAGCTCTCTCCAGAAATACGGCGGCGATATCGCGGTGGGAGCGATGACGATCCTTACGAGTGTGATGCAGTTTGCGATGCTCCCGCTCCAGGGACTGGGGCAGGGCGCCCAGCCGATCATCAGCTATTGTTACGGAGCCGGGGATACGGCCAGGGTGCGGTCTGCGTTTAAGCTGCTCCTGAAGGTCAGCATGACGTATGCTGCTCTTCTGTGGCTGCTTGTCATGCTGTTCCCGGGAGGATTTGCAGCCATGTTTACATCAGACGCGGAGCTGATGGACTACACCGGGACAGCGCTGAGGATCTATATGGCGTCCATGTTCCTTTTCGGGATACAGATGGCGTGCCAGATGACATTCAACGCGCTTGGAAAGGCGGTAGAGTCGATCGTTGTCGCGGTGATGAGGAAGTTTGTCCTTTTGATCCCGCTCATTTACATTATGCCGCAGATCATAAGGTCCGATCAGACGCTGGCTGTATATATGGCGGAACCGATCGCGGATCTGTTCGCTGTGACGTTTACGGCGATCCTGTTTACGGTCCAGTTTAAGAAGATCCTGGCAAAGATCCGGACGGGATCTTAAAAATAAATCCCAAAACAATATAGACGAAACGCCTGGCCATGGATTATAATGTATCAGGAATGATCAGATCAGAAACTGAAAAAGTCTGGAAAATGTAAAATTTCCCAGACTCTTTTTAATTGGTAAGGGAAACAGGATGTGGAGAAGATCATATGTGGATCGCGGATAAATTCACGGGCATGTGGTCATCGGCGCAGCCGGAGCGGCGGTGTACGCTCTGGAAAATGCGGGGCATGAGAAAGGTTTGAATGTTAAGGAAGGAGAGGCACGGGCAGGGGCCGGGTGCCGGCAGAAACAGAAGATGACGAGAAAACAGATGAAAAAGCAGGGGAAGGCATCCCTGAAAAAGCACTACTTTATTTTTGTGGCAGCCTGTCTGATCGCCGCGTTCCTGACAGCGGAGTTCAGGAGCTCGCTGAATTTTTCTTCGGCGCAGACGTATGAGCAGACATACGAACAGATCGGGGATGATCTGAGCGGCGGGGGAAGTTATAATGTGAAGACAAATATGCGCAGCATCGGCTGGGCGGATGTGCTCCGGACTATCGCGGAAGGGGATACCCAGATGGGCAGAGAGATGTCAGAGCAGATCAAGGAGAATGCGATCGAGCACGCGAACAGCGGAAATCCTGCCTTCGGGCGCACAAGAGGCGTGTTCTCAGGCATTGTGAACCAGGTCACATCCGGATCCATTATCGTGACGGCAGTGGCGGCGATCGCCTCGGTCACGGGCTCGGAAAATGCGGGCGTTATGATCCTGATCGTGCTGGGAGCGCTGCTGATGTTCTTTTTCTGGTTCCTGGTCCAGAATACGTTCCCTGTAGTTATAAGGAGAGTTTTTATGGAAGGCCTCCTCTATGACCGGGTGACAACACAGCGGTTCGTATTCCTGCTCCGGGTAAAGAAATGGATGAAAGCTTCCTGGACGATGTTTGTGAAATATGTGTTTTATTCTCTGTGGTGCCTGACGATCGTGGGGATCGCGGTAAAGCATTACTCGTATTATCTTGTGCCGTATATCGTGGCGGAGAATCCGGATATGACCGCGCGTCAGGCGGTCACTCTGTCACGGCGGATGATGAAAGGGCACAAGTGGGAGTGTTTTGTCTTTGAAATGTCCTTTCTCGGCTGGGAGTTCCTGGGCCTGCTGACGATGGGCGTTTTCAACGTGCTCTTTACCAATCCTTATAAGACGGCGGCGTTTACGCAGTATTACGCGGCGATCAGGGCGGAGGCAAAGGCGAAGGGCATCCCGGGAGCGGAACTCCTTTTCGACAGGTATCTCTATGAAAAACCGGCGGAAAGCCTGCTCAGAGAGCGGTATGCGGACGTGCTGGAAGTAGTGGCCCATGCGCCGGAAGAAAAGAACGGCCTGACCGGCTGGAGAGGGTTCCTGGCGCGGAATTTCGGTGTGCTCTTTATGCGCAGGGAGGAAGAACGGGAGTATGAACGCCGGCAGGCGGAGATGGTGAGGGTTTATGAACTCATCGATGACACACAGGGAGAGGCATATCCTGTAAGGCTCTATCCGATCCCGGAGGAGAACCGGCGGAAACTGGTGCAGTCATTAAATTACATGCGCCATTACTCTGTGTGGTCTCTGATCGTGATTTTTCTGGGGCTGTCCTTCTTCGGATGGCTGTGGGAAGTGGGGATGCACCTGGTGAGCTATGGGGATTTCGTGAACCGCGGCGCCCTGCACGGCCCGTGGCTCCCGATCTACGGGACAGGGTCTGTGCTGATCCTTACGCTCCTGTACCGACTGCGGAGAAATCCTGCGCTGGAATTTACCGCTACGATCGTGGTCTGCGGATTCCTGGAGTATATGACTTCCCTGGTCATGGAGATCGTGACAGGCGGCATGAAGTGGTGGGATTACAGCGGGTATTTCCTGAACCTGAACGGCCGGATCTGCGCGGAGGGACTCCTTGTATTCGGCATCGGAGGGCTGGCGATCACGTATGCCATCGCGCCCATGGCGGACAACCTGGTGAGCCGGGTCAGCGAAAAGCGGCTGAAGATCGTTTGCACTGCGCTCCTGGCCGTGTTCTTCGCGGACGCGGTCTATTCGCAGATCCATCCCAATGCGGGCAAAGGGGTGACGGATATCAGCGCGTCTTTCGCGTCGCCACATCCTGGAACTGAAAATAGTCCGGATGATGCCGTGACTGTGTGTATTCAAACTGGATCCCATTGTCGTCAAAGGTCTGGCTCGTGATGACGGCCATGCAGTTGTAGCCTTTCAGGTCGATGTATTTTTCGTCGATCTGGGTGACGTGCTCTACGGTGAGGGTCCGCTTGCTGGTGGCAATGGTAAGCCCCACGGTGCCTTCCAGGTACTCGTAGACAGACTGGGAGGCGATCTCCGGGGTGAGCCCGGGGACAGCGTCTTTCAGAAAATAATTGTGGTCCAGGATCAGAGGGATCCCGTTCAGGAAACGGAGCCTCTGGATATAGAGGAGCAGGGTTCCTTTGCGGAATCCTGTTTTTTTTGCGATCTTTTCGTCCGCTGTGATGTCCGTGAACTGCAGGGTCCGGGTGTAAGCCTGTTTTTTATTGCGGATGGAGGATTCCTTGAAGGACTCGATCCCGCCCACCGTGTAGGCTGCCTGCTCCACCGGCTGGAAAATATTGCGGACGCCTTTGCCGTGCATGGGCTGTACATAGCCGTCCGCCGTCAGCTCAGCGATCGCCCGGCGCACGGTGTTGCGGGAACAGCCATACTCCCGGACGAGCGTGTTTTCCGAGGGGAGCATCTCCTGGTAGGCGTACACTTCGGTCTCGATCTTTTCTTTCAGGTCTTTGTAAATATGGTCATAGATAGCTTTCGGCATAGTAAAAACCCCTTGTTTAAACATCTATTTTTATTATAAAACGATGAGAAGGAAAATCAAGAGAAAATGCTCAGAAATGATTGGGCAGTTTTACTGTAAATTGCCTGGGATTTTTGGATAAAACCGCCAAAGATGCATGGATGCGTTTTGTCCTGGTCGACTCGAAGAAGGCGAATGAGGAGGAAATCGAAAACCTGCCCAGCGTAAAAGGGACATTTACACAGGCAGGACAGTACCAGGTCATCATCGGGAATGATGTGGCTTCATTTTACAATGAGTTTACGGCTTACGCAGGGATCGAGGGCGTGAGCAAGGATGCGGTGAAGGCGGCGGCAAAGACGAACCAGAATCCGGTGCAGAAGATCATGGGCGCTCTGGGAGAGATCTTTGCACCGCTGATCCCGGCCCTGATCTGCGGAGGTCTTGTACTGGGCTTCCGAAATGTGGGGTGATCGGGAAGCTGGATTATATCAAAGAGCTTGGTGCTGACTATATCTGGCTGACGCCGTTTTTTGTATCGCCGCAGAATGACAATGGCTATGATGTGGAGGATTATTATAATATCGATCCGCGCTACGGCACGATGGCTGACGTGGAGGAGCTGATCGCCGAGGCGGATAAGCGCGGCATCGGGCTGATGTTTGATATGGTTTTCAATCATGTGTCCACGCGCCATGAGTGGTTCCGGAAAGCGATGGAAGGGGATCAATATTACAAGGATTTCTTTTTCTTCCGCAAGGGGAAACCGGACGGCCCTAACATCCATAAATATCTGAAAGAACTCCATGACATGACATTCGGCACGGACGCGGAGATCGTGACTGTGGGCGAGATGTCCAGCACATCCATTGAGAACTGCTATCAGTACGCGGGACGGGATACAGGGGAGCTGTCCATGGTATTCAGCTTCCATCACCTGAAAGTGGATTTTATGGGCAATGAGAAATGGGTGCTCGTGCCTGCGGATTTCCAGAAGCTGAAGGATATCCTCTTTGAGTGGCAGACAAAGATGGCGGAGCACAATGCATGGAATGCGGTCTTCTGGTGCAACCATGACCAGCCCCGTGTAGTATCCCGTTTCGGAGACGAAGGGAAATACTGGAAGGAATCCGCGAAGATGCTGGGAACGGTCATCCACTGCCTGAGAGGCACGCCGTATGTGTACCAGGGCGAGGAAATCGGCATGACGAACACGGATTTCACGGCCATCTCGCAGTTCCGCGACGTGGAGAGCTTAAACCATTATCAGATCCTCCAGGACAAGGGCATGTCCCCGTCAGACGCGCTGCGCATCGTGCAGGTGCACTCCAGGGACAACGGGCGCACGCCGATGCAGTGGGATGATTTCAGATACGCGGGCTTTGCCGCGGAGGACAGCGCAGAACCGTGGATCGCGGTCAACGGCAACCATGTCAGGGTCAATGCGGCTGACCAGCTGAAGGATGAGGATTCCATCTTCCATTATTATCAGAAGCTTATCGCACAGAGAAAAGAGCTGGATGTGATCGCTTACGGAGACATCGAGCCTCTGGCGGAGCATGACCCGTCTGTGTTCGCTTACCGCAGGACATACGAAGGGCATGAACTGGTCATGATCGCGAATTTCTATGGAAAGGAATATACGTGGAAAGGCGCGCCTGAGCTGGAAGGATTCCGCAAGGTGCTCGGAAATTATCAGGGAGAAGAAACGACGGAGGGCGCAGCGATGGTGCTGAAGCCTTATGAGGCCGCTGTGTGGTATAAATAAGAACAAAGTACGGGCGGTGAACTGCAGTTGGAGCTGCAGTTCACCGCTTTGGCGTAGGTTGGCGTGGGAGGATGCCGGCTCAGATGCTTATCGGGAAGTGACGGGAGAAGAGTAGGAAAGCGGGATTAACTTCAAATCTTATGCATACAAAAGGGACTGCGCGGAAACAGAAATTTCCACACAGTCCCTTTTTTGAATGTCATTTCTATCCTTATGAGAGAGGGCTTCTTTTCATAACCGGACTCTTTCAGCAGCGACCGGCTTCCCGGTCTATCCGATTTCCCGGCCTGTTATTCCGCCGCCTCTTCCTCAGTTTCTTCCGCCTCTGCATCAGCAGCCGCGCCGCGGACTTCTGTGACAGTGACAACGGTTGTCTCCAGGTCCGTGCTCAGATCTACGTCTTTATCCTTTGCGATATCAAGGTCTTTCACGCGGATCGTGTCGCCGACTTTCAGGTCGCCGATATCCAGCTCGATCTTCTCGACCAGAGCGGCGGGCAGAGCCTTAAATTCTACTTCATGGAGCATCTGCTGCGGAACTCCCGCGGCCAGCTTGTCCGCATTTACCAGGTGGATCTCAGCGGATGAGTGTACCTTCTCCGTGCTGACCAGCGCCTGGAAATCAATCTCATCAACCCAGCCTTTGAGCGGGTTGTAATCTACTTCTTTGATCAGGGCGTCATAGGCTTCGCCCTCTACCTCGAGGCGTACCCTTCCGCCTTTGCCCTCGTCTTTGAGCAGGCGTTCCACAGCGCCTTTTTCCATCTTAAGAGGGATGGACTCTTTCATCTCGCGCCCGAAAAGATTGCCTGTAACAAATCCTTCGCGTCTAAGTTTTTTGGCTTTGATCGTCATGTCTCTTTTTTCAGCTTTTAAAGTATTCATTTATCTTTTCCTCCAATCACTGAATCACGCTTAGCAGCCTTCAACTTTGCCATAACAAAGAGGTTTTGTTAAGTGTATTTCCTTGCTACACTTATACTATAGCACCGTTGTCAAGGGGTGTTGAAAAAGTTCCCGCAGTGCTGAAAAGTTCCTGCGGTGAAAAGTTCCTGCGGTTGACGCATTTTCCCGCGGCAGATATAATGGAACAAGGAAAATCAAGGAGGTTTATATAGATGAAACTTATGATCGCGTCAGATATCCACGGCTCCGCCTTGTACTGCGGACAGATGCTCCGCGCATATGAGAGGGAAGGTGCGCAGCGGCTGCTCCTTCTCGGCGATATCCTGTACCACGGACCGAGGAATGACCTGCCGGAGGGATATGCGCCTAAAGAGGTCATTGCCATGCTCAATCCCCTGAAAGAGGACCTGCTCTGCGTGAGGGGAAACTGTGACACAGAGGTGGACCAGATGGTGCTGGATTTCCCCATCATGGCGGAATACTGCCTGCTGGAACTGCCCTGCACGGCTTCCCCGGGATCATCCGGGACAGAGGACGGAGATGCCGGGCGGCACGGCCTGCGGCTGACCACGGTATTTGCCACACACGGACACGTGTACAGCCCGCATCATCTCCCGCCGCTGAAAGACGGGGATATCCTGCTGAACGGGCATACACACATCCCGGCGTGCGAGGAGATCCTGGATATGAATGGCAGGACATGCCGATATCTGAACCCGGGGTCTGTGTCCATACCGAAAGAAGGCTCCGCCCACAGCTATATGGTCTGGGAGGACGGAGCATTTATCTGGAAAAATCTTGAGGGGGAGGAATACATGACATGGAAGACCGATTCGCACTTCTGATCGACGCGGACAATGTGTCTGCAAAATATATCAAGCCCATACTGGACGAGCTGTCCAAGTACGGCAATGTGACATACAAGAGGATTTACGGAGACTGGACAAAGACGAACAATGCCAGCTGGAAGGAAGAGCTCCTGCAGAATTCCATCACGCCGATCCAGCAGTTCAGCTATACGACAGGGAAAAACGCCACGGACTCCGCGATGATCATCGACGCCATGGACATGCTCTATACGAGCGAGCTGGAAGGATTCTGCCTGGTGTCCAGCGACAGCGACTTTACGAAGCTGGCGAGCCGGTTAAGGGAGAGCGGAAAGACAGTGATCGGCATGGGCGAGGACAAGACGCCGTCACCCTTCCGCAAGGCGTGCGATATCTTTACCGTGCTGGAGCTCCTGCTCGAAGATAATACAGACAAGGACGAGAAGGAAGAAAAAGGGACACCCCATCAGCACCATGGGAAGGAACGGAAAAAGGACACTGCTGCGTCCAAGGAACAGATCGAGGAGGCTGTGGTCAAGATCATTACGGAGAACCAGAACAATGACAGGGAGACCGGGCTCGGGGAAGTCGGCAGCCGTCTGGTCAAGCTGTATCCGGATTTCGATGTGCGCCGTTACGGTTACAGCCTGCTGTCTAAATTCCTGGAGACCCTGCCCAAGCTGAAGCTCATCCAGGAAGGGACGAAAGTGTCAGTCACGCTCTACGAGGATAAGAGCAGGCAGGAGATGGTGGAGGAATATATCCTCCGGCAGATCCAGGCGAACGGGAGATACGGGATCTCTCTCGGTTCCCTGGGCAACCGGATCCGCGCCCGGTTCGGGAACTTCAAGGTTAGGGATTATGGTTTCTCCCAGTTCAAGCAGTATATCCAGAGCTTCCCGAATGTGCAGATCGTGGAAGACGGAGAGCGGACAAGGGCCGTATATATGAGCGATGAATGAGAGTCATGGATAGCAAATAAGTGAGAAAAAAGAAAAACATCCCGGCAGGCAGAGACTGCCAGAAGGCCGGGAGGAGAAAGCCGTATCAGCGGCGGGCTTCCGTAAAGGGGGACAGCGCTGGTACGGCTTTTTTGCGCAATAGTGACAAAAAGACCCTGCCCGCTGTGAAATTTTTGTAAATTCATCTGTCTTGTCACATGCAAAACCAGATGCTATAATGGGCACCATGAGTGGAAAAAGAGGTGTACATATGACGGTTAAGGAAGAGATCGAACAATTAAAAAGGGAGAAGAACGCAGTGATCCTGGCTCACTACTATGTGCCGGACGAGGTGCAGGAAATTGCAGATTATATAGGCGATTCTTATTACCTGAGCAAAATGGCAGTGGGGCTCGAACAGCAGACAATCGTGTTCTGCGGGGTGTCCTTCATGGGCGAGAGCGCGAAGATCCTGAACCCGGATAAAACGGTGCTCATGCCGGACCCGTGCGCGGACTGTGCCATGGCGCATATGGCGGACGCGGAGACGATCCGCCGCATGAGAGAGCAGTATGACGATCTGGCGGTGGTATGCTATATCAATTCCACGGCAGAGTTAAAGCGGTATTCTGACGTCTGTGTGACGTCCGCGAATGCAGTGGATATCGTGCGGGCGCTGCCGAACCGGGATATCTTCTTTATCCCGGACCGAAATCTGGCGCGGTTCGTGGCGGAGCAGGTGCCGGAGAAGCATTTTATCTTTAATGAAGGGTGCTGCCCGGTCCATGAACAGATCTCCCCGGAAGAAGTTCAGAAGGCGAAGGCAGAGCATCCGGGCGCGGAAGTGCTGACCCACCCGGAATGCACGGAAGCGCTCTGCAGGATGTCAGACTATGTGGGCAGTACATCCGGTATTATCAGATACGCGGGAGAGAGCAGTGCGGAGGAGTTTATCGTGTGCACGGAAAACGGCGTCCGGTATGAACTGGAGAAGAGATATCCTCAGAAGAGATTTTATTTTACGCAGACAGAGCCCGTGTGCATGGATATGAAGCTGATCATACTTGAAAAGGTGCTCCATGTGCTGAAGACCGGGGAAAATGAGATGGATGTCACCGGAAATGTCCGCAAGGAGGCGAAAAGGCCTCTGGCGCGGATGCTTGAACTGGCGGGAACAAAGCAGACAGCAGGACCGGCCAGAGGATAACAGATGACCGCCCCGCGGAAGCCGGCGGGGACAGTGATTATAAGAAAAGAGGCAGTAAGGATGGACACAGAAGAAAGAAAAGAATATGCGGATGTCGTGATCGCGGGGACCGGTGTGGCGGGGCTTTACAGCGCGCTGAACCTGCCGCGGGACAAAAAGATCATCATGATCACAAAGTCCGATGTGGAGAGCAGTGATTCCTTCCTCGCGCAGGGCGGGATCTGTGTGCTCAGAAATGAGGAAGATTACAGCAGTTATTTTGAAGACACGATGAGAGCCGGGCACTATGAGAACCGAAAGGAGTCCGTGGATATCATGATCCGGAGTTCCCAGTCCGTGATCCGGGACCTGATCGGATACGGTGTAGAGTTCCAGCGCGCGATGTCAGATACGGCAGGTGAGGATGAAAATAACGGGAATCTGAAAGATGGAGATCCCAAAGCCGGAGATCCGCCGGCCGGGAGCGGGCGGGAAGCGGAGCAGGATACAGAAAAAGAAGGGCTGCTCAGGGGCTATGCATTCACAAGAGAGGGAGCGCACTCAAGGCCGCGCATCCTTTTCCATGAGGATGTGACAGGAAAAGAGATCACAAGCAGGCTCCTCGCCCGGGTGCGTGAGCTTGATAACGTAGAGATCCGGGAGTATACTGCTATGACGGACATCATCGTCAGCAACGGCAGATGCAGGGGGATCATTGCGGAGGAGACGGAGAGAGGCGCGGAGAGGGAAGCCACAGGGCAGGATCACGCCGGGCAGCCTTCTGCGCGGAAGCGGATCCGGATTTATGCCAAGGATACCATCCTCGCCACCGGCGGGATCGGAGGCAGGTATGAGCACTCCACGAATTTCCCGCATCTGACCGGGGACGCCCTGACGATCGCGAAGAAGCACGGCATCCGGCTGGAACATCTGGATTATGTACAGATCCATCCGACTACGCTGTATTCGAAGAAGCCGGGGCGGAGATTCCTGATCTCTGAGTCTGTGCGCGGAGAAGGCGCAGTCCTTCTCAATAAAGACGGCGAGCGGTTCGTCAACGAGCTCCTGCCCCGCGATGTGGTGACCGCGGCGATCCGGGAGCAGATGAAAAAGGACGGTACAGACCATGTCTGGCTGTCCATGGCAGGGATCGATAAGGAAAAGATCCTGAAGCATTTTCCGAATATTTACCGGCACTGTCTGGAAGAAGGGTATGACGTTACAAAGGAACCGATCCCGGTTGTCCCGGCGCAGCATTATTTTATGGGCGGCATCTGGGTGGACAGCGACAGCCGGACGTCCATGGAACATCTGTACGCCGCGGGGGAGACGAGCTGCAACGGCGTCCACGGCGCAAACCGCCTCGCCAGCAATTCGCTCCTGGAGAGTCTTGTATTTGCCCGCAGGGCAGCGGATAAGATCTGCCGGGACAGGGGCTGGACGGTTTCGGATAAAGTACATTCAGGTGTGGAATATTCAGATACAGGACATTCAGATCCAGACACAGTACATGAAAGAGAGGATATAGCATGAATCAGATCACAATGACGCTCCAGGCGGACCACCTGATCCTGGAAGCGCTGAAGGAAGATATTTCAAGCGAGGATGTAAGCACGAATGCAGTGATGAAGGAAGCGGTCCGCGGGGAAGTGGACCTGATCTGCAAGGAGGACGGCATTGTCGCCGGGCTGGATGTGTTCCGGAGAGTATTCCAGCTCCTGGACAGCGGGACGCAGGCGGAGTTTTACTGCAAGGACGGAGACGAAGTGAAGAAGGGGCAGCTCATGGGCAGAGTGTCCGGGGATATCCGGGTGCTCCTCTCAGGAGAGCGGGTGGCGCTCAACTTCCTCCAGAGGATGAGTGGCATCGCGTCGTATACCCATTCTGTGGCATCGCTCCTTGAAGGCACAGGGATCAGACTTCTGGACACAAGGAAGACGACGCCGAACATGAGGATCTTTGAGAAATACGCGGTCCGTGTGGGCGGCGGCTATAATCACAGGTACAATCTGTCTGACGGCGTACTGTTAAAGGACAATCACATCGGCGCGGCAGGCGGAGTCGCGCAGGCGGTCAGGATGGCGAAAGAGTACGCGCCTTTTGTGCGGAAGATCGAGGTCGAAGTGGAAAACCTGGACATGGTCCGGGAAGCAGTGGAAGCGGGCGCGGATATCATCATGCTTGACAATATGTCCCCGGAAGATATGAAGGAGGCTGTGCGCATTATTGACGGGCGTGCTGAGACAGAGTGCTCGGGCAATGTGACCAGAGAGAATATCGCCGGGCTTGCGGAGATCGGAGTGGATTATATCTCGAGCGGGGCGCTGACTCATTCTGCTCCCATACTTGACATTTCCATGAAAAACCTTCATGCTGTATAGAAGAGACGGAGAAGGACCGCGGCGTGATATGGATGATATGGATCCCGTGCCGGGAGCTGTATGCGGGTCCCGGATTCCGGAAGGAGGCAGACAGATGACAGGTTCCGAGAGAAGAGATGCGATCATAAAACAGATCAGGGAGAGCAGGACTCCTGTACCGGGGAAAAGCCTGGCAGCAGCCTATGACGTGAGCCGGCAGGTGATCGTGCAGGATATCGCGCTGATCCGGGCGGCAGGGTATGATATCATGGCTACAAACCGGGGGTATATCATCAATGAACCGGCTGCGGTCAGCCGGGTGTTCAAGGTAAAGCATACGGACGCGCAGGTGGAAGAGGAGCTCAACTCAATCGTAGACCTGGGTGGATGTGTGCGCAATGTTATGGTGAACCACAGGGTGTACGGCCATATGGAGGCGGAGCTGAATATCACTTCCAGGCGGAAGACAGCGGACTTTATCCGGGATCTGCGGAGCGGAAAGTCAAGCCCGCTGAAAAATATCACTTCAGGATATCATTATCACACTGTGGAAGCGGACAGCGAGGAGACGCTGGATCTGATCGGTGAAATGCTGAGGGAGAAGGGATTCCTCGTAGAAGAGAAAAAAGAAAGAGCGTGATGGGACGGGGGACACTGTAAGCGGTAGAATAGTATAAGCCGCGGACAGTGTCTTTTTCTTGCACGGAGTCTGCTTTTGTTTTACAATGATTAGAAAAAAGGCGGCCAGCCGGCTGCGGAATGGAGTTTATCTGTATGGATGAAATATTACGGCTTCTGCCGGAAATCCTGAATATAGATCTTATCCGCGGGACTATAAGTAATCCGCGGGACAAGGAGGGCATAATAAAGATCAGGGTTCGCCCTCTTGAAAAAAAGGGGGAGCTGTACTTTCAGCTCGAATCCTTCACAAAGACACAGGCGTTTCATGAAAATCTGACAGCCAAAGATGCGTGCCGGAAGATCGCGGGGTATATGGAGCGGTTCGGGCAGATGCAGATCGAGACTGTGAGGGAAGAGTGCACGGTGCTTGTGAGCAAAAAAGGGAAGGTCACGGTACGCCGGAAGAAGAGAAAGACGGAAGCCCGGCCTGCGGACCGCTCCCATAACCGGAAGAAACATTACATCCTGGAGGAAGGCGTGCCGGTCCCGTTCCTCAGAGACCTGGGAGTGATGACAGAGGACGGGAAGATCGTGCGGACGAAGACGGACAAATTCCGCCAGATCAACCGCTTTCTGGAATTTATCGAGGATATCCTCCCCAGGCTGGAGAAGGGGCGGGAGCTTACGATCCTGGATTTCGGATGCGGGAAATCCTATCTCACATTCGCCATGTACCACTATCTCCACGAGCTGAGAGGATATGACATCCGTATCATCGGGCTGGACCTGAAAAAAGATGTGATCGATCACTGCGGGAAGCTGGCGGAAAAGTACGGGTATGACAAGCTGACCTTCCTCGTGGGGGATATCGCAGACTATGACGGCGTGGACCGGGTAGATATGGTGGTCACACTCCACGCCTGCGACACAGCCACGGACTACGCGCTGGCAAAGGCGGTGGGCTGGGGCGCGGAAGTGATCCTCTCTGTGCCGTGCTGCCAGCATGAGTTGAACGCGCAGTTTGCGGCCAGTGGCGGATGCGCCGAGGTCATGGCGCCGGTCATGGATTACGGGCTTTTGCGGGAGCGGTTTGCCGCGCTGGCCACAGACGGGCTCCGCGCGAAATATCTGGAGAGAGAAGGGTATGAGACCCAGGTGCTGGAGTTTATCGACATGGAGCACACGCCGAAAAATATCCTGCTGAGGGCAGTAAAGACGGGGAGAAAAGACGGAAGAGCAGCAGAAGAGATCAGAAAATGTATCGAGTTCCTGGGAGCCGCACCCACGCTGGGGAGACTTCTGGATCATAAAGGGGAGAATGAATAAGGATGAAAAGAAAGCTTATCAAAGCAGGTGTGCTGCTGGTCATATTTGCCGCGGCGCTTGTGGTCAGCAGTCTGGTGATAAACAGGGGGACCGGGGATGAGATCGTGGATATGGGGGCGCCGTCGCTTCCGAGGATCTCGTTTCTCCTGGATGGAAAAACAGTGAATACACTTTCCGGGTATACGGAGGAGATGGAGATCCCGTCCATGCGTGATACGATCATCCCTCTCGGGGAGGACGGGACCCTGACGATGGGGCTGGAAGAGGGGAGCGGATCTGTCAGCGGCATCCGATATGAAGTGTACTCCATGGACGGCAGTGAGAAATATACAGAAGGGAAAGCAGAGCTCCCGGCTGAGGGCGAGACAGTATCCCTCAGGCTCGGCGATGTGCTGACAGAACCGCTGGAAGAGGCGGTGCTGAAAGTAATCCTCGATACGAATGCGGACCAGACGGTCAGCTATTATACGAGGATCATCCTGCCCGATGACCTGGCGGCGGCAGAGTGCCTTGCTTTTGCCCAGGATTTCCATGCAAAGGCCATCGCCGGAGATGAGTCGGCGGAGCTGGGGCTTTACCTCGAACCCGGCGAAGAGAGCGATAACACGACTTACCAGGTGGTAAATATCCATTCAGATATCACGCACATCCTCTGGGGAGACTTAAAGCCCCAGGTGCTGGGCGATGTGGAATGGGATATTAAGGAGTGCAATTCCGTGTACACTTCCCTGCTCGCCGAATACCAGGCGGCGTGCACGGATGACAGCGGGGAGAATAAACTGTACAATGTGACGGAATTTTTCCGCATCCGGTATGTGGAGGGAACAGTATACCTGCTGGATTATAACAGAGAACTGGAAAAGGTTTTTGACGGAGACGCGGAGTCCTTTGACAGCGCAGGCATCCTGTTCGGGATCGCGCCGGAGGATATCCAGTATGAAGAAAATAAAGATGGGACGGCCGCGGCCTTCGTACAGGCTGACAATCTCTGGCTGTTCGATCCGGAGAGAGCCGAGCTTACGGAAGTGTTCAGCTTTGACAGCAGGGAAGGAGCAGACGCGAGGAGCAGGAACCGGAACCATACTGTGCGCATGCTCAGCATGGATGACAAAGGGAATATCGCTTTTGCGGTCTGCGGATATATGAACCGTGGGATCCATGAGGGACAGGTGGGCACCGCGATCTATTATTTTGACAGAGAGCAGTCCATTGTGGAAGAAAAAGCCTTTATCTCCAGCGTGAAATCGCCCGCAGTGGCAGAGGAAGAGCTGGGGAAGATGGTATATTATTCTCAGGAGCAGGATGTGCTTTATATGCTGGCGGATGGGAAACTGTACCAGACAGAGCTCGGGGAAGAAGAGCAGACCGTGCTTGCGGAAGGGCTTACGGAAGATCAGTATGCCCTGTCAGAGGACGGCAGCAGGATCGCATACCAGACTCCGGCTGCTGAGGAGGGCGGAAATGCCGGGATACAGGTCCTGGATCTGCAGAGCGGCGAGGGATATACGGTGGAAGCCGCGGACGGCGAAACTGTACGTCCTCTCGGATTTGTAAACAGCGACTTTGTGTATGGGAAATCCCGTGCCGAAGATACCGGGGCATCTCCTGCCGGTGGAGAGATCACTCCGATGTACGAGGTGGAGATCCGCAGCTCGGGCAATAAGGAACAGGCGAAATATGCCTTTGCAGATCAGGGTCTGTATATCACAGATATTACGATTGAAGGAAACCTGCTTACCCTGAACCGGGTGCAGAAGGACGGAGAACGGTATGTCACGGCGCAGCCGGAGTATGTGACGAATAATGAAGAACGTCAGGACACAAAGCTGACACTGGAAACATATACCACAGACATTGCAGGGACAGAACTCCGTCTGACGTTTGCGGACGGGATAGAAGAGCGTGAACCTGAGGTGACAGGGGCGGATCTGGTCTCGGAGAGAGAGCCTCTGGAGCTTAGCATCGGAAGCGATGGGGATACGGAGAAGTTCTATGTATATGGCATGGGGCATCTTGCCGCTGTGTGCGAAAGCGCAGGAGACGCCGTGCAGAAGGCGGAACAGGTGTCAGGTGTCGTCGTATCCTCGGAGCAGGCATATGTCTGGGAAAAGGGCAACCGGGATCTGGTATACTCGACAGAGGCGGCCGCATTTGCAAAAGAAGGGGATGAGACGTCCCTGGAAGCGTGCGAGAGGTATATGGAGCCCTATGACGCGCAGCGTGTGGATCTGACCGGATGCACCCTGGACCAGGTGCTGTATGTCGTCAACAGGGGATGCCCGCTGATCGCGCTTACCTCAGCGGACCACGCAGTGCTGATCACCGGATACAGCACGACAGATGTCACTTACATTGACCCGGACAGCGGCGCGGCGCATACCGTGGGGATCAATGAGATGGAAACAATGGCGCAGAGCGGCGGAAACGTGTTTATCGGGTATATTCGATAAAAATCTGATAAAAAGCGGGACGCAGAGACGGTAAAAAGCGGGGCGCAGAGAGCACTGTAAAAAACAGCAGCCGGAGAGGGGATAGCTCCTTTTCCGGCTGCTGTTTTTGTGATTGAGTTTTTTATGATTCAGTTTTTATTTATGAGCTTTTCACTGCGCTCCTTACTGCGCTGCCCTGCGGAAGATCAGTCCCTTATACCTGCTGAGCGCAGTGTGCAGGATCAGTCCGAGCACCGCACAGGAGATTACTTCCCCGATACCGACGGTCAGCATCATGAATGGGATCGGAAGCGGCACCATGTATCCGTACTTCAGCACAAAAGGCACGATGAGCACATTCGCGATGATGGGCGGAAGAGGGGCCAGATATTTGCTGTGGTTCCTCAGCATCCATGTAAATACCGCGCCGATCAGGGTCGCAAGGCTTCCGAAAATAATATCCGGGAGAATGCATCCGCCGAGGATATTGCTGATGAGACATCCGATAAATAGTCCTGGGATCGCGGCCGGGGTAAATACAGGAAGGATGGTCAGAGCCTCGGATAAACGGACCTGGACCTCTCCGTAAGCAAAAGGTGCGACAAGCAGTGTCACGACTACGTAGATCGCGGCGATCATCGCCGCCTGTGCCATGAAAAGCACATTGAGGTGTTTGAATACTTTCATTTTTCAATTCTCCTTTAGTTTTGTTTTACGAGTGGAAGGTCTCGAACACTCGGCACATTTAACGGCGGTGACCGCCGGCAGACCTTGAAAGACCTTGTTTTTAGACGGGTCTGCAACGTGGGATAGTATAACACGGCAGTACAGGAAAAGCAAGAAAATCGGTAGTTTTATTGAAGGGTAGAAAAATAACCTGAAAAAATATTGACAATTCCGATTTGCCATGGTATCGTAAACCACAAGTTAATACACTAAACCGATGAAGTGGAGATAACGGCGATCATGCCTTTACAGAGAGCCCGGGATGCTGAGAACCGGGTGAGAAACAAGTCGTCAAATGGACCGCTGAGGGCGCAGTCAAATGCGGGGGATATGGTATCCCGCAGAGTATTCTGCGACGTGGAGGCATACGTTAGTTGCCGGGGATATGATGGTATCCTGCTAAGCGCACGGGGGATTTCCCGTGAATTCGAGGTGGCACCGCGGATTATAATTATTTTGTATGATTCGTCCTTGACAGAAATAAAAATCTGTCAGGGACTTTTTTATTGCATAAGTAAGGCACAAAATTGAGATTTGTGACGAGATGAGATGGAACATCATCTGATAAAGAAAGATCAGCCGGATTATGGATGGCATGGCTGGAAACACCAATATCCTCTGGCAGGCGAAGAAAAGGAGGCAGAAGCGATGAAGATCTTAAAGAATGTATCCACCCACTGCTATATGCTGGAGTCAGCGCAGGCGGATGAAAAATGGGGCAGATATACCTTTCTTGGATATGACCCGAAGATGGAGATCACCTGCATGGACGGGGAGATGAATGCAGGCGGCGTCCGGTTCAGGACAGACGACCCGTCCGGGTATCTCCGCCAGATCCTCGCGGATCATAAGAGCCCGCGATTTGAGTATCTTCCCTCCTTTACCGGAGGGCTGGTAGGATATTTCTCCTATGATTATCTCGGATACAGCGAGCCTGCGGTGCGGACAGAGGCGGAGGATACAGAGGCGTTCAAAGACGTGGATCTGATGCTCTTTGATAAGGTGATCGCTTTTGACCATTTCCGGCAGAAGATCATCCTGATCGCAAATATGCGTCTCGGGGAAGAAACGGAAGGGGCACTGGAGACTGAGTACAACAGGGCGGTCATGGAGTTAAAACAGATGCGCGATCTCCTGCGTACCGGAGAGAAAAAGGAAGAACCGGGCGGGCATCTCACAGGAGAGATCACGCCGCTGTTTGACAGAGAAGCGTTCTGCTCCATGGTGGAAAAGGCGAAGCACCACATCCGGGAGGGAGACATCTTCCAGATCGTGCTTTCCAACCGTCTCGCCGCCCCGTTTGAGGGAAGTCTTCTGAACACTTACCGGGTGCTGCGCACGATCAATCCGTCGCCGTACATGTTCTATTTCTCAGGGACGGATGTGGAGGTGGCAGGCGCTTCCCCGGAGACACTGGTCAGGCTGGAGGACAGCGTGCTCCATACATTCCCGCTGGCGGGGACAAGGCCGAGAGGAAAGACGGATGAGGAAGACATGGAGCTGGAGAGGGAGCTCCTGAAGGACGAAAAAGAGCTCGCTGAGCACAACATGCTGGTGGACCTGGGGCGGAATGACTTGGGCAAGATCAGCCGGTTCGGCACTGTGCAGGTGGAGAAATTCCATTCCATCGAGCGGTTTTCCCATGTGATGCACATCGGTTCTACCGTGCGCGGCGAGATCCGGGACGGCTGCGACGCGCTGGATGCTGTCGAGGCGGTCCTCCCGGCGGGGACGCTCTCTGGAGCGCCGAAGATCCGGGCGTGCCAGCTCATCGGCGAACTGGAAAATAATAAGAGAGGCATCTACGGCGGCGCCATCGGATATATTGACTTTACAGGAAATATGGATACCTGTATCGCCATCCGCATCGCGTATAAGAAAAGATACTGTTGATCGACAATTATGACAGCTTTTCCTATAACCTGTATCAGATGGTCGGGGAGATCGATCCTGAGATCAGAGTCATTCGGAACGATGAGATGACAGTGGATGAGATCAGGGAGTTGGGGCCTGACCGGATCATCCTTTCGCCGGGGCCGGGGAGGCCGGAGGATGCGGGGATCATCATTGAGGCGGCAAAAGAGCTGGGGCGGGAGATCCCCGTTCTGGGTGTCTGCCTGGGGCATCAGGCGGTGTGCGCGGCGTTTGGGGCAAAGATCACATATGCGAAAGAGCTGATGCACGGGAGACAGTCCGAGGTACGGTTCGACAGGGAATGCCCGCTGTTCCGGGATATCCCGCCGGCTGCCCCGGCGGCGAGGTATCATTCCCTTGCGGCGGACGCATCCACGCTCCCGGAGGAACTGCTGGTCACAGCCGTCGCAGACGACGGCGAGGTGATGGCAGTGCAGCACAGAGATTACCCGATCTACGGGGTACAGTTCCACCCGGAGTCCATCATGACGCCGGACGGCAGACAGATGCTGAAAAATTTTATCGAGTAAAAGGAGACAGAAGCCATGATCAAAGAAGCAATCGTAAAAATCGTAAACAAAGAAGACCTGACCTATCATGAAGCGTATACTGTGATGAATGAGATCATGAGCGGGGAAACAACGCCCACACAGAATGCGGCATTCCTTTCCGCCCTTTCCACAAAGAGCGCCAGGGCGGAGACCAAAGATGAGATCTCCGGCTGCGCGGCTGCGATGCGCGACCATGCGGTAAAAGTGGAGACCGGGATGGATGTGTTCGAGATCGTAGGGACCGGAGGGGACAATGCCCACAGCTTCAATATCTCGACCACTTCCGCATTGGTCGCGGCGGCAGGCGGCATGAAGGTGGCAAAGCACGGCAACCGGGCGGCGTCTTCCCAGTGCGGGACAGCGGACTGTCTGGAAGCGCTGGGGGTGAATATCCGGCAGAGCCCGGAGCGCTGCGTGGAGCTGTTAAATGAAGCGGGGATGTGCTTTTTCTTCGCGCAGGAGTACCACACCTCGATGAAATATGTAGGGGCGATCCGGAAGGAACTGGGATTCCGGACCGTATTCAATATCCTGGGGCCTCTCACGAATCCCGGGAAACCGACGATGCAGCTTTTGGGCGTGTATGACGACTATCTGGTGGGCCCTCTGGCGCAGGTACTGGCAGACCTGGGCGTGAAACGGGGAATGGTGGTCTACGGACAGGATAAATTAGACGAGATCTCACTGAGCGCGCCGACGACTGTGTGCGAGATCCGGGACGGATGGATCCGGAATTATGTGATCACCCCGGAGGACTTTGGATTTGACCGCTGTACAAAGGCAGACCTTCTGGGCGGGACGCCGGAAGAGAATGCGGCGATCACAGTGTCCATCCTGAAAGGGGAGAAGGGGCACCGGAGGAATGCAGTGCTCATGAATGCCGGGGCGTCGCTCTATATCGGCGGGAAGGCGGAGTCTATGGCTGACGGCGTGAAGCTGGCGGCGGAGCTGATCGATTCCGGGAAAGCGCTGGAGACACTGGAAAAGCTGATCAAGATCAGCAACCGACCGGAGCTGGAGGATGAGCCCGGGGCGGCAGAAGCGGAGGTGCAGGGATGACGGCGGCCGGCATGGGAGCACAGGCAGAAAAAGGAAAGAGACCCGGCGGCGGGATGATCCTGGACCGATTGGCGGACCACGCCAGGGAACGGGTGGAAGAGGCGAAGCGCAGACAGTCCCTGACAGAGATCCGGCAGAGGGCATCGGATATGCCGAAAGGAAATTTCGCCTTTGAAAATGCGTTAAAAAAACCAGACATCGCCTTTATCTGCGAGTGCAAAAAGGCGTCCCCGTCCAAAGGGCTGATCGCGCCGGAGTTCCCCTATCTTTCGATCGCCCGGGAATATGAGGCGGCGGGAGCGGATGCCGTCTCCGTGCTGACAGAGCCCAAATGGTTCCTGGGAAGCGATAAATACTTGAAAGATATTGCAGAGGCAGTGTCCATCCCCTGCCTGAGAAAAGATTTCACAGTGGACGAATACATGATCTATGAGGCAAAGCTGCTTGGAGCGTCTGCTGTGCTCCTCATCTGCTCGATCCTGTCTGAGGAGCAGATAAAAGAGTACATCGGGATCTGTGACGGGCTGGGGCTGTCCGCCCTGGTGGAAGCCCATGACGGAGAAGAAGTGGAAATAGCGCTGCGCGCAGGTGCCCGGATGATCGGAGTGAACAACCGGAATTTGAAAGACTTCTCCGTAGATACAGAGAACAGCCGGAGACTGCGGCAGATGATCCCGCCGGAAGTCCTGTTCGTCTCTGAGAGCGGCGTGGGCAGCGCGGAGGATGTAAGCAGGCTGCGCGGGATTGGTGCTGACGCGGTGCTGATCGGAGAGACGCTGATGCGCGCGGCGGATAAAAAAGCAAAGCTCCGGGAGCTGAAAGGTGAAGGATAGATGATGAAGATCAGGCTCCCGGGAGCTGAAAGGAGAGGCGTAAATGACGAAGATCAAACTGTGCGGGCTGTCCCGCCCCTGCGACATCCGGGCGGCGAATGAGCTTCTGCCGGATTACATCGGATTTGTCTTTGCCCCGAAGAGCCGGAGATATGTGTCCCCGGAGAAGGCGGCGGAGCTGAAGCGGATGCTGGATCCGGGGATCCGGGCGGCAGGGGTGTTTGTGGATGAAAAACCTCAGGTCATAGAATTGCTTGTCAGCCGGGGCGTGATCGATGCAGTTCAGCTTCACGGCAGGGAGAATGAGGATTATATCCAAGACCTCAGGAAACGGCTGGGAAACACCTTGATCATCCAGGCATTTTCTATCTGCTCGGAGCGGGATGCCAAAAGAGCTGAGGAGAGCAGCGCGGACCTGATCCTGGCGGATTCCCCCGGCGGCGGGACGGGAGAGGTGTTTGACTGGACGCTGCTCAGGAAGATCCGCCGTCCGTATTTCCTGGCGGGTGGGCTGACCCCGGATAATGCCGGGGACGCGGTAAATGCGCTGTCTCCATACGGAGTGGACGTCAGCTCCGGAATAGAGACGGACGGATACAAAGACCGGGAGAAAATGGAGAAATTTGTCCTGGCGGTCAGAAGGGCGGATGCGCGGCGGACAGAAGAATAGGAAAAAGAAAGGATGAGATACAATGACAAACCCGAACGGACGCTTCGGCATCCACGGCGGTCAGTATATACCGGAGACACTGATGAACGCTGTGATCGAGCTGGAAGAAGCGTATAACCATTATAAAAACGCCCCGGAGTTTAACCGGGAGCTGGAGGAGCTTTTCAATGAATACGCGGGGAGGCCTTCCCGGCTGTACTATGCGGAGAAGATGACAGAGGACCTGGGCGGGGCGAAGATCTACCTGAAAAGAGAAGACCTGAACCATACAGGGGCACATAAGATCAACAATGTGTTGGGCCAGGCGCTCCTTGCGAAGAAGATGGGCAAGACAAGGCTGATCGCGGAGACAGGCGCCGGGCAGCACGGAGTCGCCACCGCCACCGCGGCGGCTCTCATGGGAATGGAATGCGTGGTCTTCATGGGAGAGGAAGACACGAACCGTCAGGCGCTGAATGTATACCGCATGCGTCTGCTCGGGGCTGAGGTCATCCCGGTGAAGACAGGAACAGCAACATTAAAAGATGCGGTCTCAGAGGCGATGAGAGAGTGGACATCCAGGATCAGCGATACCCATTACTGCCTTGGTTCTGTCATGGGCCCTCATCCGTTCCCCACGATCGTAAGGGATTTCCAGGCGGTCATCTCCAAAGAGATCAAAGAACAGATCATGCAAAAGGAAGGGCGTCTGCCGGACGCGGTGGTCGCCTGTGTGGGAGGCGGCTCCAATGCCATCGGGAGCTTTTACCACTTTATAGAGGATGAGGGTGTGCGGCTGATCGGATGCGAGGCGGCAGGAAAGGGCATCGACTCCTTTGAGACGGCGGCAACGGTCAACACGGGAAGAGTCGGCATCTTCCACGGAATGAAGTCCTATTTCTGCCAGGATGAATACGGACAGATCGCCCCGGTCTACTCTATTTCCGCGGGGCTGGATTATCCGGGCGTGGGGCCGGAGCACGCTTATCTCCATGACATCGGCAGAGCGGAGTACGTCCCGGTCACGGACGAGGAGGCAGTGAATGCGTTTGAATACCTGGCGAGGACAGAAGGGATCATTCCGGCGATCGAATCCGCACACGCCGTGGCGCATGCCATGAAGATCGCGCCGGAGATGGGCAGGGATCAGATCATCGTCATCACGGTCTCGGGCAGGGGCGACAAAGACTGCGCAGCCATTGCCCGTTACAGAGGGGAGGATATCTATGAGTAATATAGGAAAAGCATTTGAAAACGGAAAAGCATTCATCCCGTTCATTACCTGCGGGGATCCGGATCTGGAGACAACGGCAGCAGTCGTCCGCGCGGCTGCGGCAAACGGTGCTGACCTGATCGAGCTTGGAATCCCCTTCTCAGACCCCACCGCAGAGGGGCCGGTGATCCAGGGGGCGAACCTGCGGGCGCTGAACGGCGGAGTCACCACGGATAAAATCTTTGACCTTGTAAGAGACCTGCGCAGGGATGTGGAAGTGCCGATGGTATTTATGACCTATGCGAATGTGGTGTTCTCCTACGGTTCTGAGCGGTTTATCTCTACCTGCCGGGAGATTGGGATCGACGGGCTGATCCTGCCGGACGTCCCGTATGAAGAGAAAGAGGAGTTTCTCCCCATCTGCCGCAGGTACGGCGTGGATCTGATCTCGCTGATCGCGCCGACGTCGGAGGACCGGATCGCTATGATCGCCCGGGAAGCGGAAGGGTTCCTGTATATCGTCTCCAGCCTGGGGGTTACCGGGGTGCGGAGCGAGATCAAGACCGACCTGGGAGCGATCGTGGAGACCGTGCGGCAGAATACGGACATCCCGTGCGCTATCGGGTTCGGCATCTCCACACCGGAGCAGGCGGCGAAAATGGCAGGGATCTCGGACGGGGCAATCGTCGGGTCTGCCATCGTCAGGCTGATCGGAGAGCATGGGAAAGACGCGCCGGAGTATGTGGGAGAGTATGTGAAGAGGATGAAAGAGGCGCTGGGGTAAGCGAAAGATTTATAGAGGATTGGAAGGAATAAAAGAGCGAAAGGGCAGAAATGCCGCCGGTGATCTGCGTGCTGGCGGTATTTCTGCCCTTTGAGTTGGAGGTTTAAGTTTTGGGGCACGGTTTGCATTTTCATACTTGACAAATATATCACAAGACGATATATTATAATCAAAATATATCACTTGACGATATATCGGAATCCGAAAATACTTTCTATGAAAACACAGAGAGGAGTGATAGGATGTCAGAGAAGGAAACACCGCTGACTGAAGCGTTTTTTTATATCCTGCTGTCCCTGCGGAAGCCGAATCACGGATACGGCATCATCCAGGAGGTGGAGCATCTGACGAATGGGCGCGTAGTCCTTGGCCCGGGTACCCTTTACGGAGCACTGCAGACCATGCAGAAGCGGGACTGGATCAGGATCTACAGTCAGGATACAGAGTCGCGGAAGAAAAAGGAGTATATGATCACAGAGCTGGGGAAAGAAGCGTTCGAAGCGGAGAGGAGCCGCCTGAAAGAACTGCTGGACAATGCAAAGCTCATGGAGGAGGGAGAAGTATGATCCGATTCAGACTGTATTATGATAAGGACAAGGAGACAGAGTGGCTCAATGAGATGGCGGCTGACGGCTGGGCGCTGAAAAGTTTTTTCGCAGGATTTTATAAATTTGAGCCATGTGAGAAAGGGGAATATATCTATCAGATCGATCTTGGGGATGAGCTGTATTCAGTCAGCGACGAATACCGGGAGCTGATGGGAGAGCTCGGTGTGGAGATCGTAGTGCTGTGGGGCTTTTGGATCATACTGCGCAAGCGGGCGGAAGACGGTCCGTTTGAGCTGTATACGGATGTAGATTCGAAGATCGAACATTACCGGAAGATACGGCGGATGTTCAAGGTCGTAACGGTCATAGAGCTGCTCGCGCTTTTTTCGGAGATCTATGCGGGAATGACAGGGAATGGTGTTGGCTGGGTGTTTGCGCTCCTGATCAGCCTGTTTGTTTTCACCTGTGCGGATGCAGCGCTCCGGACCAATAAGGTCATCGCGAGACTGGAGGAACAAAAAAGCGGGATCGAGCCGGAGAAGAAGGGAGGGGGTACTTTGCCGCTGATCATCATAGACATAGGACTTCTGACCAACTGCTGTATGACGGCGGCGGAGGATTTTGCGCCGCCGATGATAAGTTATCCTGTCCACATTTTCGCTGTTATCATGATGGCCGTCGGTATCGTGCTCATGGTAAAGGAAGGGAAATGAACAGTTACAGGTGGACAGCAGCTGGCGGGTCGGTATAGAATTTTTGGGAAATGCATAAACTTGACTTTGCCTGGAGCATATGCTATATTCAGTACAGGCAAAAAGATATAAGAGTTCTAACAGGAACGGCGAGAACCCCCGGAGGTGCGATCTCCGGGGGTTCTCTATTCCATTTTTGCGGGTGGATTAAGCCCGAGGTTAGTTACCGACTATTCATCGCTGTCTAACCATTTGATGATGTAGTGGCAGGCTACACCAGCCATGACAGCGATAAGAAAAGATATAAGAATTTCCAACAGAAACACCCCCTTCCTGATACCAGTATAGGGGCGGTAACTTCTTCAGTATATCATACATCTCCGTAGCACGAAAGTACGTTACTTTCCTATTATTGCTTTAATTCCAGAGTACGGCGGATGATCTCTTCCACAGCCTCAGCGCCGATGCCTGTGTCAATTGTAAGATCGTAGTTCCCGGAATGTCCCCAGATCCGTCTTGTATAGTAATGGTAATTATCCGAACGCCTGCGGTCCATCCTGCGTACTTTCCGGCGGGCGTCCTCTTCCGACAGATCTTCCGTATCCATGATCCGTTTTACACGGTAATCTTCCGGCGCGTGGAGATAGATCTTCAGGCAGTCTTGCCGGTCACGGAGAAAATAATCTGCGCATCTGCCGAGGATGACACAGTTTCCCTGATCGGCGAGACTGTGGATGACTTCTCCCTCGGATTCGAAGATGGCGTCCCTGGGAGCTTCCCGGGTATCGGAGTAAATGTACATCTGGCTTACAAGGTCGTAGAGGAAGCTGTTCGTTATATTTTCTTCGTGCTCCTGCACGAATTTCGGTGTATATCCAGTGGAGCCTGCAGTCATCTGTATGATCTCATTGTCGTAGAAGGCAAATCCCAGTTTTTCCGCGAGCTCTTTCCCGATGTCGTGCCCGCCGCTTCCGTACTGGCGCCCGATCACGATGACCTTGTACGGCACTGGAGCTTTATCATCTGCCGAAAACGAAGAGTTATCTGAAACTGAAGTACCCTCCGAAGCCGAAGCTGCGGCAGTTTGTTCATCACTACTTTTCTCATTTGTGCGGAAGAGACGCGGTCCGAGAAAGGCGAGTCTGCGTCCGAACAGGCGGGCGATGAAACCGACGAGCAGAGCGGCGATGATCGTCCCTTCTCTGACCCCGTCCAGGCGATGGGCGAAGAGGAGAGAAAGGACTGCCGCGATGACGGCCAGCGACACGTCAAAAGCAACTTTTGTGGATCCGAATTCCGTCTTCCATGTGGAAGACACCGCACGGACGAACGATTCGCCGGGGAGCATCGCCACATCGGCGAGGACTTCTGTGTATACGCCGAATCCCAGGATCACGCACCCGATCAGCAGATAGACCACAGAAGAAAGATAGGTCTGCGGATCCACAAAAAAGAGCATGACCATGGTCAGGTCGATGAAATATCCGAACAGGATGGAGATCGGGATCTGCAGCAGATGCTCCGCCTTAAAATTCCTGCGCAGGATGACGAGCTGGATCAGTATCAGCAGAAGGCTGAACGCGATCGTGAACTGTCCCAGTGTAAACGGAAAGTTCAGGCTGAGCACATATGGGATCGATGAGATCGGGGATGTGCCCAGATCCGCCTTTGTGATCAGGCTGACGCCCAGTGAATTGATGAAAAGCCCGATCAGAAATACAATATATCGTTTTAGTTTTTCCATATTTGGATCAATCCTTTCTTGAAGAGATATTCTCATAGACCCGCAGCATCAGATCCATGAATGTTTTCCGTTCCGTTTCGGAAATGCCGCGGAATGCTTCTTCTTCCATCTCGGAGAATGCTTCTGTCACCGGCTTAAGCTGTTCTTTTCCTTTTCCAGTCAGAAAAACATAGAGACTGCGGCGGTTCCCGTTCAGCATGCGCCGCTCCACAAGTCCGGCGTCTTCCATGCGGTTCAGGATCGTGGTGAGCGTGCCCGGCTCGATATGGCATCCCCGGGCAATGTCTTTCTGCCCGGCGCCGTCGTGATCTTTCAGGTAGTCAAGCACTTTTGGCTGCCCGATCGTCAGACCGGTGTCTTTCAGTCGGTTGAGAAGTTCCTTCTGAAATATAGAATGTTCCGCCATGATCAGATAGTGAAATGAGTGGGACATCGTGTCATCTCCTTTGCGGCAGCGTCCATGGCTGCGGATTAAATCTTGATAATAATTTGAATACAAATAATTTGAATTCAAACAATAAGATTATAGAAGTGGTGCGGGAAGTTGTCAAGAAGGATCCTGATGAAAATTAGTGCCGGGAAAATTAGTGCAGGAAAAGCAGTGACATCGGATGCCGGGTCTGGCATAATGGGAGCAGGAGGAGAAATGCGTATGGATACGATCATTATTTACGGAAGCTGTTACGGGACAACGAAAATTTACGCAGAAGCGCTGGCAGAGCGGATGGGACTGCATGCAGTGCCTTATGACAGGGCGGGAAATCTGGGCGGATATCAGAAGATCATCTATCTGGGGGGACTCTATGCGGGCAGCGTTAAGGGGCTGGCAAAGACAGTGAGGAAGATTGATCCCACGGCCTGCCGGCGTTTTACAGTGATCACAGTGGGGCTGGCTGATCCGGAGGATGAAAAATATGTGAGGAATATCAGGACGTCCGCGGGGAGGCAGATACCGGAAACGCTGAGGGAAAAGTCGGAATTCTATCATCTGAGAGGCGGCATCGACTACGCGCGGCTGAATTTCATGCACCGGACCTTGATGAAACTGCTCTACGATCAGGTGAAAAAGAAGCCGCTGGAAGATCAGGGCGCAGAAACAAGAGCTATAATCGAGACTTATGGGAAGAAAGTGGATTTTATGGATATGGGACGGCTGGATGATCTGGCAAGACGGCTGGGATGAAAGCGGATCAATGAGGATCGGATCAATAATCTCAGGAATCGGGAGAGGTTTCCAGAAGCGGGAAGGGGGATTCGTATGTTTTTTAAAAGAGAGGTTCTGCTCACCTGGGATCTGAATGAGTATCAACGGACAAAGAGTCTGCTGTCGGATCCCCAGATCGAATATACCACCAGATCCAACCCGGTTACAAATCCGGGGCGGTATCACGGCGTTCCGTCTATAAATGCATCAGCGGCATATGAGTATCATGTCTATGTGGCGGGGAAGGATTATGACAGGGCTATGACCGCCTGAAAAGGATTGGCATTCCGCTTCCCAAGATGCTGGACGTTGACAAAGACAATGAACGGATCATTAAAGAGTATATAGACGGAGATACGGTTTACCAAATGGTCCTGGAGGACAGACTTCCGGAAACCTGCCTGGAGCAGGTAAAAGCAATGTGCGGTCCGCTTTATGCCGCGAATACAAATATCGACTATTTCCCCACAAATTTTATCCTGCAGGACGGCACGCTGTATTATGTGGATTATGAGTGCAATGAGTATATGGAGGAATGGAATTTTGAAAACTGGGGAGTGAAATACTGGTCCAAAACACCGGAATTCCTTAAAGATGCTGAGGAATGTTGCTTAGTCGAAGAAGAGGAGGGCGGTCTGTGCAGGATGTCATGGGCCGGAAGACCTATCACCAGGTGATGACAGAACTTTCTCCGGACGAATGGGTTTATGGAGATCTGATGACTTATGTGATCACGCACCGCGAAGAAACGTCTACTGAGAAAATCAGATTTGTTCATAAAGTGCCTTCAGATTTGATTCGGAATCTGAAAGAGACGAAGGGAAAAGATATCTGGATCTGCGGCGGCGCAAGTATTGCTGAGCAGCTGATGCAGGAGGGCATGATCGACAGGTTCTATATTTCGGTTATTCCCGTTCTTCTGGGAGCAGGCGTCAGACTGTTCGGTGAGCTCCCGGAGGAACTGGGATTAAGACTTATGGAGACGAGAAATTACAATGGGATTGTGGAACTCAGATACGAAAGGCGCTAAAATATGAATGAAATAAAGGCATTGCAGGGAGCAGGCTGAAAAACAGTGGAGGATAGGAATGGAAATAGATCTGAGCAAATTCAAATGGACAAGGGAACCGGAAAGCTGCGTCATCCAAGACGGAGTGATAGAGATCACAACAAAGCCACACACGGACCTGTGGCAGAGGACTTACTATCACTTCCGCAATGACAATGCTCCGGTATTTCAGATGGAGACAGAGGAAAAGTATTTCAGCTTTATCGTAAAGACAGATTTCCGGGAAAGCCATCACAGGTTTGACCAGTGTGGAATCGTGATGTACCTGGACAGTGAGAACTGGCTGAAAGGGTCGGTGGAATATGAGAATGAAGAGTATCAGCACCTGGGAAGCGTTGTCACGAATCAGGGGTATTCGGACTGGGCGACCACGGTGATAGATGCCTCGGTAAAATCAATGTGGTACCGTTTCAGCCGCAGAGAGGATGACTACTGTATTGAGTGTTCTTCGGACGGGATCCGTTTTCAGCAGATGCGGATCTGCCACATGCAGAAGGGGGACGGGAAGATCCGGTTCGGCATCTACGCCTGCTCGCCGGAAGATTCTTCGTTTAAGGCAGTGTTTTCTGATATGAAACTGACAGAGTGCCAGTGGAAGGCGCATGACGGGCAGCAGCCGGATGAAGTATGAAGAAGATAAAAACGAGATATAAAGTTCTCATACTGCTGTTTCTCTTTTCTGCTATATACATCGGGAAAAATGTGTTTGATATCTGTTCCTTCAGCACAGAAGATCAGAAATGCCGGGCAGATGTGGCAATCATTCTGGGAGCTGAGACTTACAATGGTGAGGTCTCACCGGTTTATCGCGAACGGATCAATCACGGCATTACCCTGTATGAGGAAGGGTATGTGGACAGGCTGATCGTGACTGGCGGGACAGCGGATGAGGCGGAGGAATCCGATGCATCGGCAGCAAAAAAATATCTTCTTTCTCAGGGAATTCCCGAGGAAGCTGTCCTGATGGAAGATCAATCTTCGATTACCCAGGAAAATCTGGAGAATTCCAAAGTTATCATGGAAGAAAACGGATACAAGACCGCGATCATCGTCAGCGATCCCCTGCATATGAAACGGGCGATGATGCTGGCGGAAGATGCGGGGATCACGGCATACAGCTCGCCGACTCCGACAACGAGGTATGTCAGTCTGAGGACGAAAATCCCATTTCTGGCAAGGGAGACCTTTTATTATATCGGGTATAAATGGTATAGGGTATTTTTCCATTAGTAAATTATACAAAGGAGATAAATAAATGATCATCGAAGGTAACCAGAAAGAGCTTGACGCAATGAAAGAATTCCACAAAGGAAACCGGCAGGAGGGACTGAGGCTTCAGGAAGAATTTGCAGCTCAGTTCCGAGAGGAATACAAGGACAAAGATCACTGTCCCTGTCAGAAAGCCTGCCGTTATCACGGCAACTGCAAGGAGTGCGTGGCGATCCACCGCGCGCATCAGGAGCATGTCCCCAACTGTATGAGACCTATTCTTAATAAAAAGATCAGGCTCCTGTCCGAGCTGACAGAGCATTCTATTGCTAATGAGATCGAGCCTCCGAAAGAGGTTCTTCGGAAAGAATTTCAAAAAGAATTTCAATAAGAAGGATGGAGAGACAAGATTATGATACAGGTGCGATTATTTACGGACAACTTTTATATTCTGGACGACGGGCGAGTGAGGCAGTTCCTGATCGTGGGAGAGAAGAAAGCGCTTCTGGTCGACACAGGATTCCCGGACAGCCATGTATATGAGGCGGTTCAGAGTATCACGGACCTGCCGGTCCAGGTGATCATGACACACGCGGATATCGATCACGCAGGCGGACTGAAGGATTTTGGGAGCTGCCGCCTCCATGAAGCGGACTGGAATATGGTAAAAGAAGATGTGCGTCTTGAGCCTCTGCGGGAGGGGGATGTCTTCGAGTGCGGCGGCTATCGGCTGGAAACGATCGAGATCCCGGGGCATACATATGGAAGCACTGCGTTTTTTGACCGGGAGAAAAAGCTGCTGCTCCCGGGCGATTCTGTACAGAAGGCGGGACCAATCTACATGTTCGGGGCGCACCGGGATCTGGATCTGTATATAGAGAGCCAGCGGAAGCTGTGCGCTCTCGCCGGTCAGGTTGAGACGATCATTCCCTGTCACCATGAGTATCCTATCAGACCGGAGTATATCGGGCGGAACCTGGAAGATGCTGCCGCGCTGAAACGCGGGGAGCTGCGGGGAGAGAAGCACCCGTACCTGCCGTGCCGGTCTTATAAGGGGAAGTGGACAGAGTTCTATTATGATAAATAACAATCACAGTGGCAAAGAATAAGTACAGGAAATTTTGAACAGGGGGCTCTGGGGCTTATGAAAAAAATATTACTGGTATCCATGTTATGTAATGTGACTGATCTGCTGAAAAGGGCAGAGCCGGATCTGAATGGAAAAACAGTGACCTACATCCCGACTGCGGCGATCGCGGAAGAGATCGAGGGGATGGCGGAAGCGGAGACAAGGATGCTGGAGGAACTGGGGCTGACTGTCGATGAGCTGGAGGTTTCAGCCGCTTCCGAAGAAACTGTCAGGGAAAAGCTGACGAAGAATGATATGATCTTTGTGGGAGGCGGGAACACATTTTTCCTGCTCCAGGAGCTGAAGCGCTCAGGCGCGGATCGGATCATTGCCCGGGAAGCGGCAAAAGGGAAGCTCTATATCGGTGAGTCCGCCGGGGCGATCGCGGCCTGCCCGGATATTGGATATTCTGCAGAGATGGATGTCCCCGGGAAGGCGCCGGAGCTGACAGATTATACGGGAATGGGGCTGGTGGATTTCTATGTGGTCCCGCATCTGGAGCACCCGGAGATGGGACCCGCAGCAAATGCGATCATTGAGAGGTATTCGTCAGAGCTGGGCTTAAAGGCCATCGATGATCACCAGGCGATACTGATCGAGGGAGATAAGGTGAGTATACTGCCGGAATAATGTGTATAGGAAGATCTATGGAGATCAGGAAAGTAGAAACAGACAAAAAAGAATACCTGCCCCTGCTTCTTCTGGCGGACGAGCAGGAGGATATGATAGACCAATATCTTGAGAGAGGGGATATGTACGTCCTGGAGGATGGCGGTGTGAAGGCAGTGTGCGTTGTGACGGATGAGGGAAACGGCGCCCTGGAGATCAAAAATCTGGCGGTCATCCCGGAATCTCAGGGGAAGGGATACGGCAGGCACATGATCCGGTTTGTGGCAGATTCATACAGAGACCTCTTTAAGGTTCTGTACGTGGGCACAGGGGACAGTCCTGCCACAGTGCCGTTTTATGAGAAATGCGGGTTCCGCAGGTCTCATGTGGTCCGGAACTTTTTCACGGATCATTACGATCATCCTATCTATGAGGGAGGCATACAGCTTGTTGATATGGTTTATTTAAAAATGAAACTGCAGGAGGCGGAAATGAAGATAGAAAAAATAGATTACGAATTTTCGGTATGCAGAGTGAAGGATTATTCTCAGACTGATCTGGGGAGCGAATACTGCTTCCTCGGTAAAACAGATGAAGAGTGTTCATTGGTATGTATTACAGACGATATACCAGGGAATGTGATCGACCACGATGACGGATGGAAGGCATTTCGGATTCAGGGAACGCTGGATTTTTCCCTGATCGGGATACTTGCGAAGCTCTCGGCGCTGATGGCGGAGAATGGAATCGGGATTTTTGCGGTATCCACTTACAATACGGATTATATTTTGACGAAGAAGGAGAATTTTGAGAAGGCGATAGAAGTACTTAGACTTGCGGGATATGAGATTTTCTGATGAAAATGAGAAGAGGGGGCTGCTGTATCGTGTAACAGCAGCCCCCTGGAGTTTATTCCAGGATCTCCCGTACCTGTTCTAAAGGAAGATCACATTTTTCGGCAATCTCTTCATCTGAGCTGCCCTGGGCAGACAGCTTGAAGATAAGTTTCGCGAGATGGATACCGCGCTCCATCCCCTTCTCATTTTCTTCCTTCAGCTCTTCCGCAAAGAGTTCTTTTAAAGCATCACACATTTTTCGATCAGCCTCCATTTCTTTCCAATTTGCCCGCGTGATCAGGTCCATCACAGCGGCATAGTCCTTTGAGTGTCTGTTCTGTTCATATTTTGCCACGATATTTTGGATTTCCCTGCCGGCTTTCAGATCCATTCGGAGATTCTTCAGCCAGAAGTTTTCTTCCTGTGTCAATTCTTGAGTGATCAGAAGCTGCATGGGAATCGCATCTCCGATCAGATAATAGATTCCTTTATCCCGGTTTTCTGCATGTATTCCGCGGACTTCTGCGAGATGCTTCAGCATTTCACGCGGATAGCGGCTGCAGGCAAATGTGATCGTCAGCTCCTCCGGATCGATTTCCTTTATCCTGTCAGTGTTGGATTGGTAAAAGCAGGTATAGCCGTACACTTTGTAGAAATCATTGATACTGAGATAATCGCCGGGAGCTTTATATTCAATAATGTTATGCTGGCGGAATATTTTGCCTATGGCTTTCTTAATGGGACGATCCCGCAGCTTTTTGACAATAAGTATATCAATCTGAGGCGGCTTTTTGCTCAGCAGATATTCTTCCTGCATTTCCAGAAATTCCATTTCATCTTTCAGGGTAATGCGGAGCGCTGCGCCAAAAGCAGGGTGCCATTGTAACTTTCTTTTCTCCATTTCTCTCCTTTTAGTATATCCAATTCGTTTTCAGGCTGCAACAATATCCGAAAGTTTTTAAGATATCAATGGAATCCCCTCCTTTTTCCTGAACTCTTGAAAATGTGTTGATTTTGTGGGTATAAATGTTGAAATCGCTCGATTACAGAGCAGGAAGTTTATCTTGGGCGGCTGATCAGGGCGAGAGCCCTGCCGTCCGGGACACTTCCAGAAGGTGTATCTGTCTGGAAAGTGTAAAGAAAGAATATCACACGGGGAGAGGAAACACAAGTGCATTTTGGACTGTGGCAAATGGAAAATGTTTTAGCGAAGCATTTCCTTTACGGACGGCAGAGGACATGCTAAGATGGGAAGGATAAAGAACAATAACAAGGGGCTGTCCCTTGTTTTCATAGACAGAGAGGAAACGGAAGGAACTATGATGCTGTATATCAGAAATGAGAAGGAGACAGATTATAAGCTCGTAGAGGATATCACGAGAAAAGCCTTTTATAATATGTATATTCCGGGCTGCGTCGAACACTATCTTGTGCATATCATGCGGGGGCATGAGGACTTTATACCGGAGTTGGATTTTGTGCTCGAGCTCGACGGGAAGGTAATCGGGAATATCATGTACACGAAGGCAGAGCTTACGGATGAAGAGGGGAGCAAAAAGGAAATCGTCACATTCGGTCCGGTCAGCGTACTCCCGGAGTATCAGCGGAATGGGTACGGAAAAATGTTGATCGAACATTCTCTTAACCGCGCGGCTGAGCTGGGGTATGAAGCTGTGGTCATCTTCGGAAGCCCGTCCAACTATGTGAGCAGCGGGTTCAAATGCTGCAAAAAGTACAATGTCTGCGTGGAAAAGGGGAAATATCCCGCGGCAATGCTGGTAAAGGAGCTTAAGCCGGGCGTCCTGGACGGGAGGATCTGGTTTTATTCGGACAGCCCTGTCATGAGTATTGACGAGGGGAAAGCGCAGGAGTTTGACGACAGCCTGGAGAAAATGGAGAAGAGATGGATGCCGGGCCAGGAAGAGTTTTATATTATGAGTCAGTCATTTGTGGAGTAAGATGGCAGGACCAGGCATAGAAAATATGCGGAAAACCCGTTGTCAAAGACCTTTGACAGCCTGAAAACCAGCGGGAATACAGGATGTCAAGGATATTTGATAGACAACATCTTTCGAAGTGGATTAAAATTTAGATCACAGGGAGACAGAAAATGGAACTGGGAACACAGATCAGAAAATATCGGAATGAAAGGACATTATCTCAGGAGGCACTGGCAGAGCAGGTCTTTGTATCGCGGCAGACGGTTTCCAACTGGGAGAATGACAAGAGTTATCCTGACGTGAAAAGCCTTATGCTGCTCAGTGAAGTTTTCGAAGTCTCTTTAGATCAATTAATCAAAGGAGATGTGGAGATCATGAAAGAACAGATCGAACAGATCGATCAGACAGATCAGAAGCGGTTTGGGCGCCTGAGCAATATCTTTACCATATTGTTCCTGGCAGTCCTTATCACGCCGGTCCCGCTTGTGCACTTCCTGTCTTATGCAGGGCTTGCCATCTGGATCGTGATACTGGGGGCTGGAAGCTATGCGGCGATGCTCGTGGAGCGGGAGAAGAAAAGGCTTGATATCCAGACGTATCAGGAAATTATCGCGTTTACAGAAGGGAAAGCCCTGAGTGAGATTGAAAAAGCAAGGGAAGAGGGGAAACGGCCGTATCAGAAAGTGCTTCTGGCGGTCGCGTCCGGCGCGGCAGGAGCGGCTGTGACAATATTTTTCATGTGGCTGCTGGGATGGATATGACATGGGAATGCTATCAATATGGCGATTTGAAAGTGAAAAATAACTTTATAAATTGAAATGTTTACATGAAAAATGATTGGTATAAGGATAAAGGAGAAGACATGAAGTTTATCATTGAACATCTGGAGAAACATTTTGATAAGAAGGAAGTGCTGAGAGATATTGACTTTACGTTTGAAGAGGGGAAAATCTACGGCCTCCTCGGGCGCAATGGCGCCGGAAAGACTACGCTCTTTAACTGTATCAACCGGGATATCCGGGCGGACGGCGGGAGCTTTTATCTGGAAGAGAACGGGAACCGCGGGGAAGTGAAGCCTGAAGACATCGGCTATGTGCTGTCAATGCCCGCTGTGCCGGAATTTTTGACCGGGCGTGAGTTCCTGAAGTTCTTTCTGGATATTAACTCTGATTCCATCAGAGAGCCGAAGAGTATTGACGAATATTTCGATTTTATGAGCATCGAACCGGAAGACAGGGACAAGCTGATGAAAGACTACTCCCATGGAATGAAAAATAAGATGCAGATGCTTGTCAATATCATTGCAGAGCCGAAGATCCTCCTGCTCGACGAGCCGCTGACATCCCTTGACGTGGTCGTGGCGGAAGAGATGAAGCAGCTCCTTCGTTCGCTGAAGGATGGCAGGATCACGATTTTCTCCACCCATATTATGGATCTGGCGCTGGACCTGTGCGATGTGATCGTGCTGCTCAGCCACGGGGAGCTGGAAGTAGTGGAGAAGTCCAACCTGGACAGCAGGGAATTTAAGGAGAAGATCATTGCTGCGCTGCGGGAGGAAGATCATGTATAAGACATTACGGATTTCTTTTTCACTGAAAAATACATACCGGGTAAACAGCATCCTCTTTGCCATCAAGCAGATCCCGCTGATCAAGAAGATCCTGCCGGATGCGCTATACGGAGTGAGAGGGCTGAAAATCTTTGCAAATATCATATCCGTTATATGGGAAGTTATTTCAGTGTTTCTTGGGAAATTTTTATATTTTATCACCATGGTCTGCGGCATTGGTATCCTGTACAAAAATGTCCCGGAAGATCAGACATTCCTTCATATCCTGCTCTTCCTGACCGTGATCGGAGCGTACATGAATACCAGTCTGTTTAATCCGACGAGGGACAAGTACTATGCCATGATCCAGCTCCGCATGAGTGCACGGGAATATACGCTGGTCAATTACGGATATATGATACTGAAGGTGATCGTGGGCTTTCTGCCGTTTTCGCTTCTGTTCGGAATGCAGAGGGGAGTGCCGGTCTGGTTCTGTATCCTGATCCCGTTTGCCGTGGCAGGGATCAAGGCTGCTGTGGCGGCGTATTCCCTGTGGGATTATGAGAGGAGCGGATATGTCTACAATGAGAACAAGATCAGGAAGCACCTCTGGATCTTCGCAGCGGTCCTTCTGGCGCTTGCCTATGGCCTGCCTGCCGCGGGGATCGTGCTTCCTGCCGCTGCATCCATGGCTGTGATGGGGCTGTTTATCCTGGCAGGGATCCTCAGCGCCCGCAAGATCATATCCTTCGGGCATTACCGTGAAGTGAACCAGGAGCTGCTCGCCCAGGTCGTCAGCCAGATGGATACAATGAAGCAGGCGGCAAGGACAGTGAGCGACAGATCCATCTCTGCGGATGCGTCCATTACAAGTAAGCGCAGCGGTTTTGAATACTTGAATGAACTCTTCATCAAGCGGCACAGGAAGATCCTGTGGAAATCCGCGGTCCGGCTTGCCGGGATCTGTCTTGTTTTAAGCTGTGCGGCGGCCGTTGCGCTGACACTGGCGCCGGGGGCGAGAAAGGAGATCAATGAAATGGTCATGACCTGGCTCCCGTATTTTACCTTTATCATGTATGCCGTCAACCGGGGGACGGGGTTTACAAAGGCATTGTTTATGAACTGTGACCACAGTCTGCTGACATATTCTTTCTATAAACAGCCGCGCTTTATCTTAAAACTGTTCCGGATCCGCCTGCGGGAGATCATGAAGATCAATGCGCTTCCCGCTGTCGTGGTCGGCGCCGGGCTGTGCGCGGTCCTGTATGCATCCGGCGGGACAGAGAATCCGTTCAACTATGTGGTGCTGTTCGTGTCGATCCTCTGTATGAGCCTGTTTTTCTCGATCCACTACCTGACGATCTATTATCTGCTGCAGCCGTACAATGCGGGGACAGAGATGAAAAGCGGCATGTACCAGGTCATCCTCTTCGTTACTTATCTGGTCTGCTTCTTCCTGATGCAGGTCAGGCTGCCGATCCTGGTGTTCGGGATCGCATGCATCACATTTTGCGTGGTCTATTCGGTTGTGGCCTGTGTTCTTGTGTATCGGTTCGCGCCGAAGACATTCAGGCTGAGGGCGTGAGAGGGAAGTGCTGCGGTTTAAGTCTGCGCCGTAGTTACGCGGACAGCAGCTGGGGCATAGAAGGGGAACTGAAGAAAAAAATCGGACAGAGGCGGTGGGAAAATCCTGTCTCTGTCCGATTTTAGATTTTATTGTTCAGCCTGGCCGGTCTTCCTTATCTGTCCTGCATCAGATCCCATACTGCTTATACAGCTCTTCACGGTATTGGGGATCGGATGCGATCTTTACAATCAGGTCGTTTTTATTTTCTTTGGAGAGGAGAAGGATCAGTCTGCTGTAACGTTCTTCCCCTTCCTCGCGTCCTTTTTCTAATGCGTCATTCCATATCATCTGTCCGAGTTTTGTCATTGCAACCGCCTCCTTGATTGATTTCAGTTCATCGTCATCGAGAAATTTAACTGCAAAAGTGTATAAAATTGCTTCCATTTTTCGGATATCGTTTTGCGGGAAAATAGTTTCTGCGTTTTTTAATACCTCTATGCATCGGAGGATGCGCTCTTTTTGTCCGAATCGTCCTCCCATGAGCGGGGAGAAGAGCAGGGGGATGATGTCTTCACGGGTCAGGTCCCCTGCGGTTTTCTCTGCAAGCTGTTTCAGCAGCCGGTCACCGTTTTCGTCTTTCAGTCGGATGAGGCTTACCCGGTATGTTCGTATTCCCGAAACCTCCGTAAATCTTCAATGGAAATGGAATCGCTCTCAAATTCAAAGTGGTAATACATGCCGTTTTCCATTTCATAGAGAAAATCCTCATACATGTGGCGGGTTTCCAGTTCCACCATCTCTGTTGGAACTGCCCGGAGCGCCCGCTCTCTGATGCCAAGCCAGTGGATCAGTTCGTCTCCGAAGTAAGCTGCCGCGGATTTGAGCGCCAGGTCTTCGGAATGTGCGGGTCCGTCTTTTCTTTTGTTTTTGTCCTGCAATAGAACCTCCGTTTCCAGCGGCACAGGACTGTCTCCATATCATTATAATATCACATCATACAGCAGTCTGCTTTTTCTTTTTGTAAATTTTCAAGGTTTTCATTGGATATCTGTCCGATACGGGCAATGATATTCAGATGAGTTCCGGATGGTATCCCTCCGGGATATGAAATAATTGGATCTGGTTAAAATCAGATATGGCGGCAACGCTGTGTCAGGACTGCTGTCTGTGGGGAATATGATACCATGAAGGAGAAAGAATAGCAAGAGAACGCTTGTGCTGAGAACACTTGAGATGAGGTTGATGCAAGAGGCGTGTTTTGAATGGAAAGGGCTGTTGAAGATGCTGAAAGTGGCTGATATAATTAGAAGAATAATAGGTTTTGTTGATACGAATACAGAGCAGTCAACTGTCGGGATGAGATATACAGCTATGAAATTCGTAAATGCCTGTATTCGGTAATGGTTTGACACCAGGAAAATGCAATAGTAGAGAAAGGAAGTGCAGACATGTTCCATTTGGCGCCGGTCAGACTGTGGAGAAATATTTCCATCGTAATGGCAGTGGCAGCAGGTATTGCAGCTTTGGCGGGAACCTTTTTCGCTGACGGAAGCATTGCCGTACACTGGAGCGGCAGCGGCGAGCCGAATGATTCGGCGGGGAAATGGGTGCTGTGGGTCATGCTGCTTCTTACTGTCCTGTCTCTGTTTACGTACAGCAGTTTTTTGAAACGCAGACCTGGGTTTCAGACGCCAATAGGAAGAGAAATGGCATGCGCTATGTCGGCAGGGCTGGTATCCATGTTTTCACTTATTGATATCACACTGGTTGTATATGATTTTTATTCTTTTGCGATGGTGCCGATAATCGGAACAACAGCGATCGTAAGCATTTTTATCATATATGCGTTGATCGCATATTTCAGAGAAGATCATGGACCTGAGGCCAGGGAGAAAAAGTAAAAGTCGAGGAGAGGGGATCGTGAGAAAATGTTCAATACGTGCAAGGAGACTGGAATGTCTGCATTTGCCATTGCGGCGGTAGGAAAAGTGTTGGAATATGAGGGATGCAGCAGTACTTGAAAAGGAAGTCTGAATATGATAAGAAAAATAAAGGCGGCAGATCTGGACATGGTCGCGCAGATCTGGCTGGATACGAATCTGAAAGCCCATGATTTTATCCCGCCGGAGTACTGGAAGGGAAAGTGTGAAACAATTACGTAGCGGATAGAGAAAAACCAAAGGTCAGCACGAAAAAGCCATCTTTCGGTGGCTTCCAAAAAGTTAATATTGATACAACAACACCTAATCAGGTGGCCGGAACAGTATCATCTTTGATGATATATCCCCTCTGTTTCAGCAGATTAAGCGCCTGCGAAGTAGTCAGTACTTTTGATTGCTTTACAGGACGATGTTCCAGAAAGCCTTCCGGAGTATACGGCTTTAAATCTGTCAGTATGTGCCAGATAGCGGTCAGGAGCATATGACAGACAGCGATGATGGCTTTCTTGTGCCCACGGCGAGATTTTATGCGTCGATAACGGGTAGTAAACTCAGGATGTTTCTTCGATTTGATCAAAGCATTTGCAATCTGCACCAATACTGGTTTAAAATAAGAACCAGCACGGGAAATCCGAGTTGATTTGACTTTTTGATTACTTTGATCATTACGAGGACAGCATCCTGCCCATGAAACGAGGTGTTTGGCTGTGGGGAAGACAGACATATCAGCACCGATTTCAGAAATGACCTGGATAGCAGTCATTGGGTTCTTATCGAATCCTGGTACGGTTCGCAGAAGATTAAGGGCTTCTTCGTATTTGTCACTGAGACGAAAGATTTCCCGTTCTATTTCTGCTTTGTGCTTTTCTAATTCATCGATGTGATCCAGACACTGTCTGAGCTTCACCGCCTGTTCTGCTGAGATAGCACCATCGACAGCAGCCTGTATCTCTTCAATAGGAGTTTTACATCTGCGGTCAACAAAAGGTGCCACATCAAAAGTTCCCCCGGGGTGTTGTAAAATTTGTTCCGTAATGGAACGGGAAGATTTTCCAAATATATCAGAGAAGACCTCGTCCAACTTAAAATTGGAGACGGTAAGACAGTTATGGGCACGATTCTTTTCACCGGTGATCATACAGGTGAGCTTGAAACGGTATCTTACCAGATCCCTTAGCTGACGGATATCAGCGGGAGGGATAAAGGAGGGCTTGACCATACCGCACATATACAGATCACAGATCCATTTGGCATCTTTGCGGTCCGTCTTATTTCCCTTCTGCGGTTTGGTATATTTGGGGTGGGAAAGAGTAACGTGGATATTATTCTTTTCGAGGATATTAAATACAGGGATCCAAAACTTGCCGGTAGATTCCATGCAGACGTCAGTACAATGATACTTTGCAAGCCAGTTACACAGCTCCTGCAGACCTTTTGTAAAGGAAGAGAAGCGAGCCTGCTTATACTCTGTACGCCCATGGGAATCTGTAATACCGATGCAGGCATAGATCCAGGTTTTGTGGATATCAAGGCCACAACAATTGTTTTTGAGAATTTTAAAAGACAATCACATAACCTCCTGATATTTATAGTCATAAGACCGACAGTGACTGGTCATCCGGCAAAATCGAGTCGACTTTGGAAGAGATAAGTGTACGGGCTACGGGAATGCGCCAATCATTGATGCCTTAACGGATGACCGACAACAAATAATTATGCGGGGTCGCCGCTATACAGCCCCACCACTCACCTCCACGTGTTCTGTAGTGTGTCAGTCTTATAAAAGAATAATATCAGAAGGAAGATAGATTAAGAAAGCGAAAGTTAGCCAATACGTTTCATGACTCATTGGTGTCTTTCGCAGAAAGGCGGAATATAATTATGATACAGTAAAGGCAATGATCTCTCAGGCGGAGGTGTATGTGTATACAGATGAAGATAAAGCTCAGATCCTGGGATTTATCGGGCTGGCTGAGGATTATATTGCAGGGATCTTTGTCCGGGGAGAGGCGCAGGGCCGGGGGATCGGGAAAGAGCTCCTGGATCACGCGAAGAGAGGAAAAAGAAAACTGACTCTGAATGTGTATGCAAAGAACACGGGCGCAGTGCGGTTCTATCAGCGGGAGGGATTCCGGATCGCGGAAGAAGGCGTTGATGCGGATACCCGTGAAAAAGAATATCACATGTGCCGGGGAGAGAGCAGCGGTTTAATGAAAGGGATGGTGCAGGGATAGATGCTTCCCTGCGTACATATGGAGAAATCTCAGTGAGAGAAAAAGGAGGAGAGTACGGGATGGAAGAGAAAAAACTAATAGAATTCCGGAATATTGTGAAGAGTTTTGACGGGCAGATCGTCTTAAAGGGCGTCAATCTTGATATTTATGAAAATGAGTTTGTCACCCTGCTCGGACCCAGCGGGTGCGGGAAGACGACGCTCCTGCGGATCCTGGGCGGATTCCTGGATGCGGACGAGGGGAGCGTGATCTTTGACGGGGAGGAGATCAGCAAGAAGCCGCCCTACGAGCGGGAGCTGAATACGGTCTTCCAGAAATACGCCCTGTTTCCCCATCTGAGCGTGTATGAGAATATCGCCTTTGGGCTGAAGATCAAGAAGATGAGCAAGGACGTCATCGACCAGAAGGTGATGAAGATGCTGAAACTCATCGGCCTGGAAGGATATGAGGATAAGAATACGACCCTTCTCTCCGGCGGGCAGCAGCAGCGCGTGGCGATCGCCCGCGCCCTGGTGAACGAGCCGAAGGTACTTCTCCTGGACGAGCCTCTGGCAGCGCTGGACTTAAAGCTGCGCAAGGAGATGCAGTACGAGCTGAAACGGATCCAGCAGGAGGTGGGCATTACCTTTATCTTTGTCACCCATGACCAGGAAGAGGCGCTCACCATGTCTGACAAGATCGTGGTCATGAAGAATGGCGAGATCCAACAGGTGGGCACCCCGCAGGATATCTACAATGAGCCGGCGAACCGCTATGTCGCGAATTTTATCGGGGAGAGCAATATCATCCCCGCGGTCATGCTGGAAGATTACAAAGTGCGCTTTGACGATATTACGTTTGACTGTGTGGATTTCGGCTTTAAGGAGAATGAGCCTGTGGATGTGGTCATCCGCCCGGAGGACATTGATATCGTGGATGTAAAAGACGGGAAAATGACAGGGGAGGTCTTAAGCGTCCTCTTTAAAGGCGTGCACTATGAGATCATGGTGGAGACGGTTCCCGGGACGAGCGTGACAGTGAACATGCGCGTGATCCGCAATCAGGATGTGACCAGCGCGGACGGGAAGGAGAAGATCAGCGCGAGCGACTTTTTCGTGGATATTGACGATGTGGAGGAATTAAACGACAAGGAGATCATCGCGCTCTCCAACGCGCAGGCATGGGATCCTGCCAGTGACGAGTTTATTTCCATCGCAAAGGTCGAGTATGATCTGTCCAAAGAGGAAGGGGCGTACCCGGTCGTATTTTCCACGGCGAACGGTACGAGCGTGGAGCGGACGATCCATGTGGTGGACCAGCCGTTCGTAAAAAATGAAAAGGCGAACGAAGGCGTCATGGCGTTTAACTTCTTTAAGACTGTGGACGAGATCACAGAGTCCCAGGCGCTGGACACGGACCTGAAGACATGGGCGGGCGCCCAGGGCTGGAAGTTAAGCGATGAGGATGTGAGCATTGACCTGAGTGTGGATTATGATTTTGAGCCGGAACATGTAAAAGAAGGGGTATACCGGATCACTTTCTCTACCACGGGGCGCGAATTTAAGATACATACCACGGATTATGTCGAAGAAGGGCGTGAGGTCGGGCTTACGTTCTTCCCGGAGGATATCCACGTCATGTCCAGAGAAGTGTTTTAAGGGAGGTGCAGTCTGAATGAAGAGGTTTTCAAAGCTTGCGCTGCCGTATGTTGTGTGGGCTGCGCTGATGCTGGTCCTTCCCATGCTGCTGATCGCGCTGTATTCGGTCATGGAACAGGGAAACAGCATTATTTCATTTTCTTTTACACTGGACCACTATGTGAAATTTTTTACTGACCCGGATTTCCTGCTTATTTTGTGGAGATCCATTGCCATTGCGGTGAAGACGACGCTGATCTGCCTGCTCCTGGGATATCCGGCGGCGTATTTTATCTCAAAGTGCAGTGAGAAGGCGCAGAATGTCCTGATCCTGTGCATCACGCTCCCCATGTGGATCAACATGCTTGTGCGTACATACGCATGGATCGGCATCCTGAGCGAGGGCGGCATCCTCCAGCGGATCCTGGGCCTGTTCGGGCTGGGGGATATGGAGCTTTTGTATACGGAGGGCTCGGTGCTGCTGGGCATGGTCTATAATTTCCTGCCATTTATGATCCTGCAGGTGCATACATCGCTGACCAAGATGGACCATTCCCTGCTGGAGGCGAGCGCGGATCTGGGGGCAGACCCGGTCCAGACCTTCCGCAGGGTCACGCTCCCGCTTTCCCTGCCGGGGGTGATCAACGGGATCACTTTAGTGTTCCTGCCTGCGGTCAGCTCCTTCTTTATCCCGAAGCTGCTGGGCGGCGGACAATATTTCCTGATCGGAAATATGATCGAGAACCAGTTTATCACAGTGGGAGAGTGGAACTTCGGAAGCGCGATCTCCATGATCATCGCGGTCATCATGATGCTGCTGATGATGGCGGTGCGCAGGATCGAACAGCATAACCAGGGCATCCGAAAAACGGGGCTGCGCGCCCGCGGCGGGAAGGAGGCGCAGTCATGAAGAAGGAGAGACGTATTTTCGGGAAGATACTGATGACGCTTATGGTCGCGTTTTTCTATCTGCCGATCATCTATATGGTAGTGTTCTCTTTTAATGAGAGCAAATCGCTGACCAGCTTTACCGGGTTCTCCCTGCGCTGGTATCAGCATATGCTGGAATCGAGCGATATGATGACAGCACTCTATACAACATTCAGCGTGGCGGTGCTGGCGACGCTGATCTCCACGGTTGTGGGGACGATCGCCGCGATCGGGCTGAGCAGTTCCAGGAAGGTCCTGCGCAATATCATGGAGCAGGTGGACAATCTTCCTATGATGGATCCGGAGATCGTGACGGCGATCGGGTTTATGCTGCTGTTTATCACCTTCCAGGTGGAGAAGGGGTATGTGACCATGCTGCTGGCGCATATCGCATTTTGTATCCCATATGTGATCCTGTCCGTCATGCCGAAGATCCGGGCACTGGATCCGAACCTGGCGGACGCGGCGATGGATCTGGGCGCGACTCCGTGGAAGGCGCTGACCAAAGTCATTGTCCCGCAGATCACGCCGGGCATCGTCTCGGGAGCGCTGATCGCGTTTACCATGTCCGTGGACGATTTTATCATTTCCTATTTCGTGACCGGGCAGGGGGTAAAGAATCTGAGTATTGTTGTTTATACGATGAGCAAGAGGGTCAATCCGAGCATTAACGCGGTGTCCACTCTTGTGGTCGTGATCATTACGATCGTGCTGCTGATCGTGAATATCGCCCCGATGATCGCGGCGAAGAAGAGCGCCAGGTCTGAGCTGGGGAGACGGAAGAAATTTATCCCTGCGGCAGCGGGATGCCTTGTGCTTATTATCGCTGTACTCGCGGTATACCAGGGCGGGGCAGGCGGCGCGGACCGCCCCTTTGAGGGTCAGACTCTCCATATCTATAACTGGGGGGAATATACCGGGGAGAACATCATCCCGGATTTTGAGGAAGAGACCGGGGCAAAAGTGGTGATGGAGAACTTTGACTCCAACGAACAGATGTATATCAAAGTGGCGAACGGTGAGCCCTATGATATCCTCGTGCCCAGCGACTATATGATCCAGAGGCTGATCGAAGAGGATTATCTCCAGAAGCTCGACAAATCAAAGCTGGACTGCATGGATAAACTGTCAGACGCGGTAAAAGGACTTCCATATGATCCGGATAATGATTATTCAGTGCCGTATTTCTGGGGAACCGTGGGAATTGTCTATGATAAGACAAAGGTAGACATTGAAGATCTGGAGAGAGAAGGCTTTAATATCTTCCTGGATGAGAAGTATAAGGGAGACGTTTACCTGTATGATTCAGAGAGAGACTCCTTTATGATGGCGCTCAAAGCGCTGGGATACTCTATGAACACAGAGGATGAGGAAGAACTTCAGGAGGCTTATGAATGGCTGGTCCGCTGCGTGGAGACAATGGATACGGAGATCGTGACAGACGAGATCATTGACAACATGGCGCAGGGGCGCAAAGCTCTGGGGCTGATCTACTCCGGGGATGCTACGTATGTGATGGCGGAAAATGAAAACATGGGCTACTACATGCCGGAGTCGGGGACCAACCTCTGGTCAGACGCCATGGTGATCCCGAAGAACGCACAGAATCCGGAACTGGCACACGCATTCATCAACTTCGCCAGCGACTACGACGGGGCGTATGACAATTCCAGCTATGTGGGCTATACTTCCGCGAACGAGGAAGTTATGGAGGTGCTTTCCGGCGAGGGCGGCGATTACGAAGGGATCAATGCCTATATCCCGCGGACGGACAATGAGAATGACGAAGTGTTCGTATACAATGAAGATACGAAGAAGATCATCAGCGACCTGTGGAGCCGGGTGAAGATCGCGGCGAGCAATGCGGACTGACCTGGAAGGATGAAAAAGAAAGTGGTGGGCTATGGACAGAGACGGGAAAAACAGACACAGAAATGAACAGGGAAATGGACCGGGGAATGAACAGAAAACCGGTCGGGAAACCGGCCGGAAGAAAGGGCGGATGAAGGAGCTGGGGGCCGCCCTTTCCATGGAACTGCGCGAGCACAGAAGTTCGTTTATCGTGTTTTTTACACTGCGCATCCTGGTGATCGCCATGCTGGTCCTTCAGCTTTTGAACAGGAATTACGAGAATGTGTTCCTGTGCGCGCTGACGCTCCTGCTCCTGGTGATGCCCAGCCTGGTGCAGGTCACCTTTAAAGTGGAGCTCCCGACCACGCTGGAGATCATTATCCTTGTGTTTATCTTTGCGGCGGAAATATTAGGGGAGATCAGTGAGTTTTATCTGGTCTTCCCGTTCTGGGACACTGTACTGCATACGATCAACGGGTTTCTGGCGGCGGCGATCGGATTTTCCCTTGTTGATCTTTTAAACCGCAGCGAGAGGACGGTATTCAACCTGTCCCCGCTGTTTACGGCGATCGTTGCCTTCTGCTTCTCGATGACGATCGGCGTGGTCTGGGAATTCTTTGAGTTTGGGATGGATACGCTGATCGGATATGATATGCAGAAAGACACGGTCATCCATACGATACGCTCGGTCACACTCGACCCGGCCGGGCACAATGTGCCTTATGTGATCAGCGGGATCTCAGAGACTGCGGTGAACGGACAGGAACTGGGGCTTGGCGGCTACCTGGATATCGGACTGATCGATACGATGCAGGACCTGATCGTTAATTTCATCGGGGCAGTGATCTTCTCGGTGATTGGTTTCTTTTACGTGAAAAATCGTGGGAAAGGGAGCGTGGCGGGACGGTTTATCCCCCGCAGGAAGGCGGCGGACAGAGACTTCCTTAAGATCGCAAGAGAAGAGAATGCCTCTGCGCAGGGGCATCTATCTGCGGATGACCCGGAAGAGCAGGTTCCAGACGAGGAAGAATAAAAAGGCGCCCGCAGCGGTAGATGTGATGTAGACAAGGATAGAGGGCAGATTGCCGATGAGGGGGACTAGGTCCCGGAAGACGACCTGCTGCATCTGAAGGTCGGGATTGATGTAAAACATATTGATCAGGCCATATCTGTCCAGTGTCAGGTTGAAGATTTCCGCCAGCGCGCAGCAGCAGAGATAGAAAATGGCAGCGTGGATGAAGGGGCGCAGCGGCAGCGCCTCGGACAGTGCGCGGGAGAAGAGGACATTCTTGGCATCGCTCCGGAGCCTCTGGAAGTAGACCACGCCCGCGCTGATGCCGATAAGGATCAGGAGGAAATGCCACGTCCAGGAATGCACGGTCAGGGCAGACAGAGGATACATAAGGCCGCTTGTATCCGCAAACACAGCGATACCGCCAAGGAGGCCGAAGCTCATCAGGAAGGCGAGGAGCATCCGGCGGACGCTCTCCCTGCGCAGCCACGGGTAGGCGAGCAGCACATACATGGGGATGCTGCAAAGCTGGAATGGAAAATACCACCAGTTATATGCCCCGTGCCCCAGGGAAAAAGTCAGGACAAGCTGCTTCCAGACCTCACTGCACAGCATAAGCACACCGCACAGGAAAAACACCCTGTCAGACCAACAGGGAAAATACAATCTCATCAACAAAGACTTCTTACCCATCTTTCACACCTCTTTTACATTATACCACGGGCGCAGAAAAGGAAGCGCCGCGCAAGCGGCATTTACTTTTCAAGCCGTGGGTCCCGGTATAATCCCCGCGGGAGCGGGGCGAAGCGATGGAATCGCTTCGGATTACACGGATGTGTAATCATTATACCTCAAATCCTCCCGGGATTATACGGGTTTCCTTCCTTTTGACTAAGGATTGTTAAAAAATAGACATAGCACTGTACTAAATCAACAAAAATAAATTATTTTCAGCCTGGTTTTACTGTGAAAAAACCATAAAAAAATCAGGCGGCTCTTTTTTTTTGAAAAAAGTCGATAAATAATGAATAAAAAACCGACCTCCGTGACGGCTGAAAAAGGGCAAAATGAAATAAAAATCAGCCTGCGGAAGGATCTCCCGGCTTAAGATGATGAATATTGACAAAAATTTTGACCGGGCGTAATATTGTTACAGCTTTTGAAGGCGCAGGGATTTATCCGGACAGACAGCTTCTGTGACGACAGGAAAACAGGATAAAAACCGCCGGAAAAAGCCGGGAATAGATTCAAGGGGTTCAAAGAGGAACAACTCCTTTTTTTGTACCAAAAAATCCCGCGGGGATGGAAAATATCGTGCCGGGAAGGATCGATCCCAGAATAAAAAAGAGAAGAAAAGGAGGGAGTAATACGGGAAATCTGACAGAAACACTGATGGAAGAGCTGAACTGCGAGACAGTCTTCACCCTTCCGGTCCTGGGCGGGATCTCAGAGTCAGTCGTTGTCACCTGGATCATCATGGCAGTGCTTGTCGTGCTGTCCATTATCCTGACAAGAAACCTGAGGGTAGAGAACCCCGGGAAAGTACAGCTCGCACTGGAAGCAGCGATAAGCTGGGCGCAGGATTTCTTCGAGGGCGTCATCGGCAAAGAGAACCGTGGATATGTACCATATCTGATCACGGTCCTGCTGTATCTGGGTGTGGCGAACACGATCGCTCTGTTCGGGTTTAAGCCGCCCACAAAAGATCTGAATGTGACCGCGGCGCTTGCGATCATGAGCATGTTTGTGATCGAGTTTTCAGGTATCCGCAAAAACGGAGTAAAACACTGGCTAAAGCATTTCGGGCAGCCGGTACCCGTGGTGGCGCCGATCATGGCGCTGGAGGTCGTGATAAGGCCTCTGTCGCTCTGTATGCGACTCTTCGGCAATATGCTGGCAGGATTTGTTGTATTAGAGCTTCTGAAATATTTTGTGCCGCTGATCGTCCCGATCCCGGTGAGTTTTTATTTTGACCTCTTTGACGGGCTGCTCCAGGCATATGTATTCGTATTCCTGACAGCGCTCTTCATGACGGAGGAAATGGAGTAGAGCCCTTCTTTTTATACATATAAGGGACAGAAGACAAACAGTTATTATAAATAATAAGAAAAAAGGAGATTAAGACAATGGGAACAATTATAGCTATCGGAGCAGGTATTGCAGTTTTGACAGGTATCGGAGCAGGAGTCGGGATCGGTATTGCGACAGGCAAGGCGACAGAGGCGATCGCAAGACAGCCTGAGGCAGAAGGCAAGATCAGCAAGAACCTGATCCTCGGATGCGCGCTGGCAGAGGCAACCGCGATCTATGGTTTCATCATCGGTATCATGATCATTTTCTTCCTGAAATAAGGACGGAGGGCTGTATCCCGGAATGCTGCCGATGAGGCGCAGCCGGAGAAGTTGATAAGAAAGGCAGGTCAAAAAGGTGATTCAGATAAACATGAACCTTGTCTATACGATTATAAACCTTGTCGTCCTCTATCTTTTGCTGAGGCATTTCCTCATCCGTCCCGTGACGCAGATCATGGAGAAAAGGAAGCAGATGGTCGAAGAGGGCTTCAAGAACGCGCAGGACATGCAGGATCAGGCTGCCCGGATGAAGCAGGAATATGAGGAAGCCTTAAACGGGGCAAAACAGGAATCCCTGCGGATCGTGGACAGTGCCCGCAGATCCGCGAAGGCAGAGTATGACAGGATCGTCGGCGAGGCAGGGGACAAGGCAGGAAGCATTATTGAGTCTGCAAAAGAAACCGTGCGCGTGGAGCGGGAAAAAACGATGAAGGAGCTCCAGTCACAGATCGCAGGGCTTGCAGTGGCGTCTGCCGCTAAGATCATGAGTGGGAAGGGAGACGGGCAGACGGACAGCAGTCTGTATGACCAGTTCCTGAAAGAGACGGCAGGAGAGACAGGTGAGGGCAGTGAAAATGAAGACTGATCGTGAAGTGCGCTGCTCATCGCCGGCAGTTTCGTACGGAAAGGTGCTCTTTGGGATGAACATCCCGGAGGGGGCAGTCGATAAGACAAGGGAGATCCTGCGGGAAGTCCCTCAGCTTACGGATCTGTTTATGAATCCGACGATCCCTCTGAAAACAAAGTACAGTGTGGCGGATAAGGTTTTTCCTGCGGAAATGCGGAGTTTTATGAAGACGGTATGCCGCTACCAGAAGATGGGGCTGATCCGTGAAATCTTTGCCGCATATGACAGGTGCAGGGAAAAGCAGGCGGGGATCATTAATGCCAGACTGTACTGTGTCACACCTCCCGGCGAGGCGCAGAAAAAAGGGATCGAGGCATTCATCTGCCGCAAATACGGAGCAGAAGAGGCGAAGCTTTCCGTCCTCCGCGATGATTCCCTGATCGGAGGATTTCTCCTGCGTGTGGGGAGCGATGAGTATGACTGGAGCATAAAGGGCCGCATGGACAGGCTGGCGCAGGAACTGGGCTGCGCAATACATTAACCTGGAGGTGAACAAGTTGGGTTCAATCAATTCAGATGAGATAATCTCTGTCCTGAGAGAAGAGATAGAGAATTTTGATAAAATGAGCAGAGACAGTGAAGTGGGCACTGTCATTGCCGTCGGCGACGGGATCGCCAGGATCTACGGGATCGACCATGCCATGTACGGCGAGATCGTTACATTTGAGAACGGGCTCAAGGGTATGGTGCAGGATATCCGCAGGGACGAGATCGGCTGCATCCTTTTCGGCAGCGATACCGGGATCCGCGAGGGCACAAAGGTGTCCCGGACAGGAAAGAGAGCCGGCGTGCCGGTAGGGGATGCGTATATCGGACGCGTGGTCAACGCGCTGGGCGAGGCGATCGACGGGAAAGGTGAGATCCAGGCGGATGATTACCGCCCCATTGAGCGGGAGGCGCCGGGGATCATTGACCGCAAGTCTGTCAGCGTGCCCATGGAAACCGGGATCCTTTCCATTGACGCCATGTTCCCCATCGGCCGCGGACAGCGTGAGCTGATCATCGGGGACAGGCAGACCGGGAAGACTTCCATTGCCATGGATACGATCCTGAACCAGAAGGGCAAGGATGTGGTCTGCATCTATGTTGCCATCGGGCAGAAAGCATCCACAGTGGCAAAGGTGGTAAATACACTGAAAACCCATGGGGCGATGGATTACACGATCGTAGTGTCATCCACGGCAAGCGACTGCGCGCCGCTCCAGTATATTGCGCCTTATTCGGGGACAGCAATGGCAGAACACTTTATGTATCAGGGGAAGGATGTGCTGATCGTGTACGACGATCTGTCCAAGCATGCCGTGGCTTACCGCGCGCTTTCCCTTCTTCTGGGACGTTCTCCGGGACGTGAGGCTTATCCGGGAGATGTCTTCTATCTGCATTCAAGACTGCTGGAGAGATCCAGCCGCTTAAGCGATGCGCAGGGCGGCGGCTCGATCACCGCGCTGCCGATCATCGAGACGCAGGCGGGGGATGTATCCGCCTATATCCCGACAAACGTGATCTCTATCACAGACGGACAGATCTTCCTGGAGAGCGGTCTTTTCGCATCCGGGATGAGACCCGCGGTGAACGTGGGACTTTCTGTGTCCCGTGTGGGCGGCGCGGCGCAGACAAAGGCAATGAAAAAGGCGTCCGGAAGCATCCGTATCGATCTGGCGCAGTACAGGGAAATGGAAGTGTTCACACAGTTCAGCTCTGATCTGGACGCTGCGACAAAGGAGCAGCTCGAGTATGGCAGCGGGCTGATGGAGCTGTTAAAGCAGCCGCTGTACCATCCGCTGTCTCTCCATGAGAAGGTGATCACCCTGTGCGCGGCGACCCATAAAGTGCTGCTGGGGATCGAGAAGAAAGAGATCAAAAAGTTCCAGGCGGATATGCTGACATATTTTGAGACCGCGCACCCGGAGATCGGACAGGAGATCGAGGAGACGAAGGCGCTCTCAGAGGAACTGATCGAAAAGATCGTGGAGACCGCGAAGGAATTCAAGAAGAGCAGGTGATAATATGGCAAATATCAGAGAGATACAGAGCCGCATCAACAGTGTCAAAGACACGATGAAGATCACGAATGCCATGTACATGATCTCCTCCTCAAAGATGACTCACGCAAAGAAAAAGCTGATGGACACAGAACCGTATTTCTACGCTCTCCAGGGAGAAATCTCCAGGATACTAAGGCATCTGCCGGAACTGGAGCACCATTTCTTTGACATCAGGGAGAAGATCCCTGCCGAGGAGCGGAAGATCGGCTCCATCGTAGTAACCGCGGACAAAGGGCTCGCAGGGGCATACAACCACAATGTGGTAAAATTGGAGGAAGAGATCCTTGAAAAACCCGGGATCCACAAACTGTTTGTCGTAGGAGAGCTGGGGCGGCACTATTTCGCGAAGCGGGGCGTGGAGATCGACACGAATTTCCAGTATACAGTCCAGAAGCCGACCATGCACAGGGCAAGGGATATCTCGGGCGTTCTGCTGGAACAGTTCCGTGCCGGAGAGCTGGATGAGATCTATATCGTGTACACGCGGATGGAAAACTCCGTCCAGTCAGAGGCAGAAGTATTAAAGCTCCTGCCCCTGGAGAGAAGTTCATTTAATGAGATGAAGATGCCGTTGAACATGTACCGCGAGGCGATCGATCTCTATCCGTCGGCAGAAGTCGTGATGGACAGCATCATCCCAAATTATGTGACCGGCATGATATACGGATGTCTGGTAGAAGCATACGCCAGCGAGCACAACGCCCGCATGATGGCGATGAAATCCGCCACGGACAGCGCCCAGAGCCTGATCCATGACTTGTCCATCATCTACAACAGGGCAAGGCAGGCGGCAATCACACAGGAGATCACAGAAGTGTGCAGCGGTGCAAGGGCACAGCAGAAATAGTTGGAATATTCATGAATGTTTCGAAATTGTTCCTGAAAGGGGTCAGACCCCTTTTGGGAGGGGTCTGACCCCTTTTCGGAGAAAGTGAGAACAGTTATGATTATGAATAAAGGAAGAATCATTCAGGTCATGGGACCTGTTGTTGACGTAGTATTTGAAGACGGTGACCTTCCCTTTATCAAGGATGCGTTGGAGGTTGAAAACAACGGGAAGAAGTGCATTATGGAGGTCGCCCAGCATCTCGGGAATAATGAGGTGCGCTGTCTGATGCTCTCTGCGAGCGAGGGACTCCACAAGGATATGGAAGTCACTGCTACCGGCGCGGGGATCCAGGTGCCGGTCGGCGAGAAGACGCTGGGCAGGCTGTTCAATGTACTTGGAGAGACGATCGATGACGGTGCATCTATCGATGATGCGGAAAAGTGGGTCATCCACAGACAGCCGCCGACATTTGAGGACCAGAGCCCGGTGGTGGAGATCCTGGAGACGGGGATTAAGGTCATTGACCTTCTGGCGCCGTACGCAAAGGGCGGTAAGATCGGACTTTTCGGAGGAGCGGGAGTCGGTAAGACCGTGCTCATCCAGGAGCTGATCCGCAATATCGCCACAGAGCACGGCGGCTACTCGATCTTTACAGGAGTCGGGGAGCGTTCCCGCGAGGGAAATGACCTCTGGACAGAGATGAAGGAGTCCGGCGTACTTGAGAAGACCGCTCTGGTGTTCGGACAGATGAACGAGCCGCCCGGAGCGCGTATGCGCGTGGCTGAGACCGGGCTGACAATGGCGGAATATTTCCGCGACGAGGAGCACCGGAATGTCCTTCTCTTCATTGACAATATCTTCCGTTTCACACAGGCAGGCTCTGAGGTTTCCGCCCTTCTCGGACGTATGCCGTCAGCCGTGGGCTATCAGCCAACGCTTGCCACGGAGATGGGTGAGCTCCAGGAGAGGATCGCATCCACGAAGAACGGTTCTGTCACATCCGTACAGGCTGTATATGTGCCGGCAGACGACCTGACAGACCCGGCTCCGGCGACAACGTTCGCCCATCTGGACGCGACGACCGTGCTTTCCAGAAAGATCGTGGAGCAGGGCATCTACCCGGCGGTGGATCCGCTGGAGTCAAGCTCCCGTATCCTTGAGGCAGATGTGGTCGGAGAAGAGCATTATGAGGTGGCGAACCAGGTGATCGCCATCCTCCAGAAATACAAAGAACTCCAGGATATCATCGCCATCCTCGGTATGGAAGAGCTTTCAGATGAAGACAAAGCTACAGTTATGCGTGCAAGGAAGATCCAGAGATTCCTGTCCCAGCCGTTCTTTGTGGCAGAGACATTCACCGGGATCCCGGGAAAATATGTGCCGCTCAAAGAGACGATCCGGGGCTTTAAGATGATCATCAGCGGTGAGATGGATGAGTATCCGGAGTCTGCGTTCTTTAATGTAGGAACCATTGACGACGTGATCGCGAAGGCAAAGGCAGAGACAGCGGAGGCGTAGGAGCGTATGGATACATTCGGACTGAAGATCATAGCGAGCGATAAGGTATTCTATGAGGGGCGATGCCGGAAGCTGGTCATTCCCGCTCCCGACGGGGAGAAGGGGATCCTCCCGAACCATGAGAACATGGTCATCGCCGTCACCGTGGGGATCGGCCGCATGGAGGCTGAGGAAGGCAAGTGGCAGGAAGTCGCCCTGGGCGGCGGCTTCGCAGAGATCGTCAACAACCGTGTCACCCTGATCGTGGACACGGCTGAACGCCCGGAGGATATCGATGTGCGCCGCGCAAGAGAGCAGAGAGAACGGGCGGAGGAGCAGCTCCGCCAGAAGCAGAGCACACAGGAGTATTACCACACCCAGGCGTCCCTCGCCAGGGCGATGAACAGGCTCAGGCTTGCGCAGGATAAGAAGTGGAATCTGTAAGGATCCAAATCTGCTGATAAAATTTTGTTAATGAAGATCTGTTAATAAGAATAAGAAAAAGAGAAAGGCGGAGAAGCTGCATGGGCGGTTTCTCCGCCTTTCCTGGTTTTGTACTATGTTTTCGGGATTTGTTGCATAGACTTCGTTTCTGGTTGTCAGCTATGCTTTTACTAAAACATATTTTTTAAATATCTTTTGGCGCGCGGTCTACCGGGCAGCTGAGAGAGAAACGGAGGCGAAGGAATGAAAAAGAAAAGAGTAAGATTCGGAGCCTGCGCTCTGGCTCTGGCGCTGACAGCGGGAGCAGTGCGGCTTCCATCCGGCGCGGTGTCCGAGGTGCAGGCTGCCGGTGAGGAATGTGTGGATGACATTATGGAAGTCCGGACAGAAGACGGCGGCAGCACCGTCCTGCAGATCTATTCCGGCGGTATTTTCGAAGGAGAGCTGGAACTTCAGGCCGGCAGCCATACGCTGAGCCTGTACCGGAATGGCGCGGAAAGCGGGATCACAGATGAAGTAAACGTATCAGAGGCAGGATCGGTGTATGTCCGGTATGAGGACGGAGCGCTGTATAACTCTGCGGATGACGCGGGAGCCGGCGGCAGATTCCACACGGCGGCGCTGACAGGGAATTTTACAGGGCTGGAATTTACGGACAGTGACGGGAACAGTTATGCCATCGGAAACTGGGATCCGGCTGACGCGAATGCGGAACTTGAATACAGAGGAGGCGGGATCTACAGCAGGACATTTGAATTTCATGAACTGGCGGAAGATATTACGATCGCGGACAGCGGATATAAAGTGGCGTTTGACGATGGATGGGAATATTCCCTGGGCAAAAACGGAGCCGGCGACAGCAGCAATATCCCGCTCACGATCCCGGCGGGAACAGACCATCTTACTGTATTTGTGGATGAACAGAGAGGCATCGCGTATGACTCCGTACGGACTGCACCGATGAATATCTATCAGAACGCCGGCAGCGTTACGTCTCCTGCATTCGAGACGACGGTATCGCTGATCGGCACGGTACGGCAGAGCGGGGATGATGACTGGAATGCAGCGGCGGAAGGCTACGAATTCACACAGATCTCGGACAGCCTGTACCGTTATCAGCAGACCTTTGACACCGGATCTTATCAGTACAAAGCGGTATTTGATCATCAATACTGGTACGAATCATTCGGCGGGGAAAACAAGTCTCTGGATATAACGGCGGACGGAACGAATGTCATATTTGTCTATGACGCTGCGGCGGACAGGCTCTATGACACCGTCAATGATGAAAATATCGTGGCGCAGATGTTCGGCTTCGCGGCAGAACCGGCAGAGGCGGAAGTCAGGGACAATGCCGATGGATCGACAACATTCATTATGACAGGAACAGAGAATGATGAAGTAAAACTGTTCTATGCGCCGAGCAGCCAGCCAGCTTCATTTACAGAAGTAAAGATGGAAAAGGGAATGGACAGCAATGCTAATTTTAATGGTTCTTTTGTGGCTGGTCCGCTCTATCTGGGTGATGGAGAGCTGGATTATCTATATTATTATACAGTAAACGGTGTGCGGACGCTCGATCCTTCGGGAGCGGAAGTTACAGTAGGCGGAGAAGTTTATTCGCACTATACCAGGGAACCGTTCACCGGCCGTGAGGTATATGTGCCCGGTACCTTCCCGGGACCAAGCTGGGATCCGGCGTCCAATGCGATGACTTATCAGGGCGGAGGCCTTTATTCCTGCACATTTGAAGATGTGCCGGCAGCGAACTATGAGTACAAGATCGCCATGGGGTCATGGGATGAGAACTACGGCGCTGGCGGAGTACCAGGCGGCCCGAACTACGGGATCTCTGTGACTGAGGAGGGTAATGTGACAGTGTATTACAGTGACATCAGCCATCTGTCAGTGACTGATCTGGACTACATATTTGTGGATATTACACTTCAGGGAACCGGTATCCCGGAGGGCACGAAGCTTACGGATCCCGGTCTTACAGGGATCTACAGTGCGCGGCTGACTCTGCCGGCAGGAGACTATGAAGACCTTGTACAGATGTATGACGGCGGGGAATACCCGGTGGGAGCGTTCACACTGGAAGAAGAGAAGACAGTGACATTTTATTTCGATCCGGTGACCAGGATCTACTATAACGATTCTTCGGATGAAGTGTTGGATGAGTCGAAGATTTTTTATGACAGCAAGGACGAGACATACAAGAGCATCTACGGCGCAGTGCCGACCGGAACGGACGTTACATTTTCTGTTGATACGGGAGCTGATGCGAAGCAGGTGAAACTGGTGTTTAAAGGGAAAGAGCAGAAGATCCTTGACCTGGAGAAAGCGGACGGCGCGGGCGAGGGAAGCCAGCGGTGGACAGTTACGGACCGGTTTGAGATTTACGGTGAATACGAGTATTACTTCGTGATCGGCGGGGAATCCAGCGTGAAGATCTACTGTGACGACGACGGGTATTACGGAACCGGCATGACGGCGGACCTGACGGAAGTAAAGCCGTATGAGATGAATGTATATAAGGAAGATTTCGAGACGCCGGACTGGATGAAAGACGCGGTGATCTATCAGATATTCCCGGACCGATTCTTTAACGGAGATACATCCAACGACACGGCGCAGACAGATTCCAGAGGCGCGACAGAGTACGAAGAGATCGATGACTGGTATATCTGGCCGGAAAACCCGGAGCAGGAAGAGCTGAATCCTGATGCTTATCCGGAAAATGCATACCGCGGCGACGGAGAGTGGAGTAATGAGATCTATGGCGGTGACCTGGAAGGCATTACAGAGCGGATCGATTACCTGAAAGCGCTGGGCGTAAATGTGATCTACTTAAATCCGGTATTCCATTCTATCTCAAGCCACAGATATGACGCTACGGACTATACGAAGATCGATCCGATCCTCGGCGATCTCGGCGACTTTACGGAATTGGTGGAAGCAGCGGAAGCAAATGATATGCATATCGTCCTGGACGGCGTGTTCAACCATGTGGCGGACGATTCCGTATACTTTGACCGTTACTACAAGTTCGTGGGACAGGACGGCAAGGTAGGAGCTTATCCGTACTGGGCGTTTGTATTTGACTACATGGCGGAAAATGAAGACGCGTCTCAGGATGAGGCTGAGACAGAGGCAAAGAAATACTTTGAAGATAAGGGGGTTACAGACTTTACTTACACAGAGTGGTTTGATTTCACAGGGGAATACCTGACGGACGATGCAGGAGAGATCGTACAGGATACGATCGGCGACCGTGCGGGAAAAGATGTATATGCATATGACTGCTGGTGGGGCTATGACTCCATGCCGGTCATCATCGCGACAGGCGGATCAGAGTATCAGACGCCGGGCTGGGCGGAAGAGATCATCGACGGAGAGGGCAGCGTAGCAAAATACTGGCTCAGCCAGGGCTCCGATGGATGGAGGCTGGATGTCGCCAACGAAGTGTCCGACGAGACATGGCAGAAGTTCCGCGAGTCAGTGAAATCCCTGTCAAGCGACAATGTGATCATCGGGGAGATCTGGGACGATGCGTCCGAATATCTGCTGGGAGATATGTATGATTCTGTTATGAACTATGTATTCCGCGACGCGGTGCTCGCATATGCAAAGGGAGGCGACGCACAGAACGCAGTGAACGAACTGGAGAAATTAAGGGAGAGGTATCCGCAGGAAGCATTCTACGCGATGATGAACCTGGTGGGTTCTCATGATACGACAAGACTTCTTTCTGCTCTGGACGGTATCCAGGATGACAGAAACCAGAAAGAGCCGGAGAATGCGTTCCCGACCTATGAGACAACGTCAGATCTGGCAAAAGAGAGACAGTATCTCGTGGCGTTCATCCAGATGACATATCCGGGTGCTCCGACGATCTACTATGGAGATGAGATCGGAATGGTGGGTGCCGACGATCCGGATGACAGACGCGCCATGGAATGGGGCAAAGGCAGTCAGGAACTGGTAGAGTGGTATGCGTCCCTGGCGGCGGTAAGGCATGCCTATCCGGCGCTCCGCACCGGAGCGATCGCTCCGGTGGAGACAGAAGCATCCGCAAATATCATGGCATACGTAAGGAGCGATGCAGATGCGGCGCTCTATGTCGCGGCAAATAACAGCACAGACAGCGCCCAGCCTGTGACATTCCAGGCGGAAGCGGGAACACAGTACACAGACCTGATCAGCGGCGAGACTTATACGGCTGACGAGAATGGCGTCCTGACAGTGGACGTACCGGCGCTTTCAGGCGTGATCCTGACGGACGATGTGAGAGATATGCAGATCAACAGCGAGGCGCTGGCGCCGGCGTATGATGGCTCCTATATCTATGACGGCAGCAGTTCAGGACCGGGAACAGATGAACCAGGCACAGATGAGCCGGGAACGGATGAACCGGGTGAGGAAACTCCGGGATCCGGTGATGACGGGAAGCCTGGTGATGATGGAAATGTTGGAGACAATGGTTCAGGAAGTAAAGATAAGGACGGCGCGCAGGCTGCGGCGAGCGGAGACGGGGCAGGAATCCTCTTCCCGGCAGCGCTGCTCATCCTTTCAGGAGCTGTGGCAGCCGGCGCAGCCGTGATGAGAAAGAAGTCTTGAAAAAGTTATATGAATTGTAAAAAAGTTGCATTGAGATAAACCGGGGATAGAACTATTTTAAAATCAGGACTCCAGCTAAAAATCAGATAGAAAGGAGCGTGGTGTAACAGGACGGGAGTCCTTGTGGTACTCAAAATGTGGACAATCTATAAAGGAGAAAGGGAAAAGAGGATGGATTATTCGAAAAATCCGAAAAAGAAAAACGGTCTGAAAGCCAGACTGGTCGCCCTTTTGCTGGCAACAGGCCTGGTCCTGACAGGTCTGCCGGCCGGGCAGGCACAGGCGGCCCCGGAGACAGCGGTCCAGACGATGGCGGCATCATCGAACTCATCCGCAGCCTCCCAGTACGGGCTGACAGAGGAGATCAAAGACGGCGCGATCCTGCACTGCTGGTGCTGGTCGTTCAATACGATCAAAAATAATATGGGAGACATCGCTGAGGCAGGGTTCTCCACGATCCAGACGTCGCCGGCCAACACCTGCAATGATACGCACCCCAACATGAAGATCATGGGGAACGATACGGTCAATGGAACTGACGGTTGCTGGTGGTGGCATTATCAGCCTACGGACTGGAAGATAGGAAACTATCAGTTAGGAACGAGAGACGATTTTAAAGCGATGTGCGATGAGGCGGACAAGTACGGGATCAAAGTGATCGTAGACGTGATCCCGAACCATGTAACCCCTGATCTGGACGAAGTATCGCAGGATCTCTATAACGCAGCGGGAGGCAGAGATAACCTGTTCCATGCAAATGGATTCAATCCTATAGTAAACTGGGGAAACCGTTGGGAATGTACAACGGGAGAGATGGGCGGTCTTCCGGACGTGAATACGGAAAATCCGGGATTCCAGGAGTACTTTCTTAATTACCTGAACGACCTGATCGCCTGCGGCGCGGATGGATTCCGGTACGATACAGCGAAGCACATTGGCGTGCCTTCCGATCCGACAGATGCGAAAAGCAGCAGGAATAATTTCTGGCCGATAGCGACCGGAAAGGAATCGATCAACGGAAAGACATTGAGCGATGCAGACCGGATCTTTACGTACGGTGAAGTGCTCCAGGGAGACAACGTGCCCGAGACAGAGTACGCACAGTATATGAGGATGACAGCCAGCAGCTATGGCTACACACTCCGAAATGCTTTGAGCAGCAGGAACTTCAGCGTGAATAATCTGATGAACTGGCAGCATGCGACTCCGGACCGTCTGGTGACCTGGGTGGAATCCCATGATACATACTGTAATGCCGGAGAGTCCGCGGGACTGACAGACAAACAGATCACATTGGGATGGGCCGTGATCGGCGCGAGAGAAAACGGGACCCCTCTTTTTTACAGCAGACCGGACGGATCAGGCCCGGGCAACCGTTGGGGAAATAACGTGCTCGGAGCAAGAGGCAACGATACATTCATGAGCGATGAGGTTGTCGCAGTGAATAAATTCCGAAATGCAATGGTCGGAGAGGATGAATATCTGAGAAATGCCAATAATAACAGCCAGATCCTTCAGATCGACCGCGGCACGGTGGGAACCTGTATCGTCAATGTAGGCGGCGCAACATCAATCGATACAAAGACAAACCTGGATGACGGAACATATACAGACCACGTATCCGGCAGTACATTTACCGTATCCGGTGGAATGCTTAAAGGAAATATAGGCGGTGAGTCTGTAGTTGTGCTCTATACAGACAATGCGGAAAGCGTCAGCGCAAACTCCACAACCGGCAGCGATTCCTTCTCAGGAGATTCCCTCGACGTAGAGCTTCGTGCAAAGAATGTAACGGGCGCCAGCTATGAGACAAGCGAGGGCGCGGAGGGTTCCTATGAAGACGGAGACGTGATCACAGTCGGATCTACACTGGATGTGGGCGAGTCTGTGACAGTGACAGTATCTGCTCAGGGCAGTGAAGGAGAGATCAGCAGGGAAACCGTATTTACCAAAGTTGACAGGAACGTGGCTTATATCGACCTGCCCTCCGGCTGGGATGAGCCTTATGCATATGTCTACAGTGAAGCAGGCGGAGAGAATGCGGCATGGCCTGGTGTGAAGATGGAGAAAGTGACGGGCGAAGCCGCGGAAGGATTTACAAACCTGTATTCTTATGAAGTGCCGGATGATATTGAAGATCCGTTGGTGATCTTCTTCGGAGGAGACAATACAAGACGCTATCCGGCCGACATGGAAGACGGCCTGCCGCTGACCGGACGTATGGTATACGACGACGGACAGTGGAAGGATATGCCGTGGACAAAGCCGGAACCGGAAGACGGACCGGAAGTTACATCTTCTGTGAAGGACGGAACAACATTTGACGATGAGTCAATGAAAGTGACATTAAGCCTCGAGAACGCAGAGTCAGGCACATACAGTCTGGACGGCGGGCCGGAGCAGAAATTTACCGGGGAAACTACAGTGACAGTCGGAACCGGAAAGATCGCGGACAGAGACATTACACTGGAGACCACAGCGACAGACGGCGAGACTACGACAGAGAAAACATTTACATTCCACAAGGAATTTAACGCAGAGAAGAATGGCGGTTACCTTGAGTACGGGACTGGGACGGCAGCAAAAGCAGCCAAAGCGTCCACACAGGCAGTTCCGGCAGCAGCGAACGCCACATCCGCAGCTCTTGGCGGTAAGTATGCTACAAACCCGAACGGACAGGCAGGCCGTGAGGCTACGATCACAGGAGCTTCTGATTTCACAGCAGATATGCTGATCGCACAGGGCGTTGCCAACGACGATCCCAGAAGCTTCCGTGGGACCCACGAGGGTCCGGTATATGATGAATATGCACTTTACGGCGCATGGGATGATGAGAATGTCTATATCGGATGGCAGTATACAAATGTAACGGATGTGATCGATCCGGCGCAGGGTTACCCGATCAGCGACAACGGAAAGCCGTACAACGGCGATATCCCGCAGATGCTTCTCCTGAACCTGGGAACAGGCAACAAGGCGACCGGACTTGTAGGCACCGGCGAATATCTGTGGGGGCATCCGATCAATTATGAGACTGTGATCGACACGGCCATCTGCTTCTCAAGCAAACCGGGAGTAGGAACGCCGGCGCTCTTTATGGCGGATGAAGACGGAACGTTCAGTTATGAAACATGCGTAGGCCTGGAGGATGCAGGGATCTCCTACAAGTACGAAGACGGATTCTTCTGCGGCGACACTCTGACCGGCATCAAGATGAACGGATACGAGGGTTATGTGCCGTCCATGCTGCTGGATGATTCCTCCAACTGGGTGGACTTCCTTGATATGGGTCACAGCACATCGCAGGATACGTTCTATACGATGACGATCCCGATGGATGCGCTCGGCATTACGAAAGACCAGCTCGAGGAGAATGGCATTGGCGTGATGCACGTATCTACATTCGGGGCAGGCGGCATCGGCTGCACTCCGATGGATATGACAATGCTTGATGCAGCTACGGAACCGTACAGTAAAGACGCTTCTACATCAGCGGAAAAAGAAGATACAGATATCATTACAGTGCCGCTGGCACAGCTTGGCAGCGCAGAACCGGCTCCGGATCCCGGTCCGGGGCCTGATCCGGAGCCGGCAGAGGGAACCCTCAGCGTAAACTTCGGAGCGGATCGTTCCTCCCCGCAGTCAGACGAGACAGACCTGACTCTTGAGGCGGAAGCAGAAGGCGGCGAAGGAGACCTGAGCTATCAGTTCCTTGTAGACGGCAAAGAGATCCAGGATTCTGACAAGACTACGGCAGCGTGGGATACCGTGGGCGGCGACCATACGATCAGTGTTGTTGTAACGGACGAAGAAGGACATCAGGTGACAGTAGAGAAAGACTACTCCATCAGCGGTGAGATCCCGGATCCCGATCCGGAGCCGGCGGGAGAGATCAAAGTCAGCTCCTTTGAAGCAGCTCTTGATTCTCCGCAGACACAGGGGACAAGCGTGAAATTCACTGTCAAAGCAGAAGGCGGCGAAGGAGAACTCCAGTACCGCTTCTACCGCGAGAAAGATGACAATGTGACAGTATTCCGCGACTACAGCATATCAAGATCAGCATACTGCGACCCGGCGCCGGGAAGCTATACGATCTATGTGGATGTAAAGGATGAGACAGGAAAGGTGGTTACAGATTCCATCGAATACAAGTGGATCAAGGCCGACAATCCGCTGACGATCCATTCCTTTACAGCGTCTGTTGAGTCTCCGCAGAAGCAGGGGACAAGCGTAAAGCTTACAGTGGACGCTGACGGCGGAGAGGGGACTCTTCAGTACCGTTTCTACCGTCAGGGCAATGGGATTACGACAGTGTTCCGCGATTATGCGGCAAGCAGTACGGCATACTGCAATCCGCCGGTGGAAGGCACCTATATCCTGTATGTAGATGTCAAAGATGAAAGCGGAGTGGTAGAGACTTACAGACTTCTCTATCAGTGGGAGTAGAAAGCTGCGGATAATGCCAGAAAAAGTGTTGTTATACGTTTTCAGGAAAGAAAAATCCCCGGGCGGAAAACCGCCCGGGGAATTTATAAAAAGGACAGAGACAAAGGAGAGAATGATGAAGAGAAAAATATTGACGATCCTGCTGGCAGTGGTCGTGCTCGCCATACCGGGATGCAGTTCTGATACGGGGAAGGGATCAGGCAAGACAGCGGAAAATATCACCATAGAGACTGAGAACGGGAAGAAGACAGACGGTAAGACCGGGGAGGAGGCGGACGAACAGGAGGCAGGAGAGATGCAGGCTGCGGCAGATGCCATAGACAGAGAACATGCGGAAAAGGAAGAGGAAAAGTCAGATACAGCTGTGGCGCAGGGGGAATGGAGCGGTAAGAAACTGGCGCTCGATGCATCCGGAGACTGGATCCGACAGAAATCTGAGAGTGACGGAAACGGAGGGTTTACAGAGACATATAGCTGCAGTGACAGACTGGAGTATACATGGAACTGCGTATCAGAAGACGCGGGAGACGCGGAAAGTGCGGCTGGATCTTATATAGAGGAAAATGGATGGACAGCAGCGTCGGTGGCAGTAAATGAAGAGCTGACAGAAAAACTTGGGCTCGATGTGTGCGAGTATACGGCCTATGAGGATGATGAGGGATACAGCATGCTCCACAGAGGGGTCGTCATTGTGGAGAACGGAGTATATTATACGGCAGATTTCACGATGATGGAGGGCGATATGGGAGAATATGAGCCATCTGTCCAGGAATGGATCGGTCAGGTATATGTTGCGTAAGGATTATGGAAAAAGGATCTGAATGGACGGTGAATCTGTGAAAAGTGCAATGTTTTCGGGATTTTTAGCATAGGCGCCTGAAATGCTTTTCCATATAATTATTTACAGATAAAGAAATAACATTCACGTGAGGAGGAAATGTAAGATGAAGAAAAAAAGAGTACTTGCTCTTATAATGGCAGGCCTTATGACAGGCGGCCTTATGACAGGATGCGGAAGCTCCGGCGGCGATGAGCCGGCAGCGGATGACGGCGGAGATGCAGAAGTACAGGAAGTGGACCTGCTCGTCTGGGGTCCGCAGGAAGACCAGGCGGCGCTGGAAGGATATGACGAAGGGATCCTCAAAGCGATGTGCGAGGCATTCGACGAGGCGCACCCGGAATGGGAGATCAACTTTGAGTACGGCGTATGCGGCGAGGGAGACGCCAGAGACCAGGTGACCAAAGATGTGGAGGAAGCCGGGGACGTGTATTTCTTCGCGAATGACCAGATCCCGACACTTGCAGACTCGGGAGCGCTTGCAAAACTGGGCGGCGATACCGAGCAGTGGGTGAAGGACAATAACGAGCAGACCATGGTGCAGTCCGTTACATACAATGACGGCATTTACGGCGTACCGTTCACATCCAACACATGGTTTATGTACTATGACAAGAGCAAATATACAGAGGATGAAGTGAAATCCCTGGATACGATGATGGCAAAAGATCTGGGAGAAGGCGTATATAATTTCGCGTTCCCGATGGATAACAGCTGGTATATCGAAGCGTTCTACTTCGGAGCGGGATGCAGCATATTCGGAGACGGTACGGACGCATCCGCAGGCTGCGATTTCAACAGTGATGCAGGGAAAGCGGCGACACAGTACATGGTAGAGCTGGCGGCGAACCCGAAGTACTCCAATGAGAAAGACGGCAGCAGCCTGGCGCTTTTCGCAGAGGGCAAGCTGGGCGCGTACTGCAGCGGTTCCTGGGATGCAGCGGCAATCCGCGAGGCGCTGGGTGAGAATTTCGGAGCGGTAAAACTTCCGACGGTCAACATTAACGGACAGGAAGGCCAGATGAGATCATTCGCGGGAAGCAAAGCGATCGGCGTGAACCCGAACTGTGAGTATCCGGAAGTAGCGGTAGCGCTCGCACAGTATCTGGGCGGCGAGGAATGCCAGCAGATCAGATATGAGGCGAGAGGCATCACACCGACGCTTGCGTCCATCGAAGTAGGCGACGATGAGGTAGCAACAGCGGAAATGAGCGAGATCAAGGAAGCATCATTCCTGCAGCCGGTGCTTGCGGAGATGAATGCATACTGGACACCAGCAGAGACAATGGGCAAAGAGATCATCCAGGGGGATGTGACGGCTGACAATGCAGCAGAGAAGACAGACGCGATGGTAGAAGGAATTCTTTCAGGCGGATTATAAGAGACATGGAATGCCCCGTCAGTCAATGGCGGGGCATTTTTTTCAGGAGAGTGCCGCAGAGTCTTCTCTGCGCCAGTCTCCTGGGAAAAATAAATCAGCAGATCGCGGAAAAAGGAGGAAACTATGAGAGCAAGAGCAAAAAAGAAAGGAAACCAGGCCAGGATAAAAGAATTCCCGGATTCGGTTTCAGTCAGAGAGGCCATACGGAAAGGAAACGCCACGGTCCGCCTGTCGTGCCTGGTCATGGGCGCGGGGAATCTCCGGTACGGGCAGTATGTCAAGGGGATCCTGTTCCTGGCGGCCGAAGTGGTCTATATCCTGTTCATGTCGCTCTTCGGAGCCGGCGCGCTTGCCGGGCTGACGACGCTTGGGATACAGACGACGCAGGAAGTATTTAATGAGACAAAGCAGATCTATGAGTATGTGCAGGGAGACAATTCCATGCTGTTCCTGCTCTATGGAGTGGCAGTGATCTTTATTACCATAGGCTTCTTCATCATCTGGCGGACAAATGTCAAGTCCGCGTACGCGCAGCAGAAGAGAAAAGAACAGGGCAAACCGGTCCTGACGCTGAGAGAAGACCTGAAAAGCCTTCTGGACAACCGGCTCAATGTGACTCTGCTCTTCTTCCCGACCCTGTGCGTGGTCATGTTTACGATCCTGCCGCTGGTGTTCATGATCTGTATGGCGTTTACCAACTACGACAGGAACCATCAGCCGCCCGGACAGCTCTTCGACTGGGTGGGGCTGGTGAACTTTGAGAAGATACTGGACACAGGGAGCGGGCTGGGATACGCGTTCTGGCACATCCTGGGATGGACATTCATCTGGGCTGTCGCGGCGACGTTCCTCAACTATATCCTCGGTATGATCCTTGCCATGGTCATCAACTGGAAAGAGACGCGGCTCAAGAGCTTCTGGCGTTTTATCTTCGTACTGTCCATCGCTGTCCCGCAGTTCGTCTCTCTTCTGATCATGAGGACCATGCTCCAGGAGCAGGGGGCGATCAATGTCCTGCTGCAGAATCTGGGACTGATCAGCGACGCGCTGCCGTTCTGGACGGATGCCACGTGGGCGCGGGTGACGATCATCATCGTGAACCTGTGGATCGGTATCCCGTTCACGATCCTGCAGGTAACGGGAATCCTGCAGAATATTCCCGCAGAGCTTTATGAATCAGCGAAGATCGACGGGGCCGGGCCGGTTACGATCTTCTTCAAGATAACACTGCCCTACATGCTTTTTGTTACAGCCCCGTATCTGATCACACAGTTTATCGGAAATATCAACAACTTCAATGTGATCTACCTGCTGACGGAGGGCGGGCCGGCTGCCATGGATTATTACAACGGCACAGGTGGCAAGACCGATCTGCTCGTGACCTGGCTTTATAAGCTGACGATCGACTTCAAAGACTACAACTATGGAGCAGTGATCGGCATCCTGACATTTGTGATCTGCGCGGTTCTGGCGCTGGCTACATACAGAAGGACAGGATCATATAAGAATGAGGAGGGATTCCAGTAATGAAATCAATGAAGACAAAGAAAAGAATACTGATCACGATCGCGCATCTCTTTCTGGCGGTCCTGGCAGTGATATGGGTGTTTCCGATCTTCTGGGTGATCATGACCTCATTCCGCGCGGGGAAAGGCTCTTACTCTACAGAGTTTATCCCGGATGAACTGACGCTTGGGAACTATGTGAAGCTTTTTACGGATACAGGGGTGTTTGATTTCCCGCGGATGTTTATGAATACATTTATTATCGCTGCGGCGACCTGTATCCTGGCGACGTTTTTTCTGATCTCGATCGCGTACACGATGTCCAGGATGCGCTTTAAGATGAGGAAACCGTATCTGAACATCGCGCTGATCCTGGGGATGTTCCCCGGATTTATGTCCATGATCGCTGTGTACTATATCCTGAAAGGCATGGGGCTCACTGACGGCGGGCTGAAGCTGATCGCGCTGATCCTCGTGTATTCGGGCGGGGCGAACCTTCTGAGCTTCTATGTGGCAAAGGGATTTTTCGACACGATCCCCAAAGGGATCGATGAAGCGGCCTATATCGACGGGGCGACGAAGTGGGATGTATTTACCAGGATCACGCTTCCGCTGTCGAAACCGATCCTCGTATACACCCTGCTGACCAGCTTTATCGCGCCATGGACAGACTTCATATTCGCCAAAGTAATTGTCGGGTCTGATGCAAAATATTATACCGTATCGGTAGGGCTCTTCCAGATGCTCGCCAAGGAAAATATCTATCAGTGGTATACCTGTTTCGCGGCCGGCGCTGTATGTGTCTCCATACCGATCGCGATCCTCTTTATCTATGTACAGAGATTCTATGCGGACGGACTGTCCGGAGCAGTAAAAGGATGATGTGAAATGTATACAGTATTGATCGCTGACGATGAGAAGATCGAACGCAACGGGATACGTCAGCTTTTGAAAAATGAGATCGGCAGCTACCGCATCCTGGAAGCTGCCAACGGCAGAGAGGCTGAAAAGATCATACAGGAGAATAAGGTGGATATCCTGCTGACAGATATCCGCATGCCCTATGTGAGCGGGCTGGAGCTTGCAAAGTGGACGGCCGAGCGCTCCAGCGGCACGGAGATCATTATCTTCAGCGGCTATCATGATTTCACCTACGCAAAATCGGCGATCCAGTACGGTGTCCAGGATTACATCCTCAAGCCGGTCGACCCGGAAGAGTTCGGAAGGGCGTTCCTCAATGTACGCCAGACGCTGGCGGAGAAAAAGGAGCGGCTTAACGGGCAGAAAGAGCGGGAGAGCTTCCTGAACCAGTATTTTCTCCTGAACTACATCCTGAGCGGAAATCCGTCGGTCCGTACAGAGGCGTCCGCGCATATAGATACCGTGGACTGGGACAGCGTCCGGTATATGATCCTGCTCGAGCGGAGCGGCGGCTTCTTTGAAAAATACGACGGCGAATTCCAGAGGGAGCTCACAGGCGTATTCGGAGACCAGGCACTCTGCCTGGGACTTGACCCGGACCAGCTTCTGCTGCTTGTAAGCGGGGAGGAGCGGGATCCGGTGAAAGATGCCGAATACCTGAGCAGCTGGCTGCGCAGGACATATGGAGGAGAATTCTATATGGCTGTCAGCAGAAAGATCAGTTCCGAAGAAGAACTTCCCGGAGCGTACCGCCGTCTGGATGAGCTGATGGAAGAAAAGTTCTATCATACAGAGCGTTTCCTTTTCTGCGAGTCGCCGGACGGGATCAGTGGGAAGATCCTTGAGGAGAGCTGCCTCACAGGCATGCTTGAGAAAGATATCCGCAACCGGGACGCTTATCATATAGAAGAACATTTCCGGCGCGTGGCGGAAAAGTACAGCGGGGACAGCAGCTTCCCGAGCATGTATGTGAAATTCGTCTTCACCAGGATCATAAAGGTGATCGCGGATTCCTCCCCGATGGCGGACAGCCGCGACATGGAAAACATCATCGAGGAAATGTACAGAAGTTCATCAGTGGACGAACTGATCGCCATGGCGAAGAAGGAGCTTGACAGATTCTGCCAGCTTATCACAGAGGATAAGAGCAGCCTGAAGTATAAAGTCGAAATGACCAAAGACTATATACAGAGACATTACGGCGATGATATCCCGATCGACCATATGGCGGCGAAACTGTGTATATCGCCTGGATATCTGAGCATGGTGTTTAAAAAAGAGGCGGGAGAGAATATCAAACAGTATATCAGGAATGTGCGTATGGAGAAGGCAAAAGAACTCCTGTCCGGCACGCAGATGTCTGTGCGCGAGATCGGCGGGCATGTCGGCTACAGAAATATGTCCTACTTCTCCAGATGTTTCCGGCAGCAGTTCGGCAGCAGCCCGGAGAGTTACCGGAGAGAGAACCAGGCGGGAACAGCGTGAGTTTTCCCCATCCGCCGGATAAAGTTTTACAACTTCTGTAAGTTTGTTGATAACCCTGTTTTCTGCGGAAAACATATTGCAAACTCAAAATCATAATGTTATCTTTTAAGGCATCCAAAGCAAGGTCTGAGCTGCGGATGCCTTTTGCTGTATCAGGCTGCCTTTTCCCGGGAACAGCCGAAAACATTTCCATGATCCACAGGGCAGTATCGCCCGGAAATCCAGAGAAATCCGAAAGGTCAGAAAGTGGGATCGGAAAAAGGATCAGAAAATGAGACGGGTTCCGCTTTTATATTCCGGCGGAACATGGTAAGATGAAGGAGGGAAGAACCGGAAGGAGTTCGAGGATATGGCAGAGAAAGATGAATATATCAAAGAAGCATACGAAGACCTGAAAAAACTGAGTCTGGACGAGCAGAAACGGCTGGAGTACGAAGTGAGGCAGAAGGCGATCCGGGATCATAATTCGCAGATGAAGAGTGCGGAGAGACGAGGGGAGAAACGAGCAAACAGAGAATAGAGCATATAAGCGAACATAAAAAATTGCAGCGGACTTCGCCAATCTCGAACAAAGGATATCGTGGGATAGAAATCGAGAGTGGAATGAAAGTTCCGCCCTTTTTTTATGAAATTTCTGTGAATAGTTACATGAATATGAGGATATTATCATACCCGGATACCTTGGGGGAGGGTATAATTTTACACAGAAATAACTGGAATAAATGGCAGGACATGGAAAAACAGGGAAGGATGAGTATGAAAAGGAGAATATGTGGGACGCTGTTGGCAGTTGCCGTGGTATTGACTTCGGTGAATTTTCCGGCAGCTGCAAATGCAGAAGATAACAGCTCTGATCCCGGCGTTGCAGTGACGGTGACAGGGGGATCAGAAGAAGATACAGAACAAAAAGACGGGCTGCAGACGATCCATGTGTCAGCGGCTAATTCCTGTGGGGAAGACGCGGTCCTTCGGACTTACCTCGAAAATGCAGAAGATGCCTCGGCTGACACAGAGACAGAAGCGCTGGATCTGAACGATGCAATGAAAGACGCGCTCACGCTCGCGGATGGGACCAACACCGCGCTTGACGCACAGTGGGTGGAGAAGACGGACGACAGCGGCAATGTGACGGCGCGCTATCTGGAAGCCACACTCCCGGCAGGAGCGTCAGCAGCCTTTGATATGCAGTTGATGTATCGCACCGATGAGGCAAACTACACCAAGAGGACAATCGTGCAGGCGAAGGCTTTTGTGAACGAGCAGGATGTCACCCAGGCTTCGGATCAGGAAGACGAGGACAATGAGACCGAGGTCATGTGGGAGATGGTGCAGAGCGATGATGTGAGTGAGGCCGCGGAAGAAAGTGAGGGTGTGACGGAGACAGCGGCAGCAGAGACTGAGGCAGCAGCGCTGCTGAATACAGACGGAACGTCAGCACAGGCTGATGAGAATACAGGCTGTTTTTATTATGTGCCAAGTGACGACTGGATAAATAATGGATATACCATACGTGCTAATATGCGACTTCAGGGTGAGGGCTATACAGATCAAACCTCGAGGTGGAGCATTATAACAATGACAGACAGTGGTAGGACACTGAATGGAAAATCTGTATATGTGGCTGAATTTACTACAACACAGGATACAGGCGATATCCCTTATGGCGGCATTTATACCCTTCAAATTCAGGCGTATAGCGGAGAGACCCATAAGGGCCAGGTTGTTCCTATTCAGAATTACTGGACAGCTTTAGGTGTGTTTAACGGAAAACTTTGGGATGGAAGCAATTGGGTTGACTTTATCCCTGATGTTGTGAGTCTGGCAGGCACAGAACTGAAGTTTGTCGACATGACACAAGAACTTTCAGAGGGCTCTGTGACAGCGGTATTCCGTACAGATAATAATGATCAGAGTAATACATATACAATTAATGGAACTTTTCGGGTACCGGAGGATTATAACGGAACAGAAGAGTATACAGAAGTTCAATTGAACATAAACAACCAGTCAACACAATGGTACTCTCTTAAAGAACTGGTTCAGGAAGAAAATACATGTTATTACTATGGAGTGACAGAACTTCCGTCAGGCGAACTCATCAGCAGATGGGCGGCTGAAACAACAGGGAATGAATCCATCAGCGGACGGACTTTATATTTCTATTCGGGAAATTTTAGCCTGAATGATACGATTATCATTGCAGGAAAGGAAGAAAAAATATCTGAAAGGTATATAGGAAGTGTAAATACACTCTATTATAAAATACCAGATGATATTTCGGCAGATCAGGAGACAATTATTACTGTTGTTCATGAAAGTACGACCTATCATTTTATGTGGAAGGATCTTACAAAGAATAAGGTCGCGGTATCGGACAATGTGGCGGAAGTATCCGGCATACAGTCATCAGAGAAAACGGTCTATTTTGATGCAACGCTTTCGAAACTGTATTATGGAATATCTAAGACAAATTCAAGTGGTGGTGCGGATAATACGCCTGGGGAAACTCCCGGTAAAGCTTCAGGCAATGCAATACCGGCTTCAGAAGATGGAAATGTATATTACTGGATGAGAAAAGACCAGAATGACAGCGGACAGAAAGGCACCATGACGAAAGTAAACGATAACCTTTATAAATGCACTGTCCCGGCAGGATATACAGAGATTACGTTTGCTGCTTATCCCTATGATACTGCTAATGCCGGAATTGCATGGAATGGAGACGGAACAGACTGGCTTGAGATTCCGGCATTCGAGGAGCCGTGTTTTTATGCGGATTCGGGAGATTCTGTTACATATTATTCTGAAGAAGGTAATACCCGGGGCGGATACTGGGATGAAAAAGGCGCGTTAAGAGATGCTGAAAAAGGCAAAAATACAGATGTAGTAGATATAAAAAGTGAGGCATTTGAAAAAGAAGCGGATACGATGTATGTCAACTCTACATTCTATGATTACTATACGGATTATGAATTAAACGGCTGTAATCGGGATAATTATGAGGGTGAAAACGGTACATCTCAGAGAAACTGGGTAACATTCCGGCAATTTGATCAGGCACTGAGTGATTACTACAGAGAGAACAACGTACAGCTTCCGATTTATACGGGCCATTATCAGTTGAATGAAGACCGCAATCAGTTCCGTCATATAGCAGATACGCTGAACTTATTCGGATGGAACAGCGATGCAAACAGTTCGGATTATAAAAAATTTCTGTCTACGAATAACTCCGTGCTGAATATTAACGGAGATAAGAGTGACAGCGATGGAACACCTTTCTATGATTATGCGGCATGGGGGCTGGTAAGTGATCAGCTGAAGGATGAAGAATTATATACCTCGAATAGCGAGGCATTGGAACCGCATTTTAATAAAGCTTTTTTGCTCGGAGAAAACAGTAAAAATGCTAAATTAGGAGAAGTGTACGAAAATGTATCTTTTCCATTTAAAAAAGTAAAAAATGCAGATGGGGTGGATTATTGGACCTTCGACAGTGCAGAGACAACTCTTGCAATGAGAAAGGATACGGAAACAGATGACTACTACTTAGAGAATGTAGGTAATCAGCCATGGGCGCGCAATGTGAACAGTACCGGAGAACAGGATTGGAGTCATACCTGGCAAGAGAATGGACAGACTCAGCATGCGACTTCAACGGAATATGGATTTTTCCCATTTAATGAGACAAGTAGAGGTTCAAGCGGAGTAACATATAATTATGGCTTTGGAACTAAAATTGAATTTAATTTTCGCTTGACGGAGGATGGAACAGTTCTTGCTGAAGATCCCAACAGCCCAGGGGGAACGAAAGAAGTCCCTATCACTTTTGAGTTTTCAGGTGATGATGATGTGTGGGTATTTATTGACGGGAAGCTGGCTCTCGATGTGGGAGGCGCTCATGGTAGAGTAACCGGAAATCTGAATTTTAAAGATAAAACTGCTACCGTCAGCCATGTCAAGGCAAGTGCGGCAGATAATACCCAGGGAGCAGACAAAACTTCAAAATTTGAGATTCAAGGTGAGAACGGTTCTATCCACACCCTCACCATGTACTACATGGAACGCGGAATGTGGGAGTCGAACATGAAGATAACCTTCAACTTCCCGGATGAGAATCTGTTTGAGGTAGAAAAACAGGTGGATACCACAGACGTCAACACAGATATTTTTGATGAGGAGCTGTTTACAAATACAGATTCCTTTGCATTCAATATCAAGAATGCAGTGACACACTGGGGTGAGAAGGAGGTTAGCGGCGAAGAGACACAGTCAGTAGAATTCAACAGTACATTTAGGAATGACACTGTTCAGCCATCTGTCACGGATAATTTGTTTCAACATGAAGATAGTAAGGATGGACATAATAATGTGGTACACTGGCGGGCCCGCTATGAAGATGATGCGGATGGTACATATAAAGACAAGCGATGGGGAATCATTAGTCCGGAAAATGGAAGTTCTGTAAGTTCTGTAAATATTGAAGACCAGGAATATCTGAGTTTTGACTTTTATTTTGATGATGACAGAATCCCGTCTCTGAATAATATGCGCGTCTGCTTGGAGGATATAAACGGAAAAACATGTGATGTGAAGCTGTCTTCCCAGAATACATTCGGTTCGGCAAGTCTTACTTCCAGGACATGGAAGACGATCCGGGTATATTTGGACAGGATACCTGGGATCGATACGATTGACAAAACCAAAATTGCGAAGGTAAAACTGGCGTTCCGTTATGAGCGGGATATCTATCTGGATAATATTGTTTTTGAGCCGCAGACTACCATGGATGTGATGACGGGCTTTACTGTACAGCAGGCAGATATTCCGGACTATGGTTCTGTTCAGGCTAATAGTGATGCGAGGGGAGCTGCTGCACTGGTGAATCCGACAGGAGCTGTCTATACTGTAACAAACGAGAACGGCGGGGAAACTACATACGGACGAATTGGCGCCAGCGGAGAATTCTCACTTGGTGATGGTGATACAGCAAGCTTCAGTAATCAGTTCCGGATCGGAAGTTATATCTATCTGGAAGAAACAGGTTTGAACAAAGAGGCATTTACAACATCCTGGAGCCTGTATGACAATGGTGTTCCGGTTACGTCATATGGAAGTGGTGATTCTGTGATAAATCCGTCTACAGAATCAGGGCTGGTAAATCAAAAGAGATATGCTCTGGAGGATGGACGGACGGAAAAGAAAGACACCAATTCACCGGCAGCAAACTATAACCTGGAAAAAGATACATCAGAGCCATCTATTGTTTTCCGCTCTTATACGAACCCTGACAGCCGGGCAATTGCGACAAAGCTGAAAGCTGTTGTGGTGAATAAAGTAAATACCGGAAGTATTTCTATTACAAAAGAAGCCGCAGACAATTCGCCAATATTAGGGGAAGCGGAATACACATTTAAGATCACATTTACAAACATTGCCGGATCTTCGCTGGAATCAGAACCGATTATCGTTGAGGTGAAAGTGAAAGCGGGAGAGACGGAGACTATTACAGGTATTCCGATCGGTACAGATTACGTGATCGAGGAAGTTTCACCGACAGACGGTTCCCGTCTGGAGAGCATTGTACTTCCGGAAGAAAATAAATATGTGGAGATTGTGAACAACACGGTGCATGGTCTACTGATGAAAGATGCTTCAGAAGGGGATGCCACAAAGTTTGTATTCAAGAATACAAAGCGACCGCTGATCGATATCAGTGTAGAGAAGATGTGGCAGGATGGCAGCGGCGAAGATATATCCGACAGTATTGATTCATCAATCTATATCCAGCTGCAGAGAAAGTATACAGAGAATGGAACAGAGCACCCATTTGAAGTTGTAGAAATCAACGGACAGTCTTACATCCAGATCCAGAAAGGATATGAAGGATGGAAATATGAATTTACCGGACTTGAGAAATATCAGGACCAAGACTGTAAGATACCGTATACATACCGCGTTGTGGAGGGCACGATCGGAGATGACGGAGAGTTCCAGCCGACAGATGAAGGCGGGATTATTGTAATAGACGGTCAGGAGTATGTAGTTGACTATCAATGCAAAGAGATAGGAGATGGCATACAGGACTCAGAAACAACAGATGACATTACCGGAAATGATGAGTCAACTCAGAGTCAGACCTTTACAGCGACGATCATCAATAAGATCCAGTCCAAGACGAATCTGAAGATTGTGAAGGTAGACGCTTCTGAGACAGACAAAAAGCTCGGCGGAGTAGAGTTTACGCTGGAAAAAGGAACTGCCAACAGTACGGCAGAAGCCTTTGCGCCAGATCCCTCATTCGGTACGGATGGTTCGGCTACGATGATCACGGGCGATGGAGCGAACGGTACGACCCTTGGCGAGGCGCTGATCAGCGATCTGGAAGAAGGGATCTACCGGATCACAGAGACAAAGGCACATGCCGGATACAGTCTGTTGAAGGATCCGTTGTATCTGACGATCGACCGGAGAAATGGATGTAAGATCCAGGAAGGAAGTTCAGATCCGAAGGCTATTACTGTGGACAGCGAGACAAATACGATCACGATCACCGTATCCAACCGTCTCCTCTTCGAGCTTCCATCCACCGGAGGATATCTCCGGGCTTATATGATAGCTGGAGGTCTTGCCCTTGCGGGGCTCGCACTCTTCATCTATAGATTGCAGAAACGAAGAAAGGGGGCAGGGGCTCCCGGGAAATAGCGGAGCAGTCAAAGAACAAAGAAAAAATATTTCTGAAAGAGAGGGAAACAAGGGATGAAAATCAAGAAATTGAAAAAGGTCTTAGCCGGTATGCTGAGTGCGGCTATGGTAATGTCCACGATGGCAGTGACAGCGTTCGCTGCCGGATCGGATACGATCCTGAAGGACACAGGAAGTCTGACAATCAACAAATATGAAGGAAACACTACAGGCAAACCATTAGAAGGTGTAGAGTTTACGATGTATAAGATCGCAGACATCACTCAGACGGTAAGCAACGGTGTTGTAGATACAAAGGCAACTCCTGTTGAGGAGATTGCTGACAAGCTGACTGCAGAAGAGCTTACAAGTATTGCCAACGGTTCCACATCATCAGAGGAATGGGCTGCATTACTTCAGCAGATCAGTCTTGAGGATCTTACAGAGCATACTAATGGTACAACAGGTTCAAATGGTCAGGTTGTGTTCTCCAATGTACCGATTGGTATTTACGCGGTTGCTGAGACAGATGCTCCGAGTCAGGTTATTTCAAAATCAGCAAACTTTATTGTTTCCATTCCGATGACAACAGATGATGGGGACAGCTGGAACTATGATGTTGTAGCTAATCCAAAGAATGCAACAGCATATGGTGGTATCAGCCTTCTGAAACAGGGCAAGACAGGAAATCGAAATGCATCAGCACTTGTGGGTGTCGAATTTGTTCTTCAGCAGCAGGTTGAGGGGAATTGGTCAACGATTCAGAGTAATCTGACAACAGACGGAAGTGGTGTTATCAATGTTCAAGACCTTTCTCCGGCAACTTATCGCTTTGTTGAGGTTGATCTTGGTGAGAATGACGGATATATTCTTGATGGAAAAGCTACCTATGAATTTGAAATTCGTCTTGTTGATGGAGAATCACATATCTTTTATGATGCAAATGGAGATGGAGAAAAAGAAGATCAGAATGGGGATGGATCAGTAGGCTATACTATCAATGCTCTTAATGAGAAACCAACGCTTGAGAAGACTGTTAAAGATGGTGATAATTGGGACGATGAGACAGATGCTTCTATTGGAGATACGGTAACATGGAAAGTAACAGCATCTGTCCCGTCAAAGGTTAATGAACTGAAAGAATTCAGCCTGAAAGATACGATGTCTCAGGCATTAACATGGGTTTCAGAAGAAGAAGCTCAGTTAACGATCACAACAGATCCTGGAGTTGAACTTACAAGAGATACGGACTATACTTTAACCGTTCCTCAGAATAATACAGCAGGCGGATCCTGGACAATTAGCTTTACGCAAGTCGGAAAAAATAAGCTTGCAGCAAGCAACGTTACAAGTATTGATGTGACATTTAATACGGTTCTGAATGCTAATGCATCCGTAGGAAGTGCAGGAAATCTGAATACTGGTGAGCTGGATTACTCCAATGCGATTTATCCGACAGAAGATCCGTCTAATCCGAACGCTGGCAAAGAGCCGGGGAAGGACGTTATTACAGATCAGGCAATTGTATATACATTTGCTCTGGGCGTAGAGAAAGTTGATGGAAGCACAAAAACTCCCCTCGCGAACGTAACATTTGATCTTTATTCATACGAAGGTGAAGAAGCAAATGTAACAGAGGACATTCTGGAGTCTTCTGGAACACCGATCAGTGTGGCTCAGACTGAGGCAGGAGTAGGTCACTATGTTGTAGATGGAGCAGGAAATGCTACACTCACAACAGATGCAGAAGGAAATATCGTTGTAAATGGTCTTAAAAATGGAAATTACTATCTTGTAGAGACAAAGACAAATGACGGTTATAATCTTCTCAAAGAACCTGTAAAAGTAGAGATTGATGTGACATTTGCAACAACGACAAGTACTGTTACAAATACCGATGAATATGGAAATTCTACAAGTACTACAACAGTGACAACAAGTACTTTCGAAGGCGGCAAAGATAATACCGGTACATACGAGATCGAGGTTCAGAACAACAAAGGCTTCCAGCTTCCGACAACTGGTGGCACTGGAACAATCCTTGCATCTCTCATCGGTATCCTGCTGATGGGCGGCGGAGCGTTCGTATTCTTCTCTTCAAGAAAGAAGAAAAACGCATAATAACAAAAATTAGATAGTCTTTTTCATTTTTACTTCATTCATAGGAGAGATGTGCATCGCATGTCCCTCCTATGAGACTTTCAGCCAGAATCCACTGACAGGTGCCGGATAGGCAGAGCAGTGGGGGCTGGCTGAGAGCCTCATAAGAAGGCGGGAAAGGACAGGGGATATATGAAGAGATTAAAGACCATATTTGCCATTCTTATGTTCGCGACAGGCGTCGGTATTGCGGCTTATCCCATTGTCAGCAATATACTCTACGAGCGCAATGCCACACAGGTAGTAGAATCTTATAATGATACAGTGGAGGAGATGGATCAGGAAGAGATCGATGCAGCCAAAGAAGCGGCGCGAAAGTATAACGAACAGCTCCGGTCGGCGATCATCCAGGATGAGAACGGAGAGGGACAGTCGGCTGGGGAGAGCTATGTGGATATGACCGGCGTAGGAGAGAGTATCGGTTATATCACGATCCCGAAGATCGGCCTGGAACTGCCAATCTACGAGGGGAGCAGTGCGGACGTCCTTCAAAAAGGCATCGGCCATATGGAGCAGTCTTCCTATCCGGTCGGCGGGGAAAGTACGCACAGTGTCCTTACCGGCCACAGAGGACTCCCGGACGCGGAACTCTTCACCCATCTCGATGAGATGGAGGAGGGGGATCTCTTTTACCTGCATGTTCTGGATGAGATCCTGGCGTACCGTGTGGACCAGATCAAGGTCGTGGAGCCCAATGAGACGGGGGACCTGGATATCATCCCCGGGGAGGATTACTGTACTCTGGTCACATGCACGCCGTATTCGATCAATACTCACCGTCTGCTTGTGCGCGGAGTGCGCACGGAGTATAATGGTGAGCTGGAGAGCGATGTCCGGTATCAGGAGCTGCAGACAGGTACTGTTGCCCGGAGACTGATCGATGTACTGCCGTGGCTTCTTGTGGCCGGCACTGTTTCAATCGGCACGGAAGGGATCCTGCTCTGGCTTCTGATCCGGAGAAAGAAAAAACGTGAGAAAGAGGAATTGCAGGGATTTATGTGATGAGAAGAGCAGTGCAGATAATAGCGGCGGCAGTGTTCCTTGCCGGCGCGGCGGTATTCCTCGGACCATATGTGAACCGCTGGATGGCAGGCCGGGACGCCTCGGACGTAATAGAGACTTTTGAGGTTGAAACCGCTGTCGGACGTGAAGACGCCGGAGACAGGGGTGAGGATGTGGACGCCTCAGCAGGTGGAGCAGATTTACAGTCAGAAGATTATGCGGCGGGAGTATCGGCGGAGGCGCTGGCAGCCCTGAGAGAGGAACTTTCCGCCTATAACAGAGAAATCTATGAGAACGGACAGGCAGGCCTTAAGGACCCTTTTTCTTATGAGACGCCGGGATTTGACCTGACAGAGTACGGCTTCAGCCAGAATGTGATCGGCGTCCTGTGGATCCCCAGGATCGAGGAGAACCTGCCCATATACCTGGGTGCGGATCACGACAATATGGCAAAGGGAGCTGCCCTGCTCGGTGAGACGTCCATGCCTCTCGGAGAAACGGATTCGAACACGGTGATCGCGGCGCACAGAGGCTGGAAGGGGATCCCCATGTTCCGGAATATCCAGCAGCTCCAGATCGGAGATAAGATCCAGATCACGACGCCCTGGGATGTCCTGATCTACCGGGTATGTGATCTGAAGATTATATCGCCGGACGATTCCCAGGAGATATTCATACAGGAAGGCCGGGGACTGGTGACGCTTCTGACCTGCCATCCATATCCGCACAATTATCAGCGGTATCTTGTTTTTGCAGAGCGCTCGGCAGAGGAGCCTCAGACGATGGAAGAGGATCTGGAGGAAGTAGGAAAGACCTGGGACCCGTCACCCCGTGAAGTGGAGGATATCTCAGGGGAAGAGCCGGCAACAGTACAGATAGATCCCGCTGCGCTGAGCGTGTCCCTGACGGATGGTATGGCGGAGTCAGGGGCAGGTTACTCGAATCTGCAGATCTGGCTTGAGACGTATGGGGTATGGATATTGTTGGCGGTAGTTCTTATAGTTGTTGTGTCAGCAGTGATTCTGACAGGACGCCGGAAGAGCGGTGCTGTGAAAGGGTCGGATATCGGTATGACGGATCAGGGAAAGGAACATCGGAAGAATAGACGCAGGAGAAGGAGAAGAAAAAGGTGAGCGAAATGAGATATGCCGGAAAAGCCCGGCTGGTAACAGAAGAAGTAGAGAAAGTGATCGCGGGAAAACAGTCCTGCGTGGAGAAGATCATGATGGCATTCCTTGCGGGCGGGCATATCCTGATCGAGGATATTCCGGGAGTGGGAAAGACAACACTCGCGGTAGCGTTTGCCCGCGCTATGTCTCTGGATCAGGGACGCGTACAGTTTACTCCGGACGTTATGCCGTCGGATATCACAGGATTTTCCATGTATGATAAAGAAGACGGAAGGTTCCATTACCATCCGGGAGCAGTCATGTGCAATCTTTTTCTGGCGGATGAGATCAACCGTACATCAGCGAGGACTCAGGCGGCGCTCCTGCAGGTGATGGAAGAGGGGACAGTGACTGTTGACGGGGTCACCTATCCGGTGCCGGAACCGTTCCAGGTGATCGCAACAGAGAACCCGATCGGTTCGGTGGGAACGCAGATGCTGCCGGAATCCCAGTTGGACCGTTTTATGATCTGCGTGGTCATGGGATACCCGAGCCGGAAGGATGAGATCGAGATACTGACAGGGAATGCGGGATATCCGTCACTGCGGGAAATGCGGGCTGTGGTCACAGCGGACGAACTGATCCGGATGCAGGCGGAGACGAGAGAGGTGTTTATCCATAAGGTGATCTATGACTACATCGTGTCTCTGGCCGAGGCGACCAGGGATCACCCTATGCTTGCGTTGGGATTAAGCCCCCGCGGTTCGCTTGCGGCAGTGCAGATGGCGAAGGCGGCCGCATATATGGACGGGCGTACGTTTGCAGTGCCGGATGACGTGGCGCGTGTATTCGGAGATATTGCAAGACACCGTGTGATCTTAAATGCCCAGGCAAAAGCATCCCGGGTGTCAGCGGACGATGTGCTGGCAGAGATCCTGGAGTCTGTAAAGAAACCACGGCCGGAGAAGAGACAGAAATGAGGGGAAAGAAACAGAGAAAACCAGGCGGTAAGACGGGGGCGGGAGCTGGAGGCGGTGTAAAAAGCAGGATCCTGTATGCGGCGGCAGTGTTTGCAACACTTGCGGCGGCAGTGACCCACGATGCGGAGTTCCCCCGTTTCCTGCTGGGATTTGAGATCCTGCTGGCGGCGGCGCTGTATGTCTGTGTGCGTACGCTGGCGTCAGGCCTGCAGGCGGAAGTCCGGCTCCCGTCTGCGGCGATGCGCAGGGGAGAGCTGTTTGAGATCCGTGTGGCTCTCAGAAACCGCCGTATCCTCCCTGCGGCAGATGTGACAGTGGAAGTAGCGTGCCGGGATATGTTTACCAGCGAGGTCAGTACGCTCAGGTCTCCGGCAATGGTGGACGGCAGGGGAAGGGCTGAAGTGGTATTCCGGCTGAAAGCGGAGCACTGCGGTGTGGTAAGTATTGCGGGCAGTGACGTGCGGGTGAAAGATTATCTGGGCCTGTTCTGCGGGCAATGTAAAGTGTGTTCTTTTACAGCCGAATATACCTCTCTGCCCAGGTGGGAGACCGGGGAGAATGAGGAAAACCGGATGACCGGAAAAGCGGCAGGAGGAGAAGACAGCAGCGCCTGCCGCGCAGGGGAAGATCTCTTGGAGGCTGTGGATATCCGTGAGTACCGGAAAGGGGATATGCTCCACAGTATCCACTGGAAACTGTCCGCGCGGTTTGACCAATGGATGGTGCGCGACCCGGGAGATACATCAGAGACAGCGCTCCTTGTCTTTCTGGATCTGTATCCGGGAGAAAACGGAGTTTCCCGCAGTGAGCTGGATACTTTTTATGATAAAGCGGCGGATGTGTCCTGGGAGATGCTGCGCTCCGGGCTGCGCCATGATGTGATCTGGGCGAGGGAGCAGATATTAGTCCGCTATACGGTCAGGGATGAGGCGTCTTTCCGTGAGATGCTGATGGCGCTGATCCATACGCCGCTGTCTGAGATCCATACGGATCTTAATACACTTTATAAGGAGCAGTCTGAGGATGAGACATATACAGAAGCAGGGCGGCTCTCGCTTGCGCAGACAAAGAGCAGCAGCCCGGACAGCTGATAAACTGCATAAGGAAAGTGCGGAAACCATGCTCCTGCCCGAAGGGAAGGAACTGATCCAGTCGCAGACAGGGCGGTTCCGTCCATATCTGTGGTGTGCGGTGTCCGGTATCCTGCTGCTGCTTGAGTGCGGCGGCCTGCTGGGGATGGCTGTGAGCGGATGGTGCCTGCCGGCGGATCCGATATGGTGGATACCGGCGCTGATCCTGTCCTGCCTGTTGTTTACCGGATTTTACCGATGGGATAAGCTGGAGGGAAAGCGCAGATACGGGGTGTTCCTGTTCACGCTGGTTTATGCATCAGTATTGTTCCTGACACAGGATGCTTTTACGTCAGGTGCAAAGCAGTTCTTAAATGCCGCTGTTTCCGCTGCAAACCAGCAGTACCGCAGCTCAGTGGAGCTTTTTTCTGTTTCGGGGAGCGCCTCTGACCTGAATGTGTTCCTCGCGGAACTGACAGTCCTGCTTGCCTTTGTCCTTGGAGCGGTGACCGTGTGGCGGCCGGATGCGCTTGTGCTTGCAGTGATCGAGTTTCCCCTTCTTGCAGTTTTTTTTCTTTTTGCCTGTTCGCCGTCGATCCTTCCGCTGTTTGCACTGATGTTTGCGGCGCTCGGCGTGCTGGCGGCGTCGCGGTCCTGGCGGCGCAGAAGTTTATGGGGCGGAGACGGAAGCGAACAGAGGCGCCGGAATCTGGAATGTTTTGAAAACGTACAGAAGAAAGTTCTTCTCGTGGTGGGATCAGCGGCGTTTCTCCTGTCTATATCTGCGTTTTATCTTGTAAGGCCGGTCCTGAGCGTACAGCTTGAGAAAGCGGAGAGTGCAGCTTCACGGATCGAGACCGGGATCATGGAACAGCTGCTCGGACTGCTGCCCCAGACCGGGGCGGGGAGTATCCTTATGACAGCCGAAACAGAAGGGCGGGGAGTGCAGGACGGTGCTCTTGGGGACACGGACGGATATGCGGTCGGTTCTCTGGAGGACCTGAAGGTTACGGTTTCTGAGCAGCCGGCAGAGACAGTATATCTGAAAGGATTTATCGGAAGCAGTTATGGAAGCAACCGATGGCAGGGCCCGTCAGAGGAGCATTTTAAGAGTGCGGCGATGAACTGGCGGACGGAAGATGATCCGATGCTTTATATCCAGAACCTGCCGTTTTTGCGCACGATGTATGCGCAGGGAAGTATGTCGTCAGGGCAGGATGTGGCAGATCAGCCGGTGACCGGCGAGCCGGCATCCGGACAGCAGGCGGCGGAGATGACAGTGGAACGGCTGAACGCATCATCGGAATATACGTATGTTCCGTATAACGCTTATCTGAATGAGTATTATGAACTGTCCGGCGGAGACGGGGCGGTACTGGGGCAGGATGTACAGGATGATATTTTCCCTTTCTATGCAGAGGCAGACTGCAGTCCGGTCCTTGAGGCGTGGGATAAAAATGAAGAAAATTCCAGTGTGCTGGACCGGACGGAGGCTTCTTATGATGCTTACACGCAGCAGCGGTACCTGGAAGTCCCGGACGGCCTGGAAGATCTGCAGGCTGTGTGCGCTGAGCAGGACTTTCAGTGGAAAGATGAAGACGAGTGGATGAAGGAGCAGGGGCTGGTCCCGGAAGAGCTGGAGAAGATTGAAAACTTTGTGATCACCTATCTGAATGAACATTACACTTATGATATCCATGCCGGGGCAGTTCCTGAGGGTGAGGATTTTCTCCGCTATTTTCTTGAAGAGTCAAAGACCGGATACAGTACGCATTTTGCAACGGCAGCTGTAGTTATGTTCCGCATGTGCGGCGTGCCGGCCCGCTATGTGGCGGGATATGCCGCTCCCGCGGAGCTTTTCACCGCTCAGCCGGACGGGACATACACGGCAGTGCTGCAGGCGGATAATTCCCACGCCTGGGCCGAAGTTTACGAACCGGGGATCGGCTGGAAACCGGTGGAGACGACCCCTGGAGCGCTGGGGACGAAACAGGAAGTCGAAATGCCCCGGACAGATCAGGAACGGAAAGATCCTTCTGCGGCCGATGAGTCTGACAGTATAGAACCCGGCCTGCTGCAAAAACTGACAGCCTTTCTGTCGGAGGGAAATCTGAGTTCGGTGATCGTTCTGATGGAAATCTCAGTCCTCGTTCTGGGAGCGGCAGGACTGATCAGCAGACGTGTGATGAAACGCCGGATATATCTCGGGAAGAAGAAAAAGGCAGGTGTCAATGAAAATATCAGGAATGTATTCTGCGGCTTCTATGAGCTGCTGCTGTATGCAGGACTGCCTGAGAGTGTACACTCGGATGATCCGGACTTCTGCGAGAAAGCTTTGCAGATATGTGCGGGCAGCGGAAGATCAGCGGGCGGAGCGCAGCAGGGATGTGAAACTGTAGGCAGGGATGAAATAGCAGAGCTCTATATGCTGACATTGAGGGCTGTATACGGCAGAGAACAGTGCGGTGGGAAAGAGCTTATAAAAGCCCGGAAGATATCCGGGAAAGCAGCTGCGTCAGCAAAACGGGGGCTCAGGCCTGCAAAAAGGATAAGGGCTTTTTTGTGGGAAGGATTTTGACTTCCCTGTAGAGTACAGCTGAGAGATAAGGAACATGCTGAGAATAGTTACATGTTTCTGGATTTTTTACTATGTCCTCTTTTTCGGGGTTTTCTTATAATATCATCAGGAAGAAAACCTACAGAAAAGGAGGACATTTATTATGAAAAGAAAGAGACTGATCGCTCTGCTGCTCACAGCGGCGATGACAGCGGGAATGCTTGCAGGATGCGGTGGCTCCGGCGGAGACAGCGGCGGGGGCGATGCAGACGGCGGCAAAGAGGCGACAGGCAAGGTTTATTACCTGAACTTTAAGCCGGAGCAGGCAGACCAGTGGGTAGAACTTGCAAAACAGTATACAGATGAGACGGGCGTACAGGTAGATGTCCAGACCGCGGCGTCCGGTACATATGAATCCCAGTTAAAGTCAGAGATGGCAAAGGATGAGGCTCCGACACTCTTCCAGGTGAACGGGCCGGTCGGACTGGCGACATGGAAGGATTACTGCTATGACCTCTCTGACAGCGCGGTTTACAAAGATGTATCAAGCGATGACTACGTGCTCAAAGACGGGGACCAGGTACTGGGGCTTGCGTACGTGATCGAGACATACGGCATCATCTACAACAAGGCGATCCTGAACGACTACTTCGCAGCTGACTGGTCCACAGTGAAATCAATTGACGACCTGAATAATTTCGAGGCGCTGAAGGCTGTTGCGGAAGAGATCCAGGCGCACAAAGACGAGCTCGGGGTACAGGGCGCGTTTACATCCGCGGGTATGGATTCTTCTTCTGACTGGAGATTTAAGACACACCTTGCAAACCTGCCGATCTATTACGAGTATCAGGCGGACGGGATCACATCCACAGACGCGATCAAAGGTACATATCTTGACAATTACAAACAGATCTGGGATCTTTACCTGAACAACGCAACCTGCGATCCGTCCATGATCTCTTCCAAGACGGCAGAGGACGCCAACGCGGAGTTCAGCCTGGGCGAAGCTGTATTCTATCAGAACGGTACATGGGCATACAACGATGTCAAAGGCAATGAAGTAGCGGACGAAGATATGGGAATGCTTCCGATCTACATCGGCGTGGAGGGTGAAGAAGACCAGGGGCTCTGCACAGGTTCCGAGAACTACTGGTGCGTAAATAAGAATGCTTCCGAGGAAGATATCCAGGCGACACTTGACTTCATGCAGTGGGTAGTTGAGAGCGACGAAGGACGCGACATGCTGGCGAACGAGATGGGATTTGTCACACCGTTCACCACATTCGCAGATTATCTGCCGTCCAACCCGCTCGTACAGGCAAACGAAGAGTACAACGAGGCAGGAAAGACGCCGGTGAGTTGGAACTTCACTACAATGCCGTCAGAGAACTGGAAGAACAATGTGGGCGGCGCGCTGCTTGAGTACGCTCAGGGCACAGACGACTGGAACGGCGTTGTGAGCGCATTTGTTGACGGCTGGGCTACAGAGTACGCAGCCGCAAACGCAGAATAAATGATAACAACAATACTGCCAGAGTAACATGTTATTTTTTCATATCCTCTTACTTTATAAAAAGGGCTCCGCATTGCGACGGAGCCCTTATCAGGAAGGAGAAAAGGAAGATGCAGAAAGCAATCAAAAGATATTTTCCCTTATTCGTGCTTCCCACGATGGCCGCTTTCACGATCGGATTCCTGGCTCCCTTTATCCTCGGTGTATGGCTGTCGTTCTGTAAGTTTACGACGGTGACGGACGCAGAGTTTATCGGGATATCCAATTATCTGAAGATCCTGGGCGATAAGGAATTCATCCACGCGATGTGGTTTACAGCGCTCTTTACGGTGGTGACCGTACTTGTGATCAATATCCTGGCTTTTGCGGTGGCGCTGCTGCTGACGAAAGGCATCAGAGGAACGAATGTATTCCGCACGGTATTCTTTATGCCGAACCTGATCGGCGGCATTGTGCTCGGATACGTATGGCAGCTCCTTTTAAACGGCGTCCTTGCCACGTTCGGGCGCACGCTGACTTATTCGGAAGTATATGGGTTCTGGGGACTGGTGATCCTGGTCTGCTGGCAGCAGATCGGCTATATGATGATCATCTATATCGCGGGTATCCAGAACGTGCCGGGCGATCTCATCGAGGCGGCGAAGATCGACGGGGCAAGCCCCCGGCAGATCCTGCGCCATGTGACGATCCCCATGGTGATGCCGTCGATCACCATATGTACGTTCCTGACCCTGACGAATTCATTCAAGCTGTTCGACCAGAACCTCGCGCTGACCAACGGCGCCCCGTCCAAGATGTCCGAGCTGCTGGCGCTGAATATTTTCAATACGTTCTACGGCAGGGCGGGCTGGGAAGGCGTCGGCCAGGCGAAAGCGGTCGTATTCTTCATTATGGTCGGGGTCATTGCCCTGATCCAGAATAAACTGACAAGATCGAAGGAGGTGCAGCAGTAATGGGTGCAAGAAAAGCAAAACACGGGCTTCCGCTGACGATATTTTTTTCGGTCTTAAGTCTGCTGTACGTTTATCCGATCGTGCTTGTCATCATCAATTCATTCAAGAAAGATGTGTATATCAGCAGGATGCCGTTCAAGCTCCCGCTGGATAACCTGTTCGTGGGGATTGAAAACTATATCCGGGGGATTGAGAAGAGTGGTCTTCTGCCGGCGTTCGGGTGGAGCCTGTTTATCACGGTGTTTTCCGTAGCGGCGATCATCCTCTTCTGCTCCATGACAGCGTGGTACATCAGCCGGGTGGATACGAAAGTGACAAAAGCGATCTACATGCTCTGCCTGTTTGCCATGATCGTGCCGTTCCAGATGGAGATGTATACCCTCTCCAAGATCGCCAATATGCTGAAGATGGGCAATCCGTGGGGGATCATCGTGATCTACCTCGGCTTCGGCGCGGGACTTTCTATCTTTATGTTTACCGGATTTATGAAGTCGATCCCGCTGGAGATCGAGGAGGCGGCCATGATCGACGGCTGCACGCCGGTCCAGACATTTTTCCGGGTGGTCATGCCGATCTCAAAACCGACCTGTGTGACGGTTACGATCCTGCAGGCGATGTGGATCTGGAACGATTATCTCCTGCCATCGCTGGTACTTGACCAGAGAAAATACAAGACCATCCCCATGGCGGTACAGTACCTGAAAGGCGGGTACGGCTCCGTTGATATGGGCGCTCTGATGGGGACGCTCGTGATCGCCATCGTCCCGATCGTGGTCTTCTATCTCTTCTGCCAGAAATATATCATCGAAGGCGTGGTCGCCGGCGCGGTGAAAGGATAAAACAGCGCATTTTTCTTGAGGCGGAAAGTCCTCTGTGATATACTGGTAACGTATATGGGAGGATGGTTACAAATGCTGACGATTCTGATAGCAGATGATGAAAAATTGGAGAGGAACGGGATTAAATTCCTGCTGAAACGGGAGAAAGAGGAATTCCAGATCATAGAAGCGGTGAATGGCAAGGATGCGCTGGGCGTTCTTGCCTCTCATCATGTTGACCTGCTTCTGACGGATGTGAAGATGCCTTATATGAACGGATTGGAACTGTCCGCTCATGTAAAGGAAAATTATCCGGAAGTGGAGATCGTCATATTCAGCGGGTACAATGACTTTTCGTATGCCCGCGAGGCGCTCAGGTACGGAGTGGTGGATTATGTCCTGAAGCCGGTGGACCCGGAGGAATTCCATAAGACGATGAGCCGGGTGACCGCACATATCAGAGAGCATATGGCGGACCGTGAGAGGCAGGACCGTCAGGAAGATTATCTGAAGAAATATTTCCTTCTGGAGTGGCTGTATACGGAGAGCGGGCGCAGCAGGGAGAACCTGGAAGCGCTGACGGAGGATCCGGGCGATATCCTCAACCGCTGCACAAGGATGATCCTGGCCGGTTCGGCAAATGCGTTTTTCGAGACGGAAGAGGAGCATTTTATCGGGAATCTGAAAGAGAGGATCCAGAGGGAGTTTTACTATATTAACCTGAATTCGAATGAGTCTCTGTTTTTATTTGCAGAGAAATATACAGACTATGCTCAAGTTGCGGAGAGCCTGTATCAGTTCTTTGCCCAGCAGTATGACAGCGAATGCTACTTCGCCGTCAGTCGCGGGGTACAGGGATGGCAGGATTTCCCGGCGGAATTCCAGGAACTGGAAAGCCTGATGAGCGGACAGTTCTATCAGCCTGCGAAGCATGTGGCGGTCAATGGCGAGACGGACGATCCGGCAGCGCCTGTGACAGAGCCGGACTCTGAGCTGACTGAGCAGATATCCAGGGATATCCGCTATAAAGACGCAGTGCGTCTGCGTCAGGATTTCCGGAAACTGGAGAAAAAGTACCGGCATGAAAAGAAGTTTTCCGAGATGTACGTAAAGTTTGTTTTCTCGGGGATTGTAAAAGATATTTACGAAGAGTTCCCGGAGCTTGGAGAGAAGCCGCTGGCGAGAAAAGTGGAACGGATCTACCGGTGCAGGCAGATCGGAGATATCCTGGATATCGTGGACGATGCTGTCTGTGAGTTTGAATCCTGTCTGAGCGAACAGCAGGATGGGATCCGCCGGGAGGTCGCGCAGGTGAAGAATTATATCCTGCATCATTACAGTGAGGGCAACTTAAGCCCGGATCATCTGGGGGCTATGGTGTACCTGTCGCCGGGATACCTGAGCACTGTGTTTAAGGAAGAAACCGGTGTGACGATCAACCGGTATGTGAGGGAAGTCCGGATGAACAAGGCGAAAGAACTGCTTGAAAATACGAACATGAAGATTTCGGCGATCAGCTCAGAGGTGGGCTTCTCCAGCAGTACATATTTCTGCCGGAGTTTCCGTGAGTTTTACGGAGTGTCTCCGGAATCATGCAGGAAAGGACAGGCGGCGGATGAGGAGGATCTTAAGTAAATTCAGAAATCTGAGATACAGATACAAGATCACATGGCTTGTTCTTGCGGCCGGGCTGCTGCCGGTGGCCATCATCGCTGTTTATTTCCTGAGCGGGATGATCGATACAGTCCGCGGGCAGGAGCAGGAAAATATGTACCGGATCGTGGAGCAGTCTTCTGATACGATCGGCAGCCAGGCGCTGGTCTATGAGAACCTTGTAGATTATCTGTCCTACTCCCAGGAACTCAGGGATATCATTGTCTCCGAACCGGATTCGGATTATGAGACTTATCTCAGGTATACCAGGGTGATCGACCCGCTGCTCCAGATGCCCCAGATCTATCATCAGGAGATCAGGGGCATTACGCTGTATGCGGAGAATATCGAAGTCCCGCACGGAGATATGCTGATGCCGCTCAAAGAAGCGGAATCAGAGAGCTGGTACTCCAGGCTGGATGATACTTCGCATATGCAGTGGACGGTCAGGCTGGGGGCGGAGAATGAGCTTATCGTATCAAGGCGGTTTTATGAGGGGGAGGAGAGTACAGCGGTGCTGTCCATGCGTCTGGACTATGATACGATCCTGCAGCCTTTTGTCAGCCGTATGACGGAGGATATGGGCGGACTGATCACAGACCGGACAGGGCAGACCGTGTATTCCTTTCAGATGCAGGAGGGGAAATATAAACCTGAGAATCCCGAGTCGCTGAAATACCTGCAGGACCATTACAGATGCTTTACAGGAGAGATCGAAGAAACAGGGTGGACGGTCTGTGTCTATCAGCCGCGGACCTTTTTTATGGAAGCCGTGATGGAGCTGATCTTCCGGAGTATTCCGATCCTTGTACTGTGCATCATAGCGCTGACACTTATCGGATACTTATTTGCGGGCAGTATTGTAAAACCGCTGGAGCGCCTGACGGAAAATATGAACCAGATCCAGCTTGGCTTCCGAAAGGTGACGGTAAGCAGCAAGTCTGATGATGAAGTGGGGGTGCTGATCCGTGCATTCCGCAGGATGATGGATGAGATGAACCGGCTGATCTCGGAAGTGTATGAGAGCAAGATCCTTCTGCAGAATACGGAGATGCGTGCCCTGCAGGCGCAGATCAACCCGCATTTCCTGTACAATTCCCTTTCGATCATAAACTGGAAGGCGATCGAGGCGGGCAATGCCGATATCAGCAAAGTGACGCTGGCGCTGTCGACTTATTACCGAACGAGCCTGAACCGCGGGGAGACGATGACATCTGTGGAGAATGAGATCAGTAATATCCGGGCGTACCTGAAGATCCAGCTCATTATGCATGACGACAGTTTCCGGGCAGAGGAGGAGATCGATCAGGATATCATGGAATGCCGGATCCCGAAACTGATCCTGCAGCCCCTGGTGGAAAATGCCATTGATCATGGACTTGACGTGGCGGAGACGGAGGAGAAGATCCTCTGGATCCGGGCGGTCGGAGATGCGGACGGACTGCTGTTCGAAGTAAAAGACAACGGAGCCGGCATGGAGCAGGAGAAAGCAGATGAGATCCTGACGTACCATTCGAGCGGATACGGTCTTCGGAATGTAGCGGAGCGGATACAGGTCCTGTATGGAGATGAGGGGCGGGTAGAGATCACGAGCCGTGTGGGCGGCGGTACGTGTGTTAAGATCAGGATACCCAGGAGAGCAGAGGAAGAGAAATGAACAGCATGAAAAAGTATAAAAAGCCGGTACTGATCGCAGCAGTATGCGTATTGGGAGCACTGGCCGCGGTCCTGGCCTGGCGGGGAAACATCAGGCAGGACGAAGAACAGCCGCCGGAAGACATGGCGCATGAGCGGGCAGAGATCCAGGAGCAGTGGCGCGAAGCGGCGGGCACCCCGCTCGGGAAATACCCGGAAACAGTAACCTATACGCTGGGAAAGGTCGCGGGAGCGAATAACGCGAATCTGCCGGTCGGAGATACCTATGAGGATAATGCCTATACGAGATATCTGAAAAATGTCCTGAATATCCAGAATGAGAATGTATTCGCCCTGGAGGCGGACGGCTCTTATGAAAAGGCGCTGGAGGCTGCGATATCGGACCGTGATATCCCGGACGTCATGGTTGTGAACGGCAGGGACAACCTGATCCGGCTTGTGGAGAGCGGGCTGGTAGAGGATCTTACGGACGTTTATGAACAGTGTACGACAGATACGATCAAAGAAATGTATGACAGCTACGGAGAGTCTCTGCTGGGATCGGCGACATTTGACGGAAAGCTCTATGCGCTCCCGAACTCCGTGATCGACGACGGGGCGATGATGCTCTGGCTGCGGGACGACTGGATCCGCGAGCTGGGGCTGGAAGAACCGCAGACGATGGATGAGGCAATGGATATCGTCAAAGCGTTCAAAGATAATAAGATGGGCGGCGATGAGACGATCGGGCTGGCCTGCAGCATCGGTCTGATCGCGGGATCGAGCGAGACATACGGAGTGGATACCATTTTTACGATGCACGGATCATGTCCGGAAAACTGGATCCTTGACCGGGACGGGACAGTTGTGTACGGCTCCCTGACGCCGGAGACAAAGGAGGCTCTGGGGTACCTGAACCGGCTGTATGAGGACGGGGTGCTGGATTCACGGTTTCTCCTGAGAAAGAGCGAGAATATCGATGATCTGATCGCGAACGGTCAGTGCGGGGCGATCTTCGGGCATTGGTGGGCGCCGAACAATCCGCTGATCCTCTCTTATGACGCGGACCATACGGCAGACTGGAAACCGTATTTCTTTACCGTGGAGCAGGAAAACCAGGTTCCCACTTTCGTATCCTATGACGACTGGATGTACGTGGTCGTGAGAAAGGGCTATGAACATCCGGAGATCGTATGCAAATATGTAAGCGCGATCTTTGACTATTCCCGGTATGAAGATAACCGGTATGCAAGGGAAGTAAATGAATACTTTTCGATCAATGTGGACCCGACCGCCCGGCCGATGAATATTAATGTCGATTACCGGGATGCGCTTTACCGGTCGGGTGAGAATATCAGGAAGGCGCTGACAAATGAGTTGAGCCTGACAGAGCTGTCGGGGCTGGAGCGGTCATATTATGACACGTGCCGGTCGTTTGTCAGCGGGAATCTCACAACGGCAGCCGGGTGGGCGGCATATGCGTCAAGAGTGACTGCGGTCGATGTCCTGACGTCCGGCGGCATGAGGGATGAGGAAACGCTTTTTATGGGGGATGTGGATATGGAGATCCCGCAGGAACTGCAGGATCTGGAGCGGGAGACGTTCCTGCAGATCATTGCGGGGGAAAAACCGCTTGACTATTTCGATGTATTTGTGGAGCAGTGGTATGAAAACGGCGGGGCGGAACTGACGGAAAGAGTCAGAAGCGCCTATGAAGAAGGCTGTCGCACGGAGTGAGCTGTGCGGCGGCCTTCTTTCTTAATGAATCTCCCGGCGCTATGATTCCGCTAGAAAAATGGCTGGAAAAAAATCCGTTTATTGACAGCTGTACACCTGAATGTTATATTTAGGTTAAATATGAGTAAAATAAACAGCGGGAGGAAAACAATGAAAGACTGAATACAGGATCTGCGCGCAGCATGCGCAGAGAACGTTTTGTTTTCCGGGCGCTGTTTTTTTGCGCAAAAATAAGTTATAGACAAGTTTTATGCAAATGAGAAGGAGAGTCAAAGAAAAAAGGAGATTGTTATGGAAGTTTCATTTTCTGGCTTTTGTGAGCAGGTGTTTTCAAACCCGGTCCTTATGATCACGGTGCTGCTCACACTGGGAGTTATATTTGTAAACGGCTGGACCGACGCGCCGAATGCGATCGCCACATGCATCGCGACCCGGTGCCTGAAAGTCCGGACAGCGATCATGATGAGTGCGGTGTTTAATTTTCTCGGCGTGCTCGTGATGACGAAGATCAACAGCGCGGTGGCGTCCACCATCAGCAACATGGTGGATTTCGGCGGCGAGACGAATGAAGCGCTGATCGCTCTGTGCGCCGCATTGTTTTCCATTGTTGTGTACAGTGTGGCTGCCTCTGTATTCGGTATCCCGACGAGTGAGAGCCACAGCCTGATCGCAGGCCTGTCGGGAGCTGCCATCGCGATACATAACGGCGTCGGCGGGATCAATTTCGCCGAGTGGGCAAAGGTGCTTTACGGCCTGGTGCTCAGCCTGGCGCTCGGCTTCTTTATGGGATGGGTCATCTGTAAGATCATTACCATCCTGTGCGCTGCCGCAGACAGGCGGAAGACGGACGGCTTTTTCAAGGGAGCGCAGATCTTCGGCGCTGCATTCATGAGTTTCATGCACGGGGCACAGGACGGACAGAAGTTTATCGGAGTTCTTTTCCTGGGGATTGCGTTCTGCAACGGCCAGAGCAGCGTTGAGGGCATGCTGATCCCAGTGTGGCTCATGCTCCTGTGCAGCATTGTCATGGGCGTGGGAACGAGCGTAGGCGGTGAGAAGATCATCAAATCCGTGGGCATGGACATGGTCAAACTGGAGAAGTTCCAGGGCTTTTCCGCGGACCTGGCGGGCGCGGTATGCCTCCTGCTCTCCAGCGTGTTCGGTATCCCGGTGTCCACGACGCACACAAAGACCAGCGCCATCATGGGAGTGGGGGCAGTGAAGAGGCTCTCAGCCATCAATTTCGGCGTGGTCAAGGATATGATGCTCACCTGGATCTTTACATTCCCGGGATGCGGGCTGATCAGTTTCGTAGTAGCGAAGATATTTATTGCGGTATTTTAACTGGTTTTATAAAAACATAGGAGGAAAGGAAAATGGCAAAGAAACAGGATTCATTTTATTTTGATAATTTTATCGCGTGCGCGGAGGATTCATGCCGCGCGGCGGAGATGCTCAAAGGGACGCTGGAAGATTTCCGTACCGAGGGACTCCAGGAGCGCCTGAACCAGCTCCACGAGATCGAGCACAGCGCGGATATGAAGAAGCATGATGTGCTGGACCGCCTGGCGAAGGAATTCCTTCCGCCGATCGAGCGCGAAGATATCGTGTCCCTGAGCCAGAATATCGATAATATTACAGATAAGGTAGAGGATGTCATGCTCAGGGTCTACATGAACAATGTACAGGAGATCGAGCCGGGCGCCCTTAAAATGACAGACGTGGTGATCCGGTGCTGCCAGGCAGTCAAAGAAATGCTGGTGGAGTTCAAGGACTTTAAGCGGTCTAAAAACCTTAAAAACCTGATCATCCGCATCAATGACCTGGAGGAAGAGTCAGACAAGCTTTTCATGCAGAATGTGAGGGATCTGTACACGGAGTCCGAGGATCCGATCCGCATTATCGCGTGGAGAGATATCTATATTTATCTGGAGCGCTGCGCGGATGCGTGTGAGCATGTCGCGGATGTAGTGGAAAGCGTGGTTATGAAAAATTCATAAATTGCCGTACAGGCTGGGATAACAGGAAGGACCGTGCAGTGACGCGCGGTCCTGTCCCGTTTTTCGGGATGTTTATCTTGCATTTTAACAGTGCGTATACTAAAATAAAAATGCCCTGTTACATGCAGGGAAACACTTTTTGTGCGCAATTTCAGCATAATTGGAACAGGTATTTATGAAATCATATACAGCAGGGGAGAAGAAACATGAGCGATAGTTATAAACCACGGTCACTTATGGAGATCATGAATGACGTGCTGGGTACAGTGCGTGATTATTACGACGCAGAGTACGCTTATTATATAGAAAAAGAGCAGGGCGATATCGAGACAATCTATGAGTGGTGCGCGGAAAATGTGGAGTGGCAGCGGGACAAGCTGAAGCTGCTCCCGGAAGAACAGCAGCCGCGCTGGATGAAAGAAGAGATCACGGATACCACTTCAGACAGCTACAGCGTGTTCCGTCAGATCAGTGAAGATACGACAGCGATACTGGCTGTCGCCGGTGTGCACAGGGGAGGATGCACCCTTGACCTGATGCGTGCGCTCCTTCCGTATATCCCGCAGGCGATCGCTCTCCAGAAGATGCAGAAACAGCAGGAATATCTGAGCTACCACGATGATCTTACAGGACTGCTGAACCGCAACAGCCTTGTGGATTATCTCGATAAAGTGGCTGACAGGGAGCTGGCGTCCCTTGGGGCTCTTTCCATCGATATCAACGGACTGAAGAACTTTAATAAAGAATTTGGCAGGGAATATGGGGACGAGGTCGTCATCCGTGTCGGCGAAGTCCTGGAGGAATATTTCCGCAGCGGTGAAGTTTACCGCCTGACAGGGGATGAGTACCTTGTCCTTGTGGAAAATACATCTTATGAGGATTTCACAAAACAGATCTATGCGGCCCATACAAAGCTGGATAATATCAGCCTCGGGCTCGTTGCCATGGGATATGCATGGGAAAAAGTAGATATCGATGTGGACAAGCTGGTCGGCAATGCGGAAGTCATGATGCGCGAGGAAAAGAAAAAATATTATAAGAATCTGAAGAAGGGGCATCATGAGCCGATCATTAAGCAGGACCTGCTGGAAGATATCGAGCATGGGAATTTTATCGTCTGCCTTGTCCCGAAGATGGATGTGCAGACAGAGCAGATCGCAGGTGCGGAAGCAGTTGTGCGCTACCATCACAAGGATCTGGGGATCGTTGACCCGGGGAAATATATCAATCTGCTGGAAGAGACGAAACTGTCCCACTATCTGGATCTCTACGTGTTCGAGGAAGTGTGCCGGACGCTGCACAGGTGGGAGATTGAAGATATCCCTCTCATCCCTGTTGCGGTGAATTTCGCGGGAGCTACCCTCAGGCAGGAAAGCGTAGCGGACAGGATGCTGAAGATCATCGAGAAATATCATGTGCGCTGTGAATATCTGGAAGTGGAAGTCTCAGAGTCCGGCAGCGATATGAACCAGGAGATGCTCGCAGAGACGAGCAGCAAGATCCGGAAGGGCAATGTCAGGGTCATCCTGGATCATTTCGGCGCGAAAGATTCCAGTTTCTCGATCCTGTCTCTTATGGAATTTGATGCCCTGAAGCTGGATAAGAGCCTGATCACGAATATCGTGGGCAACAGCCGGAGCCGTATCGTGGCGCAGGCAGTGATCGATATCTGCCGGCAGCTCGGCGCGTCTGTCGAGGCGGCGGGGGTCGAGACCCAGGATCAGCTGAATGTACTGGGAGAGCTGGGGTGCGACCATGCGCAGGGAGTGCTCTTTAATAAACCGATCACCATAGAGACGTTTGAAGTCCGCTATCTGCGGGGCTAGATATGGTCAGGGCGTGGATCGCGGATGTGACGCCGCTCTGTGAAGACAGGTGTTACAGGGAATATTATGACCGTCTCCCGGATTTTCGGAAGGAAAAAGCAGATGCGCTGCGCGCTGTGGAAATGAAAGTGCAGAGCGTGGGCGCGTGGATGCTCTGGGAAAAGATACGGGCGCTGCATGGGCTGCACAGCGGTGCGGCGTTTAATCTGTCTCATTCCGGCACATACGTCATGTGCGCGGCAGAGCTGGACGGAAGCAGTGAACGCGTAGGGTGCGACCTGGAGAAGATCGGTGCGCTGAAGGAAAAGATCGCAGCCCGTTTTTTCTGCCGGGAGGAATACGCAGCCATCTTCAGCGAAAGAACAGAGGAAGCGAGGACAGAGCTTTTCTACAGGTACTGGGTCTTAAAGGAGAGTTTTATGAAGGCGACCAGAAGGGGGATGGCTCTCCCGATGGATTCTTTCTGCATCCGCATGGGAGAACCGCCGGTACTGACCAGGCAGCCGGAAGAATTCCCGGAACAGTACCACTATGCCGAATATAAGATACAGGGACTGCCTTACAGGATGGCAGTGTGTTCAACAGACGGGGAGATTGATGTCAGACTGCATACGGAGTTGAAATTATGAGGAAAAAAGTAAATCTTGACCAGAGGCTCAGAAGAGTATTTTTGGGCGGCGGGATCGCAGGGGCTGTAGCGGGGATCCTGTTTACGGTCCTTATTGCCAATATCATCATATCAGGGAAAGAAGAAGGATTTGAGAAACAGCAGACAAAGCTGGAAAAGGAGATTGGGGAGCTTCAGTCCCAGATCAGCAAATACAATGCCGCGCATAACAATACAGATCTCCTCTCAGGGGGAGAAGACGGGTGGATGCTTGTCCTTGTCAATGAGACGCATCCTCTTGATACCTCTTATATCCCGGCTGATCTTTATGAGGTGGAGAGCGAGCGGTCGGTAGATGCCAGGATAAAGGAGCCCCTCGAAAAGATGCTTGGAGATGCCGAGGCGGCGGGCTTAAGCATGTATGTCGCGTCAGCCTACCGCTCTTATGACCAGCAGAGGACCGTGTTCAATGCGACGATGCAGGACTGGATCAGCCAGGGGTATACCCCGCTGAATGCGTATGATGAGACGAAGAAATCAGTCGCAGTACCCGGGACGAGCGAGCACGCGACCGGGCTGGCGGTAGACATCATTGCCTCTGAGTATGAGGCGCTTGATGACAGGCAGGGGGAGACTGCGGAACAGCAGTGGCTGATGGAGCACTGCTGGGAATACGGATTCATTCTCCGTTATCCGCCGGAAAAGGCAGATGTGACCGGGATTATATATGAACCCTGGCATTACCGCTATGTGGGGGAAACGGCTGCAAAAGAGATCCACGAACAGAATATTACCCTGGAGGAGTACCTTGGGGAATAAGTCAGGTTTATTGACGCAGACAATCAGATTTGTTAGAATAAAACAGTAAAAAATAGATTTATGAAGCAACAATATTGTTTCTAAATCATGATTGTACATACCCTGCCCGTTTGAGTGGCAGGTGTGAGGGTGAGTATTGATATACATAAGGAGGAAAAACAGCCATGGAAGATTTAACATTCGGGGAACAAGTCAAGATCATCCTGGGGAGAAAAGGGATGACGATCAAACAGCTTGCTGAGCTGATCGAAGAAAAGACCGGGAAAAAGATGTCAAGGCAGAACCTTACACAGCGCCTTGGCAGGGATAATTTCCAGGAGCAGGACATGCGTATGATCGCATCGATCCTTGAATGCCCGTTCCGCCTCAGCATCATGACCGTAGACGCACAGCCCCAGCGGAGCACAGCCGCGCTGGAGAGAGCTGCCGCTGCAAGGACGGAAGCCGTAGAGCGCAGGGCGGACATGGAGTTGGAGCAGGAGAGCGCAGAGCTCAGGATGGAGACAGAGCCGGAGCGGGAAATCGTGGAACTCAGGGCGGAGACAGAGCCGGAGCAGGAAACCGTGGAGCTCAGGGCGGAGACAGAGCCGGAGCAGGAAACCGTGGAGCTCAGGGCGGATATCGAGTCAGGGCAGGAAGCAGAGCCGGCTCCTGGAGCAGGAGAGCGGGATATGACGATCGGAGAGCTCTATGACATGCACAGGGAACTGGCGGCGCTGGAAGAGAGTGTAAAAGCCGGAGAGCCTGTGGAAGAGATCCGCAAAGAGCTGGAGAAGCCGAAGCGCGAGGGATTCTTGCGGGGCGGTCTTTTCCTGAGGAGAAAACAGCATAAGAACACGCCTGCGCCATCTGCAGAACCGGAAGGGGAAGCACAGACAGAGACAGCTCAGGGCGTGGCTGCGGATGCAGGAAAGTCAGATACAGGGAAACCAGATACAGCGGCAGCATCGGAGGAAAACAGAAAAGAAGAGACCGTGTCCGCACAGGATGCTGTACGGGCGGAAGAGGTGCAGGATAAGCGTCAGCCGGAGACTGACAGCAGGAAAGAGGATGACTTCGAGCCTGTGATCCCGCAGCACGATGCGGAAGAAGACGCGGCGGCGGGCGAGGTCAACCCATATACCGGAAGAGAGTACCAGTCCAACAGCGTGCGCATGCATCCGACCAGGATCGGATATGTACAGGTGTATGACCGCACGATCCACAAATGGACAGATATGACTGAATGGGCATTCCTCGGACTGCAGGAGCGCAAAAAAGCACTTCTCGGAAAAGCATACGAGCCGCCGATCTATCTTGACTGATAAAGGCCTGCCGACAGACCGGGATGGTCTGCGGGACCGGATGCAAAATAAATAGAGTAAAAATACAGTCTTCACCCCGCAGCAGTGCCTGCGGGGTGAACCATATCAGGAAGGAGGAGCCGCAATGGAATGGAAAACTCTCCTGTCCGCGAAAAGGGAGCGCGAGAGTCAGCATAAGCAGCGGTCATCGGATCTCAGGAGTGAGTTTGAAAAAGATTACCACAGGATCATAGGGAGCGCGTCCTTTCGCCGGCTTCAGGATAAGACCCAGGTATTTCCGCTCGATAAGAGCGATTTTATCAGGACGAGGCTGACCCATTCTCTGGAGGTCTCCTCGCTCGGGAAATCCCTGGGACAGAATATTGGGGAAAATATCCTGAAATACAGGCGGAATTCGGGATTTGCCCCCTATATGAAAGAAGACATCTCGCACATACTGGAATGTGCCGGGCTGATCCATGATATCGGGAATCCGCCGTTCGGGCATTTCGGTGAGGTCGCGATCAGGGAGTGGTTTGCGCGCAATCTGCCCCGACTGACGTTCCGCGGCCGTGCTGTGACGGATCTGCTGAATGAACAGATGAAGCAGGATCTTCTCCATTTTGAGGGAAATGCCCAGGCGCTCCGCCTGGTGACAAGGCTGCATTATCTTGTGGACGAGCACGGCATGAACCTGACATACGCCCTCCTCAATACGATCATCAAATACCCTGTGGCTTCCACTGAGATCAATGAGAAAAGCAGCGATATAAAAGAGAAAAAAATGGGATATTACCTGGCGGATGAGAAAATCTTCCGCAGTGTGACAGAGGCCACGGGGGCGGGGAATAACAGGCATCCCCTGACCTATATCCTGGAGGCTGCGGATGACCTGGCGTATAAGACAGCGGATATCGAGGATGCGTTTGTGAAGGGATTTATCTCATATTATACGCTGGAGCGTGAGCTGGCAGAGCTGGAGAGAGCCATTCCTGAGTCGCCTTTCCGGCCTCTTGAGAAACTGCGCCAGCTCTACGAGCGGGGGCTCGGGAAGGGGGTGAGCGATCCGGAGTCTTACGCAGTGAAGAACTGGATCGTAAGCGCCCAGGGGTTCCTCATCAACTGCGCGACCTTCGGGTTTACCTCAAACTACGACCGGATCATGGACGGCACGTTCCGCTGTGACCTTTTCCACGGCACTTATGGGGAAAAACTTATGGACCTGCTGGGGGATATGGCATACCGGCATGTCTTTTCCTCAATGGCGATCTACAAGATGGAAGTTTCGGAATCTCCGATCCTGAATGACCTGATGGACAAGCTGGTTCATGCGGTCCTGTATTATGATACGGGAGAGCCTCAGGATACGATCGATAAGCGGGTAGTCTCGTTTATCTCTGACAACTATAAAAATGCGTATAAGCTTCAGGCGGAGGGAAAAAGTGAGGAGGAGAAGCTCTATCTGCGCCTCCTCCTCGTGACAGACTATGTGTGCGGTATGACAGACAGCTATGCGAAACGCCTGTATCAGGAAATGAACGGGATGTTCTGACCTACGCACCGGCACCAGTGGCCGAAATCGCTGCTGGCGCTGCGTTCCTCTTCGGCGAGCTCCGGGAAGGCGGCAAAGGAGCGGGTAAATCTGGGGAATCCGAACAGATCCGCAGCCCGCGCTTCCTGGGGGGAATAGATGCCCGGAACGCCCAGCCATGCGCGCCCGCCTTCCTCGATCAGCATGAGATGGCTGTAATTGTGGTAACCGTGGAGCAGGAAGCTGTTGTTTGCAAGCGGCCAGAATTTCCGGGGGAGACGGGCAATGTCCGAACGCCCGATCTTTTTTGCGGAAGGCTGGTCCGGCTCTGCGGAAGAGGGCGGTGTATCGGGCTGTTGCGACGCCACGGCAGAGTCGGGAGTGTCAGGCTGTGCCGGCGCCTCGGAACGGACCAAAGTTTCGGACCGGACAGGGAGTTCCGCTGCCCCGGCTGCGCGGATATCTGCGCAGGCCTGCTCCCGGGACGGGATCCGCATCCGGCTGATATCCACGTCAAAGAACAGGTCCGAAGCCATCCAGAAAAGCGTGTGCCGGTTCCCGGGCAGGCAGATGAGGAACCCGTCGATCTGCGAGAGAGGGCGCCCCTCGGGAAAGGTTGTTTCAGATAAGGGCAGGCGGGCGGAGATATTTCTCCTGAAGCAGTTCAGGACAGCGATCTGCTCTGCGATCAGATCCTGGCCGCTCAGGAAGAAGGCATAGAGTTCCAGTGATGCACCGTTGCCTGCCGGGATGCCTGCAGCGTGGATCTGCAGGATGCATGAGCGGTAATGCCGGGCTGTCTTGATAAAGCCTACATTCCGCCTGCGTTTATTATTTTCGTATTCGTATAAATAAAATGTACCGGGATTCATAGATTATGACTGCCTCTGGTCTTGTCTTTTTCAGTCTAGTGTATTCGCGGGCAGAGAGAAAAAGAACAGAGCGGAAAGGAATATTATGGGAAGAGCGCAGCAGGAAAGAAATACAGATCCGGCTGAGATCCGGAAAAAGACAGATGAAAAATATATGCGCCAGGCGCTCAGGCAGGCGAAGAAAGCATACGACCTGGAAGAGACGCCCATCGGCTGCGTGATCGTCCGCGATGGGAAAGTCATAGGGAGAGGGTATAACAGGAGAAATACAGATAAGGATCCTCTCGCCCACGCAGAGATCACTGCGATAAAGAAGGCAAGCAGAAAGACCGGGGACTGGAGGCTGGAAGAATGTACCCTGTATGTGACGCTGGAGCCGTGCCAGATGTGCGCGGGGGCGATCGTACAGGCGCGCATCGCGAGAGTTGTAGTGGGATGCATGAACCCGAAAGCGGGATGCGCGGGATCGATCCTGAACCTTCTGGACATGAAAGAGTTTAACCATCAGGTACAGCTTGAGACAGGGGTTCTGGAAGAAGAGTGCAGCATGCTGATGAAGACATTTTTTAAAGAACTCCGCATGAAGCAGAAGATGCGGAAGAAGAGCCTGGCGGAATGAAAAAGGAGAGCCGGCGGTCCATATCAGGACGCTGCTCTCCTTTAAGTCTCTTTTTTGCGTGCATTGCGCTTCGAACTTGGCCAACAGACGTTACCCCGGCAGTTAACTCAGCCCAGGCACCCTCACGGCACCCGGGAGCTCCTGCTTAGTGCTGCTCCGTTCCCGGCCTGACACGGTTCACAGGTTCCCGTCGCGTGAGACCCGGACATCAACGCCACTTTCCGGGGGCAGCTCTGCCGGCTGCCGCCCTCTGCGCAATATCACCCCTGCTATAGCGGATTGCAGGTACAAGGTACCGCTAACACCCCGGCTGCACGAGTCTTAATTTTACATGGTTTTCTCTGAAATGTCAATGGGCGCGGATCCACATTTGCCTCATATCGTGTTTAGTGCTAAAATCTCATGTATGACGAAAGAAACGGAGCTTTGGGAATGAAAGTGCTTTTAGCGGCGGTGAACGCCAAATATATCCACTCTAATCTGGCGGTGTACAGCCTGCGGGCGTACGCGCAGGAGTACTGCGGGGAGACAGAGATCGCAGAATATACGATCAATCAGACGATCGATGACATATTGACGGATATTTATTTAAGGCAGCCGGATGTGCTGTGTCTTTCCTGCTATCTGTGGAATATCCCGTATGTGGGACAGATCGCGGCGGAAGTGCCGAAGATCCTGCCTCATACACAGATCTGGCTGGGAGGACCCGAGGTGTCCTATGACGCGGCGGATGCCCTGCGGAGATATCCCGGCGTGGCAGGCGTCATGTGCGGGGAGGGGGAAGCAACCTTCCTGGAGCTGATGGGGTACTGGGAACAGCAGGGCCGCGGGGACAGAGAGGGGGATCTTTCAGAAATAAAAGGCATCGTTTACCGGGACGAAAGCGGGGAGATCCGGGAGAACCCGCTGCGCCCTGTCCTGGACCTGAGCAGCGTGCCGTTCGCCTATGGCCATATCGGGGCTTTTAAAAACCGCATCATTTACTATGAGTCGAGCAGGGGATGCCCGTTCTCGTGCAGTTACTGCCTGTCGTCCGTAGATAAATGCCTGCGGTTCCGGGACATTGGCGTGGTGAAGGAAGAGCTGCAGTTTTTTATTGACCATGAAGTCCCGCAGGTGAAATTTGTGGACCGGACATTTAACTGCCGCCATGACCATGCCATGGAAGTGTGGACCTATATTAAAGAACATGACAGAGGGATCACGAACTTCCATTTCGAGGTGGCTGCGGACCTGCTGAACGAGGATGAGATCCGGCTGATCCGGAGTATGCGCCCGGGGCTGATCCAGTTGGAGATCGGCGTGCAGTCCGTGAACAGGGACACCCTCAGGGAGATCAGGCGGACCATGGATCTGGAACGGGTCAGGGAGAGCGTGGAGCGGATCCGTGAGGGCAGGAATGTGCATCAGCATCTGGACCTGATCGCGGGGCTGCCCTTTGAGGGATACGAGAGCTTCGCGCGGTCTTTTGACACGGTGTACGCCATGAAGCCGGAGCAGCTCCAGCTCGGCTTTTTGAAAGTGCTCAAAGGCTCTCTTATGCATGAGCGGACAGAGGAGTACGGGCTCCTGTATCAGGACCGCCCGCCCTATGAGGTGCTGAGGACAAAGTGGCTGTCATATGGGGAAATCATCTGGCTGAAACGAGTGGAAGAAATGACAGAAGTCTATTATAACAGCGGGCAGTTCCGGCATACAATGGAATACCTGCTCGGAAAGTTCGGGACGCCGTTTTCCATGTATGAGGCGCTGGCGGGATATTATGAAGAAAACGGACTCCTGGGAGTACAGCACTCCCGTCTCGCGCGCTATGAGATCCTCAGCCGGTTTGCCGGACATTATCTGGCGGATGAGGCGGAGAAGAAAGAATTTACAGAGTGGTTGACATTGGACCTGTATTTGAGGGATAATGTGAAAAACCGGCCCGCGTTTCTCGGGGCGGGGCAGACAGACAAGGAAGAGGCTGCCACGTTCTATAAAAAAGAAGCGCAGGAGCGCCGCTATCTGAAAGGATATGAAGGATATGACGGCAGGCAGATGCGGAAGATGACCCATCTGGAGCGGCTGGGCGGGAAACTCCTCCTGTTTGATTACAGAAAGAGGGATCCCCTTACAGGAGACGCGGCAGTTTACGAAATAAAGGAGTAAAGATCCATGAATTTTTATGATAAAAGAGTCAGGCGCATCATATCAGCCATTATCATCGTGATCGTGGCGGCAATGGTGCTGACTATGGTCCTTCCGTATATCGCGTGAGGACATGGGGAAATGACGGAGCCTGGAAAGACACAGGGCAGGCAGTGAGGGCAGTAAAGAAAGGCAGCGGAGAGATGAGATACGGCAGACTGACACAGACCGCATGGCAGCGTTCTGTCAGGAGACAACTGCATGACAGAGGGAAAGACGTGCTGTTCGGGCCGTCGCCCTGGGAGGAGTGTTCCGGCATCGCGGATGAAAGCGGAGGTTCCTTTTTGTGGGCAGACGCCCATGCTGCGGGGGATTCCGCGCGTACCGGATATTATGCGGTCCTGCACGCGGCAGGGGAGCTGGCGGCAAAAGGTGTGGCCGCATCCTGCGTATCCGTGCGGGTCCTGTTCCCGCCGGAGGCGGAGGAAGAGGATCTGAAGGCCGTCGCAGCGGGCGTTGAGGAAGCCTGTGACAGGATGGGGCTCCAGGTGACGGCGTTTCAGGGGGAGACATCCTGCGCGGCGGAGCGGATCATCGTCTTTGCGGCTGCGGCGGGAAAGGACGGCAGGATAGGGATCCGGAAGCCTGCAGCAGGGCAGGAAATCGTATTCTGCGGATACGCCGGGCTGGAAGGGATGCTCCGGATCCTGGACGAGGCGGGAGATGAGCCCGGAACCCGGTTTATCCCGGATTTTCTGAGAAAGGCGGGCGAACTGTCTGACAGGCTGGTGACGCCGGGGCAGATCCTCGCGCTCTTCCGGGAGAAGGAGTGCGGGTCAGACCGGGCGGCAGGCATGCCGGATATTACGGCGGTCTTCCAGGCGGGGAGCGGCGGGATCCTGGCGGCGCTGTGGGAGATGGCGGAGACGCTGCGCACCGGGTTTGAGGCGGATATGTCATCCATCAGCATCCGGCAGGAGACTGTGGAGATCTGTGAGTTCTACCGGCTGAACCCGTACCAGATGGCGTCGTCCGGAAGCTTCCTCATCGTGACAGAGGATGCCGGGCGTGTGATAGAGATCCTGGAAAAGGCGGGGGCGCGAGCCGTCAGGCTTGGGGTCATAAAGGCGCAGAACGCGCGTGTGATCACAAGCGGAGAAGAAGTAAGATATCTGGACAGGCCGGCGCCGGATGAGCTGGAGCTCTGGCAGGCGCGGCGGAAACAGGATCAGATGAGATCAAGACAGAGAAAATAGAGAAACAGGAAAGATCAGTATAAAAGTTACAGAAAAACAGAATGCGGGAGGAATTGCTATGAATGAAAAAAAAGAAGCCCTCAGGATTGAGATCCTGAAATATATCGAGAAACACAGCCGGGTAGACCTCGGGGAACTGGCGGTCCTGCTGGGAGCGGAAGAGGCAGATGTGGCGAACGAGATGGCGGAGATGGAGAAGGAAAAGATCATCTGCGGCTACCACACACTGATCGACTGGGACAAGACCGGCGTCGAGACGGTGACCGCGCTGATCGAAGTGCGCGTCACACCCCAGAGGGACAGAGGTTTCGACCGGATCGCGGAGCGCCTCTACAATTACCCGGAGGTATATGCGGTGTACCTGATCTCCGGCAGCTATGATCTGCTGGTGACAATGGAAGGGAAGACACTGAAAGAAGTTTCGCGCTTCGTGTCAGAGAAGCTGTCCCCGCTGGACGGGGTCCTGAGCACGGCGACGCATTTTATACTGAAGAAATATAAGGACCACGGCACGGTCATGGTGACGAAGAAAGAATCAGAAAGGATATCGGTGACACTGTAATGAGAAATCCATTATCAAAAAAGATCGTTGATATACAGCCTTCCGGGATCCGCAAGTTCTTCGACGTGGCAAATGAGATGAAGGACGCGATCTCCCTGGGAGTGGGGGAACCGGACTTTGACACGCCGTGGCGGATCCGGGAGGAAGGCATCTTTACACTTGAAAAAGGCAAGACATTTTATACATCCAATGCAGGCTTAAAGGAACTGAGGCAGGAGATCTGCCGTTATCTGGAGCGCAAGATCCACGTCTCGTACGATCCGCTCAAAGAGACTTTGATCACAGTCGGCGGGAGTGAGGCCATCGATGTGGGGCTTAGGTGCATGCTGGATCCGGGGGACGAAGTGCTGATCCCGCAGCCCAGCTATGTGTCCTACCTGCCGTGCACGGTCATGGCGGACGGCGTGCCCGTGGTAGTGCCGCTCCAGGCGGAAAATGAGTTCAAGCTCACAGTGGAGGATCTGGAAAAATATACGACGGAGCGGACAAAGATCCTGATCATGCCGTTCCCGAACAATCCGACAGGCTCGATCATGACAAAAGAGGATCTGGAGCCTGTGGCGGAATTCGTAAAAGAGCATGACCTCTATGTCATGTCCGACGAGATCTACTCAGAGCTCACCTACGGCACACAGCACGTATCCATCGCGTCTCTTCCGGGAATGCGGGAGAGGACGCTGGTGATCAACGGGTTCTCCAAAGGCTTCGCAATGACCGGGTGGAGGCTCGGGTACTGCTGCGGACCGAAGGCTCTCATTGAGCAGATGACAAAGCTCCATCAGTTCGCCATCATGTGCGCGCCGACGAACAGCCAGTACGCGGCGGTGGAAGGCCTGAGGAACTGTGAAGATGAAGTGGAGGAGATGCGGAAGTCCTACGACCAGAGGAGACGCTTCCTTATGCATGAGTTCGCAAGGATGGGGCTGGAGTGCTTCGAGCCCTTCGGCGCGTTCTATGTATTCCCGAGCATCCGGGAATTCGGCATGTCCTCGGAGGAGTTCGCCACAAGACTCCTGGAAGAAGAGAAAGTGGCGGTCGTCCCGGGAACTGCCTTCGGCGAGTGCGGGGAGGGATTTTTAAGGATCTCCTACGCATATTCCCTGGAAGACCTGAAAGAAGCGCTCGGGCGTCTGGAGAACTTTATCCGGAAGCTCAGGAAAGAGCAAGAGTAAAGGGGCGTGGACCGGCTATGCTGAATATTGTACTCCTGGAGCCGGAGATACCGGCGAATACAGGAAATATCGGAAGGACCTGCGTGGCGGCAGGGGCGAGGCTGCACCTGATCGAGCCGCTGGGATTCAGCCTTTCGGAAAAGGCGCTGAAACGTGCGGGGATGGATTACTGGAAATCCCTGGACGTGACAACCTATATTGATTACCAGGATTTTCTCTACAGAAATCCCGGGGCAAAGATCTATATGGCGACGACAAAAGCGCAGAAGGTATACACAGAGGCCGCCTATGAGCCGGACTGCTACATTATGTTCGGGAAAGAGAGTGCCGGGATCCCGGAGGAAATCCTCGTGGAGAATAAGGAAAACTGTGTGAGGATCCCCATGATAGGAGATATCCGGTCGCTGAACCTCGGCAATTCCGCCGCCATTATTCTGTATGAAGCGCTGCGCCAGAATGGATTTAAAGGAATGGAAACGGAAGGAGACCTGCATCGCCTGAAATGGTGAAGCAGGTCTTTTATTAGTATAAATAATAAATATATCTTAAATATTCTTATAAATGTTTTGAATATTCTGCGGGGCTGGTATATAATGGGGTGGACTCGAGTGTTAAGATTGTGCTAAGATTATGACCTGCATGAAACAGGAAGGATTGGAAAAACTAAGGGGACAGGAAGTCTGAGAGGACGGAGTCTGACGGAAAGGTGGTGGAAAGCCATGGTACAAGAGACGATCCGGTCGATCCGTGAGACCGAGGAGCAGGCGGATGAGATCGTAAGGCAGGCGGAGCAGAAGAGCCGGGAGATCTTTGAAGAGGCGGAGAAAAGAGCGGCAGACATCTCTGAGGAGATCCTGCGGGAAGCGAGAACAGAGGCCCTTGCCCTGGAAGAGCAGGCGAAGGAGGAAGCGAGGCGCGAGGAGATGCGGACCGATGAGCAGACAGAGCAGGCGGTCAGGGAACTGAAAGAGACAGCGCTCAGAAGAGAACAGGAGGCGGTCAGCCTGGCTCTCTCACTGCTCGTGTGAGCATAACCCTGTCGGAAAGGGAAAAGAAAGAAGTAAGGGAGGGATGATGGTATGTCGGTACTTAAGATGCAGAGGATCAGCATCTGCGCTTTAAAGAAAGACCGAAAGGCGATCCTGGAAAAGCTGCAGAGCCTGGGCGTTCTGGAAGTCGACATCGCTGTCGGCGGGGACAGTGTCGGCGGAGACGGTGTCGGCGGGGACGGGTATTTCCGCAAAATGGATACCGCGGGACAGAAAGCCGGATTCGAGAGGGCGGCCGCGGCGGCGGACCAGGCGCTGGACGTGCTGGAGCGGTATGTCCCGGAGAAGAAGTCCGTGTTTGCCGCCCTTGAGGGCAAGCTCCTGATCGGACGGGGGCAGGCACTGGAAATCGAGGAAAACCGAAGAGAGATCCTGAGGACCGCAAAGAAGATCTGCGGGTTGGACCGGGAGCACGCGGAGAAGCTGGCGGAGGCGGTGCGGATACGCAACAGCATCGAAGGCCTGGCGCCCTGGATGTCACTGGATGTGCCCCTTAAGGACAGTGCGACGAAGCGGACGGTCCTGTTCCCGGGGACGATGCCCGGAGGCACAACGCTGGATTCCATCTATGAAGTGATCGCAGAAAAAGCGCCGGATGCTGTGGGCGCGGATATCCGGCTTATCTCCTCAGAGCAGAGCATGGTCTATCTCGCGGTGGCCTGCCTGAAAGAGGACGCTCAGGCGGTGGAAGACGCGCTCAGGAGCGCGGGATTTGCAAGGCCGGCGCAGACCTGGGAGAAAACGCCCGCTGAGGAGAGAGAAGAACTGGAACAGCAGGAAAAGACCTGCGCGGCGGAGACAGCAGAGATCGAGGAACAGATCCGGGAGCTGTCAGAGCACAGGACGGAGATCAAGATCGCGGCGGATTATTACCGTGTGCGGGCGGACAAATATGAAGTGCTCGGAGAGCTGCCCCAGTCGGAGAGGACGTTCGTGATCAGCGGCTACATCCCGCAGTGCGAGGCAGGGCATGTGGAAAGCTGGCTGTCGGAGCGGTACGACTGCGCGGTGGATATCGAGGATCTGAAAGAGGACGAGGAGCCCCCGGTCATCTTAAAGAATAATCCGTTCTCTATGAACATGGAAGGCGTAGTAGAGTCCTACGGTCTCCCCCACAAAGGAGAGCTGGACCCGACAACGATCATGTCATTTTTCTACGTGTTTTTCTTCGGGATGATGCTCTCGGACGCGGCGTACGGGGCGATCGTGGCGGTGGTCTGCGCGGTCCTGGTGCGGAAATTCCCCCGGATGTCCCCGGGAATGAAGAAATCGCTGAAACTGTTCTTCTACTGCGGGCTCTCCACCCTGGTGTGGGGGATCCTGTTCGGCGGATATTTCGGGAATATCGTGGATATCGTATCAGAGAAATTTTTCGGGACAGCGGTGACTGTGCCCGCGCTCTGGTTCATCCCGCTCAATGACCCGATGAAACTGCTGGTATTCTCGCTGCTGTTCGGCGTGATCCATCTGTTCACGGGACTTGGGATCAAAGGGTATCTCTGCCTGCGGGACGGGAAAGTCATGGATTTCTTCTGCGACGTGGTGCTCTGGTTCATGCTCCTCGTGGGGCTGATCCTGATGCTCCTTCCCAGCGATATCTTTGCATCCATCGCGCAGACGCAGATCGTATTCCCGGGATGGCTCAATACACTGGCAGGCATCCTGGCAGCGGCCGGAGCCATCGGCATCGTGCTCATGTCCGGGAGGGATAAGAAAAACCCTGCGCTCAGGATCGCGCTGGGGGCGTACGATCTCTACAATATCACAGGCTGGCTGAGCGACGTGCTCTCGTATTCGCGTCTGCTGGCGCTGGGGCTGGCGACCGGGGTCATCGCGTCGGTCATCAACCAGATGGGGAGCATGCTGCCGGATAACATCGTGGGAGTGATCTTTTTCATTGTGATCTTCCTGGCCGGGCATACGCTCAACCTGGCGATCAATCTGCTGGGCGCGTATGTGCATACGAACCGTTTACAGTTTGTGGAATTTTTCGGAAAGTTTTATGAGGGCGGCGGGCGTCCGTTCGAGCCTTTTAAAGAAAATACAAAATATGCAGATGTTAAGGAGGAAACTATACCATGAATATCTTAAGTGATTTAGGAATCGTCTACGCGCTCCTGGGCGCGGCTGTGGCAGTGCTTTTTGCGGGGTGCGGCTCCGCCATCGGCGTGGGCATCGCGGGACAGGCAGCGTCAGGGGTCGTCACAGAAGATCCCAGTAAATTCGCAAAGGTGCTGATCATCCAGCTCCTTCCGGGTACGCAGGGACTCTACGGACTGCTGGTAGGCTTTATCACACTGTCCAAGATCGGGATCCTGGGCGGAGGCGTGGCGGATGTGTCCGTGACCACAGGGCTTCTGATCCTTGCGGCATGCCTCCCGATCGGGATCGTAGGACTTTTATCCGGGATCTCACAGGGGAAGACAGCCGCTGCCGCGATCGGCATCGTGGCGAAGAAGCCGGAGCAGTTCGGTAAGGCGATGCTGTTCCCGGCCATGGTAGAGACATACGCGATCCTCGCGCTCCTTGTCTCCTTCCTGGCAGTGAACGGGATCCAGGTATAACAGAAGGAGAGGAAGAGCATGAGTGGACTGGATAAAATGAAATCCCGGATCCTCGGGGAGGCAGAGCAGTCTGCGCAGGAGATCCTCGCGAAAGCGCAGGCGGACGCTGAGGCGGCGGTAACGGCTGCTGAGGGGCGCGCCCGCGCTGAGGCGGAGAAGATCCGGGAAAAGGCAGGGCGTGACGCCGGGGAGTACGCAAAACGCGCGGCTTCCTCGTCGGATATGCGCAGGAAGCAGGCATTCCTGGCGGCCAGGCAGGATGTGATCAGCGCAGTGCTGGAGAAAGCTTATGACGCAGTGCTTGCCATGGAGGAAGAGGAGTATTTCGGGCTGCTGGAGAAGCTGCTTGAAAAATACGTCCTCCCGGAACAAGGGGAGATCTGTTTCTCCCGGAAGGATCTGGAGCGTATGCCCGAAGGCTTTGCAGGCAGGATCCGGACGATCGCCGCGGAAAAAGGCGGAAGCCTTACCGTTTCCCGCGACCCCCGCGGCATTGACGGCGGTTTCCTGCTCGTGTACGGCGGCATCGAAGAAAACTGTACGATCAAGGCAGTGTTCCGCGCAAAGAGAGAGGAACTGTCTGACAGGATAAACCGGCTTTTGTTCGGATGATCATGGCGCAGGGAGGGTGTGAACTTGGGTAATACAAAATATACGTATGCAGTCGCGCGGATCCGTGCGCTGGAGGTCTCTCTGTTTTCCGACGCGGTGATCGGACAGCTCATGGCGTGCAGGACTGCGGAGGAGGCGCTCCGTCTCGTGAGGGAAAAAGGCTGGGGAGACCCTTCCGGCAGCGGGGATATGGATTCCGTACTGAAGCGGGAGGAAGAGAAGACGTGGGAAGTCATCCGCGACGTGGCGCCGGATATGCGCGTGTTTGACGTGCTGTCCCTGCCGAAGCTGTACCACAATCTAAAGGCTGCGGTGAAAGAGGTGTGCACGGAGAAGCGGACGCCCGGCATCTTTTACGATGACTGTGAGATCCCCGGGGAAGAGATGCTCCGCATCATTGAGAGCCGGGAGTTCTCCAGGCTTCCGGGCAGCATGGGACGTGTGGCTGAGGAAGCTCTGGAGACGCTGCTGCATACAAGGGACGGACAGCTCTGCGACGTCCTGATCGACAGAGCGGCGCTGGAAGCCATTTTCGAGGCGGGGAAGCGGTCCGGGGAGTCTGTCATAGAGGATTACGCGGATACCACGGTGGCCATCGCGGACATTAAGATCGCTGTGCGCTCCAGGAAGACAGGCAAGAGCGCGGACTTTATGCGCAGTGCGATGGCAGAGTGCGGGAGCATAAACAGAGAGCAGCTGATCCGCGCGGCCCTCGCCGGGGAGGAAGAGATTGCCCGGTATCTGGAAGGGACTTCCTACGCGGGAGGCGCGGATGCTCTGCGGGAATCCCCGTCAGTGTTTGAGCGCTGGTGCGACAACCGCATGACAGAGACAATGAAGGCACAGAAATATGAAACGTTTTCCGTGGGACCGCTGCTCGCTTATCTGCTCGCGCGGCAAAACGAGATCAAGACGGTACGGATCATCCTGACCGGCAAGCAGAACGGTTTTCCGGATGATGCGCTCCGGGAAAGGATAAGGGAGATGTATGTATAAGATCGCAGTGGTCGGTGATTACGACAGCATTTACGGTTTCGCGGCAGTGGGACTTAATATCTGTCCTGTGAAGAGCCGGGAAGAGACGCGGGACAGACTGAGGCAGCTCGCGGAGAGCGGCTATGGGATCGTCTACATTACGGAGAAGGCGGCCGCAGAGCTGGGCGGCGCGCTGGACGAGTACATGGAGATGAAGCTGCCCGCGGTCATACAGATCCCGGGCGTGTCGGGAAATACGGGCGCCGGCGTGCAGGGCGTGAAAAAGACCGTAGAGCAGGCGGTCGGGTCAGATATTCTGTTTGGAGGAGTAGGCGAATGAGCACAGGAGTAATCAGGAAAGTGGCAGGACCTCTCGTGATCGCAGAGGGAATGCGCGATGCAAATATGTTTGATGTGGTCCGCGTCTCGGACCAGCGCCTCATCGGCGAGATCATCGAGATGCACGGGGACCAGGCGTCCATCCAGGTGTACGAGGAGACTTCGGGCCTGGGGCCCGGCGAGCCGGTGGAATCCATGGGCGTGCCCATGTCTGTCGAGCTGGGGCCGGGGCTGATCACCAGCATCTACGACGGGATCCAGAGACCCCTGGATGATATCATGAAGGTGTCGGGCAACAACTTAAAGCGCGGAGTGGAAGTGCCGTCGCTGAAACGGGACCTGAAATGGGAGTTTGTGCCCACCGCCGGGATCGGAGACGAGGTAGAGGCGGGCGATGTGATCGGGACAGTGCAGGAGACAGCGCTCGTGCAGCAGAAGATCATGGTCCCCTACGGGGTAAAAGGAAAGATCAAAGACATCAGGGCAGGAGAATTTACGGTAGAAGAAGTGGTGGCAGTGGTCGGGACGGACGACGGCGACCGGGAGCTGACCCTGATGCAGAAATGGCCGGTCCGCCGCGGACGGCCTTATAAGAAAAAACTTCCGCCGGAGATGCCCCTTGTGACAGGGCAGAGGGTGATCGACACCTTCTTCCCCATCGCCAAGGGCGGCGTGGCGGCAGTGCCGGGACCGTTCGGGAGCGGGAAGACGGTGATCCAGCATCAGCTCGCGAAATGGGCGGAAGCGGATATCGTAGTCTATATCGGATGCGGGGAGCGGGGAAACGAGATGACGGACGTGCTCAATGAGTTCCCGGAGCTGAAAGACCCGAAGACCGGGCAGCCTCTGATGCAGAGGACGGTCCTGATCGCCAATACTTCGGATATGCCGGTGGCGGCGCGTGAGGCGTCGATCTATACCGGGATCACCATCGCGGAATATTTCCGTGACATGGGGTATTCCGTAGCGCTGATGGCGGACTCCACGTCCCGGTGGGCGGAGGCGCTGCGCGAAATGTCCGGGCGTCTGGAGGAGATGCCGGGCGAGGAAGGCTACCCGGCTTATCTGGGAAGCCGCCTGGCGCAGTTCTATGAGAGAGCGGGCCATGTGATCTCGCTCGGGAAAGACGGACGGGAAGGAGCCCTGTCCGTGATCGGGGCAGTATCTCCGCCGGGCGGGGATACGTCGGAGCCGGTGTCCCAGGCAACCCTGCGTATCGTGAAAGTATTCTGGGGGCTGGATTCCGCGCTTGCGTATAAGCGTCATTTCCCTGCCATCAACTGGCTGAACAGCTATTCCCTGTACCTGGATGACATGGAGAAATGGTTTAACGGAAATGTGGCTGAGGACTGGATGGCCGGACGACAGAAGATGATGACGCTCCTCCAGGAAGAGGCGGAGCTGGAAGAGATCGTGAAGATGGTCGGCATGGACGCGCTCTCCCCTGGCGACAGGCTGAAAATGGAGGCGGCGAGATCCATCCGCGAGGATTTCCTGCACCAGAATTCCTTCCACGAGGTGGACACTTATACTTCGCTGAAAAAGCAGCACATGATGATGACGCTTGTCAATGCGTTTTATGGCAGGACAGTGCAGGCGCTCGCGGAGGGGGCGTCCCTTCAGAAGCTCCTCTCCATGCCGGTGAGGGAGCAGATCGGGCGATTCAAATATGTGCATGAGGACGCCCTGGACGAAGAATTCAGGAAAGCAGATGAAGAATTAAGCGCGCAGATCGCCAATGCGTTCGGAAAGGAGGAACGGTAAATGCCCAAAGAGTACAGGACCATACAGGAAGTAGCCGGACCGCTGATGCTGGTGCGCGGCGTGGAAGGCGTGACATATGACGAGCTGGGCGAGATCGAGCTCGCGGACGGGGAGACAAGGCGCTGCAAGGTGCTGGAAGTCAATGGAAGCGATGTGCTCGTACAGCTTTTTGAGAACTCTGCCGGGATCAACCTTTCCAACAGCAGGGTGAGGTTCCTCGGGCGGAGCATGGAGCTGGGCGTATCAGAAGATATGCTGGGACGGGTGTTCGACGGCCTCGGCAGTCCGATCGACGAGGGGCCGGAGATCCTGCCGGACGCGCGCATGGATATCAATGGCCTGCCCATGAACCCGGCTGCCAGGAGCTACCCCGAGGAGTTTATCCAGACCGGCGTGTCCGCCATTGACGGGCTGAACACACTGGTCCGTGGACAGAAGCTGCCGATCTTCTCCGCGTCGGGCCTGCCCCACGCCCAGCTTGCCGCGCAGATCGCGAGACAGGCGAAGGTGCTGGGGACGGATGAGAACTTTGCCGTTGTATTCGCGGCAATGGGGATCACCTTTGAAGAGTCCAACTTCTTTATCGAGAGTTTCCGGGAGACAGGAGCCCTTGACCGCACCGTGCTGTTCATCAACCTGGCCAATGACCCGGCCATCGAGCGTATCGCTACGCCCAGGATGGCGCTGACCGCGGCAGAGTATCTTGCTTTTGAGAAAGAGATGCATGTGCTCGTCATCCTGACGGATATCACCAATTATGCGGACGCGCTCCGCGAGGTGTCGGCAGCCCGCAAGGAAGTGCCGGGACGCCGTGGCTATCCGGGATACATGTACACGGACCTTGCCTCCATCTACGAGAGAGCGGGCCGCCAGAACGGGAAAAAGGGAAGCATCACCATGATCCCCATCCTGACCATGCCCGAGGACGATAAGACTCATCCCATCCCGGACCTGACCGGATATATCACAGAGGGGCAGATCATCTTAAGCCGTGAGCTCTACCGGAAAGGAATCATGCCGCCCATCGACGTGCTCCCGTCCCTGTCCCGTCTGAAGGATAAGGGGATCGGCGAGGGCAAGACACGGGCCGACCACTCCAACACCATGAACCAGCTCTTCGCCGCGTATGCGCGCGGAAAAGACGCAAAAGAGCTCATGGTCATCCTGGGAGAGGCGGCGCTGACAGAGATTGACCTCATGTACGCAAAATTCGCGGACGCGTTTGAACAGGAATACGTTTCCCAGGGGTATCATACCGACCGCGGCATCGAGGAGACACTGGACATCGGCTGGAAACTGTTACGGATGCTGCCCAGGACAGAACTGAAACGCATCGATGACAAATACCTCGATCTCTACTACGGGACTGACCCCGAAGCGTAAGCGGAGCGGGTCTGTCCCGGAAGCCCTCAAGGGCGCAAAAAAAACTGACCCCGAAGCGTAAGCGGAGTGGGTCTGTCCCGGAAGCCCGGAAGGGCGAGAATATTCTGACAGCTTGGGCAAAAGGGGTCTGACCCCTTTTGGTCAAGTTGTCTGACAATTTTGAAGGAGGTGGTGTTTTGGCGGCGAAACAGGTGAATCCGACCCGGATGGAGCTGACCCGTCTGAAAAAGAAGCGGATCACTGCCATCCGAGGGCACAAATTATTAAAGGACAAGCGGGATGAGCTGATGCGTCAGTATCTTGACCTTGTCCGCGAAAATATGGAAGTGCGCATGAAGGTGGAAGCTGGCATCAGGTCTGCGAACCGGAATTTTGTCATTGCCAAAGCCGGAATGTCCGAGGCGGCGCTCAACACTGCGCTCATGGCGCCGAAGCAGGAAGTTTCTCTGGAAGCCGGGGACAGGAATGTCATGAGCGTGGATATCCCGGTTTTTGAGTATAAGATGCGCACAGCGGATGAGAATGATATCTATTCTTATGGCTTTGCGTTTACATCCGGCGATCTGGACGGCGCGGTCAAGTCACTGGCGGATGTCCTGCCGGATATGATCCGCCTGGCGGAAGTGGAGAAGGCGTGCCAGCTCATGGCGGCAGAGATCGAGAAGACAAGGCGCCGCGTGAACGCGTTGGAGCATGTGATCATCCCCGAGACCGAGGCGAGCATAAAGTATATTACCATGAAGCTGGACGAGAATGAGCGGAGCACGCAGATCCGGCTGATGAAGGTGAAGGATATGATGCTGGAGGAAGCGCATCATTATAAGGAGGCTGGCCTATGATGTGGGATCACACTGATGAACGCATGCAGGCTCATTCCTGCGCCGGGAATTCGCTCCCTCAGAGCGGTTTATATGTGCTGAAACATAAAGATCTGGAAAAGGGAGCGGTACTGGTAATGGAAGAAAAAGGACATATCAGGATGAAGCGTGAGGGCAGCATCCTCTATATCGGAGAGTCCCCTCAGCTTATCGTGGATCTGGAAACACAGGAAAATTATATCAGGACAGGCGAGCGGATGCTGGCCTACCGCCGGGAAGTCCTGCTGAGCCCGGACCTTCTCGCCGGGAAGCGGCCGCAGGTGCTCGAGACGGCGCTGGAGTACTATTACCGTCAGGCGTGCGAGACTGCGGAAGGGATCCGCATCGCCGAAGAATACGGGAAACAAAGAATGCGTGAAACGGCAGGAATACGGGAAACGCCTTGAAGCTGGCAGAAAGCCGTGTTAGAATGAAAAACGTGAAATATGAAACGGAGATGCGGTAAAGCGCACCGGAATGAAAGAATGAAATGCAGCAGCAAGAAGCGACTGGCAGTGTGGAGGTATTATGAATCTGAATAAAGAAAACATGAGGAAATTAAGGGAGCTGATCCTTTTTACAGTCATTATCCTGATCGCTCTCTGGAATTACAGGCTTCTGTTTGAATGGGCCGGAGCGGCATTCCGGATCATCCTGCCTTTTCTGCTGGGCGGCGGTATCGCTTTCATCCTGAATATCCCGATGAGCTTCCTGGAAGAGAAGATTTTCGGGAACCGTCATCTGAAAGACAAGAAGATCGCAAAGAAGATTGCTCGCCCTGTGTGCATGGTCCTGACGCTGGCGATCGTGATCGGGGTCGTGGTCCTGGTCATGTTTGTCGTCATCCCGGAACTGACCCGCACGATCCTGTCTCTGGGAAGGACGATCCAGACGTTTATCCCTGAGGCGCAGAAGTTCCTTGAAGACCTGTTTACGGACAACCGTGAGATCCAGGCGTGGCTCTCCAACCTGAACCTGGATGTGGGAAGGCTGATGGACACTGTGATGTCATTCTTCCAGAACAGTGCGGGGAATGTACTGAATTCGACGATGTCAGCTATCGGATCCATCGTGAGCGGCATAGCGACTTTTGTGGTTGCCTTTGTTTTCTCCTGCTATGTACTCCTTCAGAAAGAAAAGCTGTACGTGCAGATGAAAAAAGTCGTGTATGCCTTTTTCCCGGAAAGGCGCGCAGAGTGGATGTTTGAGGTCGGCAGCCTTGCGTCAAAGGCGTTTTCCAGCTTTTTTACAGGCCAGTGTGTGGAAGCTCTGATCCTGGGCTGTATGTTCTTTGTTGTAATGAGTATCCTCAACATGCCATACACAATGCTGGTGAGCGTCCTGATCGCATTTACGGCGCTGATCCCTATTTTCGGCGCATTCATCGGATGCTTTGTGGGAGCCTTCCTGATCCTGATGGTGGATCCCATGCAGATGGTCATCTTTGTGATCACCTTCCTGGTCCTGCAGCAGATCGAGGGGAACCTGATCTACCCGAAGGTCGTGGGAAGTTCCGTAGGGCTCCCGTCGATATGGGTGCTGGCGGCAGTGACGATCGGCGGCAGCCTTATGGGCATCGTAGGGATGCTGATATTCATTCCTATCGTGTCGGTAGTGTATACATTGTTCCGCGCCAGTGTGTATAAACATTTAAGAAAGAAACGCAGGGATATTTCGGATGGAAAGCGGATAGAGGACGGAGAAGAAAAAAGCGGAAAAGAACAGGACAGACAGTCTGCGGAAACGACAGAAAATAAGTAAAAGACCTTGACGTACTTCCATCCGCCGTGGTACAATACTACGGCGAATGGAAGTTAGGTCTTTTTTTTATGCCTAAAAATCGATGGTTTTCGCAGCCATCAGTAACACGCAGGTGAATAAATAAAAAGCGAGGTGGAAGTTGTGCGCACGAGAATTACACTGGAGTGTACGGAATGCAAAAACCGTAACTACAACATGACAAAGGATAAGAAAGCTCATCCGGACCGCATGGAGACCAAGAAGTACTGCAGATTCTGCAGGACACACACTCTGCATAAAGAGACGAAGTAATCGTCAGGAGGAAGCAGCATATGAGTGAAAAAGAAAAGACTCAGAAGAAGAGCTGGTTCAAAGGGCTTCAGGCAGAGTTTAAGAAGATCATTTGGCCAGACAAAAAAACACTGGCAAAACAGACTACGGCGGTTGTCGCTGTATCCGTAGTGCTCGGAGCGGTGATCGCAGTGATCGATGCGATCCTCAGATACGGGATCGACTTTTTGGTGAAATAGTTGACCGCAGCGGAAAGGTGATTTTATGTCAGAGGCAAAATGGTATGTAGTTCATACTTATTCAGGGTATGAAAACAAAGTAAAGGCGAACATTGACAAGACGATCGAAAACCGTCACCTGGAAGACCAGATCCTCGAGGTCCGCGTTCCCATGGAGGAAGTCACGGAGCTTCGAAACGGCGTCCAGAAGGCTGTCCAGAGGAAAATGTTCCCGGGATATGTCATGATCCATATGATCATGAATGACGATACATGGTATGTCGTGAGAAATACACGCGGCGTTACCGGGTTCGTGGGACCGGGATCCAAGCCGGTGCCGCTCGAGGAAAGCGAGATGGCAAACCTGGGCATCAGGCGGGAGAATGTGGTCGTCAATTTCGGCGTGGGCGACACGGTCGTTGTATTGAGCGGCGCGTGGGAAGGAACTGTGGGTGTCGTGCAGAGCATGAACGAACAGAAGAAGAGCCTGTCGATCAATGTTGAGCTGTTTGGCCGCGAAACTCCGGTTGAACTTAGTTTTTCAGAAGTGAAAAAAATGGATTAAAGATGAGTGGGAGGGGCAGCGCCCCGCGAATACCACAAGGAGGTAATTGAAATGGCAAAAAAAGTAGAAGGTTATATCAAATTACAGATTCCTGCCGGCAAGGCAACTCCGGCACCGCCGGTTGGTCCTGCTCTTGGACAGCACGGCGTAAATATCGTTGAATTTACAAAGCAGTTCAATGCAAGGACAGCAGACCAGGGCGACCTGATCATCCCGGTTGTTATCACAGTGTACAATGACAGAAGCTTCAGCTTCATCACAAAGACACCGCCGGCAGCAGTCCTGATCAAGAAAGCATGCAAGATCCAGTCCGGTTCCGGCGTGCCGAACAAGAACAAAGTCGCAACGATCACAAAGGCACAGCTCCAGGAGATTGCTGAGCTGAAGATGCCGGACCTGAACGCAGCATCCGTAGAGGCTGCTATGAGCATGGTAGCCGGAACATGCCGTTCCATGGGAGTCGTTGTAGAGGAATAGAGCACTTGGCGATGCACTGAACACTTAGCGAGGTGTTTTCGAGCTTAGTGTGAAGGCAGATATTCCGAACAGCGTGAGGAGTATCCTCATTGGAGCCTAGTGCGAATTCCGTTCCGTGAGATTAGCGAGGGCGAGCCGGAGGCGAAGCGCGAGCTTAGCGAACGGAACTACCTTATAGTTAAGTCAGGTGGGAGGGGCAATATCCCGCGAATACCACAAGGAGGTTATTATAAATGAAACGAGGAAAGAAATATATCGAAGCTGCAAAACTGATCGAGAGAGGAAATCTCTACGATAAGAATGAAGCAGTTGCATTAGTAAAGAAAGCAGCAACAGCAAAGTTTGACGAGACCATCGAGGCACACATCAGAACAGGATGTGACGGACGCCATGCTGACCAGCAGATCCGTGGAGCGGTTGTCCTTCCGCACGGAACTGGTAAGAAAGTACGCATCCTTGTATTTGCAAAAGACGCAAAGGCTGAGGAAGCAAAAGCAGCAGGCGCTGATTTCGTAGGCGGAGATGAGCTGATCCCGAAGATCCAGAACGAGGGATGGCTTGACTTTGACGTAGTTGTTGCTACACCGGATATGATGGGGGTTGTCGGACGTCTCGGACGTGTTCTCGGACCGAAAGGCCTTATGCCGAACCCGAAGGCGGGAACAGTTACAATGGACGTGACAAAGGCGATCAACGACATCAAAGCTGGTAAGATCGAGTACAGACTCGACAAGACAAACATTATCCACGTGCCGATCGGTAAGGCATCCTTTACCGAGGAGCAGTTAGCGGACAACTTCCAGACGCTGATCGATGCGATCAACAAGGCAAGACCGGCAGCAGTAAAGGGCCAGTACCTTAAGAGCGTGACTCTTACATCTACAATGGGCCCGGGCGTGAAGGTCAACCCGATGAAGCTCGCGTAATCGACAAATAAAGATAGAACTTAGATAGACAGGGAATAGAGACGGCTGCAGCTGTTTCTGTTCCCTGTTTTTGTTGTGCCGGAAAGAAGTTGAAAAAAATAAAATTCGCATATGGTATGCTGGCAATGATATCTGCGACGAAAAGATACTGTTGAGAGAACGGAGGAATGAGAGGGGTATGAAGAGTCGGACAAGGAAAAGAATGCTGGCATATCTTCTGGCTGCAGCGGTCATAGCCGGAGTGATCCCGTCTGTACCGCTCTACGCGGAGACAGAGGCAAAGCCGTCGGGAGAAGGGACGCAGGAGTCGCCTTATAAGATCACCAGCCAGGAGGAGCTGGAGTGGATCGGGCAGGAGCCGGACGCTGTCTACACGCTGGAAAATGATATCGCGCTGAGCGGTGAGTGGGAGCCTGTAGATTTTTCGGGTGTATTTGACGGGCAGGGACATACGGTCAGCGGTCTGAATGTACCGCGGAGCAAGGGATATACGTATGCAGGGCTTTTCGGATATTGCGCCGGCGTTGAGATCAGCAACCTGACCGTGCAGATCGCAGACGGCGCGGAAGTGGCGGGAGCATATGCCGGGGCGGTCGCTGGTTCATGCTACAGCCCGGATGAGGAGACTCCGAGCCGTATCACAAACTGTCATTCGGAGGGCGGAGCTGTAGTCCCGTCTGAGGGAACTTATTATGCTGCATTGGGCGGTCTGGTCGGTTCTGCATCTGATGCGGTTGTGGAAGACTGCAGCTCGAGCTGCACTGCTGACGCGGCAGAGGGGGATATGCTGATCGAGGGAATGACGGTTGAGGAGGATAACTATATTATAGAGAACATTTCTGATATGAATCCGGGGGCAGTGACGATCGCCACAGAATATACGTCATCAGACCCGGAAAATTATCCCAGCCCATTGCCGCTTGAAGGAGACGATACAGGCAGCGCCGTTGACGTGGCCGGAGCATCTATGGCAGCGATATCAGGATGGACAAGGGAGTTCAGGTTCACTGCAAAGATACCAGGGGTTTATCAGATTGGTTTTCTGATAGACGGGAAGAAGATGGCTCAGACTGTGGTAACCGCTTATGGGGAGGACGGGGCGGAGCCGGAAGATATCTATACCCTGGAGTACAGCATGGTGGGGGCTGCTGCAAACGAGATACATGGAGGGAATTTTGGGGGTCTGATCGGCGAGACTGAGGATACTACAATTCTTTACAGTTATGCGACGGGGAATGTAAATGTATTCATGCAACATTCAGATGCGCTGGCGTGGTACACGGGCGGTCTGATCGGGACAGGGGAAAAGGATAACAGAGATTTTACAATAGAGGGCTGCGCATATGAGGGCAGCATTTCCCTGAAAGTGAATTCCGGACAGGTTTATGCAGGCGGTCTTGTGGGATATAGCAATGGGATTGAGGCGATCTGCAGAAGCTATATGGCGGGCAGTCTGTATGTATCGGGTGCAGGCGGGAATGTTGGTGGCCTCATAGGTGGTCTGCTCAATGGTTCTGCAGAGAATTGTTTTGCCAACAGTTCTGTTGTCAGAGAAAATATAGGTGAACTTTCTTTTGCGGGCGCTGCTAATAGTACGGCTGGTTTCGTTGGGAAAGCCAGTAATGCATCTCTGACAAACTGTTATACGGCGTCGTCGGTGGCGGGCGAAGAAGAGACAACTTTTGCGTTTTACGGCGAAGAAGAGTATCATCAGTCTACCTTTACAAACTGCTATTATGACAAGGAAAAAGTCAGTGCGGGGAATTCTCAGTGCGAAGGGCTGTCTGCGGAGCAGATGAAGTCAGAGGGCGGTATGCCCGGACTGGAATATGTGAACGGATGGGAGTTCCGCGATGGAGAGAACAACGGGTACCCGGTACTCATAGGTGTGGACGCAAATAAGGGTGTGGATCCAGATCCCGGAACCGAGGCGCCGGGCAGCGTGAGCCTTGTTATTCCGGATGGAATGGAACCGGGAGCTTATATGGGGTGCCTGGCAGAAATTATAACAGCTGATGGCAAGGTGGCCGGACAGAAATATTTCCTGGGGGATGCGGCGGTCGTATTCAGATTTGTAAAGCCGGGAACTTACTCTGTGAAGATGTCGAGAGACGGGGAAATCCTCGGACAGTGGGACGCGGTTCAGGTAGAAGCCGGAAAGGAGATGGCTGTGACTGCGGAAGGGCTGCCGAAACTCTGCAATGTTACGGTAAAAGCGCTTCTGTACTCCGGGGAAGAAACTTCTGAGGTTCAGATCCATTGGTATGACAGGGAGACTGAGGAGTACTTGTCAACCGGGAATACGATCGAAGGGGTGCTGCCGGGGAAAAGGCTGTTGTATCAGATCAAGCTGTCGCCTGGTCTGGAAGCGGACGGGTATATAAGCCCCGGGATGCAGGAACTGACCGTCGGGGAAGAGCAGGAGCAGACAGTTTCATATTCACTGCCTCTCAGCGGGAAGATAAAAATATCCGGTACCGTGAGCCATGAAGGCAGGCCGGTTCCAAATGTGCCGGTCACAGTTTCAGCAGTGGACGGCTCCGAAACGGCAACTGCGGTTACAGACGGGCAGGGATATTATGAACTCTCTGGCCCGGGCGGTATGGCGGAGCTGTATGTGAGGTCGGGAGATGCGCTGTACCGTGGAGAAAAAGAGATTCAGGAAGATACCGTATGGGATGTAGAACTGCAGCAGGCAGATGAGTATGTGGTTACCCTGGACATTACAAGGCGGGATGCGGCTAAAAGAGGCAGTGAAATCACTTATCCCGTGGGAGGAAGCGAGGTATCTATCCAAATCTACAATGAGAGGACCGGGGAATATCTGGACGGATACGCGGTGGAATATCCGGCGGTTTATATTGATCCTGAGGGTGATGTGAAGGAGGGGGATACCCTGCGGATCGAAGTCGCGGATCCCTCAGGGGAGTGCGAACCTGTAAAGACGACGGTAACGCTGGAAAAAGGCAGAGAAAATGTGGCGGAAGCGCTTCTGGCGGAGCGGGGCGGCGTTGAGGTCAGTCTGGAGAGCGGTGACGAAGAGGCTGAACTCTTCCTCTATGGGAAGGATGGCTCCCTCAGGGCAAAGACGACGGCCGCAGGAGGCCGGGGGACATTTGCCGGATTAAAAAGCGGCGATTATCGGCTTGTGGCGGCAGAGAGTGGACAAGGTCTGGCTCCGGCGGCAAATATCGGCGAACTGGAACAGAGACTGACAGACTGGGATATAAACAAGGCGGAACAGCTTCAGATCCGGGACGGGGTGATCACGGTATGTGAGAGTCCGAAGATATTTAAGGTAAGACAGGCGGAAGAAAACCCTTATGTGGTGCCGGAAAGCTGTTATTATGGTTTTTATGATGCCAGCTTTTGGTCCTCGGAGAGGACGGTATCCCTCAAGGTGTCTTATGAATTTTCGGAGAAATTCTATGACCAGGTGGAGAAGCCGGTGTTAGAGGTTACCCTGCCGGAGGGGGTTACGCTCAACGGCATGGGGAATGTGTCTCCGGGCCGCTGGCAGAGCGAGTTGCAATTCAGATCAGAAGAGAGGCGCTATTTTACGCTGGACCGGGAAGATCTGACAGAAGACTGCTACTCAGAAGCAACGCTGATATTTACAGCCGAAGGGAAAGAATACCGCTACTCTCTGGGGACCCTCCATATCTCGGCGGAAGAGGAGCTTGGTGTGTATCTGTACGCTCCTGCGCAGGCAAATGACAGAGAGATCGAGGTGTCCGTAGACACGCAGCGGCTTACCGGTCTTCCGGTGGAGATCTATGACAACGGAGTCTGTGTTGCCTCGGTGAGCGCGCAAGAGAACCGTGGTGCGGAACTTACCGTACCTGTGACACTGCTGGGAAGCGGGGACTGGTCGGAGCATGAGCTGTATGCTTCGGTGAAAACGGCGCAGGGCGAGATAATAGAGTCCCGGCGCAGAACGGTCATCTACAAGTCGGGCGGAGTTGTCCTGGATTCCATAGAGATGATAGGCCCTGACAATGCCAGGGCCACACTCGGAGACTCAGGGACAAATCTGCTGACACTGCTTGAACTGCCCGCAGAGGTGACGTACCTGGCCAGATTTTCCGACCCGGCGGAGGACGCTGTCAAGAATGTGGAGTTTATCATCGAGGATATGTCCGGGGAGATCCATATCCTGAATGGCGAATATTTTGCGGACAGGCAGGCATGGGGCGCGACCATGGAGGTGTCCAATGCGAACCTGCCGGCGGAAGTAGGGGTATCCTTCGCGGATGCCTCTGAGGACGCCCAGCTCACCTGGGAGGAAGCGGAGGCATCTGTAAACCAGTGGATATCCACACAGTTTCCGGACAGTCTGGCATACAGCGATATCTCCATGGATGGGGCGGTTATGGATGACGAGCTGACAGAGATCTGGAACGAGGCGACAGAGGGCGTTGGAGTGGAGATCACAGAGCAGGGAGACGGAGATTACAGCGTGGAGCTCCCCGGGGATATGGGAACTGTTGACATCACAACGGAGATGCTGGAAGAGCTTGACGTACCGGCGCTGTTGGAGGAAGGTTTTCAGGAAGCGCAGTTGGCCGATATGTCCGGACAGCCGGTAGACGACGGATTTTACATTCGGAACACAGAGGATGATACGATTGAGATCGTTGATTCTGGAAACAAAGAACACTATACTGTCAAGATGAATTATGAGGAAGGGTCTCAGTGGTCGGATGAACCGACACCGGAAAAGATTGAGATAGGCATAGATACGATTGGAAAAACAATGGAAGCCCTGGGGGAGACGGAAGTAGAAAAGGTTGAGGGCAAGCTGGGACAATACGTTATCAACCAACGCCTGAAAATGGCGAACGCCCCGTATGGAAGCGGCCAGTGGCTGAAGTGCCAGCAAAATATAAAGTGGGCCTGGGGGATGCTGGATACGTTGAGAAAAATATCTCTGTGTACCAAGCTCGCGCAGGGGGCTGTCGATCTGGGCGGATGGCTTCAGAGGTTTGGGGAGCTCAGGGACGATATAGGTATTTTTTTGGATTTGCTGTATCGGATTCCATCTGTAGAGGAGTGTCCGCAGGCAACGTATGAGATCAATACTATTTACCAGGATCTCGCACAGACGGCTCAGGCGCTGAATAATCAGTGGACGTTTTTGGGGGCGGATATCGGGCTGGGATTCAGTAAATCGATTGGAGCGCTTCCGTTTATGCTGGCGATCAACGCTGCAGACATGGTATTGCAGGAAGGAACCCGGGCCCGGATGGCAGAGATCGACTATGACCTTCACCAGTTGGAGATCCTGTGCGGAAATGCGCCGGATCCGAACCGCCGCCTGACGGTGGTCAAAACTCCGCGGGCAAAAGTGAGGATCCTGCTTGACCCGTCCGGTTATGTATATGAGGGAGTACCGTCCAACCGTGTGGAAGGCGTGACGGCGACGATCTTTTACAAGGAGAATAAAGAGGATGAGACGGCGGTGTTCTGGGATGCATGGAACTATAATCAGCAGAATCCCCAGATAACCAATCGGGAGGGCAGGTATGCATGGGATGTGCCTGCCGGATGGTGGCAGGTCAGGTATGAGAAAAAAGGGTATATCACCGCTTACAGCGAATGGATGGAGGTTCCGCCACCGCGGACAGAAGTGAATGTACCGATCGTCTCCATGGCTCCGCCCGAGGTGAAGTCCGCACAGTTCTATAAGGACAGCATCGAGCTGTACTTTACACAGTATATGGACCTTACGTTCCTGGAGAAGGGGGAGAGCATTTCCTGGAAGGTGACGCAGGGAGGCAGTGAGGTGCCGGGAACCTGGAAGGCGGTCAAACCGGAAGCGGGAGCGGATCCGTCCGTCAGTTATGCGGCAGCGTTCTGTTTCGTGCCGGAGTCGGGACAACTGTCCGGCGAGTATGAACTGACAGTGGACTCGGCGGAAAACTATGCGGGTACCCTGATGGAGGGACCGCAGACGCTTAAGGGGACCGCCACAGATAAACCGGAGAAAATGACGGTCCACGTACAGGAGTCGTTAAAGTACGGAGAGACAGCAGAGGTAACTGTACAGCTTGAGCCGGGCGGGGCAAACCGGGAGATCCGGATCGTGAATCATACGCCGGGAATTGTCACTGTCTCCGAAGAGAACGTGACAACGGATGCAAATGGAACTGCTGCATTTCAGGTGACGGCAGGACTTCCGGGGACAGCAGAGCTGGAGATATCACTGGAAGATTCCGAACTGACAGAGAATGTGAGCTTTACTGTGGAGTCGCCAGCCCCGAAGGTGGCAGCTGTGGAAGCGTCGCCCGCAGGAGGAAAAGTGGAAGCGGGGGCGGAAGTGAGTCTTCATACGAGAACCCCGGGTGCGGCGATCTACTACACACTGGACGGAACGTGCCCATGCGTGGAAGACAGTCCGTCGCGGCTTCTTTATACCGGACCGATCAAACTGACTGAGCCCGGGGACGTTACACTGATCGCGTATGCAGTGAAGGAGGGATATCGGGACGGAGAAACAAGTCGATATATCTATACTGTGTCTGGGGAGACCGGGACGGATGAACCGGATAGCCCGGATGATCCGGGAGAAGAGCCGGAGGATCCAGATGATCCGGGAGAAGAGCCGGAGGATTCGAATGATCCGGGGCAAGATCCGGACGAACCGGATAATCCGGGAGAGGACGGAACTGGAAGGGATAACCAGGGAACCGGCGGAGAGACTCAGGATGAGGGCGGCGCAGATGAGGCGGTCCAAAGCGGAGACGCCGAAGGGTCTGCCATGCTGTGGGGCGCGGCGCTTCTGGGAGCGGGCGCTGTGGCGTACAGAGTGCTCCGCAGGAATTCCCGCAGAAACTTCTGAAGTAAATCCTGAGAGGGAAAACAAACAGGCAGAAATGACCGGGTGGAAAACAGGTCAATTTTTCAGAAACGGTTAATTCCACCCCTCTGGGGACCGTATGGAGTTGCCCTATGGTACATTCCGGCTGCGGTAAATTTTATTTAAAAGTTCTGGGCTCAGGGGGATCTCAGCGGCAGGGATCTTCCTGAGCCCGAACTTTTCCAGAGTTTCTATTCCATATTGGAAGGCAAACGTATCATAAGGGCTTTTGTTCCCTAGAGCCTTTCGCAGATAGGAATCAATATGTGATATCATCAGCGGGATCTGTTCCTGTGAATAAAGTGCCAGATCCACACCTTTTGGGATGATGCGCCGTATAAATTCATGGTTGTTCTCCGCTGCCCCTTTCTGATAGGGGGCAGACGGGGCACAGTAGAACAGGCGCGTCCTGCGGTTTCCCTGATGGTCAAATTCAATTCGGGAGGGGGTGGAAAATTCACTGCCGTTATCAGCCAGGATAACAGGGGGGAGATCCTGGAAGATATCCGGTCTCAATTCCAGGTAAAGCCGGTCAAAGATGTCAATGACGGATTGGGAGTCATTGGAATCCCGGAGGAATGCCAGCATCGAGGAGGAATTGACGAAGGGGATGGTAAGGAGGTCTCCCCCCCCACTTTCATGCCTGCGACAGGATCGATCTGTACTACAGGAGTGTCAGGATGGAGTGCCATATAGCCGCAGTAATCCTTCCAGGTGCGCCCGATGCGGCAGAACTTATCAACTTTGATAGTGACAGATTTTGATCTCCTGGGACGCAGGCGGACTTTACGTGGCAGCTCAATGTTACGTGCAGAGAGAAGGTTATTGTGAATATAAGTATAAAGAGTCTTTTCGCTGCACATGATAGAGTCCGCATGTGTCTGGGAGATGTGGTGGACAGACTGCCCTTTCAGGAGAAGGGGACTGAGCACAGAATCGAGATGTTTCAGTTCGGTTTCAGAAATTGCGTAACCGGAGCGGGACTCTGAACGGGTGAGTTCATATTCCTTCTGTGCGTCCATTGCGCGGTAAAACCTTTTTTTCAAAGTACAGTTTTTTATATCGCATCCGTTGCAGACATAAGGCGGCTTGGAGAGCTTCCGGCAAGTTTCCTTTTTATAGGAGATGCAGGACGAAAGACATCTGCCGTAAAATTTACAGGGGCGACCGAAACGGTTGGTGCATGTCTGGCAGACGCGGAAGATATCGAATTCAAAGCGCAGGGCGCAGTCATTAAAGGGTTTGCCTAAGTGAAAAAGGGGTGGAATTTAGTGGTTTGCAAAGGCCGGAGATCATTTCCGCACGGTCGCTTTTGAGTCTGCGGAAACAAGGGAAACGATCGCGGAAGATGATGTGACCATCCATGTCCCGGACGACAGTGTCAAATGGCAGGTCTCTGAGACTACATTAGTGTTTGACGGCAGCCAGGACGTTGTATTCCATTTTGTGAATGGGACAAACTGTTTTGAGCTTGAGGCAGTAGATCTCCTGGGGATCTTTACCGGAATGGGCGGAGAAGGAGATCCTGTAACAGTAGTTCCGGACATGACAGACGGCTTTACATGCGATATGGCTGCAGGGACGCTGACAATAGATAAAGACGCCCTGAAAGAAACGCTGGCATCAGCGGTCAGCTATAATGGAGGTACGCTTCCGGACGAGATCGCGGTCAATGCGCGGGCGGTCACAAAAGATGGAGAGAGTTTCTATTTTAACAGAGTGCCGTATGAGGGCAGCAGTACAGTGACAAACACTGCATGGTGGCTGGATATATCAGACCTTGATCTGGATGGCGGCACAGAACCGGCTCCGGGCTGGGTGCAGGTGGAGTTCGCAGGAGCGGACGGAGCATCTGTTTCGGAGGAAGATGCTGATCTGATCAGCTCAAGCGCACTGGGATACCTTCAGGAAAATTATGCGGACGAACTGGCAGCCCTGGGAGAAGGATATGAAGTGTCAGTCAGGATGGATATAGCAGAGCGCGGGGAAGAGAATATCCCGGATGAAATAAAAGAGGCGTTTTCCCGGGCGGCAGGCGGCTCCGAGATCGGGAAATAATATGAGATCTCAGTGCTCGCGGATGTCGTATCGGGCGGAGAAGCCATAGAAGGCCTGGAGGGCATCGTGATCCCGTCGCTGTCGGGAGAAGTCACGGTTGATCTTAAGATCCCGGCAGGACTGCAGAAAGAAGGACGTGTCTATACAATGCTGCATTACAGCGGCGGTAAAGCGTCTGCCCTGGAAACCACAGGAACAAAGGATACGGTTTCTTTTAAAACAGCATCATTTTCTCCGTATGCTTTAGCCTATAAAGATGCTGCGGGATCATCAGCACCGGCTGCTGACGGGAATGCGGCGCCGAAGACCGGCGACGGAACAGGCGCGGCGGGGGCAATGGGTATGATGCTCCTGGCGGCTGCTGTGTCAGCGGTTCTGTACAGCAGAAAACAGCAGAAAATCTAAAGAAAATGCTTGACATATTTTCAGAAGAGTGCTAAATTATACTAGCAACTGCCGAAGACAGCAGGCGCTGTAAAGCGTAAGGGCATTGCCCGCCTGCCGAGGAGAGTGGGATTTATTACGCAAGTATGAATTTACAAGCCTCTGTGTCTTTGCGCACAGAGGCTTTTTTATGAAAACTTTGGCAGTACACGCGAATAAAATAAGGAGGTGTACCAGAAAGTGGCAAAGGTTGAATTAAAACAGCCGATCGTTCAGGCGATCGCAGAAGAGATCAAAGACGCTCAGTCAGTTGTTCTCGTAGACTACCGCGGACTGACAGTTGCTCAGGATACAGAACTGCGTAAGCAGCTCAGAGAAGCGGGCATCATCTACAAGGTTTACAAGAACACGATGATGAAGAGAGCTTTCGAGGGAACAGAGTGTGAAGCTCTGGAGAACTGCCTGGAAGGACCGAGCGCTATCGCTATCTCCAAGGATGATGCGACAGCTCCGGCAAGGATCCTGTGCAAGTTCGCGAAAGACGCTCCGGCACTTGAGCTCAAGGGCGGTGTAGTTGAGGGAGCAGCATACGATGTAGCTGGTCTGACAGAACTTTCCAAGATTCCGTCAAGAGAAGAGCTTCTTTCCAGACTTCTTGGAAGTATGCAGTCACCGATCACCAACTTCGCACGCGTTATCAAACAGATCGCGGAAAAAGATGGCGAGGCGGCTCCGGAAGAGGCTGCTGCTGAGACAGCAGAGGCACCGGCAGAGACAGCTGAGGCAGCAGAAGCTCCAGCTGAGACTCCGGCAGAGTAATATCAGGGCAGACGCGCACCTGTATGGCGCGGAAGCGCGTGTCGGCAGAGCCGGGAACGCGGATAAGACAGCCGGCAGGATCGGAATGATGCCGGCGGCATAAAAAGAACACAAATTTTAGAAAATGGAGGATATCAAAATGGCTAAAATGACAACAGCTGAAATGATCGAAGCGATCAAAGAGTTATCAGTATTAGAGTTAAACGAGCTTGTTAAGGCTTGTGAAGAAGAGTTCGGCGTATCTGCAGCAGCAGGCGTTGTAGTTGCAGCAGCAGGCGGAGACGGAGCTGCAGCAGCAGAGGAGAAAGACGAGTTCGACGTAGAGCTTGTATCTGCTGGTTCTTCCAAGGTTAAAGTTATCAAGGTTGTACGTGAGATCACAGGTCTTGGCCTGAAAGAGGCTAAAGAGCTCGTAGACAACGCTCCGAAGGTAGTGAAAGAGGCTGTTTCCAAGGCAGAGGCTGAGGAGATCAAGGCTAAACTCGAGGCTGAGGGCGCTGAAGTTAACATGAAATAATAATCCTTGTCAGAGGATTGAGATTGCGGGAGCTGAGGGCTCCGTAATTTTGCGTTTTGGGACACCGTGAAACCGGGTTGGGGACGTAGTAAAATCCAATTTTACTACGTCCCCAACCCGGTTTCACGGTGTCCCTAATTATAAAAATAGTAACAGCATCTGAAATTAGTGCATTTACTTCTTGCGAAATTTTCTATATGGTAGATTCGCACAAATAAAATTTTTAATAGAAACAGGAGTGAGGTTGTTGCTATGAAAAAGAAAGGATTTTGGAAAAGCGTGTCAGCGCTGCTTCTTGCCTTTGCCATGTGCGTGGCTCAGGCGCAGCCGGTCGTTCTGGCGGCAGGCGGCAGCGCGGGCAGTTCCTCCAACCTGGCGCTGAATAAGACGGTGACTTATTCCGGCGTGGAGGGAGACAAAGTCAACGGCGAGTGGAAATACCCTCAGTTTGTGGGTGAGTCTGCGGTTGACGGCAAGTCTGATACCAGATGGTCCGCTGCGAAGACAGACGAGCAGTGGCTGACCGTGGATTTGGGAGCTGTGTATGAGCTCGGCGAGATCACGATCGATTTCCATGCAGAGTCGCCGGAGTACGAGATCCTCGTATCCGAGGACGGGCAGGAGTATACCTCTGTGGCGAAAGTGACAGATGGGAGCCAGGGCGATACTGTGACAAAGACTTTTGACGTGGATGGGGCTTCTGCAAGATATGTGCAGTACCAGCAGCACAGCATGTGGAAGCATTCCGGAAACGGGCAGTATTATGGAAGCAGTATCATCGAACTGACAGTTACGGAGAGCAAGGATTATGAGACTGCGCCGGATACCCTGCGTGTAGGTACATTCAACATTGCGGCGAATAAGAAGCCGGATGTGGATGAGCTGCGGGAACTGACAGAGAAGTATAATCTGGAAGTCGTAGGTCTTCGGGAAGTGGATATGAACACGGACAGGAATGACTACGATATGCTCAAAGCTTTCCAGGGAGATACATATCCCGCGGGATATTTCTCCAAGGCGATCGATTACGGCGGCGGTGAGTATGGGATTGCCACTGTGGCAAAATATGACTTTACGGAAAACAGCGAGACGCTTCTGGATACGGAAGCAGCGGGACCGGACAGCGAGGACAGAGTGTTCCAGCGCTCGGTGTTTGAAAAGGAAGGCAGAGAGATCGCTTTCTACAATACACATTTCAGCTATGAGAACCCGGAAGTGCGTGTGGTGCAGTTCACACAGCTGAAAGAGGCACTTGCAGAGGACGATACAGAATACAAGATCGTTGTGGGCGATTTCAATGCGGATCAGTACCAGAGCGAGTTTTATACCATGCTGGAGTCCATGGACATGGCGAACGGCTATGAGGGTGTATGGTATGATACGTTCAATGGCGTAGACGAGACAATGAAGGTCAATACCATTGACAATATCTTTGTGACCCGCAACCTGAGCATTGAGTCCGTGGAAATGGATGAGTCCGGGCTGTCGGACCACAATCTGTTCATGGCGGAGCTGAAGTTCCTTGACGAGCCTCAGGTATCCACAGAATGGCTCAGAGCTGTGATCGGAGAAGCAGAGGATATCAGCGGAGACGATTATACAGCAGAGAGTTACGCGGCGCTACAGAGCGCGGTAGATGCGGGAAAAGCTGTTATGGAGAACCCGGCGGACCAGGGTACAGTGGATGACGCTGCAAGGGCAGTGCTCGCTGCAATAGACGGTCTGAAAGAATTTAATCTTGCAGCCGGGAAAACAGTGACCTATTCCGGCGTGGAGGGAGACAAAAACTCAGACGGAAGCTGGGTTTATCCACAGTTTGTCGGCGAGATGGCAGTGGACGGAGACCAGGGGACAAGGTGGTCTGCTGCGAAGACGGACGAGCAGTGGCTTACAGTAGACCTGGGAGAAGTGAAAGAGATCTCACAGATCCTGATCTACTTCCATGCAGCGACAACTGACTGGAATGTCCAGATCTCTGAGGACGGAAAAGAATGGACGACTGTTTATGAAGAGAAGGATGGGGAAGACCACGGTCCCACGATCACAAAACAGATCACCTTCCCGATGCAGGAAGCAAGATATGTAAAATATCAGCAGAATAAGATGTGGAACCATGCTTCAAACGGTAAACAGTACAGCACAAGTATCTATGAGCTGGAAGTTTACCACAGCTTTGACACAGAGAGCATTGAGATCACAAATCCGACAGACGCGATCTCCGTCGGCGATACCTACAAACTGGAAGTGAAGATCCTTCCGGAGCTGGCGGGCAATAATCCGCTGACCTATTCCAGCAGCAATGAAGACGTGATCTCTGTGGATGATGAGGGAACGCTGGAAGCGCTGAAAGAAGGTACGGCAGTGATCACTGTTGCCGACCAGGCAGATCCGCAGATCAAGGCAGAGATGGAAATCCAGGCAGTGGAAGGAGAGATTGAAGTTTCCAGATTTGTCTTTGACGAGGAAGAGAAAGATATCACATCAAGAGAGGCGAGATTCCTTGAGTATTCTGTATATCCGGCTAATGCGGTCAACCCGGATGTGGAAGTGGAATGGAGCAGCTCTGATGAGGATGTTGCCACAGTGAACGAGGATGGGCTTGTAAAGGCAGTGTCCGAGGGAACAGCGGTGATCACAGTGCAGAGCGCGGATGATGCCGATGTAAAAGGCGAGATCACCCTTCATGTAAATGCTCCGGATTACAATACAGAGTATGACACGATGATGGACCGCTGGCAGACACGCGTGACAGGCGGGGATGACCTGGACATGGAAGATGAGGATATCAAGGCATATGTCCGGAAAATCTCTGATGAAGGCGAGGAACTCTGGGAGTCGCTCAATAAGAGCGGAGACAGAGAGTATCTGTGGGAGAAAGTCGCGAGCGATACTACGAGCGCTGACTATACGACACAGTTCACAAAGATCAAAAAGCTTGCCCTTGCCTTTGGTGTAAAGGGAAGCGCGCTCTATGAAAACAAAGAGCTGCTGGGTGATATCGTAGATGCCATCCAGTTCATGGTAACAGAGAAAAACTATAACGGAAGCTATTCTACCGGAAACTGGTGGGACTGGCAGATCGGATGTACGCAGCCGCTTGTTGACACCCTGATGGTCATCAGTGATTATGTGGATTACAGCGAGATCGAGCCCGCGGTAAAGAGTATCGAAGGGTATGCGGAGAAACCGAGCAAGCAGTGGCCGAGCTACACGGCGACAGGAGCCAACCGCACAGATATCGGACTCTCCGTGCTGGGAAGCGCGATCATCGCTAAGAATGATGAGAGAATGAACCTTGTGAAGACTGAGGTACCTGATGTCATGAAACTGGTGACCTCAGGCGACGGCCTGTATGCGGACGGATCTGTGATCCAGCATACAAAACATGCCTATACCGGAAGCTACGGCAATGAGCTCCTGAAAGGCGTGGGCAGGATCCAGTCCATTATCGCGGGCACATCCTTTGATATCACGGACGAGAGGATCAACAATGTATATGAAACTGTGATCAACGGATATATCCCGCTGATGCACAAAGGACAGATGATGTCCATGGTCAATGGAAGGAGTATTTCAAGGGCGCCGGGAACGAACCCGTTCACAACGGAATTCGCGGCAGGGTCTGAGACCATCTCCAATATCATGCTGCTGGCGTCAGGCGCGCCGGAAGAGTACAGCTCCGCGTTTAAGTCAGCGGTCAAGTACTGGCTGGAGGAGAGTGACGGCGCGTATGATTTCTATGGAAATGCGAGAGACTTTGACGCGCTCCTCGGAGCAAAAGAGATCATGAACGATGACTCTGTCACAGCGGAAAAATACGAGGGCATGAAAGTGTACGGCTCCATGGACAGAGTCGTACAGGTAAATGAAGATTATACAGCCGGTCTTGCCATGTACTCATCCAGGATCTACAATTATGAGTTCGGCAATACGGAAAATAAGAAAGGCTGGCATACAGGCGACGGAGTCCTGTATATCTATAACAATGACCTGAAGCAGTACGGAGAAGGCTACTGGCCGACAGTAGATCCGTACCGCCTGCCGGGAACGACAGTGGATACAAAAGAGCTGACGGACGGTTCCGGGTATAACAAGACTTCTCCGCAGTCATGGGTAGGAGGAGCGACCGACGGGACAAACGGCACAGCCGCTATGTACTACAATACGACAAACCTGGGGCAGGATATGGATCTCAAAGCGCAGAAGTCCTGGTTCTTCCTTGACGGAAAGATCGTGGCTCTGGGCGCGGGCATTACCGGGACCACGGACGCAGCGATCGAGACAACGGTTGAGAACCGCATGATGACCGGCGATGACAATGCCATCAGCTACAACGGCGAGGCGTGGGATAAGACAGAAGAGGAAAAGCAGGCAAAAGCCGGAGACTATGCATTCTTCAAAGGTACAGGAGAAGGGAACGACATCGGATATGTGTATTTAGACGATGCGGACATCTACCTCGCACAGGAGACACGCAGCGGGAAATACACAGATATCAATGAGTATTTCGTAAGCGATAAAGAGTACACAAATACATTCTTCAAGATGGGCATCAACCACGGAGACAGTGTGGACAATGGAACTTACGGCTATGTCCTGCTTCCGGGAAGCACAGAGGAAGAGACAGCGGCATTTGCTGAAAACAGCACGGTCGAAAACGTAAGGAACGATGTGGATGTGCAGGCTGTGAAGGATACACAGAGCGGCGTGTTCGCGATGAACGTATGGCCGACAGACGGCACAGGCGGCGAAAGTGTAAACGGCATTGCCGTGGACGCATCTGCATCCATCTATACGCAGACAAAGGACGGCGTAATGACCATCGCCATCAGCGATCCGAAGCAGAAAGATGTGCAGATCGGCCTGACACTGACAGACGGTTATGTTGAAGTCCTTTCTGCGGATGAGGGAGTGACAGTAAATGAAGACGGAAGCTTCACGGTCGACACGACAGACAGCGCGGGAGCGTCCTTTATCATCCAGGTAAGGATGCCGGCAGACAACTCCGCACTTCAGGAAAGCTATGACGCTGCGGCGGAGAAGCTCGCTGACGGAAACGTTTATACAGCAGACAGCACCGCAGCGCTTGAGAGGGCGATGGCAGCGGCAAAGGAAGTGCTGGACAATGACGCGGCAGACCAGACAGCGGTTGACGCCGCAAAAGAAACACTGGATACAGCGATAGAAGGGCTTGTGCTCCGGGCGGATGCAGAGACGCTCGCACAGCTCCAGGCAGCGGCGGACGAGCTCCGGGCGCTGGGAGAAAAAGCGACGGACGAGCAGTTCGGCTCCGCGGGGGATGTACTCGCGGCAGCGGACGAGATGCTGGCGAAAGGCGCGGAGAATATCAGCGCCGATGAGGCTAAGGCGATGACCGCGGACCTTCAGGCAGCGATCGATGCAGTGGAGAAAGCGATCGAGGAAGGTGAAACCGGCGACGGCGGCGAGGACAGTGATACCCCTGGCGGCGATACCGGGGATGGCTCCGATGACGGCGCGGACGGCAATGCTCCGGCAGCAGTACAGACCGGAGATGCGGCGCCGATCATGCTGTATGTATTCCTGGCAGCAGGCGCGGCGGTGATCGCGGTGCTCGCAGGCAGGTTCAGGAGAGTGAGATAACAGGCGCGGCTGAAAAATAAATAACGTACAGAGTGAAAAGGGACACCCTGAAATCGGATTTGGGACGTAGTAAAATCGAATTTTACTACGTCCCAAAAAGTTGTTGACAATTAAAAGTTTGGTGTGATATAGTAAAAAATGCACTATTGTGGAAAGGTGTGCCATATCAGCAGGAAAACTGCCGGTACAGCAGTCTTTTCACTTGTAGGGTTCAGACTGCCGGGAGGCTGAAAAAAGTTTTCTGCGGCTGAGAAAAATATAAGGAGTGAAACGTCAATGGAGAAAAACAGGATCCGTCCCATTAAAACCGGAAAAAGCTTCCGCATGAGCTATTCCAGGCAGAAGGAAGTATTGGAAATGCCAAATCTCATTGAAGTTCAGAAGGATTCCTACCAGTGGTTTCTGGACGAAGGACTCAAAGAGGTGTTCGACGATATTTCCCCGATCGCTGATTACAGCGGACATCTGAGTCTGGAATTTGTGGACTTTACACTTTGCGAAAAAGATGTGAAATATACGATCGATGAGTGCAAAGAACGCGACGCAACTTATGCGGCACCCCTGAAAGTCAGGGTAAGGCTCCACAATAAAGAGACTGATGAGATCAATGAACATGAGATCTTCATGGGAGACCTCCCTCTGATGACAAAGACAGGTACATTTGTCATCAACGGGGCTGAGCGTGTCATCGTCAGCCAGCTTGTGCGTTCTCCGGGCATCTACTATGGCATCGCCCACGATAAGCTTGGAAAGAAGCTCTATTCGGCGACAGTGATCCCGAACAGAGGAGCATGGCTTGAGTATGAGACTGACTCCAATGACGTTTTTTATGTGCGTGTAGACCGTACGAGGAAGGTGCCGATCACAGTGCTGATCCGTGCCCTCGGTATCGGGACGAACGCAGAGATCATAGATTTATTCGGTGAGGAGCCTAAGATCCTCGCAAGCTTTGGGAAGGACACTGCTGAGAATTATCAGGAGGGTCTGTTAGAGCTGTACAAAAAGATCCGTCCGGGCGAGCCGCTGGCAGTTGACAGCGCGGAGAGCCTGATCAACAGCATGTTCTTTGACCCGAGACGTTATGACCTGGCAAAGGTAGGACGCTATAAATTCAATAAGAAGCTTATGCTCAGGAACCGTGTCAACGGGCAGATCCTTGCGGAGGATGTAGTAAGCCCGCTGACAGGAGAGGTTGTCGCTGAGAAAGGGACAAAGATCACACGCGAGATCGCGGACGCGATCCAGAATTCTGCCGCGCCGTATCTGTGGGTAGAGGGAGAGGACGAGTCCAGGAACATCAAGATCCTTTCCAATATGATGGTAGACTTCCAGGCTGTCGTTGACATCGACCCGAAGGAAGTCGGAGTGACAGAGCAGGTATACTATCCGGTGCTGGCAGGGATCATCGAGGAGTCCGCGGGAGACATCGATGAGATGAAGCGGATGATCCGCCGCGACATCCACGACCTGATCCCGAAGCATATCACAAAGGAAGACATCTTTGCTTCCATTAACTATAACATGCATCTTGAGTATGGCATGGGAAATGACGATGACATCGACCATCTGGGCAACCGCCGTATCCGCGCGGTGGGCGAGCTGCTCCAGAACCAGTACAGGATCGGTCTGTCCAGACTGGAGAGAGTCGTGCGCGAGCGCATGACCACACAGGACCAGGAAGGGATCTCCCCGCAGTCTCTGATCAACATCAAGCCGGTGACCGCGGCAGTGAAGGAATTCTTCGGTTCCTCCCAGCTGTCCCAGTTCATGGACCAGAACAACCCGCTGGGCGAGCTGACCCACAAGAGACGTCTCTCCGCACTGGGCCCCGGCGGTCTGTCAAGGGACCGTGCCGGATTCGAGGTCCGCGACGTACATTATTCCCACTATGGAAGGATGTGCCCCATCGAGACGCCTGAAGGACCGAACATCGGTCTGATCAACTCGCTGGCATGCTATGCGAGGATCAACCAGTACGGGTTTGTCGAGGCGCCGTACCGCAAGGTCGATAAGTCTGATCCGCAGAACCCGCGCGTAACGGACGAGGTTGTCTACATGACAGCGGACGAGGAAGATAACTACCATGTGGCTCAGGCGAATACGCCTCTGGATGAGGAAGGGCATTTCGTAAATAAAAATGTGTCCGGTCGTTACCGCGAAGAGACACAGGAGTACGAGAGAAATAAATTTGATTACATGGATGTGTCCCCGAAGATGGTGTTCTCCGTGGCTACGGCGCTGATCCCGTTCCTGCAGAACGACGATGCGAACCGTGCCCTCATGGGATCCAACATGCAGCGTCAGGCAGTGCCGCTCCTTACGACGGAAGCTCCGGTCGTGGGAACAGGTATGGAAGTGAAGGCTGCCGTTGACTCCGGTGTGTGCGTGGTTGCAGAGAAGGCGGGAACTGTCGAGAGTTCTACATCCAAGGAGATCGTGATCCGTCATGAGGACGGGACAAAGCAGTCATACAGGCTGACAAAGTTCCAGCGGAGCAACCAGAGCAACTGCTACAACCAGAGACCGATCGTCAACAAGGGCGACGTAGTGGAAGAGGGACAGGTCATCGCAGACGGTCCGTCCACATCCGGCGGCGAGATGGCGCTTGGCAAGAACCCGCTCATCGGCTTCATGACATGGGAAGGCTACAACTACGAGGATGCGGTCCTCTTAAGCGAGAGACTGGTACAGGATGATGTATATACTTCTGTCCATATCGAGGAATATGAGGCAGAGGCGAGAGATACAAAGCTCGGGCCAGAGGAGATCACAAGAGATATCCCGGGCGTGGGCGACGATGCCCTGAAAGACCTGGATGAGAGAGGAATCATCCGGATCGGCGCAGAAGTGCGCGCAGGGGATATCCTTGTCGGAAAGGTGACTCCGAAGGGAGAGACAGAGCTGACCGCAGAGGAGAGGCTCCTCCGCGCGATCTTCGGCGAGAAGGCGCGCGAGGTAAGGGATACTTCCCTGAAAGTGCCCCACGGTGAGTATGGTATTGTTGTGGATGCCAAAGTGTTCACAAGGGAGAACGGTGATGAGCTGTCTCCGGGCGTAAACCAGGCAGTGCGCATCTACATCGCGCAGAAGAGAAAGATCTCCGTCGGAGATAAGATGGCAGGACGCCATGGTAACAAGGGTGTTGTTTCCCGCGTGCTTCCGGTGGAGGATATGCCGTTCCTGCCGAACGGACGTCCGCTGGATATCGTGCTGAACCCGCTGGGAGTGCCGTCCCGTATGAATATCGGGCAGGTGCTTGAGATCCACTTGAGCCTTGCGGCGAAAGCGCTGGGATTCAATATCTCCACGCCGGTATTCGACGGCGCCAACGAGGTGGATATCATGGATACCCTCGATCTGGCAAATGATTATGTAAATCTTGAGTGGGAAGAATTTGAGAAGAAGCACGGAGAGGAACTGCTCCCGGAGGTGCTCCAGTACCTGTCTGACAACAGGGATCACAGAGCGCTGTGGAAGGGCGTGCCGCTCTCCAGAGACGGTAAGGTGCGCCTGCGCGACGGCCGTACCGGAGAGTTCTTCGACAGCCCGGTAACGATCGGACACATGCATTACCTCAAACTGCACCACCTTGTAGACGATAAGATCCACGCACGTTCTACCGGTCCGTATTCTCTTGTCACACAGCAGCCGCTGGGCGGTAAAGCACAGTTCGGCGGACAGCGTTTCGGAGAGATGGAGGTGTGGGCTCTCGAGGCCTACGGCGCATCCTACACACTGCAGGAGATCCTGACAGTGAAATCCGACGACGTGATCGGACGTGTGAAGACATACGAAGCGATCATCAAGGGTGAAAATATCCCGGAACCTGGTATCCCGGAATCCTTCAAGGTGCTCTTAAAAGAGCTCCAGTCACTTGCCCTGGATGTGCGCGTGCTGCGTGACGACAACACAGAAGTGGAGATCATGGAGAACGTGGACTACGGCGAGACGGACCTGCGCCACATTATCGAGGGCGACAGGAAATACCGTGATGAGAATGAATCGTTTGGCGACCACGGATTCACAGAGCAGGAGTTTGTGGGCGAAGAGCTTGAAGATGTGGAACCTGAGGACGAGGAGCCGGATGACAGCGATCTCGATGCCATTGAGTTCGAGGAGTTTTCCGGTTATGATGAAGATTAATAGGAGGAGCCATATTTATGCCAAATAATAATGAACAACAATATCAGCCGTTAACATTTGATGCGATCAAGATCGGACTGGCTTCACCTGAAAAAATCATGGAGTGGTCCAGAGGCGAAGTGACAAAGCCGGAGACGATCAACTACAGGACATTAAAGCCTGAAAAAGACGGTCTGTTCTGCGAGAGGATCTTCGGGCCCAGCAAAGACTGGGAGTGCCACTGCGGGAAATATAAGAAGATCCGCTACAAAGGCGTTGTCTGCGACCGGTGCGGCGTAGAAGTCACAAAGTCCAGCGTACGCCGCGAGCGTATGGGGCATATCGCCCTGGCGGCCCCGGTATCCCATATCTGGTATTTCAAAGGGATCCCGAGCCGCATGGGTCTGATCCTTGACATCTCTCCGAGGACCCTGGAGAGGGTGCTGTATTTTGCTTCTTATATCGTGCTCGACAAAGGGGAGACAGACCTGCAGAACAAGCAGATCCTCTCCGAGGCTGAGTACCAGGAGCAGAAGGAGAAATGGGGCAGCGGCGCATTCCGCGTAGGAATGGGCGCTGAGGCTGTCAAGGAGCTCCTCGAGGCGATCGATCTTGACAAGGAATATGATGAACTCCAGGGCACGCTGGAGAATGCGACAGGCCAGAAGCGCGCGAGGATCGTGAAGCGTCTTGAGGTCGTGGAGGCATTCCGCGAGTCAGGCAACCGCCCGGAGTGGATGATCCTGACAGCGATCCCGGTGATCCCGCCGGACCTGCGTCCGATGGTACAGCTGGACGGCGGACGTTTCGCTACGTCTGACCTGAACGACCTGTACAGAAGGATCATCAACAGGAACAACCGTCTGAAAAGACTGCTGGAGCTGGGCGCGCCGGACATTATCGTGCGCAACGAGAAACGTATGCTCCAGGAGGCGGTGGACGCCCTGATCGACAACGGCCGCCGCGGACGTCCGGTCACAGGACCCGGAAACCGTGCACTGAAATCCCTTTCAGATATGCTGAAAGGTAAGTCCGGACGTTTCCGTCAGAACCTGCTCGGAAAACGTGTCGACTACTCGGGGCGTTCCGTTATCGTCGTAGGACCGGAGCTGAAGATCTATCAGTGCGGTCTGCCGAAAGAGATGGCGATCGAGCTGTTCAAGCCATTCGTTATGAAAGAACTGGTGGCAAACGGTACGGCTCATAATATAAAGAATGCAAAGAAAATGGTCGAGAGGCTCCAGCCGGAGGTGTGGGATGTGCTCGAGGAAGTGATCAAAGAGCACCCGGTAATGCTCAACCGCGCCCCCACGCTGCACAGACTCGGTATCCAGGCTTTCGAGCCCATCCTTGTAGAGGGTAAGGCGATCAAGCTGCATCCCCTCGTATGTACAGCGTACAACGCGGACTTCGACGGAGACCAGATGGCGGTCCATGTACCGCTGTCCCAGGAAGCGCAGGCTGAGTGCCGTTTCCTGCTGCTCTCCCCGAACAACCTGCTGAAACCGTCAGACGGCGGTCCGGTGGCTGTTCCGTCACAGGATATGGTCCTCGGTATCTACTATCTGACACAGGAGAGACCCGGGGCAAAGGGCGAGGGCATGTTCTTCAAGAGCACCAGCGAGGCGATCCTTGCTTACGAGAACGGCTATATCACGCTCCACTCCAAGATTAAAGTGCGTGTGTCCAGGACAATGCCGGACGGCACGGTGAAGACAGGTGTGATCGACGCGACACTGGGAAGGCTCCTGTTCAATGAGATCATCCCGCAGGATCTTGGCTTCGTAGACAGAGAAGTGGAGGGAAATGAACTCCTTCTGGAGATCGATTTCCACGTAGGAAAGAAGCAGTTAAAGCAGATCCTCGAGAAGGTCATCAATACACACGGTGCGACGCAGACAGCGGAAGTGCTCGATGATGTAAAGGCGATCGGATACAAGTTCTCCACGAGAGCGGCAATGACCGTATCCATCTCTGATATGACTGTGCCGCCGCAGAAACCGCAGATGATCGAGGAAGCCCAGAACACTGTGGACCGGATCACAAAGAACTACAAGCGCGGTCTCATCACAGAGGAAGAGCGTTACAAAGAAGTCGTAGAGACATGGAAAGCAACCGATGACAAGCTGACAGAGGCCCTGCTTTCCGGTCTGGATAAATATAATAATATCTTCATGATGGCGGACTCCGGAGCCCGCGGTTCTGACAAGCAGATCAAACAGCTTGCCGGCATGCGCGGACTGATGGCGGATACGACAGGACGTACCATTGAGCTGCCGATCAAGTCCAACTTCCGTGAAGGTCTGGATGTACTGGAATACTTCATGTCCGCCCACGGAGCGCGTAAAGGTTTGTCCGATACGGCTCTGCGTACAGCGGACTCCGGATACCTGACAAGACGTCTTGTCGACGTATCCCAGGAGCTGATCATCCACGATTCCGACTGTGTGGAGCCGGGCCAGGAGATCCCGGGAATGTATGTGCATGCATTCATGGACGGCAACGAGGAGATCGAGAGTCTCCAGGAGCGTATCACAGGGCGCTTCGCGTGTGAAGATATCAAGGACAAAGACGGCAATGTACTCGTGAAGGCGAACCACATGATCACTCCGCACCGCGCGGAGCGCGTGACAAAGAGAGGCGTGGATGAGAACGGCGAGCCGCTTCAGAGAGTGAAGATCCGTACGATCCTTACGTGTAAGTGCAAGAACGGTGTGTGCGCGAAGTGCTATGGAGCCAACATGGCGACAGGCGAGGCGGTACAGGTCGGCGAGGCTGTCGGTATCGTTGCCGCACAGTCCATCGGTGAGCCGGGTACACAGCTTACCATGCGTACCTTCCATACCGGCGGTGTTGCCGGCGATGACATCACGCAGGGTCTTCCCCGTGTGGAGGAGCTCTTCGAGGCGAGAAAGCCGAAGGGACTTGCGATCATCACAGAGTTTGCCGGAAAAGCGACAATCTCTGATACAAAGAAGAAGCGCGAGGTCATCGTCACAAACGACGAGACAGGCGAGTCCAAAGCTTACCTCATCCCGTACGGATCCCGCATCAAGGTGCAGGACGGCGCAATGCTGGAGGCCGGCGACGAGCTGACCGAAGGTAGCGTAAACCCGCATGATATCCTGAAGATCAAGGGACTGCGCGCAGTGCAGGACTACATGCTCCAGGAAGTGCAGCGCGTATACCGCCTGCAGGGTGTTGATATCAATGATAAGCATATCGAGGTCATCGTGCGCCAGATGCTGAAGAAAGTCCGCATCGAGGAGAAGGGAGACACAGACTTCCTGCCGGGCACCATGGTGGATGTGCTTGAGTTCAACGAGGTCAATGAGCAGATGGAGGCAGAGGGCAAAGCTCCTGCTGCCGGCGAGCAGATCATGCTCGGTATCACAAAGGCATCCCTTGCTACGGATTCCTTCCTGTCAGCGGCGTCCTTCCAGGAGACGACAAAAGTCCTGACAGAGGCAGCGATCAAGGGTAAGGTAGACCATCTGGTCGGCCTGAAAGAGAATGTCATCATCGGTAAGCATATCCCGGCTGGTACGGGTATGAAGAAATACCGCGATGTGGCGCTCAACACAGATGCGCATATGGAAGAGCTGATCGAGCTGAACCTGGATGAGGAAGATGCGGAAATACCGGAAGATGGGACAGAGCTGACAGCGTCAGAAGAGACAGCAGCTGACACTGCGGTATCAGAGAAGAATGATACGCCAGTGGAGGGTAAGGAATATGCGGAAGCAGCAGACAGTGCGGAAGACGCGGACAGCGAGGAAGAGGCAGGCGGAGACGAGATCAGTCACGATGGGGAATAAATGTCCTGAGATTGCCTGAAGAAAACAGAAAATAGAGACTGCAATTTAGGAGCAGAAATCCGATATCAGTAAAACTGACGGGTTTCTGCTCTTTTTTTGAAAAAATAATTTAAATATCCACAAAAATTTGATATGATAAAACAGATATATGTAAAAAACTACAAAAAAGTGGGAGAAAGGAAAGAGTTTATGAAAAGGAGAAAAAAGAGGCTTTTTGCCTTCCTGCTGGCGGCAGCGATGACTGCGTCCGGATTGCCGTTGCAGGGAGCAGAAACGGCAGAGGCAGCTCCGGGGACGGTGGGCGAGAATATTGTCCTTGGAAAAGAGGTCATAGCATCATCGACGGCGAACAACGCCGGACCGGAACTTACCGTTGACGGCGTGAAGGACCAGACCCAGCAATGGAACTCAGCGGATATGAAAGACTGGGGACAAGCCCCGGATACAGGCAGGGACGAAGATGCCCAGACTCCGCAGTGGATCCAGATCGACCGGGGAGCGGATGCAGAACCGGCAGACATTACATCGATCAAGCTCTGGTATAACATGAAAGTCTGGCCCATGGAGTACAAGATCCTGACAGCACAGACATCTGATCTGGCTGCTGACCCGGCAGACACATCTGTGGACCTCGGAGAATGGACGGAAGTCATCTCCGTGGACCGGCCGTCGTCCAACGGGTTTGCTGTCAACGGGCCAGGACAGGATATCGCGGACACGGATGCGAATACAGACACGATCACAGCGGATACAACCCCCGCCCTGAACGAAGGTGTTCAGATCCAGAGATATGTCCTTGTCTATGTCACAAAGGTAAACGCGCAGGCGCCGGGAAATAATGTGAACCTTCGCGAGATCGAGATCTTTGACGATACGGTCGATGTGGATGTCAACGCAGTCCTCGGCTCGATCACGGAAGCGGACCTGGCAGTCTCGGACGGCAGGGTGGCAGTAGATAAAGAAGTCCCGGGAGCGAGGATCAGTGTCAGGGGAAGCACTCTGGAAAATGTGGTGGACAATGACGGAAACCTGACCGGCTTTAATATCGGCAGCCGGGACGTCACTGTGATCGTGCGCGTGGAGAGCGAGTCAGATCCGTCGCAGTATGCGGAGAAGAACATGGCGGTCACTGTCCCGGACAACAGTTCCGCCTATCCGGCGGCGTATTTCCCGGAAACAGCGGAGCCGAACGGAAAGCCGGAGGTCATCCCTTCCCTGCAGGAATGGTACGGCTACAGCGGCGATTTCGAGCTGAAAGAGACATCGAGGATCATCTACAATGACGCGGCGGGCGCAGGGATCGAGGCAGTGGCTGCGAACATGAAGGCAGACCTTCTTGAGATCACAGGACTGGACCTGGCGGTGCAGGCAGGGACAGAGGACGCTGCCGGAGCAGATGATATTTATATCGAATCACAGGCTGAAGATACATACAGAGTCGGCGGTGAGGGCTACCTCATGGTGACGGATGACAGCGGCCTTAAGATCTACGCTCCGTCATATACGGGCTGCCTCTACGGAACGATCACGGCAGAGCAGATCCTGTACCAGGCGGACGGAAACCGCACAGTGCCAAAGGGGATCACGAGGGACTATCCGGCGTATGAGGTAAGAGGCGTCATGCTTGACGTGGCGCGCACGCCTTACCGTCTGCAGCAGCTTCACGACTATGCGAAAGTGCTGCTCTGGTATAAGATCAATGAGTACCACCTGCATGTCAATGACAATGATAATGCGAATATCAGCGCCTCTGTGGAGGACCATGTGGGATTCCACCGGCTGGAGAGCGACCGATTCCCGTCCCTGGAATCCGGGGTAAAACACGCGGGCGTGCCGTCGGATCTGATCAATGCGGATTATTATCTCAACAATGAGGATTATCAGGGGAATCCGCAGTATACGAAAGAAGAATGGAGAGAGCTGCGCGAGCTGTGCAGCGGTCTGGGCATCAATATGATCACGGAACTGGATCTGCCCGGACACTCCCTGCTCTATAATGAGTATGCGGACGAGAACCCGGACAATATCCCCGAGCTGGAAGGCGGTATCCGTTATACGTCCGGCGGGCTCGGAAATAACGGCGGGGCGGAGCTCATGGACCTGGTGGGCGAAAATTCGGAAAGAGCCCTCTGGTTCGCGGAGGAACTCTGGGATGAATACACAGAAGGCAGCGACCCGGTCATTTCCGGCAGTGTGGTGCACATCGGCGCGGATGAGTACTGGGATCACAATACAGCGGGGATCCGGGATGCTTTCGCAAACTTCGCGGACAGCCTGCGGCAGGTGATCCAGGGCAACCTTGGCGCAGACACCAAGATCCGTATGTGGGGTGCGGGGGAAGGAATGTTCTCCACCGCTGAGACGGCCCTGGAAGGCGTGGATCTCCAGGAAAATTATCAGTTGGATGTCTGGTATCACGGCTATGAAAATGCAAAGGAGAGGATCCGGGAAGGCTATGAGGTGATCAACTGCCGCGATGCCTACATGTACGGAAATCCGGGGCGCACGAACCGCGATGTGCCCAACGCGGAATATGTTTATAATGAGTGGAACCCTGCCATGTTCCAGGACGGGGCGCCGGGGACCGGGAGCAATCCGCTCCTGGGCGAGCCGGGGCTTCTGGGAGCCAAGACTGTGATCTGGGGTGACCAGAGCCAGGAAGGGATGACGGAGAGGGATGTAAACCAGAGAGTGCTGCGCGCAGTGTCCATTGTCAGTGAAAAGACATGGGGCGGCACGGATGAGAGCGAGCCTTTCGAGGAATTCGAGCAGAGGGCAGCGCGGCTGGCAGAGGGACCGGGCACGGAGATCGCCATGGAGATCGATTCCGGGACCTCCCTTGTGCTGGACTATGATTTTGACAATCTTTCGTCAGACGGCATGACAGTCTATGATACCAGCGGGAATGGATATAACGGCACGCTGAGCAAAGCGGGGACAGTAAGCGGGGACGGCTGGCTGACCTTTGACGGAGGCGTGCTGAGCACACCGCTCAAGACACTGTCCTATCCGTACACAGCGGCGTTTACAGTCCGCATCGATGCAGAGGAGGCAGAGCAGAATACGACGGCGTCCTCCGTGTTCTCGGGTTATGACGGACAGCTCCAGATCGCGGGGACGGCAGACGGCAGTCTTTCCGCGAACGTGAATTACTTTACGAGAGATTTTAACTACAATGTCCCCACGGACGGCACAGAAGTAAATGTGATGCTCGTGGGAACCTTCCAGGGGACAAAGCTGTATATCAACGGCCAGCTCCAGACGTTCCTGTCGCAGAAATCCGACCAGGACGGAGTGGCGCCGGGAAATGTCACATCCATGTATTCGTCCTTCCCGCTTCCGCTCGAGAAGATCGGGGAAGGGCTCCACGGCGAGATCGCGGATCTCCAGGTGTATAACAGGGCATTCTCCGCGGAAGAAGCGGCGGCCTACTATACAGATGCATGGACATCGGATACTTCGAAGATCAACGTAGCGCAGGATGCGTATGCAGGCGGGATTTCCAGGACCGTGGGAGACGCATCCGCTTACGACAATGCGGACGGCCGTGTGCGTGTGGCATTTAAGGCAGTGGACGGGGATGGATTCGCACAGGCGGCAAGTCCGGCGGATCGGATGGATGAGTCCACATCTGACATTTATTCCTACTGGAAAGGAAACCGCACGGACAGCGCCCTGAACATCGACCTGGGCCAGATGAGGAATGTCAGCGAGGTACAGATCCAGTGGAGATACGGCGGAAAGGGCAAAGACTTTGACATCCAGATCTCAGAGGATGGGGAAAACTGGGAAACATGGAAAGAGATCCGCGGGAACCAGGATTTCCTCAGCATCATATCCGCTGACGGAGAGCCGGTGCAGGCGCGCTGCGTCCGCATGCAGGGGATTTCGTCCAACTCTGTGTCAGGGTACATGATCCAGGAGTTCATGATCTATGAAGTCACGGATAAGGCAGAGCTTGCGGACAAGCTTGCGGAGGCAGAGCAGATCGTCGCGGAAAAAGGCCTTGGCTTTGAGACAGAGGACGGGGCGGACAGAGCGCTCTTCGAGGCAGTCGTGCAGGCAAGGGCAGTGCAGGGCAATCTCCTCACCACAGAAGATGAGATCGGGCAGGCACTCACAGAGCTTACGGCAGCGCTTGATGCCCAGCCAGAGCCGGAACCGGAACCTGAGCCGGAGCCGGAGCCGGAACCAGAACCGGAACCCGAGCCAGAGCCGGAAGAAACCTTTACTGTTACAGCCGGGACAACAGAAGGGGCGGAGATCACGCTCCCCCAGGAAAGTAAGGCCGGAGAGACTGTGACAGTGAAAGTCAAAGTCACGGATACAGATAAAGAGATCGCGGCTGTAACGGTCACTGGGGTATCCGGTGATGTGGCCGTAACGAAAGTAAGTGAGACCGAATATACATTTATCATGCCGGAAGAAGGCGTGACGGTGAATGTTGTGCTGAAGGATAAGGCAGAGGAGGGGACGGATCCGGCACCTGAAGATCCGGACCCAACGCCGGAAGACCCGGATCCACAGCCAGAGAAACCTGATGCTGATAAAAATGATCCCGCTGACAAGGGGGCAGTGCCGACCGGGGACAGCGCTCCAGTCGGAGCACTCGGGTCGCTTGCGGCGGCTGCGGCGCTGGCAGCGCTTCTGGCGGGAGGTGTGATCGTCAGACGCAGAAAATGATCCGGTAAAATTAAAAAGGAAGCATTTGTGAAGGAAGCATGGGGCTGTCACACTAAGTGAATTTTTGGTGTGACAGCCCCGATTTTCTCAATCACGGTTTTCCCTTAAATACAGATTTGAAACCTCAAATTATGTAGGTGGTTATACCACCTCATAGGGATTTAATAAAGGCCTCCAAAACCGTTGAAAATAAAGGATTTTTCGCACTCTGCTCGCCTTATCCCTTTATACGATTTCACACCGCTTTACCCTTGCTCCGAGAAGTTATAAGGGCAAAAGCAAGGGCAGGAAAAACTGATAACACGATATAACAAGGTGTGGCAATCGGGAAACTGTGATGTATGTGCGAATATATGATTTTGGAGGATTACAAAATGGAACAGTACATCTATAACCAGCAAAACGGTCTTTGGTATGAGCTGCGGGGCGATTATTATATCCCCTGCTTGGAATTACCAGCCGAAAAAGAAGAACGGTCTATCGGCGTATGGGGGCAGCGTCATTTGCGGTATATCCGAGAGTATAAAAAGGCTCTTTATACCAACCTTTTGACAAGCGGCAAGCTGCAATCCTATCTTGCCGATGTGGAAGAACAGGCGCAGGAGCTGTTTGACCGGCTTATGAAACAGTGGGCAGAGCGTGAAGGCATTACCGAAACGCTGAAAGCCGACAATCAAATGGAGTGGGTGCAGAGAATGAACGCCCTGCGGTCAGCGGTTATAGAAACCGTCAATGCCGAGGTAATCTTCGTATGAGAAAAAAGAAATACCACCTTTATTTGACGGCAGAAGAAAGACGGTATCTTTTCAACGCTCTGCTGGCTTACCGCAATAAGCTGCTGACGCAGGGCAGATACACAGACCTTATAGACGAGGTAATGATAAAGCTGCAAAATTGAGCCTGTAACGCTTTCAGACGCAAAATTGAGGGGCAAGGTACAAACACCTTGCCCCTCAAAGTTCAGGCTCAAAATGCGGCTTAAAATCAGGTTTTTTTGACCTCTAAATGTCGACGCAGCGGAATAGAAGGTTTGACCTGAATTGTTGATAGCGCACCCATTTTTTCTCGAAAAGAGGTTGAAATCCAGCGGGATTTGTGGTAAAATTTTATATGTATATTTATATTCAGAAAGGGGCTTGACAAAAATGGCGGCAAGACGCACACTGTTAGCAAGCAAGCAAGCAAGCAAGCAAGCAAGCAAGCAAGCAAGCAAGCAAAGCGTAATTCTGTCTTTTTTTCCTGTCAAGCAGAAATTCCGAATAAAAACAGAAGGTGTATTCTGCCCATTCTATCATGGGCGGGATGTGCCTTGTTGTGTTTTTTCGGCACATCAATAACTGTAAAAGAAAGGAAAGGACGAAAATGAAAACAGGAAAAAAGATACCGGCACTGCTGCTTTCGCTGGTTATGTCGGTAACGCTGCTTCCCGGCGCTGTACTGGCAGCGGAAGCGGGAACACCCTCAGTTGCCTGTGAAGCAACAGAGGGCTGCACGCTGGAAGCAGGACATGACGGCGAGTGTGTGCTGCGCGGTGAAAACAGTATCGCGTCACAGGCGCAGGATGTAACGAATCAGGTCGATTCGAAAGCGGGAAACGGCAGCTGGGATGACATCATCGATCAGATCCACACTATACCGAAAAACGACACGTGGGACGGAAATGGGGATATTGTCGTTGATATTGATTGTCCCGATTATATAATCGTTGATAGTGCGATGATGGCATGGGGCTATGATCCGGTAATTGTGAATGGGATCATGATTTCCAATACAAATAAGACGGTTACATTAACGGAATCCGGCCTTAGAGAATTCTTTCAGAATAGGAATGATCTAAATGGTGGGACTGCACAAATACACTTCTATTTAAAAAATTTAAATGACGATTCCGCTGGTAGTTTACAGGTCTACTGTGAGGTCGAAATACTTCCTCTGACAGTTGATGAATCATGGCCGTATGATGTTGGATATTTTAATGGTATGAGTGCAGCCGAAGAAGATGTTCTTCAGGCGGTTACTACTAACCGGGCAACTACAATAAAAGTGCATATGACAAACGGACTTTCGGCGGAGAACATTTTGTCGGAAACTGTACTTAACCAGTTGAAAACAAACCAAAAAAACTTGGTTGTAAGCTATACGGGTATGTATGAGACCGAATGGACGTTTACCGGAAATGCAATTGCAGATGTAACGGGAGACGTTCATTTAGGGGTCACGACAAGTGAAGCTGCGGAGGGAATTTCTGATTTGATACCGGAGGGCACAGCCACGCAGATTTTTGAGTTTTCCCACAGCGGCGTGCTTCCGGCTGGAACCAGCTTCATGACAGAACTTCCTTCCGGAAAATTCGGAGAAACCTCCTATCTGTATCACCACAATGCAAGTGAAAATAAGCTGGAGTATGTCGGCGAACTCAGTACTGCTTATGGTCGGGTAACAATGAACCTGACGCATTGTTCCGCCTACGTACTTACAGATGTAAAATTACCTGCAAGCGGCCATGTGGTTTATCCGGCGGAACATCAGCATGAATATAAAGTAGTAGATGAAAAGCCGGCTACCTGTACAGAAGCAGGCTATGAAGAAAGCGTCTGCCAGATTTGCGACGATAAACAAGTAAAAGAAATTGCTGCTCTTGGACATAGCTTTACGTGGGTAACGGATAAGGAAGCGACTGCCACAGAAGCAGGTTCCAAGCACGAGGAATGCACCGTCTGCGGCTATGAGAAAGCAGCGGTGGAAATTCCCGCAACGGGGACAACAGAAGAACCGTCCAAGCCTTCAAAGCCGAGCGAAACACCGTCTGAGCTACCGACAGATACCGATAAGCCAAGCGGCGACCAGACGGGAGATACCACTTCTCCGCAGACCGGCGATGACAGCAATATCGCTCTTTGGATTGCGGTACTGCTGGCTGCTGGCGCAGCCCTGACCGGCACAGCCGTTTACAGCCGCAAGAGAAAATACAGCAAATAAATCCATATAACCATGCGCCCTGCGGAAGGAAGCCACGGGGCGCATTCTCTATAGTATTATGCACCGCAGGAAGCCTGCGGTGTTGTTTTCGATGTGAAAGCTATCGTTCCATGTCGTAGGTTCTGCGCTTTGACTTTGGCTTTTGACTTTTGCCCTCCGCCTGAAGCTGGCGCAGGCGCTTCAATACGCTCTCCCTCTGGGGCGGCGCTGCCTGTTCTTTTTCGGCAGGTTTCCCTTTTTCCCTGACCTTGCGTTCCCATTCGGCAAGCTCCCGGTTGTAGTTCTCTACCACGGCTTCCGCCTTGCGGTAGGTCGCCATAAACGCCCGTACATCGGGATAGCCGTCCTCTTTTAAGATTTCGGGCAGTTCTTCCAGCATGGCGGAGATTTTTTCTTCCGTCCGCCGGATTTTTACTTCCAGCTCTTTCCGCTCCCTGCCTTTGAAAATACCCTTTGTTTCGGCAAGCTGCGTTTTCAGCTTGGGGACTTCCTCCTGCAAGCTGCGGATTTCCCGTGCCCTGTCCTGTACCCGTATCATCAGCTTCTGCATGGCACCAAACTCCGCCATATCCAGATTGAGCACCGGCTTGGGCGGCAGCTCCGTCTGGCGTATCAGATTCTGCAAAAATTCCTTCGCTTTGTTTACGATACTGCGGAACAGGCTGGGCAGCCAGCCGTGCGACTTAATGGACTGGCTTGCTTTCTGGTGGATTTCCTCTTTTTTGACTTCCAGTATCTTTGCCTCCTCTATTCCCGATAAGAGCGCCATATCCGCCGTCCTGTTCCACTCCTGCCTTGCGGCGTTGTCCGCTTCCATCTCGGCGGCTTTGGGATTGTTCTTGCCGATCTTCTTGGTCGGCAAGTAGATACTGTCGGGATTAAAAACCCGTAAATGCTGCTCAGGATCAGCGATATGCCGGTTGATAAGGGCGGTATAATTCCGCTTGACTTCCTCTAAAAACGGCTCGCTTTTGAAACGCCCGTCCTTTACCGTGAAAAGGTGCTGCTCGTAAACGCCGCCTTTCGGGATAACGGTGCAGCCCTTCCGTATCTGCCCGTCCTCCCCCGTGATTTCTTTTTTGGTGCGTACCCGTTTGCCCGTTTCGTCAAAAAATACGCTGCGGGTTGCAATCTTAACCTCTGGCTCGGCAAGCAGCCGCCGTTCGCTGAAGATAAGGTGGATGTGGTAATTGGTCTTTCGCTTGTTGTGATGGAGCGCCGACACGCATTCCACATCATACCGCCTGCGGAATTCCTCCGTGAAATCTTCCAGCACCTGCTGCGGCTCGTATTGCGTGTAGGTTTCGGGCAGGGCGATAATCAGTTCCCTCGCTTCGATACACTTCCCCTCTGCGCCGCTTCTCTTAAACTCCTGCTGGCTTTCCCTTGCGAGGTTGCTCCAAAAGGAATGGTCTGCGGTGCGGTAGGTGGCATAGAGGTTTTCCTGTTTGGCGTGGCTTGTAATATACGATATTCTTCCCCTGACATTGGACAGCTTTGACATCTGGATAAAGCTGTGGCGTGTCATAAATCATCTCCGTTTCTGTTTGGTAAAATGCCTGCCTCATTTTGCAACCGGCTTGCCGGCTGCGGCTGTTCCGATGGCATTTGACAAAGGAGCAGCCAAAGAAAATTGCACCGCAATTTTCTCTGTATCACAGCGGCGGCGGCAGCCCTGCAAGCTGTGATACAGGCTCCCCGCAGGGGCGAAATACCCTGAGTACAAACCGCAGGTTTGTGCGAGTGGTGTATTTCGCTCTCAAACGCCGAGGGCTTTGAGGACGGGTTTACTCCACCTTTCGGACATCATCGGGCTTCAGAAGATTCCTCCCCTGATTGACGGTCATAAACCGTTCCAGCGTGTCCCTGCGGATAATGGTCTTGCGCCCAACCTTCAGCACGGGCAGCTTGCCCCAGTCCACCAGCTTCCGCATGGTATTCCTGCCGATACCCGTACATTCCGCCGCTTCCTCTATGGTAAATCCCATTTTGACTGTGCTCATTCTCTCGACCTCCTTCTTGGAATACTCATTTTGCAACTTTTGCATTGTTATTACACTTATATTGCCATTGTTTGTCAACTCGTTTTAAGCCCATTCAATAAATTTTTACAAAGAAATACGCAAAATAGGGTTGTAAATTCAATCTATTTGTGCTATGATAATACTCGTTAGGAGGTGAAAGCCTTGAATGACAGGAAAATGCTTACCGCAAAAGAGGTAGGGCTGCGGATCAAGGAACGGAGAAACGAACTGAAAATCTCCATGCCCGAACTCGGCAGGCGTGTGGGCGTGAACAAGTCCACCATTCAGCGGTATGAAACAGACGGGGTAAATCCCACAAGAAGCATGGTCATCAACGGGCTTGCGGAAGCGCTGCTGACCACTCCCGAATGGCTGACCGGCCTTTCGGAAGAAAAAGAGTATTCCGTCCCGACGCTCTGTGAAAACGAACTAACGGAGCACATCAGGAAGTATCTGGATACGGTTACTTCCGCCGTCAAAGGGGACGGGCACCAACAGCTTATGACAACCTTTCTCGGAAAGCTGATTGACCTCTACACAGTCCTGACCTGCCATTTCGCAGACGCTATGGCAGAGGTTGACCGTGTGGCGGAGGACGAAGGCTTGAAGCAGTCGCTCAGGCGGTATGCGATTGAGTCGGGAGCGATTACCGAACGGGTATACCGCAAGGAAATGGAACAGCCTATCGAAGATATGAAGCGATTTCTTGACGGGATTTTACATATCTACGATGAGGGACGCACAAAGGTATCCATGGGCGATCTCTTCGGGATAGTGGCGGAAGCCGAAGCACGGCTGTCCGAAAAAGAAAATTCCGTGGCACCTTGACAAAAAAACAGGCCGGTTGAAACCAACCGGCGGAAGTGACACCATTACTTTACGCACACCATATGTCACAGTTCCGATTGCCACGGATAGGAAGGAGAATTTTTATCTATGGCAAAAGGTTCTGTAAGGAAAAAAGGCAGGAAGTGGTATTACCGCTTTTATATCGAAGATGAAAGCGGCAGGCAGGTACAGAAGGAGTTTGCGGGCACGGAGAGCAAGAGCGAAACGGAAGCCCTGCTCCGCAAGGCGATGGAAGATTACGAAGCCAAAAGGTTTGTAGGCAAGGCGGAGAACATTACCGTAGGCGAAATGCTGGATCTGTGGATTGAGGAAGATTTAAAGCCCAGCAGCCTGAGCAACGGGACGGTCATGGCGTACACGGCGGCGGTCAAAAAAATCAAGAAATACCCGATAGGCAGCCGCAGGCTGAAAACGGTCACAGCCGACCATTTGCAGGCGTTCCTTGACTTTATGAGCTACGGCGGCACAAACCCTGACGGGACGGCCTCTCCCCCTATGAGCAAGGGATATATGCTCCAGTTCTCTGCGGTGCTGCAAGGGGCGTTCCGCTTTGCGGTGTTCCCGAAGCGGCTGATTACCTTCAACCCGATGCAGTATGTACGGCTGCGGGGACGGAAAGAGGAAGCGGACATCTTCTGCGGGGAGGAAGCCGAGGCGGTTTCCCGACCGACCATTACCCACGGGCAATACCTGAAGCTGACCGGCTATCTGAAAGACAGGAAAAACCCTGCGCTGCTGCCCGTACAGATCGCCTACTACACGGGGCTTCGCATTGGCGAGGTCTGCGGCCTGACATGGCAGGACATCAATCTGGACGAGCAGTACCTGACGGTACGCCGCAGTATGCGGTACAACGGCACAAGGCACAAGACCGAGATAGGGACGACCAAGCGGAGCAAAGTCCGCACAGTGGACTTCTGCGACACGCTGGCGGAAATCCTGCGGGCGGCGAAGGTGGAGCAGCACAAAAACCGTTTCCAGTACGGGGAGCTTTACCACCTGAACTACTATACTGTAGTGAAGGAAAAAGACCGCAGCTACTACGAGGTTTACAGCCTGCCGAGGACGGCGGAAGTCCCTGAAGGGTACAAGGAATTATCCTTTGTCTGCGTCAGGCCGAACGGGATGTTTGAAAGCACCGGGGCGGTCGGTCAGGTATGCCAGAAGGCGAGGAAACAGGTCGAGGGGCTTGAGGATTTCCACTTCCATATGCTGCGGCACACCTACACGAGCAACCTGCTGTCGGGCGGGGCAAAGCCCACCGATGTGCAGGAGCTGTTAGGGCACTCCGATGTCAATACCACAATGTCCATCTACGCTCACGCTACAAGGGAAGCGAAGCGTACTTCCGCAAGGCTGCTGGACAAGGTAGTCGGCGGGGCATAAAAACTTTCCCTTGTTTCGGCTCGTAAGGGCAAAAACAAGGGAAAATACATGAAAACCGAGCATTGGACAGGCGAAATGCCTTGTAATATCAATGGTTTTAGGAATTTTGAGTTTTTAATCCAGATTTACAGCGGTGCGCTCAGGTATTTTTTCGGCGTCATCCCTTTATATTTCCTGAAGGTCTTGATAAAGTAGCTTACATCGTTGAACCCGCAGCTCATCCCGATATCCGCGACGGAGCTGTTGGTGGTGGCGAGCTTGAAGCATGCCTGCTCGATCCGGTAGTAGTTCAGGTAATCAATGGGGGTGCGGTGTGTCATCTCCCGGAAATACCGGCAGAAGTATTTGGAATTCATCCCCGCCGCTTTTGCAAGGTCGTCCAGTGTGATGCAGTCGGGGTAGGAATTTTCGATTACTTCAAGAGCTTTTTTCAGATGTTCGATCCTCCGGCCTTCCTTTGTGGAGACCTCTTCCGTGGCGGCATAGCAGCCATGTTCAAGGATATACCCGAAAAATTCATAAAAAGTGCCGATGACGAACAGTTCATGTCCTTCGGCCCGCAGTTTCATCTGCCCGAACATGCGGTCCGTGATATGGGTGAGTTCGGAGTCGCAGGGAGAAAAGTGGCTGCGGATCAGTATGGAGTCGCTCCGGATCTTTTTGAGGAGCCGTTCGCCGGCAAGGCTGGAGGTCATCAGCGAGTCCAGGTTAAAGACGATGCATTCGTAGAGACAGTTCTCTGGGATCCCGCCGTGGAGCAGCCCGCCTTTGACAAAGATGATATCCCCCTCTTTGGCGAGGAATTCCTCTTCGCTGATCGTCATGAGGAATCCGCCCTTTAATATGCGGATGATCTCGTATTCTATGTGCCAGTGGTACGACATTTCATACCGGGGATGGGTGGGTCCTACATGGTAGAATTCTATGGGGAAGTCAAAGGTCCCGTGCTTCTTGTCCTCTCGGTAGCTCATGTATTTCATATCTTTCGTTCCTTTGTATAAAAAGTGAATATCGTTATATTTTTATTCTATTATATCACGAGACAAATCAAAAAAATAGTATTATAATAATAACCAAGGTATAAATCTTACAAAGCCAGAGAATAGGAGGAATGTTACTATGGCAGAAAACAGATACGTAGGCTCTTATCCGGTGATCGGCATCAGGCCTACCATTGACGGAAGAAAAGGTGTTCTCGATGTAAGAGGATCTCTGGAAGACCAGACAATGGCTATGGCTAAGAATGCTGCGAAACTGTTTGAGGAGAACCTGAAATACTCAAACGGTGAGCCGGTTAAGGTTGTGATCGCTGACTCCACGATCGGACGTGTGGGCGAGAGCGCTGCCTGTGCGGACAAGTTCAGAAAAGAAGGCGTTGACATTACACTTACAGTTACACCGTGCTGGTGCTACGGCTCAGAGACAATGGATATGGATCCGCAGACGATCAAGGCTGTATGGGGCCTGAACGCGACAGAGAGGCCGGGCGCTGTATACCTGGCATCCGTTCTTGCCACACACGCTCAGAAAGGCCTTCCGGCATTCGGTATCTACGGACATGATGTTCAGGATGCTGACGATATGACGATCCCGGAAGACGTTAAAGAGAAACTGTTAAGATTCGGCCGTGCAGCAGTTGCAGCTGCTTCCATGAGAGGAAAATCATGGCTGCAGATCGGTTCCGTTACAATGGGTATCGGCGGATCTATCATTGATCAGGATTTCATCGAGTCCTATCTTGGCATGCGCGTTGAGTCTGTTGACGAGGTTGAGATCATCCGCCGCATGACAGAAGGCATCTACGACGAGGCTGAGTATCAGAAAGCTCTTGCATGGGCAAAAGAGAAATGCCACATCGGATTCGACAAGAACCCGGTTGAACTGCAGAAATCTCAGGAAGAGAAAGAGAAACAGTTCGAGTTCGTTGTTAAGATGGCTGTTATCATCAAAGACCTGATGCAGGGCAACAAGAACTTCCCGGAGGAGCTTTCCGAGGAAGCGATCGGACACAACGCGATCGCAGCAGGTTTCCAGGGACAGAGACAGTGGACAGACTTCTATCCGAACGGAGACTTCGCAGAGGCAATGCTCAACTCTTCCTTCGACTGGGATGGAGCACGTGAGCCGTACATCCTGGCTACAGAGAACGACGTACTCAACGGTCTTGGAATGCTGTTTATGAAACTCCTTACAAACCGCGCTCAGATGTTCGCGGATGTTCGTACATACTGGAGCCCGGAGGCTGTTAAGAGAGTGACGGGCTACGACCTTGAGGGTGTTGCGAAAGAGAACGGCGGTATCATCCACCTGATCAACTCCGGTGCATGCTGCCTCGATGCATGCGGCGCTGCAAAAGATGAGAACGGCAACGGCGTTATGAAAGAGTGGTGGAATGTAACAGAAGAAGACCAGCAGGCGATCATGGACGCTACCACATGGAACATGGCTGACCTCGGATACTTCCGCGGCGGCGGATACTCCAGCCGTTTCGAGACGAAAGTACAGATGCCGGCTACAATGATCCGTCTGAACCTTGTAAAGGGCCTTGGACCGATGCTTCAGATCGCAGAGGGCTGGACAGTAGGTCTTCCGGAAGATGTATCCGATACACTCTGGAAACGTACAGACTACACATGGCCGTGTACATGGTTCGCTCCGAGATGCGACGGCAAGGAAGGCGCGTTCAAGTCAGCTTATGACGTAATGAACAACTGGGGCGCTAACCACGGTGCGATCTCCTACGGACACATCGGCGCAGACCTGATCACATTCGCATCTATGCTCCGTATCCCGGTTGCTATGCACAATGTGCCGACAGAGAAGATCTTCCGCCCGGCAGCATGGAACGCATTCGGAATGGACAAGGAAGGCGCTGACTACAGAGCATGCGCAAACTACGGCGCACTCTACAAACCGTACAAATAATAAAAGCATAATTTCTGCATAAAGTATGATTTGAGATTTGAGAAAGGAGAGGGTTGAAAGCAGATCTTTCAGCCCTCTTGCCACAAATAAAGGAGAATATTATGGAAAAGAAAGTATTGGCATTTGACTTTGGCGCTTCAGGCGGCCGGGCAATGTGCGGGACTTTTGACGGTGAGAAGATCACGATCGAGGAACTGCATCGCTTTTCCAATGACCCGGTTATCTTAAACGGCACCATGTACTGGGATGTGCTCCGCCTCTTCTTTGAGATCAAACAGGGGCTCATCAAAGCGAAAAAATGCGGAAAGATCGAGAGTATCGGTATTGATACATGGGGCGTGGATTTCGGCCTGGTGGATGCCGAGGGCAGACTCCTTGAGAACCCGGTCCACTACCGTGACAGCCGTACAGAGGGCATGCTTGAAGAAAGCTTCAAGATGATCGATAAGCAGAAGTTCTATGAGATCACAGGAAACCAGTTCATGGAGATCAATACGGCGTTCCAGCTGCTCTATCTCCTGAAGAACAGGAAAGACCTGCTTGACCGCGCGGATAAGATGATCCTGATGCCGGATCTCTTCAATTACTTCCTTACAGGACAGAAGATGGCCGAGTATTCCATCGCATCCACGACACAGCTTCTCGATGCGAAGAAGGGCGAGTGGTCGGACGAAGTGATCGACGCGCTGAAACTTCCGAAGAATATCTTCCCGGAGATCGTTCCGACGGGAACGAAGATCGGCGAGCTCACCGATGAGATCTGCAATGAGCTCGGACTTGACAAGATCGATGTCATGGCGGTTGCCGGACATGATACACAGTCCGCCCTCGTAGCGGTACCGGCAGCAGAGGATGACTTCATCTTCCTGAGCTGCGGAACGTGGTCCCTGCTCGGAACCGAACTTCCGGCCCCGATCATCAATGAGAAATCAGAGCATTACAATATCACCAATGAAGGCGGATATGGAAGGAAGACCTCCTTCCTGAAAAACATCATCGGCCTGTGGTGCATCCAGGAGAGCCGCCGTCAGTGGATCCGCGAGGGCCAGGAATACGGATTCGGCGAACTGGAGATCATGGCGAAAGAAGCAGAGCCGCTGAAGAGCTTTATCGATCCGGACGCACCGGAGTTTACGCCGGCGGGCGATATCCCGAACCGTATCCGCGAGTTCTGTAAGAGGACAGGGCAGCCGGTTCCGGAGACGGTCGGCGAGGTGGTGCGCTGCATCAACCAGAGTCTTGCGATGAAGTACCGCCATGCGATGGAAGAGATCAAAGACTGTACGGGCAGAGATTACGGGACGGTTTACATGGTGGGCGGCGGAACACAGAGCGCACTGCTGTGCCAGTTTACGGCAAATGCGTGCGGATGCCGCGTGAGCGCCGGCCCGGTCGAGGCTACCGTGCTTGGAAACGTAGCGCTGCAGCTGATGGCTTCAGGCGATATCAAGTCTCTTGGCGAGGCGAGAGAGATCATTAAACGTTCACAGGATATCAAGATTTACGAGCCGCAGGATGCGGAAGCGTGGGACGAGGCTTACGAGAGATTTAAGAAGATATTGGTATAAAAGCTTGACTTGTCAAAGTGCTGTGTGTTTTAATAAAAACAGTGATTGTGTTAAACAAAATGCACAATAAACGGTACGCTGCTCCCTGAAAGGAGTAATTATGGCAGCAACAATTCGCGATATCAGGGACAGGACTGGGTTATCCCTGGCGACAATCTCAAAGTATCTGAATGGCGGGAATGTCCTTCCGAGGAACCGGGAACTGATCGAAGAGGCGATTGATGCACTGCACTATGAGGTGAACGAGCTGGCAAGAGGGCTGGTGACGAACCGGACAAAGACGATCGGAGTGCTCGTCTATGATATACAGTGTCTCTTTGTGGGAAATATGCTGCATTATCTGGGGCAGGAGCTCCACAAAAACGGGTATGGGATGCTGATCTGTGACTCGTGTAATAATGAGGAGATGGAGAAAGAAAATCTTCAGTTCCTTCTGAGCCGTAAGGTGGACGGGATCCTGGTGTTTGCGGTGAGTCTGACCGGAGATTTCCTCAGGCCGGCAAAGAAGGCGGGAGTGCCGGTAGTCCTTCTTGACCGGGCTTTCCGCGGAGAGGAAGCGGACTGTGTGGAAGTGGATAACCGTACAGCAGTATTCCGCGCGGCACAGATGCTGATCGAGTACGGGCACAGGAAGATCGCCCTTATTTCATCCGATGTCGAGTATACCGGGATGGAGAGAAAGAAGGGGTACGAGGATGCTCTCCGGACTTATGGGATCCATGTCCCGGAAGAATACCGGGTGGGCGGCCGGCATTCCTTTGAGCTTGGCTATCAGGGGATAAAAAGGCTGCTGACGATGGAGGGACCGCCTACAGCGGTCATCCTGAGCAACTACGATACGACCCTGGGCGGGATACTTGCGCTGAATGAGTCTGGCAGGAACTGCCCGGAAGATATCTCTGTCATAGGATTCGATGATCTGCTTTTGTCGAAAGTCATACGGCCGCGGCTGTGGATCGTATCCCAGCCGATGAGGGAGATGTCGTCCAGGGCTGTACAGATGCTTCTGGAAAGGATAACGCATCAGGAAGAAGGCGGACCCGTGAGGGTCAGTTTTGCCGCGTCTATACGGCAGGGAGATTCTGTCAGGAGACTTTTGTGAATCCGGCAGATTGCACAAATAATTCTGCTGAAACTGAGTGGAAAAGTGAAATGATATGGCAGATTAACGAAAGCGAACCGGTTCACTTTCAAATAAGTGTGGTTTATTGACAAAGGCAGGAGTGAGTTGTATAATTTGACAAGAAAGCTGATTTGCATTTGTGAATAATGTGGAATGTGCCTGAAAAAAACAAATAAATAAGGATAGGGAAAAAGCGAACCGTTACACGAAAAAGCGAGGAATGGGGGAATCAAAATAAGTGAGGCACCATGAATCGAAACAATGCATCGAAGCAAAAGATGGGAGGAAGAAAAGTGGAAAGTATCAAACAAAATCCTTTAGTCAAAAAGGTAGGCTTTAACAGGATCGTACTGTGCATCGTGCTTATCCTGCTGTACGGACTGTTCTGTGCCCTGACAGGCGGAAGCTTTGTCGGGATAAGCCGTATTTTAAGCGCGCTGAACTATGCATACTTCCTTGGATTTTTATCACTGGGAGTTACATTTGTCATCGCGACAGGCGGGATCGATTTCTCGATCGGGCCGGTCATGTTCTGCTGTGCCCTGATCGCGGGATTCAGCCTGGTGAACCATGGCGTGTCAATGCCGCTGGCGCTTATCATAAGCCTTGTGGTAGGGCTTGCGTTCGGCGTATTTAACGGATATCTGGTCGCGTACTGGAACGTGCCGTCATTCATCACTTCTATGGCGAGCATGAATATCTCCAAAGGACTTGCATCTGTGTTCACACAGACACAGTCCGTAAACTGGCCGCAGGCCAGCGCAGAGGGCGGCTGGTACAGGAACATGGTCAGGATGGGAGACATCCCGGTCGGCCTGATCATCCTGCTGGCAGTTGCGGTTGTCTGTGCGATCATCCTGAATAAGACGAAGATGGGACGTTATATCCTTTCGCTTGGAAGCAATAAAGAAGCAGTGAGACTTTCCGGTGTTAATGTAAAGAAGTGGGAGATGTCAGCGTACGTTGTATGCGGCCTCCTCGTAGGTATCGCGGCGATCTTCTATGTAGCTGCATACACAACGGTACAGCCGGGCTACGGCGATCAGTACAACAATGAGGCGATCGCGGGCTGCGTAATGGGCGGAACCTCGATGGCAGGCGGACTTGCTTCGATCAGCGGTACGATCATCGGTGTCCTCATCATCTCTCTTCTCCAGGAGGGTATTTTAGCTCTCAGCCTGGATAAGAACCTTCAGCTTGTCATCACTGGTATCATCGTTATCGTTGCAGTATTCGCTGACGTTGTTTCAAGACGCAGGAAGAATTAATGACGGTACATGGCAATCAGAGAGTGTGATTAAGAAAGGCAAGGGTAAAGAATATGGGCGAAGTTATATTAACAATGAAAGGGATCGACAAATCTTTCCCGGGTGTTCATGCGCTGGACCATGTAGATCTGGAAGTCAGGAAAGGCGAAGTACACGCGCTGATGGGAGAGAACGGAGCCGGCAAGTCAACGCTGATGAAGGTGCTGACAGGTATCTATAAAAAGGATTCCGGAACCATTACATATGAAGGAAAAGAAGTGGAATTCCACAATACACGTGAGGCTCAGGATGCGGGCGTCGTTATTGTGCACCAGGAGCTGAACATGCTGGGGCATCTGACAGTTGCCCAGAATATCTTCATCGGAAGAGAATTTAAAAAAGGCATCCGTATTGATGATAAGAAAATGAACGAAGAGGCGAAAAAGCTCTTTGAGAGGATGCATATCGATATCGACCCGACAGAGACGATGAGCCGCCTGACGGTAGGTAAGCAGCAGATGTGCGAGATCGCGAAGGCAATCTCCCATGAGGCGAAAGTCATTATCTTCGATGAGCCGTCAGCAGCGCTGACAGAGGCGGAGATCGAGGAGCTGTTCAAGATCATCCGCGACCTGAGGGCGCAGGGACTTGGGATCGTTTATATCTCCCACCGTATGGATGAGATCAAGGTTATCACGGACCGCGTGACAGTCATGCGTGACGGTACATATGTAGGGACTCTGATCACCAAGGATTCCACAAAGGATGATATCATCAACATGATGGTCGGACGTGTGATCTACGAAGATCCGAAGACCAAGAACATGACGCCTCCGGGAGCCCCGGTCGTGCTCAAGGTGGAACACCTTAACGCGGGCAAGATGGTGCAGGATGTAAGCTTTGAACTGCACAAGGGCGAGATCCTCGGCTTCTCAGGGCTGATGGGCGCAGGGCGTACTGAGACGGCGAGAGCGCTCTTCGGCGCGGATCCGGTCGACAGCGGTGATATCTATGTCAACGGTCAGAAGGTTACGATCAGAAATCCGCAGGATGCGGTTAAGTGCGGGATCGGCTATCTGTCTGAGGACAGAAAGAGGTATGGTATCGTTGTACAGAAGTCGGTCGCTGAGAATACGACAATGGCTGACCTGGACGAGTTCTCAAACGGACCGTTCATTGACAAGAAGAAAGAGAAAGAGATCGCGCAGAAATATGTAGAGTCACTCGCGACCAAGACGCCGAGCGTTGACCAGCTTGTTGTGAACCTGTCAGGAGGTAACCAGCAGAAAGTCGTTATCGCCAAGTGGCTGACAAGGAACTGCGATATCCTCATTTTCGATGAGCCGACAAGAGGTATCGACGTAGGCGCGAAGAACGAGATCTATAAGCTGATGAACCAGCTGGCGTCTGAAGGCAAGGCGATTATCATGATTTCCTCTGAAATGACCGAGATCCTGCGTATGAGCGACAGAATTGTCGTTATGTGCGAAGGTAAGAAGACCGGCGAGCTGGATATTTCCGAAGCTACCCAGGAAAATATCATGAACATGGCTACGAGAGAGATAAATTAGGGAGGAAAACGTGATGGCAAATAAATCAGTAACAAAAACGGCCGGCACGAACAAGTCATTCATTGACCGCATGGGCGGACAGAAATTCATCGTCCTGCTCATCGTGATCGCAATGTTTATCTTCTTCTGTGCAATGAGCCCTCAGTTTAGAAAATATACAACGGTTGTAAGTATCCTGGATTATTCCTACTACATTGCCCTGATGGCGATCGGTGTTGCGTTCCCGCTGATGACGGGAGGCGTTGACCTCTCCATCGGTACAGGCCTGATCTGCTATTCTCTGATCGGCGGATATCTCGTCGTACATCAGGGTTGGCCGACCGGGGCAGGTATGGTGGTAAGCATCCTGCTGGGCGTTGCCTTCGGCGTGATCAACGGATGCCTGGTAGCATTGATGGATCTGCCGCCGTTCCTGGCGACGCTGTGTACATGTATGATCACCCGCGGATTCGGGTCGCTGATCGTAGGCGGGTTCGGTATCCCGTGGCCGACAGCGGCAGCTCCGGGCGGCTGGTTCAGAAGTATCTTTAAGATCAAGATGGGCGGTCAGAATATCCCCATCGGCTTCCTGTGGATCATCATTCTTGTCATTATCATGACATTTGTCCTGAACCACACGAAGATGGGACGCTACACGCTGGCGATCGGAAGCAATAAAGAAGCGACAAGGCTCTCCGGAGTCAATGTGAAATTCTACCACATCATGGCGTACGTGATCTGCGGTTTCTTTACAGGACTTGCAGCGATCGCATACTCCGCGATCTTCGCTACGGTTCAGCCGGGAAGCGGCGCGGGCTTCGAGCTCGACGCGATCGGCGGAGCGATCATCGGCGGCGTGTCCATGACCGGCGGCGTAGGAAGCATCACAGGTACGCTGGCAGGAGTATTCGTCATCTGTCTGCTGAAGACAGGTCTTCCGTTTATCGGACTGACGGCGAACTGGCAGCAGATCATTACTGGTATCGTGCTGATCATCTCCGTATTGATCGATATCCTGAAGAGAGAGAAAGAGGCAAAATAGTAAAAACTGAATAACAGGTCAATGTGATAGATAACAGCCGGGAGAGGATCTCGGATGAAAAAGGACGAACTGCCGGCTGTTACTATATAAACAAAGGAGGGCCATGCCTTGAAGGGGCGGATCGCAGGCAGAGACAGAAAAAGGCGGATATGTGCACGGTATCCGGGAAAAGCCTGTCTGGCTGCAGAAGCGCAGAACTTCGAACATGGCGGAAAAAATTATTTCAGGAGGATATGAAATATGAAAAAGAAAGTTTTAGCAGTGTTACTTGGCGGATGTATGGTAGCTGGATTAGTAGCAGGATGCGGCAGCAAGGATGACGGAAAAGCAACTGACGGCGGCGACAGCGGCGAAGGCGGCGGATATCATTTTGAAGTCGTAGTTAAGAGCTTCCAGTCCACATACTGGCAGGCAGCTATCACAGGCGTTGATGAAAAAGCTGAGGAACTTGGCGTTACAGTAAATAAGACAGGCCCGAACGCTGAGTCTGATATCGCTGACCAGGTTCAGATGCTGAACAACGCGATCAACCAGAATCCGGACGGTATCGCTCTCGCAGCGAACAGCCAGGACGCAGTTCTTGAGGCTCTCCAGACAGCGCTTGACAAAGAGATCCCGGTTGTATGCTTCGATACAGGCGTGCCGGATGCTCCGGAAGGATCTGTCATCGCTACGATCGCTACAGACAATGAGGCTGCCGGAGCAGTTGCGGCTGAGAATATGTATGAAGTGATCAAAGATACGATCGCAAACGCGACAGAGCAGGTAAGGATCGGTGAGGTTAACCAGGACGCTACATCCGCTAACATCTCCGGACGTGGAATGGGATTCATCAACAAGATGAAAGAGCTCATCGAGGCTGACGGAAAGACAGTTGCAGTTGTAGGAAACCAGTACTATGTTGACCAGGTAGAGAACAACGGCGATGAGGCATCCGCTGACGTTATCATCGAGGTTGCCGTACCGGCTCAGACAACAGTTGAGCTGTCCTCCACAGAGGCTTCCAACATCATGACAAAAAAAGATACGATCGCGATCTTCGGTTCTAACCAGGTTACAGCTGAGGGTGTCCTCACAGCAAACCAGAACTTAAGCGTACTCGCAGCTACACCGGAAGAAGGTGTTGTTGGTGTCGGATTTGACGCTGGCGCTACACTGAAGGCAGCTGTTGCTGACGGCACACTCATCGGCGCTGTTACACAGGCTCCGGTTGACCAGGGAAGCCTTGCAATCCAGGCTCTGTATGACTACTGCGAAGGAAATGAAGTAAAAGATATCGCAACAGACAGCTACTGGTATGACGCTGAGAATATGGAAGAGGACGACATCGCTCCGAACCTGTACGACTAATCAGCAGTTATCAGAACAAAACGTGCAGATAAGTGAAGTCTGATACAGACGGAACTGAAAACAGAAAGGAATCGGGAAATTCCCGGTTCCTTTTTAAAAGAAGAAATCTTATGATCGAGGAGGATTTGGGATATGTTAAAAGGGATTCCGAAAATACTTTCACCTGAGCTTCTGATGGTGCTTTCAGAAATGGGACACAGCGACAGGCTGGTTATCTCCGACGGGAATTTCCCGGCTGAGTCCATGGGAAAAGACGCGATCGTGATCCGCTGCGACGGGCACGGCGTACCGGAGCTCCTTGACGCGATCCTTCAGGTGTTCCCTCTGGATACCTATGTGGAGCATCCGGTGAACCTGATGGAAGTGATGCCTGGTGATGACGTGGAAACGCCGATCTGGGATACTTATAAAGAGATCATCCGCAAGTATGATGACAGAGGAGACGCCGCGGTAGGACATATCGAGCGCTTTGCCTTCTATGAAGAGGCAAAAAAAGTATATGCGATCATTGCGACAGGAGAGTCGGCGCTCTATGCCAATATCATGCTTCAGAAGGGCGTAGTTACAGATTGAGAAGATGACAGATGGAGGTTGCGGCATGCTGGATCACGTGGAGCGTATTTTTGAAAATATGAAACCGATGATGAAGAAGCTTAAGAAAGCTTCTTATAAAGAAAATATGGAAATGTTTGTGAGAGAACACGGGCATTATTTCCGGGAGATGACACAGATAACGGAAAGCGCGGAGGATAAGCCGGAAGCTGCGGCAGAGATCGCCAGGGTTTTCGCGGAGAGCGTAGAGAAAAAATTTGCGTCTCCCCGGAACGGAAGGATAGGCGGAGCCCTCCAGATGGATTTGAATTTCTTTATGATCTATTACGTCTTCCCGGCAATCCTGATGACAGGCCACGGGGACGCTGTGCTGATCGCGGACCATCTCAGGGATGAGTGGGGCGGCCGGTTTAAGGACAGCAAGATCCAGTATACGGATTATGATACCCTTTACGGAGCGTTCCGGGAAAAGATATTTGGGATATTTTAGGGATTTTTAGCGCTTTTGGGACTTGCAAAGCAGCGATGACTGTGATAGAATAATCGTGGTTTATCCGCAGGAGGTGTAAAAATGGATGTATTGAAGATTGTTTTAACGATCATTTTTGTTATAGACTGTATTGCGTTAGCTGCGATCATTCTGCTTCAGGAGGGAAAATCGGCAGGCCTTGGTACGATCAGCGGTGCGGCAGATACGTATTGGGGGCATAATAAAGGACGTTCCATGGAAGGAACACTCGTAAAAGTTACCAGGATAGTGGCAGCCCTGTTTATCATTCTGGCAGTCGTACTCAATCTGGGAATCTTTAATTAGTATGAAAAGTACTATATCAGAAGATAATGATCAACGTAAGCACTCTATAATGGTATAGGGTGCTTAAATTATTTTAGAGGCAATTTCAGGAGCACCAGGTACGTGCAGCGAGGAGTGGAACATGGACCAGACATTTGAAAAACGTAAAAAGGTGATATTTGATTTTATCTGTGATGATCTCTATGTGCCGATGAAGATAAAGGAGATCGCCGCTGTGCTCCAGATCCCGGGGGAACAGAGGGGCGAACTTAAGGAAGTGCTGGACGCCCTGGTGGAAGAAGGTAAGATCACGCTCTCGAAACGCGGGAAGTACAGTAAAGGGCATGCGGAACGCCTGAGAGGGGTGTTCCAGGCTAACATGAGAGGGTTCGGCTTTGTGACGCCGGAAGACGGCGGCGGAGACGTATTTATCGCGGAAGAAAACTTAAGCGGGGCTTTCCAGGGGGATGAGGTGGAGTTTGTCATCACTGCGGCGCCGCACGGCAGGCGCAGGGAAGGTAAGGTCGTGCGCGTCATCTCGCACAGTGTCACGCGCGTAGTGGGACTGTATGAGAGCTGCGGGAATTATGGTTTTGTCCGCCCGGATAACCAGAGGTATCTGCACGACATCTATATCCCTGCCGGAAAGGAAATGGGAGCGATGACCGGGCATAAGGTGGCAGTGGAGCTGACTTCCTATGGCGGGGAGCATATGAAGCCGGAGGGGAAAGTCGCGGAGATCATCGGACATGTCAATGATCCGGGTACGGATATCCTTTCGATCGTGATGGATATGGGGATAAAGACGGAATTCCCGGAGAAAGTCCTTGAGCAGGCTGTGCGGGTCGGCAAACCTGTCAGCGAGGCGGACTGCGCGGGACGAAAGGACCTGAGGGCCTGGCAGATGGTGACGATCGACGGAGAAGACGCGAAGGACCTGGATGATGCGGTATCTCTTGTGAAAGAAGGGGAAAATTACCGGCTGGGCGTGCATATCGCGGATGTGGCGAACTATGTGCAGGAGAGGAGCGCTCTGGACAGGGAGGCGTTCGAGAGGGGGACGAGCGTGTACCTGGCGGACCGTGTGATCCCCATGCTGCCTCATGTATTGTCGAACGGGATCTGTTCCCTGAATGCCGGGGAGGACAGGCTGGCGCTCTCGTGCATTATGACGATCAGCCCCTCGGGGGAACTGTTGGACCATGAGATCGCAGAAACGGTGATCTGTGTGGATAAAAGGATGAGCTACAACGGTGTCGCGAAGATCCTGGAGGGAGAGGAAGAGGCTCTGCGTGAAAACGGAGAGGTCGTCCTCATGATCCGGCAGATGAAAGAACTCTCAGATATCTTAAGAGAGCGAAGAGGGCGCAGAGGATCTATTGATTTTGATTTCCCGGAGACGAAGATTGTTTTAGACGAGGACGGGAAGCCGCTGGAGATCAGGCCCTACGAGAGAAATGCAGCCACTAAGATCATAGAGGATTTTATGCTCATGGCGAATGAGACGGTTGCCGAGGAATACTTCTGGCGGGATGTACCCTTTCTTTATCGGACGCATGATACGCCCGACGGGGAGAAGATGCGTCAGCTTTCGGCGTTTATCAATAATTTCGGCTATCACATCCATGTGCGGAATGAAGTGAAGCCCAAGGAGATCCAGAAGCTCCTCGGGAAAGCGGACGGCACTCCGGAGGAGGCGCTGATCAGCCGCCTTGCCCTGCGCTCCATGAAGCAGGCGAGGTATTCCACGGAGAATACGGGACATTTCGGCCTGGCGGCAAAGTATTATACCCATTTTACTTCCCCCATCCGAAGATACCCGGATCTCCAGATCCACAGGATCATCAAGGACAATCTGCGCGGCAGGCTTGGGAAAGGGCGCATCTCTCATTATGCGGAGATCCTCCCCCAGGCGGCTGTCCAGTGCAGCACGAAGGAAAGGACTGCCGAGGAAGCGGAGCGGGAGGTCGTGAAGCTGAAAAAAGCGGAATATATGAGAGGACACATCGGAGAGGAATATGAAGGCGTGATCTCAGGCGTGACCCGGTGGGGGATCTATGTGGAGCTGCCCAATACAGTGGAAGGGCTCGTCCATGTGGCGGATATGCGGGACGACCACTATGAGTTCATAGAGCAGGATTATGAGCTGGCCGGAGTGCACACCGGAAGGACATATAAGCTCGGGCAGAGCGTGAAAGTCCGGGTGACTGGCGCGGATAAGGTGCAGCGCACGGTGGATTTTGAGATCGTTTAGGGAGAAGTAACTATGGCAAAGGCAGAGACAAAGTTGATCGCAAACAATAAAAAAGCATATCATGATTATTTTATACTCGAGAAGTATGAGGCGGGGATCGTCCTCCACGGCACGGAGGTCAAATCTCTCCGAATGGGAAAGTGCAGCATCAAAGAGGCGTTCATACGGGTGGAATCCGGAGAGATGTATATTTACGGCATGCATATTTCTCCCTATGAGAAAGGCAATATTTTTAATAAAGATCCTCTCCGTGTCAGGAAACTGCTCCTCCATAAAAAGGAGATCAATAAGATCTTCGGGAAGATGAAGGAGCAGGGCATCACAGTGGTGCCTCTCCAGGTCTATTTCAGCGGAAGCCTCGTAAAGCTGGAGATCGGACTGGCAAAAGGTAAGAAACTCTATGACAAGAGGGATGATATCGCGAAAAAAGACCAGAGGCGGGAAGCACAGAGAGAATTTAAGGAGAGACTGAGATGATACAGGACATACAGCCGAGACATCTGGATAACCAGTACAGGCCTGTTCCGCCGGACAGGGACAGCTGGGCGTTATACTATGAGGATCACAGGGTGCTTGTGAAGAAAACTCCGTCAGGGATCACATTCCCTAAGTTCGGGGAACTGGAGCGGCTTAATGAGGAGATCTACGAGGATTACATATATCTTTTTTCTGTGGATGATGAGCGCTATTACCTGGTGAGGGATATCAACAGGGAGCCTCTCTCGGATCTTACAATGGAGAATACGGAAATCTTCCGGGCGGCAGATCCCCAGTATCATGCGTTTGCAGGGATTACAGGATATCAGCTTTATAACTGGTATAAAAATCACAAATACTGCGGCAGGTGTGGTAAGATGATGGTGAGGGATGACAAAGAGCGGATGCTCAGATGTGATTCCTGCCACAATATGGAATTCCCGAAGATCTGTCCGGCAGTGATCATCGGGGTGACGGACGGGAACCGGATCCTGATGTCCAAGTACGCGGGCCGGACGTACAAAAAATACGCTCTGCTCGCCGGATTCACTGAGATCGGGGAGACTGTGGAAGAGACAGTGGCAAGGGAAGTAATGGAAGAAGTCGGGCTGAAGGTCAAGAATATCCGGTATTATAAAAGCCAGCCGTGGGCGTTCAGCGATACACTGCTCATGGGCTTTTACTGCGATCTGGATGGCAGCGATGAGATCACCCTTGACCGGGAAGAACTCTCTCTGGCAGAGTGGTTTGAGCGTGAGGAAATCCCGGTCGAGCCGTCGCGAGACAGCCTGACGAATGAGATGATCATAAAGTTTAAGCTGGGCGAGGTTTAAAGCGGACAGTATTCAATGCGCGCCGCAGGGCAGAGAATGCGGGATAAAAAGTCTGGAACAGCAGGGATCCCCTGGCTGGTCAGTATAGAAAACATTTAAGGAGGCTATGAATTATGAGAGCAGAATTTGATGAAAGTTTGGTAACAGGCAATGAGATGATCGATACACAGCACAGGGAGCTGATCGATAAGATCAATAAACTCCTCGACAGCTGCGAGACAAGCAAGGACAAAGTGGTCGCAGTGAAGACCCTGGATTACCTGGCGGATTATACGGAGTTCCACTTCGGGGAAGAGGAAAAGCTCCAGGAGTCTATCCAGTACCCGGGGATCGAAGCCCACAAAAAAGAGCATGAGAAACTGCGCGGAGTCGTAAAAGACCTCTATAATATGCTGGAGGAAGAAGAAGGCCCCTCCGCTGCGTTCGTAGAGCAGGTCAATAAGAACGTCATTGAGTGGCTGTACAGGCATATCAAAGGATTTGACCGGTCAGTGGCAGAGTATAAATTCATGAACGAGAAACTGTAAAATCTGTATTTGTGGGGGAGCCTTCCTTGTGAATATGACGTCCGAAAACCGTTGATGTGATGCGGGACGTTTTCGCGGCGGACGGGGATATGGCTCAGGTTCCGGTTCCGTAATCTGGGAAAGACGTAAAAGGGAGAAAGCATGGCTAAAAGCAATTGTCCGGCGGAAGATTCGGCTCCGCCTCAGGCATCCGCCGGACAATTAACGCCACGCTTCCTCCCTTTAAGTCTTTCCGGCAGATTACTCCAAGTCACCGTCGCCATATCCCCGTCCGCCGCGAAAGGCGCATCAAAGGGGACCGGTTTTCTGCGCGCATCCGATCGGAAGGTCCCCGCAGGCAAATGCAGGATTTCGAAAGTTGGATGAAAGGGGAGCTTCGACGGCGGAACAGGAAGCTTTGTTAAACGGAAGGTGGCATGGACTTCCGGGAGAGGAGTAGCCGTTCGATTTGGCGCAGCGAGCTGCGCCTCTCTTGTTATAGAATTCTGCCAGCTGGGGGAGGGCTTCTTTTGGCGGAAAGGTTTTCCTTGGGGTATGTTTCTGCTGGTTGGAGAAGGTTGCTTTTTGTCGAAGAAGTTCCCCTCTCTCACTACGTTTTTAAACGCTGCATTTGTCGGGGGACCTTCCGTCTTGAACAAAACCAGAAAACAGCGAAGCGCCTTTTTCGAAAACCTTTCAGCACGGGTGTGTGGGTGTCTGAGGTGACTGCGGAGGGGCTTGAAAAAACTTGAAATCCGGGACTATGCGTTAAGATCAGCAGGGGGCTTGTCTGAGGCAACGCCGAGTTGCTCCCTGCTGATCTCTGCTTTTAGCATAGTCCCGGATTTCTTAGTTTTTGCTGCCCCGGAGCCCCGGAGCCGAAGCCACCCACACACCCGTGCTGAATACGTCTTCGGTACACACGCTTCGGTGTTTTCGGACGTTTGACTCTACTGAAGGCTCCCCCCCACAAATACAGATTTACAGATTTAAATGATGCGCCCTCCGCACACGGTTGCTTTGACTTTCCCGTAGAGCTCCCACCCTGTGAATGGTGAGTTGGAGGATTTTGAAGCGTACTCTGTGGGGATCCATTTTTCTTCCGGATCGAAGAGCACCAGGTCCGCTGGCATGCCTTCTTTGATCTGCCCGGCGGGGAGATGGTACAGCGCAGCGGGGTTCAGGGTCATTTTTTCGAGGAGCTGCATCAGCGTCAGATGTCCCGGGCGTACCAGGGAGGTGATGCCCAGGGCGAGGGCGGTCTCAAGGCCGATGATACCGCTGGGCGCTGCTGTGATGGAACGCTCTTTTTCTTCCCTGCTGTGAGGGGCGTGGTCTGTGGCGATGATATCGATGGTCCCGTCGGCGAGGCCGCGGATGATCTCCTGGCGGTCAGCCTCCGTGCGCAGGGGTGGGTTCATCTTTGCCAGGGTGCCGTATTTGAGGACTGCCTCGTCTGTCAGTGTAAAGTGATGGGGCGTTGCCTCTGCGTGGAGATTCGCTCCCATTGCTTTGAACATGCGGACCAACTCGACGGAGCGGCCGGAGCTGATGTGCTGTATGACCACATGGGCACCTGAGCGCAGGGCGAGCATGCAGTCCCTTGCGACCAGCGATTCCTCGGCGATGGACGGTGAACCGTAGATGCCGAGCTGATCGGAGACGGGGCCGTGGTTGATGCCGTTATTTTTTATGAAGGAAGGGTCCTCTTCGTGGAGGCTGACCGGCACATCCAGTTCCCTGGCTTTTTCCATGGCGCTGTAAAGGAAGGCGGCATTGCGGAGCGGAATGCCATCGTCCGTAAAGCCGCAGGCTCCTGCGGACTTCAGGGCCGCCATGTCAGTCATTTCCTCGCCTTTTAAAGAGCGTGACACGGATGCAGCCTGGTAGATGTGGATCTTTTCTTCTTCTGCGCGGGTAAGGATATCCTTCAGCACCGGCAGGGAATCAACGACCGGCGAAGTGTTTGCCATGCATATGACAGAGGTAAAGCCTCCGCGCGCGGCGGCGAGCGCACCTGTGTGGAGTGTCTCCTTGTGGGTGAATCCCGGGTCGCGGAAGTGGACATGAGTGTCAATGAGCCCGGGAGCCACCGTCAGTCCGCCGGCGTCCAGGACTTCTTCTGACGGAGTGGCGGGGATGTCTGCGGAGATCTCGCGGATCACGCCGTCTTCTATACGGATATCATATACTCCGGCACGCTGAGTGCCGGGATCTGTTACAAAACCATTTTTAATGAGCATAAGCAACCTCCTGAGAGAATGTTTTAAATGTTTCCGGTTTCAGTATATCTTATCCCGGCCGGGCTGGCAAGGCGCGGAGAGGGGAAGGCGCGGAGAGGGGAAGGTGCGGGGGGGAGGAGGCGCGGGAGAAAGAAGAATGGGCAGGGGGCAGCGTTACTATTGCATAAGCATAAAAATGCCGGGAGGGCAGCGCCTGCGTACCGCAGACATCCCTCCCGGCTCATATCCGGGCAATGTGTATCCTCTCCTCCGTGTTTTATACGTGGCGGTAGAGATGACGCGGTATACCGTCCACTACGATAGGAGATACATCACCCTGGATGAGGGGGCGTACATAGCTGATGAATTCATCTGTCACATAAGTGCCGTCTTCTGTCACCCATTCACGCGGCACGAGCTTTTCGTCATTGGCGATCTTGTGTACGTCTTTGACTTCGGTGCTGCACTGATACGGATCATCTGAGATGCGTTTCAGGACTACCATCTTACCGGAGTCGCCTTCGTCCGCCGCTTTTACTGCCGCGCCTCCGACCTGGGAAGCCTCCAGGATATCTACTCTGGAAGAGCAGTGGGAAGCAGAGCGCTGGAGCGTGCTCAGCTCAATGGAGCGTGTCTTGCATCCGATCTCTCCTGCGATGTAGCTTGCGAGATAATTCGCTGTGCCGGAGAGCTGTTTGTGCCCGAATGCGTCGACGAAGTCAATGCTCTGCCCGAGCTCGCACACATAGCGGCCGTCCGGCAGGCGGATCCCTTCGGATACGGCGACTACGACGGATGGCTTCCGGGACAGGAGCTCTTTTACCTTATTCCCGAATGCCTCGACGTCGAAGGGCAGTTCTGGCAGGTAGATGAGATCCGGGCCTGCGCAGTCTTCGCCTTTTGCGAGGGCAGCCGCGCCGGTAAGCCAGCCGGCATTGCGTCCCATGATCTCCACGATGGACACCAGCCCTTTGCTGTATTCAAGGCAGAAGCTGTCGCGGATGATCTCCTTGACAGAAGTGCCGATATATTTTGCGGCGCTCCCGTATCCCGGTGTGTGGTCAGTGAGCGCCAGGTCATTGTCTATGGTCTTCGGGCATCCGATAAACCGGGTCTTATATCCGGTGACAATGGCGTAATCAGACAGTTTTTTGATCGTGTCCATGGAATCGTTCCCGCCGATGTAGATAAAGGCTTCGATGTTCAGCTTTTCGAGAATGCCGAATATTTTTTCGTAGACTTCTCTGTCTTCATGGATCTCGGGCAGCTTATAGCGGCACGAGCCGAGGAAGGCTGCGGGCGTCCGCTTCAGGAGTTCTGCATCGAGGTCGTTGGTGATATATTCGGCCAGGTCGATATAGCGCTCCTGGAGCAGTCCCTGGATCCCGTGGAGCATTCCGTATACCTTAGCTGCTCCGCGGTCTCTGGCGGTGCGGTATACGCCTGCCAGGCTTGAGTTAATGGCAGCGGTCGGCCCACCGGACTGCCCGACGATTACATTTCCTTTCATGTCATAGTACCTCCGTTCTGTGATGCTGCCACGGAAACTGTTTCCCGCGGCGCTATACTAACAGTTTAGTGCATAATCACGAATTTGTAAATGATAAAATAGAATATATGTGCAAAATAACGAAAGACGGCAAACGACAGGAATCGGATGGGCGGGACGTGTTATACTGGGATAAAATCAGACAAGAGGGCGCTGTCCGCGAAAGGCAGTGCGGAAAGAGAGGCGGAAATGAAAAAATATGATTATCTGATCGTTGGAGCCGGGCTGTATGGTGCGGTCATGGCATATGAGCTGGGGAAGAAGGGCAGGAAATGCATGGTCATTGACCGGCGGGACCACATCGCGGGCAATATTTACTGCGAGGATGTCGAGGGGATCCATGTGCATAAATATGGCGCACATATTTTCCATACTTCTGATAAAAAGGTATGGGATTATATCAATCAGTTTGCGGAGTTTAATAATTATATCAACTCTCCTGTCGCGGTCTACAGGGATGAACTTTATAACCTTCCGTTTAACATGAATACGTTCAGCAAGATGTGGGGGATCCGCACTCCCCAGGAGGCGAAAGATATCATTGAAAAACAGAGGAAAGAGACCGGGATCACGGAGCCGAAGAATCTGGAGGAGCAGGCACTGTATCTGGGCGGGCGCGACATCTATGAGAAACTGATCAAAGGGTATACGGAGAAGCAGTGGGGCAGGAAATGCACGGAGCTCCCGGCGTTTATCATCAAAAGACTGCCGTTCCGCTTTATTTATGACAACAATTATTTTAATGACCGGTATCAGGGGATCCCGATCGGAGGGTATACTCCCATCGTTGAGAAGATGCTTGAGGGCGCGGATGTGAGGACAGGAGTTGATTTCTTCCGCCTTCGCGAGGAAGAGCCGGATATCGCGGAGAAGATCATCTTTACGGGACAGATCGATGAATATTTCGGATATAAGCTCGGCGCGCTGGAATACCGGTCTGTGCGGTTCGAGACAGAGGTGCTGGACTGTGAGAATTACCAGGGGAATGCGGTCGTGAACTATACGGACCGGGAAGTGCCCTATACCCGTGTGATCGAGCACAAGCATTTTGAGTTCGGGACACAGGAAAAAACCGTTATATCCAGGGAGTATTCCTCTGAGTGGAGTGTGGGCATGGAGCCTTATTATCCGGTGAACGATGAGAAGAATAATGAGCTGTTCCAGGCATACAGAGAACTGGCGGAAAAAGAAGAAAACGTAGTCTTTGGCGGAAGGCTGGGCAGCTATAAATATTATGATATGGATAAGGTCATCGCTGCGGCGCTGGAACAGCTTGAAAAAATGCAGTGATCAGGGTATGATATCTGTAATCTGGACGGTCTGTCCGGGTATCTGTTCATCATCAGTTTCTGATGGATTTCATTAGGGCATGGACGGATGCACAGGCGGCGCGGGAGCAGAGGGAGCTTCCGCGGCCGCTGATATCGCAGCCGCGGACAACAGCATATGGAAGAAATGTATGAAGTTCTGAGGTTTATCGAGCATGGGGCGCACTGCAGGCAGAGCATGGACTGTATACGGGGGAAACTTCTGGTCCATTATCTGAAGGAACACCAGGGGATTGGGAAGGCGGAACTGTTCCGGTGGTTCCGTCAGCTTGGCGTATGCGTAGACCAGTATCACAGATCGCGGAAGCAGAGGGAGTACCGGTATCTGAATCCATACAGCATAGTGGTCTCTGAGGAAGGCGGGCTCTGCCTGTTGGATCTGGAAGCTCCGGGCAATGGGGATGTGCTGAAGCAGATGCAGAGGCCTGCTGTCAGGGAGGGCTTTGTAAAACCTGTCTGCGAGATGCGTGCGGGCGGCCAGAGTGCGGATCTCTTTGCCTATGGAAAGACGATCCAGTTCCTTCTGGCGTATACGCAGACGGATGCAGACCTTACGAGATGGGAGGAGATACGCCTCTCCAGGGTGATAGACCGGTGTACGGGAGAAGCAGGAAAGCCCTACGGGGATATCAGCCAGGTCTTGCGGGATCTGCCAGCGGTGCGGGTAAAGAAACGGGCAGGAGTGAGGAGCAGAGATCCGGGCAGATCCGGGGAGAGAAGGAAAAAGCTGCTGGCAGCGGCGAGTGCGTGTACCGCTGTGTGTGCATTCCTGACATTGGGAAATGACGGGGCGGCTTCGGGCGGGGAGATCCCTGGAAGTGCCGTGGATGGCGGCGTCCTGTCAGGGAGTGCGGGACTGTCTGCCGGCACAGGCCTTCCCGGCGGCAAGGATCTGTCTGCCGGCACAGACCTTCCCACCGGTACAGATCTGTCCGCCGGGAAGCTGGCGGGGGAAGTGGACGTCCTGGCAGCCGCGGACAGGCTGCTGAAAGAGTATGCGGCGAGTGAGGACCTGGGAGAACTCCGCGGGACACTGGGGATGGTCCGGGAGATCGAGCTCAATGCCGTGTGGTGCCTGGCTGAGACATATGATAAGCTGGATATGGAAGAAGCTCTGGAGACATACGAAAGGCTCATACAGATTGAAAAAGATCCGGAGAAGCTGGAAGATGCGCTGGGGAGAAAAGAGGAACTGGAAGCGGAAGGCATATTGGAGAGAGAAGAAGCGTCGGGACAGCAGGATGCGGAAATGGAAGAAGAGGAAGAAAACATCCCGTAAAAGGGAGGATGCCGGGTGACCGATCGGCTCGGTCCCCGGCATGTATTATGAAAAAGTTTATTCAAAACAACTTGTTAACGTCTTGGTCATTGGCTGTTTCTCTTTCGATGGTTACAGTATATGGGAGAGAAATGAAGAAAACATGATGAGTTGGTGAAAGATTTTTATACAATAAATGAACAAATTATGAACGTATGAAAACGGTAAAAGACCGATGGGGGAGCCATCGGTCTTTTGAGGGGAGTATAAATAATTAATAAGGGGTTGTAGAAAATAACCTTTCTACAAAAAATAGTATAATATACGGAAATGGAAAAAGCAAGCAAAAAATAAAATAAATCCGTTATTTTGAAAAGATTTCAGTAAGTGGATTGTAATCTGGTAAAAGCAGGGACAAAATGTTATTATTTTTACGTTACTATCAATCGGTATATGAAATGGAGAGGGAAAAGGTGAAAAGGAAAGAAAAAGCATTGGCGCTGCTGCTTTCAGCAGTGTGCGCAGTCCCGGGAGTGGGTGTTCTCCCGGTGCAGGCGGAAGTGTCCGCAGCTGTGTCTCTGGAAGAGGGACTTACCGGGTATTGGAATTTCGACGGCGGGGACCCTATGGCGAATCTGGCCCCGGAGGCCAGCCTGACTGCTTCTCTGAGCGGCAGCGCGGTCAGCGTCCAGCCGTCAGAGGATGAGGGCTTCGGAAATGTCCTGCGGTTCGGGGAAAGGCAGGGGGAAAGTGCGAAGATGACGGTGGCTTCCGGGCTGAATTCGGGCGGCGGAGATTTTTCGGTCAGCCTGTGGGTGAACAATTCCCCGGCGCAGAACGGCTCAGTGAAAACAGTCGTCCTGCAGCAGACAGGAAACGGACGGACACTGCTGTACAGACAGAACGGTCAGTATGTAACTTACATTTCGGCAGCGGACGTCGCGATGGGCAGCAGCACAGGCTCGGATGTGTGGGAGCATCTTGTGCTCGTAAAAACAGGAGAGCCGTCTGCGTATGAGGTGACGCTCTATGTGAACGGTGAGGAGGAAAGCACAAAGGATCTGAGTTCCGGTGCTGTAAATGCGGTGACGGATCTTTTGATCGGCGCCCACAAAAATGCCGGTGATACCGGCCAGTTTGTAGGGGATGTGGACGAGCTGCGCCTGTATAACAGAGCTCTGTCTCAGGAAGAAGTGCAGGCTCTCTATGCAGAGCATGAGGATGTGGTGCTGGAACAGCAGATCCAGGGGATCCGGGATGAACTGTCAGCCCTGATCCAAAGGGCGGAGGAACTCTGTGCACAGGGAGAGGAAGATCCGGCAGTTCCCGAGAGGGATGCGCTGACAGCCGCGATCGACAGCGCAAAAGAAGTCCTGGAGAGCACGGATGCCTCAGCGGTCACGGCTGCTCTGGATGCGCTGGAAAACGCGCTGGATGAGTACATGGATGTTTCTCTTACGCTTACTGTGGATCCCCAGGATGTGACCCGGGAGATCGACGACGGCATCTTCGGCATCAACCACCGTTATGCATTTAACGGATACGGGAGTTTTGACCCGGAAACGATGCAGATCAAAGAAGAGTTCTCACAATTATATACGCAGGCGGGATTCGGTTCCCTGAGATATCCGGGCGGCACGATCTCGAATCTGTTTAACTGGAAGGATACGATCGGACCGAAGGAAGAGCGTGTGGCCCAGATCCACGGATTTTATAATAATTCCGGCCAGCACGGCATTGAGCCAAACTTCGGGCTTGACGAGGCGGCGGAGTTCACGCGGGAGCATGACTCGGAGCTGGTATATGTATACGCCCTGGCGCGCGGGGATGCGGACGATGCGGCGGACCTGATCGAGTATCTGAACGCGGAGGTGGGATCCAACCCGAACGGCGGCACGGCATGGGCTGAAGTGCGCGCGGCGAACGGTCATGAAGCTCCGTACAATGTGAGGTACTTTGAGATCGGAAATGAGATGAACCAGGGCGGAGCGGACGGAACGACCGCGCAGACCTACTGGATCGATGATGTACCGGGCGGTGCGCTTACTGGATATATCAATGGCGGCACAGCGTCTTTTTCCGGTCAGTATGTGGTGGCGAAGGATGACTGGAACCAGACGGCTTCCTACTCAGACGGCACGGCGGATCAGACGTTCTATCTGCGCTATGCGCGCGTAGAACGGGACGAGAAGGCTGAGGACTATGCATCCTTCACGGCGGTAAATAAAGGAAGCGTGAAGATCTATGCGGGAGGTACTCAGTGGACGGAAGTACCTGATCTGGAAACAGCCGGGGCGGATGCGCAGGTTTACTCCGTAGACTACAAGACGGGGGCAGTGCATTTCGGAGACGGCACGCACGGGGCAATCCCTCAGAGCGGTCAGCAGATCACTGCCGATTACAGTGTGGATCGGGACGGATTTGTACAGATCTCTCAGGCGATGCGCAGCACGATGGATCAGATCAATGAATATAACAGCGGGAACGGGCTGGCAGAGAAAGAGATCCATATTTACTCCAGCTTTGAGACGGAAGGTTTCGTCAACCAGATGCATGAAAGCGGGAATGATGATCTGTACGACGGACTGACGATCCATCCGTATTCCGGTACTCCGGCGGGAGGGAGCAGCACGGAAGAGTCCAGGAAAACCTTCTATTACGATGCGATGCTCAAGGGCGACGCAAAAGCGGCTGACGTTGAAAATTATGTGACCCTTATGCAGAAATATGACCAGACCAAAGTCCCGGTGATCTCAGAGTATGGGATCTTCCGTTCGACGGATACTATGGTGCGGTCTCAGACGCATGCACTGTACATCGCGCGTGCGATCATGGAGTACGTGCGGCTCGGCAGCCCATATATCCAGAAACACTGCCTTGTGGACTGGTATTCGGAAGGGGCAGATTCGCTCGGGCCTACTCAGCAGGCAGTGATCCAGGCGGTGAGCACCGGAGGCTCGACGGCGGACGGCACAGGAGAGTTCCGCTTCTTCTCAACGCCGAGCGCCAGTGTGTTTGAGATGTTGAACGGCTCTTTCGGCGACCAGGTCATCAGCAGTTCCCTGAATTATGAGCAGCAGTTGGACAACGGAGTGGATCAGTATTCTGTGATGACGTCAAAAGATGCAGAAGGAAATATCTATGCGGCGATCGTAAACCTGAACCTGGAAGGCGAGAATAAAATGAACATCCGGATCGAAGGACAGAATCTGACAGGAAGGACCATGGAAGTGCAGAGCCTGTCAGGGGATTCGTTCTACGCGGAGAATACGCTGGACCATCCTGACAATGTAAAGATCGACAGGAGTGAAGCGGAGATCGGCGGGACGGATGCCGTTGTCACGCTGGCGCCGCATTCGTTTACAGTTGTAAAGATCCACGCTGCCCAGGGTGAAGGCGGAAGCGGGACTGAAGAACCGGATCCGGAAATCCCGACAGATCCGGATCCGGAGAAGCCGGGCGGAGAAGATCCGGACGTGGAAGATCCGGGAGCAGGAGATCCGGCTGGCCCAGGGAAGCCGTCAGGGGCAGAAGGTTCCCAGAATGCGGGCTCGTCCGCAGACGCGGGGAAGGATACAGATGTTCCGGTGACAGGAGAAGGGCGCGGTCTGGCAATGTTTGCCATACTGTGTATCTTTTCCGGGATGGGTGCTGTATACCTGGGATACCGCAGGGTGAAAAACGGATAAATTAAAAATGAATAAAAAATGCCGTGGGTTGAGATACTAACACTGAACCAAAAAAAACAGGAGGGATACTCATGGCAAAGAATTACAGCAACACAAACAATTCAAACAAAAACACAAATTCAAAGAATGGCTCTTATTCTTCCTATGCGGATACACAGAATAAGAACAAAAACGCAAACAAGAACAGCAGCAATGCGTCAAACAGCAAAAACTGCGGAAGGACACACGATGCTTTTGATGAGTCTGACCGCTATTAAAGCTCTGTAACGCTGTTTTCTGCTGCTGGCAGAAGCGCGGAAAAGCACGGAAATCCCGATTTGGGACACCGTAAAGTTTGATTGGGGACGTAGTAAAGTTCAACTTTACTACGTCCCCAATTTATAGTAATATGGATACAGTATGAAAATAAGGACGGAAAAACGGATGGATAAAATGGAATGGATCGCACCCTGCCACTTTGGGCTGGAGTCTGTACTGAAGAGAGAGGTCCAGGACCTTGGGTATGAGATCGCACAGGTGGAAGACGGGAGAGTGACGTTTCGCGGCGGCATGGATGCCATATGCAGGGCAAACATTTTCCTGAGAACAGCGGAGCGGATCCTGCTGAAGGTGGGGAGTTTCCGGGCGGTGACTTTTGATGAATTGTTTGAGAGGACGAGAGAAATCCCGTGGGAAGCCTACATTCCGGAGGATGGGAAATTCTGGGTCACAAAAGCAGCATCAGTAAAGAGCAGGCTTTTCAGCCCGTCTGATATCCAGTCCATTATGAAAAAGGCGATGGTGGAACGCCTGAAGGGGAAATATCATACGCAGTGGTTCCAGGAGACCGGCGCATCCTATCCGGTCAGGGTATTCCTGATGAAGGACATTGTCACAGTGGGGATCGATACCACAGGGGTGTCCCTGCACAAGAGAGGGTACCGGCCGGCGGCGGGGAAGGCTCCCATCGCTGAGAATCTGGCGGCGGCGCTGATCATGCTGACTCCGTGGCGAAAGGACAGGATCCTTGTGGATCCGTTCTGTGGGAGCGGCACGTTTCCCATCGAGGCCGCGATGATGGCGGCCAACATCGCGCCGGGGATGAACCGGTCGTTTACTGCGGAGGACTGGACAAACCTGACGGCAAAAAAGATGTGGTACGAGGCGGTCAATGAGGCGCAGGACATGATCTCGGACGATATAGAGACGGACATCCAGGGATATGACGCGGATCCGGACGTGCTCAGGACAGCGCGCCGCAACGCGGAAAATGCCGGAGTGGCGCATCTGATCCATTTCCAACAGCGGGAAGTGAAGGATCTGAACCATCCGAAAAAGTATGGCTTTATCATTACAAACCCGCCTTACGGGGAGAGGCTGGAAGAGAAAACAGCGCTCCCGCAGATATACCGGGATTTCGGAGAGGCATTCCGCCGGCTGGACAGCTGGTCAGCGTACATGATCACAAGCTATGACGACGCGGAGAGGTATTTCGGACGGAAGGCAGAGAAAAACAGGAAGATCTATAACGGGATGATCAGGACGTATTTCTATCAGTTCCCGGGACCGAAGCCGCCGAAACAGAAGAAATAAACCGGGGCGGAAGAAACAAACCGGAACAGAAGAAATAAACCGGGGTGGAAAAGAGAAAACGAGACAGAATAATATGAAGGCAGCGCGGCCCGCAGGGGAAGAGGTTACAATAAGAAGAGACAGAGGGTGCAGGGAAGATGAAAAGAAGAATCATATTTGCAACAGGGAATGAAAATAAGATGAAGGAGATCCGCATGATCCTGGCGGATCTGGGCATGGAGATCCTGTCTATGAAAGAGGCGGGAGTCGATGTGGAGATCGTGGAGGACGGCATGAGCTTCGAGGAAAACGCGGAGATCAAGGCAAGGGCCGTGGCGAGGGTGCTCACGAATGATATAGTCCTTGCGGATGATTCCGGGCTGGAGATTGACTATCTGGACAAGGCGCCCGGGATCTACTCGGCGAGATTTGCCGGGGAAGATACTTCTTATGATATCAAGAACCGCATCCTTCTCGACCGGATGGAGGGCGTGCCTGAGGAGGAGCGCACAGCCCGGTTCGTATGCGCTGTGGCGGCAGTATTCCCTGACGGGACTGTGTCCACGGTGCGCAAGACGATCGAGGGGCAGATCGCTTATGAGTCTGAGGGCGAGAATGGGTTTGGATATGATCCTATCTTCTATGTGCCGGAATACGGATGCACGACCGCCCAGATGACGCCGGAGCAGAAAAACGAACTCAGCCACAGAGGAAAAGCGCTCCGCGCCATGAGGGACATTCTCAGGGAAAAATTCGGAGAGGGGATATTATGAGAGTATTGATCATCAGCGACACACACGGCCGGCACACAGGGCTGGACAGAGCGCTCGAGGAAGCCGGGGATATCGATCTGTTTATCCATCTCGGCGATGTGGAGGGCGGAGAGGAATACATAAACGCAGTGGTGGACTGCGAAAAGCATATGGTGAGGGGAAATAATGATTTCTTCTCAGACCTTCCGAGGGAGGAAGAGTTTTATATAGGAAAATATAAGGTGTTCATTACTCACGGCCATGCGTATTATGTTTCCCTGGATCCGGAGTATATCACAGAAGAGGGCGCTGCGCGCAAAGCGGATATCGTTATGTTCGGGCATACGCATAAGCCGTATTTAGAGCAGAAGGACGGGATCACAGTGCTGAATCCGGGAAGCATCTCATTCCCCAGGCAGGAGGGCCGGAAGGGGAGTTATATGATCATGGAGATCGATGAGGGCGGAGAACCGTCTTTTGAGCAGAGATATCTTGAACCGCTGGCATAGTCTGCGGGATGGACGATTTATGAAAACATACAGACAAATCTAAAGAGGACAGAGCTCCCGGGAGTGTGCAGGCCGCACTCCCGGGAGCTCTTTTGGCAAAAAAAGATAAAAATATAAAAAATAAGACAAAAAATATAAAAATATCATGCAAAATTTTGTTGTTATAGATGGCTGTGGATGATATAATTGTGCAAAATATTCAGATGGAAAAGGTGAAATATGAAAAAATTGAGAAAAATCACGAAAAGTCTTGCTGCCGGCACTGCGGCCGCGGTACTGCTCACGGCGTATCCGCTGCCTGCCGGGGCAGAAGAGGTGACTGCCGGCGTGACGGAGTCGCCCTGGGTTTCAGAGTGGCAGGAAGGGGATGCGTACTCTGTCAGTGAAGATGCGTACCAGATTTATCCGGTCCCTCAGTCTGTTGATTACACGGGCAGCGAGGGGGCGGCTTTTGTTCTGCCCGATGAGGTAGCGGTTGTGGCAGGGGAAAATATCGATGAGCCGACCCTTGACTACCTGGAGGAGATCCTCGGGGAATATGGTCGGACCGGGCAGCCTGCCGAAAAAGCTGAGGGAGAAGGAAATATCGTGATCGGTGTCCTGGGAACCGGGGACCAGGCGGACCTGTGGTTCCGGGAAAAAGGGTTGGATACGGAGATGTTTGACCAGCCTGACGCCTATGCGCTGTACGCTGAGGAAGGAAATATCTACATCCTGGGAAAGGACACGGATGCGGCTTTCCGAGGAGTGGCGACTCTGAAGATGATGTTCTCTTCTTTTGCCGGCGAGCGTTTCCTGCCTGTGCGGATCCTGGATTATGCGTCCATAGACGCGAGAGGGTATATCGAGGGCTTTTACGGCGGATGGACCCACGAACAGAGAAAGAGCCTGATGGAATTTACCCGGGATATTAAAATGAATATCTATGTCTATGCGTCCAAAACAGACCCGTACCATACGAGTAAATGGGCGGAGCTCTATCCTGATGACATGATCGGGGAATTCAGGGAGCTTACGGCTCTCCAGGAAGAGATGAAGTGCGAATTCTCCTGGTCCGTCCACCTGACAAATATGCTCTCAGGGATCACATCAACTACGGATCCGCGCTATGAGGAGCGCAAACGGCAGCTGATGGATAAGTTCGATCAGCTGTATGAGATCGGAGTGAGGCGTTTCTGTATCCTGAATGATGATTTCGGGTCCGGGTCCAATGAGGTCGTTGTCAGCCTGATCAATGACCTGAATGAGGAATATGTCGGGCCGAAGGGCTGTGAAAATATCATCTACTGCCCTCAGGGCTATAATAACAGCTGGGCGCGTCCCGCGGAGCTGGAGGCGATGAGAGGGTTTGACGAGGATGTGCTTATCTTCTGGACGGGGCTGGATGTGAACTCGCCTTTCGAGCAGAGCTCCATTGATTATGTGATCGAGAATACGGGCCACAGCCCGGTATTCTGGGTGAACTATCCGTGCAGCGAGCACGCGAAATCCGGCGTGTTCCTCGGAAGCAGCGCCCACTATATCAGGGATAACATTACGGGCCTGGCAGGCGCAGTTTCGAATCCGATCTTTTTTGCAGAGGCGGATAAGGTCGCGCTCTTCCAGCTGGGGGCGTATTTCTGGAATGTAAACAATTATTCGGAACATACGGAAGAGATATGGGAACAGTGTTTTAAATATCTCCAGCCGGAAGTCTATGACGCTTATCTGACGATCGCCAGGAATGTGTCTGACTGTCCGGGGTCGGGACGGGTCCCGCAGGGCTTCGAGGAATCGCTGTACATTAAAGAGACTCTGGACAGTGTCCGGGAAAAGATCGAGAGCGGGACAGATATCTCACAGGACGGGGAAGCACTGGAGCTTCTCGCGGAATTTATCCATATCCAGTCCGCGGCTGACGAATTTGTGGAATACTGTGAAAATGACGCGCTCGTCCGGGAATTGTCAAATCCGGGGAATACGGATGGCGGCGAAGGATGGATCCAGGCGCTGAAAAATGTGGCAAAGGCGGGAGAGCTCCTGCTTGCCGCGGAGATGGAGATGGGGAAAGACTCCGCTGACCTGGGAAAAGTCTGGGAGTCATTCGCGTCTGCCTCTGCGGAGATGGGCAGATATAACGAGAGGACTTATCTGTACCCGGACGGCGCCAGCAGACCGGCGGTAAAAGCGGCGAGCAAGAGGCTCGTGCCGTTTGTGGAATACTGCCTTGAGGATGTGCGCGCGTACATGGACGGGATCCTTGCGGAGGCAAATGAAGAGCCCGCTGCGGACAGAGTCTATACAAATATGGAGGGGTATGCCGCCGCGCCGCTTACGATCTGTGAGAAAGAATACGGCCTGCGGAATATTGGCAGGATCACGCTTGAACCGGGAGAATATATCGGGATCAAGAAGAAAGATATCGCGGAGATCTCAGAGATCATGCTGGAGGGAAGCGGCCTGGACGGCCTGAGCCTGGAATACTCCCTGCACGGGGATAAATGGACGGAAGCCGTACCCGGGAAACTTGGAGAAGCTGTGCAGGCGAGATATGTGCGGCTGGCCAATGCCGGACAGGAGAGCGTCTCTGCGGTACTGTCAAAACTGGCGGTTACTGTGGAAAACCTGGACCCGGAGATAACGGTGGAAGATACGGGCATGTCCCTTCTGCAGGGGGATGACTGGAGTGAAACAGTGGACGGCAGCAAAGAGACCTATATTGAAACGGACCGGGATCAGAAAAATGGAGATTATATTATTTTCGATCTGGGACTGACGCAGGAGATCCATGATATTGCGATCTTTGCCGCGGACGGCACCCAGAGGATCTACCAGGCGGATCTCTCTGTCTCATCGGACAATACAGAGTATAAAAAGATCAAAAGCTTCCGGGATGACGGAGTGGTGGAGCCGCCGGTGAGAAAATATGAGGCGGACGCGGACGGGATCAGCGCCCGGTATATCAGGCTGGAGATCACGGCGGACGCGGATGCGGCGCTGCGGCTGTATGAGATCCAGGTGAACCGGGATGCGCAGAGGCCGGGAAGGGTTGATCCTGCGGCTGTGATCACGAATACGTCCGGGAATACAGAAAACATCAATGACAGGGATCTGTCCAGCGTATTCCTGGCGGGAGATGTAAAAGAAGGAGATTATCTGGAATACCGTATTACAGGAAATGTGAATGTGGAAAAGATCCGGATCCTCCAGAACGGTTCCTGCGGCGCGGCGGTGCTGGCAGTGCGCCCGGACGGGACAGAAGAAACTCTGGGGACGCTGACAGAGGCTGACCAGACGTTTGAAGCCCCGGAGGGCGGCATTTATGCGGTGCGGCTTGAATTGAAAGCGGGCGTGCCGGCTGAGATCAGCGAGATCGTCATTACGTACGGAGAGGATGCTTCGGGAGACGTGGGACAGGCAGTCGATAATATCTATCTGGATGCAAATGTCCCGGATTCTGCGGAGAAAGTCAACCTGGCGTTGAACCAGCCGGTGGAAGTGTCCGGCGTGGAAACTCCGTCTGTGAAGCCGGAGTCAGCTGTAGACGGGACAAAGGATACAAAATGGGACAGCGGCGCCCTCAAAGGAGCAGGCGCTTCGAGCCCGCAGTGGATCATTGTGGACCTGGGAGGATATTCGAATATGATCTCAGGCATAGAGATGAGCTACTATAATAAAGTCTATCCGACGGATTATGATATCCAGGTATCTGACGATAAAGAAAACTGGGTTACTGTAAAGACGATAACCCATGAGAACAATGGTCCGACCTATCCGGTGGATACTGTGGAGGATGAATTCGCGGTTCCGGTCATGGCGAGATATGTCCGACTTTTATTCCGCTCGATCAACAGTGGGGCAGCAGGCAACTGCATCGGCCTGCAGGAACTGGAAGTGACCGGCGTGAGAAGGCATGCGGAGATGGAGTATGTCTCGGTACAGGAGATGGAAGACCAGACTGTGGAAATCGGGGCAGAGGTGCTGCTCCCGGAATTTGTACAGGCCGCCGTGCGTGCTGAGGCTGACGGAGAAGAAACCGCTGTGATGGTAATGCCGGAATGGGATCCGGCGGAGGTGGATACGTCCGCGGACGGAGAGGTTGATGTGCTGGGCAGCCTGCCGTACCGCTACAATCTGTCGAATCCGCAGGGATGCGAGATCGCATTTGCAGTGACAGTCGGAGCGGGAACTGAGGAACCGGATCAACCCGATCCGGAAGACCCGAAGCCGGAAGAACCCGGAACCGAGGACCCGGATCCGGAAGATCCTAAACCAGAGGAACCCGGAACCGAGGACCCGGATCCGGAAGACCCGAAACCGGAGGGACCAGGAGCGGAAGAGCCCGGGGAAGATGACCCGAAGGCAGAAGGGGCAGATAATCCCGGCACAGAGGGGCAGAATGGCGGAGACGGCAGTAAGGCTGTCCCGACAGGCGATGCCGCGAATGCGGGATGGATATACGCAGCAGTGCTTTCCGGCGCGGCAGCGGCGGTGTTATATAAGAGAAAACGCAGGTCCTGAGAGATTTTGAGGAGTCCTACCGGAATCTTCCTACCGGAATCTTAAAAAAAGTTGTTGACATTATGAAAAGCTTATAATATAATAATCCTTGCGCTACGGGAATGACAGGGTGCGCAAGGATTACCGGGGTGTGGCTCAGCTTGGCTAGAGCGCCTGGTTTGGGACCAGGAGGTCGCAGGTTCGAATCCTGTCACCCCGATTGATGTGCGGGTGTAGTTCAATGGTAGAACACCAGCCTTCCAAGCTGGATACGTGGGTTCGATTCCCATCACCCGCTTTTCCGCTGAATAGCGGGAGCCTTAAAAAGGGGATATTTGCATATGAGTCTGTAGCTCAGCTGGATAGAGCAACGGCCTTCTAAGCCGTAGGTCGAGGGTTCGAATCCCCCCAGGCTCGTTATGGTGGGTATGGTGCAGTTGGTTAGCGCGCCAGATTGTGGTTCTGGATATCGTGGGTTCGAGTCCCACTACCCACCCTTTTCTTTTATATTCATACTGGCAGGCAGTGTCAGCTATAAGTCTTCGATGGGCTATCGCCAAGCGGTAAGGCACAGGACTTTGACTCCTGCATTCGCTGGTTCGAATCCAGCTAGCCCAGTTTACCTGGGAAGCCGGGAAAGAAAATATGGGCGTGTAGCTCAGGTGGTAGAGCACTTGACTTTTAATCAAGTTGTCCGGGGTTCGAATCCCCGCACGCTCAGTAAATGAGACGACGGAAACTCAGGACATTGGGTTTCCGTTTTTCATTTTGTAAGCGGATATGGCGGAATTGGCAGACGCGCCAGATTTAGGTTCTGGTGTCCATGACGTGCAGGTTCAAGTCCTGTTATCCGCAGTTCTATTTTTCTCTTGCCTGTCCGGCGCATTTATTATATACTGTGGCAGTGTCAGTATGATACATACGTGAGACAGGAGGGTGAAAAAGGAAATGGTAGAAAAAAAGATCAGGTTTGCCTCATCAGGGCAGTTGATGAGTTTTTGCAATACATGCCAGAAGATGAAGTCAGACATTGACGTTACGGATATGTCGAACAGGAATTTCCGTATCGACGGGAAGTCTCTTCTCGGGCTGATGTCCATCAAATTGGGGCTTCCGATGCGGCTGATCGTCAGCGGGGAGGACGAGGACCTTGCGCATCAGTATTTTACGAATTTTGAAATGGAATAATAAAGGACTGTGATCATAAAGGAACAGATCCGGGGAAAATACCCTGCCAGTGAGACACGGAAAAAGGATGTGTCTTACTGCCAGGGTATTTTTTAATGCTCCGGCCTATGAAATGCGCCCCTGCCGGCGGAAGGGCGACAGAGTCCCTTTTTCATAATGTGCCAGCAGGAAGAATGCTGCGGCCGATGCGCACAGCTCCCCTGCGGGGAATGAGATCCAGACGCCGATGGGGCCGCAGAGCTTTGCGAGGATGAAGCTCAGAGGGATCGTGATCACAAACTGCCGCAGCAGAGAGATGATCAGGGAGTTCCGTCCGCTGCCGAGCGCTTCAAATGTCCCGGAGTAAATGATGCCCACAGCGGAGACCAAAAATCCGAGGCAGATGATGCGCAGAGCGGTGACTCCCGCCTCCATCAGTTCTGTATCCGCATCGAAGAGAGCGAAGATCTGCTCCGGGATGAGAAGGGACAGGAGCGTGCCCAGGAGCATGAGCGCTGCCGCACAGGCAAGGCTGTACCTGACCGTGGTGCGGACCCGGGATTTCTCCCCCGCGCCGTAGTTATAACCAATGATCGGGCGCATTCCCTGGACGATCCCGTTGGCAGGCATATAGATAAAGGTCTGGAGTTTAAAATAAACGCCGAGCACAGCCACATATACTTCGGAAAATGCGGCAAGGATACTGTTCAGGATACTGATGAGGACAGAGGGGAGCAGCATCATGATACTGGACGGGATCCCCACACTGTATATCTGCCGGATTATCTTCCAGTCAAAACGGAGATGTTTTGCCTGGATGTGTATGGCGTAAGGCTTCCTCAGATACACCACGATATAGAGGAGAAAGGCACTGATCTGTCCGATCACAGTGGCAATGGCAGCCCCTGCGACTCCGAGCGCGGGGAAGCCTAAAAGGCCGAAGATGAAGATGGGGTCAAGGATGATATTGACCACGCATCCCACGATCAGCAGATACATGGTGACCTTCATCTGCCCGATCCCCTGGAAGATCTTCTCAAATGCGATCTGGAGAAGGGAGCCGAAGGAAAAGCACAGGACAATGTATGTGTAATCACAGGAATCCCCCAGCACTGCCGGATTGTCTGTAAACAGGGAGAGGAAGGGGCGTGTGATGAAAAGCCCTGCCAGGATGAAAAGGAGGCAGTGGAATACAGTCAGCGCGATCCCGATGGTGGCGGCGCGGTCAGCTTTCTCCTGGTTCCCTGCGCCGAGATGGATGGAGATCGCGGAGCTGATGCCCACGCCGATGCCGACGGCAACGGATAGGATGGCGTTCTGGAGAGGGTAGGCGAGGGAGACCGCGGTGAGGGCATCCGTGCCGAGCCGTGACACATAGATGCTGTCCACGATATTGTAGAGTGACTGGATGAGCATGGAAAGCATCATGGGAACGGACATGGAGATGAGGAGGGAAAAGACGGGTTTTGTTTTCATAAAAGTATTGTTTTCCTGCATTTGGATAAGTAGTCTCCTTTCGTATGTGGTTAAGCGGCGCTGTATGGAAACAGGCCGGGGCAATAAAAAAAGCCATATGCCTGTTTGAATTCTGAAACAGGAAAACCATATGACTTTGATGTTCTATTTTGTTTTGACCGCTCTGCGGTGTTTATGATAGCACAGGGTGTGTGTGAAGTCAATTGCAGGTTTTACCTGCCCGGCACGGCTAAGTAACAGTTCAGCCCACGCCATTCGGAAAACCGCACTGCGTGCTTACTGCGGCTGCCGCCGCTGTTTTCCTCATAAACGGGCGCTCAGCTAAAATGCCAGGATTCCAAGGTGTTCCAGCAGGATCTTCAGCCCGAGCAATATCAGGATAGCCCCGCCTGTGAATTCCGCCTTTGCCTTGTAGCGCGTGCCGAATACATTTCCGATCCTCACGCCGATGGCGGAGAGGATGAACGTTGTGGCTCCGATAAAGGAGACTGCTGACAGGAGATTTACATTCAGGAAGGCGAATGTGATCCCTACTGCGAGAGCGTCGATGCTTGTCGCGACTGCGAGCAGGAACATGGTCCTGATGTCCAGAGAGTCATTTTCCTCTTCACAGTCGCCGGAACAGGCTTCTTTGATCATATTGGCGCCGATGAGGCCCAGCAGGATGAAGGCGATCCAGTGGTCTACGGCTGTGATCTTTTCCCGGAACTGGACGCCCAGAAAATAGCCGACAGCAGGCATCAGGGCCTGAAAACCGCCGAACCATAGTCCCACGACCAGTGTTTTGCCGAACGTGATCCGGCGCATTGCGAGTCCTTTGCAGACGGAGACTGCGAAGGCGTCCATAGAGAGCCCTACAGCCAGGATGAATAATTCGAGTAATCCCATTTTTTCCTCCTTAGTGACAGCGGAAAACAGTCCGTACTTTCTATGCGCGGGAGCGGACGGCGCGCCCGCGCGCAATGATAATATCTTATCACTAAGCCGGCTTGCGTGCAAGCGGGAGTTTGCCGGAAACAGGGTTGTTTCATGAACTATTCATGAGCAGCACTACCTTTTATAATCTTATTATTACATCCCCATATCGTTTCTGGTAAGCTGATCACGTAAAAAAACGCAAACTATCTCTCTATCTCTTTACAAGACTTTTTTTCAGAGGTATTCTCTATATATAGTCAATACAGACTGGCTATGCCTTGAAATACATACTGTTCTCGCAAGGTGGCATTGTCACAAAAGCAGTCCATCATTTCTGTCATTATATTTGTCAGACCTGTCTCGTACATTGCCAGGCGCAGGATGTTGTATGCAAATTTTCTGATGAGCGACAGATTGTTTCGGGACTTTTTGGCTGGCGAGCGATCTTCCCTGAATGTGTCGTCCAGTACATGATGGAGCCGGTTCTCTATTGACCAGTGCATTCTTTTTATGCTTCCCAGTTCCTCTGCCGTGAGGATAAGGTCTGAGATCAGTGCCGTACACTGGATGTCTTTTCCAATTCCCTCTTCAGCAGAAGGAACTGGGACTCTTCTTGAGCCTTTTTTCAAAAACTCTTCTTTTGTCGGAGTGATATCATTCCCCTGGCTGTCTTTTTCAACAGGAATCCTCACCTGCTTGATCCGCCCAATGCTCTGAACGTATGTCCATTCTTTTTGTTTTTTCGTCAGATTTAATGCATTATTACATATCTGGCAAGTCCTGTACTCATTTCTGTCCCGATTTTTTTCCATCTGATTGATCTCTTCATATTTCCCAAGATAATCCTGCATAACAGGATCTGGAGTTTCACTTTTTCCTTTTTTCTCTGCTTCTTCTTCCAGTTTATCCAGGAACGTATGGATCTCCTCATAAGCGTCTGGCTGATTTTTCTTTACTGTAAATACAAAATGCCCTTCCTGTTCATGTATCTGTTCCATGATTGCTGTCTGTGTCCCAATCGCATCAATCGTTATAACACTCCCTCTGATATCCAGAAGTTTCAACAATTCCGGAATCACCGTAATCTCATTCGTCTTTGAATCGACCGGAAGCTGTGCAAGTATCAACCCTCGAACCGTTTCCACTACATTCAACAGCATCGGTGCTGTCCCGCTTTTCGTCTTTTCCGCTGCGCCGCGTAATGCTTTCCCATCAATAGCGAGATGGGTATTCTTCGAGTCCACGATCTCACCGATCCATTCCATAAAAGCATACAAGGCTAATTCCTCATCAATCCCAGACAGCATCCGGGTAATGGTGGAAGGCGAGGCAATCCCGTAGTTCAATTTCATATGTTTCCGCAGTTCTTCCAGGTGGTTTCTACACCATTTCAGGCTCCTGCGGATCGTCGTCCTGCCACAAAGAACTCCGAGAGTGACACATACCAGCATTTCTGCAAGGTCATGTTTTTTCTCTCTGTCGCACCGGTAATCCGGAATCTGCCTGAAATAATGGATCAGCTTTTCTGTCACAAATGTTCTTTCAGCACATTTCCAGCACCACTTGTATTTTCTCCAGAAGTTTCCGCTGCTCCTCACTCACTTTCGAAATGATTTCTGTTTTATCCAGGCACACTAAATAGATTGTCTCTAACTGATGTAATTCTTCCAATCCAATGCCCCATTTTTTATGGATCCTACGGGAAAGTGAGGATATCTGAGCTGCAAACTGATAATGGAAATCCGATTCCTTTTTTATCATCCGTGTTTTCTGGATATAAGAGGTCGGAGACTGTTTTAAGAGAATGATGGCAAGTACATCCTTCCAATCATCCCCCAATGGTTTTTTCCAATCATCCGGACACAACTCCCAGACAGCTTTCGAAAATCCGTATTCCCATACTTCTGCGTCTGTTAAAGATATTTTTCTTTTATTACTTTGTATGACTCCTTCCGGAGTAATCACGCCGATATATGTATCGACTGGCTGCGGATACTTTTTCCCTTTCACACGTCGGGATGTCCTTTTATAGAGATAATACGAATCTCCTTTTTTCTTCACAGTAGTTCCCTTTGTCCGATACTTCTGAACCCAATCCGGATACTTTTTCTCAGTTACTGGCATAATGTCCTCCTCTCTGTATAGGTGGAGTATACCTATACTATATAGACATTATACCTCTACAGGAATAAAAAGTCGAGAGTTATACGCGTATTTGTATAACACGTATAACCCCCGATAAAATCCAATCTTCTTATATTTTTAAAAATCTTTCATGAAACAACCCTGTGCCGGAAACAGCCGGTTTTCTGCGCCGGTTTTTCTGAGTCCTTTTCTGTGCCGGTATTCACAATATTGACATATTTCCCTGATAAGATATAGGATAAAACAAAAAGTGTGCAGAGATAAAAGAGGAGATGCGGACCATGGAAAATATAAAGATCCTTGTGGTTGATGATGAGAGCAGGATGAGGAAACTGGTAAAGGACTTCCTGACCCGTGAAGGATATACGGTCATAGAGGCGGGGGACGGCATGGAAGCGATGGATATCTTTTACGAGGAGAAGGATATCGCCCTTGTGATCCTTGATGTGATGATGCCGAAGATGGACGGCTGGCAGGTGTGCAGGGAGATCAGGGAGTCTTCCAAAGTGCCGATCATCATGCTCACGGCGCGCTCTGAGGAGAGGGACGAGCTCCAGGGGTTTGAGCTTGGCGTGGATGAGTATATCTCCAAGCCGTTCAGCCCGAAGATCCTTGTGGCGAGGGTGAACGCGATCCTGAGGAGAACGCTTGGGAATGCAGGCGGAGACATGATCGAGGCGGGCGGCATCGTGATCGATAAGGCGGCCCACATCGTGAAGATCGACGGGAAGCCTGTGGAGCTGAGCTATAAGGAATTTGAACTGCTGGCGTATTTCGTGGAGAACCAGGGGATCGCCCTGTCCAGGGAGAAGATCCTGAACAATGTGTGGAACTATGATTATTTCGGCGATGCCCGCACGATCGACACCCATGTGAAAAAGCTGCGCAGCAAGCTTGGGGACAAGGGGGAATATATCCGTACGATCTGGGGGATGGGGTATAAATTTGAAGTAGACTGATCTGAGGTGAAGCTTTATGAAATATTCGATCCGAAGGCAGATCACTGCTATTTTTATTGGGCTTCTGGTATTTATCCTTGGCGCTGTACTGGTCGTGAACAATGGCTTCCTGGGCACATACTATCTTTCGCATAAGTCTCAGGAGCTTCTGCGCACGTACAATGAAGTTGACCGTATGTTCGCGGAAAATAAAATGTCAGAGACATCGTCGCTCAATAATATCCTGGTCCGCACGGAGAAGGCAAACGTGGACCTGGTCGTCATAGACGCGGGCGGCGATGCGGTCCTGAGTACGCTCGGGACTGCGGATCCCCGCTTTAAGGAGATGACGCTGGGTATGCTGGCGGGCATGGCCGGGGTGAATGTATCGGATGTGATCAGGCAGACGGATACTTATACGATCTACCGGGATGATGCGCAGGGGGTTACAGGAGATGTGGAATATCTGAAAATGTGCGGACGCCTGTCTGACGGGTCCTGGTTTATCATGCAGAGCCCCCTGGCGAGTATCCAGGAGAGCGCATCCCTGGCGAACCGTTTCCTCATTTATCTGGGCGTCATCGGGATCGTCTTCGGGGGACTGCTCATATGGCTGTTTTCGCGCAGGATCACACAGCCCGTGATGGAGCTTGCGGGACTTTCCCAGGAGATGGCGAACCTGAATTTCGAGGCTAAGTATACGCGGGGCGGCGAGGATGAGATCGGCATCCTGGGCCGGAATTTCAACAGGATGTCCGCCCAGCTCGAAAAGACGGTGTCCGAGTTAAAGAGCGCGAACAACCAGCTCCAGAAGGACATCGAGCAGAAGGAAAAGATCGAGGATATGAGGAATGAATTCCTGGGCAATGTCTCCCATGAGCTCAAGACTCCCATTGCCCTGATCCAGGGCTATGCGGAAGGGCTTAAAGAGGGGATCAGCGATGACCCGGAGAGCAGGGAGTTTTACTGCGATGTGATCATGGATGAGGCGGGCAAGATGAATATGATGGTCAAAAACCTCCTCACTCTGAACCAGCTGGAATTCGGGAATGATGAAGTCCAGTTTGAACGGTTTGATATCGTGAAGCTGGTGAAAGGCGTGATCGCAAGCTGCGAGATCCTCGTGCAGCAGGCTGGGGCGGAAGTGGATTTCATCGCAGATGATTCCCTTTATGTCTGGGCGGATGAGTTCAAGACCGAGCAGGTCGTGCGCAATTATCTGACCAATGCGATCCATCATGTGGAGAATGAGAAGCGGATCGAGGTGCGTGTTGTTCCGGAAGACGGGAAGGCGAGGGTATCTGTGTTCAACAGCGGGAAGCCGATCCCGGAGGAGGATATCCCGAAGCTGTGGGATAAGTTCTACAAAGTAGACAAGGCGCATACAAGAGAGTATGGGGGCAACGGCATCGGCCTGTCTATCGTAAAGGCAATCATGGAGTCCTTCCATCAGAAATACGGGGTAAAGAACTTCGAGAATGGAGTGGAGTTCTGGTTTGAGCTGGACGCGGGAAACGGCGGTGAAAAAGCAAAACCGGACAGCTGTGGAAATGCTTCTTTACATTAAAGCGGAAATACGCTAAAATGTCAGTGTTGAGATGTTTTACAGGCATACGGTATGCCGGCTGTGGGCAGTGGGCATTGCGTATGCCTGAATTGTTATCTGGGAGGAAGAGAGCCATGTATGAAAAGATATTTGATATCGTGCAGTCCGTGGATGATTTTGTGTGGGGATGGTGGATGATCATCCTGCTTCTCGGCACGCATCTGTTTATGACAGTGCGCACCGGGTTTATCCAGAGAAAGTCCATCACAAAAGGGATCCCGCTTTCTGTGTCCAGGGAAGATGACGCGGACGGAGAGGTCAGCCAGTTCGGCGCCCTCACCACAGCGCTAGCGTCTACCATCGGTACCGGAAATATCATCGGGGTGGGTACGGCGATCGCCCTCGGCGGGCCTGGGGCTGTGCTCTGGTGCTGGCTGACCGGTGTGTTCGGTATCGCTACGAAATATGCGGAGTCGCTGATCGCGGTCAAGTATCGGGTAAAGACAGCGGACGGCCGTATGCAGGGCGGCGCTATGTATGCCCTGGAGCGTGGGCTGAACATGAAGTGGCTGGGCATGGTCTTCGCGGTGTTTGCCGGATTTGCGTCCTTTGGGATCGGATGTGCGACCCAGGTAAATGCCATTGCCGAGGTGTGCAATGAGAACCTGGGGATCGAGCCGTGGATCATCGGGGTCATCGTCGCTGTGCTCACTGCATTCGTGATCTTCGGAGGGATCAAGAGCATTGCCAATGTGTGTGAGAAGCTGGTGCCTTTTATGGCAATCTTTTATGTAGTGGGCTGCCTGATCATCCTTGGGATCAATTATGATTATATCATTCCGGCGATAAAGACGATCTGTCGTCTGGCATTTACGCCGGGTGCGGCGGCAGGCGGGCTCGTCGGGACAGGGATCCGCTATGCGATGCAGTACGGAGTGGCCAGGGGACTGTTTTCCAATGAATCCGGTATGGGCTCCGCTCCGATCGCGGCTGCGGCGGCGAAGACGAAGAATCCGGTGCGCCAGGCCCTTGTCTCTTCCACGGGGACATTCTGGGATACGGTAGTCGTCTGCCTGATGACTGGTCTTGTGCTCGTGTCGACGATCATGAAAAATCCGGCCATCAACGCAGACCAGATAGCGGACGGGGGCGAGCTGACGACCCTTGCATTCGGACAGATCCCGTTCTTCGGGCCGTTTATCCTTGTCGTAGGCATTATCTCCTTTGCGTATTCCACGATCCTCGGCTGGGCGTACTATGGAGAGCGGTGCGTGGAATACTTTTCGGGTAAGAAGGGGCTGATCCCGTACCGTGTTCTTTATATCGCGGTTTCTCTCATTGCCCCGGTGCTTGCCCTCGATCTCGTTTGGAAGATCGCGGACATCCTGAACGCGCTGATGGCGATCCCCAATCTGATCGCGGTGCTGCTGCTGTCGCCGGTCATTGTGAAGGAGACGAAAAAGTATATCAATAATCTGGATGCAGTGGATGATACGCCTGTACCTGTTGTAAAGACAGGCGTCGGGAAGGAGGAAGGCAGATGATCGCGGTCATTGATTATGATGCGGGAAATATCCGGAGCGTGGAAAAAGCGCTGATCTCCCTGGGGGAACAGGTGCATATCACCGGGGACGCGGAGAAGATACTCAGCGCGGATAAAGTGATCCTGCCCGGCGTCGGGGCCTTTGGCGACGCCATGGCGAATATCCGGAGAAGAGGGCTGGAACCGGTGATCCGTGACGTGGCGGAGAGCGGAAAACCTTTCCTGGGGATCTGCCTCGGCCTGCAGCTTCTGTTTGAGCGCAGCGAGGAAGCTCCCGGCGTGGCGGGACTTGGGATCCTGAAAGGGGAGATCCTGAGGATCCCGGAGGCAGAGGGGATGAAGATCCCTCATATGGGTTGGAATTCCCTGCACCTGCAGAATGACGGAAGGCTGTTCCGGGGGATCAGGGAGCAGTCGTATGTGTATTTTGTACATTCCTACTATCTGAAAGCAGAAGATGAGAAGATCGTAAAAGCCACAACGGAATATTGTACGCATATCCATGCTTCCGTGGAGCAGGGAAATGTGTTCGCCTGCCAGTTCCACCCGGAGAAGAGCAGCGATGTGGGACTGCATATCCTGAAGAATTTTGTGGAGCTGTGAGAGGAGGCGGAGCATGTTTACAAAAAGGATCATCCCCTGTCTGGACGTAAATGCGGGCAGGGTAGTAAAGGGCGTAAATTTTGTGGACCTGAAAGACGCGGGAGATCCGGTGGAGATCGCGAAGGCATATGACAAAGCCGGGGCGGATGAGCTGGTATTCCTTGACATTACCGCATCTTCGGATGAGCGCAGGACAGTGGTTGATATGGTCCGGCAGGTGGCGGAGTGCGTGTTCATTCCGTTCACGGTAGGCGGAGGTATCCGTACGGTGGATGATTTCCGCGCGATCCTGAGAGAAGGCGCGGATAAAGTTTCCATCAACTCTTCGGCGATCAATACGCCGGAGCTGATCAGCGACGCGGCGGATAAATTCGGTAGTCAGTGCGTCGTCGTAGCCATAGACGCCAAAAAGCGGGAAGACGGGTCAGGATGGAATATCTATAAAAACGGCGGCCGTATCGATGTCGGGATCGATGCCGTAGAATGGGCGCAGAAAGTGGAACGGCTCGGCGCCGGAGAGATCCTGCTCACCAGCATGGACTGCGATGGGACAAAGGCAGGGTATGACCTGGAGCTGACGCGCACGATCGCGGAAAACGTATCCATCCCTGTGATCGCATCAGGCGGGGCTGGGACACTGGAGCACTTCAAAGAAGCGCTGACCGAGGGGAAGGCGGACGCGGCACTGGCGGCGTCGCTGTTCCATTATAAAGAACTGGAGATCCGGCAGGTAAAAGAGTACCTGAGGGGAGAAGGCGTGCCGGTGAGATTGTGAAAAAACTGTGAACGGGGTCAGACCCCTTTGAAAAGGGGTCTGACCCCGATGGGATGAATATTCTGAAAATTTAAGGAGAGAGTTATGGCAGGATTAAACGGAGGCTGGTATGAAGCGCTGAAAGGGGAGTTTTCCAAACCATACTATAAGAAGCTGTTCGAGACAGTGAACCATGAATACAGGACAAGGCTGATCTTTCCGCCGGCGGAGGATATTTTTAACGCATTCCATCTGACGCCGCTCAAGGAGGTAAAAGTGGTGATCCTGGGACAGGACCCGTACCACAATAATGGTCAGGCGCACGGGCTCTGTTTTTCTGTGAAGAAAGGGGTGGAGATCCCGCCGTCTCTTGTGAATATCTATCAGGAACTCCATGATGACCTGGGCTGTACGATCCCGGACCATGGCTGCCTGACAAAATGGGCGGAGCAGGGAGTGCTCATGCTCAATACCGTACTTACCGTAAGAGCGCATCAGGCGAATTCCCACCGGGGGATCGGTTGGGAGGAGTTTACGGACGCCGCGATCATGGCGCTCAACAGCCAGGACCGCCCAATCGTATTCATCCTTTGGGGCAGCCCGGCGCAGAGAAAGAAGGCTATGCTCAATAATCCAAAGCATCTGATCCTGACAGCTCCCCATCCGAGCCCGCTGTCCGCGTTCCGTGGATTTTTCGGTAGCAGGCCCTTCAGCCAGACGAACCGGTTCCTCGAGGAGCACGGCATCGAGCCCATTGACTGGCAGATCGAGTGAGGATGATTGAAGCGGTTGGACGGTAAGTGAGGGAAGGCTGTTAGAAGGAAAAGTGAGAAGGAAAAGTGAGAGAAAAAAGCCTTGCAATTTTAGACGAACAGCGGTATAATCTTACTCGTACCGAATGCAGATGTAGTTCATCGGTAGAACACCAGCTTCCCAAGCTGGGGAGGCGGGTTCGATTCCCGTCATCTGCTTAAGAAAAGCCGGAAACGTTACAGATTCAGCGTTTCCGGCTTTTGTTGTGTATCAATAAAAACCACCGGATACGAGCGTTAGCGTTATGGATGTTGAGCAGATCGAACGGGTAAAATGAGGACCGGATGACACCGAAGAAGACGGGGGCAGAGGTAGTAAAACGCGACCTATGCCGCACCTGACCGGGGAGCTGCAGAGGATCCCGGTGATACTGAAATAGATATTGTACGCTGTCTGCGCTTATGGTAGTATATGGACAGGAACAACCGTGTTGCAGGGTGGCTGACCTCTATTCTTACATAGAATGGGGGTGGTGCTGATGGACAAGAAACCGTTTGACTTTAAGGATCTGATGGCTTTTGGAATGTTCATTCTGGCATTGCTGACATTCGTTTTTACGTTTATCAGATAGTGCTTTAGGCATAGAAAAACCACCCCGGAACTTTGGCGAGTGAAGAGGTGGTAATTTCTATGTTATTGTTTGCTTCATGAGGTCAACCCCTTGTGGGCGGTTGTTCCTTTTCCATTCATAATATAGCATACTGGCTATTTTGATTCAAGTTTTTGATACTAAAATTTGTAAAATCCGTACACATTTGTACATAAACACAGCGTTTCCGGCTTTTTGACTTTCAGGTACTATTTTTTCAGATATCTGGCGATCTCTTCGATCTTCTTTCCCTCCCGGCTGAAAAACATCTGATAGCTCCGGCAGAAATAACTGCGGTAAGTGTCTGTGCCCGGTTCTTTGACCCGGGTCCGGCGGCAGCCGCCCCGGCAAAGAGCATAATAGGGGCAGGTCCGGCAGGAGCCGCTGATCTTTTTCGATTCATTTATGAAATCTCTGGCGCGGTCATTTTCCAGAAAATCCTGTATTTTATCGTTGTTGAAATTCCCCAGCCTGTATCCATCCAGTGCGTAGAAGTCGCAGGGATATACGCTGCCGTCTGCCTCTGCGACTCCCTGGACTGAGCAGATCCCCCTCTGGGAACAGGCTTCCGGGACATACCCCATGGCAATGCCGATATAATTTTCAAAATCACGGATGTATGGCGCTTTTCCGCGGCGCCAGTCTTTGTACCACAGCTCGAAGAGCGTGGACAGAAATTCCCCGTAGGCTTCCGGCGTCAAAGAGTAAGGGGAATGTCCGCCTTCCTGTCCCAGAGGATCGAGGCAGGCGATATACTGCTGGAACTTCCAGCCCTTTTCCCTGTAATCAGCGTAGATCTCCCGTATTTTCGGAGCTGTGTACGCATTTACCACGGTAAGGATATTATATTCTACCTGGAAGCTGTCCAGCATCCGGATCGCTCCGAGGATACGGTCGTAGGTGGGGGCACCGCTTTTTGTGTGGCGGCATTGGTCATGTGTCTCCCGGGTGCCGTCCACGGAAATGCCAATGAGGAAATGATGTTCACGGAAAAACCTGCACCACGCCTCGTTGATCTGGAGGCCGTTTGTCTGAAGCGTGTTTGATATCCTGGCCTGCCTGCGGTTATACCGCTGTTCAAACTCAACTGCTTTCTCAAAAAAACGGAGCCCCCGCAAAGTCGGTTCCCCGCCCTGGAAGGCAAAGCAGACATCTCCGGTGGCCTGGAACAATGTTTTTTTAACAATATTTTTGAGGGTTTCTTCTGTCATCATCCCATAGGAAGGAGATTCCCTTTTCGCTGCTTCGTCGCAGTAAAAACAATAGTCGCATGTCATGCTGCACTGGCTGGATGCCGGTTTGATCAATACAGTATTTAAATTCATATCCTGTTCCCTTCTGCCCGGACCCGGACGGGTCATTGAAGTAGTATATTTCAGTATGGTCTTTTATCAATATCCTTATTATAAGGAGTTGTCCCGCGAGGGGCAATAACGAGTTATTTTTTCTTTTATTTCATCGGAAATTCTCATTGCAAACTGCGGGAAATCCTGTATAATAGGGAACCGTGCAAACAGAGAAACGCACAGGCGGAAAACGCAGAAGCAGCATATATACAGAAGCAGTATACACACAAAAGCAGCATACAGGAGAGGGAGCGTTATGAGTACGAACAAGACAAGCGATATGACTGCCGGAAGCCCGATGAGGCTGATCATCCGTTTTATGATCCCAATGTGCCTGGGGAATATCTTCCAGCAGTTTTACAATATAGCGGATTCGATCGTGGCGGGACAGTTTATCGGAGTGGATGCCCTGGCGGCGATCGGGAGCACGGGTTCCCTGATGTTCTTTGTGACAGGGTGGCTCAACGGGCTGAGCAGCGGATTTGCGATCCTTGTGTCCCAGTGGTTCGGGGCGAAGCAGTATGACAGGATGCGGCATTATGTAGCGATGTCAGTCATCCTTTCCGCGGTGTTCGCGGTGGTGATGACAGCGGGACTTACCGTGGCCAATGAGCCGATCCTCCGGCTGATGAACTACTCGGAGGAACTGCTGCCGGATGTGAAAAGCTACATGGGCATTATCTATGCCGGTCTGATCGTCACCGCGGCGTATAATGCGCTGGCCGCTTTCTTAAGGGCGCTGGGAGATTCCAGGTCTCCGCTTTATTTCCTGATCATTTCCGCTGTGATCAATGTGGTGCTGGACATTGTGTTCATCGTGAATTTTGGAATGGGCGTCGAAGGATGCGCGTATGCGACGGTCATCGCACAGGGGATATCAGCAGTCCTGTGCCTTGTATATATCATAAAGAAATATCCGCTCCTCCATCTGAAAGGCGGCGACTTCCGGATCTCCATCCAGAGCCTCGGCCGGCTTCTGGCGCTGGGCATACCGATGGGGCTCCAGTTTTCCATTACCGCGATCGGCACGGTCATCGTGCAGGGGGCGGTGAATGTATACGGAGAAGACTATATGGCGGGATTTTCTGCGGCAGGCAAGCTCCAGAATATCATCAGCACTGTGTTTGTGGCGTTTGGCGCGACTATTGCGACCTATGTGGGACAGAACCGCGGCGCGGGAAAAGCGGACCGTGTCAGGGAAGGCGTGAAATGCACGCAGATCATGATCCTTGTCTGGAGCGTGGTCACCATGGCAGTGGTGTATTTCGGCGGAAGGTATATGACATGGCTCTTTGTCAGTCCGTCAGAGACCGCTGTGGCAGACGCGGCGGTCATGTATTTCCGCGCGGTATTCTGGTGTTATCCCTTCCTGGGCAGCATCTACCTGTACCGGAATGCCCTCCAGGGGATGGGGTACGGGCTGGTGCCCATGCTGGGCGGTGTCTTCGAGCTGGCGGCGAGGGCAGGGATCGTGATGCTCGTCGCGGGGCGGGCAAGCTTTACCGGTGTATGCCTCGCGGATCCGGCGGCATGGCTGGCGGCGCTCATCCCACTGGTGCCGTATTATATCTGCACAATGAGGAAGTGGCTGAAAAAGCAGGGACTGCAGGAACAGAAGATATGACAGAAAAAAGAAAGGCCGGGCTCTACCTGAGAGCCTGGTCTTTCAGCACGTCCGTGACTTTTTTCACGGGTACGATATCAAGTTTTTCTTTTACCTCTTCGGCGACATCATCCAGATCTTCGATATTGTCATAAGGGATATACACCTTTTTGATCCCGGCTCTCTGGGCTGCCATCAGCTTCTCGGGGAGTCCGCCGATCGGCATCACGCCGCCCCGTAAGGAAACCTCTCCTGTCATAGCGCAGCAGGTGTCCACCGCCTTCCCGGTGATGAGCGAGGCGAGCGCTGTAGTCAGAGTGATGCCGGCGGACGGCCCGTCCTTTGGCACAGCGCCTGCCGGTACATGGACATGCAGGTCGTGGTCCTCCAGCACCCGGCTCTCTTTCGGATAGAGTGAGCGGACCAGGGTGAGCGCAATCTGGACAGATTCCTTCATCACATCTCCAAGCTGCCCGGTGATGAGCAGTTTGCCTTTTCCTTTTGTCAGTTTCGTCTCAATGAAGAGGATCGCGCCTCCTGCCCGGGTCCAGGCAAGTCCGGTCACTACGCCGGGAGTCCCGGAGGACAGCCTGCGCTCTGTGCGGATCTGTTTCCTGCCCAGATAGTCTGAAAGATTGCTTTTCGTGACAGAGATACACAGGCCGCTGTCTTCTGCCCGGGGATTCTCAGCAGTGGCATCCTCTGCGTGGGCATTCTCTGCATTATCATCCGCTGTGCCGGCATTCTCTGCCGCGCTGCCCCTGACCAGCTCTACCGCAGCGGTGCGGCACAGTGTCTCAATGGACTTCTTCAGGTCACGGACTCCGGCCTCCATTGTATATTCATCGATGATCTGGCGCAGTGCGCCGTCGGTGATCTTGAGCATATTCTTTTTGATGCCCATAGCTTCCATGGCTTTTGGGATCAGATGCTTTTTCGCGATGTGATATTTTTCTACGGCGGTATATCCCGGGAACGAGATGACTTCCATACGGTTTAAAAGCGGTTCCGGGATCGTATCCGTTGTGTTTGCCGTACACACAAAGAGTACGTTCGACAGATCATAGGGCACATTCATATAGTGGTCTGTAAATGTGCTGTTCTGCTCCGGGTCAAGCACCTCGAGGAGCGCGCTCGCAGGATCCCCGCCGTAATCCTTTGCCAGCTTGTCGACCTCGTCCAGGACCATGACCGGGTTGGAGGAGCCGCTGCGCTTCATAGCCTCCATGATCCGGCCGGGCATGGCTCCGATGTAAGTCCTCCGGTGCCCGCGGATCTCTGCTTCATCCCGGATGCCGCCCAGGCTGATGCGGACATATTCCCGCCCGAGCGCACGGGCAATGCTCTGCCCGATACTGGTCTTCCCGGTGCCGGGGGCTCCGACAAAGAGAAGGATCGAGCCATACTGTTTTTTGTTCAGGGCCATGACTGCCAGCTGCTGGATGATACGCTCTTTTACCTTTTTTAATCCGTAGTGGTCTTCATCCAGGATCTTCTCCGCGCGGGCCAGGTCGATGGGCGCGAATACAGGCGCCTTCCACGGCAGGCTTGTGACAAAGTCAAGGTAATCATACAGGAGCCCGTACTCATGGCTCTCTTTCCCTTCCTGGCGCATACGGTTCAGCACTTTTTCCGCCTCTCTGCGCGCCTCTTTGTTCATGCCGGACTCGGCGATCTTTTTCTCGAATTTTCTTACATCCGAAATATTCTCCGGGTGCATGTCATCGAGCTCTTTCTGCAGATAGTCGATCTGTTTTCTGAGCGCTGCCTCCCGGTAGAGCTGCTCCTGGCCGTCCTTCTGGGCTTCCTGGGCCTCGGCGGAGACTTTTGCCACCTCCATGAACTCGTTGACCGCTTTTTCAATAAGGGCATATCTTGCTTTTACGGAATCCTCGGCAAGGATGGCGTACTTTTCATCAACACTCAGGTTCAGATATTCGGACAGCGAAGAGACAAGGTCATAAATGCTCTTGCGCTGAAGGATGAAGCCTCTCGCCCAGATCCCCCACTGGTAATTCTGGACAAACCTGAGAAGGGAAGTCCGGACATCGGCGAATATTTTCTGCTGCTCTTTTTCGGACAGATCCCCGATCGAAGGCCGGACCGCAAATGCGGCGCGCACTTCGCCGTCTTCAATGACCGGGCTGATGATCTCCACTCTGTCGATCGTGCGGATCTGGATCACATCCTCATCGCTTACGGACTCCACTCTGGCGGAGAGCCCGATCGGATAGAAATCTTCTGCCTGCAGGCTGTTTTCTTCTGCTTCGGTCCTGAGAAGCGTGAACAGGATCTGTGTACCGGGTTTTAATTCATCCGCCCGGCCGGCAAAGAAATCTTTCTTAAAATAATATGTTACATCAGGTAACAGCAATATATTATAAACAGGTTGTATAAACATATGAAACCCTCCCATTCTTTTGTTAGCACTCTGCGCATGAGAGTGCTAAATGTTTATTATAGAAAATTAGCACAGAAAAAACACAATGTCAATAGGCGGGGATTTCCAGGTGGAATGCTTTATAAAATATTCATATATTGCATATCAGTTCAGCCATCGGGCTGCGCGGGAGAGAAAATCATGCTCGCATGATTTTTCGAGCGGGCAGTCCGATGAGCTGAGCGCCCGTTTATGAGGAAAACAGCGGCGGCAGCCGCAGTAAGCACGCAGTGCGGTTTTCCGAATGGCGCGGGCTGAACTGTTGCTATTGCACATATATATATAAGGAATATAAGGAAGCATCCTTGACATTGCGGAAAATAGCTGTTATATTACAAATAGAACAGAATGAATTTTTACGCCCGGAGACGGGCTGTTCGAAAGTGATAGATGGCGGATCCTGAGGAGATGCCAGTGAGTTACAGATGCAGGAGGGTGAGTGAAATGGCAGAAAAAAGAGATTATTATGATGTGCTGGGCGTCAGCAGAAATGCGGATGAGACCCAGATAAAGAAAGCGTACCGCAAGCTCGCGAAGAAATATCATCCTGATACAAATGCAGGGGACGCGGATGCGGAACAGAAATTTAAGGAAGTTACAGAAGCTTATAATGTACTGAGCGACAAGGAAAAGAGAAAGATGTATGACCAGTTCGGCCATGCGGCATTCGACCAGAGCGGAGCAGGAGGTCCGTGGAACAACGCAGGCGGTGCATGGAACAGTGCCGGCGGCGCGGGCGGAACCGGGGGATTCTGGCGTGCATACGGCGGCCCGCAGAGCGGATATCAGGAGTATCATTTTGAAGGCGGCAATATGGACGATATGTTCGGGGATATTTTCGGAGATATCTTCCATCACGGCGGATACCGCGGGAACTTCAGCCGGAAGGGCCAGGATGTACGCGCGCAGGTAGAGGTCAGCTTTGATGAGGCTGCCTTCGGATGCGATAAGGTGATCCGCCTCCAGGATCCGGCGGCAGCCGGCGGGGCAGTGCAGTCTCTCCAGGTACACATCCCGGCAGGGATCGATACCGGCAAGACAGTGCGCCTGAAAGGAAAAGGGATGCCCGGCATAAACGGCGGGGAGAACGGCGACCTGCTGCTTGGAGTGACGGTCCGGGGAAAGGATGGCTATGAGAGGAAAGGCATGGACGTCTATACGACAGTGCAGATCCCGTTCACGACAGCAGTGTTCGGCGGCGAAGCAGTCGTCAGCACGCTGTACGGCAACGTGCTGTGTAAGATAAGGAAGGGCATGCAGTCCGGGACAAAGATCCGGCTGAAAGGCAAAGGGATCGTGTCCATGAAAGATCCTTCCGTGCACGGCGACCAGTATGTCACGGTACAGATCCAGGTGCCGCGCAGCTTAAGCCCGGAAGCGGAGCGGAAGCTCAGGGAGTTCCAGGCAGCGTGCGCAGGGCGCGCGCAGACGGCCTGACAGGTGGATGCGGCCGTATGACAGGCGGGATGACATGCAGATGCAGCCGTATGAAATGCGCGATGACATGCAGGTGCAGAATGGGATGCAGAATGCGGATGAGCGGAACGTGGAATGAGTTGCGTTTAAAAGAAGGATTTGTTATGATAGGGGTGTTACAGCAGACACAGCCTCCGGCAGTACTGCCGGAGGCGTTTTTATTTTGCGGGAAGCTCCGGGGAGAGGCGTTTCGGAAAAGCACCCCGGGGATCTGCGCGGGAACTGACAGACAGAAAGGATAGGGATTATGAAGATTGGGATTGGGAATGATCATTCCGCATTAGAGATGAAGAAAGAGATCATCGCATTTTTGGAGGAAAAGGGGCATGAAGTCGTAGATTACGGCACGGACTCAGCGGAGAGCTGTGACTATCCGGTCTACGGCGAGATCGTTGCGCGCGCGGTAGCGGCAGGCGAGGTAGAGCAGGGGATCCTGATCTGCGGGACAGGCCTCGGGATCTCACTGGCGGCGAATAAGGTAAAGGGCATCCGCGCGGCAGTGTGCAGTGAGCCATTCACGGCGAAAATGGCGCGCGCCCACAATAACTGCAATATCCTTGCCTTCGGCGCCAGAGTGGTGGGGCCGGAGCTGGCGAAGATGATCGTGGAGACATGGCTGGACACAGACTTTGAAGGCGGACGCCATCAGAGAAGAGTGGACCTGATCATGGAAATCGAAAACAAGGAGCAGTGATGCATGCTTATTATCTTTCCCAGTGGGTATTGTTTTTCTTTATTTACAGCTTTATCGGCTGGGTATGGGAAAGCTGCTATGTCTCTGTGAGGAAACGCCGGTGGGTAAACAGAGGGTTCATGCACGGGCCCATGTTGCCCCTGTACGGCTCCGGGGCGCTGGCAGTCCTGGTCAGTACCATTGGCGTCCGGGAAAATATGGTGCTGATCTTTCTCCTGGGAATGCTGGCGGCCACTGTTCTGGAATATTTTACCGGGGCAGCGATGGAGCGGCTCTTCCATGTGAGGTACTGGGATTACAGTAACCAGAAGCTGAATCTCCACGGTTACATCTGCGTATCCTCTTCCCTGTGCTGGGGATGCTTTTCCGTCCTGCTCGTAAGGGTGGTGCATGTGCCCATCGAGACCGCAGTGCTCAGGATCCCCCTTGCCGTGGCAGAGGGCGCGGCGCTCGTGCTGTCAGTGGCAGCAGCGGTGGACCTGACACAGTCCTTCAACGAGGCGATGGATCTGAAGCGGATCCTCTCCCAGCTCGAGGAGAGTAGGGAGCAGATCCGGAAGCTCCAGGAAAGGCTCAAAGTCGCGGCGGAAGACGCGAAGGAGGACTACCTTCGCTATTCCGGGGAGCGCAGCCGGAAGAGGCTTTCGCGCAAGGCCGCGTATCTTGAACGGATCGACATGAAGCGTCAGGAGAGGCGCAGGCAGCTGGAAGAACTGTACCAGAGGGCAGAGCAGCTCCTTAAAGAAGAGATCCCGTCCAGAGTCGGGGAGATGATCGGGGAAGAGCGAAGGGAAGAGCTTGCAGCTCTCCGCCAGAATATCCGCCGGGAGATCGGGAAAATGGGAGAGCGCACGGACCGCAGCTATCTGCATGCGGCGCGCCATCTCTGGAGAAATCCCACCGCGGTATCCGAGCGGTTCAGGAATGCGCTTGACGAATTGAGAAAAAATATGGAGGACAGAAACAGATGACAAAAAAACAGCGGGCATTAGAAGTGATCGAACGCCTGAAGAAAGAGTACCCGGACGCAGGTTGTACGCTGGATTACGACCAGGCGTGGAAACTGCTGGTCAGTGTCCGCCTGGCAGCGCAGTGTACGGACGCCCGCGTAAATGTAGTCGTGGAAGGCCTGTATGAAAAATACCCGGATGTGGATGCCCTGGCAGCCGCGGACGTGGATGATATCGAGGAGATCGTCCGGCCGTGCGGACTGGGGCGGAGCAAGGCCCGGGATATCAGCGCGTGCATGAAGATCCTGAGAGATGAGTACGGCGGGAAGGTGCCGGATGATTTTGACGCACTCCTGAAACTCCCCGGCGTGGGGCGCAAGAGCGCAAACCTGATCATGGGAGATGTATTCGGAAAACCTGCGATCGTGACGGATACCCACTGTATCCGCCTGGTGAACCGCATCGGGCTCGTAGACGGGATCAAAGAGCCGAAGAAGGTGGAGATGGCGCTGTGGAAGATCATCCCGCCTGAGGAGGGGAGCGATTTCTGCCACCGTCTTGTCTATCACGGAAGGGACGTGTGCACAGCAAGGACAAAGCCTCACTGCGAGAAGTGCTGCCTTGCGGATATCTGTAAAAAAGCCGGGGTATAATATCTGGCAGTTTCTTTTATTCACACCGAAAAGGAGGATCGTATGAAAAGTATCAAACTGAGAGAAAACTTTTACTGGACAGGTATCATCGATGACAAGCTCCGTGTATTTGACATCATCATGTACACGGAATTTGGCACGACATACAATTCGTATGTGATGAAGGCCGGGGACAAGACTGTGCTTTTTGAGACAGCAAAGGCGAAATTTTTTGACGAGTATCTTGAAAAATTAAAAGAAGTAACCGATGTGCATAAGATCGACTATCTTGTGGTCAGCCACACGGAGCCGGACCACGCGGGGAGCGTGGAGATGCTGCTGGATTTAAGCCCGCAGATGAAGATCATCGCTACCGGCTGCGCGCTGGGCTTCCTCAAGGAGATCGTGAATAAAGATTTTGTGGGGATCCCTGCCAGGGACGGGGAAAAGATGACGATCGGGAACCGCACGCTCCGGTTCCTGTTTGTCCCGAACCTCCACTGGCCGGATACCATGTACACATTTATCGAAGAAGAACAGATCCTTGTGACATGTGATTCCTTCGGTTCCCATTACTGCCTGCCGGAAGTCGTCTCCACGGAAATCAAAAACGAGGCGGATTACCAAAGTGCGCTGAAATATTATTACGACTGCATCATCGGGCCGTTCAAGCCGTATATGCTGAAAGCGCTGGACCGCGTGGAGGAGATGGATATCTCCATGGTCTGCACGGGACACGGGCCGGTGCTCGTGGGAGACCGCATCAAAGCGGTCATGAAACAGTACAGGGAGTGGTCCACAGTAGTGAACCCGAACCCGAAAAAGACGGTCATCATTCCCTATGTGAGCGCCTATGGCTATACGAAGACACTGGCGGAGAAGATCGCGGAGGGCGTAAAGGACAGCGGGGATATCGATGTGCGTTCTTACGATATGGTAGAGGCGGACGCAGCGAAGGTAAACGAAGAGCTGCTCTTCGCGGACGGCATCCTTCTGGGGACGCCGACCATCGTCGGCGAAGCGCTGAAGCCGATCTGGGACCTGACGCTTAATATGTTCCCGGGGACCCATGGCGGGAAGTTCGCCGGGGCTTTCGGAAGCTACGGATGGAGCGGAGAGGGCGTGCCCCATATCACGGAGAGGTTAAAGCAGCTCAGGATGAAAGTATCAGAAGGATTCCGCGTCCGTTTCAAACCGTCTGAGGCAGACCTTGTCAGCGCTTATGAGTACGGGTATCAGTTCGGATGCATTGTCCAGGATAAGGAGCCTGTGAAGCCGAAGAAGAAAGGCGCGCGCAGCCTGGTGAAATGCCTTGTGTGCGGCGAGATCTTTGACTCTTCCATCGAGATCTGCCCGGTATGCGGGGTGGGGAAGGAGAATTTCGTCCCCGTGGAAGTGGAAGAGAGCGGATTTACCAATAATACGCAGGAGTATTACGTGATCCTGGGCAACGGCGCGGCCGGGTTCAATGCCGCCAAAGCGATCCGGGAGAGAGATAAGACGGGAGCGGTCATCCTGATCTCTGATGAGCCTTATGCAGCGTATAACCGCCCGATGCTGACCAAGTCGATCGTGGCGGGATTGAGCGCGGAGCAGATCGCCATCGAAGGACCGGACTGGTATGAGGAGAATAAGGTATGGCAGATGCTCGGGAAACGGGTGGAGTCCGTGGACATGAAGGAAAAGGAAGTCCTGCTCGACAGCGGGGAAAAAGTGCATTTCACAAAGCTGATCTATGCGCTCGGGAGCGAATGCTTTATCCCGCCGGTCCAGGGGGCTGACCTTCCGGAGGTCATCGCGATCCGCAGGCTCTCTGATGTGGAGAAGCTGGAAGGACTCATGGAGAGCGCGTCCAGGGCTGTCGTGATCGGCGGAGGCGTGCTCGGGCTGGAAGCTGCATGGGAGCTGAAAAAAGCCGGGCTGGACGTGCAGGTGCTCGAAGTGGCCCCGGTGCTCATGGGACGGCAGCTGGATGCAGGCTCCGCGGAAATCTTAAAAGAGACAGCAGCGAAAAATGGAGTGGAGATCCATACGGGCGTGTCTGTGGCAGCGATCGAGGGCGACGGGCATGTAAACGGCGTCCGTCTTGACGACGGGACTGTGATCCCGGCAGAGCTGGTCGTGATCTCCGCAGGAGTGCGGGCGAACACAGGCCTGGCGAAGGAGATCGGACTGGAGACCGGACGGGCTGTCAAGGTGGATTCCCGGATGGAGACGAGCGTGCCGGGCGTGTACGCGTGTGGAGACTGTGCGGAATATGAGGGCGCAGATTACGCAATCTGGCCTGAGGCTGTGGAACAGGGCCGCATAGCGGGTGCAAATGCGGCAGGAGAGGCTCTGGAATATGAGCCCGTGGCGGCTGCGCTTACCTTCCACGGCATGAATACAGCACTCTTTGCGGCAGGCGATAACGGGAAGAATCCGGACCTGCTGTATAAGACGGTGGAATACCGCGATATGGGCAAAGGGCAGTACAGGAAATACTATTTCCTGAACAACAGGCTGTCCGGAGTGATCCTGATCGGGGACCTGTCGGAGATGGCGAAGATGACAGAAGCACTGGGCAGGCATGCACAGTACAAAGATGTGATCTCGTAATAAGATAGAAATTTTATTATACAGAAGAGGAAAGACAGATGGCGTCTTATCATGTTTATCAGCTCCTTTGGATCTTTTTTGTTTATTCCTTTATCGGCTGGTGCGGCGAGGCCGCGATGGCTGCGGTGCGCCGGCACAAGTTTGTAAACCGGGGATTCGTCAGCGGACCCCTCTGCCCTGTCTACGGGGCAGGGGCCGCCGCTGTGGCTGTCTTCCTGCCGGAGCTCCATGACCGGTTGTTCTTCCTGTTCCTCGGGGGAATGATCGTGACTACCTTCGTGGAATATCTGACAGGGAGACTCCTGGAGCTGATCTTCCACAGAAAATGGTGGGATTATTCGGACGAGAAATTTAATCTGGACGGGTATGTATGCCTGAAAAATTCCGCCATATGGGGACTGTGTTCTGTGCTCATGATCTGCTTTTTCGATCCGCTTCTGTGCAGGCTCATCGACCTGATCCCCAGGCTCGCGGGGAACATCCTTCTCTGGATCCTGGGGGTGCTGCTTGTGATCGATGCCGTGGGCTCAGGGATCGCGGTGCTCGGATTAAAGAAGAAGCAGAGCAGGATCACCCAGATCACGGAAGAGCTCCACAAGACATCCAAGCTGCTGGAAAATGCGCTGACCACCCGTATCCAGAAGCGTATGGTCAGAGCGTTCCCGAATATAGAAGGGACAGAAGGCGCGGGAGTAAAGACAAAGGAAGAACGCTTCGCCCGGGGCTGCGGGTTCTTCAAGCTTGCCAGCCTGTTTATCCTGGGGGCTTTCCTCGGAGATATCGTGGAGACGGTATTCTGTCTGGTGACGACCGGCAGGCTCATGAGCCGGAGCAGCCTGGTGTTCGGGCCGTTCAGCATTGTGTGGGGGCTTGCGTGCGCCCTCCTGACATGGATCCTGTACCGGTACCGGGATAAGAGCGACCGGTATATCTTCGTGTTCGGCACAGTCCTCGGCGGGGCGTATGAGTATGTGTGCAGCGTGTTCACTGAGATGGCATTCGGGACCGTGTTCTGGGATTACAGCGAGATCCCGTTTAACCTGGGCGGAAGGATCAATCTCCTGTACTGCTTTTTCTGGGGGATCGCCGCGGTCGTGTGGATGAAGGGCGTGTATCCTTTCCTGTCCCGGTGGATCGAGAAACTTCCGGCTCGGATGGGAAAAGTGGTGTGCTCGGTTCTCCTCGTCCTTCTGGCAGCGGATATGCTCGTCTCGGCGCTGGCGCTTGCAAGGTACTCGGAGCGCCAGGCGGGGAAAGCGGAACAGACTGCTGTGGGGCAGGCGCTGGATGAGTTCTTCCCGGATGGGTTCATAGAAAAAAGGTATGAGAACCTGAAGCTGACGGACTGACGGAGCAAATTTGCTGAAAAAAATCTTGCATTTCTGGCACAGATGTGATAATATATCACTCGTGTCAGAGATGACGCGGGTGTAGTTCAATGGTAGAACACCAGCCTTCCAAGCTGGATACGTGGGTTCGATTCCCATCACCCGCTTTTTTTGTTACCTAAAATCAGAGAATATGTGCCGATACGCCCAGGATGTGTTATACTGGGAGAAAACATAAGAAAAGCAGGAGACAGATTATGAGATTTAATTGGACAGACAATGTTGTAATGCGCGCGATCGGGAAAATAGGGGACTTGATATGCCTGAATGTACTGTGGCTGATCTGCTGCATACCGGTCATAACCATCGGGGCGTCCACCACAGCGCTGTATACGGTAATGCTGAGGCTGGTAAGGAACGAAGAAGGATATATTTTCCGGGGATTCTTCAAAGCATTTAAGCTGAATTTCAAGCAGAGCACGATCATCTGGATCATCTTACTGCTTCTCGGTATCGTATGGACCGTGGATTTCCGGGTGGCAGGCATGATACCCGGGACAGCCGGTATCGTTCTGAGCGCGATCTTCATGGCTCTCGGTTTTATGCTGCTCGCTGTGACGGTCTACATATTCCCGCTGACCGCAAGGTATGAGAACGGTATCAAGGATACCTTTAGGAACGCGCTGATCCTGGCTGTGGCCAAACTGCCTTATACTTTTGTGATGGCAGCGGTCATTGTAGTGGCGGTGATCGCATCCCTGTGGAGCACGGTTACTCTGATGTTTGCCCTCCCGCTCTGGCTGCTCATCGGGGGCGCGCTTATCGCATGGATCCATTCTTATTTACTGAGAAGGGTGTTTGTAATATTTGAAGGCAGTGAAAGTGCAGCGGAGGAGGAGAACAAAGGATGAATTTTCTGGAAGAACGTATCGTAAAGGACGGAGTTGTAAAAGAAGGAAATGTACTTAAGGTAGACAGCTTTCTGAACCATCAGATGGACATTAAGCTCCTGGACCAGATGGGCGCGGAGTTCAAGCGCCGTTTTGCGGGAAAGCCGATCAATAAGATCCTTACCATCGAGGCATCCGGGATCGGGATCGCCTGTGTGGCTGCCCAGCATTTCGACGTTCCCGTAGTATTTGCAAAGAAATCCCAGAGCATCAATCTGGACGGGGAAATGTATGTGGCGGAGGTCGAATCCTTTACGCACAAGTGTAAAAATCATGTTATCGTAGCGCAGAAATTCCTGACACCGGAGGATCATGTGCTCATCATAGACGATTTCCTCGCCAACGGATGCGCGCTCCAGGGTCTGATCCAGATCGTACAGTCCGCAGGAGCGACAGTGGAGGGCATCGGTATTGCCATTGAGAAAGGATTTCAGTCCGGCGGGCGCATCATCCGCAACCTCGGGTTCCAGTTAGAGTCACTGGCGATCGTGGACGGGATGGACGCAGCGACCGGGAAGATCCAGTTCCGCGACCAGGCTGCTGTGGACAGCGGCGCGGTGAAAACAGCGGAAGACGAAATATGCAGGAGCTCCACACTGGATTAAAATCTGTATTTCCTTTCGCGGCTGGATCGGTGAATGATTGGTATTTGACACATATTGAAATATTGACTATAATATACTTAACAAGGGAGCCGTTGGCCAGTGCACACCTGGCCGCCGGTAAAATAAATCTATTGGAATAGCGCCTTACTTTACCAGAGCAGGGGCGCTATTTTTAAGTTTGTTCCTATTCCCATTTCAAAAACTCTGTTAGATGATTAAATCACAAATTAGGTGAAAAGTAAATAAAATCTTGCAAATGCACTAATTCCGGTTGAACATGCTCTCCAGGGCGTGAGCGTGCATGGGGCAGAAAGATCTTGAGGCGGCAGGCATCCCGCGGCCCGACGGCAGGAAAGGCGATCAGGCGGGCCCACAGGGCAAAGCGCCGGTGCAGAGATAGCGAAACGCGGCCTTTGACGTACCTGATCGGGGAACTGCATGGATTCCCGGAAATCACGGACTGAAAGAAAAACCCGAAAATACGCTGTTTTTGCCCTGTGAGTATCAGCGGTTTTCTGGCAATTCTTACGCCAATTAAGAAAATCTTCAAAATTTCCCTTACAAAATATTAGAAAATGTAAGTTAATATGCGTTTACCATATAATTACAAGGAGGATGCTGTGAGAAATATTATATGTGTAAACAATCTGTATAAGCTGTACCGCATCGGCGATTCGGCTGTGCGCGCGCTGGACGGCGTAAGCTTTTGCATCAGGGAGGGGGAATTCTGCGCGATCGTGGGCACTTCCGGATCGGGCAAATCTACCCTGCTGAATATGCTTGCCGGGCTGGAACGGCCGACCCGGGGCGAGGTTGTCATCAGCGGGCGGCATATTGAAAAGCTTAAGGAGGATGAGCTGGTAAGGTTCCGCAGGGAAAACGTAGGGTTTATCTTTCAGTCGTTCCACCTGCTGGGAACAATGAATGCACTTGAAAATGTAGCCCTGCCTCTTACGTTCCGGGGTGAAGTGCGAAAGACCCGGATGAAGAAAGCGGACAGGATGCTGGAGCTGGTAAACCTTGGAAAGCACAAGATGCATATGCCGAACCAGATGTCCGGCGGGCAGCAGCAGAGAGTGGGGATCGCGAGGGCACTTGTGGCAGATCCGAAGATCATCTTTGCGGATGAGCCGACGGGAAATCTGGATTCCCATACTTCGGAGGAGGTTATGCGCCTGATGCAGAAGATCGTGAGGGAACAGGGAAGGACCCTGGTCATGGTGACCCACGATCCCCATGAGGCAGAGTATGCAGACCGGGTGGTACATATCATAGACGGGAAGATCGTACGGATACAGGAAAACAGGAGGGACAGTGAGAATGAGAACAAATAAGAGGACGATGTTAAAGAGGACAGCAGCCGCAGTGTTGTGCGCGGCATTTTTACTGCCGATGGCCCTGCCTTCGGCGGTGTACGCGGGAAATGTGCAGGCGGGCGCGCAGACAGGAGCAGACAAGACACTTGCGCGCATACAGCTCAGCGTGGGAGACGGACAGGAGACCCCGGTTTTCCGCGCGGGTGAGAAAGCAAAGCTTCGGATCAGCGTAAAAAATACAGGAAATACGGATGCGCAGAATGTGCGGATCGCTCCGGTCATAAAGTCAGAGGCTGACTGGCCGTTTGAGCTGGACCAGCTGAATTATGACCAGGATCTTGGAGCAGTGCAGGCCGGTGAAAAAGCGGACGCAGTATGGGGCGGCGGAGATGTGCCTCTCACAGTGAAGGAAAGTGTGACCGGAAAGGCATATAAACTGACGTTCCGGATCACATATGATGACGGTGAAAAAGCGTATGAAGCGGAAAAATATGTCTTTGTAAAAACAGAGGCCAAACCCGGTTCCGCGGAAGAAAATCCCTCCGGGGGAGCAGCCTCCGGAGACAGCCAGGGCAGCGGGAAGCCGTCAGGAGATGTCCAGGTCCCCGGCGGGCAGACTTCCGGCGGGCAGGGAGCTGAAGGGCAGACGGCGGGGGCCGGATGGAATGGACCGGCAGCAGCGCCGGAAGCGGGAAGCGTATATAACAGTGAGCCGGCAGTTGTCGGGGGAGGCAGTTCCGCAGGCACTTCCGTGCCGAGGGTCATTGTCACCGGTTTCAGTACTGAGCCGGGAGAAGTGCGTGCGGGAAGCAACTTCAAGCTGATCGTACACTTGAAAAATACGTCGTCCCGGACAGGAGTTTCGAATCTGCTTTTTGATCTTCAGGCTCCTTCGTCGGGGACAGAAGCAGCGGCAGAGGCGCCGGCATTCCTCCCGGCATCAGGTTCCAGCTCCATTTATCTGGACAGCATCCCGGCGGGCGGCACGAAAGATATATCCATAGAGCTCAACGCCAGGGCAGACCTGGTGCAGAAGCCGTACAGTATCAGCATGAGCATGAAATACGAGGACAGCGCGGCGGCTCAGTATGAAGCGCAGTCCAGCCTGGCGATCCCGGTCCGTCAGGAAGCCAGATTTGAATTCAGCAAGATGCAGATCGCTCCGGATACGGTATCCGTCGGTGAGGAGGTGAATATCTCCTGCAGTCTGTATAACCTGGGACGTGTAAAGATGTACAATGTCAAAGCACGTTTTGAAGGGAAAATGATCGATACGCAGGAGCAGTTCATCGGGAATCTGGATGCGGGGGCGACAGGGACGATCGACGCCATCGTAACCGCAAAGAAGGCGACAAAAGGAACCGAAGAATGTAAGCTTGTGCTGACCTATGAGGACGACGCGGGGAATGTAAGCACCTCGGAACAGAAATTTCAGATGACGGTCCTGGAAGAGGCGGCAGTTGAAGACGCAGGGATGATGCCCGAAGCTGTGCCGGAGGAAGGCGGAAGCCCGGGGATCCTGGCAGCAGTGGTCCTGGCAGTCATTGCGGCCGCGGCAGGAGGAACAGTGGCCTTTATAAAGCGCAGGAAGAAAAAGAACCATGAAGCGGAAGAGGAGGAGATGTTCGATGAGGTGGAGCGATTTACTGAGGATGAGCATTAACAGCCTTAAGCGGAGAAAACTGCGGACTTTCCTCACTGTGCTCGGCGTTGTGATCGGAACTGCCTCTATCGTAGTCATGATATCCCTGGGGCTTGGGCTCCAGGAATCCATGTACGCGGAAGTTGAGAAAAATGGTGGGACCACGGGCCTTACGGTGACTGGAAAGACGGACGGGCCCATGGGGTCCGCAGGAACATCCGGGGGTGCCTCCGGCGAAAAGGGACAGAAATATGTCACGGACGACCTGATCAAAGAACTGCGCTCGCTGGAACATGTGAAAAGCGTGGAACCAGTGCTTGATCTGTCAGCTGTGGCAGTAAAAGGGAGATATGAGGGGAGCCTTGAGCTGTGCGGCATGACACAGGAAGGGCTGAGATCGATCAACCTGGAGCTTGAGCCGGGCGGGAAACTGCCTGACGGGGACAGCGCACAGCTGGAGCTGGTTTACGGAAATGCGGTCCTTACGAATTTTTATGACAAAGGGACAGGGAAGGCATACTGGGATACAGGGGAAGTGCCGGACATTGACCTGAAGAATGACAACCTGTTCCTGATCCTTGACCAGGATGGCTATTACCAGTCCCGGAATACCCCGGGAGCCGGAGCCTCGGAAAGCGGGGACGGGACGTCCGGGAGCGGGACGCAGGGTGCACAGCCGCAGGCTGCCCCGAAAAAATATGTGGTAAAAGGCAGCGGCGTGGTGGCTGGCGGTATGGACAGCTATAATACAGACTCGTTTAAAGTATACTGTGATCTTGATAAATTAAGAGAATATCTGAAGAAGGAATTCAGGGGCCGTGTGATACCCGGGCAGCCTTCCACAAAGAGCGGAAAGCCATACAGTAAATTTGTATACAGTTCTGCAAAAGTCCAGGCAGACGATATGGAACAGGTAGAAGAGTTGTCCGCCGCGATCCGTAGCATGGGCTATAATGTGGAGACAAACGCAGAGTACATTGACAGTATGAAAAAGCAGTTTGCCATGGTCCAGGCTGTCCTGGGCGGGATAGGAGCGGTATCGCTTTTAGTGGCGGCGATCGGTATCGCGAATACGATGATGATGTCCATCTATGAGCGGACGAAAGAGATCGGGGTCATGAAGGTGATCGGATGCGGGCTGAAAAATATCAGACAGCTTTTCCTGATGGAAGCCGCATTCATCGGGCTGGCCGGCGGCGTCATCGGAAATCTGCTGAGCCTGGCCATGTCGGCTGTGGTCAATACATTTGTCTCGGGAGGGAGCATGGGGATATCAGGCAATCTGTCCTTTGTGCCGGTGTGGCTTATCCTCGTCTCGACCGCCTTTGCCGTATTTGTAGGCACAGCGGCGGGATACTTCCCGGCGCGCAGGGCGATGGCGCTGAGCCCGCTGGAAGCGATCCGCAGCCAGTGACGGCATATGGAGCAGGAAGAAAGCGGGGACTGCAAAAAACAGGTGACAGAGGGATCATTCCTCTATCACCTGTATTTCCAGATAATCAAAATCAATGGAATCTACAAAATTATCCTGGTAAAACCGGGCTTTTGCATGGCGCTTGAACTCCGCGACCGTAGCGTCCAGCCAGAGCGGTTTGCTCAGATCAAATTCATAGCAGATCTGATCCAGGGCGTTAAATATCTTGTGCGTGCGGGTGTCGTCGGTCTCATCGCAGATCACGATGTCCCGCAGCATTCTGTTATCTTTAAATTCTTTTCCCCATAGACGAAACATAAGAGAACTCCTTGCGCAATAAGATTTCATCCTGCTATTCTAACACAGGCGGGAAGAAAAGTCATCCGCTGAACGGATTTTGGCGAAAATCCGCCGTTGCCTGGGAAGGTGCTTTTTGTTATAGTATTAAAGGGGCAAAGGGGACGTGGATTGAAACACAATCCGCAGGTTCAGAAGAGGAGGAACGCTTATGACAGCGGACGAGGTGATCGCCAGGACAGCTGAGCTGTGCAGGAAGTACCATGCCAGGGAAGTGGTCCTTTTTGGTTCCAGGGCAAAGGGTACAGCCCTTGAGCGGAGCGATATTGACATAGCGGTCTCGGGAGTGGAGGGATTCGACGCGCTCCTGGAAGAAGTTGAGGAGATCCCTACTTTGTATACAGTAGATCTTCTGGATATGGATACATGCGGGAATGGATTATTGTTGGAGGACATCAGGCAGTATGGACGAAAAATTTAGAAGAAGATTCCGGTCATTCGAAAATTCCCTGGATTCTCTTTCGGAGGCGCGCAGCCGCGATATGGAGGATTCATTTGTCCTGAGCGGTACGAGTGCGAAGTTCAGTATTACATTTGATCTGTCGTGGAAATGTATGAAAGATATCCTGGTACAGTATTATTCCATTACCGGTTTCGTGGCGGGATCGCCGAGGGAAGTGCTGAGGGAAGCTTTTGGCGCGGGAATGATCAGCGGCGACATATGGATGGAGATGTTGAAGGTGAGAAATCAGCTTGCGCATGACTATGACGGTGTGATCGTAAAAGAATATTGTCAGAGGATCATCCGGGATTATATAGATAAACTGTATGAATTCAGGGACTGGACGTACAGAAGGGTATTAGCAGAAAATCAGGAGGGAGAAGACAGATGATCAGAGTAGGTAAAGATGCAGATATCGCGGCTTTGGCGGGATATCTGAGCGGCGAGCCGTACGGAAAGGCAATCGCGGCGGTATTAGATGAATTCGGGGCAGAGGCGCCCTTTGAGACTGTGTATATCGATGAGGAACCGGGCGGAGAGGACGCGGAGAAAAAGGTGCGCGGCGTATATCTCTGGCTTCACGGGACGCTTATCCTTTACTGTAAGGAGAACCAGGTGGGAATCGACTTCCTGGAGGAGATGATGGGGATCGAGGCTCCGCGCATGGTGGCTGGAAGAAAGGACAATGTCAATATCGTAAGCTGGCTGCTCACGGATTATAATATGGAGACGGGAAAAGCCCTGCCGGAGTTTACGGATAAAGAAGGCAGCCCGGTGGAATGCCTGGGAAGGGCAGAACATGAAGGCGAGTGGGCAGTCCTGAGAAGATAGGGCACAAGGCACAGAGAGGTAAGGAGCATATGAAAAAGATACTGGACAGGATATTTGTTGACGGGCTGAGCGGGATGGCGCAGGGGCTGTTCGCCACACTGATCATTGGCACGATCATCCAGCAGATCGGGACATTCGCCGGCGGGGACATCGGCGAGCTGATCTATCTGGTCGGGAAGGTGGCGGCAGGGCTGACCGGCGCCGGGATCGGCGCCGGCGTGGCGCGCAAGCTGGATGCAGGGCATCTGGTCATCGTATCCGCGGCGGTGGCGGGCATGGTCGGCGCGTTCGCGGGAGACCTGCGCGCAGGGACGCTGATCTCGGACGGGAGCCTTGTGCTGTCGGGGCCGGGAGAGCCGCTGGGGGCATTTGTGGCGGCGTATATCGCGATCGAGCTTGGGATCCTGATCTCGGGGAAGACGAGGCTGGATATCATACTGACGCCCCTGGTCTGCATCGGAGCCGGCTCAGCGGTCGGTCTGTTTGTGGGGCCGCCGATCTCCGGGTTCATGGCATGGCTCGGGTCGCTGATCAACTGGGGGACCGAGCAGCAGCCGTTCCTTATGGGGATCGTAGTGTCCGTGCTCATGGGGATGATCCTGACTCTGCCGATCAGCTCTGCCGCCCTGGGTGTGATACTGAATTTGTCCGGGCTGGCGGCAGGGGCGGCTACAGTGGGATGTTGCTGCAATATGATCGGATTTGCCGTGGCGAGCTGGCGGGAGAATAAGTTCAGCGGTTTTCTGGCCCAGGGCATTGGGACGTCCATGCTCCAGGTGCCGAATATCGTGCGGCATCCTCTGATATGGCTCCCTGCGATCCTCTCCAGCGCCATCCTTGGGCCGGTAGGGACGATGCTTTTCCACATGACGAACAATGCGACCGGATCCGGCATGGGGACAGCCGGGCTGGTGGGACCGCTGATGACATGGCAGGTCATGACGCAGACAGAGGCAGGTACGATCGTGCTCTTTAAGATCATGCTGATCCAGTTTATCCTGCCAGCGGTGCTGACTCTTCTGATCTCCGAGTTCATGAGGAAGAAGAAATGGATCCGTCCGGGGGACATGAAACTGGAGCTGTAAAAAACAGCAGCTCAGCCGGACGGCTGGGATAATACTAAAAAGAGTATAAAATAGAGTGAACTCTGTGACACAAAACACAAAATATGGTACAATCTTATCTGAGATAAAACGACCAATGGGGGATATCCGCGATGAAAGGTGAACAACAGGTTGAGGCTGCATTGAAGAGCTACGAGGATGTCGATAGTTGGAAAACAGTTATTTTTCTCTACAATGCGGCTCTGAAAGAAGTAGGAACAAAGCTGGAGATATTAAATGATGAATTCCAGCATGTACACCAGTACAACCCGATCGAGCACATCAAGACGAGGATCAAGACGCCGGAGAGCATCGTGAAGAAGCTCAAACGTTACGGATACGAGACATCCATTGAAAATATGGTGAGGTATATCAATGACATCGCAGGTGTGAGGCTGATCTGTTCATTCACGTCAGATATATACCGGCTGGCGGAGATGATCGGCAATCAGAGCGACCTGAAGGTGCTCTCGATCAAAGATTACATAAGGAATCCGAAAGAGAGCGGTTATAAGAGTTATCATATGCTTGTCTCCGTGCCGATCTTCCTGTCTGACAGCGTGGTGGATACAAAGGTGGAGATCCAGATCCGTACGATCGCCATGGATTTCTGGGCGAGCCTGGAACATAAGATCTATTATAAGTTCGAGGGTAATGCGCCGGACTATATCAGCAGGGATTTAAGAGAATGCGCGAAGATGGTATCCGAGCTGGATGAAAAGATGCTCTCCTTAAATGAGGCGATCCAGGCGTGCATCGTGCAGGAAGACTACAGAGACAGTATGGATGATGTGTTGGAAAATGTGATCGGGAACAGAAAAGAACAAAAGCTGCCGGATCTGGAAGCGGCGGGCGAGTGAACAGCAGAAAACGGGGCTGCCCCACTGAAATGATCAGTGTCGGCTGCCCCGTTCTTTTGTTTTAGCCTGCTCCGGGAGTCTACGGCCGGAGCCTCTGTTGTTCAGTCCGGCTCCTGCGGCTTAGTTCTGCTCCTGCGGGCTGCTGTCCGTATTTTTGTCATCCGCCGCGATCTCGGTGATCGACTTTACAAGACCTGCGATCTCCTGGATCTGGGACGGTACGATGATCTTGGTCGCTCTGCCGTCCGCGGCTTTTTCAAATGCTTCCAGGCTCTTAAGTGTGAGCACTGCGTTGTCGGCGCCTGCTTCTTTCAGGAACCTGAGGCCGTCCGCGGTCGCCTGCTGTACTTTGAGGATCGCTTCCGCTTCACCTTCCGCCTCGCGGATCATCTTTTCCTTCTCAGCTTCCGCCTGGAGGATGGCGGCCTGCTTATTTGCCTCCGCTTCCAGGATGACAGACTGTTTCTGGCCTTCCGCTACAAGGATAGTGGATTTCTTCTCTCCTTCGGCTCTGAGGATGGCCTCTCTTCGTTCACGCTCTGCCTTCATCTGTTTTTCCATGGCGTCACGGATCGCGGTCGGCGGGATGATGTTCTTCAGCTCTACACGGTTTACCTTGATGCCCCACGGGTCCGTCGCGAGGTCCAGCTCGGCGCGCATCTTTGTGTTGATAGTCTCGCGGGATGTAAGTGTCTGGTCCAGCTCCAGGTCACCGATGATGTTGCGCAGTGTGGTCGCTGTCAGGTTCTCGATCGCGATGATCGGGTTTGCCACTCCGTAGCAGAAAAGCTTGGGATCTGTGATCTGGAAGAAGATGACCGTATCGATCTGCATGGTGACGTTATCTTCTGTGATCACAGGCTGCGGCGGGAAATCTACGACCTGTTCTTTTAAGTCAATGCGTTTTGCCACCCTGTCGATGATGGGCAGCTTGAAATGAAGCCCTGTGTTCCATGTCGTCAGGTAAGCGCCGAGACGCTCTACTACGACTGCCTGTGCCTGGTGGACGATCTTCACACAGGAGATCAGCACAAGCACGATCAGGACTACGATGATAATGAAAAAAATACCTCCGATACTGATTAATCTGCTCATTTATGATTCCTCCTCATATTTTTCTACGATTAGTTTTACCCCGGATACAGCGACGACTTTCGCCAGGCTCCCCGCTTCCAGGATTTCCCTGTCATCTTTGCTGCGCACGGTCCACTCCTGGCCGTTCACAGTGCTCTTCCCGGTCTGGTCCAGGTTATTGACGGTTTCGGTGAGCTTGATGACCTTCCCGATCTCGCTTTCATAGTTTGTCTTTACCCGTTTCCGGTTAAGGTGCTTCACTGCCCACGGGCGGGTAAAGATCAGAAGCACGCATGAAACTGCGAGAAAGACAAGGATCTGTACCGGCGCGCCCGCGCCAAGGAGAGCGGCGAGCATTGCAGCAAGCGATCCGCCGGCAAACCAGATCGTAGTCAGCCCCACTGTGATGATCTCGATCACGATCAGGATGATAAAAAGCCCGAGCCATATCAGATACGCATTTTCAGCAAAAACCTGAATGATTCCATTTCCCATTGAGTCTCTGTTCTCCTTTCGTAATATTTGCGATTTATAGTAATTCCGTTATTGTTCCTGTGATCATCAGTTGTGACATACCGTACGCTTCATGTGCGGCCCTGGCTGTCAGTTCCATGGATAGTCTGAAAGATCAGCCTCAAAATATCCCCCGCTCGGCACGAACTCTGCGGGACCGGCATCCAGTGTGAGTTCTGTACCAGCGGGAATGATCACATTTCTGATCCTTTCTTCAGGCTCGCCGCTGCTGTTTGATGCCGACAGATATTCACTGTAACCGTTCGGATAGGAAAGGCTTAGTCCAAACCATGCGTATTCATCATCTTCTGCCAGAATAATGTCATAGATACCCTCAGGAATGTCTTCGCCTGCAGTGCTGGTCCCTTCTTCGAGGATAAAGGACCCGGTCAGCGGGTTGGCAGAAGTCTCCTGTGTGAGCGGCTGGGCATTGCCTGTGGTAAATAACAGAGCGCCGCCGCCTGTGATGCTGATTTCGGCTCCGCTGTAAAGGCGGATATCATCCGCTTCTGTGATCTCATTATACTCTGTCTCATCCCCGAACCACAGAGAGTCATAGATAATATTTTCCGTATCAGCAATATGGAGATCAGCGCTGCCGCCCGCGCGCTCTATGTGATAGATCCCCTCCGGGATATGGATGCCGACCTGATAGAAACCATCGCTCAGCGTGACCTCATAATCGGTCCCGTCTTCGGGGATCTCACGGGTCACATAATCATAAGGATCATAGCTGTTAAGATCCAGAGAGCTGTCATCGTCTGAAAACAGCGGCTCCACGGCTGACTGCCAGAAATCTGCCTCAGGCACAGACCCGGTCTCTATCACAGACTTGCCGGCCTGGAACAGAACAGGCCCTGCGATACATATGAATATGACCAGTATGACGATCACAAGGACTGCACGGGATCTTGCCGCTCCGGAACTTTGCCTCTTCTGCCAGGAGGAGACATCCTGTTTCTGACGGCGGGAGGAAAAATCTGCTCCTTTCCGCGCCGGAGGTTTTGCGGTGAATACTGTTTTCTGTGCAGAGCTGCCGGACCGGGCGGATGCAGCTGCCGGTCTCTGCGTCTGACCGGGCGGAGCTTCCGGTGTGTCAGCTTCTCTGGCGATCTCCGCCAGGTGATAAGGATCTTTCAGGTAATTCCGGTCATACATCCTGTTGTCCAGGCCGCAGAATTCACATTTTCCGTTATTCAGCCTGCTTCCGCACAGGCTGCATCTTCCTGCCATATTTCCACCCCCGTTTTCTCTGGCTGTTCTTACAAGAAAAATTATATACATTATAGCAGAGACATGGGATTTTGTGAACTATATGCGGAGAATCCTGATTTTTTTCTGTATCAGTTCAGCCATCGGGCTGAATTGTTACTTTTTTCTTAAGAAAGCCCGATACAGGGCAAAAAATCTTGAAGCGGCAGGCTCTTTTCGTTATACTGTATGAAGGGGCATTTTTGCTGGCTTTTTGGGGGGAGTGGATCATAAGTCAGAGGAAAGCTGAAGGAAAAAGGAATGACAAAAGAGGCAAAGAAAAAGAGTATTGAGATCGGGGCAGGCCTGCTGCTCTATATTATCGCGTGGGCAGTGACTGACCTGAAGGACGTGACAGGAGCGCCGGAGACGGTAATGTTCCTGCTGGCGTATGCGGCGCTTTCGGTGACAACATACTGGGAACAGTTAAAAAAGATCACAAAAAAGCAGTTTCTGGATGAAAACCTGCTCATGATCATAGCGACGGCCGGGGCGTTTGCTGTGGGAAGACATAAGGAAGCTGTGGCAGCGATGCTGTTTTACCAGGCAGGGAAGCTGGTGGAAGAGATCTCGCTGAGCAGGACGAAAAAGTCGATCGCCAGCTTCATTGATATCCGCCCGGAGTATGCAAACCTGAAAGTCGGGGAGACGGAAAAGATCGTGCCGCCCCAGGAACTACTGCTGGGACAGATCATCGTACTCAAACCGGGGGAAAAGATCCCCGTGGACGCGGTCGTGACTTCGGGGACCGGGACTGTTGACATGAAGGCGCTCACAGGAGAGTCAGAGCCCATGGCGGTGTGGGAAGGCGACCGTCTGTACAGCGGGAGCATCAATATGAACAGTGTGCTCGAAGCAAGGGTGACAAAGAGATATAATGATTCCACTGCCGCGAAGATCATGCGGCTCGTGGAGAGCGCGAATGAGAAACATTCGGACAGCATTCATTTTGCAGATAAGTTTACGAAATATTATACGCCGATCGTGATCCTGATCGCGCTCCTTACAGTGATCCTTCCGCCTATGATGTTTATCGAGGCAAAGAGCGAGTGGATCTACCGGGGGCTGATCATCCTCGTAGCGGCGTGCCCGTGCGGGCTGATGGTTTCCATCCCATTGGCATTCCTCGGAGGCATCGGCTCGGCCGCGAAGCAGGGGATCCTCATCAAAGGCGGCAGTATGTTGGAAAAACTGATCCAGGTGGATACATTTGTATTTGATAAAACGGGAACACTGACAGAAGGAGTATTCCATGTCAGAGACATTGTCCCTTTTAACAAGATGACAAAGGAGGAACTGCTGGAAGCCGCCGCTCTCGCGGAATCCTACTCAAAACATCCCGTAGCTCTTTCTCTTCTGGAGGCGTACGGCCGGGAAGTGGATAAAACACGGGTGACAGATATCGATGAGCAGCCCGGATATGGTGTCCATGCCGTGGTGGACGGAAGAGAGGTCTACGCAGGAAATACCCGGCTGATGGACAGGGAGAAGATCCGCTGCCAGGCTGCCGGCGAAGCGGGCACTGCGGTCTATGTAGCGGTTGACGGCGAATATGCGGGATATATCCTGATCTCGGATGTCGTCAGGAAAGACGCCATGAAGCTGATGCGGTGGCTGCGGAAGAGGGATCTGTCCGCTGTGATGCTGACGGGGGATAATGAGCAGGTGGCAGAGGATGTAGCGGGAAACCTCGGGATCGAGAGTGTATATGCAGAGCTCATGCCTGAAGATAAAGTAGAGCTCCTGGAAGAGTTCCGGGAGAACCAGATGGAGGGAGAACTGCTGGCGTTTGTCGGGGACGGCATCAATGACGCGCCGGTCCTGGCGCTCGCGGACATCGGGATCGCTATGGGCGGCCTCGGCGCGGACGCCGCACTGGAAGCGGCGGATATCATCCTCATGGAAGATGAACCTTCGCGTATCATTAATGCGGTCCGTATCTCAAAGGCAACTTTAAGATCAGTAAGAGAGAATATGGTATTTGCCATCGGGATGAAAGTGCTCCTGATCGCAATGGCATTCTTTGGTTTTGTGACAATGCAGAACGCGATCATCGCAGATATGGCTGTCATGCTGATCAATATCTTGAATTCTTTCTGGATGCTGCAGTATCCGGAAAAGGGAGTATGAATTATGGGATCAAAAAGAAAAACAAGACCTGGGAAAATAGCATCCGCGGCAGCGGTCTGCGTCTTTGCCGCCGGGATATTGAGCGCATGTGCCAATCCGCAGAAGGAAGGGACGGCAGCGCTTGAGGAAGGAAATTATGAGGAGGCGCTGGCACAGTTCCAGGAGGCCGCGGACAGCAGTGACAGGGAGAAGTCGGCGGAAGGATACCGCGGGCTTGGCATGGCATATTATGAGTCCGGGGAGTACGCGAAGGCGTTGGAGTCTTTTCAGAAAGCAGTAGACCTGGGAACGAAAGAAACTGTGCAGCTTTATCATCTGATGTCCGTTTGCGGGATGCAGACATGGACAGGAGAGGAAGAGGATGATACCGCTTACTCTTCGGTCCTGGAGTATATCCAGACAGGACTTGCCCTGGCGGATGCAGACGACAGTGAGGAAGCCCCGGACGCGGATATGATCCGGGAGATGAAATATAATGAGATCATATGCTATGAGAAACTGGCGGACTGGGAGAATGCCCGCCAGAAGGCGGAAGAATATCTCGGCGAATATCCGGATGACGAGGCAGTGCAGAAGGAAGCTGAGTTCTTAGAAACACGGTAGTGCGTATGCGCTGCCGGTTTTTTGGTGCGTACAGCATTTCGCAGGGCATCATACGGTGCCGCTGCCGGGGTGATGCTCCGTATGCCTGCATCGGGGGATTGGATCACGAAGGAGAGAAAACAGATGTATGATATGGAACGGATCGAAGAGACGGTCATCCTGGTCGGGATTGACACAGGGGACGGGGATGCGGCTGAGCGCTCTCTCGACGAGCTGGAAGAGCTGGCGAAGACCGCGGGAGCAAAGGTCGCAGGCAGGCTTATACAGGCGAGGGAGGCAGCGCACCCGGCGACTTATCTGGGCAGGGGAAAGCTGCTGGAGCTTAAAGAGCTTATCTGGGAGACAGATGCCGACGGGATCATCTGCGATGACGAGCTGACGAGCGCGCAGCTGGGCAATCTGGAGGCAGAGCTGTCCTGCAAGGTGATCGACCGGACGCTGCTGATCCTGGATATTTTTGCGGCCAGAGCGGCATCCGGGGAAGGAAAGATCCAGGTGGAACTGGCGCAGCTCAGATACCGCGCTTCCCGGCTGACCGGGCTCGGAAGATCCCTGTCCCGGCTCGGCGGCGGCATCGGCACGAGGGGGCCTGGGGAGAAAAAGCTGGAGATGGACCGCCGGCTCATCCGGGAGCGGATCAGCAGGCTCAAGAGAGAGTTAAAAGACGTGGAAAAGCACAGGGAACTCATCCGTGCCCAGAGGAAGCAGTCAGGGCTGAAGGTCGCCGCGCTGGTAGGCTATACCTCCGCGGGGAAGAGCAGCATCGAGAATGCGCTGACAGATGCGGGAATCCTCGAAGATGCCATGCTGTTTTCCACACTGGATACGACGACCCGTTCTCTGATGCTGGACAATACGCAGGAGATCCTGATCACGGATACAGTAGGGTTCATACGCAAGCTGCCCCATCATCTGGTGGAGGCATTTAAGAGTACGCTGGAAGAGGCAAGATATGCGGACATCATCATCCATGTGGTAGATGCTTCCAACCCGCAGATGGACGAGCAGATGCATGTGGTATATGAGACTCTGCGCCAGCTCGGGGCAGAGGGAAAGCCGGTCATCACGCTCTTTAACAAGCAGGATCTTCTCGGAGCGCCGGTGAGGCAGAGGGACTTCCAGGCGGATTACTCGATCCCGGCGTCGGCAAAGACGGGGCAGGGGCTGGACGAACTGAAGAAAGCTCTCCTGGAGATCATCCGCAGGGACCAGATCTATATCGAACGGCTGTATGATTTCTCAGAGGCAGGGAAAATCCAGGTCATCCGCAGCAGGGGACAGCTCCTCTCGGAAGAATATGTGCCCGAGGGGATCGCGGTCAAAGCTTATGTGCCAAAGGATGTGTACGGGAGAGTGTAAGGGATGGCCCCGGCGGACGCTTTTTTCTGTACAGAGATAAGCGGACGGTCGGACTGGACAATTGGACAAGGAGGCAGGAACATGGTAGTGATAGACAGGGGAAAATGTATCGGGTGCGGGCTGTGCGCGGCAGACTGCCCTGCGGAGAAGCTGACGGTGACAGACGGGAAGGCTGTTTATACGCCGGGGTGCATCCAGTGCGGGCACTGCGTGGCAGTCTGTCCCCGGGCGGCGGTATCGATCCCGGAATATGATATGGCGGATGTAGAAGAATATGACAGGGAGACATTCACAGTAGATCCGGAGAATTTCCTGCACGCCGTAAAATTCCGGCGCAGTATCCGGAATTACCGGGAAGAAGCTATAAGCAGGGAAGTGCTGGAGAGGATCCTGGAGGCGGGCAGGTATACGGCCACCGCGAAAAACCGCCAGGCATGCAGGTTTATCGTCCTGCAGGAAGAACTGCCCGCATTCCGGGAATATCTGTGGAGCCAGATGCCGGAACTGGCTGAGGAGATGAAAAAGACAGCGCCTCATTATTCTATGATGTTTAAATTTATGTACCGGAGACAGAGGAAAGACCCGAAGGACGACCCTCTCTTTTTCAATGCCCCGGCGTGCATTTTCATCGCCGCGGACAACCCGCTGGACGGCGGCCTGGCAGCAGCAAACATCGAAAATATGGCTGTGGCAGAAGGCGCGGGAGTCCTGTACAGCGGGTACATCCAGCGGATCACAGAGGGATGGAAGCCCCTGAAAGAATGGCTCGGGACCGGGGACACCCCGGTGGCGTGCTGTATGCTCATCGGATATCCGGCGGTGGCGTATAAAAGGACAGCACCTCGGAAAAAGGCGGATATCATATGGAGATGAAATCTGTATTTGTGGGGGAGCCTGCCAATGGCTGAACGTCCGAAAACCGTCGGTTTGATGCAGGACGTTTTCGCGGCGGGCGGGGATATGGCTCAGGTTCCGGTTCCGTAATCTGGGAAAGACGTAAAAGGGAGAAAGCATGGCTAAAAGCAATTGTCCGGCGGAAGATTCGGCTCCGCCTCAGGCATCCGCCGGACAATTAACGCCACGCTTTCTCCCTTTAAGTCTTTCCGGCAGATTACTCCAAGTCACCGTCGCCATATCCCCGTCCGCCGCGAAAGGCGCATCAAAGGAGCGGTTTTCTGCGCGCATCCGATCGGCAGGCCCCTGCAGGCAAATGCAGGATTTCGAAAGGTGGGTGAAAGGGGAGCTTCTGTGGCGAAACAGGAAGATTTATTAATCGGAAGGGACCGCGGACTTCCGGGAGGGGATTAGCCGTTCGATTTGGCCCAGCAAGCTGTGCCTCTCTGGCTATAGAATTCTGCTAGCTGGGGGAGGGCTATCTTTTGGCGGAAAGGTTTTTCTCGGGGTATGTTTCTGCTGGTTGGAGAAGGTTGCTTTTTGTCGAAGAAGTTCCCCTCTCTCACTACGTTTTTAAACGCTGCATTTGCTGGGGAGCTTCCGGCTTGAGTAAACCAGAAAACAGCGAAGCGCCTTTTTCGAAAACCTTTCAGCACGGGTGTGTGGGTGACTGAGGTGACTGCGGAGGGGCTTGAAAAAACTTGAAATCCGGAACTATGCGTTGAAAGCAGCAGGGGGCTTGTCTGAGCCAAAGGCGAGTTGCTCCCTGCTGCTTTCTGCTTTTAGCATAGTCCCGGATTTCTTAGTTTTTGCTGCCCCGGAGCCCCGGAGCCGAAGCCACCCACACACCCGTGCTGAATACGTCTTCGATATCTGCGCTTCACTGTTTTCGGACGTTTAGCCAATCATCTGGCACCCCCACAAATACAGATTTCAGGCTCAGAATAAGTATGGCTTTGACGGTGTCTCCGGCCAGCTCCCCATTGCCACGAGCAGCTGCAGCCCGACTTCTCTTGCTGTGAGCACGGAGTTCTTTACCGCGGATGCATCCCCGGTCACTGCGACGATGACTTCATTTGAGTGGCTTGTCCCGTTGTCCGGGGTCATGTATTTGATGACTTCCACCGGGGAAGACTTGACTGCCAGATCTGCCATGACCAGGCCGATGGCGGCGGGGGAGCCGCAGAAGAAGCCGAACGGCCTTCCGATGGGCGCGCCGAACGCCATATTAAGGGCTGTGTCTGCATTAGCGGAGTAGGTGAATTCCAGGTGCCCTGCCTGGCTGATGTACAGTTCTCCGGCGTATTTCTCTATATATTCCAGTGCGATCTCCACTGCCCTGCGCACGTCAGAGACATTGTCCCCGCCGATGATGATGAAGCATCCGTGTCCGCCCCAGCCCTTTGTGTCGCGGGGAAGCTCAATGGATACGACTTCCGTATTGGTAGATTTTACTGCCTCGTCCGCCGCGTTGATCTGCCCGGCAGCTCCGGTGCGGGAGCTGATCAGGCCCAGGCTTTTATAGGATTTTTTCAGATCCATCCGTTCCAGCAGGGAGGCATCGATGCCTGGGATGACGAGCCCGATCGTGTCCAGTACGGTCGTTCCGACGAACTCCGTGAGGGAGCAGTCTTTTGAAATCTTTGTCAGGTCATTTACATCTATCATAAGTATTCTCCTAAATAAATTTGGTCAATAGAATGAGAAAGAATGAGAGTGCTGATCGTAAAGCACTTCAGATCAGACCGCCGTCCATGCGGATGATCTGCCCGGTGAGATATCCGGGGGCTTCGGCGAGCATGAGGGTGAGTTCTGCCACCTCTTCGGGCGTGCCGAAACGGCCGGCCGGGATCTCTTCTCTCAGTGCGTTCCGCTCTTCTTCATCCAGCCGGGCATTCATCTCTGTGTCGATCACGCCGCAGGCAATGGCGTTCACCTGGACATTGCTCGGGGCAAGCTCCTTTGCCAGCGCCTGGGTCAGGCCGTTGAGCCCTGCCTTTGACGCGGAGTAGGCTGCCTCGCAGGAAGCCCCTGCTACGCCCCACATGGAGGAGATATTGATGATCCGCCCCTGCTTTCTGGATACCATATAGGGAACAGCCTCCCGGCAGCAGTAGAAAGCAGAAGACAGGTTTGTATCCATTACGGTCTGCCATTCTTCGTCTGACATATCGCTCAGGAGCCCGAAATGGGAGATCCCGGCATTGTTGATCAGTACGTCAAGCCCGTCCGCGGTATGGAGCCCGATCCCGCTGTTGAGTATGTCCGTACTATTGTGAGGGTCTGATACGTCTGTGGTGCCTGAGAATGCCGACGCGCCGCTCCCTGAGATCACACGGAAGATACGGCGGACTTCATCCGGGTTTCCGACGTCTCCGGGCACTTTAGTGCAGGTCCCGCCGAGACCGAGGATCTCTCTTTCGAGAGAGTCCAGCCTTTCGAGAGAGTTCCGGCAGTTTATGAAAACGTGATATCCGGCTTCCGCGAATGCGAGGGCGCAGGCGCGTCCGATACCGCGGGAAGAGCCGGTCACAAGGACTTTTTTTCTGTGCATGGCAATGCCTCCGGGTAAGTTTCTGCGGGTCCCGGCCCCTGTGTCTTCTCTTGAAGGACGTGCATGGAACGAGGGGCTTTTGACCTTGGTGTCATAGTATGGGAGTATTATATCACGGAAACAGGGGCAGTGCCATAAAAAGGACCGAGAAAAAGCAGACCCGGGAGTGTGAGTCCCGGTATCTGCCTGTTTTCTTCCCCTACGGCTTATCAGATAAGCCCAGCCATGATCTCTTTTATATCTTTTTCTTCCATCTCTCTTAAATAGCCTGCGACCGCGTCTTTGAGCCCCGGCACTTCTGTCAGGTCTTTCCCGCTCCAGAAGTCTTTGTTCGAGAGGACTGCCGCTGCTGTGCCCTCAGCGTCATTTCCGGACCAGGCGTCAGCAAAGAAGCGGATCACGGACTCATCATCCCTGAGCGGGTACTGTGTGCCGTCCTTTCTCGTGCCCGTATACACGCCGTCTTTCCATTCTCCCTGGTAGAACTTGATGAATGCTGCGAGGGAGAAGGTCAGGCATTTCGGAAGCACGCCTTTTTCCTCAACATATCCCAGGAGAGAAGGCAGGCATCTGGCGTTGAACTTGGAGCAGGAGTTGAGGGCGATATCCAGCAGCTTGTGTTTGATATACGGATTCGCGAAGCGGTCGTTGACCGCGGCGGCAAAGGACTCCAGCTCCTCTTTCGGAAGGTCCAGCGTGGGGATGACTTCCTGATAGATCACGTTGTTCATAAAGGTGCGCACAGTGTCGTCTTTCATAAAATCCCCCACGATGTCAAATCCGGCCAGGTACGCGGCGAGGACCGTGGATGTATGGGCGCCGTTTAAGATGCGCACTTTTCGTTTTTTGTACGGCTTGACATCGCCTGTCCAGATGACATTGGCATCGGTCTTATGGACAGGGAGTTTGTCAGCCCATTTTTTGTCCCCTTCAATGACCCAGAGATTGAAGAGTTCGCTTGTGTCGATGATGTTGTCTTTATAGCCCAGCTTTTCCTCGAAGTAAGAGACTTCGTCCCTGGGATATCCGGTGACGATGCGGTCTACCAGAGTGCTGGTAAACGCATTGGCTGTATTGATCCAGTCGGTGAACTCCTGGCCCAGCTCCCATTCCTGCGCGTATTGGAGGACAATGCGCTTTAATTCCGCTCCGTTATTGTCGATGAGCTCTACGGGGAGGAAGAGAAGACCTTTTTCCGGGTCGCCGTGGAATGCTTTGTAACGTTCGTACAGGAACGCAGTCACTTTCGCCGGAAAGGATACAGGCGGGCGATCCGTCGGCTGATCGCCTGCATGGTAGGTAATGCCCGCTTCGGTGGTATTGGACACCACGACTTCCAGGTCCGCGCTGCGCGCGATCTCCATCAGATCCTCATAGTTTTCATAGGGATTGATGCACCGTGATACAGAGGTGATGACTTCGATCTTCTCCACGGGCTGCCCGTTTTCCGCGCCGCGCATGGCGAGGGTATATACGCCGTCCTGCGCGTTGATCATGTCTTTGAGTCCCTGCGCGATGGGCTGGCAGAGTACGATGCTGCCATGGTAGATGCCGTCCCGGTTCGCTTTGTCGATCATCCAGTCCACGAATGCGCGGAGGAAGTTTCCCTCCCCGAACTGGAGTACTTTTTCCGGATAGTTCCCATATTTTTTCTCGATTACATCATTGATCGTTTTCATTTCTCAGTATCTCCCTTTCTTAGTTTCTCCATCTGCTCCAGGGTCTCTTCATAAGAAATCCCGCCGGTCGCGAACCGGAACATGAGCTGATACATTTTTTCGTTCTGGCTGTAAGGCCTGCTGTTAATGCACTGGTCAAGCAGTCCGTCCTCATTTTCCAGCGGATGCAGGACATCTGTTTTTGTGGAAAAGGCTTCATAGTAGCGCACGCCAAGTTTCCTCTGGGACACTGCGTTGAAATGCAGCATGTCCGGATTTGAGGTGAGGCCTTCTGCTGTCGCAAAGAAGCAATTGTCCTGCTCTGCGGCGAACCTCTTAAGTTCACGGTTGATCTCCCGGTATTCCCGGCAGTCCGCGCCCAGGCGCGCGTGTTCAAGGAAATCGCCCAGACCGCCGAGGATGAAGGGGATGCCAGGCTGCCTTAGTTCAACCCTCAGCGTTTCCACGATCTGTTTTAATTTATCATAGTAAGTCCTGTGGCGGCCGCCGAAGCTGTCGTTTTCTCCCTGGTGCCACAGGACGGCAATGAGTTCGCTCTCTTCCATGGCAAAATGTGTTTCGCTGACAGCATGTTTAAAGAGTGTGCCCGCGGGATGCCATTCGTCAATGGAACTGCCGCCTTCCGCGCATGGGATCAGCCCTATCTTCTCTCCGGGATGCTCCGTTGCCCACATCGCGGCAAATGAGCCGGCAAGGCCCACTCCGGCAACAGGCTTGTCGCAGTTGACAGGCTCTGCCATCATCTGCCATCTGCCGTTTCGGAGCATCTGGATATTTTCATTATATATGGCGGGGACATCGCTTAGGTATCCCCTTCCCGCCATATTGGACTGCCCGATCATTAAAACAGATTTCATATTCATGTGCTGTTCTCTCCAGTATTAGTTCTTTTTTGGATGCTGATGCCGCTTCGGCTATCCGGCCCTACAGGGTCAGGCAGGGCGGTCTCTGTCTGCCTGGTGACGCCCTTGCCTACAGGGTCACGCCCTGCTTGAAGATCGCCATGTCGTGGAAACCGGCTTTTTCTGATTTTACCAGCTCCCCTGAGGCAACACTGATGATATAGTCAAAGAAACGGTCCCTCAGTTCTGTCAGCGTGCCGCCCTCGACAAGCGTGCCGCAGTTGAAATCGATCCAGTTCTGCTTTTTCTCATACAGGCGGTTGTTCGTAGAGATCTTGACGGTCGGTACAGGGGAGGCAAAGGGGGTGCCCCTTCCGGTCGTAAAGAGCACGATATGGGCTCCTGCCGCTGCCAGTGCCGTAGAGGCAACCAGGTCATTGCCGGGGGCGCTTAAAAGATTCAGCCCTTTTTCTTTTACCCGTTCCCCATAGGCAAGGACGCCGCGGACCGGCGCGGTGCCGGACTTCTGGGTGCAGCCCATGGACTTGTCCTCCAGAGTGGAGATCCCGCCTTTTTTGTTGCCGGGCGAAGGATTTTCGTAAATAGTCTGCCCGTGGCTTGTGAAGTATTCTTTGAAATCATTGATCAGGTCTACGGTCTGATGGAACAGCTCCTCGGTTTCACAGCGGTCCATCAGCTGGGTCTCAGCGCCGAACATCTCCGGGACTTCCGTAAGGATGGTAGTACCGCCTTTGGAAATGAGCAGGTCTGAGAATGCCCCGACAGTCGGGTTCGCCGTGATGCCGGAGAGACCATCGCTGCCGCCGCATTTCATGCCGATGACAAGCTCAGAGCAGGAGATGGGCTCCCTGTGGAACTGTCCGGCGTATGCGGCGAGCTCTTTCAGGAGGTCCATGGCGTCGCTGATCTCGTCCTCAGATTCCTGACAGACGAGGAATTTCACCCGGTTCGGATCATAGTCGCCGATGTAATTTTTCAGCACATCGATCCCGCTGTTCTCGCAGCCGAGCCCCAGGACGAGCACGCCGCCTGCGTTCGGATGGTTGATCAGGTCTGCGAGGACCTGGCGGGTGTGCTCCTGGTCGTCGCCCATCTGGGAGCATCCGTAAGGATGGGGAAAGGCGGCGACAGCTTCGACCGTGCCGGTAACCAGGGACTGCGCCTTCTTCTCAATGGCTGTGGCAATGTTGTTGACGCAGCCCACGGTAGGGATGATCCAGAGCTCGTTGCGCACGGCAGCGCGTCCGTCGGCCCTGCGGAAGCCCTGGAAGAACCGCTCTTCCGTGGGCGCAGTCTCCGTGACCTTCCGGTCGTAGGTGTAGGTCAGAAGGTCGCCCAGCCCGGTTTTGATATTATGGATATGTACCCACTGCCCGGGCAGGATCTCCTCTTTGGCGATGCCGATGGGACAGCCGTATTTGATGACCTGTCCGCCCTCAGGGATCTGTTTCAGGGCGAACTTGTGTCCCTGGGGGATGTCCTCTGAAAGAGTAAGGGAGATCCCGTCCAGTTCGATCGCAGTACCAGCGCTTAAAGGAGCCAGGGCGACTGCTACATTGTCTTTTGGATTGATCTGTAAATATGTTCTCATTTTACTCTCCATTCTGCCGCTCACATGCGGCTGTGTAAGTGCTTACATACAAGGTACTTCATTTTTGGGGAAGAGTCAAGAGGGAGGGGAGATTTTGTGTAAAAGAAATTGTATTGTAACAGTCCGATTATCAGGATATTCGGGTGAGAAAAGCATGTTCTCTTTATCTCTGGGATCCGGGCGGTTGATTCCTGGGAGATATTTCTTTATAATGGACATAAATGTAAGCAGTTACCAAACACAGTGCTTATGACTACGAGGAGATCAGGATATGAATATTTATGATATAGCAGAACTGGCGGGAGTATCCATTGCCACGGTATCGCGGGTGGTAAACGGAAGCCCGCGGGTGAGCGAGCAGACCCGGCAGAAAGTACTCGCTGTCATGGAAGAAAATGATTATACGCCGAATGTGTTCGCCCGGGGGCTGGGGCTTGACTCCATGCAGATCATCGGGATCATCTGCCCGGACGTGGCGGACGCGTATATGGCGCGTGCAGTCTCTTTTCTCGAGCGCAGGCTGAAGGAATACGGGTATGACTGTATCCTCTACTGCAGCGGGCACGAACAGCAGAAGAAGGAAGAGGCAGTGGACCTGATCATGAAGAAACGGATCGACGCCCTGATCCTGGTGGGATCTACCTATACCGGCTATGGGGACGGAGACGCTTCATCCGCGGAATATATCCGCAGGGCAGCGGAGAAGATCCCGGTATTCCTGATCAACGGCAAGATCAGCGGAGAAAATATCTATTCCGTATACAATAAGGACGAAGAGGCGGTTTATGACGCGGTGTCCCGGCTGATCCGGTCCGGGAGGAAGCGGATCCTCTTCCTGACGGATTCCCGCTCGTACAGCGTATCGCAGAAGATGGAAGGATATGAGCGGGCGCTCAGGGAAAACGGGCTGCCCGTGCTTGGGGAGTTAAAGCTCCTTACAGAGAACCGGATCCATCTGGTCCGGGATATCCTTCTGGCGAGGCGCGCGCTGGAATATGACAGCGTCTTTGCCACGGACGATGCCCTTGCCGTGGGCGCAGTGAAATATGCCAATGCAAAAGGGCTGAAGATCCCGGAAGAACTGAGCGTGATCGGGTACAATAACTCCGAGTATTCCGTGTGCTGCGAGCCGGAGCTGACGACGATCGACAATACGGCGGAAAAGCTGTGCAACCTTACGATCGATAATATCATGAAACTTTTAAAAGGGGAGGATGTCCCGGCGGAAGTGCCGGTGGAGTGTATGCTCGTGAAGAGATGCACAACGGATTTTTAACAGGCGCAGAGAGAGGAGATATTATGAGGATAGAGCACATAGCGATGTATGTAAATGACCTGGAGCGGCCCGCGCACAACGGGGGACGGATACTATGAAAGCTGTATTGTGGATATAGAAAAGAATCAGATTGAGATCACGGTTTAAAAGGAAAGTGATTTAAAAAGAAAGTATTGAGAGGCTGATCTCAGGCGAATCTGACACAAAAGAAATTAATGAAGAGCTGACCTATAATGATCTGTACAGCAGGGTGGAAAATGTATGGAGCGTACTTTTTACCACAGGATATCTGCCACAGAGGGGAAAGGCAGATGGAGAGTTCCGTCGGCTTGCTATCCCGAACCGGGAGATACAGAATATTTTTATGAACCAGATCCGTGAATGGATGCAGGAAAGCGATAAAGCAGATACAAAAAAAGATGAAATAAAGGAATGAATAGGATGGGCAAAAAATCGGATAATAATTGGCTGGAAGATATAAAGACATTGATCGGGCAGACCCCGCCAGTATTGTTTGAGGCTTTAGAGAAAATAGCCGATGAAAACAGTGAGCGGGGAAATTATGCAAGGGAGACCGAACGTGAAATTCTGAAATGTATAAAAGTTTGTAAAACGGCGCTGGGGGAAATTAGGGCTTCGGCGGGGAATTTTACTTTGCACGATCTGCAGCACAGTATCAATGTGATCGATCTTATGGGGCAGTTGCTGGATCCTTCCCAGCTGTCAGCGATAGAGATAGTATGCCTTATTTATACGGCATTACTGCACGATATCGGGATGGTCAGACTGGGGGATGAGGAGACACCGTTGGAGGAAATACGCGAGTCGCATGGGGACAGGAGCGCATATTTTATCGAAAACGACAAGATTCGCGATGAAGCGGGACAGCCGCTGAATTTTGGACGGCATCATCTGATCTTTCATCAGTATCTTCCGACGATATGTGCCAGCCATATGAAAGATATTTCTTACATTGAGCGTCTGCCGGCAGATCTGCGCGCAGACGGAATGAATCTGAATACTGCTTTGTGCGCGATTCTGCTGCGGCTTGCGGATGCTATGGATCTGTCCCGGAACCGGGCTCCGTATACGCTCTATAATTTTCTGAGGCTGAGAGGAATCAGCCAGGAACATTGGAAAAAACATCTGTCAATTACAGACTGTCGTATCGATGAGAAAGGGTTTTATCGTGTGGACGGAATCTGCGATGATGAAGCTGCACACAGAGCACTTTTCAATCATCTCGATATGATCGAAAAAGAATTAAGGGACGCGATTGCCTGGACAAGCCGCAGCAATGGTCCCGAACTGAAGGTAAAAAACGATATTGTAAAGCGAGAAATACGCACTCAGGGCGATTATCAGATCTGGCACCATACATTTACCATGGATTTCGCTTCCATCTCGGAATTGTTCATGGGCGAACATCTATACGGAGACCGGACAGTCGGTCTGAGGGAGATCATTCAGAATGCGATAGATGCATGTATGGTCAGAAAAGAGCGGGAGCAGAAGAAAAAGGATGCTTTTGATCCGTATATCCCGTGCATAACCGTGAGCGCGGATGACAAGTATGTGTACATCAGGGATAACGGGATTGGGATGACGGACGATGTGATCAGGAATTTTTTCCTGAATATCGGGGTTTCCTACTACCGATCCAGGGAATACAGAAAGCTGAATCTGGCGTATAAGCCGATGGGTTTTTTCGGGATTGGGTTTCTCGCCGGGTTTATGCTGTCGGATGAAATATGGGTGCGGACTTCCGGGTTTGAAGATCAGGTGGAATATCGGCTGCACCTGGTGAAGGGGGACCGATATATCACAAAGTATGAATATGCGCAGAAACAGTTCAGCGGGACAGAGATTAAACTGAAGAGGGATTTTTGGGATAGTCTAGACGCAACGCTTGCCCTTCCGTTTACAATAAATACGAAAGAGGCAATGATGGATCATGTTCTTTTGGTTGTGAGAACCTATGTAAAAAATAATTTCTGGAAACTGACGCTTTCTGATCAAGAGACCAATAGTCTGCGGTATAAAATTACAGAGCAGAATTATGAGGAATACCTTGCAGAAAATAAAGAGAAATCAGACTATCAGATTGTTTTGTCGCGCTATCTGTATGATATTGAAGGCTGTGTTTATTTTAATGAAAATGACAGTTACAGACAGCTTTGGAACCAGTCTGGCGTTAAGTATAATTCCATATTTGATGCCCTGGAAGCAGGCAGGATTGAAATAGGAGGCAGGATAGCGAAATCAATTCCTTTTGCCAATAAAGGAATACGGATTGACGGGTATAAAAATAATGAGATAAAAAATGTTGATCAAATACCGAATAATTGCGTATGGTGCCTGATCCCGGAAAAAAATCACCAGAGAACAAATGAATGTTTATCGCTTTATAATATGACAGATGAAATTCAATCCATTTTGGAATCCAGTTTATATGAAAATGTTTGGAAAAGCGCTTTTATATCGAGAAAAAAATTGAAGAGACTCAGACGTTATAAATGTGCGGATGTCGGATACTATAATATGTCGTTTGAAATGTATTATATAACGAAAGGGATTTCTGATGATGATTATGCAAAAAAGTGGATTAATTTATTAGCAGGGAAAAAACATCAGCCGTCATCAGTTTATTTTTTGGTGAAAAGAGATCTTATTGAAACGGCGCCATATGAATCCACATTTCATATTGAAAAAACAGTGCTGCGTCCGATTTCCGATTTCTGGTTCCGATCTGTGCGTATAAACGCAGGTCCAATGGACATTGAGTGGCTGATGTTTGAAAACTTTAGATTTTATGTCAATATAAAAAACAGCAGTATTTCCCCGCAGGCGTCCAGGCAAAATCTGACAGAAAGCTCCAATCGGGATATTGCGGAAGCTATGCAGGTCGTAAAATATCTCTGGTTCATCGAACAGCTGGAAAGCAGAAACTGTCCGGAAGTGTCGATAAATTACCTGAAAAATAGACTGAGACAAATCTGGAGAAAAGACAACCCGCTGGTGAGAACCGAATTCAGAGAAAAATATCTCAGAAATGGTTCGGCAGACTTTGACTGATAAACAGAATTTTTCAAAATAATGATATCTTACATGAAAATGCGGGAAAAAGATATTGACTTTTTGCATGTAAGCTCTTACACTCTGAATGTAAGAGCTTACAGCTGATAAAGCGTTGGTACCTCGGTCCGCGTCTGGCTCGGACATCATAACTGTGAAAGTATCATAACAGCACCCCGTAAACCCCGCACTCATTAAAAAAGGAGAACGATCATCATGAAACAATTTATGGACAAAGACTTCCTGCTCAGCACGGACACTGCAAAAGAGCTGTTCCACGACTATGCGGAAAAAGCTCCGATCCTCGATTATCACTGCCACATCGATCCGAAAGAGATCGCGCAGGACCGGAAATTTGACAACATCACTCAGGTATGGCTGGGCGGAGACCACTATAAATGGCGCCTCATGCGCTCTAACGGCGTGGAGGAGAAGTATATCACAGGGGACGCCACGGACAGGGAGAAATTCCAGAAATGGGCGGAGACACTGGAGCGGGGGATCGGGAACCCGCTGTACCACTGGAGCCATCTGGAGCTTCAGAGATATTTTGGATACCACGGCGTCCTGAATGGAGAGACCGCGGAGGAAGTGTGGAACCTGTGCAATGCGAAGCTTGCGGAGGATTCCATGAGCGTGCGCAATATCATCCGCCAGTCCGGAGTTACGCTCGTGTGCACCACAGATGACCCGGCGGATTCCCTGGAGTGGCATAAGGTTATTAAAGAGGATGACAGCTTTGACGTACAGGTGCTCCCTGCATGGCGCCCGGACAAGGCGATGAACGTGGAGAAACCGGATTTCGCGGACTATCTTAAGAAACTGGGCGATGCAGCGGGGATGGAGATCCGTACATTCGCTGACATCAAAGAGGCGCTGAAAAAGAGAATGGCATTCTTCGCTGAGATGGGATGCCGCGCGTCAGACCATGCGCTGGAGTATGTGATGTACGTGCCGGCTTCTGATAAGGAAGTGGAGGGGATCGTGGCAAAGCGCCTGGCAGGAGAGAGTATCACAAAGGAAGAAGAGCTGAAATACAAGACTGCGTTCATGATGTTCGCGGGCAGAGAGTACAGCCGCCTTGGCTGGGCGATGCAGCTCCACTATGGATGCAAGCGCGACAACAACAGCCCTATGTATGGAAAATTAGGGCCGGACACCGGGTTTGACTGCATCAATAATTACGCGCCGTCCGGACAGATGGCAGATTTCCTGGATGCGCTGAATAAGACGGACGAGCTCCCGAAGACGATCATCTACAGCCTGAACCCCAATGACGACGAGGCGATCGGCACGATCATCGGATGCTTCCAGGATTCCTCTGCGGCGGCGAAGATCCAGCAGGGGTCTGCGTGGTGGTTCAACGACCATAAGACCGGCATGAGGAAGCAGATGACATCCCTTGCGAACCTGGGATGCCTGGGAAATTTCGTGGGCATGCTGACAGATTCCAGGAGTTTCCTCTCCTATACGCGGCATGAGTATTTCCGCAGGATCCTCTGCGATCTGATCGGCGGATGGGTGGAAAATGGCGAGTACCCGAAAGATATGGAAGTCCTCGGAAAGATCGTGAAAGATATTTCCTATAATAATGCGGTGCGGTATTTCGGGTTTGACCTGGAGACAGTATAAGGTAAAGACAGTATAAGCAAAAAACGGGATCCGGATTTCCGGCGGGAAGTCTGGATCCCGTTTTTTCGGAATGTCGGGTATTTCGGGTGGGAAAACCTGAAAAAAGTCGTTTTTTTTCAGACCGGTGTTCGGGTAATTCTGTTCCTCGGCAGGACTTTATCTGATATAATGCGGTTAGGAAAAAGGAGGAGAGATCGGATGAATATCAAAGAGTCAGAGCTGAGAAAAAAATTAGATCTTGTAGTGGACAAGCTGTTAAACCTGGGCGGTCCGGACAATGCCAAAGAGCTGGAAGAATCCGGCGGGGAGGCGATCGGCTTTTTTGCCAGGGATTTCGGCATCAGGGAATGGGACTGGCCGCAGGGAGTGGGACTGTACGGACTGCTGAAGATCATGCAGTATGACAAGAACGAGAAGTACAAAGAATTCCTGCATGACTGGTTCGTGGAAAACATGGAGCTGGGGCTTCCGTCAAGGAATATCAATACAACGACGCCGCTGCTTACCCTGGCGGAGCTCAATGAGTATTATCACGACGAGAAGTTCGAGAAACTCTGCCTTGACTGGGCGGACTGGCTGATGAACTGCATCCCGAGGACAAAGGAAGGCGGGTTCCAGCATGTGACCAGCGCCAACGGCGACCGGCAGGGCGTGCGCCTCAATGAGAGCGAGATGTGGATCGACACCCTGTTCATGACAGTGCTGTTCCTGAACAAGATGGGACAGAAATACCAGAATGAAGAGTGGATCAATGAAGGCATCCATCAGGTGCTCATGCACATCAAATACCTCTACGAGAAGAAGACCGGGCTGTTCTATCACGGCTGGTCCTTCAACAGGAACGACAACTTCGGCGGGATCTTCTGGTGCCGCGGCAACAGCTGGTTTACCCTGGGCATCCTGGACTATGTGGAGATGTTCAAGGGCACGCTGAATCCGGGCGTGAGGACGATCATCATCGATACATACAAAGCGCAGGTCAAAGCGCTGAAGAAACTCCAGGCGCCGAGCGGCCTGTGGCACACCGTGCTGGACGATGCGGACAGCTATGAGGAAGTGTCCGGTTCCGCGGCGATCGCATGCGGCATCATGAAAGGGATCCGCATGGGCATCCTGGATGATTCTTATCTGCTGTGCGCGGAAAAGGCAGTAAAAGGTATCATGAAGAATATCGACAAGGACGGCACTGTGCTCAATGTATCCGGCGGTACGGGCATGGGCATGGATGCGGACCACTACAAAAATATCCTGATCGCGCCCATGGCGTACGGACAGTCACTGACGATCCTGGCGCTGGCGGAAGCGCTGCTCCATCTGTAAAGAGGAAAGGGCGCAGGAACGCAAAGAATATAGAGATCTGAAAATACGCAGCCTCACGGGAAAAGAACCGTGGGGCTGTTTTACTCGGTTTTTTACGCTTTTGAAATCAGGTTTTTTTATTGAAAAGTCGGTTTTTTTCAAGTAGAATAGACGAAGATAGCAAAAACAGAGATATATACGTAGGAGGAAATAAACTATGGGAGGATTATTTTCCGCAGACGGCAAGCTGGCGCAGGTGCTGGGAAAGGCCGCGGACCTTGTTATCCTGAATGTGCTGTGGATCGTGTGCAGCATCCCGGTGGTGACGGCGGGAGCGGCTGCCACTGCATTCTATACGGTGGCGCTGAAAATGATAAAAAATGAAGAGTCTTATGTGTTCCGAAGCTTTTTTCAGGCATTTAAGGAGAACTTTAAGCAGGCGACTGTCGTGACGCTGATCCTGCTGGCAGTGGCGGCTGTGCTCGGCTGCGATTTTTACGTCTGTACGAAGATGGGGCTGGAGAAAGCGCGCCCGCTCTTTATCCTGTTCTGCGTGGTCGCGGTCTTTGTATACATGGGAAGCTGCTATATGTTCCCGGTCATGGCGTTTTTTGAGAACAGTACAAAGAAAGTGTTTAAGAATTCGTTTCTCATGGCGCTGGCTCATCTGCCGTTTACGATCCTGATCGCGGTCATCAGCCTGCTCCCGTGGGTGTTTCTGTTCTTCGGGCAGTTTATTGCAGCCGCATTTTTTGACCTGATCGCAGGGTTCAGCATTGCAGGCTATATCAACGCCCATATTTTCAGAAGGATCTTTAAGAGATATATACCGGAGTGATGGATATGGAAAAACAACCGTATGAATCAGACCTGACAAGGAAGGAAAAATGGCAGAAACAGTGGGAGACGATACGGAAGCTGAAAGGCGGCGAAAGGCTGGAATATCTCTGGCAGTATTATAAGTCCGTACTGATCATTTTGGCGGCGGTCATACTCGTCATATACACCGCGGTGGTCATGATCAGCAATGCCATGCGGGACACCCTGCTGACGGTGGTGATCGTGGATTCGGAGCTTTCCAGCGATGAGGCCGCTGAGGAGCTGGAGGAAGGGATCCTCGGTATCATCGGGACCGGCGGGAAGCATGACTATGTGGAAACGGTCCTTACAGCAACGTCCTCTGACACCGGCGAGAGTGTCATGAAGCTGAGAGTTGCTCTCTCGACCGCGGGCGAGGCGGACGTGGCAGTCTGCAGTGAGGAAGTGTATGAAGAATACGCGGCGCAGGGGGCGTTCGCCGATCTGGAGGACGTCCTGGGCGATGCCTATGACAGCTGCGCCGCCTGTATGACGGACGGACAGATCGACCTTACAAAATGTCCGGACAGCTTTCTGGATCAGTATGTGGGATACTCTCCGGCGTATCTCTGTGTGCTGTCGCATTCTGAGAATACAGAGACTGCGGCCAGGCTGATCGAAGGGATCGTCAGCGGACAGCAGTAAGGTCGTCTGCGGGAGGCATCTGGGGAAGACAGGTGTGGAAGACCAGAAGACAGATGTGTAAGACCGCAGAAAAAACCGCGGAAAAGGAGAAACGGGAGCAGGGGAAAAGCATATGCGTATATCTGAGAAATTAATGACAAAGTATAAAAATATGAACCTGACAAGAAAAATGCTCCTTGTGTATTTCGGATTCGCAGGGATTTTTCTTGTTGTGGCTGTCATTGCTTTTCAGATCAGCATGGAGGCATTTGAAAAAAGACTGTATGAGAACTCTCTGCATGAGCTGGATTATTACATCCAGGACGTAAGGGATGGGCTGACGGATGTGGAAAACCGGAGCCGGGAGATGGCGATCGACTCGGAGATACAGGAAACAGCGATAAAGCTGAGCGAGATGGGACCGGGGACGCTTGAGTACAGCCAGGCAATGACGGATCTCAGATGGCAGCTTGTGTATCAGAATACGGAACAATCAGAGATCAATGGGGTACGCTATATCGATCCATTCGGCAATTCAGTAGAGTCTGCGGGGTGTCCGTGGAATATCGCAGAGGATGAGATGGAGCGGTTTATGGAACTGGTGGAGGCGTCAAACGGAGAAGCAGTCATGTACGGGCCGACCAGAGACTGCGGATATCTCCTCTGCGGAAGAAAAGTGCTCAGATGGAATGATATCAGCCTGGATAACCTTGGGACACTCATCTTCTTCTGCGATGTCGGGAAGATCATCGCCAATAACAAGGAGCAGATGGAGGCGGATCATTCTGCGCTTTTTGTATATACAGATGACACTATGATCTATCAGGATATCCAGGAAGACCTGCCGCCGCTCCCGCGGGATCAGGACAGCCAGGGATACAGGGTCATGATCTACGAGGGACAGCGCTATTTCATGTGCTGGATGACCTTGTCCGATATGGGATGGACCTATGCTAATTTTTTCCCGTATTCGGATATTTACGGACAGGTGACGACTGTGCGGAATATGGCTTTGTTTGGATTTGCCATTGCTTTTATCATCCTGCTCCTGCTGATCCGTAAGATCGCCGGGATCATTACGAAGCCTCTGGAGTCCCTGACCCAGTCCATGCAGGTCGTTGAGACGGGAGACTTCCAGAGTGCGAAGATGATCCCCATGGAGACGGACCGTGAAGACGAGGTAGGCGTCCTGACAAGGGAATTTAAGGTAATGCTGGACAAGATCGACGCGCTGATCTATGAGAATTATGAAAAGCAGCTCCTCCTGAAGGATACAAAATACAAGATGCTCCAGGCTCAGATCAACCCGCATTTTCTTTATAATACGCTGAATGCCATCCACTGGATGATCCGGGCGAAGAAAAATGACGCTGCGGGGAAGATGATCGTGGAGCTGGGCATCCTGCTCCGGGCAAGCTTTGACGAGAATCCGTATACGACTGTGGAAAAGGAGATCGATATGGTCAAGAGCTATATTGAGATCCAGCGGTACCGGTATGAGGACCGGGCGGAATTTACCGTAAAGACAGTGGGGCACCCGGGAGAGTATGTGATGCCCCGCATGACGCTCCAGCCCCTTGTGGAAAACGCGATCTTTTATGGCGCGGATGTTATGACAAAGATCTGTTACATTGACATTACCGTGACAGAGGAAGACGAAAGCATTTTATTTGAGGTGAAGGACTCCGGGCCGGGCATCAGGAAAGAGGAGCTGGAAAAAGTCCGGAATTTTACGGTACAGCCAAAGGGACATGGGATCGGGATAAAGAATATCTATGAGAGACTCCGCATTACATATAAGAAGTTTGACTTTACCATTGACAGCGAAGAGGGGAAGGGGACTGCGATCCGCATCCGCGTCCCAAAACAGAAGGCAGGGGAATGAGAGTATGTATAAGCTTTTGATTGTAGACGATGAAAAGATAGAGCGCGAGGGCATGGCGGAATTCATTGACTGGAATACTTATGGCATTGAGATCGCGGGCACTGCCTGGAACGGACAGGACGGGTATGAAAAGGTGCTGGAAACTCACCCGGACATCGTGATGACGGATATCAAGATGCCGGTCATGGACGGCATCGGGCTGATCCGGAAGCTGAAAGAGGAGTTCCCCGATATCCAGGTGATCGTACTGTCCGGGTACGGAGAATACGAATACACGAGCCAGGCAATGGAGATGGGGGTCAAGTACTATATCCTCAAACCGTGCGATGAGGAGCGGATGCTTCCGGTAATAGAAAAAGTAAAAGACGAGATCGAAAAGACGAAGCTGGAGAAGCGGAAGTATGACACCACTGTGAAAAAGCTCCTGCCCCTGGCGAAAGAGCAGGTCTTCCGGAATATCCTGCTGAACAGAGAGACTTCCAGGAAGGAATATGATATTTTCCTGGGGAAAATGGGAGAGCACAAAGACTGTGTCAGCCTTCTCGGATTCCGCAATCCTGCGGCAAGGTTTGACGCGCTGGAGCAGTTCGTGATAGAAAATGTGCTTTCAGAACTCTATGGCGGGGAAAACATCCTCATGGAGACGGCGATCAATAAGGACGTCCTGTTCCTCATCGGGGAGCGCGATATCGAAAAAGTGGAAAAGAGCGTGGAGCGGATCCGGGAAGAGTTCTCCCGGGTAAACGGGCAGGCGATCCAGGTAGCGCTCAGCGATACCGGCGCCATCGAACATGTAAGCGCACTGTACACACAGGTCAGGGAGCTTTTTCAGATCGGAAGCCCGTCGGATGACGCGGCGCTGCTCTATCCGGAAAGGCTCTCCGGGTTTGAGGGACATTCCGCCGAATTTTTCAGGCTGGATAAAATGAAAGCCGCAAAAGATTATGCGGATATCCTCTTTGAGGTTTATCTGGGGTTCATGAAGATGAACCTGCGCGGTGTGGAGGCGGAACAGAAGAAAAGGATATGCGGGCTTGTGTATCAGGTGTCGTGCGAGGAAAAGGAAGACGACATTGAGAGAGCGTTTGACTGGGACGGCATCAGCTCAGATGACGATACGCTGATGCGCACACTGTCCGTACTGATCGCAGGGCTCGGAGATATTGACCTGGATTCCGGCAAGGAACAGATCCGCATGAAAAATATCCTGCAGGCAGTGTACTCAAACATCAGGAACACAGACCTCTCGATCCGCTATCTCGCGAGAGAAGTCCTGTTTATGAATGAGGAACACTTCGGGCGGGTCTTTGTGAGGAGCTGGGATAAAAAGTTTTCGACCTGGCTCCGTGAGGTGAGGATTGGGCTGGCGAAGGAGATACTCTCTTATGCCCCGGAGACGAGGGTATCCGCCCTGGCGGAGCTTGTCGGATACTCCCCGGATGGACAGTATTTCAGCAAGGCGTTCCGCAAAGAGACTGACATGACGCCCACAGAATACTGTGAGTGGCTCAGAAAAGAAAACAGCGCAGATCAGGGCAGCCCGGAGAACGGATGATCCCTGTACTGTAAAAACCGGCTTTGGAAAAAAGTCGGTTTTTTTCAAAAAGTCGGTTTTTTACAGGGCGATACTCTTTTAATTCCATTCCTATTTTGAAGGACGGACATTAAAATAAGCTTATCAAAGGTCAACAAAAGTTGACACAAATCTAAGAGGAGGATATGAGATGAAAAAGAGAATGAAGAAGCTCGCATCTCTGCTTCTCGCAAGTGCCATGGTATTCAGCCTGGCAGCATGCGGAGGCGGCGGAGACGACGCGGACGGCGGAAATGATTCCGCAGACGGAAAGACAACGATCAAGATCACATGGTGGGGCGGAGATTCCAGACATGAGTACACACAGGAACTCCTGGACGCTTACACAGCGGAGAACCCGAACGTAGAGTTCGAGGCGACACCGGCAGGATGGGAAGGATACTTCGACAAACTTTCCACACAGGCTGCTTCAGGAAGCATGCCGGATATCGTACAGATGGACTACCTGTACATCGCGACATATGCAAAGAACGGTTCCCTGGCTGACCTGTCCGAGTTCATCGAGGACGGAACGATCGATACGACAAACGTTGACGATGCCACACTGAACACCGGCCTCATCGACGGAAAGATGGCTGGTATCGTAGCAGGAACAAACGCTCTTGCAGTTACATACAATCCGGAAGTCCTTGAGGCTGCCGGCGTAGAGGCTCCGACAGACGACTGGACATGGGATGATTATGTAGCGCTGAACACAGCGGTTTCTGAGTCAACAGGTGAGGAAAGCGCCCTGACAGCGACGATCGGACCATTCGGAGACATGAACTTCTTTAACTACTATGTAAGACAGCACGGCGAGACACTGTTCAACGAAGACGGGACAGCACTTGCATTTGACGATGACTCCATCACAGCAGATTACTTCCAGATGTGGGCTGACATGGCTGCTGCAGATGTAACACCGGATCCGGACGAGCAGTCACAGATCGCTACACTCGGTATCGAGTCTCTTCCGGTTGTAACAGGTGAAGCTGGAACAACACTTGAGTGGAACACATATCCGAACAAAGTCGTTGCTTCCAACCCGAACCTGAAACTTGCTCTTATGCCGGGCGCAAATGAGAACAACGCTATGTGGCTGAAACCGGGTATGTTCTGGAGCGTATCTGAGTCTTCAAAAGTAAAAGAAGAGTGCGCGAAGTTCATCAACTGGATGATCAACTCTGAGGAAGCAAACGATATCATTATGGCTGAGAGAGGTGTGCCGATCTCCTCTGAGATCCGTGACTACCTGAAGAGCAAAGAAGATGTAGACCAGACAATGATCGATATGTTCGATTATGTTGACAAGGTAACAGAGATCGCAGGCGAGTGTCCGGCAGCTGATCCGGGCGGAATCGCTGAGATCAACAAAGCGTTCAACGACGCAGGAAACAGCGTAATGTACGGACAGGCTACAGCAGAGGAAGCTGCTGCATCCTTCAGAGAGCAGGCAAACGAGATCCTGGAAAGAAATAACGGATAAGAGAGAGTCAGGCTTTTGCTGAACGGCTGAAAAGAGATCCTATGAATGATAAGCAGAAGGGACTTGGTTTGGGTCCCTTCTCTTACTGTGAAAAAGAATGAGGTAAAGAGAATGAAGAAAAAGATTAAAGCCTACAAGCGCAGGGACAATATAGCCGGGTACGTAATGCTTGCGCCGTGGCTGTTTGGTTTCGTGCTTATGTACTTCCTTCCGATGCTTATCTCCATATACTATTCATTTACCGATTATAACCTCCTGAATGATGCAAAGGTGATCGGTTTTGACAACTATGTACGTATCTTCACGAATGATGATACATTCTGGCAGGCATTGAAGGTTACATTTATTTATACGATCTTCCTCGTACCCTTACGTCTCGCATTCGCCCTGGTCGTGGCAATGCTCCTCAACACTAAGCACAGAGGACTGGGACTGTACAGGACGATCTACTATATTCCGTCCATCATCGGAGGAAGCATCGCCGTATCCATCGTATGGCAGCAGATCTTCGGAAACGACGGTGTTGTAATGTCACTCTTATCTGTATTCGGCATCGAACAGGATGTATCCCTGCTCGGAAATCCGAAGACAGCGCTCGCGGTCATCATCCTCATGGGCGTATGGCAGTTCGGTTCCTCCATGCTGATCTTCCTGGCTGCGTTAAAGCAGATCCCGGGTTCCCTGTACGAATCCGCAATGGTAGACGGGGCGAAGAAGCCGACGATCTTCTTCAAGATCACACTGCCCATGCTGACACCGACCATTTTCTTCAACCTGATCCTTCAGATGGTAAATGGTTTCCGCGTGTTCACCGAGAGTTATGTCATCACAGACGGCGGCCCGCTGGACAGCACCCTTTCCTATGTACTGTATCTGTACCGCCGCGCGTTTACCTATTTTGACATGGGATACAGCTGTGCCCTTGCATGGATCCTCGTAATTATCATCGCGGTATTTACGGTCGTCCTGTTTAAGACACAGAACAACTGGGTTTACTATGAGTCAGGAGGAGAATGATCATGAAGAGTATGCACAAAAAAAGAAAAGTAGACGCCGTCATATTCCATGTCGTTGCGTGCGTGATCGGCTTTTTTATGATCTACCCGATGCTCTGGCTTCTGGCAAGTTCATTTAAGAGCAATGAAACCATGTTTACGAATACCTATTCCCTGATCCCGGAAGTCTTTGACGCGGCGACGAACTATATGAACGCCTGGGAAGGTGTGGCGGGAGTTTCCTTCCTGACATTCCTCGGGAATACAGTATTTGTCACAGTGCTTGCGATGGTCGGCTGTGTATTTATCTCACTGCTTGCCGCATATGCGTTTACAAGGATCAAGTTCCGCGGCGGGAACTTCTGGTTCTCCTGTGTTATGGTCACATTGATGATCCCGTCACAGGTCATGGTCGTACCGCAGTACATTATCCTCAGAAGGCTGAACCTGGTAGATACCAGGATCGCGCTGGTGCTGCCGTGGTTCTTTGGTACCGCGTTCTTCATCTTCATGCTGGTACAGTTCTTCCGCGGTGTGCCGAAGGAGCTCGACGAGGCTGCTGAGATCGACGGATGCGGCAAGATCGCGATCCTGTTCAAGATCCTTGTACCGGTCGTAAAACCGGCGATCATGACAGCATCTATCTTCGCATTTTACTGGGTATGGCAGGATTTCTTCCAGCCGCTGATCTTTATGAACACACCGAGCAAGTTCACCCTGTCACTGGCATTGAACCTGTTCCTTGACCCGAATACTTACAACAACTATGGCGCGCTGTTCGCAATGTCACTTCTGTCACTGCTCCCGGCGCTGATCATCTTCATTATTTTCCAGAGATATCTGGTAGAAGGTATCGCCATGGATGGTATCAAGGGTTAAGCAGATCAGAGAACGAAATGACCGAGAGGTAAGATAATATGAAATTTGCGCTGAATCAGAATATAGAAATTATATCGCAGGTCCGCTCTGTGGCTGTGGAGCATGCACTGGATGATCTCAGGAGAGATATACAGAATACGTGCGAGCCGACGGCGGACCCGGGGATTCAGCTCCTTCTTGAGCAGGAAGCACTTGGCGATGAGTGTTTCCTGCTCATTGCAGTTAAGGAGAAGAATCAGTTAAAATTATGCGCCGGGAGCGATCTCGGCTTTGTGTACGGGATCTATGAGATCAGCAGGAGGATCCTGGGGGTGACGGACTTCTGGTTCTGGAATGACCAGAATTTTACCAGGAGAGAGGGATATCCCGTGCCGGAGGACTGGCGCGTGGAGTCAGAGCCGTTTCCGATCAGGCTCCGCGGATGGTTCGTAAACGATGAAGTCCTGTTAAAGGCGTGGGAAGTGGATTACAGCGAGGAGAAGCCGTGGGAAATGGTGTTCGAGGCGCTGCTGCGCTGCGGAGGCAACATGGTCATCCCGGGCACGGACAAGAATTCCAGGAAGTACAGAAAACTCGCCTCTGACATGGGGCTGTATATCACCCACCACCACGCGGAGCCCCTGGGCGCGGAGATGTTCGCCCGGGCATATCCCGGGCTGGATGCGTCCTATGACACGCACGGGGACAAATTCCGGAAGCTCTGGGAAGAAGGCATCGAGGACCAGAAAGACTTAAATGTAGTCTGGAATCTTGGATTCCGCGGGCAGGGAGACCATCCGTTCTGGGATGACGACCCGGCGTACGACACGCCTGAGGCGAGAGGGGAACTGATGGGAAAACTGATCCGGGTCCAGTATGATATGGTGCGGGAGAAACTGCCGGACGCCATGTGCTGCACAAACCTGTACGGGGAGACCATGGAGCTCTATCAGCAGGGTTACTTAAAGCTGCCGGATGATGTGATCAAGATCTGGGCGGACAACGGGTTTGGGAAGATGGTCACTAGGAGACAGTGGAACCATAACCCCAGGATCCCGGCGCTGCCGGAAAAAGATGATCCCGGGGAGAATGGGATCTACTACCATGTATCTTTTTACGATCTCCAGGCCGCGAACCACATTACCATGCTCCAGAATGCGCCGGAGTTCATAGAGAGAGAACTCACAAACACGGTGGAGCACGGATGCACGGATTACTGGATCATCAACAGTTCCAATGTCAAGCCTCATGTATATTACCTTGACTTTATCGCCCATATGTGGCGGAACGGCAGCGTGGACATCGGGGAACACAGGAAAGAATACGGAAAGACTTATTACGGCGCGGAAAATGCGGAGCTGATCGCAGGCTGCCTGAAAGCATACCATGAGGCGGCGGTCCTGTACGGCCCGAATGAAGACGACCACGCGGGGGACCAGTTCTCCACCCATGTGGGAAGGATGCTCGTATCCCGGTACATGAAAGGGACTCGGGATGCCTCGGAGGACCTGCTGTGGCTGACGGATGTCGGGACTCTGAAAGAGCAGGTGCTCGTCTACGAGGAAATCTGCCGGAAAGGAAGCGGAAACTACCGGAAGTATCTGGACGTATGCGAGGCGGCGGACGCGCAGATCAGAGGGAACGCGGCGCGGCGGCTTTTCCGGGATTCCCTGATGCTGCACGGTCAGATCCATTATCACTGCTTTACCGGGGCATACCTGATCTGCCGGAGCCTGCTGGCGGCGATGGAAGAAGATTACAGAAAAGCATTCTTCTACGGCGGCATGGCGCGGGAGGAATACCTGGCGGCAGACCATGCGATGCGGGCGAGGGAACACGGTAAATGGGGCGGATTCTATGCGAATGAATGCCTGACGGATGTGAAGCAGTCCGCCTGGGTGCTCAAAGGCTACATGAGCTATGTGCGCAACCTGGGGGACGGGCCGGATTTCCACGACTGGCAGAGAGAGCTGACCTACTCGGAGGATGACCGCAGGATCAGCCTCATCCTGATGACAGAGAATCATCTGCCGGATGAAGACATCTATGGATTGATGAAAAAGAGAGAGCTGTTCAGCACGGAAATCCTTGTGTGACCGAAACCGGACAGGCGGAACTGAATAAACAAAAAGAAATACAGAAAGCTGTTTCGGATCACTCCGCCCGGGAGTCAGGGCGGATCGTCCGGCACAGCTTTCTCTGGCAAGGAGACAGAAAAGATGGGAGTTTTGACAGGAAAAAAAGTGCTCACCTTCGGCGACAGCATCGTGGACGGGCATTTGTATAAAAAAGCAGGGTTCATGGAATTCGTGGCAGAGCAGGAAGGCATGTCAGTCACAAAATATGCGAACAACGGGGCGTGCGTCATGCCGGGGCATCCGATCGATGAGGAAGGGCTCGGCGGGATGATCCTTGAGGACCAGATCCGGAAAGCGGCGGAGGACGGGCTGGATCCGGACTATGTCGTGTTTGACGGCGGGACGAATGACGCGTATGCGCCGGTGATGGAGAAGCTGGGCGACGCGGAGGAAGCCTGCAGGGCTCTGTACGCTCCGTACGGCGGCAGCGGGAGCGGCGCGTCGGACGGGTCTGCGTTGTGTGATACTTTTTATCATACTTTTGCGGGGGCTTTTGCGGGAACGGTTGACACCATCCAAAAGAACTGGCCCCGGGCAAAGGTGGTCTATGTGGCGGCGCACAGGCTGGGCTACCGTGACCGGGCGGTGCAGGAAGCGCTGCACAGGATCGAGATGAATATATGCGCCCATATGGGCGTGGCAGCGGCAGATCTTTACGATGACTGCGCGTTGGACACAGCGGATGAGGCGATGTGCAGGAAGTATTCCTTCGATGTGCTCAGAGACGGTCTGCCTGCGCCGGGGGAAGAACCTACGGGGACTCATCCGAACTTTGAGGCCATCAGGGAATTCTATCTTCCGATCGTGTCTGACGTGCTCAGAAAGGCGGAAGTATTCCGGTTCAGCGGGGTCAACTGGGATGCACAGGATCATGAGATCATGCTGTACTGGGAGCTCCCGGAAGGAGAGCGGAAGGGCGATGTGTATGAGATATGGCTGGATGGATCCAAAGCGGGAGAGACAGAGAAAACTCACTTCGGGCTGGAAGGGCTGGAGGAAGACCGTGTTTATGAAGTATGCCTCCGCGCTGTGAGGGGCGGAGAGGAGCTTCAGAGGGCGAGGTTCTACTGCCGGACGAAAAAGGAGAAGAAAAGGATCGATGTGACAGAGGCGCCATACTTTGCAAAAGGAGACGGGGAGACAGTCAACACAGAAGCACTCCAGCGCGCCATTGACGACTGTGCGCCGGACCAGGCGGTGTATTTCCCGGAAGGTGTGTACATGACCGGATCCCTGAACCTGCACAGCGACATGGAGCTGTACCTTGACAAAGGCGCGGTGCTGAAAGGGACTGCAGAGCCGGACGACTATCTGCCGAGGAGGTGGAGCCGGTTCGAAGGGACGGAGATGGAGTGCTTAAGCGGGCTTCTGAATCTCGGGGAAGTAGACCATACCGCCGGCCCCACAAGCCGCAATGTAGTGATCCGCGGCGGCGGGACCATCGAGGGCGGCGGCAGGCTGCTCGCGGAGCGAGTCATCGAGGCAGAGAGGGAGAGACTGAAAGACTATCTGGCGGAGCTCGGCAGCAGGATCGAGGAATATGAAAACGCGGATACGATCCCCGGCAGAGTGCGCCCGCGCCTTCTCCATATCTGCAATGCAGAGAATATTTCCATCCATAACGTGACGTTGAAAAACGGGGCAAGCTGGAATGTGCACATGATCTATTCACAGGACATCGTGACTTACGGATGCCATTTCCGGTCCCGGAATATCTGGAACGGCGATGGCTGGGACCCGGATTCGTCCAGGAACTGCGTGATCTTCGGCTGCACATTTGACACAGGCGACGACGCGGTGGCCATCAAGGCAGGCAAAAACCCGGAAGGAAATGTCATCAACAGGCCATGCGAGCACATCAGGATCTTTGACTGCGTCTGCCAGTTCGGGCACGGATTCGCGCTGGGAAGCGAGATGTCCGGCGGTATCCGGGACGTCAGGATCTGGAACTGCGACCTTGAAAACTCCGCCAACGGGATCGAGATCAAGGCCACCAGAAAACGCGGAGGATATGTAAAAGAGATCCATGCCGCACACTGTATCGTGCCCCGCCTGCTCTTCCATTCCGTGGGCTACAACGACGACGGCATCGCGGGACCGCATCCGCCGGTATTTGCGGACTGCAGCTTCACAGACATCGACATCACCCGCAGTAAGCTCAACGAAGCGGAAGAGCGCATGGAGCCCTGCGAGGCAATGGAACTGTGCGGGTTCGAGGAAAAAGAATATCATCTCAGAGATGTGGCGTTCCGGGATGTACGGATCGCGGCGGGAAAAGATGCAGAAGAAACCGGCGAAGAAGCTGAGAGAGGCACCGGGGAAGAAGATGCATGGAAGCGGGAGCGCGGGATATATATGCAGTACTGCGAGAATGTAACTTTTGAAAATGTGAAAGTTGTATTTGCGGGGGGGAGCCTGAGTGTTGACTAAACATCCGAAAACACCGAAGCGGATGTGTCGAAGACGTATTCAGCACGGGTGTGTGGGTGGCTTCGGCTCCGGGGCTCCGCGTCACCTTCCGTTTGGTAAAGCTTCCTGTTCCGCCATCGAAGCTCCCCTCTCACCCAACTTTCGAAATCCTGCATTTGTCTGCGGGGACCTTCCGATCGGATGCACGCAGAAAACCGTTCCCCTTTGATGCACCTTTCGCGGCGGGCGGGGATATGGCAACGGTGACTTGGAGTAATCCGATGGAAAGACTTAAAAGAATGGGATGCGGCGTTAATTTCAAAGCGGATGCCTGAGCCGCAGGCGAATCTTCCGCTTTGAAATTGTCCTTAGCCGTATCCCATTCTTTTTACGTCTTTCCCGGATTACGGAACCGGAACCAGAGCCATATCCCCGCCCGCCGCGAAAACGGTTTGCATCAAACCAACGGTTTTCGGACGTTATATTCACAAGGAAGGCTCCCCCACAAATACAGATTACCTGTTCATTTCAAGCTGCGGTCCCACTGCCTTATGCCCCCGGATGACATTCTCGATCTCTTTAAGGTCAGACGACGGCAGGTCACCTGGTATGGTATTCTTGACCGCGCTTGTCGCGTTCCCGATCTCCAGCGCCCGCTGGCAGTTGTCAGGCTCTGAGAGCAGCCCGTACAGGACGCCGGACACATAGGCGTCCCCGCTTCCGATACGGTCCACGACTTCGATGTTGTGGTATGGCTCTTCCTCGTAGTATTTATCGCTGCGCGCGTCATAGATGATGGAGCCGAAGGTGTGTACTTTCGGGCTGTGGACGACGCGCTGGGTGGAGGCGACGATAGAGATCGGATAGTCCCTGGTGAAGCCTTTCATGATCTCTTTTGCGTCCCCTGTCTTGAGGAAGGTAAGCCTTGCCGTCTCCTCGGAGCAGAAGAAAATGTCCACATACGGGAGGATCTGCTCGATGCATTCCCTTGCCTCATCGCCTGTCCACAGATTTCCGCGGAAGTTTACGTCAAAGGAGATGAGCGCGCCTGCCTCTTTGAAGCGGCGGATCATTTCCATCGCAGTGCTGCGGCACTGTTCACTCAGGGCGAGAGTGATCCCGCTCGTGTGGAAGCAGCGTGTGGAAGAGAAGAGTGTTTCATCGAAATCATCCACGGATATGGTGTTGATCGTGGAGTGGCGCCTGTCGTAGACTACGCCGGGTTTTCTCGGATAAGCTCCATTTTCATAGTAATAGATCCCAAGCCTTGCCTCGGGAGAGTTGTCATACACGAGATGATCGTCGCTGACCCCGCAGAAACGGATGCGGTTTTTGGCATAAGTCCCGATGTCGTTTGCGGGGAGTTTGGAGATGATCCCGGTCCTGAGCCCGAGGAGAGAGACGCCGGAAACGACGTTGAGCTCTGCGCCGCCCACCTGCTTCTGGAGAGTCTCGCCGCGTACGAGGCGTTCATTGCTGGGCGGGGAAAGGCGGAGAAGGACTTCTCCGAGTGAAAGGAGGTCAAAAGATTTGTTCATAGCGGATACCTCCTGGAATGTTTTATCTGGATATTCTGGTCAGATATTTAGTATAGATACTTTATCTGGATCTTTTATTTATATATTTTACAGGGGATGCTGCATGGCAGACAGCATCCCCCTCTTCAAAATTTGGGTTTATATGGAATATAGCGTCATCAAGATTATCTCTGGACACGGCCTGATCCGTCTCCGCCGGCCAGTTTGAGCACTTCGTCCATGGATACCATGTTGAAGTCGCCCTCGATGGAATGTTTCAGGCAGGAAGCTGCAACTGCGAACTCGATCGCTGCCTGGGAATCATATCCGTTTAAGCATGCACAGATCAGACCGCCGCCGAAGCTGTCGCCGCCGCCTACACGGTCAACGATGTGCATGGTATATTTCTTGCTGAAGTAGTAGTCATTTCCGTCATAGAGCATTGCAGACCATTTGTTGTCGTTCGCGGAGATGGACTCGCGCAGTGTGATGGCAACTTTGGAGAATCCGAAGCGGTCAGCAAGCTGTTTTGCCACGTCTTTGTATCCCTCGTGGTTTACTTCGCCCTTTGTGACGTCTGTGTTGGCTGCTTTGATGCCGAATACATCGGAAGCGTCCTCTTCGTTAGCGATGCATACGTCAACATACTTGCAGAGCTCGCCCATCACCTGTCCGGCTTTTTCCTTGGACCACAGTTTGTTTCTGTAGTTCAGGTCGCAGGAAACCGTAACGCCTGCTTCTTTTGCAGCCTTGCATGCCTCCAGGCAGATCGCTGCCACATCATCGTTGAGCGCCGGAGTGATGCCTGTGAAGTGGAACCAGTCTGCCCCGTCGAAGATCTCTTTCCAGTTGAAATCTGATGCGGATGCAGTTGCGATGGAAGATCCCGCGCGGTCATAGATGACCTTGGACGGACGCTGGGAAGCGCCTTTCTCCAGGTAGTAGATACCTACTCTGTCGCCGCCGCGCGCGATGTAGGACGTGTCAACGCCGTATTTTCTCAGAGAGTTGACAGCAGCCTGTCCGATCTCGTGCGTTGGGAGCTTTGTGACGAACTTTGCGTCAAATCCGTAGTTTGCAAGTGAGACAGCGACATTTGCCTCGCCGCCGCCGTATGTAGCGCCGAAGGTATCCGCCTGTACGAAACGGTAGTATCCTTCCGGAGCCAGTCTTAACATGATCTCACCAAATGTGATTACTTTCTTTGCCATTCTTATTTCCCTCTGCTTTCTTTTACGATTTCCACTGCTTCTTTTACAAGCTCTTTGATCTTATCGAATTCACCCGCTTTTACAAGGTCGCCTTTTACCATCCAGCTTCCGCCGCATGCAAGGATCTTGTCGCATGCAAGATAGTCTCTTACATTCTTCGGGTTGAGTCCGCCTGTGGGCATGAATTTCATCCCTACGTACGGAGCTGCGATCGCTTTGATGTAAGCGAGCCCGCCAGCCTGCTCAGCCGGGAAGAATTTTACGACGTCAAGGCCGTTCTCGATCGCCTGCTCAACATCGCTCGGATTCGCACATCCCGGTGTGATCGTGATGCCTTTTTCCACGCAGTATTTTACAACCTTCGGGTTCAGTCCCGGGCTTACGATGAATTTCGCCCCGGCTGCCACCGCGCGGTCTACCTGCTCTGTTGTCAGGACAGTGCCTGCTCCTACGAGCATGTCCGGGAATTTTTCTGCCATGATGCGGATGGATTCTTCAGCTGCGTCTGTGCGGAATGTCACCTCAGCGCACGGAAGTCCGCCTTCGCAGAGTGCCTGTGCCAGCGGCTCAGCGTCCTTGGCGTCATTGAGGACGACAACAGGAACGATGCCGAGCTCTTCGATCTGCTTTAATACTTCGTTCATTTTTCTCTCTCCTTTATTTCATAATGCGGAATCAAATTTCGTTTTATGATGTATCCTGATTGAAAGTATAATACAGTTTTCGGAAAAGTCAAGTGCTAAATGCCGGAAATATAAGAAATTATATGCGAATAAAGGGGTTGCACGGATGAGGGGGATATGGTAGAATGAGTTTCATAATATGAAAATAGTTTTCGGGAGGAAGAGATGGAACAGAAAAATCCGATCCAGGTGGCGGGAAGGCTTTTCGGCGTGCTGGAGTTCCTGGCAGATGCGGGTTCAGCGGGACTTATGGAGATCAGCGCAGCGCTGGACCTGAATAAGACGACAGTCCACAGAGTGCTGAATTCTCTTATTTATATGGGGTATGCGAGGCAGAATGCTGTGAACGGCAGATACGAGCCTACATTTAAAGTCGTTGATATCGCGAACCGGATCATGGGCAAGGTGGATATTGTGCAGATCGTGCGACCGTATCTGAGGAAGCTGATGGAGGAGACGGGCGAGACCGTGCATCTCGTGGAAAGGGACGGGATCGACGCTGTGTATATCGATAAGGTAGAGTCGCTGAACAACGGGATCCAGATGGTATCGCGCATCGGCAGCAGGATCCCGCTGTACTGCTCCGGCGTGGGCAAGGCTATGGTGGCGGAGATGGATGAGTGGGAGGTCGAAGAAGTCTGGAATAACAGCGAGATCGTCCGTCTGACTCCTTATACCATCACGGATCACAATGATTTTAAATCGGAACTGGAGGAAATCCGGGAAAGAGGGTATGCTCTGGATAATGAAGAGAATGAGACCGGTGTGAGATGCATCGCGTGCAGCCTGAAAGAACCCATGGGCAGCGCCCGGCATGCGTTCAGCATCTCCGCTCCGGTCAGCCGCATGGACAATGACCGGATCCGGGAGCTGGCAGCCAGCGTACTTAAGGTGCGCGGGGAGATCGCGGAGAAGCTGAGGGCATAAGAGGAAAACGTGGAGACGCTGCACGAATAAGAGAAAAACGCGCAGACGCTGCGTGCATAAGAAGGGATCACGGAGACGCTGCGCGTATCAGATCTTTATGAGTTAAACTGCGCGTATTTTTTCGGGGACACGCCCACCGCCTTTGAGAAGGCTTTGAGGAAGTTGCTGTAATCATGGAAGCCGCATGCCTCGCACGCCTCGTTTACGGAGCAGCCCTGGCTGAGCAGTGACTTGGACAGGGTGATCCGTTTGGCGGTAATGTACTTATTGATCGTCGTCCCGGTCGCTGCCTTGAAGATCCGGCAGATATAAGAGCTGCTCAGATAAAAATGGGAAGACAGGGCGTCCAGGGAGAGATCCTCCTGGATATGCGTATTGATATAAGAAAGGATGTCGTCTACCTGCGCGTGGTATGCGGCAGCGTTCTCCTCTTCCCCTGATTCCGCGCTGCGGCAGCGCTTGTCGAACGCGCGGTTTAAAAACACCATCAGCTCCAGGAATACCGCATGGTCCAGCACATCCTCCCCAAGTCCGGTGTTGTCGGGAAACCGATGGATATAATAGAGGAAACGGCGCTGTTCTTCCGCGGAGAGGTGGAGCCGGTGGGGCATTTCCGTCTCGCGGAAATGGAAGCAGCGGTCCAGGTCTGTGGCAGGCGTGGAGATCTGTTTCAGATAATCCGGGTCAATGGACACGATGATCCTCTCGTGTTTCTGCATGTCGATCTGGGAGAGATAGTGGCTTTCAAACTGGTTGATCAGGAACAGGTCTCCGTCCTGGATATCGTAAAAGCAGTTGTCAATGAGAAATTGCTTCCCGCCCGAGATGGAGTAATAGATCTCGTAACAGTCATGGATGTGCATGTCCATGGCTTTTTCATCATTATATAAATGGGCGAATGCAAACGAGTGGTTTTCCATACAGTTTTTCATGGATTCTTTGCAGGATGATGATGCTTTCATGGGCGAAGTCCTCCTTTGAACGTGTTTTGGCGCTGTTTCTGCCGTAACAGCTGTATGATATGCCATAATTATAAATGGGCTGTTCAGAATTTTCAATATTTATATCAAAAAAACACAAGACATGGAATAAAGCGAATGCTATACTATGCTTAGAACAATAAAACAGAACTGAAAAAATGAAAGGAGAATCATCATGGATGTAAGGACAGCAGCTTCACCGAAAGACGTGAAGCACTATACAACAGACAGACTGAGAGAGGAGTTCCTGATCCAGGATCTGTTCCAGGCGGACAAGATCAATCTTGTGTACAGCCACATTGACCGTATCATCACAGGAGCGGCTGTGCCGGTAAATGAGAAACTGGACCTGACAGCAGGGGACGAGCTCAGGGCTGAGTACTTCCTTCAGAGAAGAGAGATGGGACTGATCAATATCGGAGGAGACGGTATTGTTACAGTTGACGGACGCGTATATGAGATCAATGCGCGCGATGGTATGTATATCGGACGCGGCTCAAAGGACATTTCCTTCGAGAGCAAGGATGCTTCCAACCCGGCGAAATTCTACCTGAACAGCTGCCCGGCGCACACAGAGTACCCGACCGTGCACATTAAGCTGGAAGGCGAGCCGGAAGAGGGCGTTGTGATCGTCAAAGACGAGAACAAAGTAGAGATGGGAACACTGGAAGATTCCAACCACAGAGTGATCAACAAATATATCGTGACAGGACAGGTGCAGAGCTGCCAGCTTGCAATGGGCCTGACAAAGCTCCTTCCGGGAAGCGTATGGAATACAATGCCTGCGCACACACATGACAGACGTATGGAAGTATATCTGTACTTTGACATGGAAGACGATGCGTTCGTTGTACATTACATGGGCGAGCCGCAGGAGACAAGACACATCATCATGCACAACGAAGAGGCTGTCATCTCGCCGAGCTGGTCTATCCACTCAGGATGTGGTTCCAGGGCTTACACATTCATCTGGGGAATGTGCGGCGAGAACCAGGACTACGGCGATATGGACAACATCGATAACAAGGATCTGAGATAACAGGGAACTGTGATAAATTATGAAATAAAAGTTCCCGGGGAACGGGGCTTTTAGCGGAAGACCTGCCGGTATACGGGCGGGTTTCCCGAAGAAACACAATAATCAGGAAAGAGAAAAGGAGAGATAAAAATGGTAAACTTTTCACTGGAAGGAAAAATCGCACTTGTAACAGGCGCATCCTACGGGATCGGATTTGGTATCGCATCTGCTTACGCTGAGGCGGGCGCAACGATCTGCTTCAATGATATCAATCAGGAAAAAGTTGACATGGGACTTGCTTCCTACAAAGAGGCTGGCATCGAGGCTCACGGCTATGTGTGCGACGTGACGGACGAGGAGCAGGTAAAGGCTATGGTCGCTAAGATCAACGAGGAAGTCGGAGTGATCGATATCCTTGTAAACAACGCCGGCATCATCATGAGAAAGCCAATGCTCGAGATGGAGGCAAATGAATTCCGCAAAGTCATTGATGTAGACCTGAACGCTCCGTTCATCGTTTCCAAGGCAGTTATCCCGGGAATGATCGAGAAGGGACACGGAAAGATCATCAACATCTGCTCCATGATGAGCGAGCTCGGACGCGAGACGGTATCCGCTTACGCTGCTGCAAAGGGCGGACTGAAGATGCTCACAAGAAACATCTGCTCCGAGTACGGCGAGTACAACATCCAGTGCAACGGCATCGGACCCGGATACATCGCGACACCTCAGACAGCTCCGCTGCGTGAGCGCCAGGCGGACGGAAGCAGACATCCGTTTGACCAGTTCATCGTATCCAAGACACCGGCTGCAAGATGGGGCAACCCGGAAGACCTTCAGGGACCGGCAGTGTTCCTCGCTTCCGATGCTTCTGACTTCGTAAACGGACACATCCTTTACGTAGACGGCGGTATCCTCGCTTACATCGGAAAACAGCCGTAATTTTTAAATAAGATACAGACCATTACATCAGGGGTGCGCCGGAAGCGTGCCCCTGTGCGGTATATAAATAATTTTGGAAATGCTGTTATGACGGCAGGAAGGAGAAAAACATATGCTGATCGCAGCAAGGACACATGATTACGGGAAGCAGCCCATAGACCGCCTGGCAGGACTTTTAAAGTCCGAGGGGATCGACGCGGCGCAGCTCGTGCTGCCAAAAGGCTTCACAGAGATCAATTCCTACGATGAGGTTACGCCTGAGATCATAGAGCGGATCCGTTCGAATTTTGAAAAAGAAGGAGTAAAGATCCATATCCTCGGCTGCTACATGGACCTGGGAAATCCGGATGACGATGTAAGAAAAAACGCGGTGGATACATTTAAAAAATGTCTTGCCTTTAACAAGACGCTGGGCGCGTCCATTGTCGGCTCCGAGACAGCTTACCCCCATCTGACAGAGGAAGAAAAGAAGATCTGGCATCCGTATATGATGGACAGCATCGCACGCCTCGTGGAGGAGGCAGAGCGCCTGGGCGTTGATATGGCCATCGAGCCCGTGTACTGGCATCCCCTCAAAGACCTGGAGACAACGGCAATGGTCTTTGACAAGATGGACAGTTCCCGGCTGAAGATGATCTTCGACCCGGCAAATGTGCTGGAATATCCGGAGATCGACCAGGACGCATACTGGAAGCAGTGGTTCTCCGAGCTGGGAGATAAGATCGAAGCCATCCATATGAAAGACTTTGTACTCGGCGAGAACAGAGAATACTGCCCGGTGTGTCTGGGAGAAGGCGTGATACAGTACGGGGAGATCATCCGCTGGCTGAAGGCGAATAAGCCGGATATCGTCATCGTAAGGGAAGAGCTGAACCCGGAGACAGCGCAGAAAGATATACGATATATGCACGAACTTTGGGAGAAATGTTGAAAAGGGACACCCTGAAACCGGATTGGGGACGTAGTAAAATCGAATTTTACTACGTCCCCAATCCGGTTTCAGGGTGTCCCTTTTTGTAGGTTTTGTTCAATCCGATTGTCTTGTTTTTCCATTTTTTACAAATACTATATAAATTATACTAAAACATGGAAACTTTTAATAAATCATTGAGGAGGATATGAAAGTGAAGAAAACGACAAAGCAACTCGGAGCGGCGTTCCTGGCTGCGGCTGTAGTTCTCTCTTCGGCGCTTCCGGCAGCGGTTTCTGCGGAAGAACTGGCGCAGACCAGAGCCGGAGCCGGGGAATGGAAGTTTGACTTCAATATTGAAGGCAGCGAGACAGCAGACGGCTGGACAGGGATCACGGTCAATAAGAAAGGCGGATCATCTGCGACAGGGTATACTTATTCGGCGGAAAAGGGATACGGGATCGTGGATACCGGAGCAAAAGTAGAAGGAAGGACAGAGTCTGTGGGAAATAACCCGGAATTTTCGATCCCGGAGGAAGTGTATACAGACTTTGCGATCCTGAAGGGCAGGGAATTCGCAGTTGACGTGGAGAACGGTGTCTATACAGTGCAGTTTGTCATCGGCTCTACGAATTCCAACACGACGAACGTGGTGATCGAGGATGAGTATGAGGGAAGCCTCAATCCCGGGAAAACTCAGTATGGGATCATGACCATTGACAATGTGGAGATCACGGACGGCCAGATGAACATGGCGTTTTCAGGCGACGGCCGTGTGAACGGCATCATCATCGGCTCTATCGCAGCGCCGGAAAACGTGAAAGCGCAGGCAGACCTGGATCTTATGCAGGTGAACCTTTCCTGGGACGCTGTGGACGGTGCGGTTTCTTACAATGTATACCGCAATGTGGGAGATGTGATCCAGAAGATCGGAAGCTCTGACTCCACAGGATATATTGACAAAGACGTGGAGCTTCTGGGCAGCTATACATACACGGTAAAGGCTGTCAGCGCTACAGGGATCGAATCAGCGGCGAGCGTAGAAGCTAATGTAACGGTACAGGATACATCAGCGTCAGCTCCGGCAGCGCCGACAGGCGTAGAGGCGGCAGTGACGGAAGAAGCGACTGTCATTACATGGGAGCCTGTGGAGAATGCGGTAGAATACGAGGTGTACTGGTCTGACCGCAACAGGACGGACCTGGAAGGGACGGACGGCTATGCTCTCGCGGGCAAGACGGCAGAAACTTCCTATACATACGAAAAATCCACGCATATCAACCGTTGGTTTAAGGTAGTCGCGGTCGGAGCCGGCGGAAAATCCGAGGCATCTGAAGCGGCGGCTGCCGAGATCGGCACAGTGATCAATGCCCAGGCGGAATATCTGGACAGAGGCCTGGTTGCGGTCAACACTTCAGAAGGAGTGTTCGTAAGCTTCCGCATCCCGGGCGATGAATATGCGCAGGGAGCTACCTACCGGATCCTCAGAGACGGCGAGGTGATCAAAGAGATCGGCTCCGATGAAAATTCAAACTATCTGGATACAGAGGGCACCCCGGAATCTGAGTACAGCGTTCAGGCGGTGATCGGCGGCAAGGTGTATGAGGCGTGCGAGCCGGTGACGCCGTGGTCTGACCAGTATATGGAAGTGCCGCTCCAGAAACCGGAGCCGTATCATGACGACAAGCTGACCGCAGAGTATGAGTATGTGCCGAATGACACAAATATCGCGGATGCGGACGGCGACGGAGAGTATGAGCTTTTTGTAAAATGGGACGGGCTGTCTCATGACAATTCCGAAGAGGGATATACATCACCGGTATATATCGACTGCTACGAGCTTGACGGGACTCTGCTGTGGCGGATCGACCTCGGCATCAATATCCGTTCCGGCGCACATTATACACAGTTCCAGGTGTATGATTTCGACGGCGACGGCAAAGCGGAAGTGATCTGCAAGACCGCAGACGGGACTGTGGACGGTAAGGGCAATCCGATAGACGGTACAGAGGAAGTGGTTGACTACCGTTCGGTAAAGGGCGAGACGTCATCTGCCGGACTTGTATATGAGAGAAACGGATATGTCCTGGACGGTCCGGAGTACCTGACTCTGTTTGACGGTGAGACCGGAGAAGCTCTTGATACGGTCGATTATGACCCGGGCAGAGGAGATGTGGCTTCCTGGGGCGACAAATACGGAAACCGTGTAGACCGTTTCCTGGCAGGGGTTGCATACCTGGACGGAGAACATCCGAGCGCGGTCTTCTCAAGAGGATATTATACGCGCGCAGTGGTATGCGCATATGATGTAGTAGATGATAAACTGGTCCAGCGCTGGAAGATCGACTCAAATGATGAGGAGAGTGCAGCGCTTTACGGACAGGGCGCGCATTCCCTTACATCTGCGGATGTGGATGGGGATGGATGCCAGGAAGTCGTTTACGGGTCGGCTACCATCGATCATGACGGTACTCTTCTCTATTCGCTCAGCCAGAAAGGCGACCGCCACGGCGGACACGGGGATGCAGAGCGCGTCAGCGACTTCAATCTGAAAAATCCGGGACTGGAAATCTTTATGGTACATGAGAATCATCCGTGGGATGCAGGAGTGGAAATGCACGATGCGGAGACCGGTGATTACCAGTTTGCTCTTCCGACGACAGATGACACAGGAAGAGGCGCGACCGGAGACATCGATCCGCGATATGAAGGAGCAGAGTCCTGGGCGGTTGGCACGAATACATGGAATTCAAGATCCGGAAGACTTGTCTCTCAGGACGGAGAACTGATCTCGGAGACCATCCCGGCGGCAAACTTCATGATCTGGTGGGACGGCGATCTGGGAAGAGAGATCCTGGATCATACCTATGATGACAAGCCGGTTTCCGTAAATATTTCCAAGTGGAACTGGGAGACAGAGAAAGAGGAAGTGCTTCTGGAATCAGATGAAGTATACTCCAATAACGGCACCAAAGGAAATCCATGCTTCCAGGCGGATATTTTCGGCGACTGGAGAGAAGAGGCGGCGTGGAGGACGGCAGACGGAAATGCGATCCGTATTTACACGACGACAGATCTGACAGACTACCGCCTGTACACACTGATGCACGATACTCAGTACAGGACTCAGGTGGCGTGCGAGGCGACAGGCTACAATCAGCCGCCGACAACCAGCTTCTATATCGGATTTGACGAGGATCTGATGAATGTGCCGGTGCCGACGCTGGATATCGTAAACAACCGTCAGGGCGAAGTCGTGGAAGAGCCGGAACAGCCGGAGCTGAACACAGACGAGCTGAAAGATGCGGTCAGTGCGGCGGAAGGGCTTGACTCTTCAGACTATACGGCTGAGAGCTGGCAGGCGCTCCAGGAAGCCCTGGCAGCGGCAAAAGACGCTCTGGCAAATGCATCTGCCCAGGAGGAGATCGACGCGGCATTCGCTGCTCTGGCGGGTGCGCTTGAAGACCTGAAACCGGCAGGCGGTTCCGGTCAGACTCAGGATCCGTCAGATACACCGGATAAGGATACTTCTAAGCCGGACAGCGGGAAGGCTGCGCAGACAGGGGATGATATGTCGGCGATCTGGAGTGTTCTCGCGGTGATGGCGGCGGCAGTGCTGGTATCCGGCGGAGTCCTGGCATACAGGAGAAAGCGCGGATAAATCCCGGCGGTATAAAATTACACATTAGATGGAAAAAGGACAGGATCTGAACGGCAGGTTCTGCCCTTTTTTATTGTACTTGCCGCCGCCCTGTGCTAAAATTTACATGGACAGCCCGGCAGAAGACGGAGCCGGACGGCCGTGACATCTGAAGATTGTTTTGAGGCAGGGACAGCCGGTGGAGGGCAGAACATGATCAATGACGCGATGGAGTTTGCAGCGAAGGCACACGAGGGACAGTTTCGCAAAGGGACGAGGCGGCCCTATATCGTCCATCCCATCGAGGTGGCGGATATCGTGTCCACGATGACAAAGGATGAGGAGGTGATCTGCGCTGCCGTGCTGCACGATACGATCGAGGACTGCCGCGGGATCACATGGGATGTGTTAAAGCTCCGGTTCGGGAGCCGCGTGGCGGACATGGTCGCCCAGGAGAGCGAGGATAAGTCGAAGACATGGGAAGAGCGCAAAGGCGCGACGATCAGCCGGCTGAAAGACGCACCGGTGGAAGTGCAGATGATCGGGCTTGCGGACAAGCTTTCCAATATGCGCGATATCGACCGCGATTACCCGAAGGAGGGGGACGCACTCTGGGCGCGGTTCCGCATGCAGAGCAAAGCGGCCCTGGCGTGGTACTACAAAGGCATACGGGATGTGCTGGAGGAACGGTTCTCCGGCGTGCCGGCATTTGAGGAATACTGCCGGCTTATTGATAAGAATTTCGGACCGGGGTCGGCGCATACGGAGTGGATGAAAAGTGAGAAAGTATAAGAAAGATGGCTGGATACAAGGAAAGGAGACGGGCGGCAGATGGGGACAGGCACAAGAGTAATCTGTTTTGCGAATAACAAAGGAGGGAGCGGGAAGTCAACGACGTGTTCCAATGTGGGGTACGCTCTGGCACAGGCAGGGCACAGGGTGCTCCTGATCGACGGGGATATGCAGATGAACCTTTCCCTTTCCCTTTTTGATGAGGATACTGTGCTGGGGTTTGCACAGGGAGATAAAAATCTTTACGAAGGGATCCGCAGGCAGGATGATCTGGCGGAGTATATCGTACACACGCCCTACGAGGGGCTGGACCTGATCCCGTCCTCCACGCTGATGAGCTCCATAGAATATGAACTGTTCACAAAGTGGCAGAGAGAGTACATCCTGAAAAAAGGGCTTAAAATGACCCGGGAGTCGGGAGAGTATGATTATATCCTGATCGATGCCCCGCCTACGCTGGGCGGATGGGTGATGAATATCCTCTGTGCGTCGGATGAGATCATCATCCCGGTGGAGGCTTCTCCCTGGGGGCTCTTTGGCCTGGGGAATATGTTTGAATTCCTGGACGACGTAAAGGAGATCGCCCCGGACCTGAAGCTGGGCGGCATTGTGATCACAAAGGTAGACACGAGGAAGAATTATTTCCGCCAGACACTTGATACGCTGAAAGAGCTGGATGATGTGAAGGTGTTTGACACCTACATCCGTGTGGACAGCGGGATCGAGTGGTCGCAGGATAATAATGCCCCGGTCATAGCGTATAAGAAGGGGAGCCGGAGCGCGAAGGAATACATGGCGCTTGCGCAGGAGATCGATGCTGCCCGGTAAAACCACGGAAACTGCATGGTAAATAAACTGCATGGCAAATGTCTGCCGGATCCCCGGTAAACAGCGCTGTGCGGCCGCATTATGGAATGAAAGGCAGCAGGATGCATCAGGAATTGCTCAGGGAGCTCTCGGTCATCACGGAAGAGGAACAGAGGATCCTCGACGGACGGCAGGAGATCGACCCGCAGATTTACACAGAAAAGAAGGACATGGTCATTGACAGCGGTAAGCTTCTCCAGAGGGGGAAGCTTATTCAGGTGCGTCCGCATACGAGGTTCGTTCATTTCCCGGAGCACACCCATAATTATATCGAAGTGATCTATATGTGCCAGGGCAGTACGACCCATATCCTGAACGGGCGCGAGGTTGTGTTAAAGGAGGGAGATCTGCTCTTCCTGAACCAGAACGCGGTCCAGGAGATCCTGCCTGCCGGGAGAGATGATATTGCGGTGAATTTTATCATCCTGCCGGAATTCCTTGATACGGCGTTTGAGATGATGGGGAAGGAAGAAAACCAGCTCCGGGATTTCCTTGTCGGCGCGCTCTGCGGGCGGGACGGGGAGACGGGGTGGATGTATTTTCATGTGGCGGACATCCTGCCGGTGCAGAATCTGATAGAAAACATGGTGTGGACGATCTTTTACGATTCGTCCAACAAGCGGAGCTGTACGCAGATCACCATGGGCCTCCTTTTACTCCAGCTTCTGGACTGCATGGACAAGATGGAGTCCGGCGGGCGGAAGTTTGACAATGAGATCACAGCGGCAGTGCTCAGTTATATCGGGGAGCATTATAAGAACGGGACTCTCTCCGAGCTGGCGGAGCAGATGGGATACGACGTATACTGGCTGAGCCGGGAGATCCGCAGGAGAACGGGCAGGACTTATAAGGAACTGCTCCAGGAGAAGCGGATGCAGCAGGCAGTGTATCTCCTGGGGAACAGCCGGATCCCGGTGACAGACATCATCGAGTCCGTGGGCTATGACAATACGAGCTATTTTTACAGGAAGTTCCGCGAGCGGTACGGGATGAGCCCGAAAGAATACAGAGGCAATTTATACAAAATGCCGGAAAAAGATTTGTGAAAAATGCAAGAAAGAACGCTAAAATAAAGAAGAACTGCAAATGAGGACGCTGTTTTATATAAATAGCGTCCTTTTTTTGTCTATTTCTTCTAATTATAATAAAAACAGACAATGATAAGCAAAGAAGGAGGCACAAGAGATGGACAGATATTATTTGGCTGTTGATATCGGGGCATCCAGCGGGCGCCACATGCTTGCCAGCATGCAGGACGGGAAGATGCAGCTCGAAGAGGTGTACCGTTTCCCCAACGGGATGGACGATAAGAACGGCACCCTCTGCTGGGATGTGGACCGTCTTTTCGCGGAGATCAAAAATGGTCTTAAAAAATGTAAAGAGATCGGCAAGATCCCGGTTTCCGTGGCCATCGACACATGGGGCGTTGACTATGTGCTGCTCGATAAAGACGACAGGATCCTGGGCGATACCGTGGGATACCGTGACAGCCGCACAGAGGGCATGGACGAGAAAGTGTATGAGGTGATCCCCCAGGATGAGCTGTACGCTCGGACCGGGATCCAGAAGCAGATCTTTAATACCGTCTATCAGCTCATGGCAGTGAAAGAGTCGCATCCGGAGTACCTGGAGCAGGCAGAGAGCATCCTGATGATCCCGGATTATTTCCATTTCCTGCTCACAGGCGTGAAGAAAAATGAGTACACCAACGCCACGACAGGACAGCTGGTAAGCCCGAAGACAAATGACTGGGACTATGAGCTGATCGAGATGCTCGGGTACAATCCTAAAATGTTCCGCCCGGTATCCATGCCTGGGACCGTGGTCGGAGAATTTACGGAAGAAGTGCAGAAAGAAGTGGGATTCAACTGTACTGTCGTGCTCCCGGCGACCCATGATACGGGGAGCGCGGTGCTGGCCGTCCCGACCAATGACGACGACGCGGTGTACATCAGCTCCGGCACGTGGTCGCTGATGGGCATCGAGCGCAAAGAGGCGGACTGCTCCATGGAGAGCATGAAAGCGAACTTTACAAACGAAGGCGGATATGATCACAGGTTCCGCTATCTCAAAAACATTATGGGGCTCTGGATGATCCAGTCCGTGAAAAAAGAATTTACCGAAGACCTGTCGTTTGCCCAGATCTGCGAGATGGCGTCCAAAGAGACGATCCCCTCGATCGTAGACTGCAATGACGACTGCTTCCTGGCTCCGAAGAGCATGATCAAAGCAGTCCAGGACTTCTGCAGCAGGGCAGGGCAGCAGGTGCCGGAGACTGTGGGCGAGATCTCATCCGTGATCTACAACAGCCTGGCAAAATGCTACGGGGATACGGTGCAGGAGATCGAAGAGATCACCGGAAAGAAATACAGCACCATCTACGTGGTGGGCGGCGGTTCCAATGCAGGCTACTTAAACGAACTCACCGCAAAATATACAGGAAAGAAAGTCTCCGCAGGACCGTCCGAGGCGACCGCCATCGGAAATGTCATCGTACAGATGCTCCATGACGGTGTATTCAAAGACCTGCCCGAGGCAAGGACATGCGTGAGAGAGTCCTTTGACGTTGTAATGTACTAAAGGGGTCAGACCCCTTTGAGGCAAAATATCCAAACAGGAGGAATTAACATGTTAGTTGAAACAAAAGCAAAAATTGGTGTATTTTCAATCGCGTTAGGCGCGTACCTTCCGCAGTTCCCGTCGCTTGTGCCGGAGTTTGAGGCGCAGTATGAGGCATTTAAGAAGACGATCCCGGATACGGTGGAGATCATTGACGGCGGTATGGTGACGACAAAAGAGCAGTCGCAGGCAGCAGGCGACCTGTTCCGCGCGGCGGACGTGGATCTGGTGTTCCTTCAGCTCCTTACATACGCTACATCCTACAACATGCTCCCGGCTGTGAAGGACCTGGATGTGCCGGTTGTGCTCGTGAATATCCAGAAGCTGAAAGCTCTGGACTATGACCACACAGATATCGCGACATGGCTCGGAGAGGGCTATGCGTGCGGCGCTGTGGGCGAGATGGTGGCTGACCTTGAGAGATACGGCAAGAGACATGCGGTGATCACCGGTGTTGTAGAGGGCGGAGATCCGGCTGTCCAGGCGGAGATCGAAGACTGGTGCCGCGCCGCGCAGACGAGAAGGAGATTCCGTGACACGAATATCGCTCAGATCGGCAGGCCGTACCCGGGCATGATGGATCTCTACATTGATGAGTCCAACCTGTACAGAAGGATGCACCTGTATACAAAGCAGTTTGACTGGGAGAAAATGTGGGCCATCGCCGACGATATCACAGACGATAACGCGATCCGCGCGAAAGCGCAGGACATCCTTGATACGTTTGACATCGAGGGCGGCGGAAGCATCGAAGAAGTCTGGGAAATGGCAAAATATGTCGTTGCGTTTGAGAAATGGGTGAAAGACGAGAAACTGGGCCTCATCGCGTCCCACTACGACGGGTTCGCTCAGGGCAAGGCCGGCGTCCTTGACAGTATGCTCATCCCGGCGTTCTCCATGCTGATCAAGCAGGGAACTGCATGTGCGGTAGAAGGCGATATGAAGGTTGCGATGGCGATGAGCATCTTAAAGACGATCTCAGGCACAGGTCAGCTTGCGGAGATGTACTCCATTGACTTTAATGATGATATCGCGATCATCGGCCACAGCGGCTCAGGAGACGCGGATATCTCTGATAAGAAACCGACCATGAAGATCGTGAAAGTGTTCCATGGAAAGACAGGCGGCGGCTACCTGACCCAGTTCTATCCGTACACGGGACCGGTAACTTACCTGGCGATCACACAGGACGGCGACGGACACTTCAAGTTCATCGTGGCGGAAGGCGTCAATGAGGAAGGCCCGATCCTCTCCTTCGGAGATACAAATATGAGGACACGCTTTACATGCGGCGCGAGAGAGTTCGTGACCCGCTGGAGCGAATGCGGCCCGACCCACCACTTTGCCGCTGCTACAGGAAGACATATCGATACGATCCTGAAAGTGGCGAAGATCTTTAATGTACCGGTAGACATTGTCACAAGGTAGCATCAGACAGGAAACCGATAGACAGGAAAGCATCAGACGGGAAGACGGGGCGGTCGGAGAAGTCATGGTTCGGCGAACAGACCGATATCCGGCGGGGCAAAGGTAAAGAGGAAAAATGCAAGGAGCATCACAGCGCTGATAAACAGGATAAATGGGCAGACTTTTTCGGCGCGCTCCGAATCCCGCAGTTTCCGGGCGGTCCAAAAGGCTGCGAGGACAGCGGCATAGAAGATCCCGATGTCGATCAAAGCGAGATCCCTTCCGAGGATCCCGGAATATGTGTAAAACAGCACCGGCACGAGCCATGTCCCGAGCAGCCCTCCGGCAAGGAGGGCGCACCGCATGGCGGGAAAATCCTTTCGGATCCCGGCGGGGAGGAGAAGGCTCCAGACCAGGATCGGGAAGAAGACAAGCTTCATGTGCTCCCATGTGGATTCATTGATCGGAGAAAACAGGGCAACCACAGGGTTCTGCCCGGACCATTCGTAGAAAAAGTGCGACAGAGTCCCTAAAACTGCGCTGAAGATCACGCCTGCCGCAAGATAGATTTTTAGAGATTTCATATTTTCATTATCCATAAAATACCCCCGCATACTGTATTTGCAGAGAAGTCTGTGTAATACAGTATGCGGGGGTATCATGGTTTTATTCGTTTTACCTGTCTTCCGGCAAGCTTGATTTTACCTGTCTTCCGAAAAACTTCATTTTATCTTCCGTCCAGAAAACTGAGGAATGCTTTCGCGGAATAATTCAGGATCAGCGAGCGGGGCACGCCGGCAAGCCTTGCTGCGTCTGCCGCGTATGTAAAATCACCGACATGCTTTGTGCCGTGGCTGTCGCTGGAAAAGAGCACAGGATAATTGAAATGGCAGCAAAGGTTCAGGATCAGCAGGTCGTTGAATTTTGTGTCTCCCCGGTATCCCTCAGGGCTTAAGGAACTGTTGTTGATCTCCAGGAGGACGCGGTGTTCCATAGCAGCCTGAAACAGCCTGAAATAATCCACGGGAAATCTGGTGTCATCACAGTGTCCGATGACAGCTACGCGGGGATTTTTCATGGCGTTGATATAAACCGCTGTATTTTCTTCCTCTGTGCCTGGTTTTATGGCCGGCTTATGCATGCTGGCGATCACATAGTCCAGATGTCCGAGCACACTGTCATCCAGATCCAGATGCCCTTTTCGGTCAATGATATTGGCTTCCGCCCCGTAAAGCATGCGCACGCCCAGGCGCTCCTTCTGTGCGTATGCGAGATTGCGGAAATAGGAGACCCTGCCTCCGCCCAGCGTGGCGGGACCGTGGTCGGATATGCCCAGCATTTTCAGGTTCCGGGCCGCCGCGGCTTTCGCCATATCCGTGATAGTCGCTGCGGAGCCGTGCCCGCTGGCGATGGTATGTGTGTGGATGTCGAATTCATACCGCTCAAGAGGCGCGGAAGGACCTTCTGCTGTATGGCAGCCGTGAAAAATGACGCCCGTATGAGATTGCATAGCCATAAAACAAAGCCTCGCTTTCCTGGCGCTCTCTTTGCATGAGAACGGTAAAATGCATGCAGAGTTCCTGCACTGTTTTTAGTATGGGACATTTCCTATATAATGTCAATGCAGAAACATAAAAATCAAATAAAAAACAACAGAAAACATGTTGGTTTGTGTGGGAAACCCCTGTTTTTCGGCAAAAAGGTCATTTTTTTCTATGCGAAACAGGGCCGGCGTGATATAATAAAAGAAGCAGTTCCGATGGGCGGGAGCGGATGTGAAGGGAGGCATTGCCCCGGGTCCGTACGGGAAGGATATGACGGCACAAAACCAGTAGCTTAACGATGAATCTCACTAAAAACCAACATCAAAACCAGTTGACTATTGTGGGTTTGTGTGGTAATATTCTAGCAGAAACAACACAAAACAAAATGTTTTGTAGAATCCAAGGAGGAGAAAAGATGCAAAACGAATACGAAATCAAAAAAGAAATGTGTGAGATCGGCAGGCGCGTATACAACCGCGGAATGGTTGCTGCAAATGACGGTAACTTTTCCGTAAAGCTTAACGACCATGAGTTTTTATGCACGCCGACAGGAGTCAGCAAAGGATTTATGACACCGGAGTACATCTGCAAGGTTGATGAGAACGGAAATGTGCTCCAGGCAAACAAAGGCTTCAGACCTTCTTCAGAGATCAAGATGCACATGCGTGTATATCAGAAGAGACCGGATGTGAAATCCGTTGTACATGCTCATCCGCTGTATGCTACAACATTTGCTATCGCGGGCATCCCGCTGACACAGCCGATCATGCCGGAAGCAGTTATCGCTCTCGGATGCGTGCCGATCACTCCTTACGGAACACCAGGGACAATGGAAATCCCGGATGCAGTTGAGCCGTACCTCGAGCACTTCGATGCAGTTCTGCTTGAGAACCACGGCGCGCTGACATATTCTGACAGCCTTCTCGCTGCATATATGAAGATGGAGTCCGTAGAGTTCTACGCACAGCTGTTATGGCAGACGATGCAGGTAGGCGGACCGCAGGAGTTCAGCCCGGAGCAGGTTGAGACGCTGTACGAGGTAAGAAGGAAAATGGGACTTCCGGGAAAACATCCGGCTAATCTTTGCCCGAACGCAAAAGCAGGAAAGCCGAGCTGCCATACATGCGGCGGAAGCTGCGCGGCTAAGGCGGCACCGGCAGCAGAAGGGACAGACGCTGACCTGATCGCATCCATCACAAAGAAAGTTATGGAACAGCTGGGAATGTAAGAACAACAAAGTGAGGCAGAGCTATGAACGAACAGGACATCACCAATGCGGTGAGAGCTGTGCTTGACCAGATGAAAGATACAGCTCCCGCACAGGAGAAAAAGCATGTCTGTAAATGTAAAAAGCATGCGATGACTCTGGCACTTGCCAATGCCCTGATCGAAAGAGTAAAGGCAAAGGCAGCCGAGATGGGCGTCAACATTGTCGCTGCTGTCTCGGACAAGGCCGGCAGGCCCGTATCTGTCCAGTGCATGGACGATGCGTACATAGCAAGCTTTGACATTGCAATCAACAAGACCTATACTTCCGCGAGCCTTAAAATGTCCACTGCGCAGCTTGCAGAGTTAAGCCAGCCGGGACAGGACCTCTACGGGATCCAGTTCACGAACAACGGAAAGATCGTGATCTTCGGCGGCGGCGAAGTACTGGAAGCTGACGGACAGATTGTCGGGGCACTCGGAGTGAGCGGCGGAACAGCGGCGGAAGATACCGCGATCGCGGCTTACGGGAAGTCAGTCTTTAAGGAGGTATTAGAGTGTCTGTAAATGAACAGATGGTTCAGGACATTGTGCAGGAGGTTGTGGCAAAGATGCAGATCGCCGCGGATGTATCCGGGGACAGAGGCGTGTTCTCAGATATGAATGAGGCGATCGAAGCAGCGAAGAAGTCACAGAAGATCGTAGCAAGGATGTCTCTGGACCACAGAGAAAAAGTGATCTCCAATATCCGCAAAAAGATCATGGAGAACGCAGAGATCCTGGCGCGTATGGGCGTACAGGAGACAGGCATGGGAAATGTCGGTCACAAGATCCTGAAACACCAGCTCGTCGCTGAGAAGACTCCGGGAACAGAGGATATCACAACGACAGCGTGGTCAGGGGACAGAGGACTTACCCTCATCGAGATGGGACCGTTCGGAGTCATCGGCGCGATCACGCCGTGCACGAACCCGAGTGAGACAGTCCTGTGCAATACGATCGGAATGTTCGCGGCGGGGAACACAGTTGTGTTCAATCCCCATCCGGCAGCGATCAAGACTTCCATCTATGCGATCAACCTCTTAAACGAGGCATCCGTAGAGGCGGGCGGTCCGGACAATATCGCATGCACGGTAGAGCATCCGACCCTTGAGACAAGCAATATCATGATGAAACATAAAGCGATCCAGCTCATCGCGGCGACCGGCGGACCGGGAGTCGTGACAGCGGTACTCTCCTCAGGACGCAGAGGGATCGGGGCAGGCGCGGGAAATCCGCCGGCGCTGGTTGACGAGACAGCGGATCTGAGAAAGGCGGCAGAGGACATCGTAAACGGATGTACTTTTGACAACAACCTTCCCTGTATCGCAGAGAAAGAGATCGTGGCAGTGGACTCCGTCGTTGACGAGCTGATGAATTACATGATCACAGAGCAGGGCTGCTACCTTGCGTCAAAGGAAGAGCAGGACGCTCTCACAGCAGTCGTCCTCAAAGACGGAAAGCTGAACAGAAAATGTGTGGGACGCGACGCGAAGACCCTTCTGGGGATGATCGGCGTGACTGTACCGGACAATATCAGATGTATTACATTTGAAGGTCCGAAGGAGCACCCGCTGATCGCTACAGAGCTCATGATGCCGATCCTCGGCGTTGTGAGGGCAAAGGACTTTGACGATGCAGTGGAACAGGCCGTATGGCTTGAGCACGGCAACCGCCACTCCGCACATATCCATTCAAAGAATGTAGACAATATCACAAAGTATGCGAAAGCGATCGACACAGCGATCCTCGTAAAGAACGGTCCGTCCTACGCGGCGCTCGGATTCGGAGGAGAAGGCTTCTGTACATTCACGATCGCCAGCAGGACAGGCGAAGGCCTTACAAGCGCAAGCACCTTCACAAAAAGAAGACGCTGCGTCATGACCGACAGTTTGTGCATACGATAAGCCATGCGCTTACGGCACAGAAATGGGTATGCAGGCTGGCCTGCAATACACATTTCTGGGACGGAAGCATACGGCGCACGCCGACAGCGAGATGAAGCGGAGCGGAATCGAGCTGTGCATGGCGCAAACCGCCGAAATGCAAGGAAGCATATGGCGCACGCCATCAGCGAGATGAAGCGGAGCGGAATCGAGCTGGCACGGCGCAGACCGCCGAAATGCAAGGAAGCATACGGCGCACGCCGACAGCGAGATGAAGCGGAGCGGAATCGAGCTGGCACGGCGTAAACAGAAATAGGAGGTAGATAACATGGAAATGAATTCCGCTAATGTGGAAGCCGTCGTTAAACAGGTGCTGGAAAGCATGCTGGACAAGAAGATCCCTTCACCGTCCGCACAGCCGGCTGCAAGCCAGGCAATCCCGAAGACAGCACACGTTGCGATGCTGACATCACTTGAGCATTATGACATCAAGGAATTCCCGATCCCGGAAGTGGGAGACGGAGACATCCTCGTAAAAGTAGAAGGCTGCGGTATCTGCGGGACAGATGCCCATGAATTCAAGAGAGACCCGTTCGGACTGATCCCGGTAGCGCTCGGACACGAGGGGACCGGCGAGATCGTCAAGATGGGCAAGAACGTAAAGGCTGACAGCGCGGGCAAACCGCTGAAGGTCGGCGACAAAGTCGTTACATGTATGATCTTTAAGGATGACCCGGATATCGAGATGTTCGACCTGAACAAGAAGAACATCGGCGGGGCTGACGTATACGGACTTCTTCCGGACGATGATATCCATCTGAACGGATGGTTTTCCGATTACATCCTGGTCCGCGAAGGATCTTCCATCTTCAACGTAAGCGACCTGGATCTTGATTCCAGGATCCTCATTGAGCCATGTGCAGTGCTTGTACATGCAGTTGAGAGGGCAAAGACGACAGGAATCTTAAGATTCAACAGCAGAGTAGTCGTACAGGGCTGCGGACCGATCGGTCTGATCTGCATCGCAGTTCTCCGCACGATGGGCATCGAGAACATCGTTGCAGTGGACGGCAACCAGCAGAGACTCGACTTCGCGAAGAAGATGGGTGCTGACAAGTCTGTAAACTTTATGGAGTACAAAGGGATCGACGCTCTTTCAGGAGCAGTGAAGGAAGCCTTCGGCGGACACCTTGCAGATTTTGCGTTCCAGTGCACAGGATCACCGGTAGCACACTCAAATATCTACAAGTTCATCCGCAACGGCGGCGGTTTATGTGAACTCGGATTCTTCATCAACGGCGGAGACGCCACGATCAATCCGCACTTTGACCTCTGCTCCAAAGAGATCACACTGGTCGGCTCCTGGGTATATACACTGAGGGATTACGCGACTACATTTGATTTCCTGAAGAGAGCGCAGGCGATCGGCCTTCCGATGAAGGAGCTGATCACGCACAAGTTCCCGCTCGAGGAGATCAATGAGGCCCACCAGACGAACCTTGCACAGAAAGGCCTTAAGATCGCGATCGTGAATAAATAGGTGAATCATTATGGGAGATGCAGTAGGCATGTTGGAGGTTTTCGGGCTTGCCACAGCTTTTGCGGCGGCGGACGCCGGATGCAAGGCAGGCAATGTATGGCTCGAAAAGTTCGACAAAAACAAACCGGCGAATGCAGATGAACTGCCCGTACCACTGATCGTTATGGTTAAATTCCGCGGAAGCGTATCCGATGTCACGGCGGCGCTTGAGGCGGCAAAGGCAAGAGCCGAAGAGCTTGCGGGTGTTGTGAACGAATATGAGATCGCAAGACCGACAGAGGATACGGAAAAAATGCTGAAGATCACCGGACTGGACAAAGGTGAACCACATATCATCAACGAAAAAGATATCGAAGAGATTTAGGAGGAAATGAACAATGGCAATGGCACAGCAGGCATTAGGAATGGTTGAAACAAGAGGACTTACAGCAGCGATCGAGGCTGCAGATGCAATGACAAAGGCAGCTGAGGTAACACTGGTAGGAACAGAGAAGATCGGAAGCGGACTCGTAACAGTTATGGTGCGCGGAGATGTAGGAGCTGTCAAGGCAGCAGTAGAGACAGGCGCTGACGCTGCAGGAAGACTCGGCGAGCTTGTAGCAACACACGTGATCCCGAGACCGCACAATGACGTAGAGAAGATCCTTCCGTCTATCTAAGCCGGAGTGAATGAGGAAAGTCTTCAGATCACAGTAAAGGAGCAGTCTCATGGGTAAAGCGTATGGATTCTTTGAGATCCCGAGTGTAACGGCAGCGGTAGTTGCCATTGATATCATGTGCAAGACCGCCGAAGTCGAGCTTGTCACATGGGAGAAAAAACTGGGCGGACGACTGGTCACGATCATCATCCGCGGCGACGTATCCGCTGTCAAGCAGGCCATTGAAGCTGCCGCAGCGAACGGAATCAAAGATCCTGTCTGCAAGGTTGTGATCCCGAGCCCTCATGAAGAGATACTCAAGATCGTCAATGACAGTGCAAACAGGGTGAGTTAGGAGGCAGTTTGAAATGGCAGAGGAAAAGAAAACAACAACAGCCAAAGCGCCGGCGAAAACTGTACGAAGAGTGAGAAAGACGGCGCAGAAAGCAGAAACAACGGTTCAGGAACAACCGACGATTCAGAAGGAGGAGAGAAGAATGTCACAGGAAGCATTAGGAATGGTTGAAACAAGAGGTCTGGTAGCATCGATCGAGGCTGCAGATACAATGTTAAAGGCTGCGAACGTAGTTCTCGTAGGAACAGAGAAGATCGGAAGCGGACTCGTAACAGTTATGGTACGCGGAGATGTAGGAGCTGTAAAATCCGCAGTTGAGTCCGGAGCAGAGGCAGCAGGAAGACTTGGCGAGCTCGTAGCTACACATGTGATCCCGAGACCGCACAACGATGTGGAGAAGATCCTTCCGGTCCTGAAATAATCACAGTAATTATTGACAGACCCCGCAGGAAACAGCCGCAGAGACAGGCTGTTTCCTGCATATGAGAAAAACGGATGATGCAGATCCGTTTTTGGAGGAGAATTGAGATATGGATAACAGTAATGTAGCATTAATTACAAAACTGGTCCTGGAAGCAGTTGAAAAGCAGAAATCCTCTGAAGGGGCAGGATACATGGTGCCGATCGGAGTGTCCGCAAGACATATCCATCTTACTCAGGAACATGTGGAAGCGCTGTTCGGTGAAGGATACCATCTGACACGGAAAAAAGGCCTTATGGGCGGACAGTTCGCGGCCAATGAGACAGTGACCATCGTCGGCCTCAAGCTCAGGGCGATCGAAAATGTGCGTGTGCTCGGACCTGTGAGGAAGCAGACGCAGGTTGAGATCTCCGCTACCGATGCGATCCGCCTGGGAGTGAACGCTCCGATCCGGGAGTCCGGAAAGATCGAGGGAAGCGCCCCGATCGCGGTCGTAGGGCCGAAGGGCGCGATCTATCTGAATGAGGGCTGCATCATCGCGATGCGCCATATACATATGTCCCCGAAGGATGCCATGGCGGCAGGAGTGCACGACGGCGATATCGTCTCCGTGAAGGCGGACAATGAGAGAGGAACGATCTTCAACCGCGTGAAGATCCGCGTGGACGACAGCTTTACCCTTGAAATGCATATCGATACGGATGAGGCGAACGCTGCAAAGATTGCGACCGGCGACACGGTGAGGATAATATCATGCTGATAGGGAAAGTTGTTGGAAGTGTTGTTTCAACACGCAAATGTGAAAATTTGATCGGCAATAAATTCATGATCGTAGACGTTCTGGAGCATATGCACTCCGGCGCGAAACAGCTCATCGCCATCGACAAGATCGGCGCGGGCATCGGCGAGTATGTGCTCGTCGCCCAGGGCAGCGCGGCAAGGATCGGCAGCGGGATGCCAGACGCGCCTGTCGATGCGGCGATCGTAGGAATTATTGACGACGGATCAGGACTGGAGTAGTGAAATTATGGATATGAAAGAATTGAGCAGCATATTGCAGCAGAACGGCATCGTTGGCGCAGGTGGTGCGGGATTTCCGACATATGCCAAGCTTGATGAGCGTGCGGATACGATCATCCTGAACTGTGCGGAGTGCGAGCCGCTCTTAAGACTGCACAGACAGCTGCTTGAAAAATATGCGAAAGAGATCATTGATACATTCCATATGATCGGCGAGACAGTCGGTGCAAAGGAAGTTATCATCGGCATCAAGAAAGCGTATAAAAAGACGATCGAGGCAGTGAGCGCCGTGATCGATAAATATCCGGAAGTGAGGCTGGGGCTGCTGGATGAAGTGTATCCGGCAGGCGATGAAGTCGTACTGATCTATGAAGTGACCGGCAAGGTAGTCCGCCCGGGCGGGCTCCCGATCGAGAGCGGTGTCGCGGTGTTCAATGTAGAGACTGTATACAATGTATACAGGGCACTGAACGAGAAGACACCGGTGGAAGACAAGCTGGTGTCTGTCGTAGCGGAAGTTGAGCATCCGGTGACTGTACGCGTGCCGATCGGGACGCCGCTGGATGAGGTGGTCGCGCTTGCAGGCCATGTGACGACACCGAACCCGGTCTACTTTGTAGGCGGACCGATGATGGGAAATATCGGCACAGGAGCGCAGCCTGTCACTAAGACAACGAACGCGATCCTCGTACTGCCGGAGGACCATTATATCATACAGAAAAAATTAAAGAAAAACTCCATCGACATGAAACGCGCAGCAGCGTGCTGCTGTCAGTGTTCGATGTGTACAGATCTCTGTCCGAGACATCTGCTCGGGCATCCGATCGAGCCGAATAAGTTCATGCTTGCAGCCACATGCAAGGATATCCAGGAGCCAAACATCTTTGTAAATACGATGTTCTGCTCATCCTGTGGCGTCTGTGAACTGTATTCCTGTTTCCAGGGCCTTTCACCCAGAAGCCTTATGGCAGAGTACAAGGCAGGCTTAAGGGCAAACGGCATCCGTCCGCCGCAGGTGGAGGCGAAGCCGGTAGGACCGGAGAGAGAATACAGGAAAGTCCCGATGGAGAGGCTGATGGCAAGACTTGACCTGACCAAATACAACAAAGAGGCTCCTCTCGATGAGTCAGAGGTGCCGGTCAAGAGAGTCCGCATCATGCTGAGCCAGCATATCGGAGCGCCTGCGTCAGCTGTCGTAAAAGAAGGCGACAAGGTGACAAAGGGACAGATGATCGCTGAGCCGGCGAAGGGGCTGAGCGTGGGGATCCATGCATCAGTTACCGGTACAGTGACAGAAGTAAATGATAAATATGTGATCATAGAAACTTAGGAAGGACGTGCAGGCAATGAGTAAGGCAATTGGAATGGTAGAATATAAGACTGTTTCAGCAGGTATCACCGCGGCGGACGCCATGGTAAAGACCTCTGAAGTCAGCATAATCGAAGCTCAGACCGTATGTCCGGGCAAATATATTGCGATCATTACAGGTGACTTGAGTGCCGTAAAAGCAGCGGTAGACAATGCCAGAGAGCTGCACGGCTTCCATCTGATCGACAGTTTTGTGCTCGGAAACCCGCATGAATCTATTTTCCCGGCGATCTATGGAGCGGCAAAGATTGAAGATGTGTCCGCACTGGGCATCTTTGAGACATATGATGCGGCATCCATCATCGTGGCAGCGGATGAGGCGGCTAAGACAGCCATCGTAGACCTGATCGAGCTGCGTATCGCAAGAGGTATGTGCGGAAAATCATACATGCTCCTGACAGGAGAAGTAGCTGCTGTTGAAGCAGCGATCGAGAGGGCAAAGGAAGCAGTGAAGGACAGAGGAATGTTCCTCGATTCTTCCGTTATCGCTCACCCGGATGCCCAGATCCGCGATGCAATTTTATAATATGCTATAAAACAGACAGGCTCTCCCCTGCTTATCCCTGCATCACAGCGGCGTAATGAAACCGCCGGAAATTGAGCAGAGCGGCCGGAGGGCCTGTTTTGGCATAAACAGGAGGCAGCGATATGCTTGCGATAGAGAGACGAAATGAGATCCTGGAAAAACTGCAGACCGACAGACGGGTTGTTGTAAGTGAACTGAGCCAGATCTATGATGTCTCTGAGGAGACGATCCGAAGGGACCTTGAGAAACTGGTAAACGACGGATATGCGATCAAAAGTTACGGCGGGGCTGTCATTAATGAAAATGTCAATATCGAACTGCCGTTTAACATCAGAAAGAACCGCAATATCGTAGGGAAGCAGCGCATCGCAGAACTGGTGAGCCGGATCGTGAAGGACGGGGACAGCATCATGCTGGACGCAAGCTCCACGGCAGTGTATATTGCAAAAGCACTGCAGGAGAAGGGCAAAAAGAACCTGACAGTCATTACAAATTCGATCGAGATCATCATCGAACTGTTTGACGCCCAGGACTGGACAGTCATGTCGACAGGAGGGGCGTCCAGGGAAGGGTCTTTTGCTCTTGTGGGACCGCAGACGGATAAGGCGATCCGTTCCTATCATGTGGATAAGGCGATCATCTCCTGCAAAGGGGTCGATGCTGACGCGGGCATGACAGACTCGGATGAACTCCACGCGAATAACAAGGCGACAATGCTGGCAGCGGCGACGGAGAAGATCCTGGCGGTCGACAGCAGTAAATTCGACAAGACTGCATTTACCAATATCGGTCCTCTGGATGACCTTACAATGGTAGTCACGGACGAAAAGCCGGAGGACAGATGGCTCAGGACATTTAAAGAGTCAGAAATAAAATGTATTTATTCTGAATAGAGAGGACAGCTATGAAGAGCTTTGATATTAAGACAAAAATATTTTTCGGGGATCAGGCGCTGGACCGTCTGGCGGAGATCCCTTATCAGAAAGTACTGGTCGTGACAGACCCGTTCATCGCCCAGGGTGAGATGATCGAACTCGTGACAGAGCCTCTTCGGAGAGGAAACAAGGAGTTCGAGATCTTCAAGGACGTTGTGCCGGATCCGCCGATCGAGAAGATCAGCGAAGGCGTCAAAAAGATGCTCGAGTACCGGCCGGATGCCATCGTGGCAGTGGGCGGCGGCTCAGCCATCGATTCATCGAAATCGATCCGTGAGTTCGCCCTGAGGGTAGACCACTATGCAGATGTAGGTCTGATCGCGATCCCCACGACAAGCGGGACGGGTTCAGAGGTGACTTCCTTTGCGGTAGTTACTGACCCGGCAGAACAGGTAAAATATCCCCTTGTATCAAAAGATCTGATGCCCGATGAGGCGATCCTGGACGCGGAGCTGGTAAAGAGCGTTCCGCCGTCGATCACGGCAGATACGGGGATGGATGTGTTTACACACGCTCTTGAAGCATGTGTCAGCACAAACAGAAATGATTTCTCGACCGCGCTCGCAGAGAAGGCGATCGAGATCTGCGGCGTATTCCTTTTAAGGGCATACCTGGACGGGAATGATACGCACGCGCGCCAGAAGATGCATTCCGCATCCTGCCTGGCAGGACTTGCATTCAACTGTGCGTCACTCGGACTGAACCACGGCATGGCGCATCAGCTCGGAGCTACGTTCCACATCCCGCACGGACGCGCGAACGCGATGCTCCTGCCGCATATCATTGAATTCAACAGTGATATCAACAAACACAGCAAGAGCCGCTCTGAATATCTCCCGGCAGTGAAGCGTTACTCCACAGTGGCGCAGATCCTCGGGCTGAGCAGCTATAACAAGATCATGACAGTAAGGTCACTCGTAAACTGGGTACAGTTCATGTTAAAAGAGATGGACATCCCGCTGTCGATCTCCCAGATGGGAACGATCACAGAGGAAGAGTATTTCAAGGCCATTGACCATATGGCGGACGCAGCGCTGGAAGACGCGTGCACCGCGACAAACCCCAGAGTGCCGAGCAAGGCAGATGTGATACAGATCTACAAGAAACTTTGGTAGGAAATCTGTATTTGCGGGGAGCCGGCCGATTGGATGTACGTCCGAAAACAGTGAAGCGCAGATATCGGAGACGTATTCAGCGCGGGAATATGGCTGGCATCGGCTCCGCTCCATGAGGCAGGAAAAACTAGAAAATCTGCAAGTACGCTAAAAACAAAACAGGGCATCGGACAACTCGACTTCGTCTCAGACAATTCCGATGCCCTGTTTAACGCGTACTTGCAGATTTTAAGTTCTTCCAGGCCTCATTCCGAAGTCGCCTCAACCACCCATATCCCCGCGCTGAAAGATGTTCCGAAAAGGCGCTTCGCTGTTTTCTGATTTCGCTCAAGACGGAAGACCCCCGACAAAAGATAATCCTTCCCCCATCCACCAGAAACTTATCACAAGTAGAGAGGCACAGCCTGCTGGGCCAAATCGAACGGCTAATCCTCTTCCGGAAGTCCGTGTTACCTTCCGTTTGGTAAAGCTTCCTGTTCCGCCGTTGAAGCTCCCCTCTCACCCAACTTTCGAAATCCTGCATTTGCCTGCGGGGACCTTCCGATCGGATGCACGCAGAAAACCGTTCCCCTTTGATGCACCTTTCGCGGCGGACGGGGATATGGCGACGGTGACTTGGAGTAATCTGATGGAAAGACTTAAAAGAATGGGATGCGGCGTTAATTTCAAAGCGGATGCCTGAGCCGCAGGCGAATCTTCCGCTTTGAAATTGTCCTTAGCCGTATCCCATTCTTTTTATGTCTTTCCCGGATTACGGAACCGGAACCTGAGCCATATCCCCGCCCGCCGCGAAAACGTCCTTGATCAAATCAACGGTTTTCGGACGGTACATATGAAGGAAGGCTCCCCCACAAATCCAGATTCAATTCCAAAAGTCTGTCTTATCCCTGAGCTCTATATCCCTTGCTCTGAACACGGGATCTTTTCCTTCTTTTTTCTGCTTCATATAATCTTTCATGGCGCGGATCGCCGGGCCGCCCAGGATGAGGATGACGGGCAGGTTGATGAGCGCCATCAGTCCCATGAGCACATCCGCCATATTCCATACAAGGCCGAATTCCATCGTTGCGCCGGCCAGCACGATCAGGGCGGCGATGACGCGGAAGGCATTGATCAGAGCCTTTCCGGGCTTTCTGCCGCAGAGGAACTTCAGTCCCATCTCCGCGTAGTAGAAGTTCCCGATCAGGGTAGTGAAGGCGAACAGGCAGAGTGCGATCGTGATGAATATGGTGCCGAATCCGCCGAGGGAATTGGAAGCGGCGGCCTGCACCCAGGGCATCCCCGCAAGGTCAGCGCCCGGAGCTACGCCGGAGCACAGGAGCATGAACGCAGTGGCCGAGCAGATGAGGATCGTGTCAATGAATACAGAGAGCATCTGCACAAGTCCCTGCTTGACCGGGTGGGAGACAGCCGCGCTGGCAGCCGCATTCGGCGCGGATCCGACGCCGGCCTCGTTGGAGAAGAGGCCTCGTTTGATGCCGTGCATGACGCAGGAGCCTGCGAAGCCGCCAAAGATCGCCTGCAGGTCAAAGGCATTCCCGAAGATATCCGCAAACATCTGCGGGATCGCCTGATAGTGTGTAACAACGATAAAGAGAGAGGCCGCAAGATAGAAGATCCCCATCACAGGGACAAGGACGCCCGTGATCTTTGATATCTGTCTGCTTCCCCCGAAAATCGCTGCGGCGAAAATGAGAGCCAGCACCACGCCTACTGCAAGAGGTGTGTTCTTCGGGTCAAAGAAGCTGTAAGCGCGGAAGGAGTCGGCGATATTAAAGGAAGCGACCAGGTTAAATCCGCCCATATAGGTCAGGATGAGCGTTACTGCGAACAGTACGCCGATCCAGTGCTTTTTGAGCGCCGCCTGGATGTAGTAGGCGGGACCGCCGTAAGAGCTGCCGTCCTCTGCTTTGTGCTTGTAGATCTGGGCAAGCGTGCTCTCGATAAACGCGGACGCGCTGCCGAGAAGGGCGGTCAGCCACATCCAGAATACAGCTCCGGGACCTCCGAGGCAGATTGCGGTCGAGATCCCGGCGATATTGCCTGTCCCCACTCTGGAAGCTGTGGATACCATGAGCGCCTGGAAGGACGAAAGTCCGTTTTTGTCGCTGCCCGGCTGGGCCACAACGCGGAGTGATTCGATAAACATACGGAACTGGACAAAGCGTGTGCGTATGGAAAACCAGATGCCCGCGCCCAGAAGAAGGATGATCAGGATGTAGCTGTAAAGGAGATCGCTGATCGTGTTGATGATTTCTGCAAACAAAATATTTTCCTCTCTTTCTGTCAGCGCTTTCAGACGCGCTGTTGATGAAATTATGTCTTCCGGTGTGAGAGTGACAAGCCGGACTGATATCGCCGGAGAGACACAGACGTTTTTACATTATATAGCATTTCCCGGCCGTTGTCCATATGCGGAGCCATCGGTAACAATCCAGCCGCGCCATTTGGAAAACCGCATAGCCTGAAAGACAAACTGTGGATAAACTGCTATGCAGATGTTATGCAGATCGCGCTTTCCTTTCTTTGCATCAGCGCAGAGTTTGTGTTATCCTAGTATGTACGGTACAATAAAATAAATTAAAAAGATTGATCCATGAAAAGATCAGGAGGGATCCGACATGAAATTGAATAAACTTTTGGAGCGTCTGGAATACGATGTGGTGCAGGGGACGGATGAGGCGGAAGTCACGACCCTTGTCAATGATTCGCGGAAGGTAGAGGATGGCAGTGTCTTCGTCTGCATCAGCGGGGCAGTTTCCGACGGGCACAGATTCGCGGCGGATGTAGCTGCGAAGGGAGCGGCGGCAGTCGTGGTGGAAAAGGATGTGGAAGTGCCGGAGGACGTGACGGTCATCCGCGTGCCGGATACGAGGTATGCGCTGGCGCTCATGTCAGCGGCTTATTTCGGCTATCCGGCGGAGAAGCTGAAGATCATCGGCATTACCGGGACAAAGGGAAAGACAACGACAACTTATATGATCCGTTCCATCCTGGAGGGAGTGGGGCACAAAGTAGGGCTGATCGGAACTATCGAGGCGATCATCGGGGATGAGAAGATCCCTGCGGCGAATACCACGCCGGAATCCTTTACCATCCATCAGTATTTCGCGCGGATGGTGGAGGAAGGCTGCGACAGCGTGGTCATGGAAGTGTCCTCCCAGGGGCTGATGCTCCACCGGACTGCGGGGATCCCCTTTGAGATCGGGATTTTTACGAACCTGGGCAAGGACCACATCGGACCGAACGAGCACAAAGATTTCGAGGATTACAAACGGTGCAAGGCAATGCTGTTCCAGCAGTGCAGGCTCGGCATCGCAAATGTGGATGACAAATATTTCCATGATATCTTCAAAAATGCCACATGCAAAGTGGAGACATTCGGTTTCTCCAAAGACGCGGATCTGCGGGCGGAAAACGTGCAGCTCGTGTCCAGGCCGGGATATCTGGGAGTGGCGTACCATGTTGCCGGACTGATGGACTTTGATGTGGAGATCGATATACCGGGGACATTCAGCGTGTATAATTCCCTGACCGCGATCGCTGTGTGCAGGCATTTCGGCGTGCCGGTGGAGAAGATAAAAGAAGCGCTGAAAAAAGCGAAAGTAAAAGGGCGCATCGAGATGATCAAAGTGTCGGATGAATTCACCCTGATGATCGATTACGCTCACAATGCCATGAGCCTGGAGAGCCTGCTGACGACACTAAAAGAATACCATCCGAAACGGCTTGTCTGCCTGTTCGGATGCGGGGGCAACCGCTCAAAGGACAGGAGATATGAGATGGGCGAGGTGTCGGGACGCCTTGCGGACCTGACGATCATCACATCAGATAACCCCAGGTTTGAGGAGCCCCAGGCGATCATCGATGACATTAAGACCGGGATCGGCAGGACAGACGGAAAATATGTGGAGATCTGCGACCGCAAGGAAGCGATCAAATATGCGATCCAGCACGGGCAGCCCGGGGATGTGATCGTGCTGGCAGGAAAAGGGCATGAGGATTATCAGGAGATCAAAGGCGTGAAGTATCCCATGGATGAGCGGGTCCTGATCGCGGAGGTCCTGGAAGAACTGAAAGAAGGATGAAGACCGAGTGTTTGCGGATGTGATCATAGACATACAACATGAAAAACTGGATAAGATCTTTCAGTACCGCGTGCCGGAGAGTATGGTGGATGAGCTGGAGCCGGGGATGGAAGTGGTCGTGCCCTTCGGCAGGGGCAACCGGCGGATCAAAGGATATGTGACCGGGCTTGCGGAGACGTGTGATTATGACCTCTCGAAAGTGAAGGAGATCCTGGAAATCTCCAGGACCGGGGTGGAGATCGAGGCGAAACTGATCGCCCTTGCCGCGTGGATGAAGGAAAACTACGGGGGCACGATGATCCAGGCACTGAAGACAGTCCTCCCCATCAAGCAGAAAGAGAATGCCAGGGTAAAGAAGAGGCTGAGGCTCCTGCTCGACCGGGAGACAGGGGAGAGGCAGCTCCACTATTATCTGGGGAAGAACCAGAAGGCAAGGGCGCGCCTCATGGCAGCTCTCCTGGACGATCCGGTGCTGGAGTATGAACTGGTGACAAAGAAGCTGAACATCACGGCCTCTGTCATACGGGCTCTGGAGGAGCAGAAGGTGCTTGCCGTGGAATCCGAGCAGGTATACCGAAACCCTGTGAAGCTCTCCGGCAAAAAGGCGGATGAGATCATATATACTGAGGAACAGCGGCATGCCATCGAGTCCTTCCGCAGAGACTACGCGGATGGGAAACGTGAGACTTATCTGATCCACGGCGTCACAGGGAGCGGGAAGACAGAAGTCTACATGGAGATGATCCGGACGGTGGTAGATATGGGGAAGCAGGCGATCGTCCTGATCCCGGAGATCGCCCTGACCTATCAGACGGTGATGCGGTTTTACAGGCGGTTCGGGGACCGGGTATCCATCATGAATTCCCGGCTTTCCGCGGGAGAGCGGTATGACCAGATGATGCGGGCGCGCAGCGGCCAGGTGGACGTCATGATCGGTCCAAGGTCAGCGCTGTTTACCCCGTTCCCGGACCTGGGGCTGATCGTGATCGACGAGGAACATGAACCTACCTATAAGAGTGAACAGACGCCCAGGTACCATGCCAGGGAGACTGCCATAAAGCGGGCGCAGACAGAGGGGGCGAGCGTGGTGCTGGGAAGCGCCACTCCGTCGATGGAAGCCATGTACAGGGCAAGGAGAGGAGAATATGTCCTCTTCGAGATGAAAAACCGGTCCAGGATGCAGGAGCTGGCAGACGTATATACCGTGGATCTGCGGGAAGAATTAAAAGATGGGAACCGGTCGATCCTGAGCAGGAAACTGACAGAACTGATGCGGGACCGGCTGGAGAAGAAAGAACAGATCATGCTCTTCCTGAACCGGAGAGGTTATTCTGGATTTATTTCCTGCCGGGAGTGCGGGCATGTGATCAAATGTCCCCACTGTAGTGTCTCCCTCTCCGTCCACAGAGACGGGAAGATGCGGTGCCATTACTGCGGATATTCCGTGCCCAGGGCGCGGGAGTGCCCGGAGTGCGGTTCGCCTCATATCGGTGAATTCCGGGCAGGGACCCAGCAGATCGAGGATATCGTGAAGGCAGCATTCCCGGAGGCGCGGGGGCTGAGGATGGATATGGACACCACAAGGCAGAAGGACGCCCATGAGAAGATCCTCTCCGCATTTGCCAATGAAGAGGCGGATATCCTGGTGGGGACGCAGATGATCGTGAAAGGACATGACTTTCCGAATGTCACTCTCGTGGGGATCCTGGCAGCGGATATGTCCCTTTATACAGACGACTACCGCTCCGGGGAGCGGACCTTCCAGCTGCTGACCCAGGCGGCGGGCCGGGCGGGACGCGGGGAGAGGCACGGCGAGGTGGTGATCCAGACGTACAGCCCGGACCATTATGCCATCAGGACAGCGGCAGCGCAGGACTACGAGGCATTTTATGAGGAAGAGATCCGGTACAGGGAGCTGATGGGCTACCCGCCGGCGGAGAACCTGCTGGCTGTCTTTGTCTCCTGCGGGGACGAGGCGCTGCTGGAGACGGGATGCCGCTATCTGAAGGAGTACATCCTGCGGGCGCGCGGGCAGACCGGGGCAGAGGTGATCGGTCCGGCGAGCCCGGGCATCGACAAGATCAAAGACGTATACCGGAGAGTGCTCTATGTCAAAGGAGAAAATTATGGAGCGCTCGTGGGGATAAAGGACAGAGTAGAGAAATATATTGAGATAAATTCTGGTTTTGATAAGATGAGGATACAGTTTGACTTTAATCCCATGTAGGAGAGCGGCGCAGAGTGCGCGGCAGGATGCGGGGAGAGAAGAGCCGTCACGCGGGAGGCGCGGGGCGCAGAGAAAAGGAGGAAATTATGGCGATCAGAGAGGTAAGAGAGATAGGAGACGAGATCCTGACAAAGAAGTGCAAGGATGTACCGAAGATGACCCTTCGGACAAAGATCCTGATCGGGGATATGCTGGAGACGATGTACGACAAATGCGGAGTAGGGCTTGCAGCGCCGCAGGTGGGCGTGCTTAAGAAGATTGTAGTCATCGACGTCGGAGAAGGTCCGATCGTGCTGATCAATCCGGAGATCATCGAGACATCCGGGGAGCAGACCGGGGAGGAGGGATGCCTGAGCGTGCCCGGGAAATGGGGGATCGTCACCCGCCCGGAGCATGTGAAGGTGCGCGCCCTGAACCAGGAGATGGAACCCTTTGAGATGGAAGGGGAAGGGCTTCTGGCAAGGGCATTCTGCCATGAGATCGACCATCTCTACGGGCAGCTCTATGTAGAGAAGACAGAGGACGGGCTCCACGATGTGACTTATGAGCAGGATGAAGAGGAAGAAACGGAGGAGTAAGCAGATGCGAGTGATATTTATGGGGACTCCGGATTTTTCCGTGGGGACGCTGGAAGCGCTGATCCGCGCGGGGCACGACGTGTGCCTGGCGGTGACCCAGCCTGACAAGCCGAAAGGCCGGGGGAAGGAAATGCAGTTCCCGCCGGTGAAGGAGACGGCTTTAAAGCACGGGATCCCGGTGTATCAGCCGAGGAGGATCCGTGAGCCGGAATGTGTGGAAGAACTCAGGAAATATAATGCGGACATCATGGTAGTCATAGCCTTTGGGCAGATCCTGCCAAAAGAGATCCTTGAGATGACTCCGTACGGGTGTATCAATGTGCACGCGTCCCTGCTCCCGAAATACAGGGGGGCAGCTCCCATCCAGTGGTCCATCATCAACGGGGAGAGCGTGACCGGGGTGACCACCATGCAGATGGACGAAGGGCTGGACACCGGGGACATGATCTTGAAAAAGGAAGTCCCCATCGCGGAAGACGAGACCGGGGAGAGCCTGCATGACAAGCTGGCCCAGGCGGGCGCAGAACTCTGCGTGGAGACGCTGAAAGCGCTGGAGGATCACACGGCAGTATTTGAGAAGCAGGGAGAGAGCCCGACTGCGTATGCGAAGATGCTTACAAAAGAGATGGGGGATATCGACTGGAGCAGGCCTGCGGTGCAGATCGAGCGTCTGGTGAGAGGTCTGAATTCCTGGCCCAGCGCTTACACGCACTGGAACGGCAAGGTGATGAAGATCTGGAAGGCAAAGGCAGAGGAAGCCAGGCAGGATACGTCAGTACAGCCAGGGACAGTGACCGAGGTCGCGAAGGACCATTTCACAGTGAGCACGGGGGACGGAGTCCTGAGAGTATATGAGGTACAGATACCGGGGAAGAAGAGGATGGAGACAGGTGCATTCCTGAGGGGGTATGCGATGGAGCCGGGCACAGTGCTCGGATAGCACATTGTTCCGCAAATGGCGTCCTGGTACGCTGTTCTGCAGATAACTGTGCCAGATCAGGAGGTTGATATCATGTTTTTCTATTATTATGACTGGACTTATATGCTTGTAGTGATCGGGGCAGTCATCTGCCTCGTGGCATCCGCAAGGGTGAACCGGGTGTTCGCCCGGTATTCCACGGTTCGCAGTCATTCCGGGATGACCGGGCGGGAGGCAGCGGAGCAGATCCTGCGCAGGAACGGGATCTATGACGTGCAGGTGATCCATATCCCGGGGAACCTGACGGATCATTATAACCCGGGGAAAAAGACGCTGGGGCTTTCGGATACAGTCTATAATTCTACGTCCGTGGCAGCCATCGGAGTGGCGGCCCACGAGTGCGGACACGCGGTACAGCATGCCACGGGGTATGCTCCGCTCTCGATCCGCGGGGCTCTGGTGCCGGTGGCTAATATCGGATCCTTTGCCGCATGGCCTCTGATCATTATCGGACTGTTCCTGAACGGCCAGACATCGGCATTGTTCATCAATCTTGGCATCCTGCTTTTCTCTGCGGCAGTGCTCTTTCAGCTCGTGACGCTGCCCGTGGAGTTCAATGCGTCCGGCAGGGCGGTAAAAGTGCTGGAAAACTCGGGGATGCTCTACCCGGATGAGGTAAGTTCGGTGAAAAAGGTGCTGGGAGCGGCTGCCCTTACCTATGTGGCGAGCGCGGCGGCTATGATCCTGCAGCTTCTGCGTCTCCTCATCCTGACAGGAGGAAGAAGAAGGAATGACTAAAACAGTGAATGAGCGGGAACTCGTGCTGGGTATCCTGATGGAGACAGTGGAGAACGGCCAGTACAGCCATATCGTACTCAGGGATGTGCTGGCAAAATACCAGTATCTCTCCAGGCAGGAGCGGGCATTCATCACAAGAGTGTCAGAGGGCACGCTGGAGCACCTGATCGAGATCGACTATATCCTGGATCAGTTCTCAAAAGTGAAAGTAAAGAAGATGAAGCCGGTCATCCGCAATCTCCTGCGCAGCGCGGTCTACCAGCTGAAATATATGGACAGTGTGCCGGACCGTGCCGTGTGCAGCGAGTCGGTAAAGCTGGCGGTGAAGAAAGGATTTTCCGGGCTTAGGGGATATGTAAACGGCGTGCTGCGCAGCGTGGCGAGAGGGATGGATGAGATCAGATACCCATCGGAGGGGACGCGTGCTCTCTCTGTGAGATACTCCTGCCCGGAGTGGATCATCGAGCTCTGGAAGCAGTCGTTCGATGAGGACGTGATCGAGACGATGCTGGCTGATTCCCAGAGGGTGAAGCCGGTCACAGTGCGCTGCTGTCTGAACCGGACGGCGCCGGAGGCGTTCGCGGGGATCATGGAGAAAGAGGGAGTAAAGGCAGAGCCGCACCCATATCTTCCCTATGCGTTCTCTCTCTCGGGCTATGATCATCTGGACAGCCTGGACAGCTTCCGGGAGGGGCTCTTTATGGTGCAGGATGTAAGCTCCATGCTCGTGGGCGAGCTGGCAGACCCTCAGTCAGGGGAACGGGTGATCGATGTGTGCGCGGCGCCGGGAGGAAAGGCGCTGCACATCGCGGAAAAGCTGTATGTGAAAGAGAAGCAGTGTAAAGAGAAAGCGCCGGCAGGAGACGCTGTTATGGGAGAAAGCGCGCCTCTGCGGGGGCATGTGGAAGCAAGGGACCTGACGGAATATAAGACAGACCTTATCCGGGAGAATATCGAGCGCTCCGGGCTTCCGAATATCTCGGCAGTGTGTATGGATGCTTCTGTACCGGACCCGGCGTCTGCGGGGAGCGCGGATATCGTGATCGCGGACCTGCCCTGCTCCGGGCTGGGCGTGCTCGGCAGGAAGACAGACCTGAAATATAAGGCCTCCCCGGAGGGGATCCAAAGCCTCGTTGAGCTGCAGAGGAAAATCTTAAGCTGCGCGAAGGAGTATGTGAGACTCGGCGGAGTGCTGATCTACAGCACATGTACCGTAGATCCGGCGGAGAATATGGACAATGTACACTGGTTCCTGGGGCAGTACCCGGAGTTCTCGCTGGATGATATCAGCGGAAGGCTCTGTCCCGAACTGAGGGACAGTGTGACGGAGAAGGGGTGCATCCAGCTCCTTCCGGGCGTACATCAGTCGGACGGATTTTTTATCGCAAGATTTGTAAAAAGGAAGAAACAGGCATGAAAAAGGACATCCGGGCATATGGATATGAAGAATTAAAAGCAGAGATGCAGGCGCTTGGCGAGAAACCGTTCCGGGCGGGCCAGGTGTATGACTGGCTGCATGTGAAGCTGGCGGACAGCTTTGACGAGATGACGAATCTCTCAAAGGACTTAAGGCGCCGCCTGGAGGAGGAGTATGAGATCCTCCCGGTCATCATGGAAGAGCGGCAGATCTCGAAGCTGGACGGCACGAACAAATTCCTGTTCCGCCTGTATGACGGCAACATGGTGGAGAGCGTGCTCATGCGGTATAAGCACGGGAATTCCGTATGCATTTCCTCGCAGGCGGGATGCCGGATGGGATGCGTGTTCTGCGCTTCCACGATCGGCGGGCTGAAAAGGGACCTTTCCGCGTCAGAGATGCTGGGGCAGATCTACCAGATCCAGAAGATCACAAAAGAGAGGGTGCACAATGTGGTCGTCATGGGCACCGGGGAGCCGCTGGACAATTATGACAATTTCCTCAGGTTTGTGCGGATGCTGACAGATGAGCACGGCCTGAACATCAGCCAGAGGAATGTCACAGTGTCCACCTGCGGCATTGTCCCGAAAATGCTGGAGCTGGCGGAGGAAAAACTCCAGATCACGCTCGCGCTCTCCCTGCACGGCTCGACCCAGGAGAAGCGCAGGAGGCTTATGCCCGTGGCGAATAAATACGAACTGTCCGAGGTGCTCGCGGCATGTGACACGTACTTTGAAAAGACAGGACGCAGGGTGACATTTGAGTACAGCCTGGTGCACGGAGTCAACGATACGGCTGAGGACGCGAGGGAGCTGACAGCGATCCTGAAGCCCCGGAACTGCCATCTGAACCTGATCCCGGTGAACCCGGTGAGGGAGCGTGATTTCGTGCGTCCGAGCAGGAAAAATGCCCTGAATTTCAAAAATAACCTTGAAAAAAGCGGAATTAATGTTACTATAAGAAGGGAAATGGGCTCTGACATCGACGGAGCCTGCGGCCAGCTCAGGCGGCGCTATGCGGAAGGATCCGGAGCGGATATCTCTGCCCGCGGGACGGGCTTTGTATCATCAGGGGAAGCCGGGGCAGGTCAGGACAGCCACAACAGACAGGATTAAGGAGACAGATATGAGGACATTTGCGATAACAGATGTGGGAATGGTGCGACAGGTGAATCAGGATTATGTCTTTGCGACAGACAGACCTCTGGGCATCCTCCAGAACCTGTTCGTGGTGGCGGACGGAATGGGCGGACATCAGGCAGGCGATTATGCGTCAAAATATACGGTGGAAGTGCTCCAGCGGGAGCTTAAGATGAGCGAGGGCGAGGATGTGGAGAAGTGCCTTGTGGCTGCGATCAAGACAGCCAACCGGGAGATCATCAAAGAAGCGTCCCGCGATGAACATCTCAGGGGAATGGGCACGACAGTGGTCGCTGCGACGATCATGAACCAGATGATGTATTTCGCGAATGTAGGAGACAGCCGTCTGTATCTGATCAACCAGGGGATACAGCAGCTTACGAAGGACCATTCGCTTGTGGAGGAAATGGTGCGCCTGGGCGGCATTAAGCCGGAGGAGGCAAAGCACCACCCGGATAAGAATATCATCACAAGGGCCATCGGCGCGAAAGCAGATGTGGACGCAGACTTTTATGAGCACCGTCTGAAACGGGGAGACATCATACTGATGTGTACGGACGGTCTCAGCAATATGGTGGAGGATGAAGAGCTCTTCCATATCGTCCAGGGAGGAAGGGACATCGTGGAAGCAGGGCAGGCTCTTGTGGATGCTGCAAAAGAAAACGGCGGTACGGACAATATTGGAATTGTCCTGATTGAACCGTTCGCAGATGAGGTGAGTGTATTATGATCAGAGAAGGAGTTTATTTAGGGAAGAGGTATGAGATACTGGGACGTATCGGTTCCGGCGGCATGGCGGACGTCTATAAGGGCAAGGACCATAAGCTGAACCGGTATGTGGCGATCAAAGTGCTCAAAAGTGATTACCGGCAGGATGAAGTATTTATCAAGAAGTTCTTAAGTGAGGCGCAGGCAGCGGCAGGGCTGATGCACCCGAACGTGGTCAATGTCTATGACGTGGGGCAGGACCGGGGACTGTACTATATGGTCATGGAACTTGTGGAAGGGATCACGCTGAAGGACTATATCGAGAAGAAAGGCAGGCTTTCAGCGAAGGAGACGATCAGCATCTCGATCCAGATGGTGACAGGCCTCCAGGCAGCTCACAACCAGCATATCATACACAGGGATATCAAACCCCAGAATATCATTATCTCAAAAGACGGAAAAGTGAAAGTCACAGATTTCGGCATCGCGCGCGCAACGACCGCCACACAGACGATCAGCACGAGCGTAATGGGGTCTGTGCATTATACGTCGCCGGAACAGGCGAGAGGCGGAGTGGTGGACCAGAAGAGCGATATCTACTCCATCGGTATCACCATGTACGAGATGATCACAGGCCATGTGCCCTTTGACGGCGACTCTACTGTGTCAGTGGCACTCAAGCATCTGCAGGAGGAGATCAAGTCCCCCGCAGAGGAAGTGCCGGATATCCCGTACAGCCTGGAGTGCATCATCATGAAATGTACCCAGAAAAATCCGGGACTGCGCTATCATGACTGCGCGTCTCTCCTGCTGGATCTGAAGCGGTCTCTCGTGGATCCAGAGGGCGATTTCGTCGTCCTGGGCGCGGCAGGCGGAGATACGGACCGCACGATGGTCATGTCCACGGCGGAGCTGGAGCAGGTACAGGGCAGAGGGCGCGCCGGTTACGATGATGACGACTATGACGATGATTATGATGACGATGACGACGAAGACGAGGAGGATGAGGACGAACGTCTCCGCGGCAGGCGTCAGGGACAGTATGACCGAAGGGGCAGGAAGAAAAACGATGTGAATCCGGACACGAAGCGGATCATGCGTATCCTGATGATCGTGGCGGGCGTGGTGATCGCTCTGCTCGTGCTTTTCCTCGTGGCGAATGCGGCAGGATTTTTCTCAGGTCCGGGTATCGTGGCGACAAAGGAAGAGACTGTAAAAGTGCCGGATGTCCGGGGCATGACTTACGAGGAGGCTGAAAAGGAACTGAAAAAGCATGATCTCGGAATTAAGAAGGCTTCGGAAGAAGAGCCGTCCAATGATTATGACAAGGGCGAGATCAAGAGCCAGAAGCCGGGCGCGGGAGAGAAGGCAAAGAAAAATTCAACAGTTACTGTAGTGATCAGCAGCGGAGAGGCGGCTGAGAAGGTGCAGGTGCCCAATGTAGTGGACAAGAGCGAGGCGGAAGCGGAGAAGCTGCTCCAGGACGCGGGGCTCAAGGTGACAAAGGGAGAACCTCAGAACAGCGATACCATTGCGGCGGGAAATGTGATCTCTTCTGACCCGGCAGCAAACACAGAGGTCGATGAGGGAACGAGCGTTACGATCGTGATCAGCCTTGGCAAAGAAGATGTAAAAGTACCGGATCTGAAGAACCGCAGCGCTGCGGATGCAGAGTCCGCGCTGGCAGCAGCGGGACTCGTGGGCGGCGCATCCCAGGATTACAGCGATACGGTCCCTGCGGGGAATGTCATCTCCCAGAGTCCGGACCCAGGCAGCTCCGTGGAAGCAGGTTCAACTGTGAATTATGTAGTAAGTCTTGGGCCGAAGACCCAGACAGTGGAAGTGCCGGATGTGCTGAAATCTTATCCGGATACAGCGGAGCAGGTGCTCAGTGAATCCGGGCTCAATGCAGTATACGGCGGACAGCAGTACAGTGATTATCCTGAGGGGACGGTCTGCCGGCTGAATCCGGAAGTAGGAGTGAAGGTCGAGAAGGGCAGTACGATCTATTACTGGGTGAGCATGGGACCGGAGGATACCGGTGACGGCGGAGATACCGGCGGCGATCCGGAGCTGGAATAAAGGGCAGCCCGGCGGGGCAGACCTTTCCGGCGGAAGAAAAGAGACAGAAAAACAGAAAGACCGATGACGATGCAGGGTAAGATCATGAAAGGAATTGCCGGATTCTACTACGTTCACGTAGCAGGATCCGGTGTTTATGAGTGTAAGGCAAAAGGGATTTTCCGAAAAGACGGGGTCAAACCTCTTGTGGGAGACAACGTGGAGATGGAAATTACCCACGAGAAAGATATGGAAGGAAATATCATACGCGTCCTTCCGCGGAAGAATGAACTGGTGCGCCCGGCTGTGGCGAATATCGACCAGGCGCTGGTCGTGTTTGCTGTGACAAAACCGAAACCGCATTTTAATCTCCTCGACCGTTTTCTTGTCATGATGGAGACGAAAGGGATACCGGCAGTGCTCTGTTTTAACAAGGCGGATATCGCGGCGGATCCTGAGATCGCGGGATTAAAAGAAGTTTATGAAAGCTGCGGGTATCCGCTCCTGTTTACAAGCGCAAAGGAAGAGGAAAATATCGACAGGCTTAAAGAACTCCTGCGGGGGAAGACGACTGCCATCGCAGGTCCGTCCGGGGTGGGCAAGTCTTCCCTGATCAATCTTCTCCAGAGCGGGGTGAAGATGGAGACAGGGAGCATCAGCCGTAAGATCGAGAGAGGGAAGCATACGACAAGGCATTCCGAGTTGATCATGCTTGGAGAGAGGTCCTACATTATGGACACGCCGGGATTCAGCTCCCTCTATGTAGGTGATATGGAGAAGGAAGACCTGAAATACTGCTTTCCGGAATTTGCACCCTGTGAAGGAAAGTGCCGTTTCAATGGATGCAGTCATATCCACGAGCCCGGATGTGCGGTCAAAGAGGCAGTGGTGGAAGGGAAGATACATCAGATCCGGTATGATGATTATGTGATGATGTACCGGGAGTTACAGGAAAGAAAGAGGTATTAGATGAGAAAGAATATTTTGGCGCCGTCGATGCTCTCGGCGGACTTTAAGATCCTCGGAGAACAGCTGAAACAGACAGAGGAGGCGGGCGCGCAGTATATCCATTTTGATGTGATGGACGGGATCTTCGTGCCGAGCATCTCATTCGGCATGCCGGTGCTCTCGTCTGTGAAAGGCTTCACGGACCAGGTGCTGGACGTGCACCTCATGGTCACTGAGCCCATCCGGTATATAAAGGACTTCGCTGCCTGCGGCGCGGATATCATCACCATCCACCTGGAGGCGTGTGAGGATCCGGGGAAGACTCTGGATGAGATCCATGCATGCGGCGTGCGCGCAGGCATCTCGATCAAGCCGGGCACTCCGGTGGAAGCACTCCTGCCTTATCTGGAGCAGGCGGATATGTTCCTGATCATGAGCGTGGAGCCGGGATTCGGCGGACAGGCATTTATCCCGGAGTCGCTGGGCAGGATCCGGGAGCTCAGGGACATGCTTAACGAGAGAGGGCTTGAAAAAGACGTTGAAGTAGACGGCGGCATCTACCACTCCAATGTGGCGGAAGTGCTGGACGCGGGGGCGAATGTGATCGTGTCCGGGTCAGGCGTCTATAAAGGTGATATCAGAAAAAATACTGCAGGATTTATGGAGATATTGAGGAATCATGAGTAAGCGGACTGTGATCGTAAGCGGAGGGATGCTGGAAAAAGATTTCGCCCTCCCCATCATTAAAAGTGAAGAGACGGAATTTGTGATCGGAGTGGACAGAGGACTTAAGTTTCTCTATGACCATGAGATCAAGCCGGATTATATCGTGGGTGATTTTGACAGTGTGCCAAAAGGGCTGGTGGATTATTACCGGGAAGAGGCAGATGTGCCGATCCGGGAATTTAATCCGGTCAAGGACGCGTCAGATACAGAGATCGCGCTGCGGCTCTGCATCGGGCTGAACCGGAAGGAGATCTGGATCCTGGGCGGCACGGGAAACAGGATCGACCATCTCTGGGCGAATATCCAGTGTCTGCAGATCGCGCTGGACGCGGGGGCGGACGCGCGGATCCTGGACAGCCATAACCAGATCCGCCTCCTGGACAAGGGGATCACACTGAAGCGGGAGGAAGCGTTCGGGAAGTATTTTTCCCTGTTCCCGATGGAGCTCCCGGTGGACGCGCTGTCCATCACCGGAGCGAAGTACCCGCTTAAGAATCATTTCCTCAGGCCGGATGACAGCCTCTGCGTGAGCAATGAATTCGCGGAGGATGAGGTGACGATCTCGTTTTCGTTCGGGAAGGTCATACTGATGGAGACGAGGGATTAGAAGGGAAAAATACTAAAAAAGAGTCGGTTCATCATAACCGGCTCTTTTTTGTGTGGAAAATCGAGATAAAAAATTACGTTTTATTTTTTGGTGGACATTGGAATGAATTCCAGTTTCAGCTGCATTCCTAATCCCTGTGCAAGTTTCTTTACCATACTCAGGCTGGGATTTCTTGTTCCATTTTCAATGCGGCTGATATCTGCCTGCGTGATTCCTGTTCTGGCTGATAAATCTTTCTGAGTCATGTTCTGTTCTACTCTTGCATCGATCATTGCCTGAATAATATCATATTCCGGCTGTAGTGCGTCATATTCAGCGTTTACTTCTGGATTTTGTAATGCTTTTTGTTTATAAGCTTTGTAACTACTCATTGCCATACCTCCGTTCATAATCTTCCTTATATTTTTTTGCCAGCTCCTTTTCTGCTTTTGGTGTTTTCTGCGATTTTTTAACAAATCTTGCACCGGGCATCTTCCATCTTCTGTATCATATAGGATTACTTCATACATTAGTATACTCCCTTTCTTTAATATCATAATATGTTGTATCCGACATATTGTCAAGCCAATGTGCTACGGATCCTGAATTTTTTAATTAATAGGCGCTCGGGGCCAGGGTTGTTTCATGAAAGATTTTTAAAAATATAAGAAGATTGGATTTTATCGGGGGTTATACGTGTTATACAAATACGCGTATAACTCTCGACTTTTTATTCCTGTAGAGGTATAATGTCTATATAGTATAGGTATACTCCACCTATACAGAGAGGAGGACATTATGCCAGTAACTGAGAAAAAGTATCCGGATTGGGTTCAGAAGTATCGGACAAAGGGAACTACTGTGAAGAAAAAAGGAGATTCGTATTATCTCTATAAAAGGACATCCCGACGTGTGAAAGGGAAAAAGTATCCGCAGCCAGTCGATACATATATCGGCGTGATTACTCCGGAAGGAGTCATACAAAGTAATAAAAGAAAAATATCTTTAACAGACGCAGAAGTATGGGAATACGGATTTTCGAAAGCTGTCTGGGAGTTGTGTCCGGATGATTGGAAAAAACCATTGGGGGATGATTGGAAGGATGTACTTGCCATCATTCTCTTAAAACAGTCTCCGACCTCTTATATCCAGAAAACACGGATGATAAAAAAGGAATCGGATTTCCATTATCAGTTTGCAGCTCAGATATCCTCACTTTCCCGTAGGATCCATAAAAAATGGGGCATTGGATTGGAAGAATTACATCAGTTAGAGACAATCTATTTAGTGTGCCTGGATAAAACAGAAATCATTTCGAAAGTGAGTGAGGAGCAGCGGAAACTTCTGGAGAAAATACAAGTGGTGCTGGAAATGTGCTGAAAGAACATTTGTGACAGAAAAGCTGATCCATTATTTCAGGCAGATTCCGGATTACCGGTGCGACAGAGAGAAAAAACATGACCTTGCAGAAATGCTGGTATGTGTCACTCTCGGAGTTCTTTGTGGCAGGACGACGATCCGCAGGAGCCTGAAATGGTGTAGAAACCACCTGGAAGAACTGCGGAAACATATGAAATTGAACTACGGGATTGCCTCGCCTTCCACCATTACCCGGATGCTGTCTGGGATTGATGAGGAATTAGCCTTGTATGCTTTTATGGAATGGATCGGTGAGATCGTGGACTCGAAGAATACCCATCTCGCTATTGATGGGAAAGCATTACGCGGCGCAGCGGAAAAGACGAAAAGCGGGACAGCACCGATGCTGTTGAATGTAGTGGAAACGGTTCGAGGGTTGATACTTGCACAGCTTCCGGTCGATTCAAAGACGAATGAGATTACGGTGATTCCGGAATTGTTGAAACTTCTGGATATCAGAGGGAGTGTTATAACGATTGATGCGATTGGGACACAGACAGCAATCATGGAACAGATACATGAACAGGAAGGGCATTTTGTATTTACAGTAAAGAAAAATCAGCCAGACGCTTATGAGGAGATCCATACGTTCCTGGATAAACTGGAAGAAGAAGCAGAGAAAAAAGGAAAAAGTGAAACTCCAGATCCTGTTATGCAGGATTATCTTGGGAAATATGAAGAGATCAATCAGATGGAAAAAAATCGGGACAGAAATGAGTACAGGACTTGCCAGATATGTAATAATGCATTAAATCTGACGAAAAAACAAAAAGAATGGACATACGTTCAGAGCATTGGGCGGATCAAGCAGGTGAGGATTCCTGTTGAAAAAGACAGCCAGGGGAATGATATCACTCCGACAAAAGAAGAGTTTTTGAAAAAAGGCTCAAGAAGAGTCCCAGTTCCTTCTGCTGAAGAGGGAATTGGAAAAGACATCCAGTGTACGGCACTGATCTCAGACCTTATCCTCACGGCAGAGGAACTGGGAAGCATAAAAAGAATGCACTGGTCAATAGAGAACCGGCTCCATCATGTACTGGACGACACATTCAGGGAAGATCGCTCGCCAGCCAAAAAGTCCCGAAACAATCTGTCGCTCATCAGAAAATTTGCATACAACATCCTGCGCCTGGCAATGTACGAGACAGGTCTGACAAATATAATGACAGAAATGATGGACTGCTTTTGTGACAATGCCACCTTGCGAGAACAGTATGTATTTCAAGGCATAGCCAGTCTGTATTGACTATATATAGAGAATACCTCTGAAAAAAAGTCTTGTAAAGAGATAGAGAGATAGTTTGCGTTTTTTTACGTGATCAGCTTACCAGAAACGATATGGGGATGTAATAATAAGATTATAAAAGGTAGTGCTGCTCATGAATAGTTCATGAAACAACCCTGGCTCGGGGCCCTTTGCTATTGAGGGTTCGCGGGCACTGTGATATAATTCAAATGTTGCAGTGGAACCCGTTCTGTCTGAAAGAAAGGTGTTTCATAATCAGGGAAAACAAAGGAGATAAAGGATAAATGAAACTGGGAATCGTAGGATTACCGAATGTCGGGAAAAGTACATTATTTAACTCATTGACAAAAGCAGGCGCAGAGTCAGCGAACTATCCTTTCTGTACCATTGACCCGAATGTGGGCGTGGTGACAGTGCCGGATAAGAGGCTGGATGTTCTCGGAGAGATGTATCACACGAAGAAGATCATCCCCGCGGCGATCGAGTTCGTGGATATCGCAGGGCTTGTGAAGGGAGCTTCCAAAGGAGAAGGACTGGGAAACCAGTTCCTTGCAAACATCCGTGAAGTGGATGCCATCGTCCATGTGGTGCGCTGCTTTGAAAATACCAATATCGTGCATGTAGACGGAAGTATTGATCCGATGCGCGACATTGAGACGATCAATCTGGAGCTGATCTTTTCTGATCTGGAAATCCTGGAGAGAAGGATCGCCAAGACTGTGAAGCTGTCCAGGAATGATAAGACAGCGGCAAAAGAGCTGGATCTCTTGAATCGTGTAAAAGCGCATCTGGAAGAGAATAAGCTGGCAAAGAGCTTTGTGACTGACGACGAGGACGAGCAGGCGTGGCTTGCGGGCTACAATCTGCTGACAGCGAAGCCGGTGATCTTCGCGGCAAATGTGTCTGAGGATGACCTGGCTGACGACGGCGCTTCCAACTCGGGAGTACAGGCTGTCCGCGAATACGCTGCTCAGGAGGGCTGCGAAGTATTTGTAGTGTGCGCTGAGATCGAGGAAGAGATCTCTCAGCTCGACGATGATGAGAAGAAGATGTTCCTCGATGACCTGGGGCTGGAAGAGTCGGGACTGGAGAAGCTGATCAGGGCAAGCTACCATCTGCTCGGGCTGATCAGCTATCTGACGGCGGGCGAGCCGGAAGTGCGCGCGTGGACCATCACAAGAGGAACAAAAGCGCCGCAGGCAGCAGGAAAGATCCATTCTGACTTTGAGAGAGGATTTATCCGGGCGGAAGTGGTCAGCTATGACGACCTGATGGCATGCGGTTCCCACGCGGCGGCGAAGGAAAAAGGGCTGGTGCGCCTGGAAGGAAAAGACTACGTCGTCAAGGACGGCGATATCATGCTGTTCAGGTTTAACGTATAAAACCAGTTCAGCCCATGTGGCTGTATGGACGGAGGAGTATGGATATGCATTATGACATCAGCTTCCCTAATCTGGGTATTACACTGGATCATGTGGGAAAGGACATTGACGTTTTCGGATTCAAGATCGCATATTACGGCATGATCATCGGGGCGGCGATCCTGATCGGATTTCTCATTGCCACTCATGAGGCGAAGAGGACACGGCAGAACCCGGAAGATTATCTGGATATGGGGATCGTCGGGGTGATCATGGGGATCGCCGGGGCGAGGATCTACTATGTAGTCTTCTCCTGGGATATGTACAGGGACAACCTTCTGGACATTTTTAATCTGCGGGAGGGCGGCCTTGCCATCTACGGCGGCGTGATCGGTGCGGTGATCGCTGTGTTTATCATGGCGAGGGTAAAGCGGCTTTCGCCATTCCAGATCTTTGATACAGTGGCGCTGGCGATCCTGAACGGACAGATGCTCGGGCGCTGGGGCAACTTTTTCAACAGAGAGGCATTCGGAGAATATACGGACAGCCTGTTTGCCATGAGGCTTCCGCTGGACGCAGTGCGCTCCGGGGATGTGACGGAGACTATGCGCCGCAATATAGAAACCATCGGCGGCGTGGAATATATCCAGGTCCACCCGACATTTCTGTATGAATCCGTGTGGTGCGCGGTACTGCTCATTCTCCTGGTACTTTACAGGAAACACAAAAAATACGAAGGAGAGCTGTTCCTTCTGTATGTATTCGGCTATGCGCTGGGAAGAGTATGGATCGAAGGGCTGCGCACGGACCAGCTCCTGCTCCCGGGGATCGGGCTCCCGGTATCCCAGCTCCTTGCAGGGGTGATCGTAGTGGCGGCAGGGGCGGCGCTTCTGTATCTGCGGAAGCATCACAGAAAGATGCCAATGCTTAAGAGCGGAAAAGTCTACGAGCCCATGCCGGATAAGATCGAAGGCAGCAAACCGCCCAGAAAGAAAGACCGGATCTTTAAATTTAAAGAAAAGTAAAAGATATCAATAAATAAAACGCGGAAGTATCAGACGATGCTCCCGCGTTTTTTTAGCTGCCTTTGAATGCTTAATATTCTTTATCCGATTCTGCTTAATAAATGATCTCCACCACGTCTTCGATCCGGCATTCCAGTATCTGACACAGTACTTTTACATTATCTCCGCGTTTCAGATGGTAGAGCGTGCCCTTGTTGAAATTGTAGGTATTGATCAGTTTGTAGGTTGAGATCCCTTTTCCTTTCATCGTAGCCCATAGGGGCTCATAGGAAAAGGAAGGCGCATGGTTCATAAGGTTCCTCCGTCAAAAGTCACGACTCTGTCCGTATAACTCAAAAACTCTGTTTAAGTATGCTGAAAAAGTCAGATGTGTAACTAAAAAAATTATATTTTTAATAAACAACTTGAACATACCTAAGATATTAGGCGCAATACTGTAAGTATTCACTCAAAAGAAAAAATCAATCACTATACATTAGGGAATGTCAGCAATGGAGAAAGGAAAATGGACAGAAAAATGAAAGCAGTTATATCGGTGATGGCAGGAATGCTTGCAGGAGTATTGCTTGTCTGGTTTTTCTGTGTGAACTGCAGTGTACAGATGACTTTGATCAGCAGGATCGGCGAAGTCTGCCTGCTGACTAAGATACCGGCTTCTTTTGAACTGGAATATTACAGTCCGGCGGAAAATAAGATCAGGGTATATGATGAGAATGACAGAGAAGTGGAGGCGGAATATACAGTGAGGGGAGACAGGATCAGCCTCCGGTTTCTGGAAAAACTTAAAAGAGACAGCATTTACCACTGCACTCTGCGAAGAGGAGATCAGTTCATCGTAACGTCCGTGGGAAAGAATCTGAAGAATATGTGCACGCTGTATTTTACGCGCATGAGTATAAGGGACAGGTTTTTTCAGGAACGCAGAAATGAGACGTGGATCGCCGGTGATAATCTGCCGGATATTTATGAGATGCAAAATGGAAGCATCCGCCTGAAAGATATCAGGCTTTTCCTGCAGAATGGGCTGGTGTCGTGGAAGGCAGAAGATCAGACTGGAAGAGTATGACCATGAGATCTGCCTGGATGGTAGGAAGGTGGAAATGAAAGACGGCATGGCGGACTGCCGGGGACTTGCGGCGGGGGAGCATGCGCTGAGGATAGAGATTATGGCGGGAGGGGAAACGCTGGGGTATGAAAAGGATATTTTGATAACAAAGGGAAAATAGACGATGGAGAAAGAAAACAGCTCTGCCGAGTGTATTCCAAACGGGATAACTCGGACAGGGCTGTTTCTGAATTCGAGAATGCCGAAAGGATTTAGGATCTGGTGCGAAAGTATTGAACGAGATCGTAAACGATCTGGATCTCTTTTTCGGTAAGGTGAGAGATATCCAGAGAAACATTGTCCGAGAGACCCAGCAGATAATCGGTTGATACATGGAATAACTGTGCGAGCTCAACAATATAAGTGGTCGAAGGCGTGGAAATGCCCATCTCCCATGCGTTGACGCTGCTGCGGGTAATATTCAGTTTTTTAGCAAGTTCAGTCTGCGTCATGTTGTTGGAAAGACGCAGTTGTTTGATTCTGTCAGCCACCATTTTTTTGTCCTCGTCTTTCTAAAAAATGATAGTAAACTAACCGTAATGATATTGCATTATCAAAAAGATGTTTAAAATTGACAAATGAAATTAAGAATGATAATATGATAGCAACAGTTTTTGATAAATATTCGAGGAAAGAGAGGGAAAAAACATGTTTTGCCATAAGTGCGGAAATGAGATGGGGGACAATGAAAAATATTGTAGCAAATGTGGTGCGGAAAATAAGGAGTACGATGGCGGGAGAGAACAAAATGGAAGATCTGCTCCTTCAATAGAGGCAGAGAATGATTATAATATGCAGCATAAACTGCATAGAACTGGCTCGGAAGAAAGATGTCTTCCGGCATTTATTTTAGGGCTGATTGGCTCAATTATGGGAATATTCGGAGGTTTCTGCGTTACAATGTGCGCATCCATGGCTATGGTAAATATGGGTGGCGCTGCTTTTATATTTATTTTTGGAGGCAGTGTTGTGGGGATGATTGGAGCGTGTCAGTGCTTAAAAAATGTAAAACGAGGTTCAATTTTGCAATTAATCGGAGCGGTGATGATTATAATTTGCGCTTATGGAATTACAGGAGCTGATTTGATGTCGGTCTTAGCATTTTTGCTGCTTTTGATTGGAGGCATAATAGGTCTAGTTGATTATTATGTGATTAAGAAAAAATGATGCCTTATATTGTTACTTCATTTGGAAAGATATCTACATTTACTATTATGCTGGTATGCGGTGTATTAGTGATGTTTCTTCTAGTACATATAAGATTGAGAAAAGATCCTTCGCGAGGAAATGAAGAAGCCTTTATTTTTCCCCAAATAGTATTTTGTGGTATGGCAGGTTTTTTATGGGCGGCAGTGTTTGATTCTGTATTTAAGTTTCAGGAAAATGGGGGTTTTGTTCTTAAAGGAATAACTTTTTATGGCGGACTGCTAGGGGCTTCTATTACCTTATCATTGATACTGCATCTGACAAAGTGTAAAACGGGATATACCATAAATGATTGGTTTTCAAATTTGACAATACCATTTATGGGATTTCATATTTGCGGAAGAATAGGATGCTTTTTGAGCGGCTGCTGCTATGGCAAGATTACAGATAGTTTTGTCGGGGTATATTTTCCTGATATCCCGCAATATGGAATATATCATGGCGGAATGAAGTGTTATCCTACACAGCTATTTGAGGTGGCGGCATTGCTGGTAATATTGGCGGTCGTAATAAAAGTCAGAAAGAGATTTCAAACCTATCTTTTCTTGTATGCTGTGGCACGTTTTTTAATCGAATTTTACAGAGGGGATGACAGAGGGAATTTTTTTGGACCGATTTCACCGGCACAGACAATATCAATAGTGATTGTATTGAGTTTTGTGGGAGTCAGGCTTGGCGGATATCTGAAAAGTAATAGAATAGTTTTAGAAATTGAAAAGTAAAATCTTAAAGAGGTGAAAGGATAATGTATTGTGTGAAATGTGGAAAAGAAATCAAAAACGCGACAGCTTTTTGCCCGTATTGCGGAGATAAGATCATGAACAAAAATACGATGGTCAATAGTAATGGAGTAAAGGAGTATAACGATTTTAGCCGTGATATGGTGATAGCTTTGTTCATTGGCATTTGTATTCTGATTAAAATGATGATCGGGATGGCGGTTCTTATTGTTTGGACACATTGGCCTCTAATAAGCACGATAATTGAAAGCTTTATTAGGAGATGAAAGGGAGAGCATATCAAAGAGGTACGAGATATAAAAGGGGAGTCTTTATAACGAGGTACAATGATGGCAGAGAGTAAAGAGCGGCTTGACGCGATGAAAAATTATTGCGACAGAGCGATCAGGCTGGAACGTGAAGTGAATTTCTGGAATGACCTGATAAATAAAGCAAATCAGAAAATGGATGAATATAAAAATGAACAGATGCGACTGCATAGGGAGATGTCAGAAGCACAGGCTCAGCTTGCGTCTCTAGGATTGGTGAGTCAGCAGAAGGTCAAACAAAAAAGCGAAGAGATACAAAAACATAAAAAGAACTGCAGAGTATCGGCCGTAGTTATTTTTGTGCTGTTGCTTGGAGTTGTTCTGGGTACAGGATTCATTACTATGAATACTATAGATTCTACGCAGTCAATACAGTCCCAACAAAGAATTGTTTTGATGATTTCAATGTTTTTTGGGATGCTTACTTTTTTGGCGCCACCTCTCATAATTTGTATTATTGTTTATGGACTGAATAAAGCAAAACAGAAAAATTTAGTGAGAGAAATAAGCCAAAATGCACTTGATAATGAGGGACGCAGGAAAAAAGCGATTTTACAGGACAGGTTTGAAAAGGCTGAAGAGGAAAGCGGCCAAATCGGACTCTGCCAACAAGTTCTCCGGCAGCAGCAAAGTGAGCTTTCCGAGATAGGGAAGGAAGTGGAGCAGCAAAGAGCCAGGTTTTATGCTCAAGGTGAACTGCCAAAAGTATATCAGAATCTGGAAGCGGTAATTTCATTTTTTTATTATCTTGACAATAAGATTGTAAATGAGATAGATGGAGCGGACGGCATGTATAATAAATACCATCTAGACTGCCAGCATAGAGAGCATATGGCAGAATTAAGAGGAATACGCCATGCTATCGAAGAACATGAACGACATGAACAGATGCGCCATCAGGCACTTATGGGCATGCTTGGTTTTTATGGAACGGTTATTTCAGCTCAGCTTGGGCGAATAGGAAGCGATGTGAGAGAAATCAGAAACATACATAGGAAAATATGGGATTAGTTTTGGCAGAAATGTGAGAAGATAAATTATGGATCGGATAGAGGTATATGAATATATAGAAAAAAATCGTGACTTTCTTTTTCCGAATGATACTTACTCAGAAGAAGAAATAGAAAGAGCGATGCTGTGTATTCCTCAGTATTTAAGAACATCAGTTGAAAGCCTGCGGCTCAAAAAGCCATCCACAGTGCAGCGAATTTCGGTATTTCCAGGGATGCTTGGCGTGGATCGGTTCTATTTGGGAGAAAAGGGGACCGGTTTTTTAAAGTATATAACATTGGGAGGAGTTGGTGTCTGGTGGATACTGGACATTATGTCAGCAAAGAGCAGATGCAGGACATACAACTGTCGGAAGATCCTGGAGCAGATACAGGGGCTGGACGGCGGAAGAAAACAAAATTATAAATGAAAGTTGTTTTATAGTACAAAAAATCAGGAAAGAATTCATGGGTAAGATGATTTTTCCTGATTTTTTTCAAATTAGCGCTTGCGTTGTTTGTCATTTGTATCAACCAGTGATATTATATTAAATAGATAATATATTATATATATATTGAATATATTTGTGATATGGGATAATATATTATCTATGAATGATAAATTTATTTTCAACAAAAAGACACCAAAAGAAATCGACAAGGTCATCGCCGGACGCATCCGCAGTATCCGCCGCAGACGGAAAATATCACAGAAAAGACTGAGTGAAAAATCGGGAGTAAGCTTAGGGTCTGTGAAGCGGTTTGAAAGTAGTGGGGAGATATCTTTGATCTCGCTTACCAAAATTGCTGTGGCGCTGGAACTGGAAGGAGAATTGGAGAGGCTGTTTGAAGATGCACCGTATTTATCAATTGAGGAGATAATGAATGAAGACAACTGACAGGCTGAATGTAATGTATCATGGAAGAAAAGTCGGAACTATGGCGCTTTATAAAGGGCATCTTGCGGCTTTTGAATATGACAGAGAGTGGATTGCCGAAGGATTTTCAATCAGCCCGTTCTATCTTCCGTTGGAACAAAAAGTTTTTATTCCGAAGGCGGACCCGTTTGATGGGCTTTTTGGAGTATTTGCGGACAGTCTCCCGGATGGCTGGGGAAGGCTTTTGGTTGACCGCCTCATGCTGAAAAATCATATGAATCCCTATGAGATCGGAAACCTGGAGAGGCTCGCAATCGTAGGACAGTCCGGTATGGGAGCTCTGTGCTATGAGCCGGAGCGCAGTTTTGAGACAGAAGAAAATCCGATGAATCTGGACGGGATTGCAGAAGAGTGCCGCCGTATTCTTAATACAGAGTCGATGGAGAATCTGGATGAATTGTTCCGGCTGGGCGGCTCTTCGGGAGGAGCAAGACCAAAGATCCTTACGAAGATTGACGGCGAAGAGTGGATTATTAAATTTCCGTCATCGACCGATAAGGCTGATATTGGAAAACAGGAGTATGAATATTCTCTGTGCGCCCGCGAGTGTGGGATACAGATGACAGAGACCAGGCTGTTTCCGTCAAAAAACTGCGCAGGTTATTTCGGAACAAAGAGGTTTGACAGAAGGCGAAAGCAGGATGGCAGAGAGGAGCGCGTTCACATGCTGTCTGCATCTGCAGTGTTAGAAACATCCCATCGTATACCGAATCTTGATTATGAGATCCTTATGAAGCTGACCCTGGAATTGACAAAAGACTTTTCCGAAGTGGAAAAGCTGTACAGGCTTATGTGCTTCAATGTATTTGCCCATAACCGGGACGATCACTCTAAAAATTTCACCTATCTGTATGAGGAAAAAGAAGAAAAATGGGTGCTTTCACCTGCATATGATCTTACCTTCAGCCATTCCATCGGCGGAGAGCACGCTACAACAATCCATGGAAACGGAAAAAATCCAGATGTGTGGGACTGTGCGGCAGTGGCGGATGCGATTGGTATGGACGGCAGGAAAGCAAAGCGGATTGCAGAAGAGGTAAAAGAGTGTGTGAATAGCCGACTGAGGAAATATATTAAAAGAGAATCAAGATAAAAAGCGCTTTTTGAAATATTCGGCATGATGATCCTGCACCCCAAAATATACAAAAAACCCGACCGCCCTCTATGGACTTTTGTCATTTTTGGCGATATAATAAAACCACATGTGAATATTTATATTTTCAATGTAAAATCTAAGGAGGAACAAGAAAATGGCAAGAAAAATGAAGACCATGGACGGTAACCAGGCTGCTGCTCACGTTTCCTATGCGTATACAGAAGTCGCGGCGATCTACCCGATCACACCGTCATCCGTTATGCCGGAGCATGTTGACGAATGGGCAACAGAAGGCAGAGAGAATATCTTCGGACAGACAGTCAATGTCGTAGAGATGCAGTCCGAGGCAGGTGCGGCAGGTGCTGTACACGGATCTCTGGCAGCAGGAGCCCTGACGACAACATTTACAGCGTCCCAGGGACTTCTTCTTATGATCCCGAACCTGTACAAGGTTGCCGGCGAGCAGCTTCCGGGCGTGTTCAACGTATCCGCGCGTGCGCTTGCAAGCCATGCACTTTCCATCTTTGGCGATCACTCAGATGTTTACGCCTGCCGCCAGACCGGAGCAGCTATGCTCTGCGAGTCCAGCGTACAGGAGGTTATGGACCTTACACCGGTTGCACACTGTGCAGCACTGGAAGGAAAGCTTCCTTTCATCAACTTCTTTGACGGATTCCGTACATCCCACGAGATCCAGAAGATCGAGACATGGGATTACGAAGACCTGAAAGACCTGGTAAACATGGATGCGATCGACGCTTTCCGTGCTCATGCACTGAACCCGAACCATCCGTGCCAGAGAGGTTCCGCACAGAACCCGGATATCTTCTTCCAGGCAAGAGAGGCATGCAACCCGTACTACGAGGCAATGCCGGCGATCGTCCAGAATTACATGGACAAAGTAAACGCTAAGATCGGAACAGATTACAAGCTGTTCAACTACTACGGAGCAGAGGACGCTGAGCACGTGATCGTTGCTATGGGTTCTGTCTGCGATACGATCGAGGAGACCATCGATTACCTGATGAAGGCAGGCGAGAAAGTCGGCGTTGTTAAGGTTCGTCTGTACAGACCGTTCTGCGCACAGGCTCTTATCGATGCGATCCCGGATTCTGTGAAGAAGATCTCTGTACTTGACAGGACAAAAGAGCCGGGAGCTATGGGCGAGCCGCTGTACCTTGACGTTGTCGCAGCGCTCAAAGGCTCCAAATTCGACGCAGTGCCGATCTACACAGGACGTTACGGACTTGGTTCCAAGGACACAACACCTGCTCAGATCGTTGCTGTATATCACAATGATGAGAAAGCGAAATTCACTCTCGGTATTGTCGATGATGTGACAAACCTGTCACTGACAGCGGACGAGCCGCTCGTTACAACACCGGAAGGAACGATCAACTGTAAGTTCTGGGGACTTGGCGCTGACGGTACAGTTGGAGCGAACAAGAACTCCATCAAGATCATCGGCGACAACACAGACATGTACGCACAGGCTTACTTCGATTATGACTCCAAGAAGTCCGGCGGCGTTACAATGTCTCACCTACGTTTCGGTAAGCTGCCGATCAAGTCTACATATCTGATCCATCAGGCGAACTTTGTGGCATGCCACAACCCGTCTTATGTGAACAAATACAACATGGTACAGGAGCTTGTTGACGGCGGTACATTCCTTCTGAACTGCCCGTGGGATATGGAAGGACTTGAGAAACATCTGCCGGGACAGGTGAAAGCATACATTGCGAACCACAACATCAAGTTCTACACGATCGACGGTATCAAGATCGGTAAGGAGATCGGACTTGGCGGACGTATCAACACTGTTCTTCAGTCTGCATTCTTCAAACTGGCTGCGATCATTCCGGAGGAAGAGGCGATCGACCTGATGAAGGCGGCTGCCAAGGCTACTTACGGAAGAAAAGGCGACAAGATCGTACAGATGAACTATGACGCGATCGACGCAGGCGCTAAGCAGGTCGTAGAAGTAGCTGTTCCGGAGAGCTGGAAGGACGCTGCTGACGAAGGTCTTGCTCAGCCGAAGGTAGACGAGAACGGCAGAAAAGACGTGATCGATTTCGTTAAGAATATCCAGGCGAAGGTAAATGCTCAGGAAGGAAATACTCTTCCGGTATCTGCATTCAACGATTATGTAGACGGCTCTACACCGTCCGGATCTTCTGCATACGAGAAACGCGGTATCGCAGTGGATATCCCGGTATGGAAGCCGGAGAACTGTATCCAGTGTAACCGCTGTGCATATGTATGTCCGCACGCTGTTATCCGTCCGGTAGCTCTGACAGAGGAAGAGCTTGCAAAGGCTCCGGAAGGAATGGAAGCGATCGACATGATCGGTATGCCGGGCATGAAGTTCTCCATGACAGTATCTGCTTACGACTGTACAGGATGCGGTTCCTGCGCAAATGTATGTCCGGGCAAGAAGGGCGAGAAGGCTCTCGTTATGGAAAACATGGAAGCAAATGCCGGAAAACAGGACTTCTTCGATTACGGAAGAGAGATCCCGGTGAAACCGGAAGTTGTCGCAAAATTCAAAGAGACAACTGTAAAGGGAAGCCAGTTCAAACAGCCGCTGCTTGAGTTCTCAGGAGCTTGTGCAGGATGCGGCGAGACACCGTACGCGAAGCTGATCACTCAGCTGTTCGGTGACAGGATGTACATCGCAAACGCAACAGGATGTTCCTCCATCTGGGGCAACTCTTCACCGTCCACACCTTACACAGTGAACGAGAAGGGACAGGGTCCGGCATGGTGCAACTCTCTGTTCGAGGATAACGCAGAGTTCGGTTACGGTATGCTGCTCGCTCAGAACACGATCCGTGACAGAATGAAAGCAAAAGTAGAGAAGATCGCTGAGATCGCAGAGAAAGAAGAAGTGAAGGCTGCTGCAAAAGAGTATCTTGATACATTCGGATGCGGCGCTACAAACGGAACAGCTACAGACAACCTGGTAGCAGCTCTGGAGGCTTGTGACTGCGACCTTGCTGAGAAGAACGAAGTCCTTAAGAACAAAGACTTCCTCGCTAAGAAATCCCAGTGGGTATTCGGCGGTGACGGATGGGCTTACGATATCGGATTCGGCGGTGTTGACCACGTACTTGCAAGCGGCAAGGACATCAACATCATGGTATTCGATACAGAGGTTTACTCCAACACAGGCGGACAGTCTTCCAAGGCTACGAAGACAGGTGCTACTGCACAGTTCGCGGCAGGCGGTAAAGAGACGAAGAAGAAAGACCTTGCGGGCATGGCAATGAGCTACGGATACGTATACGTTGCACAGATCGCTATGGGCGCTGACTTCAACCAGACAGTCAAAGCCATCACAGAGGCTGAGGCTTATCCGGGACCGTCACTGATCATAGCTTACGCTCCGTGTATCAACCACGGTATCAAGAAGGGTATGAGCAAGGCTCAGACAGAGGAGCAGCTCGCAGTAGAGTGCGGATACTGGAACAACTTCCGGTTCAACCCGGCTGCTGAGGGCAACAAGTTCTTCCTTGACAGCAAAGAGCCGAAGGAAGAGGATTACCAGGCATTCCTTGACGGAGAAGTCCGTTACAATGCTCTGAAGAGAGCGAACCCGGAGAAGGCAGCAAGACTGTTTGCCCTCAACGAGAAGGAAGCTATGGAGAGATACGCATACCTGAAGAAACTGGTAGACGTATACGCTGCTGACGCTGAGTAATCAGAACGCCCGGCGGCAGAAAACCGTATCATAGATAAAAACAGAAAGAAGCCGGAGAGGATCAAAACTCTCCGGCTTTCTTTGCGTGCTGTTTTCAGGATTTATGGCAGTGATCCCCGGATTGGCGGTAAGGAACCGTTCAGCCGCGCCGTTCGGGAAACCGCACAGACAGATGGCTGAACTGCTATAGATGGAAAAAATTACAAGCCCTGATTTCGTTGACAAAAATGCATCCCTCTGGATATAATCTGACCCGTGACAGCGAGTTCCGGCAGGACTGGCCGCCGGAAAACGAATGAAAAGATCACAAAATAAACATTCACCAGGAGGAACCTATGAAGAAAAAAATTTTGGCAGCCGTGATGGGTGCGGCTATGGTGGTCAACGTATCACCGGTGATTACTTTTGCTGAGACTGCGGCTGATAATGGAGCGGTATCTGCAGTAGAGGAAGCGGCAGAGACAGGGGCTGCCGGCGCGGCATCCGGAATCGGAGTGGAGATAACAGGAACGGAGACAGCAGAAGAGCCGTCGGATCATGCACAAGTGACATCAGCAAGAGCTGAGATCACAGATCAGACGTCCCTGGAAGCTGCGATCGCCCAGGGAGGCGCCATCGACCTGACAGGAAAGACGATCACCCTGGAAAGACCGCTGACAATAAGCACCAGCGTGACGGTTACAGGGGGTACGCTGGCGGGAACAGCTGCCGTCGGATACAACAATCTGGTAACGCTTACCGGAGATGAAGTTACACTTGACGGGGTTACGATCATTACGGCAGCGGAAAATAAATCCGCACTGCATGCCTACAGGACTGTGTTCAGGGCAAACAATCTTACGATCGACCACACAAACACAGCGGGCGGGGCGCCGGTCATCATCAATGGCGGGAGCGCGGCATTTACAGGAAACCTTGATCTGAAACTGGGAATGAATTCCTGGTATGGCGTGAACGTGGATAATGCGGCAGCGGATTTCTCAGGCGCGTCCATCGCAAAGATCGATACTCCTGTGGCGACACAGTCAGTCGTGTGCGTGGAAAACGGAGGAAGCGTCCCGGGCAAGGTCGCAGATACAACGGAGGTGGTGACAGCAGACGGACAGACAGCTTATGTGCAGGATGAAGACCTTCCGGGATTTCTGAAAGCGAAAAAGGAGAAAGATGTGGTATCCGTTACACTGCTGCACGATGTGGAGCTGAGTGAGCCGCTTTACCTGGAAGAGCAGATGACAGTCAACGGACAGGGATTCTATTTCAACGGAACGGCTGCGATCGGAAAGGACAATGTGGTGACCGTTATGGCAGAGGCGTCTGACGTGGTGACGCTCAAAGATCTTGGGATCAGGACAGACGCCGCAAATAAGTCGGCACTCCACATTTACAGGTCGCGGGCAGCGCTTCAGGATATTACGCTGGATAACACGGACACAGCAGGCGGAGCAGGGATGATCGTGAACGGCGGAACAGCGGACATTTCCGGCGGGCTTGAGATCATCCTCGGAGAGAATTCCTGGGGAGGCATCAATGTTGACGGGATCAACGGCGAGGCTGAAGTGAATTTTGCGGAAGGATCGAAAGTGACTGTCCAGGATACTTCGGGAAAGGAACTGGACGCGATCTATATCGAGAATGCGGACGTAAACCAGGTGGAGATAAACGGGGCTGAGAATGCAGGGCTGGTACAGGATGAAGACGGGAACTTTGTAACAGAAGACAAAGCGGAGACACCGGATCCGACACCGGAAACCCCTGGGGATCCGGAACAGAAACCGTCCGGGAATGATGGCGGGCAGAAGCCGGACGACATGAACGGCCAGGCTTCCGGCGGAAAGGAAGAGACGGCGAGTCCGAAGACTGGAGACAGCAGCGCCCTCCTTCTTGCGCTGGGTGCGCTGGCGGGATCAGGTGCGGCGGCAGGAGCAGTTGTCCGGAAGAAAAGAGGTATGTAAACTGACCGCAGATAGCGGATACAATAAGAAGAGCGAAAAGGAGCAGATAGAGTCATCTGAAAACTCTGTCTGCTCCTTTTCTTTATGAACTCACGATCACTGTCTGATATCCTGCCCGTTTCAGCCGTCGTTCCATATCCGCCGCCTCATCCAAGGTCGGAAATGTACCTACGGTCACCCGGTAGAGCCCGCCGTCCTGGCTGGTCACTGCGGGGAAATCCTGCTCTAACAGTTCTTTCTGGAGACGGTCTGCATAAGCGCCGTTGCGGAAGGCTCCTGCCTGCACGGTATACTGCGGGATCCCCCCAGAGTGCCCGGGCTCATTTCCGGGACGGCCGGGCGTGTTCCCGCCGCCGGGCATGTTATCTGTATCTCCGGGATCACTGTCCGGGAGCATGTCGTTCCCGATCAGTCCGTTCATCTGAAGCGTATCGAGTATGCCTTCTGCGATGGCAAGGGCGATGCCGCCAAAATTGTCATCGAAAAGCTGGTTGTCAGTATTAGAATTGATAAATCCGGCTTCTACGAGCACGGCGGGCATCCGGGTGCGGCGGAGGACGACCAGGCCCGGGCGCTCCTTGACCCCGAGGTTTACAAAGCCGATGGCCTCCAGCTGTTCGTCTATGTTCTCTGCCATCTGAAGCTTCAGGCCTGATCTGTCGTAGACCAGTGTTTCGACCCCTGACGCAGTGTTGTCGGTCGGGTAGGAGTTGCGGTGGATGGACACAAAGAAGTCCGCACCCGCTTCGTTCGCTTCCATGGCTTTCTGATAAGGGGATTCGTATACATCCGTAGTGCGGGTGTACAGGACATCGATCCCCCGCCCCTGCAGGATCTCTCCCACAGCAAGTGTGAGGGCAAGTGTGTCGTCCTTTTCCTGACGGCCATTGTAGACTGCCCCGGGATCCTTTCCCCCGTGTCCGGCATCCAGCATGATAGAATATGGCATATTTATAGCTCCTTGCATGAGTGTTCTATAGTAAAATATGCGTAAAAAGAAAAAATGATAATAAAACAAAAATGAATCCCATCGTAAAAAAGAAGAATTATGTTGCTTATATTTCCCTGAGATGTGCGGGCGCGGAAGCGATTACTTTGAAAGAGGGAAAGGTGAAATAAAAAAGACTGATAAACAGGGGAAGGTCTTCCCGCAGGTTATCAGTCTTTGGATCCCATTTATTGAGTATCAGATACCACGTCCTTTTCGGAGGCTTCCGCTGTGTCAGACTGTTTGCCCTCTCCGGGCTCTCCTTCTGACACCGGAACTTCCGGCAGATAAACATGCACGCTCTCCACGCGGTTTTTGTCCAGTGATTCCACGACGAGCCGGATACCGTCGTCAGTGATGACCTCGTCCCCTTTTTCCGGCAGGCGGTCGTCCAGGTATTCGATAATGAGGCCGCCGAGGGAATCATAGTCCTCAGACGCAAGCTCCGTGTGGAGACGGTCGTTGACATCGTCCAGGCTCATGGAGCCTTCGATGATATATTCCCGGTCGGAGATCCGGCGTATGAGCTCGTCCTCTGTCTCGTCATATTCATCATGGATCTCGCCCACGATCTCTTCCAGGATATCCTCCAGTGTGATCAGGCCTGCCATCTCGCCGTACTCATCGAGCACGATCGCGATATTAAAGGTAGAGTCCCTCATCTCCACGAGCAGTTCCGAAATACTTTTATACTCATAGGTAAAATGCGGCTTGCGCATGATGTCGCGGATGTGGAAGGGCTGGTTTTTATCATACAGCAGCAGATCCTTCATATTAATAATGCCGATGATATTGTCCTGGGTCTCCTCGTAGACAGGCAGGCGGGTGAACTTGTCCTTGCGGAAGATCTCGATCAGCTCTTCGTAGGTGTTGTCCACGTCCGCAAATGTAACGTGTACGCGGGGAACCATGATGTCCTTTGCGTTCGCATCGCCCAGGTCGAATACATTATAGATCATCTCTTTCTCATCGGACTCTATGATGCCGTCTTCATGGCTGACATCCACGATGGTGCGGAGCTCGTCCTCTGTGATCCCTTTGCCGGACGCATCCGGGTCTACCCGCAGCAGGAACATGATGCCCCGGGAAAACAGATTGATGATAAAGATCACAGGCGTCATGACAGTCATAAAGAAACGGATGACCCCGATATATCTGAGCGCCAGTTTTTCGGCGTTTATCGTTGCGTAGTTTTTTGGCGTGATCTCGCCGAACACAAGGATCGCAACTGTAAGGACTGCGGTCGCGATACTGACCATATAGCCGCCGAATGCGTATGCGAGCGATGTGGCAAGGGCAGATGCGGAGAGGTTGACAATGTTGTTTCCGATCAGGATCGCACTGAGCATCTTGGAAGTATGGTTTTCCGTAACATCGAGCACCATTGCGGCGCGTTTGTCCCCGGAATCTGCCCGTGTCCGCAGTTTCAGCTTGCTCACTGACATCAGCGCTGTCTCATTAGATGAAAAAAATGCAGACAGCATTAAAAGAATTATAAGTATGATTAGTTGAAAACTGTCACCAGAATCCACGGTTTTAATTTCACTCCTTTAATAAAAACACACATAATGGATCATAAAAAAATGTACAGATACTGATTCAGTATACACTGTTTTTGAAGATTATGCAAGATTTGCGGCGGCTGGCTTTACTTTGCCGCCTGTGTGCTCTATAATGAATGTCTAAGAAATAAAAAATAGAAAAAATCAAAATGGATGGAGCAATCTATGGATTTATACAGAGAATTATGTGATGTGGCGGGAGCGCAGAATGTACTTGCGGATGAGCCTATGAGCAGGCATACGACATTTCGGATCGGCGGGCCGGCCGACTATTTTGTCAGTGTGTCCTCCGTGGAGGAGATCAGGGAGGTCCTCGGGGCATGCCGCAGGAATTCAACGGCGTACTATATTATGGGAAATGGAAGCGACCTTCTCGTGGGAGACAAAGGATACAGGGGGGTCATCGTCCAGCTCTTTAAGCGGATGAGCGGGATCCGTGTAGAAGGAGAGCGGATTTACGCCCAGGCGGGCGCTCTGCTCTCAAAGACTGCGGCAGCGGCGTGCGAGGCATCGCTGACGGGGATGGAGTTCGCGTCCGGGATCCCGGGGACCCTGGGCGGCGCCCTCAGGATGAATGCGGGCGCTTACGGCGGCGAGATGAAACATATCGTGGAGTCAGCGGATATCCTTACCCCGGACGGAGAGGTAAAGACTCTGTCTGTGGAGGACCTGGGGATGGGCTACCGCACAAGCGTGATCTCGCGGAATGACTATGTGGCGCTGGGGGCGGTCCTGAAGCTCCAAAAGGGAGACCGGGAGCAGATCCGCGCGCGGATGGAAGAGCTGAAAGAAAAAAGGGTTGAAAAACAGCCTCTGGAATACGGAAGCGCCGGAAGTACGTTTAAACGTCCGGAAGGCTATTTCGCGGGAAAACTGATTGAGGATGCAGGACTTCGGGGCTACCGTGTGGGAGATGCCCAGGTATCGGAAAAACACTGCGGGTTTGTGATCAACAGGGGAAATGCGACCGCAGCAGAGGTGGCGCAGCTTATGGAAGACGTGGCGGACAGGGTAGAAGAGAAGTTCGGCGTGAGGCTGCAGCCGGAAGTTAAGAAGATAGGAGAGTTTTAAAGAATGCGTTTTGTTATAGTTACGGGAATGTCAGGGGCGGGGAAATCAACGGCCCTTAAAATGCTGGAAGATATGGGGTATTTCTGCGTGGATAATCTGCCGATCCCCCTTCTCCCGCGTTTTGTGGAGATGTTCAGGGAGCCGGATGAAGAGGTGAAAAAGATCGCCCTTGGGCTTGACGTGCGGAGCGGGCAGGATTTCTCCGGGCTGAAAGAAGTCCTGGATGAGATGGATGAGCAGGAGATCCAGTATGAGATCCTGTTCCTGGACGCCGGTGACGATGTGCTGGTCAAGCGTTACAAGGAGACGAGGAGACAGCATCCTCTGAGCGGCTCGGGGAGAGTGGACACGGGGATCGCGAAAGAGCGCGAAAAGATCATGTTCTTAAAAATGAGGGCAACTTATATACTTGATACGAGCAAGCTGCTGACAAGAGAGCTTAAGATCGAGCTGGAGAAGCTCTTTGTGGAAGGAAAGAGCTTCTGCAATCTCTATATCACTGTGATGTCTTTTGGCTTCAAGTACGGTATCCCGCAGGACTCGGACCTTGTATTTGACGTGCGTTTCCTTCCCAATCCCTATTATATAGACGGGCTGCGTGAGAAAACAGGAAATGACCCTGAGGTGCAGGATTATGTGATGGAAAATGAAAAATCCCGCATGTTCCTCGATAAGCTGAATGATATGGTTGGATTCCTGATCCCGAACTATATCCTGGAAGGGAAAAACCAGCTGGTCATATCGATCGGCTGCACCGGCGGGAAGCACCGGTCGGTGACTCTGGCGAACGCCCTGTACCAGATACTGGAAGAACAGGGAAATTACGGGGTGCGTATTGAGCACCGGGATATTGGGAAAGATACGATCACGAAAAGGAAGTGAGCCTATATGTCGTTTTCCGGGAGAGTAAAGGAAGAGCTGGCAGGCAGCATCAGCCCGGCGAGGCACTGCCGGATCGCAGAGACAGCCGCATTTATCGGGATGTGCGGGACTGTGGTCATCAACAGCTTTGACAGATACAGTATCAAGATCCATTCCGAAAATCTTCTGGCTGCAAGAAAAGTCTTTACATTGCTGCAAAAAACATTTAATATTAAAGCTGATATTTCTGTAAGGAGAAATATCAGGAAAGGAAGTGCAGCTTACGCGGTTATAGTCAGAAACCACGAAGATGCACTGCGGATCCTTCAGGCAGCGAAGATGATCGGGGATCATCAGGGGAGCGCGGACGATATACAGGCGTTCAGCCCTCTTGTGATCAGGCAGACCTGCTGTAAGAGGGCTTTCCTCAGGGGAGCATTTCAGGCAGCGGGATCTATGAGTGATCCGAAGAAGTCATATCATTTTGAGATCGTGTGCTCATCGCCGGAAGCGGCTGGGCAGATCCGGAGTGTGATATGCAGCTTCGGGCTCGATGCCAAGATCGTGCCCCGCAAGAAGACGTTCGTTGTATACCTTAAGGAAGGAGCCCAGATAGTGGATATCCTGAATGTGATGGAAGCCCATGTATCCCTGATGGAACTTGAAAATGTCAGGATCCTCAAGGAAATGCGAAATTCCGTAAACAGGAAGGTAAACTGCGAGACTGCCAATATCAATAAGACAGTGTCAGCAGCAGTGAAACAGGTAGAGGACATTACATATCTCAGGGATACGGTCGGGTTTGAGAACCTGCCGGAAAATCTGGTCGAGGCGGCGCATGCCCGTTTGGAAAATCCAGAGGCCACCCTGAAGGAACTCGGCGAGGCGCTGACCCCGCCCGTGGGTAAGTCCGGCATCAATCACAGGCTGCGCAGGCTGAGCGAGCTGGCAGACAAGGTAAGGCAGGAACACAAGGAGGATTATTATGATTAAAACACCTGTTGTAGTTAAGACAGAAGAGGGATTTGACGGAAGGCCGATCGCGCTGCTCGTGCAGGAAGCTAGCCAGTATGCGAGCAAGATCTATATCCAGATCGGCGAGAAAAATATCAATGCAAAGAGCATCATGGGCATGATGAGCCTGACTCTTACAGACGGTGAGAAGATCACTGTTGTTACAGAGGGAGAGGACGAGCAGAAGGCAGCGGAAGGCATCCGTACTTTTTTTGCAAACTGCGCATGCTGATGTGAGGGCGTACCCTGTCCGGATACGGGCGGGGAACAGATAAATAGGGAATGTTACGAGGGAGGCTGTGCGGATGGAGTACAGCCTTTTCCATTCGCGGGCACAGGGCAGGGGATGCGCTGCGTCCGTGTGTGGACACGGGGGATACACAGACGGGAGGGATGACAGGGTATGAAAAAAATGTTGTTTATCTATAATCCGAATGCGGGGACAGGAGCTCTGAAACCGAAGATTTCAGATGTGCTGGATATTTTTACGAAAGGCGGGTATGAGGTGACAGTCTATCCGACGCAGAAGGCTCACGATGCAGTGGAAAAGATCCAGTCCTTCCGAGGGGAGTATGACCTGCTCGTCTGCAGCGGAGGGGACGGCACTCTGGATGAGGCTGTGACCGGCATCCAGCTGCGGGGGACGGATATCCCGCTGGGCTATATCCCGGCAGGCACGACAAATGACTTCGCATCCAGCCTCGGGATCTCAAAGGATATCCTGGCAGCAGCGGACACCGCGGTGAACGGCGTGCCTTTTTCCTGCGATGTGGGGCTGTTTAATGGCGATCCCTTTATTTACATAGCTGCATTCGGCCTGTTTACGGATGTGTCCTATGAGACGAAGCAGAGCATGAAAAATATCCTGGGACATCTGGCCTATGTATTGGAAGGTACAAAAAGGATATTTAATATTCCGTCTTACAAGATCAAAGTGACGCATGACGGAGAAGAGTTTGAAGATGAATTTATATTCGGAATGGTGACGAATTCCAGGTCCGTGGGCGGTTTCAAGGGGATCATAGGCACGGATGTAGTATTTGATGACGGTGAGTTTGAGGTGACGCTGATCCGGACTCCGAAAAACCCGCTTGAGCTCAATGAACTGCTTGGCGCGATCGTGATGAAACAGATCAATCCCCAGAGGATGTATTCGTTTAAGTCAGGGTGCGTGCGCTTTGCGTGTGAGGAAGAGATCCCATGGACGCTGGACGGGGAGTTCGGCGGAAAGCACAGGGAGGTCACCGTAACAGACAAAAAACAGGCGCTGAGGATCATGGTCAGACAGGAGATGGCAGCCGGGTTATCCGTCTCGGGACAGGTCTCTGAAAAAGGCTCCGAAAAAGTTTCGGAAAAAAATGAAGAAAATTGATAAAAACACTTGCATTATGAAAAATCATATGGTATATTAATATTCGCTGTGAGGCACTGCTGAACAGCGGATATAAATAAGGCTCCGTGGTCAAGCGGTCAAGACGCTAGCCTCTCACGCTGGAATCAGGGGTTCGATTCCCCTCGGAGTCACTGCATGAAATCCCGTAAGGTCTTGCAAAAAGATCTCACGGGACTTTTTTGCCTGTTTTTCGGCAAAGCAGGATCATAGAGATGATGATAGATTCCTGCGTCTAAATCGGCTTGCGGAAGAAAATAAGATTGTGTTTTTATCATGGATGGGATATAATAGAAAAAGGTTCAAAACAATCAAACAATCCCGGCGGCCGGGGCTGACAGTTCCGGCTGGGAAGTTAGAATTGGAGGAAAAAAGTATGTTAGTATCAGCAACAGAAATGCTTCAGAAAGCAAAAGCAGGACACTATGCAGTGGGACAGTTCAACATTAACAATCTTGAGTGGACGAAGGCGATCCTTCTGACTGCTCAGGAGTGCAATTCTCCGGTTATCCTTGGAGTTTCAGAGGGTGCCGGGAAATATATGACAGGTTACAAGACAGTCGTTGGAATGGTTAACGGGATGCTCGAAGAGCTGAACATTACAGTTCCGGTAGCTCTTCATCTGGATCACGGCAGCTATGAAGGATGTCTGAAATGCGTAGAGGCAGGATTCTCTTCTATTATGTTTGATGGATCACACTATCCGATCGATGAGAATGTAGCTAAGACAACAGAGCTTGTTAAGATTGCACATGAGCACAATATGTCTCTTGAGGCTGAGGTCGGCTCCATCGGCGGAGAGGAAGACGGCGTGATCGGAAGAGGCGAGTGCGCGGATCCGGACGAGTGCAAGAGAATCGCAGATCTGGGTATTGATTTCCTGGCAGCAGGTATCGGAAATATCCATGGCGTATACCCGGATAACTGGGAAGGCTTAAGCTTTGAGACTCTGGACGCCATCCAGCAGAAGACAGGAACTATGCCGCTCGTACTTCACGGCGGTACAGGTATTCCGGATGACATGATCAAGAAAGCCATCGATCTCGGCGTAGCTAAGATCAACGTTAATACAGAGTGCCAGATCGTATTCGCTGAGGCTACACGCGAGTACATCGAGGCTGGCAAGGACAAACAGGGCAAGGGCTTTGATCCGCGTAAACTCCTGAAACCGGGCGCAGAAGCGATCATGGCTAAAGTGAAAGAGAAGATGGAACTGTTCGGATCTGTAGGACAGGCATAAAAAATTTTCAAAAAACACTTGCCTTTTCGGAGTGATTGTTTTATACTGTCACACGTAGACAAGAACAAGGGCGTTCCAAGGCAACTTGGAGTGCCCTTTTTATGTAGGACCCTTACGGGGCCGCTGCAGAGAGTCTGCTTCCGGAACATCCGCGCGGGTGTGAGGGACGGAGGAGCGCGTGATCCGTCTGTTCCCCGGAATGAGCATCGATATGACGAAGAAGGAAGGGATCAATATGAGCACAGAAAAGATCAATGTAGCGAAAATTTTCGGTGAAAATGTTTTCAACGATACTGTGATGCAGGAGCGTCTTCCGAAGAAAGTATACATAAAGCTGAAGAAGACGATCGAGGAGGGCAGGGAGCTGGATCTTGAGACGGCCGACGTCATTGCCCATGAGATGAAGGAATGGGCCATTGAGAAAGGCGCGACTCATTATACGCACTGGTTTCTCCCGCTGACCGGCGTAACGGCCGAGAAGCACGACTCCTTTATCTCCGCGCCGCAGCCGAGCGGCAAGGTGCTGATGAGCTTTTCCGGAAAGGAACTGATCAAGGGCGAACCGGATGCTTCTTCATTCCCGTCAGGCGGATTGAGGGCCACATTCGAGGCGAGAGGCTACACGATGTGGGACTGTACTTCACCGGCGTTCGTGAGAAAAGACGCGGCGGGCGCGATCCTCTGCATCCCGACGGCGTTCTGCTCCTACACGGGCGAGGCGCTGGATCAGAAGACGCCGCTCCTGCGTTCCATGGAAGCGATCAATGCACAGGCGCTGAGGCTCCTGAGACTCTTTGGAAATACGACATCTAAGAAAGTGACGCCCTCTGTCGGCGCGGAGCAGGAATATTTCCTTGTGGATGCGGACAAGTTCCTGCAGAGGAAGGACCTGATCTATACCGGACGCACCCTGTTCGGCGCGATGCCGCCGAAGGGCCAGGAGATGGACGATCACTACTTCGGAACGATCCGCCAGAGGATCGCATCCTTCATGAAGGATGTCAATGAAGAACTGTGGAAAGTGGGCGTGACAGCGAAGACCCAGCACAACGAGGTGGCTCCGGCGCAGCATGAGCTGGCCCCCATCTATGCCGAGGCGAATATCGCGGTGGACCACAACCAGATCATCATGCAGACGCTCAAGAGAGTGGCGTGCCAGCACGGCATGAAGTGCCTGCTCCACGAGAAGCCGTTCAAGGGTGTGAACGGATCCGGCAAGCACAACAACTGGTCCCTGACTACGGATGACGGCATCAACATGCTGGATCCGGGCAAGACGCCGCACGAGAACATCCAGTTCCTGCTGGTGCTCACCTGCATTCTGAAGGCAGTGAACCGTCATGCGGACCTGCTTCGGGAATCCGCAGCGGATCCGGGCAACGACCACAGACTTGGCGCAAATGAGGCGCCGCCGGCCATCGTATCCGTATTCCTGGGCGAGCAGCTGGAGGATGTGATCGAGCAGCTTATCAGTGCGGGCGAGGCGACCCACAGCATCAAGGGCGAGAAGCTGGCCACAAGCGTGCGCACCCTTCCGGAGTTCACAAAGGATGCGACGGACCGGAACCGTACTTCACCGTTCGCGTTTACGGGAAACAAATTCGAGTTCCGTATGGTGGGATCCAGAGATTCTGTTGCTTCCGCCAATATCGTGCTGAACACCATCGTTGCCGAGGCGTTTTCCGAGGCGTGCGACGTGCTGGAGAAAGCGGATGACTTCCAGAAGGCGGTCCACGACCTGATCAAGGAATACGCGGTGGAGAACCAGAAGATCATCTTCAACGGCGACGGATATTCCGAGGCGTGGGTTGAAGAGGCGGCCAGAAGAGGACTGCCGAACATCCGCTCCATGGTGGACGCGATCCCGGCGCTCGTGACGGACAAGTCGATCGATCTTTTCGCGAAGTTCGGCGTATTTACGAAAACCGAGCTTGAGTCCCGTGCAGAGATCCACTACGAGAACTACTCAAAGGCGATCAACATCGAAGCACGGACTATGATCGACATGGCGAGAAAGCAGTTCCTGCCGGCGATCATTAAATATACGAGAACTCTTGCAGATACAGTCAACGCGGTGAAAGAGGCGGGCGCGGATGCGAGCGTGCAGTCCGAGACGCTGGCTGAGATCACGGTGCTTCTGAAAGAGGCGCGTGCGGCGCTGATGGAGCTTGAGAAAGTGACCGGCGAAGTGGCGCAGCTTCCGGACGGACCGGAGAAAGCGAGAGCATACTATGAAGTGGTGCACCCGGCGATGGATGCGCTCCGCGATCCGGTGGATCAGCTGGAGATGATCGTTGATAAAGAGGCATGGCCGATGCCGTCCTACGGCGACCTGATCTTTGAGGTATAGCCGCCAGGATACCGGGCAGCGGATTTGTCCGGAAATATAGTTTAATACAGATACCTGTCTCCCGGCAGGGAAAGATACACCTCTCTCTCTTTCCCTGCCGGGATTTTATTGTGTAACAGTAAAAATAAACCCCCTGCTATGCAGGGGGAGGGCAGATCTTTAGATAAAAGTATGAACTCCTGTGCTAGAATAAAAGTGGGTCTGCAAAACCACAAATAAAATAGCACAGGAGGTCCTAAGAATGGACGTAAATAGTTTAGCTCATACGAAATGGGAATGCAAGTATCACATCGTTTTTGCACCGAAATACCGCAGACAGGTAATCTACAAACAAATAAAAGCCGATGTGGGGCAGATATTGGGAACGCTATGCAGAAGGAAAGGAATAGAAATCATAGAAGCAGAATGCTGCCCAGATCATATCCACATGCTGGTAAGGATACCGCCGAAGTATTCTGTATCAGAAATCGTGGGGTATTTGAAGGGGAAAAGTTCGCTCATGATATTTGAAAAGCATGCGAATCTAAAGTATAAATATGGAAATAGACATTTCTGGTGCCGAGGATATTATGTAGATACTGTAGGGAAGAATACGGCTGCAATTAAAGAGTATATTCAGAATCAATTAAAAGAGGATTTAGAATACGATCAGATGTCATTAGTAGAGTATATCGACCCGTTTACGGGTGAGCCGGTGAAGAAACACAAGAAATAAACCACTTGGAGTGGTAGTGGGAAGTCAAAGCAAACCAGTAAGCCCCTTTTGGGGCTGCGCCGGAAAAATGAAGCACTGAGTAAGCCCCTTTAGGGGCGGCTGTGAATGTGGTGCAGTTGGCAGGCCGTCAGTGCGCCTTCCGGGCGCAAGCAGGTAATGGCCCCTTATAGGGGCAGAGCAAGCCACCGGCTAAGCCGGTGGTCCTGACTGCGATTGACGGAGGAGAGGTTTTCACATATGATAAATAACAGAGGTGTGCAGGATGTACGGCAGACCGTGGAAGGAGGACGGTTATGGCCAGGAAGAAGAAACAGGTGGCGGAATTCCACTATTATCAGATGCCGGAAAACCGTGTGCTGTTCGCTCTGCTGGGAGAAAAATGGAGACAGCAGTATGGACGGGATATTGATTATCTTCATTTTCATAATTATCTTGAGATCGGTTACTGTTACGAAGGCAGCGGTTATATGACTCTTGGGGAGAGGGAAATCAGCTATCATGGGGGAACGTTTACTGTAATTCCGAAAAATTACCTGCATACGACGAACAGTATGCCGGGAAAGCTCAGCAGCTGGGAATATCTGTTTGTGGATGTGGAAAAGTTACTGGAGAAAATGGTTGCGGGAATACCGGGATGTGCGGAGCAGATGGCGCGCAGGATCAACAGTCGTGCTATCTTTACAGAAAGCAGCAAGTATCCTCATCTGGCTGATCTTATCAAAGAGATTATGAATATTATCCGCAGCGGTGAGATGTACTGCAGCAGGAAGCGGAAGGACTTATGCTGCCTTTCTCACCGAGGTGGCGCGGCGAAACGGAGAGAACAGCGAGACATACAGCCAGAATGCCAGAGCAGGGATAAAATTAAAATCCGATAACCTCTTTCTGCGTATTATAGACTATATCAGTGAACACTACGGAGAAGCACTCAAAATAAGTGATATTGCAAAGTGGGCGCATATCAGTGAGACGCAGTTCAGGAGAATGTTTTCCTCGTATATGAATATGAGTCCTCTGGAGTATATCAATGTGGTCAGAATACAGGCGGCCTGCGAGTATCTGAAGAAGACAGACGAGCCTGTGGCGATGATAGCGGCAAAGTGCGGGTTTACTGTCAGCTCTACTTTTAACCGGAATTTCCGGCATATTACGGGGGTCTCTCCGGCTGAATGGCGGAAACGCTCTGAAAATTATGAGCAGCAGATACTGAGATTTCAGATACACTCGGAGGAAGGATGGTAGAAATATGTACAGTTCAAAATTAACGGCACAGGTTGTAAGGGAAAAAAAGTCAGGAACAGGACTGCTCAAAGCGGTGATGATTATATTCGGTGTTCTGTTCGTACTTATGGGAATCGTGTTTTCCAGAGGGTTTATGCTGCCCGGATTCCTTCTTGTGGGACTTTATTTTGTTTATGATGTTTTCAGTCAGAAGGAATATGAGTATACGCTGGAAGGAAGCAATTTTTCGATAGATGTAATACTGGGCAGAAAGCACCGCAGGGAAGCACACGTGCTGAATCTCCAGGAATTGGAAATCGTGGCGCCAAACTGGCATGAAAGTGTGGCAAAATACAGAGTGAAGGGCGGAACGGAAAAACTGAAAAAGTATGATTATACATCTTATAATGATGATATTCCCTATTATACGATGATTATCGTCGAGGACGGGAGAAAAATCAAAATTTTGCTGGATCTGAACAGTGAAATGCTTCATGAGATGAAGAGAATGTGCCCGGATAAAGTATATTTTGCATAAAATATATTATCTGTAAATGGATAAAATCCACAAAAACAATCTCTGCAAGATTAAAAATAGTGCAAAATAGATAAAAATAGTTGAAAATGCACATTATGTGTATGAATATGCAAACATCTGAAGTGGACGTCTTGATATAATTACTCCATAAGAGGTCCTGAACAAAAAAAGATAAGCGGGACACAAAGGAGGTAAGTATATGAAAAAAAGAGTACTTTCAATTTTGCTTGCGGGCGTGATGGCATTTTCACTTGCTGCCTGCGGAGGCGGCTCTGACGAGGGCGACCAGCAAGAAGGCGGCGGAAACAAGCTGACAGTGTTTGCATGGGACCCGGCGTTCAACATTCCGGCTCTGGAAGCAGCGGCAGCTGACTACAAAGAGAATGTGAATTCGGATTTCGAGCTTGAAATCCTTGAGCAGGCTTCATCATCTGATGTTGAGACAGCGGTTACGACGGCTGCATCAGCAGGCGATTTCAGCAACCTGCCGGATATGGTGCTGTTCCAGGATCACTACATCCAGAGATATGTAGCTGATTATCCGGATGCATGGACACCGCTCGGAGACATCGACATCAACTGGGATGATTTTGCAGCTGAGAAACTTGACTACTCCACGATCGACGGCGAGCATTACGGAGTGCCGGTAGACAATGGTACAGTTATCTGCGCGTACCGTACAGATATTCTGCAGGAAGCAGGATATACGATCGACGACCTGACAGGCTGTACATGGGACGAGTTCATGGAGATCGGTAAAGCTGTTTACGACAAGACAGGCAAGGCTCTTCTTTGTATGAACAGCGACGGAAATGACCTTCCGTACATGATGATGCAGGCTGAGGCGTATCCCAGTTTAAGGACGGCAAGCCGTACATCACAGAGAATGAAACTCTTGTAACGATTGTAGAAAAACTGGTTCAGATGGCAAAAGACGGCACACTTCTTATGCCGAACAGCTGGTCTGACTACACAGACAAAGCAATCCAGGGCGATCAGGTTGCAGGTGTTATGAACGGTAACTGGATCATCCCGACGATTGAGAAGGTAGAAGCTAACAGCGGTAAATGGGAGATCACAACAATGCCGACACTTTCCGGTGAAGAAGGATATGCAAGTAACGGCGGCGCTTCCCTGTATATCACATCCAACTGCTCTAATGTTGACCTTGCAAAGGATTTCCTTGCATACACATTCGGCGGCAGCACAGTTACATATGACAATGCTCTGAAAGACGGCGGTGTTATTTCTACATACGCACCGGCAGGTGAGACAGATGTATACAACGAGGGCGTTGAGTACTTCAACAACCAGCCGATCTATGCTGACATCGTTGAGATGGGAACACACGTACAGATCGTTGAGCAGAGCGATTACCACTATTCAGCACGTAACTACGTCGGAACAGCGATTGTAAATATCATAAACGGTGCAGATACAATGGAAGCTCTTCAGGAAGCAGAAGATCAGCTGAACTTCGAGATGGGCAACTAACCTTTAACTAAATATAACGCTGAGAGAAAATGAGACAGGGCGGGGGACGGAGCAATCTGTTACCCTGCCCTGTCTGTCAAAGCGGTCTGCCTGCTGCTGCGGAGCAGACCTTATGAGAGTTAATGACGAAAAGGAGGGGCCCTAAGTGAAACAGAAAAAGAAAATGTCGCTGCTTGCGAAGCAGTCGGCAGCAGGCTGGGTATTTCTGACCCCCGGCTACGATCCTGATTGCCATCATGGCCTTCTGGCCGATGATCCAGGCGTTCATTATGTCACTGCAGACCGGATCCAGTGCAAACATGCATTGGAACGAGCCGATTTTTAACAACTACACAAGAATGTTCTCTGACAAGGTGTTCCTGACATCTGTCGGAAATACATTCCTGTACCTGATCATTCAGGTGCCGATCATGCTGATCCTTGCGATCCTTCTGGCACAGCTCCTGAATAACCAGCACCTGAAATTTAAAGGATTTTTCCGTACATGTGTATTCCTGCCATGTGCGACTGCTCTTGTATCCTATTCAATCATTTTCAAGTCTCTGTTCGCAACAGACGGACTTGTTAACTCGATCCTTGTAAACCTTGGAATTCTGGAACAGAACTATAACTTCCTCGGGAATTCCGCAAGCGCGAAAGTCATTATTATCATCGCCCTGATCTGGAGATGGACAGGATACAACATGGTATTCTACCTTGCCGGACTGCAGAACATCGAGTACTCTGTATATGAGGCGGCAAAGATTGACGGAGCCAACGGATGGAATACTTTCTGGAAGATTACTGTTCCGCTGCTGAAACCTACCATTATCATGACGTTCATTATGTCTATCAATGGTACGCTGCAGTTGTTCGATGAGTCTGTCAACCTGACGAACGGAGGTCCGGCAAACTCGACGATCACCATGTCGCACTACATTTTCAACAATTCATTCGGACAGGGCGCTGTTTCGAACTTCGGATACGCGACAGCAATGTGCTTCTTCGTATTCGTTATCGTAGCAGTCCTGGCATTTATCAATATGAAAGTAGGTGATACACGTGACTGAGAAAAAGAACAGAAGTATGATCCAGCGCCGGCTGATTCCTACTTACATATTTTTGATCATTGTGGCGTTTTTATCTGTATTCCCGTTCTATTGGATGATATCCGCAGCAACGAATACGTCATTCGACGTAGCCAGCGGTAAGATAACGATCGGTACACATCTGATCGAGAACTTCCAGAATCTGCTCTCCAATTATGATCTCTGGCAGGCAATGGGAAATTCTTTCCTGTATGCGGTTGTCCAGACCATTCTGGCGATCCTGATCTGTTCACTGGCGGGATTCGGATTCGAGCTGTATCATGACAAAGGGAAAGATATTGTATTCTCCATCCTGCTTCTTGCGATGATGATTCCGCAGGTTGCAACGATGATTCCGCTGTTCAAAATGCTCTCTGGCATGAAGCTTCTGAACAGTGTGTGGGGCTTTATCCTTCCGTCCCTGTCAACGCCGTTTTTGATCATGATGTTCCGACAGAACTCGAGGAACTTCCCGATCGACACTATGGAGGCGGCGCGTATTGACGGATTGAATGAATTCCAGATATTCTACCGCATGTACATGCCGATGATGAAAGCTACATATGCGGCAGCCGGTGTTATTACATTTATGAATGCATGGAATGCATATCTGTGGCCGAAGGTAATCATGACACAGCCTGACGCGCAGACAATGCCTATGCTGATCGCAAACATGTCATTCGGATATACAACGGATTACGGTATGCTGATGGTCGGCGTCCTGTTCTGTTCTGTACCGACGATGATCGTATTCTTCGTACTGCAGAAACAGTTCGCAGAAGGTATTACAGGTGCCGTAAAATAAAAAGAATAGATGCCCGGGAGGGGGAAAGAAGGCTGCCAGAAATATGGCAGCCTTCTTTATATAATAAACGTAACATGCAGGAGAAAGTGTCAGTTCTGTCTGCGAAATTCAAGCGGCGTAGCCCCGACAGCTTTTTTGAATACGGCGATAAAGTGGCTTGAATCGGAGAAGCCTGTTCTAAGGGCGATATCCTGTATCTCCAGCCGCGGACATGTGATGAGCAGTTCTTTTGCCTTGCTTATGCGGAAAGACGTCAGATACTCATAGGTAGAGCAGTTGAGATAACGGCGGAAAAGACGTGTCAGATACTGGGGAGTGACAAATACTCCTCTGCTCAGGGTTTCCACAGTCAGAGGCATGGAGAAGTTTCTTTCGATTTCTTTTATCACCGGCAGGACGTAGTTCTGATACAGGGGCTCGTCACTTGGACTGCGGATAGCTGTGCTGTCAGCAATGTTAATGAGTATGGCATAACAGTTTACGGACAGCTGCCGGCTGTTAAAGGGGAGCGCGTCGTACATTGCAACACAGTCATCGATCAGACCGGCAATCTGCGCTCCGCGGGCGCTCCCCACGGGGACGACCTGGCGGTTTCCCATGATCTGGGGGATACTTCTTTCGGCTGTGCCGGTAAATGAAGCAAACTTTGTAAACCACAGGCTGTCGTACTTCTCATATGAGTGGCGTATGAAAGGCGCGATCAGGAGCCCTTCGTTCTTCCGGAGAATATATGATCCGGAGGATGTTTCTATCTTACCGGCGCCTTTTTCCGTCTGGAGATAATGATAGAACGGATATCCTCCCGGACGGGTGACATGATCCTGCTCCCAGTCTTTTCCGATCGATTCGAATGTAAAAGGTTCAGTTACGGGGGTGCTGCGAAATATAATAGGCATATGACGCTCTCCTGTTTCGAAATATTATATTTTTTATTTTAACATGTCATACACATGTTTGTCTATTGACTGTATAATAGAGATACCAGTTTAAAGGAGGAAGCAAAATATGAGAACGTTTGATTATATGAAGGTGAAGGATCCGCAATATTTCCGGGACGGAAGAGAAGACGCCCATTCCGATCATGCGTACTACGCATCTGCGGCAGACATGATGGAAGGATCTTCGATGTTTACGGAAAGTCTGAATGGAATATGGAAATTCCATTATGCGAAGAATTATGAGTCGGCAATCCCGGGGTTTGAGAAAGAGGAATACTGCTGTGCGGACTGGGATGATATCCGCGTGCCGGCGCATATACAGATGGAGGGATATGATGCACCGCAGTATGCGAATACACAGTACCCGTGGGAAGGACGCGAAGATATCCGGCCGGGAGAGATTCCGGAGCACTTTAATCCTACGGCAAGCTATGTGAAATATTTCACTGTTCCGGAGAGAATGCAGGGTAAACGTCTCTTCATCTCTTTCCAGGGCGCAGAGAGCGGGATTGCAGTCTGGCTTAACGGAGAATTTGTGGGCTACAGTGAAGATACATTTACGCCATCGGAATTTGAGCTGACCGACTATATAAAAGAGGGAGAAAACAAGCTGGCTGCACAGGTGTTCAAGTGGACTGCCGGAAGCTGGTGTGAAGATCAGGATTTCTACCGCTTCTCGGGAATCTACCGGGATGTATATCTCTATACGGTGCCTGATGTACATATCCGCGATATGAGGATCCGCGCCATTCCGGATGAGTCTCTGGAAAAAGGAACGCTCGAGATCTGCACGGAGACCTGGGGAAAAGGCATGGCCCGCATCCGTCTCGGATATAAGGGGCAGGTCTGCTTTGAGGAAGAGAAAGCACTTGAAGGAAAAAATACCTGGACATGGGAGATTGAGAAACCGGAATTATGGAGTGCAGAGGAACCGAAATTGTATGACCTGACGATCGAGGTATACGATGCTGACGGCAGCCTGTGTGAAGTTATTCCGGAAAAGACCGGGTTCCGCAGATTTGAGATGAAAGACAGTATTATGACGCTGAACGGAAAAAGGATTGTGTTCAAAGGCGCTAACCGCCATGAATTCAGTTCTGTAAACGGCAGGTGTGTCTCTGAGGAGGAACTGCGCAAAGACCTGACTGTGATGAAGCAGAATAATATCAATGCAATACGTACCTGTCATTATCCTGACGCATCTCTGATCTACAGATTGTGTGATGAATACGGGCTGTACATGATCGACGAGACTAACCTGGAATCACACGGATCCTGGGATACGGCACAGGCGACGGGAGACTACGATTATATTGTGCCGAACAACAAACCGGAATGGCTGGACGCAATGCTGGACCGCGCGAATTCCATGTACCAGAGAGATAAGAATCATCCGTCTGTCCTGATCTGGTCCTGCGGCAATGAATCTTACGGCGGAAAAGATATCTATGAGATGTCCCGGTTTTTCCGCGGAGAGGACCCGACCCGTCTGGTACATTATGAAGGAGTATTCCATGACAGAAGTTATAATGATACAAGCGATATGGAAAGCCAGATGTATCCTTCCGTGGAATCAATCAAAGAATTCCTTGCAAAAGACCGCAGCAAGCCGTTTATCTGCTGCGAGTACACACATGCTATGGGAAATTCCTGCGGCGCGATGCATAAATATACTGACCTGACAGATACAGAACCGCTTTATCAGGGCGGATTTATCTGGGATTATATCGATCAGACTATCTGCAAGAAGGACCGGTACGGCAATGAATTCCAGGCATATGGCGGAGATTTTGACGAGCGGCCGACGGACTACAATTTCAGTGCGAACGGCATTGCGTATGGAGGAGACAGAGAACCTTCCCCGAAGATGCAGGAAGTAAAGTTCAACTATCAGAATATTACAGCCGAAGTATCCGCAGAACAGGTGAAGGTTATCAACAAGAATCTGTTCGTGAATACGGATTCGTTTGCATGTATAGTGACAGTAGCCCGAAATGGCGTGCAGATCAGGAAGGAGAACCTGGCAACTGATGTAGAGCCGCTGTGTGAAAAGACATATGATCTTCCGGTACGGCCGGAGATTGTACCGGGCGAATATACGATCACCGTATCTTTCCGGCTGAAAGAGGAGACGATATGGGCTCCTGCAGGCCATGAAGTGGCGTTCGGTCAGTATGTATATGCAGTGAAAGAAGAGAAAAAGCCCTGTGTCAGACCGGTCAGCGTAATCCGCAGCAAGCATAATATAGGTGTGAAAGGTGAGAATTTTGACGTACTGTTCTCTGTACTGGACGGAGGGCTTGTATCCTACCGCTACGCAGGTAAAGAGATGATCAAAGAAATTCCGAAGCCGAACTTCTGGAGAGCTCCGGTCGATAATGATCAGGGCAATCAGATGCCAAAACGCTGTGCACAGTGGAAGATTGCGAGCATGTATCCTTCGCACAAAGACTTCCGGGCAGGAACATACAGCCCGATCCTGGAACCGAAGGTAGAAGAGGGTGTCAGCGAAGCCGGAGTCAGCTGCGTAAAGGTAACATATACATATCTTCTGCCGACAACGCCCGTAAGCGAGTGTACTCTTGCGTATGAAGTAACAGGAGATGGAAAGGTAAAGACGACTTTGTCATATGATCCGGTGAAAGAGCTGGGAGCTATGCCGGAATTCGGAGTAATCTTCAAGTTTGACGCTGATTACGATCATGTCAAATGGTACGGACTTGGACCGGACGAGACTTATTCCGACAGAAAAAGAGGTGCAAAACTGGGAATTTACGAGAATCTTGTGAAAGATAATATGGCAAAATATATCGTACCCCAGGAGTGCGGGGCCAAAGAAGATGTGCGGTATGCATCAGTGACAGACCGCAGGGGAAGAGGCATGCTCTTTGAGATGGATGAAAAGAGCGGGCCGATGATGTTCTCTGCTCTGCCGTATACACCTCACGAACTGGAAAATGCAAAACATCCATATGAACTGCCGCAGGTACATTATACGGTAGTCCGCGCGGCGCTCGGGCAGATGGGCATTGCCGGAGACGACAGCTGGGGAGCGCCTACACATCCGGAGTATCTGCTGGACGTGCGGGACAAGATGGAATTTACATTCAGCTTCAGAGGAATCTGAGAACAGGAGGCGAAAAATGCTAGGAGGACGACTGCTCCACGGAGGAGATTATAACCCGGACCAGTGGCTGACATATCCCGAGGTGTTCGAGGAAGATGTAAGGCTTATGAAAGAAGCGAACGTAAACTGCGTAAGTCTCGGAATCTTTGCCTGGGCATCTCTTGAGCCCGAGGAAGGTACGAACTCGACTGGCTGGATCATATTATCAGCCGTCTTGAAGAAGAAGATATCCAGGTGGTGCTGGCGACTCCGTCCGGCGCCATGCCCCACTGGCTGACACAGAAATACCCGGAGGTGATGCAGGTGCAGGCGGACGGCAGGAGGAATCTGCCCGGCAAGCGGCATAATTTCTGCTATACTTCACCGGTGATGCGAAAGAAGACTGCAGCTGTAGACAGAGAACTTGCAAGGCGGTTCGGAAAGAGAAAAAATGTGATCTTGTGGCACATCTCCAATGAGCTTGGAGGCAACTTCGGAGATTCTACCTGCCATTGCGAACTGTGTCAGGAAGCGTTTCGTGAATGGCTGAAGAAGAAGTACGGAACACTGGACAATCTTAATAATGCATGGTGGAATCATTTCTGGAGTCATACGTATACTGACTGGAGCCAGATCCACAGTCCGGGCCCCTACGGGGAGATGACGAGCACAGCGCTTGTCGTGGACTGGCGCAGATTCTCTACTGAGCAGCTCAGTGACTTCTGTGAAATGGAGATCCGGACGGTGAAGGAAGAGTCGGATATACCGGAGACGACAAATTTTATGGACTTTTTCAAAGGTCTGGATTATAACAGGCTGAAAAAAGGGCTTGATATCATCTCGTGGGACAGTTATCCCTTCTGGCACGAGCAGAAGGATGAAGTCCCGGCAGCAGTGCGCACCGCTGCAAACCACAGTGTTATGCGCGCTCTGAAAAAAGCGCCGTTCCTGCTCATGGAGAGCACTCCTTCTTCCATAAGCTGGAGGGGCAGCAATCCGTTGAAACGACCGGGAATGCATATGCTCGCATCCATGCAGGCGATTGCTCACGGATCTGATTCCGTGCAGTATTTCCAATGGAGAAAGGGACGCGGCGGCTATGAAAAATTTCATGGAGCAGTGTTGGATCATAAGAACGGAAGCAATACCCGGACATTTCGTGACGTATCACAAGTAGGAGCCAGGCTGGCGGCATTGAGTGCAGCGGCGGACAATACGGTGAACCGGCCGAAGGCGGCGATTATCTTTGACTGGGAAAACTGGTGGGCTGTAGAGGACACACAGGGTCCGAGGCTTGATTTTGATTATACAGAGTGTGTGCTCTCCCATTACCGTGCTTTCTGGGAAGCGGGTATAGAGGCGGATCTTGTAAATATGGATGCGGACTTAAGCGGATACAGTCTGGTGTCTGCGCCCCTCAACTATATGTATAAAGACGGCTATGCGGAACGGGTAAGAGAGTTTGTATCCGACGGAGGAATTTATGTGACGACCTGCTTCAGCGGTGAAGTGAACGAGACGGATCTGTGCTTCCTGGAGCATCACCCGCTGGAGGATGTGCTGGGGATTGTGCCCGAGGAGATTGATGCGCCGTCAGAAGAGTTTGAAAACCAGTTTGCTTATGGCGGAACAGAGTATCCGGCAAGACGGCTGTGTGCGATCGTCCGGGCGAAGGAACATACGGAAATATTGTCTGTTTATGAGAAGGACTTTTACGCGCAATGCCCTGTGGTTACGAGAAATACATTTAGCGAAGGAAAAGCATATTACCTGGCTGCCGAATCCGATCTGGAATTTCTCCGGTCATTCTACGGAGATGTATTCAGGGAAGCCGGGCTGAACAATGCCCTCGGCGTGGAGCTGCCATATGGTGTAACTGTGACGGAACGCACCGGAACGGACGGGAAGAAGCTCGTGTTTGTGATGAACTTCAAAAACGAGCCGGTCCGCGTGGAAGGCGTCGGGAGGCAGACAGACGCCGAGAGCGGGAAGGTGTATGAGGGATATCTGGAACTGGGAGCATTCGGATGTATAGTGCTTAACTGACAGGAGAAGCGCAGCAGTCCGGTCAACCTTGGAAAGGCCGGAATGCTGCGCTATATTTTCCGGAATTCTTTTGGGCTTTTTCCGAATTCTTTTTTAAATGCCTTGTGAAAATTAGAATAGTCATTAAATCCGCACAGCATGCACGCATCCATCGCAGGCATGCCGCTGCGGATCATATTGCGCGCCGCGGTAAGCCGCTTCTTGATAATAAACTGAATGAGCGGCATGCCGGTATATGTTTTAAACTGATGGGACAGGTATGATTTGCTGATGAAACAGATTTCCGCCAGTTTCTCCAGCGACAGGTCCTGTGAGAGGTTCTCATTGATATATTCAACGACTCTGTTGATTTTTTTGTTTTCAGTCACATCTCTTCGGATGATATCTGAAGTGTCGAAGTATGCGCGGTTCAGATACACCATAAATTCAACGATGTATATAACTTCCAGAATCTCACTTCCGAAATTCTTATCATCTCTGTTTGCAATGATTTTATCCAGTTGATTTTTAAGCTGTGCTGCAAGACTGCTGTCCGGGCGGATCAGTTTGTATTTCTTGCGGCTTGCATCGGTAAAGCAGGCCGAAAGGTTTGAACCGTATTTCTGCAGGAAGTTCAGAAAATCAGGAGTGATCCAGAGCACATAGCGCTCGTAGGGTTTCCCGGGACTGATGTAAGGACGGTGGATATCCTGATTGTCGGTCAGGAGGATGTCTCCTGTCCTGAGAAGATATGTACGGCCTTCGATATTGTAAGTAACATTTCCTGACACGAAAAAGAAGACTTCGTAAAATTCATGCTCGTGAAAATCAACAGCCGGAGGAACCGTGTCACAGTAATGATGACACTCAAAATCCGGCCGGTTCATAGTCTGTCTTAAGATAACTGCAGAAGGCGGAATCGCAAAAGCTTACAAGGCAAATGTCCTTGAGCGTCAGAACCTTGATCAGGTACACGAGCAGATCCTGGCTGATTTCGGTCCGTGCGACGTGCTGATCAACGGAGCCGGAGGAAATAATCCGCGCGCTACGACAGATAATGAATTCCACTTTGAAGCAAAAGATATCGAAAACTGCAAGACGTTTTTTGATCTGGACAAAAGCGGCGTTGAGTTCGTGTTTGCACTGAACTGGCTGGGAACTCTGCTCCCGACCCAGGTGTTCGCGCCTGATATGATCGACCGCAACGGAAATATCCTGAACATAGCGTCCATGAATGCTTACACACCGCTGACAAAGATCCCCGCTTATTCAGGAGCCAAGGCGGCTATCGTTAATTTCACACAGTGGCTCGCTACCTACTTTGCAAAATCCGGTATCCGTGTCAATGCCATTGCGCCGGGATTTTTTGTAGGAAATCAGAACAGAGGACTTCTGTTTAATGAGGACGGAACTCCGACAGCCCGCACGGCAAAGATCCTTGCCGGAACACCTATGGGAAGATTCGGAGAGCTGGAAGAGCTGGTCGGCGCTGTGCTGTTCCTTGTGAACAACGATGCGGCTGGATTTATCACCGGAGTATGTATTCCGATCGACGGAGGATACGCTGCGTATTCAGGTGTATAAGCAGACAAGTAAAAAGGGTTAGTTTATGAGAGAGAGGGTTAAATAAATGATGAAGAAAAGATATAGAGCAGCTGCGCTCGCGCTGGTGTCCTTACTGCTCCTGGGCACCATGACGGGCTGCGGCAGCTCCTCCTCCGGGGGAGACAAACAGATCATCAGGATCGGACACAATCAGTCTACGAACCATCCGACACACATCGCACTCCAGGCGTTTGAAGAGTTTATCGAGAGTGAACTGGGAGATAAGTATGATGTAGAAGTGTTCCCGAGCGAACTGCTGGGATCCCAGAATGAGATGGTACAGCTGACACAGACCGGCGCGATCAATTTCTGCGTGGCATCCAATTCTCTGCTTGAGACATTCAGCGACAACTATACATTGTTTAACCTGCCGTACCTGTTCGTCTCCAGTGAGGCGTATCACGCATCTATGGATGACGAGAATATTACAGGACCGATCTTTGAATCGACGAAACAGGCCGGTTTTACGGCGGTGACATGGCTGGATGCCGGCACGCGTAATTTCTACACTGTGGATAAGCCGATCGAGACGGTGGAAGACCTCAAAGGTCTTAAGATCCGTGTACAGCAGTCCCCGACTAACATCGAGATGATGGACCGTCTTGGCGGTTCTGCTACGCCGATGGGATTCGGAGATGTGTATACATCACTCCAGGCAAATATCATCGACGGCGCGGAGAATAACGAGCTGGCGCTGACGGACAACGGACACGGGGATGTTTGTAAATACTATTCTTACAGTATGCACCAGATGATCCCTGACATCCTGATCGGCAGCAATGACTTCCTGGATGGTCTGAGCGATGACGAAAGGGCGATCTTTGAGGAAGGATTTGAGCTTGTCAACCAGGTTCAGAGAGAAGAGTGGGTCAAAGCTGTGGAAGAGTCAAAGGACCGCGCGCAGAATGAGCAGGGTGTACAGTTCAATTATCCGGATATAGAGCCTTTCAGAGAAGCATGTCTGCCGATGCATGACGATATGCTTGAAAAGTACCCGGATCTTGTACCGATTTATGATGCGATCCAGGCATATAACGAGCAGTATCCGGCTGACGAGTCATAAGGAGGGGGAGACATGAAAGCATTAAGAAATGTATTGAATAAAATCTTAAACGTACTGGCGGGAGTCAGTTTTATCGCCATGGTCGCCCTGACCTGCTGGCAGGTATTTACCCGCTATGTCCTTCAGAATCCGTCGTCATGGTCAGAGGAACTGGTATCTTACCTGTTTGCATGGGCCAGCCTTTTCGGGGCGTCTCTGATCACAGGAGAGCGCGGACATATGAACATCCCAGTCATTGTAGAAAAAATGGGGGAAAAAGCTCAGAAGTTTTTTGCTATATTTGGTGAGCTGATTGCATTTGCCTTCTCGGCAGTCATTCTCGTCTACGGCGGCATCAAGATCACGGAGCTTGCCATGGGACAGATGACATCGTCTCTCGGCGTTGCTGTCGGAGTGTTTTACATAGTGCTTCCGGTGTGCGGCGTGCTCAATATGATCTATACTGTGCTGAATATCGTGGAGATCAGCAGAGGCACTTATGAAGAGAAGAAGGAGGAGGTGTAAGTTATGGCAATGGAGTCATTATTGATCATTATAGTCATCCTTGCAGTTTTATTGATCATCGGGGTGCCGATCTCGTATGCCATCGGCATTTCCTCACTTGTTTGTATCCTGCAGACAGTATCGCTTGACATATCGGTGGTAACCGGCGCACAGCGTATCTTTGTAGGTATGAGCAAGTTCAGCCTGACAGCGATCCCGTTCTTTATCCTGGCAGGAAATCTTATGAACCAGGGCGGAATCGCAAAGCGTCTCGTAGACTTTGTTATGGCTATACTCGGCAAGATGCCGGGGGCTCTTCTTGTTACTAATATCGGAGCAAATGCACTGTTTGGTGCGATTTCCGGATCTGCTTCCGCAGCGGCAGCGGCAGTTGGAAGCATGGTTGAAAAAGGCGAGGAAGAGCAGGGATACGACAAGGCTCTGTGTGCCGCAACTAACGGAGCATCCGCACCGTCGGGACTTCTGATCCCGCCGTCCAACGCGCTGATCACCTATTCTCTGGCAGCAGGAGGAACATCTGTTGCAGCACTTTTTATGGCTGGATATGTTCCTGGAATCATCTGGGCTATCTGCTGTATGGTCGTTGCTATTCTGATCGCGAAGAAAAAGGGATATAAGGGACTTCCCGGCAAGTTTGACTGGAAAAACCTGGGCGTGTGCACATTGAAAGCTATCCCGTCCTTATCTCTTATCGTTGTCGTGATCGGCGGTATCATCGCAGGTGTGTTCACGGCTACAGAGGGTTCGGCTATTGCCGTAGTATACGCGCTGATCCTTGGTATCTGCTACCGCAATATCACATGGAAATCCTTCTGGAATATCGTGGTTGAGAGCGCGAAGATGAGCGGTATGGTAGTGTTCCTGATCGGTGTGTCCAACATCCTCGGATGGGTTATGTCCTTTACACAGATCCCGCAGGCGATTTCGGCTGCACTGCTCGGTCTGACACAGAATCCGATCATCATCCTTCTGATCATGAACGTGATCCTGCTGATCGCGGGAACATTTATGGACGTTACACCGGCGATCCTGATCTTTACGCCGCTGTTCCTTCCTGTAGTACAGACGTTCGGAATGGATCCGGTACAGTTCGGACTGATCCTTGTCTACAACCTGTGTATCGGTAATATTACACCGCCTGTTGGCAATACACTGTTTGTTGCGATCAAAGTCGGCAGGACCAGCCTGGCAAAGGTTATGCCATATATGCTAAGGTATTATATAGCGATCCTGATCGGACTGCTGCTCGTCACATATGTGCCTGCCGTCAGCCTATGGCTGCCGCAGATGGCGGGACTGCTCTGATAGACCGGCATGCGCCGTCTGTACAGTAGTGACGGGAAATATATGTTAATATAGTTTAAAAGAGGAATAAGATCCGTGCTGTTTTGTGAAAAAAATACACGAAACGGCGCGGATTTGTTATACTGTGAGCAGGATAGAAAAATACCGGGAGGAAAACGATGACATTACATACAATTTTGATTAAACCCGCTTCCGGACTGTGCAATATGCGTTGCAGTTATTGCTTTTACTGCGACGAGATGGACAAACGTGAAGAAGGCATCCGCGGAATGATGTCCGTGGATACTGTAAAAAATCTCATAAAAAAGGCTATGAGACAGGCTGGGGATGAGATATGTTTTGCCTTCCAGGGAGGGGAACCAACCCTCCGGGGACTGGATTTTTTCAGAGAAGTGATCCGGCTTGAGAAGAGGTTCAACAGAAGAGGAATCCGTGTGATTAATACGATTCAGACAAACGGGTTTGCTCTTGACGAAGAGTGGTGCCGGTTTTTTAAAGAACATGATTTTCTGATCGGTCTGTCAGTGGACGGAACACAGGAGATTCATGACCGGTACAGGCATGACGCATCAGGGGGGGCGACTTACGCCCGTGTTAAAAAGGCGGCGGATCTGCTTGACAGCTTCGGCGTGGCCTATAATATTCTCACAGTTGTGACCCGGAGCGTGTCGGAACATACCCGGGAGATATACAAAGAATACAAAAACAACGGATGGGATTACCAGCAGTATATCGCCTGTCTTGATCCGGCGGGGGAAGAGCCGGGAGGCAGGGAATACTCGCTGACGCCGGAAGCTTACGGAAAGTTTCTGACAGAGCTGTTCCGGTTATGGGAAAAGGACTGGAGAAAGGGCAGGGCGCCGTATATCCGCCAGTTTGAGAATTACATCGGAATCCTCGCGGGTATCCCTCCGGAGTCCTGCGAGCAGAGGGGAACCTGCAGTGTGCAGTGCGTAGCGGAGGCAGACGGCAGGGCATATCCCTGTGATTTCTATGCGATGGACGGATACTGTCTGGGAAATTATAACGAGAACAGAATTGAGGAATTCTTTGAGAATGAGACTGCAAAACAATTTGTGCGGGAATCTCTGAAACACGATGAAGAGTGCAGGCAGTGCCGGTGGTTTCAACTCTGCCGGAACGGGTGCCGCAGACACAGAATACGGGATGCCCAGACAGGGACGTACAGAAACTACTTCTGCGGCGGATACAGGATGTTTTTTGAAAAATGCGCACCGAGGATGAAAGAGATTGCCGGCTATCTTAGGAAATAAGACAGCCGGCAATCTCTTTGAATGTCCGGAAACAATCAGGGCGGGCTTCCGCCCCGGTCCTATCCGGTAACAGCGCAGAAGCCTTCCGCGTAGAATGCTCCGCCTGTGGGAAGGCCGTCTGTGAAGACGGTGACTTTATCTCCTTCCTGGCGGAAGAGAACCGGAGTGCCGGTACGCATACATATGACAGATTTCACCGGTTTTTCTGAGACGAGTGTGATCTGTGCCGGAAGAACAGGAGTATCTCCGTATGCGCAGAAAACATATCTTCTATTTTCTTTCTGCGTGTAGAACAGGTTATCTTTGAAATACGGGGCACAGATGCGCGTCCCATATATGCCGTCTCCGTAGATTTTAAGCCATGCGCCCATATCGCGGAGAGACCGGACTGCGGGAGCCGGAAGTTCACCGTCCGGCTGCGGGGCAATGTTAAGGGCAAGATTGCCGCCTTTGCTCACAACATCAAGCAGGAGCAGAACAAGCTGGTGTCCGCTTTTGAATGTATCTGTATAGTGGAACGAAAACTTATTCCCTACAGTCGTACAAGTTTCCCACGGAACATTAAGGGCAGTTTCAGGGACAGTTTTCTCTGGTGTGATGAAGTTTTCATACTCTCCCCCGCAGGTACGGTCAGAGACGATCAGGTGCGGCTGGGAGGAAGAGCGGATCTCCTCCACGATCTCGCCGAGACGGATGTCCTGTCCCAGATTATCGGGGCGCACCCAGCCACCGTCCAGCCAGAGCACATCGACTTTGCCGTAGTTCGTGCACAGTTCCCGGATCTGCTGATGGGCAAACTGTACATATTTCTCCCACAGATCCGGATGTTCACTGACATCATAATTTACGTTTCTGTCAGGTGCAGTGCCAAACTGCGGAGCCCAGTAATACTCGCTGTGCCAGTCCGGCTTGGAAAAGTAGACAGAGATGCCCAGCCCCTGTCTGCGGAATTCCCGGAAGAGAGCGCCGACGATGTCAGCGTCCTTATGTGTATGGAAGGGACAGCTCTCTGCTGTGATCTTATAGTCTGTTGTATCCGTGTCATACATACAGAATCCGTCATGATGCTTTGTTGTAAAAAGCAGGTATTTAAATCCGCAGTCTGCGGCGAGTGCCGCCCATCTGACGGGATCGAATTTTATAGGATTGAAAGTCCGGTTTGCATCCCAGTACTGCTGCTTGCAGGTCTCGATGTCGGCCCATGTCATATCTTCCTGGCTCCATGAGCCGTCTCCGTCGCTTAACGGCCAGCTCTCGTAAGTGCCGAGCTGGCAGCCGGGTGCCCAGTGCATCATCAGTCCCAGCTTCTGGTCCATGAACCATTCCAGATGCTCTCTGACCGCCGCTGATTTCGGGGGGATATATTCCTCCGGTGCAGTATAATTGTGAATACCATTGACAACAAGTGTTTTCGCCATATTTTTGTGCTCCTTTTCTCGTATCCGGCAAAAACAGCCGGGGGTTGATTCTAATATACCGCCCGGCTGTAATGTTTGAAAGAGTTAAATCTTATTATCAGGTGCACTTTTTTTATCTGTGCAGATCGTGAGCGTGGCGGCGAGCCGGCCGTCCGGATCTATGGAAAAGGTCAGACCGCTGTCTCCGCCGAAATGGAGCTGTATCCTCTCGTTTACATTGCGTATGCCGAACCCGTGGGATACTTTCAGATCTACATCTTCGTAGCGAAGGTAGGCGTTCAGCTTGTCCGGATCAGCACCCCTGCCTGTATCGGTGACCTGTACATAGAGATTGTCTCTATCTTCCCATGCCCGCAGGAATACGGTGATACCGGCGTCCTGCCGGGTGATCCCGTGCCGGATCGAATTCTCTACGAGCGGCTGCAGGGTAAACTTGGGGATAAAAATCTCCGTGTCCGGACGGTCTGCCGAGACTTCCAGACGGATTTCCTGACGGAAACGCAGAGTATAAATGGAGATGTATTCCCGTATATTTTCGACCTCTGTCCGGATGCTGACAAGCTGGTCCGGTTCAGTGATGCTATAGCGCATCAGATTAGCGATGGAATCAACGGTAGCGGCGATATCATCCTCTTCACGCATCAGCGCCATGTAATTTACGGTATTCATGGCGTTTAGTACAAAGTGCGGATTCATCTGTGCCTGGAGTGCCCGAAGCTCACTGATCCTCCTTTGTTCCGCAGCCTGCTGGATCTGTCCGGTCAGGCGGTTGACACGGCGGATCAGATCGCTGAAGCTGCTGTTCAGCCTTCTGATTTCCGGGGGTCCCGAACCTGAAAATGCTGACAGGTCTACATTCCGGGTATCTTCGATACGTTCAATCTTCCGTGTCAGCTGTACGACAGGAAGTGTAATTCCCCTGGAGAGCAGGAGAGAAGACAGGGCGCCGATGATCAGGAAGACAAATGAACAGAGCAGATACGGGAGCATCATCGCATGGAGTTGCTCTGTAATATCGCTGTAAGGCGTGAGGAAGAGGAGGTGGAGTCCCCAGTCAAGTTCCGCTGAGCTGTATATATATGAACTGCCATTCAGGTTCAGTTTCTGATGGGAGGTATCGCTCAGAAACTGCTCGGCTGCATCAGACAAGTCCGGCAGAGCGTCCGACTGGTACAGAAGCGCTCCGTCGCGGCTGAAAAGTGCAAATCCGCTGTTTGCAGTAAGCGGATGAAAAGAAAAAATCTGGGGGATGCGGCTTGCCGGCACACTGCAGAGAAGTACTCCGACTCCGTCTTCCAGACGGGGACCGGAATAATGGCTGTTCTGGAGCTTTTTGGCAAAGCAGAGCCGGCCTTCCGTTTCATCTACAAAAATATAATGACGTGCAACCTGATCAAGTGCATGTGTATACCAGTCCTCATTGAGAAAAGTCTCTGCGCTGAAGAGGCGGCTGACGCCCCGGACCGTTGTATTGGACCTGAAAAGAGTGCTTACAGGAAGCTCCGGATTAACATAGAGGACAGAAGAAAATCCTTTATTAGACAGTGCACTCTGGGAATTCAGCGTGTACGCCATCCGGCTGTTCAGTTCAGATTTCGTCTGGAGATCCTCCAGTCTGTCATTGCCTACGGGCATGGAGAGCAGGCTGCCCAGCTCCTCATCCGTAGTATACATATATGTAAGCTGGTCCAGTTCTTGTGTGAAGAGCCGGCACAGAGAGTTGTTGGCGTCTACAAGAGTGTCATAGGAAGTCAGGATCTGTTCGGTAATCGAATACTGGAAGAGTCCGTAAGTGACCAGGTTCAATGTGATCAGTATGCAGGATATGATCAGGCATATGATCATGAAACTGCGTTTGGTGATGCTCATGGATTGCCCTCCTTATCGCTATACTCGGGGGTAAAGTCCCTGGAGCTGTGGAGATTACGATACTCGCTGGGCGTCATCCCGGTCTGCTTTTTAAAGGATCTTGCAAAATAATGCGGATCTTCGTATCCTGACCGTGCACACACATCTTTGATAGGAATCGAGATGTCCTGCAGCAGTTTCTGGGCGCAGAGCAGCCGCTGACGGGAGAGATAGCTGCTGATCGTCTGTCCCATTGCCTGTTTAAAAACCGTACTCAGATAGGGGAGAGACAGATTGGCATGGTCTGCAAGCTGGGAGATGTTAAAGCCGGGATCAGAGAATGATTCCCGGATTACCTGAATACAGTGCGCAACGATCGGCTGCTCATATTCGCTCTTCCTGCTCTGTGCATATGTCATCAGTTCCTGACAGCGGGTATAGATGTAAGAAACACGTTCCCGGGATGAGGAGAGCAGCCAGTATTCATCCGTGCATGTTTTCTTCAGCTCATCAAGCGCAGCTTTGTCCTTGCCAATTTCATTCTGATAGGCAAAAGTGTGGTTAAGAAGTGTGGAGCCGAGAGTCCCGGCGGTATCATGGAGGAGTGCCTCTGCCAGAACTCCGTCATACAGGAAGTCATAGACCGCTTTTTCATCTCCCTGCCTCAGTAAAGAGAGCAGCCGGTCTTTGAGGACCTCGCTTCCCGTCAGACGGCGGATCTGTTTCTTTGCAGCGAGCTCCTTATCGATCTTTTTCAGAAGAGTTTCCAGTTCTTTTATCTTCTGCCGGGTGACCGGTTTGAGGATGTAATCTGTGACACGGTACTGCAGCGCTTTCTGTGCATACTCAAATTCGCTGTGGCCGCTCAGCAGAATGACGCGGGTACCGCGATGGTTTTCGTACAGATAGCGGGAAAGCTCTATACCGTTCATTCGGGGCATTTTGATGTCTGCTACGACTACGTCAGGGGGATTATCTTCAATCATGGAAACGGCATCAAGCCCGTCTGTGGCACAGCCTGACAGCTCACCGTTGAAATCATCCCAGTGAAGCATCTGGCACAGTCCCTCAAGGGCGAGGTAGTCGTCATCTACAAGCAGTATTTTGATCATAAATCTTCTCCTCCTCATTTGCAGTTCTCATTTGTGAGCTATCCGCAATAATCATCGGGTATTATAGCATACAGACGGCAGATTTGTGAATTATTTCCTAAAATTAGTGATCTCGGGTGCTCTTTTTAAGCACATAGCATCAGATAAAAAAGATGCACCTCATATAAAAATTGTGCCGTTGTTGAAGCAGGAATGTGGATGATAAACTTTATGTAGAAAGCACGGAAAGAAAAGGGGGATGTTATGAAAACTTCAACTGCTAACCCGGCTGTCGTGAAAAAAAAGAAAAAAAGTTTCTGGTATGTATTCAAAAAAAATCTTCCACTGACTGTTATGGCGGCACCGGGGCTGATCGTAATGATTCTGTTCCGCTACCTTCCGATGTCGGGACTGCTTCTCGCATTTAAGCGCTTCAGCGTAAGGGACGGCATTTTCGGAAGTGAGTGGACCGGCTTCAAAAACTTTGAATTCCTGTTCAAGACAACAGACGCCTGGATCATCACGAGAAACACACTGCTTTATAACGGTCTGTTTATCCTGCTGGATCTCGTGATGGCAGTGGCTATGGCGATCGGTCTGAACGAACTCCTGAAGAAACGCAGGGCGAAGATCTACCAGACGATCTTCATGGCGCCTTACTTCCTGTCATGGGTTGTTGTTTCGTTTATGGCGTTTTCAATGTTCAGCGTGGACGACGGCCTGTTCAATCATCTGCTTGACTACTTCGGATTCGCCGGGGTAGACTGGTATTCTGATCCTGGAAAATGGCCGTTTATTCTGACGTTTTTCCAGCTGTGGAAGACGATCGGATATTCAACGGTTATGTACCTGAGTTCTCTTACCGGTATTCCGAACGATTACTATGAAGCAGCGGTAATCGACGGAGCGACAAAATGGCAGCAGATCAAAAATATTACGCTGCCATGTCTGAAACCGATGATGATCGTCCTGACAATCCTGGCGATCGGAAGAATTTTCTACGCTGATTTCGGTCTGTTCTTCCAGCTTCCGAGAGATTCGGGACCGCTGTATGACGTGACACAGGTTATTGATACATATGTATACAGGGCGCTCAAAGAAACCGGCAATGTCGGCATGGCATCTGCAGCCAGCCTTTACCAGTCGGTTGTGGGATTTGTCCTTGTAGTAGGAACCAACCTCGTCGTACGTAAAATGGATCCGGACAGCGCATTATTCTGACAGGAGGGGTTATGGATGAGAAGTTTATTTAAGAAGAAAAAGAACAAGGATGAGGGAGTACCTGATCTGACAATAAACCGGATATCTAAAAAAGCCGATATTGCTCTGAATATCTGGTTTGCCATATGGACTCTTATCTGTGTGCTTCCGCTTCTGCTCGTAGTGATCGTATCTTTCAGCAGTGAGCAGAGCATCTTTGAAAACGGGTACAGCTTTTTCCCGTCCGAGTGGAGTCTCGCGGCATATGAGTTCTTCTTTAAACTGGGAGACCAGCTTATCCGTTCTTACGGAATCACAATTTTTGTAACTGTAGTCGGAACAGTATTCAGTCTGGCGATCAGCGCAAGCTTCGCATATGTACTCAGCCGCAGCGACTATGCATACAACAGACTGTTTACACTCCTGATGCTCTTTACCATGCTGTTTAACGGAGGTATCGTTGCCACATATATGGTAAACACACAGCTGCTCGGTCTGGGCAACAGCGTGTGGGCGCTGATCTTCCCGATGTCGTTCAACGCATTCTACATTGTGGTGCTCAGGACATTCTACAAGAGCATACCCGTTGAACTTATAGAAGCTGCGAGAGTGGACGGAGCCAGCGAGTTCAAGACATTTTTCAGGATCGTGCTTCCGCTTTCCAAACCGGGTATCGCAACGATCGGTATGTTTACGATGATCGCATACTGGAACGACTGGTTCCTCGGAATGCTCTACATCGTGGATCAGGAAAAATATCCTGTACAGACACTGCTGTGGAGTATGCAGAACAGTCTGGAATTTATGAAACAGTCTTCGGCAAATGCTCTGGAATATGCAGAGATGGCAGCAAATGCACCGACAGACAGTGGCCGTATGGCTCTTACCGTACTGGTAGTCCTGCCAATCCTTCTGGCGTATCCATACTTCCAGAAATATTTTGTCAAAGGACTTACGGTCGGCGGAGTGAAAGGCTGATATAACACGTATTCAGAACGCAGAAGCGTTTTGGTAAATAATTTCTAAGAGGAGGAAAGATTATGAAACTGAGAACAAAGAGATTGCTCAGCATCGGACTTGCGGCAGCCATGACAGTAGGCCTGCTGGCAGGATGCGGAAAGAAAGGCGGATCAGACAACGGCGGCAGCGACGAGGATGGCATCACGACACTGAAATGGTATATGTCCATCAACCCGGTGGCAGCAGATACAGATAAGGTGATTGAAAAGCTCAACGAGTATACACGTGACAAGATCGGCGTAGAGATTGATTACAATGTAATTGCAAATCCGGACTACAAAGAGAAAATGCCGAACCTGATCAATGCAGGCGAGTATTTCGATATCTGCTTTACAGCAAACTGGACGACAGATTATCTTCAGTTCGTAGGCAAGGACGCATATATGGATATCACAGATCTCCTTCCGGAATATGCAAAAGAAACTTATGATTTTATTCCGCAGGAAGTGTGGGATACAGTGAAAGTAGACGGACAGATCTACGGTGTTCCTTCCTATAAAGAAATGGGATGGCAGGGCGGAATCGTATATAACAGCGATCTCGCAGCTGAATATGGCATCGATATGAGTCAGGTTGCCACACTTGAGGATTACACAAAAGTTCTTGAGACAGTTGCCGAGAAATCAAAGGCAGCAGGACAGGATGTGATCGGTGTATCCGGACTTGTGAACGCATGGCCGATGGCTGCTCCGTATGAGTCTCTTACAGGAAACTCCACACTTCCTGCAGTTGCGGCAGTACCGGAGTATGATAACTTCAAAGATATGGCAGGAGAGACTGTATTTAACCAGTACGCGAGCGAAGAGTACATGAACTACTGCAAAACAGTTTATTCATGGAATAAAGCAGGATACCTTGGCGGCGATCCGGTTAACTATGACAGCGATACAGCAAACCGTGACAATGACTTCAACAACGGCAAGCTGTTCTCCTACTTCATTAAAAATGCACCGGGTAATGTAGAAATGATGTCAAATTCAAGCGGACACGGAGTAGGTTTCGTATCACTGATGGATCCGTTATTTGAGACAACAAGTGTACTCAGCGGCGGTATCCTTGCAATCTCCTCCGCAAGCGAGCATCCGGAGAAAGCTCTTGAGTTCATCAATCTTCTGAACACGGACGAGTATGTTGGAACACTGATCCGTCATGGTATCGAAGGCGAGCACTATACAGCAGTCGGCGAAGACCAGGTTGACAGAACAATGGACGGAACACTTGATCCGGCGGACAACGGATACGACTATACATACGGATGGCAGTTTGGTACACCGTTCAACCAGAAATGGGATATCAGTTATCCGGACAACATTGAAGAACTGTTCCAGGAGTACAATGATGCAGCTATTATCTCCCAGAACAACGGTTTCTCCTTTGATATGACACCGGTAGAGACACAGGTTGCAGCGCTGACTAACGTAATCGCAGAGTACGGTCCGTCTCTTGAGACGGGATCTGTAGATCCTGAGGAATACATCCCGGCATTCCTTAAAGATCTGGAAGCAAACGGGGCACAGGATCTGATCGATGAAGTGACAACTCAGGTTGAGGAGTTTCAGGCATCTAAATAGATAAGATGATTTATAACCGGCACTGCCAGACGGCGTGCCGGTTTTTTTGAGAGGAGTTTGGAGATGAAGCGACCGAATATATTGTTTGTCCTGACGGATGATCAGGGGGCGTGGGCAATGCGCTGCGCCGGGAATACAGATATTTATACGCCGAATCTGGATCGGCTGGCAAAACAGGGAACGAGATTTGACAATTTTTTCTGTGCGTCTCCGGTATGCAGCCCGGCAAGGGCGTCCATACTGACGGGACGTATTCCCTCACGTCACGGAGTCCACGACTGGATCCGCTGCGGAAGTCTTGATAAGGATACACTTGGGGAATATAAAGACCACCCGTATTTCGCCAATGAAGACAAGCCGGTCCGCTATCTGGAAGGTATGACAGCGTACACGGATCTGCTTGCGGACAACGGATACTGCTGCGCCCTTTCAGGTAAATGGCATCTTGGCGACAGCATGAGCCCGCAGCACGGATTTACGGACTGGTTTACAATCGGCAGAGGCGGCTGCCTTTATATGGAGCCGGATGTGATCGAGAACGGTGAACTCAGGATAGAGAATCGTTATATTACAGATTTAATAACGCAGCATGCACTGGAAAATATTGATAAATATTCGGAGCGGTATAAGGATTCAGATCAGCCGTTTTATATAAGTGTGCATTATACGGCGCCCCACGACCCGTGGGATGCAGATCAGCATCCGGCAGAGTATGTAGAGATGTACCGTGACTGCCAGTGTACGGCGACTCCGGACGAACCGCTCCATCCTAACCGTATCCCTACGGCTCCGGGAGGAACAGGCGAGGAGAGAAAACGTCTTCTGCGGGGATATTATGCTGCGGTGACGGCGATGGATGCAGGCGTAGGCAGGCTTCTTGACCGTCTGGAAGAGCTGGGGATCGCGGATGATACACTGGTGATCTTTACCGCGGACAACGGCATGAATATGGGACATCACGGCATCTGGGGAAAAGGCAACGGAACGTTTCCGTTCAATCTGTTCGATACGGCTGTCAAGGTTCCGTTCATTGCCCGCTGGAAAGGCGTGATTCCTGAAGACAGGGTAACGGAGAGTATGTGCAGCCATTACGATATCATCCAGACCCTGAAAGATCTGCTCAAGCTTGACGGTGACCTTCCGGAGGGACTGCCGGGCAGGAGTTTTGCTCCTGTGCTGACCGGAGCATCGGACACGGATAATCATGTTGTTATCCTGGATGAGTATGGATCAAGCAGGATGATCCGCAACCGTGAATGGAAGTATATCCATCGTTATCCGTATGGCCCGGATGAACTTTATCATTTGTCGGAAGATCCGGAAGAGAAAGAGAATCTGATCGGACTTCCGGAATATGAAGAAATCCGGTGCGGGCTGTTTGACCGGCTGCAGAAGTGGTACATGAAATATGCGGATCCGGCTGTGGACGGCTCAAGAGAAGCCGTGACCGGAATGGGGCAGCTGCGCCGTCCGGGTGTATATTCCGAAGGCAGGCAGGTGTATGCTGAAACAGCAAAATATCAGAAATAACAAACGTTGATTTGATAAAGCAGAATGAAGAAGGAACCGCGCGGTTTTGTATTTGCTCCCTTTGACGGGGGACGACAGAACCGCGCGAAGTGCGTTTCGGGAGAAAGTGTTCCGGCTGCGTGTGCCGGATCGTACAGACAGACGGTATGAAAATATGAGAAAACAATATTGATTTCGCCGGCGTCATGTACTAAGATGTGAGTCAGGTATGAGTTTAGAGTTTGTGAGGACAAGCGAAGAGAAATATCAGATTCCGACTGTGAGGCCGGAAGAAGGGAGACATCACTATGCAGTCATCAACAGAACTTAGAAGCCTGTTAAACAGGATCGACCACCGGGGGTATCCGGCATATAAAGATACAAAGGGCGCTTACCAGTTCCCAGGCTATATATTGTCTATCGACCATGTGCAGGGAGACCCTTTCGCTTCACCATCAAAGGTGAGCGTACGCGTGGCCGGGCGCACCGCGGGATTCCCGCAGGAACTTTATGGAGGAGACCATCAGAGGATTGCTCTGCAGGATGAGCTGACGAGGCAGTTCGGCAGACGGGCGGAGCAGTTCGCATTTAAGGCGAAAGGATCCGGGAAGAGCGGACTTATCTCGGTGAGCCGCTGCGGGCAGGAAGTGCTGGAGCGGACGGCCTGCCGGATCGATCCAAAGAGCGGGGATGTGGTGCTCCGCATGGAGATCGGATTCCCGGCCAACGGGCGGACTATCAATGCGCGGGAGCTGGAGAAGATCCTCTTTGACTTCGTACCGGAATGCGTGAAGCACGCGCTGTTCTATAAAAATATGGACGCGAAGCGGCTGCGCGCCATCGTTGACCTGGCGGAGGATCAGCATTTCATCCGGGAAATGCTGCCGAAGCTCGGGCTGTGCGCGTTCGTGGCGGACGGGAGCACCCTGCCCCGGGAGTCCGGCATTTCCGCACGCCCCATGAAAGGCGGCGTGGTGTTCCGGTCGCCCGATGAACTGAAAGTAGAACTGGACCTGCCCCACCGGGGGAAGATCACCGGCATGGGCATCCGCAGGGGGATCACCCTGATCGTGGGCGGCGGATACCACGGGAAATCCACCCTTCTTAAAGCGCTGGAACTGGGCGTGTACGACCATATCGCCGGGGACGGCCGGGAGTATGTGATCACGGACGATACGGCCATGAAGATCCGGGCCGAGGACGGGCGCAGCATCCGGAAGACCGACATTTCCATGTTCATCAATGATCTGCCGAACGGGAAGGATACGGTGAAATTCTGTACGGAGGACGCCAGCGGCAGCACGTCCCAGGCGGCCAATGTGGTGGAGAGCATCGAGGCCGGGGCGTCCCTCCTGCTGATCGATGAGGATACGAGCGCCACCAACTTTATGATTCGGGATGAGCTTATGCAGCGGGTGATCCACCGGGATATGGAGCCGATCACGCCGTTCATCGACCGGATCCGGGAACTGTATGAGAACTATGGCATTTCCACGGTGATCGTGGCCGGCAGCTCGGGATCTTATTTCCACATCGCGGACACGATCATCCAGATGGACCGGTATGTGCCGAAGGACATTACGACTTACGCGAAAAAAGAGGCGGAGAACTTCCCCATGATCAGTGCGCCGGAGGAGCCGGCGGCGAAGCCGGATCTCGGACGCTGCCCGCGGCCGGACAAGGCATTCAGGGGCAATGACAGGATCAAGATGAAGACGCTCGGGAAAGAAGGCGTGATGATCAACCGGGAGACCATCGATCTGCGGTATGTAGAGCAGATCACGGACAGCGAGCAGGTGACGGCGCTCGGGTACTGCGTGCGGTATGCGCAGAAGCATCTGCTAGATGGAAGGAAGGACCTGCGGCAGATCGTGGCGGAGCTGGAGCAGGCGATTGAAAAAGGTACTCTTGCGGCACTCTGCGAGAGCACGTCGAGCATCGCCTGCATGGCAAGGCCGAGACGGCAGGAGATGTTCGCCTGCTTTAACCGCTGCAGGAGCCTGAAGCTATAGTGCGGCAAAGGCTGCAGATAAGCTTCAAAGAGAGAAAAACGCGGAATAAAAATAAACGGGAGAGAAAGAGATGGAGTTATATAACGGAAGACCGGAACATACGGAGGGCAGACTGGAGAAAGAACTCCGCGTATACGATCTGCTGGATTCCCTGGGCGTGTCCTACGCGCGGGTGGACCACGAGGCGGCCATGACCATGGATGCCTGCGAGGAGATCGACCGGACGCTCAGCGATGGCGTGGAGGAAGGCGTGTCGATCTGCAAGAACCTGCTCCTCTGCAACCGGCAGGAGACGGATTTTTATCTGCTGCTCATTCCGGGGGACAAGCCCTTTAAGACGAAATATCTGTCCGCCCAGATCGGTTCCGCAAGGCTGTCCTTTGCCAAAGCGGAATATATGGAAGCCTATCTGGATATCACGCCCGGGTCGCTCAGCGTAATGGGGCTGATGAACGACCATGAGGGGCGGGTGCGCCTTCTGATCGACGAAGATGTGCTGAAGCCGGCGTATTTTGCCTGCCATCCGTGCATCAATACGTCAAGCCTCCGGTTCGCTACAAAGGATCTGACGGATAAAGTGATCCCGGCCATGGACCACGAACCGACGATCGTGAAACTCTGACGGGAGAAGCGGAAAAGAGGAAAGCCATGAGATTTTTTCATTTATCGGATCTTCATATCGGGAAACAATTACATCACTATAATCTCCGGGAGGACCAGGAACACATCCTCTCGGAGATCGTTTCTTATGCGGAGGCCCTGCGCCCGGATGCGGTGGTGATCGCCGGGGATATTTATGACAAGACCGTGCCGTCCGGCGAGGCGGTGGCGATTTTTGACGATTTCCTCACACGGATGTCGAAGATCCGGCCGGAGATCCCGCTGCTGATCATCGCGGGAAACCATGACTCCGCCCAGCGTCTGGACTATGCGAGCCGGCTGCTGGGGAGCCACCGGATCCATATCGCCGGCCGGGCGCCGGAAACGGAGGATGAGCATCTGAAGAAGATCACGCTGGCGGATGAACACGGGAACGTGAACTTTTACCTGATGCCTTTCCTAAAGCCCGGGTATGTGCGCGGCCTGAATGGGGGCAGCCTGCCGGAAAATTATACGGAGGCGGTGCGGATCGTGCTGGAACGGGAGAAGATCGATCCGCGGGAGCGCAATGTGATCGTTTCCCATCAGTTTTATACCGGGAAAGATGACGCCGCGGAGGAAACGCTCCGGCCGGAGACCTGCGATTCCGAACAGCTGAGCGTGGGCGGCATCGACAACGTGGATATTTCCGTCCTGAGAGACTTTGATTACGCGGCCCTCGGGCATCTCCACGGCGCCCAGAAGGTTGGCCGGGAGACGGTCCGCTACTGCGGGACGCTTCTGAAATATTCGGTCAGCGAGGCAGAACAGGAGAAGACGCTCCATCTGGTGGAACTGGGTGAAAAGGGCGCGCCGGTGAAGGTGGAGAAGCTGCCCCTTCATCCGCTGCGGGATGTGCGCCGGGTGCGCGGGAACCTGGATGATATTTTAAAAGAAGCGGATCCGCGGCACCGGGATGATTACGTAAGTGTGGTGCTCACCGATGAGACGGACCCGTATAAACCGAAAGAGCAGCTGCAGAAAGTGTACGGCCATATCCTGGAAGTGCGGATGGACAACACCCGCACACGGAAGAAGCTGGAGTTTGACGACGATGAGATCTGGCTGGGCGATCCGGCGCAGGTGTTCGCGGATTTCTACCGCGAGATGCAGGGCCGGGATCTGACGGGCGAGGAGCGCGGGATCGTGGATCAGGCGTATGATCATGCAAAGGGGGATGAGCAGTGAGACCGGTCAGACTTACCATGTCTGCGTTCGGATCCTATTCCGGCGTGGAAGTTATTGATTTTACAGTGATAAAAGGCGGACTCTTTCTCATTGCCGGCGACACGGGCGCCGGGAAGACGACCATCTTTGACGCCATCACCTACGCGCTCTATAACCGGACAAGCGGCGGGGTGCGCGACGGCAATATGATGCGCAGCCAGTATGCGGACGAAAGCACGGATACCTATGTGGAATACACCTTTTCCGGCAGGGAGGGCGAGTACACGGTGCGGCGCAATCCTGAATATATGCGGGCCGGCAAACGGAAAAATGCGGACGGCACCGTGCGTCTGGTAAAGGAGACGGCGAAAGTGAGCCTGCTTCTGCCCGACGGGAAGGAATTTCAGGGGAAGAAGCGGGAGACGGACCAGAAGATCGAAGAGATCCTGGGGCTGGACGCCGGACAGTTCACCCAGATCGCCATGATCGCCCAGGGCGAATTCCTTCAGTTGCTGCACGCGGGATCTCGGGAGCGGCGGAAGATCTTCAGCAAGATCTTCCAGACCCGGATCTACTGGAAGATGCAGGAGGAATTGAAAGAGCAGGCGAAAGAACTCTATGTCAGCCTGAAGGAAAACGAGGCGGATATCCGGCGGGAGATTGAACGGGTGGATGCATTTCATGATCCGGACCTGCGCTGGCAGGAGATCGCCGGCATGGAAATGCCGCCGGCAGAGGAGACGCAAAACACATTAAAGGAGATTATCCGGGCGGGGAAGAGCTGTCTGTCAGAATTGGCGAAGGAAGAAAAGCAGCTTCAGGAACAGGCGGAGGCGCTCCGTACCCAAAAAGACCTGAACCGGGTGGCGGAAGAGATCTCATCGCTGGAAACCTGGCAGAAGGAACACAGTGAAGATGAAAGACAGCTCGGAGAGAAACTTAAGGAGCTGGAGGAAGCGTTTGGCCGGGACGAACCGGGGCTTCAGGAACGGATCGCCGGACTGCGCGAGATGCTGCCCCGGTATGAGACGGTCCGCCGGATGAGCGCGGCGTGCGCGGAATGGACGGAGAAGATGGCTGAATGCATGGAGGCGTGCCGGAGGGCCGCGGCTGAATATGAGGACCGGTATGAGCGGTTCTTCGTGGGACAGGCCGGCCTGATGGCGCGGGAACTGGAAGAGGGAAAGCCCTGCCCCGTGTGCGGCTCTGTCCACCATCCCCATAAGGCGGAACTGCCGGACGGCGTCCCGGACCAGAATGCGGTGGAACAGGCGAAGAAGCGCCGGGACCAGGCGGAGTCCCGCCGGGCAGGGATCCAGGAAGAATATCAGAAGGCAGCCGCGGCGCTGGCGGCGGAGAAGAAGGCGCTGGGGGAAGATCCGCCGGCGTACGAAGAGGCGAAAGCGCAGCTGGCCGGCGCAGAGAAAGAACTGGACAGCCGGAAGGCGGCCGTTGCGCGGGTGCGGGAGCAGCACCGGGAATGTGCGGAAGAGAACCGTCGGAAAGCCGGACAGCTTGAAAGCCTGCGAAGCCGGCATGCGGAGACGGCGAAAAGGCTGGAAGAAGAGAAAGAAGCTTTTTACAGCGAGATCCGGAACCAGCAGTTCAAAGACCAGGAAGAATACCGGGCGGCGAAGCAGTGGATCGATGGCTGGCAGCAGAAAGAGCAAAAAGTGAAGGAATACGACACAAAAGTCATCCAGTGCCGCACCCGGATCGAGACGCTGGAGAACCAGGCCGGCGAAAGGAAGCGGGAAGATCCCGCTCCGGACCAGGAACGGGAGAAGGAGCTTAGCCTTGCAGTGAAAGACCTCCGCAGGCGGTCCATGGATCTTCACGGCCGGAATGAGACGAATAAAAGTGCGTATGAAAACCTGAAAAAATATTTCACATCCCAGGAGGAACTGCGGAGAATATACGAGGTGATCGGCAACTTAAGCCGCACGGCCAACGGCAACTTAAGCGGCAGTGCCAAGCTGGACTTTGAGACATACGTGCAGCGCCGGTATTTCCGCCAGATCATCCAGGCGGCGAACCGGCGGCTCGCCCGCATGACGTCCAATGAATTCATCCTCCAGTGCCGGGATATCCGGGCGCTGGGAAGCCAGGGCCAGGCGGGGCTCGACCTGGACGTCTATGACCTGGTCAATGACTCGGTCAGGGATGTGAAGTCCCTGTCCGGCGGCGAGTCCTTCATGGCGGCGCTTTCCATGGCGCTGGGCCTTGCGGACATCGTGCAGAATACGGCCGGGGCCGTGAACCTTGAGACCATGTTTGTAGACGAGGGGTTCGGGTCCCTGGACGATGCGGCCCGGGAGCGGGCCATCCAGATCCTGAAGGAACTGGCGGGAGAAAAAGACCTGGTGGGGATCATTTCCCATGTAAATGAATTAAAAGAGCAGATCGACTGGAAGCTCAATGTCATCAAGACGGAGCGGGGCAGCCGGACAGAGTGGTCGCAGTGAAATGAATGAAGAACGCCGGTGTGCAGGTGTTCAGGGGGTCAAGTCCCCTGGACACTCTGCATACCGGCGATTGTGTTTTTCTTGTGCTACATTTTCAGATACTGGATGCTGTACGGCGGCATGGAAAGCTGTCCGTTCAGTGTTACGGTATCCGTCTCCGCTGCAGCTTCGGGATACGTCATGATCCGCTCGAATGTTCCGTTCAGCTCGTGGCTTCCGGCGGAAAATTCCGCATCGGACGCATTGATCGCCACGAGGACGCGCTCACGGTCGGTCTTCCGCTCGAATACAAGCTGGTGGTTGGTGATCACGACGTTGTGGTAGGATCCGTTGCAGAGGGCGTCGCTCTCCCTGCGAATGGCGATCAGTTCTTTGATCAGGTCTGTCAGTTCATTCGGCTTCGGCTCCTCAAAGCAGGGGCGCAGGGCATAGTCGTTGTCCGGCGCTTTCTGGCCTTCCTCGCCCCACTCGCTTCCGTAATATATGCAGGGGATGCCCGGCATTCCGAAGAGCAGCCCGTAAGCCAGCGGGATATGCTTCTTGTTGGTCAGGATCGTGGCCAGCCGGGAGACGTCGTGGTTGTCCGCGAACGTCATCAGATGCTTGCCCCGGTAAATGCACCACTGCTCCGGACCGTACTGGCGGTTCAGGGAGTGTGCGATCTCGAACATGTTCATGCTGTTGAAGCTGGAGTAAAGTCCCTTGTAACACTCATAATTCGTGCAGCTGTGCAGCATCTCGTCATTGACGATCAGGTTGTAGTCGCCGAAAAGCACCTCGCCGATCAGGGCGAAGCCCGGTCTGATCTCCTCACAGTAGCGGCGGAGCCGTTTCATGAAATTGTGGTCCAGGCTGTACGCCACATCGAGACGGAGCCCGTCGATGCCGAACTCCTCGATCCACATTTTTACACATTCCAGAAGATAGTCAACGACAGCCGGGTTCTGCAGGTTCAGTTTGACCAGTTCATAGTGGCCTTCCCAGCCCTCGTACCAGAAACCGTCGTTGTAGCCGCTGTTGCCGTCAAAGTTAATGCAGAACCAGTCTTTGTAGGGAGAGTCCCATTTTTTCTCCTGGACGTCTTTAAATGCCCAGAAGCCCCGTCCCACGTGATTGAAAACGCCGTCCAGCATGATCTTCACATCGTGGTCGTGGAGTGTCTGACAGACTTCCTTAAAATCATCGTTCGTTCCGAGGCGGCAGTCAATCTTTTTGAAATCCCTCGTATCATAACCGTGGTTGTCCGACTCAAAGATCGGATTCAGGATGATCGAGCCGATCCCCAGTTCCTGGAGATATTCCGCCCAGTCTGCAAGCTTCAGGATGCGATGCTCAGTAACGCCGTCATTGTGAACGGGCGCGCCGCAGAAGCCGATGGGGTAGATCTGATAAAAAGTTTCATTATAAGCCCACATAAATTCAGTACCTTCCTTGTGTTTGATAACGTAAAGCCGGTTGCCCCGGCACTGTCTTACATTGTATCATATTTTGTAAGGAAACAAAAGCAAAAACACCTGCCGGACGCTTTCTCTGAATTGACACCGGGCCGATGCAGGGATATACTGAAAATATAGTATTCATCCGGCGAATTGTTTGAAAATATGGAGGGAACGGCATGAAAAAACGCATATCATCCATAAGAAAAATATTTGTAACCGTATTGGCAGCGGCGCTCATATCTGGCATGACGGTCCCGGCGGCAGCATTTGCGCAGGAAGCGGAGACTCAGGAAGATCCTGTGATCATGGAAGAAGAAAATTCTGAAACAGAACTTCAAAAGGCAGAGACGCCGGAAGAGGAAGAGATCACAGACGCGGAGACGCCGGAAGAGGAAGAAAGTACGGATACGGAGAAAGCGACAGAAACAGAAACCGAGGAACTGACAGACACGGAAGATCCGACAGAACTAGAGGATCCGGAAGAGGAAAATCCGACAGAACCGGAGGACCCAGAAGAGGAAGAGCCGGCAGAACCGAAGAATCCGGAAGAGGAAGATCCTACAGTGCCGGATAACCCCGGGACGGAGGATCCAACGGAGAATCCGGAAGGCGAGGATCCTGCCGGAACAGAAACGCCGGGAACAGAAACGCCTGTGATTCCGCCGGTTACGATCCCGCCGATGGCGATGGCAGTGCCGATGGATACGTCAGATTCCATGTATGCGCAGCTGGAGCAGTTCCTGACACTCATTGCGGACCGGTTCCAGATTTATACGGTTGCGGTTGTAGAACTGACAGATCCGACCAATCCTTCCGACCCGTCTGCATGGCAGCCGACGGTTCCGGAAGAAGCGGTAGAGGTGTCGCTTGCGATCCCGGAGGGCTATGATCCCTCAAGGACTGTTGTGGCCGAGATCGGGCAGAGCGCTGGCTCGCAGATGCCGGCGTGGACAGAAATTACTTATCAGAACATAAACGGCGGCGCTGTATTTAAGACAGACCACAGCGGGCTGTTTGTGATCGCTGAAGAAAAGCAGTGGAAAGATATCCCTGCATCCCTTGAGATGACGTCAAAAGTTGACCGGCTGGAGCTGACAAAAGTATATCCGTCAGACTCCCGTACATCCGGCGCACTGCCGGCGTCCCTGAAATACAGCACGTCAGTTCCGCTGACCGGCGACGACTACTCCGTATTTATCTGGGGCGCCATCACGGTTCTGGCGGCAGCAGCGGTGATCGCGGGGATCATTATCATAATAAAAAGAAGAAAATAAAGAAAAATCTTGACACAGGGTTTTGGCCGGACTATAATATTACAGCATGACTAAAGGAGAAACAGTATGCGCCATAGCCCCGGAGTATGCTGATTTCACATATACAAGTAAATGTTATCTGATGATTTTATAGGAGGAACACCCATGAAAACTTATATGGCTAACCCTGACAAGATTGAAAGAAAATGGTATGTGGTTGACGCTGAGGGATGTACACTGGGACGTCTTGCTTCTGAAGTGGCTAAGGTGCTCAGAGGAAAGAACAAACCGGAGTACACACCGCACATTGATACAGGCGATTATGTGATCGTTGTAAACGCTGAGAAAGTGAAAGTTACAGGAAAGAAACTTCAGCAGAAGGTTTACTATAATCACTCCGATTATGTAGGCGGTATGAAAGAGACTACACTTGCTGAGATGATGGCAAAGAAACCGGAGAAAGTGATCGAGCTGGCTGTTAAGGGAATGCTCCCGAAAGGACCTATGGGAAGAAGCATGATCAAGAAGCTTCATGTCTACGCTGGCCCAGAGCATGCAAATCAGGCTCAGAAGCCGGAAGTACTGACATTTTAGTTAGAGGTTGAAAGGAGGATATAACAGTGGCTAACGCAAAATATTACGGAACAGGAAGAAGAAAAAAATCAGTTGCAAGAGTATACCTTGTACCGGGAACGGGCAAGATCACGATCAATAAAAGAGACATCGACGAGTATCTCGGACTTGAGACTCTGAAAGTTGTCGTTCGCCAGCCGCTCGTTGCGACAGGCACAACAGACAAATTCGACGTACTCGTAAACGTAAAAGGCGGCGGTTACACAGGACAGGCAGGCGCGATCCGTCACGGTATCGCAAGAGCTCTTCTTGAGGCTGACGCTGATTACAGACCGGTACTTAAGAGCGCAGGATTCCTGACACGTGACCCGAGAATGAAAGAGCGTAAGAAGTACGGCCTCAAAGCCGCCCGTCGTGCTCCGCAGTTCAGCAAGCGCTAAACTTTATCAAAAGTGGTCAAAAACCCCGGAACTACGCGGTTTCCGGGGTTTTTCCTTTTCAAATGGTTTGACGCAATTTGACAGAACGAAGCCTCTTTTAACCCGTTTTCTATGGGTTAAATGGTGGACAACCACCCCAAAAAGAGGGCTTATGGGTTAAAAAATAGGACAACCGAGACGCGATTTTGGGATGCCAAGGGGATGTTTATTTATACATCTCCAAGAGACCTTTTTCGTGAAAACGGTTTGTCTGAATTTGACCTAATTTGAACAAAAGAGAATAAATCTAATCGCCAAGCGCTCAGTATTTTCTACTGGGCGCTTTTTGCGTTTCCGGGGAATTTCATTCCGGGATAAGAAAAGGCCGTCACTTTCAATTTTTGAAGTGGCGGCTTTTTCTATTTCCAGAAGCCATAGAACAATTCAGAAATGAGGTGAAGTCATTGAACACGCAAATCATCGCCATCGCCAACCAGAAAGGCGGCGTTGGCAAGACAACCACCTGCGCGAACCTGGGGATTGGGCTGGCGCAGGCCGGAAAGAAAGTGCTGCTGATCGACGGGGACCCGCAAGGCAGCCTGACCATCAGCCTGGGCCACCCCCAGCCGGACAAGCTGCCCTTTACCCTGTCCGACGCGATGGGCCGTATCCTGATGGACGAGCCGCTGCGCCCCGGCGAGGGTATCCTGCACCACCCGGAGGGCGTTGACCTGATGCCCGCAGACATCCAGCTCTCCGGCATGGAGGTCTCCCTGGTGAACGCCATGAGCCGAGAGACCATCCTGCGGCAGTATCTGGACACGCTCAAGGGACAGTATTCCCATATCCTGATTGACTGCCAGCCATCCCTGGGTATGCTCACGGTCAACGCCCTGGCCGCCGCCAACAGGGTCATAATCCCCGTTCAGGCGGAGTACCTGCCCGCCAAGGGCCTGGAACAGCTGCTCCAGACCGTAAACAAGGTGAAGCGGCAGATCAACCCCAAGCTCCAGATCGACGGCATATTGCTGACGATGGTGGACAACCGCACCAACTTCGCCAAGGAGATTGCCGCCCTGCTGCGGGAGACCTATGGCAGCAAAATCAAGGTGTTCGGCACCGAGATTCCCCATTCTGTCCGGGCAAAGGAGATCAGCGCCGAGGGCAAAAGCATTTTTGCCCATGACCCTAATGGCAAGGTGGCCGAGGGCTATAAGAATCTGACCAAGGAGGTGATAAAACTTGAAAAGCAGCGCGAAAAAAGTAGAGCTGGCTCCATACGATGATTTGTTTTCCACCGAGGAAAGCCGCCAGGATGCCAAGCTGGAGAAGATACAGGAAATTCCGCTGTCTGAGCTGCACCCATTTAAGGGGCATCCCTTCAAAGTCAAGGATGACGAGGCCATGATGGAGACCGCCGACAGCGTTCGGCAGTATGGTGTTCTGGTTCCGGCGATCGCCCGCCCGGACCCGGAGGGCGGCTATGAGCTGGTTGCCGGTCACAGGCGGCACCGGGCCAGTGAGCTGGCCGAGAAAGAAACCATGCCTGTCATTGTCCGAGACCTGGACGATGATGCTGCCACTATCATCATGGTGGACAGCAACTTACAACGTGAAAGCCTGCTCCCCAGCGAAAGGGCCTTTGCTTACAAGATGAAGCTGGAGGCTATGAAACACCAAGGCGCACGGGGGGACTTAACTTCGTCCCAACTTGGGACGAAGTTGCGTGCAGATGAATTGTTGGCGCAGCAGGCTGGTTCGAGTAGGAACCAGGTGCAGCGCTATATCCGCCTGACGGAGCTGATTCCCGAACTGCTGGATATGGTCGATGAAAAGAAAATCGCCCTCAATCCGGCTTATGAGCTGTCCTTTCTCAAAAAAGAAGAACAGCGGGATTTGCTGGACGCGATGGACAGCGAACAGGCTACCCCCTCTCTCTCCCAGGCTCAGCGACTCAAGAAATACAGCCAGGAGGGACATCTGACCCTCGATATGATGCGCGTCATCATGGGTGAGGAAAAGAAAAGTGATCTCGACAAAGTGACTTTCACCTCCGACACCCTGCGGAAGTATTTCCCCAAAAGCTATACGCCCCAGCGGATGCAGGAAACCATTATCAAACTGCTGGAGGCGTGGCAGAAGAAGCGCCAGAGAGACCAGGAACGATGAAAGGAGCCGCCTATGAGGGATATTTCAGCCCGTGAGCTGAAAGGACACAATATCTTGGCCGTAGAGCGTTTTCAGGACAGCACCCGCTGGATGATCGAGTTTTCCGTTCAGCGCCCTTGTTCCTACGGCTGCCCCGGCGATGATATGCGGCTGTTTCTTACGGAGGACGGGTATCAGGCCGCCCTCGTAAGCCAGAAGCGTCGGGAAATCAAAATCAAGCGGTATGCCCGTGTGATCGAGGGCCATGTGCTCGACTTCAAACCGGACAAGCGCCGCCGCCACCCGTAAACTCATTATCACTACGAAAGGAAAGGAATGAATATGTGTACTGTCCAGAGCATCAAAGATGCCATCCGGGAAAGTTGCCAGTCCCAGTATGATATGGAATCCACCGACATTGACCGGGTTTTGCAGACCCTCCCGTTTTCGGAGCATGAGCCGATGTTCAGTCATCCGCCGAAGTACAAGCGTCCTTACCGGCCCTGGCAGAACAACAAAAACAGCTGAAAGCCACAGTCTTTTTCACGAAGGATTGTGGCTTTTTTCATGCCCTAAAATTAGAAAGGAGTGAAGTCAATGGCCGTTTTTCGCATTGAACGGACCAAAGATTATACCGTGATGAGCAATCATCACCTGCGGAACCACGAACTATCCCTCAAGGCAAAGGGGCTTCTTTCCATGATGTTATCCCTGCCTGATGACTGGAACTATACTACCCGTGGACTTGCGAAAATCTGCAAGGAGGGCGTTGATGCCATCGGCAGTGCGCTGCGGGAGTTGGAAACCGCCGGTTACATCGTGCGGAACCAGCTGCGGGACCAACAAGGCCGGATCAGCGACACCGAGTATGTGATTTATGAGAAACCCCAGCCCAGGCAGCCAGAAACGCCAAGGCCGGATACGGCTGTACCAGATACGGCTTCACCAGATACGGAAAACCCGTATCTGGATAAACCGGATACGGAAAAGCCCGCAGAATTAAATATAGAGAAACCAAATACTCAAAAACAAAATACTCATGGAGCAAGTACCGATTCCATTCCCTTCCGGGAAACAGCGGCAGCACAGCTGCCGGAACGGAAAGGAAGGGATGCGATGTCTGTCTCAGAGATAGAAAATTATCGGGAATTGATTCTGGAGAACATCGAGTATGACTATCTGTGCAGAGAGTTTTCGACCTACCGTGAGGACCTGGACGAGATTGTGGAGCTGATGGTGGAGACCGTTTGTGCCAAACGTAAAACCACTCGGATCGCTGGCAGCGACTTTCCCCATGAAGTCGTGCGCTCCCGGTTCTTGAAGCTGGATAGCGAGCATATCCGATTTGTCATGGACGGTATGCAGAAAAACACCACGGAGGTCCGCAATATGAAACAGTATTTGCTTGCAGTGCTGTTCAACGCGCCCACCACGATCAGCAATCACTACACCGTACAAGTCAATCACGATATGAACACAGGCGGCTGGTAAACAGCCGCTTTTCTGTTGCCCGGCAATACCGGGAGAAAGGATTTTGCCATGAAACGACCTCTTGCCTACATTACGGCTCCCTGGAGCAACAACCAGTATGAGAACGCCGAGAACGCTGCCACCTACTGCCGCCAGGTGTACGACGCCGGGTATTCGCCCATCTGCCCGGTTCTGTTCTTGTCCACCTTCCTCAAGGACGAGATTCCCCAGGAACACAAGGACGGGCTGGATATGGTGCGAGACTATCTGCGCCGGTCCCATGTGCTGGTGGTCTGCGGCCACGGCATCGACGAGACCGTGAAGAATGACATCGCCACCGCTGAGCGCCTGCGGATCACCGCTACCACCCTGGACGGTATCCTGACTGTGAAAGGCCAGGGACGCGGGAAAGGAGGTGCGCGCCATGCCTGAGCGTAAGACCGTGGGCCAGCTGATGGAGGAAATGCGGCTCAAGGCCGGGGCGCAGAACTACCACGGCCATGAGTACATGGATTTGGAGCGGTTTGCCGAGGACACCCGGCACATGATTATCTTCGATGTGCTGACCCACGATTCGCCGGTGGGCTGGAAAGGCGAACGGACCCGCCTGTTTCTGACGGAGGCCGGATACCAGAAAAGCCTGGAGAACCAGGAAAAGGGCCACATCAAGATTCTCAGCCATGCCAAGGTGCGCCAGGGACATCTGTACTATGACCGCTCCGATCAGCTGCGTTGAAAGGAGCCTGCCATGATGAAATACCTGCTGCGGCGGCTGGTGGTCCCGCCTTAGTATCAAGCGCCACCCCTGCAAAATCCGTGGAAAGGAGGCGATGACCTATGCAGGAGGAAGTGGAAAACAGGACTTTGACGCTGGTAGTCAGCGGAACAAAGTTTACCGGGCGGCTGTTTAAGGCCGCCATCACCAAGTACCTTGCCCACCGCAAGGAAAAGAAGCTGCAAAAGCAGAAAAGCCGGGATACCCCCGTGATTCCCCACGGCAAACAGACGGTGAAGCAGCTGATCGGCCAGAATCAGGGCGTTTCCAACATCGAGATCACCGACCCCTCCATCAAGGAGTTTGAAAAGATCGCCCGGAAATACGGCGTTGACTATGCGGTGAAGAAGGACCGCAGCAGCTCCCCGCCCAAGTACCTGATCTTTTTCAAAGGCCGCGATGCGGATGCCCTGACCGCTGCCTTTACCGAGTACACCGGCAAGAAGGTCAGAAAGGCGCAGAAAACAGAGCGTCCGTCCGTGCTGGCAAAGCTGAGCCAGTTCAAAGAGCTGGTGAAACACGCCGTTGTGGACCGGAACAAGCGGAAGGAGCTGGAACGATGAAGATGAAAAAGCAACTTGACATCAAAAAGCTCCTTTTGCTGAATATGCCCTATATCCTGATGGGGCTGTTCGCAACCAACTTCGGTGAAGGATGGCGGATGGCCGTGGGTGCGGACGCTTCGGCAAAAATGCTTTCGTTCTTCTCCACGCTGCCGGTGGCGCTGGCCAGCTGGTGGCCCAGCCTGCACCCTTTGGACCTGCTGGTGGGGCTGTGCTGCGGCGCTGGCCTGCGATTGGCCGTGTATCTCAAAAGCAAGAACGCCAAGAAGTACCGGCACGGTATGGAGTATGGCAGCGCCCGCTGGGGCACCCATGAGGACATCGCACCCTACATCGACCCGGTGTTCCAGAACAATGTGATTCTGACTAAAACCGAGAGCCTGACCATGAACAGCCGCCCCAAGGACCCCAAGACCGCCAGAAACAAAAATGTGCTGGTGATCGGTGGCTCCGGTTCCGGCAAGACCCGCTTCTGGCTGAAACCGAACCTGATGCAGATGCACAGCTCCTATGTGGTGACAGACCCAAAAGGCACCATCCTGGTGGAGTGCGGCAAAATGCTTCAGCGCGGCACACCCAAGCTGGGCAAGGACGGCAAGCCCATGAAGGATAAGCACGGCAAGGACATCTATGAGCCTTATCGGATCAAAGTCCTCAATACCATCAACTTCAAGAAGTCCATGCACTATAATCCCTTTGCCTACATCCACTCCGAAAAGGACATCTTGAAACTGGTCACGACGCTGATCGCCAACACCAAGGGCGAGGGCAAGGCCGGGGACGATTTTTGGGTTAAGGCCGAGACGCTTTTGTACTGCGCCCTCATTGGGTATATCCACTACGAGGCCCCGGTGGAGGAACAGAATTTCTCCACCCTCATCGAGTTCATCAACGCGATGGAGGTCCGGGAGGATGACGAGGAGTTCAAGAACCCCGTGGACCTGATGTTTGACGCGCTGGAGGCAGAGAAGCCCAACCACTTCGCCGTCCGTCAGTACAAAAAGTACAAGCTGGCTGCGGGCAAAACCGCAAAATCCATCCTGATTTCCTGCGGTGCGCGCCTTGCCGTGTTCGACATCGCGGAGCTGCGGGAGGTCACGGCCTACGACGAGCTGGAGCTGGATACCCTGGGAGACCGGAAAACCGCCTTGTTCTTGATTATGAGCGACACGGACGATAGCTTTAACTTCCTGATCTCCATGTGCTACACCCAGCTGTTCAATCTGCTCTGCGAAAAAGCGGACGATGTGTACGGCGGGCGGCTGCCGGTCCATGTGCGGTGCCTCATTGACGAGGCCGCCAATATTGGACAGATCCCTCGGCTGGAAAAGCTGGTTGCCACCATCCGAAGCCGTGAGATTTCCGCCTGCCTGGTGCTGCAAGCACAGTCCCAGCTCAAAGCTATCTACAAGGACAACGCCGATACCATCATCGGCAACATGGATACCTCCATCTTCCTGGGCGGCAAAGAGCCGACAACCCTCAAGGAGCTGGCCGCCGTGCTGGGCAAGGAGACCATCGACACCTACAACACCGGCGAGAGCCGGGGCCGCGAGACATCCCATTCTCTTAACTACCAAAAGCTCGGCAAAGAGCTTATGAGCCAGGATGAACTGGCCGTCATGGACGGCGGCAAGTGTATCCTCCAGCTGCGCGGTGTGCGGCCTTTCCTCTCGGACAAGTACGACATCACCAAGCACCCCAATTACCCGTACACCGCCGACGCGGACCCCAAGAACGCCTTTGACATCGAGGCGTTCCTGTCCACCCGGCTCAAGCTCAAGCCCAACGAGGTCTACGATGTGTATGAAGTAGACGCAGAGGGCGTGTAAATCTGTTCCGCTGTGAAAGACCTGCTAATAAAAGTCAAGTAGAAATTTCAGATTTTTAGGGAGGCGAAAAAATGCAATACAAAATCAAGCCGCTGAGCATCTCAAAATTAAAACGGCGGCCAGCCAGATGGTATAGAGTGTAAAAATCAGTCGTGCTCCAGGGATTCCAAGTAGGCTTTCACAGAAGCGTAGTAGATGCGCAGGAACTTGTTGGCAGAGGCCATCATGTAGACACGATATGGCTTGCCTTCAGAGCGTTTCTTGTCCATGAACTGGTACACCGGCTCGTCTATTGGAGCACATTGCAGGATGACGCTCATCACCAGAAAGAGCGTCCTGCGCAGTGAGGCAGATCCTCGCTTGGAAATGCTACGGCTACGGACATCTATTTGACCGGATTGGTAGGGCGGGGCGTCAATACCCGCAAAGGCAACCAACGCTTTTTTGGAATGAAAACGGCGTACATCGCCAATTTCAGCCAGGAGTTGAGGGCCGAGGGTTGGGCCAACACCAAACATCCCCATCACTACAGGATACTCCGGCAGAGAAGCTGCCAGGGATTGCATCTCCTGTTTGAGAGCAGCTAACGCGGAAGAAGTTGTCTGGAGTTGAGAAATGGCCTGTTCTACCAAAAGTTTTGCCGTATCCGTTTTCGGTATGACACCGAAGTGTCTGCAAGCAGAGGCATAAATATCCAGCGCCTTATCCTCGCTGAAATTGTAGCCGTGCTTTCTGCACCACTTCTGGTATTGGGTAGTAAAGGCCTTCTCAGACCGGCCACAAACGCACTCGCAATGCCAAAAAGTAGCGACAAAGTCCACCCACTTCTCGCTGCCATCGGCGCGGGGCGGACTGGTAAACAAGCGATTTGCGTCTGGGAAGGTGGTGTCCAGCAGGGAGATCAGGTTATTCTTCAGCATGGTCTGAACTTTGGAATACTGTTGGTACTGCCGGTAGCAGATTTTCAGCATGAGTCGGGTATCCTCCTCCGGGATATATCTCGGCAATGTGAGCCAGTGGTCAAGACCGTAGTTGGCCAGCTTTACGGCATCCTTTTTGTCGGTTTTGGCCCGTCTTAAACTGTTGTTTCCGTAGTCATGCACCAGCATTGCATTGACTACCGAGACATAAAGGCCCGCGTCGTGGAGCAGCCAGGCCACCGGAGCATGGTAATTACCCGTGGATTCCATCACCACACGGGTCTCGCCGTCCAGGCTTTTGAGCAGTCCTGCCAGCTCGCTCAGTTCATTGGCGGTGTGACGTACTTCAAAGGGTGAAACCACTACCTCTCCGAAGGGCCGCATGACTGCAATCATGCTCTTACCCTTGGAAACATCGATGCCAACGCAGTTCATTCACATTCCTCCAATACAAAGAATCTGCAACCGGAATCCATCTTTTCTCGCTGCCGATTCAATCTATTGTGTGACACGAACTCTCCGACATCCGGTGGTTCAACCTGCTTAAATCGAACGCTGCAACGAGAGGATGGCTAACAGTCTTTCACACGGACATACAAGCCCAAGGAGTGATTGGTCAGCCAGTTGCTCCTCTCATTGTAGCTTAGGCACGAGATGGAGGGAAAGCCGGACTGGCTGTCCGGCTTTCCTGTCCAAATTTATTGTAATAGGAGTGATCTTATCTACCCGCCTCAACCGCCCCGGATGGGGCCATCGGCGTACAAAGCGGACAATCACCAAAAAATAATGAAAAAAGGAGGACAGCCGGAATCAGGCCCCGGAAACCGGGTGCCGATTGTTCCGGCTTTTGTATGCCTATGAATGACTAAATCAAACTTTTCAAATGATTCCGGCTAACTATAATTTATGGCATTTTTCAATCAGGCTATCACCGTTCTTCAGACCCTCGTTATCGCTCTGGGCGCTGGTCTCGGCATCTGGGGTGTCATCAACCTGCTGGAAGGTTACGGCAACGACAACCCCGGTGCGAAGTCCCAGGGCATGAAGCAGCTCATGGCTGGCGCTGGCGTCGCCGTGGTCGGCATGGTCCTCGTACCCCTGCTCTCCAGCCTGTTCACCGTCTGATCGCTCCCGTCGTTAAGCTGTCATAAGAAATCCTTGCCGCCCCTGCCCCCAAGCGGGGGCGGCTGAAAGGAGGTTGACACCGTATGGATTTCTTACTCGATGCCCTTACTGACTGGCTCAAGGAAATGTTGGTAGGCGGCATTATGAGCAACTTATCGGGGATGTTCGATAGCGTGAACCAGCAGGTCGCAGACATTGCGACACAGGTGGGCCAGACCCCTCAGGGCTGGAACGGGAGTATTTTCAGCATGATCCAAAATCTCTCCAACTCCATCATGGTGCCGATTGCTGGCGTGATCCTGGCTATCGTGATGACGCTGGAGCTGATTCAGATGATTACCGACAAGAACAACCTGCATGATGTGGACACCTGGATGATCTTCAAATGGGTGTTCAAATCTGCCGCTGCCATCCTCATCGTCTCAAACACCTGGAACATCGTGATGGGCGTGTTTGACGCAGCTCAAAGTGTGGTGGCGCAGGCGGCGGGCATCATCGGTTCCGACGCTTCCATCGACATCTCCTCTGTCATGACCGATATGGAGTCCCGGCTGATGGATATGGACCTGGGGCCGCTGTTCGGCCTGTGGTTCCAGTCGCTCTTTATCGGCATTACCATGTGGGCGCTTTACATTTGTATCTTTATCGTGATTTATGGCCGTATGATTGAGATTTACCTTGTGACCTCGGTGGCTCCCATCCCTATGGCCACCATGATGGGCAAGGAATGGGGCGGTATGGGCCAGAACTATCTGCGCTCGTTGATCGCCCTGGGCTTCCAGGCATTTCTCATCATCGTCTGTGTGGCGATCTACGCCGTGCTGGTGCAGAGTATTGCCACCGAATCCGACATCATTATGGCCATCTGGAGCTGCGTGGGCTATACGGTCCTGTTGTGCTTTACGCTCTTTAAGACCGGCAGCCTCGCAAAATCCGTTTTCAATGCACATTAACCAGGAAGGAGGTAATCCCTTTGGCTTATGTACCTGTACCCAAGGATCTTACGAAAGTCAAAACCAAGGTCGCGTTCAACTTAACCAAGAGGCAGCTTGTCTGCTTCGGCGGCGGTGCGCTGATCGGCGTACCGCTTTTCTTCCTGCTCCGGGGGCCTGTGGGAAACAGCGTGGCTGCCATGTGTATGATGCTGGTCATGCTGCCCTTCTTCATGCTGGCGATGTATGAAAAACACGGTCAGCCCCTGGAAAAGATCGTGGGCAATATCATCAAGGTGGCCGTCATCCGGCCCAAGGAGCGCCCGTATCAGACCAACAACTTCTATGCCGTTTTGGAACGGCAGGAAAAACTCGACAAGGAGGTGTATGACATTGTTCACGGTAATCAAAAGCTGGCTGCACCGGCTGTTCGGAAAAGACGAAAAGACCGCGCAGCCGGTTAATCAGAAAAAGATGAAAAAGCTGTCCCGCGCCGACAGAAAGCAGATCGAGGCTGCCATTGCCCGTGCCAATCGCACAGACAAAAAGAAAAAATCGGCTCAGGACAGTATCCCCTATGAACGGATGTGGCCGGACGGCATCTGCCGTGTGGCAGGCAGCCGCTACACAAAGACCATCCAATTCCAGGACATCAACTATCAGCTCTCGCAGAACGAGGACAAGACAGCGATCTTCGAGGGCTGGTGCGATTTCCTCAACTACTTCGACAGCTCCATTCAGTTCCAGCTGTCCTTTTTGAACCTGGCAGCCTCTGAGGAGACCTTTGCCCGCGCCATCAACATTCCTCTCCAGGGGGATGATTTTGACAGCATCCGGGTGGAGTACACCACCATGCTGCAAAACCAGCTGGCAAGAGGCAACAACGGTCTTATCAAGACCAAGTACCTGACTTTCGGCATCGACGCCGACAGCCTCAAGGCCGCCAAGCCCCGTCTGGAGCGCATTGAGACCGACATTCTCAACAACTTCAAACGCCTGGGCGTGGCCGCCGAGACCCTGGACGGCAAGGCGCGGCTGGCACAGCTTCACGGCATTTTCCACATGGATGAACAGGTGCCGTTCCGCTTTGAATGGGACTGGCTGGCTCCGTCCGGTCTGTCCACCAAGGATTTCATCGCGCCGTCCGGCTTCGAGTTCCGCACCGGCAAACAGTTCCGTATGGGTAAAAAATACGGGGCTGTTTCTTTTTTGCAGATCCTCGCCCCGGAGCTGAATGACCGGATGCTGGCGGATTTTCTGGATATGGAAAGCTCTCTGATCGTCAGCCTGCATATCCAGTCCGTAGATCAGATCAAGGCCATCAAGACGGTCAAGCGGAAAATCACCGACCTGGATAAATCCAAAATTGAGGAACAGAAAAAAGCCGTCCGCGCCGGATATGACATGGACATCATTCCCTCCGACCTTGCCACCTACGGTGCCGAGGCCAAGAAGCTCTTGCAGGATTTGCAGAGCCGAAACGAGCGAATGTTCCTTGTGACCTTCCTGGTGCTGAACACGGCGGACAATCCCCGGCAGCTGGGCAACAATGTGTTCCAGGCCAGTTCCATCGCACAGAAGTACAACTGCCAGCTGACAAGGCTTGACTTCCAGCAGGAAGAAGGGCTGATGTCTGCGCTGCCCTTGGGCCTCAATCAGATCGAGATTCAGCGGGGGCTGACCACCAGTTCCACGGCTATCTTTGTTCCGTTCACCACCCAGGAGCTTTTCCAGAACGGCAAAGAGGCGCTGTACTACGGTATCAACGCCCTGTCCAACAACCTCATCATGGTGGACCGCAAGCTGCTGAAAAACCCCAATGGACTGATTCTCGGCACCCCTGGTTCCGGCAAGTCCTTCAGCGCCAAGCGCGAGATCGCCAACTGTTTCCTGCTCACCAATGATGACATCATTATCTGCGACCCGGAGGCCGAGTACGCGCCCTTGGTGGAGCGCCTGCATGGGCAGGTCATCAAGATTTCGCCCACCAGCAGCAATTACATTAACCCTATGGATTTGAACCTGGACTACTCGGACGATGAAAGTCCGCTGTCTCTCAAGTCCGACTTCATCCTGTCTCTGTGCGAGCTGATCGTAGGCGGCAAAGAGGGCTTGCAGCCGGTTCAGAAAACCATCATTGACCGCTGTGTGCGGCTGGTGTATCAGGACTATCTCAATGACCCCCGCCCGGAGAATATGCCCATCCTGGAGGACCTCTACAACCTGCTGCGGGCGCAGGACGAGAAAGAGGCGCAGTACATCGCCACGGCGCTGGAAATCTATGTGACCGGCTCCCTCAATGTGTTTAACCATCAGAGCAATGTGGACATCAACAACCGTATCGTCTGCTACGACATCAAGGAGCTGGGCAAGCAGCTGAAAAAGATCGGTATGCTGGTGGTCCAGGACCAAGTGTGGAACCGCGTTACCATCAACCGTGCTGCCCACAAATCCACCCGTTACTACATCGACGAGATGCACCTGCTGCTGAAAGAGGAACAGACCGCCGCCTACACGGTGGAGATTTGGAAGCGGTTCAGAAAATGGGGCGGCATCCCCACCGGCATCACGCAGAATGTCAAAGACTTGCTTTCTTCCCGCGAGGTGGAGAACATCTTTGAGAACTCCGACTTCGTGTATATGCTCAACCAGGCGGGCGGGGACCGGCAGATTCTCGCCAAGCAGCTGGGCATTTCCCCTCACCAGCTTTCCTATGTGACCCACTCCAGCGAGGGCGAGGGCCTGCTGTTCTATGGCTCCACGATCCTGCCTTTCGTGGACCATTTCCCCAAGAACACCGAGCTGTACCGCATTATGACCACCAAACCCCAGGAACTGAAAAAGGAGGATGAATGACCATGAAACCCAACACCGAACTGAATACCATGATGTTTTTTGACGATGCCCTGGAGGGTGAGCGCACCCAGCTGCTCACCGAGCTGGCCGATGCCGTCAGCGAGACCCGCACGGCGGCGGATCAGGCTGCGGAGCTGAACGAGGACGGCGAAGCGGGCCTGCTGCGCCTGACGGAAATCTGGTGCGCCATGAACGGCGTCCCGGCCATCGTCATCTTCGAGGGCGGGCAGTCCGAGCTGCTGGCCAATGTGGTGGCGCAGATCTACGCCCATCTGCTTCAGCACCCCTCCCGTGACCCTGTGGGGCTGGCCGTCTATGTGGAGCTGCGCTACATGACGGCCTCCCTCATGTTGGGGGAATGGTTTGAATAAGGAACCGCGCCTGCGCTTTACGGACGAGGAACGGGCTGACCCGGCTCTGGAGAAGCCCATCCGTAAGGCGGACAAGGCCGCCGCCAAAGCAGACAAGGCGCAGGCCAAAATCCCCAAAAAGCAGGTCCGGCAAAAGACGGTGGACCCGGAGACCGGCAAAGTGACCACCAAGCTGGTGCTGGAGGACAAGAAGAAGCCGCCCTCCAAATTGTCCCATGCGGTGCGGGATACCCCCGCCAATGCCGCTCTGGGGAAGCTCCACAAGGAAATCCGGGAGACCGAACAGGACAATGTGGGCGTGGAGAGCGCCCACAAGTCCGAGGAGGCTGCCGAGACCGGCGTTAGGCTTGCACGGGAAGGCTACCGCAGCCACAAGTTGAAGCCCTACCGCAAGGCGGCCCAGGCCGAGCAGAAGCTGGAGAAGGCCAATGTGAACGCCTTGTATCAGAAGTCCCTGCGGGAAAATCCCCAGCTTGCCAGCAACCCCATCTCCCGCTGGCAGCAGAAACAGGCCATCAAAAAGGAATACGCTGCCGCCAAGCGCGCCGGTCAAGCTGTCGGGAACACCGCCAAGACTGCGGAGGCCACCGGCAAGGCGGCCAAGACGGTCAAGGAGAAAGCCCAGCAAGCGGGCGCGTTTGTCATGCGCCACAAAAAGGGCTTTTTGATTGCGGGTGCGATCTTCCTGCTGGTCTGTATGCTGCTCAACACCATGTCCTCCTGCTCCATGATGGCGCAGAGTATCGGTTCCGTGGTGTCCGGCACCACCTACCCGTCGGATGATCCTGAGCTGGTGGCGGTGGAGGCCGACTACGCTGCCAAAGAAACGGCCTTGCAAGCCGAGATCGACAACATCGAAAGCAGCCATCCGGGGTATGACGAGTACCGCTATGACCTGGATATGATCGGGCATGACCCCCATGAGCTGGCAGCCTACCTGTCCGCCGTGCTGCAAGGCTATACCCGGCAGAGCGCCCAGGCCGAGCTGGAGCGCGTGTTCGACGCACAGTATGAACTGACGCTTACCGAGGAAGTGGAGATACGATACCGCACCGAAACTTCCACGGACCCCGTGACCGGCGAGACGACCACCGAGGAAGTCCCGTATGAGTATTACATTCTGAATGTGAAGCTCACCAGCAAGCCCATATCTTCCGTGGCTTCGGAGCTGCTAACCCCGGAACAGCTGGAAATGTACCAGGTGTACCGGCAGACGCTGGGCAACAAGCCGCTGATCTTCGGCGGCGGCTCCCCGGATACGAGCAACTCCGAGGACCTGACCGGCGTGGTATTCGTCAACGGCACCCGCCCCGGCAATCAGGCCGTGGTGGACATAGCCAAAAGTCAGGTGGGCAATGTGGGCGGTCAGCCCTACTGGAGCTGGTACGGCTTCAATTCCCGTGTGGAATGGTGCGCCTGCTTCGTGTCCTGGTGCTACGGCCAGATGGGGCTGTCCGAGCCGCGCTTTGCCGCCTGCCAGTCCCAGGGTATTCCGTGGTTCCAGTCTCACGGACAATGGGGCGGGCGTGATTACGCCAATATCGCCCCCGGCGACGCCATCTTCTTTGACTGGGACCTGGATGGCAGCGCCGACCATGTGGGCCTTGTGGTCGGCACAGACGGCAGCCGGGTCTACACCGTGGAGGGCAATTCTGGCGACGCCTGCAAGATCAAGAGTTATTCCCTGTCCTACGAGTGCATCAAGGGCTACGGCCTGATGAACTGGTAAGGCCGATTTATGAGAAAAGGAGTGATTGAAATGGCTAAGAACAAAATCCAGCGCATTGACCAGGAGATTGCCAAGGTCCGTGAGAAGATCGCGGAGTACCAGGACAAGCTGAAAACCCTGGAGGCGCAGAAAACCGAGGCGGAGAACCTGGAAATCGTTCAGATGGTGCGCGCCCTGCGGCTGACCCCGGAGCAGCTGAACGCCATGCTCTCCGGTGGTACGGTCCCTGGCATGGCCGCTGCCTCCGCCAACTACAACGAACAGGAGGATACCGACCATGAAGAATAAGAAAATTTTCAAAACCCTTTCGGCCCTCTGCGCCGCCCTGGTGCTGATGATGGGCCTTTCCGTGACTGCCTTTGCCCAGGGAACGGAAGAACTTCCGGCGGAGGATGCCACCAACGACAGCAATGTGGTCGTGGAGGAAACCGAGGACAGTCCGGCCCTGATCCCGGATGGCAACGCCGCCCTGGTGGATGATTTCGGCGACAACAAGCAGCTCATCACCGTCACCACCAAGGCAGGCAACTACTTCTACATCCTCATTGACCGGGCCAACGAGGACAAGGAAACCGCTGTCCACTTCTTAAACCAGGTGGACGAGGCGGACCTGATGGCGCTGATGGAGGACGGTCAGACCACCCAGGAGCAGCCCGCCACCTGTACCTGTACGGAGAAATGTGTGGCCGGTGCGGTGAATACGGCCTGCCCGGTGTGTGCCACCAATATGAGCGCCTGCACGGGTAAGGAGCCGGAACCGGAGACCCCGGAAGAAACCCCGGAACCGGAAGAACCGGCGCAGAAACCCGCAGGACTGAATCCGGCCATTCTTTTGGCGGTGCTGGCTCTGATGGGTGGCGGCGGCGCTTTTGCCTACTTTAAGCTGGTAAAAAGCAGACCCAAGACCAAGGGCAACGACAATTTGGACGATTATGACTACGGCAAGGATGATACCGATCAGGAGGACGAGGACTCCTGGGAGACCGAGGAATCTGACGAGCCGGACGCTGACGGGGGCGGCGACGAGGAAAGCGAGGACAAGACGGTTTGACCCGCTTCACCGACAGCCCCTATGAACGCATGATGACACGCAGGCCGGAGGGCGGGAAGGAAACTTCCCGTCCTCCTACTTTATCTCCCGGCCACCCCTGTTATGGCTGCGGAAATTACCGTGACGGTCAGCCCTGCGTGGGATTCTGCCACCGGCAGCTGACCGCATGGCTGCGGGAAAGGAGGATGAAAAACCATGAAGCTGGTGATCGCTGAGAAACCGTCCGTTGCCCAAAGTCTGGCCGCCGTGATTGGGGCCACCGCCCGCAAGGACGGCTATCTGGAGGGCGCCGGCTGGCGGGTCAGCTGGTGTGTGGGCCATCTGGCTGGTCTGGCCGACGCCGACGCTTATAACCCGGACTACGCCAAGTGGCGCTATGACGATCTGCCCATTCTGCCGGAACCCTGGCAGATGGTGGTGAGCAAGGACAAGAAGAAACAGTTTGATGTGCTGAAGCAGCTGATGAACGCCCCGGATGTGACCGAAGTGGTAAACGCCTGCGACGCCGGACGCGAGGGGGAGCTGATCTTCCGCAGCGTCTATGAGCTGGCGGGCTGCCAGAAGCCCATGAAGCGGCTCTGGATTTCCTCAATGGAGGATTCCGCCATCCGGGAGGGCTTTGCAAACCTGCGCCCCGGTGCAGACTATGACGGCCTGCGGGATGCGGCCCTCTGCCGCGCCAAAGCGGACTGGCTGGTGGGTATCAATGCCACCCGGCTGTTTTCCGTGCTGTACCACCGGACCCTCAACATCGGACGTGTCATGTCCCCGACGCTGGCCCTCATTGTCCAGCGAGAAGCCGAGATCGACACCTTCAAGCCGGTGCCATTCTACACGGTCACACTGGAGCTGCCCGGTTTCACCGTTTCCGGGGAGCGCATGGCAGACAAGGCTGCCGCCCAACAGCTGAAAACGGCCTGCCAAGGTGCGGCTGCCACAGTGAAAAAAGTGGGGCGCAAAAACAAATCCGAGAAGCCGCCCGCCCTCTATGACCTGACCACCCTCCAACGGGACGCCAACCGGCTGCTGGGGTTCACCGCCCAGCAAACCCTGGACTACCTGCAAAATTTGTATGAAAAGAAGCTCTGTACCTACCCTCGGACGGACAGCCGCTATTTGACTTCGGATATGGCGGCGAGTCTACCGGAGCTGGTCCAGCTCACTGCCGGGGCGATGCCCTTTTCCAATGGCATGGAGATTGCCTGCAATGCCGCCCAGATTGTCAACGACAAGAAAGTGACCGACCATCATGCAGTGATCCCTACCCGCAACCTCCAGGGCGCGGACCTGTCCGGCCTGCCGGTGGGCGAAAAGGCGGTGCTGGAGTTGGTGGCTCTGCGCCTGCTGTGCGCCGTGGCCCAGCCCTATACCTTTGCGGAAACCGCCGTTGTTGTCGAGTGCGCCGGAGCGGAGTTTACTGCCAAAGGCCGCACAGTGAAAAATTACGGCTGGCGGGCGCTGGACGCTGCCTATCGCGCAGGGCTGAAGAATGTGGAGCAGGACAAAGAACCCGAGGACAAGGCTCTGCCTGAGCTGTCTGAAGGTCAGACGCTGCCCCTTTCTGGTGCTACCGTCAAGGAGGGCAAGACCACCCCGCCCAAGCACTTCACCGAAGATACGCTACTCTCCGCAATGGAGACTGCCGGGAAGGACGATATGCCGGAGGATGCCGAGCGCAAGGGCCTGGGGACCCCGGCCACCCGCGCCGGGATTCTGGAAAAGCTGGTTTCCACCGGCTTTTTGGAGCGCAAAAAGAGCAAGAAAACCGTGCAGCTCATGCCATCCCATGACGCGGTATCCCTTATCACCGTGTTGCCGGAGCAGCTGCAATCGCCCCTTCTGACTGCTGAGTGGGAGTACCGGCTGGGTGAGATCGAGCGTGGCGAGCTGGCCCCGGAGGATTTCATGGCTGGGATTAGTGCCATGCTCAAAGAACTTGTGGGAACCTATCAAGCTATCAAGGGAACGGAGTATTTGTTCAGCCCTTCCCACGAAGTGGTGGGCAAATGCCCCCGCTGTGGCGGAGAGGTTGCAGAAATGCAAAAAGGCTTCTTCTGTCAGACAGAATCTTGCAAATTTGCAATTTGGAAAAACAACAAGTGGTGGGAGATGAAGCACAAGCAACCTACCAAAGCCATCGTAACGGCACTGCTCAAAGATGGCCGCGCTCATGTGAGGGGCTTGTACTCCGAGAAAACCGGCAAGACCTACGATGCCACTGTGGTGTTGGCGGATGATGGGCAGTACGCCAACTTCAAGCTGGAGTTTGACCAGCAGAAAGGTGGCAAACGATGAAGCTCTCACGCTATGAACAGGAAACCATCATCCTCTACAACCAGGCCGAAGCCACCGCCGAGGTCTATACCCATGACCCCCGGCTGCTGGAGAAGCTGCGGCGACTGGCAGAGAAATACCCGGACCAGATTGTGAAAAAGGACCGCCAGACCTTTCTCGTTCCCAAACGCTGTGTGTCCGTCCGGGAACCTTACAGCGCCGAGCGCCGTAAGGCAGCCAGTGAACTGGCCAAGGCTGCCGGATACAGGCCGCCCACCCCCAAGAAAGGCAATGAGTAAGCATGGCTGAAAGTGTCTTTGAGGCTGTCAAGCAGTCCATCACCGTCCGAGAAGCAGCGCAGATGTACGGAATCGAGGTCAACCGGAGCGGCATGGCCTGTTGTCCCTTCCACGATGACAAAAATCCCAGCATGAAGCTGAACGAGGAATATTTTTATTGCTTTGGCTGCGGAGCCACCGGCGATGTGATTGACTTCACAGCGAGGCTCTACAATCTGTCCCCCAAAGAGGCCGCCGAGAAGCTGGCCCAGGATTTTGGCCTGGCTTATGACAGTCAGGCCCCTCCCCGGCGACGCCATGTCCGCCAGAAATCCGAGGCGCAGAAATTCAAGGAGGACCGAGACCATGCCTTTCGTGTCCTGGCCGACTACTTTCATTTGCTCCGCAAGTGGGAAACGGACTACACACCCAAAACACCGGAGGAAAATCCACATCCCCGATTCATGGAGGCAATCCAGAAAAAGGACTATGTGGGCTATCTGCTGGATTTTTTTCTGGAGAACAGCCCGGAGGAGCAAAAGCTGTGGATTGCCGAACATCAATCAGAAATAGCCAAATTGGAAAGGAGAGTGAAATTCATGGCTGATAAGACCACCAATCGAGAACGGTTACAAGAGATCACAGCGGGCATTGAACAGGGTATCAAGGAACTGTTTGAGAGCGAGAAGTATATGCGCTATCTGTCCGTCATGTCCAAGTTCCACCGCTACTCCGTCAACAACACCATGCTCATCTATATGCAGCGCCCGGACGCCACCCTGGTGGCCGGGTTCAACAAGTGGAAAAATCAGTTTGAGCGCCATGTGAAAAAGGGTGAGCATGGTATCACCATCATTGCCCCCACGCCCTACAAAAAGAAGATCGAGGAAATGAAGCGCGACCCGGATACTCATGCACCCATCCTGGACGCGGATGGCAAGGCGGTCATGGAGGAAAAAGAAATTGAAATCCCCATGTTCCGTCCGGTGAAGGTGTTCGATGTGAGCCAGACGGACGGAAAGCCCCTGCCAGAGCTGGCCTCCAGCCTGTCCGGGACGGTGCCGCACTATGAGGCTTTCATGGAAGCTCTGCGCCGCTCGGCTCCGGTTCCCATCGAGTTTGAGCCGATGGCCGAGAACATGGACGGCTATTTCTCCTCTGACCAGCAGCGGATCGCCATCCGGGAAGGCATGAGCGAGGTGCAGACTGTTTCCGCCGCTGTCCATGAGACCGCGCACAGTAAGCTCCACGACCCCAAAAAGTACGAAGCGGAGCCGACCTGGAAGATCGTGATGGTGAGCGAGGGCGGCACCAAGCATGACTTCCGTCTGGACTTCGCCACCGAAGCAGAGGCGGAACAGGCCGCCGCCGAGGAAGGCTGGCGCTATGTGGACGAGAATCGGTTTGAGTGGCGGTTGGAAGTGGAGGAAGATCTGACGGCGGTGAAACAGGCCGCCAAGAACCGCAACACCGAGGAAGTGGAGGCCGAGAGCATTTCTTATGCGGTTTGCCAGTATTTCGGCATCCAGACCGGCGAGAACAGTTTTGGCTACATCGCTTCCTGGTCGAAGGACAAGGAGCTGAAGGAGCTGCGGGCCAGTCTGGAGACCATCAACAAGACTTCCTGCGAGCTGATTAACGACATCGAGCGCAACTACAAGGAAATCTGCAAGGAGCGCGGCATTGACCTGACTGCCGCCACGGAACCGCAGCAGGACTCTATCGAGCAGCTGGCAGCAGACATCGACCAGTTCACTTTCGATTATGACCCTTATGAGTATCGGAACAATGCAGATAGCCGTGAGGACGCACTGCACGAACTGACTGCCACACTCCGAAGCGGAGATGCCAGCGGTGTACGCGAATGGCTCCAGAATATCGTGAACGAGGATGAACCGGATGAAACCACCCAAAAAGCTGCCGAGCTTATGGGACGCTTGGATCAGCTGGTGCCGATGACTGAACCGGAACAGCTGACCGAGCCGGAAAATACCGAAAGTGTCCAGCCCAGCGCCGAGTACCGGGAGGCCCTGTTGGTGCTGGATGATACCAGCTACCTTCATGTTCAGCCCTGCGACACCGGCTGGGACTACACGCTCTACGATGTGGCAACCATGAAGCAGATGGACGGCGGCCAGTTGGACGGGCCGGATATGGGCCGTTCCACAGCGGTTAGCCATATCTGCGAGGACCTGGGGATGGGCGGCAAGTCCATCAAGTATGCGCCGCTGTCCATGATCGAGACTTTGCAGGAGGCGGCTTACCACCAGATGCAGGAACAGGTCAGCCAGCAGACCACAGAAGCTGCCGCCACCCAGCTGCCGGATGCCCAGGAGCAGGCGTTGGACGAGTATCCCATGCCGGACCCGGCACTGACTCAGGATGATCTGGAGAAATGCGGCTACCTGGACGGTGACCTTCTGCCCCTCTCCAAAGAGCGAGCCTATGAGCTGATGGAGCGAGACCTGACCGTTTATATCGTCCAGGAGGGTGAAAACCCGGAAATGGCCTTTGACACTGCCGACCTGGACGCCCATGACGGTATCTTTGCTGTGTCCCGCGAGGAATGGGAGCAAAGCCCGGACTTTCACGAAAAAGTTTTGGAACGACAGGATCGGCAGTTGGAACGGGAACAGGCGTTTCTTTCCCATGAGGGAAATTGTTTTGCTATTTATCAGGTGAGCAAGGATGACCCGCAGAATGTGCGTTTTATGAATCTGGATTGGCTGCAATCGCACAATCTGTCCGTAGAGCGGAGTAACTATGACCTTATCTATACCGCCCCTCTGGACGGTTCCGGCAGCACTATGGAGCAGCTGGAAAGGCTGTATGAGCAGTTCAATCTGCAAAAGCCGGTGGATTTTCACAGCCCGTCTATGAGCGTCAGTGACATCGTTGCCATCAAGCAGAATGGTCAGGTATCCTGTCATTACTGCGACAGTGTTGGTTTCACCCAGGTGCAAGGTTTCTTGCCGGAAAATTCGCTGAGAAATGCGGAAATGACGGTGGAAGATGATTACGGCATGATCGACGGTATCATCAATAACGGCCCAAAGGAGCCGACAGTGGCCCAGCTGGAACAACAGGCCCGCAGTGGTCAGCCCATTTCTCTTATGGACTTGGCAGCAGCCGTCCATCGAGAGGAACGGGAAAAGAAAAAGTCCGTAATGGAGCAGCTGAAAAGCCAGCCCAAGACGGAACACAAAAAGACAGCGCAAAAAAAGAGCGCGGAAAGGGAGCTTTGATATGAACAACTTCACCTTTGAGGAAACGAACCTTCTTTGCATCTACAACACCGGCAGCCGCACCGGGCTGATCGACGCTCTGACGGAGATGCGCGGTGAGCTTTCGCCGGAGGAAGCCGAGCTGCGGGAACTGACGGACAGCGCCCTGGGTAAACTCCAAGCTATGAACGACACCGAGTTTGCCGAACTGGAGCTGTGCCCAGATTTCGACGAGTAAAAAACACACATAAAGACCTGATGGGACGGCCTGATATGCCGTCCCATTTCTATTCAACATGAAGGGAGGACAGAAAACCATGCCATCCAAAGCTGAATTTTACCGGCAGATGGCCGAACAGGTATCGACCCAGCTTGTAGGCAGCTGGAAGGAGTGGACGGCTTTTCTCACCACCGCCGCCCGCCTTTATAAATACCCATTCCACGAGCAAATGATGATTTACGCCCAGCGCCCGGATGCCACCGCCTGCGCCGAGTATGACCTGTGGAATGAAAAAATGGGACGGTATGTGCGCCGTGGCTCCAAGGGTATTGCCCTGGTGGACGATTCCGGCGACAAGCTTCGCCTGCGCTATGTGTTCGATATTTCCGATACCGGCACCCGTGAACATTCCCGTACACCCTGGTTGTGGCAGCTGGAAGAACAGCACATTGGGCCTGTGTCGGCCATGCTGGAGCAAAACTACGGCGTTGCCGGTGACAATCTCGCCCAGCAGCTCACGGATGTAGCCGGAAAGCTGGCGAGTGAGTATTGGGACGATCATCAGAGAGATTTCCGCTATATCGTTGACGGTTCGTTCCTGGCGGAGTACGATGATTACAACATCGAAGTCCAATTTAAGTCCGCCGCCACCGTCAGTATCGCCTATGCCCTGATGTCTCGCTGTGGGCTGGATACGGAACAATATTTCCAGCATGAGGACTTCATGCCGATTTTCGATTTCAATACCCCGGCCACGGTTGGGGCGTTGGGCGCGGCGGTCAGCCAGATTAACCAGCAGGTTTTGCGGCAGATCGGCGTCACCATCCAGATCTATGAGCGCGAGCAACTCGCGGAAAGGAGCGTTACACATGGAGAACAGCCTGACTTACACGATGAACGGAGATTATCAGATTCCCGACCTGAAGCTGACCGAACAGCCGGAGAAGCCCCTGGGCAAGTACGGCAGGATGCGGAAAGCGTACCTGAAGGAACACCGGCCCCTGATTTACAATCAGCTGCTGCTGACCGAGAAGCTGTACCCGCACCTCATCGAGATCGACGAGACAGCGCAGAGCCGTCTGGAGCAGATGATGCCCCAGCTGGCGAAAGACGCGGGCGCGACGGAGCAGCTGAAAGCCAGCGACCCGATGCGCTGGGTGGGCCTGATGAACACCTGCAAAGCACAGGCCGAGGAGATTCTGATGGCGGAGCTTATTCACAGCTGAGTTTCTTCCTCTCCGAAGCAGAACAAATCAGAATCATAGATGAAGCAGAGAATGTGAAAACATCCTCTGCTTTTTCTTTTGCCCAGGCTGACATCGACCATGTGCTGCGGCTGGGCGGCAACACCTATCGCCAGAGAGAGCGCATTGTCGCGGCCTTTGAGGAGCAGAAGTCCACCACCGAGATCGCAGACACCCTGAAAACCCTGTACCATGGCGGCAACGGGATTGGCAGCATCACTGCATGGTATGCCGAGGATGGAATCCATCTTTCCCACGGCAAAACTGCCCGTTACGATAAGTCCGCCCAGGTCATTTCCTGGGAGAGTGCCGCTGAGCGTATCGGCCAGCTTTTGCAGGACGGCCAGTTTGCCACCAATGTGGAGCTGGCTGAGGCTGCGGGCTATGAACGCTCCCTCCTCGCGGAAAAGTTCTGGAATCTGTACCACGATTTCAGCGAGGAAGCCAGAGAAGCTGGGTATCTGCCCATCCTTTCCAACAATCCGGGGCGCGGTTTCCCGGAGGAATCTGCATGGCTCACCGAACAGCTGAAAAGCCCGGAGTTTCGCCAGAACCTTGCGGAAGAATATGCTGCCTTCTGGACGGCCTACCAGCAGGATCGGGATTTGCTGCGCTTCCACTACCATAAACCCAAAGAAATTTGGGAGAACCTGCAAGATCTGTCCTTGCCTCGCACCACCTTTACCTCTCAGTTGACGGAAGTACCTTCGGTCAAGCAGTTTATCTCTGAGGACGAGATCGACGCCGCCATGACCAGAGGCAGCGGATTTGAGGGCGGTAAGGGCCGAGTTTTCACCTTTTTCCAGGAACCCCATACGGATAAGGAAAAGGTGGATTTTCTCAAACATAAGTATGGTATTGGCGGTCACTCCCATGCCCTGTCCGGTGCAATGAAAAGCGATGAAAGCCACGACGGAAAAGGTCTGCACTACAAAAAAGACGGCTGCCCGGATGTGCATTTCACCTGGGAGAAAGTCGCCAAACGGATTACCGACCTGATCCAGAAGGGACGCTATCTCACAGAACAGGAACAGGCGGAGTATGACAAAATCCAGGCAGAAAAGGCCCTGGCGGAAGAAGATGCCCTGCAAGCCCAGCAGCCGGACCCGGCTGTGTGGGAATACAACGGCGTCAAGGAGCGCCACCCGGATGATATAATCCTCTACCAAATGGGGGATTTTTTTGAGCTGTACGGTGAGGACGCCAAAACTGCTGCTGCGGAACTGGACCTCAATCTCACGACCCGCGCTATCCCCGGCGGTGGCCGTGTGGAAATGTGCGGCTTTCCGGCAAACCGGCTGGAGCAGGTTGTGGAACAGCTGCGGGATAAGCATGATGTGACCATTTCCGCTGTCCCGAAGGGCGGCAGGGAGCGGCAGGAGTATTCCATGCCCTCTATCGACCATGAGGCGGAACAGCACATCAATGCCCAGGAAGCGGAGTTTGGCGCAGACGGGACCAGAGTATTTCAGGAGACCGAAGCAGCCGCAGCCCCTACGATTCGAGAACTGCATGAGCAATACAAGCCCATTGTACTTGCCGCTGTTATGGAAGATGTGCCATATCGCAATGCCTGCGGTCACAGTGACCATGAGAACGCCGTGATCGAGGGCAATGCCGCTATTCGCCGTGCTGTCCTGGGATCTGGCAACATGGAGCTGCTCCGCCTCTATTCCGACACACCGGAGTTCCGCCAGCGCCTTCATCGAGAAATCATCGACGAGACCTATCCCAAGCTCCATGAGCTGCTGCACCCTCTCACGGACAATGACATCGACAAGGCTATCCAGGACTGGAACGGCAAAATCGAAAGTAAACACGCCGTTGTCCGTTACATGGAGAAACATGGGCGGGAAAAAGATACCGCTGCATGGCTGGCCCATGAGTTTGACGGCGGCGATGGCAAAACCCCGTTTTCGGTTCGCCCGGAAAGCCCCGAAGGAACGGTGCTGCCCTGGCCCAAGGTACAGCGCCGGATCGCTCAGCTTATCAAGGAGGACCGGTTCTACACCGAAGCGGAACAGGACCGGTTCGACAACATCGACCCCATCGCCATTCGGGAGGCTTTGGCCGAGCGCGGCATTGTGAATGGTGAACTGGTGGATGAGGAAAAACTGGATAATGACCCATTCATCCAGCGTGTTATGGCGGATGTGGAGGCCATATCCAGAGAGAGCGTCCCGGCAGATGAGCCGGAACAGCCTTCTCCCCATAATTTGCGTGTTCTGGTTTCAGATGAGGAATACGCTGCGGCTCGTGGCACACTCCGGGAGCGAACCTCCTACGATCCAGCGGTTCCTCCTTACAATGTGGGTGATATTGTCTATCTGGATGACCGGCCCCATCAGATCACAGAGCTGCGGGATGACACGGTGCAGCTGCTGCCCACCGGCATGAGCTATCCCATCTACCGGGCTGAGAGCCGGGAACGGTTTGAGCAGCTTTTGCGGGAGGATAACCGCAACGACTTCTATACCGAATTCCTGCCTGCAAATCTGGATACGGTGGACCAGGACCTTCGGGATGTGCTGGCCCATGGCCTGATTGGTGAGGCGGACAAGGCGGAGCTTTCCGAGCTTCTTCGCAACGGCAAGAGTAACCAGGAGGTAGCCTTGTGGCTGAGCCGGGCCTATCCCAACATCGTGGAAACGATGGAGCTGGAGACCGGCGAGACCGCCGATTACCGCACGATGCCGGAAGGTATCGAGCTGGAAGTGCTGGATGCAGATGAAAAGCGTCTGGCCATGCTGTTCTTCCAGTGGAGCGAGGTTGCGCCTTTGCTGCGCGGGATGTATGCCCGTCAGTTGGACGGTTTTGAGCAGGAACGCCCCGAACCGGCTGCCGAAACCCCGGCCTTCCAAGCCGAGACTGTGGCTGTCTATCCGGGCGATAAGAACAATCTGCCCTATGATGTGGTTGTTCAGACCCTGCGAACCAATGAGCCGGAGCCGCCCACGCCTGCTGTCGAGCCGGAAAAGACTCTGGATGAGGTACTGGACGAACACCCCGTTTCCATTCAGGTAAACGGCGAGTGGCAGACCTTCCCCAATGTCAAAGCTGCCGAGGAAGCCTCTTATGAGGAATACAAGGCCAATCTGCGTCGCACCGCCGAGAATTTCCGTATCACTGACGATCACCTGGGCGAAGGCGGCCCCAAGGCTAAGTTCCAGGCCAATGTCGAGGCAATCAAGCTGCTGAAATACCTGGAGGAAACCACCGAGCAGGCAACGCCGGAACAGCAGAAAATCCTTTCTCGGTATGTGGGCTGGGGCGGCCTTGCCGATGCCTTTGACCCCGACAAGGAAAGCTGGAGCAAGGAATATGCCCAGCTGAAGGAACTGCTGACCCCGGAGGAATACGCTGCTGCCAGAGGTTCCACCCTCAACGCGCACTACACCAGCCCTACGGTCATCAAAGCGATTTACGAGGCTGTGGGCCGCATGGGATTTGAGACCGGCAACATCCTGGAGCCGTCCTGTGGTGTAGGCAATTTCTTCGGTATGCTGCCGGAGGAAATGCGAAACAGCCGTCTTTACGGCGTGGAGCTGGATTCCATCAGCGGGCGTATTGCCCAGCAGCTCTACCCCAAGGCCGACATCACCGTGGCAGGGTTTGAGACCACCGACAGGCGGGATTTCTACGATCTGGCGGTGGGTAATGTACCGTTTGGCCAGTATCAGGTTCGGGATAAAGCCTATGACAAGCTGAATTTCAGCATTCACAACTACTTTTTCGCCAAGGCTCTGGATCAGGTTCGTCCCGGTGGCGTGGTGGCCTTTGTCACCAGCCGCTACACGATGGACGCCAAGGATTCCACCGTGCGCCGGTATCTTGCTCAGCGCGCCGAACTGCTGGGGGCCATCCGTCTGCCCAATGACGCTTTCAAAAAGAACGCAGGTGCCGAGGTCGTTTCGGACATCATCTTCCTGCAAAAGCGTGACCGTCCGTTGGACATCGTGCCGGAGTGGACGCAGACCGGGCAGACCGAGGACGGCTTTGCCATCAACCGCTATTTCCTGGACCACCCGGAAATGGTGCTGGGCCGACAGGAACCGGAAAGCACCGCCCACGGCATGGACTACACCGTGAACCCCATCGAGGGGCTGGAGCTTGCCGATCAGCTGCATGATGCCGTGAAGTACATTCGCGGCACCTACCAGGAGGCCGAGCTGCCGGAGCTGGGCGAGGGCGAAGCCATCGACACTTCTATCCCTGCTGACCCCAATGTGAAAAATTACTCCTACACCGTTGTGGACGGCGATGTGTATTACCGTGAAAACAGCTGTATGGTACGGCCTGACCTGAATGCCACCGCCGAAGCCCGTGTGAAAGGACTGGTGGGTCTGCGAGAATGTGTCCAGCAGCTCATTGATCTGCAAATGGACGCCGCCACACCGGACAGCGCCATCCAGGACAAACAGGCCGAACTGAACCGGCTCTATGACAGCTTCTCTGCAAAATATGGTCTTATCAATGACCGGGCGAACCGGCTGGCCTTTGCTGATGATTCCAGCTACTATCTGCTCTGCGCGCTGGAAGTCATTGACGAGGACGGCAAGCTGGAGCGCAAGGCGGATATGTTCACCAAGCGCACCATCAAGCCCCACAAGGCGGTGGACACTGTGGATACCGCAAGTGAAGCTCTGGCCGTATCAATTTCCGAAAAAGCCTTTGTCGATATGGCGTATATGGCGGAGTTGACCGGCAAGACCGGCGACGAACTGGCCGCCGAGCTAAAAGGCGTGATCTTCCGTGTACCTGGGCAGTTGGAGAAAGACGGCACTCCCCATTATGTAACAGCCGACGAATACCTGTCCGGCAATGTGCGGCGCAAGCTGCGTCAGGCACAGCGGGCCGCACAGCAGGACCCTTCCTTTGCAGTCAATGTGGAGGCCCTTACCGCTGCCCAGCCCAAAGACCTGGATGCGTCGGAGATTGAGGTGCGCCTGGGCGCTACCTGGATCGACAAAGAGTACATCCAGCAGTTTATGTATGAGACCTTCGACACGCCGTTTTATCTCCAGCGCAATATCGAGGTCAACTATTCTTCTTTCACCGCTGAGTGGCAGATCACCGGCAAAAGCTCTGTAAGCCAGAACAATGTGGCAGCCTATACCACCTACGGAACCAGCCGTGCCAATGCCTACAAGATTCTGGAGGACAGCCTGAACCTGCGGGATGTCCGTATCTACGACACCATAGAGGATGCAGACGGCAAAGAGCGCCGGGTGTTGAATGCCAAAGAGACCACCCTGGCCGCCCAAAAGCAGCAAGCGATCCGGGACGCTTTCAAAGACTGGATTTGGAAAGACCCGGACCGCCGCCAAGCTCTGGTCCGCCAGTACAATGAGGAAATGAACTCCACCCGTCCCCGTGAATACGACGGCGGACACATTACTTTCGGTGGTATGAACCCGGCCATCACCTTGCGGGAACACCAGAAAAACGCTATCGCTCATGTGCTGTACGGCGGCAATACGCTGCTGGCACACGAGGTAGGCGCTGGCAAAACCTTTGAAATGGTGGCTGCCGCCATGGAGAGTAAGCGCCTGGGCTTGTGTCAGAAATCCCTCTTTGTGGTGCCGAACCATCTGACCGAACAATGGGCGTCGGAGTTTCTGCGGCTCTATCCTTCCGCCAACATTCTTGTCACCACCAAAAAGGACTTTGAGACCCACAACCGCAAGAAGTTCTGCGCCCGCATTGCCACCGGCGATTATGACGCCATCATCATGGGACACAGCCAGTTTGAGAAAATCCCCATCAGCCGAGAGCGTCAGGAACGGCTCCTTCAGGAGCAGATCGACGAGATCACCGAGGGCATTGCCGAGGTGAAGTACAGCGGCGGTGAGCGTTTCACGGTCAAGCAGTTGGAACGCACCAAGAAGTCCCTGGAAGCCCGGCTGGAGAAATTGCAGGCCGAGAGCCGCAAGGACGATGTGGTAACATTCGAGCAGTTGGGTGTGGACCGCCTGTTCGTCGATGAGGCGCATAACTATAAAAACCTGTTTTTATACACCAAGATGCGGAATGTGGCAGGTCTCTCCACAAGCGATGCCCAAAAGTCCAGCGATATGTTTGCAAAGTGTCGCTATATGGATGAACTGACCGGAAACCGTGGTGTGATTTTCGCCACTGGCACCCCCGTATCGAACAGCATGACCGAACTTTACACCATGCAGCGGTATCTCCAGTATGACCGCCTGCAAGAGCTGAACATGACCCACTTCGACTGCTGGGCCAGCCGCTTCGGAGAAACCGTCACGGCGCTGGAGCTGGCACCGGAAGGCACCGGCTACCGGGCAAGAACGAGATTCAGCAAGTTTTTCAACCTCCCGGAGCTGATGAACTTGTTCCGTGAAGTTGCCGACATCAAAACCGCCGATCAGCTGAACTTGCCCACCCCGGAGGTGGAATACCACAACATCGTGGCCCAGCCTACTGAACACCAAAAAGAGATGGTGCAGGTTCTCTCCGAGCGCGCCTCCAGGGTACACAGCGGCAGCGTTGACCCCTCAGAGGACAATATGCTCAAGATTACCGGCGATGGCCGCAAGCTGGGTCTGGACCAGCGTATCATCAACCAGCTGCTGCCGGATGAACCCGGCACCAAGGTCAATCAGTGTGTGGGTAATATCATGCAGATCTGGCGGGACGGCGAGGCTGACAAGCTGACCCAGCTGGTATTCTGCGACATTTCCACGCCCCAGGCAGCCCCCTCCAAAAAGGCAGCCAAACAGCTGGATAATCCCACACTTCATGCGCTGGAACAGGCTGTGCCGTTGGATGAGCCTGAGCCTGCCTTTACCATCTATGAGGACATCCGCCAGAAGCTCATCGCCCAGGGAATGCCCGCCGAGCAGATTGCTTTTATCCACGAAGCCAAGACCGAGGTGCAGAAGAAAGAACTGTTTTCCAAGGTTCGCACTGGGCAGGTGCGCGTCCTGCTGGGCAGCACCTCCAAAATGGGCGCTGGCACCAATGTGCAGGACCGGCTTGTGGCGCTCCATGACCTGGATTGTCCGTGGCGTCCGGGAGACCTTGCCCAGCGCAAGGGCCGTATCGAGCGCCAGGGCAACCAGAATCCGCTGGTCCATGTGTACCGCTATGTTACCGAGGGAACTTTCGATGCCTACCTGTGGCAGACGGTGGAGAACAAACAGAAATTCATTTCGCAAATCATGACCAGCAAAAGCCCGGTCCGCTCCTGCGATGATGTGGACGAAACGGCGCTGTCCTTTGCCGAGATCAAGGCCCTGTGCGCCGGAGACCCCCGTATCAAGGAGCGCATGGATTTGGATGTGGAGGTTGCGCGTCTGAAGCTGATGAAAGCTGACCATCAGAGCAAGCAGTACCGCCTGGAGGATCAGTTGCTCAAATACTTCCCCCAGGAAATCGAAACTAACAAGGGGTTTATTAAAGGCTTTGAAGCGGATCTGGAGACCCTGGCCGCCCATCCTCACCCGGAGGATGGCTTTGCTGGAATGGAGATCCGGGGCGATGTGCTGACTGACAAAGAAAACGCCGGTGCAGCCTTGCTAGACGCCTGTAAGGAGGTCAAAGGCTCCGAACCGGTGCAGATCGGCAGCTATCGGGGCTTTACTATGTCCGTGGAGTTTTCCGCTTGGAAACAGGAATATACGCTCCTGTTGAAAGGCCAGATGACCCACCGGGCAAGCCTCGGCACAGACCCGCGCGGAAACCTCACCCGTATCGACAATGCACTGGCTCAAATGCCTCAGCGTTTGGAAGCCGTGAAAAACCAGCTGGACAACCTTTACCAACAGCAGGCCGCAGCCAAAGAGGAAATCGGAAAGCCGTTTCCCTTTGAGGATGATCTGCGAGTCAAGTCCGCCCGTCTGGTGGAACTGGACACGCTGCTGAACATTGACGGCAAGGGCCATGCCCAGCCGGAAACTGTGGTTGCCAAGAGCGCACGGCCTTCGGTGCTGGACAGCTTGAAGCGCCCGGTGCCACCCCGTAGCCCTGAAAAGAAACCGAAACAACATGAGGAGGTGCGATAACATGAATACCAACGATCTGAATACGGCCCTTTATGAGAAGATGGCCGCTGAACAGGACAAATACCGGGACTGGCTGAAAAGCCAGCCCCCGGAGGAAATCCTGCACCATACCTATGAGTACACCGTCCGGGAGGACATTGTGATGGCGATGGAGGACTTGGAGCTGACCGATGCCCAGGCCCAGGCGCTTTTGGATTCGCCTACACCGCTGGCCGATGTGTACCGTCACTTTGAGAAGCTGGAGACCGGCTACATGGATGTGATCCGGGACAGCATTGAAAACCGAGCGGATGATGTGTGTAAGGTTTTGGAAGAACAGCGGTCCATCCCTCTCTATCTCCATTCTGCCGCCTATGCGTCCCAGCATGGGGAGATGGCACAATATAACCGCTCTTATCAGGCAAACTTTGACTGTAAAGAGGCCATTGAACACGCCATCAGCGCCCACTATGCGGATAACCGACTGGATACGGAGTCTGCGGTTAAGGCGGTGCTGGAAAAGTTCGGGTCGGAACGAGTACAGTTCATCCTTGCCAACACCATCCAGCATAAGGACAGCGACGGTCGCGTTTCCCGTGACAACAAAGCCTGGGCAAAGACCATTCCCATGCCGGAGGACAGCGGCACTTCGCGCCACTGTGCTTATCTGGTTGTGGATGAGGTCAATCTTGGTCTGACCGATCTGTTTACACGGCAGGCACGAAAAACGCTTCAGGAACCGGAGAAAGGCTCTGTCTTGCAAAAGCTCAAACAGGAGCCTACCACCCACAAGCCTGCTTTATCGAAGAAACAGGAGCCGGAACGATGAGCGCCAAAAAGCGTAAACGGGATGTGCCGGTCCTGTTTTGGGTTTCCGATGCGGAGATGGAAGCGATCCAGCAGAAAATGGCACAGTTCGGAACAAAAAACCTGAGCGCCTATCTGCGGAAGATGGCTGTGGACGGCTATGTGGTACAGCTGGACTTGCCGGAGCTGAAGGAACTGGTATCCCTGTTGCGCCGAAGCAGCAATAACCTGAACCAGCTCACCCGACGGGTACATGAAACGGGGCGGATTTATGATGCTGACCTGGAGGATATAGCCCAACGGCAGGAGCAGTTATGGGAGGGCGTGAAAGAAATCCTAACCCAGCTTTCCAGGCTTTCGTAACAGGGATATATGCCCCAACTGCGGAGGGAGGAACGGCGTTCTTTTCGCCGCGCCTTCCTCCGTTTTTTCTTTTGCCCATATCCTTGTCTTTTTGAAATGTTGGAAGGATAATATGGGTAGAAAACAGATTGCCGCAAAGGAGTTGAGAATAGATGAAAACCTTTGAGAAGGTGTTGGAGATTTTTCGTGAGTATTTGGACTGTGATCTAGAGGAAGAAGTCCTCCCTTGTCGAGAAGGTTATCTCCGCGTCACATGGAATGGAGATTCCCGCTACTGTGTGGATGGACTTCTCAGCCGGACACCGGACGAACTATTCGAGGTGCTGTTATCTGATTATCGCAGCTATGAGGAACTGCGGCTAACCAAAGGATGCCGAGAAGTGACGGAAGAAGATGAAAGACAGGCAGAAATTCTCTGTCAGAGCTTTCGGGAACGATGGAAGGAGGAAGAAAAATGAGGGCGATCTGGTTCATTCTGAAACTGCCGTTGAAGATTTTAATGGCTCCGGTGATTCTGTCGCTGCCCCTGTTCGTCTGGATTTGTGTGGGGATTGTCTATGTCTCCGGTTTGGTGCTGGGGCTTATCAGCATGGTGGTTGCCCTGCTGGGTGTGGCAGTTCTGATTACTTACTCCTTGCAAAACGGCATTATCCTGCTGGTGATAGCATTTCTCATTAGTCCCTATGGTTTGCCAATGGCTGCAATCTGGCTACTGGGCAAGGTACAGGACTTGAAGTTTATCATTCAAGATTTGGTTTATGGATAATATGAAAACCTCCGACGAATTTCGTCGGAGGTTTTATGGTTCTAGGTTATCTTCTTGAAAAAGCGGCGATGCAAAAAAGGTATCTATCCCAATCCCCATTCCTTGGCACATCTCATGAATGATCCGTAGCTTAACCGAATCATACGAGCAGTTGATGACATTTCCAATCGTAGACTTGGGAACACCGCTTTTCATATACAGTTGATATTGTGTCATTTTTCTTTCATCTAGTAATTCTAACAGACGTTTGCTTACCGCCTCGTTTAGCTTCATTCTATACACCGCCCCTGTGACTGTACTATATTTAGTATATGGGCAGTTTTGCTAAAATTGGTCCCTGTACCTGTACTAATAGAGCTATTTGCAGTATGATGGTAATAGGGGTGCCATCGTATGAACGTAACTTTTTGTGGCCATTCGCAAATCACAAAGGCAGACAATATTGCGAATTGGCTTCGCAATGTAACACAAGACCTAATTGAGCAAGGAGCAACAACTTTTTATCTTGGAGGATATGGAGAGTTCGACAGTTTAGCAGCGTCTATTTTACGGGAACAAAAGAAAAAGTATCCGCAAATCGAGCTGGTTCTTGTATTGGCATATTTGAACACTGGCCGGGATGTTTCTGGCTATGACAGTACCGTGTATCCACCGCTGGAAAACGTACCGCGCCGTTTTTCGATTTCTCATAGAAATCGCTGGATGGTAGAGTCCGCCGATGTAGTGGTGGCCTATGTTCTCCATGATTGGGGCGGAGCAGCCACAACGTTACGGTGTGCCAAACAGAAAAAGAAGCAGATTATTTCATATCGTGATGAAATGGGCAGCTGAGGTTGTCTATTTTGCTGCCACTTCATATTTCCAAAACTGTTGAACGTTAAGCTGTCGGTAAAATTATGCCGAATTTTCATCACTTTACTTTTGAACTAATATTGCTTATAATATTAGTGTGAAAGGAAGTGGTACGGTGGGACAATTTGAACAGCTGGATCAGCTGCTGGAAACACAGGATGGGATGCTGCGAACAGCTCAAGTAGTATCTGCTGGTATTTCTAAGCCTGTTTTTTATGATTATGTGCACTCACGGGAATTGGAGCGGGTCGCGCATGGAATTTATCTTTCCAAGGATGCCTGGGTCGATGCCATGTACTTACTTCATCTGCGGGTCGAACAGGCAGTGTTTTCCCATGAGACAGCTTTATTTTTTCACGATCTGACAGACCGCGAGCCGCTGGAATATACGGTCACAGTCAAGACCGGATATAATCCCTCCAAGCTGAAAGCAGAGGGCGTACAGGTATTCACCATTAAGGCGGAACTGCATGGGGTGGGCCTGACAACGGCTCAGACACCATTTGGGCATACAGTTCCTGTCTATGACCTGGAGCGCACCATCTGCGACCTGCTCCGCAGCAGGAACAACATGGAGATGCAGACTTTTCAAGGGGCATTAAAGATGTATGCCAGAAGAAAAGACAAAGACCTGCGGACATTGATGCGGTATGCCGGTATGTTCCGGGTAGAAAAAATTCTGCGGCAGTATTTGGAGGTGCTTTTATGATAAAAACAGCAAGGCAGTTGAAGGATCTGATCCGCAATCTTTCCAGAAAAAAATCTGCGGACGCCCAGCTCTTGATGCGGAACTACATGATGGAGCGTTTTCTGGAGCGTATCTCCCTTTCTGAATATCGTGACAAATTTATTCTGAAAGGCGGTATGCTGGTAGCGGCTATGGTTGGTCTGGATGCCCGTTCCACGATGGATTTGGACGCTACTGTAAAAGGAGCCAATGTCAATGTGGAGGACATAGAGAATTTGATTTCCGCTATTGTGAGTGTCCCGCTTGATGATGGCGTCAAATTCCAGCTGAAAAGTATTTCGGAGATTATGGATGAGGCGGAATATCCGGGGATTCGCGTAAATATGACTACAACCTTTGACGGTGTGGTGACGCCTTTGAAGATTGACATTTCCACAGGGGATGCCATTACCCCCAGGGAGATCCGCTACTCTTTCAAGCTGATGCTGGAAGATCGCTCCATTGATATTTGGGCGTACAATCTGGAAACGGTTCTGGCCGAAAAGCTGGAAACGATCATTACCAGAACTACCACCAACACCCGCATGAGAGATTTCTATGACATTTATATTCTGGAACAGCTGCATGGGAATACATTGGACCCTCAGATTCTCCATGATGCGCTGCGGGCCACTGCTCACAAACGCGGGACAGAACGACATCTTGCAGAAGCTGCCGAAGTTTTTGAGGAAGTGGAGAACAGCTCGGTTATGCAGAAACTTTGGGAATCGTACCGCAAAAAATTTTCCTATGCGGCAGATCTGGAGTGGAACATCATCATGGGGGCGGTGCGCAGTTTATACGCTCTCAGTGAAAAGGAATCGAGCCTATGAAGAAGCACGGCCATTATTGTAAAGTCTGCGGAGAATATAAGGCTAATGAAAAATTTTCCGGCAAAGGTCATGCGGCGCACGTCTGTAAATCCTGTGCTTCTTTGCCGCCGGAGAAGCAAGCGGAGCAAATGACAATAAACCGCTTGCTGAATCTCCCATGGAGATTATCAAAGGAGCAGATTTCCTGGCTGAAGAACCGAATGAAAGATAAGCGCCGGGAAGTTCGTGCGCTGGCAAAAGAACAATACGAGATGAGGTTTCCTCCGAAGCGGTTAGAGGACATCGAGGACAATTTTGATTTTCTCGATGAGGACGATTTAATAGAATAACAAAAGCGGTCTGCACCATGCAGGCCGTTTCTTTTTTGGAAAGGAGGTCTCCCTTATGGCAACCACACGCATCATGCCGCTGCATATCGGCAAGGGTCGGACTGAGAGCCGTGCCATCAGCGATATTATTGACTATGTGGCAAATCCCCAAAAGACCGACAACGGAAAATTGATTACCAGCTATGGATGTGACAGCCGCACTGCTGATGCAGAGTTTCTGTTGGCAAAGCGGCAGTATATTGCCGCCACCGGACGAGTGCGCGGTACAGATGATGTGATCGCCTACCATGTGCGCCAGTCGTTCAGGCCCGGAGAGATCACACCGGAGGAAGCCAACCGGCTGGGCATAGAATTTGCCAGGCGGTTCACCAAAGGCAATCATTCCTTTGTGGTCTGCACCCACATCGACAAATCGCATATTCATAATCACATCATCTGGTCGGCGGTCAATATGGATTGTGACCGGAAGTTCCGTAACTTTTGGGGAAGCACCAGAGCTGTTCGACGTTTAAGTGACACCATTTGTATCGAGAACGGACTATCCATTGTGGAGAACCCCAAGCCCCACGGAAAAAGCTACAACAAGTGGCTGGGCGAACAAGCCAAGCCCTCCCATCGGGAACAGCTACGGGTGATGATTGACCGGGCGCTGGAGCAAAAGCCAGCAGACTTTGACACACTTCTGCAACTGCTTTCCGAGATGGGCTGCGAGGTATCTCGGCGCGGGAAAGCAATCCGCCTTAAAGCTCCCGGCTGGAAGAATGTAGCCCGTATGGATGACAAGCTGGGAGCCGGGTACAGCGAAACAGAAATCCGTGCGGTGCTGGCTGGAGAAAAGCAGCACACGCCCCGCAAGAAATCCACCGTGCAGCCGGAGCCACCCAAGGTCAATTTGCTGGTGGATATTCAGGCAAAATTGCAGGCCGGGAAAGGTGCTGGATATGCACGCTGGGCCAAGGTTTTTAACTTAAAACAGATGGCGCAGACCGTGAATTTTCTTACCGAACATCACCTACTGGACTATACAGAGCTGGAAGAAAAAGCGGTGGCGGCTACCGCCCATCACAATGAGCTGTCAGCGCAGATTAAGGCGACGGAGAAACGCATGGCAGAGATCGCCGTCCTGCGTACCCATATCGTTAATTATGCCAAGACCCGCGAGACCTATGTTGCCTATCGCAAGGCCGGTTATTCCCGAAAATTTCGGGAGGAACATGAGCAAGAAATTCTGCTCCATCAGGCGGCAAAAAATGCCTTTGATGAGATGGGAGTGAAGAAGCTGCCCAAGGTCAAAGACCTGCAATCTGAGTATGCCAAACTGCTGGAGGAAAAGAAGAAAACCTACGCCGAGTACCGGCGTTCCCGTGAGGAAATGCGGGAACTTTTGACGGCAAAGGCCAATGTGGATCGGCTGCTGAAAATGGATGAGGAACAGAAAAAAGAACAAGAAAAAGACCACGGCCAGCGGTAAGCCGGTCATGGTCATAAGCGTCCATCGGACGCGTAGCCGCAGAATGAAATTCTGCGTTCAAAGGGGCTTGGGGGCGCTGCCCTCAACAAGCAAAGCAGAGGGGGAAATCACGTCAGGATTTTTCCCTCTGTGGGCCGAGTGTATTAACACCGGCATTGCTTGCCACTTTTGTTCGCAAACAATATCCGTATCCTTTACACGATGATTTACTTTTATTATCATAGTCGTAATAAGTATATAAACTACTTACATATAAGCACCTAAAATATGAAAGGGCTGATAAAATGATGACCTTTGAAAAGGTTTTAGAAGTATTCAACGATTACCTAAATAAAGATAGTGTTTTGGAGGTGGTGAACACTAAGCGAGGATACACCGTTATGATTTGGGATGAAAAAGATGAGCAATGGTTTGGTGTGGAACATTGCAAAGCCCCCGAGCTTTTACGGGATGCCTTACTTGATGGCTATCGTGATTTTTTAGAGCAACAACTTACTCATAACCGCAGGAGTTTAACCGAAACAGAAATCTTAGATATTCAAAACCGATGTGAACAGCTTTATGATTTGTGTGGAGAATAAAAAAATAACCTAAAAAGTGCGATAGCCTGTGTAGGTGTCGCACTTTTTTCAGTTGGCTTGGCTTACGAAAACAGCGTTAATTATTCCGCAGTTTCTCTTGCCTTTTTCAAGCCTTGAGCCGTAGCTTCCATCACGATAAGCTCCTTTTCTTCCATATCATTCAACAGTACATCAACTTGTTTGCGGCGATTGTTGTCGCCATCTTCATTGCATGGAAAAAAGAACTGGTCTACAGAGATGTCAAGCAAGGTAGTAATGAGATAAAATTTGTTAAGCCTTGGGTGCTGCCCCCTGTTCTCTATATACATAATAGAGCGTGGCGTAAGGTCTACCAGTTGGGCAAGATATTCCTGTGTCCACCCTTTTGCTTCCCGAGCTTTTTTTATCGCTATACCTAACGGCTTAAAATCAAGTTTTCTTTCATCTTGGTACATTTTAATATCATCCTATATCATTGTACATTTCGGGTGATGATATTTGAACGAAGTATGATTTTATGTTTAGTAGTGTATAATTTCGTATTAGTGGAGAGAAACTTGCTATTATTCGTCATTCCGTATATAATAATTATATACTCTTTGCGAAAGGAAGTTGATATTATGAATTACATTTCTGTGAAAGCCGCTTCTGAAAAATGGGGCATATCGGAAAGACGGATACAAAAATTATGTGAGGAAAATCGCATTGACGGAACTGAAAAATTTGGTCGTGCATGGATGATACCAAAAGATGCAGAAAAACCCGTTGATGGACGTATGAAAACAAGGAACAAACAGGAGGAGAATCATGGAATTTAATGAAAAGCTACAACAGCTTAGGACTGGAAAGAACTTAACGCAGGAACAACTTGCGGAGCAATTATATGTATCAAGAACAGCCATTTCAAAATGGGAAAGCGGCAAGGGTTACCCTAACATTGAGTCGCTCAAGTGTATTTCTAAATTCTTTTCTGTGACCATAGATGAACTGCTATCGGGCGAAGAACTGATTACACTTGCCGAAACTGAAAATCGTTCCAACTTGAAAAAAATTTACAGTTTCATTTATGGAATATTAGATATGATGGCGGTTACTTTTATACTTTTGCCGTTGTATGGTAACCTTGTTGACGGATATATTTATTCTGTCAATCTACTTTCATTTACAGACACTACCCCAATATATCTTGCAATCTATTGGATTGTTTTTATTGTTTTGATTGCACTTGGGATAGCGAAACTGATGTGTGTTTGTTTTGAAAAGGAATCATGGAGCAACATAATCACAAAATGCTCTCTCGTGCTGAGTACGCTTTTTATCTGCTTCTTCGCTGCGGCAAGACAACCCTATGTAACCGCCCTTATGTTTCTGCTATTTGTTGCTAAAATATTTGTCTGGATAAAGCAAACCCAAACAAAGTAAAATGCCATAAACCCTTTAAAATAGGCTCTGACACGATAAGTGTCGGAGCTTTTTTCGTGCTGACATCTATTGTGTCGGCATTGTGACGGTAGATTTCTTGGCTTCTATGCAATACTCGTGGATAATAAGATTGTGGTCAGCGAAAACAAGAACAGCAACCCACGGAAAGGAGAATCAAATATGGATTATATCATTGAAACAGAAAATCTTACGAAGCGATACGGAACAGCCACCGTTGTCGATAAGGTAAATCTTCATGTGCCAAAGGGCAAAATTTATGGTTTGCTCGGCAGAAACGGAGCAGGCAAAACCACAGCAATGAAAATGATGTTGCAGCTTGCTTTCCCAACGGAGGGAACGGTACGCTTGTTTGGCACAAACTATAAGGAAAATATCCATACCCTTTATAGCAAAGTAGGCTCTATTATCGAAACACCGGGATTTTACAGTAATTTAACAGGGTATGAGAATTTGCAAATTCTCGCTAAACTGCGAGGGGGAGTATCTAAAAGTGGAGTAGAAAAAGCTCTTGAAGTTGTGGGGCTGCATAAGGAGAAAAGAAAAGTCTTTTCCGATTATTCCCTCGGAATGAAGCAACGGCTTGGTATTGCCGCCGCCATTATGCACGAGCCGGAGCTTTTAATACTTGACGAACCGATTAACGGACTTGACCCCATTGGAATAGTTGAAATACGCTCATTTTTATCTGAACTTAGTCACAATCATGGCATTACCATTTTTATCTCAAGCCATGTTTTAAGCGAGATTGAACAGATAGCAGATATTATCGGCGTTATGCACGAGGGGCATTTAGTAGAGGAAGTGAATATATCCGAGCTTCACAAAAGGAATCGAAAATACATTCAATTTGATTTATCTGACAGTGAGATAGCCGGAAAGATTTTAGAAAACCACTACCACATGACGGATTTTACAGTGCAGGACGGTACGGTGAGAATTTATGACTTTAGCCAAAGTGTTGGAGAAATCAATCGAGAATTTGCACGAAATGGACTGCTCGTGACAAGGATAAATGATAGTGAGGAAAACTTAGAGGACTACTTTTCTAAACTGATTGGAGGTGGCGGTATTGCTTAATCTTATTTCTTGTGAATTATTAAAACTAAAGCGTTCAAAAATGGTGCTAATTAGTGTGGCAGGGGTATTATCTACCCCACTTTTGATGTTAATAGAAGCCTTGCAAACACATTTTGATAAGCCGGAGATTATCTTTACCTTGTCTGACATATACAGCGACAGTGTACTGTATATCATGCTGCTGGTAAACATTATGATATATGTGGCAATTGCAGCTTACTTGTTTAGCAGAGAGTACACAGAAAGCACCCTCAAAACCATATTGCCCATACCCATTTCAAGGACAAAACTATTAATTGGAAAATTTTGCACCCTGCTTCTTTGGATTGTTATGCTAACCCTTGTAACATGGGCAGGTATATTTATCGTTTGTGGGCTATATGACGCTGTCTTTACATTGGAGGGATATAGCTTACTAGTGGCAATAGTATGGCTCCCCAAGTTTTTGTTTGGCAGTATCCTGATGTTTTTAACAGTTTCTCCTTTTGTGTTTGTTGCTATGAAAACAAAAGGATTTGTCGCCCCGATGATTGGCTCTGCCGTGATTGTCATGGGAAGTGCCGCACTTTCAAATCAAGAATGGGGAGCGTTGTATCCGTGGACAGCCACCTATTTCTTGGTGCAGGGTAAACTTCAGAGTACCGGCTATCCTACACTGCTGTCTGTATCTATTATTATTCTTGTATCAGCAGTTGGTTTTCTTATGACCTTTCATCATTTTAAAAAGGAGGATTTGAAATAATGGTACTTGATTTTATAGAAATTTTAAAAGTTATTTTTCTTGGAATTGTTGAGGGTATTACTGAGTGGCTACCTATCAGCAGCACAGGACATATGATTCTTGTGGACGAATTTATCACACTTAATATGAGCGAAGCATTTAAAGAAATGTTTTTTGTTGTTATTCAACTTGGAGCTATACTCGCAGTGGTTGTAATGTTTTGGAACAAGATGTTTCCCTTTCAATTTAAGAACAAAGCACAGTCAATTGTTAAAAAGGATACTTTCTCGTTGTGGTTCAAGGTTGCGGTAGCTTGTGTACCGTCAGCTATTATGGGGATTCTATTTGATGATTATTTGGATGCTTACCTCCAAACCCCCATTGTGATTTCAATCATGTTAATCTTTTATGGTTTGTTATTCATTCTCATAGAAAATTGGAATAAAAAGCGTACTCCTACTACTATGGCACTTTCTGACATCAGCTATAAAACAGCAATCTTGATAGGGGCATTTCAAGTGTTATCACTTATACCCGGCACATCACGGTCGGGAGCAACGATTATAGGTGCTTTACTCATAGGAGTTTCACGAGTGGCAGCAGCAGAGTTTACTTTTTTCCTCGCAGTACCTACTATGCTTGGAGCAAGTGCTTTTAAGCTGTTAAAATTCGGGTTTGAATTTACAAGTGCAGAACTGCTCGCTCTTGTTCTCGGTATGGCTGTGGCATTTGCGGTATCTGTCTTAGTAATTAAATTCCTAATGAACTTTATCAAAAAACATGATTTTAAGGTGTTTGGTTGGTATCGAATTGTGCTTGGTATACTTGTTGTACTTATAAAATCTTAATAATGCGTTTTCTTTGTGCGCGAATAAAAATGGGGCTGTCGGTTAATACCGATTTTTGACTCCTGACAAACAGGACGGGGACAATCCCGCAGAATACGGACTTTTTTGAGCCGTTATTCTGTCGGAGACTGCCTCCGTCCTGTTTGTAAACGCTATTTTAGGGCGCAATAACCCCTTGGCTGGATTTTTCAGAGCGCTCCTCTGGTTAAGCCGCTTCCTGCTCCTTTTTCCCTTCAAATTTTTCGATTTCCTGATGTAAAAACCGATGATATTTCATGATGTTCCGCCCTATGGCATACAGCATGAACTCTTTATATACTTTCTCTTTCGAACGGTAGTTAAAACGACGGAAGTTTTCGTTCTCTTTGATATCTCCAAAGTGACCCTCTGTCTGGATCGACCGTGTCTGACGTTTCAGGATCCCTTCTTCACTCTGGATATTCGTGTTGGACTCCTCCCTCAGTTCTTCCCAGCGTTCATTGATCTTCATGACCTTGTTCTGGTCCGGATTCTTTTCGGGATTGTATTTATAAAGACATTTCGATTTATATTCACATTCACTGCAGTCCGCACAGCCGTATACCTCTACTGTCTGTGTGTAGCCGTCCTGTTCTTTGCTTTCTGTCCGGATATGGTGCAGTTCTCTTCCGTCATGGCAGATATAATAGTGCTCATTCTCAAAAACGGCGTATGTCATGTTGTAATACTTCCCGATGTCTTCTTTGTATGCCCGTGTCTTCCTCTTCTCATGGTCCTGCAGCTTGATGAAGCTGCGGATCCTGTTCTCTTTCAGATACAGCAGGTTCTTTTCACTGCAGTAGCCGCTGTCGGCAGTGACTGCCTCCAGCTTATCCCCAAACGCTTTCCTGTGTTTTTCCAGAACTGGGATCAGCGTGTTGTAGTCTGTCCGGTCATTGCTTACATATCCGTGGACAATAAAGTAATTTTCTACTGCGATCTGGACGTTATAGGCAGGTTTTAACTGCCCGTTCATCATATGGTCCTCTTTCATCCGCATGAATGTCGCTTCCAGATCTGTCTTAGAATAGCTGTTGCGGTCTTTCCCCATGATCTTAAAGCATTCTTTATACTCCATCAGGCGCTTTCCGCATTCTTCCAGTCCCTCATAAAGTTTCTGGATCTCCGGCTTACGCATTCCCTTCCCGAAAACAAACTCAATCCCTTCTCCCTCTGCAATCCGCATCAGGTTCTTCTGCAGTTTCCGGATTTCAAGCGGGGAACAATGATCGATCTCGATTATGGTATTATTAGGGATCTTCTTATGCTTTGTCAGTTTCCGCTCCCTGTTCTTTTGGATGATCTTCCTGACTTTGTCCATCCCCTCAATCACAAACATATGTGCATCCCCAAGGTCATATTTCGGGCCATACCCATTGTCCAGCAGGAAAGCGTTGTACTTTGTATAAAGGGCATCAATCGTATCCAGCAGGCCTGCAAGATGGTAATTCAGGCTGCCCCGCCAGACAAAGGTATATCTGTTGGCATTTGCCTCCAGTTTCGTTCCATCGATATAAAGTTCTTTCAGTGTAAGAAACCCTTCTTTTTCCAGGCGGCGCATGAACTGGTAATTCAATTCATCCAGGACTTCCCCTGTGAGCTTTTTGCCTTTAAAATCGTAAAAAACATCCCTTTGAGGCTTCTGCCCTTTCGTCAGCCAGATAAAAGCAAGGTCTCTCTGGCACAGATCAACAATCCGGTCAACGGCCCGGACTCCGCGCATGTTTGCGTAGGTAACGACAGCATACAGCATGATTGGGTTAAACCCGGTTCTTCCCTTGTTTGGATAACAGGCCAGCAGGCCTGAAAAATCTAATTCCTCCATCACTTTTTTCAGGGTATAGACTGGATCGTCATCGGGTAGACTCAATTCGAAGAAACTGAAGTTAATTTTCTGTTGCCCAATTTCAAAAAAGTCGTTATAATAATCTTGTTTTTGCATAGTTCCATTATAACATGGAACGGAGAGAAAGATGGTTGTCGTTAGCCATCTTTTTCTCTTTTTACAGGATAAATTTCAGGGGCAGTTGTGACTCATGCGAGTCACAACTGCCCCTGTTTTGGACTATCTATTTCCCGACAGCCCCATTTTTGTTTCTGGGGATGGAAAACAACCCAGAGATTCTCGTTGTCGATCTCCTCCTGATTTTAGTTTGCATGGTGAATTTTGCAAATTGAATCTACAGGAGGTTAATAATGGGATTTAATTATGGATATGAGAAAAAGAAGTTTGATAGTAGATGGAAGCGTTTAGAAGTTGAGTATTGTGATGCAGGGATGAGCGAAGAACAGATTGCTGCCATGAAAGAATATGACTGGGCATGGTTTTGCAGTCAAAGGGTTTTTCAAAACCATACGCAACCAATACCTTGTGAACAATATGATGAAGTATGTGGTCAATCACAGCTGTTCCGAAAGTTTGCATCGTTATCTTATCAATGGGATGTTGATAAGATTGATCAAACGCGATATGGATGGTTGGCTTCGGTGGAAAACGAACAACTACTGTTGAGATTGAAGAAGCTGTCGAAGAAAGATTTGGAGCTATTGACATTACTTTTTGTGGATGGTTATCGTCAAATTGATGTAGCACGTCTTTGGCATTGTTCCAGAAGTGCTGTTGCACAAAGATTTAAAAAAATAAAAAAATTTTTGAATAACACTTAACAAATGAAGCGTATCAGTGCCTACCCATTGAGGGAAGAACATTCTCCCAATGTGGAGCTTGACAATTTCATAGACGGCATTTCCGGTACATAACCTATGTACGAGCGAATCAGGCACGCCGCGAAGATGGACAGCCCCAGGAGGTGATGAATAGGACTGTTCCGAGCGATCCACGTCAGCCTGATACCCGAAAGTGGCATTTCAGGGCGCGATGACTGCATAGGGGTTAAAGATACTTCCTCACGGCCTCCTAAAGACTTGGGGGGAACTCTGCGGCGCACGAGTAAAACGACGCTGTGGAGTTATGACAGCCGCGCCAGCGGAGACCGGAATGTCCCCATCGCCAGGGGTGCGTGGCAAATGTGGCGAGTAAATTTTTCAAAGTCAGATACCATGCGCTGGCAGCTTCGGTTGCCAGCGCATTCATGTGATTTTGAAAGCAACAACCACATCTTTGACAGAAAGGGGGACCACCTATGGAAAAATTGATTTCGCGGAAAGAGGCTGCCAAATTACTGGGGATTAGCATTGCCACTTTGGATGCAGCTCGAAACAGTGGGCTAATTTCCTATGTTCAGTATGTGCAAAATGGTTGCGTGTACTTTACAGATGCTGGCCTTCAGGAGTATATCGCAAAATGCACCCATCGTGCAAAGCCAGTGGAAAAAAGCGCTACATACCGCAAGCTGCGAAGTGTCCGAGCTTGAGCTGTTCCGTATCCTTGCTGGAACCTAATATGTCTGATAAAACAAAGGTACAGCGCTGGACATTATTCTTAGGAGGTGACGGAATTGGCAAAAAGAAAAAGGGCAATTCCTCAATATGGTACGGTCGTGCTTAACGGCATTGAATATTATAGAACCAGAGTCGAAGATTCGGATGGAAACAGAGTGGCGCTTTATGCAAAGACGCCCGAAAAGCTTTATGACAAGGAACTGGAGGCGTTAGAGCAGATTGACAGTACTACGTTTCGTCGAAGATCGCCTACGGTTGCTGAGTACTGTGAGAAGTGGCTGCTGATGCAGTCCGTCCATGTTCGGGCCACCACCTTGACAGATTATACCTCTAAGGTGCGGCGGCACATTATTGGAGGGCTGGGAGACAAGAGAATGGCTGATGTATCCCTGGATGACATCCAACTTGCCCTCGTACCTGTTTCCAAGAAGTCGGCTTCGGTTTATAAGTCTGTGGTGATTCTCTGCAAGTCCATTTTCCGGGCGGCCAAGGAGAGCCATGTGATTGACGAGGACCCGACCATATACCTGGATGCAAAGGGAGGAGTTCCCCAGGAAGAAAGACAGGCATTGACGGATGAACAGGTTGAGCGGCTTTTGGACACGATCCGGGATTTGCCGCCCTATGTATTTGTGATGATCGGTTTATATGCCGGTCTGCGCCGGGAAGAAATCCTGGCGCTGCAATGGGATTCTGTGTATCTGGATGCAGAGGCTCCGTACTTAACGGTACGGCGGGCATGGCACACAGAACATAACAGGCCGGTCATTCTTACCGAGCTAAAGACCAAAGCGGCACAAAGAAACATTCCTCTCCCGGTCTGTCTGGTTGAATGTCTGAAAGATGCAAAGAAAAAATCCACTTCGGATTATGTGATTGCCAATCGGGACGGTGATCCGCTATCCTATACACAGTTTAAGCGGCTGTGGCAGTATATTGTGACGCGGACTGCAAAGCCGAGAATGGCCAGAAAACTTGTGGACGGAAAGTATGTAAAATATATGCTTTACCCGAAACTTGGAGAAAAAGCCAGGAATAACGGCCATGTGGTATATAGCCTGGATTTTGAAGTGACACCGCATCAGCTGCGGCACACCTACATCACCAATCTGATTCATTCTTCGGTGGACCCCAAAACGGTACAATATTTGGCGGGCCATGAAAGCAGCAAAATCACGATGGACATTTACGCAAAGGTCAAATACAACAGGCCGGATGATCTTGTCAAAGCAATGGGCTGTGCCTTTGACTTATGGGACGCTGTGTAAGTTCCGAACAATTCAGAAAATGAAGTAAGAGCGAGACAAGGATGTCTCGCTCTTAGTTTTTCCTTGGCCGTATCTTTGATTCAATTTGAAATCTCTGATAAAAAGGAGGTGTAGATACATCACCACGCGAGAAAGGAAATTAATTATGGCAAAGAAGAAAAAAAACATACCTCAATATGGAACCGTCACACGAAAGGGTGTCCTGTATTACAGAACCCGGATTCTGGACGCAGACGGCAAGCAGGTGAGCTTGTATGGGACTACCTGCGAGGAACTGTACGATAAAGAGCAGGAGGCGAGACGCCAGGTAGCGGAGATCATCTTCCACCGGGAGCATCCTACTGTGGCCGAGTATTGTGAGAAGTGGCTGTTGATGCAATCCGCAAAAGTGTCGCCGGCTACACTGAAGGGCTACGCCTCCAATATGAAGAACTACATTATCAAGCCTTTGGGAGATATGTATATGGAGGAAGTAACAGCGGATGATATTCGTCTGGCGCTGATCCCATTGTCCAATAAGTCCGAGAGCCTGCACAATACGGTGAATATGCTCCTCAAGTGCATTTTTTACTCGGCAGAGCGGAGCCAGTTGCTGGAATACAATCCGTGTGAGGGGATTTCGGCAAAAGGAGGGAAACCGACCCAAAAGAAAGATTCGCTGACAGACCAGCAGGTGGAAGTGCTGCTGGAAACCGTCAAAGGACTTCCGCCGTATCTGTTTACCATGATCGGCTTATATGCCGGTCTGCGCCGAGAAGAAGCTCTCGCCTTGCAATGGGATTGTGTGTTCCTCGATGCACCCACTCCATATATCTCTGTGCGGCGCGCATGGCGATCAGAGCATAACAGACCGGTTATCTCTACAACGCTTAAGACGAAAGCAGCAAGAAGGGATATTCCCATTCCCAAATGCCTTGTGAATTGTCTGCGGGAAGCCAAGGCTGCCTCCAAATCGGAATATGTGATTGCCGATAGTGAGGGACAGCCCTTGTCATATTCGCAGTTCAAACGTGTCTGGCAGTACATCGTTGTTCGGTCTACCAAGGAGCGTACCTATTATAAGTATGTGAACGGACAGAGCATCAAGTACACTGTTCAGCCGAGTCTGGGAGGACATCAGAAAAACAATCCCAACATTGTGTATAGCCTGGACTTCGATGTGACACCGCACCTGCTGCGGCATACCTACATCACCAATCTTCTGTATGCAGGTGTTGACCCCAAGACGGTCCAGTACCTTGCCGGACATGAGAACAGCAAGACAACTATGGACATCTATGCAAGAGTAAAGTATAATAAACCAGAACAGCTATTCGATGTAGTAAATTCTGCATTTCATCAAGCTGTCCCCTCGTAAAAGTGGCCTGTTTTTTGGTTAAGGAATAGGACAACCGAGGGGCCGAGGCTCAAAAAAGCCCGGAATATCAAGGAAAATCATCGCTCAGACGATTGAAATACGGTCTCAAAGCAGCTCGTAGAGCTCCGCAGTTCAGCAAGCGCTAAACTTTATCAAAACGCTTCAAAAAGGGGCTGTCGGGAAATAGATAGTCCAAAACAGGGGCAGTTGTGACTCGCATGAGTCACAACTGCCCCTGAAATTTATCCTGTAAAAAGAGAAAAAGATGGCTAACGACAACCATCTTTCTCTCCGTTCCATGTTATAATGGAACTATGCAAAAACAAGATTATTATAACGACTTTTTTGAAATTGGGCAACAGAAAATTAACTTCAGTTTCTTCGAATTGAGTCTACCCGATGACGATCCAGTCTATACCCTGAAAAAAGTGATGGAGGAATTAGATTTTTCAGGCCTGCTGGCCTGTTATCCAAACAAGGGAAGAACCGGGTTTAACCCAATCATGCTGTATGCTGTCGTTACCTACGCAAACATGCGCGGAGTCCGGGCCGTTGACCGGATTGTTGATCTGTGCCAGAGAGACCTTGCTTTTATCTGGCTGACGAAAGGGCAGAAGCCTCAAAGGGATGTTTTTTACGATTTTAAAGGCAAAAAGCTCACAGGGGAAGTCCTGGATGAATTGAATTACCAGTTCATGCGCCGCCTGGAAAAAGAAGGGTTTCTTACACTGAAAGAACTTTATATCGATGGAACGAAACTGGAGGCAAATGCCAACAGATATACCTTTGTCTGGCGGGGCAGCCTGAATTACCACCTTGCAGGCCTGCTGGATACGATCGATGCCCTTTATACAAAGTACAACGCTTTCCTGCTGGACAATGGGTATGGTCCGAAATACGACCTTGGGGATGCCCATATGTTTGTGATCGAGGGGATGGACAAAATCAGGAAGATCATCAAAAAGAACAGGGAGCGGAAACTGACAAAGCATAAGAAAATCCCCAATAATACCATAATTGAAATCGATCACTGTTCCCCGCTTGAAATCCGGAAACTGCAGAAGAACCTGATGCGGATTGCAGAGGGGGAAGGGATTGAGTTTGTTTTCGGGAAGGGAATGCGCAAGCCGGAGATCCAGAAACTTTATGAGGAACTGGAAAAATGCGGAAAGCGTCTGATGGAGTATAAAGAATGCTTTAAGATTATGGGGAAAGACCGCAACAGCTATTCTAAGACAGATCTGGAAGCGACATTCATGCGGATGAAAGAGGACCATATGCTGAACGGGCAGTTAAAACCTGCCTATAACGTCCAGATCGCAGTAGAAAATTACTTTATTGTCCACGGATATGTAAGCAATGACCGGACAGACTACAACACGCTGATCCCAGTTCTGGAAAAACACAGGAAAGCGTTTGGGGATAAGCTGGAAGCAGTAACTGCCGACAGTGGCTACTGCAGCGAAAAGAATCTGCTGTATCTGAAAGAGAATGGAATCCGCAGCTTCATCAAGCTGTAGGACCATGAGAAGAGGAAGACACAGGCATACAAAGAAGACATCGGGAAATATTACAACATGACATATTCCGTTTTTGAGGATGAGCACTATTATATCTGCCATGACGGAAGAGAGCTGCGCCATATCCGGACAGAAAGCAGAGAACAGGACGGCTACACACAGACAATAGAGGTATACGGCTGTGCGGACTGCAGTGAATGTGAATATAAATCGAAATGTCTTTATAAATACAATCCCGAAAAGAATCCGGACCAGAACAAGGTCATGAAGATCAATGAACGCTGGGAAGAACTGAGGGAGGAGTCCAACACGAATATCCAGAGTGAAGAAGGGATCCTGAAACGTCAGACACGGTCGATCCAGACAGAGGGTCACTTTGGAGATATCAAAGAGAACGAAAACTTCCGTCGTTTTAACTACCGTTCGAAAGAGAAAGTATATAAAGAGTTCATGCTGTATGCCATAGGGCGGAACATCATGAAATATCATCGGTTTTTACATCAGGAAATCGAAAAATTTGAAGGGAAAAAGGAGCAGGAAGCGGCTTAACCAAAGGAGTGCTCTGAAAAATCCAGCCAAGGGGTTATTGCGCCCTAAAATAGCGCTTGCAAAAAGACGGAGGCAATCTCCGACAGAATTATGGATTAAAAAATGTCCATATTCTTCGGGATTGTCTCCGTCTTGTTTGTCAGGAGTCAAAAATCGGTATTAACCGACAGCCCCTTTTTCACGTCTCCGGAAACATTGTGGAATGGCGTGAAACGGGGTGAAAAAGAATCCAGTGAATATATGAAATTCCAGCAGAAGATGAAGAAAACGGAGCGGAAAATGTATACCATGGAGCAGATAAAAATTCATGAGCGCATAGAAGAAAAACGAGAAGCGGCACAGCAACATTCATTGCAGTGATCAAGGAATAGCAGATATTTTGCTTGATATCGAATGCTTGTTCTGATAAAATACAATCAGGCACTGCCAGAGAACGGTAGGCGGTTAGTCCTTCGACAGAGGGACTGAACCCTCTGATTACATAGAGATCTCTGTAAAGGGAAATCTGGGAAAGGAGGGCGAACTTATGAGTGATTATGAAATGCTCTCCATCGTTTTGATGATACTTGGTATTGTCGTTACGATCTTAATAGCATATATTAATCATACGAAAAAGTAACCGCCCCTCGACCAAAGGTTTACGGTTACTTTTCGTAACTAATATGAATTTGGACTAACCGCTTATCGGTAGTGCCTTTTTACATTTTTATTCTAGCAAAGAACGGGGAGAATGTCAAATTTATCTTATGCTGGTTAAATCTACACAAAACTTCAACAAATATAGTTACCAGAATGCATTGATACAGCATATGAGTGAGAAAGTGCAGGAACTAAACCGGGAAAACTTTGCAGTCCGTCAGCACCTGAAATATGTGAATCTGTATTCCAATCAGTCCAACTATCAGACTCTGGGCTATGAGGATACACTACTTGTAGAGGAAGAACTGGCCCCACTGATCCTGCCGGATAGAGACGAGGCAAGCGCGGTTCGGTTTGATGCATTAATGTATGGAATAGAACTGGCATATTTGATTGGAAAGAAATATGGAAAAATAAGGCGAAGGCAGAATATTATGTCCGACAGCATCAGGATGATCTTGTTATTGCAAAACTGAAAAAGAATAAGCTGATGACTCAGGATGATATCAAAACATTGGAGAAAATTTTGTGGAGTGATCTGGGAACGAAGGATGAATATGAAGCAGAATATGGGGACAAGCCTCTTGGAGAATTTGTCCGTGAGATTGTGGGACTGGATATGAATGCTGCAAAAGAAGCCTTTTCTGAATATCTGGATGGGGCTAATCTGGACAGCGGACAGATTTATTTTGTGAATCAGATCGTGGAATATATCGTACATAATGGATTGATGAAGGACTTGTCAGTGCTGCAGGAGGCTCCGTTTACAGATCAGGGAAATGTGGTAGAACTGTTTACTGATTTTACGGTATGGGCAGAAATTAGAAAAGTAATTGAGAGTATTAACGCAAATGCAACGGTTGCATAAAAGGGGGGTGAGGGATTGAGTAATGTAAATCTTATACAAAGTGCGATTATGCAATTGGAGGGTGGCGCCTTTCAAAAATTGTTTGATGAATATCTCTACAAAAAATATAAATTTAAGAATATTCAAACGCTTGGAGTTCAGACTGGCACTAATAAACCAACAAAAGGTACACCGGACTCCTATGTTCTGACGGATGATGGAAAATACATCTTAATTAACTATGGAACTGTGAGTTCGCAGCCAGCAGAGAAAATACGAGAGGATATCGTATCGTGTTTTGATAAAGCGAAACTATCACTACCTAAGAATAAAATTAAGAAGATCATCTGCGGTCACTGTTCTACCAATATTCATATTGAGCAATTCAGTAGCATTATGGAAGTTGTTGAAGGGGTAGAGGTGGAACTTATTGGAATTGATACTCTTTCACACGATTTGGCATTAATCTATCCCCATATTGCAAAAGATGAACTTGGCATCCCAATTGATACAAATCAGTTTTTTGATGTTGAAGATTTTGTTAAAGCATATGATGCAAACGGTATCAATGCGCCGATTGATTGTGAATTCCTTCATCGAGAGTCTGAAATTAGTGAAACGTGTGATAGCATTAACGGTAACAGGGTTACCATATTGACCGGCCCGTCTGGAATTGGAAAGACACGATTGGCTTTAGAAGTATGTCGAAAACAAGACGAAGATGAAGTAAAAGTTTACTGCATCAAAAGCAATGGAAATTTATTATATGAAGATATTAAGTACTATATTTCTGATCCTGGAAAATATTTAATCTTTTTTGATGATGCTAATATGGTGGCAAGTTTGGATAATGTGCTTAATACAATTTTAACTTTATCAAGAGATTATGAGGTCAAAGTTCTTATTACAGTGCGAGATTATGCTCGAGATAGGGTAATCCACTCAGTATTGAAGTATGCAAAACCTAATATTATTGAAATTGGACGCTTTAAAGATGATGAAATAAAAGACATTTTAAAAAATGATCTTGGGATTTTAAATTCTGATTATCTTAAAAAGATTACAGCGATTGCCAATGGAAATATAAGGCTTGCATTCCTTGCTGGGATTAGAGCCATTGATGATGGGTATCAAGCAATAAGAAATGCTGAAGATATTTTCAAAAATTATTATGGTCGGATTATTGATGATGCTAAGCTGACCAAAGATGATATTATGATGCTTTTTTTTATTGCTGTAGCTGGGCCAGTGAAAGGCGTTGAAAACCAGCTGTTTAATGCTTTGAAGAAGTTGTATGGCAACGAGATTATTGAAAAGGATATAGTAGAAAATCTCTATTCTTTGGAACTAGTCGATTGGTTTAAAAATGAGATAACTAAGATATCGGATCAAAGTCTTGGCAACTACATAATGTACTATGTTTTATTTGAAAAGAAATGGATAAGCGTGGAAAGCTTAATTTCTATTGGATTTCCATATTATAGAAATAAGGTCATATATGTTCTTAATACTCTAATGGAAATATTTGATTCTGAGGAATTGGCAAAATATGTGGAAAATTCAATTATTTCTGCCTGGGAAAATGCACCAACTGAGCAAGCAATGGAATATCTTGAGTCTTTCTATAGAGTTGATCCTGATAAGGCACTTTCCATTATAAAGAAGCACATAGAGCAAGAGAACACTGTGGCTTTTGATTTGCGTAGTTACGATATCAATAGTAAAAAGAATTATCATAATATCTCTACAAAAGAGATAGAAATCTTGGGAGGGTATAAGTATACGGATAATTTTGATGATGCAATAGATCTTCTAATATTGTATTTTACGAAAAGACCTGATTTGATAATGGATTTCTATTTCGTTCTAAGCGAGCGTTTATTATATGACGAATATTCATGGAAGAATAAGTATAGTCATGAAGTGCGCCTTCTAGATAAGTTGTGGTGCGTTACAGAAGAAGGTGCAAATTATAATAACAGTATTTTATACTTGCAAATCTCTGAATATGCCTTAAAAACTGAGATATCATTTACTGAAGCGGTCAGAAACAGTAGATCTGTCAATTTTGTAAGAATGACTCTTGGATTTACTGAAGAGATAGCAACTATCCGAACAAGAATATGGAAGAACCTGGCTATTTTACGAAAGAATGAAGAGTATCGTAACCTTGTTAATAGCATTCTTGAAGTAGTTCATTTCAATGGGTTAAATGAAGAAGATTCCAAGAAATATTTACAATCGGATTTTGATGTTATTTATGAAAATGTTATAGACAAAGATAAGCCTGACTTCTTTGATGCAAAGATTGTGGCAAAATATAAAGAAGTAGCCCAGCGAATTGGAGTAACAATCGATGATCGTTATCTGATTTCCAAAAGTAATCCGGAATTTATGATATATAAGATGCTGACTCGGGAGCATTTGATTGGAAGAACTATAGAAGAAGATGAGAAAATACGCAAGGATTTTATCTCAAGAGAAACCATTTCATACACACTAGCTGATTATCGAAGGCTGTTTGTATCATGTCGCTTCTTAGAAAAAACTGTGTATGAAAGAGATCAATGGTCTTTAAATAGTGGTCTGGATTGTGTTTTTGAAGTATTGGAAGATAATAGTGACTTCTATGTAAATGTAATCACTGAATATTTCAACGAAAATGCACCATTTAAGTTAGATGGATACCGCCAGATAAAATATCTGATTGATCATATTGGATATGGAGCAACACTGACTTTAGTAAGTGATAAGGTGTTTGATAAGAAGAATACTTGGTTATCTTTTATCTGGGAGTGTTTACCAGAAGAAAGCGTCAATGAGAAGGTGGTTAATGATTACAAAGGATTTGTGCTCAATAATCTTGTTAAAGGCAATTCTATAATTCCTACAGTACAAGTAATGAACCGGTATTGTGAAAGAGACCAAGAACTCAAGGATAAGGTGATCGAGGCAATTGTAAATTCCCCCAAAATTTCAGTTGCTTTTTTAGGATATGTATATTATGACGAAGAGGTTGAGGCTATTCTTCATTTTTTCAGAAACGATTTAGATGCGTTAACAAGTATTTACATGAATGCAATCGAGAATAGTAATCATGTGGATTATGGTGGAAAACTTTTCATAAAAATATTTGAACAACGACCTACAATATGGAATGAGTATGTAGATTGGGTTAAGGATAATATTTATCGAGATGGTTATGAACAAAAGATTTTTGAGTTGATATGGACTGTTGAAAAATGGAGAGAATGTGTTGACTATGCGTTTAATGTTCTCATAGATGATGACATGAGATTTTTCATAGAGGAGTCAGCAAGATTATTATTTGCGAAATCACGGGATGGGAACGTACTGGAACGAAAGAAATGGTGGCTGTTTGATAAACTTCACGAAAGAAATAAGGATGTCGAGAAATGTAGAAAGCTTATTGATGTGGTTGTCACAGTTATGCCAGACTGGAAGTTAGAGTATATTCTTGAATTTTTAAAAGAGGACAAGAAGCTAGAGGATTTTGAGAAACTTCATCTATTTCCGTTATCCTATTCATGGTCGGGAAGTGAGGTCCCACTTATTCTTGAAAAAATTGAATTTCTCCAATCTTTAAAGGATAGCCTAAAAGGAATTGATTATATAGATCATAGAAAATACCTTGAAGAACGACGGAGAAGCCTTGAAAAATATCAAGAAGAAGTGGAATTGAGAGAGTATCTTGAGAATGCAGATTACGCATAAGGGAAAGAAATAAAGTGATTATAGGGGGTATTTACTATTCAAAAGATATTCCGGGAGACATGGAAAGATGAGCAAAATAATACGAATGCAGAAATTCCAAAACATCTTTTTTGATGTTTTGAATGATGTTTTGGAAAATCAGATAATTCAACTTTTGATTAAGAATAATAGGCTCAGCCAAAAGCAAATAGCTGCAAAAACAGGCCGATTCATAGCATCCGCACAGCGGGCAATACAGAAACTTTCCGAACAGGGAAAGATTGTTCGTGAAGGCGGCAAGCGCTTTGGACATTGGGAAGTGAAGTAGAAATATACTAATAAAGAGAGCTATGTAAGCCACCAGATGAAATTTATTTTGATACGATTTGAAATGTCAGGTCGAACAATAGAAATCCAGACCGATTAAGCCCCGGGTACTTATCAGCACCCGGGAAAAACCTAAGAGTTGGTAAAAATTTGTTGTGGCGTTTGCAAATACAAAGGGTGGTCATATTCTCTTTGGTGTGACTGATAATGGGCATGACCCGATAGGGCTTGATGATGCACAGAGTACAGCAAGTAAAATTTCAGAGCTTTTAACCTCAAGAGTAGAACCGCCGGTACGCTATACGCTGACGCCTTTTAGCAGCAGAATGGATGGGCGGTTATGTATTGATCTGGAAGTGGCCAATGGACCTCATTAGCCGTATTACTATGTTCATGAAAAAACAAGAGGAATATATGTAAGACGAGGAGACAGATCCGAAATTGCCACTGTGATCGAACAGAATAATTTGATCTTGAAAGGAATGAATAAAACATACGATTCGCTGCCCAGTTCCTATAAATTTTCAGATGTCGGTTTTACATTGCTTACAGCAACATTAAAAAAGGAAACAGGGGACGATTTTGATTTATCAAAAGATATTGTTTCAATGGGCTTTGTGACCGAAAGCGGACAAGTAACAAATTCCGGATTGCTTCTTTGTGATCAGGGTTATTTAAAACAATCAAAAGTTGTATGCACCAGATGGAAAGGTATAGAAAAAAGCTCTGTAGAAGGAGCGGCATTGGATGATGAGGAATTCTCAGGCGTGTGCCATCTATGCGGCGAAATAAGATTATTTCTGATACTTTTGGAAGGCTTCATTATATGGAACGCTGGGGGAGTGGTATTCGGAGAATCCTTAATTCTTGCGTTGATTATGCAGAGCAACCGGAATTCTATTCTGATGAATATTTTTTATTGTAACTTTGCCAAATCGAAGTAAGGCTCGTTACGCACAGCTGGAATTAAAATTAGAAATTGAAAGCACAAAACCGCAACAATCTTCCGATAAACCGCAACTTTCTCTTGGAGATTTGCAACTTTCTTCAGGTGAAAAGGAGAAAGTGGCTAAAATGTAGGGCGGGAAGGAATTTCAATAAGAGAAATTTTGAAAAGTTGCTGGAATTATGCGAAAAGAGAAAAATGGCGAGTACTATTTTAACAAGTAATAGCCACAAATATAGGATTTGGGATACAACAATATACGCTCCAGACGCCACAAGGCGCTGCATGGCCTCCCGGGACATTTTTCCTGGGGAGCTTTATGTTTCTTAAAAGGATCTGTTTAGGGTGAGTGCCGTAAAAAGTAGTTGAAATCGCACGGATGCTCTGGCAAACTTAAATCAGATCATGAAAGAATGCAATTATTTTACGTCAGATCAATACGAGGAGAAATCGATCATGAAGAAATATACCCTTTCAATAACATACGTTATCCTGCTTACCTTGTGCGTTCCCTTTGCATGCCTCTACATATGGCTTTTGACAGTGCTGCCCATACCCTGGGATGCGTTGACAGCATGGGCGGATACGTTTGGGCGGGGCCTGCTTGTATTCTTTCTGTTTTTGCTTCCGGTCGGGATCTACTGGCTCGCAGTATTGATCCTTGGAGTGCTGGAACTCGTAAGATCTTTTAAGGTGTACAAAACCGGAGATGCAGCCGGATGTGTCAATGGGATGTTGATCCATAAATATGGGCTTGTTATTTTTTTCGCGGTTAATTTTATTGTTATGTTCCTTTTTTATCTTATCCTGACTTTGGGGACTCTTGTGGGGACAAGGGGGCTTGCGCTTTTTGCAGCGCCTGTCCTTCTGCCGTGGCTGGCCGCGTCGGTTGCTTTTTCCGTATTTGCATCGTGGCTTGCCATTGTGCCTGGAGCATTTTACGGGATACAGGTGATCCGCATTACATATAGGGAGAAAAAGACGGGGACCGGCGCTGCGATATGGCATGGGATCCTTCAGTTTGTATTTCTGGCAGATGTCCTGGATGCTATGTATCTGGCGGTGAAAAAATGGGGGATGGGGAAGAAGAGTTCTGTTGTGATCGGTTTCCTGTATGTGCTGATGCTGGCAGGGGTCATATGGGGCGCGGTAAAGGTGTTCGGCTGACCGAAAATAGTATTTGGGAAAGGCGTTTGGATGACGCTTCTGCAAAGTGCTTTTTCAAAATGTTCCTGCCCGGCTGTGATAATCTGCACAAAAATTAGGGTGGATATATTAAGGCAAAATGACGAAAAAATATAAAAATTATTAGACTTCTTACAATTATCCTAAGAAAATGTTAAAATAATTACAGAGGATTTGTAAAAAGACCGTTACAGCGTTGTACCGGTCTTTTTTGGGTAATACTCCAGGTGACAGGAAAAATGTGGGAACGCCGTACATATTGTGGAAGCCGGGCAGAGAAAAGGAGGATCTGTATGCTGGACAGAGGAGACGCGGTAGTTTATAAGTGCAGAGGACTGTATAAGGTGGAAGAGATCGGCACGCTGGATTTTTTGTATTCGGACAGCGGAAGGGTATATTATACACTGTTGTTGATTTCTTAAAATAGCATATTTATGATCTACTTGCCTGTCAGCGGATTGCTCTGTATACTGTCATAAGACTACAGAAAGAAAAAGTCTCAGAGCACCCTCCCTGGAAAGTCGTGTACTCTGAGACCCGGTTATAAAAACCATGGTTATTATATCAGAATACACACTGACCTACAAGGCGGACTCCGGTGTTTTTTGTTATGAGCAGTGATGACACCCCTGTCTGCCCCGTCTGTGGCGGTACTTTGAAGTATCGCGATACCAGACTACGTATCCGGAAGAAGGAAGGCGGCGTGAAAGAGTATCTTATGATCCGCAGGCTCCGCTGCACGGAATGTCATCGGTATCACAATGAGCTTCCTGATTGTCTTGTACCCCACAAGCATTATGAAGCCGAGGTGATCTCCGGCGTGATCGACGGGATCATAACATCGGAGGATGCTGATTCCGAAGACTTTCCTTCCTTGCAGACCATGTTGCGATGGCTCCAGTGGTTCCAGATGAACCTCGTAAATATTGAAGGATTCCTGCGTAATGCCGGATACCGGATACTTGGATTGGGAGAAGAACTTCTTTTCTCTCACGCGTCACTGCTCGATACCATACGCCAAACACATCAGGACTGGCTGGAGCGTATCCTCCGTATCATCTACAACAGCGGCGGTTTTTTACCTGCTGTACCGTGGTGATGTTATGCACCTGTTTTGATTCGTCTGTCACAGAGCTGGCAGGTATAGTGGTCTCAGAAGGAGGTCACTATATATGAATACCAATACAAACAGAATCAAACAATGGCAGGAACAGGAAGCTCTTTCCCGATTCCAGCTGATCGCGCCGCTGCTCCGGGAAGATCTTGACGATGCAAAGAGGCTGCGGCTCCGGAAACAGATTGCTCAGGCCAATGATATTTCCGTCCGGTCCATCTACCGCTATGAAAAAGCCTACCGTGAAGGACAGTTTGCCGGCTTAAAACCAGCCACACGCGAAAAACGCCGTTCACAGAAACTTCCGGAAAACTTTGATCTTCTGCTTGAGCAGGCAATCCAGCTCCGTAAGGAAGTCCCGGAGCGGTCTGTTGCACAGATCATCTGCATACTGGAACTGGAAGGCTATGCTGCACCGGGAGTCCTGAAACGCTCCACTCTGGAACGGCACCTGTACCGGGCTGGTTACGGAAGGGAACAGATGCAGATGTACCGCGATGCGCGGGGGAGTTCTTCCAAACGTTTCTGCAAACCGCACCGTATGATGCTGGTACAGGGGGATATCAAGTACGGTCCCAAACTTCCGATCGGGAAAAATGGCGCCAGAGTACAGACGTATCTTTCCTCTGCAATCGATGACCATTCCCGCCTCCTGCTGGCTTCCCGGTTCTATGACAGTCAGGAGGAAGCCATTGTTGAGGATACGTTCCGCCAGGCGATCCTCCGATACGGAAAGTTTGACGCCTGCTACTTTGATAACGGTTCCCAATATATCGCCAGGCAGATCAGGCTCTCTCTTTCAAGACTGGGGATCCGGGTTCTCCATGCAAAACCGCGGAGCGGCAAAAGCAAAGGGAAGATTGAAAAGTTCCATCAGGTAGTGGATATGTTTAACCGGGAGGCAAAACTAAAAAACATCAAAACCCTGGAAGAGCTGAACCGGCTGTGGGCCGTGTTCCTTGATGCGTACTATCACCAAAAACCCCATGAAGGGATCAGCGAATACTACGAAAGCCTTGGTGCGGCAGTCCCGGAATCAGGGATCACTCCCCTTCAGGAATGGAACCGTGACAGCCGTCCTCTGACCTATCTGGATGTCTCTGTTGTATCCGAAGCATTTCTGCACCATGAGATACGTAAAGTAGACAAGGGCGCCTGCATCAGTTTCAGGGGCAGAAAGTATGAAACGAAACCGGCTCTGATCGGATATAAGGTTGAGATCTCCTATGATCCTGCGGCTCCGGAAACTATTACGGTAAGTTATCCGGGATACGAGCCGTTTCCCGCACAGCCGGTCAGGATCGGCGAGTTCTGTGATAAGAACCCAACACTTCCTGCTGCAATGCAGGAACAGACTCCGACAACCTCGCGCTTCCTTGATGCGCTGGAAAAGAAACATTCGGAATCGACCCGCCAGCGGGCAGACGCGATCTCGTTTGCTTCTTACCGGAAGGAGGCGGATCACAATGTATGAATCATTCTTCGGGATGACCAATACACCTTTTGTACGTGACATCCCAGCAGAAAAACTCTATGAGTCTGACGCTTTCCGGGAAACGCTCGGCAGGCTCTGCTATGTAGCAGACCGGCAGATGTTTGCGGTCGTAACAGCGGATCCCGGCTGTGGAAAATCCACTCTGATCCGCAGGTTTTATTCGGAACTTCCGAGGGAAGAATATATCATCCTGTATCTTTCTGATTCCAAGCTGACCCCACGGTGGTTTTATAAAGGGATGCTGGACCAGCTGGGGCTGGAAGCACGGTTCTACCGTGGCGATTCCAAACGTCAGCTCCAACAGCAGATCGAGATCATCCACGGTGTCCAGCATAAAAAGGTGGTATGCGTTCTGGATGAGGCGCACCTGCTGGAGAAAGAAACACTGGAGGAATTCCGTTTCCTTCTGAACTACAGGTTCGATTCTGTAAGTCCCATGGCCGTCGTGCTCGTAGGGCAGACAGAACTGTGGGATAACAAGCTGAAACTTCAACGGTACGCAGCAATCCGCCAGCGGATCGATATGTACTGTACACTTCCGCATCTAGACCGGGCAGAGACGGAGAAGTATGTCAAAAGCCACATGGATTATGCGGAATGCAGCCAGGAGATCTTTACCACCAAAGCAATGGACGAAATCCATAAGGCTTCAGCCGGGATTCCGAGAATGATCAACCGGGTATGCGAAAAATCGCTTATGTATGCGTTCCAACAGCAAAAGCGGCTCGTCGATGATTATATGGTCAAGTATGTAGTGGAACACGAAATGCTTGGAACCGTAACCGGATAGAGAAGGTGCCGTCCGAATTCCGGACGGCCCATACATCAACCATCACGGTGACAGTAAACTTAGCAACTTAAAGACAACTCATGAGAGCAGTCTGGTGACAGCTCATGAAATCAGCAACAATACACTGCAGTCTGTGGAGGATTCCGGGGACAGGGTGTATGTGCCTGCGGATGATGAGAGACACATCCGCAGGCCGGTGAGCCGGGAGGAGGCGCTCGCCCTGATCGGACGCATGCCGGATATCGAGACGCTGCGTGTGAAGAATGAGAAACTCAGAGAGCAGGAATATAAGGACTGTATTTCAGGATATTCGCCGGAAGGCTGGGTGAGAGTCCTTAAGACTGCGTACAGCCGGACAAAGAGCCGGGGATCGGTCACCAGCGTGGACAAGAAGTACCAGGTGCTTTTGGAGCATGCGCTGTTCAGTGAGTTTTCCTATGCACTGGGCATGCCTGAGGGACAGGTGCCGGGATTTATCGCAGAGCATGTGAAAACGAAAGAGCTGAAAACGAAAGAAAGTCAAAGCAAATGACGGTATCTTGCGCAAACAGCATTCACATGATATACTTCTCCTGATAATAATTTATTAGGAGGAGTTTTTTTATGGACGCGGACCCTGCGGGGAACACTATTATTTTCGACTTGTTACTGTTGTTGTTTTTCACTTTGCTGAACGCATATTTTGCCGGAGCGGAGATGGCGGTCGTATCTGTCAATAAGAACAGGATACGCAGCCTTGCCGAGGAGGGAAATAAAAAGGCAAAAGTGATCGAGGGATTGTTTGAGGACTCGACGAAGTTCCTCTCTACCATCCAGGTGGCGATCACATTTGCAGGATTTTACTCATCGGCTTCAGCGGCATCGAGCATCTCGCCGGTCCTGGCGGACTGGATGCACAGTGTGGGGATCCCATACAGCGGGCAGATCGCCCACAATGGCGTGACGCTGATCCTGATGTTTTTCAATCTTGTGTTCGGTGAGCTTGTGCCGAAGAGGATCGCGCTGCAGAGGGCGGAAGCGTTCTGTATGATGACTGTCATGCCGATCCACTATATCTCGATCATCCTGACACCGTTTACCAAGCTGCTGTCATTCTCTACGAAGCTGGTCCTGAGGATCCTTCATATGAAGACAGAAGACCAGGAGGAGGCTGTGACAGAGGAAGAGATCAAAGCGCTTCTTAAGATGGGAAATGAGAGCGGTACATTTGATGATGATGAGCGTGAGATGATCGACTCGGTGTTTAAGTTTGATGAGAGGACAGCCAAGGAGATCATGGTGCCGAGACGTGATGTGTTTACCATTGACATTGAAGATTCTTTTGAGTCTCAGATCGATGAGATCCTTCAGACGAGGCACAGCAGGATTCCTGTATACGAGGAAAGCATTGACAATATCATCGGCGTCCTCCACGTGAAGGATGTCATGATCGAGCTTCGGAAAAACGCGCTGGAGGAAGGCGACATCAGGCGGATGCTCCACAAACCGTTTTTTGTGCCGGAGACAAAGGATGCGGACGAGCTGTTCCGCAGCATGCAGGAGACCAGACATCATATGGCGATCCTGGTGGATGAGTACGGCGGATTCTCCGGTATCGTGACGATCGAGGATCTGGTGGAGGAGATCATGGGCGATATCAATGAGGAATACGAGGAAGTCGTTCCTGATATCCAGGCGGTCAGCGAGGATGAATACCTGCTGGACGGCGGGATCCTGATCGATGACCTGAATGAGGAGCTGGGGCTGAAGCTGGAGACAGAAAACTACGATACTCTTTCCGGCTACCTGATCGAGAAGCTGGGACACATCCCGGAGAAGGACGACAGAGACACAGTCCTCTCGGACAATCTTGTCTTTACAGTGGAAGAAGTCCGGGACAACCGGATCACAAAGGCGCGGCTTAAGATCGAACCTGCCGCGGCGGAAGAAGACGGGGAGCGCAGTGGGAAAAAGAAGCGCAGAGAGTCTGAGGACGCCGCAGAGGAAGAGTGACAGAGTAAGAAATAGATTTAAGAAACCAACGATTCGTAAAGAAAGGAGATGCAGCGCGATGAAGATGCTGTCTATTGAGGAAGAACTGAAAAACAATTCATATCCCGGGAGAGGGATCATCATAGGGAAGACCCCTGACGGGAAGAAGGCAGTTACAGCTTATTTCATCATGGGGAGGAGCGAGAACAGCAGGAACCGTATTTTCGTGGAGGACGGAGAGGGGATCCGCACACAGGCGTTTGATCCTTCGAAGCTGACAGATCCGAGCCTGATCATCTACGCTCCGGTGCGTGTTCTCGGCAATAAGACGATCGTGACAAACGGCGATCAGACGGATACGATCTATGAGGGCATGGATAAGCAGCTTACTTTTGAACAGTCTCTGCGCACAAGAGAGTTCGAGCCGGACGGACCGAACTACACGCCCCGCATCTCCGGGATCATGCATATAGAAAATGGCACATATAATTATGCCATGTCTATTTTAAAGAGCAATAACGGCAGCCCGGACAGCTGCAGCCGGTATACATTTGCCTATGAAAATCCGGCGGCGGGAGAAGGGCATTTCATCCATACGTACATGTGTGACGGAGATCCGCTCCCGAGTTTTGAGGGCGAGCCGAAACTGATCGGCATTTCCGATGATATGGACGCGTTTACTGACCTTCTCTGGAACAGCCTGAACGAGGAAAATAAAGTTTCCCTTTTTGTCCGCTATATCGACATCGAGACAGGGAAATATGAGACGAAGATCGTAAATAAAAACCAGTGACTGACATTGAACTGGAAGATGGATTCAGAAGAAAAGGAGCGGATAAAAAGATGAAAGAATTAGAACTGAAATACGGATGCAACCCGAACCAGAAGCCGTCCAGGATCTACATGAATGATGGAAGCGACCTGCCGATCGAGGTGCTGTGCGGGCGTCCGGGATATATCAACTTCCTGGATGCTTTTAACGGCTGGCAGCTCGTTTCCGAGCTGAAAAAAGCGACCGGGCTTCCGGCGGCGACATCATTTAAGCATGTGTCCCCGGCGGGAGCGGCAGTCGGACTGCCTCTTTCCGAGACGCTGGCGAAGATCTACTGGGTGGATGACCTGGGAGAGCTTTCGCCGCTGGCGTGCGCCTATGCGCGTGCGAGAGGCGCGGACAGGATGTCATCTTTCGGTGATTTCATCGCGCTGTCCGATGTCTGCGATGCAGATACCGCAAGGCTGATCAAGCGCGAAGTGTCTGACGGCGTGATCGCGCCAGGATATGAGCCGGAAGCGCTGGAACTTTTAAAGCAGAAGAAAAAAGGAAACTACAATGTGATCCAGATCGATCCGGATTATGTGCCCGCGGCGCTGGAGCGCAAGGAAGTGTACGGCATTACATTTGAACAGGGAAGGAATGAACTGCATATTGATAAGGATTTCTTCTCTAACATCGTTACAGACAACAAAGAGCTTACAGACGCGGCGAAAGTGGATCTGGCGATCGCTATGATCACCCTGAAATATACACAGTCCAACTCTGTCTGCTATGTAAAGGACGGACAGGCGATCGGCATCGGAGCGGGGCAGCAGTCACGTATCCACTGTACACGCCTCGCCGGACAGAAGGCGGACAACTGGTGGCTCAGACAGTGCCCGAAGGTAATGGGTCTCCCGTTCAAAGAGGGCATCAAGCGTGCGGACAGGGATAATGCGATCGATCTGTACATCGGGGAGGAGTACATGGATGTCCTCGCTGACGGCGCGTGGGAAAATATTTTTACAGAGAAACCGGAAGTGTTTACACGCGAGGAGAAGCGGGCATGGCTGGACAAGATGACAGATGTGTCTCTTGGTTCAGACGCGTTCTTCCCGTTTGGTGACAATATCGAGCGCGCACACAAGAGCGGCGTGAAATACATCGCGCAGCCGGGCGGTTCCGTGCGGGATGACAATGTGATCGAGACATGCAATAAATACGGCATGGTGATGGCATTTACAGGGATCCGTCTGTTCCATCACTAAAAGAAGGATGCAGTAAGGCAGCCGGCAGGACGCAGACCGGGAAAGTCCGGTAAGACAAAGGGATGCGCGCCGGCTGCCGCATTGCGTGTGAGGCGGCGTGCAACGGGAAGGAGCGCGCGGGTATGGGTATGCCCACGGAGCTGTATATCCCTGAGGATAGAGTGCAGATATGCCGGCAGAGGATATCGTTGAGAAAGGAGTACGCATATGGTGATAGAGACCAATTCCCCGGAAGAGACATTCCGCGTGGGAAAAGAGCTGGGAGAAAAGGCATACGCCGGTCAGGTGTTTACCCTGACGGGAGATCTGGGAGTCGGGAAGACCGTGTTTACCCAGGGACTGGCAAAAGGGCTCGGGATCGAAGAGCCGGTGAACAGCCCGACATTTACGATCGTCCAGGAATACGACGGCGGAAGGCTGCCCTTCTATCACTTTGACGTGTATCGGATCGGCGACGTGGAAGAGATGGAAGAGGTCGGCTTTGACGACTATGTGATGGGAGAGGGAGTCTCCCTGATCGAGTGGGCGGACCTGATCAGCGAGATCCTTCCGGAGAAGCGCACGGAGATCCTGATCGAGAAAGACCTGGAGCGAGGGTTTGACTACCGGAGGATCACAGTGGCGCAGAGAGAATGAATGGGAATAGAAAGCAGGACAGACTATGAGAGTATTGGCGATAGACAGCTCAGGGCTGACAGCTACGGCTGCGATCGTAGAGGATGAGCAGACGGTCGCGGAATATACGATTAATTATAAAAAGACACACTCACAGACGCTTCTGCCGATGATCGACGAGATGGTGCGCATGGTGGAGATCGATCTGTCGACGATCGATGCTATCGCGGTGTCTGGCGGCCCGGGATCCTTTACCGGGCTGAGGATCGGCTCGGCGACGGCAAAGGGCCTGGGGCTTGCGCTGGGTAAACCGCTGGTCCATGTGCCGACAGTGGATGCGATGGCTTACAGTGTCTACGGGTGCGAGGATATCATCTGCCCGATCATGGATGCAAGGCGGAGCCAGGTCTACACAGGGATCTATACCTTTGTCCCCGAGCGCGCGGCGGAAGATACGGAGGAGATGAGATACCGCTTTAAAGTGGTGCGCGTGCAGATGGCAGTATCAGTGGAGGAACTGATCCGGCGTCTGAATATCTATGGGAAACGCGTAGTGTTTTTGGGAGACGGTGTCCCGGTGTACAGAGAGAGGCTTGCTGAAGGACTGAAAGTACCGTTCTTTTTTGCCCCATCGTACATGAACCGACAGCGAGCGGCAGCAGTCGGGGCGCTGGGGATCCGATATTACCGTGAAGGCTGGTATGAGACAGCGGCAGAGCATAAGCCGGAGTACCTGCGGGTGTCCCAGGCAGAGCGGGAGAGGGCGCAGCGGGAGAAAAATGCGGTGCCCGAGGTCCGCAAAATGACAATGGAGGATGGGGCGGCAGTGGCAGAGATGGAGCATCAGCTCTTCCCGGATGCATGGAGTGAAAAATCGGTCCTTGAGACTCTGGCACAGCCGAACGCGATCTGCCTGATGGCGGAGAAAGCAGGGCGCGCCGCAGGGTATCTGCTGGCGTATACGGCGACAGACGAGGCGGAGATCGCGCGGATCGCTGTGGCAAAAGAGATGCAGAGGCAGGGGGTTGCCAGTGCCCTTTTAAAGGAACTGGAAGTGATCTGCAGGTCCGGCGGGATCAGGAAGATCCTCCTGGACGTGCGGGCGGGCAACACGGCGGCAAGGGCGCTTTATGTTAAGGCGGGATTTGCAGAAGATGGCATCCGGCAGCGGTTTTATGAGAATCCGACGGAAGACGCCATTCTTATGAGCCGCCCGGTGGAGACCGGGGAAGACAGCGCGGGAGAGGCAGAATAAGCGCAGCGTCGCCAGCGCAGGCGTGTAAGCATTGACGTTCCAAAGCAGGCGCCGGTGTATATGGCGGCTGGAAATCGGGCCACAGTACCGGCAGCAGTTCCCAGTAGGAATCTGCGGTCCGGTCAGATATACTTTAGGCGTAACAGAGAACAAGACTGTTTTTTACAGGAGGAAGATGTATGCGCCAGTATCAGATAAAAGAAACAAAAGAAATTAAAAAAATCATCTGCAACCAGTGCGGAAAAGAAATCCCGGTAGTGGACGGATATCCCAGGGAAGGGGTATTCAGTGTGGATCAGGAATGGGGATATTTTTCCGAAAAAGACGGTGAGAGACACAGCTTTGACCTGTGCGAGGAATGCTATGACAGGCTGCTCGCGTCTTTTAAGCTGCCTGCGGAGATAGAGAACAAAGCGGAATGACAGAAAAATCATACGGATTTTTAGAAATAGAAAACAGAGGGATCAAATGTTAGATGTATGTTTGCTCGGGTGCGGCGGGATGATGCCGCTCCCGTACCGTTACCTGACAGCGCTGATGACCCGCTTTAACGGCAGCAGCCTGCTGATCGACTGCGGGGAAGGAACCCAGGTGGCGGTGAAAGAAAAAGGGTGGAGCTTCAAGCCCATCGATGTGATCTGTTTTACCCATTATCACGGGGATCATATCAGCGGCCTCCCGGGGCTGCTCCTTACTATGGGGAACGCGGACCGGCGGGAGCCCCTTACGCTGATCGGGCCGAAAGGACTGGAGCGTGTGGTGGGGAGCCTGCGCGTGATCGCGCCGGAGCTGCCTTTCCCGATCGTTTGCAGAGAGATCGAAGGGGCGGAGCAGACTTTTGAGATGAACGGATACCGCCTGAAGGCGTTCCGCGTCAACCACAATGTACTCTGCTACGGGTATACCCTGGAGATCGACCGCGCGGGGAAATTCGACGCGGCGAAGGCGAAAGCCCGGAATATCCCGCTTCCGTACTGGAGCAGGCTCCAGAATGGAGAGACGATCAAGGCGGAAGAAGGGGTGTTTACCCCGGATATGGTACTGGGTCCCCCTCGGAAGGGCCTGAAGCTGACTTACACCACAGATACGAGGCCCACGGAATCTATCCGCAGAAATGCAGAAAAATCGGATCTCTTTATCTGTGAAGGGATGTATGGGGAGAAAGAGAAGGCTGCCAAAGCGGCGGAATATAAACATATGACATTTTACGAAGCGGCACAGATCGCGGCAGACGCACAGGTGGGAGAAATGTGGCTGACCCATTACAGCCCGTCCCTGACCCGGCCGGAGCCTTATATGGAGGAGGTGCGCCGCATATTCCCGGCTGCAAAGGCGGGGAAAGACGGAATGTCAACAGAGCTGATGTTTAAAGATTGAGAGGCGTAACATGAAAGAGATAAGAGATATCAATATCCTGGCCATCGAGACGTCCTGCGATGAGACTGCGGCAGCGGTGGTCCACAACGGGAGAGAAGTCCTCTCCAATGTCATCTCATCCCAGATCGACCTTCACAAGCTGTACGGCGGAGTCGTGCCCGAGATCGCATCAAGGAAACATATCGAAAAGATCAACCAGGTGATCGAGGAGGCGCTGAAAGAGGCGGAGGTGACATTGGACGACATCGACGCGGTAGGCGTAACCTATGGCCCCGGGCTTGTGGGAGCGCTTCTTGTGGGAGTGGCAGAGGCGAAAGCCATCGCGTATGCCCGGAATCTCCCTCTGGTGGGAGTGCATCATATCGAGGGGCATATCTCTGCGAATTATATCGAGCATCCGGATCTGGAGCCGCCTTTCCTCTGTCTCGTCGCGTCAGGCGGGCATACCCATCTTGTCCGTGTGGCGGAGTATGGGAAATATGAGATCCTCGGGCGCACACGGGACGACGCGGCGGGAGAGGCGTATGACAAGGTTGCCCGTGCAATCGGTCTGGGCTATCCGGGAGGACCGAAGATCGACCGGATCGCAAAAGAAGGAAATCTGGACGCAGTGAAGTTCCCGAAAGCACATATCGAAGGCGCGCAGTATGATTTCAGTTTCAGCGGACTGAAATCCGCGGTGCTGAATTACATCAACGGCTGTAAAATGAAAGGTGAGAGCTTCGATCCTGCGGACATCGCGGCTTCCTTCCAGAAGGCGGTCGTAGAAGTCCTGGTGGAGAATTCCATGAGGGCGGCAGAAGACTATGGCGTGTATAAGTTTGCCATCGCAGGCGGGGTGGCTTCGAATACTGCGCTCAGGGAAGCTATGGAACAGGCGTGCAAAGAGCGGGAGATCCGTTTTTACCGCCCGTCGCCGATCTATTGCACTGACAATGCGGCAATGATCGGAGCTGCGGCGTATTACGAGTATCTCGCGGGCACAAGGCATGGATGGGATCTGAATGCAGTGCCGAACCTGAAACTGGGCGAGCGGTAGGAAAGACTGATTCCGCGGAGAGGATGAGAGCTGGAGAAAGGCTGGCTCCGTGGCGGCGGATGAGAGCAGGAGAAAAGCGGAATTATCCGGGAGGGCGTATATGGAAAAGAAATTCTGCACAGCTATCGTGCTTGCCGGGGGCAGCGGGAAGCGGATGGGAACAAAAGTGCACAAGCAGTATCTGCTCATGGGTGGGAGACCGGTGCTCTATTATTCTCTGAAAGCATTTGAGGACTCTGAGCTGATCGATGAGGTCATCCTTGTTACAGGCAGCGGAGAAGAAGAGTACTGCCGGAAGGAGATCATAGACAGGTATGGGCTGTCCAAAGTGAAGAAGATTGTCTCCGGAGGGGCGGAGAGATATGATTCTGTCTGGAACGGGCTTCAGGAGGCAAAAGCCGATGGGTTTGTTTTCATCCATGACGGTGCAAGACCTTTCGTGGACGAAGAGACCATCCGGCGGGGATATGAATGCGTAAGCGTTGACCGGGCATGCGTGGCGGGAATGCCTGCAAAAGATACGGTCAAGATCGCGGATGAAAACGGCTTTGTGGCGGATACGCCTGACCGGAGCAGGGTCTGGGTCGTCCAGACCCCTCAGGTGTTTGAGACGGCTCTTGTCAAAGAAGCGTACCGTCTGCTCATGGAGAAAGGACATCCGGCGGTCACGGATGACGCTATGGTGGTAGAGCAGATGCTGGATTTTCCGGTCAGGCTTTTTTATGGCTCGTATGAGAATATAAAGATCACCACACCGGAAGATCTCGGGACGGCGGAAGGGTTTTTGAAAAACAGGTATTGACATGGATTTTATATCTGTGTTAGAATAAACAGCGTCGCACAGGGAAAATATAGTAAAGTATCTTATCTGCGGCGTATATATGGAGAGGTATCGAAGTGGTCATAACGAGGCGGTCTTGAAAACCGTTTGTCCGAAAGGGCGCGTGGGTTCGAATCCCACCCTCTCCGTTTTTAGGACGGAAGCTGAAAGGCTTCCGTTTTGTTTTTTTGTTTACCAGTCTGTGTGTGCCTGCAAAAAGGCGCGTTCCTGTAAATGTCTATGTGAAGGAGCCTTCCCCGTATATCCCCGGAATATAAAACGCAATACTGTAAGAAGTTTGTAAGAAGTCCTTGTTTAAATATAAGTATCACCAGGAGAAATGAGGAAAAGGAGAAGCAGCTATGGATATTTTGACAGCAAAAGGGCTTGTAAAATATTACGGAAAAGGTGAAAGTCTCGTAAAAGCAGTCGACCACACCAGTTTTTCCGTGGAGAAGGGGGAGTTTACCGCGATCGTAGGGACGAGCGGTTCCGGGAAGACAACGCTTTTAAATCTGATCGGAGGCCTGGACAGACCGGATGAAGGGAAGATTATTATCGACGGGCAGGATATTTCCGGGATGAAGCCGGATGAACTGACTATATTCAGGCGGAGAAAGATCGGATTTATCTTCCAGAATTACAACCTGGTATCCGTTCTGAATGTATACAAGAATATCGTAATGCCGGTAAAGCTGGATGGAAATAAAGCGGACACAGCCTATATCAAACGGATCACAAAAATGCTGGGGATCGAGCATAAGATGAAGTCCTGTCCAAACCAGCTCTCCAGAGGGCAGCAGCAGAGAGTGGCGATCGCGAGGGCGCTGTCAGCCAAGCCGGCGATCATCCTTGCCGACGAGCCTACCCGTATGTCAGGAGATCGGGAAGCGCAGGCAGTATATGACAGGCGGTGGACAGAAGAGGCTCTTTTTAATATACTGGATAATGCTGTCAAATACGGCGAGCCGGGGATGCCTGTATGTGTTACAGTGACATCGTACGAGCTGTTTGTCAGGATCGATATCATGAATTACGGAAATGAAATACCAGGAGAAGAATACCCCAGGATCTTTATGCGCTATTACAGAGGCGGTAATGCGGTCTTTGTAAAAGAGGGGATTGGGCTCGGTCTGTATCTGTTCCGTGAGATCATCACGGATCAGGGTGGATATATTAAGGTGAGCAGTGCAAAAGGGATGGGGAATGTTTTCAGTGTTTTCCTGAAAAAACGGTAAGATGTCTCAATTTTTATATTTGGAAAAAAAGTACTGGACAATAAGCTCAATATCGTGTATATTAAATGACGGACATTTTGGAGAAGTACCCAAGCTGGCCGAAGGGGCTCCCCTGGAAAGGGAGTAGGTCGTTAGTAGCGGCGCGAGGGTTCAAATCCCTCCTTCTCCGTTTGGTATTATCGCGGTACCATTCAAAGAATCGCTGGGAGAGTTCCAGTGATTTTTATATGTTGAATGTTAAATTGTGGATAATATCATGTAAAACCACCAGATATAGTACCGGGAAGAAAACTTGAAAAAGTTGTAAAAAAGTGTTGACAAACACTTGGTAAAAATGGTAATATATCTAAGCTGACTCGTGAGGGACAGCGAAAAACAAAACAAATTAAAAAAGTTCTTGACAAACGAAATGAGATTTGATAAAATATCAAAGCTGTCGCTTGAAAAGAACGACAGGAACCTTGATAACTGAACAATAGACAACAACCCTTGAAAATTTCTTTGAAGAGAAAATTTCTAAGAACGGTTCAAACGAACCAAACACAGTAAAGGGATAGAATTGCTAGCAGTAATTCTTGAACAGAACAAACACTTTTAACGAGAGTTTGATCCTGGCTCAGGATGAACGCTGGCGGCGTGCCTAACACATGCAAGTCGAGCGAAGCACTTTACTT
>NZ_NFHL01000019.1 GCF_002161355.1 Lachnoclostridium sp. An76 | reverse complement strand
GCCTATGCATACGGATATGACGCTTTGGGACGGCTTTCCCAGATCCAAAAAGACGGGAAACTCCAGACCCGGTATGGGTATGACGCTTTCGGGAACCGCGTCCTGAAAGAGGACCGTGCAGGGCGGACAACTTACCGCCACAATGCCCTGAACCAGCTGATCACAGAACTCCGGGAAGGCACCGATCCGGTAAATAAGAGTTTTGCCTATGATAAGCGTGGAAACCTGACCCGCATCACGGAGAACGGACAGATGGCACAGCAGTATGTGTACGGGGCGCTGAACCGCCTGGAGGAAGCTGTGAACGGAGCCGGGAAGGCAGCGAAGTACCAGTACAACGGGCTGGGGCACCGGGTAGGGAAGCTGGAAGGGACACTGTCCAAAGAGCAGTTAGAAGGACTGGATCCCCGGAACGGAATCAAAGCGGGGACGGAGATCGGGAACTGGAACCAGATCCGCTATACCATTGACCTGACAAGGGAGTACCACAACCTGCTGGTAAAGGAAGAGGGGGAGAGGAGCCAGACGTACTTCTGGGACGGGAATGTGACGTCTTATGAAGAGAATGGAAGACAGAGCTATTACCTGCAGGATGAGCTGGGAAGCCCGATCCGAATCGAGGATGAGACGGGAGCAGTAAGGGAGAGTTACGGCTACGGAGCATTTGGAGAGGACCTGTATGGGAACCAGGGGGAGATGCAGCCGTTTGGGTATACGGGGTATCAGAGAGATAAGGTGGCTGGGACTTACTATGCTCAGGCGAGAGAGTATCAGGCGAAAACAGGGCGCTTTATAGGCCAAGACAAAATGTTGGGCTTTATGGAAAGAACGTACACATTGAACAGATATGTTTATTGTTTTAACAGACCAGTCAATCTTGTGGATTTGAATGGCGCGTGGCCTCAGTGGATGGAGGATATCGGAAATGGTTTGAAAGATGCAGGGGACTGGCTTGGTAACAAGATAAGTGATGCGGCGAGATGGTTTAATGATGAGATATGGTCGAAACACATTTATGGAGAAGATACAATTTTGTATGAAAGAGATATCAATGGCAATGAATATCAAGTCATTTCACATCGGGGTGGTAACATAATTGTCGCAAAGAAGAATCTAAGAGGTGAATTTAAAGGATGGACAATTAATGCGAAAGTGACTCTGCCCGGAAATATTACAATAGGAAGTGAATTATCAGGAGAAAATTGGAATCCATTAACATGGAAATTTAGCCAGGATGCTTCCATAAAGTATAAAAATCATACATATAAGTATGGATGGTTCTATGATAAAAAAGGAGTCGGGATTAATTCTGAAGTAGGAGGAGATAGTGGAAATATGCCGCTTCCATTGCCAGATGGAACTGAAATTGAGGATTATGCCAATATTACATGGAGTTATTCATCTGATATTTATATCGCAAACTGGAAACAGGTTTTTGAAGCAGTAAGCGTAGTAGCGGCAGTTGCACTGTTGGCGATACTGGTGGCGGATGACAGCACGGGAATTGGCGTCATAGACGATCCGCTTATTGGCCCAGTAGTAGCATATATAGCTAAGGTTGCCCCGAGTCTGTATCAATTTTTTGTTGATTTGGTACCTAAATTAGCAACGTGTGGAGGTTAGGAAATGAAAACAGCAGGGAAAGTAATTCTGGGGATATTTATAGGCATAATTCTTCTATTTATAATCATGATTGGAGTGGGGGTACTGGTAGATTTAGGAATATTGAAATTTAGTTCCGATGAGCCTGAAATAAGGATCGAGTATAAACCTCACAATATTAGTGAACCGATAGATGAAGATTCCATACCGGACTCAGAATATTATCCTTCGCCGGAGCAGGCGATGAAAAACAGCAGCTTTCAGGTTGAACCGGAAGAAGTGTATCAGAAAAACATGGATGAAGTTATTGCAAAATTTGAAAACGAGAATTATGCTTCTGTATATTTTAAATCCATAAAAGATAAAAATACAGAATGCCTGACATTTGCTAAATTTAAAAAGAAAGTAATTGAAGGGGAAGAAAGATATACATATATAACAGGTTTTCCGACAGAGTCGGAAAGGGATAATTTTACAATAGGGACACTGGAGTCTCTGGTTCAAGGTCAACTGGCACTAAGCGATTTCACCCAGAGTGTTAACATCGATCCAGAGAATACCAGATTTGTCTGGGGGGATTGTAATTCAAAAGAGATTTATAAATTAAAGATAGAAGGACAGAAACCATCAGGAATAATACCGTATGAGTCTTTCGGTGAAAAATGGTACTTCTGGTATTATGAAAATCTGGAAAGCGACATTGCGGGAAGTCAGTTACAATTTACTTTAGATTAAATGTTTTTAGTTAGCAGATTGAGTGGTAGCAGGATGCATGTAACAGGCTCGTAGATATTCGCCAATATGGAAAATTCAGGAAGAAAAACCATGCGTTTGCGAATGCTGTAGAACGGAACCGGACCTGCCAGGTGACCCGGTACCTCCGGGACCTGAAAGGGCAGGTGACAGAGGTCATCGACGCCCTGGGGCAGAGGGAGCAGTATGCCTATGACGGGAAAGGACAGCTCCTGTCCAAGCTGGACAAGGAGGGCTTCCTGACAAAGTATGCCTACACAAAGCAGGGGGACCTGTCCCGGATCCAGTACGCGGACGGGCGGGAAGTGAAGCTGTCCTACAACCCGCTGCGCCAGCTGATCCTTGTGCAGGACTGGCTGGGAGAGACGAAGATCACGCCGGACGCCCTGGGACGGGCGAAAGCCGTACAGTACCCGGACGGCAGGGAAGTATCCTATACCTATGGAAAGAGCGGGGAGCGGACAGGCATCACCTACCCGGATGGAAGGACCGTAGCCTACGGATACGATGAACAGGCAAGGCTTTCTGAGATGAGGGAAGGGGACCGGGCCATCACCTACGGTTATGACGCCTTTGGAAGGCTGGCGGAGAAGAAGTTCCCCAATGGGACAGAGAGCGCTTATACCTATGACAGCAAAGGCCAGCTGACGGAGCTGGTGCACAGGGACAGGGAAGGTGTTTCAGACCGGTATACGTATCTGTATGACCTGACAGGGAACAAGACCGGGATCACGAAGGAGAGAAGAGGTCTGGAGTCGGAGAGCGGAGCCTATGCATACGGATATGACGCCCTGGGACGGCTTTCCCAGATCCAAAAAGACGGGAAACTCCAGACCCGGTATGGGTATGACGCCTTTGGGAACCGCGTCCTGAAAGAGGACAGTGCAGGGCGTACAACCTACTGTCATAATGCCCTGAACCAGCTGATCACAGAGATCCGGGAAGAGGGAAGCGCAGAGACGGCCCTCCGGAAGGTATATCAGTATGATAAGAGAGGAAACCTGACCCGCATCACGGAGAACGGGCAGATGACACAGCAGTATGTGTACGGGGCGCTGAACCGTCTGGAGGAAGCCGTGAACGGGGCCGGGAAGGCAGCGAAGTACCAGTACAACGGGCTGGGGCACCGGGTCGGGAAGGCGGAAGGAAGGCTGCCGGCAGACCAGACCGGGAAGCTGGATCCGCAGAACCGGATCGACCGGGAGATTGGGAACCTGACCCAGATCCATTACACCATCGATCTGACAAGGGAGTACCACAACCTGCTGGAGAAAACTGAAGGAGAGAAAAGGCAGACGTACTTTTGGGATGGGAACGTGGCATCCTACGAAGAGAATGGAAGACAGAGTTATTATCTGCAGGATGAGCTGGGAAGTCCGCTGAGGATTGCAGACGAGAGTGGGACGATACGGGAATCCTATGGATACGGAGCATTTGGAGAGGACCTGTATGGGAACCAGGGGGAGATGCAGCCGTTGGGGTATACGGGGTATCAGAAGGACAAGGTGGCCGGGACTTACTATGCTCAGGCGAGGGAGTATCAGGTGGATGCGGGGAGATTTAGCAGTCAGGATATAATAGGCGGATTTATTTTGCTTCCGGATACCTTGAATCGCTATGCTTATTGCTGGAATGCTCCGATAGATTATGTGGATAATGATGGAGAGTTCCCAACAATTGCAATAGGCGCGTTAATAGGAGGAGCGGTCGGAGGAATAGGTTCGATTATTTCTGACGTGTCGAAAGGTAAGAAAATTAACTGGGGAAAAGCTGGCAAGAATGCCTTAAAAGGAGCGGCAGCCGGAGCTGTCATAGGAACTGGTGTGGGGGCAGTTGGGGCCTTGTCAACAGCCGGGGCTTCAACTGTAGCAGTAAATACAGCTGTAGCAGCAACAGCCGGAGCTTCATACCGAGCGGTAGCAGACATTGCAAATAGCGTTAGGACTGGGGAAATGACAATTTCTCCGTTTAATAGATATATAACTTCTGCTACTACTGGTGTAATTATTTATACATCTTTTAACATAGCACCGAGAGCAGCAACAATAGGAGCGATGGTACAAGTGGGTTCAGATTTAATAGCGGGAGAGGTTTCTAGTCTGGAATCTTATGGAAGTGCAGTATTTTCAACAGCGTTAATGGCAAAATATATAAAAAATCCAACAAAAATAGAAAATTTGTTAGGAGTTGCCGCAGGTAGTGCAGGTACACAAACCATTGAAGCGCTAGGAGGAGTACAAAAATTTTCAACAGTCGAAGATTTTGCGTTAAATGTCATGGAAGAATCAGCTATTGCAGTTGTGATTGCATTGGTAGCTGGCAGATTAGGACAGATAAAATATATTAAGGATGTATTAGGAGAAGATGAATGGGGCGCAATTATAGATGGACTCAGAAGAAAAATTGAAAATTGTGTGGATTGAGATGGGAGAGCATTGTATTATGAAATGTAAAAAATGCGGAAAAGAGATTATATGTACTGGATTAAAAGTTCCTAGAAAATGTGACGAGTGTGGAACAGAATTTAAAATGAATATTCACAATAAAGGTTTTTTGATCTATCTTATAGGAAGCATAGGAATAATGTTTTTGTCTATTTTAGTATTAAAACAATTTTGTAATGTGAAATGGGTGTTAACCCTTGTGTTAATAGTAGAAATAGTTATTGTTCCTAATTATTTGGAAAGATGGCTATATAAAAGGGGGCTTATGAAATACAAAAATATTACTACATAATCATAGATGTTACCAACATAATAAAGAGAGGGAAAAAGTGATGAACCGAGTATTCCAGACCTCAGAGATCGAGACCATGTGACAGGATTTAAAGACCATCCTGGAACAGTGCAAAGAACACGCCTCTGCCATGAAGAGCTGCGCGGACAAGGTGGAGAGCGCCCTGAACAGGGTGCCCCGGGACGTACAGTACGGGGATGCCTTCACCGCGCTGTACAGCCTGCGGCAGTCCCTGAAGACCGACCGGAT
>NZ_NFHL01000018.1 GCF_002161355.1 Lachnoclostridium sp. An76 | reverse complement strand
TGAAGGCAGGGAAAATCCCTTGCTGAAAAAAGGGAATTCCGACGCTTTTTTCAGGGAAAAGTACTTGACAAAAAACACCGGATACGTAGTCTGGTATCGCGATACTTCAAAGTACCGCCACAGACGGGGCAGACAGGGGTGTCATCACTGCTCATAACAAAAAACACCGGAGTCCGCCTTGTAGGTCAGTGTGTATTCTGATATAATAACCATGGTTTTTATAACCGGGTCTCAGAGTACACGACTTTCCAGGGAGGGTGCTCTGAGACTTTTTCTTTCTGTAGTCTTATGACAGTATACAGAGCAATCCGCTGACAGGCAAGTAGATCATAAATATGCTATTTTAAGAAATCAACAACATAATGTGTTTAACTTTATGCTATGCTTTGGCAACAATAAGAAAGGTATCGAAAGGTGTATTTCCTTGTATATTAACTCATTGTTTAATAAATGGGTTATCTGCAATATTTGTATTTAATTATAGTTTGTTAAGTTGTTGTATAACTTTAATTGTAACAATAATAGTATCAATACTAATTAGAAACCCATAATTTTACAGGTGTTTATCACACCTCATAGGGTTTTAATAAAATCCTCCAAAAGCCTTGAAAATAAAGGATTTATCGCAATCAGTACACCTTATCTCTTTATATGGTTTCACACAATGTTACCCTTGTTTTGAACAATCATAAGGGCAAAATCAAGGGCATAAAAATCTCATAACAAGATATAACAAAGTGTGGCAATCGGAGAACTGTGATATATGTGCGAATATATTATAACGGAGGATTTTTTATGGACAAGTATATTTGTGATGAAAGCAACGGTCTTTGGTATGAACTACAAGGAAATTATTATATTCCTTGTCTGATACTTTCCGAAGAAGAAACACAGCCCATTGGTTTGTGGGGACAACGCCATAAACAGTACCTAAAGGAACATAAGCAGTTCTTTTATACCACAATGCTGATTGATGGTACACTTAACTGCTATCTTGCAGATATTAACCAACAGGCAGAGCAAATGTTTCACAGATTGATAAAGCAGATTGCAAAGTTAGAGAATGTGACCGAGCAACTGAAAGCTGACAATCCGATGGAGTGGGTCACTCGGATGAATAACATCCGTAGCAGAGTTATGGAAATCGTAAATCATGATATAATTTTCAACTAACCAAAGAATGGTGGCAGGGAGATTTTCTCTCTGCCATCTATTTATTTTGCGAAAGTCATTGACTTTCATATCGTACTGCGATATACTATATATATCGAAGTACGATGTATCGCACTGGAATTGATGGGAGGTATGTGAAATGGATCAACATATAAAAAAAGTGTATGTTCCTATGACGGAAACTGCTTTTTTCATTTTATTGTGTTTACGAAAACCTAATCACGGATATGGTATTGTTCAAATGGTTGAAAAAATGACAGATGGTGCTATCAGACTTACGCCCGGTACGATGTACGGGAGTTTATCAAAAATGGAAAAAGACAATGTAATTCATTTTATTCGTGAAGAGGATAAACGAAAAATCTATCAAATAACAGATTTAGGGTTAGAAGTTTTACGGATTGAACTTAAACGAATTGAACGCTTATATAAGATAGCTCAGGAGGAAATGTAGAATGGAAGCAAAAAAACAATTCAAATGGTTTACAATATTTGAATACGAAAAAGAACAGGATTATTTGCGAGAAATGCACAAGTCAGGTTGGCGATTTGTTAAAGTAACTGGCTTGGGAATGTATTATTTTGAAAAATGCCTTCCTCAAGATGTGGTCTATCAACTGGATTATAACAAAGACGGACTTACTCATAAAGATGAATATTTGAAAATGTTTGATGACTGCGGTTGGGAATACATACAGGATTATTTGGGTTATAGTTATTTTAGAAAAGTAGTTTCTGACGATGGTGTAGCTGAAGAAATTTTTTGCGATGATGAATCAAGACTTCAGATGATGCAGCGGGTATTAAAGGGAAGAATGTTGCCACTGTTGATTATATTTTTTCTCATACTATTGCCGCAGTTTCTTACCAACTTGTTTGACACACACAATTATTTTATAGCTGCATTTGTTGGTGGGGTTTTAACCATGTACATTGTGATATTCGCTATATTCTTTGTGAAATATAGTCAGTATAAGAGCAACAGAAAATAATTTAAGTAAGAAGGTAGAGGTAAATATAAATGTATGAATTTTTTCAAGCGGCACTTCCGTGGATTCTGTTGGGATTATTTGTGGCTGTTAGTTGTGTGTTTTTTCATAACAGAAAGAAATAATCTTACGATTAACACAGGAAAAAACACTCTTCAAGATGATAAATTTTGAAGAGTGTTATCCGATGTATGTAACACCACAAGGCAAGAAAACCGCCTTGTGGTGTTTTTCAATGCCTATCGGCTATCTCTGTCTAAGGATTTTTTACGCTGTTTTTGCGGTGGTTTCTGCTTGTTGCGTTCCTGTATCTCACGCAGATGTTTTAACACACTCTGCTTTTCGGGCGGTCTGTGCTGTTCTTTGGCGGTGGCTGTCGATTTCCTGCTGACTTGGTATTCCCACTCGGCAAGGTCACGGTTGTACTGTTCCACAACGCTTTCCATTTCTCGGAAAGTACGCATAAATATCTGAACATCGGGATAACCGTCCTCTTTGAGCGTATCGGGGATTTTATCCAGTCTGTCGGCAATCTCTGCTTCGGTTTCTTTGATTTTTGCCTCCAACGCTTTTCGTTCTTTGCCTTTGAAAAGCCCCTTTGTATCGGCAAGCTGCTGTTTCAACTGCGGCAGAACTTTGTCCTGCAAGTTTTTTATTTTTACCGCTTTGTCTTGTACTTTTATCATCAGATTTCGCATATGACGGAATTCTGCCATATCAATATCAAACGTAGGTTTGGGCGGCATATCCTTTTCTCGGATAAGGTTTTGCAGGAAGTCTTTTGCCTTTGCCACAATCCCACGGAACAGATTGGGCAGCCAGCCCTTGATTTTGATGGACTGACTTGCTTTTTCGTGTATCTCGGTCTGCTTAACTTCTAAAATCTTTGCTTCGGAAATACCCGATAACAACGCCATATCCGCTGTCCTGTTCCATTCTTGCCTTGCGGTGTTGTCAGCTTCAATTTCTGCGGCTTTGGGATTGTTCTTTCCGATTTTCTTTGTGGGAAGATAAACGCTGTTCTTATCAAATACCTTTAACTGCTGTTCGGGATCAGCAATATGGCGATTGATAAGGTTGGTATAAATCTCTTTCACTTCCCGAAGAAAAGGCTCGCTTTTGAATTTATCATCTTTCACGGTAAAGAGGTGGCTTTCATAAATTTCTCCCTTTTTTATGACGGTGCAGCCTTTTCGTATCTGCCCGTCCTCCCCTGTGATTTCTTTCTTGGTGCGTACCCTTTTGCCTGTTTCATCATAGAACACGCTGCGTGTGGCTATCTTGATGTCAGGCTCAGGGAGCAGTTTTCTTTCGCTGAAGATAAGATGGATATGATAGTTTGTTTTGCGTTTATTGTGGTGGAGGGCTGACACGCACTCCACACCATACCGCTTGCGAAACTCCTCCGTAAAGTCCTCCAGCACTTGCTGTGGCTCATATCTTGTATAAATTTCGGGCAGGGCAATAATCAATTCCCTTGCTTCGATACATTTGCCCTCTGTGCCGCTTCGATTAAATTCCTGCTGGCTTTCCCTTGCAAGGTTTTTCCAAAATTCATTGTCGGCGGTGCGGTAGGTGGCATAGAGATTTTCCTGCCTTGCGTGGCTTGTGATATAGGATATTCTTCCCTTGACATTGGGTAGCTTCGACATCTGTATAAATGAGTGTCTTGCCATAAACTCCTTCCTCCCGTGACGGGCATACTCTTTTTGCAACCGATAAATCGGTTGCCGCTGTTTCGGCGGCGCAAGCAGACGGACAGCGAAGAAAACAGCGTGCTGTTTTCTTCTGTATCATAGCGGCGGTGCATTGCCCGAAGCTGTGATACATAGCCCCCTGCAAGGGCGAAATACCCAGAGTACAAATCGAAGATTTGTGCGAGGGGTGTATTTCGCTCTCAAACGCCGAGGGCTTGGAGAATGGTTATTCTACTTTGCGGACATCGTTTTCATTCAGCAGGTTTCTTCCCTGATTGACGCTCATAAATCGCTCTAAAGTATCCCTGCGGATAATCGCTTTTCTACCGACCTTGAGGACGGGAAGTTTGCCCCAGTCGACCAACTTACGCATTGTATTTCTTCCGATACCCGTACATTCTGCTGCTTCTTCTATGGTTAAACCCATTTTGATGTTGCTCATTTTATCGACCCCCTTTCAAAATACGCATTTTACAACTATGTGTATGCTATTATACTTATTTTGCTATCTAATGTCAACCTATTTTGCAACTTATCAAGAAATATTTTTTCATTTTTTTAAATTTGCGGTTGCAAAATAGGTTTCGTTATGCTATACTATCAGCAATAGGAGGTGAAAACCTTGAAAAAAGAAATTACATTCACCGCAAAACAGGTCGGTGAACGAGTAAAAGAACGCCGAACAGAATTAAACTTAACAATGCCCGAACTTGGTAAGCGTGTCGGAGTAAACAAATCTACCATTCAGAGATATGAAGCGGACGGAGTAGACCCGAAACGCACAATGATTATCAACGGACTGGCAGAAGCGTTGCTTACCACTCCCGAATGGTTGACAGGACTTTCCGAAGATAAGGAATATGACAGCCGCACTTTATGTGCAAGGGATATGGAGGAACATATCAAAAAATATCTTGATACGGTTTCTTCTGTGGTAAAGGGCGAACCGCACCAACAACTGCTCACTACATTCCTCGGAAAGATGATTGACCTCTATACGGTTATGACTTATCACTTTGCAGACGCTATGGCTGAGGTTGACCGTGTGGCGGAGGACGAGGGCTTAAAGCAGTCTTTACGCCGCTATGCGATTGAGTCAGGGGCGATTATGGAGAGAGTTTACCGTAAAGAAATGGAACTTCCTATCGAGGATATGAAACAGTTTTTAGATGGGATTTTACATATCTACGATGAGGGACGCACCGCTGTAAAGATGGGCGACCTGTTCGGGATAGGGACAGCAGCAGAAGAAAGGGTTGCTGAAAAAGAAAAATTCCGTGGCTCTTTGACAAGTGAAAATGCCGATTGACATTCCTCGGCATAAGTGACACTATTACTTTACGCACACCATATGTCACAGTCCCGATTGCCACGGATAGAAAGGGGAAATTTATCTATGGCAAAAGGTTCTGTAAGAAAAAAAGGTAAAAAGTGGTACGCACGCTTCTACATCGAAGATGAAAGCGGCAGAAAAGTACAGAAAGAGTTTGTGGGAACAGAAAGCAAGTCTGAAACAGAAGCCCTGCTCAGAAAGGCAATCGCTGACTATGAGGAAAAGAAGTTTGTCGGGAAAGCCGAAAACATCACGGTAGGCGAAATGCTGGATATGTGGGTGGAGGAAGAACTGAAGCCCGGCAGTCTTAGCAACGGTACGGTTATGGCGTACACGGCGGCAGTCAAAAAGATTAAGAAATATCCCATTGGCAGCCGAAAACTGAAAACCGTGACCGCTGACCATTTACAGGCGTTTATCGACCTTATGAGTTACGGAGGGGTCAATCCCGACGGTACAAATTCAAAGCCTATGAGCAAAGGCTATATGTTGCAATTCTCGGCGGTGCTGCAAAACTCATTCCGCTTTGCGGTATTCCCGAAAAGGCTGATAACCTTTAACCCGATGCAGTATGTAAAGCTGCGTGACAGAAAAGAGGAAACGGATATTTTCTCGGACAGCGAAGAAGATATTACTCCCATTCCTACCATTACACACGGGGAATACCAAAAGCTGACGGACTTCTTAATTGCAAAGAAACACCCTGCGCTGCTTGCGGTGCAGATAGCCTATTATGCAGGCTTGCGTATCGGAGAGGTCTGCGGTCTGACTTGGCAGGACATCAACCTTGACGAGCAGTATCTAACCGTAAGACGCAGTATGCGGTACAATGGCACAAGGCATAAGCACGAGGTCGGCACAACAAAACGCAGTAAAGTCCGTACCGTTGATTTCTGCGACACATTGGCTGACATCTTACGGAAAGCAAAAACAGAACAGCATAAAAACCGTTTTCGCTATGGCGAACTGTATCATCTTAACTACTGCAAGGCAGTCAAAGAAAAGGGGCGTACCTATTACGAGGTTTACAGTCTGCAAAGGACGCAGGAAACGCCCGAAAATGACAGGGAATTATCCTTTGTCTGCTTAAAGGAGGACGGTGCTTTTGTTTCTGCAAGTGCAGTCGGTCAGATTTGCCGCAAAGCAAAGGCAGAGGTTGAGGGATTGGAGGACTTCCATTTCCACACACTCCGCCACACATATACGAGCAACCTGCTTTCAGGCGGTGCAAAACCCAAAGATGTGCAGGAACTTCTCGGACACTCTGATGTCAGTACCACAATGAACATTTATGCTCACTCTACCAGAGAAGCAAAGCGGACTTCCGCCAGGCTCTTGGATAAGGTCGTGGGCGAAGCATAAAAAATTTCCCTTGTTTCGGCTCATAAGGGCAAAAACAAGGGAAAATACATAAGGTTTTGATATTTGATAGGCGATAAGCCTTGAAAAATCAAGGAATTTGGGAAGATTGAATTTTTAATCCTAATTTAAGGAGATCAATTTATGAACGGAGTAATCCTATATCAATCAAAATACGGCGCTACAAAAAGATACGCTGAATGGCTGTCCGAGGAAATCGGGTTTCAGTGTATAGAAACAAAAAAAGCTGATATTAATGAAATTATTACATATGATCCTATTATTTTAGGCGGAGGAATATATGCTTCCGGTATTGCCGGCTTGTCTTTTCTAAAAAAGAATATCAATAAATTAACGGACAAAAAGATCATTGTATTTTGTTGCGGTGCATCTCCATATGAAGAAAATACATTTCAGCAAATCAAAGCGCATAACATGAAAGATAATTTATCTGATATTCCAGTCTTTTACTGTCGCGGCGCATGGGATATGGACGCAATGTCTTTCAAAGATAGAATATTATGCAACTTACTTAGAAAGGCTGTTGCAAAAAAAGATCCATCTGATTACGAAATATGGGAAAAGGCATTAATGGCAGCCGGAGACAGCAGCTGCGACTGGACTGACAAGAAATACATTGAACCAATACTTGAATGTATTAAGCGATAAACACCTGTTTGTTAAGCAGGCAAATCCCAGGGTTGTTTCATGAAAGATTTTTAAAAATATAAGAAGATTGGATTTTATCGGGGGTTATACGTGTTATACAAATA
>NZ_NFHL01000017.1 GCF_002161355.1 Lachnoclostridium sp. An76 | reverse complement strand
CCCAGGGCGTCGATGACCTCTGTCACCTGCCCTTTCAGGTCCCGGAGGTACCGGGTCACCTGGCAGGTCCGGTTCCTTCCGCTGCGGCGCTCCGCTTCCTTCCATTCTTCGTCGATCCCGGCCGCGTCTGTGGGGGAAGTCCCCGCTTCCCGGCTCTCCAGGCTCCCCTCTTCCCCGTACTGGCGGATCTCCACCAGCCGGTCGCACACATCGTAGCTATACTCCGTCTCGTTTCCGAGGGCGTCGATGACTTTTGCAGCCAGCGCCTGTACCTCCACAAATTTTTTATAGTCAATGTCACCTTATCAATCTTCTTCTCCCCACCGTCTGCGATATCTGCTCATATCACTTCAATTTACTCTTACAAATCAAAAACAGGCATTTTCTCACCTCTTACGTGATATTGTCAATATTAGTTGACACATTTTTCTCAAGGATATCACTATCTATGCCGCCAATTCCAAAGTCTCATAATACTGCCTGCGTTTTATCATAGGTGGAAGCCCGCCATTGGCAGAGCAGATCCTTCGGTTATTCCAGTAGCTGAGGAAGTATCTCCAAATGAGTACCTTTAATTCCTCTACAGTCATCTGCTTTGTGTCATAGCGGTCGTAGAGAAGTTCCGTCTTCATTCTGGCCCACATACTCTCACAGCGTGCATTATCATGGCAGCGTCCTCCGGCACTGTTCATGCTTTGATGGATGTGGTGCTCCCGGATGGTCTGTCGGTAGGACTCACTGGTATACTGTGTTCCACGGTCACTGTGGATGACAGCGCCTTCCAGTGCGGGATAAGCAGTCAGGGCATTTTCCAATGTTTGGATACACAGATCTGCTTTCATATTTGTTCCCATTGCCAGACCGAGGACGCTAAGATCAAAGCAGTCAAAAATCGCAGATACATATAGTTTCCCATTGGACGCTGGAATCTCTGTGATATCTGTAATGCATTTTTCTAATGGGGCATCTGAATGAAAATCCCGCTTCAGCAGATCATCCGATTTCATGGCTTCCCGGTCTGCCTTTGTGAGCCCATTCGGCTTTCTCTTTGGCCGATGGCTCAGGCCGATCTGATCCATAACCCGGTATACGGTCCTCTCACTGGGGATATATACTCCCTCCGGCTGCTTCAGCAACAGCGCCTGATACATCCGGATCCGTCCATAAGTATCGTTACATTCATCCTCGCTGATGATTTCTTTCATGGCATCCGCCAGATCCTGGTACTTCCAGGGACGGTCTTTGTTCACGAGATATTTATAGAAGCCTTGCCGGCTGATACCAAGCATTCGGCAATAAAATGAAATTTTCCCGGTAATCCTGCCGTCCTCTGTTTTCAAAGCCAGAAATATCATTCTCTGGTTTTTGCTGACTTCCGACGGCTGGCGGCGAAAAAAGCGCTGGCTTCCTCCAGAAATTCGTTTTCTTCCTTCAGGCGACGGATTTCTTTATCCTGCTCCTTAACCCGCTTACGCAGCATGGTAATCTCTTCTGACAGGCTCATTGCGCTGGCAGGGGTATGGGAACCTTCCCCGATATCTAACTTACCGGCTCTTACGGCTTTCAGCCATGTATGGATGGTTCCTTCAGGGATTCCTAATTCTTTAGCAGCTTTAGCGCCGCCGATTTCTTTGGCAAGTTTTACTGCCTGTACCTTGTATTCATGGTCATATTTACGTGCCACTTTGAATACCTCCTTATTCTCTTGGTTTTATTATGAAATCCTTGAGAATAAGCTGTCAACTTTTTTTATACCACACCATATCTTCAAATTTAAAAGTTCTCTTTCTTCCAAAGGTTGAGCGCCATGTAATCTCATCTCCGTTTACTTCCAGTTTCCACATGATCATATTTACTGTCCCAACTACACCTACTAAAAAAAAGAATCCAAACACACACACAACAAATGCATCTTCTTGCATTTTAATTGCCATAACCAGACAAAAAACACAAAATATTGTACCTACAACAAATATAATTGCAAGTACTGTCTCGGTTTTTATAACATAATGGCTATTTATAATTCCCTTTTTTTGTTCCTCTTCCCTCTCTTTGTCCTTTTTATCTCGAACTCTCACAATATATCCAAGAACAACAAAAACAGCGAAATACGGTCCTATTTGTACTACTATGTTCAAAATGATATGTATCAGCTCACTCATCCTGACTTTACCTCTTATGCTTCACATGGTTCAACATTATCTATCATTTGCATAGTTCCTAGTTCTAATGCTAATACCTTTTCCTTTAATTTCTTTGCAAAATTCCCCTCAATTTCTTTTACAGACTCTACACCTTTATCTTTTAGCCATTTTTCCGCTAATTGATCCTGTAGCTTTTTAAGGTTCTTAACCTTTCCAAACGCACGTTGATAACTTTTACCTTTCATTCTTTTCTTTCCATAGCCTGACAAATGTAATCTTGCCTTATGGACATCATCGTTTGTTTTTCTTAGTTGTTCCTGGACTGTAGGCCCTTTCCCTTTCAGCTTATATCTTCCATAACCATAAGTTGCCGCATCAATTGCCCCATCTAACGCTGCCGAAGCCCAATTAATTTCATTCAATGATATATCCTGCGCGTACACCTGTGTCGCAACATTAGTAGCCGCTCCTGTAACCCCGGTCGCAATCACACCGCCAATTATTCCAATTCCACTTCCTGCAATTCCACCTTTTATAGCCCCTCCTATCATACTTATTCCAATCTCCTTCACATTTATTTTTCTTTCAAAAATTATTTGTGTTGTAAGTGATAATAATCCTGATGTAACACTTCCAATAAACGCTCCTGCAATTATTGTTGGGAATTTTCCATCATAATCTACATATTGTAGAGAATTATTCCAACAATAACTATACCGATTGAGTGTTTCCGGATACTCGCCAAATCCTCCGATCAAGTCCTGCCCCACAAATCTACCGTCTTCTGTCATGTATTCCCTCGCCTGAACAAAATACGTCCCAGCCACCTTATCTCTCTGATACCCCGTATACCCAAACGGCTGCATCTCCCCCTGGTTTCCATACAAGTCCTCTCCAAATGCTCCGTAGCCGTAACTTTCCCTTACTGCTCCCGTCTCATCCTCGATTCGGATCGGGCTTCCCAGCTCATCCTGCAGGTAATAGCTCTGTCTTCCATTCTCTTCATAGGATGCCACGTTCCCATCCCAAAAGTACGTCTGCCTTTTCTCTCCCTCGGTTTTCTCCAGCAGGTTGTGGTACTCCCTTGTCAGGTCAATGGTATAGCGGATCTGGTTCCAGTTCCCGATCTCCGTCCCCGCTTTGATTCCGTTCCGGGGATCCAGTCCTTCTAACTGCTCTTTGGACAGTATCCCTTCCAGCTTCCCTACCCGGTGTCCCAGCCCGTTGTACTGGTACTTCGCTGCCTTCCCGGCTCCGTTCACAGCTTCCTCCAGCCGGTTCAGCGCCCCGTACACATACTGCTGTGCCATCTGTCCGTTCTCCGTGATACGGGTCAGGTTTCCACGCTTGTCATACTGATATGCCTTCCGGATGGCCGTCTCCGCGCTTCCCTCTTCCCGGATCTCTGTGATCAGCTGGTTCAGGGCATTGTGGCGGTAAGTTGTCCGCCCTGCACGGTCCTCTTTCAGGACGCGGTTCCCGAAAGCGTCATACCCATACCGGGTCTGGAGTTTCCCGTCTTTTTGGATCTGGGAAAGCCGTCCCAAAGCGTCATATCCGTACGCATAGGCTCCGCTCTCTGTCTCCAGTCCCCTTCTCTCCTTCGTGATCCCGGTCTTATTCCCTGTCAGGTCATACAGATACGTATACCGGTCTGACACTCCTTCCCTGTCCCGGTGCACCAGTTCTGTCAGCTGGCCCTTGCTGTCGTAGGTATAAGCGCTCTCTGTCCCGTTGGGGAACTTCTTCTGCGCCAGCCTTCCAAAGGCGTCATAAGCGTAGGTGATGACCCGGTCCCCTTCCTTCATCTCAGAAAGCCTTACCTGTTCATCGTATCCGTAGGATACAGTCCTTCCGTCCGGATAGGTGATGCCCGTCCGCTCCCCGCTCTTTCCATAGGTATAGGATACCTCCCTGCCGTCCGGGTACTGTACGGCTGTCGCCCGCCCCAGGGCGTCCGGCGTGATCTTCGTCTCTCCCAGCCAGTCCTGCACTTCTGTCAGCTGGCGCAGCGGGTTGTAGGACAGCTTCACTTCCCGCCCGTCCGCGTACTGGATCCGGGACAGGTCCCCCTGCTTTGTGTAGGCATACTTTGTCAGGAAGCCCTCCTTATCCAGCTTCGACAGGAGCTGTCCCTTTCTGTCATAGGCATACTGCTCCCTCTGTCCCAGGGCGTCGATGACCTCTGTCACCTGCCCTTTCAGGTCCCGGAGGTACCGGGTCACCTGGCAGGTCCGGTTCCTTCCGCTGCGGCGCTCCGCTTCCATCCACTCTTCGTCGATCCCGGCCGCGTCTGTGGGGGAAGTCCCCGCTTCCCGGCTCTCCAGGCTCCCCTCCTCCCCGTACTGGCGGATCTCCACCAGCCGGTCGCACACATCGTAGCTATATTCCGTCTCGTTTCCGAGGGCGTCGATGACTTTTGTGAGCTGCCCGGAAAGGGAATACTCATACCGGGTCGTGTTCCCCAATCCGTCCGTCATGGAGGTCACGTTCCCAAGGGCGTCGTAAGTGTACCTCTTGCTCTCCCCGCCGCTCCCCCGGATCTCTGTGATCCGGTCCATGCAGTCGTAGGTGTAGGAAAGCACGAACCCGGTGGGAAGGGTATGGCTCTCCAGGTTCCCATTCCCGTCATAGGTGAAGGATTCCCCTGTCCCGTCCGGGTGGCGGATCTCCTTTAACTGCCCGCCCGGCAGATAGACGTACCGGGTAGTCCTTCCCGCCTCATCCGTCACGCTCTCCACCTCTCCCAGGGGCGTGTAGGCATAGCTCCGGCTCTCCCCCAGGGGGCCCGGTCTCCCGGGTCAGGTTCCCGTTCCCGTTGTACTCCATCTGAACCACGTTCCCAATATCCGGATACGTTTAATCTTCAGCCTGTTCTTCCTCTGCATCCATCTCTTCCTCTGTATACGGCTCCATGCCTTCCGGATATATGACTTCCTTCCCCTCTTTTTCCATCCTCTCCATAAAATTGGAAAAATTTTCACCCATACCATCTACAAAAAATGCTTTCCTGGCTCTGCCTTCCACATACACCTTCATTCCGCCTCTTTTCATCTTTCCATATGTGATTTTGGAGAATTTCCAGTGTCTTCTGTAAACAAAGGCTTTTACTACTGTAATGTCATCATCGTTTACAATTACATCCCAAACACCTTTTATCGGTGCGATCATTAGCAAAGCACTTGGCAGCACTATAACAATGTTAAATATAATCATAATGAGTAAAGGCATAGTTTCTCCCTCTATTTCACCATATATTAATACACCAATAACGAGTGCCATGCCAATCGCTCCCAATGCCGCAAAATCAATCGGCGCTCTTACAACAAATTTATCTAACGAATCTGTCTTTTTTGAAGTTCTCTTAGTTATCAGATCTAACACTCCAGCTACAATAAATGCCACAATAATCGCTCGTAAAAAAGCCATATCTATTCCTCCTACTATTCTATACACATCACAGCTGCAACTTCCTCATTGGTGAGGTTTTTTAAAATCTGTGTTAATGCCTGCTGGGTATACTGCTGCATCTTCCGGTTCTCTTCCGCCCACTCTTCTCCCTTATCATAGAGTGAATTCAGGATGTTTTTAAGTTCTTTCTTCAGATCCATTCCCGGCGTTAAGCTTCCATTCATATCTGCCACTTTATCAATCAATTCCATTCCTGTCATCCCTACAAAACCATCCACATAGGTTTTAAATTTGGGCTTGACCGCTTTACCCGTTTTTTCCCAAATCCCTCTCAGGCGTTTGATCTCACTTTTATAGTCCGCATTATGAGTAAATATTTTATTTCCAAGCTTAGTCCCTTTGGCAAAATCCGTTACCTGTTTAACCTTAGAAGTATTCTTTAAAAACTTTCCGGCTTTTGAAAATGCAACATCAGCAACTGCCCCAACTGCAACATCCTGAACAATATTTTGAATTGAATCTCCATCTATAGCCCCTTTTGTTATTGTCTCCGCTGCGCCTCCTGCCACTGACCCAAGAGTTACATTTCCTGTTGCAGCTGTGACTCCTCCTGTAACAGCACCGCCTATAACTGATGAGATAACCGAGCTCCAAGTTATTTTTTCTCCCTTTAGTAAACTGGTTCCTACATTAATTACTGTATTTGCTACGGCACCAACGACCGCACCTGCAACGATATGCCAGAACAGACCATTAGGATCATAAAAGTAAAACGGCATATTCCCACAGTATATGTACTCATTAATTGTGAGCGGATAAGAAGCCTGCCCTTTTATGATATCTCTCCCTGCAAATCTCCCCACATCCGCCTGATACTCCCTCGCCTGAGCATAGTAATTCCCAGCCACCTTATCTCTCTGATACCCCGTATACCCAAACGGCTGCATCTCCCCCTGGTTCCCATACAGGTCTTCACCAAATACCCCGTATCCATAGGATTCCCGTATCGTCCCACTCTCGTCTGCAATCCTCAACGGGCTTCCCAGCTCATCCTGCAGGTAATACCTCTGTCTTCCATTCTCTTCGTAGGATGCCACATTCCCATCCCAAAAGTACGTCTGCCTTTTCTCTCCTTCGGTTTTCTCCAACAGGTTATGGTACTCCCTTGTCAGATCGATCGTGTAATGGATCTGGGTCAGGTTCCCGATCTCCCGGTCGATCCGGCTCTGCGGATCCAGCTTCCCGGTCTGGTCTGCCGGCAGCCTTCCTTCCGCCTTCCCTACCCGGTGTCCCAGCCCGTTATACTGGTACTTCGCTGCCTTCCCGGCCCCGTTCACTGCTTCCTCCAGCCGGTTCAGCGCCCCGTACACATACTGCTGTGTCATCTGCCCGTTCTCCGTGATACGGGTCAGGTTTCCACGCTTATCATACTGATACGCCTTCCGAAGGACCATCTCCGCGCTTCCCTCTTCCCGGATCTCTGTGATCAGCTGGTTCAGGGCATTATGACAGTAGGTTGTCCGCCCTGCACGGTCCTCTTTCAGGACGCGGTTCCCGAAAGCGTCATACCCATACCGGGTCTGGAGTTTCCCGTCTTTTTGGATCTGGGAAAGCCGTCCCAAAGCGTCATATCCGTATGCATAGGCTCCGCTCTCTGCCTCCAGGCCTCTTCTCTCCTTCGTGATCCCGGTCTTGTTCCCTGTCAGGTCATACAGATACGTATACCGGTCTGAAACTCCTTCCCTGTCCCTGTGCACCAGCTCCGTCAGCTGGCCTTTGCTGTCATAGGTATACGCGCTCTCTGTCCCGTTGGGGAACTTCTTCTCCGACAGCCTTCCAAAGGCGTCATAACCGTAGGTGATGACCCGGTCCCCTTCCCTCATCTCAGAAAGCCTTACCTGTTCATCATATCCATAGGATACGGTCCTGCCGTCCGGGTAGGTGATGCTTCTCCGCTCCCCGCTCTTTCCATAGGTATAGGATACTTCCCTGCCGTCCGGGTACTGTACGGCTTTCGCCCGTCCCCAGGCGTCCGGCGTGATCTTCGTCTCTCCCAGCCAGTCCTGCACAAGGATCAGCTGGCGCAGCGGGTTGTAGGACAGCTTCACTTCCCGCCCGTCCGCGTACTGGATCCGGGACAGGTCCCCCTGCTTTGTGTAGGCATACTTTGTCAGGAAGCCCTCCTTGTCCAGCTTGGACAGGAGCTGTCCTTTCCCGTCATAGGCATACTGCTCCCTCTGTCCCAGGGCGTCGATGACCTCTGTCACCTGCCCTTTCAGGTCCCGGAGGTACCGGGTCACCTGGCAGGTCCGGTTCCTTCCGCTGCGGCGCTCCGCTTCCTTCCATTCTTCGTCGATCCCGGCCGCGTCTGTGGGGGAAGTCCCCGCTTCCCGGCTCTCCAGGCTCCCCTCTTCCCCGTACTGGCGGATCTCCACCAGCCGGTCGCACACATCATAGCTATACTCCGTCTCGTTTCCGAGGGCGTCGATGACTTTTGTGAGCTGTCCGGAAAGGGAATACTCATACCGGATCCTATTCCCCAATCCGTCCGTCATGGAGGTCACGTTCCCGTCATAGGTGAAGGATTCCCCTGTCCCGTCCGGGTGGCGGATCTCCTTTAAGTGCCCACCCGGCAGATAGACGTACCGGGTGGTCCTTCCCGCCTCATCCGTCACGCTCTCCACCTCTCCCAGGGGCGTGTAGGCATAGCTCCGGCTCTCCCCCAGGGGGCCCGGTCTCCCGGGTCAGGTTCCCGTTCCCGTTGTACTCCATCTGAACCACGTTCCCAATATCCGGATACGTTTAATCTTCAGCCTGTTCTTCCTCTGCATCCATCTCTTCCTCTGTATACGGCTCCATGCCTTCCGGATATATGACTTCCTTCCCCTCTTTTTCCATCCTCTCCATAAAATTGGAAAAATTTTCACCCATACCATCTACAAAAAATGCTTTCCTGGCTCTGCCTTCCACATACACCTTCATTCCGCCTCTTTTCATCTTTCCATATGTGATTTTGGAGAATTTCCAGTGTCTTCTGTAAACAAAGGCTTTTACTACTGTAATATCATCATCGTCTACAATCACATCCCATACACCTTTTATCGGTGCAATCATTAATAAAGCGCATGGAACTACTACAATTGTGTTAAATATAATCATAGCTACTATTGGAAAAGTCCTATTCTCTACTGCAGACAATATTAACGCTCCAATGACAAACACCATGCCAATCGCTCCCAATGCCGCAAAATCAATCGGCGCTCTTACAACAAATTTATCTAACGAATCTGTCTTTTTTGAAGTTCTCTTAGTTATCAGATCTAACACTCCAGCTACAATAAATGCCACAATAATCGCTCGTAAAAAAGCCATATCTATTCCTCCTACTATTCTATACACATCACAGCTGCAACTTCCTCATTGGTGAGATTTTTTAAAATCTGTTTTAATGCCTGCTGGGTATACTGCTGCATCTTCCGATTCTCTTCCGCCGGCTCTTCTCCTTTATCATAAAGTGAATTCAGGATATTTTTAAGTTCTTTCTTCAGATCCATTCCCGGCGTTAAGCTTCCATTCATTTCTGCCACTTTATCAATCAATTCCGTCCCTGTCACCCCTACAAAACCATCCACATAGGTTTTAAATTGGGGCTTGACCGCTTTGCCAGTTTTTTTCCAAATCCCTCTCAGACGTTTGATCTCACTTTCATAGTTCGCATTGTGGGTGAATATTTTATTCCCAATCTTAGTACCTTTGGCATAATCCGTTACCTGTTTGATCTTAGAAGTATTCTTCAAAAACTTTCCAGCCTTTGCAAAAGCAAGGTCAGCAGCTGTACCCGCAATGATATGACAGAACAAACCATTAGGATCATAAAAGTAAAATGGCATATTCCCGCAGTATATGTACTCATTGATTGTGAGTGGATAGGAAGCCTGTCCTTTTATGATATCTCTTCTCTGAACTCTCCCACTCTCCGCCTGATACTCCCTCGCCTGAGCATAATAGGTTCCTGCTATATTGTCTCTCTGATACCCCGCTTTCCCTTCTAATCATAAACCATAGGTCTTTTCGTTTCCATACCGTTTCTCTACAAGCAACTGGTTCAGTGCATCATCTCAGTAAATTTTCCGTATTTTACTTGTTCAGATAAAAATTACGTTTAAATTATATGCACTATATTATCTCTTTCGGTTCATAATATTTACTCGTTAAGCAAGGTTGCTGATACATTTCATCAAAATAGTATTCTATATTCATCGATACCGAACATTCAAAATATATTTCCATAATAGAAATAATGTTACCCTCTTTTATAAATCTCCACATTGGATAACGGGATACCGAAAAACAATACTGACAAAGTATACTTTCCTGTGTATTACTTTCTATAATATTTACATAAGCAGCATCTTGATCCTCAAATAGTTTTAAAATTTGTGTCAAGTAATTTTTATGAATTGAAAAGAAACATTCTGCATCCCCTGCTTCATGTATTTGAAACTTCATATTTAGGGCAAAGTCATATTTATTTATTATTTCTACAATTTTTTTTTCTGTTATTGCGTACACATATATTGTTTCTGAACCAATTAAATCATGACATAGTAAATTAATCTTCTTTTCACTAATATAATAAATTGAGAATCCTATTGTTCCTATTTTTCTTTTTTTGTTTCTAAATATTTTATATCTATTTTTCTTCAACTTTTATTCACATCCCTCGATACCATTTTCTATTCCCGGAATAATACTAGTGATCACTGTCCCTATCGGAAAATGCTCAAACCAATTGGCAACAGGTCTTGAAAACATTCTCGCTATATTATCAATAGTTTGTTTTGAGAAAATATGCATATGTAACAATGGAGCTAGTCCTTTCTTTCCCTTTCCTATTGTTCCTGAAATTACATCTATGTGAAAATTTCCTATTTTTAAAAGTGTTCCCCCATTATTTCCAGTTCGATTCATCGTGGTTAATTTATCTGGAGATAAAATTTTAACCTTATTTTGGATCAGAGGGATCCCCTCTTTTGATAAAATTTCGTGTTTAGCAAGTTCTTTAAATCCTGCACTTATTGTCTGGGTTCCGCCGGCCATAATACCGCCCCACATTACCCCATCAGCCAGTCCATCCCATGCCGATTTTGCAACTTCTTTCCATGATCCCGGCTCATTCAATTCTCCCCTCACAGCTAATTTTGCCGTTGTTATGCCACCGCTAAGCGCTGCTGATGTTACGCCTGATATTGCAATGGCTTTTCCTGCAGCAACAATAGCCGGAAGTGCTGCTCCGCCAGTTGCAACCGTTATTCCTACTCCTATGGCTGCTACGCCAATACCTACTCCTATTTTAATTAAATTGTTCTTATTTTCCTTTGCCCACTCCCAGGCCTTCCCTACTGTTTTTTTTATACCATTTGTAATATCACTTAACGATGGCCATTCACCATCTGTATCTATGAAAATCATTGGCGAGTTAAAACAATAACCATATCGGTTCATACTAAACGGGCTTTTTACAAATCCCGCAATTATATCTCTCCCTGCAAATCTCCCCTCATCTGCCTGATACTCCCTGGCCTGTGCATAGTAAGTCCCAGCCACCTTATCTCTCTGATACCCCGTATACCCAAACGGCTGCATCTCCCCCTGGTTCCCATACAGGTCCTCTCCAAACGCTCCGTACCCATAGCTCTCTTTTATCTCGCCCAGCTCGTCCTCAATCCTGAGCGGGCTTCCCAGCTCATCCTGCAGGTAATACCTCTGTCTTCCATTCTCTTCGTAGGATGCCACATTCCCATCCCAAAAGTACGTCTGCCTTTTCTCTCCCTCGGTTTTCTCCAGCAGGTTGTGGTACTCCCTTGTCAGGTCAATGGTATAGCGGATCTGGTTCCAGTTCCCGATCTCCGTCTCCGCTTTGATTCCGTTCCGGGGATCCAGTCCTTCCAGCTTCCCTTTGGACAGTGTCCCTTCCAGCTTCCCTACCCGGTGTCCCAGTCCGTTATACTGGTACTTCGCTGCCTTCCCGGCTCCGTTCACGGCTTCCTCCAGCCGGTTCAGCGCCCCGTACACATACTGCTGTGCCATCTGCCCGTTCTCCGTGATGCGGGTCAGGTTTCCTCTCTTATCATACTGATATATCTTCTGGAGGGCCGTCTCTGCGCTTCCCTCTTCCCGGAGTTCTGTGATCAGCTGGTTCAGGGCATTATGACAGTAGGTTGTCCGCCCTGCACGGTCCTCTTTCAGGACGCGGTTCCCGAAGGCGTCATACCCATACCGGGTCTGCATCTGCCCGTCCTTCTGGATCCCGGTCAGCCGTCCCAAAGCGTCATATCCGTATGCATAGGCCCCGCTCTCTGACTCCAGCCCTCTTCTCTCCTTCGTGATCCCGGTCTTATTCCCTGCCAGGTCATACAGATACGTATACCGGTCTGACACCCCTTCCCTGTCCCGGTGCACCAGCTCCGTCAGCTGGCCTTTGCTGTCATAGGCATAGGTCGTCCCGGTTCCGTTGGGGAACTTCTTCTGCGCCAGTCTTCCAAAGGCGTCATAACCGTAGGTGATGACCCGGTCCCCTTCCCTCATCTCAGAAAGCCTTATCTGTTCATCGTATCCGTAGGATACGGTCCTTCCGTCCGGGTAGGTGATGCCTGTCCGCTCCCCGCTCTTTCCATAGGTATAGGATACTTCCCTGCCGTCCGGGTACTGTACGGCTTTCGCCCGTCCCAGGGCGTCCGGCGTGATCTTCGTCTCCCCCAGCCAGTCCTGCACAAGGATCAGCTGGCGCAGCGGGTTGTAGGACAGCTTCACTTCCCGCCCGTCCGCGTACTGGATCCGGGACAGGTCCCCCTGCTTTGTGTAGGCATACTTTGTCAGGAAGCCCTCCTTGTCCAGCTTCGACAGGAGCTGTCCTTTCCCGTCATAGGCATACTGCTCCCTCTGTCCCAGGGCGTCGATGACCTCCGTCACCTGCCCTTTCAGGTCCCGGAGGTACCGGGTCACCTGGCAGGTCCGGTTCCTTCCGCTGCGGCGCTCCGCTTCCATCCACTCTTCGTCGATCCCTGCCGCGTCTGTGGGGGAAGTCCCCGCTTCCCGGCTCTCCAGGCTCCCCTCCTCCCCGTACTGGCGGATCTCCACCAGCCGGTCGCACACATCGTAGCTATACTCCGTCTCATTCCCGAGAGCGTCTATGACTTTTGTGAGCTGCCCGGAAAGGGAATACTCATACCGGGTCCTGTTCCCCAGTCCGTCCGTCATGGACGTCACGTTCCCCAGGGCGTCGTAAGTGTACCTCCTGCTCTCCCCGCCGCTCCCCCGGATCTCTGTGATCCGGTCCATGCAGTCGTAGGTGCAGGAAAGGACGAACCCGGTGGGAAGGGTGTGGCTTTTCAGGTTCCCGTTCCCGTCATAGGTGAAGGATTCCCCTGTCCCGTCGGGGTGGCGGATCTCTTTTAACTGCCCGCCCGGCAGATAGACGTACCGGGTGGTCCTTCCCGCCTCATCCGTCACGCTCTCCACCTCTCCCAG
>NZ_NFHL01000016.1 GCF_002161355.1 Lachnoclostridium sp. An76 | reverse complement strand
GGTTGGGTCACTGACTTCGGGCGTTACTGACTCCCATGGTGTGACGGGCGGTGTGTACAAGACCCGGGAACGTATTCACCGCGACATTCTGATTCGCGATTACTAGCGATTCCAGCTTCATGTAGTCGAGTTGCAGACTACAATCCGAACTGAGACGTTATTTTTGGGATTTGCTCAACTTCGCAGTATCGCCTCCCTTTGTTTACGCCATTGTAGCACGTGTGTAGCCCTGCCCATAAGGGGCATGATGATTTGACGTCATCCCCACCTTCCTCCAGGTTATCCCTGGCAGTCTCTCCAGAGTGCCCACCTTAAATGCTGGCTACTGAAGATAAGGGTTGCGCTCGTTGCGGGACTTAACCCAACATCTCACGACACGAGCTGACGACAACCATGCACCACCTGTCTCTTCTGTCCCGAAGGAAAGGCGACATTACTCGCCGGTCAAAAGGATGTCAAGGGCAGGTAAGGTTCTTCGCGTTGCTTCGAATTAAACCACATGCTCCACCGCTTGTGCGGGTCCCCGTCAATTCCTTTGAGTTTCATTCTTGCGAACGTACTCCCCAGGTGGACTGCTTATTGCGTTTGCTGCGGCACCGAAGAGCTTTGCTCCCCGACACCTAGCAGTCATCGTTTACGGCGTGGACTACCAGGGTATCTAATCCTGTTTGCTCCCCACGCTTTCGAGCCTCAACGTCAGTTACTGTCCAGTAAGCCGCCTTCGCCACTGGTGTTCCTCCTAATATCTACGCATTTCACCGCTACACTAGGAATTCCACTTACCTCTCCAGCACTCTAGATAAACAGTTTCCAAAGCAGTCCCGGGGTTGAGCCCCGGGCTTTCACTCCAGACTTGCCTATCCGTCTACGCTCCCTTTACACCCAGTAAATCCGGATAACGCTTGCACCATACGTATTACCGCGGCTGCTGGCACGTATTTAGCCGGTGCTTCTTAGTCAGGTACCGTCAGTTTCTTCCCTGCTGATAGAGCTTTACATACCGAAATACTTCTTCGCTCACGCGGCGTCGCTGCATCAGGGTTTCCCCCATTGTGCAATATTCCCCACTGCTGCCTCCCGTAGGAGTTTGGGCCGTGTCTCAGTCCCAATGTGGCCGGTCACCCTCTCAGGTCGGCTACTGATCGTCGCCTTGGTAAGCCGTTACCTTACCAACTAGCTAATCAGACGCGGGCCCATCTCACACCACCGGAGTTTTTACCCCTGCACCATGCGGTGCTGTGGCCTTATGCGGTATTAGCAGTCATTTCTAACTGTTATCCCCCTGTGTGAGGCAGGTTGCCCACGCGTTACTCACCCGTCCGCCGCTCAGTCAGATCACTCTTCATCCCGAAAGAATCAAAGTAAAGTGCTTCGCTCGACTTGCATGTGTTAGGCACGCCGCCAGCGTTCATCCTGAGCCAGGATCAAACTCTCGTATAAAAAGGTTAGGTTCGGTCTTTTCGGACCTTACCGTTTATACGCTCCGCATGTTCTTAGCGAGGTTTCCCACGAGCTTAGAACTGCCGGAGCTTCCGTTTGTCTCCGGGTCAGAATTAACTGCTAGCTAATTCTTTCCCTTTTTACTGTTTGTGGCATTGAACACTTGATGAGGTCTTTCACGAATCTAGCGTGAAAGCCGTTCGACGGAGTCGAACCTCATCGTCCAATGACGTTCTTAGAAATTTTCTCTTCAAAGAAATTTTCAAGGGTTGTTGTCTATTGTTCAGTTATCAAGGTTCCTGTCGTTCTTTTTAAGCGACAGCTTTAATATTCTACCAAAGCTCATTTCGTTTGTCAAGAACTTTTTTCTTTTTCTGTTTCGCTGTTCTGCTTCCTTTACAGTCAGCTCTCAGCGACAGCTTGTCTAGGTTATCACATCAGCACAGCGTTGTCAACAAGTTTTTTCAACTGTTTTCCCACGCCTCCGGTTCCTCTTCTTCCGCTCTCTGGCCTCCGGCTGTCCCGCCTCCGCGTCTCCGGCCGACCTGATTTTCTGCGGCTTTTTCGGCCCCGTCATCAGCGACAGGTGCTATCTTATCACCCCGAAAAGGAATTGTCAACGTTTTTCTTGTTTTTTATTTATTTCAGACAATTTGCGCAATTCTGAAACCAAATACATAAGAACTCTTCTGTACCGCACACATCTCTGCCGGATAAAGTTGACCATACATTCCGTTCCGGTCTAGTACTGCATTTCGCAAATTGTACTGTAATCTATTTCTCTTTCTTTATAATAGTACTTTCTGTCATGCGCGCCGATTTCTCTCATGACCCTGCATGGATTTCCAACCGCCACTACATTTGCAGGGATATCCTTTGTCACGACACTCCCTGCACCGATGACTGTATCATCTCCGATCGTCACTCCGGGAAATATCACTGCGCCTGCCCCGATCCAGCATCTCTTTCCGATATGTATCGGCATATTGAACTGATACTGCTTCTCCCAAGCACTGCGTCCCACTGCTCAGCGCTCAGGAACTGCGGGCGCTCCATTACGTCCAGTTTGTCCAGATTCAGCCTTAGCTCTTTCTGAGCCCTGACGGCAGCATCTCTTAATGTCAATTGTGTCTCCGCTGTCTGGGACATTACGTCTTTATAACTTACAAATGCATGGTCATGGTCGAACAGCGGACAGAAGCCGGTCAGTTTTCCTGTCTCATTGTCCATCAGGAATCCCCAGTTCTGTTCGTGCCTGTCGTTATTGTTCAAAATATAGTCCACTATCTGCATTTTCAGATAAAACTCTCTGTCCATCTTTTCGGCTTCCGAATATGGGTTCATCCCATAATAGGAACAAAACAGCCGGAACTCTTCAAATGTCACCAGAGATATATGTTCCGAAGTGAACAGCTCAGAATTTACTACCGCTTCGCCTACACTTTCTATCCACTCTTTTCGCTCTTCCGAAAGATAAGAAGAAATCTCCTCCTCCGTCGAAATCCGATAATGGATATGAGGGATATCAAGCGCGGTCAGGATCTGATCCGCAGGGATCTCGTACCTTCCGACCTTATGGAGAAAGAGCTTCCCTTCCTGCCGGATCCACCCTTTCGCACTTACTCCCATCGTGGTAAGTTCCGGAGTGTGGATATTCGCACGTTCCTCTGCTCTTGCAGTATATCGGATATTTGTACCTGACAGAGAAATTTCAGTGACAAAGAGGGCGAATGGATTGTGAAACAGATTGACTTCTTTCCATGTCTTATCATCCCCCTCCTGCCGGATCCAGTACGCATCCTCAAGGCTCAGCCCCCGGCACGCTTTGCACACAGCAAATCTGTTCGTCTGAGAAAGCCTGAGCGAATTCAAGATTTCCTTTGCATAGCTGCGTCCAATGGATAAAGTCCTGTTGGACGCCCACTCGACAAAGTCAATAAAAGTGATATTTTCTTTTCTCAGTGCAAATGGGAGCCGGTCAAAGTCCAGTATCCTGCATGTCCCGTTTTCCTGTATATCTAAGATCGGCTTGTCTTTTAATAGCAGCTGCATAACTCTGTATCCTTTCCTCGCGTCAACTTGCTTTATACATCCTGAACTCTCATAATCCCGCCCCGTATATGTCAGATTATATCAAAACAGCCCTATGTAAACAACACGAAAAACCACCTGGGAAATTATGATCCAAGTGGTTCTCCTTTTACCGGTTACCCTTTTACAGTTTTTTACCGGGCTGTCCTGCTCACAGCACTGTCATGGCCACTGTTCCCGCTGTCAGCAGGACAAGCCCCGCCGGACAGCCGGATGCAAGTTTAATCCATACGTGGATTATGCCTCTTCGACATATTCCCTGTATTCCGTTTCACTTGCAAAAAGCATGTACCGCCCGTTTACATAACCCATATAACCTTCCGATGTAGTATACCCTTTCATAGTGTCAGCCTCCGTAACCTTTTAAGATTGCTTTCTTGATCTGGTTACAGTCTACGCTATAAGGTGTACGATAAAACGGACTTTTCTTTACTTATCCATAATATCCAGAATTTTATATATCCAGGATTTTATACAGCTTATCGATCGCTTCGGAATCCGCCAGCCAGGAAGTAAACGCGGTCGCGCTCCCCGCCGCTGTCCCTAGCTTCAGCGCCTCCTCGTAGCTGCCTGTTTTCAGATACCCGGCCAGAAATCCAGCTACCATGGAATCTCCTGCTCCCACAGAGTTCACGACCTCTCCCGTCGGCGGAAGCTGCTTTAACACGCTCCCATCCTCGGCGACCAGGATCGCCCCGTCTCCCGCCATGGACACGAGCACATTGCGTGCTCCCATCTCCTGAAGCTTCCGTGCATACTCCGCGATCTCATCGTCGCTCTCCAGTGTCACTCCGAACATCTCACCCAGTTCATAGTTGTTGGGCTTGATCAGGAACGGATGGTATTTCAGCACGTTCAGCAGAAGATCCTTCGTGGCGTCTACGCTGATCCGCACGTCCGTCCCTGCGAGCCGTTCCATGATCCGCTCGTACATATCATCCGGCAGTGTGTTTGGTATGCTGCCGGAGAGCACGAGCACATCCCCGCTTTCGAGTGCATCCAGCTTTTCATATAACTGCCGGATCTTCTCGTCCGGTATCCGCGGACCCTGTCCGTTGATCTCAAATTCATCATCCGATTTTACTTTCACATTGATCCGTGTCACGCCCTCCTCCAGGGCAATAAAATCTGTGTCGCATCCAAACTCCTGAAGCATCTGCTCCATTGCAGCGCCCGTGAACCCTGCTTTGAATCCCAGCGCCCTGCTCTTCATCCCCAGGTTGGACACGATCACCGCAACGTTATTCCCTTTGCCTCCCGGATAGACATGTTCCTCAGAAGTGCGGTTTACCGCGTCACCCTGAAAATGTTCCACCTGGACCACATAGTCCAGAGAGGGATTAAATGTCACTGTATAAATCATCTCTTTCTCCATTCCACCGCCGAGCAGGCGGTATCAAATCCACTCATGCCATATTCACTATGATCAGGCCGCATTAACATACATTTAAATTGAGTTAAATAGGCTCAAACCATCCATTTTCTTCGCAGGTTTTATAAATTCCGTCATCCACATTTGCCGCGGCCACATAGTCTGCCTTTTTCTTCAATTCATCACAGCCGTTCCCCATCGCCACACAGAAGAACCGCCGGTCAAACATGACCAGGTCATTATAGTCGTCCCCGAACACTACTGTATCTTCCGGTCTGCCGCCCGCGTAATCCAGCATCCTTAAGATCCCGTCCAGCTTCGCGTCCGGCTGGAACATCAGGTACTCTTTCTCAAACCGGAGATGACCCACCGTATCCTTCAGGGTGAGGCGCTCTTCCTCAGATTCCGGGATGGAGACATACATTTTATAGATAGCGTCATGATCCGCCAGGTCAAATTTCTCGTCAATGATATACACCGACGGCTCTTTTCTCATCCCCGCCTGATCATAGAACCGAAAGCTGCTGCCATACACCTTGTCAGAATCATCCAGCGCCACGTACACTCCGTACCCCAGTTCCAGGGCCTGCCGGTACACGGCAAGCGCTTTCTCATAGTCCAGAGGGCGGTTCTCCCTAAGCTCTCCCCGGAATACGATTCCATGCCCGCCGTTGCAGACCATATGCTCAAATCCATTTTCCCTGCGGAACCTCTCTGCTTTATAACACGCGCGTCCCGTGGCAATGGACACAAAGTGTCCCGCCTCCTTCAGCTTTCGGACAGCTTCCGCGGCAGAGGGCACGATCTGTCCCGTACTGCGGTCCGTCAGTGTACCGTCAATATCAAAAAAGAAATATTTTTTCTCCAATCCTGTCTCCTCCTGTCTTTCTCTCCGGGGCTGCATCTGCATTTTACAGAGCCGTTTACTCAAAAGGATAGACCATGCCCCACTGGTTCCGCACTGTGGTCAGCACCTGCATCACATCCCGGATGATCTGGAGATTCTCCTTTCCGCCGTGATTCAGCACGTAATCCTGCATATCGCGCACCTCGTACTGAAGCGCCTCTTCTGTCCTGCCTTCCTCAATAACTTCTGTCCTGCCGTCTTCTGTATATGTGATCGTCGCCTTCTGGGCTCTCGGATACTCGCAGATCTCGATAAACCCTTTCTCTCCTGCCACGACTCCCCGCTTCGGCTGTTTCGCCCGCATGGTCAGCGCCATGACCGCCATCTGGCCGTCCGGGTTCTTCAGGATGATGCCGCTCGTCTCATCCACGCCTGTCTCAAAATAATTTGCCGTAGTCAGGACTACATCCGGCCTGCTCTTCATGAAATATCTTGCAAATGAGGCGGCATACACTCCGATATCCAGAAGCGCTCCTCCTGCCAGCTCTTTTGAGAAGAACCGGTTGTTTACATCATATTCTTTGCAGCTTCCGAAATTCACCTGTACCATCTTCACATGGCCGATGGCGCCACCCTCGATCATTTTCTTTAACTTCTTATATAATGGCATATGAAGCAGGGTCATCCCGTCGCAGATGACGAGTCCCTTTTCTTCAGCAACTGCCACGCACTCTTCGAGCTGCCTGCTGTTCACTGTAATAGATTTCTCGCAGAATACATGCTTGCCCGCCTGTACGGATTTCAGCATGAACTGGTAATGCAGGTTGTGCGGCGTGGCGATATATACGATGTCCACATTCTCATCCGCGATCATCTCATCCGCGCTGCCGTATGCCTTCTGCACGCCGAATTCCTCCGCATACTTCTGTGCTGATTCCAGATTCACATCGCATACTGCATAGATTTCTCCGTTTACCGCGTTGAGCGCTTCTCCCATCTCGTGAGCGATCCATCCTGTCCCTAAGATTCCCCAGTTGAGTTTTCTCATCATGATCTCTCCTTTTCTATTATATCAATTCCGTTTTCTTTTACAATCACTGCCTTTGCCGCAAGCCCGCAGAACAGCGAGTGGCCTGCAATGCCCGGTATCCGGTCCAGCTGATCTGACAGAACCTTCGCATCTTCCGCCTGAGGGAAATGCGCCTCCATCAGATAATTCCCATCATCGCTTATGACCACCCCTGTTTTCTTATCTGAGCGCCGTTCTGTCACTTCCGCCCCCAGCTTTTCAAGACAGCTCTTCACATACTGCCTTGCAGGGCGCAGCACTTCTACGGTCACGGGAAACCGAAATTCCAGCCTTTCCTTCAGCTTTCCCTCATCGGCAAGAAGGATATACTCATCCGCCATTGCTGCCATGATCTTTTCTCTTGTATGGATCCCTCCGCAGCTTTTCAGCGCATTCAGTTCACGGTCAACCTCATCACAGCCGTCAAATGCAATATCGATCCGCGGGGTCATTTCCAGGGGCTGTACCGGAATCCCGTATTCCACGCACAGATCCATCGTATCCTGGGACGGGGTCACCGCCCGGACCTGCTTCTTTCCTCCTGCGATCTCCCGGATCAGGAGGGCAACGGTCGAGCCGCCGCCCAGTCCTACAGTCATTTTATCCTGTATCATTTCATACGCTCTTTTCGCGCATTTCTGTTTCATACTGATTCTACTCCTTTTCCGCCGTTTTTATCCCCGACAGTTCATTCCGCCGTCTCTATAGCATTGTCCTTGATCGGACGCTTCAGAGCCGCCAGCACCAGGCACCCTGCCACAGCGCCGATCAGGATCGCCAATGCGTACATCAGCGGATTGCCGATCGTCGGGAGCACGAAGATCCCGCCGTGGGGCGCCCTGAGCGTGCACCCGAAGAACATGGACAGCCCGCCGGCCACAGCAGACCCTACGATACAGGACGGGATGACTCTGAGCGGATCGCTTGCCGCGAACGGGATCGCCCCCTCTGAGATAAAGGACAGCCCCAGCAGATAGTTAACGATTCCTGATTCTCTCTCTTTTTTCGTAAAGCGGTTCTTAAAGAATGTCGTACACAGGGCGATCGCCAGCGGCGGGATCATTCCGCCTGCCATAACCGCTGCCATGATCTCGAAATTCCCCTCCGCAAGCTGGGAAGTGGCAAATACATAGGACGTCTTGTTCACAGGACCGCCCATATCCACGGACTGCATTCCCGCGACCACGATTCCCAGGAGCACCTTGCTCGTGCCGTGCATGCTGTTCAGAACACCGGTCAGGCCGTCATTGATCATACCCATGAGCGGATTGATCAAAGTCGTCACCACAGAGCCGATCAGGATCCCGAACACCGGATAAATGATCATCGGGCGCACGCTGTTCAGGGACTGCGGGAACCTGGAGGTCAGCTTCTTCAGCCCGATCACTACATATCCCGCTGCAAATCCAGCAAACAAGGCTCCCAGAAAACCTGCGTTCACCTCGCCGCCTGCCGGATTCAGGAAGGTGCTTCCCGCTTTTGCCACAAGCCCTGCCACGAATCCGACCGCCAGTCCCGGACGGTCTGCGATGCTCATGGCGATATATCCTGCCAGCACCGGGAGCATCATATTGAAAGAGAACTCTCCGATCGTCTTAAGATACGCCGCCACGGGAGTGTTCTTACCGAAATTCGCAGGATCGATACTGTAATCATCCAGCAGGAACGCCAGGGCGATCAGGATACCGCCTCCGATCACGAAGGGAAGCATATGGGACACCCCGTTCATCAGATCTTTATAGATCTTTCTTCCAACACTTTCATTTTCCACGGAAGCCTCTGCCGCAACGGCAGCGCCCGAGTGATGATAGAGCGGGACATTTCCGCTCACCGCCTCGTCTATGAGCTGCTGCGCTTTGTGGATCCCGTCCGCCACCTTCACACTGATAACAGGCTTCCCGTCAAATCTTGACAGATCTACATTCTTATCCGCGGCAATGATGATGCACTCCGCGTTTTTGATCTCTTCGGCTGTCAGGACATTTTTCGCTCCATCTGCGCCCTGGGTCTCCGCCTTCACCGGGATCCCCATCTCTTTTCCTTTATTCTCCAGGCTCTCCGCCGCCATAAAGGTGTGGGCGATCCCGGTCGGGCAGGCAGTGATCGCCAGGACCCGGTAGCCTTTCGCCGCCATCTCCGCGGCATCCTTTGTTTTCTTTCCGTCCAGCTCGTCATCCTTCTCATCAATGATACGGATAAATGCTTCCGGCGACTCTGCGTTTACAAGCTCCTCTTTAAAAGTCGGATCCATCAGCATTGTAGACAGTCGCGCAAGTGCTTCCAGATGTGTATCCGCACCTCCCTCGGGCGCCGCGATCATGAACGCAAGCTCCACAGGTTCTCCATCCAATGAATCATAGTCCACGCCGTCCTTTATCACTGCTGCTGCAAGTCCGGCTTTTTTCACTGCCGCTGATTTCGCATGAGGGATCGCGATCCCCTCGCCGATCCCTGTGGTGCCTTCCTCTTCTCTGGCAAGTACGCCTTTTTTATAAGCCTCTCTGTCATTCAGATTTCCCGCCTTCTCCATCAGGCGCGTCATGTGATCGATCACTTCCGCCTTGGAAGATGCTTTTGTATTCAGGTCGATTGCCTGAAGACTGAGCAATTCACTGATCCTCATTTTCTTTCCTCCAATCCCTGCTTTTCCTCCGGTCTGCTCTTTTTAGTCTTTGTGTAAATAATTTTCTCAGAAATTTTATATCGCGATATTTCTTTTCTTATCCTAAGTATATTCGCGAAAATTATTTTTGTCAATTTATTTTTATGCGAAAATTATTTTTCTTCATTTTAACTAATTTCACACGTAAAAAAGGTCAAAAACAGCGGTTTCTTTTAGCATTTTATACAATCTCTTTTACAAGACCTGCTAAAATAAACCGCTGTCCCATTCTTCGTCATCCTGCTTATGAGAAAATTTTTTTCATCCTCTTCGAACTTTCCTATAGCAAGTTTCCGTCCCGCTTCTGTCTCACGGATCATACTTTTTCATCCGCGATCAGACCTTCACACCTGCTCATCCTGTCATAACTCTTTTCCTGCCCGACTGTGAGGAACAGGTAGAGGATCTCCATCACAGTCATTGCCGATACCCTCGAAAAGCAGAATTCATTTAGGAAGAGTTTCTCCCTTGTGGCAGTCTGGATATGGTAATCCACACTGCTTCCGATCGCAGAACGTGGATTGTTCGTGATCCCGACAGTGGTGACGCCGCTTTTCTTCGCCTCTCTGACCATTTTCACAACCTGCCGGGATTCACCGGAATTTGAAATTGCGATCATTACGTCCCCCGGTTTCAGCGTGAGAGAAAATGCAAGCTGCGTCTCCCATATGGTTCCCGCTGCCGCGCGGATCCCGATCTCATTGAGCTTAAACGCGCCGTCCAGAGCCACGGGAATCGTATTTCCCACTGCCACAAGCTGGACTGTTCCCGCATTCTGGATGTGGTCCAACACTTCATTCAGCTCTTTCTCATTGATCAGTGAAACTGTCTGCTTCAGCTCCTCCACCTTGTTGGCAAGGATATTCTGCAGAGACTGTCCGATATCCTTTCTGGAAATGTCATTAGACACCGCAACTTCCTGGTCTCCCTCGACAATCTCCTTCGCCAGGCTGATCTTCAGGTGATGGAAACCGTCCACATCGCACTTCCGGCAGAACCGGGATACCGTAGCAACGCTTGCGCCGCTCGCCTCCGCCAGCTCCCCGATCGTCATATTCACCACATCCTTGTGGTGCTGCATGATATAGTTTGCGATCTTTTTCTCCTGCTCAAAAAAACTGTCGTATCTGATATTGATAGTATCCATCACTGACTGCTGCTTTTCCATGATATCCTCCACTACGAAAATTATTTTCACAGTTTATGATATCTTATTTTATGAAAATGTCAATTACTTTCGCAGGATTATATAATCGGATAGGGGAAAACGCTTGCCCGGCGTATCACACAAAAGCGCCCGGAAGATTTCTCCTCCGGGCGCTCCCTCTCATTCCTGTGAAATTGTCCGTATACCTTCAAAACTACATACAAAGAATCATCATCCATCTTACCTATCACCGTGCGTTCCGCACACAAGGAAGTTCGGATCGCTAAGCTCGAAAGAACCTCGCTAAGCTCCTTCGAACAAAGCTCGCACTAAGCTCAGCCTGCGCTTCGCTTGCCTTCCCTAAGTGCTCTGCTTTTGGTTATGCCCTCGACCGATTAGTAACAGTCAGCTCCATGCATTACTGCACTTCCACCTCTGCCCTATCTACCTCGTCGTCTTCAAGGGGTCTTACTAACTTGACGTTATGGGATATCTCATCTTGAGGGGGGCTTCACGCTTAGATGCCTTCAGCGTTTATCCCTTCCCGGCTTGGCTACTCTGCTATGCTCCTGGTGGAACAACAGATACACCAGCGGCCAGTCCATCCCGGTCCTCTCGTACTAAGGACAGCTCCTCTCAAATATCCTACGCCCACGCCGGATAGGGACCGAACTGTCTCACGACGTTCTGAACCCAGCTCGCGTACCGCTTTAATGGGCGAACAGCCCAACCCTTGGGACCGACTACAGCCCCAGGATGCGATGAGCCGACATCGAGGTGCCAAACCACTCCGTCGATGTGAACTCTTGGGAGTGATAAGCCTGTTATCCCCAGGGTAGCTTTTATCCGTTGAGCGATGGCAATCCCACTTTATACCACCGGATCACTAAGTCCTACTTTCGTACCTGCTCCACCCGTCGGTGTCGCAGTCAAGCTCCCTTCTGCCTTTGCACTCTCCGAATGGTTTCCGACCATTCTGAGGGAACCTTTGAGCGCCTCCGATACCCTTTCGGAGGCGACCGCCCCAGTCAAACTCCCCACCTGACATTGTCCCCCAGCCGGATCACGGCTGCTGGTTAGAAACCCAACACTGCAAGGGTGGTATCCCAACAGCGGCTCCATGGCAACTGGCGTCACCACTTCAAAGCCTCCCACCTATCCTGTACATGCAATGCCGAATCCCAGTATCAAGCTGGAGTAAAGCTCCATGGGGTCTTTCCGTCCTGGCGCAGGTAACCAGCATCTTCACTGGTATTTCAATTTCACCGGGTGCATTGTTGAGACAGTGCCCAAATCATTACGCCTTTCGTGCGGGTCGGAACTTACCCGACAAGGAATTTCGCTACCTTAGGACCGTTATAGTTACGGCCGCCGTTTACTGGGGCTTAAGTTCAAAGCTTCGCTTGCGCTAACCTCTCCCCTTAACCTTCCAGCACCGGGCAGGCGTCAGCCCATATACCTCACCTTTCGGTTTCGCATAGACCTGTGTTTTTGCTAAACAGTTGCTTGGGCCAATTCTCTGCGGCCAGGTCTCCCTGGCACTCCTTCTCCCGAAGTTACGGAGTCATTTTGCCGAGTTCCTTAACAATGCTTCTCCCGTCGGCCTTAGGATTCTCTCCTCATCCACCTGTGTCGGTTTACGGTACGGGTATCCTGCAAACAATAGCGGCTTTTCTTGGCAGCCAGCTCACGTGCTTCCCTACTTGTTTTCGGTCCGCGTCACGTCTTCGGATTGCCGCACGGATTTGCCTGTGCGACTCCTACCTCGCTTGCACCGGTCTTTCCATTCCCGGCCCACGCTCTCTTTCTGCGTCCCCACAGTTCTGTTACAGGATAGTACAGGAATCTCAACCTGTTGTCCATCGGCTACGCCTCTCGGCCTCGCCTTAGGTCCCGACTTACCCAGGGCAGATCAGCTTTACCCTGGAAACCTTAGATATTCGGCCGGAAGGATTCCCACCTTCCTCTCGCTACTCATTCCGGCATTCTCTCTTCTTAACAGTCCACGGCTCCTTCCGGTACCGCTTCGTCCCGTTAAGAATGCTCCTCTACCAACCTACGTTCGTAAGTTCCTGAGCTTCGGCAGTGTGTTTCAGCCCCGGACATTTTCGGCGCAGGACCTCTCGACTAGTGAGCTATTACGCACTCTTTTAATGGATGGCTGCTTCTAAGCCAACATCCTAGTTGTCTTCGAAATCCCACATCCTTTTCCACTTAACACACATTTTGGGGCCTTAGCTGCAGGTCTGGGCTCTTTCCCTTTTGACTGCCCAACTTATCTCGGACAGTCTGACTCCCATACATCATCTACACGGCATTCGGAGTTTGATATCCCTTGGTAAGCTTTGACGCCCCCGCAGGAATTCAGTGCTCTACCTCCGCAAGACTCGTATGAGGCTAGCCCTAAAGCTATTTCGAGGAGAACCAGCTATCTCCGGGTTCGATTGGAATTTCTCCCCTACCCACACCTCATCCCCACCCTTTTCAACGGATGTGGGTTCGGTCCTCCATTGCCTTTTACGGCAACTTCAACCTGGACATGGGTAGATCACCCGGTTTCGGGTCTGCTCCGACTGACTGTGGCCCTATTAAGACTTGGTTTCCCTTCGGCTCCGGACCTTCAGTCCTTAACCTCGCCAGCCAGCGCAACTCGCCGGACCGTTCTACAAAAAGTACGCGGTTGAACATATAAAGTTCTTCCACAGCTTGTAAACATATGGTTTCAGGTTCTTTTTCACTCCCCTCCCGGGGTCCTTTTCACCTTTCCTTCACAGTACTATGCGCTATCGGTCACTAAGGAGTATTTAGCCTTACGGGGTGGTCCCCGCATGTTCAGTCAAGGTTCCACGTGTCTCGACCTACTCTGGATACCGCCATGCCAGCTCATCTTTCGCTTACGGGACTTTCACCCTCTCTGGTCAGCTTTCCCAAAACTGTTCTGCTAAACTTGCTGGATCAATTCCGCGGTCCGAACCCCACGGTGCACGCACCATGGTTTGGGCTCTTCCGTTTTCGCTCGCCGCTACTCACAGAATCACATGTTGTTTTCTCTTCCTCCGGCTACTTAGATGTTTCAGTTCACCGGGTTCCCTTCCCTAAGTTATGGATTGGCTTAGGGATGACTGAGGTCTGCTCAGCCAGGTTTCCCCATTCGGAGATCTCCGGATCGATGGGTATTTGCCCCTCCCCGAAGCTTTTCGCAGCTTATCACGTCCTTCATCGGCTCTTAGTGCCAAGGCATCCACCATACGCTCTTATCAGCATAACCAAACGATTCGTCCTCACGGGAATGAGGACTCCTCTACACATATATAGCGTTATATGTGTTGGCAATAGGCCAATTTTATTTGAGTCTGTTTTCTTCAGACTGTATTGTTAATGTTGTTAATAACATTACCTCGGATGTCTTGATTTATAAGATATTCTTATCATCAATTGATCTTCTCTGTATGCAGTTTTCAAGGTACACTCCTGACTGACTTTTCATCAGTCATTAGAAACCTGAATATCTTCAGACCTCTAATCACTGGTGAAACCAGTTTCCACAGCACTGCCCTGCTGATTGGGTTGGCCCGGCGGATTGTTGTCCGCCCATGCCTGTATTTATTTTTAACTTCGGCAGCGGTTCTGCCTCCGTTTTTCTTTTTTTAAATTGGCGGCCACCTACTCTCCCACACCGTCTCCAGTGCAGTACCATCGGCCGTTCAGGTCTTAACCATCGTGTTCGGGATGGGAACGGGTGTTGCCCCTGAACGCATCGCCACCAAAAAGCCTGAGTTCTTGGCGAGGTTTTTTCGAGCCTAGAACTAGGCTTGTTCACCGCACTTGGCGAAGTCTTTTTGAGCCTAGTAAGGTGAACCCGCACCCTCTTGCCGCGTGTTCATCGCTCGTTTTCCTCTCCCTGACAACTCAACAATAGACAACAGCTCTTTACTTCTTTTCTTTTCCTTAGAAAGGAGGTGATCCAGCCGCACCTTCCGATACGGCTACCTTGTTACGACTTCACCCCAGTTATCGGTCCCGCCTTCGGCAGCTCCCTCCTTACGGTTGGGTCACTGACTTCGGGCGTTACTGACTCCCATGGTGTGACGGGCGGTGTGTACAAGACCCGGGAACGTATTC
>NZ_NFHL01000015.1 GCF_002161355.1 Lachnoclostridium sp. An76 | reverse complement strand
CTGGGAGAGGTGGAGAGCGTGACGGATGAGGCGGGAAGGACCACCCGGTACGTCTATCTGCCGGGCGGGCAGTTAAAAGAGATCCGCCACCCCGACGGGACAGGGGAATCCTTCACCTATGACGGGAACGGGAACCTGAAAAGCCACACCCTTCCCACCGGGTTCGTCCTTTCCTGCACCTACGACTGCATGGACCGGATCACAGAGATCCGGGGGAGCGGCGGGGAGAGCAGGAGGTACACTTACGACGCCCTGGGGAACGTGACGTCCATGACGGACGGACTGGGGAACAGGACCCGGTATGAGTATTCCCTTTCCGGGCAGCTCACAAAAGTCATAGACGCTCTCGGGAATGAGACGGAGTATAGCTACGATGTGTGCGACCGGCTGGTGGAGATCCGCCAGTACGGGGAGGAGGGGAGCCTGGAGAGCCGGGAAGCGGGGACTTCCCCCACAGACGCGGCAGGGATCGACGAAGAGTGGATGGAAGCGGAGCGCCGCAGCGGAAGGAACCGGACCTGCCAGGTGACCCGGTACCTCCGGGACCTGAAAGGGCAGGTGACGGAGGTCATCGACGCCCTGGGACAGAGGGAGCAGTATGCCTATGACGGGAAAGGACAGCTCCTGTCGAAGCTGGACAAGGAGGGCTTCCTGACAAAGTATGCCTACACAAAGCAGGGGGACCTGTCCCGGATCCAGTACGCGGACGGGCGGGAAGTGAAGCTGTCCTACAACCCGCTGCGCCAGCTGATCCTTGTGCAGGACTGGCTGGGAGAGACGAAGATCACGCCGGACGCCCTGGGGCGGGCGACAGCCGTACAGTACCCGGACGGCAGGGAAGTATCCTATACCTATGGAAAGAGCGGGGAGCGGACAGGCATCACCTACCCGGACGGAAGGACCGTATCCTACGGATACGATGAACAGATAAGGCTTTCTGAGATGAGGGAAGGGGACCGGGTCATCACCTACGGTTATGACGCCTTTGGAAGACTGGCGCAGAAGAAGTTCCCCAACGGAACCGGGACGACCTATGCCTATGACAGCAAAGGCCAGCTGACGGAGCTGGTGCACCGGGACAGGGAAGGGGTGTCAGACCGGTATACGTATCTGTATGACCTGGCAGGGAATAAGACCGGGATCACGAAGGAGAGAAGAGGGCTGGAGTCAGAGAGCGGGGCCTATGCATACGGATATGACGCTTTGGGACGGCTGACCGGGATCCAGAAGGACGGGCAGATGCAGACCCGGTATGGGTATGACGCCTTCGGGAACCGCGTCCTGAAAGAGGACCGTGCAGGGCGGACAACCTACTGCCACAACGCCTTAAACCAGCTGATCACAGAGCTCCGGGAGGGCACCGATCCGGTAAATAAGAGTTTTGCCTATGATAAGCGTGGAAACCTGACCCGTATCACGGAGAACAGACAGATCACGCACCAGTATGTGTACGGGGCGCTGAACCGTCTGGAGGAAGCCGTGAACGGGGCCGGAAAGGCAGCGAAGTACCAGTACAACGGGCTGGGGCACCGGGTAGGGAAGCTGGAAGGGACACTGTCCAGAGGGCAGCTGGAAGGACTGGATCCCCGGAACGGAATCAAAGCGGAGACGCAGATCGGGAACCTGACTCAGATCCATTACACGATCGATCTGACAAGGGAGTACCACAACCTGCTGGAGAAAGCCGAGGGAGAGAAAAAGCAGACGTACTTTTGGGATGGGAACGTGGCATCCTACGAAGAGAATGGAAGACAGAGTTATTATCTGCAGGATGAGCTGGGAAGCCCAATTCGAATCGAGGATGAGACGGGAGCAGTAAGGGAAAGTTATGGCTACGGAGCCTTTGGAGAGGACCTGTATGGGAACCAGGGAAAGATGCAGCCGTTTGGGTATACGGGGTATCAGAGAGATAAGGTGGCTGGGACTTACTATGCTCAGGCGAGGGAGTATCAGGCGGATGCGGGGAGATTTCAGGGGATGGATTTAATACCGGGGATTATTGAAACTCCCTTCAGCATAAATCGATATAGTTATTGCTATAATAAACCAATTATGTTAAGTGATTTAAATGGGAAGAAGCCAATATCAAACAATACACCGACAGAAAATGAATGTACGCAAGGCTTTTTTGTGATATTAATTATGGTGATATTGAAGGTCCTAATATTAATTTAAATGTGGTAGATTGGTTTAATGATAAAAAGGGAAGAGATATTGGAATAGAATTGTTGGATATTTCTGGAGGATTATCAAAAATAGGATACAAAGATGGAGAAGGTTTATTCCAAGGAACATATTCTTTAGAATACCTTCATGGAGATATAAATGCTTCACTGTCATCTGATTATGTTGGCCTTAAAGCACAGGGATCATGTGTGACTGCAGAAGGTAAAATAAGAGTTTTAGAACTATTTGGAAAGAGGATATATATAGGAGCAAGTATAGACATTATTTCATTGGGAGCAAAAGCTGGTTTTGATCCCGATGAAAATAAATTGGAAATAGGTATTGGTCTGGGGGTTGGAGGAGGAGTAAGCATCAGTTGGGAAGATGCAACTTGTAATGATTAACAAAAACTGACGTTAAAATAATGAGTTTGAAAATGAGAGAGATGAGCACGTTAAAAAGGTGGAGGTGACAAAATGTGCATATTAATAAGGCGAGAAGAAAAAAAGGGGAAGCATTATGAGCACACATTTTACTCGCCTCAAATTCCACGGTTGATCGGTTATACTAATTATCGTAACACTACTGAAAGGTTCCAATGGAAAATAGTTGCCGGGGATGTATGGGAATGGAGGCAAATAAACAGGAATTATAGAATCCTGGATTATATTCCAATTGTAAATGTCATAAAATCTTTTGTACTGCAATTGAAATATAAAATTTACAAAAATGAGATATGTATAGGAAATGCTTTTTTTAATGGAATACATAGTAAAAATTATTTCCAAATCTATAATAAAAAATATTTTTGTTGTCCTGGTAATACCAATATTATACGTCCTTTCAAAAAATATGAATGGACAATTGAAAACGATAAATGCGAAACGGTGGTTAATATTGAACAAGAATATGGCAGATCTGTTTACAAAATTGAGAGACTGGATACAGATTTAAGTGTTGAGTTAATTATGCTTTCAATAATGCATATTGACATGACAGTTTTTTCTCGAGAAGGCAGACCTCCAATTACAGCAGGATAAAGAGGGAGAGAAAAATGAAGAAAAAAATGCAATTTATTGAAAACATAATCGGGGGAGCGGCTATAGTGAGTTCGCTAATAATTTATTCTGTAGAAGGAAAAGATAGTAGTGAGGTTATAGAAGACATAGTTTTTGGGATTGTTTTGTGCCTGATCAGCTTTTTAGTTTTTAGTTTTTTCTTCAAATTTATAAGGAAAGCTTTGAAGGAATCAGTATTCAGAACGATTACGACCGTGTTTTCTATATGCATGTTGATTTCTATTCTTTTCTTATGGGTAGGGATGCTGGTATTTCCGGCTGAAGAGGCAATCATAAATAATCAATTTATGATCGTTGGGGCTTATTTAGGATGTAAAACATCCAGAAATTTTTTGGACAATGGAGGGGCTTAGAATGGATAAGCAATAAAGAGCTCTCTTGGGTAGAGATCAGGGTAATGAATTAGGGGAACGGAAGCCTTTTGGTCTATGTGGTTTTAAATTTAAATGGACAGTTTCTTAATATTAGCACTACTTATTACTACAGGGATAGTGGGATTGCTTATAAAGCTAATACTGTACGCAATGCGGCCAAGGGGAAATTGTTGACTCTGCAGAAAATATCACAAAATGTGAAACAAGAGATGTGAAAAAGTAGCGGCAGACGAGAGTGGGACGATACGGGAATCCTATGGATACGGAGCTTTTGGAGAGGACCTGTATGGGAACCAGGGAAAGATGCAGCCATTTGGATATTCGGGGTATCAGAGAGATAAGGTGGCTGGGACTTACTATGCTCAGGCGAGGGAGTATCATCCAGGATTAGCCAGATTTGTAGAGCGAGATATAGTGAAAGGATGTACACGGTAAATCATATGTACCAGCGTATTTTTGGAATGGATAAAAGAAATGATGAGAGTGAAAAAGGTGAAGATTAAAAAACACTTTGATGGGACAGGGTATATCGACTTCTGGGCTGAAATTACCACTGATAATACAGTGAGATTGTGCAATGAGCTTATGAAGACTTCACATCTCCATGTCATTGCCAATGATATCTATAAATCATCTATATATGATAAGTGGCTAAATGCCGGGGAACGAGAAAGAATAAAAAACTGTCAGGGGATGGCAGACAGCATTTATTTTTATGTGGAACGTGGGAAGTTGGCAAAAATATTGGGTGATTTAATGAAAGCGGATGCCAAAGGGATAGCCATAATTGAAAGTAAAGAAAATGAAACTTTTTTCAGGAAATTTATTGATGAGCGAATTAGCACAAATAGTTGTCTGAAAGATGGGAAATTTAAATCAGTGTTCTATTTGGATATAGAAAATCATCCTTTTAATATAACATTTGCCTATAATTTGAATTATCACATACCTGGACTGGATGGGAAGTATTATATTCTTCCTTCTAAATTTGAATAATATTTTATATTGCTGCAATGCGTAAAACCAGCTGGCAGCGGAGACAGGAAATGTCAGGGAAAAAATAGTGTTTACAATTGAGGATACCTGTTTTATAATAATCACCTGTGAAACCGATGATGGGATATGTCAGATGAGCGGCATATCCTTTTTTACAGGGAAGAAACAGAAACTATAACAGATCGTGGAGAGGTGTCAGACAGATGAAAGCAGTGCAGCAGGACATGACGTCGGGGAGCCCGATGAAGATTATTTTGAACTTTACATTTCCCATCTTTCTGGGAAATGTCTTTCAGCAGTTTTACAATATGGCGGACGCGGTGATCGTGGGGAAGTTCGTAGGCACGGGAGCGCTTGCCGCCGTGGGAAGCACCGGTACGATCATGTTTTTGATCTATGGTTTTGTCGTAGGGATGACCGCAGGATTTACGGTCCTCACTGCGCAGAAATTCGGTGCGGGGGACATGGACGCAATGCGGAAGACCGTGGCAGGGGCATCGGTACTGTCCCTGATCATAGGCGCGGTCCTCACGGCGGCGTTCATGCTCCTTATGAAGCCGTGGCTGGAACTGATGAACACGCCGGAGGACATCTTCAGGGACGCCTATTCCTATATCATGATCATCAGCGCGGGCATCCTTGCGCAGATGCTTTATAATCTGCTGGCAAGTATATTGAGGGCGCTTGGGAACAGCAGGGTGCCCCTGTACTTCCTGATCCTTTCCGCGCTGCTCAATATCGTGCTTGACCTGGTCCTCATCATTTTCTTCCACATGGGGACAGCGGGAGCCGCAGTGGCTACGGTCATCTCGCAGGGGGTGTCAGGGCTCCTCTGCCTGGGATACATAGTAAAAGCAGTGCCGGCCCTCCGCCTGCACAGAGAGGACTGGCACCTGTCCGGCTCGCTCCTGGGGATTCAGCTTCGGATCGGGATCCCGATGGCGCTCCAGTATTCCATCACAGCGATCGGCACGATGATGGTCCAGTCGTCCCTCAACATCCTGGGATCTACGCTTGTGGCGGCGTTTACCGCAGCCGGCAAGATCGAGCAGGTAGTCACCCAGGCATACGTGGCCATGGGGACAACGATGGCTACTTACGGAGCCCAGAACATGGGGGCAGGGAATGTGGCGCGTATCCGCAGCGGCTTTAAGGCCTGCACGATCATCGGCGTGATCTATTCCTGCATCGCCGCGGCGCTGGTGATGACTGTGGGAAAATATATGACATACCTTTTTGTGTCAGAAGATGTGGCGTCGATCATGGGTTCTGTGGATATTTATCTGAAGTGCGTGGGCGCGTTCTTTATCCCGCTCGCCGTTGTCAATATATACCGGAACGGGATCCAGGGGCTTGGGTATGGCATCCTGCCCATGATGGCAGGCGTGGCGGAGCTGGCGGGAAGAGGCATCGTGGCAATGATCGCCGCGGCGCTGAAGAGCTATACCGGGGTCTGCCTGGCAAGCCCTGCAGCCTGGATATTGGCGTCCGCGCTGCTGATCGGAATGTATTATTACATTGTAAAAATCGATATCAAAAAAATATTCCGGGGCAAAAACCCGGAACCGAATGCTTTAGGCGAAGTCCAATGACCATGCATACCGACTGCATACACAGTCATTGTCTTCTTGAATTTATATCTGTATCTTAACAGGGAATTGTGAATCGGCTGTGACAAGATATGGAAATAATTTTAAAGATTCTAAAAATTAGATAAAGAGAAAGGAACGACGAATTTTACGCGGCGCAGATCCCGCCCGGTCCTGTTGTGACCGGTCCCGGATGTGCGCCGCGTATGATTTTGAGCGAGGCCTCTGTTGTGAGAAATTTCGGGTGTGAGGAGTTGTTCCCGGTTGTGAGGAGTTTTACTGAGTTTCTCCGGGAACGGGTGAATGAGCGGGTCAATGAGATTGCCCTTCGCCCGTATCGTAAGGAGTCTGCCGGACAGTGTGCATCATCTCTTTTGAAGATGTCGTCCAGCGCTCCTTTTCAGACTCAAACCGTTTGAAAAGCCATGCCACTGCCTGGTCCATCCCTTCCTCTGACATAGGGAAGGTGCAGCTCTCCTTTTCATCATCCGGAGTATCTTCAAAACACCATGGCTCCGGATAGATAAAGACAGTGAATGTGGTGCTGTTTTTACCGTCGTCACCCCGGAAAAGATAGCGCATGCCATTATGGCTCCCGGAGAAGGGTTCTTTTTTCAGTCCCCCATAGGGGATCAGCCGTTTATCGATCATAGCCGGTACCTCTCTTTATTTTCTTTGGATCCTGGATCTCAGAGTACAGTATATCACTGTGCAGCGTTTGCCGCAAACTTTGTTGTCACCAGGTCGTCATACGGAACTCTTTCCTCCAGCTCGCCTGCGCTCTCCAGGATATCCTGGAGCAGGTCAAAGCTGCTCTCCTCGAAAATGAGGTTGCTCTTCCATGTATCCTGGTCGTAATAGCGCGTCACGATCGTTGTGATCGTCTCCAGGTCTGTCTCCGGGAACTGGGGCTCGATCACAGCGGCGATCTCTTCCGGGGTGTGGTCCCGGACATAGTCCATCCCTTTCTGGAGCGCATTGGTGAAACCCTGGATCACGTCAGGATTCTCATCGATATAGCTCTGCTTCGCGCTGAACGCCGTGTATGGGACATAGCCGCTGTCCTCGCCGAGGGATGCGACAACATAGCCCTTGCCCTGGGATTCCAGTGTGGTCGCGCCTGGCTCAAATTCTACGGTAAAATCTCCCTGCCCTTCTGAGAACGCAGCGGCCGTGGAACCGAAATCAATGTTCTGGTTGATCTCCAGGTCGGTCCCGGGATCGATCCCGTTCTGCTTCAGGATATACTCGAAGACCATCTCCGGCATCCCGCCTTTGCGCCCACCGAGGACAAGGTGTCCCTTTAAATCTTCCCATGTGAAATCCGGCATCTCTTCCCGTGCCACGAGGAAATTGCCCGCGCGCTGTGTGAGCTGCGCAAAGTTGACCACATGGTCCGTGGCGCCCTCGGCGTAGGTGTAGATGGAAGCCTCGGAGCCCATGAAGCCGATGTCCGCTTCGCCGGAGATGACCGCGGTCATCGTCTTATCTGCACCAAATCCGCACACAAGCGTCAGGTCGATCCCTTCCTCTTCAAAATACCCTTCTTCGATCGCCGCATACATCGGTGCGTAGAAGATCGAATGCGCGACCTCATTCAATGTGACCTCCACAAGTTCTTTCTGCGCTGTCTCTTCTGAGGGAGTACTCTCCGTGCCTTCGGCCTTTCCTCCGTCCGCCTCCTGCGCGCACCCGGCGAGGAGGGAAATCGAGAGGACAGCAGCGCTTAAAAGAGATAAAATACGCTTTTTCATAATACCTCCATATCTCTGTCTCATATTGATTCCCTAATAATATATGAGGAGAAAAACAGAAGGTTCATATAGAAAAACCTGCGGAAACAGTGAGGCCATATCCGGCGGCAGGGCGTTCCCGCCGGGGAATGGAGCTGTTTCAGCAGGTTTTTAACAAAGCAATTAACACTAAATAGGATCTTTGACGATCACCAACTGTTATCAGTCGTCATACTCATCTGCATAATCATCTTCAAATGCATCGTCATAATCATCGTAATCATCCCCGCCTCTTGACGTGATCGCAAGGATCAGGGAGATTACTGCCAGCACCGCGGCAGCGACCGCAGCGATGAAAAGCTGCAGGTCATCTCCTCTCTTGAGGAAGGCAAACACAGCGCTGCCAAGATAGAAGAGCATGGGCAGCAGGAATGCGAAAACATTGTTCGTCTTTATAGTGATAAAATACAGCAGTGCGGATACGAGCAGGCAGAGTGCAAGTATCGCAAAGGTCATGCCTGCGACTCCGCTGTCTGTTGACGACGAAAATCCTGTCGTAAATCCCATGTATAAAAAGTATCCAAATCCGAGAAGGGAAATGATACCGAGGATCACGCGCATTGCGCGGAATCTCGGAGTGCTTTCATAATAATCATCGTCATCATCATAGTCATCAAATTCCGGCTCAGCAGGTTTTGACACCGGTTTTGCAGCCTTTTTTCTGTCTGTCTGTGCGGGAGATGAGCCTGATGTACCCTGTTTATCATCCTCAGGCTGGATCTTTTTCTTTTTCACAGGTTTGCCGATCGCGCCGGTGGCGAGCATATCGCCGTAACTCTTGCGGGCAGCAGTTTCATGCTTTGTCCGGACTTTTTCCGGCGGGATATTACTGTAACGCTTTTCTTCAGGCTCTTCTGTATGTGCGCTCTGGACCGGGCGCTTCTTAACCGTTTTTTTAGCGGGAGCGCCTCCATCTTTTGCAAGAGCTGCCGGAGAAGCGACTTTCTGCGTTGTCCCGCTTACCGCAGCAGAAGCTGTCTTTGCAGCGCTATCCTTTGAGGGGACGTTTTTCTTTGAGGCATCCCCCTTTTCCGCCGCAGCTACCTTCGCGGCATTTTTTTTCGCGCGCTGCCTGTCAAGGTTCCACTGCTTGCGGCAGTCCCGGCAGATCGCATATTCGTTAAAGACCGGATCACCATTTTCATCGGTGCCAATCTGCTTATTCTTTAACTCAAGCTCTTTTCCACATATCGGACACTTCATAAGATCTATACTCCTCTCTCTGGCTGACAAATTTACAACACCGATATTATAACATTTCGAGGACGCAAGAACAATGAAAAAATGTAATATCCACTCGAAAAGTGCAAGATTTCCGCGAATTATGACGAAGTGCCGTGCCTGGAGGAGTGGTGCTTTTTATCAGGGCGGACAGTCTGTCCGTCAGCTGCACTGCTCTTAGCTGCAGGAGACATATACTGGACAATATCATTATAAGAGTCCAGTTCATCTTCATTCCGGGGAAGCGACGGGATCAGTCCCGTACAGTCTGTTGTAGACGCGGCATTTGCCAGATAGTCAAAGTTATCGGTCAGTTTTGTCTGATCTTTTTCTTTCAAGATGATCCACCTCGGTTTCGTATTTTTCGGTTAGTATCCCCGGGAGAGGAAATTGTATTCCCGCAAAAATGTGATATACTGTTTTATGGCGCAAGAACGCGGCATACTGGAGCCGGTTTTACCGGAGCTGGTTTTACTGGAGCCGGTTTTGGCCGGCGGATATAAAATAAATGTAGTGCAAAGGAGAATGGAAATGAAGATCATCGCAGATACACACGCGCATACTCTGGCAAGCGGACATGCATACAGCACGATCAGGGAAATGGCAGCGGCAGCTAAGAAGCGGGGCCTCAAAGCGCTCGCCCTCACAGAACATGCCCCGGAAATGCCGGGCACATGCGGGTTGTTCTACTTTCAAAACCTGGATGTAGTCCCCAGAGAAGCAGATGGCGTACGGCTCCTGATGGGAGCGGAAGTCAATATCATGGATCCGGACGGGACGGTGGACCTTCCCGAAAAGACCTGCCGGGACCTGGACATTGTAGTGGCAAGTATCCATCCGCCATGTTATGGACTGGATCATACGCGGGAGGAAAACACCCGCGCCTATGTGGAGGTAATGAAAAAGCCTTATGTCAATATCATCGGGCACCCGGACGACGGCAGATTTCCTTTTGACTATGAAACGATCGTCCGCACAGCGAAAGAGACGGGAACGCTCCTTGAGATCAATAATTCCTCCATGCGTCCCCAGAGCAGCAGGAAAGGGACAAGAGAAAACATCCTGACCATGCTCGACCTGTGCAGGCAGTACGAGGTGCCCGTGACGACCGGAAGCGACGCCCATGTAGATGTGGATGCGGGAAATTTCACGAATGTCAGGGAAGTACTGGATTATTGCAATTTCCCGGAGGAGCTGGTCATAACGACCGATTGGGACCGGCTGAAGGAATTTCTGGGCATCCGCTGAAAGAGAAGAGGGGACTGGCAGGGGGAGGGGCGCTGACAGAGAGAAGGAGGCGCCGCGGAGAAGAGGGGGCAGAGTCAGAAATAAAATGGTGGACTTTAAAAGTTTAGTGTGCTAAAATACAAGAGTGACCTGGAGAAGCAGGAGATATGCCATACATAGCAGCTGCCTGCGACCCGGTCAGATTTTTGCCGCGGGGCTTATAAAGGAGACGTATCTATGAGTAAGAAGATAAGGACAGAGGCAGTCGACTATCTTTTTAAAGCAATCCTCAGTCTGAAAAATAAAGAGGAATGCTATATATTTTTTGAGGACATCTGTACGATCAACGAGCTGCTCTCATTATCCCAGAGATTTGAGGTTGCAAAAATGCTGAGAGAGCAGAAGACTTATCTGGAGATCGCGGAGCAGACCGGCGCTTCGACAGCAACGATCAGCCGCGTGAACCGTTCCCTGAACTATGGAAACGACGGCTATGACATGGTATTTGAGCGCATAGATAAGGAAGAAGAGAAAAAAGACGATTGAGTCTTGAAGACAATGCGGATACTGAAAGAGAAATACCGGAAACCGGCATGGGTGAATGTGCGGTTTCCGGTTTTCTTATGCAAAAATAAAAATGTCAAAAAAAATGAACCGATGCGGAACTGGCGGCGTATATAAGGTGAAAAGAGAGCAAAGGGAATGGAGGTGAGGCTTTGGAGGCGAGGGAAATCGAGAGATGCATAGATGAATTCGGCGCAGACGTTTACAGGTTCTGCCTGAAGCTCTGCATGAACAGGGAGGATGCGGAAGACCTGTACCAGCAGACATTCCTGCAGGCGCTGGAGAGAGAGGCAGCCCTGGAATGGGAGAGAAATCCCCGGGCTTTTTTCTTTGCCATGGTGCACAGCCAGTGGAAGAGCAGCAGAAGAAAAGCAGCGAGGCGCAGCGGGATCGCGCAGTGTACGAACATGGAAGAAGGACAGGAACATATGGTCTGCTCAGGAGAAGACATAGAAGCAGATTATTTCCGCAGAGAGATGATATCAGAGATCAGCCGTATCATCCAGGATCTCCCCGATAAGTTTCGGGTCCCGCTGATCTTGTTTTACCTCTTTGAGTTCAAAGTCGAACAGATCGCAGAGATGACGGGAAAGCCGCCGGGGACAGTGAAAAGCCGCCTGTTTAAAGGCAGAAAGATAGTCAAAAAGAGATTGGAGGAAGCTGGTTATGGCGAAGAAAGATTTTAATACAGAGTTTGACGGATTGCTCCGGGAAGCTCTCAAAACCACGGATAAGCCGGATGTCAGGCTGGATAACGGACTGAAAGCAGAGCTCTATGAGCGGGAGCGCTTCCTGAGACAGGGCAGGGCGGGCAGGAGTATTTCTCTCTGGTACCTGCCTATGGTATTGAATCTTATCCTGTTTCTTTTGCTTGGAACGGCTCTTGTCCTGCTGATCGACAGTCTGTATCTTTCGGTACTGGCTGCTGCGGCCTGTGTCTATATGGGGATCGCAGGAGTGGTGATCACCGTAGTCGGAATAAAAAGAACGGATCTGAGAGAAGAAATCTCGGTCCATATAAAAAAGGGGGAACAGAGATATGAAAAGGCATAGTGACATAAAATACCGAAAAAACGGGAAAAACCGCGGTTTGATCTTGGCTGCCGCGATCATCGTTTTGTTTATCCTTGTGAGATTTGGGATATTCTTTGCCGTGAGCGGCGGATTCAGTGGAATTGCGATGGCAATCCCGCTGTTTTTCCTGGGAGTTATCTTCTTCTGGCTGCTCATGTCTGCGTTCTTTGGGGCGTGGGCCTACCAGGACTGCCGGAAGCGGGGGGATGATCCTGTCCTTTGGGTCATCATTATATTTCTCGCCACGCCTGTGATCGGGCTTCTGATTTATTTCCTGAGGCGGCGGGAGATCAAAAGACCCTGCCCCGCCTGCGGGCATCCCGTACCGCTGCGGGCAAAATACTGTGAGGAATGCGGGGCATATATTCAAAACAGGGAGGAAATGGAAAGAATGGAAAACAAAAAGGTACATCACAAAAAATATATTGCCGGCGGTCTGGTCAGCCTGGCACTTTTGATCGTATGCCTGACCGGAGTTATCGTGAGCGCATCCGGAGCCGGAAATGTAAATACTGATCCCTCGTCCAATGAGAGAGTGTGGAATCTGGGCTTGATCCAGATGAGCGTGAGCAATTACTGGGACGGAGTCTGGAACTTCAGTTTTAAACGGGCAAGCGACGGATTTGTAGAAGAAAGGAATATGAAGATCGAAGATGCAGAGACACAAAAGCTGCATGCAGACATATCCTGTGGCACCGTGCCTGACGGGGCAAGCCTCATCCTCTGGCTCGTGCAGGGGGACAGGGCAGAATCCGTGGATGTGACGGATCTTTCAAAACCGCTGGAATATCCTCTGGACGGATTTGAGGAAGGAAAGATCCATGTCAGACTCCAGATCAATGGGGTGGAGGACGTCACATCGGAGATCACGATAGAGTAAATCTGTATTTGTGGGGGAGCCGGGCGATTGGTGAAACGTCCGAAAACCGTTGGTTTGATGCAGGACGTTTTCGCGGCGGACGGGGATATGGCTCAGGTTCCGGTTCCGTAATCTGGGAAAGACGTAAAAGGGAGAAAACATGGCTAAAAGCAATTGTCCGGCGGAAGATTCGGCTCCGCCTCAGGCATCCGCCGGACAATTAACGCCACGCTTTCTCCCTTTAAGTCTTTCCGGCAGATTACTCCAAGTCACCGTCGCCATATCCCCGTCCGCCGCGAAAGGCGCATCAAATGGGAATGGTTTTCTGTGCGCATCCGATCGGAAGGTCCCCGCGGACAAATGCAGGATTTCGAAAGTTGGATGAAAGGGGAGCTTCTGTGGCGAAACAGGAATTTTTATCGGACGGAAGGTGACGCGGACTTCCGGGAGAGGGTCAGCCGTTCGATTTGGCGCAGCAAGCTGCGCCTCTCTTGTGATAGAATTCTGCCAGCTGGGGGAAGGTTATCTTTTGGCTGGAAAATCCTCTTTGTTGTAAGTTTCTCCCGACCAGAGTAGTTTTATCTTTTGCCGGGAAAGTTCCCTTCTCGCTACGTTTTTAAACGCTGCATTTGTCGGGGAACCTTCCGGCTTGAGTAAACCAGAAAACAGCGAAGCGCCTTTTTCGAAAACCTTTCAGCACGGGTGTGTGGGTGTCTGAGGTGACTGCGGAGGGGCTTGAAAAAACTTGAAATCCGGAACTATGTGTTGAAAGCAGCAGGGGGCTTGTCTGAGGCAACGCCGAGTTGCGCCCTGCTGCTTTCTGCTTTTAGCATAGTCCCGGATTTCTTAGTTTTTGCTGCCCCGGAGCCCCGGAGCCGAAGCCACCCACACACCCGTGCTGAATACGTCTTCGATATCTGCGCTTCACTGTTTTCGGACGTTTGACTCTACAGATGGCTCCCCCACAAATACAGATTTACTCCTTTGAAGCAAGCTCATCGATGAGTTTCTCGATCATCATTTTCTTGAGATATACGTCAAAGCTTAAACTGCACAGAAAAGCGAACAGTCGCAGCTCCTCCCTGTCTTCTCCTTCCGGCATGTCCTGGAAAGCTTGTCCTGATTTCTCATATGCTTCCTGAACCGATGCTTTCATGGGCTCGATGCGGGATTTCTCAATCTCGCAGACCTCCCGGTATACCTCAGAGAGCGACAGGGACTGCTCACCGGAAAAGTATTTCTCGCGCAGAGGCGTCAGGATCGTCTCGATATCCTTGATGGAAAGGATATTTTTGAAATAGTAGATCAGGATCAGGAGAAGAACATGCTCCTGAGAATATTTTTTCTTCACTGACGGCGGAAGAAGGTTGTTTTTTGAATAATTATTGATCATGGTCTTGGTCAGGATCTTGTCCTCGCTGTAACGTCTGGTGGAGGAGAGATGCTCATCCATAAAAGTAGTTACCTGATCCATGTACAGGTCAATGTTCGGGATCTCTTCCGGACGGATGTAGTCAACATGGTCCAGGCTTTCAAGGATGCTGTTTAATATATCATTTGTGTCGATTTTCATTTTATCACCTCGGTGTATCTATTATATAGTGACCAAAACTATATAGCAAGTGGAAAATCTGGTTGACTTTAGCGAAAACATGTTCGATAATAGACAGGAATCACTATAAAATTTGTGGATGCCAGACATTGATCTACAGGACATGAAGGAGATACAGATGAGTATATATGATACGCTGAATGAACCGCAGAAAGACGCAGTATTTCATACGGAAGGCCCGCTCCTCATCCTTGCGGGGGCAGGTTCGGGAAAGACCAGGGTGCTGACCCACCGCATCGCATATCTGATCGAGGAGATGGGGGTCAACCCGTGGAATATCCTTGCCATTACTTTTACCAATAAAGCGGCGGGAGAGATGCGCCAGAGAGTGGATGACCTGGTAGGGTTCGGCTCAGAGAGCATCTGGGTGAGCACATTCCATTCAGCGTGCGTGAGGATCCTGAGGAGATACATAGACCGGCTCGGATATGATAACCGGTTTACGATCTATGACACAGACGACCAGAAAACACTGATGAAAGAAGTGTGCCGCAGGGCGGACCTGGATACAAAACGGTTTAAAGAGAGGATGCTCCTGTCCGTGATCTCTTCTGCGAAAAATGAAATGATCATGCCTGAGGAGTTCGAACTGAACGCGGGGGGTGACTTTGCGCAGCAGCAGATCGCCAAAGCATACCGGGAGTATGAGGCGCAGCTCCGTGCAAATAATGCCCTGGATTTTGACGACCTGCTCGTAAAGACCGTGCAGCTTCTCGATACGCAGCCGGATGTGAGGGAGAGCTATCAGGAGCGGTTCCGTTATATCATGGTGGACGAGTATCAGGACACGAATACCGTGCAGTTTAAGTTGGTCAGTCTGCTGGCGGGAAAATACAGGAATCTCTGTGTGGTCGGAGATGACGATCAGTCGATCTATAAATTCCGGGGAGCAAATATCCGCAATATCCTTGATTTTGAGAAGGAGTACCCGGACGCCCGTGTGATCAAGCTGGAGCAGAATTACCGTTCGACCGGGAATATCCTCGATGCGGCAAATGGCGTGATCCGCAATAATAAAGGGCGCAAGGACAAGACGCTCTGGACTGATAACGGCGTGGGCGAGAAGATCACTCTGAGGCAGTTTGACACAGCTTATGATGAGGCGGAATTTATCGCAGAGGATATCAGAGAGAGCGTTTCGGAAGGGGCGTCTTACAATGACAGTGCGATCCTTTACAGGACGAATGCACAGTCCCGTCTGTTCGAAGAGAAATTTGTGGCAATGAATATCCCGTATAAGATCGTAGGGGGCATTAACTTCTATGCCAGAAAGGAGATCAAGGATATCCTTGCCTATTTAAAGACTGTGGATAACGGACAGGATGACCTTGCTGTGCGCAGGATCATTAACGTGCCGAAGAGAGGGATCGGGCTGACCACGGTCAACCGGATCCAGGAGTCGGCGGCAGCAAGAGGCATCGGATTTTATGAGGCGCTCCTCGCGCCGGAGCTTATCGCCGGAGTGGGGCGCAGCGCGTCAAAGCTGGATTCCTTTGCGGCGCTGATCGAGTATTTTAAGGGGCAGGCAGAGCGGGAGAGTCTGACGGACCTTTTAAATGAGATTATAGAGAAGACGGGATACATTGAGAGCCTGGACGGGGATACCCCGGAGGAAAATGAAGCGCGGATACAGAATATCGATGAGCTTGTCAGCAAGGCCGCCGCTTATGAAGAGGACTGCGCGGACCGGGATGAGGCGGCGACATTGAGCGGATTCCTGGAAGAGGTGGCTCTTGTGGCAGATATTGACAGCCTGGATGAAAACCAGGATTATGTGGTGCTCATGACCCTGCACAGCGCCAAAGGGCTGGAATTCCCGCGGGTTTATCTGGCAGGGATGGAAGACGGACTGTTCCCGAGCTATATGACGATCACAGGCGATGACCCCGAAGAACTGGAGGAAGAGCGCAGGCTCTGTTATGTGGGCATCACACGCGCAGAGCAGAAACTGACCCTTACCTGCGCGAGGAAGCGGATGGTAAGAGGAGATGTGCAGTATAATAAAATGTCCCGGTTTATCAGAGAAATCCCTATGGAGCTGCTGGAGACAGGCAGCGGCAGGGCGGGCAGCGCCACGACAGGCAGCGACAGGCTGGCGTGGGATCCGGGAGAAGAGGAAATCCCTTTTGGGACCGGAAGCGCAGAGAAAGGTATTTCCCGGGGAATGGATCCGATATATGAAAATGCAAAAAAGGCATTCCGCGCAAAACCTTATCAGGTGGGCGCGGCGAATGCCGGCACAGCAGGGAAACCCTCCTTTTCATCTCTTCAGAAAGGCAGCCAGCTTACAGCCCAGAAGGGCGGAGCGTTGACCTATGGGGTCGGAGACCGGGTCCGCCATGTGAAATTCGGAGAGGGAACTGTGCTGGACATCAAAGAAGGCAGCAGAGATAAAGAAGTGACCGTAGAGTTCGACACTGTCGGCGTGAGAAAGATGTTCGCCATGTTTGCCAAACTGGTGAAGGTAGGATGAGCTGATGATGGGCTGATTTTAACATTTTGGAATAAACTAGTAGTAATCTGAAAATGTTAGTGGTATAATATCAGAAAGTAAGCGCTGTCTCAGAGACAGGGAAAGGACGTGTATTATGAACAAAATAGAAGAGATGATCGCTGAATCAAAATTAAGTGAGATCCTTCATAAAAATGAGGCAGAAAAACAGAGAAACACAGTGATCTGGGTACTGGCGATCATAGGCGCGGTCGCAGCAGTTGCAGGAATCGCATATGCTGTATACCGTTTCTTTACACCAGACTATCTGGAAGATTTTGAAGACGATTTCGATGATGATTTTGACGATTACTTCAGCGAGGACGATCAGGTATAATCGGCTGGGGAAAAGGAAAAGAGCAGAGCAGGCAGGATGTGGGAAACAGCACCCTGCCTGTTTTGATGTGTTTTGGTGTAGGGAAAATGTGAAAAAAGTGTGAATGGGGTCAGACCCCTCTTAAGAGGGGTCTGACCCCGTTGGGGAGAATATTCTGACAATTTGGAGGAGACGATGAAAAAAGGGCAGATATTTGAAGGGATTATTGAAAGAGTGGATTTCCCAAACAAAGGAATTGTATATGTTCCAGCGGAAGATAAATATGTTACAGTAAAAAATGGCATCCCCGGGCAGAAGATCCGCTTTATGATCAATAAGTTCAAGGGTGGAAATGCGGAGGGAAGGCTTCTTGAAGTCCTGGAAAGGTCGCCTCAGGAAACCCGCCAGCCGGTCTGCAGTATCTTCCCGGAATGTGGGGGATGTATGTACCAGACCATGCCTTATGAAGAACAGATGAAGATGAAGGAAGGGCAGATACGGCGTATCATGGACAGGGCGGTGAAAGGAGATTATGTCTTTGAAGGCGTGAAAGCCAGTCCAAAAGAGTTTGGATACCGGAACAAGATGGAATTCTCTTTTGGTGATGAATACAAGGACGGGCCCCTCTCTCTGGGACTGCATAAAAAGGGGAGTACATATGACGTACTCACCGCCGCGGACTGCAAATTGGTACATGAGGATATGAATAAGATCCTTGTATGCGTGCTGGAATATTTCAAAGAACGGAATGTGAGTTATTATAAGAAGATGCAGCATACAGGATATCTGCGTCATCTGCTCTTAAGGCGAGGGGACACGACAGGGGAAATCCTTGTGAACCTGGTGACGACTACACAGGAGGAGCATGATCTGGAACCGCTTGTAAGCGAACTGCTTGGCCTGGAGTTGGAAGGGAAGATCGTGGGTATCCTCCATATCCTGAATGATTCTCTGTCGGATGTGGTAAAGAGCGATGAGACCCGTATCCTTTATGGACAGGATTTTTTCTACGAAAGGCTTCTCGGCCTCGAGTTTAAGATCACTCCGTTTTCTTTCTTCCAGCCGAATACGAGTGGCGCGGAGGTGCTGTATGAAACCGTGCGGGAGTATATCGGTGATATCCATGACATGACGGTTTTCGATCTGTTCAGCGGAACCGGGACGATCAGCCAGGTGCTGGCACCGGTGGCAAAGGAAGTCGTGGGCGTGGAGATTGTTGAAGAGGCGGTCGAGGCTGCAAAGGAAAATGCTTCCAGAAACGGTATTTCCAACTGTAAATTCATAGCAGGCGATGTATTTCAGGTACTGGACCAGATCGGAGAGAAGCCGGATGTGATCGTGCTGGATCCGCCGAGGGACGGGATTCATCCGAAAGCGCTGCCGAAGATCCTGGAGTACGGCGTGGAGCGCATCGTGTATATCTCGTGCAAGATGACGAGCCTGGCGAGGGATCTGGAGATGATGCAGCTCGCGGGGTATCGGGTGGAGAAGATGACGGCGGTGGACCAGTTCTGCGAGACGGTGCACTGCGAGGTGGTGTGTGCTCTGTCAAAGCCGGAAAAGTAAAAACAGCAGATATATGATGGAGGGAAAACGATGAGGAAACACTTTGAGCTTAGCTGTATTTCTCTTAAAGTCTCCCTGATTGCATTGCAACGGGCGGAGCTTCCGCCGTATCTCGGATCCACTTTGAGAGGCGTGATTGGACAGGCATTGCTCCAAACAGACAAGGAAATCTGTGCGTTCTTATATCGGAACGGTGAAGAAGCGGGCGGGGGAAAGGTTATTGCGAAACCTTATATGATTATCCCACCGGACATTTGCATGCCCCAGACTGTGATCGGGCAGGGAGAGAAACTTGGGTTTGAGATTTTACTTTTCGGATGCGCAGCGAAATATGCTGCATCAGTAGTTTCTGCTCTGGAGCAGCTCTATAGATTCGGTTTAGGGGCGCACAGATACAGATTCGAGTTATCTGAAATTATAAACAGCCAGACACAGAGGATTATCTGGCGGCAGGGACAGTACTATAAAGATGCTGTAACTTCGATTCCTATACAGGGTTACGAACTGCAGAATGTTAAGGGTACAGTGGTCAAACTTTGTACTCCGCTCAGAATCCGCCATGGCGGACAGCTGGTAAAGCAGATATCCTTTCAATCACTGATCCGAAATATAACAAATCGTGTTATAGCGCTTTCAGAGCGTTACGGAGGATGGATAGACTCGGAAGAGGTGGAACAGCTCGTAGTATTGGCTGAGAAAGTGCGGGTTGTAAAAGAAGAAATTAAAGTAGAGCATATGGAGAGATATTCAAACCGTACAAATGGGAAGATGGATTTTAGCGGTCTGCTGGGAACTATCGAATACGAAGGGTGTCTGACACCGTTTGTCCCCTGGCTGTATGCGGCGCAGAGACTGCATGTCGGAAGAAATACCACATTTGGGATGGGGAAGATAGAAGTGTATTTTATATGAGTTTTATTTCCTTAGATTTCTGATGTGGTGCAATGGATGTTTTTAGTGATTTCTAATAAAAGGCAGCGCAACGACAGAGTGGTGCGAGTCTGGAGTAAACATAGAATTCCAGGGGGATTCGCACCGTGATTTTGAGGTGAAGTGAGAAGAAAAGCGTGCTGGAGGTTGTATTGAACGAAATTTATTGGTATAATCCCGTTTTCGACACTTTAACGAATTAGAAGAGCCGGAGACCCTTTAAACTTAAGGGTTTCCGGCTCAAACTGACAGAGAAAGATGTTGTATGTGAATGCTATTGTAAAAATTTTTTTATCATACTGTTTAATTCTTTTGGTCTGTAGTGAAGTCTGTCCAGTGGTAGCATAGTCAATCTGGTTAATGCGTCAAGGGCTTTGCTTCCGTTATAAAGCGCCATGTATTCAATATCGTGGACATTAGCGACGTTCATATTCTTTAAGGTGGTTATGAGATTGCTGGCTGTTACATGTGTTCCCTGATCATCTAGCCGGGCTTCCAGCAGGCGATAGACCAGAAGTGCGGTATAACAGATCAGAAAATGTGCCTTAATACGTTCCTGAAGCCTATGGTTGACCGGACGGCCGTCAAAGTTGGTTTTCATGATCCGAAAGCATTCTTCTATCTGGTATCTCTTATTGGATACTGCGAGGATATCTTTTGCGTGATCCTGCAGATTGGTCGCTACGGCATAGTAACCATCATATTTTTCTTCTTCGGCAATCTTATCCTGATCCAGGATATATTCCACGACTGCTGTTTCCCCCGATTTTGTTTTCGCTGTTCTTTTTAAGAAACGTTTTACATCGTTCGGACCTTTTTTGATCTCTTCAGGATCTTTTAACTCTAATAACTTCTTTGCCCGCTCAATCTGCCTGCTGCGGACAGATCTCTGATCTAATTTGTCAACTTATTTTTTAGGCTTTCGCCCGCTCAATCTGCCTGCTGCGGACAGATCTCTGATATTCCATCACCTTTCGGGAAAAAGTAATGATAATGCGCTGTTTAAGGACACCCTTCGCTTTCCGTTTCATAGTGCGTCCGTTCTTTAACGTCACATCTTCGTAGAGGCCGAGATCCAGTACCTTATCGGCATCTACCACTTTATAAGCAAAATCGTTATATAATTTCAGGTTTTCCTCTTCAAATCGGTCAAAGCTTTTCATTCCAGCGATCGTGACAGGTTTGTCATTGGAAAGAAGCCGGTAATCGTAGTCGTTGAAAACGGATTGTTTTAAAACACCGCTCATTTTTTTGATCGATTGCGTGACAATGAACGTCCTGCCGCCCATACTGTTAAATTTTCGGATGTTGTAAGAACCGAGACCGGCATCTGCGCAGTAGATAAATTTTGCATCCGGCAGCATTTTCATCACTTCTTTTTCCAGTGGGATAGCGGTAAGCTGTTCACTGGTGTTGCCGGGGTGGAGACACATGGTGATAGGGATGCCCCGCGAATCCATAAACAGCCCCATCTCTACGATCGGGTTAGGCCGATGCTCTTTGCTGAAACCGTACTGACGCATTCCCTTCATGATTTCTCCCGTGACTTCATCTACGACGTCTTCATCCGGCTGCTCTGATTCAAAATAGAAGTTGGAACAGTCATAGTAAAGGACAGAAGTATCTCTTTTTACGATCGTATTACTCTGCCTGAACAGCCATGCCAGGTAATCGTCATGGTTTTCTTCCAGTAAATCCATAAAACGCAGGATGTGCTGGTAATCAAAATCCGGCTGTTCATAGTAGGTGTCAAGCTTATGCCATGTGGCATGTTTTGAAAGCGGGTCGAGGATCCTTGCATAGGTAAGGAAACGGGATATCGTGTAACAATCGAAAGTAATCTTCCGGTCTTTCGTTTTCTGATGGAAGAAATCTCTGAGCCGGAGACCTTTCATAAGTTCCTGGAGGAAAAAGTATCCAATGTTCAGCCAGGTAGAGGAAGAAGCAGGGTCGTTTGTATGAGGAACACGTTGATTGAAATCAGCGGACAAAGTATATTCCACTTTTCCGGACCGGTATTCTTCATTCCACTTTCGTATCTCCTCGCGGACATAAGCCTCCGGGTCGTCCGTGATTTTCAGGAGTTCAGAATGTTTGCCGAACTTGATTATATTTTTAGATGTAACTTTTTTCCCGTTGCGAAATCCCTGCTGACCATAATAGGTAGGGTCTTTCAGGCGTTTATCAAAATAGAGCTTCAATCATTATCACCTCAAGACCATTATACCATAAACATGCAACACATGCAACATATAAAAAGATAAAATTTGACAAAAAAATACCGCATTTCTGCGGTTTGTAAGAATTTATTGATGATTCAACTGTTGAAAACCCGAACATAGAATTCCAGGGGGATTCGCACCGTGATTTTGAGGTGAAGTGAGAAGAAAAGCGTGCTGGAGGTTGTATTGAACGAAATTTATTGGTATAATTGCATAGGTAAGAGCAAAAAGCACAAAGGAAATTTGTGGATGATTGCGGTCGTTCCCCGTGCGGGAACGTGGATTGAAACCTCTATGTAAGGAAAATCATCCCCGGACTTCGTGGTCGTTCCCCGTGCGGGAACGTGGATTGAAACTCCGCTTTCAGGTCAATCGCCGCCTGCATTTCTGTCGTTCCCCGTGCGGGAACGTGGATTGAAACTGCCCGCTCTATCGCCATAATACAGCATGGCGATGTCGTTCCCCGTGCGGGAACGTGGATTGAAACAGCTCTTCTTCTGGACTTATCAGATCCAGTTTTTTCGTCGTTCCCCGTGCGGGAACGTGGATTGAAACGATGATAGATACAAGTTCAGTTGTGCAAACGTATAGTCGTTCCCCGTGCGGGAACGTGGATTGAAACAGTACAGTGTGCTGAACACCGAGAAGCTCGGAGCGACGTCGTTCCCCGTGCGGGAACGTGGATTGAAACCGAGGTTATTAGTGGAAATACTACCGCAGTAACTAGTCGTTCCCCGTGCGGGAACGTGGATTGAAACCCACGGAAATGCTATTATAACAAGGTAGGTCGCAGTCGTTCCCCGTGCGGGAACGTGGATTGAAACATGAAACTTAGCCTATCCGGTAGTTACGACATTTACGTCGTTCCCCGTGCGGGAACGTGGATTGAAACGACTGTAATATAATCATATAGCTGCTGTTTCACGGTCGTTCCCCGTGCGGGAACGTGGATTGAAACCGGTGAAACAAAACAGGTTATCCTCGAACTCAGTCGTTCCCCGTGCGGGAACGTGGATTGAAACTGCTGGTAGATCAGCATGTTATTGCGGACGGAATAGTGTCGTTCCCCGTGCGGGAACGTGGATTGAAACTTAGTTCCTCGCTACATTTAGCAAGTTTGCATCTTCGTCGTTCCCCGTGCGGGAACGTGGATTGAAACTATTAATGATAAATACAGCATCATTCTTGATTGTGTCGTTCCCCGTGCGGGAACGTGGATTGAAACCGTAAAAAGAAAATAGGATCGTAACGTAAGCGCTGGTCGTTCCCCGTGCGGGAACGTGGATTGAAACTGCTGTAATCCCACTATTTACAGCATCTGCATTTAGTCGTTCCCCGTGCGGGAACGTGGATTGAAACATCTTCTTTTTCTTGAGCTTTTTCCGCGGGCTTGTGTCGTTCCCCGTGCGGGAACGTGGATTGAAACTTTATCATTTGTTTGCACGCCGTACAGTAAGCCTTACGTCGTTCCCCGTGCGGGAACGTGGATTGAAATCCGACAGCCTCCAGCGCATCCGTCCAATACTGGTGTCGTTCCCCGTGTGGGAACGTGGATTGAAATCTGTACTGATCTCTCGCCCATCGGATCGCTTTCTGGTCGTTCCCCGTGCGGGAACGTGGATTGAAATCCATGAACAGGAATGCTTTAAACAGATTGGCATAGTCGTTTCCCTTACGGAAATAAGGATTAAAATACTGAAGCTGCAATGGGAGAAATAGTGTGATTATCTTTATCGTGAAAGCATCAATTTATTTAAGAAGTTTTAGTTGAAATACAGATTTGTGCAGGCAATCCAATACTGGAACTGCGATAAAACGATAAAAAATAAGAATGGTGTAAAAGAAATTTCCTTTTACACCGCCCTTATTTTTACATTATTGTAAAACTCGTTATTTCAATCCACAGGTTCCTGTTCCTGACCACAAATTATTGTATCAAATAAAAAAAAATACTTCAATAATTTTTATTATAATTACAATTTCAACGAATTTTAAAATATAAATATTGATTTTTAAATGAATGAAGAGTATAGTAACAATAAATGGAAGAAAAAGTGGAAATAATCGAATTGCTATTGGATTTAAATATAAATTATCGGAATATATAGCGCAATTTTTTGAGTGTTAAAAGCTTTAATATATTGTTGCTGATTTCATGAGCTGTCACCAGACTGCTCTCATGAGTTGTCTTTAAGTTGCTAAGTTTACTGTCACCGTG
>NZ_NFHL01000014.1 GCF_002161355.1 Lachnoclostridium sp. An76 | reverse complement strand
GGCGTTAATTGTCCGGCGGATGCCTGAGGCGGAGCCGAATCTTCCGCCGGACAATTAACGCCACGCTTTCTCCCTTTTACGTCTTTCCCAGATTACGGAACCGGAACCCGAGCCATATCCCCGCCCGCCGCGAAAACGTCCTGCATCAAACCGACGGTTTTCGGACGTTTCACCAATCGTCCGGCTCCCACACAAATCCAGATTTATTCCTCGAAGGCCTCCTTCACTTTTTCCATGAAGCCTTTCTTTTTCTTCTTTTCCTTTTCCCCTGTCTCTGTATTCTGATTCAGGGTATTGCCCGTAAGTTCGTCAAACCGGCGCAGCGCCTCTTTTGCCTCTGCGCTCAGTCTTTCCGGCGTCTGGATGACCAGGGTGACGTAGTGGTCCCCTCTCACCTGGGCGTTGCGCAGCGACGGCACTCCTTTGCCTTTCAGGCGCACCTTTGTGTCGGTCTTTGTGCCTGGTTTTACGGTATAGATGACATCGCCGTCCACAGTCGGTATCCTGACGTCCCCGCCGAGGGCTGCCACTGCGAAGGAGATCGGTACTGTGGAGAAGATATGCACATCCTGTCTCTGGAAGACCGGATGCCTGGAGACATTGACCTCTACGAGCAGATCGCCTCTCGGGCCGCCGTTGATCCCCGGCTCTCCCTTATCGCGGATGCGTACGCTCTGGCCATTGTCGATCCCTGCCGGGATGGTCACCTTGATCCGTTTCCGACTGGATGTGTACCCGGTGCCGGAACATTTCGGGCATTTTTCTTTGATGACCTTGCCGGAACCGCCGCAGTTCTGACATGTCTGTACATTCTGCACGGTCCCGAAGAAGGACTGCGATGTATAGACCACCTGCCCCCGGCCGCCGCATTTGGTACACGTCTCGGGGGATGTCCCCGGCTTTGCTCCTGTGCCGTGGCAGTCCTCACAGGGATCCTTCAGGATAAGGTCCAGCTCTTTCTCACACCCGAACACTGCCTCTTCAAATGTAATGCGGATACTCTTCCTGATATTCGCCCCTTTCATCGGGCCGTTATTTGCACGTCCTCCCCTGCGTCCGCCGCCGAACAGGTCGCCGAAAATATCGCCGAAAATATCACTGAAATCAGCGCCGTTGAAATCAAAGCCGCCGAATCCGCCGGCCCCTCCGGCTCCGCCCTCGAACGCGGCATGGCCGAACTGGTCATACTGGCGGCGCTTCTCAGCATCGCTCAGCACTGCGTATGCCTCGGAAGCTTCCTTAAACTTCTTTTCCGCTTCTTTATCTCCCGGATTCATGTCAGGGTGATACTTCTTCGCAAGCGCGCGGTAAGCTTTTTTGATCGCCGCGTCATCGGCATCCCTGCCTACCCCGAGCACCTCATAATAATCTCTCTTTGCCTCTGCCATAAAGTGTCTCCTACTGCGTAAAATCGCTTTCTTATAATCTTAACAAAATTCTACGAAGCCGTTTTTATGCGGCCCCGTAGAATTTTATCTCAGTTTATTTCAGCCGGAGAATTGTCAAGAGACAATCTCTTCTTCCCCGTCACGTATCATACTGTTTAGACTTCTTTGTAATCTCCGTCTACAACGTCATCTCCCTGGAAACCGTCCGGTGCCGGACCTGCTCCCGGATTCGGGCCTGCGCCTGCTCCCGGGTTCGGGCCGCCTGCTGCTCCTGCGCCTGCCTGCTCATACATCTTTGTGAACAGCTTCTGAGCGCTCTCCATCAGTTTCTCTTTTGCAGCCTTGATCTCAGCCACATCAGCGTCTGCCGCTGTCTCAGGAGTTGATTTTGCCAGCACGTCTTTGAGTGCCTGCACATCTGCCTCTACTGCCGCTTTGTCATTAGCATCCAGTTTATCGCCTACATCCTTGAGTGCCTTCTCTGTCTGGAATACCATTGCGTCAGCTTCATTTCTCGCATCGATCGCCTCTTTGCGCTTCTTATCCTGAGCCTCGAACTCAGCAGCTTCTTTCACTGCTTTGTCGATATCTGCGTCAGACATGTTGGAGCCTGCTGTGATCGTGATGTGCTGCTCCTTGCCTGTTCCAAGATCCTTGGCGGATACGTTTACGATACCGTTTGCATCGATATCGAATGTAACCTCGATCTGCGGTACTCCGCGCGGAGCCGGCGGGATACCGTCCAGTCTGAACTGTCCGAGCGATTTATTATCCTTTGCGAACTGTCTCTCTCCCTGTACGACGTTGATATCAACGGCTGTCTGGTTATCTGCCGCTGTGGAGAAGATCTGGCTCTTCTTTGTCGGGATCGTTGTATTTCTCTCGATCAGCCTTGTAGCGACGCCGCCCATTGTCTCGATGGAAAGCGACAGCGGTGTGACATCCAGGAGAAGGATATCGCCAGCACCTGCATCACCTGCAAGCTTGCCGCCCTGTACGGAAGCGCCGAGTGCAACACACTCATCCGGGTTCAGAGATTTGCTCGGTTCTTTTCCCGTCAGTCTCTTTACCTCTTCCTGTACAGCCGGGATACGTGTGGAACCGCCTACCAAAAGCACCTGGCCCAGGTCAGCTGCTGTAAGTCCCGCATCGGAAAGAGCGCGTCTTACCGGCTCAGCCGTCTTATCGACAAGGTCTCTTGTGAGCTCATCGAATTTTGCTCTTGTAAGGTTCATATCAAAGTGCTTCGGTCCCTCAGCTGTCGCTGTGATGAACGGAAGGTTGATATTTGTCGTTGTCGCGCTGGAAAGCTCTTTCTTTGCTTTCTCCGCAGCCTCTTTCAGTCTCTGGAGAGCCATCTTGTCTCCTGACAGATCCACGCCCTCTTTTGCCTTAAAGTCTGCCAGCATGTAATCTGTGATCTTCTGGTCGAAGTCATCTCCGCCGAGGCGGTTGTTTCCTGCTGTGGAAAGAACTTCGATGACGCCGTCGCCGATCTCGATGATGGAGACATCGAATGTACCGCCGCCGAGGTCATATACCATGATCTTCTGCTCTTTCTCATTGTCAAGCCCGTAAGCCAGCGCTGCTGCCGTAGGCTCGTTGATGATACGCTTTACATCCAGCCCTGCGATCTTGCCCGCATCCTTTGTAGCCTGACGCTGTGCATCATTAAAATATGCAGGAACTGTGATCACTGCCTCTGTAACCTTCTCTCCAAGGTATCCTTCTGCGTCTGCTTTCAGCTTCTGCAGGATCATTGCGGAGATCTCCTGCGGAGAATATTTCTTTCCGTCAATGTCTACCTTGTAATCTGACCCCATCTCTCTTTTGATCGAAGAGATCGTCCTGCCTGCATTTGTGACTGCCTGACGTTTTGCAGGCTCTCCTACCAGACGCTCCCCTGTCTTTGTGAATGCCACAACAGACGGTGTTGTCCTGGCGCCTTCTGTGTTCGCGATGACTGTCGGCTGTCCGCCTTCCATAACAGCCACGCAGCTGTTTGTCGTACCAAGGTCAATACCAATTATTTTGCCCATAGTAATGCTCCTCCTTTTAATACTCTTTTTTATATTCCAATTATTGTAAATGTCTGATGAAGATAAGCGCTCAATGTCAGTTTGCTACCTTTACCATGCTGTGCCGCACGACACTGTCGCGGTATGTGTAGCCTTTCTGGAATTCTTCGGCAATGATATTCTCGCCGAATCCCTCATCCTCCACATGCATCACTGCGTTGTGGAAGTCCGGATCAAATTCCTTTCCGACCGCCTCGATCGGTTTTACGCCGATCGCTTCCAGCGTAGTCATGAGCTGCTTATAGATCTTTTCCATGCCCTCCGCGAATGGGGTTGCTTTTTCTTCCTCTGTCACGGATGAAAGCCCTCTCTCGAAATTATCGACGACCGGAAGGATCTTTTCTATGATATCCTTTGCGCCGATCTCATACATCTGGGATTTTTCCTTCTCCGTACGCTTGCGGAAGTTATCGAACTCAGCCATCTGACGTGTCAGACGGTCCGTCAGCTCATCGATCTTTTCGTCTTTCTTATCCTTTTTATTCTTCTTTCCGAAAAGTTTCTTTTTTTCTGTCTTTGAGGCATCGCCTGCATCCTCGTTGGCACTGTCCGGATCTTCCCCGTCCTTTCCCGCCTCGTCAGCACTGCTGTCTTCTGCTGCCTCTGCCTCGTCACTGCCCGCAGTCTCTGCGGCAGCCTCCTCGTCTTCGGAAGCATTCTCCGCCTGCGCTTCTTCCTGCGCGGCTTTTGCCTTTGCCTCCTCAACGGCTTCTTTTACCATCTCTTCATTGCTCATCCTGTCACTCACCAGCTTTCCACCTTTCTATTCTTTCGGGTTTTTATTGTATATCGCGTCCAACTCGCTCTGAAGAGTTTTCAGCGTCTTCATGACATGTTCATAATCCATCCTTTTCGGTCCGATGATCCCGATCGTTCCCTTCATGCCCTCTCCCAGCTCATATGTGGCTGTCACGACACTGCAGTCTTTCATTGTCTTGACCGGAGCCTCGTCACCTATATAAACCTGGATCCCGTGATTATTCTCGCTGGCGAGCGTCTCTGTCACAAGATCTGCGAGCTGCTGTTTTTCTTCAAATGCGCTGATGATCTCCTGAGCGCTCTGCTTGTCGCTCAGCTCCGGGTATTTGAAGATATTCGTTGCTCCGCTGGTATAGATTTTCATATCATCTTCCACATGGATGATCTCTGCCACAGCGTCCAGCACATGACCTACAACCTGGCTGTGTATACCTGCCTGTTCTTTCAGCCTTGCGATCAGCCCCAGCGTGATCTGGTCGATCGACATACCGTTCAATGTAGTGTTGAGCAGCATATTCAGTTTCAGCAGATTTTCATTACTTAATGTTTCACCGACTTCAATGATCTTATTCTTGATCACATTGCCTCCGAGAACAATGACCGCCACGATCTGTTCCTCATCCACCTGCGACAGCTGGATGAATTTCAGAGTATTGCGGCTGTTGACCGGCGCTGAGACCATGGTCGCGTAATTCGTGTTCGAGGCAAGCACTCTTGCCGCCTGCTGGAGTACTTTTTCGACCTTGTCAGCCTTTTCGAGCATTGCGTCTTCCCGCTCGGTAATCTCCTGCTCTTTCTCCTCCATCAGCATATCCACATACAGCCGGTATCCTTTATCTGAAGGAATCCTTCCCGCTGATGTGTGGGGCTGGAAGATATACCCGAGATCCTCCAGATCCGCCATTTCATTTCGGATCGTAGCAGAGCTTAAATTCAGCTCCGTATACTTGGAAAGTGTACGCGACCCAACCGGCTCTCCGGTCTCAAGGTAGTTCTGTATGATCGCTTTCAATATGATAAGTTTTCTCTCACTTAACGATGTATCGACCGCCACAGTTCTGCCTCCTTTCCGCTATTAGCACTCCCTTGTTTCGAGTGCTAACACCTTCCGTATATTAAGATAGCACCCGGATTTCCATTTGTCAACACTGTTTCTGGATTTTTCAGATAAAATTACGCAGGGCATCATGATCTCTACGGATCATAACGCCCTGCGCTTTTCCAGCCGTCTTTCGACAGCCAGTATTTTTATTTCATCTTTCTCTGTTTTGTAACGAACACCAGAACACTGCCTGAAAACAACAGGACGAATGCCGCTGCCATAACCGGAGCGCTGTCGCCGGTGGACGGCACAGCAGAACCGTCATTCTTGTCCTTTCCTCCGCTTTCGCCCGGATCTGCAGGCTTGTCCGGATTCTCGGGCTTATCCGGATCCTCTCCGCCGCTTCCCGGATTCTCGGGCTTGTCCGGATCCTCTCCGCCGCTTCCCGGATTCTCGGGATCTTCTTTCACCGGTACAAGCTGATTTCTCGCCGCTTCCAGCTTCGCGATCATATCCGCGATCTGCTGCTGGTCTGATTCTGTCAGATCCTGATTCAACAGATCTTCTGCTTCAGCAAGCGCGTCAGACAATACCTGACCGCTCTCTTCTGTATACTTCGTCAGGTCAATCTTCTGAAGTTCGCCCACCAGCTGTTCCAGCCCGCTCTTATCTGCCTTTTTATGAAGGGCATTCATTGCATTTGCAAGAGTACTCTCAGCCTCATCCACTTCTGCCTGGACTGCATCTGCATTGTCATAAACTGCCTTTGCATTTGTAAGAGCATCTTCAAATGCCTGTTTTGCATCCGCGTCATCTACATATTGATCCAGATCTTTCAGGATCTGTTCTGCCTGCTCAATTTTATTCTTCAATTCTGTCTTATCTGCTGCCTCAATCTTCCGGAATGTTCCGCTGACCGTCACATCAGAAGCAGGCATAGTAAATGTATATACGCCGGTTTCTTCATCCACTACCGTCTCAACAGTGCTTCCGTCCTGCGCTTTCACACTGACAGAGACAAATTCATATTCCTCATATACATCAGGAGTAAGGGTAACGGTCTCTCCTTCCTCCGCTTTCAGGCTGCTCGGAATAACCGCTCCGCCTTCACTGCTCTCCAGCACGATATCGTATGAAGCTGTCCGGAAGGTGACCTGAACATTCATGTCTTCCCTGATATCTGTCAGTACAAGCTGTCCGTCATCAGGAACCGTTACCGATACGTTATTGACAATGATGCTGTCTACCTCATATCCATCATCCGGCGAGATCAGGATTACCGCGCTTCCGCCTGCCGGAACTCTCTCCGGGCCCTGAAGCTGCGCGATTCCGTTTTCCCCCGAAGTTACCGAGACTGTATAAGCTCCCTGCACGTCTTTTGCTTCTTCCCAATAGCGGTTCACCACAGCATAGTCGATACGGCTGTATCCGCCATTGACTGTAACTTTCAATGTATGATCCGCGTTCTCTCCTGCGTCCGGCACATTAACCGTCCACATCCGGGCAGAAACCTTGCCGTTCGTGCCAAGATCTGTTACGTCAAGCGTCTGGGCGCTGACCGGCTCTCCGTCCAGCTCAAATGTAAGGGTGCCGTAATCCATACCCTCTGTTGTATCGCCCATCGGTGTAACGCCGCTGTAAAGCTGTACGCCTGTGCCGTAGAAATTCAATGTGTAAGCCGCGCCGTCCATATTCGTGCGGGTAAATCCAAGATTCTGATACTGTGCATCCTGCACATGTTCCACCCATCCGTCTGCCTCATCTGCATCCTGGTTAAAGCCGCTGTTGTCCGTTCCCATCTGTTTAGACACTGCCTCCGGCTCATAAGTGAAATAATTCGTATCCCCTTCGGTTGTCCGCTGATCTACATATTCCTGTACCGCATCTGCTCCGGTGCTGCTGCTTTCCTCAATGGAAGAGGGAAGCGCACCCTTGTAAGTAACCACAGCGCCGTCGATTCCCGCCTGGCTGGCGTCTGCTTTCTGGATCTTCAGCGTATAGACTGCATTGTCTTCTGCCAAATCGCTGAATAAGATCGCGCCGCTGTTCGTTCCGGCCGTCCAGTCTCTAATCTGATGTCCTTCCGAGTCAAATACAGCTGCCCTGATATGGGACGCCTGATCCGCGCGCAGCTTCAGCTCCACGCCTGTGCCATAGAACTTGAAGGATGCCTCTGCATCTGCCCAGTTAGAGAAATGTCCGTCATTTTCTATCGGATAAGATCCGCTCATCATGCCGTCATTCGACTCCGTCTCTCTATAAGACCAGAGCTCATCATAGCTGAACCGGAACAGTCCGTCTCCAAGTGTATTGTCATTGACCTGCAGTGTATTCACCTGATCCGGGTCTTCTGCGGCAGCTTCCTGCACCTGGATCTCATAGACAGCCGGATTCCCATCCGCCTCTGTGATCACCAGACGGATTCCCTGCGCATTCACAGGCTCTCCCGCCGCCACTGTCGTCACTGCGCCGATCTCGGTCCCTGCTTCTCCGAAAGACTTCCAATCACCATTCGCATCCAGATATTCCAGATGGAACTCTTTCACAGCGCTGCCCTTTTCCAGGATCGTCACCTGATCGATCGTACAAGGAGCAAATGTGTTTGCCACGGTGTAGGTTTCGGATGTTTCTGCAGGCTGCCAGTAGGTTTCGCTGTGGGAATCAAAAGCAAATGACGCATAAGTTCCTTCCCCTGCCGAATCAGCAGAAGCTGTTGTATCTGTATCCCAGAAGTAAAGATTTGCTTCCCCGCCTCCCAGAGTCACGGTAAAGCTGTTGCCGCTGAGCTCGACCTCTTTGATCTTTCCGCTTCCATTCTCGTCTGTATCATCTTTATCTACCATATACAGTGTGTGTTCCGCCGCAAAATCAGCGTCCACTGTGACCGTGATCTCCTGGCGCGTATTGTCAGACGATCCGGCTTCCCTTGCAGGAATATTGAATTGATTATATCTTTCAGCCTGGCCGGCAACAAGACCGTTCATGATCATGAATGCCTTCGGCGCTGTCGCGCCCTCAAAGTATTCTGCGATCTCGCTCTCATACAGTCCGGGAAGCGTATTGTAGTAGCCGAGCACCACATCTCCCGTTCCTCCGTCATGAGCCTCAGAAAGGCTTGTCACACTCACATCTGCGAGACCGTATTCCAGGTTTTTATCGCTGCTGGACTCATCGTCAAAATTGCCCATGCGGAAACCATCTGCCGAGGCATTCGCCTCATTCCCGATCGTGCCCATCTTGAACATGATCCAGTCATTGTTCAGACGTGTCAGCTGATCATCAATAGCATGAACGCGGTCAATGATCTGCCCCCATTCCAGAAGCCCGCGTGTAGGCGTGCCGTCCTCATCCCACAGATAAGCGCGGTCAAACTGATATTCCAGACGGAAGAAGTTCAGCCATTTCGCTCCGGACAGGATCGAAGTATTTACGATCAGATTCTTATTGGACTGGGAATGGTTAAATGCAAACGCATCCAGATACTGCCCGAACAGGATCGGTTTGGATCCGGTTCCGTCAATGCCTCCATGAGCCAGTTCCCTGTATAACTTCCATGTATTAAGATTCAGCAGCCGGCGCGCCGCGTCCTTCTGCACGTTCTCGTTAGAGAGATTGATGCTCGACGGGTTTGCCCAGCTTGAATCGCCGTAATAATCATCCCAGCATATCATGTCTGGCTCCGCGATCCGGAAATATTCCAGAAGATTCGCGCGGCTCCACTGGTTCGGGAACTGGTTGGTATGTAAGATGACTCCCGGATAGTGTTCGCGGGTCCAGTCGAACCATTTGCCGAACGCCTCGGCTTCGCTGGTGCTGTATCCTCCCTCATCTCCGAAGCAGAAACTGATCGCATTACCGATATAAGGCTTCATGGATTCCGGGATAAAATCCGCAGGTTCTCCCGCGGAAGCCATGTTGTTTCCGCCAAACGGAGCTTTTGCAATTCCCCATAACGCATCCGGATTATACAGCATGTAGTCCGGGTTCTCAAAATCAGGGTCATAAAACAGCGGTCCATCATAACCGAACTGCTCTGATTCTTCTGCCGTGGGGATGCCTCGTCCGTAGCCGCTGCTCGGAGTCCAGCCGGACATGGTAAGTCCCCGTTCCACGACCGTAGCCTGTCCGCTGGCAAGGTACTGATGCCGATCTTCGTGCTGGTGCGGTACGCCCGCCCCTTCCGGAGCATCCTGCTTCTCCGGAACTTCTCCCGCGTCATAAAAGATCATAAACTGATATATGCGCAGATCTTTCTGATCTCCAAACTGCCAGTTCGTCACCTCAAAGCGGATGTACCTCGCGTCATAGGAAACTCCGAACTCATAGCGGGTCACATTCTGATGATACTGTGTGCCGGTATTCATATTTCCTTTTGTAACAGGGGTCTCCCAAGTCTCACCATCTGTACTTACAGAAATCCGCACGCGGTTCTGCGACAGATTCATATTGGACGGACCGAATGCCGCCCTGATCCGGCTGACGCTGTATGTGTCCCCAAGGTCCACTGTGAACAGCTCCACAGGTGTGTCAGTCCCGGAAGCATCCGGCAGGCTTCCGCCTGGCACGCTCCAATAACTCTCTTCTGTTTCCACATAGGAACCGTCTGCTTTGCTGCTTTCCGGCAGGACAACATTATAGTCCTTTTCCATGACTTCCAGAAGCTGTTCTTCATTGTCAAACGATGTAGAGACGCTGAGCGCATCCATGATCGTTTCATTCTTTACAACAGGACGGCGGTCCCTGTAATCTGTATCCACTTTTTCGACATCCACTGTATAATCCGTGGTATCTCCATTGTCAGATACTTCCACCTTAACTTCATGGCTGCCCGGTTCGCTCACATCGACTGTAAAATATCCTTCATTGTTCAGATCGCTGCCGTTCACCCGGACCTCAGCGGTATCTGACTCGGCAAAAGGATATACCTTTATCTCATTGACCGAACTGTACGCCGTGCCTTCATACTCTGTGATCTCCGGCGCAAATCCGGTGTCATTGACCGTAACCCCATCAGGAATCTCTCCCATCGGAGTAAGCTCGTATACCCGGTCAATGATCAGGTTCTCAAGCTCAGGCGCATCGGAATCGGCCGCCTCTGCGCGGACTGCCGGTACAAATGTAACTAATGTTGAGCATAAAACCGTAAAAATGCAGAGAAAGCTGAGCAGACTCTTTCTGCGCTTTCTCCGTGTACATGTTCCGTATGCTTTCGTCTTTTGCATAAAACTGTCCCCCTTGTTTGTGCTTTCTACATACTTTCTCAATAATATTATCTATTGTATCACACAAATTATTGCCAAACAATATTTTCCAAATATTTTTATTGTGTACTTTTAATATTTTTTACCGCACGTCCCGCATCGGATTATTATTTTATCATAAATTCCACAAATACAGAATTACTCACATCTATCCCCTGTTCTGTCAGCCGCAGCCGGTCTCCTTCTCTTTTCATAAGTCCCAGACCATCAAAGCGCCTGATCTTGTTTCCGTAAACTTCTTCCATTGTTCTTCCGAAATTTTCCCGGAACTCCCGGCAGGATATTCCGTTTGTCTTCCGCAGCCCGAGAAACATAAACTCTTCCATCTGATCTTCTGTCGTAAGCACCTCTATCTCCTCAGCGGCAGGTCCGGGCCGGCCGGCTCCCGCGCACACTGACCGGCTTAAGACCGGATCTCCGAAGATTTCCATATATTTTCTCATATCCGAAGTATTGTGAAACCTTTGTTCTTCCACAAGGGACGAAGCCCCCAGTCCCAGTCCCAGATATGGCTTTCTCTCCCAGTACCCGAGGTTGTGTCTGCACTCATATCCCTGCTTTGCGTAATTTGAGATCTCATATCTGTGATATCCGTACTCCTCCAGGACAGCCTCTGTCATCTGATAGATCCGCCTCTCCGTATCCTCATCCGGCAGCATCGGAAGAGCGCCGCCACATAGATCTTTTTCTCCGCTTCCGTATCTTTCGTAGAACGGCGTCCCTTCTTCTATGATCAGACTGTACGCGGAAAGATGTTCCGGCCCAAGCTCTGCCGCCGTGCGGAGGGTGCGTTCCCAGCTTTCCTCTGTCTGCCCCGGTATCGCTGAGATCAGGTCCACATTGACATTGCAGAATCCCGCTTTCCTTACGATCTCCCACGTATCCAGGAACTCGCGGAACGTATGGATCCGCCCAAGCATTTCCAGTTCTCTGTCATCCACTGACTGGAGCCCGATGCTCAGCCTGTTGACGCCGCACTGCCTCCACACGGCCGCTTTCTCTCCGGTCACCGTGCCGGGATTTACTTCCATGGTGATCTCCGCGTCCCTGCTGATGTCAAAGTTCTCTCCCAGGGCATGAAAAATCCGGGCGGTCTCCTCCCCTGTCAGTACAGAGGGAGTCCCACCGCCCAGAAACACTGTGCTCACACGGTAATCCCTGTAAGCCTCTCTTCTTCCTTTGATCTCCCGGAGAAGGGCCTCTGTGTAAGCTGCCTTCTCCGCCTCCCCGGCCGGTCCGGAGAGAAAATCACAGTACGCGCATTTTTTTACACAGAATGGGATATGCACATACAGTTCCAACTCCTTTTTCACGTTCCTGCTCCTCCCGCCGGTCTGTATACATCTTTCAGTCCGGCGCTTTTCCCGCGCGGCGGCGCCTGTGCCGCCCATGCGCCGATTGTCCCTGTATCAGTCGTCATCCAGCTTTAAGACGCTCATGAACGCCTTCTGCGGGATCTCTACGTTCCCCACCTGGCGCATGCGCTTCTTTCCTTCTTTCTGCTTTTCCAGCAGCTTCTTTTTACGGGAGATATCGCCGCCGTAGCACTTCGCCAGCACGTCCTTGCGCATTGCCTTTACAGTCTCCCTGGCAATGATCTTGCTGCCGATGGCTGCCTGGATCGGGATCTCGAAGAGCTGCCTCGGGATCTCTGCCTTGAGCTTCTCGCACATCTTCCTTCCCCTCTCGTACGCGCTTCCCGCAAATACGATAAAGGACAGGGCGTCCACTTCTTCTTTATTGATCAGGATGTCCAGCTTCACAAGCTCGGAGCGCTGGTATCCCATCATCTCATAATCAAAAGACGCATATCCCCTGGACCTTGATTTCAACGCGTCAAAGAAATCATAGATGATCTCATTGAGCGGGAGATGGTAGTTGAGGACCGCGCGCTTCTCTTCGATATACTCCATGCCCTGGTAGATCCCGCGCCGCTCCTGGCACAGGTCCATGATCGCGCCGATGTACTCAGAGGTCACCATGATCTCTGCCTTGACCATGGGTTCTTCCATATAGTCGATCTCCGCCGGGTCCGGCATGTTCGTCGGGTTCGTCAGATCAATGACCTCCCCGTTCGTCTTGTGGATCTTATAGATTACGCTCGGCGCGGTCGTCACAAGATCCAGATTGTACTCTCTCTCCAGCCTCTCCTGGATGATTTCCAGATGGAGGAGCCCCAGGAACCCGCAGCGGAATCCGAATCCCAGGGCAACAGATGTCTCTGCCTCGAACTGCAGGGCAGCATCATTGAGCTGAAGCTTTTCAAGTGCATCTCTCAGGTCCGGATACTTCGCTCCGTCCGCAGGGTAAAGCCCGCAGTACACCATGGGGTTGACCTTCTTATATCCCGGCAGCGGCTCTGCGCACGGAACCTGGGCGTTGGTGATCGTATCGCCCACCCGGGTCTCTTTTACATTCTTCAGGCTTGCCGTAATGTAGCCGACCATCCCGGCTTCCAGTTCCTCGCAGGGGATGAACTGCCCTGCCCCGAATGTCCCGACTTCCACGACCTCCGCCTTTGCCCCGGTGGCCATCATCAGGATCGGCGTTCCCTTGCGCACGGTTCCCTGTTTGATCCGGCAGAATACGATCACCCCTTTATAGGAGTCGTACTTGGAATCAAAGATCAGCGCCTGGAGCGGGGCGTCCGCATCTCCCTCCGGAGCGGGGATCTTCCTGACGATCTGCTCCAGCACTTCGTGGACATTCTGACCGGTCTTCGCGGAAATGAGCGGAGCATCGTCCGCCTCAATGCCGATGACGTCCTCGATCTCCTCCTTGACCCGTTCCGGATCCGCGCTGGGCAGGTCGATCTTGTTGATCACGGGCATCACATCCAGGTCATGGTCCAGCGCCAGGTACACATTTGCCAGCGTCTGCGCCTCCACTCCCTGCGCCGCGTCCACCACGAGGATCGCGCCGTCGCAGGCAGCAAGGCTCCTGGAGACTTCATAGTTAAAGTCCACGTGCCCCGGGGTATCGATCAGGTTGAAGATATACTCCTCCCCGTCGTCCGCCTTGTACACCGTACGGACTGCCTGGGCTTTGATCGTGATGCCTCTCTCCCGCTCCAGGTCCATATTATCCAGCACCTGGGACTGCATCTCGCGGCTGGTCAGAAGCCCGGTCATCTCGATGATCCGGTCCGCCAGGGTGGATTTTCCGTGATCGATATGCGCAATAATACAAAAATTCCTTATCTTACTCTGATCTATAACTGACACTTTCTTTCCTCCAATCCCGGTTCAGTGCGCGGAGTGCTTTACGAGAAAAAGCTCCACTGCCAGATGGTCTGTCAGTAAGCCCGTCTTGACCCGCTGTTCGATATCTGCCCCTTCTTCCATTGTCTCCCTCAGTTCCTTTGTATGGAACCGCTTTGCCTGATCCATATATCTTCCGGCGGCAAACGGATGGAGTCCTGCCTTTGAGGCGATCTCCTTTCTCCCATATCCCTGCTTTAAGAGTGCCTTCACATGAAAGAGGATCCGGTACTCCCTTGTCAGAAGGAAAAGGATCCGCATCGGCGGCTCTTTCAATGCAAGCAGCTCATAGTACAGATCCAGCGCCTTCCTCTGGTTCTTATCCGCGACCGCATTGACCATCTCAAAAATATGGCTCGTGATCTGTGTGACGCACACAGCGTCCACATCTTCCCTTGTAAGGGTGTCCCTTTCCATGGCATAGCAGACCAGCTTTTCCATCTCCCTGAGGATGTTCTCCATATCCGTCCCTACTTTATTCAGAAAGTAAGCGATATCCGACGGTTCCATCGTCTTATGCTCTTTTTTCACAAGACTCTGGACCCACCGCCTGAGCGTGTTCTCGTCCTGCACGCCCAGCTCCGCGATGTGTCCCTTTGCCTTTACTGCCTTGTACAGCTTGCTGCGCTTGTCCACTTCGCTTTCTATAAAAATGAAATACGTCGTATCCGGCATCCCGCCGCTGATATAATCCGCCATATCTGCGCCGGAATTCTTGAAAAAGCCGGTATTTTCAAACACGATCAGCCTGCGCTCCGAGAAAAACGGAAGCGTCTCCGCCAGGTCGATGACCTCTTTGATGTCCGTATTCTTTCCCTCGTAGTACGCATAATTCATGGTATCCCCTTCGGGGAGCATGGCCTTGATGAAGCGTTCCTTATACTGCTTTTTCAGATAAGCCTCCTCCCCGTACAGGAGATAGATCTGTTTGAAATTCCCTGTCTTTAAATCTTCATTCAGACTCTTCATTGTCCTCTCCTACACAGCATCCGGACGGCTTTAGTCTTCCTCCTCCGTCTGTACGGAATAGGTTTGTCTCTTTCTCGCCATCTCATCGCTTGCCAGGTATTCATCGTAAGTCGTGATCTTGTCGATGAGCTGTCCGCCCGGCACGATCTCCATGATACGGTTTGCTGTGGTCTGCACGATCTGATGGTCTCTCGATGTAAACAGCAGCACGCCCGGGAATTTGATCAGGCCGTTGTTGAGCGCGGTGATCGCCTCCATATCCAGATGGTTGGTGGGCTCGTCGAGGAGCAGGACATTTGCCCCGGAGATCATCATCTTGGAGAGCAGGCAGCGCACCTTTTCCCCGCCGGACAACACTTTGACCTTCTTCACTCCGTCTTCTCCCGAGAACAGCATACGTCCGAGGAATCCGCGGACATAAGTCACATCTTTTTCCTCAGAATACTGGGTCAGCCACTCAGTGATCGTATAGTCGCTGTCAAATTCGCCGCCGAAATCCTTCGGGAAATAAGCCTGCGATGTGGTCACACCCCATTTATAAGTACCTTCGTCCGGCTCCATCTCCCCGATCAGGATCTTGAAAAGCACTGTCTTCGCCAGCTCATTGCTTCCCACAAACGCCACCTTATCGTCATGTCCCAGGGTAAAGCTGATATTGTCAAGGATCTTCTCCCCGTCAATGGTCTTGGAAAGGCCTTCCACCGTGAGCACCTCATTTCCGATCTCGCGGTTCGGACGGAAATCGATGTACGGATATTTCCTGCTGGACGGCTTGATCTCATCGAGCTGGATCTTCTCCAGGGCGCGCTTTCTGGACGTCGCCTGCTTGGACTTGGAAGCATTGGCGGAAAACCGCGCGATAAATTCCTGCAGCTCTTTGATCTTCTCTTCCTTCTTCCTGTTCGCTTCCTTCATCTGACGGATCAGGAGCTGGCTGGACTCATACCAGAAGTCATAGTTTCCGGCATAGAGCTGGATCTTGCCGTAATCAATATCCGCGATCTGCGTACATACCTTATTCAGGAAGTAACGGTCATGGGATACGACGATGACCGTATTGTCAAAATTGATGAGGAACTCTTCCAGCCACGCGATGGCATCCAGGTCAAGGTGGTTGGTCGGCTCGTCAAGGAGCAGGATGTCCGGGTTGCCGAATAAAGCCTGGGCGAGGAGTACCTTCACCTTCTCCGGGCCGGTCAGCTCCTTCAGATATTTATAATGAAGGTCTGTCTCAATGCCAAGTCCGTTCAGGAGCGACGCGGCATCAGCCTCCGCCTCCCAGCCGTTCATGGTCGCGAACTCCGCCTCCAGCTCGCTGGCGCGGATCCCGTCCTCATCTGTGAAGTCCTCTTTGGCATAGATCACTTCTTTTTCCTTCATGATCTCATACAGCCTTGCATTTCCCATAATAACTGTATCAAGCACTGTATATTCATCATATTTAAAGTGGTCCTGCTGCAGGAAGGAAAGCCTCTCACCGGGAGTGATAACGACTTCCCCTTTGGTCGGTTCGAGCTGGCCGGAAAGGATCTTAAGGAACGTAGACTTCCCCGCGCCGTTCGCGCCGATCAGGCCATAGCAGTTGCCTTCTGTAAATTTGATATTTACATCCTCAAAAAGCGCCTTTTTCCCTACCCGAAGCGTCACATTATTTGCACTGATCATTCTTATATCTCCTTACTGTCATAAAAATTGTTTCCAGGATATCCGGCAGGCTGCCCTGCCATGAGCGCGCACTTATGCACTATCGCATATCTTAACATGGGCGGAGCGTAAAATCAATCACTCCGTCACACATTATGCGTGTGTTTTCCCGGCAGGTTCCTGCCCTGGCCTTCGACTTTTTCGGTCGAAAATCGTCGAACCATTCTTATTGTATGTCACATTTCTGCAATTTACGATAATATGGGTGTGCAAAATGAACAGGCGCCTCAGATCAGAGAGGAGTATTCATATGACTTATGAACAAATTATCATCAGCACTCTTGACTCATTTGGAGTCAGCCGTTCTTACACAGGTTATGATTATGTGGTCCACGGACTCCTTCTCATTATTGAAGACCGCGAGCGTCTGGACTGCATCACAAAATCCCTGTACCTGGACATTGCCAGTCATTTTCACACGAGCTGGAACTGTGTAGAGAAAAATATAAGAACGGTAGTCACTTCTGTCTGGGAATCTCACAACACAGAACTTCTCGACCTTATCTTCAACAAATCCCGCCGTGACAGAAAACCAACGAATAAAGAATTCATGAAATACATGTATGACTATATACTGTATGCAGGCAGACACATCCAGAGCAGCGGTAAAAATATGGCCGTCCTTTGTCCGCTCTCCAACAGATACTGCGAATCTCTGATGCTCTTCTATGTCCGTCTCTCACGGATACTGGAATGACAAGGAGGCGGGTCCTCCCGCCTCCTGTCCGCTGCCTGCGCATGCACTACGATGCTTTTTCCATACGGATCATTTCCCGCACCGCTTCCACAGCCGTCCTGACAGCGCCGTCCGTGTCGTGTACCTGCCGGTTCTCCAGTCCCAGCTTTTCGCGCTCCTGGTTGGCGATAGCGAGGAATACAGACCCCACGCGCGCCCGCCGGTACGCTCCCACGATAAAAAGCGCCGCGGATTCCATCTCTGACGCCATGCATCCCATGCGCAGCCATGCCTCCCATTTGTCCAGAAGCTCATAGCTGACCGGGTGCTTCTCCGGCTGATGCTGCCCGTAAAAAGAATCCTTGCACTGTACAACGCCGGTATGATAGGGCATGCCCAGTTTTTTTGCCGCGTTTACCAGGGCATTCGTCACTTCCAGGTCCGGCACCGCCGGGTATTCCACAGGGGCGTACTCCCTGCTCGTCCCCTCCATGCGGATAGCTCCCGTCGCGATGACAAGGTCGCCGCCGCACACTTCTGTCTGCATCCCGCCGCATGTCCCAACCCGGATAAATGTATCCGCGCCGCAGTTGCACAGTTCCTCCATGGCGATGGACGCGGAAGGCCCGCCGATCCCTGTGCTGGTCACGCTCACTTTCTCCCCGTCCAGGGTCCCGGTGTAGGTCACAAACTCCCGGCTGTCCGCCGCCAGATAAGGATTTTCAAAATACTGCGCGATCTTCGCGCACCGTTTCGGATCCCCGGGGAGGATCACATACCTGCCCACATCTCCCGGCTTGAGCCCTACATGGTACTGGATCCCTGCTCCTTCTGTGTAGTCTACCATTCCTGTCAGCCCCTTTCTTATTTCTGATCTCTTATTCTGCTCCCGCCTGCTTTGCCAGCTTCACGATCCGGCTCGTCCCCAGCCGGTCCGCACCCAGCTCCAGGAACTTCTCCGCGTCCTCCAGGGTGGAGATCCCGCCTGCTGCCTTGATCTTCACTCCGCTTCCTACATGTTCCGCGAACAGCCGGATATCGTCAAATGTGGCGCCCGCCCCGCCGAATCCTGTGGACGTCTTGATATAGTCCGCCCCTGCCCGGGTCACTGTCCCGCAGAGTCTGATCTTTTCCTCCTCCGTGAGGAAGCATGTCTCGATGATCACCTTGAGGATCCTTCCGCCCGCCGCCTTTTTCACCGCGCGGATTTCCTCCTCGGCCAGGTCATACCTCCCGTCCTTGACCCATCCGAGATCGATCACCATATCTACCTCATCCGCGCCGTTTTTCACCGCGTCTGCCGCTTCCGCCGCCTTGACCGCTGTGGTATGATACCCGTTCGGGAATCCGATGACCGTGCACACTGCCATCCGGCTCCCCACATATTCTTTTGCCTGCTGCACATAAGACGGCGGTATGCACACCGAAGCAGTCTGATACTCTATCGCTTCATCGCACAATTTTCTGATCTCTTCCCATGTCGCTGTCTGGCTGAGCAGCGTGTGGTCCACATGTCTTAAAATTTCCTCAACCCTCATCCGGTCTCCTCCTTACACTCTTCCGCCTCACAGCCGGAACCCCATCGGGGCCAGCCTGTCCAATGTATATACCTCATACTGCTGCCCGTTTACCGCGAGTATGACCTCAAAGTCCGGGCCGCAGAACTCCAGCATCACCTGCCTGCACACACCGCAGGGCGGGCAGGGCTTCTCCGGTTCCCTCTCCCCCGGTCCTCCCGCGATGCAGATTGCCCGGAAACTGCGCACGCCTTCGCTCACTGCCTTAAAAAAAGCGGTCCTCTCAGCGCAGTTCGTCGGGGTGTAGGCGCTGTTCTCAATATTGCATCCCGTGTAGATCCCGCCGCTGTCTGAGAGCAGCGCCGCCCCTACCCGGAAATCCGAATACGGCGCATACGCGTTTTTCCTCGCTTCCAGCGCTCTGCTGATAAGCTCCTGTATCTCTTTTTCCGCCAGCATGTCTCTGCCTCCTGTTCTTGTCTTCTGCCAGGGAGCAGGCTGCCGCTCCTGCCGGGCAGCCCGTTCCTTTCTTCATTAATACTCACACAGGACAATGACCCTCTGGGGCGTTGTCTGTGCCGGGATGCTGAATGTGGCTGCCGTATAGTAGACGAGCAGTTCTGAATTCTCAGGGCTGCACGTATACTGCTGCCCGTTCAGCGTCTCCACATTCGTAGTCGGGCCGATATTCAGCCTGAGCGCATTGTCCTCAGAGGTCAGGCTGTCGTCAAAATAACTGAGCTTCACCTGCTGGTTCCTCCGAAGCGACGTGACCAGCTCCGCCCGGTACTGGGGCGGGTATACCGCCGGGGTCGGAAGGTTCGCGTCATAGAAGACCGCGATCCTCATACCGGGGCGGAGGCGGACATTGTCCACGATCACCGTCTCCCCTGTCACCACTGCATTTACAATATTGGAATTACTGACCAGCGACACCATCATCGTGCAGCAGGAATCGCCCCTGTTAATACTCTGTATGATGCCCTCCACACGCTCAAAAGTCTCGTATGCCATGACAGAAAGATCTCCTTTTCATCCACATGATCATCTCCCTATCATTGTATGCATTTCCTCACACTCATGACCATACCTGATATGCCGCTTCTTTTTCAATGCCTCCAGGGGATACCGCCGTGTACTTCGTTCAATGCCTCTGGGACATATCGCTGTACACCTCGCAGAACCTGGCGGCAAACGAGGGCTCTTCCCCTGCCATGGAAAGATGCGTCACATCCCCAAGCTTCAGGCCGCGGAAATATGCACACCCTTTTTCCCTCTCCTCTGTGACCACTTCTGTCACAGAAGTCGGCGCCAGCGCCAGGCTGTGCCACATCGTAAAGGGCGAGAGGGACCACAGATGGGCGAGGAGCGCGCAGGTGATCCCAAAATGACAGAAAAATGTCACGGTCTCTGTACTCTCCTTTTCTACTCTGTAATGCCCTCCTTCCCTGACATATCCCCGTTCCGCCAGAAAAGCGTCAAATTTTTCCGTCACATCATCATACACCTGTACCACGTCCGAGCATCTGCTGACCTCAGACTCTCTCCACAGAATGCCGTCCGAGTATTCTCTGTGCTCTGTCCAGTAAGACGGGATCACATCCCAGACGATCCTGGGCTTATATATGCCGTCCTCCTTTTCAGCGTTCGGATAGGCTGCCCTTAAATGTTCCGCCCGGTTCAGGTCGATCTGCGCCGGAAACTCCCGGAGCCAGTCCAGGGTCACTGCCGTCCTCCCGAGTTTTTCCAGGCTGTAGGCTGCCGTTGCCTGCGCTCTCCCGAGCGGCGAGACAAAACAGGTCCCCAGATCAAGCGCCGCCGCCCTCTCCGCCAAGGCTGCCGCCTCCCGCCGTCCTTTCTCAGTCAGTGTATCATTTACATAATCCGGATCTCCATGCCGGATAAACAGTATCCTCATCCGTCTCCTCCTCTGCGGTCACCCGCCTGTTTATTTCAGGTCCAGCTCGCCGGCCAGCCATCTTTCCGCCAGCTCTGTCCAGAGCCCCACTTCGTCCAGCAGCCCGCGCAGCCATTCCTTTACCTCAGGCGTCCAGCGTTCTCTCTTCCTGCCGTCCAGGGCGAACTCCCGGATCAGCTCCTCTCCCCGCTCAGGGGGACAGGGTGTTCTGCCGGCTGACACAGCCTCTGCGAGCAGACGGATCTGCTCCAGGGTATAGAGCTCTTCGGATTCTTTATCCAGCCATTCCGGCGTTGCCACGGACATCCCGTGTACCCCGTCAGAGAAAACGTGATGCGCGTAAGGGACGCCTGCCTTCCTGCACGCCCCGGCAAAGAGATAACTGTTCTCCACCGGCACGCTGGCGTCTGTGGCAGTCTGCCAGAGAAAACAGGGCGGCGTATCCTCTGTCACATGTTTCTCCAGGGACATATACTCCAGGTCTTTTTCATCCGGATCTGCCCCGAGAAGAGCGCGGAACGACTCCCGGTTCGCATATTCCCCGGAAGTGATGACCGGATAGCAGAGAACTGCCGCATCCGGCCGGTTTGACACCTCACCGTACTCCGGATCCGGGTCTTTGATATCTTCATAGTGGACACAAAGCGACGCGCAGAGATGCCCTCCCGCGGAGAACCCGCACACCGCGATCTTCAGCGGGTCGATATTGCACTGCGCGCTGTGTGCGCGGATGACCCTCACTGCCCTCGATATATCCTGCAGGGGCTGCATCCCAAGGGGCGCATCCAGCTCATCCAGGTGATTGACCGTATAGGCAAGGACAAATACATTATATCCTGCCCGGTAAAATTCCAGAGCCGGGAGATTTCCCTCATACGGGGACGCATACCGGTATGCCCCTCCCGGCGCGACGAGCATGGCCGGCCGGATCTTGTCATCCTCGTGCATATAGCTTACTATGAACGGGACAAAGCCATACGCTGCCGGATAACTGTACTCCCCTTCTTTCCATATCGCTGTTTTCTCTCCGATCAAAACGATCTCCTCCTTTCATGGGTTTCAGGCTGTAACCTTTCCCCTGATACAAAGCGGGACAGAGTGCTTCCGCCCATGCCGGCAGAAACTCTCTGTCCGCCAGAAAGCCTGTCTTAGATTATAATTCCACGTCTTTTAAATACGGATTTTCCGCCTCGTAAAATTTCTCTTCCTCAACGGTCCGCGCCAGATCCATATCGATCGGCATTTTGCCGAGCACCGGCACGCCCATCTCCCCGGCGATCTGATCGATGTGGCTCTCGCCGAACACCTTGATCTCTTTGCCGCAGTCCGGGCATTTCACATAGCTGTAATTCTCCACGATGCCGAGCACCGGGATGTTCATCTGCTCCGCCATATTGGCAGCCTTTTTCACGATCATCTGCACAAGGTCCTGCGGGGATGTGACGATCACCACGCCGTCCACGGGCAGGGACTGGAACACCGTCAGCGGCACATCGCCTGTTCCGGGCGGCATGTCCACAAAGAGATAATCAAGATCCCCCCACATTACGTCGGTCCAGAACTGCTTCACCACGCCCGCGATGATGGGTCCTCTCCAGATCACCGGCTCGGATTCATCCTCCAGCAGCAGGTTCACGGACATGATCCTTGTCCCGTCCTTGGCTGTGCACGGGATGATGCTGTCCTCCGTGCCTCTCGCCTTCTCATGGATCCCGTACATCTTCGGGATGGACGGACCTGTGACATCCGCGTCAAGGATACCCACCGTATAGCCTTTTTCCCTCATCATCCTGGCAAGGGATGCTGTGACGAGAGACTTCCCGACGCCGCCTTTGCCGCTGACCACGCCGATCACCCGTTTGATGGATGAATACATATTCATCGGCTCACGGAAATCTGTCTTCTTGCTCGTACAGGAATCCGCATGGGCGCACCCTGCGCAGGACTCCTCTGTACATCCGTTTGTATTCTGTTCTTCTGGCATGATTCATTTACCTTCTCTCTTAAAATATAGTCGTGCTCCTGTTAGTATAACATATTCCCTCGGGATCTTGCACATTATTTTGCATCTCTGGTCACATCTCTCAGCCACTTGCAGCTCCTGTACCGCCAGAACGTGATCGGGATCTTGATGATCTCGTCGCTCATCAGGATCATATATACGACCGGCACGCTCAGCTTAAACACAAAGGCAGCCAGGAATCCCAGCAGGATGGAGCAGCACCACATGGTGCTCACATCCAGGATCAGCCCGAACCTCGTATCCCCGCCTGACCGGAATATCCCGACCACCATGGTCGTGTTGAACGCCTGTCCTACCACAAAATAAGACATGACGAAAAACATGATCCGCAGGTAATCTTTTGCCTCCGCCGAGAGGGACAGAAATGCCGACGCGACCGGCGAGGCGATCAGGATGACCGCGCCTCCCAGCACGCCCATGATCAGGCTCAGGCCGATGAACCTCTTCGCATAAGCCCGCGCATGCTCCATCCTCTTCTCCCCGATGGTCTTCCCGAGATAGATCGCCGCCGCGCTGGACAGCCCGAAGGAGACGACCGTCGCAAGCTGCCTTGCCACCTGCGCCACGGAATTCGCCGCCACAACAGGGCTTCCCATGTGTCCCAGTATCGCAGTGTTCGCCGCAGTGCCAAGTCCCCACATCACCTCATTGATGACCACCGGAAGGGCGTATTTCATAAAATCGCCGAAAAGCACCTTGTCGGTATGCAGCACATAACGCAGCCTCAGCTTGATATCCTTATTGAAAAACCTTGCATATCCCGCCACGAGCACTACTTCCAGTATCCTGGCGCAGAGCGTGCCCAGGGCAGCCCCGCTGATCCCCATCGCCGGAAGCCCAAAAAGGCCGAAGATGAAGATCGAATTCATGATGATATTGCAGATCAGCGACAGCAGGTACACAACCGTCGCCACGATGACCCGCTCCACGCTCCTCATGATGTACAGGTATGCCTGCGTGATCCCGATCATAATATAAGTAAACGCCACGATCCGCAGATATTTGATCCCCTCGGCGATGACCACAGGATCGCTGGTAAAGATCCGAAGGAGCAGCCCCGGGACCACCAGCGCCGCGGCAGTAAAAAGGGCAGTCACAAAAACTGCCGTCTTTACTGCTATCCCAAGGATCTTTTCGATCGCGTCCTTATCTCCCTTCCCCCAGTACTGAGCGGTCAGCACTGTGGCGCCGGAGGTCAGCCCGAACAAAAACAGGGTCATGATATACTGGACCTGTCCCGCGAGGGAGGCGCCGGACAGCGCGTCTTCCCCCACAGCTCCGAGCATGATCACATCCGCCGCGGTAACTCCGACATTGATCAGATTTTGGAGCGCCATAGGCACGACGAGGGCGATGACCGTGCGGTAAAAACTGCCCCACTCGATGCCCAGGCGGTCTTGTTCCTTTTTCCTCAGCATAACTTATTCTCTTTTCCGGATCTTATCCTTACTTTTTTCATGAAAGATCTTATTCTTACTCTTTTCCGTTGAAGCAGTAGGTGCAGACTTTGCACGGCTCCAGGCCGATGGACTCCAGAAGGTCGTCCAGCCTGTGGAACCTCAGAGTCGTAAAGTTCTGGATCCGGCGGATCTCCTCCACCATCTCCGCGTAGCGGCAGGAATCCGGGTTCGCGTACTCTTCCAGCACCTCTGCCGGGCAGTTCTCCCCTTCTTTTTCCTGGATGATGCGCCTGGTGATCAGGTCCAGGTCTGACTTTGACCTGGAGAAGTTCAGGAACTTACATCCGTAGACAAGGGGCGGGCACGCGGGGCGCACATGGACTTCCTTTGCGCCGCTCTTATAGAGGAATTCTGTCGTCTCCCTCAGCTGTGTCCCTCGCACGATCGAATCATCGATAAGAAGGAGCTTCTTATTCTCGATCAGCGCCTTGACCGGGATCAGCTTCATCCGCGCGATCAGGTCCCTCTGGCTCTGGTTCGTAGGCATAAAGGACCTGGGCCATGTAGGGGTGTATTTGATAAACGGGCGCGCATACGGGATGCCGGATTCATTGGCATATCCGATGGCATGAGCCACGCCGGAATCCGGGACGCCTGCCACGATGTCCGGGTGCACGCTGTCCCCGTCCCTCTTTGCCAGCATACTTCCGCATTTATAGCGCATTTCCTCCACATTGACTCCCTCGTAGGAAGAGGTCGGATATCCGTAGTAAACCCAGAGGAAGGAGCAGATCTTCATTTTCTCTCCCGGCTCCACCAGGGTTTCCACGCCCTCAGGGGTGATGAACGCCACCTCTCCCGGGCCCAGCTCCTTGTAATCTGTGTATCCGAGATTAATGTACGCAAAGTTCTCAAAAGAAACGCAGAAAGCGTCCTCTTTCCTTCCGATCACCAGCGGCGTCCGTCCGAAACGGTCACGGGCAGCATAGAGTCCGTCCTTTGTCATAAGGAGAAGGGTGAGTGACCCGTCCACGACCTTCTGGGCGTACTGGATCCCCTCCACCAGGCTTGCCTTCTTGCAGATCAGGGATGCCACCAGCTCTGTGGCATTGATCTTCCCGCCGCTCATCTCCTGGAAATGGGAATGCCCTTCATTGAAAGCACGCCGGAGCAGCTCCTCCTCATTATTGATCTTCCCTACCGTAACAATGGCAAAACTTCCGTGGTGCGACTGGATCAGGAGCGGCTGCGGCTCATAATCCGAGATACAGCCGATCCCAAGATTGCCTTTCATCTCCTCCACATCCCGCTCAAACTTTGTCCTGAACGGAGAATTCTCTATATTATGGATCGCACGGCAGAATTCACCGTCGCCGTATGCGGCCATTCCGCCTCTTCTCGTCCCCAGATGGGAATGGTAATCCACCCCGTAAAAAAGCTCCAGTATGCAGTCTTTCTTCGATGCAACTCCAAAAAATCCGCCCATTAAATATGCCTCCTTCATTGCCAGGGCCCGCGCGGAACAGCCGCGGAGCCTCTGAACCTGCTGTCCTTTATCTTTTTCCTAATACAGAATAAAGGAAACACTATAAAAAAGTCAAGACCAGGTTTTTTCTTTGCCCTTCCTGCTGTTTTCGTCTATAATAGATATCAAACAAGTCGGAAAAACTATGCTTTACATAAAGGGAACCAGACAGGAGGATTACTATGACTATGCATGCAGCAGATATGGTGATCGTCTCGGCGCAGCAGCTCCAGCCGATCGATACCATAGACGGTTTTCAGGTCCGTCCCGGATTTTTCAGGGATTTCGGGGCCACGATCATCCCGGGCGGTGTGAACTTCACCGTCCAGTCCCACGGGGCGGAATCCATAGAACTGCTCCTCTTCCACCGCGGGGCGGAAGAGCCGTTCGCGGAGCTTAAATTCCCGGACAACTACCGGATCGGCTTTGTGTACTCCATGATCGTATTCGGTCTGGATATCGGGGAATTCGAATACGCATACCGGGTGGACGGTCCCTATGACGAGAAAAAGGGGCTCCGCTTCGACTCCACCAAGCTTCTCCTGGACCCTTACGCCCGGGCAGTGACAGGACAGAGCAAATGGGGACATAAGAACAATGCCCGGCACGGATACCGGGCAAGAGTCGTGCGTTCCAATTTCGACTGGGGCAGGGAGCGTACCAGTCAGATCCCCATGGAAGACCTCATCATCTATGAAATGCATGTAAGGGGCTTCACAAAAGATCCTTCCTCGGGCACAACCTGTCCCGGGACCTTCCATGCGCTTAAAGAAAAGATCCCTTACCTCAAAAAACTGGGGATCAATGCTGTGGAGCTGATGCCGATCTTTGAATTCGACGAGATGCGGGACGCCCGCCTCATCGATGAGAATCAGCTGCTGGATTACTGGGGATACAACCCGGTCAGCTTCTTCGCTCCGAACACAAGCTACTGCTCCGCCCTGGAGTATAACCGGGAAGGGCTGGAGCTCAAAAACATGATCAAAGAGCTCCATGACAACGGGATCGAAGTGATCCTGGATGTCGTATTCAACCACACCGCCGAGGGCAATGAGCTGGGCCCGTGCTTTTCCTTCAAAGGCTTTGACAACAATGTCTACTATATGCTCACCCCTGACGGGGACTATTATAATTTCAGCGGGTGCGGGAATACGCTGAACTGTAATCATCCCGTGGTGCAGGAGATGATCCTGGACTGCCTGCGCTACTGGGTCATCGAATACCGTGTGGACGGGTTCCGCTTTGACCTCGCCTCCATCCTCGGGCGCAACGAGGACGGCGTGCCCATGAACCAGCCCCCGCTCCTGCGCAACCTTGCCTTTGATTCCATCCTGGGAAATATCAAGCTGATCGCAGAGGCCTGGGACGCTGGCGGTCTCTACCAGGTCGGCTCTTTCCCGTCCTGGAAGCGGTGGGCAGAGTGGAATGGACGCTACCGGGACGACATGCGCTGTTTCCTGAAAGGCGATACAGGCATGGCGCGCACCGCTGCCCAGCGCATGACCGGCTCCCCGGATCTGTATGACCCGGTGTACCGCGGCGGCAATGCCTCTGTCAATTTCATCACCTGCCACGACGGCTTCACCCTGTGCGACCTGTACAGCTATAACCAGAAGCACAACGAGGCCAACGGATGGGACAACACAGACGGCTACGATGACAACAACAGCTGGAACTGCGGGGCGGAAGGAAACACAGATGATCCCGGCATCCTCGCTCTCCGCCTGAAAATGATGAAAAATGCCTGCGCGGTCCTCATGTGCAGCCGTGGGACACCGATGTTCCTCTCCGGAGATGAATTCGGCGACACCCGCTACGGGAACAACAATCCCTACTGCCAGGACAATGAGATCTCCTGGCTGGACTGGACCCTGCTCTCGAAAGAGCCAAACCGGGAATTATTCGACTTCTTCCGCTATATGATCGCCTTCCGCAGGAAACATCCCGCCATCCGGCGGGATCTGGAGCCCAGCTATATCGGTTTCCCGTCCATGAGCCTCCACGGGCTCACGCCATGGGAGCCGGAAGCCCCGGAGAGTGCCTACGCTGCTTGCGTCCTCTTCTCCGGGTATGATGAGGACTCCGGGAAGGAAGACCTTGTCTATATCGCGGTCAACGCCCACTGGCATCCCGCACAGATGACCCTCCCGGACCTGCCGGAAGGATATGTCTGGAAGATCGCAGTCAACACAGGGGATCCCCTGCAGCAGGTTTTTGAGGAAGATGAAATGCCGGCTGCGGAGAAACAGCTGCTGCTGGGGGAGCGGTCGGTCATCGTATTTGTGGGGGAACCTGTGTGATCGGCTGAACGTCCGAAAACCCCGGAGCGGGTTTGTCGGAGACGTATTCAGCGCGGGGGTATGGGTGGGTGAGGCAACTTCGGAATGAGGCTTGGAAAAAGTAGAAATCAGGGGACACGCGTTGGGATTGGAAGAGGGATTGTCTGAGGCAAAGCCGAGTTGCCCTCTTCCAATCCCTGCTTTTAGCGTGTTCCCTGATTTCGTAGTTTTTCCTGCCTCATGGAGCGGAGCCGATGCCAGCCATATCCCCGCGCTGAATACGTCTTCGAAGCATCTGCGCTTCACTGTTTTCGGACGTTTCGCCAACAGGACGGCCCCCCACAATTACAGATTTAATTCACTGTTCGTTTTACATATGTTGTATGCAGGATATGATGTGCCTTTTCGCTTCCCGGCGCTCCGAGATACTCGCTGTACACCTTCTTGATGGACGGGTTCTCATGGGATTTCCTGATCTTTTTCGCCGCATCGTTGTCATACAGTGCCTTCGCGCGGATCGCTTTCACATCCTCGAAATTGCGCACGTCTGCGTGTACCTGGGGCTGTCCGCCGCCGTTGACGCAGCCGCCCGGGCAGCACATGATCTCGATGAAGTGGTAGTCCGCCTCTCCGGCGCGTACTTTATCCATGATGATCTTGGCATTGGAAAGCCCGGATACGACTGCCACTTTCACATCCATCCCGGCCACATTGTAGGCAGCTTCTTTGATGCCTTCTGTGCCGCGCACTTCCATAAAGTCCAGTTTTTCAAGGGTCTCTCCTGTCAGTTCTTCCACTGCGGTGCGCAGAGCCGCTTCCATAACGCCTCCGGTCGCCCCGAAGATCACGCCTGCTCCTGTGGACTCGCCTAACGGGTCATCGAATCCCTCGTCCGGCAGGCTGCGGAAGTTGATGCCCACCTTGCGGATAAGCCTTGCCAGCTCCCTCGTTGTGATAGAGATATCCACATCCGGCACTCCGGCTGCATACTGGTCGTCTCTCTGGAGCTCAAACTTCTTCGCCGTACACGGCATCACACTGACGCATACGATATCTTCCGGCGCGATGCCCATCTTCTCTGCGTAGTATGTCTTTGTGATCGCCCCGAACATCTGCTGCGGGGATTTGCAGCTCGACAGGTGCGCGAGCTGGTCCGGGTAGTAGTGCTCGCAATATTTGATCCAGCCCGGCGAGCAGGATGTCATCATCGGAAGCACACCGCCGTTTTTCACACGGTCCAGGAATTCATGCGCTTCCTCCATGATCGTCAGGTCCGCGCTGAAGTTAGTATCAAACACTTTATCAAATCCGATCCGGCGGAGCGCTGCCGCCATCTTGCCTTCCACATCCGTACCCATGGGGTATCCGAACTCTTCGCCAAGAGCCGCCCTTACAGCCGGCGCGGTCTGTACGACCACATGCTTCGTCTCGTCAGAGATCGCCGCGAGCACATCGTCGATATTGCTCTTCTCATAGAGGGCGCCCGTGGGACATGCCGCGATGCACTGGCCGCAGCCCACGCAGCTCGTATCGCCCAGCCCCATCTCAAACGCGGAGCCGATGAATGTAGCGAATCCTCTGTTGTTCGGTCCGATCACGCCCACGCTCTGCACCTTCTCGCACACTGCGGAGCAGCGGCGGCAGAGGATGCATTTATTATTGTCGCGCACCATATGGACCGCACTTTCGTCCAGCTCATAATGGGGCATCTCGCCCTCAAAGTAATTCTCATCCGTCACGCCCAGCTCCTGGCAGAGCTCCTGGAGTTCACAGTGTCCGCTGCGCACGCAGGAAAGACATTTCTTATCATGGACAGACAGGAGCAGTTCCAGGGTCCTTCTCCTGGAATCAAGCAGCTTCTGCGTGTTGGTCAGCACTTCCATGCCCTCTGAGACAGGGTGCACACAGGCTGCCACCAGGTTCCTCGCGCCTTTTACTTCCACCACGCACATACGGCATGCGCCGATCTCGTTGATCTCTTTCAGATAGCACAGTGTCGGGATACGGATCCCTGCCGCCTGCGCCGCCTCGAGGATCGTAGAACCTGCGGGTGCAGTCACATTCAAGCCATTGATCTTTAAATTCACAGTTTCCATCTCCACTGCCCTCCCTTACTCTTTGTAGATCGCGCCGAACCGGCATTTTTCCATGCAGGCGCCGCACTTTAAGCACTTCTCGGGGTTGATCATATGTACTTCCTTTACCTTGCCGATGATGGCGTCCGCCGGGCAAGTCCTTGCACAGAGAGTACATCCCTTACATTTATCCGGGTCGATCTTATACTGGAGCAGGTCTTTGCAGACGCCTGCCGGACATTTCTTGTCCACGATGTGTGCGATATACTCGTCACGGAAATACCGCAGCGTGGAGATGACCGGGTTGGGCGCTGTCTGTCCCAGTGCACACAGGGAATTGGACTGCAGATGGCTGCACAGCTCTTCCAGCTTATCCAGGTCTTCCATCGTCGCCTGTCCCTTTGTGATCTTCTCCAGGATCTCCAGCATCCGCCGTGTACCGATACGGCACGGCGTACATTTTCCGCAGGACTCATCCACAGTGAACTCCAGGAAGAACTTCGCGATATCCACCATACAGGTGTCCTCATCCATGACGATCAGGCCGCCGGACCCCATCATAGATCCGATCGCCTTCAGGTTATCGTAATCGATCGGCACGTCCAGGTGCTCCGCCGGGATACATCCGCCGGACGGGCCTCCTGTCTGCGCTGCCTTGAACTTCTTACCGTTCGGCACGCCCCCGCCGATCTCCTCTACGATCTCGCGGAGCGTTGTCCCCATGGGCACCTCCACAAGTCCTGTATTGTGGATCTTGCCGCCCAGGGCGAACACTTTTGTCCCCTTGGAATTCTCGGTTCCCATTGACGCGAACCATTCCGGGCCGTTGACGATGATCTGCGGGATGTTCGCATAGGTTTCCACGTTATTCAGGATGGTCGGCTTCTGGAAGAGGCCTTTGAGCGCCGGGAACGGCGGTCTCGGGCGGGGTTCGCCCCTGTTCCCTTCGATGGACGTCATGAGGGCCGTCTCCTCGCCGCAGACGAACGCCCCTGCGCCGAGCCTTAACTCGATGTCAAAATCAAAGCCGCTGTCAAAGATATTTTTGCCCAGCAGTCCGTATTCCCTCGCCTGGTTGATGGCGATCTCCAGACGTTTTACCGCGATGGGATATTCCGCACGGACGTAGATATATCCCTGGGAAGCGCCGATGGCATAGCCTGCGATGGCCATGGCCTCCAGCACCGCGTGGGGGTCACCCTCGAGGATGGAACGGTCCATGAATGCCCCCGGGTCTCCCTCGTCCGCGTTGCAGCAGACATATTTCTGGTCCGCGTCATTGGCTGCCGCGAACTTCCACTTCAGGCCGGTCGGGAATCCGGCGCCGCCGCGTCCCCTCAGCCCGCTGTCCAGGAGGATCTGGATCACGTCCTGGGGCGTCTTCTCCGTGAGCACGATGCCCAGCGCCTCGTATCCGCCGGTCCCTATGTACTCATCGATATTCTCCGGGTTGATGACACCGCAGTTGCGCAGCGCCACCCTGTGCTGTTTTTTATAGAAATTCGTCTCGTTTAACGGGATGATCTTATCCGTCTTTGTCGTCTCATCATAGAGGAGGCGGGTCACTACCCTTCCCTTCAGCAGATGCTCGGATACGATCTCCGGGATATCTTCCTCCTGCACCATCGAATAAAATGTCCCTTCCGGGTATACGATCATGATCGGTCCCAGAGCGCAGAGCCCGAAACACCCGGTCTTGACAACGCCGACTTCCTCAGAAAGCCCGTTTGCCGCGATCTCTTTTTCCAGTCTTTCCCTGATCCGCTGGCTGCCGGAGGAGGTACATCCGGTTCCGCCGCAGACAAGTACGTGTGAACGATACATAGCTTTCAAGCCTCCTTTTCTTTATGCGTTTTGTTCCTGTGCCGCGCTCAGCGTATACTTTGACACGACCTGTCCGCCCAGCAGGTGGAGGCGCAGCACTTCCAGCGCCTTCTCCGGCGTCATCTTTACATAGGTCACCTTCTCCTTGCCCGGCACCATGACTTCCACGATGGGCTCGTACTGGCACAGCCCGATGCACCCGGTCTGGGTGACGCTGATCTTCTCGCTTAAGTTCTGCTCCTGGACTGCGTCAGAGAGAGCGGTAAGGACAGGCCTTGCCCCGCTTGCGATGCCGCAGGTCGCCATGCCGACGACAACGCGGATCTGGTTCTCGCTCTCCGCGCGGACTCCGACCTTGCCCTGCATCTTCTCTCTGATGGCACGTAATTCTTCAAGAGATTTCATATAGTTCCTCCATTTCTGTTTCTGATATTGATTTCTGGTTCATACACAGACATAACGCTCAGATTTCTGCCCCGCCGTCTGTCTCCGCCTTGTTCGTCTCCAGATATTCCTTTATGAATGCGGTTATCTCCGGCTCTGAAAAGGAGATCCCTTCCCCGAGCATCTCCCTCATCTCCCTGGTATCCAGGATGAAGGATTTCCCGCCGTACTCATATGTATATCGGAAGTCAATGTGTTCGTTAAATACGATCAGCGTCTGGACAGTGGAGCTGATATCTCCCAACGGCATCCTGTCTATATGGGACAGGCCGAATACCGCCTTTACTGTTGTCCCTTTTCCTTTTTCTGAATCGATCCGGAAGCTGCCGCCCGTGCTCTCAGCCGCCTGCTTGAAAAACGGGACTCCCAGCCCCACCTTCCGCGTCGTGCGGGTGGTAAAAAAAGGATCCTGCACGCTTGCCGCCTGCTCCGGGGTCATCCCGCAGCCATCGTCCTTTATGATAACGGTGAGCGTGTCCTCTTCCGGCTGCACGGAGACTGTGATCTCGATCAGAGACGCCTCCGCTCTCACGGAATTTTCCGCAACATCCAGGATATTCAGAGAGATCTCCGGCATCATGGCTTACTCATATTTCGCCAGGATGTCGTCCAGATCGTCCACTGTCAGCCTGCCGTAGACTTCGTCATTGATCATCATGACCGGAGCCAGCCCGCAGGCGCCGACACAGCGGCACGCATCCAGCGAAAACCTTCCGTCCGGCGTACACTCTCCGCCCACGATGCCCAGCTTTTCCATAAGGGCATTGTAGATATCCCCGGAGCCTTTTACATAACACGCCGTGCCGAGACAGACGGAGATGCGGTATTTCCCTTTGGGGCTTAAGGTGAACTGCGAATAAAACGTCGCCACACCGTAAATCTTCTCCATAGGGATCCCTGTTTCATCCGAGATCATCTTCTGGACCTCGATCGGAAGATAACCGTATATATCCTGTGCCTTCTGCAGGATCGGCATAAGGGCACCTTTTTCATCCTTGAGCTCACGGATCACTTGCATAAGTGCCTCTTCCTGTTCTTTTGTCCCGGAAAATGGAACTGTACCTTTCTTAGCTGCCATTCTTCAACCTCCATTTCTCTTTTCCTCCAGACTGTGCAGTTGCATCAGATTCCCGCCAGTCTTTAAGATATATTTTGTGCTCATTAGATTAATGATACCACAAGATATAACACAATACCACTTATTTATTATGAATGTATGTGTCAAGTAATCGTTGGCACTTTTTCTTATTTGTTGATGTCAGTTTATTTCTGCTATTTTCAGATAATTTTCCCTGGATTTTTTCCGCTCACCTTTCTTTCTTTTAACAGAAGGCTTTTTCAAAAGCTCTTCTTGATGCTGTCCGCATTGCATCCAGGAGTGGCATATGATGTGTGATGGCATCTATATACGGATTCCCTTTCCCGTCTTTCTTCGGTGCTTTCGCAGCACTCAGCGTTTTGACGATTTCCTCCATCTGCATCGTGAATATCAGTCCATCTGTATACCGTTCGATCGTATCGATCAGTTCCCTGTTCTCCTTCCGATACAGGGCTTTTGCCATGTTATTTGCCCCTTGTACGGACCATCTCATCCTCCGATGCTTCATCCGCATTGTGACCACCGTACAGTTCTGGTTCTCCTGCACTCCCATGTTTTTATATATGATCCCTTCTGGTGCGTCAGGCAACTCAATTCCCCTTTCCTGGTATGGAATCAGCCCCTCCCGGTTATTCCACAGATATTTGTATAATTCCCTTGCATTTTTGCTCCCCTTATCTTTCGGATCATCACTCTCTATGCTGTCTGCATAGACCTGGATATATTCCAGCATCTCCTCTACTTTCTTCTGCTCCAGGAGCTCTTTGATCCGTTCCTGAGCTTCTACATCCCGGATATTCTTTTTAATCTCCTTATAAATATGGAACCGATCCAGTTGGAAGATAACCTCCGGGTCATAGGCCTCTTTGATCCAGCTTCCTCCATCTCCGTTCAGGATACGCTGACCGATCTCATCTGCATCATAGATCTTTTCAATCAGTGCTTCCCGTTTTTGATGGAACTGACCGCTTTTCTCCATCCCCGCCAGCATCTTCTTGTTCACAAGGCTGCTCCTTTTCGGGTTATCCGAATCCCACCCTTCATACATCGTGAAAACCTTCATTTCCTGCTTCGGTGCCTTTCTATGCGTGGAATCCTGCATCCGCAGCCACACACCATCCATCTCCTCAAAAAGAATACCAACTGCTCTTTTCCCTTCCGCCAGATCTGCTTCCATCTGCTGTACCGCGTATTCCTCCTCTTCGCTGATCCGTTCTCCCAGCTGTTGGATCAGGTTCCAGACACCCCCATGGCTGATCGTCTGCCCGCAGGTATCACTTATTATATCTGCGCTGACACGATAAGGGGATTCTGTTACTGTAAGGGCAATCTTTTCTGCAAGGTTCGTAGAGATCAGCCCAATCTTCTCCATCTGCATCGCCTGATCCAGAAGATAGATGTGGGCGGTCCTTCCGTCCTCTTGTTCTGTCCGGTAAACTCTTCTGGAATAGGTCACTTCCCCATATACAGTTTTGATCGAGGTTTCCCGTTTGCCTTTGTTCCTGTAAGCCTTTTTATCTCTCTCTTTTGCCAGTTCGTCATCATAGTTTTCCAGAATGATCTGGGTGATCATCCTACCCAACTCGCAAACATAGGAAAAAACTTTCTGCTCCAGCACCTTGAAAGATACCATTTTTTCTTCTACAATAGATTTCATCATACAGTCTCCTTTACGTGTTTTGTTCGCAACTAACATCATAAAGAAAAACTGTATGATTGGGAAGTGGGGATTTTCTCTGCTTCCCTTTTTATTTAGGAATAATTCCTATTTTTGCCAATAATAATTATACACTAAC
>NZ_NFHL01000013.1 GCF_002161355.1 Lachnoclostridium sp. An76 | reverse complement strand
GACGGGGATATGGCTCAGGTTCCGGTTCCGTAATCTGGGAAAGACGTAAAAAGAATGGGATACGGCTAAGGACAATTTCAAAGCGGAAGATTCGCCTGCGGCTCAGGCATCCGCTTTGAAATTAACGCCGCATCCCATTCTTTTAAGTCTTTCCATCAGATTACTCCAAGTCACCGTCGCCATATCCCCGTCCGCCGCGAAAGGTGCATCAAAGGAGCGGTTTTCTGCGCACATCCGATCGGAAGGTCCCCGCAGGCAAATGCAGGATTTCAAAAGGTGGGTCAGAGGGGAGCTTCAGCGGCGGAACAGGAATTTATCCAAGACGGAAGATACTGTGGACTTTCGGGAGATGGGTTGCCTTTTGCCGGGAGAGTTCCCTTCTCGCCGCGTTTTGAAATGCTGCATTTGTCGGGGACCTTCCGTCTTGAGCAAAACCAGAAAACAGCGAAGCGCCTTTTTCGAAAACCTTTCAGCACGGGTGTGTGGGTGTCTGAGGTGACTGCGGAGGGGCTTGAAAAAACTTGAAATCCGGAACTATGCGTTGAAAGCAGCAGGGGGCTTGTCTGAGCCAAAGGCGAGTTGCTCCCTGCTGCTTTCTGACTTTAGCATAGTCCCGGATTTCTTAGTTTTTGCTGCCACGGAGCCCCGGAGCCGAAGCCACCCACACACCCGTGCTGAATACGTCTTCTATAACTGCGCTTCACTGTTTTCGGACGTTTAGCCAACAGGAAGGCTCCCTCACAAATACAGATTTACCGTTTTAAGTCTGACAGTTCCCCCATATCCGGCAGCCACACCCCGGATCCGTCTATCCGGCTTTTGGTATCCTCCAGCTGTCCCCGGATCGTAGAGGGGATCTCTCCCTCAAGCTGACCTCTTACGCTTTCCGCGCGCAGCAGGCAGAAATCCGTGATCGTCTGCACGCCGGTAAGGAATTCATCATAGGAGCAGAATGCCGTGGGATCCTGTTTTACATAAGGTGCGATCAACTTAGCGGTCTCCGCTGTCTTTTTTTCAAAATATCCGCTCTCAAAATACCCGCTGATAAACTCGTCAAAATAGGTGTGGTACATGGAAAAATATTCATCGTGTTTCATCAGGTTATGATAGAGAGGGCGGTTTTTCATGATCTCTCCCGCTGCCGGAGTATCGATCGGATAATTGATATACAGCTGCGCATCATTGACAGGGTCCGGCATTCCCAGAGAATATGTGGCGAACGCCAGATTATAATCCCAGGGAAGTATGCTGATGATCCCATCCTCTTCGTACAGAAAGTAATTATGTCCCGTCCTTCCCAGGTAACTGTCCAGATTCACTACAAATACCTGTACTGTAAAATATCTGAGCACTTCATCTGTATCCACCGCCTGTTCCAGATCCACTCCTTCTGACAATATCCGCAGCGCCCGGATCAGCCGAGTCTGGTCCTCTGTGTCAGTCTCAAATCTGGCATTTCGGAAAATGTTGTCATAATCCGCAGGATCTTCTGACATATACTGCAGGGCAACATCCCGGTTTTCCTCTTCCAGCGAACGGTAGTCCGGCTTGTAAAGTTTCCCGTGACCTGCTCCGAAGTTCCGTCTCGCAAACGCCTCCTCCGGCTCCTCTACAGCCAGGAACAGTCCCCAGTCATTCCCGTTGACCGTGACCCATACATAGCTGCACAGAGGAGACGGCACCTCCATATAGTCCATCATATCGTATGCGAGGTAATTTTTCATGTAACTGTTGTCCTGATAAGAAGAGTCAAGGGAAAGCTTATCCAGTCCGTAATATGTATTCCCGTCCTGAAAATGGTCAAACTCGATCTTCAGGCTGTAGCGCTGCAGGCCGTATTCATTGACAAGCCTGAGCGAATTATTCCCCTTGGCGCGCAGGCCCACGGAAGAAAAAGTCTCTCCGTCGATCTCCACGTCGCACTCTGTATATATTTCTTCCGGAGCCGCCGCGAGGAATGCTTCCCAGTCATCGATCTGAATATCCACCGTGTGCACATAACTGTCGTCAAACAGTCTTGTCGCATATCCGGGCTCCGAATAACGCGGCTGTATGCCCAGCCTTTCTGCAAACAGGAATACTCCCGCCAGTATACACGCCGCAGCGGCTGCCATGATACAGATCCAGTCTGTATATCTGTGCTTCAGCATAATATGCTACCCCATATAATCGCCGTTGTATGACACAAGAACCGTGTGTGTCACGCCTTCCATCCCGGCAACTGCATTGACAAACTCTGCCTCGCCTTCCCGGAACCGCACCTCATAATTCAGCTCTATACACCCCGGCGTAACTGTCTTGCTCTTTAATGAAAGCGCTTTGACCTGATCTTTTATGTACGCTTCCACTTCCTTTTCCTGGGAATCTGTCTGGCAGTGTACGACAAGGATATACGGGCGCTCCAGATTTTTTCTCCCCGCGAAGACCAGCAGCACCAGACCGATAAAAACGCTCCCGAACACGGCAAGCGGGATAAATCCGGCTGCCAGGACAATGCCTGCGGCAATGCTCCAGAAAAGGAACGCGATATCCATAGGCTCTTTGATCGCTGTCCGGAATCTGACGATGGACAGAGCTCCGACCATACCAAGAGAGAGGACGATATTGCTCGTGACAGCCAGCATCAAAAGCGTAGTGATCAAAGTCAGGGTTATGAGCGTCACGCCGAATGCCGCTGAATACATCAGGCCGCAGTAACTCTTCTTATAGATCAAAAAGATAAAAAGCCCGAGAGCAAAAGCGAGGATCAGGGCAAGCGTCATATCCAGCACAGATACCGCGCTTATATTTTCCAGAAAAGAGGATTTGAATATATCCTGAAATGTCATTTCTCATTCACCTTTCATTATCCGTATTTTCGGCACACTGCATATTTGGAGTATGCGCCTGTCTTTCTGTCCGGGGTCTGCACTGCCAGCCTCACAAGATCCGGCAGAAATGCATCATATTTCACTTCCAGCACAGTACATCCTGCCGCGGGCACGTGCATTCGGCCCGGATCCAGAAAATCCGTGCTGAAAAGCCCTGTATGCAGATCCCGGTCCAGTGTGATCCGCACATTGCCCGGGGCATATACAAATGCCTCGCGCTCATAGCTGACAATGGTCTTCGGTCGCAGGAGCTGCCCTTTCATCTTCGCGTAAAGCTCGGTCAGGAGCGGATCCGCACTCTCCAAAAGGAAACCGATTTTCCCGGAAAGCAGCTGATGCGCCTGCTCCTGTGTAAGGCGGGCGCTGCGTTTGGAACACAGCCCGCCTCTCTTTATCTTCTTTTCCAGCCTGAGGAATGTCAGATCCCGGTCATAATATCTCAGCCGGAACTTTTCCCTGTCACTCACCCCCGCGGCCTTCTGCGCGAGAGCTTTGTCATCCGGAGTGTCAAAATACAGGCTGTTCACCCGGTATACTCCATTTTTCCCTGCATGGCTGTCCCGGCGGAACAGCCTGCTCAGCCTGGATGCAAGCACCGCATCTTCCGCCGGGGTCACCATATGCTTCAGCTCATGCCGGAATGCAGCCGGCGTTTTATCGATCTTCACAGCCTGGCCGTGCTTCTCTGACAGCCCCTCTTTCCCTGTCTGATCAGTCGTCATAGCCGGAATCCCCATAACCGGAATCCCCGTATCCGGAGTCACTATAACCGGAATCACCATAGCCGGAGTCGCCTCCGGACGGCGCTGCCGGAGCAGGAGCAGGAGTCGGCGCGGGAGCCGGGGCCGGCGCGCTGTAATCTGTCACACCATCGTTGTTCGGGCCGTAGTCTGTGTCATTGTAATCCGTCACGCCGTCGTTGTTCGGGCCGTAGTCCGTATCATTGTAATCCGTCACGCCGTCATTGTTCGGACCGTAATCTGTATCATTGTAATCTGTCACACCGTCGTTGTCCGGGCCGTAATCCGTATCACCGTAATCCGTCCATCCGTAAGTGCTCTCTCCTGCGACTTCAACCGGGCTGTTCATCTGGACCGAAGAAGTATATTCCTGGATCCCTGCTACGATATGGTTGAGGAAATTCTCTTCCGGGAGATAAGAACCTGTTCCAATCTCCAGGGTGATCTTTCTCGCGCTGCCGTCCGCTTCTTCCACAAAGTATCCCGCATCATTGATCTTAGCGACCAGCTCTTTGATCACATCCCGGCAGGGCCTTCCTTCATATCCGCTGTAATCTGCCGCGAGATTTTTTCCATCATCATTTCTGCCTTCAATGCCTGTTACCATTCCGGCCTCATCATAAGAGACTGCGATCTCCGGATTCACCTTCAGACAGATGACTCCGCTTTTCTCCTGTGTCTCTGTCTGTGCCGTCCCGGATGCCGGGGCCGGCTGTCTGCTTCCGCATCCTGCAAGAATGCCTCCCATAAGCCCAACTGTCAATACTGCTGCAAGTGTTGTGATCATGTGTTTTCTCGTCATAACTCTTTCTCTCCTTTTTGTGATTTTGTTTCGGGTTATGATGTAGATTACGCAGTCCTGATCCCAAAAACGGGGTCGAAACAAAAATTTTTTTAATTATATCTGAAAAATGATTTTTCTGTCCGCAGCTTTTCTTAGATTTAATCTATATTTAACATCATTTTTACACGAAAAAGATATAATGAACCGACAATTTTCCAAGTGCACACCCCTGAAAAGAGAATCTCTTTACGTATACTATAAATAGGGAGGAAATAGGAGGGAATTACGAATGAACGAAGTACAGGATCTTGTCGGACGTGTGCAGGCCGCCAGGACAGATCCCGAAGCGGCAGATGCCCTGATCCGGCAGTATATGGGTTTTATCCGCGCAGAGACAGCGAAATTTATCAAACGCGCTCCCATTGACGGACAGGATGAAGAGCTGAGCATCGCCATGCTTGCTTTTTATGAAGCGATACTGGGATACGAGCAGAACCGTGGAGCATTTCTTTCCTATGCGTCCCGCGGCATCCGAAACCGTATGATCGACCATTACAGAAAAGAAAAAAAGCACGCAAAAGTCATTTCCCTGCATGCACCTCTTCAGGATGAGGACGATGATATCTCAAAGCTGGACCGCCTGGAAGACCCGAAGAATGAGATCGAGGCTTCGCACAGGCGGGCCGCCGCGCGGGAAGAGATTGAAGAATTTGAGCGTCAACTGGGGGAATTCGGCATCACATTTTCCGAAGTAGCAGACAACTGTCCCCGGCAGGGACGTACGCTGGCATCCTGTCAGAAAGTACTGGCCGCTGCAAAGCTCCACCCGGAAATCTTTGACATACTGCTCGAATCCAAAAAACTCCCGATCTCATCTCTGGCGGAAAAATCAGGGACTGACAAAAAGACACTGGAACGGCACCGAAAATATCTTATCGCGGTCCTGCTCGCATTTACAAACGGTTACGAGATCATCCGGGGACACCTCTACCATCTGTCCTCCTGAAAGACATTCACGCTGTACACGGCAGAAACGGAGCTGAAAATGAAAAAAGACACTACTTATCTGGTCATGAAAGTCCACACCGCATACGCAGTCCTTCTGGATAACAGCGGACGATATATCAAGGCCGCAAACAAAGGATACCAGACCGGCGATACTGTCCGGGACATCGTCCCTCTGATCTATCCTTCAGACAGGGCTGAAAAACGCAGGCAGATCATCCGTCTGACAGCAGGCCTGGCCGCGTGCATATGTCTGGGCGCATTCGGCGTCTATGAATATCAGTACCTGTATGTTCCCTACGGGACGATGCAGATGCAGATCAATCCTCTTATAGAAATGACGCTGAGCCGTTCCGGCCGCGTACTGGATCTGCAGGGCCTCAACGCAGATGGCGAAGTCCTGGCCGAAAGCTATGACTACAAAGGGGAAAGTGCAGAAAAAGCAGCCAGCGGACTGGCAGACCTTGCCGTGCAGATGGAGTTTCTGAAAGACGGGGGACAGATCGGAATCCTTGCGGATTCCGAAAGTTCAAAATGGACATCCCAGACCGAGCACAGCGTTGCCGGCGCTCTCAACGAGCATCTGCGTAGCGAGTCTGTCACCGTTGAGATCCTGACCGGGACGATCGACCTTGACACAGGGGACGGTCAGTTCCTTCAGGACCCCCAGTCTGTCACGATCCCCATCCCCGGCGCCCAGGACGAGGAACCCGCAGCGCCTGAACAGCCGGTCCAGGAATCTCCTGCTCCGTCCACTCCTGTCCAGCCCCAGCAGCCGGCATCGCCTTCCGGCGGATCCGGGGACAGCGGGTATAACGCAGAAGGAGACAGCGGATACGACACTTCCGGAGACAGTGGATATAGCGGGGACGACTGAAAATCTGTATTTACAGAATGTGCTTTTTCTTGAATATGATGATACACCCGGCGAGCACGATGATGCTCAGCGCGACGACCCACGGATAGCCATCCTTTAACCCGGGCATATCCTGAAAGTTCATTCCGAACCACCCGGTGATCAGGGTCAGCGGAAAGAAGATGGTGGAGATCACGGTCAGGTACTGCATGTTGCTGTTCTGCCTGGCGTCGATCTGCGCCTGGTATGCCTCTTTAACCTGCTGGGCGTATTCCAGGAGATGGTTCGTCCGGCTCATAAGCCGGTCCGCCCGGTCTGTGAGCGTCCCGAAATATTTCAGGTGTTTCTTAAGGAAGAACCCGTTTTCATTTTCCTCCAGCTCTTTGCTCAGGTCCATGATCTCGTCATAATAACTGCGAAGGTTCAGCAGCTCCCTGCGGATAGGCATGAGCTTATTCTGGAAATTTGCGATGTGCTCCTGGCTCACATCCTCTTCCATCCTGAGCAGGCGCCGCTCATACGCCACCAGCATCTCCAGGTCGCGGCTGATGAACTCTGCGATATAGTTGTAGAGGAACCGTTCTTTTGTCTCTCCCTGATGGGTCCTTTTCTGCTGGATCCTGCGGATCAGACGGATAGAGAAATCCTCGTCATCCACGATCACTACATTTGCCCTGTTCACAAAGAAATACATCCTGTACCTGCTTCCCAGTACATCCAGGAGTTTCGGGATACACAGAGTCCCCACCACGCAGTCCTGCTGGTTCTCCAGACGGCAGAACCCGATCTTGGACACATGGATCTCATTCTCATACACGATCCCCGCCTTAGACAGCACCTCTTCCGCATGCCTGGAATCCGTCACAAAAACCGCCGGACCGGGATCTGATTCCCAGTCCGACAGTTTCATCGGTATCAGTTGTTCGCCAAACTTAAATATCATCCTATCACCTTACCTTGATGCATCTTACCTTGAGGTATCTTGCCCTGATGTATCTTATCTTGATGCCGCTCTGTCATACGCTTCCTGATACAGGCGCTCCTGGGAATTGACAGGCTCTCCCTCGCATTTCACGTAAGTATATTTCCCGTCGCTTCCTTCTATGCGCGCTTTCTTATTGTCGCTGAGCATCAGGTCGAAGATCCCGCGTATGCGCTTTTTCAGCTTTTCTGAATAGACCGGTGCCGCCACTTCCACCCGCTTCACCGTATTCCTGGTCATAAAATCCGCAGACCCGATATAATACTTCGTCCTCTCTCCACATCCGAAGATATAGATCCTGGAGTGTTCCAGGAATCTTCCGACAATGCTGATGACCCGGATATTCTCTGTCTCGCCCGGCACGCCCGGGATCAGGCAGCAGATGCCTCTCACGATCATATCGACATGTACGCCCGCGCGTGAAGCCTCTGCCAGCTTATCCATGATCTTCTTATCTGTAAGCGAGTTGAGCTTCAGCCCGATATACGCTTCCTCACCGTTCTGTACGCGGCGGATCTCTTCGTCGATCATATCGATCACTTTTGACTGGAGACATTTCGGTGCCACAAGGAGATGTTCGGACTCTTCCACTGTCTCTCCCTTGGTCAGCGCCTGGAACACGCGCGCCGCTTCCAGCCCGATCTTTTCATCCGCGGTCATAAGGGAAAGGTCTGTGTACAGGCGCGCTGTCTTTTCATTATAATTGCCTGTACCGATCTGTGTGATATACTCCACGCCGTCGCGCCCGCGCCTTGTGATCAGGCAGAGCTTGGAATGCACCTTAAACCCTTCCAGTCCGTAGATGATCTGGCATCCCGCCTTCTCCAGCATCCGGGACCAGCGGATATTATTTTCCTCGTCAAAGCGGGCTCTCAGCTCCACGAGCACGACGACTTCCTTCCCGTTCTCCGCCGCCTCGCACAGCGCCTCTATCACCTTGCTCTGCTTAGCCAGGCGGTACAGCGTCATCTTGATGGACACCACCCGGTCGTCCTCAGCCGCCTCGTTGAGCATATTCAGGAAAGGACGGATCGACTCATACGGATAGGACAGCAGTTTGTCCTCCTGTCTGATCTGCTCCAGTATGCTCTCTCCGTCGCGGAAGTCCGGCGATTTCTGCGGGACTCTCTTATTGTAAAAGAGCTCCGGGTTCATGCGCAGCAGATCCTGGATCTGGAAGATAAAGGACACATCCAGCGGAGCTCTGCTCTTAAACACTCTCTCCGGGGATACATCCAGATACCGGCAGAGCGATTCTACCACATTTCCTTCCATATCCCTGGACAGGTCCAGGCGGACAGGGGACAGCTTCTTCCTCTCCTTCATAAGATCCGCCATGAATTCTCTGTAATCCAGATCTTCATCATAGAGGGCATCGGCATCAATATCTGCATTTCTTACCACGCGGATCAGTGATTTGCCTTTCACTTTGTAGCCTTTAAATACTTTTCCGATATAGTGCAGGATCAGGTCTTCCGAGAGCATGTACCGCCCTCTGCCTCCCGGCAGTTCGATCATCCTCTCGACCATGTTGTTTGTACACGGGATGATCCCCAGCCGTTCCTTCCCGCTTCTCGTCTCCAGGACGACCACTGCGTAGATATCTTTATTGCGCAGGAACGGGAACGGCTGGCGTTTGCTCACGATCGTCGGGGAGCTTAAAGGCACGATATTTCGGTTAAAATGCTGCTCCAGATATTTCTTTTCCTCCGGGTCCGCGTTCTGGAAATTGATGAGCTGTATGCCGTATCCCGCGACCTTTTCCATCAGATTCTGATACGCCTCATCTTTCCTCTTATTCAGTCTCTTTACCTCTTTCAGGATTGCTTTGATCTGCTCCTCTGAGGTCATATTGGTCTTATTGTCCCTGATCTTCTTATTGAGCAGCATCTGGTCCTGGAGGGATCCGACCCTGACCATGAAAAACTCATCCAGATTGCTCTGATAAATAGAGACAAAGGTCATGCGCTCGCACAGAGGCACCTCTGGATTTTCCGCCTCTTCCAGCACTCTTTCATTAAATTTCAGCCAGGACAATTCCCTGTTCATGTATATTTTTTCCATAACCTCTCCTTTTAGTATACTTTTAAAAATTTGATCCGTTATCCTCATTTTCAGGACTCTCTTTTTTCTGCGGCAGAATCCTGGCAGCCGTCCTCTTACAGCCGCTTCACCGCTTCCATTGCCAGTGCAGAACGCTCGCACTCCTGTGCGCTCATCGTGATCTGCCAGCACAGCGGGCTCCCCTTCATATGTTCCGATGCATAACTCAGCCCGTTAGTCCGCTCATCCAGAAACGACCGGTCGATCTGGTTCGGATCCCCAAGGAGAATGATCTTTGTATCCTTTCCGGCTCTTGTGATGATCCCCTTGATCTGATCTGGTGTTGTGTTCTGGGCCTCATCAATGATGAGGTATGTCTTTACAATGGAACGCCCGCGGATAAAATTCAGCGCCTCTGCCTGGACCAGACCCCTGGCAAAGATTTCCTCTACCTTTCCCCGGAGTTCCTCTTCATCATCATACCTCTCTTCTTCGCTGGAATCAATAAGCTGTTCAAGATTATCAATGATCGGCCGCATGAGCGGGGATATCTTCTCCTGTTCATCCCCGGGAAGGAATCCGATATCATCATCAAACTGGGCGTTTGGGCGGCAGATCAGGATACGGCGGTATTCACCTGTCGGATGGTTCAGAAGTTTTTCAAGCCCTACTGCAAGGGAATAAAATGTCTTGCTCGTCCCTGCCATACCTTTCACAATAACAAGAGGCGCTTTATCTGCCGGCTGCATCAGTGCCTCCTGGAGAAAATACTGACCTGCATTTCTCGGTGTGATCCCATAGGGAGAGCTCTTCCTGTACTCCAGCTTTTTGATCACGCCCTTTTCCACACGGCCCAGATGTGTCTTTTTCGCGGATTGGTCCGCTTTCAGTATTACAAACTGGTTTTCCACCAGTTCCGGCACATAACTCTCTCCCTGCTGATCAACAGCATAGACCATATCCGCCGGGACGCCTTTTTTCTTAAAATCCTTAAAAAGTGCTTCCGGCACATAGATCTCACATCTGCCGCTGTACTGATTTTCATGTTCCAGCACCTGCTCAGTGGTAAAATCTTCCGCACAGATACCAAGGATCTGCGCCTTGATCCGAAGGAGGATATCCTTTGTGACAAGGATCACCTGCTCCTCACTTTTCCCGGAAAGTCCAAGGCAAACCTTCAGTATCCGGTTATCCATCACCTCTGCGGACAGTTCCTCCGGCAGTTCCACATCCACAAAATTTTTTTCCACCCGGAGCACCCCTCCGCTTTCGAGCGCCACACCGCTGAGCAGGTCTCCCTTCTGCCTGAGCTGTTCCAGACGGCGGATGCTCCTGCGGGCATTCGCCCCGATCTCTCCTTCCGCCTTTTTCAGATGATCCAGCTCTTCCAGTACGACCATGGGCAGCACGACAGAATTATCCTCAAACTGGTCGATGGCATAGGGCGCCTGGATCAGGATATTTGTATCCAGCACATAAATTTTTACCATATGATATCCCTCTCAGATTAACATTCTTTCCGGGCACAGCTAATATACACGGAAAGGTTATACTCATTTTATCGTATCCTGGCAGTCTGAAAAGTTATATCCACGTTAAATCCACGTAAAATCCTCCGACCCTGCTGCCGCAGGCACAGACACAGCCTTGCGGAAGCGCTGTGCCAACAGATTTCATCGGTAATCCAGATATTCCATAAACCGCTTCAGCATTGGGGACGTCCCCTTCTTTTCCTTCCAGGCCAGGCCGATATTACGGTATGCCGGGATTTCCAGTTCCCTCGCCACGACCCGGTACGGGATCCGTTTCAGGATCAGTTCCGGGAGGATGCTGATCCCCAGCCCGCTCTCTACCATGGACATGATCGCATAGTCATCCCATGTCGTAAAATGCACCCTGGGGGTGAATCCGTTTCTCTCGAAGATTTCCGACACTTCCGCCTTCGCCCCCTTTTCCAGGAGCATGAACGGCTCCCCGCAGAGAGCGGATACCGGGATCTTTTCCAGCGCTGCCAGGGGATGTCCCTCCGGCAGCACGACCAGCAGCCGGTCCTGCTCCAGGAACACCGATTCCAGCTCCTTCCGGGCAGGGAGCCGCAGGAAGCCGCAGTCCACCCGGCCTTCCTCGATCCACGTCTCAATCTCTGTATAATCCCCCAGGATAAGCTCATAATCGATCCCGGGATATTCTTTCTGGAATTCCCGGATGATATTCGGCAGCCAGTGGGTCGCCACGCTGGAAAACGTCCCGATCCGGATCAGCCCTGATTTCAGGCCGTTGATCTCGTCCACCTCTGCCTGGAGCTTCTCGTACTCACTGCACACGCGCTTCGCGTATGGGAGGAGACGCGTCCCCTCGCTGGTCAGGCGCACTCCTGATTTTCCCCTCTCCAGCAGCGTCACCTGCCATTCCCTCTCCAGGTCGCCGATCATGCGGCTGATGCCTGACTGGGAATAATTGAGCACACCGGCGGCCCGGGTAAAACTCCCACACTCCACAGTCTTTACAAACGCAAGATATTTCTGGATGCTCCCATCCATACCGTCCCCTCCCATCTGATCCTGTCACACAGTCTGTCTTCAGCTCATCATCTGATTTTGTCATATTACAGATGATAATTATTCGCTTTTGTAATCTTTAGGTGTATGATACGATAGAAAAGCTGATATGTCAAAGAAAAGACTTATAAAAACATATTATACTAAGATGTTACTGCTTACAGTAACAGGAAAATACCCCAGGGAGGAAACAGAACATGGGACTTTATAACAACAGGATCGTAGTAAAGGTAGGCACATCCACTCTGACGAACGATGCGGGAAAGAGCGACCTGCGCGCCACAGACCGCCTGGTCTGCACACTCGCTGACATCCACAACATGGGATACGAGGTCATCCTCGTGTCATCCGGCGCCATCGCAGTGGGAAGAAACAAGCTCGGTATGCACTCAAAACCGGACAGCATGCGCATGAAACAGGCCGCTGCCGCTGTGGGCCAGTGCAGCCTGATGTACCTGTACGACAAGTTTTTCGGGGATTATGACAAGACAGTGGCACAGATCCTCTTAAATGCAGAGGATATCGAGCAGGAAGAGAAAAAGGAAAACCTGACCAACACCTTCAACGCCCTGCTGGAGATGGGCGTCATCCCCATCGTAAATGAAAATGACTCTGTAAGCTACACGGAGATCGAGTCTGAGGACAGGCTCTTCGGGGATAATGACATGCTCTCCTCTGTCGTCGCCGTCCTCTGCCGGGCAAAACGTCTCGTGATCCTCTCCGACATTGACGGATTCTACGACAGCGATCCCAGGCTCCACCCGAATGCCAGACTGATCGAAAAGATCGACTGCATCGATGACAGCGTATACTCCCTTGCCGGAGGCGCAGGCTCCAGAAGAGGCACCGGCGGCATGCGCACAAAGCTGCAGGCAGCCCAGCTCGCCACCTCCCAGGGCATCGATACGATCGTGACCAACGGCAAGAGACCAGAAGCCCTCTATGATATCATCAGGGGCGGACAGGCAGGGACTCTCTTCACGGGGAAAAATTAGTCCGGGTCTGAACACAGTTCAGCGGCATAAAAACAGCGGCTGACAGCTATCGTGCTGCCAGCCGCTGTTTTTATGCCCCTGTCTTCCGGGCAGGACTTACCCTGCCGTATAGACCCAGAGGTTGCTGATCTGTGTGTACAGTGTCTCAAAATCCCACAGCTTCTCGCTGCGCTTTACACTGTTCGGGTCGTTGACGCGGATCTTCCCGTCTTCGAGCCCGACAAGTACGATAAAGTGGCCTGTGGTAGTAAAATCCCCGGGGCCCATGCTGCATATGATGGGACTGCCGTTTTCCAGGGCGGAAAAGACTGCCTCTTCGCTCAGTCCCATCTCCTCCCCGTGGATCCCGAACTGCGCTGCTCCTTCTGTCATCAGCGCCCAGCTCGTTCCCGCGTCTCCCTCATAATATCCGTTCTGCTCCGCAAATTTTGCCACCTTGTACGGAGTGATCGTATTGTCTCCGGTGAGCCCTGCCGCCACCATGGAGATCACAGTCGGCCCGCATCCGTTTACCGCGATCAGATTGTCCCCGTATATCTGGTAGCCCCATCTCTCGTCCCACTGGAGGAGATGAGGGATCACACCGGGCGTCACTTCTCCGATATCCTCTGCCGGCGGAAGATCCTTTTTCTCCTGATAATCCCGGACAAAATCAATGGTTTCCGGATTATTTTTTACAAGCTGCCTCAGCGTATCCGACATATCCCCTGCCTGCTGATATACAGGATCAAGATCCCCGCTCCAGGCAATCCCGTCCCTCGTCAGTATAAGATGGTCCCCGATCACATTTTTCAGGGCAAAAAGCACTGCAATGACTACCAGTACAGCCGCGATTCTCCTGAGAAAACCGCCCCGCCGTCTTTTCCTCTTTCTCCGGCGCCTGTCTGACGGATAAGCCTTTCTCCTTTCTTCTCCTGCGTACTCCACCCAATGCTGTGACATTTATCGTCCGCCTCCTTAAACATTCAAGATCATGGAAAGGATCAGCCTTCCTTTCCACTGAGGCAGATTATAAAAAAGAAAAGCAGCGTTTTTTCGAAACAAATTCTTAAGTTTGGATGAAGAATCCGGGTGTCAGGCTTCTTCTCTGTCATTCGTAAGTTTCAGTTTGTCCAGCACATAAAAGGTCAGGCCCATGATCATACCGACCACGCACGCCAGCACCATTCCTGTAAGCTGGATGCTGCCGAACTGTACATTGATCCCGGAAAGTCCGACAACAAAGATAACGGAAGTCATCGCCATATTTCTTGAACGTCCGTAATCCACTTTGGAATCTACCAGGATACGGATACCGGATGTCCCGATCATCCCGTAGAGCAGGAAGGAGATCCCGCCGATCACAGGCCCGGGGATCGTATTGATCAGAGTCGTCATCTTCCCGATGAAGGAACAGATAATAGACAGCACTGCCGCGCCCCCGATCACGTATACACTATATACTTTTGTCATTGCCATGACCCCGATATTTTCTCCGTAAGTCGTAGTCGGCACGGAGCCAATCAGGCCGGAGATCATCGTGGAGAAATTATCCGCAAACAGAGAACGGTGGAGCCCCGGATCTTTCAGAAGATCTCTCCCCACGATCTTGCTCGTGACGATCTGATGTCCGATATGCTCTGATGCGATCACAAGGAGCACCGGAAGGACGATCACGATCGCCTCCCATTTGAAGCTCGGCAGGGAGAAATTCGGCAGAGAAAAGAGCGGCGCAGCCATAACTTTCGAGAAATCAACGATGCCGCAGATCAACGCCGCCGCGTACCCCGCGATAATGGCGATCAGGATCGGGATCACTGCCAGGAACTTCCGGAACACAACGGAGCCGAGCACTGCTGTGAGCAGGGTGACAAGAAATACGATCACATTTTTCGGATCTATTGTTTCATCCAAAAGCCCCGCATTGGAAGCAGCGTTCCCCGCCAGCTCCAGGCCGATCAGAGCGACTACCGGCCCCATTGCCGCAGGCGGCAGGACCACGTCGATCCAGTCTGAACCGAACTTATAGATAATGAGCGCCAGGATACAGCCCAGAAAACCTACGGCTACAAATCCGCCCAAAGCGTAACTGTATCCCCACTTTGCGATCACGACACCCGCCGGAGCGAGAAACGCGAAGCTGGAGCCAAGATAAGCGGGCGCCCTTCCTTTTGTGATCAGGATGAAAAGCAGGGTACCCACACCGTTCATGAACAGGACGACCGCAGGGTTGATGCCGAATACAAAGGGCACCAGGACGGACGCGCCGAACATGGCGAACATATGCTGGATACTCAGCGGCACCAGCAGCTTAAATGGTACTTTCTCTTCTACCTGGATGATTCTTTTGTTTTCCATTTTTTACCTCTCTTCCTTTTAGCAGCTATGATTTTGTGCAAAACCCCATTCCCATACATCATACCACGCCCGGGAGTCATACGCACCACAAATTTCTTCGGATCAGCTGATGCATTCTTTCAGGATGCGCATCACATTCCCATACGCTGTCTTCTCGATCTGGCGCTCCGTAAACCCGGCGCGCTTCATGGCATCCCACAGGACGTCCATATCCTGGACGCTGCGGATCCCTGACGGGAGAGACTCCCGGTCAAAACCGTCAAAGTCCGTCCCCAGAGCCACGGCATCCTCCCCGGCCTGGTCCATCATATGCCGGATATGGCGGACAATATCCTCGGCCTGCGCCCCGTCATCCTCTGCCGGCTTCCCGGCAGGCCTTAAGAATGCCCCATAGAAATTTACTCCCGCCACGCCGCCTTTTTCCCCGAGGGCATGGAGCATCTCATCGCTCAGGTTGCGGGGATGGGGACAGAGCGCCCTGGCGTTCGAGTGAGATGCGATCACCGTTTTTTTGCTGCGGCGGACACAGTCCCGGAAGCCTCCGTCTGACAGGTGCGACACATCAACGATCATTCCCAGGTCATTCATCCGCTCCACCGTCTGTATGCCGAATGGCGTAAGCCCCCTCTGCATGATCTCCGGATCCCTGCTGTTGGGACTCCCGATACAGTTTTCATAATTCCACGTAAGCGTGATCAGACGCACGCCCCTGGCATACAGTTCCTCCAGGCGCTCCGGCCTGCCGTTCAGCACGCCGCCCTCCTCCACGGTCAGGACTCCGGCCACCCTGTTTTCTCTCTCCATGCGCAGGATCTCTTCCGCCGAGCGGGCGAGCCCGAACCGTTCTCCCTGGGCGCGCGACGCATAGTCTGCCATTGTCAGCGCCTTTCTGTACGCCCGGTCCCATAAAGGTCCCGTCCTCCAGCTCTTCTCCATGCCCTCTCCTGCATCGTCTCTGGCGCCGCCGCGGTCATCTTTTGCATCGCTGCGGTCATCTTTCGCGTCGCTGCGGTCATCTTTGAAGCCGCCGCGAAAGTCTGCGGCATTTACATAGCATGCGAAAAACTGTGCCGCTGCGCCGCTCTCATGCAGTCTCCGTATATCAACACACAGATCATTTTCCCACAGTCCGCCTTTTCCGCCCTTTTTCTCAGGTCGTCCTTTCTCCGCCAGAATGCTGAGTGTGTCGCAGTGCAGATCGATCCATTTCATAAAAAACTCCTTTGATGTATAATTTTCTGTTTTTTTACATAGTCTATCATATCATCGGCGCGCCGCAGATATTCCTGAGAGGGAAATTTATCCGGCCCCCGCGTCAGACCGCCTTCCGGCAGATCATCTCAATCGATAAGGAGTGCTTATGGAACCAAAAATCGGTATCATTGTATGCGGCTTTTCTGAGAACCGCCAGTTTGTGACCAATCCCTATATCCAGTCTGTCCGGTATTCCAGGGGACTGCCTTTTATCCTTCCGCTTGTGCGAAGCGACCACGTCATAGATGAGTATGTCAGATTCTGCGATGGCTTCCTCTTCTGCGGAGGGGAAGACATCACCCCTCTTCTCTTTGGAGAGGAACCTGCTGAGGGGAACGGAAAGACCGATATCACTGTGGATCTCTTCCAGATCCGTCTCATGAAGCGGGTGCTCACGTCACGGAAGCCTGTCCTTGCCATCTGCCGGGGGATGCAGATCTTAAGCGTGGCCTGCGGCGGCACGATCTGGCAGGACATGTCTCTGATCCCGGGCCGGGTCCTGAATCATATGCAGCAGTCGGCAAACCGCAGCGAAGTCAGCCACCGCATCCGTATCGAGCGCGGGAGCAGGCTGAGGCAGTACGCAGGCACCTGCCTGTATGTAAACAGCTTCCACCACCAGGCAGTGAATTTCCCCGGCAGGGGCGTCTCTGTCAGCGCTCATGCGCAGGACGGCACGATCGAAGCGATCGAGCTGGACTCCCACCCGTTTGCCATCGGAGTACAGTGGCATCCCGAATGCATGTACCGCACATCCCGGGAAATGCGGGACCTTTTTCACGAATTCATCTCACATTCCATGCGATTGGGGACGTAGTAAAATCGGATTTTACTACGTCCCCAATCGCAGTTTGCCCTGTCCCTAAATGCACATTTCACCACTTCATCAGCTGTTCAATGGCCTTTGCAGCCCCGTCCCTGTCATTGGACTCCGTCACCAGATCCGCTCTTTCTTTCAGTTCCGGGACCGCATTTCCCATGGCAATCTTTATTCCCGCCGCCCCAAACATGGACAGATCGTTTTCCCCGTCGCCGATGCAGGCGGTCTCTGCCCGGCTGATCCCCAGATACCTGCACAGTGCGGTCAGCGCGTTTCCCTTTGACGCTTTTTTCGAATAGATCTCCGCATAGATCCCTGTATAAGCCGCGCTCAGCTCCGGATAGGACAGCATGGTTTCTCTCAGTTCTTCCTTTGCTTTTCGTGAGAGGAAATAGAACTGCAGCTCTTCCACTTCCTGCCTGCTTTTTTCCACAGCTTCGCGCAGATCCCTGACACAGTATACCCCGGCGGCGTCTTTCCCGTAGATCAGTCTCCCCGCCATCGTCAGGAGCCTGCCTTCCATCAGGTACCGGTGACAGATATGAGCGGCATTCCCGAGACGGATCTCCCTGCACGCTTCCAGGAGAGATACCGCGTCCTCTCTTGGTATCATCGCGCGGAACACTGTCTTTTTCTCAACGATATCTGTCACTGCCGCCCCGTTGGATGAGATCACATAGCGGAAGAGCCCGCGGTTATCGCGCGCATCCTGTCTCCATCCTCTGTAAGCCGACCCTGTACCGCTGCCACGGATCATGCCTGCTGCCAGCCGGTGGGGCACACACCCCAGATTCCGTCCGGTGGCGGGGACGACGATAATCCCCTCCGACGACGCCCGGCGCAGGGCATTGATCATCCTGTCTGTCATGCGGCTCCTGCTGTCTAAACAGGTGCCGTCCATATCCACTGCAAGTAATCTTACCATCTATCTGCTCTCTCTGCGATCTCTCTCGCCACATACACCCCGCTTGCCGATGCATGGGACAGGGAATGGGTCACGCCGCTTCCGTCCCCGATCACGTAAAGTCCTTTATGCCTTGTCTCCAGATGCTCATCCAGCTTCACTTCCATGTTGTAGAATTTTACCTCCACGCCGTAGAGCAGCGTGTCATCGTTGGCCGTGCCCGGGGCGATCTTATCCAGGGCATAGACCATCTCTATGATCCCGTCCAGGATTCTCTTCGGGAGCACAAGGCTTAAGTCCCCGGGCTCCGCCGCCAGCGTGGGGCGGACGAATCCTTCCTCGATCCTCTCCCAGGTGCTCCTCCTTCCGCGGATCAGATCCCCGAAGCGCTGTACGAGCACACCGCCGCCCAGCATATTGGACAGGCGGGCAATACTCTCCCCGTATCCGTTGCTGTCCTTGAAAGGCTCGGAGAAATGCTTCTCCACCAGAAGGGCAAAATTCGTATTCTCTGTCTGCTTCTCAGGATCTTCATAGCTGTGTCCGTTCACAGTGACGATCCCGTTCGTATTCTCATTCACCACGATGCCGTATGGGTTCATGCAGAACGTGCGCACCTTATCCTCGAATTTCTCCGTGCGGTACACGATCTTGCTCTCATAGAGCTCATCCGTCAGATGGGAGAAGATGACCGCAGGGAGCTCCACGCGCACGCCGATGTCCACGCGGTTGGATTTCGTCGGGATATCCAGCCTCCCGCAGATCTCCTCCATCCACTTGCTCCCGCTGCGCCCCACGGAGATAATGCACCTGCCGCACTCATACGCCCCGTCCTTTGTGATGATCCTGTATCCGCTGTCCATCCGTTCCACATCGTCTACATGGCTGTTGAACCGGAAATCCACCTTTCCCTTCAGCTCATCAAACAGATTTTCCAGCACGACATAATTGATATCCGTCCCGAGATGACGCACAGATGCATCCAGGAGTTTCAGCTTATTCTGCATGCACAGCTTCTTAAACTTTGTGCCCGCGGTAGAGTACATTTTCGTGCCCTTGCCGCCGTACGCTACATTGATCTCATCCACATAGCGCATCAGCTCAATGGCAGTATCCTTGCCGATATACTCGTACAGTGTGCCGCCGAAGTCATTGGTAATATTATATTTCCCGTCAGAGAAGGCGCCCGCTCCTCCGAAACCGCTCATGATCGCGCAGGTCTTACATCCGATGCAGCTTTTTACTTTCTTCCCGTCGATCGGACATTTTCTCTTCTCCAGAGGATTCCCCGACTCAAATACAGCCACCCTGATCCCGGGGGCTTTCTTCATCAGCTCATACGCCGCAAAGATCCCTCCCGGACCTGCGCCGATGATGATCACATCATATCTTTCCATAGCCTCTGTCCTTTCCCGCATTTCTTTTCTTAACACTCCCTGTTTTTCTCTTACTGCCCATGTCACTTCTCATGGAGCACTGCCTGGACCGCCCTCTTTGTCTTCGGGAGCCAGAACTGGACAAGCGGTCCTGTAAGGAAGACAGCCACGACCGTACCCGCGCCCACTGTTCCGCCGAGAAGGAAGCCCAGCACTACAAAGAAGAGGTCGCACCCGACTCTCACCCAGCGGAACTGTACCCTCTCGATCTTATCCGAGAGGATGACCGCCACCAGGTCATTGGGCCCTGTCCCCGCATTACTGTTGATCACAATCGACATCCCTGCCGAGAGGATCACACACCCGGCCAGCATACTGATGATCCGTACCGGCATTCCCGCATCAGCGTTGATCCAGCCGCCAAGCAGCCATGTGAACAGGTCGATGATCGGCCCTCCGCAGAATGCGCAGACAACAGTCCCCGGCTTTACATACCCTTTGGTCGTCAGCAGCATGACAGCCATCAGGATACAGAGCACGATCACATGTACCGTCCCGACCGTCAGCCCGAATATCCGGGACAGCCCCTGGATAAAGACAGTGAACGTATCCGTCCCCAGCTCAGACAGGAGGAACAGGGTGACCCCCAGGTGAGCGACTGTCAGGCCGATCAGCAGGATGACCAGCGCCTTCGCCCAGCCGCCCGCGCTCCTGCCGGAAGTATCGGATGCAAATTTCTGCTTTTTTGTTTCCATTTTATAATTCCCCCATTCTCTCCTGCTTACTCTGTCCCTGACATAAACACTGCCGCCCCAAATTTGCAAATGGGACGGCAGCACCTTTTATCCTTTTCTGCGAAAGGCAGTATTACTCAACCTCTGAGAACTGATCTTTTCCTACGCCGCACAGCGGGCAGAGGAAATCTTCCGGTACGTCCTCCCACTTTGTGCCAGCCTCGATACCGTTATCCGGATCGCCGATCGCCTCATCATAAATGTATCCGCATACATCACATACGTATTTCTTCATTTCTCTTACCTCCTGTCGGTTTTTCCATGCTCCAGACTTCCCGTCTTTCTCTGCATTTTTATTATGATCGGGAGTGTTCTCCCTCATCCATGATAGCATACCCTTACTTCTTTTTCAACGCAGAAATTCTCCCATTTTCGTTTCTCTTTTCCGCCTTATTTCCGCCTTATTTCCGCCTCATTTCCGCCTCATTTCCGCTCATCCGCGCCCTCATTCCCGTCTTCCTGGAGCCGGAGTATCCCGTTGATCAGGATCCTGACGTCGTCAAAAATATAATCAAACGCCCCTGCCTGGCACATATTGATGAGCACCATCCCGATGGGTACGGCGAGGATCATCCACAATACGCCGCCCATCCGGTAGCCGATATACAGGAGCAGCAGCGTTACCAGCGGGTTCAGCCCTACGCTGTCCCCTACCAGCTTCGGCTGGAGGAGCTGCCTGACCACCTGTGTCACCACATAGATCACGACAAGGGACACTGTCATCTTGTAGTCCCCCATAAAAAATTCGTAGACAGCCCATGGGATCATCGCTGTCCCCGTACCGAAAAACGGCAGGAAGTCAAGGAACGCGATCAGCAGCGCCACCAGCACGAAATACCCTGTCCCCAGGAATCCGAGGCCGACGAGCAGGATCAGGAATACGATCCCCATGATCTTAAACTGCGCCTTAAAATATCCGCCCACAGCATATTTCAGATAATCCATGACCAGGGTCATCCGCTTCCGCACCGCCTCAGGCGCTGTCCGCTTCATCCACCCCAGCACTTCTTCCCTCTGTACGATGAAGAAATAAGCAGACATGACCGCCACGATAAATGAGATCAGATAATAGGGCACCCTTCTCGCGATGTTGCCCGCAGCATTCACCGTGGGCTCGCTGATGCCGGAAACAAGATCCCCCATATAGCTGTCAAGATTTTTCACCACGGTATTCCATCCGCTCTGGATCCCGTCCGGAAGGCGCTCAAAAATCCCTGACATTGTGTCCCCGATCTGGCTCAGCCCCTGCTCAAGCTGCGCATACATCTCAGGGAAATTCCTGACCAGGTCGCCGATCTCCTGGACCAGCCGGCTGATGCCGAAATACAGTGCCAGGACGATCGCGGCCAGCACCAGCACAACGATAAGCGCCGAGCCCAGCTTCTTTACGATCCGCAGCCTTTTCTCCAGCCAGTTGACTAGCGGCGCTGCCACCGCAGCGATCAGCCAGCCTATGACAAAAGGCATGAGGAACCCGATCAGCCGGATCCCGATGATCACAAATGCCGCAGTAGCAAGGAGACTGAACAACAGCCTGACCGCCACCTGCCAGTAGGGTTGTCTCTCTTCCATTCCTATCCTCCCGAATCAGTCAATCTCACAGTCTTTCTCGATCAGCTCCCAGATCTCATCCCTGCCCTGCTTTGTCACGGATGAGAACGGGATCACAGTAGTCCCCGGCACAAGCGCCAGGCCTTCCTTTAACATTTTAACATGTTTCTGCACCTGGCTGCGTTTTATTTTATCCAATTTTGTGGCAATGATGACCGGCTCATATCCCTGGTCCACGATCCACTGATACATCAGCCTGTCATTCGCGGACGGCTCATGCCGGATATCGATGAGCAGGAACACTTCCCTGAGCTGGGAGGAGCCGTGCAGATACCGCTCGATCATCCTGCCCCACTGCGCCTTCTCTTTCTCAGAGACCCGCGCATATCCATACCCCGGGAGATCGACCAGATACAGGGCATCATTGATATTATAAAAATTGATGGTCTGGGTCTTTCCCGGCGTGGCGGATATCCTGGCGTAGGATTTCCGGTTCATGAGCGCATTGATCATGGACGACTTCCCCACATTGGACTTCCCCGCAAACGCCACTTCCGGCCTGTCATTATCCGGAAGCGTGCTTGTGATCCCGCATACTGTCTCAAGATTTATACTTTTTATAACCATATCTTCCTCCTGCCGCGGGCCTGCACTATCCCGCGGTATCTTCTGTCTTTTCCATTTCTTCCGCCAGCGCGTGGCTCAGCACCTGTTCCATATTTTCCACGGTTAGGATCTCCAGCCCTTTTGTGATCTCAGCTGAAAGCTCTTCCACATCCGCTCTGTTTTCCTTCGGGATGAGCACGGTCCTGATCCCCGCGCTCTTTGCTGCCAGGAGTTTTTCCTTTAATCCTCCGATCGGCAGGACACGCCCTCTTAAGGTGATCTCTCCGGTCATGGCAAGGTCCGCCCGCACTTTCTTCCCGGTGACAGCGGACAGCATAGCCGCTGCCATGGTAATGCCCGCGGACGGCCCGTCCTTTGGCACAGCCCCCTCCGGGATATGTACATGGATATCATGCTTTTCGAAGAAATCCTCCGGGATCCCGTACCTGCCGCTCACAGAGCGGATATAACTGATCCCGGTCTGGGCGGACTCTTTCATCACATCCCCCAGCTGACCGGTCAGCATCAGCTCCCCGCTGCCCGGCATCACATTCACCTCGATCTGGAGAGTATCGCCGCCCACACTGGTCCATGCCAGTCCGCGGACGATCCCGATCTCGGGAGCCGGGTTCGCCATCTGGTACGTATATTTCTCTTTCCCCAAAAACCGGTGGATATTCCGGTCTGTGACTGCGATCTTCTTCCGGTCCGTGGTCAGGATCTCTTTTGCCGCTTTCCTGCATACATTCCCGATCTCACGCTCAAGCTGCCTTACTCCCGCTTCCTTTGTGTAATTACGGGCCATCTTCCAGACCGCCTGCCTGCTGAATGTGAGCTGGTCTTCCGTAAGGCCGTGCCTTTCCAGCTGTTTCGGGATCAGATGCTCCATCGCGATGTGCAGCTTCTCATTCTCAGTGTAGCTTGTAATCTCGATCACTTCCATACGGTCCAGCAGAGGGCGCGGGATCGTCTGCAGCGTGTTTGCCGTGGTGATGAACATGACTTCCGAGAGGTCCAGAGGCACCTCCAGGTAATGGTCACGGAACCTGCTGTTCTGCTCACTGTCCAGCACTTCCAGAAGCGCGGAGAAAGTATCCCCTTTATAATCCGTGCTTACTTTATCGATCTCATCCAGCAGCATGACAGGGTTCTTTACCCCTGCCGTGCGGATGCCGTTGGCAATGCGTCCCGGCATGGCTCCCACATAAGTCTTCCTGTGCCCGCGGATCTCCGCCTCATCCCGCACGCCTCCCAGGGAGATGCGCACATAAGGCTTCTTGAGTGCCTTTGCCAGAGACTTCGCGATGGACGTCTTTCCCGTTCCCGGCGGTCCCACAAGACAGAGGATCGGGCTTTCGCCTTTTTTCGTCAGCGTCCGCACGGCAAGGAATTCCAGGATACGCTCCTTCACCTGCTCCAGCCCGTAATGGTCTTCCTCGAGCACCTGCTTTGCGTAACTGATATCTTCGTTATCCTTTGACGCCTTATCCCAGGGCATCTCCAGAAGCGTCTCAATGTAAGTGCGGATGACACCGCTCTCAGCCGGGGAGTTCATAGAACTCTTAAACCGGTTGATCTCCTTCCGGAGCTTGTCTTTCACTTCTTTCGGTGCTTTGAGCTTCCTGAGCGACGCCTCGAATTCTTCGGCGTCAGACACGGTAGAGTCCTCTCCCAGTTCCTCTCTTATGAGTTTTAACTGTTCCCGCAGGATATATTCTCTCTGATGTTTGTCTACTCTTTCTTTTACTTTGCGCCGGATCTCGTCCTTGATGTCCATGATCTGGACTTCGTTCACCAGTTTAAATGCAAGCTTTTCATAACGTTTTTTCAGATCCGTCTCATTTAAGATCTCCTGCTGGTCAGTATATTGAAGAGGGATATTCGCCGCGATCTCATCGACCAGCCTGCGCAGTCCCCTGACTTCCGCAAGCTGCGCGATGGATTCCTTTGACATCTTGCCGTTCCTGGACGCATATTCCACGAGCATGTCCCTGAGGCTGCGCTCCATTGCTTCTGTATTCACATCTTCCGGCGTATCTGCATCCTCTTCTTCAATGACTTCCACCTTTGCCCGCAGATAAGGATCAGAATATTCGATCTCCTGAAGCCGTCCTCTTGTCTCCCCTGACACGAGCACCCTCACGATCTGCTTGGGCAGCTTGATGATCTGTCTGACTGTGCCCACAGTCCCGATCTCATATACATCCTCTGCCCCCGGCTCCTCTGTATCGAGGGATTTCTGCGCCGTCAGGAAGATCTTCTGTTCTTCCACCATTGCCTCCTGGACAGCGGCGATGGACCGCGCCCGGCTCACATCAAAATGCACGACCATCCCCGGCATGACCGTCATCCCTCTCAACGGGACCATAGGCAGGCTTTTTATCTCATTATCCATTCATTCTCCTCCTGGTTTTTATAATTCCGCCACTGATTTCATATATAGAAAGGGCAGGCACATATGGCAACTCCATTGCACCCGCCCTGCACATTCTCTATGCACTCTCTGATGTCAGGAATGATCTCCGCTCTTCGCCGTCGCGCAGATACAGCGGTTTCCCAGTCCCGTTCACTGCCGCTTTTGTGATCCGGCATTCTTTGATCGTCTCGTCTGACGGGACCTCATACATGGTATCCATCATGATCTTCTCCATGATCGCGCGGAGTCCTCTTGCCCCTGTCTTTCTCTTCAGAGTCGTCTCCGCGATCTCGGTCAGGGCGTCCCTGTCGAATTCCAGCTTCACTCCGTCCAGCTCAAGCAGCTTCTGGTACTGCTTCACGATCGCGCTCTTCGGCTCTGTCAGGATCCTGATCAGCGCTTCTTTGTCCAGAAGATCCAGTGAAACCGTCACCGGAAGCCTTCCGACCAGCTCCGGGATCAGCCCGTATTTGACCAGGTCCTGGGGCAGCACTTCGTGAAGGAGCACATCCATGTCATACTCATGTTTTTCGGCGATCTCAGCATTGAATCCGATCGACTTTCTGTCAAGCCTTGTCTCGATGATCTTATCGATGCCCTCAAATGCCCCGCCGCAGATGAACAGGATATTCGTTGTGTCGATCTGGATCAGCTCCTGGTGCGGATGCTTGCGGCCGCCCTGGGGCGGGACAGATGCAACCGTGCCCTCGATGATCTTTAAGAGAGCCTGCTGTACGCCTTCTCCGGATACATCGCGGGTGATCGACGGATTCTCAGACTTTCTCGTGATCTTGTCGATCTCGTCGATATAGATGATGCCGTGCTCCGCGCGCTCGATATCCCCGTCCGCAGCCTGGATGACTTTGAGAAGGATATTCTCCACATCCTCGCCTACGTACCCTGCCTCTGTCAGCGCAGTCGCGTCCGCGATCGCGAACGGGACATTCAGGACCTTCGCAAGTGTCTGGGCGAGAAGAGTCTTCCCGCATCCGGTCGGCCCGAGCATCAGGATATTGCTTTTCTGGAGCTCAACGCCCAGGTCCTGCTCTGCCATGATCCTTTTATAATGATTGTAGACTGCCACTGAAAGTACTTTTTTCGCCTCATCCTGCCCGATCACATAATCATCCAGGAATTCCTTCATTTCCTCCGGAGTCAGGAGATTGATGTCGTCAAATACCTCTCTCTCACTGTAATCGAGCTCTTCTTCTATGATCTCTGAGCAGATCGCAACACACTCGTCGCAGATATATGTGCCGTTAGGCCCTGCGATCAGCTTTCTCACCTGCGCCTGTGTCTTGTTGCAGAAAGAGCATCTCACGATGTCGTCTGTGATTTTCCCTGCCATAAACTGTCACCTCATACAATATTAGTGTTTCACGATCACTTCGTCGATCAGACCGTAAGCTTTGGCCTCTTCCGCGGACATAAAATTGTCGCGCTCTGTGTCAGCCTTGATCGTCTCAAGATCCTGCCCTGTGTTTGCCGCCAGGATCTCATTTAATTTCTGTTTTGTACGGAGGATATGCTCCGCCGCGATCTGGATCTCTGTCGCCTGACCCTGGGCCCCGCCTGACGGCTGGTGGATCATGATCTCTGCGTTCGGCAGGGCAAACCTCTTGCCCTTCTTGCCGCCGGAGAGCAGGAACGCTCCCATGCTCGCCGCCATGCCGATGCAGACTGTTGACACATCGCATTTAATATACTGCATCGTATCGTAGATCGCAAGGCCAGCCGTCACAGAACCTCCCGGGCTGTTGATATACAGCTGGATATCCTTGTCCGGGTCATCCGCCTCCAGGAAAAGAAGCTGGGCAACGACCACGCTTGCGGATACATCGTTTACCTCTTCCCCGAGAAAGATGATCCTCTCCTTTAACAGTCTTGAATAAATATCGTAAGAGCGCTCCCCCCTGCTCGTCTGTTCAATGACATAAGGTACTAAACTCATTTTCTATACCCCTTTCTGTAAATAAATGCTCCGTCTGGTCCCATCTCTGTGCGGGCCGCTGTAAGCCGGCCCCTTTTGAGCGGTCTATGCTGACAAGAGGTGTGCCTGCGGCACACCTCTCTGGAACCTGGATCAGCCTTCTACTGCCGCGTCCGCGATCAGTGTCACTGCCTCCTGGACCGCAATATCCTCTTTCATCTGCTTCTTCTCGTTTTCACCCATGAAGCCTTTGAGCTTCTCGACTTCCATCTGGTAGGAATCCGCCATCTTCTTTAATTCCTCATCCAGGCGCTCATCGGATACTTCGATATTCTCTGCCGCAACCACTGCCTCCAGCACGAGTCTTGTGCGGATACGCTTCTCAGCCTGCGGACGGAACTCTTCCATCATCTTCTCCTCAGACAGGCCTGTGAACTGGAAATACTGCTCCAGGCTCATGCCCTGCTGCATGATGCGGCGCGCGAAGTCGTCTGCCATCTGCTTTGTCTGAAGGTCGATCATCGGATCCGGGATATCGATCTGCGCGTTTGCCACAGCCTGCTCCACTGCCTGGTCTTCCTTCTTCTGTCTTCCCTCGCGCTCCTTGCGCTCTTTGATCTTTGCCTTTACCTCAGCCTTATATGCGTCTACTGTCTCGCTCTCCTCGGAAACGTCAGATACGAACTCATCATCCAGCTCCGGGATCTCCTTCGCCTTGATCTCATGAACAGTACACTTAAATACAGCTTCTTTTCCGGCAAGCTCTTTCGCCTGGTATTCCTCCGGGAAAGTTACGTTGATCTCAGTCTCTTTTCCGATCTCAGCGCCGATCAGCTGCTCCTCGAATCCCGGGATAAACGCTCCGGAACCGATAGTAAGCGGATAGTTCTCTCCCTTGCCGCCCTCGAAAGCGACTCCGTCTACAAAGCCCTCGAAATCAAGGATAACCTGATCCTTGTCCTGTACCGGGCGGTCTGTGACCTCGATCGTCCTTGCATTGCGCTCGCGCTCTCTGTCGATCTCCTCGTCAACTTCCTTCTGTGTCACTCTTGTGGAAACTTTATCCACTTTCAGGCCTTTATATTCACCGAGTGTGACTTCCGGCTTCACTGCGACTTCCGCTGTAAAGATAAACGGTTTGCCCTTTTCAAGCTGTGTGATCGCAACCTTCGGCTGGGACACGATCTCAAGCTCACACTCTTCATAGGCTTTTCCATATGCCTCTGATATCATATGATTTGCAGCCTCGTCATAGAACACTTCCGGTCCGTACATCTTCTCGATCATCTGGCGCGGCACCTTGCCCTTGCGGAATCCCGGCAGGCTGATCCTGCTGCGCTCTTTCAGATATGCAGCCTGGAGTGCCTTCTCCACGTCCTCTGCTGACACCTCGATCGTCAGCTTCGCCATATTATGTTCTAATTTTTCTACCTGTAAACTCATTTTCTTCCTCCTTGAATGCGCAAAATAGTATCTCTTTCCTGAGAAAAAGACATTTGCAGTCATTAACACAGTATAGCACACGCATCCGCATATTTCCAGTATTTTTTGTGTTTATCGCGTTTATCGCGTTTTCTCCTGCTATCCTCCATAAACGACTGACTCTTTTATCTCCTCTGCCTTCGCTTCTCCTGCCAGCAGCGCTGTCAGCCTGAGCGCAAAGGGGATCGCAGTCCCCATGCCGCGGCCGGTAGTAATATGTCCGTCAGTGACCGCAGGTTCCCTGACCACATCCGCCCCATCCAGCTTGCCTTCAAACGAAGGATAGGAACAGGCCTTTCTTCCTTTTAACATGCCGAGCTCGGCCAGGATACTCGGAGCCGCGCAGATCGCGGCAATATATTTTTTCTCCCGGTCAAAGGATCTCAGCAATTCAATAAGCCCTGTGCAGGCCTTCAGGTTCAGTGTCCCCGGCATCCCTCCCGGGAGCACCAGCATATCCGCATTTTCCGCTCCAGCTTCCTCAAAAACAGAGTCTGCTTCTACTTTGATCCCATGCGCTCCCGTTATCTCCTTCCTGCCCATGACAGACACTGTCTCCGTCTCGATGCCGGCGCGCCGCAGGATATCCACGACCGTAAGTCCTTCGATCTCTTCAAATCCATCAGCGAGAAACACACAAACTTTGCTCATTTTTCTACCTCCTGCCATTCCATGTCCATACACTCTTTTCTATACACTCTTTTTCCAGTTTATCAGACCTGGTGTGCAAATGCAATGTGCTCCGGCACTGAGGCGGAAAATTGTATGTGGCATTGCACTGTAATTTGTCCTATAATATATACACTCTGAACACAGTTATTGACAGGATCCCGATAATAACAGGATCTCACCAGCTGCTTTTCAAGATGCTTTTCAAGATCAGGAGGATACCTTATGGAAATCGAACGCAAATTTCTTGTTGATCCGGACAGACTCCCTTTCTGTCCGAAAGACTATCCCTGCCGCCACATCGAGCAGGGTTACCTCTGCACCGCGCCCGTAGTGCGCATCCGCAGGGATGATACACATTACTTTCTCACTTATAAGTCCAAAGGGCTTATGGTAAGAGAAGAATATAACCTTCCGCTCACAAAAGAAGCCTATGAACACCTGATCCCAAAGGCGGACGGAAGGCTCATTGTAAAAAAGCGCTATATGATCCCTCTGGACAGCCAGCTTACCCTGGAGCTCGATATCTTTGAAAAAGATCTGGCGCCCCTTGTATTAGCTGAGATCGAATTCCCGGACGAAGATTCCGCGCACGCATACCGTCCTCCGGAATGGCTCGGGGAGGATGTAACATATTCTCCTCTGTACCACAACAGTACGCTCAGCCAGATGGGACTTTAGCAACGTTTTGTTTCTTTTGTTATTTATTCCTCATTGCGTTGCATATACCTTTGTTTACAGGAAAAATTGATATAATAATGAAAATCACGACAACATTTGGTCAATTCTTGTAAATGGAGGTATGCCGGTGTCCAATGTCCAGCTCGCAGCAAATCTGCGCAGACTCAGAACAGACCACAACTACACACAGACGCAGATCGGCGAGAAGCTCAACATCTCCCGACAGGCTTATTCTAATTATGAGACAGGGAAACGCATCCCTGACATCGACATGCTCATACGTATCGCGGATATCTATGAAGTCACGTTAGAACAGCTCCTGACTCAGACCTGCACAAAAACCGGGATCATAAACGAGACCACCGGTCCTTATTTTGCCAGCAGGATCATCGCCAGCGAAGATACAGTATACCTGACAGAAGAAGAACTGGAACTGGTCACCCATTACCGCAGTGCCGGGGAAGATGAGAGAAAACTGACCCGCAAAGTACTGGGGATGTAAATCTGTATTTGTGGGGGCGCCTTCCTTGTGAATATGACGTCCGAAAACCGTCGGTTTGTTGCAGGACGTTTTCGCGGCGGACGGGGATATGGCTTGGGTTCCGGTTCCGTAATCCGGGAAAGACGTAAAAGGGAGAAAGCATGGCTAAAAGCAATTGTCCGGCGGAAGATTCGGCTCCGCCTCAGGCATCCGCCGGACAATTAACGCCACGCTTTCTCCCTTTAAGTCTTTCCATCAGATTACTCCAAGTCACCGCCGCCATATCCCCGTCCGCCGCGAAAGGCGCATCAAAGGGGCCGGTTTTCTGGGTTCATCCGATCGGAAGGTCCCCGCAGGCAAATGCAGGATTTCGAAAGTTGGATGAAAGGGGAGCTTCTGTGGCGAAACAGGAAGATTTATTAATCGGAAGGGACCGCGGACTTCCGGGAGGGGATTAGCCGTTCGATTTGGCCCAGCAAGCTGTGCCTCTCTTGTGATAGAATTCTGCCGGCTGGGGGAAGGTTATCTTTTGGCTGGGAAATCCTCTTCGCTGTAAGTTTCTCCCGACCAGAGTAGTTTTATCTTTTGTCGGGAAAGTTCCCTTCTCGCCGCGTTTTGAAATGCTGCATTTGTCGGGGGACTTCCGGCTTGAGTAAACCAGAAAACAGCGAAGCGCCTTTTCGAAAACCCTTCAGCACGGGTGTGTGGGTGACTGAGGTGACTGCGGAGGGGCTTGAAAAAACTTGAAATCCGGAACTATGCGTTGAAAGCAGCAGGGGGCTTGTCTGAGCCAAAGGCGAGTTGCTCCCTGCTGCTTTCTGCCTTTAGCATAGTCCCGGATTTCTTAGTTTTTGCTGCCACGGAGCCCCGGAGCCGAAGCCACCCACACACCCGTGCTGAATACGTCTTCTATAACCGCGCTTCACTGTTTTCGGACGTTTTACTCTGACAGCAGCTCCCCCACAAATACAGATTTTCTCTTGTTTTTATTGGTTTCTCTGATATAATGGGTATTATTTTGCAAAGGAGTTTTATCATGATCTTAGGTTCACATGTAGGCATGAGCGGGAAGGACATGCTGCTCGGCTCCGCAAAGGAAGCGGTATCCTACGGGGCGGATACGTTTATGTTCTATACGGGGGCGCCCCAGAATACAAGAAGGAAGGACATCAGCGAGCTGAATATCGGCCCGGCATGGGAATATATGGAAGCCCACGGGATCAGCGGGATCATTGTCCACGCGCCCTATATCATCAATCTGGGGAACGCGGTCAAGCCCGAGACCTTTTCCCTGGCCGTGGAGTTTCTCGCAAAAGAGATCGAGCGCACAGTAAGCTGCCGCAGCCACACACTGATCCTCCATCCCGGAGCGCACGTGGGGGAAGGCACAGAGATCGGAACTTCCCAGATCATCAAAGGGCTCAACGAAGTGCTCAGCGCGGATACAGACTGCTGCATCGCACTTGAGACCATGGCAGGAAAAGGTTCGGAGATCGGGCGCTCCTTTGAGGAACTTGCCAGGATCTATGACGGGGTCACCCACAGCGAGAAATTAAGGGTATGTTTTGACACCTGCCATACAAGCGACAGCGGATACGATATCATCCACCATTTTGACGATGTGATGGAAAGATTTGACCGCATCATCGGAAAGGATCAGATCGCGGTCTTCCATATCAATGACAGCAAGAATCCGCCAGGTGCTGCCAAGGACCGTCATGAGAACATCGGTTTCGGACACATTGGTTTTGACGCGATCAATTATATCGTACGGCACCCGGATTTCGAAAATGTACCGAAAATACTGGAGACACCATATATCCCATCTCAGATAAATCCAAAGAAATCTTACGCACCCTACAAATATGAGATAGAGATGCTCAGAAGGGGAATATTTGATCCTGACCTCAAAGAAAAGATCTTAAAAGACAGCGAACAGTAACAAAAGCACGCAAAATCGACGCTTCCGCTTGACTTTTTTCTTTAATCAACATATTATTGTATTATCTAGATAATACAGTTACAGGGCGCGGGATATCCCGCGCCCTGTAAGGGACCGCCTGAGGCGGTCCCTTTAAAAGAAAGTGAGATGATCCAATGCCGTGGAATTTAGACGACAGCCGCCCCATTTACCTTCAGCTCATGGAGCGGATCCAGCACGACATCGTCTCCGGTGTCTATCAGCCCGGGGATAAGCTTCCCTCAGTCCGTGACCTTGCCCTGGACGCCGCCGTCAACCCAAACACAATGCAAAAAGCTTTATCCGAACTGGAACGCAGCGGTCTGGTATATTCCCACCGGACAAGCGGCCGCTTTATCACTGACGACAGCACACTGCTGAAAAAAATTAAAACAGACCTGGCGCAGGAATATATCAGCAGCTTTTTGGAACAGATGAGCCACCTGGGGATCAGCGGGAGCGAGACACTGGAAATGATAAAACAGACTTTAGGAGGGGGAGACAATGAGACCAATTCTTGAATGTCAGAGACTCACAAAAAAATACGGGAACTTTTATGCCCTTTCTGACCTGACCTTTTCCCTTGACCGTGGACAGATCGTGGGGCTCCTGGGACCGAACGGGAGTGGCAAGACCACGCTGATCAAACTTGCCGCCGGTCTTCTCGTGCCCACAGACGGCCATATCATGATCAATGGCCTGGCTCCCTGCACTGATACGAAAAAGATCGTATCTTATCTGCCGGACAGGAACTTCCTGAACGAGCATATGAGGGTCAGGGAACTTCTTTCCTTTTATAAGGATTTTTATGAAAATTTCAGCACAGAACGCGCCTGTAAAATGCTGGATTCACTTGAGATCGACCGGCATATGCAGCTCCAGTCTCTCTCTAAAGGGACAAAGGAAAAGGTCCAGCTCGCGCTTGTCATGAGCCGGGTCGCAGACCTTTATATACTGGATGAGCCGATCGGAGGCGTTGACCCGGCTGCGAGAGACTACATTCTCCGCACTATCCTGACGAATTATGACGAGAATGCTTCTATCCTGATCTCCACACATCTTATCTCTGACATCGAAAATGTACTTGACAGAGTCATTTTCCTGAAAAGCGGACAGCTCGCGCTCAACGCGTCTGTAGATGAGATCAGGACACAGTACGGAAAATCTGTGGATGTTTTATTCAGGGAGGTATTCAAATGTTAGGAAAACTCATCAAATATGATTTGAGGGCATCAGCCAAAATATTCATCCTGCTCCATGCGGCTTTCCTGCTCGTATGCGCTGCAGCCCGTTTGCTGGTCATGGACCGCCTGGACTTTCACGCGCCTGCGGAAACGCTTATCGCTCCCATCACAGTTATGTTAGTACTGGGGACATTCCTGATCTCAGCACTTTCACTCTGCACAAGCCTGCTGATCACTTTCCGGTTCTACCGGAATCTTTTCAGCAGGGAAGGGTATTTAAGCTGGACACTCCCTGTATCAGGGACTACCCACCTGTGGGCAAAGATCATTTCAGGCTACCTTCTCGCAGCGCTCGATATGATCATCATATACGCAGGGATCCTTCTTCTTGTGACCGGCAGGAATGTCACAGCTGCTTACCAGCCTGTTGCCCCGGAGATGGCGGAAGCGATCGGAATGCCTCTGTCCTCTTTTGGACTGTGCGTTTTTATCTTCTGTGTGATCGGAGGCATCAGTTCTGTCCTTCTGATCTACTTCAGCATCTGCGTGGGACAGCTTTTTCCCGCACATAGAGTATTATGTGCGATCGCTGCATATTTTATCACCAGCTTTGTGATACAGATCGCCGTGCTTGTGATCATGGCGGCTCTCGGGATGTTAGATTACGGGACAGGGACAGATACCCTGGCTGACGAGATGTTCTCCCTTCTGGTGCCGAATACTATTTTTGCTTTGTTACTCTGTATTGCGCAGTACGCGGCAGTACACTATATCATGAATAAAAAGATTAATCTCATATAGAGAGCTCCGCATGAAAGCTTAGCGCTGCAAACCGAAGAGGATGTCCCAAAACTATGACTTTTTAGATTCACAGAAAAGGGGCATCCCTTTCTTTTACCTCGTAAACATCAAATCCTGTTGTACAAATTTTTCTATATCATTCATTACTAATTCTAGTTAATCGTACACGGTAAATCCCCAGTACCGTACCAGTTCCCTCACTCCATGAGATAATAACTCCAGAAAACTACAAGTTTTTTAAAGGAGTTAGCATCATGGATAAAATCACACATCAGATCCGTGTAGAGCACTGGACCAGGATCCTGAATGAATGCATGAACAGCGGGATGTCAAAGACCGCCTGGTGCCGGGCAAACGGGATCTCTGAGAAACAGTTCTTTTACTGGCAGCGCATCCTGCGCCGGGAAGCTTATGAAGCATCTCAGAATCCGTCCCTGCCTGCAGTTACAGAGACGGGACAGTTATCTGCCGTTCAGCAGTCTGTATCTTTTGCTGAGATCAAACTTCCTGCTGTGTTACCAGATGCATCATCCGTTTTCCATCCGGATCTTGTGATCCGGAAAGGGAAACTTGTCCTGGAGATTTCGAATTCAGCCTCAGCAGAACTGCTCTCCCGGATAGGAGGGATCCTCCATGCTGAATAACGCCTCCGGCTTCCGTAAGGTTTACATTGCTGCCGGCTATACGGATCTGCGGCGCGGCATTGACGGGCTGGCATCCATTGTGAAATTTAACTTCCAGCTGGATCCATACGAAAAGGATATCCTCTTCCTGTTCTGCGGAAGACGCAGTGACCGCATCAAAGGGCTTGTATGGGAAGGGGACGGATTTCTTCTCCTTTACAAAAGGCTGGAGCTGGGCGGCTTCAGCTGGCCCCGTACCAAAGAAGAGGCATTGGAGATCACGCCGGAACAATACCGGGCGCTGATGCAGGAGCTGGAAATTGTATCCAGACATCCGATCCAGGAAGTGCAGCCCAGCGATCAGCTGCTGTGTGGATAAGTACTCTGAAAAACTGAAAAAACCAGTAGTTTTTTCAGCTTTTCAGAGTGTTTAGTGGTAGTATAAAAATAGTACAAAGTAAAGATGCCATGCAGACCTAAATCATGTATGATAAGAGAGATGATAAAAAGGAGGCAGTACAGGCATGGCAAAGGGTAGCAGATACGATCAACAGTTTAAGGAGAATGCAGTCAGGTATCGTTTGGAACATCCAGAACTCTCACTTCAGAAGGCAGCTGAGAATCTGGGAATCAGTGATTCCGCTCTCAAGACGTGGCTACGAGCGGCCAGAGAGAACGAAGGGAGCGTACCAACACGGGGATCCGGGAATTATTCCAGTGATGAGGCGAAAGAGATCGCACGTCTCCAGCGTGAACTAAGGGATACAAAGGATGCGCTTGAAATTCTAAAAAAAGCCATCAGTATCCTGGGAAAATGACAGAGGCTGTCTATACTGCCACAGCGGAGTATATTGTGGAAATGGAGCAGCGTCCGGTGAAGCACCACGTCTCTGTCAGCGGGGTACTGAAACATCTTGGTGTTTCACGATCCGGTTATAATGCTTGGAAAAAAAGAGTCCCTTCTGCCACGGAAAAACACCGTGGGGAGATCAAACAGAAAATCCGAAAAATCTATGAAGATTCCCACCAGAACTATGGAGCCCCTAAGATCACAAGGGAATTGTGGAAAACCGGTGAAAAAATCGCAGTGAAAACTGTGGCGAATTACATGCGTCAGATGGGAATCAAAGCCCAATGGGTAAAGCCATATGTACAAACAACCATAGATTCTGATTTCAGTTCGAAACTGCATAACATTCTGAATGAACAGTTCAATCCCGCTCAGCCGGATGCTGTATGGGTGTCGGATATCACTTATATCTGGACGTTTGACGGCTTTGTATACTTAACCAGCATTATGGATCTGTATTCCCGGAAAATCATCGCATGGGTCTTGGGCGAAACACTGGAAGCATCCCATGTGGTGGAATGTATCGAGAAAGCAAAGAAAATCCGCAGAATAGCACATCCGCTTATCATACATACAGACCGTGGCTGCCAGTATGTATCGGATGCATTCCGTAAAGCAACAGAGGGGATGGTAAACAGCTATTCAAAAAAAGCATATCCATGGGACAATGCGTGTATTGAATCGTTCCATGCATTACTGAAAAGGGAGTGGATCAACCGTTTTAAAATTTTTAATTACCGGCATGCATATAAGCTGGTATTCGAATATATAGAAACATTTTATAACACAGTGAGGACACACAGCCATTGTGGATATCTTTCGCCAGATCAGTATGAAAAAGAATACTATGCAGCGTTAGATGAAAGAGCTGAAGCTTTAGCAGGGTAACTCAACATTAAAAGGGCATATTTAATTTGTACTTTTTCTTGACATAGGACCAGTTTATCCTTTGGTGAGAATGACGGACTTCTTTTTTCGTCCGGTCTGCTTTTTCTTTTGGTTTGCGGTACAATAGTCCCCGCAAGACAAAGAAGCACCGAACATGACGAAGATCTACTCACCGGAAGAACTGAACAGTTTCAGCAGGGAAACACTCGTGACAGTGATCCTGTCCATGCAGGACCAGCTTGCTCAACTGAATACAAACATGGAATGCCTGATCGAGCAGATCGCATCTGCAAACAATCACCGTTATGGGCGCTCTTCCGAAAAGCTGGATGCATCTTTCAATCCGCTTTCGATATTCTCAATCCACTGAGGCCACGCACCGTTTAAATCCGCCAAATTAATTGGTCTGTTAAAACAATAAGCATACTGGTTCAATGTATACGGTCTTTCCATAAAGCCCAATATTTTATCCTGACCAGCAAATCTCCCCGCATCTGCCTGATACTCCCTGGCCTGCGCAAAATATGTCCTAGCCACCTTATCTCTCTGATACCCCGTATACCCAAACGGCTGCATCTCCCCCTGGTTCCCATACAGGTCCTCTCCAAACGCTCCGTAGCCATAACTTTCCCTTACTGCTCCCGTCTCATTCTCGATTCGGATCGGACTTCCCAGCTCGTCCTGCAGGTAATAGCTCTTTCTTCCATTCTCTTCGTAGGATGCCACATTTCCATCCCAAAAGTACGTCTGCCTTTTCTCTCCTTCAGTTTTCTCCAACAGGTTGTGGTACTCCCTTGTCTGATCGGTCGTGTAATGGATCTGGGGCAGGTTCCCGATCTCCCGGTCGATCCGGCTCTGCGGATCCAGCTTCCCGGTCTGGTCTGCCGGCAGCCTTCCTTCTGCCTTCCCGACCCGGTGCCCCAGTCCATTGTACTGGTACTTCGCTGCCTTCCCGGCTCCGTTCACGGCTTCCTCCAGACGGTTCAGCACAACGTATGCATCTACTGTATAGTCTGTTCGTTCTTCATGAAGAATGTCAGATTCCTGCGCCTGTCACCGATAGGTCTTTTCCATCCAACCTCTTGTCTCCGCTACCAACTGGTTTAACGCATTATAGCAATATATAATATTATTCAAATTTAGAAGGAAGAATATAATATCTCCCGTCCAGTCCAGGTATGTGATAATTCAAATTATAGGCAAATGTTATAACAAATGGATGGTTTTCTATATCCAAATAGAACACTGACTTAAATTCCCCATCTTTAAGACAACTATTTGTGCTCATTCGCTCATCAATAAATTTCCTGAAAAAAGTTTCATCTTCTTTACTTTCAATTATGGCTATCCCTTTGGCATCCGCTTTCATTAAATCACCCAATATTTTTGCCAGCTTCCCACGTTCCACATGAAAATGAATGCTATCTACCATCCCCTGACAGTTTTTTATTCTTTCTCGTTCTCCGGCATTTAGCCACTTATCATATATAGATGATTTATAGATATCATTGGCAATGACATGGAGATGTGAAGTCTTCATAAGCTCATTGCACAATTTCATTGTATTATCAATGGTAATTTCAGCCCAGAAGTCGATATACCCTATCCCATCAGAATATTTTTTAATCTTCACCTTTTTCACTCTCATCATTTCTTTTATCCACTCCAGATAATATGCCTGTCAGCACGATACCAAGAGGGAAATGTTCTGCATAATGCAATAAATTCTCATTACGCAGTATTTTCCCTAAATATTTTAATCCGTTCTTACCAATAAAATGGCAATGCAAAAGTTCTCCTAGCTCAACATCAATTCGAAAATTTTCCCCAATTTTATCAATGTTCCACCTTCATTAGGATTGTTTAAATGATTAGGGGATAATATCTTTACTTTTCCAATCTGTTTTACCCCCTCTCTTCCCACGCCTTTATCTGCCAGTTTATGCATACCATGACTGAGGATTTTAGAACCACCTGCCATGATTCCACCCCACATCGCACCATCCACAAATCCATCATAAGTACTTTTTAATACATCTTTCGCGCTCTCGCCTCTCGTAACTGCAGAAATTGTGTTTATACCCGCTGAAATTGTCCCTGATGCAGCTACTGTTCCTATACCAACTCCAGAACCCACCAGCGCTCCTGTCACAGCCCCCTTAAAAGCATTCTTTCCAGCCCTTTTCCAATCTATTTTTTCTCCACTTGCAATATCCGTAATGATAGATCCTGCACCCCCGACAAGCCCGCCAACAATTGCCCCAATTGCAATAGTAGGGAACTCACCATCATTATCTATATATAGCAAAGAATTATTCCAGGAATAGCTATAGCGATTAAGGGTTTCAGGATTCTCGGAAAATCCGCCTATTATGTCCTGACTGCTAAATCTCCCCACATCCGCCTGATACTCCCTCGCCTGAGCATAGTAAGTCCCAGCCACCTTATCTCTCTGATACCCCGTATACCCAAACGGCTGCATCTCCCCCTGGTTCCCATACAGGTCCTCTCCAAATGCTCCGTAGCCGTAACTCTCCCTTACTGCTCCCGTCTCATCCTCGATTCGGATTGGGCTTCCCTCTTCCCGGATCTCTGTGATCAGCTGGTTCAGGGCATTATGACAGTAGGTTGTCCGCCCTGCATGATCCTCTTTCAGAACTCGGTTCCCAAAGGCATCATACCCATACCGGGTCTGGAGTTTCCCGTCTTTTTGGATCTGGGAAAGCCGTCCCAAAGCGTCATATCCGTATGCATAGGCTCCGCTCTCTGCCTCCAGGCCTCTTCTCTCCTTCGTGATCCCGGTCTTGTTCCCTGTCAGGTCATACAGATACGTATACCGGTCTGAAACTCCTTCCCTGTCCCGGTGCACCAGCTCCGTCAGCTGGCCTTTGCTGTCATAGGTATAAGCGCTCTCTGTCCCGTTGGGGAACTTCTTCTCCGCCAGCCTTCCAAAGGCGTCATAAGTGTAGGTGATGACCCGGTCCCCTTCCCTCATCTCAGAAAGCCTTACCTGTTCATCGTATCCGTAGGATACGGTCCTTCCATCCGGGTAGGTGATGCCTGTCCGCTCCCCGCTCTTTCCATAGGTATAGGATACTTCCCTGCCGTCCGGGTACTGTACGGCTTTCGCCCGTCCCAGGGCGTCCGGCGTGATCTTCGTCTCTCCCAGCCAGTCCTGCACAAGGATCAGCTGGCGCAGCGGGTTGTAGGACAGCTTCACTTCCCGCCCGTCCGCGTACTGGATCCGGGACAGGTCCCCCTGCTTTGTGTAGGCATACTTTGTCAGGAAGCCCTCCTTGTCCAGCTTGGACAGGAGCTGTCCTTTCCCGTCATAGGCATACTGCTCCCTCTGCCCCAGGGCGTCGATGACCTCTGTCACCTGCCCTTTCAGGTCCCGGAGGTACCGGGTCACCTGGCAGGTCCGGTTCCTTCCGCTGCGGCGCTCCGCTTCCATCCACTCTTCGTCGATCCCGGCCGCGTCTGTGCAAGGAGCTCCCGCTTTCAAGCTCTCCAGGCTCCCCTCTTCCCCGTACTGGCGGATCTCCACCAGCCGGTCGCACACATCGTAGCTATA
>NZ_NFHL01000012.1 GCF_002161355.1 Lachnoclostridium sp. An76 | reverse complement strand
AAAATGTCCATATTCTTCGGGATTGTCTCCGTCTTGTTTGTCAGGAGTCAAAAATCGGTATTAACCGACAGCCCCTTCGGGTTATCGCCTGCGTGTGCGGATATCAGTCCCACGAAGGACGGACCGCCGGAACATCCCAGGTCTCCGGCCAGCGCCATGAGGGCGAACAGCGCGGTACCGCCTCCTTTCAGGACGGATGCGCCGATGCTGAACGCGCCGGGCCACATGATCCCCACGGAAAAGCCGCAGATCCCGCAGCCCAGAAGGCTCAGAGCAGGCAGCGGGGAAAGTGAGATCATGCAGTAGGAGAAAATGCAGAGCGCGCCGCTTAAGATCATTGCTTTTTTCAGATTTAATTTCTCTCCGAAAAAGCCGTAAAGCAGCCGGGAGCTTCCCATGCACACGGCAAAAAACATGGGACCGGCCAGGTCTCCGATAGACTTGCTCACTCCCAGCCCCTGCTCGGCAAATGCAGAAGCCCACTGGCTGACTGCCTGTTCGCTGGCGCCGGCGCAGGTCATGATGACCATAAGAATCCAAAAAGCCGGCTTCTTAAGTACAGCGCCTAGCGGAAGGCCTTCTTCATCTTCGGCAATGAGAGGACAGAGAGGAGCCTTGCGGAATACAAAGAGATTGTAAAGAGGGACCAGTGCCCAGAGGACCGCCATGATCTTCCAGCTGCCCAGTCCGAACAAGGCAAAAAATATGGTCGATATCAGAACCACAGCCACATGTCCCCAGCAGTAGAAAGAGTGCAGGAGGCTCATGGTCTTCTCTTTATTCTTTGTTGGAAGTGCCTCCACGATCGGGATGAGCATGACTTCCAGAAGCCCTCCGCCCAGCGCGTAGATCGCGACGGACAGGAGAAGCCCGGCGAACGGGGAGGGCAGGATCTCTGGCAGGAACGTCAGGCAGACAAGCCCTGCCGCGGCAGCGGCGTGGGCGATCACCATGGACGCGCGGTAGCCGATCCGGTCGATGAATCCAGCGGACAGACAGTCCACCAGGAGCTGGATCAGGAAATTGACCGTGATCAGCAGGGTGATGCTGCGCATGGAGATGTGATACGAGCTCTGAAAGGTCAGGAATAAGAGAGGGATAAAATTATTGACGATCGCCTGGATCACATAGCCTGTATAGCATGCGGTGAGGGTGCGGTTGTAGGTCTGTTTCATGGAAGAAAGCCTCCTTGTGTGTATATAGCTGGATTCATTACCGGTATCTGTAATTCCACTCCTCTTCCGTAAGCCTTGGAGTGAACCATGTGCCGCTGATCCCTTCTGTGGTCCCGGTCACGCGATTGGAGACATATTGAAAGCTTCCGTCCGGCAGGGGGCGTACAACGAGTTCGCTGATGACTGCCTGGTCGGTGAGGTTCGTAGTCTGGACTGCCTGCACGGTCAGTTTCAGAGTACCGTCCGGCCGGGTCTCATACGCAGTAACTTCGGGATAGGGCGAGTAGGGGTATTCTGCATCCTCCAGCCCTCTTGGACGGTACTGGTAAGTATCACTCTCGGGATAGTATACGGCGCGGGATCTTATGGTATCCGTGCTGATATTCAGATAGGACTGAAGCACGCTGTCAAATTCGGATGCGGGGATTTCATATTCCGCCCCGGTGTATTCGTATGGGTAGGGTGCCTCCGTGCCGTATTTCATCCGGTACATCAGATCATACAGATCATAGAAATTCAAGGAGCCGAAACCGTCAGATTCGCTCCAGTCCGAGATCAGGACATTATTTCTGTTATAGCCCACGGGCATCACATATTTCCGGTTGTATTCCCTGCAGTCAGAGTCCAGCGGCTTGACGCGGATGCCGATCTCCCCGGGCGGGCCGTCATACCCGGGCATCCGGTACTGGTCGAAAAAGAAATAGCCGCTTTCTGTGTAACACCATTTCTCGGCGGTAAATGCCTCGTAATAGCCTGCCTTCGGCGAGCCGTCATCCCAGTAGAGGGTGCATCTCCGCACGCTGATGCTGCCGTCCTGTGTCCGCAGGTCATAGTATATAACGCTTCCGCCTTCCATGACAAGGAGAACAGTGGCATCCGCTTCTTCTCCGGCTCCTGCGGCGGACAGGAAGTCTTCCAGTATTTCGGAGTTTTCCATATTGATCTGATTATCAGCGTCAGAAGCACAGCAGCCCTTTTCGCCCAACCGGGTGATGATCTCCTCCTGTGTTTCAAGAGAGTTAAGTGCACCTGACTGGGAAGCCTGTTCATAGATATCCTGAAAGCTGTCCGCGGTTTCCAGACAGGAAGCGTACAGAGCGGTTTCTTCTGGATCGGATCGGTCCGGGCTGTTTGAGGATCCTGTATCCCGGGCCGGATCTTCGGGAAAAGTATCCGATGGGGACTGTGTACAGCCTGTCAGTGTGAAAGTAGTGCAGGCAAGGAACAGAACAACGGATCTGATAAAACCTGACAGGGATGAGTGATTCATGATCGGTCCTCCTTAAAGCTTTTTTATAAATATTACAATTGTAGTATTTAAAAGTCAAGATGAAGAACGAAAAAAGATACAGGACGGATGCGGTATACGAAACTCTGCTGGAATGTTATACTTGCTTATATGAATAGATACTGACACGGGAATGTAAACAGGATCCTCTATCCAGGCTATGGGATCCGAAATATCAGAAGGAGTATCTCTATGCAGTTTTCACATGAATTGATCGTACCGGAACCGGGTTTTCCTTTTAAGCTTTTTATTTTTGAAGGAAGAGATGGAAATTACCGAAGAGACAGACACTGGCACCGCTCGGTAGAGATTTTTGCCGTGTGCAGCGGGGAACTTGGATTTTATATTGATGACAGGCTCTGGCATTTGAGTGCAGGAGAATTCTTGATCGTGAATTCCAATGAGGTGCATTCCGTGGACTCTCCTCTGCCGAATGAGACGATCGTTCTCCAGATCCCGCTTGAGCTGTTTGAGGATTATTTTACCGGAGAGCAGTTTATCTGGTTCACACACGAGCCGGGGAAGCGGGATGAGAGGTTCATGGAACTGATGAGAGAATTGTACCAGCTATATGAGGAAAAGACATGCGGGTATGATATGAAGATGATGAGCGTATTTTATGATATCCTATATTATCTGGTAAAAGATTACCGGCTGCCTGAGACCGGGCAGGATTATGTGAGGAAAAATAAAACACTGGACAGGCTGTCCGGGATCACTTCTTATATGAAAGAAAATTACAGGAACAGTCTCAGTCTTGAGAAAGTGGCGGAAGAGTTCGGATATTCCCCTACTTACCTGTCGCGCATGTTTCAGAAGTACGCAGGGATCACATTTAAAGATCATGTGCAGAATATCCGTCTTGGACATGCGGTGAAAGATCTTGAAAGCAGGGAGTACAGTATCACAGAGGCTGCGATCCGCAATGGATTTTCAGGCAGCAAGGCGCTTGCCCGGGCATTTCGGAAGAAGTATGGGATTCTGCCAAGCGAATATAGGGCGCAGAGAGAGCGAAAATCATCGAAAGGATAAGAAATGGGCATAAAAAGGCTAATTATTCGGTCGTAAAGCGGAGGATAAGTTGATAAAATGACATTATAGGTGCATGGAAATGCAAAGTCAGAGAAAGGGAGGAGCATAACATGAACAATATGCCGGAATTAAAGATCGGAGTCGTGGCGGTCAGCAGGGACTGTTTCCCGGAGAGCCTGTCCGTGAACAGGAGAAGGGCGCTGATCGACGCGTACACGAAGAAATACGGAGAGGGGACAGTCTATGAATGTCCGGTCTGCATCGTGGAGAGCGAGATCCACATGGTGCAGGCACTCGAGGATATCAGGAGGGCAGGCTGCAATGCGCTGGCCGTATACCTGGGAAATTTCGGACCGGAGATCTCAGAGACGCTGCTGGCAAAGCATTTTGACGGACCGAAGATGTTTATCGCCGCGGCGGAGGAGACCCAGGACGACTTAATACAGGGGCGCGGGGACGCATACTGCGGGATGCTCAACGCCAGCTACAACCTGAAGCTTCGGGGTGTAAAGGCGTACATACCAGAGTATCCGGTCGGGACTGCGGAGGAATGTGCGGATATGATCCATGAGTTTGAGCCCATCGCCAGGGCTGTGATCGGGCTGAACAGCCTGAAGATCATCAGCTTCGGGCCCCGCCCGCTGAATTTCCTCGCGTGCAACGCGCCGATCCAGCAACTTTACAATATCGGGGTGGAAATCGAGGAAAACTCAGAGCTGGATCTCTTTGAGGCGTTTAACAGACATGCGGGAGATGAAAGGATATCGGCTGTTGTAAAAGAGATGGAAGAGGAGCTCGGAGAAGGCAATAAAAAGCCGGAGATCCTGCAAAAGCTCGCCCAGTATGAGCTTACGCTCACAGACTGGGTGGAGGAGCACAGGGGATATCGGAAATACGTGGCGATCGCGGGGAAATGCTGGCCTGCGTTCCAGACACAGTTCGGGTTCGTGCCGTGCTATGTGAACAGCCGTCTTGCAGCGCGGGGGATCCCGGTATCCTGCGAAGTGGATATTTACGGGTGCTTAAGCGAGTTCATCGGAACTGTCGTAAGCCAGGATGCGGTGACACTGCTTGATATCAACAATACGGTTCCGGCGGATATGTTTAAAGAGAGCATCGAAGGGAAGTTCCCGTATACGCAGAAGGATGTCTTCATGGGGTTCCACTGCGGCAATACTGCTTCTTCCAAGCTCTGTTCCTGCGAGATGGGGAATCAGCTGATCATGGCGAGGACCCTGCCGGAGGAAGTGACACAGGGGACGCTGGAAGGCGATATCATCCCGGGGGATATTACGTTTTACCGCCTGCAGAGCACATCAGATAATCTCCTGCGCGCGTATGTGGCCCAGGGCGAGGTGCTGCCCGTGAAGACCAGATCGTTCGGCTCTATCGGTGTGTTCGCGATCCCGGAGATGGGGCGCTTTTACCGCCATGTGCTGATCGAGAAGAATTATCCGCATCACGGCGCGGTGGCGTTCGGACATCACGGGAAAGCGTTGTTTGAAGTATTTAAATATATCGGCGTCCCGGTCGGAGAGATCGGATATAACCAGCCGAAGGGAGTGAGGTATCCGACGGAAAATCCGTGGGGATAGGATACAGATATAAGAAATCATAACGGAGAGGCAATGACATGCTGTTTATAGGGATAGATCTGGGAACATCGGCGGTAAAGCTGCTGCTGATGGATGAGGATGGAAGCATACATAAGGTTGTGTCAAAGGAATATCCGCTGTATTTCCCCAGGCCGGGATGGGCGGAGCAGGACCCGGAGGACTGGTTTGCGCAGACTGTGGAAGGGTTAAAGGAACTGATTTCGGAATGTGAGAAGAGTCAGGTGCAGGGGATCAGCTTCGGCGGGCAGATGCACGGGCTCGTGGCACTGGACGAGGATGACAGGGTGATCCGCCCGGCGATCCTGTGGAATGACGGGCGTTCAGCAGATCAGACAGAGTATCTGAACAATGTTGTCGGGAGGAAGACACTCTCAAGACATACCGGGAATATCGCATTTGCAGGGTTTACTGCTCCAAAGATACTCTGGATGAAAGACAATGAACCCGAAAATTTTGCCAGGATCAGAAAGATCATGCTCCCGAAAGATTATCTGGCATACCGGCTTTCGGGAACATTCTGTACAGACTATTCCGATGCGTCAGGCACGCTCCTTCTCGATGTGGAACATAAATGCTGGTCCGGGGAGATGCTCAGGCTCTGCGGGATCGCGCGGGAGCAGCTCCCCGGGCTGTATGAGAGCTGGGAGCCTGTGGGGACATTGAAGCCGGAAGTGGCAGCAGAGCTGGGGCTGACGGAAGACGTGAAGATCATTGCCGGGGCAGGGGACAATGCCGCCGCGGCAGTCGGTACGGGGACCGTGGGAGACGGAAAATGTAATCTCTCTCTGGGCACTTCTGGCACGTTGTTTATTTCGCGGGGGAAGTTCGGCGTGGATGAAAATAATGCGCTTCATTCGTTCGCGCATGCGGATGGTCATTATCATCTCATGGGATGTATGCTCAGTGCGGCGTCCTGCAATAAATGGTGGATGGATGAGATCCTGAAGACAAAAGATTATGCAGGGGAGCAGGCGGATGCAGCCGGACTCGGAGAGAATCAGGTATTTTTTCTCCCCTATCTGATGGGCGAGCGCTCTCCGCATAATGATCCGGACGCAAGGGCTGCATTTATCGGCATGAGTATGGATACGACCCGGGCGGATATGACTCTTGCTGTTCTGGAGGGCGTCGCTTTCGGCCTGCGGGATTCGCTGGAGGCGGCGAGGAGTATCGGCGCGGCGCCGAAGAGGACTATGCTCTGCGGCGGAGGCGCAAGAAGCCCGCTGTGGAGAAAGATCATAGCGAATGTCATGGATATGAAAGTGGATCTTATCGAGAGCGAGGAGGGCCCGGGGTACGGGGCAGCGATCCTGGCGGCAGTGGGATGTGGTGTGTTCCCCTCTGTTGAAATGGCGGCAGAGAAATTGGTGAAGGTTATTTCTACCGTGGAGCCGGAAGAAGAGCTGGTTGAAAAATATGAGAGGCAGTATCGGAAATTTGTGGGATTTTATCCCGCGCTGAAGCGGCTGTAAAGGGTTTGCAAAAAACTTGCAAAAAAACTTTAAAAAAGCTGTTGACATTTCCTGGACCTTATAGTATAGTATTTATTGTTCCGGTCAGGAACACAGGAAATGCGACAGTGGCTCAGTTGGTAGAGTACGACCTTGCCAAGGTCGGGGTCGCGGGTTCGAACCCCGTCTGTCGCTCTGAAAGAAGCACCTGATATCTCAGAAGAGATGCGGGTGCTTTTTCGTATGTCCGATATAGTATTTTACAGCATTTACTGACCAGATGTATTAAGAACACAGGATGTTGAAGATAATCATCATTCACAGGGCTTTTTTGCGGGAGCATTCTATGCTATACTGAGGACTGATTGGAAATCAGAGATAATCAGCTTTAAGAAGATACGGAGAGAGGAAAATGGAGCGGCGCGGCAGGCCAATGGGCTTTTTGATCAAGCAGATCAATAATGTATTTGAAAAAGAATTGAATGAGCGGCTGCGTGACACAGGGATCACGTCCTCACAGTGCGCGGTGCTTGATTACCTGTTCCATACGAGCAAAGAGGAAGTGAGCCAGCGGGATGTAGAGAAGAATCTGAACCTCAAAAACCCGACTGTGACCGGGATCTTAAAGAGACTGGACGAGAAAGGGTATATCCTGTGCGTGCCCAATGCAAATGATAAAAGGAAGAAAAATATCTATCTTACGGAAAAGGCATATGATATCCAGAGACGGATGGAATCGGACAGGAGAAAGCTGGACCGGGAACTGACCCGCGGGATGACAAAGCGGGAAGTGGAGGCGCTGCGGAGATATTTGGAAAAGTTGTTGTACAATATTGCAGATCCGTGATGATTGACAGACGATTTGAGGAAAAGGGGTCAGACCCCTGTTAAGAGGGGTCTGACCCCTTTGGGGAGAATTGTCAGAAAAAGGAGAATATTATGAGCTACGCAGACAAAGTTTTTATCGACATGTGCAGAGATATTATTGAAAATGGCACGAGTACAGAAGGGGAGAAGGTGCGCCCTGTCTGGGAGGACGGCACTTCCGCGTATACGATCAAGAAGTTCGGGGTGGTCAACCGGTATGACCTGTCAAAGGAGTTCCCGGCGCTGACACTGCGGCGCACAGCGATCAAGAGCTGTGTGGACGAGCTTCTGTGGATCTGGCAGAAGAAGTCCAATAATGTGAATGAATTAAAGAGCCATATCTGGGACAGCTGGGCGGACGAGAGCGGTTCTATTGGCAAGGCATACGGCTATCAGATGGGGGTGAAGCATCAGTACAAGGAAGGGATGATGGACCAGACGGACCGGGTGATCTATGATCTGAAGAATAACCCGTACAGCCGCCGGATCATGACGAATATCTATGTGCATCAGGACCTGCATGAAATGAACCTGTATCCGTGCGCGTACAGCATGACGTTTAACGTGACGAAGGAGAAAGACAGTGATGTCCTGACTCTGAACGGTATCCTGAACCAGAGATCCCAGGACGTCCTGACTGCGAATAACTGGAATGTCTGCCAGTATGCGGTGCTGATCTACATGCTGGCGCAGGTGTGCGGCATGAAGCCCGGAGAGTTTGTCCATGTGATGGCGGACGCACATATCTATGACAGACATGTGCCCATGATCGAGGAGCTGATCTCAAGGGAGCCTCTTCCGGCGCCGACATTCTGGCTGAACCCGGAGATCAAAGACTTCTATGACTTTACGCCGGATGACGTGAGGCTGGACCATTATGAGACTCATCCGCAGATCAAAAATATCCCGGTCGCGGTGTAGGCGGATTTAAATGAAGAATAAAGCCGCCGGAAGAAAAGCGTTATGCTCCGGGAAGTGAAGAGCCAGAGAAAGAAAGGAAATATTATGAAAGCAATATTATCAGCAGATAAAAACTGGGGGATCGGATATCAGAACAAACTGCTTGTCAGCATTCCTTCGGATATGAAGTTTTTCAGGGAGACGACGACAGGAAATGTGGTGGTAATGGGGCGTAAGACACTGGAGAGTTTCCCCAACGGGCTTCCGCTTAAGAACCGCGTAAACATCGTGCTCACGGGGAATCAGAGTTATCAGGTGAAGGACGCGGTGATCGTGCACTCACAGGATGAGCTGTTGGAGGAACTGAAGAAATACGATACGGAAAGAGTGTATGTGATCGGCGGGGAGAGCGTTTACCGGATGATGCTTCCCTTCTGCGACACGGTTTTTGTGACCAAGATCGACCGTGCGTTCCAGGCGGACACATTTTTCCCGAACCTGGATGAGATGGAAGAATGGGAGATGACGGAGGAAGGGGAAGAGCAGACTTGCTTTGACCTGGAGTTCCGTTTTACGAAATATGAGAGAAAATAAGAAGATAAAGAGATACATTAAGCCGACTCGGATATTCAGCTGGCTTAAATCAGTTATGCTCCTGTCTGTGGCAGTGCTCGCGTCCGTGTCGCTCCTTACCGCCTGCAGCACGCAGAAAGACAGCGGGCAGCAGGGCAGTAAACACCAGGGCGGCGCACAGCAAAACAGCGATCAGACTGCCAGCGGGCAGCAGGGCAGTGACCAGCAGAGCGGAGAAAACGGGCGGTCAGAAGCAAGGATCAGCGTGGTGACCACGATCTTTCCGCCTTATGACTTTGTCCGGGAGATCGCGGGAGACCGTGTGGAGCTGAAAATGCTTTTAAAACCTGGGGAGGAGAGCCATTCCTATGAGCCGACTCCCCAGGATATCATTGCGATACAGGAGAGCGATGTTTTTATCTACACAGGCGGGGAAAATGACGTCTGGGTGGAGGATATCTTAAGCTCCATGCCGGAAGGCGGCCGTCTGACGCTTCGGATGATCGACTGCGTGGATACCGTTGAAGAGGAGCACGTTGAGGGGATGAAAGAATCCCCCGGCCATGACCATGATGACCATGAGGAGGATGACGCGGATCCTTACGGCGGGGAAGCAGGGGAGGATACACATTCTGTCCATGAGATCGACGAGCATGTGTGGACCTCTCCGGTAAACGCTGCTCTGATCGTGGAGAGGATCAAAGAAATCCTGATCCAGGCAGATCCGTCCGGCGAAGCGGTTTATGAGGAGAATGCGGCGGCATATGAGGAAGAGCTGGCGAAGCTGGACCAGGAATTCCGCGATGTGGCGGACCATGCCCGGAGAAAGCTCCTGATCTTTGGCGACCGCTTCCCGTTCCGGTATTTTGCGGACGAGTATGGTCTGGACTATTATGCCGCGTTCCCGGGATGTGCGGGCGACACTGAGCCGAGCGCTGCGACGATGGCATTCCTGATCGACAAGGTGAAAGAGGAGAAGGTTCCCGCTGTACTGAAGATGGAGCTGAGCAATGACGATATTGCTAATGCCATCGCAGAGGCGACTGGGACAGAGGTGAAAGTATTTTACAGCTGCCACAATCTGTCGGCGGAAGATTTTGAGAGCGGAGAGACTTATCTGAGTATGATGCAGAAAAACGTGGAGACGCTGAAGGAGGTTTTGAACGGATGGCGCTGATCAGATGTGAGGATGTTTCCATCGGATATGAGGGGCAGACAGTAGTGCGCGACCTGGATTTTTCCATCGGCGCAGGGGATTATCTCTGTATCGTCGGAGAAAATGGTTCCGGGAAGAGCACCCTTGTGAAGAGCCTTCTCGGGCTGAAAAATGTAGAAAAGGGGCGTATCATCTACGGAGATGGGCTGAAGAAAAACGAGATCGGATACCTGCCTCAGCAGACAGACACGCAGAAGGATTTTCCGGCCAGCGTGTACGAGGTGGTCCTCTCAGGGAGGCTGAACAGCCGCGGGCTTAAGCCTTTTTATACAAATGCGGACAAAAAGGCGGCGGAAGAGAAACTGGAGCTTCTGGGGATCCGGGATCTGGCGAAGCAGTGCTACCGGGAACTGTCCGGGGGACAGAAGCAGAGGGCTCTCCTTGCGCGCGCGCTCTGTGCTACGAAGACAATGCTCCTGCTGGATGAGCCTGTGACCGGGCTCGATCCCATCGTGACGGCAGAATTCTATCAGCTTATCCGCAGGATCAACCGGGAGTCCGGCATCGCGGTAGTGATGGTCTCCCATGATATCGAGAGCGCGGTGGAGGACGCAAGCCACATCCTGCACCTCCAGGAGAAGATGCTTTTCTTCGGGACAGCGGAGGAATACAGGAAGAGCCGGATCGGAAGGAGATTCCTGGAAGGAGCGGATAAAGCAGAAAACGGAGGTGAACGCCATGCTTGAAAATGTGATCGAGATGTTTTCCTATCCGTTCATGGTGCGGGCGTTCATTGTGGGCGCGCTCGTGGCGCTGTGCTCTTCCCTTCTGGGAGTGAGCCTTGTGCTGAAACGCTATTCCATGATCGGGGACGGGCTTTCCCATGTGGGATTCGGCGCCCTCGCCGTGGCGGCGGCGCTGAACGCGGCTCCTCTTGCCGTGGCGATCCCGGTGGTCATCGTTGCGGCGGTCCTGCTCCTGCGCATCCGGGGGAACAGCCGGATCAAAGGCGACGCGGCGATCGCGCTGATCTCCACCAGCTCGCTTGCAGTGGGCGTCATGGTGATCTCCATGACAACAGGAATGAATACAGATGTGTACAACTATATGTTCGGGAGTATCCTTGCCATGAGCGCAGGGGACGTCAGGCTGAGCGTGGTGCTGGCAGTGATCGTGCTGGCGCTGTATGTATTTTTTTACCACAAGATCTTTGCCATTACATTTGACGAGACATTTGCCCAGGCGACCGGTGTGAAGGCAGACCTGTACAACACGCTGATCGCGATCCTGACGGCGGTCACCATCGTGCTGGGGATGCGGATGATGGGGGCGCTCCTGATCTCAAGCCTGATCATTTTCCCGGCGCTCACATCCATGCGGGTGTGCAGGACATTTAAAAGCGTCATCATCAATTCTGCTGTGATCTCTGTCGTATGCCTGGTCATCGGGATCACGGTTTCCTATGTATGGGCGACTCCTGCGGGAGCGAGCGTAGTCATGGCGAATATAGCGGCGCTTCTCCTGTATACCATTTTCGGGACTGTGAAGAACCGGGGTACAAAATAGAAAATCCGGCTTTGCCCGGCATGCAACAAAATCTTCTTTCAGAGGCTCTGATATATAGAAACAGAAAAAGATACAGCGGCAGAAAATGACCGGAGTTTGTCTGGAAGGGGGAGGAGGATGCGTTATGGGAAAAAGAACAGATAAGAAGATGCGCATTGCAGTGTTCACAGTTATTGCCCTCGTTTTACTCGTCCTTATCGGTATCCTGGCTTACTGGAAGATCCCGTCCCGGCGGGAGAGCATGACTTGGGCGCGCAATCTGGAAGCGTCCGATGTGGCGCAGATCGAGATGACCGTCATGCCTTCAGCAGAAGATGAAAGGCACCGGAGCTTTGAGGAAGAGGAGTTTGGGGACGTTGTCAGCCTGATCAACCAGAGTACCGGAAGGTATATCAGAGATCCGGAGCCAATAATGGGGATGTCCAGGACACTGTATATCACAATGAAGGACGGCACAGAGCACACGGTGAGCTATAATGGGTATCTTGTGATCGACGGGGACAGTTATGCGGATGGTATTCACGGGTATTCTGAGGATGGGGAAAGTCTGGAAAAAGAGTAGAATATTCTGACAGCTTTGGCAAAAGGGGTCAGACCCCTGTTAAGAGGGGTCTGACCCTTAAAAAAGATCAAGAAAATGCGATTGACAATGATAATTATACACACTATAATGTACTTAAATTTCAGTTTTAAGACCATACATCAAATGCAGTGACAAGGAGGAGTACATAGTTTCCGATGCAAAGAGAGGAGATGGCAGGTGTGAATCTCCGTGAAGAAGTTATGGAAGGTAGCCTTCGAGCAGTGGACTGAACGGCAGAGCGCCAAGTAGGCTCCAACGTGGTTCCCGCGTTACTGGGAAACGGTATCGGATGCAGAGGCATTCCCGTACCGGCAGAGTGCAGAGAGGATTCTCTGAATTTAGGTGGTAACACGGATGGTACATTCGCCCTGAGCATTGTATGCTCAGGGTTTTCTTTTACACTGCACTGTACACGGCTGTGTACGGATATGGACAGACGTATGGATACAGTCGGCGTAAAGGTCTTATACGGGAAAAGGAGGCAGGGAAATTGAGAAAGATCACAGGGAACAAATTACTGGTAAGAGCTTTGAAAGAGGAAGGAGTGGACACGATCTTCGGCTACCCGGGGGCGTGCACCATTGATATCAGCGACGAGCTGTATAAGCAGGATGATATCCGCGTCATCCTCCCGCGCCACGAGCAGGCGTTGGTCCATGAGGCGGACGCGTATGCGAGGACTACGGGTAAGGTGGGGGTCTGCCTTGTCACAAGCGGCCCGGGAGCGACCAACCTGGTCACAGGCCTTGCGACGGCGAATTATGACAGTGTCCCGCTTGTATGTTTTACCGGGCAGGTGGCGAAGCACCTGATCGGGAACGACGCGTTCCAGGAAGTGGATATCGTGGGCATTACCCGGAGCATCACAAAGTACGGGGTGACTGTGCGGAACAGGGAAGATCTGGGGCGGATCATCAAAGAGGCGTTTTATATCGCAAGGACAGGGCGTCCGGGACCGGTGCTCATCGACCTTCCGAAGGATGTGATGGGAGAGCTGGGAAGCCCGGATTACCCGGAGACAGTCAACATCCGCGGCTATAAGCCGAATACGAGCGTCCACATGGGTCAGTTAAAGCGCGCGCTGAAGATGCTGAAAAAAGCGAAAAAGCCGTTATTCCTCGCAGGGGGCGGCGTGAATATCGCGCGGGCGAACCAGGTGTTTACGGAAGTGGTCGAAAAGACGAATGTGCCGGTCGTGACGACGATCATGGGAAGGGGAGCGATCCCGACGAACCATCCGCTGTTTATCGGCAATCTGGGGATGCACGGGCAGTATGCGGCGAACATGGCGGTCGGGGAGTGCGACCTGCTCTTCTCCATCGGGACCAGGTTTAATGACCGTATCACGGGAAAGCTCCACGCATTTGCTCCGAATGCGGAGATCGTACACATTGATATTGACACAGCATCCATCTCGAGGAACATCCATGTACATGTGCCTATCGTGGCGGATGCCCTGGAAGCGGTCACTAAGATGAACGAGTATGTAGAACCGTGTGAGACCTCAGAATGGCTGGAGCGGATCCGGGAGTGGAAGGCAGAGCACCCGCTCACCATGAAGAACCACAGCCATATGACTCCCATGGACATTATCGAAGAAATGAACCGCCAGTTTGACGATGCGATCATCGCAACGGACGTGGGACAGCATCAGATGTTCGTCACCCAGTACGCGGAGATCACAGAGAAGAAGCAGCTCGTCACATCCGGCGGACTGGGAACGATGGGTTACGGCTTCCCCGCTGCCATCGGCGCGAAGCTGGGCAATCCCGACAAGACGGTCATCGCAATCTCCGGGGACGGGGGCATGCAGATGAATATCCAGGAATTCGCCACCGCGGTCCTGGAGGAGCTGCCGCTCATCCTGTGCGTATTCAACAATGAATATCTGGGCATGGTGCGCCAGTGGCAGAAGCTGTTCTACGGAAAGAGATACGGCATGACCAATCTGCGCGCAGGCGCTCTCTACCGCAGGACCAACGGGGAGCAGATGCCGGAGTACACACCGGATTTTGTAAAGCTGGCGGAGAGCTACGGTGCGAAAGGGATCCGCGTGACAAAGAAAGAAGAGATCGCTGCGGCGTTTGAGGCGGCAAAGGCAGAGACAAAGGTCCCGACACTGATCGAATTTATCATAGATCCCGAAGATTTAGTCTATCCGATGATCCAGCCCGGCGGCACGCTGGAAGAGATGATCATCGACTGCTGATGGAAAGGAGAGCGTAAGAATGGATAACGGCATGAAAAAGAGATGGATCTCTCTCTATGTGGAGAACCAGGTGGGCGTACTTTCGAAGATATCAGGGCTTTTTTCCGGGAAATCTTACAACCTGGACAGCCTGACTGTGGGAACGACAGAGGATCCCACAGTCTCCAGGATGACCATCGCCACGGTCAGTGACGACGAGACATTTGAGCAGATCAAAAAACAGCTGAACCGTATGGTTGAGGTCATAAAGGTCATTGACTTTACGGATATCTTCGTGAGGATGAAGGAAATCCTCTATGTAAAAGTATTTAACTGTACGCCGGCGGCGAAAGTAGAAGTATTCCAGATCGCGGAGACATTTAAGGCAAAGGTCATCGATTACGGGCGGGACAGCGTGCTCGTGGAGTTCGTGCAGACTGCGACAAAGAACGACGCGGTGGTGAAACTGATGAAGGAAGAGTTCAAACGGATTGAGGTCGTAAGAGGCGGAAGCGTGGGCATCGAGTCCATCAGTATGATGGAAAGGTAAAAAACAGAGCGCACTCTTGATTTTTCTTAACCACAGTATTATAATGTCACCAGAACAAATGAAAGGCCTGTTTTGACCGGAGGAATGGAGGATTCACAATGGAGAAGAAAAATATTGACTGGGAAAATCTCGGGTTTGGCTATATACAGACAGACAAGAGGTATGTATCCAACTATAAGGACGGAAAATGGGATGAAGGAGCGCTTGTCGATGACGCGAACATTACGATGAATGAATGCGCGGGCGTGCTCCAGTATGCGCAGACTGTCTTTGAAGGAATGAAGGCATACACAACAGAAGACGGGCGTATCGTTACCTTCCGCCCGGACCTCAACGCGGCGCGTATGGTAGATTCCGCGAAGCGCCTGGAGATGCCGGTATTCCCGGAGGACCGTTTTGTGGACGCGGTAGTGCAGACAGTAAAGGCAAATGCAGCGTATGTGCCGCCCTATGGTTCCGGCGCGACCCTGTATATCAGACCGTATATGTTCGGCATCAACCCTGTCATCGGAGTGAAGCCTGCGGATGAGTATCAGTTCCGTGTATTCACGACTCCGGTGGGACCGTACTTCAAAGGTGGGGCAAAGCCCATCACGATCTGCGTCTCAGACTTTGACCGCGCGGCGCCGCACGGCACAGGCCATATCAAGGCGGGACTCAACTATGCCATGAGCCTCCATGCGATCGTGACTGCGCACGCAAATGGTTTCGATGAAAATATGTACCTGGATTCCGCGACAAGGACAAAGGTGGAGGAGACCGGCGGGGCGAACTTTATCTTCGTGACAAAGGACAACAAGATCGTTACCCCGCATTCTACAACGATCCTTCCGTCCATCACGAGAAGATCCATCATGTATGTCGCTGAGCACTATCTCGGACTGGAAGTCGAGGAGAGAGACGTATACTTCGACGAAGTAAAAGACTTCGCGGAGTGCGGACTGTGCGGGACAGCGGCAGTGATCTCTCCGGTCGGAAAAGTGGTGGACCACGGCAAAGAGATCTGCTTCCCGAGCGGGATGGAGAAGATGGGACCGGTTACGCAGAAACTGTACGATACGCTGACAGGCATCCAGATGGGACACATCGAGGCTCCGGAAGGATGGCTCAAGGTGATCGAGTAATCAGGCAGAGGCTCTGGAAAACAAAATATAAAAGCTCAGAATGAAAATAAAAGGACAGCCCGTGGAAATCCAGGTTTCAGATCTTCTGGATTTCCACGGGCTGTCCTGCTTTCTGCCATCTTTGCTGCCAGTCCGGGACTTTCTGCCGTCTGCTTTTCCCGCCAGGGATCATCTGCCGGCTGAGCTTTCCGCGCGGATCTGGCATACAGATTTTTCGCTTCACAGATTGAACAGCATTGTCGCTATATTAAAATAGATCAATATCGAACAAGTGTCAACAAGCGTCGTGATCAGGGGCGAGGCCATGATCGCCGGGTCCAGGCGGACTTTCTTTGCCAGGAGCGGCAGGATGCATCCGATCAGCTTGGAGATGATGACCGTGCCGATCAGCGACAGAGCGATCACAAGGGCCAGAGCTGCGTCTTTATACATGATCAGGATCCGCAGTCCGTTCGCCAGTGCGAGCACTACGCTCACGATCAGGGATACACGGAATTCTTTGAAGATGACCCGGAAAATGTCCTTAAAACGGATCTGATCCAGCGCGATCCCGCGGATGATCAGCGTAGCGCTCTGGGAGCCGCAGTTCCCGCCTGTGTCCATGAGCATGGGGATGAAGGATACCAGGATCGGGACCGCTGCAAAGGCATCCTCATATCTGGTGATGATCGTGCCCGTGATGGTGGCGGAAAACATAAGGATCAGCAGCCATACGATCCGGTGCCGCGCGTGCTCGAACACGGACATTTCAAAATAGTCTTTCTCTCCGGGGCTCATGGCCGCCATCTTCGTGATATCCTCGGTCGCCTCGTCCACCATGACGTCCATGGCATCATCGACTGTGACAATGCCCACCATCAGCCCGTCCTGATCCAGGACAGGGAGAGCGAGCAGGTCGTACCTGGTGAAGAGCCGCGCCACTTCCTCCTGGTCTGTGTGCGTGTTCACGGAGATGATCTCCGTCTCCATCAGGTCTCTGATCAGCAGATCATCATCGGAAGTCATCAGGTCTTTGGCGCTGACGATGCCGACCAGTTTTCTCTTATTCGTAACATAGCAGGTGTAGATCGTTTCTTTATGGATCCCGGTCTCTTTGATATGCGCCATGGACTGGGATACAGTCATGGTTTCCCTGATATCTACATATTCTGTGGTCATAATGCTCCCGGCACTGTCGTCGGGATAGTTCAGGAGCTGGTTGATCAGCTTCCGGTCCGGCGCGCTGACCGTATCCAGGATACGGTTCACAAGATTTGCCGGAAGTTCTTCGAGAAGATCCACAGTATCGTCCATGTACAGGTCATCCAGCAGCTCTTTTAACTCTTTCTCCGAAAAGATCTCCACAAGGTATGTCTGCATGGAAGTCTCCATGTTGGAAAATACTTCCGCTGCCTTATCCTTCGGGATGAGGCGGAAGGCGAGAGCAAGCTCACGGTCATCGAGCTCCGAGAGCAGTGAGGCTATGTCCACTTCGTTCATTACATCCAAAATACTTCTCACAGCTTTGAACTGCCGCTGCTGGAGAAGCTTTACAAAAAGTTCTCTGTTCATGATAAGTACCTCTCTTTATGTAATTTTCGTCTTTTAAGCTGCACAAATGACAACCGGCGCCAGAGTCCATAACCTCACCTCCTAGTATGATAATGGTGTAGTCAATAATGACTACGGGTTAATAGTTACAAAGTCTAAATGAATAACTGAAGGAGGGATTCTCTCTCCATCAGAAGTTATTGTTCCTTACCGTGTCTGAGGCTTCCATGATGCATCAGATCAGATCATGAGGTATAATCACTGAGGCAGGGCGATTGACGACGCCTCCTTGGGACCCGGCCTCCCGCCGGGGAAACCTCTTAGAAAGTCTGTCTGTCCATTCGGTGGTGATTTATGGTTTGGCTGGTTGGGAAGCCTCAGGCTATACCTGTATAAGCCGCTAGGTTGTGTATCCACCTTTTGGAAATGGATGCCTGCCGGAAAGGATGTTTACTATGCATTACAAAAGATTACTTACATTGATTGACAGCGTTTCTTCTTACCTCTCTGTCGGCCTTGATGTTGGCGCTGATTTTACCTGGATGTCTATTGCCCTCCCTAACGGTTCTTTTATCGGGAAGCCCTTTAAGATCGTCCATTCTGATCCAAGGTCCAGAGACCTTGCTGTCGCAAAAATAAAAGAAGCACAAGAAACGTATTCTCTCAAAAGCCGCTGCTTCCTTGAGTCTACCGGGATCTACCACATCCCGCTCCTGTGCTTCCTTCGTGATAAGGGGTTTGACTGCTCAGTCATTAATCCTATCATCACTAAGAATAGCACAAATATCAACATAAGGAAACTGCATAATGATAAATTCGACTCGAAAAAGGCTGCCCTTGTCGGCCTGAACGTTTCTCTTAAGACTTCCATCATTCCGGATGATTCCGTTGTCGATCTGAGGAACCTGGTCCGTGATTACTATTATTTCAAGGACCTCCAGTCTGCTGTCGCCCTCAAACTTACTGCGGAACTGAAAGTGTCTTTCCCCGCTTATGCGAAAGTCTTCAGCAAAGTCACCACACAGTCTTCCTTAAAGCTGCTAAGCTCTTATCCTCTTGCTGAAGACATGCTTGCCGCTTCTAAAGACGATATCGTGAAGATCATCCGCAGCACAGCACGTTTTGGCGAAGCTTATGCCCTGCGTAAGTATGACACCATCATTGCTGCCGCACAGGATGCTGCTGTTTTCGGAAGGGCGCTTCCAAGCAATGCTGTCCGCATTCGCCTTTATATCGATACTTACCAGGAATACCAGAAGCATCTGGACGCACTCCTGAAGGCGCTCCACGAGACGGTCGACCGGCTGCAGGATACTTTGATCTACGACCAGATCTGCCTTCTGCAGTCCCTGCGCGGGATCGGTTTCTTAAGCGCAATCGTCCTGATTGCGGAGATGGGCGATTTTAAACTTTTTTCTTCCCCGAAAAAGCTTTATGCTTACTTTGGGCTTGATCCTGCCGTCAAACAGTCTGGGAAACTCAATGGCGATAAAGTCCATATGTCCAAACGTGGCTCCAGCCTTGCCAGACGGGTCCTTCACATGGTCGCGCTCAATAACGTAAAAGTTGATAAGGGAAGCGGCACGCCTGTGAATCCTGTGGTTTACGACTATTACACCCGGAAGTGTTCCGGCAAGAAAAAGACGGTAGCAATGGGCGCTGTCATGCATAAAATCTGCAACATCATTTTTGCCATGCTTCGGGATAACAAACCCTTCGAGGTCATCACTCCGGAGGAGCACTGCAGGCGCTTTGCCGCAGAGCATCCAGATAAGATACGAAAAGCCGCATAATCAGCACGGCATTCTCAATATTTAGTTTGCGACCAATCCAATATATCGGAATGGTCTGTTAAGGTTACCATTTTTTGCGCTATTGTAAAAAATTAATTTTTTTCATATCACCTCTTGACATTTCTTAGCTGGACTTTTTGATCGGTATGTGCGCTGCAAAAGAAAAAGCCCTGTCACTGCCTGAACAATGACGGAGCCACAGAGTTCCATAACAAAAACCATGCCCAATGGAAACATGCATCGTTCAAGCTTTAGCATCACAGGGCATATCAATTGCATTAGGCTGCGCCTTCACGACGCGGCCTGCTGACCATCTAACCGTGTCTCCACGGTCCCGCGGCAGCAATCTTCGGGATAAAATCCCAATCCCTGTGGTAACCTCACCTACCGAAATAATCTGTTGTTTTTACTTGTCCTATTGTAGTCCGGCAGACAGTGTCGTGTCAAGCAGATCTGAAAATTTTTGTTAGATCTGAAAATTTTTTGAGCTTCTGCTGCTGTTCGGGTTTTCAACAGTTGAATCATCAATAAATTCTTACAAACCGCAGAAATGCGGTATTTTTTTGTCAAATTTTATCTTTTTATATGTTGCATGTGTTGCATGTTTATGGTATAATGGTCTTGAGGTGATAATGATTGAAGCTCTATTTTGATAAACGCCTGAAAGACCCTACCTATTATGGTCAGCAGGGATTTCGCAACGGGAAAAAAGTTACATCTAAAAATATAATCAAGTTCGGCAAACATTCTGAACTCCTGAAAATCACGGACGACCCGGAGGCTTATGTCCGCGAGGAGATACGAAAGTGGAATGAAGAATACCGGTCCGGAAAAGTGGAATATACTTTGTCCGCTGATTTCAATCAACGTGTTCCTCATACAAACGACCCTGCTTCTTCCTCTACCTGGCTGAACATTGGATACTTTTTCCTCCAGGAACTTATGAAAGGTCTCCGGCTCAGAGATTTCTTCCATCAGAAAACGAAAGACCGGAAGATTACTTTCGATTGTTACACGATATCCCGTTTCCTTACCTATGCAAGGATCCTCGACCCGCTTTCAAAACATGCCACATGGCATAAGCTTGACACCTACTATGAACAGCCGGATTTTGATTACCAGCACATCCTGCGTTTTATGGATTTACTGGAAGAAAACCATGACGATTACCTGGCATGGCTGTTCAGGCAGAGTAATACGATCGTAAAAAGAGATACTTCTGTCCTTTACTATGACTGTTCCAACTTCTATTTTGAATCAGAGCAGCCGGATGAAGACGTCGTAGATGAAGTCACGGGAGAAATCATGAAGGGAATGCGTCAGTACGGTTTCAGCAAAGAGCATCGGCCTAACCCGATCGTAGAGATGGGGCTGTTTATGGATTCGCGGGGCATCCCTATCACCATGTGTCTCCACCCCGGCAACACCAGTGAACAGCTTACCGCTATCCCACTGGAAAAAGAAGTGATGAAAATGCTGCCGGATGCAAAATTTATCTACTGCGCAGATGCCGGTCTCGGTTCTTACAACATCCGAAAATTTAACAGTATGGGCGGCAGGACGTTCATTGTCACGCAATCGATCAAAAAAATGAGCGGTGTTTTAAAACAATCCGTTTTCAACGACTACGATTACCGGCTTCTTTCCAATGACAAACCTGTCACGATCGCTGGAATGAAAAGCTTTGACCGATTTGAAGAGGAAAACCTGAAATTATATAACGATTTTGCTTATAAAGTGGTAGATGCCGATAAGGTACTGGATCTCGGCCTCTACGAAGATGTGACGTTAAAGAACGGACGCACTATGAAACGGAAAGCGAAGGGTGTCCTTAAACAGCGCATTATCATTACTTTTTCCCGAAAGGTGATGGAATATCAGAGATCTGTCCGCAGCAGGCAGATTGAGCGGGCAAAGAAGTTATTAGAGTTAAAAGATCCTGAAGAGATCAAAAAAGGTCCGAACGATGTAAAACGTTTCTTAAAAAGAACAGCGAAAACAAAATCGGGGGAAACAGCAGTCGTGGAATATATCCTGGATCAGGATAAGATTGCCGAAGAAGAAAAATATGATGGTTACTATGCCGTAGCGACCAATCTGCAGGATCACGCAAAAGATATCCTCGCAGTATCCAATAAGAGATACCAGATAGAAGAATGCTTTCGGATCATGAAAACCAACTTTGACGGCCGTCCGGTCAACCATAGGCTTCAGGAACGTATTAAGGCACATTTTCTGATCTGTTATACCGCACTTCTGGTCTATCGCCTGCTGGAAGCCCGGCTAGATGATCAGGGAACACATGTAACAGCCAGCAATCTCATAACCACCTTAAAGAATATGAACGTCGCTAATGTCCACGATATTGAATACATGGCGCTTTATAACGGAAGCAAAGCCCTTGACGCATTAACCAGATTGACTATGCTACCACTGGACAGACTTCACTACAGACCAAAAGAATTAAACAGTATGATAAAAAAATTTTTACAATAGCATTCACATACAACATCTTTCTCTGTCAGTTTGAGCCGGAAACCCTTAAGTTTAAAGGGTCTCCGGCTCTTCTAATTCGTTAAAGTGTCGAAAACGGGATAATCTGTTGTTTTTACTTGTCCTATTGTAGTCCGGCAGACAGTGTCGTGTCAAGCAGATCTGAAAATTTTTGTTAGATCTGAAAATTTTTTGAGCTTCTGCTGCTGTTCACGCTGACCGTTTCCCCTGTAAAGATCCCGGAGTATCAGACAGGATATATTTATAAAGCCTGAAAATAACAAAATATCTACCCCGCAACAGAAAGATCATTGAGTATAATAATCCAGATATAGAAAAATCAGCGGAACAGGAAACGGAAGGAGAACAAAGGGAATGAAAGGCTTTTTCAGCGTGGAAGGCGCCTTTTTTACAGTTACGGGCAAGATCTGCGATATGGTGGTCATTACTGTTTTGTGGGCTGTGGGATGTATCCCGGTCGTTACATTTTTTACATCCACTGCGAGTATGTACCACACGACAGTCAAGTGTATCCGGTATGACAGGGGAAAAGTGTTTGAGGAATTTAAGGATGCTTATAAAAAGAATCTGAAACAGGGCATTCCTCTTGGTATCCTGTACGGTGCGGTTGGAGGGGTGATCGCGGCAGGAGATCATTATGTCCTGGGGATGGCTGCTTCGGGGACAGGAGCGGGTGTGTTCCCGGCGGCGGTCATGCTGCTTGTCAGCTTCCTGTACGCGGAGAACCTGATCTGGAGGATCCCGGTATTTTCGAGATTTTCTGACTCATTTGGAAATATCCTCCGATTGGATTATGTAATTTCATCACGTTATATTTTAAGAGGTGTTCCGATGCTGCTGATCATCGCGGCGGGGGCGCTGCTCATATGGATTTCGATCCCTCTTGTGATCATTGTACCGTCACTTTCCGCGCTGGCGCTCTCTTATCTCTCCGAGCCGGGGATGCATAAATACATGCCCCCTGAGCCGGAGGACAGCGGCGACTGGAGATACGGGCGCCGGTAAAAGCTAAAAAAAACGCTCCCGGTTCTAAAAATATGTCCCCCTCGGAATGAAGCCTGACTTTACAATAAAGTCAGCAGAAAAAGAGGAGGAAATCTGAAATGAAAAGTTTCTATTCTAACCGGTCAAAACTGGTTTTCTTACTGCCGGGATTTATTTTGTTTACGCTGTTTGTCATCTATTCGATCATCCCGTGCTTTATTATGAGCCTTCAGAACCATAACGGGGCTGCGTCCCTGGGATGGGTCGGATTTGACAACTATATCACTACCCTGAAGTCCCCGGCTTTCTGGGAAGCCCATAAGAATACTTATCTGATCGTAGCCCTGGAGCTGATCATCGGGATACCGGGATCTCTGCTCCAGGCTCTGGAGATGGGGCAGGTCCTCTGCGATGAGGCGGCATACGCGATCATACGGAAGCTGGACCTGGGCGCCGAGACAGAAGGAAAACAGGCAGTTGTTGTGTTTAACCCGCAGCCGTTCGAAGTGGAGGAACGACAAAACATATCCGGTTCTATTTTACAACTCCTACCCAGGAATCAGACGGTGATTCGATCAATAACCCGCGGGCGCGTGTGACACAGATATTCCTTTACGGGGACAATAAAGGAGCGGGAGAGTCCGCCATAATGCAAAGGACTTTAAGGTCCAGGTCAGCACAGACGACAGGGTGTGGTCAGACGAATATAATGAAGAGACAGACAGCAGCCTGTGGACGACCGTGGATACGGTCGAGGGCAATGCAGCAGGCACTACACTGCGCAGCCTGGATCAGACTTATGAGGCGAAATATGTGCGTATATGGGTCGACAAGCCGGTCCAGGACGACAACGAAGCAGATCCCCGCGTAAGGATGGGGCGCTTTGAGTTCTATGCAGAGCAGGATCCGGTAACTTCCATCGACGGCGACAGGAGCGGGGTTTATGAAGGCAGTACGCCCGGTACCGGCTCCAACGGACCGTTCAGCGAGACTATGAACCTGGATACAGCGGATGTGGACACTTCGATCTATTTTGGAGATAAAGAAGTTGACATCAACACATGGACAGCAGAGGGCAAAAACCTTCTCATCCAGGAAATGACTTCCAGGTCAGAGGAAGATCTGGATCTGGAGATCAGCACATGGGTCAAGAATGATAACGGCCAGTATCCGACCGATGTGACAGAGAAGGACGGCCAGATCTATGTGACCCGCCAGACAGCGAAAAAAGATACGGGAAATGAAAAATCCTATGTATCAGAAGCTGCACTGACAACCTATGTAGTTGGGGCGGACGTCGAAGAGCAGAAAGCAAATGAAGATGGCACGAGTGCAGAGCAGTATGTAACGCTTCCGGCAGGCGGAACGGTCTATCTGGTAACTGCTGTAGGCGGAGGCGGACAGACTTACAAAGCGTCCGATATGTCCCTGATCGGGGACGACCCGGTCCAGTAGGCGGAAGAGCTCGGCAGCGCAGTAAAAGATGCGGATGATATCGCAGGTCTCCGCACAGAGCATGACGAGTGGTGGCAGGATTTCTGGACACGGTCCTACATCGATCTCGGGACAGAGGATGCAAACCTGAACAAGATCCAGTCCTACTATTATGGTTCTCTTTATCTGCTTGGTTCCGCACTGCGCGAGGACGGGCTGGCTTCCGGCCTGTACGGCAACTGGTTTACCACAGATAACCCGAACTGGAATGCAGACTATCATCTGAATTACAACTTTATCGCAGCATATTACGGATTGAACTCTACGAACCACTCTGACCTGACTCTCCCGGCAGGACAGGCCCTGCTGGACTATATGGAGGAGGGGTTAAGCCGCGGGCAGAGCACATCAGAGTTAAGGGAGATCGTCCCGGATGAGTTGGAAGGACTCCTGATCCAGCCGAAGATCGATGCCGGGCTGATCGATGAGACGGACGGGATCGAGGGCGCAGCGCTTTATCCGGTAGGCATTGGGCCGTTTGGCATTACCTGTGATGACAACTATCATCAAGAGGCAATGAATGCAGCATACAGCGCGTATCCCATGATGGAGTACTATGATTATACGCAGGATAAGAGTTATCTTGAAGGAGGACTTTACGACCTGCTGAAAGCCTGCGGAGCATACTATGAGGCATGGCTGACAAAGGAAGACACAGAGGACGGAGATTACGAGTATGCGCTCTACGCGGCTTACAATGAGGGTTCCTTCTCCAAGAACCCGGCGGTCGAGCTGGCGACAGTGAAAAATCTGTTCTCACATCTCATTGAATACAGTGAGATCCTCGGCAGGGATGAGGCAAAGAGAGATCAGTGGAACGAGATCCTGGCACACCTTCCGGAACAGCCGACAGCTATGGCGAGCGGCGGGGAATCCTTAGCTCTGGCAGAACTGGAAACTCCGAAAGAAAACGGACAGTGGGTTGCTGATGTTTCCCAGTGGAAGCCCATGGCAAGCCCGATCCCGGGAGACGGGAATGCGATCCCGCTTGATGCGGTGCTCCCGGGCAATGTGTATAACCACTATTCTTCACCGGAGGATCTGGAGCTTGTGACAAATACGATCCAGACCTTTGTGGATAACGGGAATCCGTGGGGACAGATCAACAACTTCCCGCGTATCTTCCCGGAGGCAGTGGAAGCCGGATATGATATCAACACGATCGTGAACGCGTTCGTGGGACAGTTAAATGGAAAGCTTCAGAAAAATCTGACGATCGAAGATAATAACCACGGCTTTGAAAAAGCAGGCTCCATTGAGACAGTGAACCAGATGATGCTCAACAGCGAGTGCGGCATGATCGATATCTTCCCGAACTGGCTGTCAGATAAGGATGCAGAATATGCAGGTTTTGCGGCAAAGGGCGGCTTTACAGTATCCGCAGGATATGACGGTACAGAGCAGGCGGTAAGCCATGTGGAGATCACAAGCACGCTTGGAAATGAGTGTAAGCTTGTCAGCCCGTGGGGAGGCTCTGTAACTGTAACAGATGAGAGCGGCAGCGAAGTAGAGACGACCGAGGGCAAGATCCCTTACTATGAGCAGTACGATGCAGACGGAGAGACAGAGTATAGTGATGAGGGAGTGCTTATGCTTGAAAACAAGACGCCGGACAGTGATCCTTACGATGAGGAGGCAAATAAAGCGCTGAGCGATGCGATTGACGCGGCAAAAGCTGTGTATGAGACAGAAGATGCTTCCTTTAGCGAGATGAAAGCACAGACGGTAGCCCTTCAGGCAGCTCTCGATGCGTTTGACATTGCTTACGGGCAGTGGGAGAGACCGCTGGGCGATCCGGTGATGAGCGGAGAAAACCCGCATATGGGCACTTTTGACGGATATGATGTGATCGCGTGGGAGAAGGGCACAGGCAGGATGGAATATCCGAGCGGAAGCATTGCGGATGTGCTGGAGATCCCGAGCGGCACCGTTGTCTCCAACCTGGCGATCGATGTATCTTATTACTATGATCAGGTGGCAGGCAACAGCTGGTGGCACTTTAATACATATGATGAAAATGGGGAGAGCGCTCCGGGAGTCAGCAACGGGAAACCGCATGACGACGGATTCGGCGATTTCCCTGGCGACTACAAGATGGTATCCCTGGCGCTCCATTCGCTGAGCTTTACCGCGCCGGATAAAGCGGCACTGAAAGAAGCCATCGACCTGGGCGGCAGGTATGACCTGGACAAATATGTAGAAGATGGCAAGGCGGAATTCACGGAAGCGCTGGAAAAAGCGAAAGAAGTGTATGAGAATGGCAATGCTCTCCAGGAAGAGGTAACGTCAGCATGGCAGGATCTGGTGGACGCGATCTCTGAGTTAAGGCTCAAAGCGGACAAGACCAACCTGGAAGAGCTGTTAAAGGCAGTGGAAGGGCTTGACTTAAGTATTTACACAGACGAGAGCGTCGCTGTATACAGGACAGCACTGGCGGCAGCGCAGGCTGTGATGGACGATGAGAGCCTGAGTATTTATGAGCAGAAGACAGTGGATGATGCTGTGGCTGAACTGCAGGCGGCGAAGGACGGGCTGACAGAAAAATCAGGTTCCGGCTCCGGCGATGAAGGTGACGGAGATGAAACCGGCGGTGATCATACTGGCGATACCGGTGACGGCAGCGAAGGAACCGGCGGACAGCAGGGCAGCGGCGCGGATGCTCCGAAGACCGGGGATGAGGCGGCTCCGTTCGGGCTGATGGCAGCCGCGGTGCTGGCAGCAGGTGCGGCTGCATGGACTGGTGTGTACAGAAGAAAATGCAGGTAATGCTGCCAGAAACCAGGAGCTGAGCATATGAACTTATAAAGAATGGAAAGATTGGAAGGTGCGGGGAATTTTCTGCGCCTTCCTTCCATTGAAATCGGCGAAACAGCCGACATTTGAGATGGCGTATGCCATGCTGAAACGGGGCAGGTTTTAAGTATGATCGGGGCTGCCGAGGCGTTTTTTCAGTTTCTTTTGGTACTCTGTCGGCGTTTCCATCGTATATTTTTTAAATACAGTTGCAAAATAACTGCTGGTCGTAAAATTCAGCAGCATGGAAACTTCTGTCACGGATCTCCCCTCTGACAGAAGTTTTTTTGCGTGATCGATCTTTTTTGCGTTGATGAAATGACGCGGGGATACGCCGAGCTGGGCTTTGAATTTCTGCTTAAACTGGGAGCAGGACAGCCCGGCTGTCCGGGCAAGGTCCTCAAGAGCAAAATCCCTGCAAGGATCTGACAGTATCTCGTCATGGGCTTTCCTGATATCCGGGGACATGGGAAACGGTTCCCGGATGGCATAGACGATCAGCATCTGCAGGAACAGGTGGAAACAGGCAGCCGTAAGATGGGAGTCCGCTCCGCTGACCGCAAGGTCAAACATCTGCCGGATAAAGGGGACAGTCCTGCGCAGCTCCGTGCGGATCAGGTGATGGGGCAGTGCGAGCAGCTTCTCTTTTAAGTAACGTCCGGCGTCACGGCTGAGGAAAAGCAGGTTCTCCTCATCGCTGACATCGAGCTGGAACCAGTACAGGTCGCCGGCAGTGACCGGCACCAGATTTGTCCCGTGTACTTCATTCGGAAAGGAGACAAATACATCGCCGCCGGGGAGATCATAGTCTGCAGTTTCTGTGGAAAATGAGAACGTTCCCCCTGCGGGGATGGAAAATTCGAATGCATCCCTGTGATAATGCCAGAAAATGGAAGAGGTGGCATTATTCATCACATGTCTGCCGAACATGCGGATGCCGGGGATGCCAAGCTCTTTTTCAGTCAGCACGATGCGGTCTTTTGTATACATGTAATGATCGCGGAGATCAAATGCGTTATCCATGATAATGCCCTCTATGCGGAAAATCTTTAAATTTATACGCCGTATATAAATGGATGCAATACAATTTTAAAGATTATATAATGGTATAGGGAACAAGTCAAGCAGACAAATTTTCAACGCAGGCAGACAAATTTTCAGAGAAGCAGTCAAAAAGCAGACGTTAAAAAACAGAGAGGAGACAAAACCATGTTTGAACCGGATTACAGAAATATCGTAAACGCAGCCCGGAATAAGGAGGCGGCCAGGCTGCCGCTGTACGAGCACAATGTATCAATGAACAAGATCGGGGAGATCAAAGGCGTGGACATGCAGTCCCTGTTCCAGGGAGATGACAGGGATATCCATGAGTTTTTCAGAATATACTGCGGATTTTTCGAAGAATACGGATATGATGTGGTGACATTTGAACAGTGTATCGGTCTGGTCATGCCTGGGGCCGGGGCGCTTGGAGACAGCCGTGTGACTCCTGTGATACAGGATGAAGATGATTTTAGAGCATACCCCTGGGATGAGATACCAGAGCTCTATTTTAATGAATATTCGAAATATTTTCGGGCTCTGCGGGATGAAATGCCGGAGGGGATGAAGGCAATCGGCGGCGTGGGAAACGGGATCTTTGAGTGTGTGCAGGATCTGACCGGATATGAGGGACTGTGTTACATTGCAGCAGATGATGAGGAACTCTATCACAAGATGTTCCAAAAGGTGGGAGAGACTGATCTGAAGATATGGAAGCGGTTTATGAAAGAATTCGGAGATATCTACTGTGTGCTGCGTTTTGGCGATGATCTGGGATATAAGAGCAATACTCTTTTGTCCACGGATGACACGAAGAATCTGATCTTCCCACAGTATAAGCCGATCGTGGATCTGGTGCACAGCTATGGGAAACCGTTTCTCCTGCACTCCTGCGGCAAGATCTTTGATGTGATGGACGACCTGATCGATAAGGTCGGGATTGATGCAAAGCATTCCAATGAAGACCAGATCGCACGGTTCCCGGTGTGGGTAGAGAAATACGGAGACCGGATCGGCAACTTCGGCGGGATTGATGTGGATGTGGTATGCAACGCATCGAAGCAGGAGATGAAGGAGTATATCCATGACGTGATACGGAAATGTATGGGACATGGCGGCTTCGCATTTGGGACAGGGAATTCCATCCCGGACTATGTGCCGGCGGAGAATTATCTGAATATGATAGAGATTGTAAGGGGGTACAGAGGAGATTTTAAGAAATGAATTATCAGGGGGCTAACGTCGATCAAGACTTTAGCCCCCTGAGATCATGCGGAAGATCTTCAGAAGAAAGGATCAAAGCATTGCCCTGACCTGTTCAATGACCTCATCCGATACATCTGTCATACCTTTGATCTCATCAGTGGACAATCCCTTTTTGAGCATAGAAAGTATGACCTGCCGGATGCCGTCGTGCCGTCCGCGTTCCAATCCCTGCTCCAGTCCGCGCTCCAATCCCTCTTCATAGCTTTCATCGCGGATTGTCTTTTCGTATTCTTCCTGATCGAAACTTGTTAAGATCATGCTGATAACCTCCACCTTGTTTTTGACCAGAATATCGTGAAGGATCCCTTTCCTGATACATTCGTCAACAGCATCGGCCACAGCCGGTTCGAGGGGCATACCCTGACTGAGCTTTTGGCGTATCTCAGAGATGAGGACAGCGTAATCCCGCAGATTCCTGCATTTTTCCATCAGGGCTGTGTTGTGGCCATAGTTGATGTTGAGCATCACAGCGGTGCACTCCAATGCGGGGCGGATGTCCTTCTGCATGTACGCGTCAGAGAGTCTGAGGATCGAACGGTCCGGTTCATCAGATGTCCCATTGTAAAAAACTACATACTGAGGAGTGGGAAGGTGGATCTGTTTCATTGACCGCATTATAAAGCTCCAGAAGGTCTTTTTTATCTTCAAAGATCTTGCAGAAAAGGCGGTCTTTGTATTCTCGGTTGATGGGGAAATGGGTGCCGGATGCAGGATCCTGGTGCGATATTCTGTTGTTTTTGCTTTTGTTCATTCATTACCTCCATTATAAAAAAACGGTGCAGTTATGGCAAGGGTCATTATGGGATTTGTTCCTGTCGTGTTATCTGAGGGACGGTGAAGCGGGAAAGAAGAGGGATATGCTAAGGGTATCATCTGCAAAGGCAGAAAAGCAATGTGCATATTGTTGATAAGACGGAAACTTTGTTGATAAACATGTAGATAAATCTGGAGGAGATATTATCATGCTATTTGTGTTGGAAAAAATTCCAGATAATCCATAATTAATACCAAAATCGTGAAACATTTACCAGATATCCCGGCGCAAAAAGTTATAATTTAGTAAAAAGCAAAATGTGCCAGGAGGTATACATCATGAAGATCAATATGACACAGTGGATCCAGGATACGATCAGTTCACCGGTCAAAAAGGCAATGCCTATCCTTTCCTTCCCGGGAGTGCAGATCACGGGACACACAGTGGAGGAGATGGTGCGCGACGGGCATCTGCAGGCTGAGTGCATGAAAGCTGTGGCGGACCGTTTTGACACAGGGGCAGCGTTCAGCCTGATGGATCTCTCCGTTGAAGCGGAGGCCTTCGGAAGCCCGGTGCACTACAGCGAGGATGAGGTCCCGACAGTTACAGCAGCCCTGGTCCATGAAGAGGACGAGGCTGAGGCACTTAAGGTGCCGGAAGTGGGAGCAGGGCGCACAGGCGAGTGCGTAAAAGGAATCAGGGAAGTGACAGAGATGATCACAGACCGCCCGGTCCTTGCGGGGATCATCGGGCCGTTCTCCCTTGCAGGGCGCATACTTGACATGACGGAGATCATGATCCTCTGCTACGAAGAGCCGGAGATGGTGGAGACTGTGCTTGGGAAGGGTTCGGCGGCAAGTCAGATCAGTCGTGGATGCGGGAGATGGAGATCACGGTCTGCCCCGGCGCGTCCACATTTGTCGGAGGGGACATTACCGCCGGGATGTATGCCCTGGACTTTGATAAGCAGGAGAAACCATGCGTGCTGATCGATCTGGGGACGAACGGGGAGATGGCAGTCGGGTGCAGGGACAGGATCCTGGTGACATCCACAGCGGCGGGACCGGCATTCGAAGGGGGCAATATCGTATGCGGGACCGGGAGCATCCCCGGGGCTATATGCAGCGTGGAACTTCGGGACGGACGCGCCTCTGTTCAGACTATCGGCGGGAAACCGGCTTCCGGTATCTGCGGGACAGGAGTGATCGATACGGTATATGAGCTGAAAAAGACCGGGATCATTGATGAGACAGGGCTGATGGAGGAACCGTGGTTTGACGAAGGATTCTTATTGTCAGAGGCGGCTCTTTCTGACAGCGGCAGGGAGATCCGATTCTATCAGAAGGATGTAAGGGAGCTCCAGCTTGCCAAATCCGCAGTGCGCGCAGGGTTGGAGACGCTGCTCTCCAGGTATGGTACATCTTATGATGAGATCAGCCATATCTATATCGCAGGCGGCTTCGGCCATCAGATGGATGTAGCGAAGGCGGCGGCCATCGGGCTTCTGCCAGAGGAATGTCTGGAGCGGATGGAACACCTTGCCGTGACGGCGGAGGAAGTTCAGTTGTCCAATGACAGGCAGTTTCAGGAATTTTACATGGAATATATGTACTTTGAATAAAAAATGAAGCAAAGAGGTGTAAAACCGAGTGAAATCTGTTATAATCGAATCTGTGGGTAAGGATCACAGATACAATGCATACCTGCGTAAAATCAGATAGAAAAGAGGAAAGACAATGGAGTATAAGATCACAGGCTACAAGCCGGAAAAATTATTCCACTTTTTTGAGGAGATCAGCGCGATCCCGAGAGGTTCGGGAAATGAGAAGGGGATCAGCGACTATCTCGTTAAATTCGCAGAAGACAGAGGACTCTGGGTGCACCAGGATGAGGCGCATAATGTCATCATCAAAAAGGCAGGGAGCAAAGGAGCGGAGGATAAGGCTCCGGTCATGCTCCAGGGACACCTTGACATGGTATGCGACAAGCGCGCGGGCGTGGAGCATGATTTTGAAAAGGACGGGATCGACCTGGTCGTAAAAGACGGCGTCCTCTGGGCGAACGGCACGACGCTCGGTTCGGATAACGGCGTGGCGGTTGCCTTGATGATGATGGTGCTGGATGATGAAGAGCTTCAGCATCCGCCGGTGGAATGTGTATTTACGACAGAAGAGGAAGTCGGACTCAACGGCGCCCAGGCTCTGGACAAATCCCTGATCACAGCCCGCACGATGATCAACATGGACTCTGAGGAAGAAGGCGTGGCAACGATCAGCTGTGCAGGCGGCCTTCGCATCCAGTTTACAAGACCGGTCAAGAGAGAGGCTGCTGAGGGAAGCCTTGTATCCATTAAGATCGAGGGGCTTCTCGGAGGACATTCCGGTATGGATATCAGCAAGGAGAGACAGAATGCAAACCTGCTGATGGCGCGCATGGCGGATCATCTGATGAGGAATACAGACGGAAAGCTCGTAAGCTTTGCCGGCGGGACAAAGGACAACGCGATCACAAGGGAGTGTGAGGCATCTCTGATCTATGCGGACAAAGCAGAAGCAGAGAAAGCGGAGAAGCTTGCGTGCGCGCTGGCAAAGGATATGGCAGACGAGATCACGCCCTATGAGCCGGATTTCGCCTGTGAGATCTCAGTGGAAGACGGAAGGATCGCATCAGCGGTACCGCAGGAAGACGCAAAGGCATTTGTGGGCGCGCTCCGTCTTACGCCAAACGGAGTATTCAGCCGCAATCTCCACATGGACGGATTTGTGGTGACTTCTTCCAATATCGGTGTAACAAGGGCGGATGAGGATGAGCTTGTCTTTGTCGTATCCCCGCGTTCCTCTGTGGCGTCTCTTCAGGAAGATACGAAGGCGCGTTTCCAGACTCTGGCGGACACATTCGGCTTCACGGCGGAGTACAGCGGAGAATACCCGGGCTGGAGCTACGCGGAGGAGTCCAGGATCCGTGAGGTATTCCTGGAGAGCTACCGGGAACTTTTCGGCAAAGAGCTGAAACTGGAAGCGATCCACGCAGGACTGGAGTGCGGTCTTTTCACAGAAGCAATCCCGGGACTTGACGCGATCGCAGTGGGACCGACATTGTATGATGTGCATACACCGGACGAGCATGTGCCGCTGGATTCCTTTGAGCGCTTCTATGAACTGCTCAGGGACGTGCTGGCAAGGCTGGCAGCTTAGATATCTGATAGATAGTCGTATTTAAATAGCAGAAGAAATATTTTTTGGACATTAGAAATAAGAGCAGCATCTGGCAGGTGCTGCTCTTTGTCACAGGAGGAAATCTATGGGACAGTTTTATGTACAGCTGGAAAAAGCGATCAAAGAAGGACGGGGAGATATCTGGACAGAGACAGTGCTTGAAGGAGAGCATGCAGGGGAGAAGAGTCTGACCGTCGGCGTAATGGGCGATCCCGGCAGCCCGGATAATGCGGACACCGCGGGATCTGCCGGTCCTGATGCCTGCGGCACGCCTGTCCGTGTGTTCCGGGAGCGTGTCAGGCGTGCGCCGAAACTGGTCATCTGCGGGGCGGGGCATGTGTCCATGCCCATTATCCGTCTGGGAAAGATGCTTGGCTTTACAGTGACCGTGCTGGAAGACCGCCCGAAGTTCGCGGACAATGCAAGGGCAGCAGGCGCGGATCATGTCCTCTGCGAGACGTTCCGGGAAGGTCTTTCACAGATTAAAGGAGATTCTGATACCTGGTTCGTGATCGTGACCAGAGGGCACCGTTATGATTCGGAATGTCTGGAAGCGGCTCTTGGAAAAGAATATGCGTATGTGGGCATGATGGGAAGCAGGCGGAGAGTGGCTGTCGTGAAAGACCAGCTCGCGCAGAACGGCGTGGATCAGGAGAAGCTTGACAGTGTGCATACGCCCATAGGATTAAAGATCAGCGCGGAGACACCGGAGGAGATCGCGGTTTCTATCATGGCGGAGATCATCCAGATCAAGAACGGCAGGGAGCAGGGCAGCGGATATTCCGATGAACTTCTGGAAGCGCTGACAGAGGGGAAACAAAAGGCTGTGCTTGCGACGATCATTTCCAGGAAGGGATCTGCTCCACGGGGAGTGGGGACAAAGATGCTGGTCCGGGAGGACGGCAGCACAGTGGATACGATCGGCGGCGGGTGCGTGGAGAGCGAGATCATCCAGAAGGCGCTCCTCATGATGCGTATGGGAGAGCCGTTATTCCAGGTGTGCAGAGAAGACCTGGCGATGGAAGCCGCGGAGGATGAGGGGATGGTCTGCGGCGGAGTCGTAGAAGTGATGCTGGAGCGGGTTTGATATTGACACACATTTTATCCGGTGTTACCATAACTACATAGAGAAAATCATCACGTACTTATATAGGTTCATAATCGGTTGAACGTCTCTACCAGCCGCCGGAAACGGCTGACTATAAGTATGCGGGCGGCAGAGCGTGCCGTTTTGCATATCAGACAGAAAAGAGGAGGAACAGCCGATGAATGGACCTGTTTTTATTTTAAAAGGAAATATCGTATACAGTAAGGATCAGAATGAACTGAGCATATGTGAGCACGGATACCTGGTCTGCCGGGACGGGCAGGTGGATGGAGTGTACCAGACGCTTCCGTTCAGGCTGGGCGGCAATCCGATCCATGATTTTGGGGACTGCCTGATCATACCGGGGCTGGTGGACCTGCATATCCACGCGCCCCAGTATTCCTTCCGGGGGCTTGGGATGGATATGGAGCTTTTGGAATGGCTGGAGACAAATACATTCCCGGAGGAAGCGAAATACGAGTCGCTGGAGTATGCGCGGAAGGCGTATCAGATTTTTGCCGACAATATGAGAAGGAGCGCGACCACAAGAGCCTGCATATTCGGGACAGTGCACAGGTCGGCTACGCTGCTTTTGATGGATATGATGGAAAAGACCGGACTGGATACCATGATCGGGAAAGTCAACATGGACCGGAACTGTCCGGACTATATTATAGAAGAGACGGAAGAATCCGCGGGGGAGACTCTGGAGTGGATCAGAGATGTACTGCACAGGAAATATAAAAATACCCGTCCCATCCTGACGCCCAGGTTCACCCCGAGCTGTACGGATGAGCTGATGGAAGAGCTGAAGAAGCTGCAGATGCGTTACGGGCTGCCTCTCCAGTCCCATCTCTCGGAGAATCAGGGGGAGATCGCATGGGTAAAGGAGCTCTGCCCCTGGGCGGGATTTTACGGGGACGCGTACGACCGGTTCGGGCTCTTCGGCGCGGACTGCCCGACCGTGATGGCCCACTGTGTGTACAGCGGGGAGCAGGAGATCGAGAGGATGAAGGAGAACGGCGTTTTCATCGCCCACTGCCCGGAGTCCAACATGAATGTCTCCTCGGGCATCGCGCCGGTGCGCACATTCCTGGAGCGGGGGCTTCGCGTCGGGATTGGCAGCGATGTGGCGGGAGGTTCCACGGAGAATCTGTTCCGCGCGATGGCGCATGCGGTCCAGTCGTCCAAGCTGAGATGGCGGCTGACGGATGACAGCCTGGAAGCGCTGACCGCAGAGGAGGTGTTCTACATGGCGACAAAGGGCGGCGGCGCTTTCTTTGGAAAGGTGGGGAGCTTTGAGAAAGGGTATGAATTTGACGCGGTCGTTCTGGATGATTCACGGCTTAAGCATCCGCAGCCGCTGGATGTCAGGAACAGGCTGGAGAGGATGATCTATCTGGCGGATGAGAGGGAAATCCGTGCGAAGTATGTAAAAGGAAAAGAAATCGACCTTACTTAGACCGGAGGTGAGATTTATGGAGGAGAGAAGAGCAGAGAGAACGAAGGTACCTGAAAAAGAATACCCGGTAAAAAAGGCATTGGAACGGGAGCATGCAGTCGGGAAGAGCGTGAAGAGAGTGGATGCTTTTGAAAAGGTGACAGGGCGGGCAAAATACACGGACGATCTGTGCGGCCGCGATGCGTATGTGGCAAAGGTCATGCATTCCACGATCGCCCACGGATATGTGAAGTCCATCGATACGTCTGAAGCGGAGAAGATCCCCGGAGTTATAAAGATCGTGACCTGCTTTGACGTGCCGGAATATTATTATCCGACGGCAGGGCATCCGTGGTCAACAGAAGAGGTGCATCAGGATGTGGCGGACCGGCTCCTGCTGGTAAAGCATGTCAGGTATTACGGGGACGACATTGCGGCAGTGGTGGCGGAGAATGAGGTCGCTGCCGCGCAGGCAGTGCGCGCCCTGAAAGCAGAGTATGAGGAGCTGCCCTTTGTGCTGGATGTGCAGAAAGCGATGGAGGACGGCGCGCCTCAGCTCCATGAAAAGTACCCGAATAATATCCTGGCCCACACTTCCATACGGAACGGAGATTATGAGGCGGCGGTCAGAGAGCCGGGGCTTACAAAGGTGGAAGGCTGGTACGAGACGCCCGCGGTCCAGCACTGCCATATTGAGAATCCGGTCTGTTACGCCTATATGGAGCAGGGGCGGATCGTAGTTGTGACGTCCACCCAGCTTCCCCATATCTGCCGGCGGATCGTGGGGCAGGCTCTCGGGATCCCCTGGGGGCAGGTAAGAGTCATAAAGCCCTATATTGGCGGCGGGTTTGGGAATAAGCAGGATATCCTCTATGAACCGCTGTGCGCCTACCTCTGTACCCAGGTGGGCGGAAGGACGGTGAAGCTGGATACTTCCCGGGAGGAGACCTTCGTATCTACAAGAGTCCGTCATGCGATCCGGTTCCATATCGTCTCCTATGTACGCCCGGACGGGACGTACGCGGCGAGGAAATTTGAGAGCTTCTCAGACCAGGGGGCGTACGCGTCCCACGGACACAGCATTGCGGCGAAAGGCATGGGATGCTTCCCCCAGTTGTATCCCTGCCCGAATATCGAGGCGGATACATATACTGTTTTTACAAATAAATCGACAGCAGGTGCTATGAGAGGGTATGGGATCCCACAGGCAATGTTTGCCGTGGAGAGCCATACAGAGGATGTGGCGCGCGTGTTGGGGATCCCCTCTTATGAATTCCGTATGAAAAATGTCATGCCAAAGGGATATAAGGATTATTTCTCAAAGAATGTAAACTATTATGATTCTTTCAGAGAGTGCATGGAAAAAGGCAGGAAGGATTTTGACTATGACAGAAAGCTGAGAGAATATGCCCATCAGACAGGAGATGTCCGGAAAGGCGTCGGGATGGCAGTCTTCTGGTATAACACCGGGGTATGGCCGATCTCGCTGGAAACGTCCGCATGCCGGATGGTGCTCAATCAGGACGGGAGCATCCAGGTGCAGGTCGGGGAGACGGAGATCGGGCAGGGCGCGGATACAGCGTTCGCGCAGATGGCGGCGGAGACGCTTGGGATCCCATTTGAGATGGTGCATGTGATCTCCACCCAGGATACGGATGTGACTCCTTTCGGGACAGGGGCGTATGCGTCGAGACAGACCTACATGGCGGGGTTCTCCATCCGTCAGACCGGGGAGCTGCTGAAAGAGAAGATCCTGGAGACTGCTCATGAGCTTACAAGGCAGATGAAAGAAAATCTTGATATTGTAAACGGAAATATTGTCAGAATAACAGACGGGGAAATCCTGATGACCCTGGGAGAGCTTGCGACAGAGAAGCTGTACAGCCTTACAGACAACGGACATCTGACGGCGGAGAGCAGTTACCAGATCAAGAACAATGCCTATTCTTTCGGGTGTACATTTGCTGAGGTGGAGGTGGATATCCCGGGATGCAGAGTGGAGGTCAAAGATATCCTGAATGTCCATGACTGCGGGAAGGTCATCAATCCGGCTCTCGCGGAAGCCCAGGTACACGGCGGCATGAGTATGGCCATCGGATATGCGCTGTCAGAGAAACTCCTGTTTGATGAAAAGACAGGAAGACCGCTCAACAATAATCTGCTGGATTATAAACTTTCTACGTTTATGGACCACCCGGATCTGAGAGCAGAGTTCATCGAGAATCCAGAACCCACGAGCGCGTTCGGGACGAAAGCGCTGGGCGAGCCGCCCACATGCTCGCCTGCGCCGGCGATCCGGAACGCTGTACTCCAGGCAGTGGGGGTGGCGTTCAATGAGATCCCGATGCGGCCCCATCTGCTGTTTGAAGAGTTCCAGAAAGCAGGATTGATCTGACAGAGGTTTGAACGGATAGATTTGAACTGACAGAGGTTTGAATTGAGAGAGGTATCGTTCGGAGGTGAGAGAGAATGTATGATATGAAAGCTTTGTATGAAGCGCGAAGCGTTGACCATGCCATCCGGCTCCTTCAGGAGCATCCGCAGGCCCAGATCATCGCCGGGGGGAGCGATGTGCTGGTGCAGATGAGGGAAGGAAAACGGGCGGGAGCCGAGCTGGTGAGTATCTACGGCCTGGATGAACTGCGCGGCGTGAGCATGGAGGAGGACGGGACGATACGGATCGGTCCTCTTACAAGCTTCTCCCATATCACAAGAGACCCGCTGATCCGGAAATATATCGGAGTCCTGGGTGAGGCAGTAGATATGGTAGGTGGTCCTCAGATACGCAATATCGGGACCATCGGAGGGAATACATGCAACGGCGTTACGTCCGCTGACTCTGCCTCTACGCTTTTCGCCTGGGATGCAGTGATCGAGCTGACCGGGCCGGAAGGGGTACGCCGGATCCCAATCCGGGACTTTTACATACGGGCAGGAAAAGTAGACCTTCGCCCCGCGGAGATCCAGACCGGCATCCTGATCCGCAGGGAATCTTATGAAGGGTATCAGGGGCATTACATCAAATATGCGATGAGAAATGCCATGGATATCGCTACACTGGGATGCTCTGTAAATGTAAAACTATCGGATGACAGGAAAACATTTACTGACATTCGGATCGCTTATGGAGTGGCAGGACCTGTCCCCATGAGGGCAGTGCATGCGGAGGCGGCTGGGAAAGGGCTTCCTGTGACAGAAGACAGCATCGAAAAGATCAGCAGCACTGTCCTCGAAGATGTGACTCCCCGGGACAGCTGGAGAGCAAGTAAGGCGTTCAGGGAACATATCTCAAAAGTGCTCTGTAAGCGGGCGCTCGAGGAGGCTGTGAAGCGGGCAGAGAGCGGGGCCGCGCAGGAAACGGAACAGGAGGAGAAAGCGGATGTCCGTGATGGTAATATCAGGGATTGTGTGGATGACAGTGAGGATAACAGCATACAGACCGGAAACAGCCGGTATAAACTAATCCGCTGCCGGATCAACGGTGTGGACCGTGAGGCAGTGGTGGATGTGAGGGCTTCCCTGACAGATATGCTCCGCAATGACTATTCCCTGACCAGTGTGAAAAAAGGCTGTGAGGTCGGAGAGTGCGGCGCCTGCAATGTGATCATTGACGGCGAGTGCTATAACTCGTGTATCTATCTGGCAGCGTGGGCAGATGGAAAAGAGATCCGCACGCTGGAGGGGCTGATGGGACCGAACGGCGAGCTGTCGGACATCCAGCAGGCGTTTATAGACGAGGCGGCAGTGCAGTGCGGGTTCTGTACGCCGGGCGTGATCATGAGCGCGGTGGAGATCCTTGAGAGAGGGAAAGAATACACAAGAGATGAGCTGAGAAAAATGCTGTCAGGGCATCTGTGCAGGTGCACGGGATATGAAAATATCCTGAACGCGGTGGAAAAGACGATGCGGAAGAGGCTGGAAAAGAATTCGGTATGAACTGGTATGAACCTCAGTATAAACTTCAGTATGAACTAACATTCAGATGATTGACTTTTCGCCTGTGCTTGTTACAATATACTTACCAAAAAAACTGGTAAGGATGGATGCAGCCCATCTGCTCCGGACAAATATCATATTACTACACAAGTAGTCGTCTAATCTTACCAGAGAGTGGGACGGCTACTTTAATTTAAATCAGGGGCAGCCGCGGACCTCATGGCAGAGTCCGCGGCTGTCCCTGTTGTCATATTTAATTACATATTTTAGGAGTTTGCCGCATGCTTTCAGATGAATTCCAGTGGCGATCAATACATAAATATTTACATAGCATGCGATATATAATTCATGAGGATTAAAGATGGATCCTTGTTCCGGTCTTCCCCTGTATCCCGTCTTTTGCTTTTTCGAGCAGGGTGATCAGCGCCTGGCGCCCGGGCTTGGACTCGGCAAATTCTACGGCAGCCTGTACCTTTGGCAGCATGGATCCCGCCGCAAAGTGTCCTTCATCAATGTATTGCTTTGCCTCGTCTACGGTGATGTCTCCCAGCCATTTCTCATCCGGCTTTCCGTAATTGATGGCTGCTTTTTCCACGGCGGTCAGGATGATGAGGAAGTCCGCATCCAGCTCTTTCGCGAGGAGACAGCTTGCAAAGTCTTTGTCAATGACCGCGCTGGCACCTTTTAAGTGATTGCCCTGACGGGTGACCGGGATGCCGCCGCCACCGCAGGCGATGACAACGTCTCCGGAGTCTACCATATTGCGGATCGTCCCGATCTCTACGATCTCCTGGGGCTTCGGGGAAGCGACCACGCGCCGGTAGCCGCGCCCTGCGTCTTCCTTCATGATATAGTCATATTTTTCCGCCATTACATCCGCCTGCTCCTTTGTCATAAAGCGGCCAATGGGTTTGGATGGGTGCTCAAACGCCGGATCCTCCGGATCTACCCGGACCTGTGTGATCATGGTCGCTACGGGGATATCCGTGATCCCCCGGTTTAAAAGCTCCTCCCTGAGCGCGTTCTGCAGGTCATAGCCAATGTACGCCTGGCTCATGGCAACGCAGACGGACAGCGGTGTGTTCGGCTGCTGGGGATCCTCATGGGTGAGCGCGATCATGGCATTGTTCACCATACCCACCTGAGGTCCGTTCCCGTGCGCGACAACGACTTCGCAGCCCTCCTCGATCAGGTCCACGATGGCCCGGGAAGTGATCTTCACGGCTTTCATCTGTTCGGGAAGCGTATTGCCGAGGGCGTTCCCGCCCAGGGCAATGACGATACGTTTCTTTTTCTCCATATCAAGCCTCCTGCATTAAGCCTCTTTTACAGCGGCGATCGTCTCTACCTCGCAGAGGACTCCTTTCGGAAGCGCTTTTACCGCAACGCAGGAGCGCGCCGGCTTGCCTGTGAAATACTTTGCGTACACTTCGTTAAATGCCGCAAAATCACCCATATCTGCAAGGAAGCATGTCGTTTTGACAACATCAGTGAATTCAGCGCCCTGGCTCTCGAGAAGCGCCTTGATATTCTTCATGACCTGCTCTGTCTGCTCCTCGATCGTCGTGCCCACGACTTCCCCTGTTTCCGGGGAGAGCGGGATCTGTCCTGAGAAGAAAGCAATCCCGTTCAGGATGATCCCCTGTGAGTACGGTCCGATAGCTGCGGGTGCGTTTTTTGTTTCAACATATTTTAACATGATCGTGATACCTCCTAATGTCTGCTGTGCCTGGGAACAGGGTCCCGGCTGTTGATATATTTTTGCCCTCAGATTTTATCTGTTTTCAAGATATCTGGCCTCTGTCTGAGAAATCGATGCTCTTACTTATTTAAAGATCCTGGGCGTGCCTTTCTCTTCCAGCTTTTTGAGAATGTCGGCCGGATCGGCGAATTTCGCAAGGAAGATCATAGCTGCGATGATGTACGGTTTGTAGCTTGCTTCCTTGTACAGCGGGTCTCTGTAACGGTCAAATACGCTTGCATCGACTTCGCCTTCCTCGCAGCTCACGCCTGTGATGTCAGCGGGCAGGCAGTGCATGTAGAGCGCTTTGCCGTCCTTTGTCGTCTTCATCAGTTCCTCTGTGCAGGCCCAGTCTTTGTGCTCCGCGTTCTGTGCCAGCAGTTCCTGCTCCAGAGCCTTGATGCCGTCGAAGTCGCCGTTTCCGTAAAGCTCGGTGCGTTTCTCCATTGCCGCGAACGGAGCCCAGCTCTTCGGGTAAACGATGTCAGCGTCTTTGAATGCCTCTGCCATGCTGTTTGTCTTTGTGAATGTGCCGCCGGATTTCTTTGCATTTTCCGCAGCCACAGCCTCGACCTCCGGGAATACTTCGTAGCCTTCCGGATGCGCCAGTACAACGTCCATTCCGAAACGTGTCATCAGTCCGATGATACCCTGGGGAACGGAGAGCGGTTTCCCGTAAGACGGGGAGTAAGCCCATGTCATGGCGATCTTCTTGCCTTTTAAGTTCTCAACGCCGCCGAATTCGTGGATGATGTGGAGCATGTCAGCCATTGCCTGTGTCGGGTGGTCGATGTCACACTGCAGGTTCACAAGCGTCGGTTTCTGCTCAAGGATGCCATCCTTGTTGCCCTGGGTTACAGCGTCGACAACTTCGTGCATGTAAGCATTTCCTTTGCCGATGTACATGTCATCGCGGATCCCGATGACATCCGCCATGAAGGAAATCATGTTCGCGGTCTCGCGCACAGTCTCGCCGTGGGCAACCTGTGATTTGCCTTCGTCCAGATCCTGTACTTCAAGCCCTAACAGATTGCAGGCAGAAGCGAAAGAGAAGCGGGTGCGCGTGGAGTTGTCGCGGAAAAGAGAGATGCCGAGACCGCTCTCAAATACCTTTGTGGAAATGTTATTCTCTCTCATGAAACGCAGCGCGTCAGCAACAGTAAAAACTGCCTCCAGCTCGTCGTCCGTCTTCTCCCATGTCAGGAAAAAGTCCCCGTTGTACATATCCTTAAAGTTCAGGGCATTCAGCTTGTCAATGTAATCCTGTAAAGTTTTCATGTTGTTTATCCTCCTTGAATATTGAAATAAAAAATTTTATAGTATGCGGACGAAAATCCGTTTCTGTGTCATCAGATCGGAAATTATAAACTCCTCATTTGAAAAATTGTGCGTTTCTCCAGCAAACTTCCGCCTGCATTTTTCCTTTACGGCGGATGAACCTAGAGAGGCGGCGTGTGTGTCCGGAGCGGAAGTCCAAGTGGAGCGGCGGAGAATCCATCCCAGAGCCGTTAGGGCGCGGGGCGGAGCCGCACTCGGCGAACGCTCCGCACCCTTACGGCTCTGTGGATTAGTCGCAGCCGCGGGAACGTCGGAGCGAAGGACACATATGATGCCTCTCGGACGTTTTATTCGCAGTAAATCCCGGGCAGTGCCGCGTATACAGCCGCGCAAGTGACGAGATCCTGTTTCCATGTTTTCTCGTTCGGCGCATGTGCCTGCGCTTCCGCGCCCGGTCCGAATCCGATGCAGGGGATGCCGTTTCTTCCCATGATGGAAACTCCGTTTGTGGAGAATGTCCACTTGTCTGTCAGCGGACGGCTCTGGCGCATTTCCAGAGTCTCCTCCGCGCCGATCCTTTTGTCCCCGTAGAGAGAGGTGTATGCTTTTTCGAGAGCCTTTGTCACCTTATGGTCCTTCGGGATCGCCCATGTCGGGAAGTAGCATTCGATCTCATAGACGCATCCGGTGTAGGATGGGCGGTCGTAGTTGTACATGGAAACGATCACGTCATCGCCGTATTTCTTTACGCTCGGGAGTGCGCGGATCTCATCCAGACAGCTCTCCCATGTCTCTCCGAATGTCATGCGGCGGTCAAGGGATACCGCGCAGGAGTCAGCGACCGCGCAGCGGCTCGGCGATGTGTAGAAGATCTGTGATACTGTGACAGTGCCGCGTCCGAGGAATCGCGCTTCCTCCCAGTCCGGATTGTATTTCGGATTGAGCATTTTTACGAGTCCTTTGATCTCTGTCTCGTCAGCGTCGTCGTTTTCGTTGAGTGCGCGCACATCCTGAAGGATGTCAGCCATCTTGTAGATCGCGTTGTCCCCGCGCTCCGGGGCGGAGCCGTGGCAGGAGACGCCTTTGACGTCGATGCGGATCTCCATGCGCCCTCTCTGTCCGCGGTAGATGCCGCCGTCCGTCGGCTCTGTGGATACGACAAATTCCGGGCGGATCTTGTCTTCGTTGATGATGTACTGCCAGCACAGGCCGTCGCAGTCTTCCTCCTGGACGGTCCCCACGACCATGATCTTGCATCCTTCGGGGATCAGGTCCATATCCTTCATGATCTTTGCTCCGTATACTGCGGACACCAGGCCGCCGCACTGGTCGGACACGCCGCGCCCGCCGATCTCGGTCTCGTTCTCATATCCTTCGTATGGATCAAATGTCCAGTTGTCGATATTGCCGATACCTACGGTGTCAATATGCGCATCGTATGCGATGATCCTGTCGCCTGTGCCCATATAGCCGATCACATTCCCCTGGGGATCGATGACGACCTCATCGAAGTCCAGCTTTTTCATCTCTGCGGCGATCGTGTCGATGTGTGCTTTTTCATCGCAGCTCTCGCCCGGGTTCCTGACGATGGCACGCAGGAATGCGGTCATGTCCGCCTGATAACTCTGCGCTGCTTCTTTGATCTTGTTGAAATCCATAGTTTTCTCTCTCCTTTTCTGATCTGAAAATATGATGAAAGTCTCTTTGTCAGGCGCCGTGCCGCGGAGGGTGCGGCACCGGGCCGCCTGAACGGATAAAAGTTGGATGGTTTCCTTGATTTATGCCGGGAAAAGACAGCTATCTGTCATTTCCGCCCCAGACGATGGATTCATATCTCTCCGGGTCCGTGTCGCCTTCTGTGGAGAAGAGCAGGACTCTGGAGTTTTCATCCAGACCCAGGTGATCCCTGAGCGGCTTGTATTCGTCCATTGTCATGATGCACGCCAGTGTCCCGAAGGGAGCGGCTCCGGATTCACCGGAAGTGACCGGCTGGTCGCCTTTGACCGGAGCTGCGAGCATGCGCATTCCCTGCGCTGCCACCCAGTCAGGGGATGCGATAAATGTATCGACGTGGTTTTTCAGGATATCCCAGGAGATCGTGTTGGGCTCTCCGCAGGCAAGTCCTGCCATGATGGTGACCATGTCGCCGTCCACGATTCGGATGTCCCCGTCCCCCGCACATGCTCCTTTGTACAGACAGGCCGCGGCTTCTGCCTCTACGACAACAACCTTTGGCGGGTTCTCGGGATACCGGTTCGCGAAATATCCCTGGACAGCGCCTGCAAGAGAACCGACGCCTGCCTGTATGAATACATGGGTCGGACGTTCGCATCCGTAATCGTGGAGCTGTTCGTCCGCTTCCATTGCCATGGTGCCGTACCCCTGCATGATCCAGGACGGGATCTCCTCGTAGCCGTCCCACGCGGTATCCTGCACCATGACGCCGTTCTCTGTCTTTTCTGCCATGGCGTTCGCCATGCGCACACATTCATCGTAATTGTAATCCTCGATCGTTGCCTGAGCTCCCTCTGCAAGAATGTTGTTCAGCCTTGTCTGCGTGGTGCCCTTCGGCATGAGGACAACCGCCTTCTGTCCCAGCTTGTTTGCAGCCCAGGCGACTCCGCGCCCGTGGTTGCCGTCTGTCGCGGTGAAAAAGGTTGCCTGGCCGAATTCTTTTCTGAGTTCTTCCGAGGTGAGCACATTATATGGAAGCTCCGACACGTCTTTCCCGGTCTGCTTCGCTATGTAGCGCGCCATGGCGAAAGAGCCGCCCAGCACTTTGAAGGCATTGAGCCCGAAACGGTAGGACTCATCCTTGACGTAGACTTCCTTCAGGCCGAGGCGCTCTGCCATGCGGTCCAGCTTCGCCAGGGGAGTGACGCTGTACTGGGGAAAGCTCTCGTGAAAGGCGCGCGCCTTCCTGACCTCGTCAAGCCCCATGATGGGGAGATTGGAATCTTCGGTTTTCGGCATTTTGTTGACTGCCCATTTGATCGTATCCATTGAGGAACCTCCTTAAAAATGATTGCTTTATTATGTTTTTGTGAACATGCGCTGATATGAACCTGCTCCAGCCCGGATCCGCCGCTGTGCGGCTCCTCCGGGCTGTATGGCGGCCGCCATATGCCGGTGCCGCCATATCCTGCCGCCTGTGAGCCGGCTCACGCGTCAGGATATGCTGTCCCTGGCGCATGTTCATCCTTTGTCCATGTAGCTGTACAATGTAAACTTTGATATTCCCAGCAGGGACGATACCTTATCGCCGGATTTGGTGATGAGGAATGCCCCGGCGTTGTTCAGATACTGTACCACAGCCGTTTTGTCATCCTTATTCATGAGAGCGACCGGCTTCCCTACTTTCGCGATGGCCTGCTCGATGAGCAGATCCAAAAGCTCGGTCACATTGTGGGTGATCGTCTGAGGTGTATCTGATGAGCTGCCTTCCCCGCTGTCTTCCGGCCCTGTCTGCACAAGCCCGTGCACTGCGTTTTCCACAGCGAGCAGGGCGGTGATGTCGTAATTGATGGAAAAGATATAGGCAATCTTCCCGTTGTCATCCCGGATGTAGAGCGTGCTGGATTTTAAGATCCGTCCGTCCTCTGTCCTGGTGAGATAGGCGAGCCTGTCCTTGATCTTCGCGGGATCTGAGCGGAGCGTCTCCAGTACGATCCCGGACGGACCGTCGCCGGCGTGCCGGTTGGACACGTGCCCGTTCTCAATATATACGATGGATTTATCCAGGTTTTTCTTTGTCAGATCGTGGATGACCACTTCGCAGGAACTGCCGAACTGGGCTGTGAGCCCGTGCGCGAGCTGTTTTAAAAATCCGAGTTTCTGAACCATTTTTTCACCTGCCTTTTTCATTGCGTGAACCAGCGGGAAAATGTGTTTGTGATGTGTGTTTCTAAACCCATCATAGCATAAAAAAAATGAGAGTCAATAGTTTTTCTAAAAATTTTTTAGGTCACCTAAAAATTAATTAGAATTCTTGTTGCAATTATATATATTTGATGGTATTCTATAAGAAGTAAAGTATATTTATATGCGAAGTGCACAGAAAATGGAGAGAGTGTGCCTTTAAAGATGTGTGTAAAATAAATAAAAAAGGAGAAGAAATGATGCTGGTTTTAGGTAATGGAAGAGTAGTTACAAGAGACGCCTCATGTCCGTTCATCGAAGACGGCGCGGTCGCGGTCGAGGGCACGAAGATCTGCCGGGTCGGGAAGTCGCAGGATATCAGGTCAGCGTTTCCTGACGCGGAGTATATCGATGCAAAAGGCGGCCTGATCATGCCTGCTTTTATCAATGTACATGAGCATATCTACAGTTCGTTTGCAAGAGGGCTTTCCATAAAGGGCTACGATCCGAAGGGATTCCTTGATATCCTGGACGGGATGTGGTGGACCATCGACCGGAACCTGACGCTCCATGATACATATTTAAGCGCCATGGCGACTTATGTGGACTGTATCAAAAACGGGGTGACCACGGTCTTTGACCATCACGCAAGTTTCGGCTCGGTCGGAGGCTCTCTTTTTGAGATCGAAAAGGCGGCAAAGGAGACGGGAGTCAGGTCCTGTCTGTGCTATGAGATCTCAGACCGGGACGGCATGGACAAGGCGCGGGCGTCCGTGATGGAGAACGCGGAGTTTATCCGGCATGCGCTGAAAGATGAGAGCGGGATGATCGCGGGCATGATGGGCATGCACGCGCAGTTTACGATCTCGGATGAGACCTTTGAGCTTGCGGCGGCGAACAAGCCCGATGAAGTGGGATACCACATCCATGTGGCGGAGGGGATCGAGGATCTCCACCACTGCCTGAAGCATTACGGGAAACGGATCGTGGACCGGCTGATGGATCACGGGATCCTGGGAGAAAAGACGCTGCTCGGGCACTGCATCTACATCAATCCCCACGAGATGGACCTGATCAAAGAGACAGGCACCATGGTCGTACATAACCCGGAGTCCAATATGGGCAATGCGTGCGGCTGCCCGCCCACCATGGAGCTGGTGCACAGAGGGATCCTGACCGGGCTTGGGACAGACGGATATACCCATGACATGATGGAGTCCTTTAAGGTGGCGAACGTACTGCACAAACATCATCTCTGCGATCCCAACGCGGCGTGGTCGGAAGTCCCGCAGATGCTCTTTGAGAATAACGCAAAGATCGCGGGAAGGTACTTTGAACCCGAGCTGGGCGTGCTGAAAGAAGGGGCGGCAGGAGATGTGATCATCGTGGCATATGATCCGCTGACGCCCATGAATGAGAACAATATCAACGGCCATCTCGTATTCGGGGTGACTGGGCATGATGTAGTGACGACCGTCGCCAACGGCAGGGTCCTGATGAAAGACCGGAGGCTGACGCAGATCGATGAGGCAAAGGTCATGGCGGACTGCCGCCAGGCAGCGGCGGAACTGGCGTCCAGGATCAACAGCAGATAAGGCCGGGAAGAAAGGTCAAGGCCAGGAAGAAGGGTCAGGGCCAGGGGTCATGGTCTGGATCAAAGACACAAATAATAATGAAAGGAAGGGCCCGGCATTGTATCTGCCGGGGGCAATATTGGGTGAATAAAAATGAGTGATACAAAACTGAAACGTGACAATTCGCAGTTATTCAAATGGGACGGGAAACCGTCGATGGGACAGGTGCTCCCCCTGGCGGCGCAGCATGTGCTGGCAGCGGTCGTGGGATGCGTGACGCCGGCGATCCTGGTCGCCAATGCGGCGAACAATGCGGGAGGCAATGTGGACATGGGCCTGCTGATCCAGGTGTCCCTTGTGTTTGCGGCGCTCTCCACGCTTTTACAGCTGTATGCGCAGAAGATCAAACTGGGAAGCGGCCTGCCGGTCATCATCGGCGTCAGCTTTGCCTATGTGCCGACTATGACAGCCATCGCCGCCCAGGCGAAAGACGTCAATACCATATTCGGCGCCATGATCATCGGCGGCGTTGTGGCGATCCTCGTAGGGCTGTTTATCCGTCAGATCAGGAAGGTATTCCCGCCACTTGTGATCGGGACTGTGATCCTGGCCATCGGGCTTTCCCTTTACAGCACCGCAGTCAACTACATGGCAGGAAACTCTTCCAATACATATGAACTGATCGTGGAGCAGCAGGGAAAAACAGCGGCTCTTGTATACGGCTCCTGGCAGAACTGGCTGGTAGCGTTCATCACGCTGGGCATCGTAGTCCTTCTGAACCATTACGGCAAAGGGCTCTTTAAGCTGGCGTCGATCCTGATCGGTCTCCTCTGCGGGTATGTGGTGGCGCTCTGCTTCGGGATGGTGGACTTCTCCGCCCTCTCATCCGCGGGATGGTTCCAGGTGCCGATGCCGCTGGCATTCGGGCTGAAATTCGACATCTCGGCGATCCTGCCCCTGGCGATCCTGTTCCTGGTCAACTCGATCCAGGCCATGGGCGATTTCTCCGCCACGACTACAGGCGGCATGGACCGCCTCCCCACGGACGATGAGCTGAACGGCGGTATCATCGGGTACGGCATCAGTAATATCGTGGGCGCGCTGTTCGGCTGCCCGCCGACGGCGACATACAGCCAGAATGTAGGTATTGTCGGATCTACGAGAGTTGTGGCGAGAAAGGTCTTCTCCGTGGCGGCAGTGATCCTTCTCGTAGCGGGGCTGATCCCGAAGTTTTCCGCACTGCTGCGGACGATCCCGCAGTGCGTGCTCGGCGGCGCGGTTGCTTCCGTGTTCGCGTCCATCGCCATGACCGGCATCAAGCTGCTCGTGACAGAGAAGCTGACTTACCGCAATACGACAGTGGCAGGGCTTTCCATCGCTATCGGCATGGGCGTATCCTTAAGCGACGGCTGCCTGGATCAGATGACACAGAGCATCCACAGCGCCCTGAACATGAGCATGAGCCTGGAGAGCTTCCAGTCCATCATCAACAATACCTTTGCATCCTCTCCGGTGGTGCTGGCGACTATCTTCGCTGTGATCCTGAACCTGATCCTGCCAAAGGACAAACCGGACGCGGCTGCATAACCTGATTTTCTGATACAGGAGGAAAGATATGAGTGATATTATGAGACCAATGTCATTTGCCCAGCTGCTTGACTGGATGATGACAGAACATAAAAAGTACGGGACTGTCTTTGGAACCCGCCATGCGTACCATGCAGATGAGAAATATGCAAGGACGATCTTCGGGCGGACGCTGGAGACGCCCATCGGTCCCGCCGCGGGACCCCACACCCAGCTCACGCAGAATATCGTGGCGGCATATTACACGGGCAGCCGTTTCTTTGAGCTGAAGACCGTGCAGATCATGGACGGCGCAGAGCTGTCCGCCTGCGTGAACAAGCCGTGCATCAAGGCGGACGACGAGTGCTATAACTGCGAGTGGTCCACTGAACTGTATGTGCCGCAGGCGATGGGAGAATACATCAAGGCATGGTTCCTCTGCAAGATCGCGGCTAAGGAATTTGGACTCGGGAGTATGGACGGATTCCAGTTCAACATCAGCGTGGGCTACGATCTGGCGGGCATCCAGTCCGAGAAGATCGACAATTTCTTAAATACCATGAAGCGCGCCCAGGATTCCGAGATATTCAAATCCTGCCGGGCATATCTTTTGGAACATGCGGATCTGTTTGAGCATGTGACGAAAGAGGATATCGAGAGTATTTCCGGCGACATCTGCAACTCTGTGACGATCTCTACGCTTCACGGATGCCCGCCCCAGGAGATCGAGCGGATCGCCATGTACCTGATCACGGAGAAAGGATTCCACACGTTTATCAAGTGCAATCCGACCCTTCTGGGATATGAGTTCGCGAGAAAGACTATGGATGACATGGGATATGACTATGTGGCGTTCGGAGATTTCCACTTTAAGGACGACCTGCAGTGGGAGGACGCTGTCCCCATGCTGGACCGTCTGATGAAAGTCTGTCAGGAGAGGGAGCTGGAGTTCGGCGTAAAGATCACGAACACCTTCCCCGTGGATGTGAAGCAGAACGAGCTCCCCAGCGAGGAAATGTATATGTCAGGGAAGTCCCTGTATCCTCTGTCTATTTCCCTTGCGGCGAAGCTGGCGAAGGAATTTGACGGAAAACTGAGGATCTCCTATTCGGGCGGCGCGGATTTCCATAATATCAAAGGTATCGTGGACGCCGGAATCTGGCCGGTCACCGTGGCCACCACACTGCTCAAACCCGGCGGATATGACAGGACGGCACAGATGGCGTCGCTCCTGGAGAAGGAGAACGATGTGTTTACAGGCGTCAGCGCGGAAAAGACGGCTCAGCTGGCGGCAGATGCAAAGGTGAGCCCCTATCATGTGAAGGCGGTGAAGCCGCTGCCGTCGAGAAAGATGAAAAAACAGGTGCCGCTCCTGGACTGTTTCACCGCTCCGTGCAAAGAGGGATGTCCCATCCATCAGGATATCCCGGCGTACCTGCAGCTTGTGAAAGCAGGAAAATACGAAGAGGCACTGAAGGCGATTACGGAGAAGAACCCGCTCCCGTTTATCACGGGAACGATCTGCGCCCACCCGTGCATGGGAAAATGCACCCGCAATTTCTATGAGGATTCTGTACATATCCGCGAGATGAAGAAGATCGCGGCTGAGAACGGCTATGACGCCCTGACCGGAAAGATCACGGCTCCGGCTGTGACAAGACCCGGAAAGGCAGCAGTCATCGGCGGCGGACCGGCAGGAATGGCGGCGGCGTACTTCCTGAGAAGAGCAGGAATGGATGTGACGCTGTTTGAGAAGCGCGGCGCCCTGGGCGGCGTGGTGCGCCATGTGATCCCCGGCTTCCGTATCCCGGAGAATGCCATTGATAAAGACGCGGCGCTTCTTGAGAAGCTGGGCGTAAACATTTACCTGAATTCAGAGATCACGGATATCAGCATGCTGAAGAATGCCGGATACACGGCAGTGATCCTTGCAGTGGGAGCTTCAGAGCCGGGCAGGCTGAAGCTGGAAAAAGGCGATCCGGTCAATGCGCTGGAGTTCCTCGCTGACTTTAAGGAAAAGGACGGAAACCTGGATATCGGCAGAAATGTGGTCGTCATCGGCGGAGGAAACACGGCCATGGATACCGCAAGGGCAGCGAAGCGCACGAAAGGCGTGGAGCATGTGTACCTTGTATACAGAAGGACAAAGAGATACATGCCGGCGGACGAGGAAGAGCTGGAGATGGCTGTGGAAGACGGCGTAGAGTTCATGGAACTGCTCGCCCCGGTGAAAGCAGAAAACGGCAGGCTTCTCTGCAAAGTGATGAAGCTGGGCGATCATGACGCGTCCGGCAGGAGAGGCGTCGTTGAGACAGAAGAAGAAAAAGAAATCCCGGCGGACACGGTCATCGCTGCAGTGGGAGAGAAAGTGCCCACAGGGTTCTATGAGGCGAACGGCATCCATGTAAATGACAGAGGCCGCGCCCTTGTGAATGAAGAGACATGCGAGACGAACCTTGCCGGAGTCTATGTAGTGGGCGACGGGCTCGGCGGCCCGGCCACTGTCGTGGAAGGGATCCGGGACGGGCGCAGAGCGGCGGAGGCAGTCATCGGAGAAAGCCTGGCAGAGGAGATTGTTTCACAGACAGACGAAGAAACCGTGTATAATAGAAGAGGAAACCTTGCCGATGCGAGAGAGGACAGAGAGGAAAGCGGACGCTGCCTCGGCTGTGAAGGCATCTGCGAGAACTGCGTGGAAGTATGCCCCAACCGGGCCAACATCGCCATCCGTGTCCCGGGCATAGAGAAGCACCAGATCATCCATGTGGACTATATGTGCAATGAGTGCGGCAACTGTAAGAGCTTCTGCCCGTATGACAGCGCTCCTTATCTGGACAAATTTACCCTGTTCGCCGATGAAAAAGACATGGAGGACAGTAAAAACCAGGGATTTGCAGTGCTCGACAGAGAAGCAGTGAAGTGTAAGGTAAGGTTCTTTGGAGATACTTATGTGTGGACAAAAGGGGAAGAGACGAGGATCCCGGACGGCCTGCAGAAACTGATGGAGGCAGTGTGCAGGGATTACGGATATCTCCTGAGAGACTAGAAACAAATGCCGGTCCGGCGGCGCCATCTTTCCCGGGGCGCAGCCGGGCCGGGAACTTACAGAAAGAAGGGGTCAGTGATGAAACGGTTATTCAAGGGCGGTACAATTGTCAGCGGAGATGGGATGAGAAAGGTGGATCTTCTTGTAAAAGGGGAAAAGATCCTCGCAGTGGGCGAGGACCTGGAATTCCGGGACGCGGAGGTCGTGGATGTGAGCGGGAAGCTCCTTTTCCCCGGCTTTATCGACGCCCATACGCATATGGCGCTGGAAGTGAGCAATACAGTGACCGCAGATAAGTTTGACACAGGGACAAAGGCGGAGCTGGCAGGGGGAACGACCTGCATCATTGACTATGCCACCCAGTATCAGGGCGAGAGCCTGCGGCAGGCGTTGGACAACTGGCACGAAAAGGCGGACGGGGAGGCTTCCTGCGACTATGCCTTCCATCTGGCGCTCACGGACTGGAATGAAGAGATCAGCCGGGAGCTGGAAGAGATCGTGGCAAAAGAGACCATGTCCTTTAAGCTGTATATGACCTATGACACCATGGTGGACGACGAGACGATGTATGAGATCCTGTCCCGGTTAAAGGAACTGGGTGGGATCGCGGGAGTCCATTGTGAGAATGACGGGATCATTAAGGCAAGGCTGAAAGAAGTAGAGAAGAGAAAAGGAGACAGAAAGGACGTCTCCGATTATCCGTGGACCCGCCCCAAAGAGGCGGAGGCAGAGGCGGTCTCCCGGCTGTTAAAGATCGCGAAATGCGTGGATACCCCTGTCATCGTCGTGCATTTAAGCACTGCCGCAGGGTACCGGGAGATCTTAAAAGCCAGGGAAGCGGGGCAGACTGTCTATGTGGAGACATGCCCCCAGTATCTTGTGCTGGATGATGAGAAATATTCCCTTCCCGCGGAAGAGGCAAGGCACTATATGATCGCGCCCCCGCTGAGGAAGAAAAAGAACCAGGAGACGCTCTGGCAGGCGCTGAAGGAAGGTCGGATCCAGACGATCGCCACAGATCACTGCAGCTTTACAAAAGAGCAGAAGACGGCAGGGGCAGAGGACTTTGCGAAGACTCCCTGCGGGATGCCCGGGGCGGAGGAGCGCCCGGCGCTGATCTGGCAGTTCGGGGTCAATGAGGAGAGGATCACGCCGGAGCAGATGTGCATCTACCTGTCGGAAAATCCGGCGAAGCTCTATCATCTCTATCCGTGGAAAGGCGCGCTCATCCCCGGAGCGGACGCGGATATCGTCGTGTGGGATCCGGATACAGAGTGGACGCTGAGCGCGGAAGACCAGCAGTCTGCCTGTGATTACTGCCCCATGGAAGGGACAGCGATCCGGGGCAGGGCGGAGCAGGTATATCTGAGAGGAACGCTGGCAGCGGAGAACGGGAAGATCCTTGTGGAAAAGGCAGGGACTTATGTCCGCCACGGCGCAGAATAATATGATATGGATTTACAGAGAAGACCGATTGTGTGAAATCCCCTCTCTGGCAGATGCACTGGGGATTTTGGGGGCACAGAAGGGACGTCCTGCGGCTTCTGCCGCGGGAGCGTCGGGATCCCCTGGATGCCGATGCCCTGCCCGATGTCCGGTGGTCTCCGCTGTGGGAGCGGGCGGCAAGACGACGGCTCTGCACAGGCTGGCAGAGGAATTTGCCCGGCAGGGGCAGCAGGCCGTGGTCACGACCAGCACCCATATCCTGGAGGAAGACGAGCCGTATTTTCTGAGGGCAGCGGCCGGTGAAAGGCTGGCAGACCGGAAGCTGCGGGAAGCAGCCAGGGCTTTTGCAGATCAGGTCAGGGAAAAGCTGGACCGTTTCGGACAGGTGTGGACAGGATCTCCCGCCCCGGGCGGGAAGCTCTGCGGCCTGCCGGAATTGTTCATGGAACAGATCTGGAAACTGAACGTTCCGGTGCTGGTCGAGGCGGACGGAGCCCGGAAAATGCCGATGAAAGTCCCGGCGGCACACGAGCCCGTGATCCATCCCCGGACGACCCATGTGCTGAGCGTATATGGGCTGGACGCAGTAGAGGAAAAGCTGGAAAACGTCTGCTTCCGAAAAGAGCTGGCAGAGAAGATCCTGAAAAAAAACGGGACGGAGCCCGTCACCCCTGAGGATATCGCTCTTCTCGCCGCCTCCCCGGAGGCAGGGAGAAAAGGCTGTCCGGAACAGGCGGCATACACGGTTGTTTTAAATAAGGCGGACAACGCTGAGAGAAGGGAAACGGCGCTTGCCATATGCAGCCTGCTGAAAGACAGGGGGATCGGCAGGGTGGTCGTCACCTCGCGTATGGACGTCAGGAAGCAATAAACAAAACAAGCAATAAATAAAACAAGCAATAAATGAATCAAGCAGGAAATGAAGATCAGCAGATGATCTCACGGAAGGCAGGACAGACAGCATGAAGATACTGATCAAAGGAGCCGGCGACCTTGCCACGGGGATCGCTTCCCGGCTTTACGGAGCGGGACATCAGATCCTGATGACAGAAATAGCAGAACCTCTTACAGTCCGGCGGACAGTGGCCCTGTCAAGGGCAGTCTATGAGGGATGCGCGGAAGTGGAAGAGATGAGAGCATTCCGGGCGGATTCGCAGGAAGAAGCCGGTGAGGTTTTAAGCCGGGGGGATATCCCGGTGATAGTGGACCCGGAGGCCCGGTGCCGGAGATGGTTCGAGCCGGATGTGATCGTGGACGCGATCCTGGCAAAGAAAAATCTCGGGACAGAGATCACGGACGCTCCCTTTGTCATTGGAGTGGGACCGGGATTTACTGCCGGAAATGACTGCCACTGTGTGGTGGAGACGAAGAGAGGGCATACACTGGGAAATGTGATCTGGCAGGGCAGCGCGATCCCAAACACCGGAGTGCCGGGCAATGTGGGCGGCTATACCATTGAGCGGCTGATCCGGGCGTCAGCAGCGGGAAAGATCGAGCCCAGGGTCAAAATAGGCGATTTTGTGGAAGCCGGACAGGTCGTTGCAGTCACAGGCGGGGAGCCGGTATACGCGCAGATGAGCGGGATCGTCAGAGGCATGCTCCAGGAAGGCTCGGCTGTCACAGAAAATCTTAAGATCGGCGACATTGACGCAAGGGCAGAGATCTCCCACTGCTATACGATCTCCGATAAGGCGAGAGCCATCGGCGGCGGCGTGCTGGAGGCGGTGGACAGATTCGCATTGATGCAGGGCAGATATGCCATCGTCATACTCGCCGCTGGAGCAGGGACGAGATTCGGGGGCGACAAGCTCCGGGCGCTGGTCCGGGAGAAGCCTCTCTATGAACATATGCTGGAGAAGGCGGAGGCATTTTCCTCTTTCCCGTCGTTTATCGTGACCGGTGACCGTCAGATCGCGGAAGCCGCAGAGAAAAGAGGGATCACAGCCGTGCAGAACCGGGAGCCGGAGAGGGGGATCGCTCTGTCGCTCCGACTGGGGCTTCAGGCAGTGCAGAGAGCATTTGCCGATGCGGGAAGAGAAGACCGCCTGCGGGGCATCCTGTTTTCGGTCTGCGACCAGCCGGGGATCGAGACTGCCACCATGCAGAGGATCTTTAACACAGCGGCCCTGCACCCGGGAAGCATCATATGCGCGGGAAGGTCCGGGAAAACAGGAAATCCGGTCCTTTGGGACAGGAGATACTTCCCCGGGCTGGCGGAGCTTACAGGAGATGTGGGCGGCCGCCAGATCATGGACAGCCACAGAGAACAGATCAGGATCGTGGAGGCAGAGGCGGAAGAGCTGATCGATGTGGACCGGCGGGAAGATTTAAGGAGTCTATGAAAGGAAGAAGACTTATGATCAAGGTTCTGGTAAATGGAAAAACATACGAGGCGGAAAAAGATAAAAAACTGATGCGGTTCCTCCGGGACGACCTGCACCTGACCTCTGTAAAAGACGGATGCAGCCAGGGCGCCTGCGGGACCTGCACCGTGCTGGTGGACGGGAAGACGACCCGCGCCTGCATCCCCATGCTCTCAAAGGTCGAGGGAAAAGAGATCGTCACGGCAGAAGGATTAAGTGAGCGGGAGAAAGAAGTCTATTCTTACGCTTTTGCCACAGCAGGGGCAGTGCAGTGCGGATTCTGCATCCCGGGCATGGTCATGTGCGCGAAAGGACTGATCGATAAAAATCCCGACCCCACCCGGCTGGAAGTGGTGGCTGCGATCCGGAATAATATCTGCCGGTGCACAGGGTATAAAAAGATCATAGAAGGGATCCTTTTAAGCGCGAAGATCTTCCGCGAGGATCTTCCGGTGCATGAGGAGAGCGGGCAGGTCAGTGTAGGCCAGGCGATCCAGAGGATCGACGCGAAGGAGAAGGTGCTGGGTACCGGTGAATATCCCGATGACATCTATCTGGACGGCATGGTCTACGGGAGCGCGGTGCGCTCTGAATACCCACGGGCAAAGGTGCTGGCCATCCATCCGGAAGAAGCGCTCGCACTGGACGGGGTCATCGGAGTGTACACAGCGGACGATATCCCGGGCGAAGTCAAGGTGGGACATCTGAAACATGACTGGGATACCATGATCCCGGTGGGGAAGGTGACCCATTATCTGGGCGATGCGATCTGCCTTGTCGTGGCAGAAAATCAGGACATCCTGGAGCAGGCAAAGCTGAAAGTAAAAGTCGATTACGAAGTGCTGGACCCGGTGCTGGATCCCTTTGAGGCGATGAAGCCGGACGCGCCCCTTGTCCATGGGGACGGGAATATCCTTGCACACGAACATCTTGTGCGGGGGGATGCGGACAAAGTGATCGCGGAGTCAAAATATAAAGTGACCACGCATTATGAGACGCCCTGGACAGAACATGCGTTCCTGGAGCCGGAGTGCGCGGTGGCAATGCCTTTTGACGACGGCGTGTTCATCTATTCTTCGGACCAGGGTACCTATGATACCCAGCACGAGTGCTGCATCATGCTGGGGCTGCCGCCGGAGAAGGTGATCGTGGAAAATAAGCTGGTAGGCGGCGGATTCGGCGGAAAGGAAGACGTGTCCGTACAGCATCATGCGGCGCTGCTGGCCTATCTGACAAAGCGGATCGTGAAGGTGAAGCTGTCCCGCCAGGAGAGCATCGTCGTGCACCCGAAACGCCATCCCATGTGGATGGACATCACCACGGCATGCGATGAGAACGGCTATCTGACCGCCATGAAGGCAGTAGTCGTATCCGACACAGGGGCATACGCTTCCCTGGGCGGGCCGGTCCTCCAGAGAGCCTGCACCCATGCCGCAGGACCGTATAATTTCCAGGTCATTGACATTGACGGCAAGGCAGTGTATACAAACAATCCGCCTGCGGGGGCATTCCGCGGCTTCGGGGTGACACAGACCTGTTTTGGCTCAGAGCGGAACCTGGACCTGCTGGCAGAAAAGGTGGGTATCTCTCCCTGGGAGATCCGCTACCGCAACGCCATCCGTCCGGGACAGGTACTCCCCAACGGGCAGATCGCAGACGCGTCCACCGGGGTGGCGGAGACACTGGAGGCGGTGAAAGAAGTGTATGAGAGCGAGCCTTACGCGGGCATCGCATGCGCCATGAAAAACGCAGGCGTGGGCGTAGGCCTTCCCGACTGGGGGCGCTGCAGGCTTCTTGTAAAAGACGGAAAAGTAGAGATCCATGCAGGGGCGTCCTGCATCGGGCAGGGACTTGGGACTGTGCTGACCCAGGTCGTGTCCGAGACGACAGGGCTTGGCATTGACAGGATCGTGTACTGCCGTCCCAACACGGCGAATTCCCCGGATTCGGGGACCACATCCGGTTCCCGCCAGACGCTGATCACAGGCGAGGCGGCAAAGCGCGCCTGCGAGAAACTTATGGAGGACTTGAAAAGAAGCGATCTGGAGACGCTGGAAGGCAGGGATTATGTGGGAGAATACCTCGCTAAGACAGACAAGATGGGAAGCGATGTGCCGAATCCGGTATCCCATGTGGCTTACGGATACGCGACACAGGTCTGTGTGTTGAACGAAGACGGGACCATCAAAAAAGTGGTTGCGGCACACGATGTAGGAAAAGCGGTCAACCCCATCAGCGTGGAAGGGCAGATCGAGGGCGGCGTGGTCATGAGCCTTGGCTATGCGCTCACAGAGCAGTATGAGATCAAGGACGGGTATCCGGTGTCCCGCTATGGCACGCTGGGACTCTTTAAGGCGGATAAGACGCCGGATGTGGAGCCGATCATCGTAGAGAAGCCCGGCGTGGATGTGGGATACGGCGCCATCGGCATCGGGGAGATCACATCCATCCCAACAGCGCCCGCAGTGGCAGGGGCATACTACAAGTGGAACGGGAAATTCCAGACAAAGCTCCCGCTGTCGGATACGCCTTATGAGAGAAAGAAGAAAGCGGTGAAATAGCCTATGGCAGGACAGAGTGGGACAGAAAAGAAGATCCGACCCAGGCTCAAGGTACAGCTTGTGGGCACAGAGCCATTCTTCGGACCGGGGGTAAAGACGCTCCTGGAGTGTATCCGCGGGGAAGGGTCTGTCCGCGATGCCTGTGAGAAGATGGGGCTATCTTACAGCAAAGGCAGGAAGATGCTGGAGAGGGCGGAAAGAGAGCTGGGCTATACCATCGTTGAGCGCAGCCCCGGGGGAAAGAACGGGGGCAGCGCCAGAGTCAGCAAGGACGGCATGAGGCTGCTCTCCAGGTATGAACGCTTTGAGAAAGAACTGACCGAACTGGCAGAGGAAAAGTACAGAGAAATCTTTCTCTAGAACAGTGTCCGGCAGATGGCCGGACGATATACCGGCTGGCTGACCGGGCCGGGCGGCGCAGTAAGATACAGATCCACAGGACGGCTGTTATTGCACACAGAAGCAGGCGAAAACAGCCGTCTTTTCAGGATAATCGATTGCTTTTTAAAAAGCATTCGAATATAATTGATGTAAAGAATGGAAGGAGGCAGCGGAATGAAAAAGAAGTTTCTGGCAGCGCTGACAGCGTTGGCTGTGATAGTTTCCATGGCAGGATGCAGGGCCGGCGAAGACAGGGCGGACGCTGACGGCAGCGGAGACGCGCAGGCGGAAGGCGGCGGAGCCGGGGAAGAGGACACAGAGATCCAGGTATTTATCGCGGCGAGCCTGGATACCGTCATGACAGAACTGGCGGATCTGTACCACGAGGAGCACCCGGAGGTAAAGATCACATTTAACGCAGACAGCTCAGGCACTCTCCTGACACAGATCCGGGAGGGGTATGAGTGCGATATTTTCTTTTCCGCGGCACAGAAGCAGATGGACGACCTGGAGGCGGACGGACTGATGGTCGAAGGAACGCGGGCAAATGTCGTGAATAATCAGGTTGTCGTCGTCACTTTGAAAGACAGCGGGACTCAGGTCACAGGGCTGGAAGACATGGGAAAAGCGGAGAGTATCGCCCTGGCAGGAGGAAGTGTGCCGGCTGGCAGGTATACAAGACAGGCGCTCATTCACCTGGGGATGCTTCCGGAGACGGACGACCCGGCGTCCATTACCACACAGGAGGTCTCAGAGGCTCTGGGCGGCGTGGAGATCAGCGAGCAGGATAACGTGAGCAAGGTGCTCACTGCGGTCGCGGAAGGATCCTGCGAGGTGGGAACGACGTATTATTCCGATACATACGGATATGAGGATGACCTGGAAATCCTCCAGACAGTGAGCTGCGACCTGACCGGAGATGTGATCTATCCGATCGCCCGCGTGGTAAATGAGGAAGCGGATGAGGCACAGACAAAAGCAGCAGAAGATTTTCTCGCTTTTGTTCTCTCGGATGAGGCGAAAGCAGTGTTTGAGTCTTATTATTTTGACACGGATGTAGAATAACAACAGGCGGAGGAGCCGGATACAATGGAAGAGATCATGGAGATTTTAAAAGAGCTGGACTGGAGTCCTTTGTTTATATCTATAAAGACCGGGATCGTGGCAACGGTGATCTCGTTCTTCCTGGGGATATTTGCAGCGCGCAAGGCTGTGAAGGCGTCCCCGGGGAAAAAGGCGCTCATTGATGGGATCCTGACCCTTCCCATGGTGCTGCCGCCCACTGTGGCGGGCTTCTTTCTCCTGCTCTTATTCAGCAGGAGAAGGCCTTTCGGAGAGTTCCTGTTCGATGAGTTCGGGTTCAAAGTAGTCCAGACATGGCTGGGATGCGTCATCGCGGCGACAGTGATCGCCTTTCCCCTCATGTACAGGAACGCAAGGGCAGCCATGGAGCAGATCGACGTGAATCTCGTGTATGCGGGAAGGACTCTCGGAATGTCCGAGATAAAGATATTCTGGGAGATCATCATCCCCACGGCGGGACCGGGGATCGCCTCAGGGACGATCCTGACATTTGCAAGGGCGCTGGGAGAGTACGGCGCAACGTCCATGCTGGCAGGCAATATCCCGGGGAAGACAGGGACCATTTCCCAGAAGATCGCAATGGTCATACAGGATGGAGATTATCTGACCGCCGGGATCTGGGTGGCAGTGGTCATGGTCATCGCGTTTGCCGTGATTTTTTTCATGAACCTGATCTCCGGGAAGAAGATGAAAAATATCGGGAGGTGGTAGCCGGTGCCGATCAAAGTACAGATCAAAAAGAAACTGGACAGTTTCCTGCTGGATATGGAGTTCCAGAGCGAGTCCCGTCGCATCGGCATCCTGGGCGCTTCCGGCTGCGGCAAGAGCATGACGCTGAAATGCATCGCCGGTATTGAGACGCCGGACGAGGGGCATATAGAGGTGGAAGGACGGACTCTCTTTGACCGGGAGAACCGGACCGACCTGAAGCCCCAGAAACGAAATGTGGGATACCTGTTCCAGAATTATGCCCTGTTTCCCACAATGACAGTGGAGAAAAATATCGCGGCAGGGCTGAAGGGGACCAGACGGGAAAAAGAGGCGCGTGTGCGTGAGATGATGAGAAAATTTCAGCTCAAAGGGCTGGGAAAGCGTCTGCCCGTCCAGCTCTCAGGAGGGCAGCAGCAGAGAGTGGCGCTGGCGAGGATCATGGCGTATGAGCCGGATGTGATCCTGCTGGACGAGCCGTTCTCTGCGCTGGATATGTATCTGAGAGACCGGCTGCAGCAGGAACTGATGGAAATGCTGGCGGATTATAAAGGGACAGTGGTCATGGTGTCGCACAACCGGGATGAGCTCTATCGGTTCAGCGAAGAGATGGTCGTGATAGACGAAGGGCATGTGGCGGCAGCGGGGGAGACAAAGGAGCTCTTCCAAAATCCGGTCAGCCGGGAGGCGGCGCGCCTGACAGGGTGCAAGAACTTCTCGCGGATCCGCCGGGTGGACGCTCATACGGCGGAAGCGGCAGACTGGGGAGTGACCCTGCATACAGAGAGGGAGATCCCGGAGGACGTACAGTGGTTCGGATACCGTGCCCATGACTTTGTGCCTGTCTGGGGAGAGCGGGGAGAGAATATGCTCCGGTTTGACCTGGAGAGCACTGCGCTTCTTCCGTTTGAGAGAAACTACTATCTCCGGCCGGAGAGACACGGGGATGACGGGGAATGCGGCGGAGTCCAGCCCATCTGCTGGTTCGTCCAGAGGGAAAAGATCGAAGAGCTGGACAGCAGAGGAATGCCGGATCATGTGATGTTCCGGGAAGAGAAACTCCTGTTCCTGAAAGATCAGTGTTTCCATAAGCGGCTTTAGTGCAAAGTGCGAAGCTGGATTTTTATTTTCTTACACGGAAATTTTCCAATGGATAAGTCTGCTTCTTGCAGCCAGGATATCGTGACAAGGAAGACGGAGATCGCACCGGAAAATATTGTAATCACGCCGATACACGAGTGAGCTTCCATCGAAATCCCTCTACAAGTTCATATTGCAGATCATATAAAATATAGGTATAATAGCGTCGATATGGATCGGCGCTATTTTCTGCACCTGCCCGTGCGCGTTTTTAAACCATGCTGCAACTCTGTCTGTCAGCGGGAAGAAGATGAGCAAAAACAGAGGCGCTTGCTGTGAGGAGAAGAGGAGAAATGTGAAACAGGCGGGGCGCCCACGCAGAGCACACAAAAGAAAAGAGAGGGAAAAAGTAATGAACCGAGTATTCCAGACCTCAGAGATCGAGACCATGTGCCAGGACTTAAAGACCATCCTGGAACAGTGCAAGGAGCACGTCTCCGCCATGAAAAGCTGCGCGGACAAGGTGGAGAGCGCCCTGAACAGCGTGCCCCGGGACGTACAGTACGGGGATGCCTTCACCGCGCT
>NZ_NFHL01000011.1 GCF_002161355.1 Lachnoclostridium sp. An76 | reverse complement strand
ATCCGGTCGGTCTTCAGGGACTGCCGCAGGCTGTACAGCGCGGTGAAGGCATCCCCGTACTGTACGTCCCGGGGCACGCTGTTCAGGGCGCTCTCCACCTTGTCCGCGCAGCTCTTCATGGCGGAGACGTGCTCTTTGCACTGTTCCAGGATGGTCTTTAAGTCCTGGCACATGGTCTAGATCTCTGAGGTCTGGAATACTCGGTTCATCACTTTTTCCCTCTCTTTTCCTCTATTTGTCCTGCATGCTGTTTGTTCCGCATGCTGTTTGTTCTCCATGCTGTTCTATTGGTTCCGCATGTTATTTGTTCTGCATATGCGCCGCGCCTGTTTCATATTCCTCCTCATAGCGGGCTCCTCTGTTTTTGCTCATTTTCTTCCCACTGACAGGCTGATTTGCAGCATGGTTTAAAGATGCGCACGGACAGGCGCAGAAAATAGCGCCGATCCATATCGACGCTATTATATCTGTATTTTATACAATCTGCAATATACACTTAAGTTTCCTGAGAATTATCCAAAAGCTCTATGACGATAATGCAACCGATAAAATCAGTGATGAGCTTGTCAGAAACACCCGGGAACCCCCTTACAGCAGTTATCGTCTGTATATTTAATTTTACAATTCAGATAGTTGTTCTTATATGCTATTTTTCAAAAATAAAATTCCTGAAAAGAACCATAAACAAAGTTTACAGCACTCCTCAGGAATAATAAGCAGCGTCTGAACGGAGTCGAACCGTCGCACATGCCTCCGGAGGGCATTGCTCTATCCACTGAGCTACAGACGCATTCCGGTCTGTTCAAGAAAGTATGTTCCTTTCTTGAACAGCCTTAATTATCCTAGCATAAATCAAGCCAAAAGTAAAGCTTTTTACATCTTCTTTTTTCTCATGAAATACACTGCAGTATATACCGGCGGAAGCAGTATGGCTGCGAGCAGAGCAGCTGTCTGCAGACTCCCCACTGTACTGTCTCCCGTAGCGGCGGACGCCTCCGGTTTTTTCAGGATTGTGACCGTCTGCCCTTTGTCACCGGGATCCGCGTGGGTAGCGATCAGTATATCCCCGATATAGAGGGATTCAAACACTACGATCTTCCTCTCCTCGGTCCGCACAGTATCCACAGGGAATTCCATCTGTATTTCCTGTGACGGTTTTTCTGCTGTAAATGTGTTCACAGCAGCAATGGGCTGTCCGTTCTCTGTCAGTATCTCGCCTGTCTCAGGGTCTGCCAGAGCTCCTTTCAGCGTATACACCTGCCCTGGTTCGAGATCCTGAAAGATGACCGTATCTACGATCACATGCTCCTCTCCGCCATAGATTTCCTTTTCTCCGGTCTCCTTCCAGAACGCCTCGGTATCTCTGATCTTTGTCTTCTTATTCTCGACCTCATACTCCATACACTCCTGCCCTTCGATCCTTCCCGTACTGTCAACCGTAAATTCCCAGACCGCATCATCCCTGAGATATCCGGGAATACTTTCTCTCTCCTGGACACAATATGTCCCCGGAGCCAGATATTTTATCTCGATCCGGCCTTCCTCATCCGTGATATAGAGCTTTTCCTTCTCCGGCGTCTCTTTGGGCCAGACAGCGAATTTTACTCCTTTCAGGCCGGTCTCCGTGCCTTCCTCCTTCTTTTTCAGGGTTATCTTTGTCGGCTTATTTGTGATCTCCGCCTCTGCACTCACAAGTTCTGTCTCCTGTCCGTTATACTCTAATCCCACCTCATATATCTTTTCGGGGAGCACATACCCCTGAGGCTGCTCTGTCTCCCGGATCTCATACCTGCCCAGATAGAGACTGTCCGACTGCCCCTCACCATTCTCGTCTGTAACTATGGTACCCACCGTACTTCCCGCAGGGATCCTCACGCTTCCCGCAGGAGTCAGTATATCTTCCTTTGCGGTGATCTCAAATTTTGCCCCGGAAACAGCTTTTCCCGTATCCTCATCTGTCTTTTTTATATGGATCTTTCCCATGGCCGGCCTGTCTGAGAATTCAACCACAAACGGATCTCCCCATTCATGGTCTTCCCTGACCTCAAACTTTACAGGTTCCTTATTGAGCAGATATCCCGCAGGGGCATTCAGTTCGCGGAAATAATAGATCCCCGCGCTCAGTCTTTCCGGCAGGACAAAACTGCCTGTCTCATCTGTTTTAAAAGAACTGTGCGCAGTTTCCTGTGGATAATGCACGGTCATGACAACCGGCTCCCTGTTTTCATCCAGAAGCTGAAACTCCGCCCCCGCGATCGGTACAGTCTCTCCGCTGTCCGCATCTTTCTTTACAAGACGGACCGGGGAAAAGATCCTCTTATCTTCCAGTATATAATAAAGCGTCTTCCCTTCTTCAGTGACTGTGATCTCAAAATCACCGACCGGAAGGAGTCCGTCAGGCGGATTCTCTTCTCTCACCACATAAGTATCATACACAAGCCCGCCTTTTCCGCCTTCACCCTTTGTAGATGCATATCCGTTCTCGTCCGTTATGATCTGTATCTCTTCCCCTGTCGTCTTTGATGCAACAGTAAAAACGATCCCTTCAAGAGAAGTTTTCTGATCCTGGTTTTCATCTTCGTCCTCGCGGAATTTTACAAGCTGAAGATCTCCCCGGATGATCTGTTCCGGCGCTTCCGGCGCATGGTATACCGTGTCTGCCGGACCGCTTCCTTCCTGCCGGATCTTTTCCACATATATATTTTCATTGAGCAGATATCCTTCCGGCGCTTTCACTTCCCGGATCGTAACAGTGCCCAGGGGAAGCACATTTTCTCCCGCGCCGTTTATATAAAATCCGTCTCCTCCTGTTTTGCTCTCTTCAGTAAAGCAAAGCTCCCCGTCCGCATTCGTCCGGAAGATCCAGGTCCGTTCCGGGAGCAGAGACATCTCCCCCGGATCGGAATCGTAATACCCGTGATAGTATTTCACTTCAAACTCAGCCCCCTCCAGAGAGCCGGCGCCCTGCGGAGTATTTTCTCCTGTTTCTGCATCTGTCTTTTTCAGAAGGATGCCTGCCGGATAATATGCGGCTGTGTTAACACACTCATAAGTATATACAGAGTTCTCATCCACGTGGATCTCTCTTCTGCCGCCTTCCCCTGAAAAGCCGGGCGGGCTTTTGATCTCCGCGATCTCATAGGAACCGATGGGGATATCTGACAGACTGGCATATCCGTTTTCATCGGTCGTCACCTCCCAGGAAGGCAGTTCCTCTCCCGGCCGGTATATCCCGAACACTGCTCCTCCCAGAGAATAGGAAGGATTTCCTTCTGTCCACTCCGGATGATCCGATCTCTTACGGATCTCTATCCCGCCAGTCCGGTCGCTGCCGCTGCCGCCCATGACCTGCCCGCTGCCGCCTGTATTAAAGAGAAATGCGTAAAATGCCTCCGGCGGGTCCGGCAGCCCCGCAATGCGTTCCGCCGCTGTCCTGAGTTCTGCTACCGCGCTGCTGTCCAGCCCGGTAAATGCAGTCTCATTTCCCGAGTAAAGATATGACAGGATACAATGGCTCATACAATACTGGTCATCCTCGCTGTACCTGCCCCCTATCCCGATACTGCCGAATCTTTCCTGATAAACTGCATAGCCCGGACCGCCATACACATAGTAAAGTCCCTTTCTCACCGCTCCGCCATCCAGCGGTACCACGGCATACTGTCCGGGATCCGGCGTGTCTTTCAGGGGTTCCAGACAGTATGCTGTTTTTCCGTCTGCGTCGAAATAATTGGTACTGTATGTCCCGTAATAGATCTCCCGCCCCACAGTAAGAGCCACAGTCTCTCCTGCCGCGGCAGTCTCTGTCCGGTTTCCCCACTGCATGCACATGGAAGATATAAGAAACAGGATGGCCGCAGCAGACAGTTTCCATTTTCTCATCTTTTTCATCCTGCCGCCCTCCCATTCTGCCGTGCATTTCCGCCGCATAGCGTGCCCGTACTTCTCCGGTACAGGTAGGCATGGCTGCTCAGCACTTCCTCTTCAGCGACCTGAGTCACATTGATCTCCCTGACCATCTCGTCCAGTTCCCGGATATCCAGCCCGGGAGACCAGGGGACGATGATCACTTCATGGACACTGCTCGGGAGGACATAATAATCCCGCCGCAGGATCTCCCCGATCATCTCCAGGATATGCGGATAGGCAATGCATGCCGCCCCGTAACTCCGGAGGCTGTTCGAAAGGATATACATACCGTCCCTTTCCGTGCCTTTCCCGAGAAGCAGGTTTCCGCTGTCATTTTCACTGTCATTCCCGCTGACCTCGCTTTCTTCCCTTCCCCTCAGCATTTCCTTCAGCGCATGGTTCATTGTGACAAATTCTGCCGGGAGAAGCCTCTTCACATTTCTCAGCGCGTCTGACCAGAGGATATCCGTGGTGACCTTCCACTGTTCCATATGGCTTTCAGAAACTGTCATAGCCGCCGTGCCATCCGCCGTCACCTCGAGCAGCACATAAAACACGACTGAAAGATCGAGATAAGAGCGGTGGGGGACCGTACTCAGAAACTTCCGGTTTTTCAGTGTATTTACCAGTTTGAAGACGATCCTGTCTTTCACTCCATCATAGTTTTTCAGCATTTCACAGTCCCATGGACCTTCCCTTTTTATGCTGTCGTAAAAGCCCAGGATCTCATCCACGATCATCCCGAGACATTTTCCCTTCTGGTAATCTTCAAAATATTCTTCCAGGTAGATCGTAGGAGAAATATTGATCCCCGGAGACTCGATCAAAACTCCGGTACGTTCTTTTCCATTATTTTTTACTGCCGTATAAAGGCTCGCCTGCACACCTCCTTTCAGCCTGCGGTTCATCTGATCCTCTACTGCTCCTGTAAATTCCCTGTAATCCATTCTTCTCCTTCCTTAACGGGAACCATCACAGATTAAATGAGAGATTCGGTATGAAATATACCTTTTGATTAGATGCATTGATCTGGATACTAACAATTTGATCTGAACTATATTATGTGAGTCTGATTATAGACGAGCTTACGGCAAAAAACAATGAGGCAGAATTCACGAAATATCCCTCTGCAATTTCTTACAGTTTTTCCTCTCATTTTTACTTGCATACTGAAAAAAGGATGTACCGCACAAAACAGCACATCCTTTTATTGCAAATTTTTGTATACTTTTTTCAGGCTTTTTTGCCCGCATCAGATCATTATACTCTGGACAGGTACTCTCCTGTACGCGTATCGATCTTCAGCACATCGCCTGTCTCGCAGAACAGCGGCACCATAACCGTTGCCCCTGTCTCGACAGTTGCCGGCTTTGTAGCTCCCTGAGCTGTATCTCCCTTGAATCCCGGCTCTGTCTCCGTGATCGCCAGTTCAACGAACAGCGGCGGCTCAACAGAGAATACATTTCCCTTGTGGGAGCAGATCTTCACTGTCTCGTTCTCTTTCACAAATTTCAGCGCATCTCCTACCACATCTGAATTTAATGCGATCTGGTCGTATGTCTCTACGTCCATGAAATTGTAAAGATCGCCGTCCTGATAGAGATACTGCATCTCTTTCCTGTCGATATGCGCGTTCTCAAATTTCTCAGTCGGGCGGAATGTCTTCTCAACCACACCGCCACTGATGATGTTTTTTAATTTAGTCCTTACGAAAGCTGCACCTTTTCCCGGTTTTACATGCTGGAATTCCAAAATCTGATAAATATTTCCGTCAATCTCTACGGTAATGCCGTTCTTAAAATCTCCTGCTGCGACCATTTGTCTTCCTCCTTCAATCGTGCATCTGAGCAGACGCTCTATCTTAAGATTTTATACTAATTTCTGCTATTTTTCAATCTTTTTTTATAGAAATAGAGGACAATCTTCTCCAGGCGCCTTTTCAGGACGATCTGGATCTCCTCTTTCGGATGGATGGGCTTTACGAGGATATTGTGTATCCCCGCCCTTTTTGCCCCCCATACGTCAGTAAAGAGCTGGTCCCCTACAAAAAGAGTATTTGTCCTGTCCGTACCCATGATCTCCATCGCACGGATATAATTTTTCGTGGAAGGCTTGTGGGCATTATAGATATAATGTGTCCCGATATCTTTATTAAACATTTTCACTCTTGCCTCCTGGTTATTCGAGATAAGACAGGATGCAAAGCCAATATCCGAAAGCCTTTGAAACAGTTTCACCGCCCTGTCATCCGCGGGCGCTCCATGGGGCACCAGTGTATTGTCAATGTCAAATATGACCCCTCTGTAACCTTCTTCATACAGTTTTTCAAATGGGATGACATATGTGGAAGCCACATACTCATCCGGAAAAAATTTTTCAAACATTATTTCTTATCCAACTCCGCAAGTTTTGTAAGCAGTTCCTCGGAGATCTGTAAGACCGTCTTCCCGTCTGTCTGTATAACGATGTCCGCGGCAGCCTCATATTTCTCCCTGCGTTTTTCCATCAGTTCCGCAATATATTCCACATTATTGTTTCCATTGAGGAGCGGCCTGTCGTTGCTGTCTTTGACTCTCTCATAGATCGTCTCCGGGCTCGCAGTCAGCAGGACCACCCTTCCGTTTTTCTTCATTTCCCTGACATTTTCTTCCCTGAGGGCCACCCCGCCCCCGCAGGAAATGATACAGTTGTTCCCGGTCTGGAGCTCTTTTAACAGGCTTGTCTCAAGATTCCTGAAATATTCTTCTCCGTATGTAGCAAAAATATCCGGGATACTCATCTCCTCTCTCTCGGAGATCTCCTGGTCCATCTCTACCAGACGCATGTCAAACATGGTGCTCAGATAATCTGACACCGTGGACTTCCCGGATCCCATAAAACCGATCAGCACGATATTATAAGAAAAAAGCTTCCTCGCCTGGATCCGTTTGCTGTTCCTTAAGATCCGCTTAAACACATCCTGGATCTCTTCCTGATACTTATTATCCTTCAGTTTTTCATCCAGCCGCCTCTGCTGCTTCGCCTCCTGCGCAGGCTGCAGGATCGGCATCCCGTACTTTTCTTTATATGCCATGATCTTCTCGATGATGGCGTTCCTCTCCACGAGCGCGTCAATGATCTTATCATCACACAGCGCGAGCTGCTCGCGGTACATTTCCAAATCGTTCATTTCTCTCCTCCAAAACCGGTTTCCCTCTCAGCACAGGTATCTGATTTCCGCGCAGATACGGGCTTAGCGGTCACATTATAACAATTTTCCATCCTGATAGCAAGGAGAACGGCAGATTATCCCTGTTCTCTGCGCGATTTTCCGACCGCATCCCCTACGTTTTCTTTAAAAGCCTCCCACGCGTCCTCATGCTCCACAAAATATTTCGGACAGATCTTCCCTGTAACATCATAATGGCGGATCACGTCATCCGTGGTCAGGTCAAATTTCACACAGAGCCATGCTGTCAGCTGTACAAGAGACCGGTAAGTCTCATCCGTAAATTTCCCGGTTTCATCCGGGTGGCACACCTCGATAGACACAGTATCCGAGTTTCTCTCATTAGAAGCATACGCCACCTCCCATGTCGGGACGCACTGGATGATCTCGCCTTCCAGTCCTACGATAAAATTGCTGCTCGCCTCCGTCTCCTGCGAATACTGAAGCCCGTTAAAATAATCTCTGTTCTCCTGGGCTGTACTTCCCGGATTCGCCGTGTAGTGGATAACGATCCCGTTAATGCCGTCGCTCTGGATCCCCGGCCTGGAATACGGATTCACATCCAAAAGCTGTACGTCCAGATCAGGCTCAGAGGCATCCACATCCACATAGCGGCCATTTCGCGATACACAGGAATATATGCCAGCCGCTGCGGTCAGGATCACAAGGAGCATGATGCCTGCTGCCGCGTACATTTTTCTCCGCTGAGGGCTCTTACTCCTGTTCTTCCGCCTGCTTTTCTTTTTCGTCTGCGCCGGCCTCTGCCTCTGCTTTTTTCTTTTGTTCCCACTGTACGAATTCATCTTAACGCCCCGCTGTCTTTCGTCTTCCGGCCGGATACCGGATCCCGGAGCTGATGCTCTCTCCGTCCCCCGGCAGTTATCCCGCTGATCATTCAGTATATCACGGAAATGTTTCCGCTCTGTAAATAAAGTCTTATGATTTTATAAAAGTGCTCCTGTGCGGGCAAATTTACGAAAGCAGCAGCCAGTTAGCCCGGAACGGGCGCATCAGGTTCCAGTACCATGCCCCGGAAAGGCGAAACTCTTTTACCAGCCCCCATTTTGCCTCAATACTCCTCACATCCTCAAACCATACTACATGCTCCATGCCATTCTGCCGGTAAGTATACCAGGGGCTCTGCGCGATGGGGGCATATTCGATGACAGCACCATACTGCGCCGCAATCTCCACTGCCTCCACATTTCCGACCGTTCTCGCCCGGGTGATCCCTCTCTCATAGGGAAGCGCCCAGTCATACCCGTAGTTGGGGATGCCCAGGACCAGTTTTTCCGGCGGGATCCTGGCCACCGCGTATTCCACGACCTGCCGGACTTTGTCCAGCGGCGCGACAGCCATGGGCGGGCCATAGGTGTACCCCCATTCATAGGTCATCAGGAACACGGTATCCGCATTTTCTCCCAGGGCGGCATAATCGATCCCCTCGACGAGGAGTCCCCTCTGGGAATCCGATACCTTCGGCGCCACAGCCACAGAGACACGGTATCCGTGCTCATTCATCGCGCGCCGGACTTTCCCCACAAATCCCGCGTATCCGGCCCGGTCCTGGGGAAGGACATATTCAAAATCAATGTCCACTCCCGCATATCCCCTGTCCTGCACTGCCGCCAGCATCTGCCTGATCAGGTTTTCCTGGATCTCTTCATGTCCCACCAGCACTTTTACGAGCTGGTTGTTAAACGCGCCGCCGGAAAACGGAGTCAGGACCATGAAAGGCTCGGCTCCGTTATTCCAGGCTGTCTCCACCATCCACAGGTCATCCTGCGGCGGCGGGATGAGATTTCCTTCAAAAGTAAAGCCGTAAGAAAATACAAGCAGCTCCCTCAGCGGCGGGAACGCCTGCCCGAGGATCTCAGGCTCTATAAACGGGTACGCATACCCGCCCGCAGCCCGGCCCCCGGAAACTTCTCCCGTCTCTCCCTGCCCAAGGAGAAGGAGCGCCTGCCCCGGCACAAGGACATTTCTGTCGGAAAGCTGGTTATCATATACGATCTTCCACACGGGGATACCCGTCTGCCGCGAGATCCCTTCCAGTGTATCGCCATTCTTTACCACATAGATCAAAAAAGTCACCCCCGTGCAGAAAGCATATGCACGGGCACAGAAGAATATGACACCCTCACAGGTGATCCTGACTCCTGCAGAAAAGTGCGTCATACCGGACGGATGAGCACGTCTCGGATAAGCTATCTGATAAACATCGCGTCCCCGAAGCTGAAGAACCGGTATCTCTCTTTTACTGCTTCCTCATACGCCGCAAGCACATGCTCCCTGCCTGCCAGCGCGGACACGAGCATGACCAGGGTAGACTCCGGCAGGTGGAAATTCGTGATCAGGGCGTCCAGGATCTTAAACTGATACCCCGGATAGATAAAGATATCCGTCCACCCGCTGCACGCCTTAAGCCTTCCGTTTTTGTCAGCTGCGGATTCGATGGTCCGGCAGCTCGTCGTGCCCACGCAGATCACGCGCTTCCCATTCTCTTTCGCGCGGTTGATCTTCTCTGCCGCTGTCTCATCGATCATATAAAACTCCGAATGCATGTGATGGTTCTCCACATCATCCACCTTGACCGGGCGGAATGTGCCCAGCCCTACATGGAGCGTCACATGGGCGATATCCACGCCTTTATTTTTGATCTTCTCCAGAAGCTCCGGCGTAAAGTGAAGCCCCGCCGTGGGGGCCGCCGCGGATCCCGGATGCTCCGCGTACACTGTGTTGTACCTGTCCTTGTCTTTCAACTGGTGTGTGATATAAGGCGGGAGAGGCATCTGCCCGAGCCGGTCAAGGATCTCCTCGAAGATCCCCTCATACTCAAAACGGATCAGACGGTTCCCCTCATCCACGATATCCACGACCTCGCCCGTGAGGAGTCCGTCCCCAAAGCTGATCCTTGTTCCCGGCTTTGCCTTGCGCCCCGGTTTCACCAGAGTCTCCCACACATCGTCCGCGCCCCGCTTTAAGAGAAGCACTTCGATCTTAGCACCGGTCTCCTCCTTCGCCCCGATCAGGCGCGCCGGGATCACCTTCGTGTCATTGATGACAAGACAGTCCCCGGGATCCAGATAGTCCACGATCTCCCGGAATACATGGTGCTCCGTCTCCCCCGTCTTTTTGTCCAGGACAAGAAGCCTGGAAGAAGAACGGTCCTCAAGAGGATCCTGGGCGATCAGTTCTTCCGGCAGATCATAATAAAAATCACTTGTTTTCACACAAATTACCCTTTCTGTCTGACAATTCTGCCAAACGGGGTCAGACCCCTTTGAAAAGGGGTCTGACCCCGTTCACACATTTTTCACATTTTACTGTCTCAGCTCAATCCCCAGCTCTTCCAGGCCGCCAAGGATCTTCTTCATCGCTGAAGCCACATCCGCCTCTTCCAGCGTTCTGTCTTTCGCGCGGAATACGATGGAGTAAGCCACGGACTTATATCCTTCTTTGATCTGAGCTCCCTCGTACAGGTCGAACAGGCGGAAGCTTTCCAGATGGGCGCCGCCTTTCCGCTCGATCACTTCCTCGATCTGTCCCACAAGGATATCTTTTGGAACAACCATGCTGATATCTCTTGTAACAGACGGGTATTTCGCGATGCCTGTATATTTCCTGTCAAATGTCGCATACGGCAGGATTTCCGGCATATCGATCACCGCGATGTAAGCGCGCTCTCCGATGCCGTAAGTGTCAGCAACTTCCGGGTGAACTTCGCCCAGATATCCGACAACTTTTCCGTCGTAGATGATATTTGCCTGGCGTCCCGGATGGAGATACGGCTTGCCTGCATTGGGGTCATATTTCTCCCTGTCTTTCATACCGATCTTCTCGAAGAATTCTTCCACCACGCCTTTCATGGTGAAGAAATCTCCGTCGCCGTACATTCCGAGTGTAAACTGCATCCTCTCCTCCGGCAGTTCTGTCAGCGGCAGCGCTTTCGGAAGATAGATATTCCCCAGCTCATACAGGCGCACATCTTTGTTTCTCCGGTTATAATTCGTAGCAAGGGATGTGAGCATCCCGTTTAAGGATGTGGTCCTCATGATGCTGTAATCCTCTCCCAGCGGGTTCATGATCTCCACCACGCTGCGAAGCGGGGATTCTGCCGGGATGAGCAGCTTGTCAAATACTTTCGGGCTCTCGAAGGAGTAAGTCATTCCCTGGCTGAACCCACAGAACTCCGCGATATCTCTCGCCACCTGCTCGATCCTGAGTTTGAAGGAGAGCTTTCCTGTAGTGGATTCTCCTGCGGGAAGCGTGGTCGGGATATTGTCATATCCGTAGAATCTCGCCACCTCTTCCGCAAGGTCCGCCAGACGGAACAGATCGTGGCGGAAAGTCGGCGCGATCACTTCCTTTGTCTCTGCGTCATACTCCAGGTCAAGCATCTTAAAGTATCCGAGCATTTCCTCCTCAGAGATATCCGTGCCCAGCAGCTCATTGACCTTATCCGCGTCGAACGGCACCCTGACAGGCTCTTTCTTCTTCCCGTACACATCCACCATGCCGCCGACCACTTCTCCGGCGCCCATCTCTTCCACGAGCTGGCACGCGCGGTCGATGGCTGCCTGCGCATTGTTCGGGTCAAGCCCTTTCTCAAACTTTGCGGAGGCGTCTGTCCTCAGGCCGATCCTCTTGCTGGACTTGCGGATGTTCACTCCGTCAAAACATGCCGCCTCGAACAGCATGGTCTTTACGTCATCTGTGATCATGGAGTTCTCTCCGCCCATGATCCCCGCGATGCCGATCTCTTTCTCGCCGTCGCAGATCATCAGCACATCCTCATCCATGGTCCTCTCCTGGCCGTCGAGTGTAGTGAATCTGTCTCCGTTCTTCGCCGTCTTTACAACGATCTGCCTGCCGGCAATGGTATCCAGGTCATAGGCATGCATCGGCTGTCCGTACTCTTCCATCACATAGTTTGTGATATCCACCAGGTTGTTGATCGGGCGGATGCCCACGGACGCAAGCCTTCTCTGCATCCATTTCGGGGATGGACCGATCTTGATATTTTTCACCACTCTCGCACAGTAGCGCGGGCAGAGGTCTGTATTTTCCACTGACACCTTAATGTAGTCATTGACATCCTCATCGTTCCCTGTCGGGGTCGCCACCGGCGGATGGAACTCCTTGCGGAATGTAGCCGCCGCCTCTCTGGCAATGCCGACCACGCTGAAGCAGTCCACGCGGTTGGATGTGATCTCATACTCAAAGATCGCATCGTCCAGGCCCAGAGCCTTTACCGCGCTCTCTCCCACGACCGCGTCTTCCGGGAAAATATAGATGCCGTACTCCGGCGCTTCCGGGTACATCTCACGGCTGGAGCCCAGCTCTTCGATGGAGCACATCATGCCTGCGCTCTCCACTCCGCGGAGTTTGCCCTTTTTGATCTTAATGCCGCCTTCGACCTTCTGGCCCGGCTCATGTCCGCCGGCCACGCGTCCTCCGTCCAGAACGACCGGGACTTTGTCCCCCTCTTTCACATTCGGGGCGCCGGTCACGATCTGGATCGTCTCTGTCCCGATATTCACCTGGCAGATGATCAGCTTGTCCGCATCCGGATGCTTCTCGATCTTGTCGATCTGTCCGATCACGATCTTGTCCAGATCCGCATCCAGCCTCTCATATCCCTCAACCTTTGTACCGGACAGTGTCATCGCGTCTGTATATTCCTGCGCAGTCACATCAAGGTCCGGAACATATGCCTTTATCCATGATAATGAAGTATTCATCTCTCTAACCTATCCTTCCTTCTATTTCCAAAATCGTTTCCCGAGTCTTCCGCTTAAAACTGTTTCAGGAACCGTATATCATTCTCATACAGGAGTCTCATATCATCGATCTCATATTTCAGCAGTGCGATACGCTCCAGCCCCACGCCGAATGCGAATCCGCCGTATTCCTCGGGATCGATGCCGCACATCTCCAGCACATGCGGGTGGACCATGCCGCAGCCCAGGATCTCGATCCAGCCGGAACCTTTGCAGAACCGGCATCCCTTGCCGCCGCACTTGAAGCAGCTTACGTCCACCTCTGCGCTTGGCTCTGTGAACGGGAAATGATGGGGGCGGAACTTGGTCTTTGTCTCTGGCCCGAACAGCTCTTTTGCGAATACCTCCAGTGTCCCCTTCAGGTCAGCGAAGGAAATATTCTTGTCAATGACGAGCCCCTCGATCTGGTGGAAGGACGGGGAGTGTGTGGCATCCACTTCGTCCGAACGGAACACACGCCCCGGAGCGATCATACGGATCGGCAGTTTGCCCTGCTCCATCACACGGGCCTGCACCGGAGAAGTCTGGGTGCGCAGCACGATATCTTTGTTAATATAGAATGTATCCTGCTCATCCTTTGCCGGGTGGTCCGCCGGGATGTTCAGCTTCTCGAAGTTGTACTCATCGTATTCCACTTCCGGCCCTTCAACCACCTCGTAGCCCATGCCCACGAAGATCCGCTCCACCTCTTCAAGAGCGATGGTGTTCGGGTGCCTGTGCCCCATGATATTCTTCTTTGACGGGAGAGTCACGTCAATGACTTCCTCCTTCATCTTCTGCTCCCGGATCGCCCGTTCCATCTTTGTCTTTGACTCTTCCAGGAGCGCCTCGATAGCAGCCCTCGTGTCATTGACCATCTGGCCTACTTTCGGCCTGTCTTCCGGAGCCACATCCTTCATCCCTTTTAACACTGCCGTCAGCTCACCCTTTTTCCCAAGGTATCTGACGCGGACGTCATTGAGCTTCTCCGGAGCGTCTGCCGCCTGTATCCGGGCGACTGCCTCCGCCTTGATCTGTTCCAGTTTTTCTTTCATCTTACCTTTTACTCCTTTCCCGTATAACTCCCATCTGTCTGTACATACACATCTGCTACTCTGCACACTCTCTGCACGCTTCCGGACCGAACAGGCGCTGCGGGCATTTCCGCTGCTAAGCACTTCCGCCGCCGGGTATTTCCACTGCTGAGCACTTCCGCCGCCGGGCACTTGCGCTCCTCGGCACGGCTGCCTGCGCAGCTTTCCCGACATAGAAAAAGCCCCGTCCCTGAAAATAGGGACGAGGCTGTATCACCCGCGGTACCACCCTGTTTCCCACGCAAAAAACGCGCGGGCACTCGGTATGTGTAACGTACGATCTACGGCGCAGTCTACTGATCCGCCCTGCGGACCGTTCAAAAGCGCAGCTAACGTGGGAAATTCGATCGCCATCTGAACTAAAGAAAACTTGCAGCCGGTGATTTTCTCTCTCTGATAGAAAATGGGTCTCTACTTTACACGATCATAGCTTTTCTCAAAAATTACTTTTTCATTTTATCATATGTTTTCAGTTTGTCAACCCTGCGTTTCCCGATGTACCCATATCCTTCCAGGATCGCGTTGATCTCCCCTCCCAGCAGGATGATATACATACACACATACAGCCACAGCAGGATCAGGATCAAAGTCGTCATGCCCCCGTACATATTGGAAAATCCGGTAAAAATATCCAGATACACAGAGAAGAAAAACGAGATCAGCAGCCATCCGCACGCTGTAAACACCGCTCCCGGCAGCTGCCTGCGCATAGTCGTCTTCGCTCCGTGCCCTCTGTTCGGCAGGAATTTGTACACCAGGTCCCAGAAGATCGTCAGCACCACAAGCGTGACAAAAGTGCGGATCCGCATGATAAAATCCACCACTTTGCTGAGGAACGGGATGTACTCATATACCATCACGCTGATACTGTTTCCAAAGACAGAGATGATCAGCGAGAGTATGATCGCCAGCAGGAACAGGACTGTGTAGATCGATGCCCTGATCCTCAGGTAAAAGTAATTCCTTGTCTCGGTATTTGAGTAGATACAATTCAGCCCTGATGTGACCGAAAGTACGCCTTTTCCTGCAGACCAGAGTGCCACGATCACGGTAAGCGGAATGAACCCGTCCGATATATTGTAAACCTGGATCACAATACTCCTGATCAGCCAGGAGACTGAGTCCGGGAACACCGGGAGGATCGCATTGAGCACGTCATACATAGTCACATCCGTATATTGGACCATTGTGATCAAAAGAAGAAAAATAGGGATCAGTGACAGCACAAAAAAATAGGCAGCCTGAGCCGCATAGGCACCTGTATGGTGGGAATTGACTGTCTCTAAAATCTTTATGACCTGCTCTTTGACCTGTTTCTTCTTTTCCATACTAACCCCCTCTGAAGCTCTGACGGTATCCGTATCGGAAAACTTCCGCAGCTTTATGTGGCTCTCTGCCATTGTAAAAAAGCGGCCGTACAGGACGACCGCCTTTATCTTTTGCAGTAACCCAAAATGCCGGTCCTGTATTTTGAGTCCTAGCCGCAGCCAGGTGGGCAACCGCATCTGCTTTTCTGTCGTCCACTGCATATGGAGGCCTGACATATTACAGAAATATAGGAATCCCGTTTAAACAAATGTAGGTTCAAAATTACAGGGTTGTCGCACATCCCAGGTTGACTTTCTTATTTACTCTACAAGTATTATACTCCGGTTGTCTGTTTTTTACAACTGATTCTTTTTTCCAATCATCTCCCGGATCTCTTCATACCATTTTTCCGCTTCCCCGTCTGTCCTGCTGTTCACATAGACCGGTCCGTCAGCAGTCGTGATCTCAAGTATGGGAGAATATTCCGTATAAAGATACAGCCGGCAGTTTCCGGTCTCCTTTCCTTTAAATCTCCCTACCAGCATCTGATCTGTATCTCCGCCATTCACCTTTTTATAATCATCATCCGGCAGTTTCTCCCGCAGGCCCACATCCCGGATATCCTCATACCCCACTGTCAGGTCCGAGTACCCGGATGTGATCTCCACGCCGTCCTGCGTCAGCTCCAGTCCGATGGGCGTAAGTTCAAATCTGGCGAGCATGGTGCCTGTCACGACAAGGATCCCCGCCACAAGCACCACTGTCAGCACCAGAAAAACTTTTGCCGCGGGCCTTGCCATATTGGAGGTATAATTCCACGGACATATCCAGTCCTGGACGAGCAGGCGTTTATCATTTGGGTTGCTGTACCAGCCGTTTTTCCAGTACACGTCATCATCGATATACAGAGGAGACGGATCCGCCGCCAGCAGCTTCGCCCTTTTTGAGCGGATGTACACCATCCCGCCTATCAGGAGGAGCGCCGGAACACTCTCGATCATAAAGTAGACCGTATACGCCCATGAGCCGATCCAGTTCCCGTTTTCCACACAGCCTGCCAGATAGAGATATCCCAGGGCATTGAAGGCTCCGCACCCTGCCAGCGACCATGACCACGCGTTTTTCTGCATCCGGTTGATCTCGGTATTCCGTCCGGAGTCTTCACTGTAAACCTTGTTCCTTGTGCGCCGGAGCACAGCGTGCAGGGCGGCAAACACAAGGCAGACTGCCAGAGAGGTCATCAGAAGGATCTCTCCCTCGGCGGAGGTCCGGATAAACGTCCTGATATCAGGGATAAGACACGGCATCAGGATCATCGCCGCAAACAGGACATGCCACCAGGGGGACAGGCCCATCTTTCCCGCCCCGGCGCTCATCTTTGTGTCAGCCGCCATGATGCGGCTTCCCCCGCTCCCGACCCAGTCCCGCTCCACTTTCAGGTCGTACAGTTTCCGATGGGTCGCAAAAAGCAGGATCATCGCTCCGGCACATATTTCGATGAGCCAGAGTATCCATACGACAATAAATACAGACATATACCAGAAATTCAGCAGGCAGATCACCGCACTGATGATCCCATTCCACAGATAGAACCTCACTGTGCGCTTCCTGTACTGCCTCATGATCCCGGAAACCTCACTGCTCTCCGCCGCGCTCCGGGGCATATGCACTCCCATGAGCATTCCTTCCGAATACTCCCTCTTTCCACCGTATACCGCATAAAAAATACCGATAGTAAAAAGATCCACGATAAAAAAGATCCAGAACATCATCATAAGCCATTCCTCCCAGGTTATCTTCTTTGTCCGCTCATTCCAGATCCCCCTCCAAGGGAACCATCTTCTCCGTCAGCCTGCATCCGCCGTCAGTCCGCGGCCGCCCTCGAATGCTGCGCTGCACATCCGGATAAATTCTTCTTTTCGAAATCCCTTTATCTTAGCCTCCGCGCTCAGGAGCTCCAGCCCGCTCTCCAGCCTTTCGCAGAACGCCGGATCCGCACACGCGCTGTCCCGTTCCGGCAGGCGCACCACAGCTCCCCGCCTTCTGTCAGTCTCGATATACCCCTCTGACCTCAGGCACTGATAAGCTTTGCTCACTGTCATAGAATTGACCCCCAGGTCGGCCGCCAGCTGGCGGACCGTGGGAAGCGCCTCCCCGTCAGCGAATTCTCCCCTTCCGATCCCTTTGACGATCTCATTGCGCAGCTGCATATAGATGGGAATATCCCCTGAAACATCGATCCTGATTATCATATCCATCCTCCTGCACAAAAACCAACTATGCCGCTTCATTTTGTATTATACTCTATAATACAAATAATACAATCCCTTTTTCATGATCCGTGCATTTCTTTTCAGAATGTGTTATCATGAATCCATCACTTACAAAGGAGAGTATATCTATGAAGATCAACGAACTGAAGCTTGTCTATTTCAGCCCTACAGGCTCAACACGAAAGATCATGATGGAGACAGCGCGCAGTATTGACGCAAAATCCGTATCCTTTGACCTTTCCGTATACAAAGCAAAAAAGCCCGCCCTGAAATTCGGCGCAAATGACCTCGCCGTATTCGGCATCCCCGTCTACTACGGACGCGTGCCTGCCCTTTTTATGGAATATCTGCAGAATATTTCAGGAAATGGCACCCCGGCAGTCCTGATCGCCACATACGGGTGCAGGGAATACGAAGACGCGCTCCTGGAGCTGAAAACAGAGCTGGAAGGAAGAGGCTTTCAAGCGATCGCAGCGGCAGCTTTCCCGACCGAGCACTCGATCGTGCCATCGATCGGCGCAAGGCGTCCGAACAAAGCCGACCTGAAACAGGCGGCAGAATTCGGGTTCGAAGTGAACCGCAGGATGAGAAAAGAAGAGTCCTTCGAAGGCTTTGACCTGCATGTGCCCGGCAATACACCTTACCGCAAATACGGAAAGACAGCCCTCTTTCCCAAAGCAGACCCAAGCCTCTGCACCCTGTGCGGCGCGTGTGCCAAAGTCTGTCCCGCCGCTGCCATCCCGGCTGACGACCCGAAAAAGACCGACCACAAAAAGTGTATCGGCTGCATGAAATGCGTGCGCACCTGCCGCCAGAAAGCCCGCGCGGTAAACTCGATCAAGCTCGGGATCCTGGGGAAAAAGCTCACAAAAGTGTGCAGCTCCGATAAAAAGGCAGAGTTCTTCTTTTAAGAGGTCAATCTGTATTTGTGGGGGAGCCGAATTGTTGGCTAAACGTCCGAAAACCGCTGATATGATGCAGGACGTTTTCGCGGCGGACGGGGATATGGCTCAGGTTCCGGTTCCGTAATCTGGGAAAGACATAAAAAGAATGGGATACGGCTAAGGACAATTCCAAAGCGGAAGATTCGCCTGCGGCTCAGGCATCCGCTTTGAAATTAACGCCGCATCCCATTCTTTTAAGTCTTTCCATCAGATTACTCCAAGTCACCGTCGCCATATCCCCGTCCGCCGCGAAAGGTGCATCAAAGGGTCGGTTTTCTGCGCGCATCCGATCGCTAGGCCCCCGCAGGCAAATGCAGGATTTCGAAAGGTGGGTGAAAGGGGAGCTTCATCGGCGGAACAGAAATTCATCCAGAACGTAAGGTGCCGCGGACTTCCGGGAGAGGGTTAGCCGTTCGATTTGGCCCGGCAAGCTGCGCCGCTCTTGTAATAGAATTCTGCCGGTCGGGGGAAGGAGTATCTTTTTTCGAAGAAGTTCCCCTCTCTCGCTGCGTTTTTAAACGCAGCATTTGCCGGGGGACCTTCCGGCTTGAACAAACCAGAAAACAGCGGAGCGCCTTTTTCGAACTCCTTTCAGCGCGGGGATATGGGTGGTTGAGACGACTTCGGAATGAGGCTTGGAAAAAGTAGAAATCAGGGGACACGCGTTGGGATCAGAAGAGGGGTTGTCTGAGGCGAAGCCGAGTTCCTCTCTTCTGATCCCTGGTTTTAGCGTGTTCCCTGATTTCGTAGTTTTTCCTGCCTCATGGAGCGGAGCCGATGCCAGCCATATCCCCGCGCTGAATACGTCCTCGACACCTGCGCTTCACTGTTTTCGTCCGATTTACTCAATCAGCTGGCTCCCCCGCAAATACTGATCTATCCTTCCCGGCGCCGCAGGATATCGTACTTTTCCGGCGTTTTGCTCAGTTCTACCCACAGCACCTGTTTTGAGTGGGGCGCGCTCTCCTGCTCTTCCCCGTCTTCATTGAGGATGCGCTTTACTTCCACTTCCACATTCTCCCCGCAGGGCTTCATGATCTCGATCGTCTCTCCCACGGAGAACTTGTTGCGCTGCTCGATCCGGCAGAGTCCGTCTTTTATCTCTCCGGCAATGCCGAGATAGGTGTACTCTTTATTGTATGTGTTGCTGTCATAGATCTGTGTGGTCTCGTCCGGCTTCCCGAAGAAAAATCCCGTGGTGAACTGCCGGTAAGTACAGTTTGATATCTGATCCAGGTACCAGGGCATATTCTTCCGGTACAGCTCCGGGTCTTTCTGGTAATCATCGATCGCCTTTCGGTATGTGCGCGCCACGGTCGCCACATAGAGCGCTGTCTTCATGCGCCCCTCGATCTTCAGGCTGTCGATCCCTGCGTCGATCAGCTCCGGGATATGTTCGATCATGCACAGGTCCTTGGAATTGAAGATATAGGTGCCCCGCTCGTTTTCGTATACAGGCATATATTCGCCCGGCCTTGTCTCTTCCACCACCGCGTATTTCCAGCGGCAGGGATGGGTGCACGCGCCACGGTTGGCGTCGCGCCCGGTGAAATAATTGCTCAGAAGGCATCTTCCGGAATAGGAGATGCACATCGCGCCGTGGACAAAGGTTTCGATCTCCAGGTCCGCGGGGATGTTCGCCCTCAGCTCTTTGATCTCCTTCATGGACAGCTCCCTTGCGGACACGACCCGGCTGGCGCCCTGACGGTACCAGAAATTATAGGTCCCGTAATTGGTATTGTTCGCCTGGGTGCTGATATGGCGCTCGATCTCCGGGCACACCTCTTTTGCAATGTCAAATACACCCGGATCCGCGATGATCAGGGCGTCCGGCCTGATTTCTCTCAGCTCTTCAAAGTATTCGCGCACTCCGGGCAGGTCGTCATTGTGGGCCAGTATATTTGCCGTGACATAGACCTTCACGCCATGCTCATGTGCAAACCCGATCCCTTCCTTCATCTCTTCCATGGAAAAATTCTTCGCCTTTGCCCGCAGTCCGAACGCCTCGCCGCCGATATAGACAGCGTCAGCTCCGAAGATGACCGCTGTTTTTAAAACTTCCAGGCTGCTCGCCGGGATCAGTAATTCAGGATGTCTTCCCATTTTCTGCCTCCTGTCCTTTTCTTTTCTCTGCCGCTGCTCCGCACTCAGCCGGCTCAGACCGCTTAGACTGCCTGGCGCCTCGTCCCGCCTCTGGAACCTGCTTCACGCTCACTGCCACTCCGTCCCCAAGAGGGATGATGGATGTCACCAGAGCGTCATTGTGCTTCAGCTCGTACAGGTACTCCCTCATGCGGGCGTGGATCGTCCGGTTGCGGCGCTCCACCGCGAACCGGGATTCGATCACCTCCCCGTCCTGCATCACATTGTCAGACACAAGGACGCCGCCCTCAGGCAGCAGGCGCAGAGCCTCGGGCAGATAGTGGATATACTGCCCCTTTGCCGCGTCCATGAAAATAAAATCAAAGGGACCTTCCAGCTGCTTCATCACTTCCGCGGCATCCCCTTCTATGAGGGCGATCTGTTCCTCTTTCCCCGCCCGGCGGAAATTTTCCCGGGCAATGGGGATCCTTTTTTCATAATTTTCAATCGTTGTTATCCTGCACCCTTCCGGCGCGTATTCACTCATCAATAACGCAGAGAAACCTACGGCAGTTCCGACTTCCAGAATGCGCATAGGTTTTTTGATCAGAAGGAGCGTCTTGAGGAAGCTCTGCATCTCCCGCCTGATGATGGGCACGGAGGTTGCGAGAGCTTCCCGTTCGACTGTCTCCAGTATTTCACTGTTCTTTGTGTCAAGCGAATTGATGAATGTAACGATACGTTCATCTACTATCATATCTTACACATCTACATCCATGATGATCGGGATCACCATTGGTTTCCTCTTCGTCTTTTTCCAGATATAGTCATTCATTGCATCGCGGATCACAAGCTTGATCCTGTTCCAGTCTGTATGGCGTCCGCCAAGGCACTTGTCAAGGGCATCGGACACTGCTCTCCGCGCGTCCTCCATGAGCTGTTCGGACTCTCTCACATACACAAAGCCGCGGGATACGATATCCGGGCCCGCAAGAAGCCTGTTGGTCCTGCGCTCCAGCGTCAATACGACGATAATGATGCCGTCTTCCGCGAGATGCTGTCTGTCGCGGAGCACGATATTTCCCACATCGCCGACGCCGAGACCGTCCACGAGGACTGCCCCTGTGTGCACCTTATCCACGATCTTAGCGGAATTATCGTCCAGCTCCAGCACATCCCCTGACTGGATGATAAATACGTTTTCCTTCGGGATCCCCAGGGATTTCGCCACTTCCGCGTTTGCCTTTAAGTGGCGGTACTCGCCATGCACGGGGATCGCGTACTTCGGTTTCACAAGGGAGTAGATCAGCTTCAGCTCTTCCTGGCAGGCATGCCCTGATACATGGGTGTCCTGGAAGATGACTTCCGCGCCTTTTGCGGACAGCTCATTGATCACGCGGGAAACGGATTTCTCATTGCCCGGGATCGGGTTGGAGCTGAAAATGATCGTGTCGTTCGGCTGGATCGTAACCTTGCGGTGCACGTCCGCCGCCATCCTGGAGAGGGCTGCCATGGACTCTCCCTGGCTTCCCGTGGTGATGAGCACCATCTTCTCCGGCGGATAATTCTTCATCTCGTCGATCTCGATCAGCGTGTTCTCCGGCAGATGGAGATACCCCAGCTCAGAGGCAATGGAGATGATATTTACCATGCTCCTGCCTTCCACCACGACTTTTCTCCTGTATTTGTAAGCAGAGTTGATGATCTGCTGCACACGGTCCACGTTTGATGCAAATGTGGCGATGATCAGACGAGTATTCTGGTGCTCCGCGAAAATGTGGTCAAATGTGATCCCCACTGTCCTCTCAGACTGGGTGAACCCGCGCCTCTCCGCGTTCGTACTGTCAGACATGAGCGCCAGCACGCCCCTCTTCCCGATCTCGGCAAATCTCTGAAGGTCAATGGCATCCCCGAATACCGGCGTGTAATCCACCTTAAAGTCCCCGGTGTGCACGACCACCCCCGCGGGAGAATAGATCGCAAGCGCGGAAGCGTCCTGGATACTGTGGTTTGTCTTGATAAACTCGATCCTGAATTTCCCCAGGTTGATGGACTGTCCGTGCTGCACGACCTTGCGCTTTGTACTGCGCAGGAGATTGTGTTCCTTTAATTTATTCTCAATGATCCCCATCGTCAGCTTTGTCGTATAGATCGGAAGATTGATCTCTTTGAGCACATACGGCAGGGCGCCAATGTGGTCCTCATGTCCGTGGGTGATGACAAAGCCCTTGACCTTGGAAGCATTGTCCCTTAAATATGTGACATCCGGGATCACAAGATCGATCCCCAGCATATCATCCTCCGGGAAGGCAAGTCCGCAGTCCACGACAACAATACTGTCTTCGTACTCAAAGGCAGTGATGTTCATACCGATCTGCTCAAGGCCGCCCAGCGGTATGATACGCAGTTTTCCTTTTTTCTCTTTCTTCAAAAAATAAACACCTCCATATTATTTTTATGTATTTCTTTACTTCCGGGCACAAAAAGAACAGCAGGATCAGCAGCCGCTCTTCTCACTTTTCATACAGTCACTGCACAGGCCGTAAAACTTCACTTCATGGTCCTGTACATGGAATCCTGCAGCTTCTTCGATATGGTCCTCGAGCTCATCCAGGAGATCCGCATCGAAAGGGATCACTCTGCCGCATTTCCTGCATATGAGATGGTGATGGTTGTGTTTTGTCTCGTCCGTCAGCAGATGGCCGATCTCATAGCGCACACAGCCGTCATCCAGGTTGATCCGGTCTACGAGCTGCATATCCCAGAGAAGCTGGAGTGTCCGGTACACTGTCGCCAGCCCGATCTCGGGATGTTCTTCCGTCACAAGCCCATAGATATCCTCCGCCGCCATATGCCTGCCGCTGTTCTGCTCCAGTACAGAGAGGATCAGGAGCCTCTGGTGCGTGACCTTTAGCCCTTTCTCCCTGAGTTTCCGCCTGAGCAGATCCTCTGTCTTTTTCTGTTCCATCCGTGTCCCCTCAATATGTTACATTTCTATACTTACATCCTCCAGCAGCTCTTCGAACACTTTTGACACTGCCAGAAGTTCTGTTTCGTCTTCCACTATCTCATAGACACTGTCCCCGGGCACAGGTCCTTCTGTCTCCTTCAGGATCAGACACTCCGCATCATCCTCCTCGGAGTCCGTGACGAGCAGATATGTACTTCCGTTTATCATCGTTTCTTCCAGCACAAAAAACTCGTCTTCCCCGCTCCCGTCCGCGAATGCAAATCTTATTTTTCCCATAAAAAACGCCCCTTATTCTTGTCCTGCGCCTACTCCGCCGCCCGCTCTTCCGCTTTCTTCAGGTGAAGGTAGTCCAGATAGCCCTGAAGGATGAATACCGCCGCGATCTGATCGATGTGCTTCTTGCGGTTCTCCCGCCGCACTCCGCTCTCGATCAGGGTCCGCTCCGCCTCCACAGTCGTCAGGCGCTCATCCCACATGATGACTTCAAGCCCGGTCCTGCGGTGGAGCATGTCCCGGAATTCCAGCGACTTCTCAGCGCGCTCCCCGATATCATTGTTCATATGTTTCGGAAATCCGAGCACGATCCTGTCCACGCCATACTGTCCGATCAGCTCCTCGATGCGCGCGCAGGTCCGCCTGAGCTTGTTCTCTTCTTTCCGTCCGATCGTCTCTATCGCCTGGGCTGTAAGGCCGAGGGGGTCGCTGACAGCGACACCGACCGTCTTAGTCCCGTAATCAAGTCCCATGATCCTCATAGCTGATTATTCCCAGGAATTATGCTCAATATACGCTTTTAACATCTCTTCTACGAGCTCATCCCTCTCCACCTTCATCACAAGGCTCCTTGCCCCGTTATAGCTGGTGATGTATGTGGGATCCCCTGACATAATATATCCAACGATCTGATTGACCGGATTGTATCCTTTTTCTTTCAGCGCCTTGAACACGATCTCAAGGATATCCTTTGCCGAGATCTGCGGTCCGGGCTCTACCTGAAAGAACTGTGTGTTGCCTAAATCACTCATCCTGATGCTCCTCCTTTTCTGTATGTTCCTTTTATCACAGGCTTCTGCAGGCGCTGCCTGACGCCGCCTGTATCCTCTGGGAAGACCCAGAATCCCTATTTACAATTCTAATATAATCCCTTTTAAAATTCAATGTATAATTTGTGAGCCATTATCAATTTGAACGTTTACGATACAATTGCGGAGATTTTCCTGTGCGTCTAGTGCAATTTTAATATACTCCTTTGTATGCCCTGTCTGGACCTTCTTTCCGTCAATGACCGCGTCCTCTTCCACGAGCACTTCCACGGTCTTTCCGATGAAGCGTTCCTCATAAGCTTTCCTCTTCTTTTCGCCCAGCGCGATCAGGCGCGCGCTCCTCTCCGCCTTGACCTGCTCATCCACCTGGTCCGGCATGGAAGCCGCTTTAGTGCCCTCTCTTTTTGAGTATTTGAATATATGTGTCTCGTAGAAATCCACCTTGTCCACAAAGTCAAAGGACGCCTGGAAGTCCTCTTCCGTCTCTCCCGGGAAGCCCACGATCACATCTGTCGTAAAGGCAGGGTCATCAAAATACTTTCTGAGGATCCTGCATTTCTCATAGTACTCCTCACTCGTATACCGCCGGTTCATCCGCTTCAGGGTCGCATCGCACCCGCTCTGGAGAGAGAGGTGGAAGTGGGGGCAGATCTTTGGCATAGCGGCGAGCGTCCCGGCGAATTCTTCTGTCACGATCCCCGGTTCCAGGGATCCCAGCCGGATCCGCCGGATCCCTTCGATCTCATGGACCGCGCGGATCAGGTCAGACAGATGCCTCTGCCCGTCGAAATCAATGCCGTAGGAGCTCAGATGGATGCCTGTGAGCACGACTTCCTGATAGCCATTGTCAGCCAGGGTCCTCACCTCCTGCACCACATCCTGCATCTCCCTGCTGCGCACACGGCCTCTCGCATAGGGGATGATGCAGTAGGTGCAGAACTGGTTGCAGCCGTCCTGTACCTTGATATAAGCCCGGGTGTGTTCGCCTGTACGGGTGAGATGAAGGGATTCGTATTCTTTTGTCCGGTTGATATCCCCGATCTCGCCGGCCGCACGGGCGCCCGCACGCTCTCTCCCGTTCCCGCCGGCGCGGTCCTTTTCTCTGTTTTCTTCATACTCCTTAAGGATCCTGACCAGGTCTTTTTTGTGGTTATTGCCGATCACAATGTCAATGCAGGGATCCGCCTCCTGCCCGCCCTTTGCCTGCACATAACACCCTGCTGCCACGACCACTGCCTCCGGGTTCATTTTCCGGGCGCGGTGGAGCATCTGGCGGGATTTGCGGTCTGCGATATTCGTCACCGTACAGGTATTGATGACATAGACATCCGCCCCTTCTTTAAAAGGAACGATCTCATAGCCCGCCTGTTCGAGCATTTCCTGCATTGCTTCTGTCTCATATGCGTTTACTTTACATCCCAGGTTGTGGAGCGCTGCTTTTTTCATTCTGAATTTACCTCTTTTTTCCTATGTGTCACTTGACTTTTCCACTGGCATCCCCTAGAATATACATGAGGTTTGATACCTTATAATTTATGATTCAAGGAGGGCTATTCCAATGAAAACAGTACAGATTTCATTAAATTCAATCGACAAAGTAAAATCTTTTGTAAACGAAATTACAAAGTATGACAATGACTTCGATTTAGTATCCGGAAGATATGTTATAGATGCCAAATCCATCATGGGAATCTTCAGCCTGGATCTTTCCAAGCCGATCGATCTCAACATCCATGCAGACGGGAACATCGATGACATTCTTGCCGCACTTGATCCGTACATCATCAAATAATCAGACATATCATTTACTTATGAAAGAGCTGTCTCGATCCGAGGCAGCTCTTTTTGTTTCTGTCATTCCGGCTGTACGGCGGCTATTTTCCTACTGTGATCACTTCCGCTGTCTCAACCGCTGTCTTCACAAGCTCTTCGATATTCTCCGACAGGTTCAGTTCTGACTTCTCGATCCTTTCCACATTCGGCTTTGTCACAGGATGCTTTGCCACAAAAATCGTACAGCAGTCCTCAAACGGCTGGATCGACGTCTCGTACGTGTCGATCTTCTCTGAGATTTCCACGATCTCCCTCTTGTCAAAACCGATGAGCGGACGGTAGACAGGAAGCGTGCACACCGCGTTGGTCGCTGCCAGGCTCTGCATCGTCTGGCTCGCCACCTGTCCGATACTCTCTCCTGTGATCAGCCCCAGGCAGCCGTCCTTTTTCGCGAACTGCTCTGCGATCCGCATCATATAACGGCGCATGATGATCGTCAGCTCATCGTGCGGGCACTTCTCATAGATTGCAAGCTGGATATCCGTAAAGTTGACGATGTGGAGTTTGATCGGTCCCGCGTACGCGGAGACAAGCCTTGCCAGGTCGATGACCTTCTCCTTCGCCCGCTCGCTCGTGTACGGCGGCGCATGGAAATAAGTCGCCTCGATCTCCACGCCTCTCTTTGCGATCATATATCCTGCCACCGGGCTGTCGATCCCGCCGGAGAGGAGCAGCATCGCACTGCCGTTTGTCCCTACAGGCATGCCTCCCGGCCCGGGGATGATCTCGGAATACAGGTAGACCTCCTCGCGGATCTCCACATTCAGCCGGACGTCCGGGTGATGCACATCCACCTTCATCTCCGGGTAAGCGTCCAGCACTGCCTCGCCGAGCGCACAGTTGATCTCCATGGAGTTTACCGGATACCGCTTGTTCGCGCGCCGGGCCTCCACTTTAAATGTCTTATCGCCCTCGGGATACATCTCCCCCATGTAGACGACCACGTCTTTTTTCAGCTCTTCCAGCTCTTTGACCGGCTTTCTCACGACCGGGCAGATCCCCACGATACCGAACACTTTTTTCAGGCTTTCTATTGTCTCTTCGTAGTCGTACTCGCCTTCGCAGTCTACATAGACCCTTCCGTGGCATTTGTGGACAAGGAACTCTCCTTCCACATCCTTAAGGGCGTACCGGATCTGGCGCACAAGAGCGTCCTCGAACATATACCGGTTTTTCCCCTTTATCCCGATCTCCCCATATTTGATCAAAAATGAATGAAACGTCATGGTATTCTCCTTTTTCCGGCCGGTCCGGGACATTTCCCGCGCAGATACCCGCGCTCCGCCCGGCTGCGGCTTTTCTCAGCGCGTCAGCGCCGTGTAAATTTCCGAAGCATCGGTATACAATTATATAGTGTTTCCAGCGTGTAGTCAATTTCTTCTTTTGTGGTGAACTCCGACATGCTGAACCTCAGCGTGGCATCCAGGTATTCTCTCGGAGTCCCGATGGCTTTCAGGACGCCGCTGACCGCCGGGTGGTTGGAGGAGCATGCAGAGCCGGAAGACACGTAGATCCCTTTGTCTTCCAGCGTGTGCAGCAGGACTTCGCTGCGCACACCTGCGATCCCCACGCTGATGATATGGGGCGAGCTGTCCCCGTTAGCCGCGCCGTGGACCGTTGTATCCCCGATCTCTCCGAGTCCTCTGATAAAGTGCGCTTTCAGTTCTCTCATAAGGGCTGTCTTCATCTCAAGGTCCTGATAGATCATCTTCGACGCAAGGCCCAGCCCCGCGATCCCGGGCACATTCTCCGTGCCGGAGCGCAGGTCCTTCTGCTGCCCGCCCCCGAACAGGATCGGATGGATCTTCACCCGGCTGTCGACATAGAGGAAGCCCACGCCTTTTGGCCCGTGGATCTTATGCCCGCTGGCAGAGAGCAGGTCAATGCCCATCCGCTTCGGATAGATGCGGTATTTCCCAAATCCCTGTACCGCATCTGTGTGGAACAGGATGGAAGAATTGTACCGCTTCGTGATCTGCACTGCCTCCTGGATGGGCTGCACGGTCCCGACCTCATTGTTCACATACATCACAGATACAAGGATCGTCTCCGGGCACAGCGCTTCCTTTAAAGCATCGAGACGGATGCGCCCCTCCCCGTCCACCGGGAGATAGGTCACGCGGAATCCCTCTTCTTCCTCCAGATAGCGCATGGTATTGAGGATCGCGGGATGCTCGATGGACGAGGTGATCAGATGGTTCCCCCTTCGCCGGTTCGCCCGGACGCATCCGATGAGAGCCAGGTTGTCGCTCTCCGTGCCGCCCGAGGTAAAGAAGAGCTCTTTCGCATTCACTTTCAAAAGCTTTGCGATCGTCTCCTTCGCTTCCCGGATATAGTGTTCCGCCTCCACGCCTTTCCTGTACAGGGAGGACGGGTTGCCGTAATCCCGGCACATGACTTTATATACCAGTTCCCCCACTTCCGGATAACACATGGTCGTGGCGGAATTGTCCAGATAAACTTCCATTTTCCCTTTCCTTTACTCTTTTCTTACTATATAAATTATGCACAGGCTCCGCGCATGTGCCGCCGGCCTGTTCAGCTCTCCGGCGCTCCGGCAGCCCGGCTTTCCAGATGATACATCAGTATGGACAGCGCGGTAAGCCCTGCGGTCTCTGTCCGCAGGATCCGCTTCCCGAGAGTGACGGCATGGGCTCCTGCCCTTTTCGCCTGCTCTACTTCCTCTTCCTCGAATCCGCCCTCCGGCCCGATGAAGATCCCCACAGACTGCCCGGGAGTGATCCCTTCCAGGATGCGCGCTGTCTCCTTCATCCCTTCTTCCAGCTCATAGGGGATGAGTACCACATCCAGCTCCCCTGCCATCCTGAGTGCTTCCGCAAAACTGCAGACCACGCCGACCTCAGGAATGATACCGCGCCCGGACTGCTCTGCCGCCCCTTTTGCGATCAGCTGCCACCGTGCCTGCTTCTTTTCCGCTTTTTTCTCATCCAGCCTCACCACGGAGCGTTTCGCCGCAAAGGGGACAATGCGGTACGCCCCCAGCTCCACCGCCTTCTGCACGATCCACTCCATCTTGTCCCCTTTGGGCAGCCCCTGGAACAGGACGATCCTGGAGGGAAGCTCTGTATCGGAAGCCAGCTCTTTGAGGATATCGAGCACCGCTGTCTGCTCCTCATACGAATGGATACAGCAGAGATAGGTCTTTCCCCTGCCGTCGCCCACCCGCACGTCCTCTCCGGGCTTCATGCGGAGCACATTTTTGATATGATTCACATCCGCGCCCTGCATGTAGATTTTATTTTCTCTGATCCATGATGGTTCTGCAAAGAACTGCTGCATCCTTCTGTTCCTTCTCCTTCTCTTTTTCTGTCACAAAAGCGCTGCCCGGATTTCCTTTCCGGGTGCCTCTGTCACGCCTGCTTCCCGGCGTCCGGCTTGCGCGCAGTCACGCAGACCCATTCGCCCTGGTATGTCACATCCAGCACTTCCAATCCTGCCGCCTTTACCGCGTCCACGACCGTCTGCTCTTTGTCATCGATGATCCCGCTGGTGATATAGATCCCGCCCGGCTTTAACTGATCCACAATGACCGGCGTCAGCTCCACAAGGACATCCGCCAGGATATTCGCCGCCACGATATCATAGCATCCGTATCCCACTTTATCCTGCACTGCCTTGTCGTCAATGAGGTTCCCGATCATTACCTCATACTTCTCTTTCGGGATGCCGTTCACTTCCATGTTCTCATGGGTAGCGTCGATGGCGCACGGATCCAGGTCCGTCCCGACAGAATACGCCGCCCCGAACTTCAGCGCCAGCATGCCCAGGATCCCGCTCCCGCATCCCACGTCTAGGATCCTTGTTTCCGGTGTTGTGTACTTCCTGATCTGGCGGATACAGAGCTGGGTCGTCTCATGCATCCCGGTGCCGAACGCAGTGCCCGGATCGATATGGATGACCATCTTATCCTCATCCTCCGGCTTTACATCCTCCCATGACGGGATGATCAGGATATCATCTACGTAAAACTGGTGGAAATACTGCTTCCAGTTGTTCACCCAGTCCACGTCCTCTGTCTCGGACTCTTCGATCAGGCACTCTCCCACATCCACATAGGCGGACATCGCTTCCAGTTCCCGGCGGACGTCCGCCAGGATCTTTTCCTGGTCCTCCTCAGGTTCCAGATAAAAGCTCAGATAAGCCACTCCGTCATCTGCCTCGATCTCAGGCAGGATATCCACGAACATCTGCTCCTTGTCCGACTGGGTGAGGGGGACCTTGTCCTCGATCTCCACTCCCTGTATGCCCAGATCCATGAGCATGCTGCTCACGATATCCTCCGCTTCGGTTGTCGTTTTTAATCGGTATTTATTCCACTTCATGCGCTTCCTCCTGTGCGTTTTCCTTTTCGAACCAAAGGTTCAGGTCTACATTTGCATTGATCCCCGGCACTGCCCCTGTCTCGCTGTACTGCCAGATCTTGTAATCATACGGGCACTGGGGAATCTCATGATAATCCGCATACCAGAAATCATACTCCGTAAGCTCTTCCATATCAAGGGTAAATGCCATCCACTTCATATTGGAATAGATCATGGCGTCATACCCTTTCTGCTCCACGGTATCGCAGAAGACCTTACAGAAATTGGTAAACTCTTTATACGTGTTGCTGTCCGTCCGGGCGGTGTCCCATTTGATCTCCTCTGTATCATAGACGACCGGCCCGGTGATCTCATAAGGCTTTATATTCTCAAGGACAAATTCCGCCTCTTCCACTGCCTCAGCGCCGCTCACTGCCTGGGAGAAAAAGTACACCCCCACATCCAGGCCGGCATCCAGAGCGCCTTTCATATTCTGCTCGTACATCGCGTCCATGACAAGCGCACCCGTATCCCCGTACGCCCGGTAGCCGAGCCGGATGATCACAAACTCCACTCCGCTTTCCTTCACCTGTTCCCAGTCGATCTCCTCGCCCTGGAACTCGGACACATCGATCCCGAACCGGGCGGTCACTCCATTTTCCTCATCATGGAAGCTCTTGCGCCCGGTCTCTTCGTCTGTCCGGATCTTCGTGAGGTCATACGTGCACTTCGGCACATCCGGGAGCAGCGGCGCCTCATATTCATTTCCCTCTACATCCTGAAAGATATATTCTCCGTCCTCAGGGTCATTGCGCGCTTCCTCTTCCGCCAGCTCAGCCCCTGTCTCTTCCGCCTGCCCGGAGCACGCGGTGAGCAGAAAGGCTGCGCACGGCACTGCCGCCAGAAGAAGTCCTGCTTTACGAAAAACTCTGCTTTTCATCATTTTGCTCCACCTTCATGTCATCGCCTGTACGGATCGTCCCGCCCCGGATCACCCGCGCGAAGACGCCTTCCCTCGGCATGATACATTCTCCCATCTTCTGAAAGATCTGGCATCCGTGATGGCATTCTTTGCCGATCTGGGTGATCTCCAGCACAACATCACCGCAGGACAGCCGCGTGCCCACCGGCAGCGAGCGGAAATCAATCTCCTTCACCACCAGGTTCTCGCCGAACGCTCCGTCCTCCACTTCCGCCCCTCTCTCCCGGAATCCCTGGATCTTCTCATAGGAGAGAAGGCTGACCTGGCGGTGCCACTTCCCTGCATGGGCATCCCCCTGAATCCCATAGTCTTCGATAAAAATACCTTCGCCTGCATTTTGTTTCTGTGTGCCCTTTGCCGGGCTCGTACAGACTGCCATTACTCTTCCCATCGATGTCCTAACCTCCGATCCTGGACATTTCTTTCGTCTCCAGCGTCTCTTCTGCGCAGCTTTTCCCCTGACTGTTTTCCCAAAACTGCCCGTTTACTCCAAACTGATGATGCGCCGGTTTTTCATAAAAAGCCTTCTCCATCGCAGCCCTTATCTCCGGGTCACCGGCGCCGCCCCGGAGCAGGGTTTTCAGGTCCGTCCCGCTCTCATACTGAAGGCAAGGCTTCAGATATCCTTCTGACGTAAGGCGGACGCGGTTGCATCCTCCGCAGAACTGATGGGATACCGCGCTGATAAAGCCAATGCGTTTCCCGAACCCGGGGAACTGCACATATTCCGCCGGTCCGTTCCCGAGCCGCCCGGTACAGGGTTCTGCTTTTCCGTAAGCCTTTTCCAGGATACCAAGGATCTCATCCCCGCCCCGTCCCGCGAAGTGCTTCCCCAGTCCGATGGGCATCATCTCTATAAACCTCACATCCGCCTTTCCCTCTTTCGCCAACAGCGCAAGGCGGATATACTCTTCATCTTCTGTCCCATTTGATCCTGTTCCCTTTAAATTTGATCCTGTTGCCTTTAAAGGAACGCAGTTTACTTTGACCGAAAGGCCGGGGACTGCCGCAGCTGCATCCAGCCCTTCCAGCGCCTTTTCCACACTGCCTCCCCGGGTGATCTCCCGGTATCTCTCCGGATCCAGGGTATCAATACTGATATTGACAGCATCAAGCCCATTCGAAACTAATCCGTTTATTTGTTCTTTTAAAAGTGTCCCGTTCGTTGTCAGAGTCACCTGTTCAATACCTGTGATCCCCTTCAGCATACCAACAAGCTCCGGGAGACCTCTGCGCACCAGCGGCTCGCCGCCCGTCAGTTTTATCCTCCGTATCCCCAGCTCCGCGCCGACCCTGCATACGCGCGCGATCTCGTCAAAAGTCAGGATCTGCTCATGGGGCACAGACGCGACACCCTCCGCCGGCATACAGTACACGCACCGGAGATTGCAGCGGTCTGTCACAGACACCCGCATATAATCAATTGTCCTTCCGAATCGGTCTCTCATCGCGCACATTCTCCTGCTCTTCCTGTCAGGATCGCCAGCCCGTGGTCCAGAGACGGGAGCACGGCTTCCAGATTTTCTCTGACAGCCTTCGGGCTCCCCGGGAGATTGATGATCAGCGTCTGCCCGCGTATCACGGAAACGCCGCGGCTTAACATTGCTCTTGGCGTTACCTTAAGAGAAGCGAGACGCATCGCCTCAGCGATCCCCGGCGCGATCCGGTCCGCCGCCTCCAGCGTCGCCTCAGGCGTACAGTCTCTCGGCGCGAATCCGGTCCCGCCTGTAGTGAAAATGACATCCATCTTGTCGACATCAGATAATGAACACAGACATTTTTTTATTTCTTCTCTTTCATCCGGAAGCAGAACCGTTTTCTGAATATCATACCCGGCTTCTGTGAGCATTTCGCAGATCAGAGGACCGCTCTTATCTTCCCGCTCACCGGCATATCCTTTATCGCTCAGCGTTACCACCGCTGCCTTCCATCTGTATCCTTCCATTTTATTCCGCTCCTTCTGTCCGGGCGCTGCGGGGATGCAGGTCATTGTGCACTTCCCCGCTCTTGCCCCCGGTCTTTTTCACAAGATAGATCTCCCCGATCTCCATCGACTTGTCCATCGCCTTGCACATATCATAGATCGTGAGCAGGGCCACACTCACCCCTGTCAGGGCCTCCATCTCTACTCCGGTCTTCCCGGTCACTTTCACGGTACACGTACAGTAGACCGCAGATTCTTCCTCATCCAGATCAAAACCCACCCTGCACTTTGTGATGGGCAGGATATGGCACATGGGGATCAGCTCAGAGGTCCTCTTCGCGCCCATGATCCCGGCAGTGGCAGCCACTCCCAGCACATCTCCTTTACTTACCGAGCCTTCGCAGATCGCCCTGAACACCTCGCGGCTCACGGTGATCTTCCCCGAAGCGCAGGCCTGGCGGACTGTGTCCGCCTTGTCCGTCACATCCACCATGACAGCCTTTCCGTTTTCATCAAAATGTGTAAATCCCATATATGAATACCTGCTTTCTACTGACTGTATATTATACGATCTGATTTCCAGCCGCGCTCCCCGCATGGAGTCATTATAGCAATTACTTTTTAAAAATACAACGAAATGTGGTTACTTGTTCTTTCACGCTTACCTTCCCTGCACTCTACATCTCCAAAAACTGTTTTCTGTTGATCTCCTGCCACTCCCTCGGCGACATGCCATACTCTTTTTTAAATGCCCGGTAAAATCCCGAATAATCTTTAAACCCATACATCAGATATGCCTCTGTGATCTTCGTCCCGTTCCGGATCGCATCGCGGCATGCGGACAGCCGCTTTTTCATGATATACTGGTGGATGGAGATGCCGATATGATCTTTAAATACATGAGCAATGTGGTACTTGCTCACATAGAATTCCCCGGCCAGGCTGTCAAGCGACAATTCTTCGTCCAGATGTTCCCCGATATAGTCTGTCAGGCTCTCATAGAGCGCCTGCTCTGCCTGGGGATGCTTCTCGTGTTTCTGCTCATAGACGATGCGGTTCAGGTGCAGGATCAGGTCGCTGACACACAGTGGGATCCTTGCGTCCTTCCCAAATCGGTTCCCCCTTGTCTCTTCGATCAGACGGAATACCTTTGTCTGTATCTCATTAAACCCGACCCGGTCATTGTGAAAGATATATTCTCCTTTTGTCCGGACATACTGCATCAGGTATCCGTAAGCCACGGAGGTCTCCATCATCTGGTTCAAATACTCTCCGGTGACCCAGAATACAAAGCGGCGGTAAGGAGTCTTACTGTCGCGGATATAGGGCCTGTGCGGCGTACCCGGCGGTATCAGGACGACATCCCCGTACCGGAGCGGGAACGCCCTGCCCGCGATCTCGATGGACACATCCCCTTCCAGGAAAAAATAAAACTCATAATAGTCATGGGTGTGGCTGTCCACCCCTGACAGGGCGCTGTCCTTATAATAGTAAATCTCAAAATCACGGGAGAGCATGTATTGCCTTGTACTGAATCTTGTCTGAAGGTTTTTCTTCATTGGTCATCCCTTCCTTTTCTAAAGTACAATATAACCTTTTCTTTCGCCCCGCGCAACTGTGTCATGAGCAATTTTTACAATATATACAACAATCTGTGCAATTGTTTCCCGCAGCCTCTTTTTTATAAAATATATCTCAGAAAAAGAGCTTCCGCCTGCGGATCACACTGACATACAGACGGACATCTCACAAATCCAAGTTCCTGAAAGGAGATACACAAAAATGGAAATGACACTCAGATGGTACGGTTCAAAATTTGACACAGTTACCTTACAGCAGATCAGGCAGATCCCCGGCGTCACCGGCGTGATCACCACGCTGTATGACACAGCTCCCGGCGAGGTGTGGAGCAGGGAGCGCATCCGTGCCATGAAGGATGAAGTGGCAGCGGCAGGGCTCCATATAGCCGGGATCGAGAGCGTAAACGTACATGACGCCATAAAAACAGGCTCCGCTGACCGTGACCGGTATATTGACAATTACATCGAGACGCTCCGAAACCTGGGCGAAGAAGACATCCACCTTGTCTGCTACAATTTCATGCCGGTCTTTGACTGGACAAGGACTGAGCTGGCGAGGAAGCGCCCCGACGGCTCCACGGTCCTCGCCTACACACAGGAGGCAGTGGATGCCCTTGACCCGGAAAAGATGTTTGACTCTATCTCCGGCGAGATGAACGGCACTGTGATGCCGGGCTGGGAGCCGGAGCGCATGGCACATGTGAAAGAGCTCTTCGAGATGTACAAAGATATCGACGATGAAAAACTCTTTGCCAACCTGAAATATTTCCTGGAACGGATCATGCCCGTCTGCAATGAATACGACATTTATATGGCGATCCATCCGGACGATCCGGCTTGGAGCGTATTCGGGCTCCCGCGCATCATCATCAATAAAGAAAACATCCTGCGGATGATGAAAATGGTCGATGACCCGCACAACGGAGTCACCTTCTGCTCCGGTTCCTACGGCACAAACCTGGAAAACGACCTGCCCGATATGATCCGCTCCCTGAAGGGAAGGATCCATTTCGCACACGTGCGCAACCTGAAATTCAACTCACCTACAGACTTTGAGGAAGCAGCCCACCTGTCATCCGACGGCTCCTTTGATATGTACGAGATCATGAAGGCGCTGTATGACATCGGGTTTGACGGACCGATCCGCCCGGATCACGGACGCATGATCTGGGGAGAGGTCGCCATGCCGGGATACGGGCTCTATGACCGCGCGCTCGGCGCTGCTTACCTCAACGGACTCTGGGAAGCCATTGAAAAAAGCCAGAAGTAAATAAGAAAGGCAGGAAAACATGATGCAGTTAAATGAAAATGGTCTGAAAGACCGTGAAAAATGGGAATCCGCAGGGTACCGTCTCCCCGGATTCGACCGTATAAAAGTTGCAGAAGAAACAAAAAAGGATCCATTTTGGATCCACTTCGGTGCCGGGAACATCTTCCGGGCATTTCAGGCAAATGTTGTCCAGGAACTCCTGGACAGCAGAGACCTGGACCGGGGGCTGATCGCAGCGGAGGGATATGACTACGAGATCATTGAAAAAATGAACCATCCCCACGACGACTTAAGCATCCTTGTCACCCTCAAAGCTGACGGGAACATCGAAAAGACTGTTGTCGGGAGCGTAGTGGAATCTCTCATCCTCGACTCCGAGAACGCAGCTCAGTTCAGCCGCCTCAAAGAGATCTTTGCAAATGCTGGTCTCCAGATGGCTACATTCACGATCACAGAGAAGGGCTACAGCCTGACAGACGGCAGGGGGCTCCCCCTCGCTGATGTGACCGCAGACATGGAAAATGGTCCTGAGAAACCGTGCAGCTATATCGGAAAGGTTGCCTCTCTCCTCCATACGAGATATGCGTCAGGCGGGACTCCGATCGCCATGATCAGCATGGACAACTGCTCCCACAACGGAGACAAACTCCGCTCCGCGGTCACTGCTTTTGCAAAGGCCTGGGAAGAGAACGGGACAGCAGAAAAAGGATTCCTTGCCTATGTGGAAGATCCTTCCAAAGTGTCATTCCCGTGGACGATGATCGACAAGATCACGCCGCGTCCGGATCCTTCTGTGGAAGAGATGCTGAAAAAAGACGGCCTGGAAAACCTTGACCCTGTGATCACATCGAAAAACACCTATGTGGCTCCTTTTGTAAACGCGGAGGAAAGCCAGTACCTTGTGATCGAGGACAGCTTCCCCAACGGAAGGCCCGCCCTGGAGAAAGGCGGCTTCATCTTCACAGACCGGGAGACCGTGGACAAGGCAGAAAAAATGAAAGTCTGCACCTGCCTGAACCCGCTCCACACCGCGCTCGCTGTCTTCGGCTGCCTGCTCGGATACGACCTGATCTCAAAAGAAATGAAAGATCCGGTCCTGAAAAAACTGGTGGAGACGATTGGCTACAAAGAAGGGCTTCCTGTGGTCGTAGACCCGGGCATCCTGGACCCGAAAGAATTCATTGATACCGTATTAAACGTACGTATCCCGAACCCATTCATGCCGGATACCCCGCAGCGCATCGCCACGGACACCTCCCAGAAACTGCCGATCCGATTCGGAGAGACTGTCAAAGCATATCTGCGCTCAGACAACCTGGATGTATCCGACCTGAAATGCATCCCCCTCGTCTATGCCGGATGGGTCCGCTATCTCATGGCAGTAGACGACAATGGAGAGCATTTTGAATTAAGCCCGGATCCGCTCCTGGAAACTGTATGCCCTTATGTAGCTTCTGTCCGCCTCGGAGACGGCACAGACGCAGCGAAAGCAAAAGAACTCCTTCAGCCGCTGCTCACAGATAAAGAAATCTTCGGAGTAGATCTGAACGAGGCAGGGCTCGCAGACCTTGTGTGCCAGTACTTCGCAGAGATGGTCAAAGGAAAAGGAGCAGTGCGGGAAACACTGGAAAAATATACACGGTAAATTCTGTATTTGTGGGGAGCCGACCTTGTTGGCGAAACGTCCCCAGCAAATGCAGCGTTTAAAAATGTTGCGAGAAGGGAGCTTTTCCGGCAAAAGACAACCGCTCCCCAGCCAGCAAAAACATACAACAATAGACGAACTTTCCCGCCAAAAGATAAAACCACTCTTGCCGGCAGAAACTTATCACAAGAGAGGCACAGCTTGCTGGGCCAAATCGAACGGCTAACCCTCTCCCGGAAGTCCGCGTCACCTTCCGTCCGATAAAAAATTCCTGTTTCGCCACAGAAGTTCCCCTTTCATCCAACTTTCGAAATCCTGCATTTGCCTGCGGGGACCTTCCGATCGGATGAACCCAGAAAACCGGAACCTGAGCCATATCCCCGTCCGCCGCGAAAACGTCCCGCATCACATCAACGGTTTTCGGACGTCATATTCACAAGGAAGGCTCCCCCTCAAATCCAGATTTCACGCACACGTCTGGTCTGTTGACTCGAACTGTGAATTGTACAGGTCTGCATAAAATCCATTCCGGGCGAGCAGTTCCTCATGCGTCCCCTGCTCGACGATATCTCCGTCTTTCATGACGAGGATCAGGTCTGCGTCGCGGATCGTTGACAGCCTGTGGGCGATCACAAAGCTGGTCCTGCCCTTCATCAGGTTATCCATTGCCTTCTGGATCAGGACTTCTGTCCTGGTATCTACCGAGCTGGTCGCCTCGTCCAGGATCAGGATCTTCGGATCCGCCAGGATCGCCCTGGCGATGGTGAGGAGCTGCTTCTGTCCCTGGGAGACGTTAGTTGCCTCTTCGTTCAGCTCCATGTTATAGCCGCCCGGAAGTGTCTGCACGAAACGGTGCACATGCGCTGCCTTTGCTGCGCGGATGACTTCTTCGTCCGTGGCGTCCAGCTTTCCGTATCGGATATTCTCCATGATCGTTCCATGGAACAGCCAGGTATCCTGGAGCACCATCCCGAACATCTCGCGGAGCTCGCTGCGGTTAAAGCTGCGGACATCATGCCCATCGATCTTGATCGCGCCGCTGTTTACATCATAGAAGCGCATGAGCAGTTTGATCATTGTTGTCTTGCCCGCTCCGGTAGGACCTACGATCGCGATCTTCTGGCCTTCCTTTACTTTCGCAGAGAAGTCATTGATGATGATCTTATCCGGACTGTACCCGAAGTGTACATGGTCGAACTCCACATTGCCCTGAAGCCCTTCGATGGATACCGGGTCCGGCACTGTCTGGTCTTCCTCTTCCTCGTCGAGGAACTCGAACACCCTCTCAGACGCAGCCGCTGTAAGCTGGAGCATGTTGGTGACCTGAGCCACCTGCTGGATCGGCTGGGTGAAGTTCCTTACATACTGGATGAAGGACTGGATGTCTCCGACCTCGATGGCGTTCCTGATGGCGAGGAAACCGCCCAGGATGGCCACGCCCACATACCCCAGGTTGCCGATGAACTGCATGACCGGCATCATCATCCCGGAGAAAAACTGGGATTTCCATGCAGAGTCATAGAGCTTTGCGTTCGTATCATTAAATTCCCGGATCACATCATCTTCTTTATTAAATGCCTTGATGATATTGTGTCCGCTGTAGATCTCTTCCACCTGTCCGTTTACATTTCCCAGATATGCCTGCTGTCCCCGGAAATATTTCTGGGAATGCTTCATGACAAACGAGATCAGGATCACGGATACCGGAAGGATCAGGAGCGCTACCAGCGTCATCAGAGGGCTGATGGAAAGCATCATGATCAGCACACCGATCAGGGTGGTCACTGAGGTGATCATCTGGGTGGCGCTCTGGTTCAGGCTCTGCCCCAGGGTATCCACATCGTTGGTCACGCGGGAGAGCACTTCTCCTACGGGCTTTGTGTCAAAATAGTTCATGGGCATCCGGTTGACCTTCTCCGAGATTTCTTTCCTCAGCCGGTAAGTCGTCTTCTGGGAGACGCCGGTCATGATGATGCCCTGGATGAAAGTACAGAGGGCGCTGATCAGGTACAGACCGAGGGTGATCAGAAGGATCCTTCCGATCTTCCCGAAATCCATCCCGCTGCCGCCTGACACTTTGCTCACCAGCCCGTTGAAGATCTCTGTCGTCGCTTTTCCGAGTATCTTGGGACCCACGATATTAAAGACCGTACCGCAGACCGCAAAGACTGCGACAAAAAACATATGCACCTTGAAGGCGCTCATATAGCGGATCAGTTTTTTTATGGTTCCTTTAAAATCTTTTGCTTTTTCGCCCGCCATGTTTTTTCCATGGGGACCTCCCATACCTCTAGGCATGACTGGGCACCTCCTCTCCTGTATATGCAGCGCCCGGCGCAGGATCCTGACTCTCCGTGCGGTCCTCTCCGCCCGGCATCTTCTCAGCCGTCCCCGCCGCCAGCTCTGATCCAGATAGCTGGGATGCCGCGATCTGCTGATATACCTCGCAGCTCTTCAGTAATTCCTGATGGGTTCCGATGCCTGCTACTTTTCCGTCGTCCAGGACAATGATCTGCTCCGCATTGAGGATCGTGCTGATCCTCTGTGCCACGATCAGGACTGTACTGTCTTTTGTCCTCTTCTTCAGCGCTTTTCTCAAAGTTACATCTGTCTTAAAATCAAGGGCAGAAAAACTGTCGTCAAAGATAAATACTTCCGGGCGCTTTGCGATCGCTCTGGCGATGGACAGTCTCTGTTTCTGCCCGCCGGAAACGTTGGATCCGCCCTGGGCGATATGGCTGTGGTAGCCATCCGGCTTCGCGTCGATGAATTCCACTGCCTGCGCGATCTCCGCCGCCTCGATCATCTCGCTCTCGCTCCCGTCCGGGTTTCCGAACATGATGTTGGAAGCGATATCTCCTGAGAAGAGAAGCCCCTTCTGGGGAACATACCCGAGCTTCTCCCTCAGCTCATGCTGGGTCACTTCGCGGATATCTACGCCGTCCAGGGTAATGCTTCCCTCTGACACATCATAAAATCTCGGGATCAGGTTGACCAGGGTAGACTTCCCGCTTCCCGTACTTCCGATGATTGCCGTCGTCTCCCCAGGCTTTGCGGTAAAGGTAATGTCATGGAGCACGTTTTCGTCCGCGCCCGGATATTTAAAGGATACGTGGTCAAACACGAGCAGCCCTCTCTTTGTATCTGAGCATTCTTTCGGCTGCTCCGGGTCGTGGATGACCGTCCTGCTGGAGAGCACTTCCTCCACACGGTCCGCTGCGACAGCAGCCCTGGGCAGCATGATCGACAGCATGCACAGCATCAGGAATCCCATGATGATCTGCATCGTATACTGGATGAACGCCATCATATCCCCGACCTGCATCTGCCCCTCGTCGATGCCGTGGGCGCCGTTCCACATGATCAGCACGGACACTCCGTTCATGATCAGCATCATGACAGGCATCATGAAGGTCATGGCGCGGTTCACGAACAGGTTCGTCTTTGTCAGCATCCTGTTGGCATCGTCAAACCGCTCTTCCTCGTGCTTCTGCGTACTGAACGCGCGGATGACCGGGAGCCCGGTGAGGATCTCCCTCATGACCAGGTTCACCTTGTCGACCAGTGTCTGGAGGATCCTGAATTTCGGCATTGCCACCAGGAACAGGACAAGGATGACCAGCCCGATCAGCACGACAGCCAGCCCGATGATCCAGGACATGGATACATTCGTCTGGAAGACCTGTATGATCCCTCCGATCGCCAGGATCGGCGCATAGAGCACGATGCGCAGCAGCATGACAACGATGAGCTGGATCTGCTGGATATCATTTGTGCTCCTTGTGATCAGGGAAGCCGTTGAGAAATGGTCGAACTCATTGTTGGAAAATCCTACGACTTTGCGGAAGACATTTCCTCTCAGGTCACGGCCCGTCGCAGCCCCGACGCGGGAAGCCAGGAAGCCCACCAGAACGCTCGCCGCCATCCCGAGGAATGCAAGCGCCACCATCTTTCCCCCGGTAACGAGGAGATAATGGATCTGGATCTCATCCATGTCCATGCCCAGGGCTTCATAAGCTGTCCCCACATAGCTGACTGCCGCCTGCTCCAGTATGGTGTCCGGGAGATCGTCCATCTGTTTCTCCATCTCTTCAATCAGAGCGTCTCTCTGTTCTGCCGGCATCATTTTCAGGATATCAAACACGGTCATATCGTCCGTTGCCATCTGTGCCGGGATATTTTCTTTCAGCTGTGCTTCGATCTGTTTTGTCATGTCGCTGCCGGACTCAAAGCCCGCTGTCAGCATCATCGGACCGGCAAGGATATCAGACAGGGTGTCCATCTGCTCCTCATCCTCCGCAGCACTCTCCCTGAGCACATAGGCTTCTGTATCATAGGTGCTGCTGTCCGTCTCATAGGCGTCCAGGACTGTCCCCTGGTCTTCTTCCGGCACAAAGAGGAGAAGTTTCTCCATCTCATCTGCCCTCAGCGCCTCCGGGACCTGATCTTCGATCCCTCCCTGCTGGATACCTACATTTACGATATCCGATGTGTAGGCAGGAAGAGACAGGTCGCAGTACGCCTGGATAAACAGGACCGCTATGATCGCGAGCAGGGATTTCCAGTGTACTGCCGCGTACATAAATAGATTTTTCATTCCTTTTCTTTCCTTTCATGATTCATAAGATTTTCTCCTGTCTGGATCAGGAGCCGCCGGAAAAGCAGCTTCTCTTCCAGACTCATCCCCTGTAACATGATGTCCTCCATCCGGTCCGCAACGTCCTTTACAGCCTGGATGCACGATTTTCCTTTCTCAGTCAGGGTCAGCCTCATGACGCGCTGGTCATGCCGGTCAGGTTCCCTGGTGATGTACTGATCCCGCTCCATCTTCTGTATCATGGACGTAATGGACGGCGCTGTGATATTCAGCTTTGCCGCCAGTTCTTTCTGGGACATGGAATCCTGCTGGTGGAGCATAAAGAGCACGCTCGCCTGGCTCCGGTTCAGGTCGAATTCCCGGTACATCCCCCGCGCCGTGTTCACGGCGCCATGTGAGACGATACCGATGAGTCCCAGGATCGGGATTTCTTTCATATCGCACTGGATCATTACCTTTCCCTCCATCAATTAGTTAGATAACTAAATGATATACTAGTAGTATTGTACAATAAAGTCAATTATTTTATTTAGATTTCACGGTTTGTTCATAATTTCTGCTGATTTTTAATTAGAAAAAGAAAGAGTATCCAGGGATGCCTGCCATGTGTGTGGCATGATTCCCGGATACTCTTTCCTTTCTTCTATATCTGTCCTATATCTGTCCTATATCTGTTCTGTATCTTTCCTATGTCTTTCCTGTATCTGTCCCATCTCCTAAGCCATCTATCACGCGAGCCCGTGTGCTTCGAGCCATCCGATCAGCGTCCTGTCCCCTCTTCCGATCCTTGCTGCCCTGATCCGGAACTCCAGTACTGTCAGGACTGTAAAGACCACTGTCAGAGCCAGGAGAAAGAACAGGCAGCCGCTGATATCCTCTCCGCCGCTGATCGTGCTGCGGAATGCTGTCACCGTATACGTGAACGGCACCCATTTGTGCAGATATGGCACAAAACTTCCCGATATCTCCAATGGATATGTCCCCGCGGAACCCGCAAGCTGCACCACCATGAACACCAGCATCAGGAAGCTTCCCACCCTTCCCAGGAGACTGGTAAAGAAATACATCACAGACATAAACGCCACAGACGCGGTACATGCTGTCAGGGCAGTAAGCGCAGCTCTTTCCGGCTCAAATCCATCAAAGAAAGCGAGGGCGCCCAGCATGACCGCTGCCTGGAGAACAGCGGTCACAGCGAGCACGGAAGCTTTGCTGAGCCACCATTTCACACCGGATCCCGGTTTTCCCGGGCAGCTTGTAAGCGGATACATCAGGCAGAACGCGATACAGCCTACCCACAGCCCCACTGACATCATATACGGCGCCATGGCATGTCCGTTATCTGCCACATACGTAACCTGTTCCTCCTCGATCTCAAGAGGCGCGGCAAACATGTCCACGATCTCCTCTCTCTGCTCCCGGCTGCCATCTGAAAAAATCTCTGTCTCTGAACTGATCCGGGCAGCTTCCGAAGCCAGAAGGGAAGTACCGTTTTTTAAGTCAGCAGCTCCTTCTCCGAGCTGTCCCAGCCCATTATCCAGATCCGCCGCGCCCCGGCGCAGCGCCAGTGTCCCCTGCTGCTGTATCTGTTCTGCCCCGCCGGCAGCCTGGGTGATCCCTTCTGTCAGGGCCGGCGCACTTTCCGCAAGGCTGGAAGTACCGGATCTCAGGCTGATGATCCCGCTGTTTAAGTCAGACATACCGGATCTCAGAGAATCCACTCCAGCCTGGAGCTGAGTAACCCCTGCCGCGAGCTGTAAACCCGCATCCGCCGCTGTGTCTGCTCCCGCTGTATATGCATCGATCCCCTGGGACAGAGCCGCTGCCTGCTGCTGTAATGCCGACAGCTCAGCGGCAAGGCCAGACAGATCGCCCGTGATGTCCGCCGGGCCGCTGTCCGCTGTGGGCATCGTGCTGATGATCGCGCCCAGCGCATCCCTGAGCGCTGCCGCCCCGCTGCGGAGCTGTGCGGACTGGGCGCCCCCTTCTCCTGTCACTGCATTGAGCCCTGCGCTCAGAGCGTCTGCGCCTTCCTGAAGGTCACTGACACCGGTGGAAAGAGTGTCCAGCCCCTGGGAAATACTCTGCGCTCCATCTGTGAGGGCGCCTGCCCCTTCATCAAGAGCAGATGCCGCAGCCGGAAGCCCGGAAGTTTTCTCCTCAAGAACGGAAAGTCCTTTGCTCAGAGATACCATACTCTCATCAGCCGCTGCCGTGCCGGATGCCAGTTTTTCCCCGCCTTCTCCGGCCTCAGCGATCCCCCCTGCCAGGCTGGAAGCCCCTGTATCGAGGTTCTGTATGCCGTCCACTGCCTGCGCCACACCATCTGCTGCCTCTGCTGCTTTATCGATCATGACCTGCGCATAACTCCTCGTCACCTCTTCACGGATTGAATTTTTCAGCTCTTTCATCGCAGTCTCCCCCATCTTAGAGGCAATATAATTCGTCCCCGGGTTTGTCTTAAACTGAAGGACCATTTTTTCCGGTGACGGCGCTGTCAGCGCAGCCGCGTTTTCCGAAAAGTCTTCCGGTATGGTGATGACCATATAATATCTGCCAGTCTCAAGCCCTTTTTCCGCATCTTCCTCTGACGGGAAGCAAAAATCCAGGGAATCATTCCCTTTCAGTTCCTCCGCCAGATCTTTTCCGATGTGCAATGTCCTGCCATCCAGCACAGCCGGCCTGTCATGGTTCACCACCGCCACCGGAAGTTTCCCCACATTCCCATACGGATCCCACATAGATCCGAGAAAAAGGGTCGTATAAATTGCCGGTATTATGATTACAGCAGCTGTGACGACCAACAGTATCCTGTTCGAAAACAATTTTTTCCACTCCTGCCTGAGCATAAATATCATTCTCCCTTCACTGTCTTTCTCCAGTTGTAAAAGACATATAATCTATTAATAGATATTGTGTTGATTTTTGTAACAAGATGTATTATAGTAAAACCAGTTTCAGACAGCAACCATTAACTTTTCCGAAAAATGTTGCCTAATGGATAGGGAAAGAAATTTCTGTCTATTTTCCGTAAAGATTGCGGAGACACACTTTGGACCTGATGCAAAAAACACATGGAGGACACAGATATGGCAAAAGAAACTGACCGGAGAGTACGTAAGACAAGAGCGCTGCTGCGCCGATCTCTTGCAGAGCTGCTCTGTGAAAAGAGCATCCGTGAGATTACTGTAAAAGAGCTGGTAGAACGGGCGGATATCAACCGCTCTACTTTTTATCTGCATTATTCAGATGTTTACGATATGATGGAAAAGATTGAAAACGGGCTTGTGGACGATATCGAAAAACTGATCGAAGCTCATCCCGTAAGCCCGTTTAATGAAAAAAGCTTTCCATTTATAGAAGATATCTTTGTGATCCTGGCAGAAAACCGCGACATATGCGCTGCCCTTCTTGGCCCGCACGGGGACATCTCCTTCCTGCACAGGATCGAAGGCATCATCTCGGACCACTGCCTGAATGTGCTGAAAGTGACCTTTCCCGATCAGCTTGAGGACCTGAAGTATTCTTATTCCTTCTGCCTGTCAGGCTGTATCGGCCTGACCAAGACCTGGCTGAACGGCCAGTATGAAGAGACGCCGCGGCATATGGCTGAGATCACATTCCGGCTTATCATGAACGCCCTGCACGGATCAGAGCACGTCAGATGACAGGTCATCCTCCGCATCTCCTGCACTGCCTGACAAGACCGATCCCGCCATTTTTATAGTCCTGACACTGATCCCGTTTACCTCGATGTGGTCGTCTACGGGGATGACCAGGCACTGCCTTCCGTCAATGATCCTCGTCTCCACCAGATCCGCCCTGTCCGGGTTCACCTTGATGACCACATCCGGGGTCTCGATATTAAATTTCCTTGTCTCCGCAATATTTGTTGCCAGCAGGGACGCCTTTTCTCCTGCATTCTCCTCAAAATTGCGGTCAAAACTTTCCATCTTTTCCGCGTCCACGCCGCTCTGCTCGAAGATCTTTTTGATCTCTGTCTTGTCAAGTGCCAGCGGCTCCGGTTCTTCTTTGTGCTCTTCGATCAGATTATTGAGCGTCTCGTGGATATTTCGGACAGTCTCATAATCCCCGTCCTCGCCAAGCGTATCCTCGATGATCATCTGGAATGTCTCCTTCTGCGTATCCGCGGACATCGGCATCTTTGCTCCCAGGAGCTGGTCGATCATCTCCGGCTGCAGGTCCTCGGATTTTTTTGTATAGTAAAGCACACTGTGCAGATCCGTGCTCCTGTCATTAAACGCCGGAAAAAGAAATCCCTTTGACGGCATGTCCACGATCCAGTCGCGGATCCGGTCCTGGATCCGGTTGTCTTCCGCATTATAACTCAGTCCCGCCTTGGAAAGCGACACCGGACAGATGCTCATGAGCAGGTACTCATACACCTCGTCAGATGCATCGAACATCTCCAGCCCGTCCGAAGATTTCCCCGGGATATCGTACATGGCATGGATCAGGATGATATAATAATTTTCCGCATGATCGTATGTAGCGATGACTTTGTCGTAGAACTCCTCCAGAAGCATATCGTCTTCCAGCTTACTGTCCCTGAGCTTCATGAGAAATTCCTGCGTCCCGCCCGGCATCTCCGCGTCCAGCGGAAATTCCAGGTTCAGCATATTTTTCCCCACGGTCCCTGACAGAGTCTTTTTGAAAATATCAAAATATTTAAACGCTTCTTCTTCCGGGAGCGAAAGGAACGCGTCCTTTGATTCCATCTTTTTCGTCTTTTCATGGTCCACATAGCAGCCGCAGATCCTGGTGATCGCGCAGTTTGCCGGTGTGAACTGCTTTCTGATCTCAAGTATTTCTTTCTTATTCATTATTTACATTCCTCTTTTCTATAAAAAGTCAAAACCCCCGGTGCGCGGCAGCCTTCCGGGAGCCTGTCCGTACATTAGCTACTATAACATTTTATCCCCGAAAAATCGAGAGGAACATTTTCTCCGTGGAGTCTCTCCGTGGAGTCTGAGACTTTCACTGAGACTTTCAAAACTGTAAGTGTACTTTCTCTCTTCCATTGATATAATGACCTTGATCCCGGAACGATACGTTCCGCCCGGCAGTGTTTCTGTCCGTTTCCCGGGACGGACTGGCTCTGCCCGGAGTACTATGCAAAACCTGAAAACATCCGGAAAGGAAGGGACTTCATATGGAACAGACACAGACAGCATCCGCTCAGAAAACGCCCGGCCGGCAGGCGGAAGGGCAGCCGATCCTGAGGCTTGAGCGCGTGAAAAAATATTATGGGAACCACGGGAATATCACAAAGGCCGTGGACGGCATCACCCTGCACATCGACAGGGGCGAATTCACCGCAGTCATGGGAGCAAGCGGCTCAGGGAAGACGACACTTCTAAACTGCATCGCTGCCATCGACAGTGTCACCAGCGGACACATCTTCGTCAGCGGAAAGGACATCACCGCTGTCAGGGAGCGGGACCTGGCGGATTTCCGCAGGGAGAACCTTGGATTTATCTTCCAGGACTTTCATCTCCTGGACACGCTGACCATCGGGGAGAATATTTCCATGGCGCAGATCATCAGCGGCACCCCGCCGAAAGTCATTGACCGCAGGGTGCGGGATATCGCCGGGAAACTGGGGATCAGCGGCATCCTGGAGAAGTTCCCGTGCGAGGTATCCGGCGGGCAGAAACAGCGCTGCGCCTGTGCCCGCGCGCTGATCAACGAGCCAAAGCTGATCCTTGCCGATGAGCCCACCGGCGCTCTGGACTCCAGGTCTTCCCGTCTCCTGCTCGAGACCATGGCATCCATCAATGAAAAACTGGGAGCCACCATCCTCATGGTCACCCATGATCCTTTCTGCGCCTCCTTCTGCGGACGCATCCTTGTCCTGAAGGACGGGAAGATCTTTACCGAGATACGCAGGGACGGGAAGACCCGGAAAGAGTTTTTCACAGAAATCCTCGATATACTGACTCTGCTGGGAGGTGACACGGGAAATGTTATATAAACTTGCCTTTCGGAATGCAAAGAGAAGCCTGAGCGACTATGCGGTTTACCTCATTACAGTCACCCTCTCCTTCTCCCTGATGTTCTCCTTCGGGCTTGTCGCATCATCGGACGCGATCACAGGCCTGTCCGAAGGGATGAACACCTTCCAGATGGTTCTGGATTTTATCAATATCATCATCCTCTTTGTGATCTGCTTTCTCATCAATTATACGACAAAATTCATGTTCACAAAGCGGAGCCGGGAATTCGGCATGTATCTTCTCCTCGGCATACGCCGCGGCAGGGTCATCCTTATGTTCCTGACAGAGATCTTACTGCTCGGCCTCTTTGCCCTGGCGCTGTCTTTCCCCATCGGATTCCTGGTCAGCCAGGTCATCTCCATGGTCATAGTCCGCGCCTTTGAGATCCCGGAAGTGATCTTCATCACGTTCCGCACTGCTCCCGCCGGAACGCTCCTCCTCTGCTTTGCCGCTGTCTTTCTTCTTGTCCTTGTGAACATGACACGGAAAATGGGGCGCATCTCCATCCGCGGATTTCTCGATATGGAGAAACAGAATGAGGAAAAAATACTGCGCTCGTCCCGGAAACGAAATATCCTCTTCTGCGCCAGCCTGCTCCTGGGTATCCTGGGCTTTCTTGTGTGGAACTCTCAGTTCAGTCTGGACGCAGGCTCCGATCAGAGCGTCATGTACTGGCTCATGCTTGGCATCCTCCTGTTCATCCTGAGCATTTACGGAGTCTCTGTCTCTGCGGGAGACATGCTGCTCACGCTGGTCCTGCGGAAGAGATCCCTTAAATATACAGGAGACCACCTTTTCATCGCAAGGACATTTTCCTCGAAAGTGCGCAGCATGAGCATTACCATGGGGACGCTTTCCATGCTCGTGGTGCTCACGCTCCTCTCCCTGAACGTCTCTTATCTCTACCAGGGGATGTCAGGATATCTCCTGGAGCTGGAATCACCGTATGACATCCAGGTTTTTGACGATCCTGAGGACAGGGAGATCCTCAGCGATTATATCGCTCTTACGGAGGAAGACTATACGGTCCGCTCATCTTATCTTTTCGATGTATACAAAGATCCGGGGATGCATCTTCAGCCTATTGTCAGCGTGCCGGGCTCCAACACAGATTTTGATACCGTCATTAGCCTGGGAACATACAATGAGCTGCTGAAGCTCCGGGGGCTTTCTCCGGTCTCCCTGGAAGATAATGGATACCTTATCCTCACGGATCGCCAGCTGATCCCACTTTTCGAAGAAGCGGAAGAGGATCTCAGCACACTTACTCTGGCCGATGGCACATCCTTAAGGCTGAAAGGGATCACAGATAACGGGTACTGGCTGACTCTCACAGGCCTCACCAGTTTCGTCGCTGTCTATCCTGACCGGTATGTGCAGGATCTTGAGCCGGCAGAGAGTCACCTGGTCATCGATACCGTGGAAGAGACCACTGCTGACCTCAAGAAAAAGATCACGGACGAAATGTCCTGGCATCTCACATACACCGATGAGTCCGGAGACACGGTAGATCAAAACTACAAAGTCACTGTGCGGGGGCAGATCGTCGAGGAGGGGAACAGTATGCTTGCTATCGTCTCTTCTCTCTGCCTGTACCTTGCCTTTATCTTCCTGTCCACCGCGGGCACGATCCTGGCAGTCCAGGCCTTAAGCGACTCCTCCCGGCACAAATACCGCTACACTGTCCTGAGCCGGCTTGGCGTCAGCGGCAGCAGCCTCTGCCGTACGGTCGGCAGGCAGCTCCTCATCCTGTTCGGCCTGCCGGTGGTGTACCCAGTGCTCATCACATTTCTGTGCATGTTCTCCATAAACCGGCTGTACAGCATATTCCTCAGCAGCAGGTGGGTATACCTGGAGTATTTCCTGGCAGGGCTCGGCATCTTCCTGCTGGTGTATCTGATCTACTTTATCGCCACGTACATCGGTTTTAAGAGAAATATACAGGAAGCGCGATATAATAACTAAGAAAGTAATAAACAGGATGGTTCCCGGCGGGGAGTGCGGGGCACGGGGATACAGGATTTCCCGCGGAATGCAGGGCACGGGGATACACAATTCCCGGCGGGGAATGCGGGGTACGGGGATACAGGATCCCGGGCGGGGATGCCGGGAACCATCCTGATTTACAGAAAAAAGGGCTTTGTTCCATGAGGATCGTGATCGCAGAAGACAATATTACCACCCGCCGGGAGCTCTCCCGGCTGCTCACCAGGCACGGATATGAGACCATCCTGCCGGATGATTTTGGAGATCTCGCCGGGCAGCTTGCCAGGCTTTCCGCTGACCTCATCCTCCTGGATGTCAATCTTCCTTATGAAAACGGATATGACATCTGCCGCAGGATCCGCACGCAGACCCGGACGCCCGTCATCTTTGTCACCAGCAGGGATACCTCGGCAGATGAACTTATGAGCATCCGCGCAGGGGGCGTTGACTTCATCTCCAAGCCCTACGATCCTCTGGTCCTCCTCGAAAAGATCCGGCGGGCCCTCCGCCTGAATGATCCGGGCAGTTTCCGCGAACTCACCAGAAAGGGATGCACTCTGGATCTCCACCTGTCTGCCATCCGGTACGAAGGCAAAGAGACGGAGCTGACCCGGAATGAATTCCGTATCCTGTATTATTTCTTTATGAACAGTGAAAAAGTTATCAGCAAGGATGAGCTTCTGGAAAAACTATGGAATGACCGCTTCTATCTGGACGAAAATGTACTCATGGTCAACATGACCCGGCTGAAGCGGAAGCTGAAAGAGATTGGCGTCACACACCTGCTGGAAAATATCAGGGGAAAGGGCTGGAAACTGTGAATTTTATCCTTTATTTAGAAACTAAAATATGCGACATCCTTTTTCATATCGTTTTTACGGGAGTGGGAGTCCTTCTTCTCGCCGCCGCGGGATTCCAGAACGGTTATCTTATCCTGGCTGCAGCCTTTTCTGTCTGCGCCTGTCTGATCTTTCACTGGCTCCGTTACCGCCATCAGGCCGCAAGACAGACCCGGATCATGGACCTGACAGACAGCCTGGAAGAAACCTGGTACGCGGCGGAAGTTCTCCCCAGCCCCAGGGAACCTGAAAGCCGAGCCTATCACTATGCCCTGAAAAGAGCGTGCAAGGCCATGAACGAACGTCTGGAAAAGTCGGTGGAAGAACAGCAGGACTACAGGGAATATATCGAAAGCTTTGCGCATGAGATCAAAGTGCCGATCAGCGCGCTCTCACTGGCATTTGACAACATGAAGGATTATGAGCTCAAAAAGGAAACTGACCGCATCTATAATCTGGTAGAGCAGATGCTCTATTATGCCAGAAGCGAGAATACAGAGAAGGACTACTTTGTCCGCAGGCTCAGCCTGCCGGATGTGGTACATGATATCCTGCTGAAATACCGGCGCTATTTTCTAGACGCAGGCATAGAACTGGACATCCGTATCAAAGATACTGTTGTATTTACAGACGAAAAGTGGCTCGGCTTTATCCTCTCCCAGATCATCCAGAATTCTGTCAAATACTTTGATAAGCCAAAGAAGCGCCTCTCGATATACAGCGAAGAGTCCCCTGCTTCTGCTGTACTTGTGGTCGAGGACAACGGCTGCGGCATCAGCGCCGCTGACCTTCCACGTGTTTTCGAAAAGGGCTTTACCGGGTCGGACCGCTCAAAGACCGCTTCCACCGGGATGGGGCTGTATCTGGCGAAAACGCTCTGTGACAGGCTGGGACTGGGGCTGACGGTCCAGTCACGGGAAGGGGAATTTACGAGGGTGACGGTGGTATTTCCGAAGGGGACGGTGCATGAAACGGGTTCCTGATCCATCCGGGTAATTTCTGTATACTGCATCTTTAATTTCCCGAGGAATTTCAGCTATTGGCTGATAAAACGATAAAATACGCGGGGACAGGACCTGCTTTCAGTCCCATCCCCGCGTATGTGCATTGTTTTCTCCTGCTCTTACCCCTGCCCTGTATGCAGGATCTCATTTGCATTTTTAATACGCTCTTTCGTCGGCGGTTCAATCCCCGCCAGCGGATAGTCATATCCCAGCTCTTTCCACTTATATTCGCCAAAAGTGTGGTACGGCAGGACTTCCACTTTTTCGACATTACCTAACGTCTTTATAAACTCATAAAGTTCCTTGAGATATTCATCCTTATCACTTCTCTCCGGCACGAGCACATGCCTGATCCAGACCGGCTTGCCGATCTCCGACAAATACCTTGCCATGTCAAGGATATTCTTGTTCGTTTGCCCTGTCAGAAGCTTATGCTGCTCATCATCGATATGCTTGATGTCCACCAACAGCAGATCTGTATATTTCATGAGCTCATTGAACTTTCCAAAGAAGGGCTCTTTCCTCGTAAAAGGCGCGCCGCTCGTGTCGATCGTCGTGTTGATCCCTTTTTCCTTCGCCTTCTGAAACAGCTCGATCATGAAATCCATCTGGAGCAGAGGCTCGCCGCCGCTCACAGTGATCCCGCCGCCGTCCTTCCAGTATGATCTGTACCGCAGTGCCTGCGCCAGAAGCTCGTCCGCGCTCTTCTGCTCTCCCACCTGCATGTTCCAGGTATCCGGATTGTGGCAGAACTGGCAGCGCATCGGACATCCCGCGACAAAAATAACAAAACGCACACCCGGGCCGTCAACCGAGCCGAAACTCTCCGTAGAATGGATAAATCCGTTCATATTTTCTCCTTCCGGGACGTAGTCAAATTGAATTTCACTACGTCCCCAATTGATCATGCCCTGTCCCTTTTCATAATTCACCGTGTCCCCTATGTTAAAATTAGCCAAATTTGTCATATTAATCACTCAGGAATCAACACCTTATTTGTGCAGATTTCGAACGGGGACAGGGCCGTCTGCCAAAAGGGACAGAGCAGTCGTTAAACGGGGACGTAGTCAAACTGAATTTCACTACGTCCCCGAAAAAATTACATTCTATCGTGGCAGGTTCTTGCGATTACGTCAAGCTGCTGCTCTCTTGTCAGGTCGATGAACTTCACTGCATATCCGGATACGCGGATCGTGAAGTTTGCGTACTCTTCTTTCTCCGGATGCTCCATCGCATCGATCAGTTTCTCTGTTCCGAATACGTTCACGTTCAGGTGATGTGCTCCCTGGTCGAAGTATCCGTCGAGAACGTGTACAAGATTGTTCTTGCGCTCGTCGTCGTCATGTCCCAGTGCTCCCGGACTGATCGTCTGCGTGTTGGAGATTCCGTCAAGCGCCTGCTCATACGGAAGCTTCGCAACAGAATTGAGGGAAGCAAGAAGTCCGTTCTTCTCCGCGCCGTAGGACGGGTTCGCTCCCGGTGCCAGCGGCTCGCCTGCTTTTCTTCCGTCCGGAAGAGATCCTGTAGCCTTTCCGTAAACCACGTTGGATGTGATGGTAAGGATGGATGTCGTCGGCTCGGAATTTCTGTATGTGTGGCACTTCTTCAGCTTGCTCATGAACGTGCGGAGCAGCCATACAGCGATCTCGTCTGCGCGGTCGTCGTCGTTTCCATATTTCGGGAAGTCTCCCTCTACCTCATAGTCAACTGCAAGTCCGTCCTCATCGCGGATCACTTTTACCTTAGCGTACTTGATCGCGCTTAAGGAATCTACTACGTGTGAGAATCCTGCGATACCTGTCGCGAATGTACGTCTTACATTTGTGTCGATGAGCGCCATCTCAGCAGCCTCATAGTAGTACTTGTCATGCATGTAGTGGATCATGTTCAGTGTATCCACATACAGCTTGGACAGCCACTCCATCATCTGGTCGTATTTCTCCATGACCTCGTCATAGTCAAGGTACTCGGATGTGATCGGCCTGTAGAGCGGGGATACCTGCTGCTTTGTCTTCTCGTCAACACCGCCGTTGATCGCGTACAGAAGGCATTTTGCAAGGTTCGCACGTGCCCCGAAGAACTGGATCTCCTTGCCGGTCTCTGTTGCGGATACGCAGCAGCAGATGGAGTAGTCGTCGCCCCATACTGGACGCATTACATCGTCGTTCTCGTACTGGATGGAACTTGTCTTAACAGAAATATAAGCCGCATATTTCTTGAAGTTCTCCGGCAGGTGTGAGGAGTACAGTACTGTCAGGTTCGGCTCCGGCGACGGTCCCATATTCTCCAGTGTGTGGAGGAAACGGTAATCGTTCTTTGTAACCATGTGCCGTCCGTCCATTCCGATTCCTGCCATCTCCAGTGTCGCCCATACCGGGTCTCCGGAGAACAGCTCGTTGTAGGACGGGATCCTCGCGAACTTCACCATTCTGAACTTCATGACAATGTGGTCGATAAGTTCCTGTGCCTGCTCCTCTGTCAGGGCGCCCTTCTCCAGGTCTCTCTGGATATAGATGTCAAGGAATGTAGAGATACGTCCCACACTCATCGCAGCTCCGTTCTGTGTCTTGATCGCTGCAAGGTATCCGAAGTACAGCCACTGGACCGCCTCTTTTGCATTTGCAGCCGGCTTGGAAATATCATATCCGTAAACCGATGCCATCTCTTTCATCTCTTTCAGCGCGCGGATCTGGTCAGCGATCTCCTCGCGGAGACGGAAATCTGTTCCCTTCATTCCGTGTCTCTCATACTCAACAAAATCAGACTGCTTCTTCTCGATCAGGTAGTCGATACCATAGAGAGCTACACGGCGATAGTCGCCTACGATACGACCTCTTCCGTATGTGTCCGGAAGACCTGTGATGATCTTGTTGTGACGCGCTTTCTTCATCTCAGGTGTATAGATATCAAATACTGCCTGGTTGTGTGTCTTATGATATTTTGTAAAGATTTCATGCAGTTTTTCACTCGGTGTGTATCCGTATGTGGTGCATGCCTGCTCAGCCATCTTGATCCCGCCATACGGCATGAATGCTCTCTTGAGCGGCTTGTCTGTCTGGAGTCCTACCACCTGCTCCAGATCCTTCATCTCTTCATTAATATATCCCGGGCCGTATGCTGTCAGGCCGGAAACAACCTCTGTCTCCATGTCCAGAACGCCGCCCTTTGCACGCTCCTCCTTCTGCAGCTTGGAGAGCTCGCCCCAAAGTTTATTTGTCGCCTCTGTCGGACCTGCGAGGAAAGATTCGTCTCCGTCATACTGTGTATAGTTGTGCTGGATGAAATCACGCACATTGACTTCCTCTTTCCAGAGATGCCCGCTGAAACCTTCCCACTGGTCAAAATTTGCTTTTGCCATTCGAAAAAACCTCCTCTGAAATCTTCTGTAATTAATTTGCTAACTTAGCCGTACGTGAAGGTTTTTGTCCTCCATCCCGGCTTTCATGCGCTAGTATATCATCAACTCCTCAAAAAAACAATATCTATATCGATAATCGTTCTCAAAAACGCGCATGTATACAATTTTGTACAATTTACAGTCATTTATACCATATTTTGTATTCCCAAAAATACAAAGCACTTGATTTTGTATTTTCTAAAATTTCATTGGAAATTCCAAAGAGCTCTGTTTTCTGGTATAATGATTGCACGTTGTGCGATCCGAAGCGGATTCCCGCTTCGCCCTGCTCCGCAGGGATTATACCGGGAGCCACAGCTTGGAAAGTAAATGCCGCTCGCGCGGCGCTTCCTTTCCTGCGCTCGTGGTATAATGATAATTGATTATAGAAAGGCTGGTATTTATGGAAATCAGGAAAACACGGGAAGACGAACTGGAGCTTCTTATGAAAATGTATGAAAACGCACGTATCTTTATGGCTGAAACCGGAAATCCGGACCAATGGGGGCATAGCTATCCTGACAGGTCCGTGATCGCCTCTGACATCGCCTCCGGATGCTCTTATATCTGCGAGCAACACGGCAGGCCCATTGCTGTCTTTTTCTATAAGCAGGGCCCGGACCCTACTTATCTCCACATTAAAAACGGGCATTGGCTCAACGAACTGCCCTATGGCGTCGTCCACCGCATTACCTCAGACGGAACAGTAAAAGGCACGGCCTCATTCTGCCTGGAGTGGGCTTTCTCTCAGTGCGGCAACTTAAAAATAGACACACACAGGGATAATAAGATCATGCAGCACCTGCTGGAAAAGAATGGATTTAAATACTGTGGGATCATTAATACGGATGATGGAAGCGAAAGGATGGCTTATCAAAAAGAAAGATAGATCATAGTCCGCCATAAAATGAAATCTCCGCCCCCGGAGCTATTTGATGCATCTTTTGCGGAGATATGGCGATGGTGATCCGAAATAATCCCATGAAAAATTTAAAGGAAGAAAACATAGCATTCATTGTCCGGCGGATTCTGATCCACCGCCGGACAATTGTATTCAGCCAAGCTTTCTTCCTTTAAATATATGCGGTCTGCCCCGCTCAAATATCCTTACTCCTGCGGACCTGCTGCGACAAGTGCTTTTCCGAGTTCATTGCTCTCATACTTCTTGAAGTTCTTAACGAATCTTGAAGCCAGGTCTTTTGCCTTTGTCTCCCACTCGGAAGCGTCAGCATATGTGTCTCTCGGGTCAAGGATCGCCGGATCCACTCCCGGAAGCTCTGTCGGAACTTCGAAGTTGAAGTACGGGATCGTCTTTGTAGGAGCTTTCTCGATGGAACCGTCAAGGATCGCATCGATGATGCCGCGTGTATCTTTGATGGAGATACGCTTGCCTGTACCATTCCATCCTGTATTTACGAGGTAAGCTTTCGCTCCGCTCTCTTTCATTCTCTTAACGAGCTCCTCTGCATATTTCGTCGGATGCAGCTCAAGGAATGCCTGTCCGAAGCATGCGGAGAAGGTCGGTGTCGGCTCTGTGATACCGCGCTCTGTTCCTGCAAGCTTTGCTGTGAAACCGGACAGGAAGTAATACTCTGTCTGCTCCGGTGTCAGTGCGGATACCGGCGGAAGTACGCCGAACGCGTCAGCGGACAGGAAGATCACATTCTTCGCTGCCGGAGCTGCGGATACCGGACGCACGATCTTCTCAATGTGGTCGATCGGATAGGATACACGTGTATTCTCTGTCACGCTCTTGTCATGGAAGTCAATATGTCCCTCTGCGTCCAGCGTTACGTTCTCAAGAAGCGCATTTCTCTTGATCGCATTGTAGATATCCGGCTCGGAATCCTTGTCAAGGTCAATTACCTTCGCATAGCATCCGCCCTCGAAGTTGAATACTCCGTTGTCGTCCCAGCCGTGCTCGTCATCACCGATGAGGAGTCTCTTCGGGTCTGTGGAAAGTGTTGTCTTTCCTGTTCCGGAAAGTCCGAAGAAGATCGCTGTGTTCTCGCCGTTCATATCTGTGTTCGCGGAGCAGTGCATGGAAGCGATGCCCTTCAGCGGCAGATAGTAGTTCATCATGGAGAACATACCTTTCTTCATCTCTCCACCGTACCATGTGTTCACGATCACCTGCTCGCGGCTTGTGATGTTGAACATAACAGCTGTCTCTGAATTCAGGCCCAGCTCTTCATAATTCTCAACTTTTGCCTTGGAAGCGTTGTAAACAACGAAATCCGGCTCGAAGTTCTCGAGCTCCTCAGCAGTCGGCTGGATAAACATATTTGTAACAAAGTGAGCCTGCCATGCCACTTCCATGATAAAGCGGATCGCCATGCGCGTATCCTTATTCGCACCGCAGAATGCATCTACAACGAAAAGTCTCTTATTGGAGAGCTCCTTCTTTGCGATCTCTTTCACAGCTGCCCATGCTTCTTCAGACGCCGGGTGATTGTCGTTCTTATACTCATCTGTTGTCCACCATACTGTGTCCCTGGAGTTCTCATCCATTACAATGTATTTGTCTTTCGGGGAACGCCCTGTATAAATACCTGTCATAACATTGACAGCGCCAAGCTCGCTTACCTGGCCTTTGTCAAACCCTTCCAGGTTCGGATTTGTCTCTTCCTCAAACAGTGTCTCGTAAGAAGGATTGTGAACGATTTCCGTAGTTCCTGTGATACCGTACTTAGTTAAATCAATCTTTGACATGTTACGCTCTACCTCTTTCTTTCTATTATTTACCTGCCAGCACTTCCGAAATCCTGTCTGACATCGGCGTACCTTTGATTATACAGAAGAATTGACAAAAAATCAACAATAATCTTTCCAAACTTTACTATTAATTGAAAGTTTCCATTTTTCAAAATTCATCTGCTTAAATTTTTTCGAAGGATTTTCCGTATTTTTCGTTTGATAAATGCAGGATTTCATCCCTTTTCCTTCATTTTATTACTTTTTAATAATTCAGGGCAGCGCTGAACTCCAGCCTGCCCCTCCTGCTGCCCGTTATTTTGTTTTTCTGCCGCCCGGACCACTGTCAAAAATACTGATTTCTCAGTCTTGCCGTATAAACAGCAAACCATACGAGAGCAACAAAAAATACGATCATTCCCACCGTATCCACTGCCGCCATCGGATATACATAACAGTGGATCATGTCCAGGATCCCGTAAACAATGGCAACAAGCCCGAACCCCAGAAGCGCAGGCCCCACCTTTTTAATATAGGCCTCTTTATCCTTACACTTCTTGTACATAAAATCTTTCCCGAGGAGGATCGATGCATTGATCTCCCCGTCTTTTTTCATCTTTATATAGGAATAGATCGCGTAAACACCGCAGGCAAATACAATGATCCCGATAAATCCCCAAACACTGTTTATATTCTCCATAGCACCTGCTCCTCCCGCCCGCAGCCGCGGACTCTATTGTTCCTATACCCTGAGGATTTCTTTCACTGTCTCTTTCATGCAGTCTGCATCACACTCCAGGCAGTGTCTGATCTCCGCATTCCGGATCTCCTCGATCGCCCGGGGGACCTCTGTCCCGGAAATCCTGCTCAGCTCATCGATCAGGCTGAACTCATCCGCCGCAGCATATTTTTCATCAATCGCGCTCATCACGCTGTGGATAAACTTGTACGGGCTTGCTGTAGATGCCACAAGGCATTTCCGGGCATCTCCGCTGTCACTGCGGTACTTTTTGCATACAGCCGCTGCCACTGCGGTATGGGTATCCATCACATATCCTGTCTTTTCATACGTTGTCCTGATAGCGTCGCGGCATTCTTCCTCTGTCGCATACCCGCCTGCGAAATCCGCAAGTTTCTCCCGCATTTCCGGGGTGATCTCATACACGCCCCGGTCTTTTAACTGAGCCATGAGCTGTGCGTCCTTCTCCGCATCCTGCCCCGCGATCGTGTAGATCAACCTCTCCAGGTTGCTGGAGATCAGGATGTCCATGGACGGGGACGATGTCAGGATAAATTCCCTGTTCCTGTCGTATACACCGGTCTGGAAGAAATCAAAGAGCACCTTGTTTTCGTTGGATGCACAGATCAGTTTCCCGATCGGCACGCCCATCTGTTTTGCATAGTAAGCCGCAAGGATATTCCCGAAATTCCCTGTGGGCACAGTCACGTTGAGCTCCTCGCCCTCTGTGATCTCCTCATTTTCAAGCAGTTTTGCATAGGCGTACACATAATATACGACCTGGGGCACGAGGCGCCCGATGTTGATGGAGTTCGCGGACGAGAACTGATACCCTGCTGCCGCCAGCTCTTTTTCCAGTTCTTTATCCTCGAACATCTCTTTGACCCCGCTCTGGGCGTTGTCAAAATTGCCATGGATCGCCACTACGGATGTGTTCTCTCCCTTCTGGGTCACCATCTGCAGCTCCTGGATCCTGCTCACGCCGCCCTTTGGATAAAACACGATGATCTTTGTCCCCGGAACATCCGCAAATCCCGCGAGTGCCGCTTTGCCCGTATCCCCTGATGTCGCTGTCAGGATCACGATCTCCTTTGTGACGTCATTTTTCTTTGCCGCCGTTGTGAGGAGATGAGGCAGGATGGAAAGCGCCATATCCTTAAAAGCGATGGTCGCACCGTGGAACAGCTCCAGATGGTACGTATCTTCCACTTTCACGAGGGGCGCGATCACCTCGGTGTCAAACTTGGAATCATAGGCACTGTTGATGCAGTGTTTCAGCTCTTCCTCAGTGAAATCTGTGAGGAACTGTTTCATTACCGCATAGGCGGTCTCCTGGTAAGACATGGATTTCAGCTCTTCCATCGTCACATCCAGCTTCGGGATATATTCCGGAACGAAAAGGCCCCCGTCATCGGCAAGTCCTTTCAGGATCGCCTCGGACGCTGTCACTTTCTTCTCTGCGTTTCTTGTACTGTTGTATAATAGATTCATCCTTTTACCTCTTTTTCTTTCTCTGCGCAGACCCGAGCCTTTTCAGCGCCGGGCTGCGCGGACTCTCTGCTGCATGGTATTATAACACAGGTCCCTGTGGTTCGCAATTTAAGAATTCTTCCGTCTCCCGCTCAAAATGATGGCTCCAATGCCGCACACTGCCATGAGCATGGGATAGACCAGATAGGGAAGCATATCAAACGGAGTCAGCCCGGTCAGCGTTGCCGCGGACAAAAGCTGCGCTCCGTATGGGATCAGTCCCTGCCCCACGGAAGTAAACATATCAAGCAGAGACGCAGAGCGCTTCGGATCCACTCCGTATTCCTCGCTGATCTCCTTCGCGATGGGGCCGGACATTACGATGGCGACCGTATTGTTCGCCGTACACAAGTCTACGAAGAATGCCAGCAGGGCGATCCCCGCCTGGGCGCCCCTCTTCCCCCGGATCCTGCTCCTGATCAGGTCCAGGATATAATGGATGCCGCCGTTTGCCCTTACCAGAGAGACGATGCATGCCACGATAATAGAGATCACCGTGATGTCATACATAGAAGTCACACCGTCTCCCACTACGGTAAACATTTCCGAGAGAAGGATATTCCCTGTCCCCACTCCCACGATCAGAGAGATCACGATCCCGCCGATGAGCACTACGAATACATTGATCCCGATCAGCGCTCCCACGAGGACCACAAGATACGGCACCACCAAAAGGAGATTGTAATCCCCGATATCTTTCAGCTGAAAGCTCATATCTCCTGTAACGAGCCAGAAAAAGATCATCGTGGCCACTGCCGCCGGGAGAACGATCAGGAAGTTCGCTTTAAATTTATCTTTCATCTCGCATCCCTGAGTCTTGACAGCCGCGATCGTTGTATCCGAGATCATGGACAGATTGTCTCCGAACATTGCCCCGCAGACTACCGCAGCAGTGCAGACCGCCATCGAAAACCCGGTCTTTTCGCTGATCCCCGCCGCGATCGGAGCAAGGGCCGCGATGGTCCCCATGGACGTCCCCATGGATACCGAGATAAAGCATCCGATCACAAAGAGCCCTGCCACCACAAAATGAGCCGGGATCAGGGACAGTCCCAGGTTTACGGTGCTGTCCACGCCTCCTGCCGCTGTCACTGCCCCGGAAAATCCACCCGCACAGAGGAAGATCAGACTCATTGTGATAATATTTTCCTCGCCCACTCCCTGGGCGATCAGCCGCATCTTATCCTGGAAGCCGACGCCTCTGTTCTGCAGGAACGCCACAAACAGAGCGATCAGGAATGCCACGATCGCGGGCATGGCGTAAAAATCATTAAAAACAATCCCTGCTCCGAGGAAGATCACGAGGAAAACGCCGATCGGCAGAAGCGCCGAGGCTTTCCCTTTTATCTGCTTCTCACTGGTCATAAACTTTTCCTTTCCATAGCCGAAAAGGGGTGCCGCACACACCTGTACAGCATCCCTTCTGTTTTCTGTTTCCTGTTACTTTTTCTTGCTGTTCGTATAATTCACAAGCCCGCCTGCCGCGATCAGCTTCTGCATGAACTCCGGGAACGGCTGTCCCTGGTATTCTGTCCCCTTTGTGCGGTCATAGATCTTGCCGCTGTCAAAGTCCACTTCTACCTCGTCGCCGGCTTCGATCCCCTTCGCCGCCTCCGGGCACTCAATGATCGGAAGGCCGATATTGATGGCATTGCGGTAGAAGATCCTGGCAAATGTCTCGGCAATGATGCAGCTTACACCCGCTGTCTTCAGGCAGAGAGGCGCATGCTCCCTGGAAGACCCGCAGCCGAAATTCTTGTTCGCCACGATCAGGTCGCCGGGTTTTACCTTTTTCACAAAATCCGGATCAATGTCCGCCATGGCATGGCTCGCAAGCTCCTGCGCGTCAAATGAGTTCAGATATCTTGCCGGGATGATCACATCTGTGTCTACATTGTCCCCATATTTAAAAACATGTCCCTTTGCTCTCATTCTGCCTCACCTACTTTCTCCGGATTTGCGATATATCCTGCGATCGCGCTTGCAGCCGCCACTTCCGGCGATGCAAGGTAGATCAGGGAATCCACATGTCCCATACGTCCTACGAAGTTCCTGTTCGTCGTGGATACGCACTTCTCTCCTGCCGCCATGACGCCCATGTGACCGCCCATGCACGGGCCGCAGCTCGGCGTGTTGACCGCGCATCCTGCATCCACAAAGATATCCAGCAGTCCTTCTTTAATACATTCCTTATAGATCTTCTGTGTCGCCGGGATGACCATGACACGCACATCCGGGTGCACGGTATGTCCCTTCAGGATCGCCGCCGCTTTCCTCATATCCTCCATGCGTCCGTTTGTGCAGGAACCGATGACAACCTGGTCGATCTTGATGGGCTCCATCGCTTCCACCTCATCGATGGTCTTCGCATTTCCCGGAAGGTGGGGGAATGCGACCGTCGGACGCACCTCGGAGAGATCGATGGTGATCACATCGTCATACTGCGCATCCTCATCCGCCTCGTAAATGGTATACGGTTTTTTGGAGTGCTCTTTCATGTACGCTTCCGCCTTCTCATCCACCGGGAAGATGCCGTTCTTTGCGCCCGCCTCGATGGCCATATTCGCCATTGTAAAGCGGTCGTCCATGGAAAGGTTCGCGATCCCGTCTCCGGTGAACTCCATGGATTTATAGAGAGCGCCGTCCACGCCGATCTTTCCGATGATATGGATGATGATGTCTTTTCCGCTCACATATTTCCCCGGCTTCCCTGTCAGGACGAACTTGATCGCGCTGGGCACCTTGAACCAGATCTCGCCGGTCGCCATGCCCGTCGCCACGTCTGTCGTCCCCATTCCTGTGGAGAATGCGCCGAGGGCTCCGTATGTACATGTGTGGGAATCCGCACCGATGATGCACTCGCCTGCAACGACAACTCCCGCCTCCGGAAGGATCGCATGCTCCACGCCGGATTTGCCCTGCTCAAAGTACCAGGTCAGCCCCTGCTCCTTTGCGTACTCGCGGATCGCCTTGGAGTTCTCTGCGGATTTGATATCCTTGTTCGGCGTAAAATGATCCGGCACAAATACCACTTTATCCTTGTCAAATACATGATCTGACATCTGTTTGATGATCGGCAGGGCCATCGGTCCTGTGATGTCATTCGCCATGACCACGTCAAGCTTCGCCTCGATCAGCTGGCCTGCCTCGACAGAATCAAGCCCGGCGTGGGCTGCCAGGATCTTCTGCGTCATTGTCATACCCATGTTAAAACACCTCCTGAAATTGTGAAAATTCTGTGTTTGGGGACGTAGTCATTTTCGATTTTACTACGTCCCCAATTGACATTTGCCCTGTCCCTTTTTTACTTTTTCGCGATGTATCCTTTCGCTGTCAACGCCTCTGCGCACAGCACTGCGCCGCCTGCCGCGCCTCTGACTGTGTTGTGTGACAGTCCGATGAATTTGAAGTCATACATGCTGTCTTCTCTTAAGCGTCCGATAGACACGCCCATTCCGTTCTCGTAGTCCACGTCCAGAGTTACCTGCGGGCGGTTGTCCTCCTCCAGGTACTGGATGAACTGCTTCGGAGCGCTCGGAAGCCCTGCTTCCTGCGGGAAGCCTTTGAAGTTCACGAGCTTTTCGATGAGCTGCTCTTTCGTCGGCTTTTTCTCAAAGTTGATGAACACTGCCGCTGTATGGCCGTTCAGCACCGGAACGCGCACGCACTGGCATGTGATCTTCGGCAGCTCTGCCTTTACGATCTGCCCATTCTCTACTTTGCCAAGCACGCGGAGCGGCTCCTGCTCGCTCTTCTCTTCCTCGCCGCCGATGAAGGGGATGATATTTCCGACCATCTCCGGCCAGTCTTTGAAGGTCTTTCCCGCACCTGAGATTGCCTGGTACGTGGTAACGACCAGTTCCTTCGGTCCGAATTCTTTCCATGCCGCAAGGCACGGAGCGTAGCTCTGGATGGAGCAGTTCGGTTTTACCGCGATGAATCCGCGTGTTGTGCCGAGACGTTTCTTCTGGTCCGGGATCACGTCAAAATGCTCCGCGTTGATCTCCGGCACTACCATCGGCACGTCCGGGGTCCAGCGGTGCGCGCTGTTGTTGGATACGACCGGAGTCTCTGTCTTCGCATATGCTTCCTCGATCGCTTTGATCTCGTCCTTGCTCATATCCACTGCGCTGAATACAAAATCAACCGTAGATGCCACGTGCTCTACGTCGTTTACATTGAGCACGACAAGGTTTTTCACAGCCTCCGGCATCGGAGTGTCCATTTTCCAGCGGTCTCCCACTGCCTCTTCATATGTCTTGCCTGCGGAACGCGGGCTTGCCGCCACTGTCACTACCTCAAACCACGGATGGTCCTCAAGCAGAGAGATGAATCTCTGTCCCACCATTCCTGTTGCGCCAAGAATACCTACTTTCAATTTCTGATCCATTTTTCCTTCTCCTTTTCTGTCTGTATCTGTAAATCTTTCTTATTTCTCCGATATCTCTTTCGCTGATATCTATTTCACTGATATCTGTTCCGCTGATATCTGTTTTACTGATATCTCTTAGTGCTGCCTCTGCATTACTGCTGGAGCTCCGGGTTTTCCGCCAGGTATGCTTCCTCCGCGGCGATCACCTTCTCCATCGCCGCTTTCCCCGGCGCGCCGATGGTATTTCTCATCTCCACACAGGTCTTCATGCTGATCACATCGTAGATATCCTCCTCGAACACCGGTGAGATCGACTTGAACTCTTCCAGCGTCATGTCATCCAGCGCGATCTTCTTCTCTATACAGTAGAGGACGAGCTGTCCCACGATCCCGTGGGCGTCCCGGAAGGGGACTCCATGGTTCACCAGATAGTCCGCTGCGTCCGTGGCGTTGGTGAAGCCGTGCTTTGCGCTCTCTTCCATGCGCTCTGCATTAAACTTCATAGTCCTGAGCATTCCTGTAAATAATGCCAGGCAGCCCTTCGTCGTGTCAATGGCATCAAATACCAGTTCCTTGTCCTCCTGCATATCCTTATTATATGCAAGGGGAATGCCTTTCATCGTGGTCAGCAGGGACATGAGCGCCCCGTAGACTCTTCCCGTCTTGCCTCTCACCAGCTCCGCGATATCCGGGTTCTTCTTCTGCGGCATGATGCTGCTGCCCGTACTGTACGCGTCGTCGATCTCCACGAACTTATACTCATTGGAGTTCCAGATAATGACCTCCTCCGAGAAACGGCTCAGGTGCATCATCACTGTGGACATTGCCGAGAGCAGCTCGATCAGGTAGTCCCTGTCGGACACGGAATCCATGCTGTTCAGCGTCGGCCCGTCAAATCCGAGCAGCTCCGCCGTATATTCCCTGTCAAGGGGATAGGTCGTCCCCGCAAGGGCTCCCGATCCAAGCGGACAGAGATTCATCCTTTTATAAATGTCCCGCATCCGCTGCCGGTCCCTCTTAAACATCTCAAAATAGGCTCCCATGTGGTGCGCCAGTGTGATCGGCTGCGCCTTCTGGAGATGGGTGAATCCCGGCATAAATGTCTCTGTATTTTCTTTCATCAATGTCAGGAGCACTTCCAGCAGCTCTCGTAAAAGCCCGTCCAGCTCTGTGACTTCATCCCGCGTGTAGAGCTTCATGTCCAGCGCCACCTGGTCGTTCCGGCTGCGCCCGGTGTGCAGCTTCTTCCCCGCATCGCCGATGCGGGCGGTCAGGTTCGCCTCCACGAAACTGTGGATGTCTTCGTATTCGTCCGTGATCGGAAGGCTCCCGTTCTCCACATCCCGCAGGATGCCGTTCAGCCCGTCTATGATCTGCTCCTTCTCTTCCTCTGTCAGGATGCCCTGCTTCGCAAGCATCGTCACATGGGCAATGCTGCCGCGGATGTCCTGTCTGTAAAACCGTTTGTCAAAGGAGATGGAAGCATTAAAGTTGTAAACTAACTTGTCCGTCTCTTTTGTGAAACGGCCGCCCCATAACTGTGCCATTCCTTATCCTCTTTTCTCTATAATAGTTCTTATCCATATGCGGATCCGGCAGGTCTGCCGCCGCATTTTCCACTTAGTTTATCACACTAAAGTGTGAAATGTCTACTGTTTTATGCACGAATATCCTGTGAATATCACGTGAATATCACGAATCCGCTGTAAGGGTGCCGTAATGGAGCCGCCTCATCTCCTGCCTGGGCTACTCCCAAAGCATTTTCCAGCTTACTTTTTCTGCGCCTCCCGCTCTCTCAGGGAGAACTCGCATCCGCAGTAATCCTGCCGGTACAATCCATACTCTTTCGACAATTCGATCGAACGTTTATACCCGTTCTTTTTCTTAAAATCAGACACCAGATACTCAACGCCGTATTCTCTGCCCAGCCGCGCGCCGATCTCATTTAGCTTCTGTGCGTTTTTCATAGGGCTGATGCTCAGAGTGGTCGTAAAATAATCAAACCCTCCTGCTGCAGCCTGCCGCGCAGCCTCCGAAAGCCGGAGCTCATAGCATTTCATGCACCTGGCCCCGCCTTCTCTCAGATCCTCCATGCCCTCTGCCATAGCATAAAACTTTTCCTTCTCATATCTGCCCGCAAGAAAAGAGACCGGGTATTTCAGGTTCATATCCCGGATCAGCTTCTGCTGTTCCAGGATCCGTTTTGTATACTCGCTCTCAGGATAAATATTGGGATTGTAATAAAAAACCGTGATCTTAAAATATTGGGAAAGATATTCCAGAACATAGCTGCTGCACGGAGCGCAGCAGCTATGGATAAGGAGTGTCGGGACCCTGCCCTCAGTCTCCAGCTCTTTTAAGATACGTTCAAGCTCTTTCTGATAATTTACTTTCTGCACGTTCATTGTCCTGCTCTCCTGTGCCTCAGCATTTGTACACCGCCTCCAGATAGTCTATGACTTTGTCCATCCCAAGGAGACTGACATTAAAGAGCATCTGGTGCGAACTCACGGCGCCCCAGTCCTGCCCTGTATGGAGCTCATAATAATACCTGCGCTCCCAGTCCGTCCGCCGGATCCGCTCCGCCGCCTTGCGTTCCGTCAGACCATACAGTCTGGCGATCCGTTTTATCCTGTCCGCCTTGTCCGCACAGATAAAGACATTGATGCACTCCGCCCTGTCCTTAAGGACATAATCCGCACAGCGCCCCACGATAATGCATGGGCCCTTCTCAGCAAGGTTCCTGATGATCTCAGCCTCTTTCCGGTATACCTCATCGTCAAATGACTGGATGTAGGGCGTAGCGCTGATAAATTCCATGTACATCCCCGGCGATACAGTATAGTTTGAAACAAATGAATTCAGGCTGGATTCATCGACCCGCTCTGCATCCTCCTCCCTTACGCCGAGTGCCTCCGCCGCCATGGTCACAAGCCTGCGGTCGTAAAGAGGAAGCTCCAGTCTCTCGGCAAGCTTCTGTCCGATCTCGCGTCCTCCGCTCCCGAACTGCCGTCCAATCGTAATGATCTTATGTCCTGACATATCCATCTCTCCTCTCTGCTGCCAGTGCAGGGTCCGCAGGCTATCCCGCGGAACATCATACCTGCCACTGTTTATCCGCTCATATCTTCCGCGCGCTGTATCAACATGTATCTCTGGTTTTATTATACCGCTCTTTTCCTTCTCATACAACGCCGGAAAACGCATTTTTGCAAAGCCGTTTTCCAGGCGTTTTCCATATTCCCGCACTGCTGCCGCGGACAGTGTCATACGTTTTCACACCGCCTGTATTTTTACATACATTAGATAATATACAGCACGGATGGAAGTGAATCCTATGGAACCAATCCTGAAACTGAGCAATGTCAGTTATTCCTATCATACACCGGGCGGGGAGACAAAAGCCCTGGCGGACCTGTCATTTACACTCATGCCCGGAGAATTTACAGCAGTGGTCGGTCCCTCCGGCTGCGGCAAGTCCACCCTTCTCTCCCTCATCGCCGGCCTTATGCAGCCCGAATCCGGGAATATGTCCCTTGGCGGGATACCCCTGACAGAGAATTCTTCCAAGATCGGCTACATGCTGCAGCATGACCATCTGTTTGAATGGCGCACTGTATACCGCAATGTGATCCTCGGGGCTGAGATCCGCGGGAAGGTGACGCCACAGATCCGCGCCCGCGCTGAGCAGCTCCTGGAACAGTACGGGCTGGAACGGTTCGCACGCTCCAGGCCTTCCGAACTGTCCGGCGGCATGCGTCAGCGGGCCGCCCTGATCCGCACTCTTCTGCTGGATCCGGAGCTCCTGCTCCTCGACGAACCGTTTTCCGCTCTGGACTACCAGACACGGCTCACGGTAAGCGATGACATCGGGCAGATCATCCGCCGTTCCGGGAAGACAGCGCTCCTTGTCACCCACGATCTCTCCGAAGCCGTCAGCCTCTCAGACCGGGTCATTATCCTGTCCAAACGGCCGGCATCGATCGTGCGCACTGTCCCTGTCAGATTCTCCCTGGAGAACGACACACCGCTGAACCGGAGAAATGCGCCGGAATTTAAGACTTATTTTAATGAAATATGGAAGGAGCTGAATCGCGATGAATAAAATCTCACACGGACAGGAACTGTTTCTCTCCCGCCTGCGCCGCCACCGCCTGATCGTACGTCTTGCACGGATTCTGATCCTGGTGCTCTTCCTCATCCTGTGGGAAGTCTGTGCAGATACAGGGATCATTGATTCTTTTATCTTCAGCAGTCCTTCCAAAATCGCTCTCTGCTTCCGGGAAATGGTTACAGACCGCTCGATCTTCCTGCATATCGGCGTCACACTGTATGAAACCATTGTCAGCTTCCTGCTCGTCACACTGTTCAGCATCCTCCTCGCTGTCCTTCTCTGGTGCAGCCGGAAGCTCTCCGAGATACTGGAACCCTATCTGGTCGTCCTGAACAGCCTGCCGAAATCCGCCCTCGCACCTCTTCTTATCGTATGGCTGGGCGCGACCCCCACGACCATCATCGTCGCCGGCATGTCCGTGGCGATATTCGGCAGTATCATGAACCTGTACACCAGCTTCACCACTGTCGACCGGGAAAAGATCAAGCTGATCTATACCCTGCACGGGACGAGACGGCATGCACTTTTTAAAGTCGTGCTGCCGAGCTCTGTGCCTGCTGTGATCAGCAATATGAAAGTCAATATCGGGCTTTGCCTGGTCGGGGTGGTGATTGGGGAATTCCTGGCAGCGAGGAACGGGCTGGGGCATCTGATCATTTATTCGAGCCAGGTGTTTAAAATGGATTGGCTGATCATGTCGATCGTGCTGCTGTGCATTATGGCGATGGGACTGTATGCGGTGATCGGGGTGGTGGAGAAATTGTATCAAAAAAGGTACTGATACTGCAATAACGCCAAAGCACCGGTCTCTCCGCCTTCCGCAGAAAAACCGGTGCTTTAGCTGCACGTTCATTGATCTCTTTCTTTCCCGTTATTCCTCTATCTCTCCCAGCATCCGCAGAGGCTCTTTCCTGAGCACTGCCCGCATATATCCCCCGGAGACCACCGCCGATGCCGCCAGCAGCACGCCTCCCGTAACACAGGGCAGCACTGCTCCCGGAGGCTCTCCTGTGTCTTCCGGCTCTGTATTTGCGATCGTATTATCACTGTAAGTCCGGTCAAACTCCAGGGTATCCCCAGCTTCCTGCGCAGCTTTTCCCGAGGCAAGCCAGCCCGCTGCGCTCCCTGCAATACATCCTGCCGCGCTTAAGACAATCATCCCGGACAGAATGGATAACGCGCATTGGCGTTTTGTCCGTCCCATCAGTCTTTCCACAGCGATGCGCTCTTTCTGCCCGGTGATAAACAGGCTTGAGAAAAAACATAAGATCAGGACTGCCATCACTCCCCCGCTGAGAAGAAAGATCGCTGACATGAGCTGACGGTTCTCCAGGCTGTCCTTCAGCTGAGTGTATCCCATATCATAAAAGCGGATCTCCAGGCCATCAATGCCAAGTGCCTCCCACGCTTCCCGGAACTCTTCCACTGTCCCGTTGGGGATCTGAAATGACGTATCCGCTCCTTTCATGGGTCCTGCCCCTGCGATATTATCTTCCCAGCAGTTTTCCGGGACCGCGTTCCACGGGATGACCACCTCATACTCCCCTGCGGAATAACTGCCCGATCCCTTATCTTCCGCCGTATAGAGCCCGACGATCTCGTACTCCTGCTCATTGAATATCTGATATATCTCTCCTTCCGCATTCAGGAGATTCACAGAGACATGACTGCGGGTGCCCAGCATGAAGGCGTCCCCTACCGCCCGGGAATAATCAGCATAATAAAGCGGCAGAGCCAGTGTATCTCCGACCTTCTTTCCCAGCCTCATCGCCAGCATTTCAGGGATCAGGCAGACCTTTGCGCCGTCCTTATATTCCTCTTCTGTGATATCGCGCCCCTCTGTGATCTGTGCTTCCCCGTTATAGAAATACATGAGCAGCTTCGTCCCGTCCGTGGGCTGGACCGGGATCGTGCGCATGCTGTAATCCTGGTAACTGCTGAGCGCAAGCCAGCGCTTCCCTCTCTCAGTCTCATAAAATCCATCCGTCACCTCATCATACCAGCGGTCCTCTTCCGTGACGGGGTCATACACAGGCTCCATGTCGATCGTGTACTGAGTGGATGCGATCCCTGAAGAGAGAAGGTACTCCATGGTCTGTTCTCCCGCCTGGACATTGGGCCCATGCGCTGTCCCGAACATGGAAAGCTGCATCACATACGTTTTTCCCGACTCCAGGATGGCCGGTTCCTCGCTCTGATGGTCGCAGAGATAGAAGATCTCCCCTTCCTGCATCGTCCCCTCCAGCACGCGTGTCACGCGCATGGGCAGAGAAGGGTACATTGCTCCCGTCTTGAGCGGCGTGGCTTCCACGACTCCCATGTCCGCGCTCCCGATCCCATGATACAGGTCTTCGATATATGCTCCGAAATAAGGGCGCTGCCTAGGCTTCAAAATATAGTCCGCCCCTTTAAAATCCAGGACATCTTCCGGGATCCATTCTCCGTAATATCCCCCGCTGTAATACTCGTATGCCTGTGTTTCCGGATCCCAGCTCGAGCGCACCTCTGTGCCTTCATATTTCTGCTCAACTGTCCCGATGGTGGTATACAGCCCGTCGAAATCCTGAAAGCCGCTGCTCCCCATGTACCACAGAGCTCCTCCCAGCGAAAGGCAGAAGGCGCACACGGCGATGAGGACAGCGAACAGCAGGCTTTTCAGAGGACTCCGGCGCATCTGTTTTATACTATAGTAGAATGTCATCCTCAACACCTCACTGTTCCATTGTCATCCTTCCGTCCTTCATGACCAGACGCACATCCGCCCTCTCCGCGATTTCTCTGTTGTGCGTGACCATGATGACTGTATAATCCCTCTCATGCGCCAGAGACAAGAGGAGATCCACGATCTTTTCCTCATTTTCCGAATCCAGGCTGCCGGTAGGCTCGTCCGCCAGCAGGATCTTCCCGCCGGATGCGATCGCGCGCGCCACTGCGGTCCTCTGCTGCTCTCCTCCGCTCATCATCTTCGGATACTGTCCGAATAACTTCCTGCTGACCCCGGCCTCCTCCAGACAGGCCTCTGCCTGCCGCCTCGCTTCTTTTCCAGGCATTCCCCGTATCTCCAGAGGATACATGACATTTTCCAGGGCAGTGAGCAGGGGGAAGAGATGAAAAGCCTGGTAGATCACAGCCACTTTTTCCCTTCGGTATGCATCCCTGTCTGTATGGCTTATATCATCACCGTCCACAAGGATCCTCCCGCTGCCCGGGCAGTCCAGCCCTGCCAGCAGGGACAGGAATGTACTCTTGCCGCTTCCCGACTCCCCTGTGATCACATACAGCCTGCCTGTCTCAAATGAACAGGTGACATCCCTGACTGCTTCCACGGTCTGATATTTATTCTGATAAGAATAACTCACTGATTCTACTTTGATCCGTTCCATATCTACCTCTCAATCTCTGTGTGACAACACAGCCGCAATACTGAATCTTCCAAACCGCCACATCGCCGCCCCGGCACCAAGCATATAAAATACCAGGTAGAGTCCCCAGACAACTGCCCCGCTCACAGGATCCACAGCTCCCAGCGCTATCCCAGCCGCCGCTCCGGCCAGTGCCCCCGCTGCCGCGGGTATGATGTGCTCGATATAGAACAGCAGGCTGCAGAAGCATCTCCCCGTGCCCAGAGCGCGCATGACCGCATATTCCTCCCGCCTGTTCTGGAACAAAAGGCTTGGGATGATATACCCCGCTGCTGCTATGATGACGAACATAAATGGCAGGAAACTCTCCAGCAGCGCCAGGCTGCGGTCCGCGCTCTCCGTGGAATGGATAAATTCTGTATCCGTCAGCTTCAGTCCGATCCCGGCGTAAGACCTGGGCGACCCGTATATGATCTCTTTCAGTCCCGCATCCTTCAGCTCCTCTTTTACTTCATTCAGCTCCATGGGCTTTGTCACTCGGAAAGAAAGCGCGGACGCAAAATAGACAATGTCATTTTTCTCATAGATTGCCTTCACCGCGTCCAGAGGGAGCAGGATATCCGGATTTTCCTCTTCCCTGTCGGGATCTTCCTTATAAATGCCCGCGATGTGAAATTCTTCCGGCTCAAACTCCTGTCTCTCCAGGGTCACTCCTGCCAGCCCCTGTGAGTAACGCGCCAGGCTGAACTCTGCCGTATCGCCCGCAGACAGCCCTGTTTTTTCTGCAAATGCCTCACTCAGGATACAGTCAGAACTGCTTTTCAGGAATCCTTCCCACTCTTCTCCGGTTTTATCCTGGCCGCTCTCCCACGTAATATCTTCCTCCGACAATCCCTGGACGCACTCTGTCCTGTTGATCCCCAGCAGGGATACCGTATCCGGCGCTTCACCGCCCTTAGCCGATGAGCTGCCAGCCGGTGTTTCGCCATCGGGCAGATCCATCCCGCCGGACAAATCCATCCCACCAGACAGATCCATCCCGCCGGACAGATCCATCCCATCAGACAGATTCCCCATCAGCTCGGCACTTTCCGCGATATCGCCGATCCGTTCTGATCTGTACAGATCTTCCAGCACCTGATGGGAGATAAATAATCCATGGTCTGACTCGCCGCACACGTTCCAGATTTCCCCTGTGATCTCGTAAGATTCCGGCGCGTTTTCCAGTATCTGCTCTGTGCTCCGGATATTTCCCAGATAAAATGACAGCACTGTGACCGCCAGCGCACTGAGTACAAGGTTCAGCAATGTCCTGTTTCTGTGCCTGCGTATATTGGTCGCCAGAATATGGATCCCCCGGAGCATCCTTCGCCTCTTAGCCGGGATCTTCATGTCCCTGCCGCCCGGGACCTTCTCTTTCCGCTCACAGATAACGCGTACCGCCGGATCCTCTTTGTTTCCTTTTTTCTTTTCCAGCAGCCTGACAGCGGTGTATGTGTGGTCCCCAAGCCTGAATTCCGGATATTTTCCTCTTTTTTCCATATGGAACCGGAGCCCCCGCTCTGAGGCATATTCACGGAGCGCCTTTTCTAGCATCGCCGGAGTGTTTACCGGGAAGTCTGCATAAAAAGAAAATTTGCGTTCTTCTTCGTCCTGGACTATCTGCTTATAGTCGTCCACAAACCGGGCGAAAACGCCGCCGCTGCGCTCCATATCCTCCATGCGCCTCAGATAGGTGTCTACATCCAGGTCCTCGCCTTTTTCTCTGCCTATGCTGGCGCAGACATCGATTGCCGCCTGGAGCTGTTTCTGATGGGTCTGCAGATTTTCTCTCTGGTGTTTTACAGAAGACTTTAAAGAAACTTTTCCATTTATTATATCATCTATATCTTTCAGAGACATATCGAGCATCCTGAGCATCTTGATCAGTTTCAGTCTCCTGATATCTTCTTCCGAATAATCCCGGTAGGCATTCCCGTCTTCCCTCGCCGGCTCGAGAAGCCCCATCCGTTCATAATAGCGGATGTTCTGCCGGGACATCCCTGTCAGCTCTTCTACTTGCTTTGTATTCAAGCCTGCACCTCCCTTGCATTTGTATTACCTGGCATGCGCATTAAAGAAAGAAACTATGATATTTCTTCTTGCTTCCAGGCGGGGCAACACTCTGTCTGAGTATGGGGATATCTTAAGGTATATAACTGGTATACAGTCAAGTGTTTTTCGGTTTTTCCAGAAAAAACCGCAACAGTTCAGCCATCAGGCTGCGCTTCCTGCCGTCCGGCTCTCGCCATGCAGCTCGATTCCGCTCCGCTTCATCTCGCTCACGGGCTGCTCTTCCCGCCGTCCGCCTCTCGCCACGCAGCTCGATTCCGCTCCGCTCCATCTCGCTCACGGGCTGCTCTTTCCGCCGTCTGGCTCATGCCATGCAGCTCGATTTCGCTTCGCTCCATCTCGCTCACGGGCTGCTCTTTCCGCCGTCTGGCTCATGCCATGCAGCTCGATTTCGCTTCGCTCCATCTCGCTCACGGGCTGCGCCCTATGCAAGAAGAAAAGAAGGGGACCTCATTCGTGCTAGCACGATGAGGTCCCCTTCTTTTCTTCTTGCGCATGGCTTGAGCCTAGCCTGCAAATTTGCTCCAATATCCTTGTATGAAAAGGAATATAACAATAAGCGGGACTATAAATGTTACGTATAGTCTTACCCATTTTGGAAATTTCGGGCCTTCTCCGGAGTTGGCTTCGGTAAGGAAGTTTTTCCAGCCCCAGCCGTAGCGGGTCGTGCAGAAGAGCACGTATACAAGGCTTCCGAGCGGCAGGAGGTTGTTGCTTACGATGAAGTCCTCCAGGTCGAGGATTGCTGTGCCTTCTCCGAACGGCGCGAACCCGCTCAGGACATTGTAACCGAGCACGCACGGCATGGACAGAAGGATGATCGCCACAAGGTTGATCGCCACTGCCTTTCGCCTTGAGCACCCTGTCAGATCCATGGCAAATGCAATGATGTTCTCAAACACAGCGATGATCGTTGACGCTGAGGCAAAGAACATACAAAGGAAAAAGATCGCGCCCCAGAGTCTTCCGCCTGCCATGGAATTAAAAATATTCGGCAGAGTGATAAAGATCAGATTCGGACCGCTGTCCGGGTTTACCCCAAAAGCAAAGCTTGCCGGAAAAATGATCAGGCCTGAGATCAACGCAACACTTGTATCAAGGACAGTAATTGCGACAGCTTCCCCTGCCAGTCTCCTCTTCTTATCGATATAGCTTCCGAAGATCGCCATAGCTCCGATCCCCAGACTTAAAGTGAAGAAAGACTGGTTCATGGCTGCGGATATAACTTCCAGGATCCCTGCCTCTTTCATTTTCCCGAAATCCGGCAGGAGGTAAAACTCCAGACCTGCGCCTGCTCCCGGAAGCAGGATCGAACGCACTGCAAGTACGATCAACAGTACAAGCAGGAGCACCATCATTACTTTTGTGATCCCCTCTACCCCTTTCTGGAGTCCGAGATTAACGATTCCGAAACACAGGACCACAACGATCACCATAAATACAGTCATAAGGACAGGCTGTCCCATCAGGCTTCCAAATTCCCCCTCAATCTGGGCAGCATCCATTCCCTCAAAACTGCCTGCTGCCATCTTGCCCAGATAGATCAAAAGCCATCCTCCGATCGTTGTATAAAACATCATCAGAAGATAATTTCCAGCTATCCCAAACCATTTGTACCAGTGCCACTTTGTCCCCAATGGCTCCAGCTTGTCAAAAGCTCGGGCAATACTGCATCCCGCGCCGCGTCCCACAGAAAACTCCATGACCATGATCGGGAGTCCCAGCATGACCAGGCAGACCAGATAGATCAGCACAAAAGCCGCCCCGCCATACTGCCCGGTAATGTACGGGAAACGCCACACATTCCCCAGACCAATGGCACAGCCTGCCGAGATCAGGATAAATCCCAGTCGGCTGCCGAATTTTTCTCTCTTCATTTCACTTTCCTCTCTTTTTTCTGAATATTCTCCCCAATGGGGTCAGACCCCTCTTAAAAGGGGTCTGACCCCTTGCATTTTTTATTATCTCATTTCACTTCCACTAATTCGTACTCTCTGCTCCCAAGCCCGATCTTTTCTGCATGTGCGAGACATGTCTCCCACTCGCTCTCCGGCGTTGTATTTGTGAAATGGTCGTGGTGGTCACAGAATCCTTCTTCATGCATATGTTCGTCCAGGATGCTTCCCCGCACCGGCTGCTGTGCATTGCACGCGTCCGCGCACGCCTGGTCCAGTGCGACTGGGTCAAAGCTCGCGAACATCCCGATATCCGGCAGGATGGGCACATCATTCTCCGGATGGCAGTCGCAGTAAGGCGACACATCGATGACCAGGTTGATATGGAAAGCAGGGCGGCCGTCCACGACTGCCTTCGTGTACTCTGCCATCTTCATATTCAGGTCTTTCACCGCAGAAGAATTTTCATTGTAAATCGCGTCAAAGTTACATGCCCCGAGACAGCGTCCGCAGCCGACACATTTGGCATGGTCGATATAAGCCTTTTTCTCGGGGAATGAGATCGCGCCGTGGGCGCAGTTTTTTGAACAGACGCGGCATCCCACGCACACCGACTGGTCCACTGACGGTTTCCCGCTGTTGTGCTGTTCCATCTTTCCCGCGCGGCTCCCACAGCCCATCCCGATATTTTTGAAGCAGCCGCCAAACCCGGTCAGCTCATGCCCCTTAAAATGGCTCAGGCTGATGAACACATCCGCATCCATGACAGCGCGCCCGATCTTTGCCTCTTTTACCAGCTCCCCGCCTTTTACCGGCACGCTTACATCGTCCGTGCCCTTCAGGCCGTCCCCGATGATGATATGGCATCCTGTGGAAAGAATGTTGAACCCGTTTTCATAGGCAGTGCTCAGATGCTCCAGCGCATCCTTCCTCCTGCCCACATACAGCGTATTGCAGTCTGTCAGGAACGGGCGTCCGCCCAGCTCTTTTACCACATCAGCCACAGCCTTTGCATAGTTCGGGCGCAGGAAGGACAGGTTGCCCGGCTCGCCGAAATGGATCTTGATGGCTGTCATCTTTTTGTTAAAATCAATCTCTCCGATGCCTGCTTTTTTGATGAGTTTTTTCAGCTTATCCGGCAGGTTCGTGCCCGGAAGAGCCCTCATATCTGTAAAATAAACTTTCGATCCCATAAGTCTTTCTGCCTCCAATCTTATTTAGAAACCCGGAATGTGGTAGCTGTCACAGCCGCCGCAAGATTGCCCATCTCATCTCTGACGTCGATCTTATAATACCCGGTCGTCCTGCCATTTTTGATACAGACCGCCTCCGCAGTCAGCTTGTCCCCTTTTGCCGCAGTCAAATACGCGATCTCCGAATTAAGAGAGACGCTTCCCATTTCCTGCCAGTTGCTCGCCACAGCCAGGGCGAAATCCGCCAGCGTAAAATAGACGCCTCCCATGACCGCGCCCATTGCATTTCTGTGCCTGTCTTCAATCTTCAGGCTGCACTTTGCATAATGGTCGTCCACTTCTTCGATCACCGCGCCATTCTCTGTGGCAAAACGGTCTTTCATAAATGTCCGGACTGTTTGTTCTGATGGTTTCATCCTATCTGCCTCCTAACACTAATACAGCACCGGACTCACCGGCGCTGATGCACCTTAAATAGTATATCATAACAGAACCAGATAAGAAAATAAAAAAACAGTTGAAATTTTCCCGAAAACGAGATATAATAAGCAAGGTTCGTCAGAAATGACATCCACAAGCCGGAATAGCTCAGTCGGTAGAGCACTTCACTCGTAATGAAGGGGTCGTCAGTTCAAGTCTGATTTCCGGCTTTTTTATTTTTTAATGGGGCTGTCGGTTAATACCGATTTTTGACTCCTGACAAACAGGACGGGGACAATCCCGCAGAATACGGACTTTTTTGAGCCGTTATTCTGTCGGAGACTGCCTCCGTCCTGTTTGTAAACGCTATTTTAGGGCGCAATAACCCCTTGGCTGGATTTTTCAGAGCGCTCCTCTGGTTAAGCCGCTTCCTGCTCCTTTTTCCCTTCAAATTTTTCGATTTCCTGATGTAAAAACCGATGATATTTCATGATGTTCCGCCCTATGGCATACAGCATGAACTCTTTATATACTTTCTCTTTCGAACGGTAGTTAAAACGACGGAAGTTTTCGTTCTCTTTGATATCTCCAAAGTGACCCTCTGTCTGGATCGACCGTGTCTGACGTTTCAGGATCCCTTCTTCACTCTGGATATTCGTGTTGGACTCCTCCCTCAGTTCTTCCCAGCGTTCATTGATCTTCATGACCTTGTTCTGGTCCGGATTCTTTTCGGGATTGTATTTATAAAGACATTTCGATTTATATTCACATTCACTGCAGTCCGCACAGCCGTATACCTCTACTGTCTGTGTGTAGCCGTCCTGTTCTTTGCTTTCTGTCCGGATATGGTGCAGTTCTCTTCCGTCATGGCAGATATAATAGTGCTCATTCTCAAAAACGGCGTATGTCATGTTGTAATACTTCCCGATGTCTTCTTTGTATGCCCGTGTCTTCCTCTTCTCATGGTCCTGCAGCTTGATGAAGCTGCGGATCCTGTTCTCTTTCAGATACAGCAGGTTCTTTTCACTGCAGTAGCCGCTGTCGGCAGTGACTGCCTCCAGCTTATCCCCAAACGCTTTCCTGTGTTTTTCCAGAACTGGGATCAGCGTGTTGTAGTCTGTCCGGTCATTGCTTACATATCCGTGGACAATAAAGTAATTTTCTACTGCGATCTGGACGTTATAGGCAGGTTTTAACTGCCCGTTCATCATATGGTCCTCTTTCATCCGCATGAATGTCGCTTCCAGATCTGTCTTAGAATAGCTGTTGCGGTCTTTCCCCATGATCTTAAAGCATTCTTTATACTCCATCAGGCGCTTTCCGCATTCTTCCAGTCCCTCATAAAGTTTCTGGATCTCCGGCTTACGCATTCCCTTCCCGAAAACAAACTCAATCCCTTCTCCCTCTGCAATCCGCATCAGGTTCTTCTGCAGTTTCCGGATTTCAAGCGGGGAACAATGATCGATCTCGATTATGGTATTATTAGGGATCTTCTTATGCTTTGTCAGTTTCCGCTCCCTGTTCTTTTGGATGATCTTCCTGACTTTGTCCATCCCCTCAATCACAAACATATGTGCATCCCCAAGGTCATATTTCGGGCCATACCCATTGTCCAGCAGGAAAGCGTTGTACTTTGTATAAAGGGCATCAATCGTATCCAGCAGGCCTGCAAGATGGTAATTCAGGCTGCCCCGCCAGACAAAGGTATATCTGTTGGCATTTGCCTCCAGTTTCGTTCCATCGATATAAAGTTCTTTCAGTGTAAGAAACCCTTCTTTTTCCAGGCGGCGCATGAACTGGTAATTCAATTCATCCAGGACTTCCCCTGTGAGCTTTTTGCCTTTAAAATCGTAAAAAACATCCCTTTGAGGCTTCTGCCCTTTAGTGGTAGTATAAAAATAGTACAAAGTAAAGATGCCATGCAGACCTAAATCATGTATGATAAGAGAGATGATAAAAAGGAGGCAGTACAGGCATGGCAAAGGGTAGCAGATACGATCAACAGTTTAAGGAGAATGCAGTCAGGTATCGTTTGGAACATCCAGAACTCTCACTTCAGAAGGCAGCTGAGAATCTGGGAATCAGTGATTCCGCTCTCAAGACGTGGCTACGAGCGGCCAGAGAGAACGAAGGGAGCGTACCAACACGGGGATCCGGGAATTATTCCAGTGATGAGGCGAAAGAGATCGCACGTCTCCAGCGTGAACTAAGGGATACAAAGGATGCGCTTGAAATTCTAAAAAAAGCCATCAGTATCCTGGGAAAATGACAGAGGCTGTCTATACTGCCACAGCGGAGTATATTGTGGAAATGGAGCAGCGTCCGGTGAAGCACCACGTCTCTGTCAGCGGGGTACTGAAACATCTTGGTGTTTCACGATCCGGTTATAATGCTTGGAAAAAAAGAGTCCCTTCTGCCACGGAAAAACACCGTGGGGAGATCAAACAGAAAATCCGAAAAATCTATGAAGATTCCCACCAGAACTATGGAGCCCCTAAGATCACAAGGGAATTGTGGAAAACCGGTGAAAAAATCGCAGTGAAAACTGTGGCGAATTACATGCGTCAGATGGGAATCAAAGCCCAATGGGTAAAGCCATATGTACAAACAACCATAGATTCTGATTTCAGTTCGAAACTGCATAACATTCTGAATGAACAGTTCAATCCCGCTCAGCCGGATGCTGTATGGGTGTCGGATATCACTTATATCTGGACGTTTGACGGCTTTGTATACTTAACCAGCATTATGGATCTGTATTCCCGGAAAATCATCGCATGGGTCTTGGGCGAAACACTGGAAGCATCCCATGTGGTGGAATGTATCGAGAAAGCAAAGAAAATCCGCAGAATAGCACATCCGCTTATCATACATACAGACCGTGGCTGCCAGTATGTATCGGATGCATTCCGTAAAGCAACAGAGGGGATGGTAAACAGCTATTCAAAAAAAGCATATCCATGGGACAATGCGTGTATTGAATCGTTCCATGCATTACTGAAAAGGGAGTGGATCAACCGTTTTAAAATTTTTAATTACCGGCATGCATATAAGCTGGTATTCGAATATATAGAAACATTTTATAACACAGTGAGGACACACAGCCATTGTGGATATCTTTCGCCAGATCAGTATGAAAAAGAATACTATGCAGCGTTAGATGAAAGAGCTGAAGCTTTAGCAGGGTAACTCAACATTAAAAGGGCATATTTAATTTGTACTTTTTCTTGACATAGGACCACTTTCGTCAGCCAGATAAAAGCAAGGTCTCTCTGGCACAGATCAACAATCCGGTCAACGGCCCGGACTCCGCGCATGTTTGCGTAGGTAACGACAGCATACAGCATGATTGGGTTAAACCCGGTTCTTCCCTTGTTTGGATAACAGGCCAGCAGGCCTGAAAAATCTAATTCCTCCATCACTTTTTTCAGGGTATAGACTGGATCGTCATCGGGTAGACTCAATTCGAAGAAACTGAAGTTAATTTTCTGTTGCCCAATTTCAAAAAAGTCGTTATAATAATCTTGTTTTTGCATAGTTCCATTATAACATGGAACGGAGAGAAAGATGGTTGTCGTTAGCCATCTTTTTCTCTTTTTACAGGATAAATTTCAGGGGCAGTTGTGACTCATGCGAGTCACAACTGCCCCTGTTTTGGACTATCTATTTCCCGACAGCCCCTTTTTACCTTTGACATTCTTTTCATTTTGCCATTCTTTTTATTTTGACGTTCTTTTCTGTGCACTTTTATTTGACGTTCTTTTCTGTACACCGGTCATATCGGATCCTGTCACTTTCCTTCTTCCCGCACATGCACTGTGAGCTGATTATACGGGATATCGATGCCTTCCGCGTCAAAAGTCAGCTTGATCTCTTCCATCAGCCTCCATCTTGTCGCCCAGTATTCCTCTGTCTTTACCCACGCCCTCAGGCCGATCATCACCGCGCTGTCTGCCAGCGAATCCACGAATACCCGGATCTCTTCATCCTGTATGATACTCTCGTCATGCAGGAGCATATCCTCGATCAGGGATTTTGCCTTCTTAAGATCTGCGTCATAAGAAATCCCCACCTTCAGGTCCAGTTTCCGCTCCGGGCGGGCCGTCACATTTGTCAGGCTGTTATTGGTCAGGATACTGTTCGGCACGACCACAGTCTGATTGTCCACTGTTGCAAGCTTTGTATAAAATATCTGGATTTCCTTTACCGTCCCTTCGATCCCTTCCTGGGTAACAACGATATAATCTCCCACTGCGAAAGGCTTCAGCAAGAGGATCAGCACCCCGCCCGCGAAATTGGACAGGCTCCCCTGCACGGCCAGGCCGATCGCGACGCCGGCGGATGCGATCAGAGCTGCCACAGACGAAGACTCGACCCCGAATTTTGTCGCTATGATAAACAACAGAAGGGCATACAGGCCGAATTTCAGCATGGAGTCGACAAACTGCTTTACCCCGGCGTCTGCGTTCGTCCGCTCAAAGGATTTCCTCACAACCTTCCGGATCCATTTGATGATCTTGCTTCCTACAAAGAACAGGACGAGCGCCAACAGCACCCGGACGCCAAACGCCACAAGATCCGGGATATGGTCTTCAAAAAACTGCACGAACTGATTGACCTCCCGGGTTGCCTCAGTTGTCACCTCCTGCACAGATTCCTGGACATCTGACGGCAGAGAATTATCCGTCACATCCACAGCCCCCGCCGCAGCCGCGCGAAACAGCCTGCCCGCGCCGGGAGCAGAAAGCAGCTCCCTCACTGCTGATATTAAGTACCCTGATATCATTCTGATCCTCCTCCCGTTATTTGTTTTAAAGCAAGGAATGCACACAGGTTCCCGCGCTGATCCCCCGCCGCGCGGTGGGAATACAGGATATCACTGTTGCAGTGGGTACATACATTGGTCACCGCGATATGTTCTTCGGAAATCCCTGACTCCCTGAAGATCCATTCATTCGCCTTCCAGAGATCAAGCTGGTATTTTCCATCCGGCTTCCTGTAAAAAAGCTGGTCCCAGAGCGGTTCCGCAAAAGCTTCTTTCACCCTCTCGATCACATCCCCGCTCACCTCATAGCAGTCCATACACACAGAAGGCCCCACTGCCGCGAGGATATCTCCGGGATCAGAGCCGAACGTTTCTCTCATGAGCTCAACAGTCTTCTTCCCGATCTTTCCCACCGTTCCCCGCCAGCCGGAATGGCTCAGGCCGATCGCCTTTTTCACAGGATCCACAAAATACAGAGGCACACAGTCCGCATAAGAAGTCACAAGACAGATTCCCGGAACATCCGTGACCAGCCCGTCCACATCCGTGTAGTCTCTTTCTCTGACAACGCCTTTTCCCCTGTCATTCTCCGTAACCACCCGCACATTCGTAGTGTGGGTCTGCCGGGAAAGCACCATGTCCTCACAGCGTACACCCATGGCTTCCCCGATCCGCCGGAAATTCTCCCTGACAGCCTCTTCCCTGTCCCCGCGGTCAAAGCTTAAGTTCAGGGACGCATAGCATCCCTCACTGACGCCGCCCAGCCGGGTGGAAAAGCCATGTCTTACGATGCCCGTCTTCTCAAACATCGGATATTTCAGGTATGGCGTCTCACCGCGCACCTCGTCAAAAACATGCCTCTCATCTTTATACTTCAGCCCCAGTCCCATATCTTCACCCCGCAAATGCATTTTTAATATGTACCACTTCCGCCCCTTCTATTCCGACTACATCGAACCGGCACGGCACATCGTCTATGTGATGCTCCGCCAGATAAAACATGGCGCACCGGAAGATCGTCCGCTGCTTGCCCGCGCCCACCGCCTCCAGAGGGCTGCCCTTCCTTCCGTCGGAGCGGTACTTGACTTCGCAGAACACCAGGTATTCCCCATCCTTCGCGATCAGGTCGATCTCCCCTGCCCTGCACCTGTAATTATACTCCAGGATCTCATACCCGAGCTGTTCCAGATAATATCCGGCCGCACGCTCATAATCCGTCCCGGTCTGCCTGGTACTCTTTCTCTGCTGCTCCTGAAATCTGCTTCCTCTTCTCTCAGCCATATCCTGTATCTCAGTCTGTCTATATACCTCTGTCTTGTCTCTGCTTCTCAGTCTGACGATGCATCATCAAACCAGAAAATTTTTTATAAAAGTCTGCCTGTGGATCGGTGTCGGACCCAAACGCCGGATCGCCTCGATATGCTCCTTTGACCCGTATCCTTTGTGCTGCGCGAACCCGTATCCCGGCAGGATCTCATCATACTGCACCATCAGCCTGTCCCTCGTCACCTTGGCGATAATGCTGGCAGCGGCGATAGACACGCTTTTGGCATCCCCCTTGATGATCGGCACCTGCGGGATACTGACGTCCGGTATGGTTACCGCATCATTCAGAAGGAGCTGAGGGGAGACTCCGAGATTGCTGACAGCCTCCCGCATCGCCTCATAAGTTGCCTGAAGGATATTGATCTCATCGATCCTTGCGGGGGATGCCATGCCCACGCCCACTGCCTCTGCCTTTTCCATGATCTCATCATAGAGCAGTTCCCTCTTTGCAGGGGAGAGTTTTTTCGAGTCGTTCAGATAAAGGATCTCACAGTCATCCGGCAGGATGACCGCCCCCGCGACCACAGGGCCCGCCAGAGGACCCCGCCCCGCCTCATCGATCCCGCAGATCAGGCTGTATGTACCGCCATGCTTATCACTGTACTTATGTTCAAAACTGCGCATCGCTTCCAGGCGCATGCGCTCTTTTTGCATGGCTTCTGCTTTCTTCCTGTACGCGCCGATCAGCTTCTGTACCCCGCTGCGCTCATCAGAGCCGTATATCTCGTACAGACTCTCCAACTGCGCGGCATCTGCCTGTTCAAACTCTTCTTTTATCTGTGAAATACTTTTCTTACTCATGTTTGATCACTCCGAATCTATCAAGAGGCCAGATACGGATCCAGGCACGTCCCAGCAGCTCATCTCTGTGGATCACTCCCACATTTACGGAACGGCTGTCCTGGCTGTTGTTCCGGTTATCTCCGAGCACAAAGTACTCATCCGGCCCCAGTGTGACCGGCTCAGCCGCCAGGCCCGGATTATCCATCACCGCATTTCCGTAATGCTCATCGAGCAGGGTGCCGTTGATATATACATATCCGTCCGTGATCTGCACCGTCTCCCCCGGAAGCCCGATGATCCGCTTGATATAATATGTGTTTTCCGCATACCGGTATGGGAAGACTACAATGTCATAGCGCTTCGGATCACGGAACCGGTATGATATTTTATCCACGATGAGATGGTCGCCGTCAGCAAGCGTTGTCTCCATGGATTCCCCGCTCACCTGAGTCCTCTGCCCTACAAAGGTGACCACAACATACGATGCGGCAACAACAAGCACGATAAATATGATCCAGCCAAAAAGTTCTCTGATTATGCCTCTCATTTATGTCTTCCTTCCTGTTAAGCTTCCGGCCTTTCCAGAGTAATGCGCCCCAGCTTTCCTCCCCGGAAATCATCCAGCAGGATCGATGCGGCTTTTTCCGTATCCAGCTCGCTCCCGCGCACAAGGCAGTGCCTGTTCTCAGCGATATCCTTCAGGCACTCGTAGGCATCCCCCACTGCCGGAATGCTGTATTTTTCCTCCAGGACGCCCGGGTACCCGGCGCTTAAGAATTTTATCAGCTCAGCAGCCAGCTCCTCTGTCTGGAGGATCTCATCTTTGATGGAACCGATGAATGCCAGCTTCAGCCCTACCTCCTGGTCCTCGAACTTCGGCCAGAGGATGCCCGGTGTATCCAGAAGCTCTACGTTTTTGTTCAGCCGGATCCACTGTTTCCCCTTTGTGACCCCCGGCTTGTTCCCAGTCTTGGCGCACGCTTTTCCTGCAAGAGAATTGATAAAAGTGGATTTCCCCACATTCGGGATCCCCACTACCATCGCGCGCACTGGTCTGTTTAAAATCCCTCTCTTGCGGTCTCTCTCTGTCTTTTCCCGGCATGCCTCCTGGATGACCGACTGGATCGACTTCATGCCGCCGCCCTTTTTCGAATTCACTTTCACCGCAGAATAGCCTTTCCCACGGAAATACTCGATCCATTCATCACTGGCTGCCTCTTCCGCCAGATCCGCCTTATTCAGAAGGATCAGGCGCACCTTATTCTTTCCCAGCTCATCGATATCCGGATTCCTGCTGCTCAGCGGGATCCTGGCATCAGTCAGCTCAATGATCAGGTCGATCAGCTTTATATTTTCCTGCATCATCCTGCGGGCCTTTGTCATATGCCCGGGATACCATTGAAAATGCATATATCTACTCCATTCCGCCGTCCTGTCTGACGGCTCAGTTTTTCATGAAACAGACTCTGAGTCAGATCAGTCTCAGATCGTTCCTCTGTCCTCCGACGGGGAGGCGATATACCACGCCTTACCGCGGATCTCTTCTTTTTTTACATTGCCCGTACCCGGGTCTCTGCTGTCGCCGCCTGCGGTGCCATTGTCCCCCATCACAAAATATTCGTCATCTCCAAGCTCTACCGGTTCCTCAGCCAGGCCGGCATACTCGATTCCGGACACATGGATATCCTCAGACATCTCTTCCCCGTTGATCAGGATCTTCCCGTCTGTGATCTGCACCGTCTCCCCCGGCAGGCCGACGATCCTTTTCACAGAGTCATGCCTGTCCCCTGCCTGGGAAAACGCGACGATATCCCCCCGCTGCGGTTCTTTAAAATGGTAAACCGCCCGGTTGATAAGGATGACATCCCCATTCTTCAGCGCAGGCGCCATAGAGTCCCCCGCAATGCTCACTCTCTGTCCAAAGGCTGCCACGAGCAGCACTGCCGCCATACAGACGATCAGGATCTCCACGATCCAAAGGATGACCCCTTTTATCCCGATCCTGCCTGCCGGATCCTTCTCCTGCTCAAAATGCAGCCCTCTCTTTGTTTCAGTCTCAAACCTGAGCCCGCCGCGCGTGCTCCTCTTTCTCCCCGCTCCGGGCTTCTTTACTTTCTTCCCTCGTTTTTTCCGGAAATCCAAACCCTGCATACTCCCTCCAGCTCAGCCCTTTATATTCAAAAAGGGACAATATACAGTTCTGTAATTGTCCCTCTCATGATCAACTATTTTACTAATTCTTTTACCTTCGCAGCTTTTCCCACGCGTTTTCTTAAGTAGTTCAGTTTTGCCCTTCTTACTTTACCTCTGCGGACAACCTCGATCTTCTCAACGTGCGGAGAGTGGAGCGGCCATGTCTTCTCAACACCGATCCCGTTGGATGTCTTTCTCACTGTGAAAGTCTCTCTTGCGCCGCCTCCCTGTCTTTTCAGGACTGTTCCTTCAAAAACCTGGATCCTCTCGCGGTTACCCTCTTTGATCTTAGCGTATACCTTTACAGTATCGCCAACGTGGAATTCCGGCGCATTCTCCTTTAACTGCTCAGCTTCGATCTTCTTGATGATCTCGTTCATTTTGTGTGACCTCCTTCATATTTGACGTTCTTAACACATTTTTGTGCCAGAGGACCATCGCTCTTCTTTTCACAACTGTTGTAGTTTACCATACTTCTTCGGGATTTTCAAGTGCTGATTTGTATTTGAATATATTTTCCTGCTGTCCGGCTGCCTTTCACCCATCTGTATCCCATCGGTTTCTCACAGATACAGCAGGAGCGGGACCGCCTTTTCCAGGACAGTCCCGCTCCTGTTCTCCGATACTGCCGTTCTTCGTCAGCGATCAGATCATTCATCAAACACCTATCATCATACAACTGATCAGTGAACGTTTTTCCTCTTTGCAAACACAACTGCTGCAGCTGCCAGGATCATGACTGCCGCATATACCTGTACACTGGAAGCGTCTCCTGTGACCGGAGCTCCTGCCGCAGTACCTGTTGTCTGTCCGGATGTAGACGGAGCTGCAGGTTTCTCATCTGCCGCACCCGCTTTTTTCAGGCCATCAGCCGCTTTATCCAGAGCAGCCAGAGCATTGTCGATCTGCTCCTGAGTTGCATTTTCATCACTATATACTTTCATGGCCGCTTCGTAAGCTTCCTTATAAGCAGCCCATGATGCTTCTGTGTAATCTTTGCTGTCAGCCGCTTCATACTGATCGAGTGCATCTTTCAGTGCCCCCTTATCTGCTGCCGGCATTTCCTTCAGGTTGGCAATTGCATTTTCTACCGCTGCTTTTGCCCCGTCAACTTCGTACTGGAATGCAGCGTTCCCTTTCTCTGCCACTGCCTGAGCCTGCGCTACCGCATCAAGCAGAGCCTGCATGGAATCCTCAGTATAATTCTTTTCTTCCATGTTTTCAACTTCTTCGAGCACTGCAAGAAGTCCGTCAAAATTCGGGTCAAGCTTTTTGACTGTAACCTCAAATTCCTGTCCTTCATATCCAAAAACACTTCCATGCCCCGTTGTATCACCGACATGCTCAAACGAATTTCCCATCTCAGGAAGCGTTGCATACTCTATGATCGGACCAGCCTGTCCCCAGTATCCCTGCTCCTCGGATACATAGGTGAAGCTATAGAGCTCGTTTCCTTCTTCATCTACATAGGTAATCTCTGCTGTAACCGGGAATGTACCAATCACATTGATCTTGAACAGATTCGCTATAAGCGCATCCATTCCATAATACGCGCTGCTTGTTGAAGTTGTATTATAAATATACAGACCAACCGTCTCGATATATGCAAGATTTTCCACTGTCAGATTTGCTCCGTCATCTTCGCTGATAATCGCACATGTCCCATCCTCATTCGGCTGGAAACGGTACATGACTGTAACACTTGATTCAATATGGCGTGACATATAAGTCTGTTCAGTGTCTAATGCATAAGTAAATTTTGAACCAGCCTCTTTCATCGCTGCGTTCAGACCGTCAATATCTACTTTCGCATATACCGGGGTGCTTTTATCAACGCCGCTAAGGTCTACCTCTCCCCCGGTCAGATCTGTCATTTTATACTCATTGCCTGCTATGATAAAAGACAGATATTCACGATAATTTATACCTTTCTCTTCCAACTTATAGTTTTTCGCAAAAGCAGGCACTGTCATCGTCAGACATACGGCAGCCACGATTGCCATAGCCATCACGGTACGGCCCGCTCGTTTAAAAATACCTTTTACCTTCATTTTTAATCTTTTCCTCCTATTGATAGATGCTTGATGGGAAATTGTAATTACTTACAAAAACAAATTTTACCACCATAGCAGGCCCCATTCAATAGGCTTCCGAAATCAAGTTAAAAAGTATACATTTGTTCATTTGTGCACTGTTTTTAATTCAGGGCACGCAGCTCTTCCTCCAGCCACTTCCGTTCCTTCTCCGTCAGCTCACATTTCTCAAACAAGTCCGGCCTTCTCTCGTAGGTTCTTAAAATGGACTGCTCCCTGCGCCATTTTTCGATATTCGCATGATGTCCCGACAGAAGCACCGGCGGGACTTTCTTCCCGTGCCACTCCTCGGGCCTGGAATACTGCGGGTATTCCAGGAGATTATCCTGGAAAGACTCAAACTCCGCGGACACATCATTGTGCAGCACGCCGGGCACAAGCCGGGAAATCGCGTCCACCATGACCATCGCCGGGAGCTCGCCGCCTGTGAGCACATAGTCCCCGATGGACACATAGTCTGTCACGATCTCTTCCAGCACACGCTCATCGATCCCCTCATAGTGCCCGCAGAGCAGGATCAGGTCTTCCTCCTGAGCCAGCTCTTCCGCCATCTTCTGGTCAAACACATCCCCCTGGGGAGAGAGATAGACAACGCGGGGACGTTTTCCCGGCGCGCTCTTCTCCGGCAGTTCTCCCTCTGCTGCATGATCCCCGGCTCCGTACTGCCCGGATGCGATCTTATCTGCCACCGCTTTGTACGCCAGATAAACCGGCTCCGCCTGCATAAGCATCCCTGCGCCGCCGCCGTATGGATAATCATCCACACTCTGGTGCTTGTTAAAAGCATAATCTCTGATATTGACTGCCTCTATGGAGAGAAGACCAGCGTTTACAGCTCTCCCGATGATGCTTGTATTCAGCCCGTCCATAACCATATCAGGGAACAGTGTAAGTATATGAAAATTCATATTTCTGATCTCCTTTTCAAATGCCTGATCCTTAAATCAGCCCGTCCAGCAGGCGGACCAGCATTTTCTTTTCTTCTACATTTACATCAAGGACGCACTGACGAATCGCAGGGATAAGGACCTCACCGTGATCATCCGATTCCACGATATAAACCTCATTTGCCCCTGTCTCCATCACATCTTTGACAACTCCAAAGCGCCCATCTTCGGTAAAGACCTCCATGCCGATCAGATCTGCGATATAATATTCGTCCTCATCCAGAGGCACCGCATCCTCTCTTGGGACAAAGAGTCCTTTGCCCTTATATTTTTCGATATCATTTATATTGTCAATGCCTTTAAACTTTACGATCACAAACTGCTTGAAGAACTTTACCGACTGGACTTCCAGTTCAAGCTGTTCTCTTCCGGTGTCCAAAAGCACTTTTTTCAATTTTTTAAAACGCAAGGGATCGTCTGTCGTCGGAAAGACTTTTACCTCGCCCCGTATTCCGTGGGTGGATGAGATCACCCCCACCTGAAGAAACTGTTCCATCTCTTGGGTTCCTTTCTATTCCCATTTTAGGAAAAAGAAAGGGGCAGCCGCTTCATGCCTATGAAGACTGTCCCCCTTTTTCACATATCTGATGCTATACAATATCAACAACGACCCTTTTATCTTCCTTTGCTGCCGCTGCCTTTACAACAGAACGGATCGCCTTAGCAATGCGCCCCTGTTTACCGATCACTTTTCCCATGTCGCCTTCTGCCACATGAAGTTCCAGTACAGTAGTCTTTCCCTCCTGCTTCTCATTGACAGAGACCTCGTCCGGATGGTCTACAAGAGCTTTTGCGATAACTTCAACTAATTCTTTCATTTGCGCACCTCCGCAAAGACATCTTATTTCTCGATACCTGCTGCCTTGAAGATCTTGCCAACAACTTCAGTCGGCTGTGCACCGTTGTTCAGCCATTTCTTAGCTGCTTCCTCATCAACCTTGATCGCGCTCGGATCACAGTTCGGATCGTATGTTCCGATCTCTTCGATGAATCTTCCGTCTCTCGGGGATCTTGAATCAGCTACCACGATTCTATAAAAAGGAGCTTTCTTCTGTCCCATTCTTCTTAATCTGATCTTTACTGCCATTTTTGTCACCTCTTGTTTTTCTTTCTTTTTATTTTATATTGTTGCCTCTGCCGTCAGCCCCGCCGCATGTGCAGCCGGACGCCTCCGGCATGATCTATGTGTCAAAAGGGAAGTCTGAACCTGCCCTTCTTGCCACCTCTGCCGCCCAGCATTCCCGGAAGCTTCTTCATCATCTTCCTGGATTCATTGAACTGTTTTACCATCCGGTTTACCTCGGCGATATCCACGCCCGCCCCTCTGGCAATGCGGTGCTTCCTGGATGGGTTCAGGATATCCGGATCACGTCTCTCCTCCGGCGTCATGGAAAGGATCATCGCTTCCATCCTTGCCATTTTCTTCTCATTTTCTTCCGAGTCGAGGTCCGGCATCTTTCCTTTGCCGCCGAACGCCCCCATTCCCGGCATCATGCTCATGATGCTGGAGAGCCCGCCCATCTTGCGCATCTGTTCCATGCTCATCAGATAGTCGTCGAAATCAAACTGGGCTTTCTTCATCTTGTCAGCCATCTGCATGGCTTTCTCCTGGTCGATCTCAGCTCCTGCCTTCTCGATCAGGGACAGGACATCTCCCATACCGAGGATACGGGACGCCATCCTGTCAGGATAGAACTGTTCCAGGTCAGAGAGCTTCTCTCCCATACCGACGTAGAGGATCGGCCTGCCTGTCACTGCCTTGATGGACAGTGCCGCACCGCCTCTCGTATCTCCGTCCAGCTTCGTGACGATGACGCCGTCAATGCCGATCTTGTCATTGAAAGTTCCCGCCACGTTGACTGCGTCCTGACCGGTCATGGCATCGACCACAAGGATCGTCTGGTGGACTTCCACAGCCTCCTTGATCTCCTGCAGCTCCGCCATCATATCCTCATCGATATGCAGGCGGCCTGCGGTATCCAGGATCACGATATTGTTGCCGTTCTTAGCCGCATGCTGGACCGCCGCCTTCGCGATGTCCGCCGGGCGGTTCTTATCTCCCATGGAGAATACTTCCACGCCCTGCTTCTCTCCGTTGATCTGGAGCTGCCTGATCGCAGCCGGGCGGTACACGTCGCATGCCACGAGCAGCGGCTTCTTCCCTTTCAGCTTGAATTTCCCCGCCAGCTTCGCCGTGGTGGTCGTCTTACCAGCTCCCTGGAGGCCGGCCATCATGATGACGGTCATCGCGCTTCCCGGCTGGAGTTTGATCTCGGTCGTCTCAGAACCCATCAGTTTGACAAGTTCCTCATTTACGATCTTGATCACCATCTGCCCGGGATTCAGCCCGCTCATCACATCCTGCCCGACAGCCCGCTCCTGGACATCTTTTATAAAGCTTTTTACGACCTTAAAGTTTACATCCGCCTCAAGAAGCGCCATCTTCACCTCTCTGAGGGCCGCTTTTACGTCATCTTCCGTAAGGCGCCCCTTGCTCCGCAGGGACCGGAAAACATTCTGAAGTTTTTCTGTTAAGCTGTCAAATGCCATTCTGTAACCTCTCTGTGCCGCAGCATGCCTGCCGCCTATAATTCTTCAATGATCGCGGAAGAAATCCTGCGGATCCGTCCTATGACCTCTTCCGGATCTTCCTTTTCGCGCTCCCATTCTTCCAGCACTCTGTCGATCTGGGCCACCTTCTCCTTCACCGTGAGGAACCTTTCGACCAGATGCAGTTTCGCCTCATAGCCTTCCAGCGCCTTCTGGCAGCGCCTGACAAGATCATGCACGCCCTGCCTGCTGATCCCTTCGCTTTCCGCGATCTCGCTCAGAGAAAGGTCGTCCAGTACAAACTGTTCGTATACTTCCTTCTGGTGCTCAGTCAGGAGCTCTCCGTAAAAATCATATAATAATGCCTGCTCTAAAATCTTATCCATTGCTGTCACCTTTGCTATCATACATGAACGGAACAGTGCTGTCAAGTATTTTTTCTTTACACTTTAACAGGTCTGAAACGGAGTCTGAAACGGAAAAATCGTCCGTGTTCAATGCTCCGCGCCAAAGAACAGTTTCATATCCTCCTCCACAGTGCCAATTCCCGCGATACCGAAGTTCTCCGTCAGGACCGCCGCCACATTGGGGCTTAAAAATGCCGGAAGAGTGGGACCGAGATGGATATTTTTTACGCCAAGATGCAAAAGCGCCAGCAGGACGATGACCGCTTTCTGCTCGTACCATGCGATATTGTAGACAATGGGCAGGTCGTTGATATCATCCAGACCGAAAACTTCCTTCAGCTTCAAAGCAATGACAGCCAGGGAATAGGAGTCATTGCACTGTCCGGCATCCAGGACCCGCGGGATGCCGTTGATATCGCCCAGATCCAGCTTGTTGTATTTGTATTTCGCGCATCCGGCTGTCAGGATCACAGCGTCCTTCGGCAGCACCCTTGCAAACCCGGTATAGTATTCCCGGCTCTTAGCCCGGCCGTCACAGCCCGCCATGACAACGAACTTTTTGATGGCACCGCTTTTTACCGCTTCAACGACCTGATCCGCCAGAGACAGGACCTGCGCGTGGGCAAATCCGCCGATCAGCTCTCCCGTTTCGATCTCAGTGGGGGCGGCACATCTTTTTGCATGCTCAATGACGGCGGAAAAATCTTTCTGCTCCCCAATCTCTCCTGGGATATGCGTGCATCCCGGATAGCCGGCCGCGCCGGTGGTATAGAGCCTGTCCCTGTAGCTGTCCGAAGGCGGCACGATGCAGTTTGTGGTCATCAGGATGGGACCGTTGAAGGATCCGAATTCCTCCTTCTGCTTCCACCACGCATTCCCATAGTTTCCGATAAAGTTAGGATACTTTTTGAACGCCGGGTAATAGTGGGCGGGGAGCATCTCGGAATGGGTATACACATCCACTCCGGTTCCCTGCGTCTGTTCCAGCAGCATTTCCAGATCCCGCAGGTCGTGGCCGGAAACCAGGATACCGGGATTTTTCCCGACGCCGATATTCACCCTTGTGATCTCAGGATTTCCGTAGGCTTCCGTGTTGGCCCGGTCCAGCAGAGCCATGCCGGAGACGCCGTACTTTCCGGTTTCCATCGTCAGGGCAATCAGTTCCTCCATGCTGAGACTGTCATCCAGCGTAGCCGCCAGCGCCCGCTGAAGGAAGGCATCTGTCTCACCGTCGTCCTTCATCAGGACATTCGCGTGCTTCGCGTAGGCGGACAGACCCTTCAGGCCGTAGGTGATCAGTTCCCGCAGAGAGCGGATATCCTCGTTTTCTTCAGAAAGAACACCGACAGTTCCTGCCTTTTCTTCCCAGTTTCCGGAGCCGTCCCATCTGGCGGCTTCGGGCAGGGTGGACGGATCTGCCACCCGCGCCAGCAGAGCTTCCTTTTCTGTGAGTGTGTCGCGGATCCTCGCCTCAATACTCTCCCTGTCGAAATTCGCATTAGTAATGGTAGTAAACAGGTTCAGGGTAATCAGATGGTTGATCTCCGCAGATACCTGTTTGCCTTCCTGACGCAGCGCAGTTGTAACAGCCGAAATTCCTTTTGTGACATAGACGAGCAGATCCTGCATGGCCGCCACATCGGGCTTCTTCCCGCATACGCCGGACACGGTGCACCCCCTGCACCCCGCCGTTTCCTGACACTGATAGCAAAACATTTTTTCTTTCATATCTGACCTCCATGATAAATAATAGAAACTATATAGATTTTTTGTTAATATAACGGCTTGTTCCTTTCATTTTATCCCAGGATCTTCCCATCGACCGAGATCGTGGCCACCTCACAGGGGATGGATTTTCCGCTTGCCTGCAGCGCTCTCTTAGCGGCTGATTCCAAGCCGCCGCAGCAGGGTACTTCCATCCGCACGATGGTCACGCTTTGGATATTGTTATCTTGAATGATCTGGGTCAGCTTTTCACTGTAATCAATCCCGTCCAGCTTTGGACAGCCGATCAGCGTGATCTTCCCGCGCATAAAATCCCCGTGCATTCTGGCGTAGGCGTAGGCGCAGCAATCCGCTGCGATCAGCAATCTGGCTCCGTCAAAGCAGGGGGCGTTGATCGGGATCAGCTTGATCTGGCAGGGCCACTGCCCCAGCTGCGACCCTGCTCCCAGCGGAGCATAGGACAGATCCTGTCCGTTCTTTCTCCTCATATTTTCCTGGACAGCCTTTTCATCATAAGCAGCTGCCTCCCGTTCCACAAAGGAAATCGCGCCGGTTGGGCAGGTTGGCAGGCAGTCGCCCAGACCATCGCAATAATCGTCCCGCAGGAGCTTTGCCTTCCCGTTTACCATGCCGATAGCCCCTTCATGACAGGCTTCGGCGCAGGCCCCGCATCCATTGCATTTTTCTTCGTCAATCTGAATGATCTTACGGATCATGTTCAATCTCTCCTTTTTCTTGTGTTTTCGGGCACAGTATAATATAATTTTAAATGAATATCTGTTGTTATAACAACAAAGGAGAAAAAATATGGATCTGGCCAACACACAACTGTTTCGGGGACTGGAAAAGTCGGAGATCACAACGCTTTTGGACTGCCTGAATGCTGCGGAGCGCAATTTTCGAAAAGGAGAAACCATCCTTTCCGAAGGGAGTATTACCGAAAATATGGGGATCGTGCTGTCCGGTATGGCTGTGATCTCCAGCAGCGATATCTGGGGCAATACCAGTATTTTAGGGAATGCTGCGCCCGGTTCCGTATTCGCCGAAGTATATGCCTGCATTCCGGGGCAGCCGCTGCTCGTTACGGTGTCTGCTGCGGAGGATACTTCCGTACTGTTTCTGAATGCGGGCAGCATCCTGGCCACCTGTACTAATGCCTGCCCATTTCACACAAGGCTTGTCCGAAATCTGCTGACTGTCTGTGCCCACAAGAGCCTCCAGCTTTCCCAGAGGATCCTGCATACCAGTTCCAAATCCATCCGCGGGCGGCTGATGTCCTATTTTTCGGAATGCGCCAAACGGACCGGGAGCAGTTCCTTCCTGATCCCGTACAACCGCCAGCAACTGGCGGACTATCTGAATGTGGACCGCAGCGCCATGTGCAATGAGCTTTCCAAAATGCAGAAGGACGGCGTGATCGAATATGAGCGGAACCGCATTTTGCTCAAAGAACAGAAAGGACTTGATCCTTTGACAAAACCGCCTGTTCCATAGTCTGATAACTTCGGCAGTAAGGACAGGCGGTTTGGATTTTCTGATCACTCACGCACAGATGATTTTGTGTCATTTTTATCCAAGGTTGTCATTTAAAAGCCGCGCCACGTTCAGCATCCCCCATCCGCAGCCGGTTCCCGGCAGCCTTACGCATGCTTCCCTTAACCGCAGCTTCACTTCTACATTTGTCATATCCGGGTATTTGGACAGCAGGCACGCCACCGCTCCGGAAACTACCGGGGTTGCCATTGATGTGCCTGTTTTCATCGTGTACGGATGTTCGCCGGGACGGCCGTATCTGCCGTTGCAGCTTATGACTCCGGTCCCCGGGGCAAACACGTCCGGCTTTACCACACATTCCCCTGTCGGTCCCCTTCCGGAATAATTTACATTTTTCCTGCGTCTCTGCACGGGCGGAAGCTCCGTATCCGGGACCCCCACTGTAATTACCTTGCGGCTTGTGCCGGGCACAGCCACACTCCCCGCCCCCGGTCCGTAATTTCCCGCGGACACTGCCACCACAAGCCCACTGTCCCATAACTCCTCCACTGCCGCCAAAAACCGGCGCTTCTGATACTCCCCGAGATCCGGCTGCGTGCCCACTGAGATATTCACGATCCGCACTCCATACCTATCTTTTTGTTCCAGGATCCACCGGATCCCTGCTATGACATTTTCCACATTGCCATTCCCCTCGCGGTCCAGCACCTTGCCCACAAGAAGCGATGCTTCCGGAGCCATTCCCGCATACAGGCCATCCGACACTCTGCCGCTTCCCGCAAGGATCCCCGCCACATGGGTCCCGTGTCCGCTGTCATCACTGCATTTCATCGAATTCCCGACAAAATCCCTGAAACCGGCTGTACGCCCTTCCAGATCCGGATGGGCAGATAACCCTGTGTCAAGTACCGCGACCGTGACCCCCTTTCCCAGACATTTCCCTGATTTTATATCATCACACCAATAACTTACCGTCTGTTTTACCCATCTCATAATAAATCCCTTTTTAATCAGAATATTCTCCTGCATCGATTATTGTCCGTCACAGCCACTTTTCCCTGATCTTTGCTAATGCGGTAACCACTTTTTACGCTCTGCATACTATAAAACTGTAAACAATAACCTAATTGGAGGATTTAACATGAGTGATTTAACTGCTACAAACTGTGGATGCGGATGCGACAATGGAAACGGAATGTCTTCCTGCCTGTGGATCATTCTCCTGCTCTGCTGCTGCGGCGGATGCGGCGGCAACACATTTGGCGGCAACGGATGCGGCAACGACAGCTGCCTGTGGATCATCCTTCTGCTCTGCTGCTGCGGCGGATTCGGCAGCAATGGATGCGGATGCTGATCAATTTCAGAAGATTCTGACAGCTTGACCAATTGGGGTCAGACCCCTCTTCAGAGGGGTCTGACCCCTTGCACATTTTATATCACCCTTTCACTTTGTACAAAAGCGGGATGTACCTTTCCGCACACCCCGCTTTTTCTGTCATCCGACATCTTTGTTTTCAGACTGATGTTTCATTCCGATATTTCTTTGTTCCTTTTTCCCTGTTCCGCCATCTTCCGGTCCTTTCAGGCGCTTTTTCAGCATGCACTCTTCATCGATCTCATACACGGCGTTCCCGTCAATGATCAATTTTCTTGACACTGTCTTTTCATCCCTTTCTCTTTGCTTCTTAATTATTTTATGAACCTGTTTCCGAACCGTGCCCTGACTGAAACCTGCCTCCGTTTTTCACTGCATGCACGGCTTTTATCTTACATTTTTACCGCAATGCATAATTATATACACAGCAGCGTATATATTTACAACGCTATGTGCAGGAGCCTGTATGGACAAAAATCTTCCCGGACCAATGACCCCTTTTGACGACCTTGTTACTTCTCCGGAACTTCAGATCATGAAGCTGTTGATCCCCTATACTCCTGCATCCGGACGAAAAATGCTCGCAGCCTGCGTTAAGATCATGGAACTCAGGGAAACGCTCCATATATTCAGCGGTAAAAAAGGCGCTGTCAGGGCGCAGATGCTCACGGAAGAAGAAAATCCCTCTCCCATCGATCTGCTCAACAGTTTCCGGCCCTACCTGAAGCCCCGCGAAGCCGCTGCCCTGGATATGGTGATCAACTTAAAGGAAATGATGGCTGTCATGGAAATGATACAGAGTACATCCTCCTCAGAGCCCGGAGCGCCGGTTCTGGATCCGATGGATCTCCTGTCGGGAATGCTTTCCCCTGAACAGCAGGAGATGTTCCGCATGTATACTGATATGTTTTCGCAGACTGAAAGCAGTCCACAGAAAGGAGATGATATAGATGGAAGCAGAAGAATGGATGAACAATCCTGCAATGAAGAGTATAGATCCCGCCAAACTGGAGCTGATCCGGATGGCCGCATCGAAAACCTCGGGTAAAACAGGGAAAGAACTGGCTCCGGTCATGCTGGCTCTTATCACCAGCGCAAACAAGCAGGGCATCCAGTTTACCCCTGATGAGGTCACCCTGATCCTGGAAATCTTAAAGCAGGGGAAAAGCAAAGAAGAGCAGGAACAGATCGACAGAACAGTGCAGATGACCAGCTCGATATTCAAACGCCATAGACAGTGAAATCTGTATTTGTGGAGGAGCCGACCGATTGGTTAAACGTCCGAAAACCGTCGGTATGATTCAAGACGTTTTCGCGGCGGGCGGGGATATGGCTTGGGTTCCGGTTCCGTAATCTGGGAAAGACATAAAAAGAATGGGATGCGGCGTTAATTTCAAAGCGGAAGATTCGCCTGCGGCTCAGGCATCCGCTTTGAAATTAAC
>NZ_NFHL01000010.1 GCF_002161355.1 Lachnoclostridium sp. An76 | reverse complement strand
GGAAGTGGGGATTTTCTCTGCTTCCCTTTTTATTTAGGAATAATTCCTATTTTTGCCAATAATAATTATACACTAACATTATGAATTTTTTGTATACTTTCACCATACCGTTTCCAGATTTCGGTCTCCTTACCTGATTGAAATATATAAAAAGACTGAAACCTCAGTCATTCAGGTTTCAGTCTTCTACATTTATGACAAATCCTCGCATACAGCTCCAAGGCCATTCAGACCAGTGTCCTGATATCCGTATATTCTCTGCCGAAGCTGTCCGCAACATTCCTGCATGTCAGCTTTCCTCCGTAAGTGTTGACTGCTGAGTAGATCACATCATTTTCCCGGCAGGCATCCTCCAGCCCTTTGTCCGCGATCTGAAGCCCGTACTTCAACGTCGCGTTCGTCAGGGCGATCGTCGATGTCCTCGGCACAGCTCCCGGCATATTGCCCACGCAGTAGTGCACGACCCCGTCCACCGTATATACCGGATCGTCATGGTATGTCGCTTTTGTCGTCTCACAGCATCCGCCCTGGTCCACGGCGACGTCTACGATCACGCTTCCCGGCTTCATATTTTTGAGATATTCTTTTTTCATAAGCTTTGGCGCTGATTTCCCGGGGATGAGCACTGCCCCGACCACCAGGTCCGCGTCAGATACTTCTTTTTCGATGGCAGCGTCCGTGCTGTACAGCGTCTGGATCCGTGCCCCGAAGATGTCGTCCAGATAAGCAAGCCGCTCCAGGTTCACGTCCAGTATTGTCACGTCCGCTCCCATGCCGACTGCTGTCCTGCACGCGTTTGTCCCTACGCCCCCCGCTCCCAGGATCACGACTTTTGCCTTCGGAGTGCCCGGCACTCCCGAGAGCAGGACTCCCCTTCCGCCGAAGGGTTTCTCCAGATATTTTGCCCCTTCCTGGATACTGAGCCGCCCTGCGATCTGGCTCATCGGCGCGAGCAGCGGGATCGACCCGTTCTTCTCGATCAGCGTCTCGTAAGCCACGCTCTTCACTCCCGCGTCAAGGAGCGCGTCCGTGAGCTTCTCGTCTGCCGCGAGATGGAAATATGTGTACAAAACAAGCCCTTCCCTGAAATATCCATATTCTTCCGGGAGAGGTTCTTTGACTTTGATGACCATATCAGACTTTTCCCACACTTCCCCCGGGTCTGCGCACAGCAGCGCGCCCGCTGCGCTGTACTCGCTGTCCTCAAAACCGGATCCTTCCCCGGCCCCGGCCTCAATATATACCGTATGCCCGGCATTCACATAACTTTTCACATTGTCCGGAGTCATCCCGACACGGTACTCCTGCTTTTTGATCTCTTTTACACATCCTACTTTCATGCTGCGTTCCCTCCTGCTGCGCTCCATGTCGTGCCGTAGCCGCCACGTCGCGCTGTTTTCTGATAGTTTATCCCCATTCTAATCGAATTCCTTCAAAAAAGCAATTCATTGCTTTTTGAATATGCAAATGTTATACTGGCAGTACATATCGCAGCGTTTCTGCTGCATGGACCAGTATATCATCTACTATCTTTTTCAGGAGGTTTTTATGACGATCAGAGAAATGAAGGAAGCCCTTGACGCAAAATTCCTGTACGGGGAAGAACTGGCGGATCTTGACGCCCAGTTCGTCTTTTCCGCTGACATGATGAGCGATGTGCTCGCATACTGCGGCAAATGTTCCGTGCTCATCACCGGGCTGTGCAATCCCCAGGTCGTGCGCACTGCCGAGATGCTGGACATTGTGTGCATCATCTTTGTCCGGGGGAAACTGCCGGACGAAAACATGCTCGCCCTCGCCCGGGGGAAAAGCATCGCTGTGCTCGCCACTGACCACTATATGTTTACCACATGCGGCATATTATACGAGCATGGGCTCCGGGGAGGTGCTTAAATGAGCGAACAGCTTACATTTACCTACACCATCGACGGCGACGATTTCACCCGGGCCGGGGAAGCCAGCAGTTCCGTAAAAAATAAGCTCAAAATGCTGGGAGTCAGCAGCGACGCCATCCGCAAAGTCGCCATCGCAATGTACGAAGGGGAGATCAATATGGTGATCCACGCGGAAGGCGGGACGATCAGCGTATCCGTCTCCGACGATGCGGTGACCATGGTGCTGGCGGACCGGGGACCGGGGATCCCTGACATTGACAAAGCCATGCAGGAGGGGTATTCCACCGCGCGCGAAGACGTCCGTTCCCTGGGGTTCGGAGCCGGCATGGGCCTGCCGAACATGAAGCGGTTTACGGATGAAATGCAGATCGACACTGTGATCGGGGAAGGCACAACGATCACCATGAAGGTATACCTCTGAGCCTGACAGATAAGAAGGGAGGCATGTCCTTTGGATAAGAATAAATTCATGCGCTCGGTCCGGCTGAAGGAATCCGCCTGCCAGGGCTGCATCAACTGCATCAAGCACTGCCCGACCCAGGCGATCCGCGTACATAACGGGAAGGCGCATATCATCGACAAATTCTGTATCGACTGCGGCAGATGCATCCAGTCCTGCCCGCACCACGCGAAGATCGCGGTCTATGACCCGCTGTCCGTGATCAATAATTTCAAATACACGGTTGCGCTGCCCGCTCCGTCCCTGTATGCGCAGTACAATAACCTGACCAATGTGGATATCGTGCTCAACGCTCTCCTCAGGCTGGGCTTTGATGACGTGTATGAGGTCAGCGCCGCTGCGGAACTGGTATCCGAGGCATCGCGGGAATATATCAAAGAGCACAGGGATGAAGCTCCGTTCATCAGTTCAGCCTGTCCCTCAGTGATCCGGCTGATCCGTGTGAAATTCCCGTCCCTGATCTCCCGTCTCCTGCCGATCAAAGCGCCTGTGGAAGTCGCTGCCGAGATCGCAAGGGCCAGGGCAATGGAGAAGACCGGGCTGAAACCGGAGGAGATCGGGATCATCTTTATCTCCCCCTGCCCGTCCAAAGTCTCTTATGCGAAATCTCCCTTAGGGATCGAGAAGAGCAGCATTGACAATGTGGTGGCGATCAAAGATATCTATCCTCTGCTCCTGCCCCACATGCGGCATGACGAGAGCCAGCTCTCCCATCTGTCCCACTCCGGCAGGATCGGCATCGGCTGGAGCAGCGCAGGCGGAGAATCTGCCGGGCTCTTCTCGGACAACTACCTGGCAGCGGACGGCATCGTCAACATCCTCCGCGTCCTGGAAGAACTGGAGGACGAGAAGCTGCACGGGCTCATCTTTGTGGAGCTGAACGCCTGCGACGGCGGCTGCGTGGGAGGCACGCTCACTGTGGAAAACGCCTACATCGCCGCCACCAAGACAAAACGGCTCGTCAAGTATCAGCCGGTATCCAAAAACCACCTGGCAGACAACCCGGAACTGAAGAATGTCTACTGGGCGGACGATGTGGAGTACGAACCTGTATTCCGCCTTGGCAGCACATTTAAGGAGAGCCTGAAGATGATGAACGATGTGGAAAGCCTGACCGCCAGGTTCCCGGGACTTGACTGCGGATCCTGCGGGGCGCCCACCTGCCAGACGCTGGCAGAGGATATCGTGCGCGGCGACGCCACTCCGAATGACTGCATCTATGTACTCAGGGCAAATATCGCAGACCTGTCCCGTAAGATCGAAGATCTGACCGTAAACAGAAAAGGGAAGGACAGCCTGACAGAAGAGGAGTCGCAGCTTCTCGACTCCTATATACGGACACTGACCGCGGATCTCGCCTCCTTCGGCGTGCCGTCCCGGTCCGGAAAGGGGGACACAGAGTAATATGAAACTGAAAGACATTTTCGCAGTCCCGGAATGCCGGGTCCTGGCAGAAGGAGACCCGCAGCGGGAGATCTCCCGCATCTTCTGCTGTGACCTTTTGAGCATTGCCATGGGGAAGGCGCCTGCGGACGGGGTCTGGGTGACTGTAATGGGGAACAGGAATACCCTGGCCGTAGCATCTCTTACGGATACTGCCTGTATCGTACTCGCTGAGGGGGTCTCTCTCGATGAAGGGACGCTTGCCAAGGCAGGGGACGAAGGGATCGCTGTGGTTGCCACAGAGCTGCCTGCCTTTGACATCGCGCTTGAGATCTATCAGGCGGGGCTGGAATGATCCCTCTGTATTATGATCTCCACATCCATTCCTGCCTTTCCCCATGCGGGGATGATGATATGACTCCGGCAAACCTTGTAGGCATGGCTGCCGTAAAGGGGCTGGATGTGATCGCGCTGACAGACCATAATTCCTGCGCCAACTGCCCTGCCGCCATGTATCACGGCGAAAACTACGGGGTCACCGTGATCCCGGGCATGGAGCTGACCACAGAGGAAGAGGTCCATGTGATCTGCCTGTTTGCCCGCCTTGAGGACGCGCTCGCTTTTGACCGGCTTGTCTATGAGCGCCTTATGCCCGTGCCCAACCGGGAGGAAATCTTCGGGAAGCAGCAGGTCATGAACGAAAAGGACGAGGTCACCGGCACAAAAGAGTATCTCCTCATCAATGCGGCTTCCATCTCCTTTGACGAAGTCTTCCCACTGGTCCGGTCTTACGGCGGTATCGCTTATCCGGCGCATGTGGACAAGAGCTCCACGAGCCTGCTCTCGAACCTGGGCTCCGTCCCGCCGGAGAGCACGTTTGCCTGCGCGGAATTCCATGATTTTAAGAACCTGCACCGGATCCGCAGGGAGCACCCGTATTTTGAAGGATGCAATGTGATCTGCTGCTCGGATGCGCATTATCTGGAGGATATCCACGAGCCGGAATATCAGATCTACGCCAGGTCGAGGGGAGCTGCGGATGTGCTGGATGCGTTGGAGAACAGGATGAGTGATGCGGACGGACCGGCCAGCGTAAGCGGCGGCATGAAGTAAGCCCGCCGCAGCGGCATAGTCCAGACGCCGGGCCTTCTTCAAAGCGGCATAAAAACTGCAGCAAAACAGACATCTTCTGCCTGCTTTGCTGCATTCTTATTTTTGTTCAAGCTCTTTTATCTCTTTAGCTTTCTGCTCATCCGCCTCGGCTTTTTCTGCGTCTCCGAGTTTGCGGTATGTTTTGGCTCTGTTTTGATAATATAAGGCTTCTCCCGGATTAATTTGGATCGCCTGAGTATAATCTGCTATTGCTTTCTCGTAGTCTCCCATCGAATCGTATGTATTGCCACGGTTATTGTATGCATATTCATATTTCGGGTCCAATTCCAACGCTTTACTATAATCAGCCAACGCTTCTTCATATTTGCCCACAGCCTGATATGCATTTCCCCGGTTATAATAGCCAATTACATACTCAGGATCCAACCCTATCGCTTTATCATAATCTGACACCGCTTTCTCATATTCGCCCAGTGCCTGATATGTATTTCCTCTTCCGTTATATACATATACAGATTCTGGATCCAGCTCCAGCGCTCTATCATAATCTGACACCGCTTTCTCATATTCGCCCAGTGCCTTATATGCATTCCCTCTTCCGTTATATGCATTTACATGTTCCGGATCCAGCTCCAACGCTTTGGCATATGCTTCCAGCGCCTTTTCGTATTCTCCCATTCTCTGATGCGCATTCCCGCATCCAAGGTACGCGCCTGCCTGGCTGCTGTTGATCCCAGCTGCCCTTTTATAAGCTTCCAGCGCTTTCTCATATTCCTTATTATTAAAACATGCATTTCCCTCTCTGATATAATCCCACTCAGTCAGGCTTGTGTTTTTCTTTCTCTCCTCCCTGTCCTTCTCCTCATTTTTCGAGAATTCTTTCACCTCTGATTTCAGTTCTTTACTGTCTGCTTTTGCCTCGCTCAGTTTCTGATACTGTTCATTATAACGGCTGATCCTTTCCTCCGTACGCTTTCTCAGATAAGTTTCCGTGGCATTTGTGCTGATCTTTGAGAAGAACATCTTCCCACCCATTGTCAGCATGATATGGTCAAATCCGTCTGTCCTGACAAAAAAGCCTTCATTTTTCTTTCTGATCAGGTCCCTTATCCTTTCATCCGGAAGACCGTATCTGTTTACATAACACCAGTATATCTTTGGGATCAGATTCTGTTCCCGGAGCAGGAACTCCATAAAGCTCCGATCCCCGCCGCCGTATCCGATCACAACAGGGATATACCTGTAGAAAATCTGTCTTAAAATATCTTCCCAGTCCCCGCTTAATCCTGTCGTGTCCGCCGGGTTATTAAAGGGTTTGAAAAAAAGCCCTCTGTGCAGCTTCGCTATGATCGGTCTGCGGATACTCTGATCCCGGATGAACCCCGCCTCAAATTCATGATTAATGATCAGCGGTTTTTTCCCGGTGTATAAAAACAGCGCATCCTCTGCCAGACTGTCAAAGTTTGTAGTGATCACCAGGTTATTATTGTATTCATCTGTCAAAAGCTGTGCCAGCGTGTGATAGCCGAAGCTTGGTTCCGCTGATTCCATTATATTTTCCAGATATCTGTCCCCGTTCAGTTCATCCCCGTAGAACCGAAGCTTATAAATATCAAAATAATACTCACTGGGGAGTGTATTGCGCCCCGCTTTCCGCGCCTTCTTCCACTCTTCGACGACTTCATTAAAATCATACTGCAGCTCATCCGAAAGATTTTCCGCACATTCCAATGTCTCTCCACGGTCTTTTGCCGGTGTCTCCCGGTCACTCTCCTCTCCCATCAGGCAGTTCATCCATCTGTACTCCAGTGTGCCGCCCATGGGGATCCCTGATTCCACAGAAGCGCCTGACCCCAGGATGAAGCAGTATCTCTGACCGTTGATACATCCCTCTTTATAGATTTCCGTAAATTTCCCTGCGGATAAGATCCGCTTTCTGGGGAATTCTTTCTCTTTTGTCTCTGCCATTTTCTATTACCCCTTGGCTGTCGTTGTCGTATATGCAGAAGTATAGCACGTCTGTCCTCTGAGGGCAATATGCTCTAAACTTTCCGGCCGTATGTCCTGTGCCACTACTCGTACCACCCACGCTCTCCCAGCGTCTCCTCGATCTTACGCCTCAGCTCTTTTGTTCTCCCCGGATCTTCTCCCCCGGAGCTGATCCCGATGACCGCATCCTCTGTCATCACCACAGACGGGAAATAAAAATCGCAGAGTTCCCGGTTATCCGATACGTTGACCGGGATCCCTTTTTCCCGGCAGTCGCCCCAGATCTGCCGGTTCACCTCCCGGCTGTCCGTGGCAGCCAGCACAAACGATACCCCCTCAAGATCTCCCGTCTCATATGCTCTGTGCACAGCGCAGATCTGCCCGCTCCTCTCCATCTCTGCAAGTTCAGGACAGAGTTCAGGCGCAGCCACGCGGACCTGCGCCCCGAACCGAAGCATAGTCCTCACCCTGCGAAGCGCGATCCTGCCGCCCCCTGCCACCAGGACGGACTTGTCTGTCATATCGATAAACATGGGAAAATACGGTCTCTCCATCTCTGCCGCCTCCTCTCTTCTCCTGCCCCTTTGCTTCATCTGTTACATCATATACAAGAGGGCATTGCAGATGCATGCTGCGATATTGCTCCCGCCTTTTCTTCCTCTTGCCACAATATAAGGCGTATCCTTAAGATCCAGGATCATCTCCTTGGACTGCACAACATTGACAAACCCCACGGGCACGCCGATGATCAGCTCCGGGGCGAGCCTTCCTTCCCTGATCAGCTCATAAAGGCGGATGAGGGCCGTCGGTGCATTGCCGATGGCGAAGATCAGGCCCGGAGTTTCATCTCCCGGAGCTTCCTGGTACAATCCCGCAGCCTTCTCCATGCTGGCGGCTGCCCGCGTAGTCCCATTTTCCCGCGCTGCCTCCGCCACATCCTCATCCGACATAAAGCAGTACACCTGACCGCCGTACTGCGCCAGTTTCTTTTTATTGATGCCAGCCTTTGCCATCTGGGTGTCCGTGACAATGGACGCGCCTCTTCTGAGCGCTCCCAAAGCCTTTTCTACTACCTTCTCGGAAAAGACCAGGTTCTCGGCATAGTCGAAATCCGCGCTTGTGTGGATACAGCGCTTTACGATAGGCTCTGTGCCCGGGACGAATACCCTTTCCCCGAGTTCTTCTGTTATGATCTCAAAGCTCCTCTTCTCGATCTGGGCGGGGAGCACCTGTTCAAGTTCTGTGTTCATTTTATCCTCCTTCCGATGCCGCACACGACCCGGTCCACCCGCTCCGCCTGCTCTGCCAGTGCGTTCATGACCCTGCCCGTGCTCTCCCGGTATTCCCTCTCAAAAGCATCCACCGGCACAAGCCCGCATCCGATCTCATCACAGATCAGGATCAGGTCTCTGTTTTCCTCCAGCATAAGGGATGCCAGTTCTTCCCAGCTTTTCCCCTGCTCAAGCCACCGTTTTACAAACTCGTGGAAACCGTATACCGCCCGGCATGTGCGGATCTCATCCAGGGCGCATCTGCCACCGTCTGTCCATTCCACACCGGGATACAGCTTCTCTGCAAAAGCGCGCTTCCCCTGGAACGCCCCTCCTGTTATGATCCTCATGCCGCCATCACCTTCCTTTTCCTCTTCTGTCTCCCTGCCGGTTTCCGGCTTTACCGTACAGGGGATGCCGCAGACCACCTCAGTCACCCGGTCCGCCGCTTCCGCCAGAGCGCAGTTGATCCTGCCCAGTGTTTCCTTATAGATCCTCATCTCAGGGGAATCCTCCGCGGACTCGCTGAATACATCGTTGGTCACCACGACCAGATTCCTGCACCTGTCCCTCAGGCAAAGGATCCCGCGGATGACTGCGTCAGCCGTGTTTTTCCCGGCTCCGCCTTCCATATACATCTCATTGGCAGTCAGGTTGGAAAGACACTCCACGAGGATATCCGCGCCTTCCATACCGGGGCAGTCTGCACGCTCCAACCTCTCTTCAAAGTCTGTGTACCATTCCAGCGTACAGAATCCTTTTCCGGCACGCATGGCGCGGTGCTTTGCAATCTTTTTCTCCGTCTCTTTATCCCATGACGGCATTGTTGCGATATAATACCTCTGTCCGTCCTGCTGCGTGCCGGTTTCGTTCCCCTGCCCTCTGTCCGGGAAAGAGGCCGGGCCGCACAGTGCCTCTTCCGCGTAGGCGGACTTCCCGCTTCCGCTCCCCCCTGTGACAAGCTCCATCATAGCTGCCCACATCCTTCCTGTAATGTCAAGCCTTCTTTATACTCTTTCTATGCTTCTCTTTCTATGCTCATCCAATATCCGCATAACGATATTCCAAAGCCCCGCTCGCCGGGATCTGCCGAAGCCCTGTGATCTCCGGGTTGACCAGGTTGACGCTCTTCATGGCATACAGGGGGATAATGTAAAACTGCTCACCCACTGCCCTCTGCTCCGCCTGGTGCAGCAGGACGGACCGCGCCGCCGGATCCTGCTCGCTGCCGGATGCCTCCACGATCGCGTCATACTCCTCATCATGGATCCCGCTGCAATTGTAGGTGCTGTTGGACAGCAGCATGGACAGGTAGGTATACGGGTCGGCAAAGTCAGCGGTCCAGTTCATCCTGCACAGATCGAAATCCCCCGCATGACGGCTGCTGTAATTTGCCTGCAGCTCCTGCGCCTTCAGCTCAATGTCTATATTCAGATTCTTTTTGAGCTGCTCCCTGATGACTTGGGCTGTGTCTGAGTCCATTTCCAGTGTCGGGTAACTGTATGTGATCTCCGGGAACCCTTCCCCGTCCGGATATCCCGCCTCGGCAAGGAGCTCCCGCGCCCGCTCTGCATTTTCCCCAAAAGGCTGCTCCGCCTCATCCACGAAGCGCATGCCCGTGTTTTTATCAATCATATATTTTGCCACCAGGTTATAGGTAGGTTCTGTGTCCTCTCCCAGGATCCGGCACAGTTCTTCCCGGTCGATCGCAAGGTTGAACGCCTCCCTTACCCTGACATCGTCAAAAGGCTCCACATCCAGGTTAAAATAAATATACCGCGTGGCGATCTGTTCTGTCACCAGGAGATCGTCCCTGCCCTCATAGAGCTCCATCACCGATGAGGGGAGCGATACCGCCACATCCACCTCTCCGGTCTCATAGGCGGCTGCCATTGCCTGGGTATCGTCAAAAAACCGGTAAATGATCCGGTCCAGACGGACTGCGTCTTGATTCCAGTAGGACTCATTTTTCTCCAGCACGAAATACTGATCCGGTACATATTCCGCAAGCATGAACGGACCGTTCGCCAGGCTTGTCTCCGGGTCCTTGTCCCACCCGCTGTCCACAGAATCCGCATACTTCGCGCAGGACGGCGTGTATACGGGCAGACGCAGCAGGTCCAGGAAATAGACGCATGGCTCTTCCAGCCGGAATACAAGGGTGTGGTCATCCGGCGTATCCACGCCCAGGGTATCCATGGACGCTTCCTGATCATAGATCTCTTCCGCATTTTCAATGGGGAAGAGATAGACCGCATACCCGCTCCCTGACGCCGGGTCCAGGGCCCGGCGGATCGTGTTCAGGAAATCTTCCGCTGTCACCGGGGTGCCGTCGGACCAGAGAGCGTCTTCCCTGAGATGGAAGGTCCAGACCGTGGAATCTTCATTCACCTCATAAGATTCCGCCGCCCGGTACTCGATCTCTCCGTTTTCGTCATATGTGAGCAGCTCGTCCAGAGCAGTCACAGAGTACGACAGATAAGTCAGGGCAATGGAACCTGCCGGATCCAGGGTCCCGGTCTCACTGTTCACTGCCACTGTGATCTCTTTTTCCCCTGACGCTCCATTCCCGGTGTCCGCGCCTTTTTCCTCTCCCGCGCACCCGGACAGGGATGCCGCCGAAAATACGGCAGCTGCCAGGGCGGCTGCCAGCCATCTTCCTGTCAAATGTCCTCTTTTCATGTGTTTCTCTCCTTTGCCTGTCTGCTGTAACTCAGATCTGTGATGTCATTGTATAGCCTTCCGCCCGTTTCCCAGTATGCTTCTCTGAATACAGGAAACATGCAGTCTCCCTGCTGCCGAAACGGTATGGTCCCGGCGTCTCTTCAAAACAGCATTTCATGGCATACCCGCAGGACGCTGCGAAAGGGCAGCCCTTCCCGCTGTCTGTCCCCTGCGTCCCCTCTTCCGCAAAGACAGGGCGGACTTTGCCCGCTTTCAGAGGGTCCGGCGGAAGGACGGAGTTTAAGAGCATCTTTGTATAAGGATGCCAGGGATCCGAACAGACATCCTTTGTCTCCCCGCTCTCTGCCAGCCGCCCCTGGCAGAGGACGCTGATCCTGCTGCTGACCTGACGGATCAGGGCCAGGTCATGGGAGATGAACAGGCATGCGATCTTCTTTTCCTTCTGGATGGACAGGAGCAGGTCAAGGACCTGTTTCCTTGTGGAAGCATCCAGCGCGGAAAACGCCTCATCACAGATCAGAAGCTCCGGCTCCGGGATCAGTGCTCTGGCGATCCCGATCCGCTGCCGCTCTCCCCCGGAAAACTCGTCCGGGTACCGGTCTGCATCCTCCGGGGAAAGCCCTGCCATACAGAGCATTTCCTCCACTCTCCTTCGCCTCTCTGCGGGCGTCAATCTGTCTTGCCCGCCCTGCGCCCGCAGAGCCTCGCTAAGAGCCTGCCCCACTGTCAGGCAGGGATTGAGGGAACCATATGCATCCTGGAACACCATCTGGATCTTTCCGTTCCATGCACTCTTTCCGTTCCATGCCCGCTTCCCTTTCCCTGCATCCAGACATTCTCCTCTGTACAGGATCTTCCCGTCATCCGGCGCCAGGAGCCCGGTCAGGAGCCTTGCCAGAGTTGTCTTCCCGCTGCCGCTCTCCCCGGCAAGGGCATAGACCTCCCCGGCCCGGATCTCCATAGAGACGTCCCGGATCCCCTCGTCTGTGCCGAACACCTTTGTCACGTGCTCCAGGCGGAGAAGAGGCGGCTGCGGTTTCCCCCGCAAATGAGCCTCCTGCGGATGGGTTGGAATAGGCTTATGCCCTTTCGTGTCCCTTAAGAGCTTTTTCGTATATTCATGGACCGGGGCATAGAAGATTTCTTCCGCGGATCCCGCCTCAATGATCCGTCCCGTCTTCATCACATACACCCTGCTGCAAAGCGCCGCGATGACTCCCATGTCATGGCTGACCACAAGGAGAGAGGTGCCCGTATCCTCCACGATCCGCTTCAGGAGATGGAGGATCTGGACCTGGACCGCCGCGTCCAGGGCGGTAGTCGGCTCATCTGCGATGATCACCCGGGGCTCGCAGGCAAGGGCAATGGCGATGGCCACTCTCTGGCGCATCCCTCCGGATAGTTCAAACGGATACTGCCCCATCCGAAGCTTCGGTGAGCGGATCCCTGCCATATCCAGCAGCTCTTCCGCCCGCTCCTTTGCCTCCCGCCTTGTGCATTTTCTGTGGATCCGGACCGTCTCTGTGATCTGCCGTCCGATCTTTACCGCAGGGTTCAGGCAGTTCAGGGAATCCTGGAGGATCATGGCGATATCACGGCCGGGTTGCACCGGTCTTTCGCAGACCGTGATCCCATCTGAGGAAACCTCCGCGCTGTCCCCGAGGAGTCCCATCACTGCAAGCATTGCCGTGCTCTTCCCCGAGCCGGACTCCCCCACGATGCCGACGGTCTCACCCTCGCCCACAGAAAAGCTGATCCCGTCCAGCGCCTGTCTGCTCTCCTGGCCCGTATGATATTGTACGCTTAAGTTCCTGACTTCTAAAATGCTCATCTGCCTTTTCCTCTCCTGAGCTGTCCCTCGGCCGCCGTGCCCACCGCATTGAATGCAAGCAGCATCACGCACAGCACGATAAGAGGGCATACCATCTGATACGGATACACGAGCATCTGGCTGCGCGCCTCCTGGATGATCGTCCCCAGACTGGCGGCCGGCGGCTCCAGTCCCAGCCCCAGAAAACTTAGAAATGCTTCCGTAAAGATGGCATGGGGGATCATAAATACCAGGTTTACCAGGATCGGTCCCGCCGCGTTCGGCAGCAGATGCCGCCACAGGATCCGGCTCCGGGAGATGCCTTCCATGCGTGCCGCCGCCGCGAAATCCGTCTCTTTCAGTCTCTGGATCTCGCCCCGGACGATCCGCGCCATATCGATCCAGCCTGCCACACACAGCCCGAGGATGATGCTCCCTGCCCCGGCTCCCGCCACGAGTGTGATCAGGATCACATACAGCATGGAAGGGATGGAAGCGATAATATCCGCGGCGCGCATCATGACCATATCTGTACGTCTGCCCGCGTATCCTGCCGCCGCCCCGAAGGCCACGCCCACACAGCCGTTGATCAGCGCGCTGGCAGTTCCGATCAGCAGGCTGATGCCTGCCCCGTACCAGACTCTGGAGAAAATATCCCTCCCGAACTTATCCGTCCCGAACAGATGGGCCAGGGACACTGCCTGGTTCCGGATCTCCGCATTCTGCTCCGAATAAGACCAGGGCCAGAAGAGGGGCACAAGGACGGCGAGCAGGATCCAGATACCGAGGATCACACAGCCTGCAAGCGCCTGCCGGTTCCCTCTGACCAGACGCGCTGTCTCTTTTCTTATATTCACGGATCCCGCCTCCTTTCCGCAGTCCATCTCTCTGTAGGTCCAATTCCGTTTTCCCGCTGTTTTCTTACATTTTTCTGATGCTTCTCATGTTTCTCGTGTTTTCTTCATTTCCCGCTGTATGACCGCCGCAGCTTCGGATCCAGCCATGCGCACACAAGGTCCGTCGCAAGATTCACCAGGATCACCACTGTGCCCATAAAAACCGTCAGTCCCAGGATCAGCGTGTAATCCCGGTTTGTGACCGAGCTTACGAACTCCCGCCCCAGCCCCGGGATGGTAAAGATACTCTCCACCACAAAGCTCCCGGTAAGGAGGAATGCCGACGCCGGGCCCACATAATTCAGCACCGGGACCCATGCGTTTTTCAAGGCATGGGTAAACATGATCCTGCCTCTCCCCAGCCCTTTCGCCCGGGCGAACAGCACATACTGCCTGTCCATCTCCGCCGCAAGGGCATTTCCGGTCAGGCGGGAAATGACCGCCATGGGATAGAGCATCAGTGCGGCCACCGGGAGCACATAGTGCGCCGGACTAAGGAGCCCCGCCGAGGGGAACCACTTAAGTTTCACGCTGAATACGAGGAGAAGAAGAATGGCAGCGGCGAAATTGGGGATCCCCGCAAGGAGCATCCCGCCCGCCGCAATGCCTTCCCGGACTGCTTTTTTCTTTGACACTGCCCGGAGGATCCCAAGCCCCGTACCCAGGATCACTGCCGTCAGCAGTGCCGTGATCCCCAGCGATGCGGTGACCGGCCAGGTCCTGCCGATGATCTCAGCTACCGATGTGTCCGGCTCCTGGTAAGAAATGCCCAGGTCTCCCCGTGCCAGATTCCCCATATACGCCGCATACTGGTCGAACAGAGGCTCATTGAGGCCGTACTCTTCTTCCACTGCCTCTACCACCTGGGAGGACACGCTCCCGCTCTGGAACGGGCTTCCCGGTATCAGGCGGACCAGGAAAAAGGTCACAGTGGCAAGGACGAACAGGGAGACCAGCCCTGCCGCCAGACGTTTGAAAGTATATGCGAGCATCTCCCCATCCTCCTTTCCTGTCAAACAACTGCTCTCTTACTGTCCGCTGTCCTTTCCGAACAGCTCCACGATCTTCCCGACCATCGCGTCCATGGACGCCTGGTCTGACACCTGGATCTGCATTCCGTATTTCGCTGCCTCCGCCGCGGTCTGCTCCCCGATACAGACTGCCCGGATCCCGGTATAGTCCGCGCATTCCACGGCTCCGGTGAACCCTCTGACCGTGGACGCGCTCGTAAATGTCACGGCGTCGATCCGGCCCTGCTCCAGCAGTTCCCGGATCCGGTCTTTCAGGAGAGGATGCGTCTCATACAGGGTACGGTACAGCGGGATGTCATCCACGTCAAGCCCTGCCTTAAGAAGAGGCGGCAGGAGTTCCTCCGAGCCTTTCTCCGCCCGCGCCACAGTGATGCGGCTTCCCTCTGCCGCTGTCTCCGCCAGAGCTTCTCCCAGAGCCGCCGCGCTGTACACCCGGGGCACAAGATCCGGGATCAGCCCTCGTTTCCCCAGGGCAGCGGCAGTCCCGGAGCCGATGGCAGCGATGCGCACTTCTGCGCCGCGGACAAGGAGGCTCCGCAGATCCATCCCCAGTTCCATAAGCTGGTCAAAAAAGAGGTCCGCCCCTGCAGGACTTGTAAAGACCAGCCACTCCTGATCCGCATGGGTCCCGAATGTTTCCAGCGCCTCTCTGAGCCTGCGGTTCGGACAGATGGGTTCTGTGCGGATAGCTGGCATCTCGATGACCTGCGCCCCCAGATCCCGCAGACGCTCTGCAAGAGAAGAACTGCTCTGTCTGGGCCTTGTAACAAGGAACTGCCTTCCGCCCAGCACACGGTCCTCCGCCCAGTGCATCTGAGAGGACAGGGCGCACACCTTGCCCACTACGATGATGGCAGGCGTTTTGATGCCGGCGCGGTCAGAAGCTTCCTTCAGCGTGCCCACGGTCGCGGTAACCCTTCTCTGCCCGGCGCAGGTCCCGTTTTCCAGCACAGCGGCAGGCGTATCCGGATCCATCCCCGCTTCTGTCAGCCCATTCAGGAGAAATTCCATGGCGGAAAGCCCCATCAGGAAGACCAGTGTGCCCTTCAGCCGGACCAGGGCAGGGAAGTCGAGATCCACTCTGCCCCCTTTCCGCGCGTGCCCGGTGATCACATGGAAGGAAGAGGCATAGTCCCGGTGGGTCACCGGGATTCCCGCATAGGCCGGGACCGCTGCCGCGCTCGTCACTCCGGGCACGATCTCAAAGGGGATCCCCGCCCGGATAAGCAGCTCCAGCTCTTCCCCGCCTCTTCCGAACACAAAGGGATCTCCCCCTTTCAGCCGGAGGACCTGCTTTCCCTTTTCCGCTTCCCGGACAAGGATCCGGTTGATCTCCTCCTGGGGGACCGGGTGATCCCCCGCATGCTTGCCCACATAGATCACTTCTTTTTTCTCCGGGATGCGGCTTAACGTCTCCGCGCTGATCAGGGCGTCATACACGATCACATCCGCCTTCTCGATCAGGCGCGCGGCTTTCAGCGTCAGAAGGGACGCATCCCCCGGGCCCGCCCCGGCGAGCCATACCTTCCCTTTTCTTTCTTTCTCCGTATGTTCCATCTCCAACATCCTCTCCCCGCTGTCTAAATAAGGCGCATCAGTTCCTTCGCCAGCTTCTCGCCGGCATGTGCCGCATGGCCAGTGTCCGCACACAGCGATCCTTTTATATACTGTCCGGTCTTCTCATCATAATACAGCCCGGACAGTTTCAGTTCATTCCCTTCCACTCTGGCATGGGCCGCGCACGGGGACGTGCATCCCCCGTCCACTGCCCGGATAAACTGCCGCTCCGCCAGAGCTGCTGCACGGCTCTCGGGACAGTCCAGGCGCTCCATCCACTCATACGCCTCTCCCCGCCTTCCCTGGACGGCAAGGATGCCCTGCCCTGCGGCGGGGATCATCTCCTCCACAGAGAAATACCTGCGGATCTCCTTCTCCATTCCCAGCCGCTTCAATCCTGCCGCAGCCAGGAGCGTTCCATCGTATCCTTCACTCTCCAGTTTTTTCATCCGGGTCTGGACATTTCCCCGGATCCCCCGGAAGGTGCATCCCGGATACAGCGCTTCCATCTGGAGACTGCGCCTGCGGCTGGAGGTGCCGATGACCGGGGTCTCCGGGAGATCGTCAAGTCCTTTCCGCAGAAGGAGCGCATCCCTCGGATCCTCTCTCCTGCTGTATGCCAGGAGGGGAAGTTCCTCTCTCTCCTCCATTGGCATATCCTTCAGGCTGTGCACAGCAAGATCGATCTTCCCTTCCAGGAGCGCACGGTCAAGCTCTTTGACAAACAAACCTTTGCCGCCGATCTTTGCCAGACTTTTGTCCAGGATCTTATCCCCTGTTGTCTTCATGGTGATGATCTCTGCCCTGACCGCCGGGTCTTCCCTCTCGATCAGTTCTTTTATGATCTCTGCCTGCTTTACTGCAAGAGCGCTCTCTCTGCTCCCGATCCGTATTACAGTATACATGGCGCATCATTTCCTTTCTCTATGATCCGATAGACTGCATCCATATCCACGTTCTGGCGGATGATGTCCGCAAGCCTGTCATACTGTTCCTCTTTGTATGACTTCCAGTCCCTTGCCCGGATCTCTGACGGGCCGCAGCCTTTTTTTTTGAGCAGCGCCGACAGGAAGCCCCCTGCTGCCTCGGGAGCGTCAAAGATCCCGTGGACATAGCATCCGTACACATTTCCGCGGCAGGCGCCGTCCGGGTGCGCCCTGCCTGTGCTGCCCTCCACGGGAACGCCGTCTACGGGAATGCCATCTCCGGGAATGAGGTCTCCGGGGATGCCGCTTTGTACGGTCTCCTCTGAGATCGATGCAAGCGCTCTGCCGCCCTCTGCAAGAGTGCTTTTCCCCATATGGATCTCATACCCGGCAAAAGGCGCCCCGGACAATTCTTTGAGCGCGCCTTCCAGGACAAGGAAATTTCCTTCCACCCTTGTCCTTCTCTTCTCCTGTTGGAATACGGTGCGCACAGGGAGAAGCCCCATGCCTGCCACTGTGCCCCTCTGCTCCGTACCGTCCGGGTCTGAGATCTCCTGTCCCAGCATCTGGTAGCCCCCGCAGATGCCGAACACCACCCCGCCCCGGTCCGCGAACTGGAGGACCTTCGCCTCCATACCGTTCTGGCGCATCCAGAGCAGGTCCCGGATCGTATTCTTGCTGCCCGGGATAAGCACAGCGTCCGGGCTTCCGAACTGGTCAGGGGATGTGATATACCGGACAGATACCTCTTCCAGCGACTCCAGCGGCGCGAAATCCGTAAAATTGGAGATCCTCGGCAGACGGACCACTGCGATGTCCACGAGCCCGGCATTTTTCTTCCTCCGGAACCGTTCGGTCAGGCTGTCCTCCTCATCGATATCCAGATAGAAATACGGCACCACGCCCAGCACCGGGATCCCGGTCCTCTCTTCCAGCATGGACAGCCCGGGCTTTAAGATGGAGACATCCCCCCGGAACTTATTGATAATGGTTCCCTTTATACGCCGCCGCTCCTCCTCTTCCAGGAGCATGACCGTCCCTGTGATCTGGGCGAACACCCCGCCCCGGTCGATATCTCCCGCGAGGAGCACCGGCGCGTCCGCCATCTCTGCCATGCCCATGTTCACGATATCATCCTGCTTCAGATTGATCTCCGCCGGGCTGCCTGCGCCTTCGATGACGATCACATCATACCGGGAGGCGAGTCTTGCGTAGGCTTCCATGACTGCCGGGACAAACTCCTTTTTGCGGCGGTAATATTCTACAGCGGACATCACGCCCTCCGGCCGTCCGTTTACGATCACCTGAGAACCCGTGTCATTGGTAGGCTTGAGCAGGATAGGATTCATGCATACATCCGGCTCGATCCCCGCTGCTTCCGCCTGCATGACCTGCGCCCGCCCCATCTCCAGCCCGTCCCGGGTGATATAAGAATTCAGGGCCATATTCTGGGACTTAAAAGGAGCCGCCTTCACGCCGTCCTGCCGGAGCACACGGCACAGTCCGCCTGCAAGGACGCTCTTCCCCACATTCGACATGGTTCCCTGTATCATGATCGGTCTTGCCATTCTATAACCTCCGTTCACTGCTCTCTTCTTTCATTGATTTCTTCTTTCACTGATCTCTTCTTTCGCTGATCTTTTCTTTCGCTGATCTCTTCCTTCGCTGATCTTCCCGAGCGCTTCCGCCAGCAGCCGGTTCTCCTCATGCAGCCTTACTGCTGTGCGATACCAGCCTTTTCCAAGTCCGCGGTAATTCCCGCAGTCACGGATCAGGATCCCCTGCTCTTTCAGTCCTTCCGCCAGATCTATACTGCTGTACATCAGGATAAAGTTCGCCTCCGAGGGGATCACCCGGAACCCCATCTCTCTCAGCTCTTGTTCCAGCCATTCCCTCTCTGCCCGGATCAGGATCCTCGTCTTCTCCACTTTAAGGTCTTCTGCTTCTGACAGGGCGGCGATCCCCGCCTCCTGGGCCGGGATAGAGACGCTCCACGGCTGACGCACTCTGCACAGCCGTTCCAGCAGCTCTGTGTCCGATGTGATCCCATATCCCAGGCGCAGTCCCGGGATGGCATGCATCTTGGTAAAAGCCCGTACTACAAAGAGCTGTGGGCAGTTTTCTGCCTCTCCCTCCGCGTAAAACGCTTTTTCCCGGTCGGCGAATTCGATAAAGCACTCATCCAACACGAGCCGGATCTTCTTCTCCCCGCACCGCCGGATGATCCTGCGCAGGAGATCCTCCGGGATCACCTGCCCCGCAGGGTTCGAAGGAGAGCAGAGGAACACCAGATCCAGATCTTCTGTCAGCTTCTCCAGGAACCGTTCTGTGAGCCGGAAATTTTCTTTCTCTTCTGTCTGATAATAACGGATCTGACAGTCCACAGTGCGCAGCGCCTGCTCATACTCCGAAAAGGCAGGGACCGGGATCAGCGCCTTTTTCGGTCTTTCCGCAGTCACAAGAGAGAAGAACAGATCCGCCGCCCCGTTTCCCGGCAGGATATATTCCTGTGGGACACCCAGTTTTGCCGCCAAAGCCTCCCTCAGGGCGCGGCACTGGCTGTCCGGGTAGGCGCAGCACTTATCGATCCCCCGCTTTGCCGCCTCGAGCACGGCTTCCGACGGCCCGAAAGGATTGACATTGACTGAGAAATCCAGCATGCCCTTATATGTATAGATATCTCCTCCGTGCCCGTATTCCATGTCTGTCTCCTTTCCGGCTCCTTTCTGTGTCCTTCCTCTCTCTTTCCTGCCCGGCTTGCCGCTGTCTCCTCAGCCGGCCCTTCCGTCTTTCTCAGCCTTTCCCAGCCTTTCATGGCTTTTCGCACGCTGCCTTTTTCGGGAGCACGGCTCAGGCCAGGACCAGGGCAAGCGCAAGCCGGATCCCGCCGCACAGGAGAAAGGTCAGCAATTCCGTGGCGTACATCAGCCTTCCCGTCCTCAGGATATCCTCCGGCTCGATCCCGCGTCTGGCGTCCCCGATGAATTCTTTTTTATAAACTTTCCCGAAATATACCGCATCTCCTGCAAGCTGCACACCCAGCGCGCCTGCGCACACGGACTCGGTCTGCGCCGCGTTGGGGCTGGCATGTTTCCGCCTGTCCCGGCGCCAGATCTTCCACGCGTTCTTCCCGTCCAGCCCGGTGAGGAATGCGGCTGCGGTCATAAGAAGCGCTGTGACCCGGGCGGGGATGTAGTTGAACACATCGTCCATCTTTGCCGGGAGCCTCCCGAACCGGATGTATCTGTCATTTTTATAGCCAAGCATGGAGTCCATGGTATTCACTGCCTTGTAAAGGAATCCCAGCGGGGCTCCGCCGATCAGCAGGTAAAAAAGCGGCGCGGTCACTCCGTCAGAAGTATTCTCAGCCACTGTCTCCACGGCGGCTTTCGTGACGCCTTCCTCTGTGAGATTTTCTGTGTCCCTTCCTACGATCATGGATACGGCTTTTCTCGCACCCGGAAGGTCTCCCTCCTTCAGCTTCCCGTACACCTTCCGGCTCTCGGCGGACAGGCATCTCGCCGCCAGGATCTGAAAGCACCAGAATGTCTCCAGCAGGAACCAGAGCACCGGATGGATATTCCCGGCAAGAAAGAGCAGGACAAACGGGACCAGAAACGCCAGCAGGGCAGTCGTCACCCAGAGCACGCCCCCCGCTGCCACGAGATGGGAGCCGCACACTTTCCTCAACTGCCGCTCCGCCCATGAGATCCAGTTCCCGATGAGCCGCACCGGATGGTACAGCCAGACCGGATCCCCGAACAGAAGATCCAAAAGTAAGCCTGCCCCGCAGGCTGCAAGTGACATCAGCATCTTTCCTTCTCCTCCATCCTGTTCTTCCTGTCCTTTCACCCGATCTGCCGGATGTGCCGCAGGACCTCTGTCCCGCTCTTCCATTCCTCTTCATCTGCCTCTGCAAGATATCCGCATCCATTCCCTGCCTGCCAGTCATAAAAGGAATGCTCTCCCTCTGCCATCCGGGAGAGTGCCGCCATGATCGTGCCGCCGTGGACCACAAATGCTGCCCGGTCCACCCCCTCTTCGATCCAGCGACGGATCCATTTCCTCACACCCAGTTCACACCGGGCACGGAAGTCCTCCTGGGACTCCCCTTCCGGGAATGCGGTCATGCCGCCGGATTCCATCCAGCGGATATAGTCAGGCTCGTCTTTCAGGTCTTCATAGGTCTTCCCCTCGAATCTCCCGAAATCACATTCCCTCAGCAGAGGATCCGTCTGCACCGTCACCTCCGGCCAGATCAGCTCCGCGGTCTGCTGACACCGCCTCATAGGGCTTGCCGCCAGGCATTGGATCCTGGGATAAGGCACTGCCGCCGGTCCGCCCTGCTGTTCCCGGAAGGCGCTGACCGCACAGCCAGACAGAGATTCGTCTGTTCTCCCGATGTACTGCCTCTTTTCATTCCCCGGCGTGGCCAGATGCCGGATCAAGATCACTTCCATAAGCATCCTCCTCCAAGGATCAGGGCTGCCAGTATGGCGAGCTCGCATATCTGGAGAAAATATCCCGCCAGATCCCCCGTGGTCCCTCCGAACTGCTTCCGGCTGAGGCAGAAATAATGCAGAAATACAAGGAGCGCCGCCCCAAGGGCAATGCCTCCCGGTATAGGAGCCAGACAGACCATCCCCGCGCCGCATGCCGCTGCCCAGAGGATCAGCACGATCCGCACCCTTCTCCTCTGCGCCCCGTCCTGAAAGGTGCGCAAAAGCCCGCTGTTCTTCGCCGCCCGGAAGCTCACCACAGAAATCCCGCTTAAAGATCTGGAGAGCGGAAACATCAGAGCCGCCGCCGGAAGGACAGAGAGATCCGCCTCGCTCCAGAGTGCGGCATTTATAAGGAAGTATGCGCACAGCCAGATCACGGCAAACGCCCCGGTGTGCGGATCCTTCAGGATCTCCAGCTTTTTCTCCCGGTCCCCGTAGGAACTGAGCGCATCCATGGTATCCGCGAATCCGTCCAGATGGATCCCGCCTGTCACCAGCACAGGGATCATGGTCATGACCGCAGCGAAAAAGAGACTGCCGCAGTCAGTCCAGGTCAGGAGCGCATATCCCGCGGCATACTCCAGAGCACCTGTCACCACGCCTGCCACCGGGAAAAAACACATCGCATACTTCATATTTTTTTCATTCCAGTCCACTGTGGGGACAGGGATTTTCGAATACATGGACAGTGCCACTGCCAGGGAACCAAAAAACCGCATCTTCCTTCTCCTGCCTTTCTGTGATCCTTCCTGCTCTGTCAGTTCAGCTCTTCGTACTGCTCTACCCGGATCTCTTCAAACGTACTCATCCGGTTATACACTTCCAACCCCATCTCAAGGAGCGGAAGCACTGCCACCGCGCCGCTCCCCTCGCCCAGGGACATGCCGCAGTCGATGAACGGGGAGAGTCCCAGCGCCTCCAGCACCATGCCGCCCGCCGGTTCATTGGAGCGGTGCGACGGCATCATGTAATCCCCACAATCCGGCGCTATGCGCGCCGCGCAGAGTGCTGCCGCCGAAGAGATAAAGCCGTCGATAACAATGGGGATATGGCAGACAGCGCCCCCGAGAAATACCCCGGCAAGCCCCGCGATATCCAGACCACCCACTTTTGCCAGTACGTCCACGGCATCCGCCGGATCCGGCGCATTAAACCGAACTGCCCTGCGGATGGCATCCACCTTCCGGCGCAGCCCCTCTGTGGTAAGTCCGGCGCCTCTCCCGGTCACTTCCTCCGGATCCCGCCCCAGGAGCACAGATACCACCGCACTGCTCGTGGTCGTATTCCCGATGCCCATCTCGCCGGTGGCAATGATATCATAGCCCTTCTCCGACAGCTCCTGCACTAGCCGGATCCCCGTCAGGATCGCCCGCTCCGCTTCTTCCCGGGTCATCGCAGGCTCCCGGGCCATGTTCTTCGTGCCATATGCCACCTTGTATTCGGGTCTGGTCACATGATCCACATCCCGGGCAACGCCGATGTCCACGGGGAAGAGGTCCACGCCCGCCACCTCTGACATGAAACAGACGCTTGCCGCCTTTTTCGTAAAATTCTCTGTCACAATGGCAGTCACTTCCTGCCCGGTCTGAGTCACTCCTTCTTCCACGACCCCATTGTCCGCGCACAGGATCACAAGCGCCTTTTTCTCCAGCGTATATGAGGAAGTCCCTTTGATCCCCGCCATGCGGATCACCGCGTCCTCCAGTCTGCCCAGGCTGAACAGAGGTTTCCCCACGGTCCTCCATCTGGCCCTGGCCTCTTCCATGCTTTTCCGGTCAGCGGGCCGGATCTTCTTCAATATTTCTTCCAGCTTCATCTTACCTTCCTCCTGCTGTACTGTCCTTTCTCCACTCTGCGCACCGCCTGACGAACCGCTCTGCAAAGACAGGCAGGGACGGCAGATACAGGTGGGGATATCCGGCAAAAAGATTCCCTTCCATGTGGATACATTCCCAGCTCCTGCGCCCGTCCGGCTTTACCGCCCGGCACGCATGTCCGCTGTCCGTACTGTCCCAGTAGTGGAACTCATGCCCACGGATCGTCTCTCCCGGCTGGAGATAGCTCCCGCTCTGAGCCTGCTGCCTGTCCGCCGCAGTCACATTGATGTACCCGAAGCGGACCAGCTTCCCGGCGGCAAACGCCCTGCCGGGAATGACGCCTGCCATAGGGTATGGATTCCCTTCTCCATCCTCCATCTCATCATGCAGGTACATAAATCCTCCGCACTCGGCAAGGCAGGGCATGCCGGACCGGACCGCCTCCCGGATCATTTCCCGCATCCTTCGGTTTTCGGATAGCTGCCTGGCATAAAGCTCCGGGTATCCTCCCCCTAAGATCAGCCCGTCCAGCCCTTCCGGGAGCGCCGGATCAGACAGCGGGCTGAAAGGGATGAGCCTGCACCCCATGTTTTCAAGCAGCTCCATGTTCTCTTTATAGTAAAAGCAGAACGCCCTGTCCCTTGCCACGCCGATGCGGACCACCCTGCCGGGGAAAGTCTTTGCTCCTGCCTTCTCTTTCTCTTCTCCGCCGGAAGCCGCCCCGCCTGATATGCCTGGGCCGGCCCCTTCTTCCGCAATACGGAGAACCAGATCCAGATCCACGGTCCGGGAAAGGATCTCCCCCGCCCGGCTGAGCTGTCCCTTCAGCCCTTCCATCTCCTGGGGCGTGACCAGCCCGAGGTGCCTGCTCTCCAGGACAAAGGCCTCATCTTCCGGCACATATCCCACCACCGGGATCTCATGCCCCATGGCCTTCAGCTCCCTTTCCAGCATCTCCTTCAGGCGCGGATAGAGCATCCCGGATACCCGGTTCAGAAGGATCCCCCGGATCCGGCTGTCCGGGCGGTATCCGATCATACCCTTTATGACCGCCGCAAGGGAGAGGGACGCTCCTCTGCCGGGAAGCACCAGGAGCACCGGGAGCCCCAGCGTCCGGGACACATCGTAGGAGCTTGCCGCATCCGAATCCATGGACATGCCGTCATAATATCCCATGACGCCCTCTGTCACGGCAAGGTCTGCGCCGGATAGGTGCGACTCATATCCTTCCCTAAGCTCATCCCCGGATGAAAAGAACAGATCCAGGTTCCGGGAGTCCACCCCCAGCACTTCCCTGTGGAACATGGGATCGATATAGTCAGGGCCGCACTTGCACGCCCTTACCGTAAGCCCTCTCTTCGTGAAAGCCGCCATGAGCGCGCATGCTGCCGCTGTCTTGCCGCTGCCGCTTGCCGGGGCGGCGATGAGTATTCCCGGGACATGCATCAGACGTCACTCCTTCCTCCTGCTGAGATGATATACACCGGATTCTGTCCGGTCATCATATGGTATCTGCCCAGTTTCCGCGAACGCGACGCCATGATCTGGGTGATCTGCGCGTCTCTGAGCAGCCCTTCCTCCGCCGCCTCCATGGCCTCGCTCACTGTCTCCAGAGAGATGGCATTGACGACGATCCGGACCTTCGGTGATCTTTCAAGAACGGTCCGCAGGATGTCCTTGAGATTTCCCGAACTTCCTCCGATGAACACATGGGTGGGCGCTTCCAGATCTTCCAGCGCCTCCGGCGCCTTTCCACTCACGATGCGGATCCCGTCTGTTCGGAATTTCTTCCGGTTCTGGCAGATCAGGGAGACTGCCTCCGGGTTCTTTTCCACCGCGTAGACCCGGATGCCTGTCCCTGACAGCGCTGCCTCCACGGACACAGAACCCGTGCCTGCCCCGATGTCATAGACCACCGCATTCTCCGTAAGTCTCAGCGCGGCGATACTGACCGCCCGCACTTCCTCTTTTGTCATGGGTACATTTCCCCGGATAAACTCCTCGTCAGGCACATGACAGCAGGCGGAGAGATCCGGGGAAGGATTTTCCGCCAGGACTACGCTCAGCCCGTCCAGATCTGTCTCCCCAAACTCCTGTACCGCGCCTGAAATGACCCGCTCATCCGGGTAGGAAAGCCGGGTGCCCACATGGAGAATAATCTCATCCATCCCGTACTCTCTCAGACGCTCCAGCGCCCGTCTCCCCGCGTCTTTCCCGCCCAGAAGGAGAAAGGTCTTCCGGTTCCGGCTGACCGTCTGTATGAAATCTTCTTCTCTTCCGTGAAGGCTGACAAGCGCCGCATCCTCCCAGGTCGTCTTAAATCTCGCCGCCAGGTATACTGCGGAAGCGATCCCGGGCACCATCTGTACCTCACATCCCGGCATCTCCTTCCCCAGCAGATCCGACAGACCCTTTGCCCCGCTGTGGAATCCCGTGTCCCCGGAGAAGAGCACCGCGACATTCCTGTACTCGGGGTGCAGCCGGAGATGTGAAAGGATCTGATCTCCCCGGTACTCAGCAAGCATGGGCTTCCCTTCCGCTGCCTCCATCCCCCGGACCGCATCCAGCATCCGTTCTGCGCCGATGAGGCAGTCCGCATTCCCGACCGCTTCCTCAGCCTGGGCGGTCATTGTCATCTTTGTCCCCATTCCGATCCCTACGAGAGAGAGCTTCTGTCTTTTTTCACACATCTTTATATCCTCTCGGCGTGACCATGCGCCCGTTTAACTCCATGGTCTTTGAATTCCCGATAAAAACTGTGGAAAACATGTCCACCTTCGTATCTTTTAACTGCTCCAGTGTCAGGATCCGGCAGGACTCGCCGTCCCGCCCGATATTGCGGGCGATGCCGCACACGGTCTTCGGGTCTCTTGACTCCAGGATCATGCCGCACGCCTTCTCCAGATAATCCGATCGCTTCCTGCTGGACGGATTGTACAGGCAGATGACAAAATCCGCCTCCGCCGCCGCGCGCAGACGCTTCTCGATGGTCTCCCATGGCGTCAGCAGGTCGCTCAAACTGATCACCGCGAAATCATGCATCAGAGGCGCTCCCAGGATCGCCGCCCCGCCGGACGCCGCTGTGATCCCGGGCACGATCTCGATCTCCACCTGGGGATAGTCCTTCCCGATCTCGCAGATCAGCCCGGCCATGCCGTAGACGCCTGCGTCCCCGCTGCACACCATTGCCACGTCCTGTCCTTTTTCTGCCTCTTCAAAAGCCATGCGGCACCGGTCCGCCTCCCTGCGCATGGGAGTGCTTAAGTACTGCTTGTCCGGGAACTGGTCCCGGATCAGGTCAATATACACCGTATACCCGATGATCACCGGGCAGTGCTCCAGCACGTCCCTGGCGCGGATCGTCATCTGGTCTTTTGCCCCCGGCCCCAGCCCGGTCACATAAATCTTGCTCATTGCTGTCCTTCCTTTCTCTGATCCCCGTCCGGGACTGCCGACGCCTGGCGGAACTCTGTCGTAAAAGCCGGATCATAGAGCTTCGAGCGCTCATACTCTCCTTCCAGGATCCGCCCCACCACGATCAGGGCGGTCTTTGTCACGCCTTCCTCCCGGGCAGTCTCCTCAAGCGTCTCCACCGTACACCGCAGCACCTTCTCCTCAGGCCAGGTTGCCTTGTACACGATGGCAGCCGGAGTGTCCGCCGGATAACCTCCCCGGATCAGTTCTGCCGAAAGTTCTTTTAACATTCCGGTGCTTAAGAAGACTACCATGGTCGCCTGATGTGCGGCGAAAGATGCGATAGACTCTTTCTCCGGCACCGGGGTGCGGCCTGCCATCCTGGTGATCACCACAGACTGGGAGATCCCGGGAAGCGTGTACTCCGCCCCCAGCGCTGCCGCCGCGCCGCAGAAGGAGCTCACCCCCGGGCAGACTTCATACGGGATCCCCTGTGCTTCCAGCGCGTCCATCTGCTCCCGGATAGCTCCATAGAGACAGGGGTCCCCCGTATGCAGACGGACGACCCGCTTTCTCTCCCGTTCTCCTTCGGTCATCACGTCCAGCACTTCCTCCAGTGTCATCTTCGCGCTGTTGTACACCTGACAGTCTTCCCTGCAAAGAGAGAGAAGCCCGGGATTCACCAGCGATCCCGCATATACAACGATATCCGCGTCCTGTAAAAGCCGCTGTCCCCGCACGGTGATCAGGTCCTCCGCCCCGGGACCCGCGCCCACAAATGTGATCATCTCTTTTCTCCTCCTTTTCCCTCTTTCACGATAAGCAGTGAGTAATACCCCGCCTGCTCCGGGATCTCTTCCGAACTGTTAAATATCTGCTCATCTTCCATGCCGCAGTTCTGGACCATCTTTGCGTCCATCTTTCTCTCCACAAGGATCTTCTTAACTTCCGGCATCTTTCTCCCTGCTTTCATGAGGATCTTCGTCCCCGGGAGGCGCAGGCTTTCCTCGATCCCGTAGGAAGCAGGCAGGATATGGATCTCCTCCCTGTTCTCCGCCAGCGGCATGTCGAGCCGCGCCGCCGCCGCGCAGAACGACGGTATCCCCGGCACGAGCGCTGTTGGATACCCGGCCCGCGCAAGCCTTTTATGTACATACATACAGGTGGAATATACGGTCGGGTCCCCCAGGGTCAGGAACACGATATTCCTTCCCTCATCTAAGAGCTCTGCCGCTGCCGAGGCGTCCCTGTCATGGATCTCTTTCAGGACCGCCTTGTCCTTGATCATCGGCATGGGGAGAAAAAGCTTTGGCTTTGACGCAAGTTCAGGGACCGCCCGGAGCGCGATCTGGTATGCGGCACATTTTTCCAGATAAGCCGCACAGGAGCTGTCAGATGATAAACGCTCAGCCTCCTCACAGACCGGACCTGTCAGGCCCGGATCCGATACCGGCACTGCCGCCACATGGCACTCCCGGATCAGCCTTACCGCCTTTAATGTCAGCAGTTCCGGATCTCCCGGTCCCACTCCGATTCCCGTAAATGTTCCACGCATGATTTCCATTCCTTTCCTGTGTGATCTTGTCACAGTCTCACTGTATCTGTCTCTTTTGATGCTCTTTTCACGCTTCCGGGCGCGTTTTCTGCCGCGTTTCTGAGCACGCTTTCTGTCTCGTTTCTGAGCGCCCGCGGCGGATCTGTTCCAGCAGTACATCTGCCTCTTCCGTCTTTCCCAGGATCCCGTCTTCTGTTGAGAACATGACCGCTCCCACAGACAGTTCTTTCCCTGCCCGTCCTGTGAGCACATCCCGGATCCTCTGCATCACGGTATCCATGACCGGTGACAGGAGATTTCTCTCTTTTAGGATCCGGACCGCCTCTGTAGTATTGATGCATCCCATGATCTGTGTCACGGTATCCCGGTCCGCCCCTGCCATCGCCGCGTGGGATGCCAGAACTTCCATCCGGCAGTCCGCCTGCCGGGAGTGGGTATTCATCACCCCTGCCGCCAGCTTCACCAGTTTCCCCACATGCCCGACCAGCAGGATCCCCTTCATGCCCAGCATGGACGCATCATCAATGGTCTCTCCGATGTAATTGCTGCATTTCACTGCCAGGGACAGATCCATGTCCATCTTCTCCTTAAGGAAAGCGCTCCCATAATTTCCCGGAGTCACGATGCAGTAGTCGTGCCCGTTCTCCTTTAACACCTGCATTTCCAGACAGATCGTATCTGTCAGCGCCTTCTCGCTCATTGGTTCCACGATCCCTGTGGTCCCCAGGATGGACAGGCCTCCCAGGATCCCAAGCCTCGGGTTAAAAGTCTTTTCCGCGACCCGATCCCCGCCGGGAATGGTGAGCGTCACATGGACGCCCCCGCTGTATCCGTATTTATCGCAGATCTCCCGGACCGCTTCCCGGATCATCTGTCTGGGGATCTTATTTACCGCGGCTGCTCCCACCGGCTGCTCCAGCCCCGGGCGGGTAACGCGTCCTATTCCCTCGCCGCCGCTGATGCGGATCCTGTCTTCCTGTTCTGATCCTGAGAGCGCCTGGGACAGCTCTTCCGGCCCTTCTTTCTTTACTTCCGCGCAGACGAGCAGTCTGTCCGTCACGTCCGGGTCATCCCCACTGTACTTCCTCACCCCGCAGCGCACAGATCCGGGACCCCGGCGGATCTCCTCCACGTCGAGATACAGCTCGATCCCCTTCGGGGTCATCAGGCGCACCTGCCGGACCTCATCGCCGGAAAGGAGCATCTGCACCCCCGCCTTTGCCGCTGCCGCTGCGCAGCTCCCGGTCGTGAACCCCAGCCTCAGCCCGGAACGTGTCCTCCCGATCTCATATTCTTTTCGCCTGCCGGGCGTCCTGCCCTGATCTTCCGCTGTTTCTTTTCCCATGCTCTCACTCCGCTGTCCGTGGATCTTTCTCACTGTCTTTGAACCTTTTACTGTCTGTAGATTTTCTTCGCTGTCCGGGAGCTTTCCTGCTGTTCTATGCAAGTACCTCCCGGATATGTTCCTCAAAGATCCTGCGGATCCCTTTCAGTTCTCCCAGCCCTTTCAGGATCACGCGCACTTCATACCCTGCATTCTCCATCTCGCTCTTCCAGGAGTCTTCCTCGCCCGCCATATCATTTTTCGCATGGTCTCCGGCGACCATCATAAAGGGCATGAGGGCCACCTTCCGCGCGCCGCAGATCCTGAGCTTTGTCATCACATTGCTCAGGTCCGGGAAGTTTTCCACTGTCCCCACAAGCACCCTGCTGTACCCCAGCGCGTGGAAAGTATACTCCAGCATGGGATATGCCGCATTGGCATGGTGGTCCGTCCCGTGCCCCATCAGGGCAAGGACTTCATCTGACGCCAGCTCTGTCTCAGCCATCACCGCATGCGCTGCTTTTTTGTAGTCATCCGCGCTGCTCAGGAGAGGTTTTCCCACGCGGATCCATTCAAAACGTCCTTCCAGCTTTTTGATCTCATCCAGCATCCGGTCATTTTCGATCCCGTTGATGATGTGAGTGGGCTGGATGACCACGCGCCGGATTCCGTCTGCCGCCATCCGCTCCAGAGCCTCTTCCACTGTGTCGATCGCGATGCCTTCTTCCTTTTTCAGTTTCCGAAGGATCATCCGGCTCGTAAACGCGCGGTAAACTTTATATTCCGGGAATGCTTCCGCGATCCCTTCTTCCATTGCCTGTATGGTCTTTTCCATGGTATCCAGATGGCTGGTCCCAAAACTGACCACAAGAATCCCTTTTTTCATCCTGAAATCCTCCTCTCCAGATCTTCTATCGTCTTCGGCGGCTCTCCCGCCGGATCAATGACGCCCTTCTGCACCAGCCCCCGGTACAGGCGCATCACCGCAGGCTGTTCCAGATTTGCCTGTTCCATGGCTTCTGCATCCCCGCAGACTTCCCGGGGCGTCCCCTGCCGGAGCACTTTCCCCTCATGAAGGAGCACGATCTCATCCGCCCACGCAAAGGCATAGTCCACATCGTGGGTGGCCATGAGTATGGTCATCCCGCCCTCTGAGAGCTGTCCGATGATGGAACGCACCAGTTTTCGGTGTTTCGGGTCCAGGGACGATGCCGGCTCATCCAGGATCAGTACCTCCGGGTGCATGACAAGGATGTCCGCAATGGACACCAGCTTCTTCTGTCCTCCGCTCAGGGCATGCGCCGGACGGTCGCGGAAGGAAGTGATCCCCAGCTTTTCGATCACTTCCTCCACCTCTTTCCTGGCGCTCTCCTCGTCCACCCCAAGGTTCAGTATCCCGAAAGAGATCTCCTGGAACACGCTTGCCGAAAAGAGCTGGTCGTCCGGCTCCTGGAAGACGATCCCCACTTTCCGCCTAACATCCAGAAGACCTTTTCTCGTATATTCCACAGGTCTTCCGCTGATCAGCATCCTCCCCTCCTGGGGCTTAAGGATCCCGTTCATGCAGAGAAACAGGGTAGACTTTCCCGACCCATTGCCTCCCATGAAGGCGATCTTCCTGCCCCTGCCAAGCTTCAGGCTGATCCCGTCAAGCGCCTTCTTTTCATTTCCTTCATAGGTGTAGGAGAGCTGTTCTGCCTCCACGACCCATTCTTTCTCTTCCATCATCTTATCCAGCTCCATATTACCATTCCCAGCAGGACCGCCTCATATCCCGCGATACAGAGGATCTCCTTTTTCTCTGCCGGGCGTTCTTCTGAAAGTACCTTAAGCTCCCCGTCATAGCACCTCGCCTCCATGGCATCGTACAGAACTCCTGACCTTTTTATCGAACGGACAAGGAGCGCGCTCCCCATGCTCCCAAAGGACCGGAGCCTTGTCCGGTAATCCCGGCTGCCCAGCCGTGAATTCTGTGAAGTAATGATCGCGGACGCCGTCTCCATCAGAAGGAAGATAAACCGGTAGATCAGCATCATCAACTCTATGACAAGTCCCGGGATATGCAGCTTTTTCAACACTCCCAGGATATCTGTCATGACCGTGGTCAGTGACAGAAAATACAGACAGGTCACCGCTGCAAACGCCTTGCCGCAGAGCCGGAGCGCCTCCCGTACAGAGGCAGAACTCCCTGTAAGATACCATTCTCCCAGCGGAAACGCGAATGCATCCAGTGGAGTTCTGGACAGGTTCACCACCAGCGCGATCGTGCTTACCAGCAGAAACGCGGCCGGGATCAGGAGCAGCTTTCCATACCGGGCAAAAGGGATCCCCCCTTTTGCCACGGTCAGCCAGACATTGACAAAAAACACCACAGCCGCTGTCAATACAGAGCGGCTGATCACGCACAGGATCAGAGTAAGAACGGCATACACGAACTTCTCTGACGCGTTTACATATCTGAATTTTGACTGGTAACAAAGTTTGTCAATAACGATCATTGCTTTCCTTTCCTGTCGTCTGCGTTTTCCAGTCCGGTGGCTTTCTGCCACTTCCTGCGCTCGGTAAAGCGCCCCATGAAAAACGCGATGATCCCCACTCCGATACCGGTCTGTATACAGAAGATCAGACTCTCCACCTCTCCTGGGAGTTCCCCGCCCAGAGCTGTCTCCAGGACCGGTGTGAACCATGGAGTATATTCGCCTTCGATCTCCTCGATCATCACGCTGCCCGCGTCATCCGAGCCCCCAAACTCAGCGTCCTTTAAGGCAAACAGCGGGATCGCCGCGATCAGCACCGCGATCACCAGGAGAACGATAACAGTCTTCGTATTTTTCGACATCTTACTCCGCCTCCTTTCCCTTCAGGAAGCCGATGTTCCTCAGCTCCGGCACGGCATAAGTCTCAAGCCCGATCACGATCACCACCGTAAGTATCCCTTCGATCACCGCAAGAGGTAACTGCGTCGGAGCGAACACGCCGAGGAACTTCACCGCGGACGCTGCCGTCCCTCCTACCTCTGACGGGTACGCAAGCGCGAGCTGGACTGATGTGACGCAATATGTAAAAATATCGCCCAGGAACGCTGCCAGAAATACGGAAACTCTGCGGTTTACATTCAGCTTCCCGCACAGCTTATAAATGCCGAACGCCACAAGGGGTCCTGCCACTGCCATGGAAAACGTATTTGCCCCCAGTGTAGTCAGACCTCCGTGCGCCAGCAGCACCGCCTGGAAGATCAGCACAATGATCCCCAGCACGCTGACAGCCGCCGGGCCGAATAATATCGCCCCAAGGCCTGTCCCCGTCATGTGGGAGCAGCTCCCGGTGACGGACGGGATCTTCAGCGATGAGATCACAAAGATAAACGCTCCTGACATTGCGATCAGTGTCAGGTTCCTCCGGTTTGTTTTTATTTTGTTCTTCAGGGAAATAAAGCCCGCGACCAGAAACGGCAGGCAGACGATCCCCCACGCAACACAGTAGGCTGCGGGCAGGTATCCCTCCATGATGTGCATCGCGTTTACTGTGGGCGCGATGGCAAACAGCAAGGCAAACACGATAGCTGCCTTTAACAGAATTTTTTCTCGCTTTGTCATATTCTCTCCTCTCCTTTTTACAGCTTTTCTGAAATATTTCCAGGCGCCGCAAAACAGGAAAGCAGTCTGCAGCATACACCCGGTCATATCCCCGTAACCTTCCAGATCCATTTAAAAGCGAATATTCTGGCTCAGGCATCAGCGCGTACACTCCGCCTTCCCACGGATCGCTCCGCAGTGGCCTCTGTCCCCGGGACAGAATGGAATGCCGCTCCGCCAATACAGCAACGGGTATTGCGCAGGATTCTCACCTGACTTCCTCGTACCTTCTAAATGTATGCCGGATCTGGATATCTATGTGAAATGCCCCTGACCGGCGCTTTCTCCGCCGCGGCGCATGACACATCATATAACGCAATATGATCTTAATATTCGATCCCCTTTCTCGCCAGGATGCCCTGGTCAAAGGGATGCTTCACTTTTCGTATCTCTGATACATAGTCAGCCAGAGCTGTCAGCTCCGGTGCCGGATCTCTTCCGGTCAGGACCACTTCCAGCGCTTCCGGCTTCCCTTCCAGGAATCCGAGCGCGTCTTCCCTGCCGATCAGGCCGTAGCGGTATGCTGCCATAAACTCGTCGATGACAAGCACCCGGAACTCTCCGCCAGCGATCCGCTCCTTAATGCGGTCCCACAGTTCTCCGTACATCTGCCGGACCTCTTCTTTCTCTTTCTCTGTCAGAGTGTTGAAAAAGCCGTATGACCGCTCCAGATGGAGAACCTCGATCTCAGGCACGGAATCCAGGACTTTCAGCTCCCCGGAGTCTTCATTCTTAAGGAAGCGGGCGAACAGAACCTTCATCCCGCAACCCGCCGCGCGAACGGCAAGCCCGATGGCTGCTGTGGTCTTCCCTTTTCCGTCTCCGCAGTAAATGTGGATCATTCCCTGCTCCATGCCGTCCTCCCTTTCTGCCTGTCCGTACCGCCGCCGGACCAGGCAGCCGCCCTGATTTGCCGACGCTTCTTCTCCAACTGATTTTTTATTTTATCACAGGCTCTCCCTGCGCACAATCTATTCTGAGATTTTTACCTATTCTTTTTTGTAATAATTTTGGATTTCTTTAATAAAATACAGGTTTTCAGCCGATTTCCACTCTGCCCCCTCAGCGCATAGATTGAACTGCTTCTTTCTATGATTTTTGTTGATTCTATTATTCTCATTTTTCAAAATTTCTTTTCATATTTGCAACAAATAGAGCCAACCTGAAATACTGGCTACGATTCTTTCGTTTTTTCTAAATCGCTAATATCATCTGTTTAATATCAACTGCTCTTTTCTTCTAAAAATACTAATTCTTAAACCAAACTCTTTGCCTCTTAGCAATACTTTCATTAGTATTTTCATTTCTTTTTCAAAATAAGCGGTTTAGCATAAATTTATTTTGTGAGCAACAGGTTTTTGAAATTATCAAATATAACTCGTATCAATTCTGGTTCATTAAGTGATTTTGCTATAAGTTCATATTCTTCCAATAATAATGTGGGGAAAAATCTTTTCCCATTTACCTTTGAATAGGGTCCATCACTTTCTATCAACAGTCTATCTTTCGGAATTACGCTCAAAATATTCATATTTTTTACCATACTAGCATTTACCGAAAAGTAGCATCCCAAACTAATAAATCCCTTTTGAAATTCAACATTTCCGGTATACCAATGTACTATACATCTCCTCGGACAATATTGACCTATAATTTTTAAGGCGATCTCTTCTGCTCCCCTTATGTGAACTGACATAATTTTATTCTCTTTAGAGCAAGTCTCAACAATTTTTTCGAACCACTTTATCTGCTGTTCTTTTTTTATCCCAGTTCTTTTTGTAAAATCTAATCCAATCTCGCCAACATATTCTGTCCATGAGAGCATCTTCATAAAATCTCTCAGATCTTTCTCTTTTAAATTCGAATTAAGTGGATGGAAACCCAATGCGAACTTAACATACTTGCTATCACCAAATATATTCTTACAGCTCAAATATACACCCGGAGAATTAGTCATGCACAATGTATACTGTTTTTCTGCAACAATCTTTTTATAAATCTCATTATAATTTTTATACATGTCCAAATGAAAATGAGTATCAATCAGTCCCTGCACAACTTTCTCCTATGAATTTCTTTATTGCATCATCTTCTGACAATAGCTCTATCAGATCTACCATTGTTGATTTATAAACTCTCAAAAACTTCTGAACTGATTCTTCATCCAGTTTTCCAGAACACCTTATCATATTTTTTAAGTCTTCATCATGGCTTTTTTTATATCTGTATAAGGTACTAATCACAGCACGCAAATCATTTGCCCTTTGATTGTTGGAATTATTCTTCAGGAATTCTGATACACCCTCAGTGTACCAATATCGAAAATCTTTTATGTCAAGCAAGGAACTTTTACGTATTAAACACGGATAACAATAGCCGCAATTTATAGGATAATCTGAATTTCGCTTTTTATCATATCGAGCTAAACACGGATGAGAACATGAGATTGTATCCATATAATGGTTTTTAAATGCTTCCGTATTTTTTACTCCATTAACAATTTCTCTCTTTGTTGAATAGGCATAAAAGTTCTGAATTGGATTATTTATTCCAACCATATGTAGAATATCCAAAAAAAGTCCCAAAAAATACGGATGAGTAGTTCTCGTACTGCAAGTTCCCTTCCTACTATTAGTCAATGGGATATTTAATCCGATAAATCCATTTTCTGGTATATAAACCGGCATATCATTGCCCAAAATACCAGCTATTGATAACGCTGCACATAAAAATAACAACGACCTTCCCCGGGATGTATCTTCATGTTTTTCTAAACGTTCCCCATTCATTGTAATAGGGGCACGTGAATTCGCAGAAAATCCAACAAATCGCACTTTTTGATTTGAATATATTTTCTGAAATGTCAATGCAAAATTTTCCTGTTTACTCCTCAATTTAGGATATTCATTATGACCTACTAAGCAAGGCGATTTTTCTTCCTCCAATAATTTTATTGCCCCACAAAATGAGTCTAAACCTCCAGAGAATAAACAAATACAATCACATCCCTTAATGTCAAGATGAATCCGATTTGGATATTTACGTTTGCTGTACATTTTTTCGCACTGTCGAAAATGGACATCCCATTTGTCACCCGTAAGAAATCCTAATGTTCGATTCCAGTATTCTTCTGTTCCACTCCATTTACGCATTTGTAACACCGGGATTGATACGCTAAGTTCTCTTGTCCAACAGTCTGGAAATAACCTCCTCGAAACTCTTTTATCTATCGCAAATACACTAATTCCTATGACAAATAAATCCTCGTAAATTTCTGGTAAAGCCATACAGTCCATTCTATACCATATATCGGTAATTCCCGAAAAAATAGTACTATATTTTTTTCTCGTCAATGTAAAAATATAGGAATCATTCCATTCAGCATTTGGGTACATTTCATTTTCTTTATCTATCCATACTCTCATCTTTATGCCTCTCTATAAAACAACTCAAATACCTGATACGCATCTTCAAGTGACCTTTTTACTATTTCTGAAGCTTGCATGTGTTCAAAGTCTATAGTCTTTATATCTTCCAGCTTCAAGTTATTATGTAATTCGTTGGAAATATACTTTCCCATCTCTTCTAATAAGCGCTCAGTTTCTTCTGGATTCCTTTTCATGCGTATCTTTTCCTCATATCGAAATGCAAAGCTAAATTTAATGTACTCAATTAGCATTTCTTTCAATAAAACATCTGGCGCAACGACTTTTAAATCTTCCAAATCTGTTATGTTCAACTCTTTCAAAGCTGCTCTAATAGCTTCTGCTGATAAATAATCTTCCGTTGTATTTCCATAATTTGTAAATTCCTGAACAAGTTCATTATATATTTCATCTGATGATTTTCCTATCAAATCATTACGATTAAACTCATGTAACGCATTATTTATTCCAGCATGCGATACCGCCTGAGCAAATGATAAAATACTTCCTGCTGCTTTTGTAAACTGTTCTGAAGATGCTAAATCATGATGCATTGCTGATGCAAATTTGCTGACTGCCTTAGCTCTAGACTCCATATTCCCATTTTTAATATAAGAAGTCACTGCACGTTTTGCTTGCGACCACTGCGGAGTTGTCGGCGCAATATATCCCTTTGATGTTCCCATACTAATCTCCTGGTTTCATAATTCTTTCTTTAATCTCTTGTTTTACATTTTTCAATTCGTCAAGCAAATGCTCTATTGCATCTTGATCTTCTAAATACATTGCCCTAAATGGCGGAAGATCTCCTGCTTCTAATGATTTCCCCGCCTTTTTTATTGCCTCGATTATTTCCCCACGATAATCAGAGAAATTTACGAATAGCAAGCTGTAAACATTTGATTCAACATCTCCAGATTCTATCTTTTTGATCAGAACTTTCATAACATCTTCTAAGTCAGATGGGCACAACTCTTTCATATCTTTCATTATTCCATCAGCCAATCCTGGATTAAACTTACCAATTCTCTCCAATAATTTTCTGCTTTCTTCACTCAATTCAGACTCAATGTCATCTTGCTTTTTCAATATTTCTCTCGTCAAATAAAAGTACTTGTCCAAATTCTTTTTTTCCAATTCAACTGGAGGACATTCTACCCATGCTTTAATTCGTGATTTATGCCATTTTGCAAATTCAGCATCTGGATTATCATCATCTAGGCTCTGCCTCATACGCTTAAACTGTTCATTTTCCGTGTCATAATTCGCATTCCACTCATTTAATTTATTAAATAAATCGGGATTTAATTTGTGCAAGGCAAGCAATTTCGCCATAACTCCCATATCAAGTTCATCACCATAATATAACTTTGATAACTGTCTCTTTGTAATAAATGTATTAAGGAATCTTTTTGCTTGCCGTGGATTTCCTTTAAGCGTATAGGCAACAATAGCACGAATCTGAAGAATCACATTTATAACCTCATCACATTCATTTTTCATCCCATTTTTATAAATATCGGATTCATTATTTACAATTTCTTTTATTTGCTCATAATTAATTGCACTTTCTCCTATCATCAATTTCTTCTCTTCTATTGTTTTTATCAGTACATCGAAACTATCTGGCTTCATATACTTCTGCATTACTAACAATAATAAATAGTTTTGAATGTCTTTAGATGACAACTCCGGTATATATACTGGAAGTTGTATCATTTTTTCAATATATTCTTTATCCAATTCAACATCAAAATTATCTACTTTTGGATATTTTTTCTTTATTGCATACTGTATTACATTTTCATCCGCAGCTATAATAAAAGAAGTTTTGTTCACAGACAAAAATAGTTTAATCACCTCTAGTGTTTCAATAATTCGTTCTGGTTGGCACCTATCCAAATCATCAATTAATACAACAACTCTTTTAATCTTGTCTGTATTTATCGCATCCTGAAACTCATTCTTAAACTTCCTTACATTATTTACTACACTATCATTAGTAGTGTTATCATCCTTAATATACTCATCTTTAATATGCTGAACTGAATCAGATATATTTTTTATCACATCTCCAATATCTTTAGCATTTTGAGGAACACTAAATAGCAGAGGCAATGGTGTTCCAGAAGCAATACTTGCAACTACAGGTGCCGCAGAAGATACAACTTTTGTTCCCAATTTAAAATAATCAATCTTTTTCAATAAGGTCCGAAACTTTTTCTTAGTCTCTTCTACTGGCATTCTTTCTTCCAGTTCTCTTAAAAGAGCTTCCATAATTGCAGCCTTTGCATCTTCATAACTTTCAAACATCCATGCATTAATCATTACACAGATAATATCATCTTTTCCTTCATAGTGCTGCTCAATCAAATTAAGCAACGTGGACTTTCCTGCTCCCCATAGACCTAATACGCCTATTGTCAATGGGTCTATATCTGTTTCTACAGCAATTTGAGAAACTATCTCAGCATATGGTTTATAAAACAACATATCTATTTTTGATGCATTATCTGTCCACATATCGTATCAACCTTTCTACCTCGGCCCTAAAAATTTATCCCCATCCAAATGGATCATATGTTCCGGCATCTCAGCGATCCATACTTCGGTCTCCCATGCCAGCTTCTCCGAAAATTTTTTATAAGTCTTAAAATCCGGGAAAGCTGTTACGAAAATTTTCCCTGCTGTCACATCTTTTGTCATTTCTGTGATCTCAAGGATACGTTTCGGATCCATCGGGCCTACCGAAGTCACCGATTCCACAAAATACAGCCAGTCCTTATCTTCACGATACAACACCACATCCGGCATCTTATCGTGAAGTGTAATTTCAAATCCCAATTTGGTCAGCTTCTCAACATTTTTCACCAGATCTTTTTCTATGGTATCACCCACATACAGACATTCTGAATCTGGCGCAAATCTCGGTGCAAATTCTTCAATAATTGCTTTCTGCAGCTCATTATGCTTTCCCGGTGAAAAACTGAAATCCTGTCCATTTATCTTAACAGGCATCATGATCATTTTCCTTTTAGAAGCATACGTTTCAACCAAACTCGGATGATAATGCTGAAATCTTCTCAAAGAAACCTCCCACTCTATTGTATCTCTAACTCTTAACAATTGAAACGTTTCTTTGGTCAGCCTGTACCGATAATTCGGACTATTTGTAGCCTTTCCATTATCTTCCACCAATGCTGCTGTACGGAAATGATGTAATGCCTGTTTTCTGAATGTTTCCCGGCTATTTTCAGCATATGTAGTTCCATAATACGAATTTGCGAACTGGATAATATCATGTATACGGATCCATTCGTTTGTAGCCTCTTTCCACTGCATATCCGGCTTTATTCCAGCCATAGCCAATATCACATAGCAGCAAATATCAGCCTGCTGTGCTTTGGGCATCCCTATTTGATCCAGAAATTCTCTTGTTTCTTCAATTTTATCCACAGTATCCCTCCAAAATTAAATCACAATTATTTTCCGACAGGTCTTTACTCCTCATCAGCTTTCTTCCCATCTCCTGTATACATTCCAGATCCGGCACCGGCATAGCATTGATCTCTGTTGAATTCACCTGTGTTGAGCCGTTTAATATACGGTAATATTTGTCATACAGTGTGGAATTGAAAAGGACGTACAAGCCATATACCAGACACTCCGACATTTCATAAAGTAATCCATCAATAAAATTGATTTTATTCTGTGTACTGATTTTCGAATACTGCGGATAGTTTTTCGCCAAATATACACCGCACTGCAGTCTCCGGTGTTCCTCCTTTGCCGTAAAACGCTTTACAAATAAGTAATTCCTGTTTTCCTGCATTAATCCCTTCTGATCTGTCACTACATATTCATGCTCTTTTTGAATTGGGAACTGTACTTTTCCCTGCTTTATATGCTGTGCATAAAACAAAGGAATTGCTCCTTCTTCTTCTGTATCTCGCAGGATATCCCGATTGCGGAAATCTACTGTCAAACCTGTTTTCATCTTTACGCCAATATCCGGCAGCGTTTTATCAAATTTATGAAGCTGCTCCAATACCTGAACTTCTTCCTCATTCGTCACCAGATATACGTAATGATCTTTGCCCGAGACCACCAGATCATATGGCACGGTCAGAGACATCAGATCACCAAAATCGTTATTAGACTTTGAAGATGTGATCGTAATACTTTGAGGAACTTTTTCCGTTTTCCGCACTTTAATAATCATTGTCTCCTGCAATACATCTTCTTTGTCAAATACCTTACTCCGACTAACAAATAAATGAATATGCTCAAGTTTCCCCTGCGTCAGAAAATATTCTCTGAATCGTCTAAAATAAGCGCCTGAAGTCCATGAACGTGGAATGATATACACCATTTGCCCTGCATCACGCAGGTTGAAAAGTCCCATAGAGGCAAATATAAAATAAAGATTCGGCGCTCCATAGCAGACTCCCGGCATGGCTATAGCCTCTGGTGCGCTTTTGGGGATCTTCATATATGGCGGATTCCCAATAACAAAGTCATATTTCTCAGGATTTGGATTTCCTCCGATCGTATAGTTAAAATCTAAATACTGACTTAAAATATAATTTCCCCGTATAATAAAAAAGGATACTTTCTTTGCAGAGTTCTCCTGACAATATCTCAGATTGTCTTCTAACAGCTGCAAAACATTTTCATCATTCTCATAGCAGGTTACCTCTATTTCTTCTACAAAAGGCAGCCTTTCCACTCGTTCTAAAAAAGCGCATGCTAAAATGCCGGAGCCAGCTCCGGCATCCAGTACACTGATCTTTGTCATATCAGGAGTAATATCATATAGACTTGCCATAAAACGAGCTGTTTCCATACTTGTAAAAAACTGCCCGTATTTTTTACGCTCTTTTTTGGGCATTGTATCAATATAACCATTTGTCGATTCTATAACTTTATCCAGCATAATTTCACCTGCTTTGTATATATCTGTGGCTTGATTATACTATATGTGGTGTTCTTTTTCAATCGCCTTTTTAGAACAAATGTTCTTTTTTGATCGATCATTTTTTTCATATCCCCAACTGTTCCAGCAGAATCTCCTTCGTCCTCTCCAGGCTCTCTCCTGCCTCCCGCGGCCTCCCGATGACCACGGGCACAGCTCCCGCCTGCCGGGCCGCTTCCAGCTTTTCCTCAAAACCTCCTGCCTTCCCTGATTCCTTTGTGACGAAATACGCCGCGTCCGCATACCGGAGCAGGGCCAGGTTCATTTCCCTGGAAAATGGTCCCTGCATGGCGATCAGATGCCTTCCCTGAAAGCCCAGTTTTGCGCTCTCTTCCACTGCTTCCGGCGTGGAAAGCACTCTGGCGAAACACCGGTCCTGGTAACCATCGATCTCTGTGTACAGCCGGAGCTCTTTGCTTCCGGTAGCGATCAGGATATTGCCCTGCGTAGTTTTCAGATAGTTCACTGCCTGCCTGACAGAATCCACCACGATCATCTCACCGTATCCGTCCGCTCCTGTCCGTTTCTGCTCCCCCTGCCTGTCCCCGGATCCTTCCACACTCACGTATGTTCCGGGATTTCCGGCCTCCTCCCGCAGGCACCTCACATACCGCACTCCTGTCCCGGTGCATGCGGCGCGGATATTTTCTGTGGCAGCAATGGCAAAGGGATGGGTCGCATCGATCACCAGACGGATGTCCTTCTCCTTCAGGAAGCCCTCGATCTGCTCCTGATCCATCCTCCCGGACAACACACGGATCCCCGGATGCTCCCCCAGGATTTCTTTCCCGTATTCCGTGGCGGTGCTGACATAACAGCCCATACCGATCTCCGCCGCATACTCCGCAAGCAGCCGCCCTTCGGTGGTCCCGGCAAAGATCAGGACGTCCGGTGCCTCTTTTTTCCTCTCAGCCTCTGGACCGAAATCCAGGATCACCGGCATCCTGACCAGTGCGCTGGTCATAGACTCTCCGATCCGCTTCCCCTGGATCAGCGTTCCGCCTTTTCCACACAGAAGGGCGGCCCTCTCGCATACATTGTCCACGCCTGCGGTGCGCTCTACAAAATCCGACCGGGACGTGACTTCCCGGATCTCTCTCAGCTCTTCCGCTGTGTAGACGGCGAGCGGGATCCTGTACTTTTCCGCCAGTGCGAGCAGAGCAGGTTCCTCCTTTTTCAGGTCAATGCTTGCCAGCGCCTGCACCTGTCCCATCACAAGCCCATGCTCTGCAAGCGCACTCTTAAGCCCTGACTCCAAAAGTTCCTTTGAGATTCCCCTGCGGCATCCGATACCTGCTGTCACATTCTTCGGGCGCAAAAGGAGCGTCCCCTCTTCCGGCTTCCTGGCGCTGTCCGCCACAAGGATCCTGTGCGGGAAGGATGCAGCCTCCTCCCAGTTCCCGCACAGGCAGATTTCCTGCGGAACCTTCCCTTTTACCTGACATTCCGGGGATTCCGTGAAGAGAGCGATCCGCTCTCCCTCCAGCACTGCCGCTGAGATGGCGCGGGCTTCTTCCCTGTCTTCCAGGTACAGCCCATTTTCTTCTGCGAACACATCCACCGCGAATTTTCCCTGCACATCCGTGGCTGTCGTGATGACGGCTTCAGCTCCCGTCTCTTCCGCCAGTTCCCGGGCAAGCCGCACTGCCCCGCCCACATGCCCGGACAACACCGGGATCACATACTGTCCCCTCTCATCCATCACAAGGACCGCCGGATCCGTAAATTTGTCCCTGACCCACGGGGCAATGTACCGCATCGCGATCCCTGCCGCCCCGATGAAGAGAAGGTCATACCTCCCCCAGTCTTCCCCGGCAAAAGCCCTGATATCCTCCGGCAGAGGTCCAGTCTCTCCGTCCGCATACTTTTTCACAGCATAGCCGGCGCACGTCTTTCCCATGCGCCGGAGTATCCTGCATATCTTTTTGTTCAATTCTGTCCCGGTGCGGGTGAAACTGAACACCCGCATTTTCTGTTCACACTCTCCCATATTTTTCTCCGTACTGTCTTTTTCCATACCGTCTTTTTCCATACCTTTTTTCATACTGTCCGTTTTCCACACTGCCTCTCCATACTGTTCTGTCTGGTACTGTTATTTTACGGGCAGTGTACCAGATCCGCCTGTATCTGAAAGTCTTTCTCCTTCTTTATGTGAAATACAGCTCTCCACTCCGCCCGGTCCACAGGTCCGAACCGCAGAGATGAATATGCAGACCTCACATTTGGGCTTTTCCCGCCTTCCATCGCATACATCGGGACAAGCACAGTACTAACTGCATGGACCGAAGGATCTGCATCGTTATCCCCCGCCCCTTTCCTGCGGGGCTGGTCCTCTCTCTCGCAGTCCTGTATGGTCAGTTCCTCCGGCGTAATATCCGGCTCCACTGTGTAAGTGATCTCCTGATAACAGGCAGGATATTCCAGATCCTTGCCCGGACCTCCCCAGTCCCCTTCGTGCTGTCCTGCTTCGCAGGAGAGGATCGTAAGAGTATATGTATCACCGGACAGAGGGTGGACCAACTGTATTTTTCTTGCCTGCTTTTTTCCGTCTCCCATTTCGTCTGATACGTCCCCCGTTCCGTCCGATATGTCTGTCACAAAATGCGCCGCAGTCACGGGCTGTTTTCGGGGAACAAGGATACATTCCAGCTTCCCGGGCTTCAGGACCGGAGTCCCGTCCCATTCAAAACAATTTCTGTGGAAGACCCATCCGTATTCCCTGCTGCATCCGTATGCTTCCATCAGGGTCTCTGTCTCCGGATCCATATCCCCATCCGGCAGCAGCGGATTCCATACAGTGCCGCACCCGAATGTACCTTTCAGTCGTGCTCCATCCATTGATAATAAAACGTCAAAATGTCCGCCAAACGGAGACTCGTTCTCCGCCTGCTCCAGCTCTTCATCCGACAGATCCTGATATCCCCTGTCTTTCCATTTTTCCATATATTCTGAAATATCCGGCAGAGGCACGCATATGCACAGATCAAGGACAGCCCCTTCCTGTCCTACATATACTGCGGGGATACGCACTTTTTTATTCTCCCATGCCAGCATATCCCCTTCCGCAGACCCATGCACAGGGATCTTGGCCAGGGGTGCTCCCGTCTTCCTGTCATCCCAGAAATTCGTTCCAAAATATACTTCCATGAAACATTCCACCTCCGTCCTTCCTGTCCTGTCAGGCCTTCCTGCCATGGCAGGCCTTTCTGTCTTCTCAGAAGAGACCTTCTGCCTTCTCATGGCACAGATATCTTCTCTTTCCAACTGTACGTTTCCCATACTCTACCGCCTCTTCGGGACAGACCGATATGCACGCCATGCAGTGGGTACACTTTTTCCCCCATTCCGGTCTTCCGTCTACAAGGCGGATATTGTTCAGCACACAGCTCTTCACACATTTCCCGCAGGAGATACACGCATCCGTGGCATAAAACTTTTTTGACTTCACAAGAAAACCATAGAACCCTGCATTTAGCAGCCCGCTGCTCTTGACCCTGTCCAGGACTCCTGGTTTTACCTCGGGGAAATCTGCCCCTTCACGGATATATCTGACACTGTCTTTTATCTTCCGTGCGGCATCCGCTGTCAGCCGGCGGCACTCTGCTTCCTCCGGCACCGAAAACAATGCCACATAATTTTCCGGCATGACGACTTCCAGCATTCCCTTGTAACGGAATCCTTTTTCTCTGCAGAATGCGGCGATCTTCTCTCCCGCATTTCCTGTCTCCCCGCCGCACGTAAGGATAAAATAGGCATCCCGCGTCCCGGAGAATCTGGACTTCCTGATAAACTCAGCGAACAGCCTCGGCAGCTGCCAGCAGTACGTGGGGCTTACAAATACCCATGGTCTCTGTGAAGAAAAATCGCCTCTTTTGCCCTCTTTGATGTAAGCACCTGCGTCCCGGATCTCATCCGCTGTCTCTGAAGCCGCCACCTCTGCCGCATAGCGGCTGTTCCCTGTGCCTGAAAAATAGATCACCATATCATTATCCCTCCGCGTCCTTTTTTCACAATTACGATTTATTCAGCTACATCCTCCAGCTGGAAGCGGATCACTTTCTCCAGGTCTTTTAACGTCAGCTCTACCTGATACCCGATCTTCCCTCCGCTGAAAATGATCCTCTCCTGCTTTTGAGCGCTCTTGTCGATGACTGTCCTAAACTGCTTCTTCATCCCGATGGGAGAGCAGCCGCCGTGGATATACCCGGTCAGGGGAAGGAGCTCTTTTGACCTGATCATCTCGATGCTCTTTTCCCCTACGCTCTGCGCGGCTTTTTTTAAGTTCAGCTCTTTATTCACCGGTACGACAAACACATAATTTGTCTTTGACTTTCCTACCGTGACCAGTGTCTTAAATACCATGTCAGGGTCCTCCCCGAGCGCTTCCGCGACTTCCGTACCGCTGACTGCCCCGGTATTGAGATAATTGTGGCTGGTATAGGGAATCTTTTTCTGGTCCAATATGCGCATGACATTCGTCTTGTCATTATTCTTTGACATAAAAATCCATCCTTTCAATGGCATTATAAAATTCTTCTTTTCCTCATTGTTCACAGATATATATGCGAATATATTATAACGGAGGATTTTTCAACGGACAAGTGCATTTACACGGGCGTTCAGCCTGATGGATAAACTGATACATAAAAAGGTCTTGTTTGTGACGCCGCGTAATGATCTATAATAGGTGTCAGGAGGTAAAGAGTTATGGCAAAATACAGAGCAATCCCGCAAGGGTTTATGACAGTTGGCGAAGTAGCAAAGAAAATGGGAGTTACCGTCCGCACTCTGCAATACTACGATAAAGAAGGACTGCTTTCTCCATCGGCAGAAAGTGAAGGCGGACGCAGGCTTTATACCGATAAAGACCTGATCACACTTCATCAGATCCTGTCTCTGAAATCGCTGGGCTTTTCTCTGGTTGATATAAAAGAGCGGCTGACCTCTATGGAAACACCGGCTGATGTTGCAAATGCCCTTACAGAGCAGGCAGATGATATCCGCCGGAAAATAGAACAGCTTCAGGCTTCGTTGTCAGCGATAGAACAGTTAAAAGCAGAAGTGTTACAGATGCAGACGGTCAACTTTAAGAAGTATGCCGATATTATTGTCAACATGCAGATGAAAAATGAGTTTTATCCTCTTATCAAGCGTTTCGACGATGATACGCTCGACCATATACGCAGTCAATTTGATAAGGAAAGCGGCTTGGATTTTATGGACAGGTTTAACCGCCTGAGTGATGAAATCGTACAGCTTCAAAAAGAAAATCTGCCGCCTGAAAGCGAAAAATGCCAGAAAGTTATTAAAGAATATTGGGGCCTGATCGTGGAGTTTACAAACGGCGACATGAGTATGCTTCCGAAATTGATGGAAGTCGGTAACATTGATACTGCCACAAATGCCTGGGAAGAAAGGCAGAAAATCGTTAATGATTATGTGGGTCCGGCTTTGCAAGTCTACTTTTCAAGACTTGGGACAGATCCCTTTGAGGGGGTGAAACCGTGAAAGACGCAATACAAGTTCGCGGATTAAAGAAAAGTTACGGCAGTCATACGGTTCTTAAAGGACTTGATCTCCAGATTGAAAAAGGAGAAATTTTCGCTCTGCTCGGCGTAAACGGAGCAGGTAAAACAACAGCGCTTGAATGCATCGAAGGCCTGAGAAAATATGACAGCGGTGCGGTCACTGTAAACGGGGAAACGGGGATCCAGCTGCAGTCATCATCTTTGCCCGCCCACATCAGGCCGCTGGAGGCTGTAAAGCTGTTTGCAAAATGGAAGAAAACAAAAATCGATGATACCATGCTTAATGATCTTGGTATCAAAGAAATGGAAAAAAAACAGTATATCCAATTATCCACAGGGCAGAAAAGACGGCTGCATCTTGCTCTTGCACTTATCGGCGATCCCGATATCATTTTTCTCGATGAGCCGACTGCGGGACTTGATGTTGAGGGAAGACTGTCACTCCACAGACAGATCCGGGATCTCAGATCACACGGAAAAACAATCGTCCTGGCAAGTCATGATATGGCGGAAGTAGAAACTCTATGTGACCGCATTGCCATTTTGAATAACGGAAATATTGTTTTTTGCGGTACAGCCTCGGAGCTGACCGACAGGGTCGGGAGAAAATATTTTATCCATATCAGGACGCAGCAGGGAGACAGCACTTTTGAAACAGACAATATCGAAGACACTTTGATTTCCTTACTGGGCGAATTAAAGCAGAAAAAGATCCATGTATCAGATATTAGAGTTGATCGCGGCACGCTGGAACAGCATTTTATCGAAATTGCAGGGAGGAAAACAGAATGAACGGTTTTTTATATGGCATAGCATTACAGTGGAAGTTGGATATCCGCAGCAGATCTTTGCTTGTGACCTGCTATATCGTTCCGCTGATCTTCTTTCTTCTTATGGGCGGTATTTTCACTTCGGTTATGCCTGAAATGAGGAGCACGCTGATACAATCTATGATCGTGATGAACGTTTCCATGGGAGCGTTTATCGGGCTGCCGCCATCGTTGATCGAAACTTATGGAAGTGATGTAAAAAAGTGTTATAAAGCAAATGGAGTACCTTTATATTCAGGTCTTGTTACAATGTTCCTTTCTGCATTTGTGCATTTGACGATCAGCTGCGCCATTATACTGCTGCTTGCCCCGATACTGTTTGAGGCGGCTTTGCCGAAACAGCTTCCGTTTTTCTTTCTTGCACTTGCCATATACATCATTGTGTCGCTGAGTATTGGAAGTATCTTAGGGTTGGCTGTAAAAAGTCAGGCAAAGCTGACAATGACAGCACAGCTTGTGTTTTTACCCTCGATCATGCTTTCGGGGATTATGTTCCCTGCCGGCTTGCTGCCCGGTTTTCTTAAAGCATTAGGGCGTATTTTCCCCGCTTCCTGGGGATACCGGTTGATGTCAGATCATGGTTTTTGCCTTGAAAATCTATGGTACTTAATCCTTGTATTCTGTGCGGCAGCAATAATATGTGCAATACTTTTGAACAGACAAAAATCCAAATAGGGCGGAAGACAAAGGTTTTGGAAAGATCACTCCCCGCGGATATCCTCATCCGCAAAATACTCTTCCGCCTGCTGCGTCCAGTATTCCCGGTCCTCTTCCGTGATCTTCCTGATCACTCTGCACGGGCATCCCGCAGCGATCACCTGATCCGGTATGTCCCTGGTCACCACTGACCCGGAGCCGATCACAACGTTATTTCCAATAGTCACTCCCGGATTGATCACGGTATTGCCGCCGATCCATACATCATTTCCAATGGTCACTCCCTTCGCATATTCCAGATCCATCCTGCGCACATCCGCATCGATCGGATGCCCTGCGGTATAGATGCATACTCTGGGCGCGATAAATACATGGTCCCCGATCCTTACATCCGCCTCGTCCAGGATGAGCAATCCTGTGTTTGCATAAAAATGCTTTCCGATATAAATCTGAGTCCCTTTATCACAGTAAAACGGCGGGACGATCACAGCATCTTCCTCCAGATGCCCGAATATTTCCCGCAAAAGCTGCATCCTCTCCTTCTCCTGATGCCATGGCATGGAGTTAAACTTTTCCAGCACTTCCCGGCTCTTCTCCCATGTATTGTCCCCGACCTTAAACGGGCAGTACAGTTTTCCTGAAAGCATCCGCTCTTTTTCTGTCATCTCCGATCCTCCTTTACGGTCTGTCTTTCTTTCCCACAGTGTACCATTTTCTCTCTTTCCATGTCTACAAGGCATCTTCTGATTTTCCTGCCTGCCTCAAACTATGGCTAAGTGGACGTCTTCCTTTTTACAGGATACCTCATTATGTGAAACGCCCAAAGAATACACCTATGGAGGCACTGATCTTAAAACTGACACAGCATCTTTCCTTCTCAGTAGGCGAGCTGATCGGGTTTGTAGATCCTTCCTCTTTACCAGAGCTTCCGGGTCTGACACCTATGCCGGTTTCTGCAGATGCTTACAGCATTGATGAAGCTGACAGTCCGGAATATATAGAACCGGCTGCTCTGAATCATGTCCACTATCCAGTTCTTGAAGGAATTGCGAACTTATACCTGAAGAAACAGATTATTTTTCAAAGATAAGGAGTTATTATGCCAAAACCATTATTTTCAAAGCTGGTTGCAGTTGCTGCAATCGGCTTTCTTTGTTTACTGGGCGGAAGTATCTATGGTCTGACCAATGGAGACCGTATTCTTCTGATGCTGAGTATCCTCATTGGTGCCTGCAGCCTGATCCGTTTCTTGCTCCTGTTAAAAGATATCAGATCCGGATCTTATTATGTCCTTTCCGGGATATGTAAAAAAAGAGCGCCTTCCCTTTTTAAGAAGAGTCAGCAGATTACATTTAAGTCAGATGAGGGGAAAGAATATCATTTCACATTTGAGAAAAGTATAAAGCTGCTGGAAGGTCATCGTTATAAACTATATTTTCGCAAGAATTCCAGTGGTACTGAAGCGATGGACACATCAACATCGAATTTGTTAGGATTTGAAGAGATCGTATCATAGGCAGAAAATCAAATAAAAATCAATAATATTGAAAGGAAATGGGTGCTAGCTGCATATGAAACAAATCCCTCAAGAATAAATAATTAATCTATTCACATTTTAAATAAAAACGGAGCAAGTCAATTTGCAAATATGACCTGCTTCGTCTTTATTACTTTTTCATAATATGTATTACATGTATTACGCTTGAATATAACACTATTGTAATGATAGCTATAATTATTTGTATTCTAAAACCCGAAAAAAAGATATTTTGTAAAATCATATATAATAATATTGATGCCGTACAAAAAAAGGTTGCTGCTATTCCACTTCCTATTAATCGATGTTCCATTATCAATGCATTAAATCTTCTTGGAATCGCCCAAGATAAAATTGCTGCAAATATTGGTATTGCAATAATATATATATCAAAACCAAAATCGATCACGCCAAAGTTTCGGGAGAAAATCCTTTTCAAATTGTATACTAATTCTGTTTGCATTAAAAAAATTAGTAAAAGGGCTATTCCCCCTAAAGCTGCTCCATATGGTACTTTAAAATCTGATTTTGTTTTCTTAGTCTTCTCCATGCTTCCAGTTACTTCATGACACGAAAGATCACACATAGCACAAGAGAACTCCAGTGGATTTTTAGGATTTTCACTCATAAAAAAGCTAGCTCGTAGTTTCTGTTTTGAATTAATCAACGATGCTGATATTTTGCAAGAATACTCATTTTCCGATTCTATCTTCCAAATAAATCCTTTGGGAACATTTTCTATTTCTAAAGGAATCATTTCAATTTCTTCATTATTACTGATGAGAATAGGTGGGTTTTCTATACCTTTATTCCCAGTATTTGTAATCTCTAAAAAAACTAAACATGGATTGGGCAAGACGGCCCCATTATACATTATTTTAATCTCTTTTAATGGTACGCCCCCGTTTTTGGATTGAAACTTATAATCTAAAATAGGATACATACTCACTCTATAGGACAGTGTTTTCGCATTAGTGTTAACTTTTGCTACTCTCCATGCTATCATAGCAGATATTATAGCTATTAGAACATTCACCAAAATATTCGTTGCATTCCAAAACGAATCCGAATTTGCTGCTTGCTGTGTAATATTCTCTACCTCTACTGAATTAGTAGCAACTGCTAAGAGATAAATCCCCATACTCCTCATTCCTATCTCAAAATATTCTTCCATGATTATATCATTTTCCACAATTTTGTACAATAATTCCCTAACTGATATCATCTGTTATCAATTTTTCTGTTCATTACTATTGATCGGGTTGCAAGCATCTATATATAGTCATCATCTTGTTGACTCAATCAATATATTGTGTTATCATGATTTTGTACTTATTTTTTGTGTTTCCCTGAAAGGGAGTCTGGACAATTCATCCAGAGCACATGTAGTTTATGTTTGGAAATTAGTGTCATAAATTGGCGTAATCCGCCTTTTTATGGCACTTTTTTTATTTCACAAAATTATTTTATTGCCAGAAGGCAGAAAGGAGAATCACTATGTCACTATTCACAATTTTTTCAGGAAGGCCCACAACAAATCCAGAGATGCGGCAGGCTAAAACCGGTACAGAATATATCTCACTTGATATCGCTGTTCCGCAGTATAGTCCGGACGGGAAAGAAAATGCCATGTTCGTTCAGTGTTATTTTAACAAGAGCTTGGCAGACCGGCTGTTAAAAGCCAAAGTAATGAAAGGCACCTGTCTGCAGATTCGTGGAGATTTAAAGGCAAACGCCTTTATTTATCAGCAGGGCGAAAAGGCAGGGCAGCCTGGTCTGAATCTGAACTGCTATGTAGAGAACTGGGAATTTTGTCTGTCTAATCGTCAGAATTCCGGGCAGGACTCTAACCCGGGGCAGAACGGTAACTATCAGCCGAACGGAAATAACCAAGGTGGTAATTACGCAAACGGCGGCGGACAGAACAACCACACTCCAAATGGGAATCCATCCGGCGGCGCATATGCAGGCAATAACGGCCCGAATAACCGCTCGGCCATTGGCCGCAATATGAATGACGGATATTCCGGCGGCGCCCCTGGTGGTTGCGCAGTCCATGACGGAACCGTCGCCCAGGGCCAGCACAAAATCACAGCTGTTATCCCTGACCGCTTTTGCTCCGTCCATGACATTCTCACGGGTGGGATTGGGACGGATCTCATCAAACAGGACGTGACCCACTCCAGCCAGATCCAGTTCCTTTTCCACGCGGGCAAGATAGCCGTACTTTTTTGCAGACTGACCGTTAGAAGTGACGATCAGCGCCTTTTTCCCTGGCAGCGTTTCCTCGTGCAGATGCCCAAGCTGACCTGCGCCAAACAGCACGTGGAAGAAATCGCCGCCATGCTGGGTTACAGCAACAGCAGCAATTTCTATAAAGCTTTCAGGGAGTATTATCATCAGTCACCGCGGGAGTTCACAAAATAACATACACATATAATTGCCTGTTTTGATAAAATCGTACTCATTTGCATATCCTTTCACGCTGTCATACATGAAAGCTTCTTATAATCCGAAATTATCAATTATCGGAACTAACTTTTGATACTTTGAAAATTATTTATTTAATACGGGATTCTGAAATAGTCCAAATACACCTTATATCGGTCCTGTGCGGTCAGACAGGTATCTGTCAGATAGCCTTTTTCATTGTCCCACTCCTTCAATCCTCTATAGTAGAACATCTTCAGGTTATCCTCAATAATGAATGGAACGATATTATATTTCAAACATTCCTTGAACATAATCAACCTGCCCACACGACCGTTGCCATCCTGAAACGGATGGATCCGCTCAAACTTTACATGGAAATCCAGAATATCTTCAAATGTCTTTTCTTCTTTTGCGTTATATGCTGTCAGTAATGCTTTCATCTTACCGGCAGCTTCTTCGGGTAGAGCAGTATCCATGCCGCCCACCTCATTAGGCAATTTCTTATAATCCCCCACTGCAAACCAGTCTTTTCTGGAATCGCTGGTTGCACTTTTTAAAGTCAGATGAAGCTCCTTAATAAACTTCTCAGTCAAAGCTGCCCTTGCATGGTCGATAATCATATCAATACATCGAAAATGATTTGCAGTTTCAATCACATCGTCTACGTTGAGAACTTCATCATCCCAGCGCGTTCTCATCCACAAACGCATCCATCAGGCTTCCATACCCATAAAAATCCACCACATACTTGATGCCGTCCGTGACTTCCTCCCTGGAATATTCATGCTCCTCAAGGAATTCATCTGTCTTTCCGTTCAGCTTTTCATAAAACATGAGCGTGAGCTCAAAATACGCCCTGCTGTCCGCCTCCAACCCATCCAGGAGCAGGTTTTCCGCTTCATTGATCTGCCCGTCGTCGATCATGGAGATCAGCTTTTTATATTTCTCCAGCACTTCCAGAGGGACAGCTTCCTCTTCGTCCCTGTCGATATCCTTATTGAACACCAGCCTGATCAGCATGCGGACCAGTTCATGCACGATCCGCATATAATAATCTTTTTCTTCAAACATTGCTGAAATTTTCCTTTCCGTTTATTTGCACAGATCCAGCCCCGGACGCTGTCAGAGCTGCCGAGACGCATCAGGCTGCGGCGGCTTCTCCGGTTTCCCCGGCTTCGCCGCTTTCACCAACAGCATCATGGGGCGCCTCATCTCTTCTTTCATCTCAGAAAGCCCCATCATGTCCTCCGAGGGGTGAGCCTCTTCCACCGCCTCAATAATAAATCCGCTCAGGAGAAGCCCATTCAGGATCTGTACTTCTCCCGCATCAGCGGATCTTATCTCACCGGCTGCGCGAAAGACATACCAGCCAGAAGATCATATCCGCAAATATCCCGCCTATAAAGACAGGGTAAAACCATCCCGGCAGATCTTTCCCTGTCATACTGTACACGGTCAGGAACGAAAACACTGCTTCTATCAGCAGCTTCAGTGTCTCGATCATATACATCAGGATGCGGTATACACGCTCCCGGTTCTCTTCCGTCACTTCCACGCCCGTATTCCAGATCTGCGGGAACCTCTGTAACAGACTGAGCCCGATATAAAAGACCCACATCAGCACAGGGAGAAAGATCAGTTCGCCTTTCGATCCCCATCTGTCGATCTCACCGGCCGCGTTATAGTGCGCGGGAATGCGTTCCGGGAAAGAATCCCAGCCAAAGAGCAGATAAAGCGTCGTTCCCGCTGTCAGGAGCAGTGAACCTGCCTCCAGGATCCGATCCGGGACTGTGTGTCTGATCTGTATCTTTCCGTCCATGCCGGAGTTCCCCCTTTCTCCTTATCCGAGACGGATCTGTGCGCCTGCCGCCAGCTGATGGACGATCCCGCCCAATTCTTCTTGCAGGATATGATACGCCTCTTCCCCGGTGCAGTGTCCGGTCCAGATCTCTTCTATCCCCGTTACCCGCAGCTTTTCCGCAAAGCTTCGGACATATGCCTCTGTCTTATTATGGAGATGGAATCCCCCGATCATTGCCCTGACCTTCCTGCCCGGGAATGTATCCGCCACTTCCCTGATGATATTATCCGCCCCGCCGTGGGAGCAGCTGTTAAACACTGCCAGCCCATCCCCGGTGTCAAACACAAGGCTCTGTTCGTGGGAGAAATCATCCACAGTGCAGGTGTCATTCTCCCGCAGGTACATCCTCTCCCTCTTCCCGGCTTCTTCCAGCCCGGGAGTCTTATGGCCGACCAGCCACATCCCTTCTTCCAGCTCCAGGTCGCCGGACACCCGGACAAGCCTGTCTCTATACTGTCCGAGGAGACCTTCCCGGATACCGATATATTTCCACCTGTCCGCTTCCTTTTTATAGCAGTTCTCTCCACATGACTCCCTCAGATAGAGCTTGGCCTTTGTATTCTGCGCCAGGAAATCCGCCATCCCGTCCGCATGATCATAATGCGCATGGGAGAGCACCGCATGATCCACCTCATCCAGAGCGAGTCCGAGCCTGCGGGCATTCTCCGCGAACAGCCCGTCAGCTCCGGCGTCCAGGAGCACCTTTACGCCTCTGTATTCGATAAAGAAACTCAGTCCCCACTCTCCCGGCAGTTCCTCCGTCCCGATATTGTCCACTAAAACCGTTGCTTTCATTTCGCTTTTCCACGCCTCTTTCCAGTCTGAGGGTTACAGTTCCCCGAGCATCTGCGCCGGATTGTCCGCTGCCTTGACCTTGCCGAATGCCTTGACGATCACTCCGTCCTCATCGATCAGGTAAGTCGTGCGCACGACTCCCATTGTCTTCTTCCCGTACATGTTCTTCTCTTTCCACACATCGTATGCCTGTATGCAGGCAAGCTCCGGGTCTGACAGCAGGGTGAACGGAAGCCCGTACTTCTCCTCAAACTTCTTGTGGGATGCCACGCTGTCTTTGCTCACACCGACCACGACAGCTCCCTTCTCCCGGATCTGGGGATACAGTTCCCCGAACCCGCACGCCTGTTTCGTACATCCGGGCGTGTTGTCTTTCGGATAAAAATACAGGATCACCTTCTTCCCCCTGTATTCCTCCAGTGTGTGCATATTCCCGTCCTGATCCGGCAGTTCAAATGCCGGAGCCTTTGTTCCGATCTCTAACATGATCCTTCCTCCTTTATCATCACATAATTCGTAAGCAGGACTCCCTTTCGTTCCACCTGCTGCTCCTTTACCGCTTTATAACCGCGCCTCTCGAAAAATGGCTTTGCCGTAATGGACGCGTGGGTCGTAAAACGAGGCGCCCTGACCGCCCCTTCCAGTTTATCACAGAGTGCCGTGGCGATCCCTCTGTGCTGAAAATCTTTGTGTACATATAATCTGTCCAGGTATCCGGTATCGTCCATATCCCCGAAACCTGTGATCTGCCCGCCCTCGACAGCCACAAGTGTATGATGCCGCCGGAATGAGAGATCCCACGCTTCCAGATCCACCCGGCCGTCCGCCCACGCTGCGAGCTGTTCTTCCGTATAATCCCCGGCATTCACTGAATGGACCGTGCCATAGAAAAGCTCAGCCAGCTCCCTGCAGTCCTGACTGACATATCCACGGATATCCATTTTGACCCTTCTCCCTTCCTGGCCGCTGCTTTCAGCCTTTTTCGCGTACAGTTTTCCCATACAGGCTTCCCGTTTATTCTAACACAGCGACGCTCTGTCTGACAAGAAAAGACCCCGCAGCCGGCAGGCCGCGGAGCCGTCTTTATCTTCACATTTTCACTTCTAATAGCGGACATAGATCATCCCGCTCTGGACCGGCCCGATGATCACGCCGATGCCGTAATCCGCGCAGTGGATCATCTGCCCGTTTCCTATGTAAATACCGCAGTGCTGCGTATTTACGCACACATCACCAGGCTGAGGATTGCTCACCTGAGGCCATCCCAGGAAGGTAAATGTATTTCCCAGCCTCTGATACTGCCCGGTCAGGCAATACGCCACAAACCCGGAGCAGTCAAACAGTCCCGGACTGCATGCGCCCATGCTGTACTCCGCCTTCCCGAGCCATTCGTACGCGCGGTCAACAACTGCATTTCCCGTAACAGTATCATACGATGGTTCGGTATAACCCGGGCTTCCGCCGCTGTTCCCTGTATTCCCGCCGGATGTTGTGCCGCCTCCGGAAGATGTTCCGCCGGAAGACGCCCCGCCGGATGTTGTGCCGCCGGAAGCAGCGCCGCCTGACGCTGTACCGCCGGATCCCGCTCCGGCGGATGTCCCGGTATTATTCTGCGTTTTATCCTTTTCCGCCGCCGCGGCTTCCGCTGCTTTGCGCTGTTCCTCAGCCTTCCTCGCAGCCTCCTGGATCATCTCATCGAGATTGGAGATCTCATCCTTCTTTGAGCTTATCGTCTCAGTCAGCACTGCCTGCTGTGATTCATACTCCGCTTCCGTCTCTTTCAGATTCTTCATCTCCGTCTCAAGCGTTGACTGGAGATCCTCGATCTCTGTGATCGTGTCAGCGTACGCCTGAAGCTGTGTCCTGTCGTACTCATGGACCTTCTGGGAGTATTCCGCCTGGGAGAGCATATCCGAAATAGATCCCGACGTCAGCACCTTCTCCATCGTGGCGGTCCCGCTCCCCGACTCATACATGTATTTGATGCGGAGCTTCATCGACTCATACTGCTCTTCTTTTTTCACTTCCGCCGCCTCGAGGTCCGCTTCCGCCTGTGTGATCTCCTGTCCTGTATTGATCAGCTCTGTCTCCAGCTCGCTCGCCTTTGTGATCAGTGTATTCAGTTCTGTCTGAAGATCTGTCAGTTCATTCTGCGCATCTTCCTTCTGCCCTTCCAGGTCGCTCTGGCTTGGGTCTGCATATACCGGGCTCACGCACATGGAACAAACGAGCGCTGCTGCCAAAAATAAACTCTGTATCTTTTTAAACTTCATCTTTTCTCCTTTCCTGACCTGAGGAGCCATCCTTTATATCACAGTAAATTGTGCATTACATTTTCAATATATGTAAAAATTATAATAAATCCTGTCGGGATTTTCAATGCGATTTTAATATTTCTGTAATATTTCACATATCAGTTCAGCCATCGGGCTGCGCGGGAGAGAAAATCATGCTCGCATGATTTTTCGAGCGGGCAGTCCGATGAGCTGAGCGCCCGTTTATGAGGAAAACAGCGGCGGCAGCCGCAGTAAGCACACAGTGCGGTTTTCCGAATGGCGCGGGCTGAACTGTTACTATTTCACAGACACTTCATAAATACGGAGACTCCACTTTCACGCTGACACCACCGACTTATATTTGCATTTTTTGAAGAGGATGTGTTATCCTGAAAATGCACTTTAATTAACGGAGGTATCTGAATATGAAATTTACATTCGCCCATAACAACCTGAACGTCTATGACCTGGAAAAATCTCTGGATTTTTATGAAAAGGCACTCGGACTTACCGTGACCAGGACAAAGGAAGCCGAGGACGGCAGCTTTAAGCTGGTCTACCTGGGGGACGGCACGACTCCCCACCAGCTCGAACTCACATGGCTGCGCGAAATGGACCGTCCGTACAACCTCGGGGATAACGAGATCCACCTGGCGTTTGTCACCGATGACTTCGATGCAGCTCACGAGAAGCACAAAAAGATGGGATGCATCTGCTTTGAGAATCCCGGCATGGGGATCTACTTTATCTCAGACCCGGACGGATACTGGCTTGAGATCGTCCCGGCGAAATAAGAGCCGGACGACAGAACGTCAGACGACAGAGAGCCTGACAACGGACGACAGTGAACCGGACGGAAGACAGCCGCTCATACGGGCACGGTGGCTGACTGGCGTAACGCCAGGCGCACGCGTAAAAGAAAAACAGGACTCTGTACTTTCCCGCACAGAGTCCTGTTTTCTTTTACTTTTCTTTTATCTTGAACCCAATATCCTCTTATCAATAACGGACATATACCATCCCGGCCTGTACCGGCCCGATGATCACTCCGATCCCTACATCCGCGCAGTGGATCATCTGTCCGTTCCCTATGTAAATCCCACAGTGTCCTGCGTTAACGCACACATCTCCTGGCTGCGGATCGCTCACCCTCGGCCATCCGAGGAAGGTATTTGTATTGCCGAGCCGCGCGTAATTTCCGGTCAGGCAGTACGCCACGAATCCAGAACAGTCAAATGCTCCCGGGCTGCACGCCCCCCAGACATATTCCGCATTTCCAATATAGCTGTACGCGCGGTCAACGACCGCATTTCCTGTCACAGCGTTATACGGAGGAGTCGTGCCCCCGCCGGAACCGCCGCCTGTATTCGTCTGCTGCTGCAACTGCTGCTGGCGCGCTGCTTCCGCTTCTGCAGCCTTGCGGGCCTCCTCTGCTTTCCTCGCAGCCTCCTGGATCATCTCATCGAGATTGGAAATCTCGTCCTGCTTAGAAGCGATCGTCTCATTCAGAGTCTCCTGCTGAGCTTTATATTCTACTTCCGTCGCCTGGAGATTCGCCATCTCCTCTTCGAGTGTCGCCTGGAGATTTTCGATCTCAGTCACTGTGTCTGCATATTCCTGGAGCTGTTCGCGGTCATATTCATGTACCTTTTCCGAATACTCCGCCTGAGTCAGCACATCCGAGATATTTCCCGCGCCCATGACTTTCTCCATCGTGGCGCTTCCAGTGCCTGACTCATACATGAACTTGATACGCAGCTTCATCGCCTCGTACTGTTCTTCCTTCTTTTCTTCCGCAGCCTCCAGATCCGCCTCTGCCTGTGTGATCTCCTGACCGGTGCTGATCAGTTCATCTTCCAGATCTCCCATTTTCTGGACCAGCGAGTCAAGTTCGGTCTGGAGATTTTCCAGCTCGCTCTGGGCGTTCGCTTTCTGATCCTCCAGTTCCTGCTGCGTCGGATCAGCAAATACGGGTGTTATGACCATGGAAGCTGTAAGAGCTGAGGCGATCACCGCACTATGTACTTTCTTTAACTTCATTTCTTCACCTTTCCTTATTAAAATTGTCTATATCCCCACAGAATGCATGATACAACAGAAAAAAGGGTTTTTCAACAGGAATCCTGAAAAAAATACATCCGCGGGGGAAATCCGATTTATTTTCTCTGATATGTAATAGATTATAATAAATTTATATCATAATTTCAACATATAATTAACATTTTCGTAATATTTCCCTGCTTACCGCAAAAGGAGATGCAGCGGTCTTCTCCCTTTTCCGCTGCATCTCCTTCTATTCTTTCAGCCATATCCTTACTGCACTGTCAGGTTCGTATACCCCATCAGGCTCTCGTCCACTTCTTTCGCCGCCTCACGTCCTTCCCGGATCGCCCACACGACAAGAGACTGTCCTCTGTGCATATCGCCTGCCGTAAACACACGCTCTGCGTTTGTCGCGTATTTTCCTGCTTCTGTCTTCACATTCGTGCGCTCATTTACCTCTACGCCGAATGCCTTTGTGACATAACTCTCACTGCCCAGGAATCCGGCCGCGATCAGCACAAGGTCCGCATCCACGGTGTACTCGCTGCCCGGGATCTCCGCCATGACCATCCTGCCGGTCTTCTCGTCTTTCCGGCTCTCCAGCCTGACAAGGACAGCCTTGCACACTCTGCCTTTCTTGTCTTTTACAAATTCTTTCACAGTCGTGGTATACACACGCGGATCCTGTCCGAAGACTGCGATCGCTTCCTGCTGGCCGTAATCCGTCTTGCAGACCTTCGGCCATTCAGGCCAGGGATTCCCCTCTGCCCTCTTGTCCGGCGCCTTCGGCATCATCTCCAGCTGGAGCACGGACTTGGCCCCGTGGCGGATTGCAGTTCCCACACAGTCATTTCCCGTGTCCCCGCCGCCGATGACGAGGACATTCCTGCCCTCCGCGGAGACATAGCTGCCCTTTTTCATCTGTCCGGGCAGTTTTGCCTCTGTCTGCCCGGCGTCTGCCCACAGAGCTTTTGTTGTAGACTTGAGGAAATCTACTGCAAAATAGATCCCATCGGCATCCCTTCCCGGGGCTTTGATGTCTCTCGGAGCAGACGCACCGCATGCCAGGATGACTCTGTCATACTCTTTCAAAAGCTGCGCAGGCTTCACATCTTTGCCCACATTACAGTTTACGCGGAATTCGATCCCTTCTTCTTCCATAATATGGATCCTGCGGTCTATATACTGCTTCTCCAGTTTCATGTTTGGGATGCCGTAGCGCAGCAGGCCGCCCGCCTTGTCTTCCCGCTCAAATACAGTCACCATATGCCCTCTCCGGTTCAGAAGGTCCGCCGCCGCCAGCCCCGCCGGGCCGCTCCCGATGACTGCCACCTTTTTCCCGGTGCGCACCTTGGGCGGACGAGCCTTTGCGTACCCTTTCTCAAAGGCATTTTCAATGATGGCGTACTCATTGCTCTTTGTAGCCACAGGCTCTTCGTTGAGCCCGCAGGTGCAGGCATTCTCGCAGAGAGCCGGGCAGACCCTGGACGTAAATTCCGGGAAGTTATTCGTCTTGACGAGACGGTAATACGCTTCCTCCCAGTTCCCGTTATAGATCAGGTCATTCCACTCCGGCACCAGGTTGTGGAGGGGACATCCGCTGGCCATGCCCATCAGGTTCAGCCCGGACTGGCAGAAGGGGACGCCGCACGCCATGCAGCGTGCGCCCTGGACCTCCTGCTCCTCTTTTGACAGAGGCGTGTAGAACTCTCTGAAATGCCCGATCCTCTCCAAAGGCGCTTCCGCGGTCTTATCTTTTCTCTCATATTCCATAAATCCTGTCGGTTTTCCCATCTTAACGCCTCCTATTTTCCATTCTTGATCATATTGAACGCTTCGATCTTTGCCTTTTCCCTGCTCAGTCCTTTTTCTTCCATCTGGATGATCGCGGACATCATCTTCTCATAGTCCTCAGGGATGATCTTCTTAAATTTCGGCAGGTACTCTTCAAAGTGATCCAGGATCCGTTTTCCTACTTCTGAGTTCGTATAGGAGACATGCTCCTGTATCATGCCCTTTAATTCCTGGACATCATACTTGTCCGTCACGCGCCGGATCTTTACCATGGCCTTGTTGACCCTTGTGTAGAGCGTGCTGTCCTCATCCAGCACATAGGCGATACCGCCGCTCATTCCCGCGGCAAAGTTCTTGCCTACCTTGCCGAGGATGACCACACACCCTCCGGTCATATATTCGCAGCCGTGGTCGCCCACGCCTTCCACGACAGCCCGAACGCCGGAGTTGCGCACGCAGAATCTTTCTCCTGCCACGCCGCTGACATAGGCCTTTCCGCTTGTGGCGCCATAGAAGGCCACGTTTCCGATGATGATATTCTCATCCGACTTAAATGTCGTCCCCTTCGGAGGATATACGACCAGCTTTCCGCCTGACAGTCCTTTCCCGAAATAGTCGTTGCTGTCGCCGGTCAGCTCCAGTGTCAGTCCCTTCGGGATGAATGCGCCGAAGCTCTGTCCGCCCGTGCCGCTGCACTTGATCACAAAGGTGTCCTCTTCCAGCCCTTCCGGATATCTCCTGGTGATCTCCGAGCCGAAGATCGTGCCAAAGGTGCGGTCCGTGTTCGTGACGTCCACTTCGATGCTCCTCTTCTGCCCCTTTTCCAGAGCGGGAAGGAGCTGTTTTACGAGCACTTTCTCATCCAGTGTCTTTTCAAGCTCGAAGTTGTATACTTTCTTCGGGTCAAAGATCATGGCTTTCTTCTGCTTTGCATACGGATTGTACAGGACGCCGCTTAAGTCAAGGGATGCCGCCCGCCTGGATGTGGCGGTTTCCTTCACTTTCAGAAGGTCTGTGCGGCCCACCATCTCGTCCACTGTGCGCACGCCCAGCTTCGCCATGTATTCCCTCAGCTCCTCTGCGATGAATTTCATGAAGTTCATCACATATTCCGGCTTGCCGGCAAAACGCTTCCTCAGCTCCGGGTTCTGTGTCGCCACGCCTACCGGGCAGGTATCCAGGTTGCACACACGCATCATCACGCATCCCATGGTCACCAGGGGAGCTGTGGCAAACCCGAACTCCTCCGCCCCGAGAAGTGCCGCCACTGCCACATCGCGGCCGCTCATCAGCTTGCCGTCCGTCTCGATGCGCACCCGTTCCCTCAGGCCGTTCTCGATCAGCGTCTGGTGCGTCTCCGCAAGCCCCAGCTCCCAGGGAAGCCCCGCATTCTGGATGGAACTTCTCGGCGCAGCCCCGGTACCGCCGTCATACCCGGAGATCAGTATCACGCCTGCCCCTGCTTTTGCCACACCGGCAGCTACGGTCCCCACGCCTGCTTCTGACACGAGCTTTACAGAGATCCTTGCGTTTTTATTGGCATTCTTGCAGTCATAGATGAGCTGTGCAAGGTCTTCGATCGAATAGATATCATGGTGCGGCGGAGGTGAGATCAGGCTCACGCCCGGCGTCGAATGGCGGGTCTTCGCCACCCACGGATAGACCTTGCCGCCCGGCAGGTGTCCGCCCTCGCCCGGCTTCGCGCCCTGCGCCATCTTGATCTGGATCTCCTGGGCGCTCACCAGATATCTGGAAGTCACGCCGAACCGTCCTGACGCGACCTGCTTGATCGCGGAGCAGCGGTCCGTATCCAGACGCTCGATCTCCTCGCCGCCCTCTCCCGAGTTGGATTTACCGTGGAGACGGTTCATGGCGATGGCCAGAGTCTCATGGGCCTCCTTGGAGATCGAACCATAGGACATGGCTCCGGTCTTAAACCTGGTGACAATGGAATCCACGCTCTCCACTTCCTCGATCGGGATCCCTTTCTTCGGATAGTTAAAGTCGAGCTGTCCTCTCAGATTGATCTTCTCTCCCTCTTCGTCCACCATCCTGGTATATTCTTTGAACATCCCGTAATCTCCACGCTTTGTAGACTGTTGGAGCATATGGATAGTCTGCGGGTTGTAGAGGTGTTCCTCCCCGCCGCTCTTATATTTGTGCCGTCCCACGCTGTCCAGCGTCATGTCGCTGTCCAGTCCGAGGGGATCGAAGGCCTGTGTGTGGAAGGCTGTGTAATCCTCGGCAATCTCCTCGATCCCGATGCCGCCCACACGGCTCACTGTATCCGTAAAATATTTGTCGATAAACTCTTTTTTCAGCCCGATCGCCTCGAAGATCTTCGCGCCCTGGTAGGACTGGATCGTCGAGATCCCCATCTTGGAAGCTATCTTGATGATGCCGTGGATGACCGCGCTGTTGTAGTCATCTACCGCCGCATAGTAATCCTTGTGCAGGAGTCTGGATCCGATGAGCTGGCGGATGGACTCGTGGGCCAGGTACGGATTGATCGCGCAGGCGCCGTATCCGAGGAGCGTCGCGAAGTGATGCACTTCTCTCGGCTCGCCGCTCTCCAGGATCATGGCCACGGATGTCCTTTTCTTCGTGCGCACCAGGTGCTGCTGGAGACCGGACACAGCGAGCAGGGACGGAATCGCCACATGGTACTCGTCCATCTCCCGGTCTGTCAGGATCAGGATGTTCGCGCCCTCGCGGATCACACGGTCCACTTCCACGAACAGATACTCCAGAGCTTTCTCAAGGCTGGTGTTCTTATAGTAAGTGATCGGGATCTCCGCCACCTTGAACCCTTCCACTTTCATATTTTTGATCTTCAGGAGATCTGTATTCGTCAGGATCGGATTGTTCACCCTGAGCATCTTACAGTTCTCTTCTTTTTTCTCCAGAAGGTTCCCGTCCTTGCCCACATAGATCACAGTGGAGGTCACGATCTCCTCGCGGATCGCGTCGATGGGCGGGTTCGTCACCTGGGCGAAAAGCTGTTTGAAATATCCGAACAGCGGCTGACGCTTCTTTGAGAGGACAGAGAGGGGCGCGTCGATCCCCATCGCCGCGATCCCTTCCGCGCCGTTCTTCGCCATTGTAAGGATCGAAGTCTTCACATCCTCATAGGCGTACCCGAAGGCTTTCTGCAGGCGGGTACACTCTTCCTTTGTATATTTCGGGATATCCTTGTTCGGGATCGGCAGGTCCTTTAAGTGGATCAGATTGCTGTCCAGCCATTCGCCGTAAGGCTCCTCGTTGGCATAGCGCTCTTTCAGCTCCTCATCGTCGATCACCCTGCCTGCCACAGTGTCCACGAGCAGCATCTTGCCCGGGTGCAGCCTCTCCTTTACGAGGATCTTCGCCGGGTCAATGTCCAGCACTCCCACCTCGGAAGACAGGATCAGGTTGTCATCGTCCGTGATATAATATCTGGACGGGCGCAGGCCGTTCCTGTCCAGCACTGCCCCCATCACATCCCCGTCCGAGAAGAGGATGGACGCCGGGCCGTCCCAGGGCTCCATCATGGTCGCGTAATACTGGTAGAAATCCTTTTTATTCTGGGACATGCTCCGGTTGTTCACCCACGGTTCCGGGATGGCGATCATCACGGCCAGCGGCAGTTCCATCCCGCTCATCACCATGAATTCCAGGGCATTGTCCAGCATCGCGGAGTCGGATCCCGAGGTATTGATCGCCGGGAGGACCTTGTGGAGCTCGCCTTTTAAGCAGCCTGCTTCCATGGTCTCTTCCCTTGCCCGCATCTTGTCCGCATTCCCACGGATCGTGTTGATCTCGCCGTTGTGCACCATCAGGCGGTTCGGATGCGCCCTCTGCCAACTCGGCGCTGTGTTCGTACTGAACCTGGAGTGGACCATGGCGATCGCGGATTCATAGTCCTCATCCTGAAGATCCCCGAAAAACTGGCGGAGCTGTCCGACGAGGAACATTCCCTTATACACGATCGTGCGGCTCGAGAGAGAGACCACATACGTGTCATCACTGCTCTGCTCGAACACACGCCGCACCACATACAGCCTGCGGTCAAAGGAAATCCCCTTCTCGATCCTCTTCGGACGCGCGATGAAAGCCTGCATGATATAAGGCATACAGTCCACAGCCGTCTTGCCCAGCACCTCCGGATGGATCGGGACCTCTCTCCAGCCGAGGAAATCCAGTCCTTCCTTCTTTACGATCACCTCAAAGATATTCTTCGCCTGGTTCCTCTTCAGCTCATCCTGCGGGAAAAAGAACATCCCCACACCGTAGTCCCTCTCTCCGCCGAGACTGATCCCCAGCGGTTTACAGACTTTTGAAAAAAACTTATGTGAGATCTGAAGAAGGATGCCCACACCGTCTCCGGTCTTTCCTTCCGCGTCCTTTCCCGCCCGGTGCTCCAGGTGCTCTACGATCTCAAGAGCTCCCGCCACCGTGCTGTGGCTCTTTTTCCCTTTAATATTAACGATCGCGCCGATACCGCAGTTGTCATGTTCAAAACTCTCGCGGTACAGCCCCTGCAGGTTCTCATTCGCCTGATTCATAGCCGTTCTCCTCTCTTTCGCAATTTATGGGATGACTATACACGATTTTTTCCGGTTTGTAAATAGAAAATATTTCTAAATTGTCAGATTATTTGAATTCTTTATTTATAATATATATTTATCAGATAATTTCGTCTTATTAAAAACAATAGTATTAATTATTAAAATTCCAATATTCCATTATAAATCCAGTCCCTCTTTTAAAATTTCCTATAAAAAACAAGGCAGGATCTAATCCTGCCTCGCACAATTCCACATTGTTTTTTTATCGGAACATATCCAGATGATCTGTTGTATCCGATGGTTTTTTCTTCTGTCCTGCCCCCACGGCTTTCTGGATCCCCACAAATACCGCCGAACAGATAAACGCGCCTCCGATCGCCGCGCCTGCCATCCTCGCCGGCTCAGATCCCAGCCACTGGAAAACTCCTGTCTCCGTACAGATAACTGACCCTGAATTCATCAGGATATGGAGCAGTACAGGCGCTTTGAAGGAGCCCGTCTGCTCATACAGATATGCCAGCATCAGCCCCAGAAGGAACGTGTAGACCATCTGTGTGAAGCTGGTATGCATGAACATGAAAAACACGGCAGAACAGACCGCCGAGTACCAGAACCCCTGTCTTTCCCGAAACCGCTTAAACAGGATACCTCTGAACATCAGCTCTTCCGAAACCGGGATCAGTATCCCAAGCACTGCGATCTGCACCGGGATCCCCGCCCCATACATCACCTCCGCCGACTGCTGGTAGCTGCTGTCATAAAAAGCAAGCTGCGCCATTGCCATAAGGCAGGTTGCCGCAATACTGCCTGCTGCTCCCAGGAGCGCGATCATGATATATACAGAAACCGTTTTTTTCTCCGGCCGCACAACACCATATACCTTTTCCAGCTTCCTGTCTTTCAGGAAAAGGGTCACTGTAAGGATCATTGTTCCGGCTGCCGCCGCCCCCATGATCTCTACCTGATACCGCATGACAAGCTCAAACGCCGGCTCCATCGCCTTCAGCCCCGCTTCCATCAGCTCCTGCATGTCCACAGCTCTTTCCATGCCCAGCTGCATCATCGAAGCATATGCATCAGCCATATAGGGGATACTGATCACCAGGATCACAGCTGTCTGGACCACCCACTGGATCGCCAGATAAGCGAGCAGCGGACCGGCAAGGCTCCAGAACGGGCTTTTCCTCTGTATCTGATTCATAATGACATCTCCTCCGCTTTCTTCAGGATCCATGTCCTGAGTTCCGCTTCACTCCCATGTGCCGTCCCCTGGACCATCGCCGGTTTCCCGCCTCCGCGCCCGTCAAACGCAGGATTGAACTCCCGGACCACAGACCGCATATCCAGTGTCCGGCTGCCGATCACATAGCGGTAAGCTGTCTTTGGTCCATTCTCCTTTGGCTCACTGCAGCGGCAGAATACCGCACACAAAATATGCCCCCTCTCCAGCACCCGGTTCATCAGCATCCTCATGGAATCCCCTTCCATCTCATCCGGGAACAGACATACAGCTTCCTCCCCGTCAGGGACCATGTCCGCCATACAGCTGACCAGCATCTTCTCTTTCTCTCCCAGAGCATACCTCAGGTCCTCATATTCCTCTTTCAGATGTCCCACCGCCTCAGCGGTCTCGTTTTCCTTTGCGCACAGCATCGCTCCGACAGTTTTCGCCTGCTGCTGTTTTACAGCATAATCCGCAAGCGCCCTCACGCCGCACAGCATGGTCACCCTCACGCCGCCTTTGTATCTCTGGATATTTGTCAGTTTGATCACGCCGATCTCACCTGTCCGCCCCACATGAGGCGCACAGCAGGCACACCGGTCATATCCCGGGATCACAATGATCCTGACCGGGCCTTCGATCTCGATCTTGCTGCGGTATTCCATCCGTTCCAGCTCGCCCCGGGGCGGATATACGGTCTCAACTTTCAGGTTTTTCCACACCGCGCGGTTCGCCTCCAGCTCTATATCCGCCAGCTCTTCCGGCGTGATCTCTCCGCTGAAATCCATTGTGCAGTCTTCACTCCCGAGATGGAACCCCACATTCCTGTACCCGAACCGGCTGTGGACCAGACCTGACACAATGTGTTCCCCCGTATGCTGCTGCATCTTCATGAACCGTTCTTCCCAGTCCAGGCTGCCTTTCACCCGGCTCCCGGTCTCCAGCGGCGCATCCGTAAAATGGAGGATCCTGCCGCTTTCTTCCTGCACGTCCAGCACTTTCGCCTCACCGAGCATGCCGGTATCCGCATACTGCCCGCCGCCCTCGGGGAAGAAGGCGGTACGGTCCAGTTCAACCTCAAACAGTCCGTTTCCCCCCGGACAGCAGGAGACCACCTCTGCCTCAAATTCCGAAAGATGGCTGTCTTTATAAAACAGTTTTTCTGTCATTTTTTGTATTACATCCTTTCCGGCGCTTCAAATCCCAGGAGATCGATGCACGTCTCCAGGACACGTTTTGCCAGTACCAGGAGAGCGATATATCCCGCCCTCTTCTGCTCATCTTCCTCAGACAGGATCTTTGTCTCATGGTAGAACTTGTTAAATTCATTTGCCAGCTCATAGATGTAAGCGCACAGCTTGTGCGGCGCTGTCTCCGCGTATACCGCTTCGAACACATCGTTAAACTTCAGGACCTGGAGCATCAGCGCTTTCTCATATCCGTTTTCAGCCGGACGTATCCCGAGTCCTTCCAGGCTTCCGCCGTTCTCCTGATATTTATTCAGGATCGACTTAATACGCACGATCGTGTAGAGGATATAAGGTCCTGTATTTCCCTCAAAGGATGTGAACCTGTCCACATCAAATATATAATCCTTCGACGCCTGATTGGAAAGGTCGCCGTATTTGATCGCGGCGAGCCCTACTGTCTGCGCGGTCTGTTTCGCCTCTTCTTTCTCCACCGTGCGGTTGTCCATGATCTTCTTATACATTTCCTCATTGATCTCACGGATCAGGTTTTCCAGGCGCATGACGCCGCCTTCGCGCGTCTTAAAAGGTTTCCCATCCTTCCCGTTCATAGTCCCGAACCCGAGGAACTTAAGCTCTGTCTCCGGACGCACGATGCCCGTCTTCTTCGCGCAGCGGAATACCTGTGTGAAATGAAGCTCCTGACGCTTATCCACCACATAGATCACTTCATCCGGCTGATAGTCTTTCTCCCTTTCCACAAGTGTCGCAAGGTCTGTTGTATCATAAAGTGCAGCCCCGTCTGATTTCAGGATCATACAGGGGGGCACCTCCTTGTTGTCCGTCTCTTCCTGGACGTCCACCACGAGAGCTCCTTCGTCATAGCGGGCAAACCCCTTATCTTTTAACATCTGCACCATATCCGGGATATACTGCTGAGCGTCAGCCTCGCCTTTCCAAAGGTCAAACTCTACGTTCAGCCTCTCGTAGTTCTTCTTAAGATCCGCGACAGACACATTCATAATGTGGTTCCAGATCGCGCGGTATCCCCTGTAGCCATTCTGCAGGAGATAGGTAGCATGCAATGCTTCTTCTCTGTATTCTTCGTTCTCTTTCGCATATGCGCTTGCCGTCGGATAGATCTCTTCCAGCTCGCCGATCGTAAAAGGCGCTTCCTTCGGATATTCCCCTTCAAAGCTCTCGTCAAAATACGGGAGATCCGGCTGACGCTTCTTAAGCTCCGTGATGATCAGCCCCATCTGGTATCCCCAGTCGCCGAGATGGATATCCCCGATCACCTGATTGCCTTTAAAACGGATGATCCGCTTTACGCTCTCCCCGATGATCGCGGAGCGCAGGTGCCCCACATGGAGCGGCTTCGCCACATTCGGTCCGCCGTAGTCGATCATGACAGTCCTGGGATCCTTTTCATCCTCAACGCCTAACTTCGTCTCCCCTGCCATCTCATTCAGGTAAGATGCCACGCACTCAGGAGACAGCTTCAGATTGATAAATCCCGGCTTCACCACATCCACAGACTCAAAATAAGCACTGTCCTTCAGATTTGCCGCCACATCCTCAGCGATCATAAACGGTGCCTTCTTATATTTCTTTGCTCCCGCCATGGCGCCGTTGCACTGGTATTCGCACAGGTCCGGGCGGTTGGAGAGAGTTACTTTTGCAAGCTCTTCATCGTATCCCGCCTTTGCAAATGCTTCTCTCATATCTATTGTGATCAGTTCCAGCAATGTCTTCAATTTTATTTCACACTCCTTTAAATCCGTATGAATGTTATTCTACCATGTAAGCAGGCGTACAGCAAGAGCTCAATCTGTATTTGTGGGGCAGCCGACCGATTGGTTAAACGTCCGAAAACCGTCGGTATGATTCAAGACGTTTTCGCGGCGGACGGGGATATGGCTCAGGTTCCGGTTCCGTAATCTGGGAAAGACGTAAAAAGAATGGGATACGGCTAAGGACAATTCCAAAGCGGAAGATTCGCCTGCGGCTCAGGCATCCGCTTTGAAATTAACGCCGCATCCCATTCTTTTAAGTCTTTCCATCAGATTACTCCAAGTCACCGTCGCCATATCCCCGTCCGCCGCGAAAGGTGCATCAAAGGAGCGGTTTTCTGCGCACATCCGATCGGAAGGTCCCCGCAGGCAAATGCAGGATTTCAAAAGGTGGGTCAGAGGGGAGCTTCAGCGGCGGAACAGGAATTTATCCAAGACGGAAGATACTGTGGACTTTCGGGAGATGGGTTGCCTTTTGCCGGGAGAGTTCCCTTCTCGCCGCGTTTTGAAATGCTGCATTTGTCGGGGACCTTCCGTCTTGAGCAAAACCAGAAAACAGCGAAGCGCCTTTTTCGAAAACCTTTCAGCACGGGTGTGTGGGTGACTGAGGTGACTGCGGAGGGGCTTGAAAAAACTTGAAATCCGGAACTATGCGTTGAAAGCAGCGGGGGGCTTGTCTGAGCCAAAGGCAGTTGCTCCCTGCTGCTTTCGGACGTTTTACTCTGACAGAAGGCCCCCACAAATACAGATTTCCCTCTTCTCCGCATTTTCTTTCTATGCTATAATCAGATGAATGTATCGAGGGGCTGTCAGGAAACAGACAGTCCCGGCCCCGTATCCGGGGCTGCCGGAACTCACAAATATGATTGCTTTAGAAAGGGATTTCATCTATGTGGATCGCTGACAACTGGAAAGATTATGAAGTCATAGACTGTTCGAAAGGAGAGAAACTGGAGCGCTGGGGCGAATATCTCCTCGTCCGCCCGGATCCTCAGGTTATCTGGGATACTCCGAAAAAGCATATTGGCTGGAAAAAGATGAATGGGCATTACCACCGCAGCAAAAAAGGCGGCGGGGAATGGGAGTTCTTCCGCCTGCCGCAGCAGTGGCAGATCCATTACGGTCCGCTTACATTTAACCTGAAGCCGTTCAGCTTCAAGCATACCGGCCTGTTCCCGGAACAGGCGGTCAACTGGGACTGGTTTTCCGAAAAGATCCGGAGCGCCGGGCGTCCGGTCAAAGTGCTGAACCTCTTTGCCTACACAGGCGGCGCTACCCTTGCGGCAGCGGCAGCCGGAGCACATGTCACCCATGTGGACGCCTCCAAAGGCATGGTCGGATGGGCGAAAGAGAACGCGGTCTCCTCAGGGCTTCAGGACGCGCCGATCCGCTGGCTCGTAGACGACTGTGTGAAATTTGTGGAGCGCGAGATCCGCAGGGGAAATACTTATGACGCCATTATCATGGATCCTCCGTCATACGGGAGAGGTCCAAAGGGCGAAATCTGGAAGATCGAGGATATGATCCATCCTCTCATTAAACTGTGTACAAAAATCCTCTCAAAGGACGCTCTGTTTTTCCTCGTGAATTCTTATACGACAGGACTTGCCCCGGCTGTCCTGACCTATATGATCGCGACAGAGCTCAAACCGTGGGGCGGCCATGTCGTGTCCGAGGAGATCGGACTGCCTGTGACAGAGTCCGGACTGGTGCTCCCATGCGGGGCGTCCGGGAGATGGGAGCGCTGAAAGGCAGGTGTGCGGATATGAAATTAAATGTACCTATGAAATTAAATATACAAAAGAAACTTTCCGAATATTTTCTATATTTTATGCTGTACTCCATCATCGGATGGATCTATGAAGTATTTCTGGAAGTGTTCGTGTACCGCTGGGGATTTTCCAACAGAGGCGTGCTCTTCGGCCCTTACTGTATCGTATACGGAGTCGGGGCGATCGTACTCATCCTCTGTCTGTGGAAGCTGAAGGAGAAGCGCATCTGCATCGGGAAGATCCCGGTGACGCCGCTTCTGGTCTTCATCGGGATCGTGCTCATCACCACAGCTATCGAACTGGCGGCCAGCTATATCATGGAATCCACCCACGGGGAATGGCTCTGGGACTACCGCCGTTTTGCCTTTAACTTCGAGGGGCGCATCGCGCTCAATCCGAGTATCCGCTTCGGTATCGGAGGCATGGTCTTCCTGTATGTCCTTCAGCCGTTATTTAAAAAACTAACCGCAAAAATGTCTGACAGGACACTTTATACGGTCAGCCTGATCTTATTTATACTTCTGATCGCAGATGTGATCTTCACATTCTGCCTGTAATGCCAGACGGTCACACTCTGATCTTACTCATGATCTCACCGATCGGAGCGGCGATGGTCAGGTCCGCACGGACTGACCTCGCTGTTTCCGACTTGTTGATCACTGCCAGATACTTTCCCCGGAAATAATCGATAAATCCCGCTGCCGGATACACGACCAGCGAAGTGCCGCCGATGATCAGCATATCTGCCTGTGAGATCGCGCGGACCGCTCCCTGGATGGTCGCCTGGTCCAGCCCTTCCTCGTAGAGCACTACATCCGGCTTGATCATGCCGCCGCACTCACACCTTGGCACTCCGTCATAATTTTTCACATATCCCGCATCATAAAATTTCCCGCATTTCATACAGTAATTCCTGTGGATGCTCCCGTGCAGCTCGTATACATTCCGGCTCCCGGCAGCCTGGTGGAGCCCATCGATATTCTGGGTCACGACTGCGGTCAGCTTCCCTGCCTTTTCGAGTTCCGCCAGCTTCAGATGGGCAGGGTTCGGCTTCGCATCCAGCGCCATCATTTTCTCCTTATAAAATTCATAAAACGCTTCCGGATAACGCATGAAAAAAGTATGGCTCACTACCTGTTCCGGAGAATACTTATACTGCTGGTGATAAATGCCATCCGCGCTGCGGAAATCCGGTATCCCGCTCTCAGTGGAAACGCCTGCGCCCCCGAAAAATACGATCCTGCTGCTCTCATCGATCATCTCCTGGAGCTGTTCGATCTCTTTCTCATACATCTCTCTGTCATACCTCCTGTCCGGTCAGTCTGCTTTTAGGTTTCCTTTCTCTATATGCTTATCCATGATCTCCAGCATCTTCTCCCACACGATCTCTGACGTCTCAGGGATGCGCTCATTCCTTTTGCACACCTGGGACTTATGCACGCCGTGTTCTGCCCAGCTCTTTCCGTCTGACGCGTCATTTAAGAGCAGGGGCTGGAAATTATCCAGCAGATGGGCAAACTTTGCCTCTGCTGTCTCATAGGCCTCGAACTCCTCCCAGAGCGCCCGGAAATATGTTCCCTGGTCCTCAGGGAGCAGCCCGAAGATACGGTCCGCAGCCTTCACTTCCCTCTCCCTCTTTGTCACTGCCCCTGCCTCGTCATAGGCATAGGTATCCCCGGCGTCGATCTCGACAAGGTCGTGGATCAGCACCATGACCATGACCTTTGTCAGATCCGCCTCTTCCTTCATATGCTCTCCCAGTAGGATGGCCGAGAGCGCCAGATGCCAGGAATGCTCGGCATCATTTTCCTTTCTCTTCCCGTCTGCGAGATAAGTCTGACGGAAAATATTTTTCACTTTGTCCACTTCTGTGATAAAACGGATCTGCTGTTCGAGCCGTTCTTTTTCAAGTTTCATGTTTTCCTGCATTGTATTCATCTCCATTTCCTCCTCATTATACCATGCGCGCAGAAAAGGAAGCGCCGCGCAGCGGCATTTACTTTTCAATCCATGGCTCCCTGGTATAATCCCTGCGCAGCAGGGCGAAGCGGTGAAACCGCTTCGGATTGTACGAATGTACAATCATTATACCACGTGCGCAGGAAAGGAAGCGCCGCGCAGTGGAGCGGTGAAGCCGCTTCGGATTGTACGAATATACAATCATTATACCACGTGCGCAGGAAAGGAAGCGCCGCGCAGCGGAGCGGTGAAGCCGCTTCGGATTGTACGAATATACAATCATTATACCACGTGCGCAGGAAAGGAAGCGCCGCGCCAGCGGCATTTACTTTCCAAGCCGGGGGTCCCGGTATAATCCCCGCGCAGCGGGGCGAAGCGGTGAGACCGCTTCGGATTGTACGAATGTACAATCATTATACCACAATGAGGAAAAAGGAAAATCCCCTCTGTCCGGGAATTTCTTCTCAAAAAGATTTCCCGGTACAGAGAGGACTCTGTGTTCTGCTGATATGGTCTGAGCTTACAGCACTACCTTTCCGGTCGTATTGCCGTTCACTACATAGTATGCAGCGGACTCTTCCGGTTTCAGATAAAGCTGTACGTCTTTGATGTCATCTACATTGTTGTTCAGGTCATATGTCCAGATGTCTTTTACTTTCTGGAGGATCTCATCCTGTGTATACTCCTTGCCGGCGAACTGCAGGAAGATCTCTGTCCTGACCTCAGCCTTCTCATCCGCCGCCTTCTTTGCAGCTGCGGTTGTCTTCTTCGCTGTCGTTTTCTTAGCTGCTGTCTTCTTTGCCGTTGTCTTTGCTGTCGTTTTTGCTGCTGTTTTCTTAGCCACTGTTGTCTTCTTTGCAGCTGCTTTTTCTTCTGTCTTCTCTGCTGGTGTATCTACTAAAACTGCTGCTTTTGTCTCAAGCTTTTTCGTTGTGTCTTTCTTTGTCTCGATCGCTTTTGCCGGCTCTGCTTTTTCTGCTTTTGCCTCAGCTTTTGCAGGTTCTGCTTTTACAGCTTTCTCTGCCGCCTTCACCGGTTCTGCCTTTACCTCAGCTGTTTTCTTAGCTGCTGTTTTTGCTGTTGAAGTTGTCTTCTTTAATGCCATACTTGTTCCCTCCTAAAATAATACACCCAAGTATTTCCGGCATTGGCATCTGTATTGATGTCAGTGCCCCTGAATATTCAACTCAATCCTCAAAGTTCCATAGGGGATTGTACCTCATTTTAGAGGAAAGGTCAAACTTTTTTGTTTCTCATGGTAAATTTTTTTATCCGTACGCTATTCCCAGTAACATTCGTACAGTCAATTTTACATTCTATCCTTATATCCTCTGAAAAAACCGGACAGGCCCTTCAGCGTTTTTACAAGGACCGGGATTTCTTCCTCACTGAGCGTGCCGATCACTGCGTCAGTCATCTGGCGGTGATATTCCCGGTGATGTTCATATGCTCTGATCCCTTTTTCCGTAAGGCGCAGGAATATAACGCGCCGGTCCTGTTCGCTTCTCTGGCGTACCACGTATTTTTTATTCACAAGCCCGTTTACTGACGTCGTGAGAGAACCTGCCGTGATCCCCATCTTTTTCGCCACCATGGACATGGTATTCTCTCCTGTCAGGCCGATCGCTTCTATAATATGCATATCATTGTTAGTAATGTCTTTAAATTCATCCGTAATGATCGCGTCTTCTTCCAGTTTCCATATTTCATTGAACAGATTGACCAGGATATCATTGATGGTCTCACGTGGGCTCATGCATGTTCTCCTTTCTGTCAGGCAAACAGCTCCTGCACTGCGTCCCTGACGGTATCAATCTTCTCCGCCTTCCACGCTTTTGCGCCGCAGAAGAGGAGTCCCTTCTCTATATTTCCTTTTACCGCGTTGATCAGGCCGTCTGTGATACAGTACGGGATATCAGCCGGATTACATTTTGCAAGGCATCTGTGGCACGGGCTGTGGGGGATCTGGATCCCTTTTGCCACCTGCTCCATGAGCGGATTTAAGATCGCACGTCCCGGCATGCCCACCGGGCTTTTCACGATCATAATGTCTTCTTTCGAGGCATTGATATACGCCTGTTTATACCGGATATCCGCATCACATTCCTCTGTAGTGACAAACCGGGTCGCCACCTGGACGCCGTCCGCTCCCAGTCCCATCGCGCGCTTTACGTCGCTGCTGTCATAGATGCCGCCTGCCACAACGACCGGAATCTCTGTATTGTACTTTTCCGCGTAGCTCTTTACGGTGCGTATGATCTTCCGGATCTCTTCCCCATAGGTTTCGGGCGTATATTCTGCCAGCTCTTCTTTCTTAAAGCCGAGATGCCCGCCTGCCTCCGGTCCCTCGATCACGACCAGGTCCGCAGTCCTTTTGTACTTTCTGTCCCAGTATTTCAGAATGACATTTGCGGATTTGTCTGTTGACACAATGGGCGCGATCTTTGTGCGGCTTCCCGCTGTCAGCGCAGGCAGGTCCGTGGGCAGCCCTGCCCCGGAGATGATAATGTCCGCCCCTGCCCTGACTGCCGCTTTCACATGAGCCGCATGCTCTTTCAGCGCAGTCATGACATTAAATCCTATGATCCCGTCAGGGGAGATGGAGCGCGCTTTCTCCATCTCGCTTTCGATCGCCCTGAGATTCGCCTCTGCGGGCGCTCTGTCAAAGTCCGCTTCCCGGTAGCCGATCTGGGCGCTGGAGATGATGCCGATGCCGCCTTCCCTGGCAACTGCCCCGGCCAGCCTTCCCAGGCTGATGCCAACGCCCATCCCTCCCTGGATCAGCGGTATTTTTGTGATCTTCTCACCAATCCTGATATTTTTCATTTCCATCCTCACATCCTGCGGAATCTCTCATACCGCTTTTCTGTCAGCTCCGCTGCATCCATTGCGCAGTATTTTTCAAGGAACTCTCCGATCCTGCCGTCCATATCCCTGCACACGACGTCCAGGTTTTCATCCGTGAATTCCGCGGGTTCGCTGATCACCTGCTCTACAATGCCCAGGCGCTCCAGATCCTGCGCGGTCAGTTTCATGACTTCCGCCGCCTCGCTGGCTCTCTTGCTGTCCTTCCAGAGGATACTTGCAAATCCCTCGGGCGACAGGACGGAATAGATGGAATTCTCCAGCATCCATACTTCATCTGCCACTGCCATCGCAAGGGCGCCGCCGCTTCCGCCTTCGCCGATCACGACTGACAGGACCGGTACTTTCAGGCCGGAAAGCTCAAACAGATTTCTCGCGATAGCTTCCCCCTGGCCCCGCTCTTCTGCTTCAAGCCCGCAGAAAGCCCCGGGGGTGTCTACAAAGCAGATGACCGGGCGTCCGAACTTTTCCGCCTGCTTCATCAGACGGAGCGCCTTCCGGTATCCGTCCGGAGACGGCATGGAAAAGTTCCTGTCCAGGTTTTCTTTTGTTGTCTTCCCTTTTGCCTGTGCAATCACTGTCACCGGCATGCCGTGGAAGTATGCAATGCCGCCCACGATCGCGTGATCGTCCTTAAAATAGCGGTCGCCGTGGAACTCCATGAAATCCGTAAACAGTTTCTCAATGTAATCTGTCCCGACCGGGCGGTCCTTTTTCCTCGATATCTGCACTCTCTCCCATGCTGTCAGATCGCTCCTGACTGCCTTTTCCACAGACTTCTCCTCAGACGCCTCTTCCGTATCCGGCGTCTTCTTTGCACTGTGGATCTCCAGAATCTGCGCAAGGACGTCCTTCATCTCTTCTCTCTCCACAATCCGGTCTACAAAACCATGCTCCAGAAGGAACTCTGACCGTTGGAATCCTTTTGGAAGTTTCTGTCCGATCGTCTGCTCAATGACCCGGGGTCCTGCAAATCCGATCAGCGCTTTTGGCTCTGCGAGGATGATATCCCCCAGCATCGCGAAACTCGCGGTAACCCCTCCCGTAGTGGGATCTGTCAGCACAGAAATATAGAGCTGTCCCGCGTCGCTGTGCCGCTTAAGTGCTGCGGATGTCTTCGCCATCTGCATCAGTGATACGATGCCTTCCTGCATCCTCGCCCCTCCGGAACAGGTAAAGATAATGACCGGGAGCTTCTCCGCGGTCGCCCGCTCCACTGCCCTTGTGATCTTCTCTCCTACGATATGCCCCATGCTGGCCATCATGAACCTTCCGTCGCACACCCCGATCACAGCCGGATTCCCGTTGATCATGATCTTCCCTGTGACCACCGCTTCATTCAGGTTTGTATGCTCCTTTAAACGGGCAACTTTTTCTTCATATCCTTTGAAATCAAGGGGATTGACAAAGTCCATCTCCTTGTCCCATTCTTCAAACGAACCCTCATCCGCCAGCATCTCGATCCTCCGATATGCGTGGACGCGGAAATACCCGTGGCACTTCGGACAGATATAGTACCCGTTCTTCACATCCTCAGCAATGATCGCCGCGCCGCATTTGTTGCACTTGCGCAAAAGCCCGGCCGGGACTTCCGGCTTCCCGGCAGTCAGCGATATATAATGAGAACGGCTGCTGGTCTTTTTGAACATATCTTTTAATTTCATCAATTTAACCTCCAAAAGGAACAACTTTCCTGAAAGGGGTCAGACCCCTCTTAAGAGGGGTCTGACCCCTTTTGCCAATATTATCTGACAATTTACATATTTTCTATAAACTCTATATCAATATTCCCGCTTATAAAGTCTGGATGGTTCAGGATCTCATACTGATAATCCACATTGGTATCGATCCCTTCTATGATCACTTCCCCGAGGGCGCTGCGCATTTTTTTGATCGCTTCGCTCCGATTCTTTGCGTGGACGATCAGCTTCGCCAGCATGGAATCATAGTACGGGGGCACAGTATACCCGCTGTAAATGGCGGAGTCGATGCGCACGCCTTTCCCGCCGGGAAGGTACATGTCTGTGATCGTTCCCGGTGAGGGGCGGAAGTTTTTCGCCGGGTTTTCCGCATTGATCCTGCACTCGATCGCGTGTCCCGTGATATGGACGTCTTCCTGCTTATAGCTCAGAGGCTGTCCGTCTGCGATGCGGATCTGCTCCTTGACCAGATCAATGCCCGTCACCCACTCTGTGACCGGATGCTCCACCTGGATCCTGGTGTTCATCTCCATGAAATAGAAATTCCCGTTCTTTTCCAGCAGAAATTCGATGGTACCTGCATTGGTATAGTGGGCTGCTTTTGCCGCCTTCACGGCTGCCTCTCCCATTTTCTCCCTCAGTTCCGGCGTAAGAGCGATGGACGGGGACTCTTCGATCATTTTCTGATGATTCCTCTGGATCGAGCAGTCGCGCTCTCCTAAATGGATCACATTCCCGTGTTCATCCGCAAGGATCTGGAACTCGATATGGCGGGGATGCTGCACGAAATGTTCGATGTACATCGTATTGTCCCCGAACGCCATCTGAGCTTCCTTCTGCGCCGTATTGAAGCTGTTTTCAAATTCTTCCGGTGTCTCAGCCACGCGCATCCCTTTGCCGCCGCCGCCGAGGGCCGCCTTGACGATCACCGGATAGCCGATCTCAGCCGCTGCCTGCGCTCCGGTCTCTGCGTCATAGATCGGATCTTTGCTGCCCGGTATCACCGGCACGCCGGCATTGATCATCGTATTCCTCGCCTCGGATTTATTCCCCAGGCTCTGGATGACTTCTGACTTCGGACCGATAAATGTAATATTGCACTGTTCGCACAACTCGGCGAACTTGCTGTTCTCTGACAGGAACCCAAATCCCGGGTGGATCGCATCCGCCCCGGACACGAGAGTCGCGCTGATGATATTCTGCATGTTCAGATAGCTCTCTGAAGACGGCGCCGGGCCGATGCAGACAGCCTCGTCCGCCAGCTGTGTGTGCAGCGCGTCCCTGTCCGTCTCCGAATAAACCGCGACCGTCTCAATACCCATCTCGCGGCACGCCCGGATAATCCGGACTGCAATCTCGCCGCGGTTGGCGATCAATACTTTTCCAATCATCTTCTATTACTCCCCTACCATAAATGTCAGTTCCGCGCTGACAACTACCTTTCCGTCTACGTAAGCCGTCGCCTGTCCCACTCCGACAGGACCTTTGCTCTTAATGATCTTTGTCTCCAGTTTCAGCGTATCCCCCGGGAATACCATTCCTTTGAAACGGCATTTCTGGACGCCGCCGAAAAATGCGATCCTGCCCTGATTCTCCGGCATGCTCAGGATCGCCACCGCGCCCGTCTGCGCCAGCGCCTCAAGGATCAGGACGCCCGGCATCACTGCCTTCTGCGGGAAATGTCCTTTGAAGAAATCTTCGCGGTATGTCACTGCCTTATATCCGACTGCGTACTCCCCCGGAACATAATCCTCGATCTTATCGATCAGGAGGAAGGGATGTCTGTGAGGGATGATCTCCTGGATCTGCTCTACATTTAAACTATTCATAATTCCATGCACCTTTCTTTATCTGTTCATTTGCAACCCGCATGTGCTCCGCATTTCCGCCCGCACATTCCAGCTCGATTCCGCTGCTGCGCAGCTCCTTCTCGCTGTATGGCTGCCGCCATATGGCACATCCCAGGCCGTCCTCTGCAGGCCAGCCTGCACGGGCGCCCTGGCCTGTGCCGCATGTGCGGACTAGCTTATTACAAAGAGCGGCTGCCCGAACTCTACTGCCTCTCCGTTTTCCACAAGGATCTCTTTCACTATGCCCGTAAAATCGCTCTCGATCTCATTCATCAGTTTCATGGCTTCCACGATCGCGAGCACCTGACCCTCTTTCACGCTGTCGCCGACCTTAACGAAAGGAGCTGCATCCTCGGACGGAGCCGCATAAAATGTCCCTACAAGCGGTGATTTCACGATATTTCCTGCCGGGAGCGCATCTTCCGCTGTTGCTCCGCCTGCCGTCGCTGCCGCCGGAGTCTCCGCCGGTGCTGTCCCTGCCGGAGCAGGTGCGGGCGCCGCCGGAACAGAAGCTGCCGGGATAACTGCCGGAGCTGCCCCCGGTATGCCAGATGCTGCCACAGCCACCGGCGTTGGAGCAGCGACCGGTACGATCCTGTCACATGTTTTTTTCAGTGAAAGCTTTACACCATCTTCCTCATATTTAAATTCCGTAAGATCTGACTCTGACACAGCTTTGACCAGTTCTAATACCTGTTCTACTTTCATCCCGTACACCTTACCCTTCATATTTCTTTAACAACAGTGTCGCATTGTGTCCGCCGAACCCGAGGGAGTTCGTGAGCACATAGTTCACATCCTTCTCCACCGGCGCCCCGACCGCATAATTCAGATCACACTCCGGATCCACATTCTCCGTACCCATTGTCTGATGGATGAAACCATCCTGGATGCTCTTCGCGCAGACAACGAACTCCACGCCGCCTGCTGCCCCGAGCAGATGTCCGATCATGGATTTCGTAGAATTCACGACCACTTCTTTCGCCGCATCGCCGAGAGCAAGTTTGATCGCTTTTGTCTCGAACAGGTCATTGTGGTGCGTGCTCGTCCCGTGGGCATTGATATAATCAATCTGCTCCGGCTGGACGCCCGCTTCCTGCATTGCCAGTTTCATCGCCATTCCCGCGCCTTCTCCGTCTTCCGCCGGGGAAGTGATATGGTAAGCATCTGCCGTCGCACCGTATCCCACCAGCTCTGCGTAGATCTTTGCCCCTCTTGCCTGCGCGTGCTCCAGTTCCTCCAGGACCACGATGCCTGAGCCTTCGCCAAGGACGAATCCGTCCCTGTCCCTGTCAAACGGACGGGATGCATGCTCCGGATCATTTGTCGTAGACAGCGCAGTCAGAGCGGTAAATCCTGCGATACCTGTGGGGCATACAGAAGCCTCCGTGCCTCCTGCCACCATCACGTCCGCGTCACCGTACTGGATCGCACGGAACGCATCTCCGATGCAGTGCGTACCCGAAGCACAGGCTGTCACTACATTCGTACATTTTCCTTTCAGCCCGAGCTGGATCGAAATATTTCCTGCCGCCATATTCGAGATCATCAGCGGGACCATCAGCGGGTTCACCTTGTTCGGCCCCTTTGTCAGGATCTTCTCATAGTTCGTCTCCACACACTGCAGGCTTCCGATCCCGGAGCCAACGATCACGCCCACACGGAACGGATCTTCCTTCTCCATATCAAGCCCTGCATCCTCAAAAGCCTCCTTCGCAGCTGCGACCGCATACTGTGAGAACGGCTCCATCCTCTTCGCCGCCTTAAAGTCCATGCGCTCCTTCGCCACGAAATCCTTCACCTCAGCCGCGATCTGCACCTTAAACTCAGACGCGTCAAACTTCGTGATCGGTCCGATCCCGACCCTGCCTTCCTTAATCCCGGTCCAGAACTCATCCACCGTATTCCCGATCGGCGTCACAGCCCCCAGCCCGGTAACCACAACTCTTCTCTTCATCTTATCAAAACCAACCCTTTCCGAAACAGACACCAGACTGTCTGTCCCCTCCAATTCAAATTCCTGCTTTTTAAACTTGCTGCAAGAAATCCACACCCAGTCTTTTCCACTTACTCAACGTTGGGGAGGAAGCACCGCGACCTCCCCAACCCCTCTCCCGGTAAGATCGAGCTCCCTTTTTGGGCCCGCGCAGCCGGGACGGTCTGCGTTGTCACTAAGGACCGTAGAGGAACGCCGGCACTTAGGCTGCGTCCTTTGCAGCCTTAGTACCGCTGCGTTCCGGCCCGAGCGAGAGCGCGTCCGCAGGGACAACACAGACCGTCCCGGCGGACACCCCCAACCCCAAAAAGCCCTATCAATCTTACATGGCCATTCCGCCGTCTACATTGAGTACCTGCCCGGTGATATACCGCGCCTCATCCGACGCCAGGAATGCCACTGCATTTGCGATATCCTCTGTCTCTCCGAATTTCCCCAGCGGGATCTGTGCGACCGCGCCTTCTTTAACCTTATCGGACAGCACTTCTGTCATCTCTGTATTGATAAATCCGGGCGCCACTGCGTTGACTGTGATCCCGCGGCCTGCCAGTTCTCTTGCCGCTGACTTTGTCAGCCCGATCACGCCTGCCTTTGACGCAGAGTAGTTTGCCTGTCCTGCATTCCCGAGGACGCCTGACACAGACGCCATATTGATGATGCGTCCGCCTCTCTGCTTGATCATCTGCCTTGCCACAAAGCGGATACAGTTGAATGTCCCTTTCAGGTTCGTGTCCAACACTGCATCATAATCTTCCTCAGACATCTTCATCAGAAGACCGTCCCTTGTGATACCCGCATTATTTACGAGGATATCCACGCTTCCGAATTCGGCGATGATCTCTTTGAACATTTTCTCGCATGCAGCGAAATCAGAGACATTGCACTGTCTGATCTCTGCCTTCCCTCCTGCTGCCTCGATCTCCTTTTTCACTTCCTCCGCGCGTTCCTTAGATCCGTTATAATTGATCACAACCGCCGCGCCCTCTGACGCCAGCCTGATCGCCACAGCTCTTCCGATCCCGCGGGAAGCGCCTGTGACTACCGCTACTTTTCCATTTAACATAATTCACTTACCACCTTATCTACATCTTCCCATGTGCTGACATTGTAAACCTTCACATCACGGCTGATCTTTCTCATAAAGCCTGCCAGTGTCCTTCCCGGCCCGATCTCCACGAACGTGTCCACACCGTCTGCGATCATGTTCTCCACGCTCTGCTGCCAGCGCACGGAAGACGCCACCTGCTCTGCGAGCAGCTTCTTTGTCTCACTGATATCTCTCACATACTCTGCCGTCACATTTGTCACATACGGGATCTCCAGGGGAGAGAGCTCCACATTTTCCAGGACTCTTCCCAGTTCCTCGCCTGCCTCTTTCAGCATCGGGGAGTGGAACGGCCCGCTTACATTCAGAGGCATCACGCGCTTTGCACCAGCTTCTTTGAGAGCCTCAGAGGCCTTCTCCACGCTCTCCTTCCAGCCGGTGATCACGATCTGTCCGGGGCAGTTATAGTTTGCGATGGTCACGCCGTCGATCTCATCCACGACCTTCTCGATCGCCTCTCCTGTCATGCCCAGCACTGCCGCCATGGAGCCTCTGCCCCCTGGCACTGCGTTCTGCATGAGGATGCCGCGCTTTCTCACTGTAGTGACCGCGTCCTCTGTGGTCATCCCGCCCGCAGATGCGATGGCACAGTACTCGCCCAGGCTTAATCCGGCAGTCACATCCGGATCTAATCCGCGCTCTCTCAATACATGTTCCATTGCCAGGCAGACTGTCACAAGCGCGGCCTGTGTGTACTCTGTCTGGTCCAGCTTATCATTTTCTTCAAAGCATAATGCTTTCATATCTATATCCAGCAGTTCCGTCGCCTTATCGATGACTTTCCGTGCTGTTTCACTCTGTTCATAAAAATCCCTGCCCATTCCGGCTTTCTGCGCTCCCTGTCCCGGGAACATAAATGCGATCTTACTCATAGAATCCTTTTCCTCCGATCAGGTCGTCCGTCTCCTTCACCAGCTTCTGGATCAGGTCATGGCATGACATCTTCTCTTTGACCATACCCGCGATCTGTCCTGCCATCACACTTCCGGTCTTTACATCTCCCTCTACGACAGCTTTTCTCAATCCGCCGAGAGTGAGCAGCTCCAGCTCCTCAAAGGAAGCTCCTTCCTGCTCTTTCTGTAAGTATTCTTTGGTCATCTGATTCCGCAGCGCCCTCACCGGATGTCCCGTGGAACGTCCTGTCACCCTGGAATCAATGTCCCTTGCCTTGATGATCATATCTTTATAATTTTCATGAACCTGAGATTCATTCGTAACCACAAAGTGAGTTCCCATCTGCACGCCCTGCGCGCCCAGCATGAAGGCTGCCGCGATCCCTCTTCCGTCGGCGATCCCTCCTGCCGCGATGACCGGGATGCTCACTGCATCCACGACCTGCGGTACAAGTACCATAGTCGTGTTCTCACCGATGTGTCCGCCTGCCTCGGTGCCCTCTGCCACCAGCGCGTCCGCGCCGCATCTCTCCATACGCTTAGCCAGCGCAACGGATGCGATGACCGGGATCACCTTGACTCCTGCTTCCTTCCACATCTTCATGTATTTTTCCGGGGATCCGGCTCCGGTCGTAACGACTTTCACGCCTTCCTCCACGATCACTTTTGCCACATCGTCCGCATACGGACTCATGAGCATGATATTTACCCCAAACGGTTTGTCAGTAAGCTTCTTTGCTTCTCTGATCTGATCACGCACCCAGTCAGCCGGCGCACTCGCTGCACCGATCAGCCCGAGGCCGCCGGCTTCGGATACGGCGGCTGCGAGATGATACTCAGCAACCCAGGCCATTCCTCCCTGAATGATCGGATATTCGATTCCTAATAATTCGGTTACTTTTGTCTTCATACTCTACAACCTTTCTTTCTCTAAAAATCTAACTCAGTCTTATTTGTGTGCTTCCAGATATTTCACGACATCGCCGATCGTTGCGATCTGCTCCAGATCCTCAGACGGGATCTCCACCTCAAACTCTTCCTCAAATGCCATTACCATTTCAAACAGATCCAGGGAATCAGCGCCCAGGTCATCTTTGAAGCTTGTCTCCTCTGTAAGCTCTGCTGCGTCAGCGTTCAGTGATTCTGCTACGATTTCTTTGATCTTCTCTAACATGGTTCTCTTTTCCTTTCTGTGTTTAAAAATATATGTGTAATCCGGCGCTGCCGGGAATTACCTTCAAATCTGCCGGACCGTCCCGAAGACCGCCCCTTTTTCTGCTACCATTCAAACAGGCATGCCGCCCACGTAAGCCCTGCCCCAAATCCTGAGAGCATGACCTTCTCACCTCTTTTGAGCACATCCTTCCGGTTCAGCTCATCCAGCAGGATCGGCACAGTCGCCGCCGAAGTGTTGGCATATTCTTCCAGGTTCATGGGGAATTTTGAAATATCTGTCTTCAGCCGCTTTGCCACTGCCTCGATGATCCTCCGGTTCGCCTGATGGAGTACAAAATGATCGACCTCATCCAGCCTCATTCCCGCCTGATCCAGCACTTCTTCTATGATCTCCGGCACCTTGCGGACCGCGAACTTAAACACCGCCTGCCCGTCCATATGGATATAGGACTCACTGTCATTTTCTTTATCCCAGTCTTTCCGGTGTCTGCTGAGCTCTGTAAGGGCCGGACCTTTCACTCCGTCAGAATGCGCTGCCATATGGACCGGCATCCCCTCTTCTGCCCGCAGGATCACAGCGCCCGCTCCGTCTCCGAAAAGGATGCAGGTACCACGGTCTGTCCAGTCCACCAGGTTGCTCATGCTGTCCGCGCCGATGACCATGACCGTCTGATAGATGCCTGCGCTTATGTATGCCTGTGCCGTATTAAACGCAAGTACAAATCCCGTACAGGCAGCGTTCATATCATACCCCGCAGCATGGACGGCACCGATCGTTTTCTGCACTTCGCACGCCGCACAGGGGAACACCGTCTCAGAAGAGGACGTCGCGAGAATGATCAGCTCGATCTCCGCCGGATCGATCCCGCTCTGCTCAACCGCCCTCAGGGCAGCCTGACCCGCCATATAAGAAGTCGTTTCCTCCTCAATGATGTGTCTCTTTCCTATCCCGGTCCTCTCCCGTATCCACTCATCGCTTGTGTCCACGATCTTCGCAAGATCATGATTGTCCATCACACGGTGCGGAGCGTAAGAACCGGTTCCGCATATTTTTCCTACCATCATCGTTCTCCAAATCCGCCAAAATTACTTTGGCTCTTAAATACTTTGACTTTCAAAGTATATCACACTGTATCCATTTGTCAATATAATTTCTTAATAACTTTGTAACATTTTTCGCAACATTTTTCAATCTCTTTTTCGATCTTTCCCGGCCTGCAGTTCTGTCTTTGCCATATTGCCGGAACACCGCCCGCACAGAGCCCGTACAAAACAAATCCCGTCACTCCGCAAAGGCACAGTTTGGCTCCCTTTCCGCAGGCTGTTTACGGGCTGTTTACAGGCTGTTTAAAGACTCCGTTTAAAGGCTCTTTACGAATTCCAGGAGCTCGCTGAGCGTTCCCATATAATCCGTTTCATATGGTATCCCTTTTCGATCCTCTAAAGTATCTGTCACGAGATAAGTCCTGACCCCAAGGCTCCGTATTGAAAGATCCTCTTCCACATCATTCCCCACCATCAGGCATTCCGCCGGATCCAGTCCGTACTTCTCCAGGATCTCCCTGAAATACTCCAGGGAAGGCTTACAGTATCTGCAATACTCATACGTCGTGATCTCCTTGAAATCCCCCGCATCCAGACCTGCCCACCGGATCCGGTTCATTGTAGCGCATCTGGGAAATACAGGGTTCGTCGCAAGATAAGTCTCTATCCCCTTTTCCCTGGCAGCTTTTACGATCTGGTCAGCAGCTGGCGACGGTTTCGTCGCACGGATCGCCTCGTTAAATTCATTTGCATAAAAATCCAGGGCGATCTCCTCTGACTCTTCTAAAGAAATGGGCAGTTTTTCTTCCATATGCGCCCAGAACGCCTCCCTGTTCGTCCGCGTCCCGTCATTTTTTACCATCGCCTCGTATCCGCTCCACACCGAAGCGATAAAATCTTTTGGCTCCAGCTCCACCCCGCGGGAGATATATGTCTTTGCCAAAAGAGGCATATAAAAGCGCACAAACTTCTCCTGGATCATTGGGAGCAGAGTCCCGTCAAGGTCAAATAAAATATGCCTGATCTCCATTTTTCTGATCTCCTTGCTGTTCTGTAATTATAAAATAGTTTGAAAAAAGCACCTGATCCCTTCCAGAGACCAGGCGCTTTCTGCAATGCCGCAGGCCGGGGTCGAACCGGCACGGGTATCACTACCCACGGGATTTTAAGTCCCGGGCGTCTGCCAATTCCGCCACTGCGGCTGATATAAAATTGTACTCCCCCATCTTCCGATGGGGGAAACGACCCAGAAGAGACTCGAACTCTCGACCTCCGCCGTGACAGGGCGGCGCTCTAACCAACTGAGCCACTGGGCCTCGCTATGAGCACTTAGCGTCTGTCTTTTAGACGCTTACGTGCGATGCATGCCGCCGCTGTTAGCGAGGTATTCTCGAGCTTACGAGGCGGCGCGCTATGAGCACTTGGCGTCTGTCTTTTAGACGCTTACGTGCAAATGGACCTTCGGGGACTCGAACCCAGGACCGACCGGTTATGAGCCGGTTGCTCTAACCAACTGAGCTAAAGGTCCAAACTAATCTTTGCTCCCAAAGGAACAAAGCCGATGATCGGACTCGAACCGATAACCTGCTGATTACAAATCAGCTGCTCTGCCAATTGAGCCACATCGGCATATATCTGGGGCAGCTGATCTGTAATCAGCCGCTCTGCCTGCGATTGACGCGGTCAATCTTACTGAATTGAGCCACATCGGCACTCCAATGACCCCGACGGGAATCGAACCCGTGTTACCGCCGTGAAAGGGCGATGTCTTAACCGCTTGACCACGGGGCCATATAATTTCCGTTGAGAGAAACCGCTCAACGGCAACCTATATACTATCATAAACGTCCTGCTTTTGCAAGCACTATTTTCGCTGCGCACAGTTGTTATTTGCCCGCTTTTTCTTTATAATAGGGGCAGATATCATCATTTTCTGCCATTGAGACATCCATGGGCAGGAAAAAATCACAGCATAACACATTGACATTACAGGAAGGAGTAACTGATCATGGGAAGAGGCGGCGGTTCACACGGCGGGGGAGGACATTCCGGAGGGCAGTCTTTTGGCGGACGCTCCGGCGGCGGATTCAGCGGCGGAGGTCCGGGCGGTCCCGGCCCCGGCGGCCCACACTTTGGCGGTCCTCATTTTGGCGGCCCTCATTTCGGCGGGCCCCGCGGCAGGTGGGGCGGTCCGGTATTCCACTGGGGTTTCCCCGGCTGGGGCGGCCCCGGCAGAAGAGGCGGGACCGGCTGCTTTTCTCTCATAGTCCTGCTTATTGTCGTCATAGGGCTCTTTAACCAGCTCCACCCTGGCAGCGGTACGTCCCAGGATGCGGAAATCGCAGTGTCGCGCACTGAGCGCACACCTGTCTCCGGGACCATTTCCTATGCGGACTGGTATCTTGATGAGCTCGGGTTTATCGATCATGACACCGATCTGACAGACGGGCTGAAATATTTTTATTCCCAGACAGGGATCCAGCCTTATGTAGTACTCCTGCAGTATGATCCTTCTGTGTGGACTGACGGTAAATGGAATGAGGCTGCGGCTGAAGAATATCTTGCACAGATGTATCATGAGACATTCTCAGATAACGGACATCTGATCCTGGCTTATTTTGCGTGCGAAAACGATTCGGAAGATATGGACGGGACATTTTATCTGTACTACGGCTCCGCGGCATACTCCATTATGGATGATGAGGCCGAGACCATATTCTGGAGCTATTTTGACAGGAATTACAATAACCTGGACCTGAGCATCGCGGAATTCATGGGCCAGACTTTCCGCCAGACCGCTGATAATATCATGCACATCAGCACCGGCAGGAACGACAGCAATACTTTTGTGACGATCTCTGTAGTCTTTGCCGTGGTCTGCGTCATTGTGATCATTGCAGGTATCATCGTTTTTGCAAAAATGAATCGGAAAGAAGATGTTTAAGCAGCAGGCTTCTGTCTTTCCTTTTCTGAGAGGAACTCCCGCTGCCTGCCCGCAGGGGTTGGGGCGGGAGTTCTCCCACTTCTGATATAAAACATTCCCATATTCACTATACGATCTCCATATCATCGTCATGCAGCATGAAAAACGCCGCCGCAAAGATCAGCCCCGCGTACCATTCCGGCACATCATTTTCCAGACACATCTCCTTATGAATGGACATCATGCGTCTGATCTCCCCTGTTTTCCTGTCATTTAATAAAATCTCAAATGTCCGGTTCCGCGTCTGGCGGACAGACAGCCTGCCGCAGCCGGTCATGATCTCTGTCTCCTCCGCCATCGCCGGACGCCAGTATGCTTCCTGTCTGCCATCCGCATTTGACTGATACCGCACCGCGCAGTGAAGCGTTTCCATTCCGTCCCCGCTGATCCGGATCGCTCCATCGCTATGCGTGACTGTATATTCCCTATCCCGATCCGTGCAGATGACGGTCAGTTCATTTCCTGCGGACAGCTTTTTCCGGACAGTGCAGATCAGCTGATCATCTTCATTATAAATTTTATACTTACTGATCTCATACTTTATATGAAGCCTCATTTTCATCAACCTCCGATCAAAGATACCGCCGTATTGGCTGCTCCTGCCAGAAGCATGACCCATATCGGGTTCATCCGGCATTTCTTCAGCAATACGATACATCCGGCAAAAATAGCCGCCATAAGCCAGTCCGTATCCGCCAGGACGATTTCCATACTGCTGCCCCAGAAAGCTGTGATCAGGACAGAGATCCCGGCTGACGCGATCATCGCCACAACCGCCGGCCGGAGCGAATTTAAGACGCCCTGGAGCAGTTCCATCTTCCGGTATTTGAGATACAGCCTGGCGATCAGCATTACGATAATGCAGGAAGGCAGGATACAGCCCGCGGTCGCCACTATCGCCCCCGGGATCCCGGCAATCTTGATCCCCACGAAGGTCGCGGAATTAACAGCGATCGGGCCCGGCGTCATCTGCGAAATCGTGATCAGGTCCGTAAATTCCGTCATGCTCAGCCACCCGTGCTCCGCAACGACCTGTCCCTGGATCAGCGGCATCGCCGCATATCCGCCGCCGAAACTGAACAGCCCGATCTGGAGGAAACTCCAGAATAATTCCAGGTAGATCATGCTCTCCCCTCCCTTCTCTTCTTCACGAGCGTCCTCACTGCACCGAACGCGCCGCAGGCAAGGACAATATAGATCACATTGACGCCCAGGATACATGCCGCTATAAATGAAAGGGCCATGATCAGGATCGAGATCCGATTCTTCCCGTGTATGATCCCTTCCGCCATCTCAAAGACGACCGCCGCGATCACTGCTCCGACTCCTGCCTGCATCCCTTCGAGCATACTGCTTACGATCGCATTACTGCGGAAAGCGCTGTAGCAGACCGAGATGACCGAGATGATCACAAACGGCGGGATGATCGTGGCGATGATCGCAGTCAGTGCCCCGGCGCTCCCTGCCAGCTTATATCCGACCACGATCGCCCCGTTGACTGCGATCGCCCCCGGAGCGGACTGAGCGATCGCCACCAGATCCAACATCTCATCCTCTTCGATCCAGCGGTATTCGTCCACAAACTTCTTTTTCATCAGGGTCACGATCACATAGCCTCCGCCGAATGTAAAGGCACTGAGATACAAGGTCGATATGAATATTTTCAGCAGGACTTTTTTCTTATTTTCCATTGTGCTTCCCTCCTTCTGTACCCAGTATATTTCCTCTTGATTCATAACGGAAATACTATTAATCTATTATTTAGATAGCTATTTTCTTATATAGGAGGGATCGTAAAATGACTCTGCGCCATATGAAGATCTTCGAAGCTGTATTCCGCCACAGCAATATTACGAAAGCAGCGGAAGAACTGCATCTCGCACAGCCTTCTGTCAGCGTCGCTGTGAGAGAACTGGAAGAATATTATGGGATCTGTTTGTTTGAACGGCTGGGAAGACGGATCGTTCCCACGGAACTGGGAAAAGAATTCTACGGATATGCGCTTCACATTGTGTCGTTGTTCGATGAAATGGAACAGAAAATACGGAACTGGGATGCGCTGGGCGTGATCCGGATCGGCGCCAGCATCACCATCGGCACTCACATCCTTCCGCCCCTTCTGAAGCAGTACCAGGCGCTTTACCCCGAGCTTCGCACAGAAGTCACGATTGGAAAATCAGCGGTGATCGAACAGCATATCCTGGAAAATAAGATCGATATCGGACTCATTGAGAATCAGTCCGAGCATCCGGACATCAATGTCCTGCCTTTCATGGAGGACTATATGCAGGCCGTTGTCGCGCCGGACCATCCCCTCGCGGGTTGCAGCCAGGTTACATTAGAACAGCTCGCACAGTACCCCTTCCTTATGCGTGAGAAGGGAAGCGCAGGGCGCGAGATCCTGGACGCCTGCTTCGCCCTGGAGCAGATCACCGTGCATCCGCTCTGGGAGAGCGCCAGCACCCAGGCGATCGTCCGGGGCGTTGCAGAAGGGCTGGGAGTCGCCGTCCTGCCCTGCCTTCTGGTCAGGAAAAATATTGAGGAACATACCGTAAAAATGATCCCGTTTCCTCAGCCTCTGACAAGGAAACTGAATCTCATCTGGCACAGGAGCAAGTACCTGACAGACAATATGAACGCATTCATAGAACTGTGCAAAAAATCCGGCAGTGAGTGGTAAGCGCTTCACTGCCGGATTTCTATCTTTCTTCTTCCTACTACATATAAATTCTTCCTAATGCGTATAATCCAAAAACCGGATTCCCTCGCCGAGATCTTTTGCGATGATCTCGATCTCCTCTTCAATTCCGGCAAAAGCGCCGGTTCTCTCCAGGATGGATTTAAAATCTGTGGAACCCGGACAGTAGTCTTCTGTCTGCATGCATCTGATGATTCCCAGTTTCAATTTCTTCACGCCCCTTTTTCCTTTTGTTTATTATGCTTATCCTATCATCCCGCGTCGCGACGCGCAATCCCGGAGCCTTCAGTTCTTCTTCGCCTCTCCCTCCGGGAAGATGATCTTGAAGACAAAGAAGGAGACCACCATGGACACCCCCCGCTGACCTGTGGGAACAGCAGCCTGTGCTTCGTTACAGACTGGTCAGCACAGGATTATTGAGATAATCATATACTCTCTTCACTTCGCTGACCTTCCTTGTATCCAGCATAGAAGGACAGTTCTTATCCAGCGATCCGATCCGTTCCATATCATCATCTTCTATTTTAAAATTCCAGATATCAAAATTTTCTCTCATTCGTTCCCGGTGAACAGATTTCGGGATCACGATCACTCCCTGCTGGACATTCCAGCGTAAAATGATCTGCGCCACGGTTTTATTATATTTTTCTGCAATTTCTTTTAAGATCGGTTCATCAAACATCCCTTTCAGTCCTTCTGCAAAGGGAGCCCAGATCAATGGCATCCTTCACCACCTGTTCGCAGCTGTCTTCCGGGATCTGAAAAACTCCAAATCCCTCCATCGGCATCTCTACGCCATTGTTCAGTCTGACTGTTTTCATGATAAAATAGCCTCCTCTCTCATTTCCATATTTCTTTACAGTTTCTGATTTCCCGTAGACCAGACATGCTTTTTCTTGGCCTGCTCTGCTGTATTCTGCGCCATAACGCCCACCAATGCGTGGGGCACATACGGTTCTTCCAGGTAGTTGATCTCTTCCTTTGTCAGGCACAGTTCCGCCGCTTTTGCCATCCCCTCCACATGAGAGAGCTTCGTGGCACCCACAATGGGGGCCGTCACCTTTGTAAGCAGCCATGCAAGCGAGATCTCTGTCATGGACACGCCGCGCTTCTCAGCCAGTTCCGCCACCCGCGCTATGATCACGCTGTCCTCATCGGCTGTGCCGTTGTATTTCAGCTTTGCATAGTCGTCCTCCCGGAGCCTTTTTGATGTTTCTCCCGGCTTTTTGGACAGCCTGCCTCCTGCCAGGGCGCTGTACGGCGTCATGGCGATATTGTCTTCCCGGCAGAGTTTCGCCATCTCCCGCTCTTCCTCGCGGAAGATCAGATTGTAATGTCCCTGTATGGATATGAATTTCGCGAAGCCTTCCCGCTCTGCCAGTGCATTGGCTTTTGCCAGCTGATACGCAAAACAGTTGGAAATGCCGATATATCTTGCCTTTCCTTCTTTCACCAGATTATTTAAACCTTCCATGATGTCATACAGCGGCGTCGCGTAATCCCACATGTGATAAATATAGAGATCCACATAATCCATCCCTAGATTTTCCAGGCTCTTATTGATCATCCGTTCAATATGCTCCTGGGCCGGAACGCCCTGTTCAATCTCTTCCGGCGTGCGTGGAAGAAATTTGGTAGCGACTACCACTTCATCCCGCTTTGCGTAATCCCGCAGCGCCCTCCCCAGATACTGCTCGCTTGTGCCGCTCTGGTATCCGATGGCGGTATCGTAAAAATTAATCCCGGCTTCCAGCCCTTTGCGGATGATTTCCCGGGTATGATCCTCATCGATGGTCCACGTATGCTGCCCGTTCTTTGCGTCCCCGAAACCCATGCATCCCATACAGATGCGGGATACATTTAACTCAGAATTTCCTAATCTTGCATATTTCATTATGAATCTGCCTCCTCTGTCATACCGATATTGGCAAGCCATTCTTCCACAACATCTGCACAGTCCTCTGCCTCTCCGTCTCCAAGGGAAAGCCCTTCTGTGATCTCTGCCTCCGGCTCCATCTCTGCGATGGTATCAAGGGAACCGGAAAATCCGCCGCCGCATCTGTTTCTTCTCCTGCAGCAGGCTCCTGTCCGGCATCCGTATCTTCTGCTTCAGCCTGTACCTCAACACTTTCTTCTGTCAGAGTCTCCGCCGGTTCTCCTGTATCAGCTCCGCCGCTGCACGCGGCAAGACTGAATACTGCTGTTCCTACAAGCATGACCGAAAGCCGTTTTTTCAAAAATTTTGATTTCATAAGCGTCCTCCTGACTTTTGATTCTTTTCTCTCCGTCTGTTATTGATCAAGGTTCATACATTTTCCGATGACATCCCCCGTGCGGAGATATTCGTAGGTGGGCATCTCGAAAAGAACCGGCTTCAGTGTACTATAGTCAATTTTTCCCGCTTCATTTAAAACACTCTCTTCCGCATAAACGCTGTCTATTTTGCAGATAAAGCTCTCAAACCCTTCTGTCTCATAGATGTCGTCCACTGTGCAGTCCATCACCACCGGCGCCTCGTCGATGAACGGCGCCCCGGTCCCTTCGGTATGGAACCGGAACATCTCTGACTTATCCACTTTATTTCCGCTGACACATCCGGTCCGGTCTGCTTTTTTCAACATGGCTTCGTCTACAATATTTACCGTCAGTGCCTTTGTCTCTTTTTTTCTTCATCTTCTTTACTTCCTTTCATTTCTGTTTATTTGGGGCTTCCGGCCTTCAGGAAACTGTTTTCTTTTTCACCGAGGGGATTTTTCTGCCCGGTCTAAGGAGTATCGCGGACAGATAGTGTGCGATCCAGATAAACAGGCCCGTCATGGCCAGATAATCTATATAAAAAGATATCGGGGACTCACTGTAATCCAGGAACACAAACTGTGTCCTCAGGAACATGTAAGTCGCCAGATCTCTTGTCACAAATACATACAGGCCGTAACCTGCGGTTAAGCCCCCTGCGATCCGGAGAACTGTACAGCGGATCCCAGAGCTCCTGTCCATCCCCAACATCTGACGAAACCGCGCCAGCGTCATTCCCCAGTGGAGTCCCAGGTGAAACGCCATCAGCGCAAAGCCCCAATAGCAGGCCGCCATGTGGACCAGCCTTGCCGTTCCCATCCCGCCGCTGATGGGCAGAAAGGCAAACACATGCCGGGACATTGTAATGCCGCTTACCATCAGACAGATCATCACCACAAAGAGCGCCAGATCCACTGCACTCGTCAGTATACGAACCCTGGTATATTTCCCCCGGAACAGATTCCGGTGCCAGGCAGTATTCAGCACGTGGTGGGCGAGAAAGAGCACAAGCATGAAAGCTCCTGCCCACTCATGAGCTGTTTCTCCCCATAGCTGATACCCCATCAAAAACAAAAGCGTCAGTGTCATCAGGATATCCACCGCAAGTTTTGATTTCTTCTTCATTTTTTTCTTCCCATTATCCATTACTTATCTTCCTTCCTCTCCGGCGGGAAATTTTGCTCCAGCCATTCCTGCACTATATGGGGCAGCCTTTCACCGCTGTTTTCCAATACATACAGGCTGTTCTTCATGTCCGCTCCCGGGCATCTGCCTCTCACAGCCTGTTCCAGCCCCTTATCTTCTCCTCCGCAATGACTGAAAAAAGGAAGGATCACTTTCCCTGCCATATCACTTTTATCCAGCCAGGCAGCCAGGGGCGGGGCGATCGTTCCGCACCAGTTGGGCGAACCGGTAAAAACAATGTCATATGCGCCGACGCTTTCTGTTATGGGAAGCAGCGCAGGCAGCTTTCCTGATCTGTTTTCCTCTCTCACCTGCTTCAAAAGACATCCAAAATCTGCCGGATAAGGCTGTCTCAGGTAGATCTGGCTTAATCTGCCGCCTGTCTGTTTCTGGATTTCTTCTGCAATCCTGCGGGTTTTTCCTGAATAAGAATAGTACACGATCAAAATATTTTCTTTCATATATGTATTCATCCTTTATCTCTTATTTTTTCAGTGTCTGCTTAGCAAATCTGCCTTTTTATTTATTATCCCCTGCTTTCTTTATCCTGTCTAATACCTGTCTGCTATGAAAAATCATACCTTCCCTGAATACTAAAAATGGCTGTGACATCAGATCCGACGCTGATGTCACAGCCATTTTCAGTATTCTTGTATTGTCTGTACAAAAAGTGATGCCGCCTGAGAAAACAGATGATTCTTTTTCCACAGGATTACACTCCTTGTCGTATGTTCCGGCAGGATCCGGCGAAAACAAAGACCGGGATCCGCATGTATGGATAGTGCGCCGTCCAGACAGACCGCACACCCCATCCCGGCTTCTACCAGCAGTGCTGCGTTAGAAAGAAGATTGTAATACACCGGAATATTCAGGTGTTTTTCCTCACACTGCATCCAGTGGAGAACCTCATTTTTTGCATTCTCTCTTCCCGGCATGATCAGAGGATACTGCCTGATCTCCTCCACAGTTATCGTTTCTTTTTCTGCAAGTTCGTGATCCTTTCTTAAAAGGAGTCCCCAGGTTTCTTTCTGGGGAAGCCTCACGTATTCAAATTTTGCAGTATCGATCGGCTCCAGAACGAGTCCCAGATCCAGCAGACCGCGCTCAAGCATCTCCTTGATATTGTCTGCCATGCCATTATAAAGATCAAACTGGACATCCGGGTATCTCTCACGAAATTCTTTCATGTAAGCGGCCAGCGCCCGGCCTCCTACCGCTTCTGCCGCGCCGATCCTGACAGTTCCGCAAACGATATCCTTCTTGTCTTTAAATGTATGTTCCAGCTTATCCGTGAGCTCCACGATCATTTCTGCCTGCTGTTTAAACAGAAATCCTTCATCTGTCAATGTCACTGACCGTTTCCCCCGGATCAGCAGCGCTGTTCCCAATTCGTCTTCCAGCTCCATGAGCTGGCGGCTTAAAGTCGGCTGGGTAATATGAAGAATATCCGCAGCCCTTGTAATATTTCCTTCATCTGCTACTGTCAAAAAATATTTCAGCACACGCAGTTCCATATCAATCGCCTCCGATCACCTCGCCCTTTTTCCAGACATATTCTCCCCATATGGTCTGTCTCACACGGTTGCCCGGATTTTCCAGGATCTCTTTCAGATCCTCAGCATTTCATTCATCTCCTGTGTCTGCGAGATCGATCACAATGGTTCCTTTCATTTCCCCGATCAGTTCTGTTCCTGATACTGCCTGTCCAAGCTCAAATAATGAGGGATTTGCATTCTGTTTTATATCATTTGATGGCTGATCAGAGGATTGCTGTAATCGCTCCCACTGCAAGACAGGCGGGCAGGCCAAGAAGCATACCAATACAGGACTGCCTGATATGAAAACGATAGTCCTTATATTCTTCCATATCCTCTGTGCCTGGTATCCTGACTTTTTTCGAATGGCAAAACCAGATGCAATCAAGTATCAGAGCGTCATACCAATCAATGATCAGCCAGATCAGGTAGGAATCCCGAAACCCTTTCCAGAATGTATCCGCTCCATTAAACTGTTTCAGGACAACAGCGAAGATGAACACAAAAGCAAGCAGGGCGATCCCCTTTCGGAGGATATCTGCCCTGGTAAAGCGTTGTTCTCTTTTTTCGATCAATCCTAATTCCATACATTTCTCCCGTATGGCCGGGGGATAATCTCCCACTGAGGTAAGGGGATTTTTCAGCGTCAGTGACACAATCAGAACTGTGAATAATAAGATACCAATCAGACTTTCTATCATGACCGCCATATTCACTTTACCTCCGATATCCATTTTATCGTTTTATGGAAAGCGTCTTCACGGCTGCGCCTGCAATCTTCCGGATATTGTCTCTCAATTTTAAACATTTTCAGCTTAGATGGATTTAATGGAACAAGAATGTGGCTTGCTTTTTCATATTCCAAGACATCCACCCGGAAAGCAAACCGGTGTTTTTCCAGGCGGTTTACCATATATGCCACTGCCTCTTTGCTGGGCCACATGAGATCTTCCTTTGCGTAAATAAATAAAATGTTTCCCTGAATGTTCTCCACATGAATGGCTGTATCCTCATCAAAATGTTTCAGCGGTTCTTCGTAGATGTAGGATAACTCGAACTGCTGATGAAGGATGAGGTTCCGGATTGCCGGCCCATATTTCAGATGCGCTGTCATACACGGAAAATCTTTTCCCCTGTATGTGAATTCGGAGGCAGATGAAAATAAAGTCCATAGAAGCCCTCCTGTGCAACCGTCACATATTCCACTTTCCCAACTCTCCCTGTTTTTGCAGCTTGGATTGCTGTCCGTATTTTCTTTCTTTATCCCATTTAGAGTCCTTTTTGCAAATATAGAAATCACACTTTTCTGCGCCCTCTGCAAGTGTACCTGTCCTGTATAACACGCCGCCCATGAGATCAGCAGAAATAAAATCCATGGCACACATATAGGGGATCAGTTCTTCCAAATGCTCCTGTTTTCCAAGCGCACACAGGCCGCACCTGTGATAGTTGATGGTGTATTCGTCTGCATCCCTTCCGGGAATCGTCTCCGTCATCCAGTTGAATTCGCTGTCGGATATGGCATTTGCAATTCTGTCCTTCTTGACTTTCTTTTTTTGATATTCCATATCAAATGGATTTTTACTCCCGAAAGCTTTTTTAATGAGCGGCGCCTGCATCGTGGCTGTCACCATTTCCCCGAACTGCTCATGGCTCATCGCCCCATCCATTGCCTTATAAACTGCCATCCAGACAATTCCGCCGGAAAGACAGATTCGCAGAGGATTTTTCGTAAAACCGCCTATGTCGGGTGTCCTCGCCAACATATCTTTAAAGTTTTTACGCGATTTCTTCTTCACCCTGAATGTATCCGTATTTTTGCAATTGGCTGCGATATATTTGAAAATAGCAGGTGTCATCGCTGACCACATCAGTTTTTCACAGATGGTGTTTTTCATATTCATGCTCCTTCAAAACGTACTCATAAACGAGGGACTGATTGCCGGAGCCATCCTGAAAGGGCTTCTCTGCCACTTTCTTAAATCCACGTTTTTCATAAAACTCCCACGATGCAAGAGTGTTCGTAAAAAGCCGCACACGATCTGCTCCATCAGCTTTTGCCCGATTCAAAAATTGTGTGACCAATGCGGTTCCCAACCCCTTTCTGTAATTCCTTCTGGACGAAAGGGCAACGAGTTCCAGATCGCATTTCCCAACGGTTTCCTTATCCCTTTCCTGTAGCTGACGGAAAAAGGCATCAAACTGCTTCTGGAATGGTGCTGACATTTTATATCTTTTCAGATGAATCCTACGACCTGATGATCCTCCGTTTCCGCAACATAGGTGAAATTGCATTTTTCAATCAGGATCTGTGCGTAGTCACGCAAAAGTATTTTATCGTTCTGATCCACAGAGCATGAAAAGAATCCTTCGTAGAAGCAATCCCCGCAGGCCGCAGCATCTTCTTCCTTATATGGACGAACAGTAAACATGGATGTACCCTCCTATGCGCAAATAGGTTAGTTATAACTAACTAATATTATATCAGGAGACGTATAGGACTGCAATTCATTTTTTACCTGTTAATCATTTGATAGTGACATGGCGGGTCATGAGAAACCTCCTTCCATTTTAGAGTAAAGGAAGAGCAGGAGACATAGTAAGAGATTTCCTACTGAATGCGAATCATATTCTGTTTTATATCATTTGATGGCTGATCAGAGGATTGCTGTAATCACTCCCACTGCAAGACAGGCGGGCAAGCCAAGAAGCATGCCAATACAGGACTGCTTAATATGAAAACAGTAATCCTTATATTCTTCCATATCCTCTGTGCCTGGTATCCTGACTTTTTTCGAATGGCAAAACCAGATGCTATCGAGTACAAGAGCATCATACCAATCAATGATCAGCCAGATCATGTAGGAATCCCGAACCCCTTTCCAGAATGTATCCGCTCCATTAAACTGTTTCAGGATAACAGCGAAGATGAACACAAAAGCAAGCAGGGCGATTCCTTTCTAGATGATATCTGACCTGGGAAACGTTGTTCTCTTTTTTCGATTAATCCTAATTCCATACATTTCTCCCTTATGGCCGGGGATAATCTCCCACTGAGGCAAGGGGATTTTTCAGCGTCGGCGACACAATCAGGATTGTGAATAATAAGATACCAATCAGACTTTCTATCATGACCACCATATTTACATTACCTCCACTCCAGATGGATCATTTTGAGCATTCCAAATCGATCTGAAATATCCATACTGATTTTTGTAATGATTTTTAATCCATCTCGTTTGATAAACTTGTAATATGGTTCATCCGCCAATACTTTGACACCTCTACCTAGTGTGGTAACCAGATCTTCAGCCGAATTCACATAAAAAAACATTCGGGCATTTTCATGTCCCATCTGCTTCATATATTTCTTCTGCAACATTTTCATGCCGCTTTTATTTACCGTATCAAACACAAGCTCTATATTCCCGAAACCTTCCAGCATCTGCAGAAGGCCAAAAACTTTTTCCTCTTGAAAGTAATGGAACAAACCTCCTGCAGTAACCAGAAGAGGCGTATCAGGCATGTTCCTTCGGATCTGCCTGAGCCATCCGTCTGAAAAAGCATCCCCTGAAAGATAAGTTTCCTTCTCAGGTTCCGGGAGCAAACTGCGCCGGTATTCGATTACATTCGGAAGGTCTACAGCATACCATTGGGTTTGCCCATTGTCATTGCGATCATATGTTGTCTCCAGTCCGCAGCCCAACTGTATGACAACACCATCCGGCTTACGTTTCAGGAAGTTCTGGATATGCCGATCCATATTAGCGGAACGGGATGCAGAAGCCAGTAGCGTGTATTGACTTTGATTTCCTGTTTCCAACAGTGCGGATGGCAGCTTTTCTTTTAATGAAAGTGCTTTTTTATCATATAAAATACCCGGAAACTTTTCGCTGGCGTAAATCCTTCCCACCATAGGAATAAACATTGTATCTTCTACTATACCAAATTCGGACATGGCTATCTATCCTCCTATATGCAAACGAGTTAGTAATATCTAACCATTATTATATCAAGAGGAACCGGGGATTGCAATTCGTTTTCAATTGCTACTCGTTTTCTTCCCATCCTTTCTGCCAGCTCACCGCATCATCAAAAGAGAAGGAGCCATTCAGCCTTTTGACTTCCTTGACACATTCTCCCCGCAGGCGTTCCAGTAACACCGGATCGATGTTGTTATTCGCTGCGACCACATTCATCATGACCGCCAGCTCCACGGCCAGCTTGAAAATCATCCGGTTCTGCCGATGATCACTTTCCGCCACAATGCTTTTCAGCGTGGAGGTGACGATATTGGGGAGATAGGTTTTGTTGTCCTCTGCGGAAAGGTACCCAGCATAAAACAAGATTGCTTTTTCGATGAATTCACTCCGGCTGTCGCAGTTGTCTTTTTCATAGAGAGTATCCGCCAGCTCCAGGGTGGACGGTCTGATCCAGAGCTGGAAGCGGCGTTTGATTTCTTTCTTTTCTGCCTCTGTATCCTGCATGTCTGAAATCCTCCTTCTTATTCATAGGAACCTGCCAAAGCACCGCGTCATTCGTTGAAACTTCTGGGCCTTGGGGGAGTTGAAGCACCTGTCCAGGAACCTATTGTTCCAAATCCGGCACCGTAATGCCATTTCTTTCAGAAGCGGCGGAAAGCCTTGAAGCGGCCGGCTCTGCCGGACGCAGTGAGCTGGGGCGGGGCCGCCATGCGGCACCGTCCCTTTCTCCTGCTTGATTTTCGACCCTGTATCCGCACGGGGAACCGTCGCTTTTCCATGGGCGGAGCCTGCCTTCGCACGGGCCGCAAACGCCTCGCAAACCGGCGGGGAGGGATACTTCCTCGACCTCGCCCACAAAATCGCAACACGGGGCCGACAGGCGGCTCATAGGGGTGTTCCTTTTCGCATCACATCTCCTGAACTGGCGGCGTTGTTTCTTCTGCCTGTTCGGAAGACTGCCAGTCAATCTCCCGATCCCGCAATGCTTCTTCAAAAATCAGCTCTCTTGCTGCTATCGGAATCGTAGATTTGCGCTCGGCACGGTAGACCGCAGTAGAAACATCTTTCAGACGATAAGTCCGCCACTCCGAATCTCCCTGCTCTTTTACGCTGATCGTTCCATCGTCAAAATCAAATTCCAGGAGAGCGGTGATCCGGTCATCATGCTCCATAGCGGCGCATAAGACAGAGAAGGTCAGGTCATCGATGGGCTGATGTACTCCAAAGGAAAGCGCCAGACTGTTCAAGGTCAGCCTGCCCTCATTCTCCCGCATAAAATTCCGATAGAGATAAGCAGCACTGTAGAAGTTGTTCCGCAGGTCGGAAGTGAAATGAAAATCATCCCCGTCCTCATGGAAATGAATCACAGCAAACCGTCTGGCAGCTTCAGCCTCACGTTGTGCTTTCGCTTCTTTCTGACGGATCAGTGCTTCGATTTCCTCACGCTTTTCTTCCGGGACGAGAGACGCATAGGTTTCTTCAAAACATTTTCGCAATACACCTTCGATGGTACGCCCTTGACCGTTCAGAATCTCGTCCAGAGCAGCGAGCCGATGCTCGTTAAAATATACGGTAACATCGATATCATTCATTGGTCATGCCTCCAATCTTCGATTCAGTTTTTCTGTTCCTCCGCAAACTCTTTCTCCATAATCAGAACAATCCCACGCAGAACAAAAGTAACACATGGGATTGCCACACTATTGCCCAGGGCTTTATATCTTGCCGAGTCAGATGCCCCATTGATCAAAGTCCAGCCATCCGGGAAACCCTGCAGCCGCTCACACTCCAGAGGAGTGAGACGGCGGATCAGATTTCTGTTTACCTCAGGCTGGCAGATTAGGTCAGTTGCATCTTTATATTGTCTGGCGCTTTCTGTGCCAGCGACTTTGCTTTCCTGGAATTCATCCACTCGCTGGCGGCTATAGACCGCATGCCGGTCTGTTGTATTCAGGGTGTAACTGATATCTTCCTGATAGCCAAACCCATCAGGAAGTCATTGATGTTCTGGCTGGCGATGATGATCGCTGACTCCTTCTTCCGGACACGCTTCATGGCGTTTCGGATATACTCGATGGAGGTCAGGTTGGTCAAGTACATATACAGCTCGTCGATGGCGGCTGCGGTATTTCCTTTGCCCAGGAGCTGGTTGGACATAAAGGAAAGCAGTTTCCTCTGTGTACAGGTACTTCCGCTGCTTGTCGTAGGTCATGAATTCTTCCTCGCACAGCTTATAGAAGTCCTCCATGATAGGAAAATCCGTAGGCTTTTTGGCGCTGTAGTCCGTGCTGTCGGTAATGCCGAACCGAGCATACAGCTTGGCCAGCAAGATCTCAATGGTGTCGATCTGCACATCCGTGAAATCCTTATAGGCCCGGAAGAAGTCCTTCAGGTAGGCGATGTGCTGGGAGAGCCTGGTTACTTTCCGGAAAGCCAGCGGTGTGGTGGCATCGATCTCGCCCTCCGTAGCATCGCCCCATGCCTTTGGCTCTAAGGGGTTGACGATGTACTCGCCGGACATGAAATCGATGTAGCAGCCGCCCAGGGCCTCCGTCAGTTCCTCGTATTCCGCCTCCACATCTAAGGCGATGACCAGCTTTCCTGTCTCCCTTAAGTTGGTCAGGATCAGCTTTAAGAGATAGGATTTCCCCTGGCCGGAATTGCCCAGGATCAGGATATTGCTGGTGGTCTTATCCTCGCTGCGCCGGTCAAAGTCCACCAGGATATTGGTGCCATACTTATCCCGGCCCAGGTAGATACCACGGGGATCGGTCTTGCCGGAAAAGTTAAAGGGGTACAGGTTGGCTACGGAGCTGGCGGGCAGCACACGCTCGAACTGCGCCCCGAACTGATTGGCCCCCACAGGCAGAACAGAAAGATATCCTTCCTTCTGCCGGAGGGTAAGTCGGTCAACCGTGATCTTGGAGCGAGTCAGCTCCATGGCGATCTCTGACTGCAGCTCCTTTAAGGCATCCATGCCCTTGGCTTTCAGCTCAATGAACACGGAGCAATGGAGAAGCGGTTCCTTGTTTTTCCGAAGGTTGGCCAGAAGCTCCACCACATCCTGCAGATTTCCTTCGGCCTCGATGGTTTCATTCACATCGCTGCCGGTACTCATCAGCTTGTTCTTCCGGGTGGCGTTCTGCAGGATCTTCCTCTGTTCCAGGGCCTCCACCAGCCGGTGGTAGATCCGAAGCGTCACGCCATTGCGGTCAGCAAGCTGGGAAAGGATGGCCTGTTCCTCGGTGGAGGGCGGGTACTCCCGGATGGCCCACACGCAGCGGTAACTGTCTCCAACGATATAGTGGTCGGAAAGGAACTTGATGGTACCCGGCAGGATGCAGTCGAAGAAGTCCTTGGTGCGGATTTCCTCCATCTGCTCCGGTGTCAGCACCTTGGGTTTTCGTTTGAACATTTCTTACCTCCTTGCCGCCGCTTTGCACCGGCAAGGGGATCAGAAAAGGCCGCTTTACCTGCATCCCGATATAGATAGCAGATCTTGGTGTTCATGGATATGACTTCCTTTCCTTATAGCTTGTAGGATAGGGGGATTTTTCCCATAAAAAAAGCGACCACTCTCATGGTCGTTCCTACCTTACTCTATACACACTTTTTCTTTCTGTTGTGTTTCCTGTACCTATTCGCCCTCCTTCCTCCACGCAATACACCGCTATACACAGATATAACCCTGCTCCATTTTAGGATATCCCAGGAATACAGTATCATACTCTTCGATATTCCCTACATTTTCAACGAGTTCGGGCCTTGCATCCTCTGCCCGTTCTTCATTTGCACGGTCAAGGCATTCATCCCAGTCGCTGGGATATGGATCTGTCACCCGGATGGAAAACAGATCTCCCCCTGTTTCCTCCTGCACCCAGCCCGCCAGCTGCTGAACGTTTCCCGGTGGGATTACACTGGGAGAACTTACGGCATCCACATCATCGTCCAACACTGCATTGTCCGCCCAGGAAAAATAAGCTACAAGGATATTTTCTGGTTCTTCCAAAACAGAACTGCTTTGACCGGTCTGTGTTTCTGCATTTTCCTGCGGTTCCATCTGTGTTTCTGTCCGATCATCACTGTCTGAAGGACTGCTGCATCCTGCCAGAGCAATACTGCACAACAAAAACAAACCTAAAAGTTTTTTCTTCATAATATCCCACATTCCTTTCACTGTGCTCAGGCACAGATCTTTCTTTTCTCTTACTACTACTTTTGTTATAAATTTTAAAAGGAATGTTCTTATCTGACAAATACCTATATCCTATCATTCTATATTGGTGAAAAGCATAGTGAACTTTTACCGGCAAGAATACATCTTTACGTAAATAAGCCCGACAGTAAAACTTAAAATTTACCATCGGGCAACATACCGGACCCCATCCAGCAACGCAATTCCGGTTCATTTTTCGGTTAACAATCAGATGCCTGCTTTCTTGAGCTGACAGCCTTTTTTCCCCAAAGGGACATGTCGCAAAAATAAATAAAACCCGTAAACGTTGGATTTACGGGCTTTGTGAGCTCCCCCTGTTGGACTTGAACCAACGACACTTCGGTTAACAGCCGAATGTTCTATCGACTGAGCTGGTTTTACACAGGCAAAACATTTGTTTAGCATTTTAACAGAGTATCTATTTCTTCCAGGCTTATATCCGCTTCTTCCTGCTTCTCCTTCGTATAATCTCCGTATCCGGTATCATACTGTTGAATAAAGCGCACTGTTCCTACGGGTCCCAAGACATTTCTCAACGCTTGTATTCCAACCATGCGTATTTCTGTTGGATTATTTAAATTAATATTCGTCATTAAAAATCGCCTCCCATGCAAATCTTAATGGATTCATAACCTTTACATTCAAATTCATCCGCCCGGACATCTTTTCCAGTTTATCATCTGTTGTCAGCATAACGTCTGCTCCTGCTGCTTCTGCAGCGGCAATATGAAGACTGTCAAAGGTTCTGATCTTTGACTGAGACATAATTTCCTGTGACCGTTTTTTAATTTCGTCCGTATACATAATATGCAGGTCAGCAACCTTGTAAAGTTCTTTGACCCTTTCTCTTTTTACTATATCCTGCATACGGTCCATTTCAAGCTCTAAAATGTTGCTTCCTATGATGCTATATATCCCTGATTGTCCCCGTTGCAGTATTGTCAATATTGCCTCGCTTTCCAAATGGATCCTCTCCTGCGTCTGATCGTCAAATGGACGATTATAACAACAATTGTCCAGATAGAGCTTCATTTTAGTCTGCCCCTCCATTTTATGCGTTTTTCACTCTCAGTGTATATGCGATATAAAATTATCTTTTAAAATATTTTTTATATATTTTATTGTACTTTACTTTATTATTTTATTCAACCAGTTTTCAAATTTGATAAAAAAGCCCATAAACCTGACGTTTATGGGCTTCATAAGCTCCCCCTGTTGGACTTGAACCAACGACACTTCGGTTAACAGCCGAATGCTCTACCGACTGAGCTAAGGAGGAATATTTAATTATTGAAGTATACCTTCAAAACTACATACAAAGAACCATCATCCATCTTACCTATTCCCGCTTTGGTTATGCCCTCGACCGATTAGTAACAGTCAGCTCCATGCGTTACCGCACTTCCACCTCTGCCCTATCTACCTCGTCGTCTTCAAGGGGTCTTACTAACTTGACGTTATGGGATATCTCATCTTGAGGGGGGCTTCACGCTTAGATGCCTTCAGCGTTTATCCCTTCCCGGCTTGGCTAC
>NZ_NFHL01000001.1 GCF_002161355.1 Lachnoclostridium sp. An76 | reverse complement strand
CCCCCCCCCCCCCCCCCCCCCCCCCCCCCCCCCCCCCCCCCCCCCCCCCCCCCCCCCCCCCCCCCCCCCCCCCCCCCAACAGACCTCCAAACTAAGGAAGATGGATATCCTGCTTTCTATGATATTGAGTTCAGGAGGGCGGCATAATGGGAGAAAAGCTGAATCGGACATATAGGATCTTATTTACAGGTATCGGGAGACGGGTTGAGCTTGTCCAGGCATTTCGCCAGGCCGCTTTAAACATAAATATAGATTTAAAAATATATGGGGCAGATATGACAGGAACTGCTCCAGCACTTATATTCTGTGATTTTACAAGGACGATTTGTGGAATGAAAGAACCACAATACATAAATGAACTTTTATATATGTGCCAATCAGACCATATTGATATAATTATCCCAACCATAGATACAGATTTGCTCGTATTATCTCAAAATAAAGATAAATTTGAAAAGATTGGAACAAAGGTTTTGATCAGTAGTCCGGATATGATCTCAATCTGCAGAGATAAGAATTATACTGCGGACTTTTTTATTTCATGTGGGCTAAAAGCGCCCAAGACGTACAATAACTATGAGGAATATCCCAATATATATCCGTGTTTTATTAAACCAAAAGATGGAAGCAGCAGTATCAATGCTTTTAAAGTCAATGCTTATGAAGAATTAGTCGTATATGCGGAAAAAATCAAGGATTATGTGATACAACCGTTTATAAGTGGAAAAGAGTTTACAATTGATATCTTTTGTGATTATGATGGAAAACCAATTTATATTATACCGAGAGAAAGGCTAGCTGTCAGAGCAGGCGAGGTTTTGAAGACTCAGATTTTCATGGACGAAACCTTGATACAAGAAAGCAAAAAAATCATAGAAAAGTTTAGGCCATGTGGCCCAATGACAGTACAAGTTATTCGTCAGAATAGCACTAATGAAGATTATTTTATTGAAATTAATCCAAGATACGGGGGTGGAGCACCATTAAGTATGAAGGCAGGAGCAAAATCGGCAGAGGCGATGCTTCGATTACTTAGAGGCGAACATTTAATTTATAAAACAAATGCAGCATTAGATGGTGCAATATATAGTCGATTTGATCAAAGTGTATGTATATCATCCAAGATTAAACAGCCGTTGAAAGGAATTATATTTGATTTGGATGATACTTTATATTCAGAAAAAGAGTATGTTAAAAGCGGATTTGAAGAGGTTGGAAAATTTTTGGATGATGAGGAAGCAGTAAAACAGCTTTGGAAATTTTTTCAAGATGGAAGACCAGCTATCGACAGTTATTTGAATCTTGTAGGAAGAAATGAATTGAAAGATAAATGCCTTGAAATCTATAGAAATCAAAAACCCCAAATACATTTATATCCTGGCGTTAATGAACTTATAAAAAATTTTATTAGCCGTGGGATAAAAGTCGGCATTATTACTGATGGTCGTGTGGAAGGACAGAAAAGTAAAATAGAAGCACTTGGGCTTGATAAGATAATAGAGGACATTATTATTACGGATGAATTAGGCGGACCGCAATTCAGAAAACCTAATGATATTGCTTTTCGCATTATGCAGTGCCGATGGAGATTACCATATGAGCAGATTGCTTATGTAGGAGACAATGTTGTTAAAGATTTCCAGGCAACAAAACAGCTTGGAATGCAGGGTATTTTTTATCGGAATCAAAATAGTCTATATTGTAGTGGGAATAATTGTTTTGAGAATTATATGATATCTGATTTATGCGAATTAGAGGATTTAAGTCTCGGTTTATAAATTGTTATTACGCGAAAATTGATATGTTGTATAGAAAATATGCTTTAAGAACAAAAATGCATAGTGAATGTTTTATGTAAAGGAAAGGCCTATATCAATTAACCAACAGAATAATGCAGAGTTCATTCTTCTTTAAAACAGTAAGAATTAAGAAAAGGAAAGTGTATATTAAAAAATGAATATATTATTTCTTACATTATTACAAATTGAGAGTCTTGAAAAACATAGCATTTACCATGATTTGTTTAGAAAATTTCGAGATCATGGTCATTATATATATATTGTTTCGCCAAGAGAAAGACGGAATGAAAAGAAAACAGAACTAATTACTGAAATAAACGTTCAGATGTTATGTGTAAAAATCGGAAATATTACAAAATGTAATGTGCTTGAAAAGGGTATCTCTACAATGTTGATAGAAAAGCAATTTAAATCAGCAATCAAAAGATATTTTTTTGATGTAAAGTTTGATATGGTTCTGTATTCTACGCCACCAATTACATTAGCTGGGGTCGTTGAATATATTAAAAAACGGGATAGTGCGGTAACATATTTACTTTTGAAAGATATATTTCCGCAGAATGCGGTTGATATAGGTATGATGAGTAAGAATGGTATTAAAGGGTTACTTTATAAGTTTTTTCGGCAGAAAGAAAAGAGTTTATATGCTATATCAGATTATATTGGATGTATGTCACAGGGAAATGTTGACTATATATTGAAACATAATAATGAAATTATTCCAGATAAAGTAGAGGTTTGTCCAAATTGTATTGACGTGATAGATACGTCTGTAAATTCTGAAACAAGAATAAAGATTAGAAAGCAATATAATATACCAATAAATAAGATCGTATTTGTCTATGGCGGAAACTTAGGAAAACCACAAGGTATTCCTTTTTTAATCGAGTGTTTGAAAAGCCAGAAAAAGAATAGCGATGTGTTTTTTTTGATTGTAGGAGATGGGACAGAGTATAATACGTTGAAAAACTATATTGAAAAATATAAGCCTTTAAATGTAAGATTGATGAAAAAACTTCCCAAACAAGAGTATGATCAAATGATTGCAGCATGTGACGTAGGAATGATTTTCCTAGATTATAGATTTTCAATTCCTAATTTCCCAAGCAGGTTGTTGAGTTATATGCAGGCGAAAATTCCAATACTAGCCGTGACGGATATGAATACAGATGTAGGAAATGTGATTGTGTCAGGAGGCTTTGGTTGGTGGTGTGAGAGTAATAATTTAAACACATTTTATGAGAAAATTGAAGAAATATGCAAAAGCAATTTGGGAGCTATTGGTAAAAAAGGTTTTAAGTATCTCAAAGATAACTATAGCAGTGAGAAAAATTATGAAATTATAATGAAACATTTTAGATAGAGGAATGATTAATGCATCGAAAAGATAAAATGGAAGGTTTTGTTTTAGAAATATAATATTGTTATAATTTAGGGATGTACAAGGAGCAGATGTATGAAATTTTTTCCGTTAGTATCGGTAATAATGCCAGTTTACAATGTTGAAAATTATATTAGGGATTCAGTTAAATCTGTTATTAGTCAAACTTATAAGAGTATAGAGCTAATAGTTGTGGATGACGGTTCACAGGACGATTCAATTTATCGTGCAGAGAAATTATTAGAAGAAAGTCAGATAAAATACAAAATCATACATCAAAAAAATTTAGGACAGGGATCAGCCCGAAATGCGGGATTTAGAGTGTCAAATGGTGAGTGGGTGTTGTTTCTGGATTCTGATGACATGCTATCAGTTAATGGAATAGAACACATGGTTTCAGCCGTTACTCAGAATATAGACTTAGTATTTTGTGATAATAATTCAATTTTATCTTCAAATAAAGCCATTATAAAATGTAAAAGTCGTACTCCCCAATATTTTTCACGCAGGGAGTTGCAAATGTTATTTTTGAAGAGAAAAAAAGTAGTTTTGGCCCCCGGAACATTGTTTAAGAAAGAATTCTTAATAAGAAATAATCTTTTTTTCGAGGAAATTCCTTGGTCTGAGGATCAGCATTTTATTTGGAAAGTTTTATATCATATTTCCGGAGCGTGCTATCTTAAGGAACCTATTTATCAATACCTTCATAGAGCTGGGTCTATAATGACTGCTTCAAAAGCTAAAGTAATGAAAATGAGCTATAAATCTATTTGTTCTCTTTCTTCATATTATGAAGATGAAAGAAATGTCGGACAGTTTATAGTTCCGCGATGGGTAATGGGAACAATGAACGTTTCAGCTAGGCTTTTGCCATATTCTGAGTGGAAAAATCTTTGGGATGAAATTGATGCATCGAAGCATTTTCGTAAGCTAAAGCACTTCCCTGAGATTAAAGTAAGGCTGTTTTCAGTTGTAGGGTGTTTTTCTAAGAAATTATATTATTTTATTTTGCGACGACGATAATAAGGGGATGATAATGAGATATTTATATTCTTTTATACAAAAGGTAATAGAGAAAATGGGAGAAAATACTGTTGGTTTAAGGATATATATGTTTCATCAGATTAATGATGATAAAACAGAATGGAAAGATAAAGGAACCAGTATAACACAGACAGGTTTTAGGATGTTTATTGAAGGATTGCAAGCTAAAGGTTGCCGCTTTTTAACATTGGCTGACCTTTCTCCAGATAAAGCTGAGCCTAGGAATGTAATCATAACCTTTGATGATATATTTCAGGATGCAGTAAAAAATGCAATACCATTTTTAGTAGAAAAGAATATTCCTTTTTGTGTATTTATTACTGAAAACTATATAAATTCAGAGAATTTTCTTACAAGTCAGTCAATACAAAAGCTAATAGATGAACCCTTGTGTACTATAGGATTCCATACAAAGAATCATAAATTAATGCGATCTTTAACGAGAAAAGAGTTGGGAGAAGAGATGGAATGTAATGATTTTGAAAAATTAGTAGGGCGAAATATTTCGTTTTTTGCTTTTCCCTATGGATCGTTATATGCTTGTACGCTCAAGAGTATTTTAAGAGCAAAAAGAAAGTATACATTGGTTTTTTCAACAGTCTCTATTCCATGTTCAAAAAGGCAACTGCAAAAAGTACCTTTTTTTCTGCCACGAATTAATATTTGTGAAGGCAATTACAGAAGAAAGTTAAAGGAGATTCGGTTTTGAAAATTGTTATTTTTTCAGATAATGTAGCACCTTATAGAATGGCATGGGCTGAGGAGCTTGGGAAAAAACATAATGTAACTTTTGCCTATGTCAAAGAAAAAGATTCAGAAAGAAATAGTTCTTGGCTAGTTAAAAGTAGTGCGTTTGTTAATATGGTTAAACTTCCAGCAAAAGTTATACATAATAGGGCTATTTCTTTATCGGTGATAAAGTATATTTGTACTCATAAGTCAGATGTTGTTATTTTTGATGGATATGGTACTGTCCCCAATATGTTGGGAATGTTGTATTTGAATATAAAACATAGAGAATTTTTTGTGAATGTTGATGGTGTTAATCTTGATACGGTTGATGGTCGATTGAAAAGATTAATAAAAAATGTAATATTTGGAAAATATAGTTATTTTTTGTGTAGTTCTGAATATACAAGACAGAGAATTCACCTTTATGGAATTGCAGATTATAGAAGTATTGCGCATAACTTTTCTTCACTTCATGAAGATGACATTATTGATCATGTGCCTTCAAAACGCGAAAGAACTGAAATGAGATTAGCTTTAGGTTTGGAAAATCGTACGACAGTGATTGCGGTAGGGCGTTTTCTGAAATTGAAGCAATTCGACATGCTTATAAAAGCATTTGTACCATATGATAAGGAACATCAGTTGGTGATAGTTGGAGAAGGGGATGAAAAAAAAACATATGAAGAACTGATTGAAAAAAACCACTTAGAACATACAAAAATTATTAGTTTTATAAACTTTGACAAGTTGAAAAAGTATTATATTGCGGCGGATATCTTGGTATTGCCTTCGTATTCGGAGGTCTGGGGACTGGTTGTTAATGAAGCTATGGGATGTGGTGCAATTCCAGCTATTGTTTCAAATCGGTGTGTTGCAGGATATAGCCTAGTAAAAAATGGAGAGGCCGGTTTTCAATTTGACTACAGAAATATGATGCAACTAAGAGAAAAGATAGGTTGCCTACTTGGAAATGAATGCTTACGTAATAAGATGAGTAAGAAAGCATTAGATAATATTAGGAATTTTACTATTGAAAAAATGGCTAAAACTCATATGGAGTGGATAGGTCAAATGGTGGATGATAAACATGAATAATGTAAATACTCGCAATAAGTCAAATAAAACAATGCTAGTGATGGTATTATTTGTATGTGCTATGACAAACATATCTCAAATGCCTGTTATTGTTAATACAGGTTATACTAGGTATTTCTCTATACCACTATGGGTGGGGTTAGCAATAATTTGCCTATTTGCACTTAAACGAATTCCATATTATCATATTAAGAATTTATTTTTTTTAGTAGTTGCGTTTGCTATCTATTATTTTATAGCGAGGCTTTTTAATAATAGTTATTCTAATTCTCAATTGCCATATCCAATATTCTTAGCTTTTTTTGTATTATTTGTTGGATATTTGGCTAGTCAATTTTTGATTATAGATGATATAGATACACTTCTTACGGTCTATGTAATTAGTTCAACTTTAGTGTGCATAGACGTATTTCAAACATATGTGCAAGGTGTTGATATGGGGGCATTGACATATGCATATGCATCAAAGAATTCTGTTTCTCAGATTCTTTTATCATCATGGATCATAATTCTGTTGAGAAAATTCGGGAAAACAAGAGGATTTATCAAAAATACATACTATATCTTGTTCTTTGCATTATTAACAATAACACTACTTGGACTAAAAAGTCGGGCTACCATTATTGGAATGCCGGTAACTATCATTTGGGTTTTAATGCAGGGAAAAATGGATCGAAAGGTTAAACATATTATTATATTAATTGTAATTGCAACAATAACATTTTTGATAATAAAGCCACAGTATTATGACATACTTGTTAATAATATTATATTAGGCAATAGATCTGTAAGTAGTTTGGATGAGTTAAGCTCAGGAAGATATTCTCAATGGGGAAATTTCGGAGAGGAATTTAAGAATAATTGGCTTTTTGGACAAGGGTCTGCTGCAAGAGAGTCACTTGTTCTTACAGCTTTACTAGAGTTTGGCGTAGTCGGAGGAAGCCTAATATTTGCGATGGCATTAAGTCCGTTATGGTGGTGTTTAAGAAAATTTAACCGTTATAATCCACTTTATTTGTTTTTTTCATCGTTGGCAATTGTCTATATTACGAATGGAGTCTTTGAACAGTTAGCACCATTTGGTCCAGGAGTTAAGTGTTACTTGTTATGGTTTTTATTTGGTATCTTTTTAAATAATCGTATGAATTGGTCAATTTATAAAAAGCAATAGGAGATAGGACATGGCAATAGATTCCTTAATTAGCGTGATAATACCTGTATACAAAGTTGAAGAATATTTAGACCGATGTGTAGAGTCAATTTTAAACCAGACTTATACCAATTTAGAAATATTACTTGTTGATGATGGATCTCCGGATAATTGTCCAAGACTATGTGATGAGTACGCCTTAAAGGATGCAAGAGTACGAGTTATCCATAAAGAAAATGGTGGGTTAGCTTCCGCAAGAAATGCGGGCTTGGAAAAAGCTAATGGTCAGTTTGTTTCTTTTATTGATAGCGATGACTGGATTGAAAAAGAAACATATGAAAAGACCATGCGAATACGAGAAGAAACATTAGCAGAAATAATCATGTTTGATATCGTCCAAACAGATGGTATCAATTTTTTTAACAAATTTAATTATACCCGGGAGTCAGGATGTGTTGTTGCTGCAAAAGAAATTGTTAAGCAAATTCTTTTGGATAAAATCGGAAGTGAAGTTGTTAAAGCAGTATATGACATCAATTGTTGGGATGGAATTCGGTTCCCATATGGAAGACTGTATGAAGATATTCCAACGACTTACCATGTGTATGAAAAGGCTAGCAAAGTAGCTTTTGTTAATGAACCGTTATATAAATATAGGGTCAATAAAAGTAGTATTTCATATACTCCAAATCCAATAAAACCATATCATTTTTATTTGGGATATAGAGATCATTATGAGTATGCTTGTAAGTATTATCCAGATATTATTGGCAGTGTCGGAGCAAACGCAGCACATTATGCTATCAGCATGTATTTTCATGCATGCACGGATGCTATAGAAAAATTAGCACCGTATAAGCAGGAGACGGAGGTTTTTTTGATTGAAAACAAGAAATATTTCAATATAAACGAAATTATGAGGTCTCGAAGAATTATGTTGAAACTATTTTATTTTTCGAAGTCGTTGTTTAGATTAGTTTGCAAAATTATGAACAAGATTGGAATTCAAAAGCTTCTGAATTTAGAGGTGAAATGACAAATGAAGACACTTTTTTTCTGCAATACCAATTATCAGCTAATTGTTGCCGTGCAAATAGCATTATCTTTTAATAAGAGCGGTTCAATAATTATTACTAATGAAATAAAGAACTATGAAAACATCGTAAAGAACCTTCGTAAGACAAAACTCTTTGAGCAGGTTGCTTGTATTGATGTAAAAACTGTAAAAAAATCGATTACATTAACAATACAATGCATTTTGGGAATGGTTCCGAAAGAAATCAAGAAGTGTATTTTTGATGAATTTGTCGGGTTTAATTTAGATATACCTTCACATATTGTTTATGCATTTTTCTATAAAAAGAACAAAGATATTGTCGTAAATAAGATGGAGGAAGGGGTGATGTCTCTTAACACGCCCGAGACATCCTGTGGTGTGTTACAGGCGAGTTATAAAATTAGACGACTTTTAAATAAGAGAAATATGAAAGATGTCATATCTGGATTTTACTGTTTTTCGCCTAAAGCGAATAGGAGCGGTATCCCGAGTATTCAGATACCATTAATCAATCACAGTTCAAGAATCAAGGAATATCTGAATACTATATTTTGTACGAATATAAAATTTGAATATAAAGAAAAATATATTTTTCTTTCGTGCATCTATGATATTGAGGGAGGTAATCCTATTGGAGAACTTGAATTAGCAATAAAAATTGCTGATAGAGTGGGAAGAGATAATTTGTTGGTAAAAGTTCATCCAAGAGATGACAAAGAAAAATACATTCGAGCTGGATTAAAAGTGGATGAGAATTCAGTAATCCCATTTGAAGTGATTCAGATTAATAATGATTTTTCGGAGAAGGTTTTAATAACCACTCTATCTGGAAGTATATTAAATTTCAATCCTGTACTGGAGAAGGTACCAATATCTTATTACGGATATAGCCTTTGCAAATTAGAAGGAAATTATTTGGCATCTTATTACAAGGATATTTTGGAACAGTATCTTGCAGATCCGGAACTGGGACTAAGAAATATTTATATTTTAAATAAAATGGAGGAACTATAAATGGGAGTGCTTAAGATAGGAAAGCCATATATAGAGAATTTACATAATGGGAAAGTTAGATTATGCGCAGACATCGAAACAAATGGTGATAAATCTGTTCTGTATTATGAAGTGGAAGAGGAATATGGTCGATTTTTGAACGATGATCGTTGTGATGCATTTGTTGTTGGGCTCATTAATTCCTGTATGTTTGATGAAAATGATATTATTTGTGAATGTGTTTTAACCGAACAATTGTATTTCCAAATTAATATGTATTACATTCCCCTAATTAGCGATTTGTTTTCTGACATGAACGCAATTCATATTACGGCTGATACAACCAATGAGCCCGTTGAAAATGAAGGTAAAATTGGAACGGGAAATTCTGGCGGCGTAGATTCCACATATACCATGCTGAAGTATAGCAAAGATAAATTAAAGAGTTTTAAATTGACCCATGTGCTTTTTACGAATATATCCACCAATGATTATGATGACGGTAGGATTCGATCTTTATTTGACAGGGACCTTCCAATGAAAATTGAGGCAGCTAACTATTTGGGATTGAAGTCGATTTCAGTTTATACAAATCTATATAGCTTTTATAAGCATCCAGGAATTTTTAATCATTATTTTGCACAGCAATATTGTAGTGCACCGTTGGCATTAGGAAAGCTTTTCAAGGCATATTATTTCTCCTCTACATTTAAGGCAAATGATTATTCAATGGATGAGAATCTTATTGTGTCATCAGGCAGATATGACATATTTTCGCTAAAAACATTGACAACTTCTAATATGGCGTTCTACTCAGCTGGTACAGAAGTAGATAGAATGGATAAATTGGATTACATTATCAATTCAGATTATACTAAAAAGTTTCTTCAAGTATGTTCAGTGGAACAAAGTGCCGGAGGGAAAAATAAAGCTGCAAAACTAAACTGTGGTTACTGCAATAAATGTGGGAGAATGATAGGGTTATTTTATGCGCAGGGTATATTGAAGGAGTATGAAGATATTTTTGACCTTTCTTTTTTCAATAATAATAAGGCAAAGTTTATTGGTAAAAATATAGAAGCTGATCAAGGGGTTTTTGCAAAAAAAGTAACCAAAATGTTGAAAGAAAATCACAAGTACCCTGTAGGCACAGATTTTTATAGGATTTGTTATCACATAAGATATAAATTGGCAAAAAGTGAACAGCTTGTAAGGTTTTATCATAAACTAAAAGGGATTGAGGACTGATTTATGTATGACATAGGAATAATAGGCGGTATGGGACCTAAGGCTACTTCTATATTATTCGATAAGATAGTGAATTTTACAGATGCAAATTGTGATCAAGAGCATCCTTCAATTATTATTTTAGATAACAGCAAAATTCCGGATAGAACGCACTATATTTTAACAAAACAAGGTAGCTCTCCATTTGATGGTATTGATGAGGCGTTGGATATTTTTTCTTCTGTGCTTAAACCCCAGGGAACAATAGGAATGGTTTGTAATACAGCGCACTATTTCGCAAAGCTTATTGATAAAAAGGCGAAACTTTACGGCATCAGTTTTATAAATATGCCCGAATATACATTGAAGTATATAGCATTAAGTAATTTGAATAAAAGTTGTTGTGTGCTATGTACACAAGGGACAAAAACTGCGAAAATTTATAATCAGACCAATCATGATGGTCTCGAAATTTTATATCCAAGCGATAAACAGTGTGAAGAAGTGCAATCAATAATTTATCAAATTAAAGATACAGCAAATGTTGACTACATTAAAACAGCGTTAAAATTAGCTAGGTTGATGGAAAAGATTGGTGATTATACTTTTATATTGGCATGTACCGAGCTTTCTATATTAGATAAGTCGTTGCTTGGACAGGCATCTATAGTTGATGCAATGGACATTTTGTCTATGATGCTTGTAAATAAGAGTGGGTATCGTATAAAAATGGTAGATAACAGATATGATGAAAAAATTATAAGGACGATGTAAAGTTATGGGCATTAATAGAACAAAACGTTCGTTGATTAATATTAGTGTTAGCATTGTGAGTAAAATTTTGGTTACTTTGCTACCGTTTACTACAAGAACAATAATGATTCAAACAATAGGAATAGAGTATCTGGGGGTTGACAGCCTTTTTGCCTCAGTATTAAATATGCTTTCACTTTCGGAACTCGGGTTTAGCTCAGCTATTGTTTATACTATGTATAAACCGGTTGCGGAGAAAGAAGATGAAAAAGTTAAAGGCCTTCTTTGCTTCTACAAGACTGTTTACAGAGTTATTGGTGTTATAATTCTGGGTGTAGGATTAATTTTACTACCAAATTTACAATGGTTTATTGCAGAAGGGACTACTTATCCGAGCGATATAAATATATACATAGTTTATCTTATTTTATTAGTAAACGCAGCTATTTCATATTTTTTATTTAGTTATAAAAGTGCTGTTCTTGTAGCAACAATGAGAAATGATATAGATAGTATTATAGATACAGTTAGAAGTATTATTTCCCATGGCCTCCAAATTGTGGTTTTACTCCTATTTCGAGAGTATTTTCTTTATATAATTATTCTTCCGATTGTTACGGTTGCCAACAATATTTTTAGAGCAATTTTGATTGACAAAAAATATCCACAATATAGGGGAAAGGGAAAACTGTCAAAAGAAGATAGGAAGGGGATACTTACAAGGGTAGGGGCCCTGATTGGAAATAAACTTGGTGGTGTTGTTTTCACATCAGTTGATTCAATAGTGATATCAAAATATCTCGGTTTAGTGGTGCTTGCAAAATATACGAATTATTTTACGATTTTTTCTGCTGTATTCGCAATAGAGACAACGGTATATTCTGCAATCCAATCAGTTGTAGGAAATAGTTTGGTGTCAAATTCAAAGGAGAATAATTTTTCACTATTTAAAGATATATTCAATATAACAATCATTATTTCAATGGTATGTGTGTGTTGTTTTACCATACTATATCAGCCATTTATAACGGTCTGGGTTGGCTCTGGTAATTTACTAGGAATTGAAATACCTATTTTACTTGCTCTTTACTATTTTATTAAAAGCACGAGAAAGCCATTGTTTACGTTCTATGAGGCAGCTGGATTGTGGAGAGCTGATTTTCTAAAACCTTATGTGTCTGTAATCGTCAACTTAGTGATGAATGTTGCAATGGTTCAAATTATTGGGCTTCCAGGTGTAATTATTTCTTCTATTTTTGCTCTAGCAGTGATTGAGATGCCATGGGAATCAATAGTATTTTTCAAGCATTGTTTCAATGTAAAAGCATTTGAATATGGAGCACTAGTATTAAAATCTGTGCTTTTCTGTGGTATAGCTTTTGCAATTACTTTTTTTGTTGGTAATTTTTTGCCTTATGGAATTTTAGGGATTGTGCTTCGGCTAATGGTAACATTGACAATTTGTGCTGTTATTTCACTTATCATGCTAAAGTTTACACGTGGAGGCAGACAAGCATGGGGAAGATTTGGTTTGATTTTAAAAAGAAAGATTTAAAGTAGAAAGTTATTTACAATTAAATGGACTAAGAAGACTTATAATTTCTTTTATTACAGAACATAGAAAGCAATAGGAGGTTTGTAAAATGAAAATAGTAGCAATTATTCCGGCACGCTATCAATCGTCAAGATTTCCAGGGAAACCTTTAGTTGATTTATGTGGGAAACCTATGATTTGGTGGGTATTTAACCAGGTAAAAAAAGTATTGGAAATTGACGAAGTATATGTTGCAACAGATGATGATAGAATATTTTCTGTGTGTAGAGAGCTTGGTATTAATTCTATCATGACAGATTCACGTCATGGAACAAGTACTGAAAGGGTAAATGAGGTAGCCCATAAAGTAGAGAGTGATTTATATGTTGTTATCAACGGTGACGAACCACTCATTGATCCAGAGATAATTCGTGCAATTATTCCAACGAGTTGGATAGATAAGGAGTTCTATGTAAGTAACCTCATGACAGAGATTTCTCGTCCTTCAGAAGTGGTAGATTTTACGAATATTAAGGTTGTTACAGATGAAGAAAGCAATGCTCTGTTCATGTCGAGAAGTCCAATTCCATATCCGAAGTCGTCTATTGACTATAAATACTATAAGCATGTTGGCGTTTTGCTTTATAGTAAATCAGCGTTGGAATTTTTTGCAACAACACCTAAGGGATATAATGAGAAAATCGAAGACATAAATGAACTTCGTTTTATTGAACATGGGAAAAAAATAAAGATGGTAGAAGTTAAAACACATAGTCTTTCAGTTGATACGCCAAAAGATTTGGAATATGTAAAAACAATTATTGAAGGTATGATTTATAGAGGAGAAGTGACAATTGATGAATAATAAGGTTAGAGTATTGGACTGCACTTTGCGCGATGGAGGATACATTAACAACTGGAAATTTGGAAAACAAACAATAAGAAGTGTTGTAAAATCATTGGCTGAAGCTAAAATAGATATAATTGAGTGTGGTTTTATTAGGAATGCAATACCCAGTGATGAATTATCGGTATTCAACTCGATGGATCAGATCTCTAAAGCGATTGCTCCAAAATTTGAAAAGGTTCTATATGCAGCTATGATTGAGCATCATAATAAAGTTTATCATAAAATTCCAGTATATGATGGACGAGGAGCAGATATTATCAGAGTGACTTTCAGAAAAAATGAATGGCAGGATGCTAAAAATTCAATTCGAAAGATAATAGAGAAAGGATATAGGGTTTGTATACAACCAGTAGGAACAACAAGTTATGATGATGAATCGCTATTACAATTGCTTAAAGATGTGAATGAATTAAAACCGTATGCATTTTATCTTGTGGACACATTAGGTGTAATGTATCGTCATGATATGAGGAGATTTTTCTATTTGATTGATAATAATTTAGCTCAAGATATTTGTTTAGGGTTTCACTCACATAATAATTTACAAATGAGTTTTGCCAACGCTCAGGAAATGATTCGTTTGGCAAATAAAAGAAGCATTATTATTGATTCTTCTTGCTATGGGATGGGAAGAGGTGTCGGAAATCTTGCAACAGAGCTATTATGCGATTATATTAATACTAACATAGAGCATCGGTATTTTATAACACCGATATTAAATATTGTTGACAAATATCTTATGCCAATTTATGCGGAACAAAGGTGGGGCTATGATCTTCCGTATTTCTTGTCAGGTTCGTCAAAATGTCATCCGAATTATGCTTCATATTTAATCGGAAGAGAAACTTTGGATATTGAAAATATTGAGAAAATATTATCATTACTCCCGATTGAAGAGAGAAAGGAATATAACGAGAAATTAATTGAACATTTATATACTGCTTACCAGTCATCGGAAATTAATGACGAAAAAGCTGCTCTTGAATTGTGTAATATAATACATGGTAGAGAAGTCCTTATTTTGGGTTCTGGTTCGAGTATTATAAGAGAAAAAAATAAAATTGATAAGGCACTCATTAATAGATTTGTAATTACAACAAATTTTACAACTACTCAATTTGTAACGGATGCACTTTTTGTTTCTAATGAAAAAAGATTAAGTTCTTTCGATGAAAGGTTACCTAGTTGTATAATTGCAACGTCTAATCTAAAAATTAATAACGCGTTAGTTTTTAATTATTCTTCTTTACTTGGAGAGGGCGATGCAGCTGATAATGCAGGAGCGATGCTTATAAGAATATTAAAAAAAGCAAAAGTGAGGAAAATTATTATGGCTGGATTTGATGGCTTTGATGTAGATTCTACTAAAAATTACGTAATAAGAGGATATCAAAAATCACTTGATTATGAAACTGCAAAAAAGAAAAATAATGATATCGAAAAGCAATTAAAACTTTCCCTTCAGGGAATAGATTATGAGGTATTAACAAAAAGTAAATATGAAATATAAATTGGTTATTTTTGATTTTGATGGAACAATTGCCGATACATCTGAAGGTATTCTTGATTCTCATAGATATACATTAGCGGCTATGGAAAGAAATGTTCCGTCTGAGAATGTTTTACGTGGGGTTATAGGAGCTGCTCTTTTAGAAATTTATAAGAAACAATTTGGATTTTCAGAAAATCAGGCTAAAAGAGCGGTAAATATTTATCGTGAAAGATACGCAGAGAGTGGGATTCACAAAGCCTGTTTATATCCAGGAATTAAGGATACACTATCTGAACTAAAAAGGCAGCGATATAAAATTGGTATTGCTACCCTTAAGGCGGAACGTTTTGCATCTTATATGCTTAATAAGATGGGGATTTTTGAATATTTTGACGTGATTTGTGGAATGGATGATTCTGATGAGTATACCAAAGCAAGGCTTTTAAGAAAATGTTGTGCTCTTTGTGGGGTTGATGAATGCGAAGCAGTTCTTGTCGGAGATAGCGATAGCGATCTTAATGGTTCGATAGAAGCTAAAGTTGATTTTATAGGTGTCACTTATGGGTTTGGTTTTAACCCTGATTCCGATTATGATTTTTGCACTATTCATAATGCCCCAGAACTAATTAGTTGTTTGGAATATAATGGAAGCACAAATCACTAAGATCTTTTCCAGATAGTTTGAATATACATGGTAAATCATAAGTATCGGTATATTTTTTGATTGCAGTTTCCGGAACCTGCTAGTTTATACATTCGTTATTTACTCTGAAATAATATTTCCCGGAAGACAAATAAATATTATGATGCGGCGGAGCCGCCAGTCCGGTGTGTCGAGAGCTACCTGATGATAGTTACTCAGCCTAAGCAGGATCCAAGCCATATACTTCGTATACGGTAAATCCCCAGTACCGTGCTAGTTCCCTCACTCCATGAGATAATAACTCCAGAAAACTACAATTTTTTTGTAAGCGCCAAATAGTAAATGGTAGATAGCCGGTACCGTGTCGCTTGCTAGTTTTTGTGAGATAATTACTCTAAAAAAACTAAGGTTTTTCAGGGAGGGCTATCTCATGGATAAAATCACACACAAAGTCCGCTGCGAACAATGGACTAAAATCATAAAAGAATGCCTTGCTAGCGGAATGAACAAAACCGCCTGGTGTAGGGAACATGGTATTTCTGATAAGTCATTCTTTTATTGGCAGCGCCGGCTACGTGAAGAGGCTTATATTTCTACAATAGAGTCTTCTTCACCTCCAGCAGTCAAATCTGTAAGTATACCTGCAGACCCATCAGTTGATTTTGTTGAATTAAGGTTACCTGAACAATCCGTCGTATCATCAGCTGCATTCAGGCCAGATGTGATCATTCGAAAGGACTCCTTTTCGATAGAGATTTCAAACACTGCTTCTGCGGAACTTCTAAGCAGGATCGGAGGCCTTTTACATGCTGAATGATGCAACCGGTTTTGACAAGATTTTTATCGCAACAGGATACACCGATTATCCGAGAAGAATTATTATCCGAGAAGATTCTGGTTATTATAGTCAATAGCGATATTCTCAATAATTCTTCTCGAATAATATTTTACTTTCTCTTCAGAAATCCAGGGATATTTGTTTTGGCTTCCTTCACTTTTACATTACTGCCAAACCATTTGTCATTCCATTCTTTAAGTTTCCTATCAACAGAATCCTGCGACATTTCTGCATAAATCTGTGTTGTCTGTACAGATACATGTCCAAGGATATTTTTGATTGTCACAATATCTACTCCCGCTTCTATCAGATGACAGGCTGTACTATGCCTCATGGAATGGGGCGGATAACTGTCCTTAAGGAACATATCTGGATGTTTCTCTTTTGGTAAACGTCAAATCCTACGCCCCTCTGCAAATGTCAAGCACTTTTTTACATTGTTAGGTAAGATGTTTTTTACATCGTATGGTAAGGAGTTTTTTACATACCCTGGTAAGCAGATTTTTACATTGTATGGTAAGTACTTTTTTACATGATCCAGTAAGCAAATTTTTACATCCCTGTTTCTCCCTGCGGGTACAGGTGTTTATTGTATAATAAACCTTAACTTCCTGAGTTTTTTAACCCTCAACGCTAATTGCAGTCATCACTTGTCCCCATCTGGATCATCATAATACCCGAGTTCTATGCGAACGTTTTCCATCATATATCCCAGATCATCTGATACGCCATACCCCAGAGGATCGGCAGTAGATATGAGGTTTTCGAATTCTGTTTCGTGGAGGCTGAAGAAATCCGGATGCAGTTTCGCATAATTCAAAAATTTTTCAGCTGAGGATTCAAGGCTGTTGTAAAATCTTTCCCCATAGTCACCGTATACTGCACTAAGTTCTGCGGCTTCGGCAGCGAAAGCAAGGTGCATCAGAGCCTTCGTTCCTTCATCTACAGTTCTGCTTAGGTAGTCGTTCAGCACACCTTTGCATTCACTCAAAGAAAACTGTTCCTTCCAGAAAACCTTTTCTAATCGTTTCTGCAGACTGGCTATCAATTCATCATTGGATTCCACGCTCCAACAACTGCTTTCGATATCCTTGAAAACTTTAGAAGATTTGAACATTTCAAATAAATGCGCTTCTAATTCATCTCTGGTTAAAGATTTAATTACTTTTTTATACTGCGTTAGTGTCATCATGCTTTTTCTTCCCCTGTCCAATTGTTATGTAACACTCAATCTTCTGACGGCCTATTCCCTTGCAGGAATTCAATGACTTCTGCAAGGGTTTTCTCGCTTTTTGAGAATGCTTCCAGGAGCTGCTTGTTATCCCGCTCCTTCCGTTTCGTCAGAAGCTTTTCCAATTCATCAACTGCCTTATCGTATTTCACTTTTGTTTCGGCCACATTGATCTGAGCTTTCTCTATCTTTTCTTCTAATGTCACAACCCGTCTCGCCATCTTCCTTGAATATTCTGCGGTGGCGGAGCCACCCAATCTCCTGGAATAGAGCCATGGAATCCGTTATCGAGAGCCAATCGTCCGATGGTGGGAGCCATGACCCGTGTCGTGGCTCCCAGTAGGATGATTTAGTTTTTGATCATCCTTTTCCTTTGCCGCATTGAAACATCCCCGTCAATCCGCATGGTATAGGCAGATGGGATGATACGGTCAAGGATGGAATCGGCAAGGGCACTGCCTCCTAATCTTTCATGCCAGCCTTCCGGCATGAACTGGGAACAGAAGATGGTGGAGACCTGGCCGCAGCGGTATTCCATCAGTTCCAACAGATCCCTTTGCTCCTGCTCGGAGGCAGGGATCAAAAGGAATTCATCAAGAATCACAAGTGGAAGCTTTTGAAACTGCTTCATCACTTGATGATATTTTCCCTGTATCCTCGCTGCTTCCAGTTCGCTGAACAGTTCCGGCAGACGGATATATCTAGTCTTATATCCGGATTGGCAGGCGTTGACTCCCAGTGCATTAGCAATAAAGCTTTTGCCGGTACCTGTAGCCCCGATCAGGATGACATTCAGCCCTTGGCGGATGTAGTCATTATCCGCCAGGCTCTCCAGAAGATCCCGGTTCAGGTGCCGGTCCGGCAGATAATCAATGTTTCCAAGAAATGCAGATGAGTCAGAGAACTTCGCGTTCTTGATCAATCTTTTGATATTGTTATTATGCCGGGAATCGTATTCCGCATCAACCAACAGCATGAGACGTTCATGGAAGGACATGGAGCCGTATTCAGCTTCCTGGTCGATCTGTTTTTCATAAGCTTCCGCAAAGGCAGGCAGCCTCATGGACTTTAACTTTTTCACCGTATCATTTTTCATGGCTGCCACCTCCGTAATAAGAAGCCCCACGGACCAGGGCATAGCTTTCGTCATGGATAGCCTCAGAGGATTGGTTTGATGGGCCAGCAACCTTGTCATTGCCAGATTCCAGGATCAGGCGGATATTCTTATAACGCGGGCTGGGGATCCGCTCCAAAGCTGCTTTGCAGGCATGTTCCAATCTTTCCGGAGTATATTTATCAGCCAGTTTCAGGAGAGACAGGCAACCCTTATAAGCCTGCTCTTCGATCCGGTAGGAATCAAAGATCCCCTGGATCACCTGATGGGTTGACTCACCGATACCAGATGCCCACTTAAGGAACCTTGCCTTATCCCATTCACTGTACAGCTGATGGTTGACAGGCATGTGCTCCGGGATCGTGGAATACTGCCCGCGGCGTCCATAAAGACGTTTGTGGCTGCAGATCCGATTCCCTTTGTAATAAACCTCAATGCTGCTCTTGGTGTACCGGACATCCACTTTCTTGCGCACATACTCATAAGGGACCGAATAGTTCTGAAAATCTATGGCAATGTGGTAGTTCAGCTGAACGGTAGCGGATTTCCATTGGGCAAACTCATATGGATATCTGGGAAGCGGCTGTAAAAAGGGAAGTTCCTCTTCCAGAAATACAGAGTGACGGGAACCGTCTTTTTTCTGGAAAGGAGCCTCATTGAACCGATCCAGTTCCTTTCGGATCGCTGCATTCATGGTATGGATGTCAAAAAATTTCCGGTTCCGCAGACGGGCAATGATGTGGGAAGTCAGATTCCCAACACTCCCTTCTACAGCTGCTTTATCACGCGGGGCCAATACCCGGGCGGGAAGCAATGCAGTGTGATAGTGATCCGCAAGCTCCTGGTAAGAGCGGTTTACGACTGGATCCTCGTATTTTCTGTTGCTGAGGATCCCAACCTTCAGATTATCCGGGGTCAGGATCCTGGTGACACCGCCGAAGAACTCATACATAGCGATATGCGCATTGATCCAGTCCTCCTCTTTCATGGTACGGCATGCCTGCGCATAGCAGTACATGTTGAAAGGCAGCGTCGCTACAAACAGATAAACCTTGCTGCTGTTCCCAGAGATCTTATCATAAAGGGGCAGAGCGGTCCCGGCCCAATCGACCATCAGTTTGTCACCAGGTTTATGCTGGATATGCATGGTAAGCTTATTTTTCGAAACATAATCCTGATATAACTTGCAGTATTGGGAGTAGCCGTATGGCGGTTTTCCGGCATCCCGGCAGGTATCAACATACTCCTGCCATAACAGCTTTAATGTTACGCCGCTTTTCAATAATTCCTTATGAATATAAGGAAAATCCGGCGTGACTAATGTTGGGAGCAATGCTTCTTCTGGAAAAAGTGTATTGTGGATTTCCATTTCTTCCATGGATTCCAGTGCATCTTTCGATAACTGGTGATCTGAGGCTGCTTTCGCCACCTTAGCAACCGTATTCCTGGATACGCACAAGGTACTGGCAATGTGCCGTTGGCTATAACCATCCAGCAGCATATGTAAAATTTGTTTTTCTTTGGACATTTGATCGTCCTCCTCTCAAAGTATTACGGATTCATCCGTTAGGATGATTGTATTGCTTCAAGAGGTGGCTCTCAACAGCGGATTGCCCTTATAATTCAGGTGGCTCTATCGTTCGGAATGGATGGCTCTCTGTAACGGATTGAATGGCTCTGAAGCCACGGAATACTCATTCCTGCCCTCCCATATCACAGTGTTTTCATTTGTTCGTTTGCTGCTTTTTCAAACTCCTCAACCTCAATCCTTGCCAGATCTGAACTGATTGCAGCCGCCTGTTTCTGTACATTAGATGCTGTAAGGCCGAAAGCTTTCAGGATCTCTTTTTGTCTGGCAGTAACTGCATAATCCAAACGGTATTCATTATCAGCACCTTTTAGCATCTCTATCTTTTCCAGTTCCTTTATGGCTGCAGGCACTGTCATGAAATTTCTCCTGTGTTCCTGTCGGTCCATTTCGTCTTTCAGACAGGTATATATCTTACTTCGGATAATCGTGGCTACAAACTCTATAAATATCTTTGTATCCATTGACTCATTAGAGTAAACCCGCTCACTCCGCGCCCCGAGATACGATTTATCTCCCCGGAAAAGTTTCTCCGATCCATCCCTGCTCTTATACAGCGTCAGCGCTTCCTCTGCTGTCATCTTATCCGAAGTCACAATCACAAAATAACCACAAAGCTGTATCTCCCGGTTGATTATTTCTGTCTTTTCGATTCCGGACATGAACTTCTCATCTTCCAGGCCTTCATGCCAGTACACCAGATCGAAATATTTAATAAAATCTCCTCTCAGACGAACTGGCAGCCCCATACAGTCTTTTAGTTTCTTTCCCATCTGGTCAATTTTATCTTCAAATTTTTCCCGCTCAGACTGCCTTTTGCTGTCACTATAATAAATATGGAAATACCTCTCTTTTTCATCATCTGCATATAGTTTCCGCCGAACAGTTGTGCCACTGACTTTGTAGGCGCGGATACTGTTTTTCCGATCATCCTCGAAACGTCCTCTTCGCTCCAGTATGATATCGCTGACCAGTTTTTTCATCCCCTTGGCCATGATAACGAAATCATATCCATTATCATCCATGAACCGGATATTTTCCTTGCTAAAATATCCCCGGTCCAGAATAAACCCAACCCGTCTGTACCCATATCCCTTCGCTTTGCCAAGCGTATACTGAAGCTGGGATATGTCTACAATGCTTCCGGGATAAGACTCGTAGAACAAAGGCTCTCTATTATTCCGGTCATAGGCAATGGAATAATTAAAGATTTCTTTCCCCTGGTCATCTTTTGGATGGCCAAACTCTACCAGATCGATGTCGCCGGCCTGGCTGTTTTTGTTTGTGGAATCGTAAGAAATATAGATCCTTTCCCTATGATCTCTCTTCTCGTTCCATTCATTCAAAAACAGAATCCGTTGGTCTGTCGTAGTCCGGCTAAGAAAATCGGACACTTTCGAATCACTGTATATACGCATATCCTCTGTCATCAATGGATGGTTGAAAGCATAATCCGGATAATACTGGGCGGCATTTCCTTCGGTAATGATTGTATAGGCAGCCAGATCCAGAAACAGCCCCGCATCCTTTCCAACGATTCTTGCAAGCATCAGATCCAATCTGTAGTCAGATATGACCTTCCGAATCACAATATAAGCCCCAATACGAAGGCAGCCACTTCGGTATCCCTGTTTCTCTTCCGGCAGGATTTCCTGTGGAAATATCTTTAAGAACTTGTCATTCGGCAACATGAGTGCAGGCTGGCCCGGAATCTGCTTGCCGATACATATCCGTCTCGGTGTGTTATACTTCTTATCTTTCAGATAAATCCGCGCGTATTCATAATAGATATACGTCGTTCCCTTGATTGTCTTCTTCGTGATTTTCCCGTTTGAATCACCTTAACTTCCTGAGTTTTTTAACCCTCAACGCTAATTGCAGTCATCACTTGTCCCCATCTGGATCATCATAATACCCGAGTTCTATGCGAACGTTTTCCATCATATATCCCAGATCATCTGATACGCCATACCCCAGAGGATCGGCAGTAGATATGAGGTTTTCGAATTCTGTTTCGTGGAGGCTGAAGAAATCCGGATGCAGTTTCGCATAATTCAAAAATTTTTCAGCTGAGGATTCAAGGCTGTTGTAAAATCTTTCCCCATAGTCACCGTATACTGCACTAAGTTCTGCGGCTTCGGCAGCGAAAGCAAGGTGCATCAGAGCCTTCGTTCCTTCATCTACAGTTCTGCTTAGGTAGTCGTTCAGCACACCTTTGCATTCACTCAAAGAAAACTGTTCCTTCCAGAAAACCTTTTCTAATCGTTTCTGCAGACTGGCTATCAATTCATCATTGGATTCCACGCTCCAACAACTGCTTTCGATATCCTTGAAAACTTTAGAAGATTTGAACATTTCAAATAAATGCGCTTCTAATTCATCTCTGGTTAAAGATTTAATTACTTTTTTATACTGCGTTAGTGTCATCATGCTTTTTCTTCCCCTGTCCAATTGTTATGTAACACTCAATCTTCTGACGGCCTATTCCCTTGCAGGAATTCAATGACTTCTGCAAGGGTTTTCTCGCTTTTTGAGAATGCTTCCAGGAGCTGCTTGTTATCCCGCTCCTTCCGTTTCGTCAGAAGCTTTTCCAATTCATCAACTGCCTTATCGTATTTCACTTTTGTTTCGGCCACATTGATCTGAGCTTTCTCTATCTTTTCTTCTAATGTCACAACCCGTCTCGCCATCTTCCTTGAATATTCTGCGGTGGCGGAGCCACCCAATCTCCTGGAATAGAGCCATGGAATCCGTTATCGAGAGCCAATCGTCCGATGGTGGGAGCCATGACCCGTGTCGTGGCTCCCAGTAGGATGATTTAGTTTTTGATCATCCTTTTCCTTTGCCGCATTGAAACATCCCCGTCAATCCGCATGGTATAGGCAGATGGGATGATACGGTCAAGGATGGAATCGGCAAGGGCACTGCCTCCTAATCTTTCATGCCAGCCTTCCGGCATGAACTGGGAACAGAAGATGGTGGAGACCTGGCCGCAGCGGTATTCCATCAGTTCCAACAGATCCCTTTGCTCCTGCTCGGAGGCAGGGATCAAAAGGAATTCATCAAGAATCACAAGTGGAAGCTTTTGAAACTGCTTCATCACTTGATGATATTTTCCCTGTATCCTCGCTGCTTCCAGTTCGCTGAACAGTTCCGGCAGACGGATATATCTAGTCTTATATCCGGATTGGCAGGCGTTGACTCCCAGTGCATTAGCAATAAAGCTTTTGCCGGTACCTGTAGCCCCGATCAGGATGACATTCAGCCCTTGGCGGATGTAGTCATTATCCGCCAGGCTCTCCAGAAGATCCCGGTTCAGGTGCCGGTCCGGCAGATAATCAATGTTTCCAAGAAATGCAGATGAGTCAGAGAACTTCGCGTTCTTGATCAATCTTTTGATATTGTTATTATGCCGGGAATCGTATTCCGCATCAACCAACAGCATGAGACGTTCATGGAAGGACATGGAGCCGTATTCAGCTTCCTGGTCGATCTGTTTTTCATAAGCTTCCGCAAAGGCAGGCAGCCTCATGGACTTTAACTTTTTCACCGTATCATTTTTCATGGCTGCCACCTCCGTAATAAGAAGCCCCACGGACCAGGGCATAGCTTTCGTCATGGATAGCCTCAGAGGATTGGTTTGATGGGCCAGCAACCTTGTCATTGCCAGATTCCAGGATCAGGCGGATATTCTTATAACGCGGGCTGGGGATCCGCTCCAAAGCTGCTTTGCAGGCATGTTCCAATCTTTCCGGAGTATATTTATCAGCCAGTTTCAGGAGAGACAGGCAACCCTTATAAGCCTGCTCTTCGATCCGGTAGGAATCAAAGATCCCCTGGATCACCTGATGGGTTGACTCACCGATACCAGATGCCCACTTAAGGAACCTTGCCTTATCCCATTCACTGTACAGCTGATGGTTGACAGGCATGTGCTCCGGGATCGTGGAATACTGCCCGCGGCGTCCATAAAGACGTTTGTGGCTGCAGATCCGATTCCCTTTGTAATAAACCTCAATGCTGCTCTTGGTGTACCGGACATCCACTTTCTTGCGCACATACTCATAAGGGACCGAATAGTTCTGAAAATCTATGGCAATGTGGTAGTTCAGCTGAACGGTAGCGGATTTCCATTGGGCAAACTCATATGGATATCTGGGAAGCGGCTGTAAAAAGGGAAGTTCCTCTTCCAGAAATACAGAGTGACGGGAACCGTCTTTTTTCTGGAAAGGAGCCTCATTGAACCGATCCAGTTCCTTTCGGATCGCTGCATTCATGGTATGGATGTCAAAAAATTTCCGGTTCCGCAGACGGGCAATGATGTGGGAAGTCAGATTCCCAACACTCCCTTCTACAGCTGCTTTATCACGCGGGGCCAATACCCGGGCGGGAAGCAATGCAGTGTGATAGTGATCCGCAAGCTCCTGGTAAGAGCGGTTTACGACTGGATCCTCGTATTTTCTGTTGCTGAGGATCCCAACCTTCAGATTATCCGGGGTCAGGATCCTGGTGACACCGCCGAAGAACTCATACATAGCGATATGCGCATTGATCCAGTCCTCCTCTTTCATGGTACGGCATGCCTGCGCATAGCAGTACATGTTGAAAGGCAGCGTCGCTACAAACAGATAAACCTTGCTGCTGTTCCCAGAGATCTTATCATAAAGGGGCAGAGCGGTCCCGGCCCAATCGACCATCAGTTTGTCACCAGGTTTATGCTGGATATGCATGGTAAGCTTATTTTTCGAAACATAATCCTGATATAACTTGCAGTATTGGGAGTAGCCGTATGGCGGTTTTCCGGCATCCCGGCAGGTATCAACATACTCCTGCCATAACAGCTTTAATGTTACGCCGCTTTTCAATAATTCCTTATGAATATAAGGAAAATCCGGCGTGACTAATGTTGGGAGCAATGCTTCTTCTGGAAAAAGTGTATTGTGGATTTCCATTTCTTCCATGGATTCCAGTGCATCTTTCGATAACTGGTGATCTGAGGCTGCTTTCGCCACCTTAGCAACCGTATTCCTGGATACGCACAAGGTACTGGCAATGTGCCGTTGGCTATAACCATCCAGCAGCATATGTAAAATTTGTTTTTCTTTGGACATTTGATCGTCCTCCTCTCAAAGTATTACGGATTCATCCGTTAGGATGATTGTATTGCTTCAAGAGGTGGCTCTCAACAGCGGATTGCCCTTATAATTCAGGTGGCTCTATCGTTCGGAATGGATGGCTCTCTGTAACGGATTGAATGGCTCTGAAGCCACGGAATACTCATTCCTGCCCTCCCATATCACAGTGTTTTCATTTGTTCGTTTGCTGCTTTTTCAAACTCCTCAACCTCAATCCTTGCCAGATCTGAACTGATTGCAGCCGCCTGTTTCTGTACATTAGATGCTGTAAGGCCGAAAGCTTTCAGGATCTCTTTTTGTCTGGCAGTAACTGCATAATCCAAACGGTATTCATTATCAGCACCTTTTAGCATCTCTATCTTTTCCAGTTCCTTTATGGCTGCAGGCACTGTCATGAAATTTCTCCTGTGTTCCTGTCGGTCCATTTCGTCTTTCAGACAGGTATATATCTTACTTCGGATAATCGTGGCTACAAACTCTATAAATATCTTTGTATCCATTGACTCATTAGAGTAAACCCGCTCACTCCGCGCCCCGAGATACGATTTATCTCCCCGGAAAAGTTTCTCCGATCCATCCCTGCTCTTATACAGCGTCAGCGCTTCCTCTGCTGTCATCTTATCCGAAGTCACAATCACAAAATAACCACAAAGCTGTATCTCCCGGTTGATTATTTCTGTCTTTTCGATTCCGGACATGAACTTCTCATCTTCCAGGCCTTCATGCCAGTACACCAGATCGAAATATTTAATAAAATCTCCTCTCAGACGAACTGGCAGCCCCATACAGTCTTTTAGTTTCTTTCCCATCTGGTCAATTTTATCTTCAAATTTTTCCCGCTCAGACTGCCTTTTGCTGTCACTATAATAAATATGGAAATACCTCTCTTTTTCATCATCTGCATATAGTTTCCGCCGAACAGTTGTGCCACTGACTTTGTAGGCGCGGATACTGTTTTTCCGATCATCCTCGAAACGTCCTCTTCGCTCCAGTATGATATCGCTGACCAGTTTTTTCATCCCCTTGGCCATGATAACGAAATCATATCCATTATCATCCATGAACCGGATATTTTCCTTGCTAAAATATCCCCGGTCCAGAATAAACCCAACCCGTCTGTACCCATATCCCTTCGCTTTGCCAAGCGTATACTGAAGCTGGGATATGTCTACAATGCTTCCGGGATAAGACTCGTAGAACAAAGGCTCTCTATTATTCCGGTCATAGGCAATGGAATAATTAAAGATTTCTTTCCCCTGGTCATCTTTTGGATGGCCAAACTCTACCAGATCGATGTCGCCGGCCTGGCTGTTTTTGTTTGTGGAATCGTAAGAAATATAGATCCTTTCCCTATGATCTCTCTTCTCGTTCCATTCATTCAAAAACAGAATCCGTTGGTCTGTCGTAGTCCGGCTAAGAAAATCGGACACTTTCGAATCACTGTATATACGCATATCCTCTGTCATCAATGGATGGTTGAAAGCATAATCCGGATAATACTGGGCGGCATTTCCTTCGGTAATGATTGTATAGGCAGCCAGATCCAGAAACAGCCCCGCATCCTTTCCAACGATTCTTGCAAGCATCAGATCCAATCTGTAGTCAGATATGACCTTCCGAATCACAATATAAGCCCCAATACGAAGGCAGCCACTTCGGTATCCCTGTTTCTCTTCCGGCAGGATTTCCTGTGGAAATATCTTTAAGAACTTGTCATTCGGCAACATGAGTGCAGGCTGGCCCGGAATCTGCTTGCCGATACATATCCGTCTCGGTGTGTTATACTTCTTATCTTTCAGATAAATCCGCGCGTATTCATAATAGATATACGTCGTTCCCTTGATTGTCTTCTTCGTGATTTTCCCGTTTGAATCAGGTATCTTTATCGTACAGTCCAGGTACATATGGCACTCCATCCGTTTAATATTTGAGGGTTAATTGCCTCTCTTGTATCATGCCATATTTTTCCAAAAAATACAAGTGAAAAATGGGATTTTCCTTGATTTTACAGGCTTTTTTCAGCTTCCCCAATGAGCGCCAATTTATTGAGTGTCAATTTTTTTGGAAGTTCAGAAATCAGGTATCTTTATCGTACAGTCCAGGTACATATGGCACTCCATCCGTTTAATATTTGAGGGTTAATTGCCTCTCTTGTATCATGCCATATTTTTCCAAAAAATACAAGTGAAAAATGGGATTTTCCTTGATTTTACAGGCTTTTTTCAGCTTCCCCAATGAGCGCCAATTTATTGAGTGTCAATTTTTTTGGAAGTTCAGAATAAAATTGGTTCTTCCGCATTTATTAGTATTTATTGCAGATTGTCGGGCTAAACGGACACCTGTGCCATATTCGGCGGACAGTCTGAGACATAATTAGCGGACAAGTAGGGACACATTAACCGGACAATAGATCTTCAGATATAATAAGCGCATCTCCTTAAAATGGAGAAATATTATATCTGGAGGTCCTACTATGGATTACAAAAAAGTACTACGGCTTCACTTTGTGAACCATCTTAGCTGCCGTGAGATTGCCGAAAGCTGCGGCGACTGCAGCAAAACAACCGTAAACGAGTTCCTGAAGCGTTTCAGAGAGAATCCGAAACTCTCATACCCTTTACCGGCAGATGTCACGAATGAATACATTGAGAGTATTCTCTATAAAAAGCCTGGTGTATCAGCGAACCAGCTTCTCTATCGGGATTTTAACAAGGAAGCTGTCTACAAGGCTTTAGCCCGCAAAGGGGAGACCCTGAAACATCTGTGGCAGAAATACAATGCCATAGGTATCGTAGACGGGAAGAAACCTATGAGTTATCGCCAATACTGCAGGCGTTACAGCGAATGGGCTGATTCCAAACAGCTGACCTTCCACATCCAGCGTTATCCCGGTGTCAATCTCGAACTGGACTATGCGGGGAAGCAGCTCTATCTGCATAACCGCCGGAACCCGGATGAGACCATAAAGGTCACGATCTTTATCGCTGCCCTCACCTACAGTGATTACTTTTACGCTGAAGGAATGACCGAATGCGATATCCGGAACTGGATCCGGGTCAACAATAATGCTCTGTCCTATTTTGGCGGCGTGACGCCGACAATCACCCCGGATAATTGCAAAGTAGCAGTTGCCCGGAATAAAGACTGGATCAGCCCTGTCCTGAATAAAGATTTCCAGGCATGGGCAGAACATAACAATACGGTTTTAACCCCTGCCAAAGTGAAATCCCCCCGCTGGAAACCAGTTGTGGAAGGCCACGTAAAGATCATTACCATGCACATCCTCATGGATATGGAAGATATGGTCTTTTATTCGCTGGATGATTTAAACCGTGTCCTGATGGAAAAGGTGGATGCCGAGAATCGGAAGCCTTTTGAGGGGCTCACCTATTCCCGGTACGATCTCTTTACGACAGAAGAGAAGGAGACTCTCCTGCCTCTTCCGCCCAGTCGTTTTGAATATCTTGAACGAAAGACTGTTAAAGTAGCACAAGATTTCTCCTTCACCTTCGACAAGGTCCATTATAGCATGCCCCGGAAATATCTGCGACAGGAACTTGAGATCCGGGCAGGGGAAAAAGAAATCTATGTCTATAACAAACACGGCGACTTCATCCGGACGCATAAGCGGAGCTACACACCGAAAGACTGGGTGATCATCCCCTCGGACATGCCTGCCGAATACAAAGACTATGGCTATTGGACGGTGCCTTATTTTCAACAGAAAGCATCTGCTATCGGACCCAGCACCCGTGCTTTGATCGATGCAGTCATTCGAAAATACGCTTATCCGGTGCAGTCATTCCGAAGCTGCTTTGGTATTCTGCGGTATGCGGAGAAGTACTCGCCGGAAGCCCTGGAACGCTGCTGTAAAGACGCCGTTTTAGCTGGGAGATGCAACTATTCCTATATCTGTAACACAATCTCAACTTACCATAAAGAGCCGCTGCAAAGTACAATGCCACAGAGCAGTCCCAACGAAGATGCTGCAACAGCCGTATCCGGCGCCTACAAAGATGATGACAGCAAGTATTCCCTTAAGAACCTGCTGAAGCGTCAGGAAACGGAGGCAGGCAATGAAGAATAAGACTACTGATATCTATGAGATGTTGGACACACTATCCCTGCCGGTAGCCGCCCAGCGTTTCGCAGAACTGTCTAAAAGTCCTGAATTCGGCAGCTATACCGCTTTGCAGTTTATCCGTGAGGTTCTGGAACCTCAGTACATAGAAACACTCAACAACAGGTTTGAAACAAATCTGCGGCTCAGCAGCCTGATCAATAAAGGTGCTTTGGCCGAGAATCTGAAAACCGGCAACGGACGCATCTACAATGATGCCACCGTTGAACAGATCCTGAAATTTCATTTCGCTGAGAACCGGCAGAACGTCGGGATCTATGGAGTCACCGGTGCCGGCAAGTCTTATTTCCTGTCTGCCTGTTGTGTGGAAGCATGCAGACGTAATTACCGTTGTAAGTTCGTAGACTATAGTGACCTGCTGGACGAACTGATCGTCCTCAACCGCCAGGAAGACCTGAACAAGTATCGTAAGAGGATCAGGTACTATGCACGGATCCAGCTGCTGTTCATTGATGATTTTGCCATAAGCAGGTATTCAGAAGAAGGGATCAAGATCCTGTATCATCTCATAAAACTTCGGGATGACCTTGGCACCTCCACACTCTTCAGCTGTCAGTATTCTCCAGATGAGTGGGGAAATCAGCTGAGTGACGAAAAGGAATGCTACGGTAAGCTTGACGGGATCAGACGCAGACTAACGACAGGATTTACTGTACTTATTGAGAAAGCATAGCTTTCTTCTGGAACACCGATCAATACTGATCAGTGGGGCGGAGTACCCTCTGCCCTGCTGATATCCCAGGCTGTCCGTTTAATATGGCCCGGACTGTCCGGGAAATGCGGCCCTGCTGTCCGCAGAAAGTGGCTGTTTGCACCATTTGAAAAAGGGACACTTTTCCTCTTCTGCGGCAAGCGGTCCGACCGCTGTAAAGGACTGCTCTGGATGGGGACGGGATTTCTGCTTTTGTATAAAAGATTCGAAAACGGGCGGATGTCCTGGCCAAGGAATACACAGGAGGCAGCCGATCTTACGGAGGAGCAGTTCCATTACCTGATGATGGGGCTTAACCCGCTGGATCTCAGGGTGAAAGAGGTGGCGCCCGAAAAAATATATTGAACTGATTGTGCAAAACAGAGAAATTTTTCTTCTCTTTTATCCGCCTGAAAATCAGTGTTCCAGAGGCGTAGAAGGTATCTCCTAGTGCAGCAGCAGAGCCTGGCAGCGATACTTCCGGGGACAGGCAAAGTTTGAGAATCCTATATTTTACAGGCGGCCAGTCCAAAGCTGGACATGCCAGAAAACAGGGCAAAATGACGGATTGCCTTTCTTCCGTGATTGGCGCAAGTGCGCACTTTCTGGTATACTTTTTTACAGGAAAGGCGGTCGTCAGTATGTGTCAGAAATTTACACCCGAACAACTGAAAAACATGGATATGGAGACAAAAGACAGTGTCATTTTTCAGATGCAGGACCGTCTGGATAAGCTGGAGCATGATTATGAAAATCTGATCGAGCAGATCCGCCTGGCAAACCAGCAGCGTTTCGGACGGCATACAGAAAAACTGGACGAGATTGCAGGACAGCTCTCCTTTTTTAACGAAGCGGAAGCGAACTGCGCGGAAGACGCGCCAGAGCCAACAATAGAGGAAACCATCTGTCTGGAACTGAAACCTGTACGCCGCGCAAAGAAAAAAGGACAGAAAGAGGAAGACCTGAAGGAGTTCCCGCAGGAAGAAATCCCCCATGATGTTCCGGAGGAGGAATTGATCAAAACCTTTGGTGAAAGTAATTATAAAAGCATGCCGGATGAGGTTTACTGGCAGCTGCGGTTCGAACCTGCGAAGTGGATCGCAGAGAAACATATCGTAAAGGTATATGTTGGTACAGATGGACTCCATCAGGATGAATTCCTGCGGGGAGACCATCCTTCCACTTTGTTTAGAGGGAGTATTGCCACCCCTTCTCTGGAAGCGGCGATCATCAATGCGAAGTACGTGAACAGTAATCCCCTGGATCGTATTTCCAGAGATTTTCAGACAAATGGGCTTCAGTTATCGAAACAGACCATGTCAAACTGGACGGTCTGGACAGCGGAACGATATTTCCAGCCGGTATACGACTGGATGAAAAAACGTCAGCTGGAAGTTCATGTCAACCAGTGTGATGAAACAACGGTAGAAGTGATCCATGACGGCAGACCTGCAGGCAGTAAAAGCTATATGTGGGTGCATCTCACCGGTGAACTCAGTCCAGGTCCAAAGATTGTTGCGTACGAGTACCAGAAGACCAGGCACAGCAGCCATCCCAAAGAGTATTATAAAGACTTCAAAGGAGTCCTGATGACGGATGGACTGGAACAATACCATAAGCTGGCAAGGGAACTGGAAGGGGTGACCAATGCGAACTGCATGGCGCATGCGAGGCGTCATTTTGCCAATGCGATCAAGGCGATCGGGAAAGGCAATGAAGAAGCCATCCGATCTTCCATTGCGTATAAAGCACTGGTAAGGATCGGGGCGATCTATAAGCTGGAGGGAGCCTTAAAAGGACTGACTGCGGAAGAACGCCTGAAGGAACGGCAGGCCTCAATCAAGCCATTGGTTGAGGAATATTTCGCGTGGGTCAGAGAGATCTGTTCTGACCAGACGGTCCTCCCGAAGGGAGAAACTGCAAAAGGATTGAATTACAGCCTGAATCAGGAAGAATATCTGAAAGTATTTCTTACGGATGGGGAAGTGCCGATCGATGATTCGGCCAGTGAGCGCGCGCTGCGGAATTTTACAGTTGGCCGGAAAAACTGGGTGACGATCAATACAGTCAGAGGTGCGCAGGCAAGTGCGGTCATTTACAGCATCACGGAGACAGCCCGGGCGAATAACCTGAATGTTTATTATTATATCCGGTATCTGCTGACAGAGCTGATAAAGCGAAAAGATAAAGACGGAAATATAGATGAAGCAATGTTGGAGTCGATCATGCCATGGTCGAAAGAACTTCCAGCAGAATGTTACAGCAAGCGCCGCCAATGAACAGCGGCGCATGACTTATGAGGGGCGTAGGATTTGACGTTTACGAATAACCTGAATCCCTTCCGCTATCTGGAATACGTCCTGACTGTGATGAAGGACCATCAGGAAGATACGGATTACCGTTTTATGGAAGATCTGCTTCCATGGTCAGGGCAGCTGCAGGAAATCTGCCGGAGCAAAACAAAAACAACAAATGTATAAACCGGCCGCCGGGAACGGCGGTCAAAAAATACGCTGGTACTTATGATTTACCGTATATGATTGAATACAAGACACCGGCTGAATGCTACTATCCGGCAATGTTGTTGCCCTATGTAGCTTAGCATATATGGGAACTGGAGTATTTCAACATCCTACTCCTGTTCCCCGTAACTTATCCACCATATCAGTTCATTATAAAAATCTTAGATTTTTGTCTTGACAACTGAGCTACTATACCCGTCCGGTAGACCACATGTAACTCTTATTATTCGCTGGACGCCCATTCTTCGTATACGGGGACTGGGGATTTACCGTGTACGATTGATGTGGTACAATGATTGCATATATTTACGTAAAAATAACAGGATTTTGCCTGAAATTTCTCTTTTCAAATCATATACTATATATAGCCAAATGTGTGTTTGCGCAGAAGTTTATGCTGATAAAAGAGATTTCTACAAAAAATACTGTAGATATAGAGATAAAATACAAAAGGATAAAGGTTGTATTTCAATGAAGAGAATTTATTATGTTACAGCGAATCCTCAAAAAGTGAAGGAAGTAAAACAGATTTTTGAACTACACGGTATGGATTATGAGGTGATTCAATTTGAAAAAGAAATTTTAGAAGTACAAAGTTTAGAAAAAAAAGATGTTTTACGAGATAAAATTAAACAGGCGTATCGAGAACTTCAGCGTCCGCTTATAACTGATATTACGTCCATCTATTTAGAGAAATTAAGAGAATTACCCGGCTCCTTATCTTCGGTTTTTTTTGAAGTTATGGGAAATGAGGTCATTATAAAATATTTTAAGGGGAGCAGAGCAAAAGTTTCTACCAGCTTGGCGTATTGTGATGGGAAAAATATTTACTATTTTTTCAGCAATGAAATTCACGGAGAAATTGTAGAAAAGAAGACAAAGGAAAAAGGATTTGGCTGGGATCAGATTTTCCGACCGGATGGCTATGACGATACATTTGCTGATCTTGATGAAGAAGAAAAAAATACAATTTCTATGAGAGCTGATGCTATAAAGCAATTAATTCAACATTTGAAAAAAAAGCCTCTTCCAGAATCTTCGGACGATGAGTATAAAAAAAATATCTCTAAAATAGTAGACCAAATAGTCGAAAAAAGACTGGTATTGTTTTTGGGAGCAGGTGTGTCAGCTGCTGCGGCAGGCTTACCGTTCTGGAGAAAGTTAGTTGAAGAAATGGGGCAAGAGTTGACTTATGACGAAGAAGTTTTTTTGAATTCAGATGATTATTTGATGTTAGCTGAATTTTTTAAACTGAATAAAGGCATCAATGTTTTCACAGAACTTATGAAAAGAAAGTGGAAAGTTGACGATGAGATCCTTAAAAATAACCAGATTTATTCAAATATACGCAGATTGAATCTGCCTGTTATCTATACTACAAATTTTGATAATTGTTTTGAAAGAAGTCAAAATTTAGATGATATATATCCAAGATATGAAACGGTTTTTGATTTGGATAGTTTTATAACAAGAGATGATAAATTAGGTAGATACATGAAGTTTCACGGTGATATTGATCACGATAATACAATTGTACTGTCGGAGGAACAATATTATGAGAGAATGGATTTCAATTCTTTTATGGATATCTGTTTGCAGTCAGATATAATGGGAAGAAGTGTATTGTTTTTGGGATATAGCCTTAGTGATATCAATATAAAACTTTTGCTTTACAGAATCAGGCGGACGATGAAAGACCAGAAGGTACCGGAATCTTATATTTTTGTTGACAAACCAGATGATATACGGTCTCGAGTTCTAGCACAAACAAAAGGTATAAGAACGGTATTGTCTCCAATGACGAATAGAAAAGAAAGTTTGAATAAGTTTTTGCAAGATTTAGTAGAGGAGTTGGAGAAAAGAAAAAATGAATAATATTATTATTGTATATGAGTCTGTAAAACAGGCGCTGGCACTCTGGTTGGAGCTGTTTTTTCATCTATGTGGTATTGAAGTTGGTCTTTATGCTTTAAATAAACCAAAAAAACAAAAGAAAAAAGAATGTAAATATCTATATTTAGGGACAGAGCGATGGATAAATTTTATAGAGGGTATTGACAATACTAAAGATGTTTTTGTGATGAAACTTAAGGATTGTGGTGAGTTGGATCATAATACTTTATGTATTGACAGTTTAAAAAAATATTCTAATTATAATTTGGAAATTTTGTACTCCTTGATTGATGTCCTTTACGATTCGGATATTGTTTTGAAAGAAATAGCTCGAGAATATAATTGGACAGATCTATTAGCTGCACATATTTATCATCAATGTATATATAAAGATCCTCAATTACTTGAGCAAGCCTATGAAATATATAAGCTTGCCCTGTACAAGGTAATGAAAAACGATATTATTAAAAACGATAAATTTCACTCGTGGTATATCGAACTATTTATTAAATGGAGAATGAACGATGTCAACCAAAAATTAAAGCAGCCCTGTGATTATAAGCTGAGCCAGCAGGCTGAAAAATTATTTGCTGAATATGGTGAGTATTCCGCAGTAGGAAATTTATGTGCAGATATTATTGGCGGGGAGTATTATTCTACTTCGTTTATGTCTTTATATTGTGATTTTAATGCAGCTAATGACTATCAATTAGTCTATGAACTTGGTAAGTATTTTTGGAAAACCAGGGAATATGAAAAGGCGGAAAACTGCTATATAGCATCCTATAGAAAGAATCAATATTTTTTCAGGCCCTTATATAAATTGGCTAAGTTGTGTGAAAAAAGAGAAGAGATAGGTCAGGCATTTGATTTATATGACAGAATAATAGAAATGTTGGAGTATAGAAAAGACAGAGGCAGACTTACACCATTGGAGGCGGAGTATTTATACAAATCTTATTTGAGCAAGGGATTGATATGGAGCCGGATACTAAAGAATCCTAAATTGGTGGAAAAATATAATGAGAGGATGAATGAGGTTATGTGGTTCGCTCAAAAAAATAATCGGTTCTTTGATGATTTAGAAAAATTTATTACAATAAAAGATCAATCAAAATTAAAAGATTTAATGAAGGGCAGATTGTCAAATATAATAGATTGTCAAAAATAGGATAATGAAAAAGGGATGAGAAAAATGACAGAAGATAAAAAAATAGTAAAATTGGGATATGCATATGGGGTGCGTTACGAAGCGGTAGATAGTTTCGAAAATTCTGTATTTAGTGAAGAGTATTCAAAAGCCAGTTTTGCTGTTCGTGAAATAGTGGAGAGAAATCACCAGTTAAATGAGGACTATAAAAAGAGCGGAACAGAATACAGAAATAGACAACAGATCTGTAATGTCCTGGCTTTTGTAGGGAGGCGGGGATCTGGAAAGACATCGGCAATGCTTTCGTATCTGGAATATCTTAAAGACTATTATAAGCTAATATCCAGAGCAGAAATAGATGAGTATCGTGTTACTGATAAAGATGATGAAAAGGTCATGTTTACAGGGCTTGAGTATATAGATGCGGCTTTGCTGGAACAGGATGAAGATTTGCTGGAGCTGGTTCTGGTAAAGATGCTCAAAAAATTTATGGAGTTGGATCAGGAAGCAGCCCTTGAGAGAAGAAATGATTATGATTATAAAAAACGTGAACTTTATCGCTGTTTCAATAATGTGTATGCCGGTCTTAAAAATTTGAATAATAAATCGGACATTTTCAGACAGGATGGCGGCATTTCATTGGATCCTTTAAAGAAGCTGTCTTTTAGTCAGAATATAAAAGAGGCATTTCAGAAATTAGTAAGTCAGTATTTGGATATAATGCAGTATTCTGAGATCATGGATCAGACATATCCGCAGAACAGATATCTTGTTATTACCATTGATGATATGGATATGAATGCATCGAAAGGTTTCGATATGCTGGAAAAGATCCAGCGGTATTTTATGATACCAAATGTAATAGTATTGCTTGCTATTGATTACGAACAAATGGAAAGAGTCTGCCAAAAACATTTTGTAAATGAATATTCAATAAAATGTCCGAGCGAAGATGCTGAAGAAATATATCAAAGAAGCATGCGACTTGGAACGGAATACCTGGAAAAAATCATTCCTTTGGGAAAGAAAGTTTTTATGCCAGGGATAAAGAATCGAACAGGGATTATATATGATGAAATAAAATATGCATATAATGAGGACGAACAAGGGGAAGGTTTTACAGGGAAAGACCTGATATTAAGAAATATGTATAATAAATTGGGGCTTTGTGTAGATCCGATTAGTGAAGAAATACATTACTTAGAGCCATCAACATTGCGGATGATAAATGCAATTACAAAGGATCTTCATGATCTGCCGGATATCTTACAGTTTGAAGGAAAGGATCTGGATGACAATAAGAGAAGAGAATTAAGAGGAAACTATACATGGTTTTGGAATGAGATATTAAATAAATATTTGCAGAAGCCCTTAAATAAACAGGAAAAGCATCTTATAGAGAGGATAGGAGAAATATCTTTTAAAGACAAGAATCAGTATGTAATTGATTTTTGTAGTTCTCAATTACATTTGTTAGGGAATTCGCTGGTGAGATACGGAGATTTTGGTTGCATGTTATATATGCTTCATTTGTATGAAAAAGAAAGCCGGGAGAACAGGGGATTTACAAACTGGATTAAAGCATATTATTCTATGCTGTTATCACGTCTTTTTGTTTTACAGAAATATGAAAAAGATAAATCGGAAAGATGGAATAAATATATTGATTATATTTTGCATGGAGAAGTACTCGGGCCATGGGAATCCGAAATATTTCCTAAATTTATGTCTGAGAACATGGGCGTCCCGTTGGATATTGGAAGGTTTGAACTTAAGTGTGGAAGTGGTTATGTATTTACTAATGATTATATAATAGAAAATCAAACTGAAGACAACGAAAAGGACAATAAGAAATATTTTAGGGATATTCAGATGCTTATATTTATGTTTTGTAATGCAGATGAGGATACAGAGCAATATATAAATATTCTACCAACTGAATCTGCTAATACAACCGGTTCAAAGCAGTCGATTAAAATTCAATTATTTAATTGTGATAAGTCCTTTAGCGTTTCAAGTTTCTTTTTTAACTGTATAAAATATGATAGAATTTTTGCCAAGATTGAAAAAGAATTGAAAGAAAAAGACTATTTAAAATATAGTGTTCGAAAAGAATTTGATGATTGGAAAGATAAGTATAATACTACAATGGCATTCCCGTTCAATAACATTGAATTGTTGATGAACTTGGCGCAAGACCTTGAAATTAAAAGGGATACTTCAATTTATGGGGATGAAGAAAAGATTAAAGTGCCAATTAAGTCATATTTAAATGTGATTGAGAAAAAGTTACAAGACGTTGATGAGTATTATAAAAATAACTTGAAAGTGGAAAAAAAATGTGGTTATACGGAAATTTTTCGAGAGTGTCCTGTAGTTGATTGGTTGAAAAATGTGGTAGAAAGAGATTCTGCGCCAGATCAGGATTCTTCTGCTTTAATAAGCGTATATAAAGTTGCAATTTCTCAGAATGAGATGGGGGAAGTAGATACTTCCTTTCAATAAATTAGGTATTATGGAGAATATAGCATATGGATAATATTAGAAAAATGTTGAGCATAATGTTGGGGAAAATACCGCCTAAAGCCATATTGACAAATAAACTTACATACGATGATTTCAGTGAGGAGTCATTTGTGAGATTGTCTACATATTATGCAAATGACTATTCTAATACGGAGTTACATAATCTATATTCTTGTTTGCGAGACGAGTATGAACGGCAGACAAACTGGCTGGAAGGAAAGGCGTATAGGCAAATATCGCATAAAATGAACGTGTTTCATGTTGTACGTGTTTTTGCTATGCATGTGCTAATTGAATATGATGGGATTCCTGTTTGTCGTTATGAGAATCTTTTGAGATGGAGAATGACATCTCATGAATTGGATGAGGATATATTTACTACTTCTTTTCTGGCTTATAATGATCTGCATCATTTTAGAAAGAGAGAGCAATTTTATTGGAGACCGGTTATAGGACATAATAATGCATATTTGAATCGTATTCTGGGACAAGGGATGGCAGAAAACCATTTTCACTTAAAAGGTTCAGCTCCCCAGTTTCCACTCTCGTGGATTAACCTTATGAATGACGTGACAAATAAAGAATTTTTTAAAAAACTGAAAAAGTATGAAAAAGAGCGTTTAGTAAGCCGTTATCAGACCGAATATTCAGATGATACGCTTGTTATTTATTGGTGGAAAGCAGCACTCTTGAGATGTTTTCTTTATGCAAAACTTACGGGAAAATTCCTGGATATTAAGGATCATTATGTATATCCGAATGAGGTTATCTATAAAATGAGTGAGGCACTGATTCGGGCAAATGGATACGAAGATAAGGAGACACTTCTAAGAGATCTTGGTCACAGACGTTATAATCTAAAACAGCTTAAAATGTTTTTTGAACAAAGGATATTTTATGAATTGTATGATCAATTTACTGAAAGAGTGGTTCAGAGGCTGCTGGAATCGTCAGAAGATGATATTGAATTTTATCTTGCAAATTTACAAAGACAGATCAGAGAATTCCAAATAGATGATTTGTTTTCAAGAGAAGACAATGCATCTTTGGATTATGCATTGAATGCATTGAGAAAAAGGGGGAGAGAATCATCTGTAAGCGGATGTAACGAAATTTTAGGAGGGGAAAGATGGTTCCTTTATACCATGTTCAGAGAAATATTTTCTTATTCAACAACGTATGAGAAATATAAAAATTGGTTCTATGCTTATTTGGTAATAAAAATTTATATTCGCTCGGAATTGATACAGGTGAATCATAATATTGGATTTGATAATTTCTTGAATTATCAAAATAGGAAAGAAGATTTTGTGGAAGATACTAAAATGGAAGATATATATCTTCAAATGGCAGTGAGGGATACTGTGGAGAACCAACCGATTCGCTTTTTGGAGGCAAGAGTATCGCCGAGAAAGACGGCTAAAGAAGATGCTGATTATATAACTAGACTTGATAATAAAATTAATGCAAAGGATAGGAATAAATACTTTTATGTATTCCATTTTGTCAAAGAGAAAGACGAAAAGGCGGAAAATCTCCCAGATGGGGACATACAATACCGGCATTATAAATTTAGAAAAAAAATAAAAAGTCAGGCCATAGCCATAGCTGAATTGCGAAAAAATAATTATGAGGTGGCGAGACGAATTCACGGTATTGATGCCTGCTCAGCAGAAATCCCTTGCAGGCCAGAAGTTTTTGGTCAGGTATATAGATATTTAAAAAATCATGAAGTCTTTTTTGAGGCACAGGGCGAAAAAGAACAATATTATTTGGAAATGGAGGAAAATGATAATATAGAAAAGCTGCCGCGCCTAAGGACTACATATCATGTAGGAGAGGATTGTGAAGATATAATTGATGGACTAAGAGCGATAGACGAGGTTATTCGATTTTGTAATTTGGAGCGGGGAGATCGAATTGGGCATGGTTTAGTACTTGGAGAAGACATTGTAGAATGGTATAGACGGCGAAATTACATTGTAAGTTTATCGAAGCAGAACTATCTGGATAATATTGTTTGGTTATATTATCAGATACAAAAATTTGGTCTGGTAGAATATGAAGACGTGGCAGTGCTTCTGGAAAAAACATATGAGGAATTATTTCAAGAAATTTATGGGGCGAATTTAAATGAACCTTTTATGAATGAGGTGATTCATAACGCAAGGCAATATTTCAGAGAGTATGTTGTGTCTCGTAAAGATGAGTTTGTTGATGCGTACAGGGATGGATTTTATGTTTATGGTCGGGGAAATTATAAATTCCATATATCTACATATTACAACTCCTGGAAACTAAGAGGAGATGATCCGGAGTGTTATGAAAATGGTTTTTTTATGCATAAAGATTTTGAAGATTCTTTATGGAATTATTATGCTGTAAATGCGGAAGATACAGATGAATTTGACATCAGGTATAATCCAGAGTGTACTTATTTGTATTTTATGTACCATTATAATAAAAGAGCAAGAAAAATCGGCGAAGAAGATATTGAAGTAAAAGTAAGTACAAGATTAGTTCAGTGTTTAGAACAAGTTCAACAAAGGTTATTGGAATATATTGCTCAGAAGGGAATTGGAATAGAGACAAATCCATCTTCCAATTATTTAATCGGCAGTTTTAAGAGGTATGATAGCCATCCGATTATCAAGTTTTATAATAAAAGCTTAGAAAATGACCAGAAAAAGATTGCTATGTGTCCTCAAGCACTAGTCTCAATAAATACAGATGATCAAGGAGTGTTTTCTACATATCTTGAAAATGAGTATGCATTACTAGCTTTAGCATTGGAAAAGAAAAAGGATCAAAACGGAAATCCTATGTATAATAGAAGTAAAATTTATCAGTGGATAGATGAAATTAGAGAGATGGGAATTTATCAAGGGTTTATAGGAGAAATGGAATCTCATCGTAGTGAATTAAATAATGAAAGTAAACTGGATTTTCCAATCTAATTCTACAAAAATATAGAAAATACTGTAGTTACCAGATTATGGGATGGTCATTATACGGAAATAAGATTCGGTCTTGATCCACGACCACGGGAAATCGATCCATATATCAACGAACTGGAAACTGTCAGAAGCGGGCTTGGCAGGATAATGACAGTGACCCTGTTGCTAAGCCGGTTTGAACTGAGTGATCAACTGCGTTTTGAGGCCTGGAAGTATCATGATGAGGAACATGTGAAAACTTCTACGGTGATGGACTGTCTGTCATCAGAAGAGTTTATTTGTACAGCGATACGGGAGGCAAGGCAGAGAGGCTTTTGAGCGCCATTCAGAAGGACACGGATACAGAAGAATGCTTGTGATCGAGGCTCATTCATCAGAGATAGAAATATTGGTTGAAAACCGGAAAAATCAGAAAACAGCAGCGTGAAAGCCTGGGAGCTGCGCTATGTCACCAGCGTCGGAAAGGAGTGTGGGGAGATGAGAAAAAAACTTCCCATTGGAATTGAAAATTTTAAGGAATTCTCATCTGAAGACTTTTACTATGTAGATAAAACTTTGTTTATCAAAGAGTTGTTACAGAACTGGGGAAAGGTAAATTTGTTTACCCGTCCCAGACGCTTTGGCAAGTCCCTCAATATGAGCATGCTGAAATGTTTTTTTGAGGCAGGGAAAGATCCGGCATTGTTTAATGGACTGAAGATCATGCAGGAAAAAGAACTGTGTGAAAAATACATGGGGAAGTTCCCTGTGATTTCCATCAGTCTGAAAAGCGTGGATGGTTTAAATTATGAGTCAGCGTCTGCAGCATTACGGACGGTGATCGGGAATGAGGCCGGAAGATTCCGCTTTTTAAAGGACAGTGACAGATTGACGAATGACGAAAAAGAGGCCTATGCACAGCTGACAGAGGTTGGTTCATCACAAGGCGGAATTTACACGATGACAGAAAAAATGGCAGAAGCAAGTCTTCAGACACTTTCTCGCCTTTTAGCCAGGCATTATGGCCAGAAAACTATCCTGCTGATCGACGAGTATGATGTCCCGCTGGACAAGGCATTCCAGGGCGGATATTATGATGAGATGGTATCTCTCATCCGCAATCTGTTTGGAAATGCGCTGAAGACGAATGACAGCCTGTACTTTGCTGTACTTACCGGGTGTCTCAGGATCTCAAAGGAAAGCATTTTCACAGGGCTGAATAATTTAAACGTAATGACCATGTCAGATCCCTATTTCTGCGATAGTTTTGGATTCACAGAAGATGAGGTGACAGAACTTTTGGATTATTACGGACTGGATAATTTCCATGACACCGTACGGGATTGGTATGATGGGTATCGTTTTGGAGATACATCTGTGTACTGTCCGTGGGACGTTATAAAGTATGTCCAGATCCTGCTGAAAGATAAGAGCGCTGAACCAGAGAATTACTGGGCCAACACCAGCGGGAATGATCTGATCCGGCGGCTGCTGAAGAAAGCGAACCAAAGCACAAAAAATGACATCGAGTGTCTGATCAATGGTGGAACGATCACAAAAACAATCCGTCAGGAACTGACTTACCGGGAGATAGAGGATTCCATTGATAATATCTGGAGCGTCCTTTATTCCACCGGGTACCTGACATGCCGCAGGAGAGTACCTGGAAAGAAGATGGAGCTGGCATTGCCGAACCGGGAGGTAAGGGATCTGTTTATCGATCTGGTAAAGGACTGGTTTGAAGAAATGACTCAGGCAGACCATGGAAGAATCAGCCGCTTCTGCGCGGCATTCCCGGATGGTGATACGGATACGATCCAGGAAATGCTTGGAGATTATTTGTGGGATTCCATCAGTGTGCGGGACACGGCTGTGCGGAAAAATATGAAGGAAAACTTCTATCATGGGATGCTGCTCGGGCTTTTGCAGAACCAGGACAGTTGGCTGGTAAAGTCCAACGCGGAGACCGGTGAGGGTTACAGCAACATCTCTATCCAGACGCCGGACAGAGTGGGGATTGTGATCGAACTGAAATATGCGGATGATGGGAATCTGGAAGCGGCATGCCGGGAAGCACTCAGGCAGATTGAGGAAAAGAAATACGCGGAAGGTCTGAAACGTTGCGGCATGAAGAGGCTCATTAAATATGGGATCGCATTTTGCGAGAAAGAATGCCTGGTGGTGATGGCGTAGAAGGCTGGACTGTTATGGGTACAGATAAGCAATATATATTTGGGAAGAGATGGGAAAGAGAATATAGAAAATATCTTTATAATAGAGACTCAAAATGAAAAATTAAAACTATAAGGGGGAATAGTCTTTAAAATATTGACCAATGAAATGCGTTAGCATATAATACAATCAAAGAAAATGAGTCATGGAGGTGACATGATGCAGGATATTGATATTGTAGTTGCTAATAACATCATTGAGCAGATGAAAAAGAATAATACGAAGCAGATCGATCTGGCAAATGCAATTCATGTATCGAAACAGATTATGAGCAAAATGTTGAATGGAACCAGGTTGATCAGTATTGCTGAACTTCATAAAATTGCAGATTTTTTTCATATTACAATGGATGATTTATTAAAAACTCCAACAGAGTCAACAGAGATAGATGTTATGAGGGCTTTTATGGGGAAAGTTGGCTCAGAAGAGGCCAGAGAGGCATTGCGCACAGCGGATAAACTGGCAGATATGATTATCTTTCATGCCAATGTGCGGGAAAATGCAAAAGTTATGTCTGAAAAATGGGAGATGTAAGAGTGGCTTTACTATTTGATAGTATTTTATACAAAGCAGATGCAAAAAGATTTGAACAGATCAGGGAGATTTCCGCGGGATTTTCCAGTTATTATATCGGTCAGAACATTATCCAGGATGATATTTTTGCTGTGATCGAGAACTATGCGCGGACAAAGGAAATGCCTTTAGAATGGCTGCGTTTCCCGATCCGTGATCCGGAATTATGTGCTTGTACTTTTATCCGCAGCGGGCGTATTTTTGTTATGATGAATTCCGGTATTCCAATGTCTAAACAAATTTTCGCAGCAGCACATGAATTATATCATATACGCTGTTTTTTGGAAGAGGATAATCCTGAGTTGATAAAAAGAGGATCTATTTTAAAGGCTGCCACGATCGATGCTGGAGCTACGGAAGAGGAAGAAATGGAAGCGAATGCATTTGCCGGTATCCTTCTGGTGCCGGTAGATGCACTTGAACAGCAGATCAGGATTTATCAGATCAATAAGGAAGCAATAGAAATGAATGATATCCTCACACTTATGGACATTTTTGCGGTCCCCTATAAGGCAATGGTGCTTCGCCTGTTGGAAGAAAAGATAATTTCTGATGATCAGGCGAGAAAAATGACAGCTGTTCCTTTTTCTAAAGTAAAAAAACTTATACAAATGACAGGCAAAGCAAAGCGATGGGATATGATTCCGTCAGGCTATGAAAAATTTGGGAATCTTGTAGAAAATCTCACGATCAATACAGAACAAGAAGCTCTGCCTAAAAGCAGATTGGATAGCGATTGGAAGGAACTGGAAAGAATCAAAGAGTTATATGGGATTAAGTGAGAAACTATGGCAGACCAACAGAAATATGCGGTTTTGAATGATATCTATGAGGGACGTTATTATGCCAGAAAAGATGGAGACTTACAAAAAATTATATAAAAAACTTAAAAGATGAAAAGGAGACTATAAACTATGAGTACAATTTTCAAAGACAAAACCCTTCTGATCACCGGTGGTACCGGCTCTTTTGGAAACGCAGTCCTTAACCGTTTCCTTGACACTGATATCGGTGAGATCCGCATCTTCTCCCGTGACGAGAAGAAGCAGGATGATATGCGTCATGAATATCAGGTGAAATATCCGGAAGCAAGCAACAAGATCAAGTTTTACATAGGAGACGTCCGCGATCTCCAGTCGGTAAAGAATGCGATGTACGGTGTGGATTATATTTTTCATGCGGCTGCGCTGAAGCAGGTACCGTCCTGCGAGTTTTTCCCAATCGAAGCGGTGAAGACAAACGTACTGGGCACAGAGAATGTGCTGACTGCTGCGATTGAAGCCGGAGTTAAAAAGGTAATCTGCCTTTCTACGGATAAAGCTGCTTATCCGGTCAATGCCATGGGAACTTCCAAGGCGATGATGGAAAAAGTTATCGTGGCAAAATCCCGTACTGTCTCCCCGGAGAAGACGAGTATCTGCTGTACCCGTTATGGTAATGTTATGTGTTCCAGAGGATCTGTGATCCCGCTCTGGATCGAGCAGATCAAGAGCGGCAATCCGATCACTGTGACAGAGCCGAGCATGACTCGTTTTATCATGAGTCTGGAAGAAGCGGTGGAGCTGGTAGTATTCGCATTCCAGAATGCTGAATCAGGGGATATTATGGTACAGAAGGCTCCTGCATGTACGATCGAGGTACAGGCGCAGGCGGTGAAAGAGCTGTTCCACTCGGATGATGAGATCAAGGTGATCGGTATCCGCCACGGGGAGAAGATGTACGAGACTCTCCTTACGAACGAGGAATGCGCGAATGCGGTTGATATGGGCAATTTCTATCGTGTGCCCTGCGACAAGAGAGATCTGAATTACGATAAGTATTTCAAAGACGGAGACGTAGAGAGAAATCCGCTGACAGAGTTTAATTCCAATAATACAGAACTCCTGGATGTGGAGCAGGTGAAAGAGAAGCTGCTGAGTCTGAAGTATATCAGGGATGAACTGGAAGAGTGGAAAGAAAAAAATGATCAATAGATCGAATAGATCTTGCAAATTAAGATAACGAGAGGTACATTCCATGAAAATACTTATTACCGGAGCTGCCGGCTTCGTAGGGAAAAATCTTACAGCCGCCCTGGAGAATATCCGGGATGGCAAAGACAGGGTACATAAGATCAAAGGGCTGGACAAGCCGTCAGACCTTGTAATCTATAAATATGATATCAGTTCTTCACCAGAAGATCTGGATACATACTGCCGTGAGGCGGATTTTGTATTTAATCTGGCAGGCGTGAACCGCCCGAAAGATCCGGAAGAATTCATGAAAGGTAATTTCGGATTCGGATCTAAACTTCTGGAGACTTTAAAAAAATACGGCAACAAAGCGCCTGTCATGCTGTCCAGCAGCATCCAGGCGAGCCTGGAAGGCCGCTATGCAGGCAGTGAATATGGGAAGAGCAAGCTTGCCGGGGAAGAACTTTTCAGAAAATACAGCGAAGAGACGGGAGCAAAAGTGCTGATCTACCGTTTCCCGAATCTGTTTGGCAAGTGGTGCCGTCCGAATTACAATTCAGCAGTGGCAACGTTCAGCAATAATATTGCAAACGGCCTGCCGATCACGGTAAATGACCGGGAGACGGAGCTGGAGCTGCTTTATATCGATGACCTGATCGAGGAGATGATCCTGGCACTGAATGGCGAAGAACATCGGTGCAGCCAGACGCTGCCGGATGGCGGGGTGAGAGAATTCTGTTTCTGCCCGGTGACGTTTAAGGTGACGCTGGGACAGATCGTGGATCTTCTGTATAGCTTTAAAGAAAGCAGATCAGACCTTTCTGTGCCGGATATGAGCGATGGATTTACGAAGCGCCTGTATGCAAATTATCTGTCATATCTGCCGGCAGATGGATTTTCGTATAAACTGAAGATGAATAAGGATGACAGAGGCAGTTTTACAGAAATCCTGCGGACCGCAGACCGCGGACAGGTATCGGTCAATATCAGCAAACCTGGTATTACCAAGGGACAGCACTGGCATCATACGAAGAATGAGAAGTTTGTCGTTGTTTCGGGGAAAGGGCTGATCCAGCTCCGGAAGGTAGGGACAGATGAAAATGGAGAGCCTTACCCTGTTATCAATTATGAGGTGAGCGGAGACGAGATCACGGTTGTGGAGATGATCCCGGGGTATACGCATAATATTATCAATCTTTCAGACACAGAAGACCTGGTCACTGTAATGTGGGCGAACGAGCCTTTTGACCCGGAGCACCCGGATACTTTTGGCGAGCCTGTGTGAGATAAAAATGTGGATGAAAGACAGCAGGAGGAGTTATGAGAACAGATTATTCAGAAATCAAATTTAAAGATATCGGAAGACTGAAGCTTCTGATCATTGTGGGAACGAGACCGGAGATCATCCGCCTCGGTGCGGTGATCAATAAATGCAGGAAATATTTCGACACGATCCTCGCGCATACGGGACAGAATTATGATTATAATCTGAACGGAGTTTTTTTCCGCGACCTTAAACTGGACGACCCGGAAGTATATATGGACGCAGTCGGGGATGACCTGGGGGCAACGGTCGGGAATATCATCAATGCTTCTTATAAGCTGATGGTGCAGACAAGGCCGGACGCGCTGCTCATACTGGGGGATACGAATTCATGCCTTTCCGCGATCCCGGCGAAGAGACTGCATATCCCGATCTTCCATATGGAGGCAGGAAACCGCTGTAAGGACGAGTGCCTGCCGGAGGAGACGAACCGCAGGATCGTGGACATTATCTCTGATGTAAATCTGGCATATTCGGAACATGCCCGCAAGTATCTGCATGAGTGCGGCCTGCCGAAGGAAAGAGTATACGTGACAGGCTCACCGATGGCAGAAGTGCTGCATCAGAATCTCGATGAGATCCGCCAGTCAGATATCCTGGAAAGGCTTGACCTGGAACCGGGAGGATATATCCTGCTGTCTGCACACCGTGAAGAAAATATTGATACAGAGAAGAATTTCCTGTCTTTATTTAATGCGATCAATAAGATGGCGGAGAAGTATGATATGCCGATCCTGTATTCCTGCCATCCGCGTTCGAAAAAGCGGCTGGAGCAGTCTGGCTTTGAGCTGGACAAAAGGGTCATGCAGCACGAACCTCTTGGATTCCATGATTACAATCATCTGCAGATGAATGCTTTTGCAGTTGTATCGGATTCGGGTACGCTCCCGGAGGAGAGTTCATTCTTTACCTCTATCGGGAATCCATTCCCGGCAGTATGTATCCGGACGTCCACAGAGCGGCCGGAAGCTCTTGACAAGGCGTGCTTTATCCTGGCTGGGATCGATGAGAAGTCATTGATCCAGGCGGTGGAGACAGCGGTGGAGATGAATGAGAACGGGGATTACGGAATCCCGGTGCCGGATTATGTGGAAGAGAATGTGAGCACCAAGGTCGTGAAGATCATCCAGAGTTATACAGGGGTGGTTGATAAGATGGTTTGGAGGAAATAGGGCCGAAAAGATAGTCATTTTTCCAGAAGAACAGCATATAAATTAATAATATAAGTTTTAGGAGTTTATAGATGCTGCATGCTTTTGGTGTGAAAAATTACTATAATCTGAATATGGCAGCCCCAGTAGTTTTGCAGAAGGGAGTCTCATTTATATATGGAATATGCGGCTCAGGGAAAACTAATTTATGCAGGGCGTTGGGAGATATTATAGAGTTTTGCCCTGACAGCAGAGGGAAAAAAAGCCCACGGTTTTATTATCATTTTTCCAGTCAGGGATTTGATCTGATTTATGAGTATGACAGAGACCACAGGGGACAGGTGGGACATGCTTCTGTTGTGATACCGCAGTTTGGATTTTCGTTTCAATGTGCTGATGTACTCTATGAGGCGATGGATATTTTTCGGGTATGCCGCACATACGAGAAAAGAACAGCTGTATACAACGTTATTTGCATGTTTGAAGAGTATCTTTTTCGTGAATTTAGGGTTATCATACCGGAATGTAAAGCAGCACTGCAGGAAAATTTATATAAAGATGTTCTGAAAACAAAAGAGATTGATATAGAAAAAATGATCATGAAAGAGCCGGAGAATATGACGCTCATTGTCGATGATCTTGAATATAATGGAATGCTGAATCCTGAGATGCTGATAGATGCTATTTTATCCTTCCGGCATCAGGCAATCGTAGCTGTCAGAAAAAGTAAGTGGATCAATGATATATATGGAAATCTGGGACAGTACTATTTTATGAAAAATGGTAATCTGCTGCCGGCTTCTGATTGTCTGGAGAAAGAACTACGGTCAGTAGAGCAGCTGAAAAATTTGTTTGTAAAAGGATATTTTGATGAGGAATAAAAGTTTATAACAAAGTGCTGTATTTTTTTTACGGCAACTGTTGTAAACTTTTTTTTTATATTGTAAGATAAAAATAATATATGGATACTAATAAAAAATATATTAATGCTGTGAAGGGATGTCAGAATATGCTGAGAAAATTTACACTAAAAAACTTTAAGAATTTTAAAGATGAACTGGTTCTGGATCTGTCAAAGGTAAATAATTATGAATTCAGTACAAAAGCAATCCGCAATAAAATAGTAAAAACAGCGCTTATTTATGGCGAAAACGCAAGCGGAAAGAGTAATCTTGGCTATGGACTGTTTGATATTATTCTGCATCTTACAGATAAAGAAAAAAACTTAAACTTTTATCGATTGTATGGGAACCTTGAAAAAAAGAATGCTGTGACGGAGTTTTGCTATGAATTTGAGTTTGAAGAGGGAACTCTGAAGTATCAATATAAAAAACAGTCTGCTCAGGAATTATTGGAGGAGAAAATATGGATCAATAAAGAGCTTTTGTTATGGTATGACTTTAGCAGCCATGAAGGAAATGTACTGTTGAAAGGCGCACAGACATTAAATACAGATCTTACGGAAAAGAACATTTCTTTTGTAAAATACGTTTTTAATAATACTGTTCTGGAAAAAAATAGTACAAATTTGATCTTTATAAAATTCATGAAGTTTGTTGATGACATGCTCTGGTTCAGCTCTTTGGAAAAGAATGATTATCAGGGATATCTGACGGGATCAGAGAAGCTTGCACAGGGGATCATCGAACGGGGGCGTGTAAAACAGTTCCAGGAATTTTTGGACAGATTAGGGATACATTACGAATTGGTTGCTAAAGAAATAGAGGGAGAAAAGCAGCTATACTGTAGATTTGGAGATCGGGAAGTCAATTTTTATAGTATTGCTTCACGGGGAACATGCTCATTGATCCTTTTTTATTATTGGCTGATACAACTTGAAAATGTTTCTCTTGTTTTTATTGATGAATTTGATGCTTTTTATCATGATAATCTTGCATTAGCAGTTGTTAATGAATTGTTGAGCCTTCCAAATACTCAGAGTATTTTAACAACACATAATACAGATATAATGACAAATGATCTGCTGAGGCCTGACTGCTATTTAAGGATCCAAAATGGCGGGATCAAATCATTTAGCGAAGCAACACCAAAGGAATTAAGAAAAGCACATAATTTACAGAAGATGTATAATGCAGGAGCATTTGATGACTAAAAAATACATAGCAATTATTTATGAAGGCGAGAAAACCGAACGTCAGTTAGTTAATAATCTTAATCATACATTTTTCGACAATATATCGGAGTTGGTCCCGATTATGTTTCCGGCCGGCGAAAATATCTATATGCTCTGGAAGCAGCTGAAAAAAGATGAATTTCAAACGGATCTGATAGAAGTGGTACGAGAGTATAATGCTGAAGCTGCAAAAGTACTAAAAGGATATCAGAGAAATGATTTTATGGAGATTTATCTGTTTTTTGATTATGACGGACATCAGGATAATCTGAGCGGGTCTGAAGAGAGTGTTGGTGACATATTGGAGGAAATGCTGGAGACATTTTCGGAAGAAACAGATTTAGGGAAACTCTATATTAATTATCCTATGGTGGAGTCACTTCGGGATAATAACCCACCGAAAGAAGAGTTGTGTTATCGGAATTGTACGATCAATCTCGCGGATATCAAAGATTATAAACGATCAGTTCATGATATGCGGATATATCAGGATTTTCGTAAACTGGATCGCAGAAAGTGGTATGAATTATGTATCAATGCGGCCTGTAAAGTCAATTGTATAATTTACAATACTTATTGTGTCCCTCAACGAGAGAAGTTTATAAATGAGATGGGACAGGTCAGGTTATACCATATGCAGAAAGAGAAATATGTGCCGTTTGGGAAAATTGCGGTTATAAACAGTATTCCATTGTTCCTTCTGGAATATTTTAAGAAGGAATTTTGGAATGAGATATTTGACTGTCAGAGCACTTAGTGAGGGGCAGAAGACCGCTGGCGAAGCCGATGCATGACAGTGATCTCCAGATCACAGAAGAAAGGAACACTATCTGGATCTGGCGAAAAAGATGCAGTCACAGTACATAGATCCGTATATTATTCTTTTCAGCAGGACGCAAACGTTATAGAAAGCAGCAAAATGTTTTAATCAGTTACTTGAGGAAAAAGATGTTTTATGAAAGAAGATAGGGTAAAACAGTTAAAAACTTTGAGAGATGACGAGAAGTACATTTTTGAGCTTATCAATGATGTGCAGAACGAAAAACTGAAGAAAAGAATTGCCCATGAGTTGTACACATACGCAACCAGAGCAAAAAAGTATAAATATTTATTTAAAGGCTGTATGATGATCGGGCTGTTTTTTCCTGTGCTTGCATCGGCGCTTCAAATGTGTCAAAGTGATGCTGCCGGGGCAGCGGCTGTTTTATTGATGGGCTGTGTTACCGCGGCAACGGGTCTGACCAATGGGCTGAAATATCGTGAGAAGTGGGAGCATTACAGGATGTATTGCGAGGAGATGAAAAGGGAGATCATTTACTGTCAATGTGAGATTGGGAAATATGAAAATGCGGATGAACCGGAGAAACTTCTGGCAGAAGAGCTGGAAAAAATGACAGGGAAGGAAACGAACGAATGGGAAAAGATCAAACCGATATTTCCGTCTTCAACGCAAGTGAAAAATGATAGAAAAGAAAGCTGATTGTAATGGTATTCCATCTGCATTATAATACAAATGCATAGAGAAGACCGTATAAGAAGACAGTATAGCATGACAGCCTGATCGCCGGTCACCCCATGCCACTGCCATTGGAGAGGAGTGTGGAAAAAGTGAGAAAAAAGCTCCCTGTAGGGATTGAAAATTTTGAAGAGTTTTTTTCAGAAGATTTCTACTACGTAGATAAAACCCTGTTTATCAGGGAACTCTTGCTAAACTGGGGCAAAGTGAATCTGTTTACCCGTCCCAGACGTTTTGGAAAAAGCCTAAATATGAGCATGCTGAAATGCTTTTTTGAAGTAGGGGCTGATCCGGCGCTTTTTGACGGTTTAAAGATCATGCAGGAAAAGGAACTATGTGAGAAATATATGGAAAAATTCCCTGTGATCTCTATCAGCCTGAAAAGTGTGGATGGACTGAGTTTTGAGTCGGCATCGGTAGCATTGCGGACACTGATCGGGGATGCAGCAAGACGATTTGATTTCTTAAGGAACAGCGCTAATCTATCTGATGATGACAAAGACGCTTATGCACAATTGACAGAGGTAGGACGTGCACAGGGTGGACTCTATACCATGACAGAAGGTATGGCGGCAGCAAGTTTGAAAATGCTTTCGCAGCTTCTTGAAAAGCATTATGGGCAGAAGGTCATTCTTCTGATCGATGAATATGATGTTCCTTTGGATAAGGCATTCCAGAGTGGATATTATGATGAGATGTTAAATCTCATCCGTAACTTGTTGGGAAATGCACTGAAGACGAATGAGAGTCTATACTTTGCTGTACTTACCGGGTGTCTCAGGATTTCTAAAGAAAGTATCTTCACGGGGCTGAACAACCTGAAAGTCCACACGATTTCTGATGTCCGGTATGATGAGTACTTCGGTTTTACCAATTCGGATGTGGATGAGCTGTTGGAATTCTATGGATTGTCTTCTTACAAAGGTGTGATCCGGGACTGGTATGATGGGTATCGTTTTGGAGATACGGACGTATATTGTCCCTGGGATGTGATCAATTACTGCGATGAGTTGCTGGCAGATCCGGACGCAGAGCCGGAAAACTACTGGGCTAATACCAGCGGGAACGATCTGATCCGACGCCTGCTGAAGAAAGCGGATCAAAGCACAAAAAATGATGTCGAGTGTCTGATCAACGGCGGATCAGTCACAAAAACTATCCGTCAGGAACTGACTTACCGGGAGATAGAGGATTCCATTGATAATATCTGGAGCGTCCTTTATTCCACCGGGTACCTGACATGCCGCAGGAGAGTGCCTGGAAAGAAGATGGAGCTGGTATTGCCGAACCGGGAGGTAAGGGATCTGTTCATTGACCTGATTAAAGACTGGTTTCAGGAAATAACACGGGCAGATTCAACCAGGATCAACCGCTTTTGTACGGCTTTCCTGGAGGGGGATGTGTCCATGATCCAGGAGATGCTCAGCGATTATCTGTGGGATTCCATCAGTGTGAGGGACACAGCCGTGCGCAGGAACATGAAGGAAAACTTTTATCATGGGATGCTCCTTGGGCTTCTGCGCAGCCAGGGGAGCTGGCTGGTCAAGTCCAATGCGGAGACCGGGGAAGGATACAGCGACATCTCTATCCAGACACCGGACCGGGTCGGGATGGTGATCGAACTGAAATATGCGGATAATGGGAACCTGGAAGCGGCCTGCCGGGAAGCACTCAGGCAGATTGAAGAAAAGAAATACGCGGAAGGCCTGAAGCGCCGCGGCATGAAGAAGATCATTAAATATGGGATCGCATTCTGCGAGAAAGAATGTATGGTCGTGATGGCATAGCATGACAGCCTGATCGCTGGTCATTTCGTGTCACTGTCATCTGAAAGGAGCGTGGAGAAAGTGAAGAAGAAACTTCCCATTGGCATCGATGGATTTGAAAAGATCATGACGAATGATTTTTATTATGCAGACAAAACTCTGTTTATTAAGGAACTGCTGCAAAACTGGGGAGAGGTAAACTTATTTACGCGTCCAAGACGCTTTGGAAAAAGCCTGAATATGAGCATGCTGAAATGCTTTTTTGAGGTAGGGGCTGATCCGGCGCTTTTTGACGGTTTAAAGATCATGCAGGAAAAAGAACTGTGTGAGAAATATATGGGAAAATTCCCTGTGATCTCCATCAGCCTGAAAAGTGTGGATGGACGTGACTTTGAGTCTGCTTCAGCGGCATTGCGGACGATCATCGGGAATGAAGCCGCAAGATTCCGGTTTTTAAACAGCAGTGACAGATTGACTGATGATGAAAAAGAATCCTATGCACAGCTGACAGAGGTAGGGGCGTCACAAGGCGGGATTTATACGATGACGGAGAAAGTAGCAGCGGCCAGCCTGAAAACCCTTTCTCAGCTTCTGTCCAGGCATTTTGGACAAAAAGTCATTCTTCTGATCGATGAATATGATGTTCCTTTGGATAAGGCATTTCAGAGTGGATATTATGATGAGATGTTATCGCTCATGCGAAATGTGCTTGGAAATGCCCTGAAGACGAATGACAGCCTGTATTTCGCTGTACTTACCGGATGCCTCAGGATTTCTAAAGAAAGTATCTTCACGGGGCTGAACAACCTGAAAGTCCACACGATTTCTGATGTTCGGTATGATGAGTACTTCGGTTTTACCAATTCGGATGTGGATGAGCTGTTGGAATTTTATGGATTGTCTTCTTACAAAGGTGTGATCCGGGACTGGTATGATGGGTATCGTTTTGGAGATACGGACGTATATTGTCCCTGGGATGTGATCAATTACTGCGATGAGCTGATGGCAGATCCGGACGCTGAGCCGGAAAACTACTGGGCCAATACCAGCGGGAACGATCTGATCCGACGCCTGCTGAAGAAAGCGGACCAAAGCACAAAAAATGATGTCGAGTGTCTGATCAACGGAGGAACGGTCACAAAAACTATCCGTCAGGAACTGACTTACCGGGAGATAGAGGATTCCATTGATAATATCTGGAGTGTCCTTTATTCCACCGGGTACCTGACATGCCGCAGGAGAGTGCCTGGAAAGAAGATGGAGCTGGCATTGCCGAACCGGGAGGTAAGGGATCTGTTCATTGACCTGATAAAAGACTGGTTTCAGGAAATAACGCGGGCAGATTCAACCAGGATCAACCGCTTTTGTACGGCTTTCCTGGAGGAGGATGTGTCCATGATCCAGGAGATGCTCAGCGATTATCTGTGGGACTCCATCAGCGTGCGGGATACGGCAGTGCGAAGGAATATGAAAGAAAACTTCTATCATGGTATGCTCCTTGGGCTTCTGCGCAGCCAGGGGAGCTGGCTGGTCAAGTCCAATGCGGAGACCGGGGAAGGATACAGCGACATCTCTATTCAGACACCGGACCGGGTCGGGATGGTGATCGAACTGAAATATGCGGATGATGGGAACCTGGAAGCGGCATGCAGGGAAGCACTCAGGCAGATTGAAGAAAAGAAATACGCGGAAGGCCTGAAGCGCTGCGGCATGAAGAAGATCATTAAATATGGGATCGCGTTTTGTGGGAAAGCATGTATGGTCATGATGGCATAAGGACAAGTATAACAGGTTTGAAGCAGAATTGGATAAGGCGGATAAGAGGTGTGTGATGAGTAAAACATATTCAATGAAAGTATATCCGGCTGGCAGAGGCCGTGATGTTTACAGAAATATCGAAATCTGCGGGGATGAATCGTTGGACCGGTTGTGTGGGATTATTCTGGAAGCCTTTGATTTTATTGATGAGCATCTGTATGAATTCTGCATGGACAACCATATGTATAGTGAAGATACGTATCAGTCAAATCCAGAGGGAGGTGAACCGTCAACAGATATAGCTATTGATAAGATCGGACTTTATAAAGGGCAGAAATTTTCGCTTCATTATGACTTTGGAGATGATTGGATGTTCACCATTACAGTATCCAGAATCAGTGAGGCAGGAGAGCGTTTCGCGCCACGTATAGTCAAGTCCAAAGGGTATATTCAGCAGTATCCAGATTTTGATGAAGAGGACTGGGACAAGGAATAAACTAAATGGCGAAATAATCGTACACGGTAAAGAATTAGTATCGGTATCAGCAATATGCCTGCTTAGATTGCATGGGCAAGCTTGATTGCCCCGCAGCGTAACGGTAAAATGGATGCATAACAGGTGCGTTGTATCTTTTGATGGGATTACAGAGTAATGTTGTGCTTATTCCACTGACACCGGAAAGGAGCGTGGAGAAAGTGAAGAAGAAACTTCCCATTGGCATCGATGGATTTGAAAAGATCATGACGAATGATTTTTATTATGCAGACAAAACCCTGTTTATTAAGGAACTATTGCAAAACTGGGGAGAGGTAAACTTATTTACGCGTCCAAGACGCTTTGGGAAAAGCCTGAATATGAGCATGCTGAAATGCTTTTTTGAAGTAGGGGCTGATCCGGCGCTTTTTGACGGTTTAAAGATCATGCAGGAAAAGGAACTGTGTGAGAAATATATGGGAAAATTCCCTGTGATCTCCATCAGCCTGAAAGATGTGGATGGACGGGACTTTGAGTCTGCTTCAGCGGCATTGCGGACTATCATCGGGAATGAAGCCGCAAGATTCCGGCTTTTAAACAGCAGTGACAGATTGACTGATGATGAAAAAGAAGCCTATGCACAGCTGACAGAGGTAGGGTCGTCACAAGGTGGGATTTATACGATGACGGAGAAAGTAGCAGCGGCCAGCCTGAAAACCCTTTCTCAGCTTCTGTCCAGGCATTTTGGACAAAAAGTCATTCTTCTGATCGATGAATATGATGTTCCTTTGGATAAGGCATTTCAGAGTGGATATTATGATGAGATGTTATCGCTCATGCGAAATATGCTTGGAAATGCCCTGAAGACGAATGACAGCCTGTATTTCGCTGTACTTACGGGATGCCTCAGGATTTCAAAGGAAAGCATTTTCACAGGGCTGAATAATTTAAACGTAATGACCATGTTAGAGCCTTATTTCTGCGATAGTTTTGGATTTACAGAAGATGAGGTGACAGAACTTTTGGATTATTACGGACTGGGTAATTTCCATGACACCGTACGGGAGTGGTATGATGGGTATCGTTTTGGAGATACATCTGTGTACTGTCCATGGGATGTTATAAAGTATGTCCAGATCCTGCTGAAAGATAAGAGCGCTGAACCAGAGAATTACTGGGCCAATACCAGCGGGAACGATCTGATCCGACGGCTGCTGAAGAAAGCGGATCAAAGCACAAAAAATGATGTCGAGTGTCTGATCAACGGCGGATCAGTCACAAAAACTATCCGTCAGGAACTGACTTACCGGGAGATAGAGGATTCCATTGATAATATCTGGAGCGTCCTTTATTCCACCGGGTACCTGACATGCCGCAGGAGAGTGCCTGGAAAGAAGATGGAGCTGGCATTGCCGAACCGGGAGGTAAGGGATCTGTTCATTGACCTGATAAAAGACTGGTTTCAGGAAATAACACGGGCAGATTCAACCAGGATCAACCGCTTCTGCGCGGCTTTCCTGGAGGGTGATGTGTCCATGATCCAGGAGATGCTCAGCGATTATCTGTGGGATTCCATCAGTGTGCGGGATACAGCCGTGCGGAGAAATATGAAAGAAAACTTCTATCATGGTATGCTCCTTGGGCTTCTGCGCAGCCAAGGGAGCTGGCTGGTCAAGTCCAATGCGGAGAGCGGGGAAGGATACAGCGACATCTCTATCCAGACACCGGACCGGGTCGGGATGGTGATTGAACTGAAATATGCGGATGATGGGAACCTGGAAGCGGCATGCAGGCAAGCGCTCAGGCAGATTGAAGAAAAGAAATACGCGGAAGGCCTGAAGCGCCGCAGCATGAAGAAGATTATTAAATATGGGATTGCATTCTGTGAGAAAGAATGTATGGTCGTGATGGCATAAGGCAAGTATATAATATAAAAGCATAATACATGCGTTTAGTGAAAGCCCTGAAAACGCAAAATCGTGACACAATGCTGAAACGATTGTGTCACGATTGATATTAGCCCTTCTTAAATGTCATGTTCTCTGCGATCTAACTTCCTGATAATGCGTTCCAACTCCGCATCATATTTTTCGTTTTGTATGGCTTGATAATCTGAGCTGAATTTCCAACAGTTAAATATAAATCCCCAGTTATTAAGCAGCGTTAGTGCGTCAATCAAAAAATTTTCATCAGAAAATGGCTTTAAGATATCAACGATTTTTTGGTCGGCAAAAAAATTATGGACGATCCAGATCATCAAAAGTGAGAAGACGATAAGCAATACAGCCCGCTTGCAGAATAATACAACAAAGGATAAGATATATTCTCTGTATATATCTTGCCTTTGGGCAGGTTGGTTAGGATCGTTCGAAGCAGAGTTTTTATCACAGGCCTCTAAAGAGGAACTCTGCCTGTTTCGTAATAAGGCGGTAAATAAAGTACTCTTTATTAAAAAAATATTTATAATTTTTTTGACACGAGCTTTATGTATAAATAGTAGCGTAATAAGTAATATAGCAACTAAAGACAGGATAATTTTAACCTCTTTTACAAAGAAGAAAAGGCAGCAAAAGACAGTAGTAAAGAAAAGAAGGTTTGCTGTATCATCCAGTATTTTTCTCCTTAAAGGGCGCTCGGATATTTTGCCATGCTGGGCATTCATTGTGGCCATTACAGTTATTAGAATAAGAAAAATAATGATAATAAAAACCATATAGATCATTTGTCTGTACTCCTCTCTGTTTTTTCGTCTTCTTCCTCCTCTTCATCAACAAAAGGAATAAAATTCATTGCTATTTCTGCTGTACTGTTTCGCAGATAGAGCTCAACCCGATATCGTAAGACACATATATAGTCGTCCAGGCCGCAGATGGTATTAGCAGAGGATGCAGGTGAATCTTTCGAAATACCATGATAGTTTCGCTTCAGTAATTCGAAATCCCGTGGACTGAGCAATTGCAGATACCCGAGCTGCTGAAGAATAGATACAATAGGGACGATATCTTCAGTGTCTTTTAAATCGCTGTATTTTGCATAGAGACCATATCCCCATTGGCTGGTCCAGGGACTATTCTGGAACTTCTGTAAAAATTTGTGAATAATACTTTTTATTTCATTTACATATTCAATACAAGCTTTTTTGAATGAAGCTTTTCCTTTATAGGGTAACAACTTATTATCTATTCCCTTCCCGAGAAGTGAAACAAATATGATTGAAAACAGATGATCTTCATTGTCGATTTCCCGGTTGGTTTTTGAGTCCAAAAGAGGCAGGGGGCGTGAATTCCCTAATACGCCCAAAATTAGGGTAAGCCCGTCGACCAGAGCAGCCAGGATAAGGACTCCGATTACTTTGCTCCGATATTGCGGATCGAAAATATATATTACTGCCTGCAAATTGGGATCACCATAAGCGTTAAGGGCTGTCCTGGCAGTGTTCAGCTTTGTAAGGCTGATGTCTTTTGCGTTTAAAGTGTCTGCCAGGCGGGTCAGTTTGAGATAATTTTCCTCTACAATATCTTTTTTCTCATTTAAATATGACAGCGCTTGTTCAGCGGAGCTGTCTGCTTTCAGCCAATGGACAAACTTTTCTGCAAGAGAACCTAGTGAAAGCGTATTATTTTCTTCAACTGATTCAGGCACTGCGAGATCATCAGTTGCATCTTTTAGTTCGGTATAGAGTTTATATTTATTTCGGAGCTCTTCTATATATGTATCAGAAATCTGATCCGGTTCTTGATATGTATCAGAAGTAGAGCTCAGAGTGTTTAAAGTTTTATTTAAAGCATTATAGTTTAGAATGAGCTTTGTAATGTTTGCACTTACATCAGAAGATAAAGCTGCATTTTCATCAGAACTATGGATATAATCAATTATCTGTTCCGGTGTAAGGTTCCCTCGGGCATCAGAAAGAGAATTCCGTTCATTTGTAATCTGGTTTTTAAGCCTGGTTAATTCAGGAATATTTTCAGCAGCGGCAGTTCCGGCAGGGCCGATTCCTGTGCTAGATGTAGTATTTCCAAAGTAATCAGTATAAGTGGTGGATGTTATAGCAGCATTAAGGATATCCTCATTACTTCTGATCTGTTTATCAAGGCTGGAAGATTGTGAATCGGCAGCGGAGATTAAAGAATCAGCCTTAATGAGGAGATTCTGGGCTGCTTGGTTTATCTCTTCTTCTGTAGAATTTTTTTCTAAAAGCTGATCTTTTACGGTTTCGGCTGCAGATACATATTCATTATATGTTTTTTCATATTCGTTTTCAGGCGGTAGAGTGCTGACCGCTAATCCGGTATAGGAAAATGTGGCAGAAATCAAGCAGAAAAGAACCATTAAAAAACCCGTAGCTCTTTTTCTGCGCTCTGTCTGTGAATACCTGTTAGTAAAGACAAAGAATGCAACCTGAATAGCAATTGTAAAAGCAGCCGGAGCAAAAGGCATGATATTCCCCAAGTAGTATTTTGCCCCTGCAAATGTTGTGAAAAAGGAGATTAATTGAAGGCAAAATAATATAAAGAGAACTGTTTTTCTCCCTAAATAGTACTTAATAAAAGGACTTCCGGCATAAGAAGCTTTACGGATGATCTTACTGTAAATTGAGACCATACGGCGCTCTTCGAAAGATTTTTTTACATCATTAACAACAGTTGCTATTTTTGATAAAATACGCATTTTTCATACCTCCTTCCAAATTACAAGCATAGTTTACAAAAAATGACATGATAAAAAAATAGTGGGAAAAAAGTGGGAAAAAGTTCATCAAATAGTTGAAAATCACAGCACATTATAGGCAGATAAAACAAGGGGATTGTATAAAATTGACAAATAACTTGCGCGTATTGCAAATTTTTACTATACTTGGGTGTGGAAGGGGGATGATCCAATGAGTAATATGACCAAAAAGAAAAAAGAATTAAATCAGATAATCAATAAGCGGGTGGGGGAAAATTTGGGAAAATTGCTGCAACAGAATCAGATATCACAAACAGAGTTCCCAGATAAATTAAGAGAACTGGAATGGGAATATACATTGGATCGGACTGCTATAAATAAGTTGATTAATGATCCTGACGACAGTAATCTTTCAATACCATTTCTGATTGAGTGTGCAGATTATTTTCATACTACTGTTGACTTCCTTATAGCAGATAACAGTAAAGCGGCGTATAGAGAACAAAACAGCATAGAGCAAAGAATGCCGCGAAAAGCGGAAAGCTCAGTTATAGCAGGAAAAGAGAGTAAGGAACTGCTGATAGAAAATCCAAGCTCAGTATTTTTCAAAAATTATTTAAATACCTATTTTTGCTATTATTATTCTACGATTTCAGATGAGCATAAAGAGGAGAACCCGATATTTGAAGGAGAACTCAGTTTATACGAAGAAGGCGAACGGTGTGGATGTACATTAAAGGTAGATACAAAAAAATATAGAAGTAATGGGGAAAAGTTTTATAAAACTTATATTGGAAATGCCGTGATCTGTATGGCGAGCCAGACAATCCATTGTTCAATGTGTGATTATGAAATAGGAGAGTACTGTGATCTTATTTTCAGATATTCTCAATTGAATAGCGCAAAGCAGGCATGTAGAATGGCAGAGGTCTTATCGACTTCCTCAGGACCCGATAAGAGATATCCCGTTATTCATAGAATGCTTTTAAGTATAGACAGAATTATGGAAGAGGATTACGAGCTTATTAAATCGCAGCTGTGTTTGAATAATTCGGAAATCCTCATTAGTAAAGAAAAACTTGATTCATTAAAAGATTATTCGGAAGAATACGCATCTGTTATAAAAGAGATAGAGAGTATAGGGGGAAAAGAAATCTACTTTGTAAATGAGGGAATGATAAATGAGATAGTGAAAAAGTATATGCCGGGCAAGGAAGAAGAATTTACAAATGATCTGCGTAAATGTGCGAAATCCTATCGATATAATAAAGTCAGTAAAGGAGTAGATACAAATTTATGGAATATACTGCATCGAGCAGGCTATTATAAGGAAATTACGGATGGGCAGGCATAGAAAATGGGGAATATTTTACAGGAGGAGCTTTTATAAGCTCCTCCAAAATCTTTTCCCTATTATCGAAATCCCCACTCCCAATGACGATAGTCGATCCGTATAGCCAGAGCCAATCCATCATCTGTCTTCATCATATATATTCTTTACACCTCATAAAGTTCCTCATATGTAACATACTCATTTTCCGGATCAGTCGATAAAATGTTGCTGATTTCATGAGCTGTCACCAGACTGCTCTCATGAGTTGTCTTTAAGTTGCTAAGTTTACTGTCACCGTGATGGTTGATGTATGGGCCGTCCGGAATTCGGACGGCACCTTCTCTATCCGGTTACGGTTCCAAGCATTTCGTGTTCCACTACATACTTGACCATATAATCATCGACGAGCCGCTTTTGCTGTTGGAACGCATACATAAGCGATTTTTCGCATACCCGGTTGATCATTCTCGGAATCCCGGCTGAAGCCTTATGGATTTCGTCCATTGCTTTGGTGGTAAAGATCTCCTGGCTGCATTCCGCATAATCCATGTGGCTTTTGACATACTTCTCCGTCTCTGCCCGGTCTAGATGCGGAAGTGTACAGTACATATCGATCCGCTGGCGGATTGCTGCGTACCGTTGAAGTTTCAGCTTGTTATCCCACAGTTCTGTCTGCCCTACGAGCACGACGGCCATGGGACTTACAGAATCGAACCTGTAGTTCAGAAGGAAACGGAATTCCTCCAGTGTTTCTTTCTCCAGCAGGTGCGCCTCATCCAGAACGCATACCACCTTTTTATGCTGGACACCGTGGATGATCTCGATCTGCTGTTGGAGCTGACGTTTGGAATCGCCACGGTAGAACCGTGCTTCCAGCCCCAGCTGGTCCAGCATCCCTTTATAAAACCACCGTGGGGTCAGCTTGGAATCAGAAAGATACAGGATGATATATTCTTCCCTCGGAAGTTCCGAATAAAACCTGCGGATCAGAGTGGATTTTCCACAGCCGGGATCCGCTGTTACGACCGCAAACATCTGCCGGTCTGCTACATAGCAGAGCCTGCCGAGCGTTTCCCGGAAAGCGTCAGACTCATAGAGTTTTTCTGCTGGGATGTCACGTACAAAAGGTGTATTGGTCATCCCGAAGAATGATTCATACATTGTGATCCGCCTCCTTCCGGTAAGAAGCAAACGAGATCGCGTCTGCCCGCTGGCGGGTCGATTCCGAATGTTTCTTTTCCAGCGCATCAAGGAAGCGCGAGGTTGTCGGAGTCTGTTCCTGCATTGCAGCAGGAAGTGTTGGGTTCTTATCACAGAACTCGCCGATCCTGACCGGCTGTGCGGGAAACGGCTCGTATCCCGGATAACTTACCGTAATAGTTTCCGGAGCCGCAGGATCATAGGAGATCTCAACCTTATATCCGATCAGAGCCGGTTTCGTTTCATACTTTCTGCCCCTGAAACTGATGCAGGCGCCCTTGTCTACTTTACGTATCTCATGGTGCAGAAATGCTTCGGATACAACAGAGACATCCAGATAGGTCAGAGGACGGCTGTCACGGTTCCATTCCTGAAGGGGAGTGATCCCTGATTCCGGGACTGCCGCACCAAGGCTTTCGTAGTATTCGCTGATCCCTTCATGGGGTTTTTGGTGATAGTACGCATCAAGGAACACGGCCCACAGCCGGTTCAGCTCTTCCAGGGTTTTGATGTTTTTTAGTTTTGCCTCCCGGTTAAACATATCCACTACCTGATGGAACTTTTCAATCTTCCCTTTGCTTTTGCCGCTCCGCGGTTTTGCATGGAGAACCCGGATCCCCAGTCTTGAAAGAGAGAGCCTGATCTGCCTGGCGATATATTGGGAACCGTTATCAAAGTAGCAGGCGTCAAACTTTCCGTATCGGAGGATCGCCTGGCGGAACGTATCCTCAACAATGGCTTCCTCCTGACTGTCATAGAACCGGGAAGCCAGCAGGAGGCGGGAATGGTCATCGATTGCAGAGGAAAGATACGTCTGTACTCTGGCGCCATTTTTCCCGATCGGAAGTTTGGGACCGTACTTGATATCCCCCTGTACCAGCATCATACGGTGCGGTTTGCAGAAACGTTTGGAAGAACTCCCCCGCGCATCGCGGTACATCTGCATCTGTTCCCTTCCGTAACCAGCCCGGTACAGGTGCCGTTCCAGAGTGGAGCGTTTCAGGACTCCCGGTGCAGCATAGCCTTCCAGTTCCAGTATGCAGATGATCTGTGCAACAGACCGCTCCGGGACTTCCTTACGGAGCTGGATTGCCTGCTCAAGCAGAAGATCAAAGTTTTCCGGAAGTTTCTGTGAACGGCGTTTTTCGCGTGTGGCTGGTTTTAAGCCGGCAAACTGTCCTTCACGGTAGGCTTTTTCATAGCGGTAGATGGACCGGACGGAAATATCATTGGCCTGAGCAATCTGTTTCCGGAGCCGCAGCCTCTTTGCATCGTCAAGATCTTCCCGGAGCAGCGGCGCGATCAGCTGGAATCGGGAAAGAGCTTCCTGTTCCTGCCATTGTTTGATTCTGTTTGTATTGGTATTCATATATAGTGACCTCCTTCTGAGACCACTATACCTGCCAGCTCTGTGACAGACGAATCAAAACAGGTGCATAACATCACCACGGTACAGCAGGTAAAAAACCGCCGCTGTTGTAGATGATACGGAGGATACGCTCCAGCCAGTCCTGATGTGTTTGGCGTATGGTATCGAGCAGTGACGCGTGAGAGAAAAGAAGTTCTTCTCCCAATCCAAGTATCCGGTATCCGGCATTACGCAGGAATCCTTCAATATTTACGAGGTTCATCTGGAACCACTGGAGCCATCGCAACATGGTCTGCAAGGAAGGAAAGTCTTCGGAATCAGCATCCTCCGATGTTATGATCCCGTCGATCACGCCGGAGATCACCTCGGCTTCATAATGCTTGTGGGGTACAAGACAATCAGGAAGCTCATTGTGATACCGATGACATTCCGTGCAGCGGAGCCTGCGGATCATAAGATACTCTTTCACGCCGCCTTCCTTCTTCCGGATACGTAGTCTGGTATCGCGATACTTCAAAGTACCGCCACAGACGGGGCAGACAGGGGTGTCATCACTGCTCATAACAAAAAACACCGGAGTCCGCCTTGTAGGTCAGTGTGTATTCTGATATAATAACCATGGTTTTTATAACCGGGTCTCAGAGTACACGACTTTCCAGGGAGGGTGCTCTGAGACTTTTTCTTTCTGTAGTCTTATGACAGTATACAGAGCAATCCGCTGACAGGCAAGTAGATCATAAATATGCTATTTTAAGAAATCAACAACAATATATTAGTATATTTGAAATCGAATTACAAATGAGGAAGGAGAACGAAATATGGACACTGACCAAAGTAAAGTTATCGCCCAAATAAAAGAAAACTATGCGAGTTTGGAAAAAGGGATTGTAAATCAGCTCTATTTTGAAGCTGAACATGGAGCAACGATCGGACATTACCGAGAAAAAATATGGGCAGAGATGTTTAAACGTATCGTGCCGAAAAAATTCGTTGTCGAACAGTCTGTATTTCTTATTGATTCGAGGGGAAAAGTATCAAATGAAGTAGATCTGGCGATTTTTGATGAGCTGTATACTCCTTATATTTTTAGATACTATGATCTGAAATTTATCCCTCTTGAAGCAGTGGCTGTCGTCGTAGAATGCAAAAGTACATCGTTAAATAAAGAAAATCTCGAAAGCTGGGCAGAAAGTATTTCTGAACTGAAAACATCATCAGCTCAGAAGTCATTTGTACGGCTGGCAAATAATCTTGCTTACAAACCTGTAGAAACACAGCCGGCAACGCGTCCTCTCCGTGTACTGTGCTGCCTGAATGAGCAAAAGGGACTGCCGACAGCGGCAGATACGAAGTTCGATGTAGTTGTTAGGGCGCTCAAGGAAGAGAGAAAACTGGATGTCAAGTGGGATGAAGAAAAGAAAGACCTGTATGACTGGTATCTGTGTCTGAATCAGGCAAATGGCAGAGAGCGGGAAGGAATAAAGGGGGCAGAGGAAGCAGAAGCACATGATCTGGATGAGTATATAATATACAGAACAGGAAACAATGGCTCTGGTAAAGAAGAACTTTCCCTGATGTCGTTCAATTTCCAGCTGAATCAGATCCTCATGCTGATCAACAATCCGATGCTGTTCCCGCATTTGGATTATGTGGAAATGTTTAACGGATCCAGGCGGAAGGAGGGCTCAGACAGTGAATAAATATATATCAGCTCTTTCAGTGGACAAAGTTCAGACATTTCTGACAGAAGTGATACACTCTCATACCCAGGAGAAAGAGTCGGAAGAGGCGACGCTTAAGAGCATTATCAATTCGTCTGATCAGATTGCAGGAAAATTTTTTGAGGATATATATGAAAGATTTCCTGAGGCAAAGGCAAACACACTGATGAAGTGTTCCGGCGTATTTATATTCAGCAGCGGCCAGACGGAGGAAGCGCTGGAGGAAGCGCTGAACGATTTGTTTGTAAAATATTACAGAGAATCACAGGGACAGAAAATTCTGAGATGGGTTTATTTCCCTTTCGAAGGATTAGATGAGATTTCTGCTATCCAAAAAGCGAAAAAACAACTGAAACAAGCGCAGACTCTGAACCATATCATTGAAAAGAATCAAGAACTGCTTTTCCGGTTTGATGATGGAATAAAAGCTGAGGTCAGCAATTATACCGAGGAAAGGATCAAGAAAGAGTTCCCGGTATTCGTGAGAGATGTGAATACCCTCAGGATAGAAAAGGAAGATGAGTCCCGTTTTCGCATTGCTGTCATAAAAGCGGATCTGGATAGAATGGGGGACATGTTCCGGGGGATCGACCGATATGAGAAGTACAGCAGAATCAGTGAGATCCTCAACAGTGAGATCTGCCTGGAAGGTCTGCACGAAGCTGCGAAACAGTTTAAGCCTGAGGGCAGGGAAGGGTGGCTCTTTCCTCTGTATATCGCAGGGGATGATATTTTCTTTGCGGTGGCAGCGGAAGATATGCTCAGAGGTGTAAATGTCTGCAGACAATTGATGCAGAATGTAAACCGGAAAATTGAGGAAAGTGGGAGTTGTGATGAAAAACTGGGGATGAGCCTCGGGGTGGAAATCACATTTAACAAAGAGCCGATACGCTACTATATGGAGCGGGTTGAGAGACAGCTTAAAAATGCAAAGGCTCAGGATCCGCCGGCAATACTCAGGAAGTTTTTGAACATGCGGATCTCTGTTGGAGATCTGACATTTTTTGATATTGACTATAACAAAATGAAGGCGTATCGGGAGAGTTTGAAAAATGACAGGGAGAACGGTAAGCAAAAAAAGCTGGAACTTGACTGTCAGATGCAGAATAAGCCCATATGGAACTACTTTATCAGTGATGTGAAATTCCTGAACCGTGTGAGGACAGCTGGCGGGACCTGCAGTGAATTGCTCGGGAGACCGAATTTCTTTTATACATTATTAGAAGACGTTACTGATGAGGAGATAGAGAACGATAAGGTAAAGTATATCAATCATGTCCTTTACCGCCTGGAACCCAGGTATTTTGAACATTCCGATGACGAATTGAGCCAGGCTGAGCTTGTGCTGAATGCCAGCCTGATCAGGCAGCTGTATGAAAGAGAGGAAAGCGGGTTCAGACTGGTGCTGGAAAGTGAAAATAGGAAGCGCTTTGAGACATATCTCCGGCTGATGATACTTTTCAGTGACATCCGCTTTCAATTATTTAAAACGGATACGGAGAAACATGTTGAAAAAAGAAAGCCCATTCCTGAAGCTTATAAGAGCAAAAAGGCGGAAATCCGACGGCTCCTGTTTGCCAAACCGCGCGAGTATCTCTACACCACCTGCCTGTATGCCCGGTCAAAAGAATTGACAAGTTTGTTCGTAAAAAAAGTATCTGAAGGGCGTAAATCCGGTTATCAGAAAGTTTCTCTTGAGCGTTCGTCATTTTTTAAGATGAAATCTGTGCTTTGCGAAAATGTGCCTTGTGAAAAGACGGCAGAAATCATAGAACTGCATAATCCACTTGAAAAAGAGAAGATCGATGAGATCATTAAAAAGCGAAAAGCTGAAAAAAAGCTCCCGAACAGGCTTTATTTTGACAAACAGAAAATGATAAAAACAGTAAAGAAAAGCAGTGCGTGGACACCTGATTATGTGGATTCCCTGATGCTGTTTTACAGCTATAATGAAATGTTCATGAAGATGAAAAAGTAAGTTGATATATAGGAGGAGTCAGCTATGGGATGTATTCTGAAAATACATATTAAAACGCTTTCAAATCTTTTTATCGGAGGCGCTCCGAAATCTTTTGAGATCGGAGGGATCGATCAGTGGACGGCAGCGGATGAGGACGGCTTTCCGTGTATTCCGGCATCGTCTCTGAAAGGAGCGCTGCGGGCGATCGTGAGCAGAGATACAAGTGAAAAGGCGGCGGAGATTGCGGAATGGTACAGGGAGTATTTGAGGAGAGAAAAAGAATCAGTCTGTGCGAGGGTGCTCAGTCTTGATAAACAGAAGAAGGAAGGTATGGAACGCTTTGAAAGAAGATATGACAGCGCCATAGAAAATGCATCAGCTTCCTATCTGTTTGGCATCCGGGAATTTAATGACACGCCAAAATTGTTTTTTAATGATCTGCGGGTGACAGACAGGAATCAGGAACCGAAGAAATATTTCTCCATCGATGCCAAGACTGCAATCGATAGTAATGGTTTGGAACCGAAATCTAATCCCAGAACTTATAAAGCGGTAAAAACAGGTGTGGAATTCGAAGGCGCGATTGAATTTTACGGATTCGCAGAGGATGAGAATTTTATTGAGACAAGCAAAGCTTACATTATGGATAATCTGGAGAAATTTAATTCGGGGATCTATCGGCTGGGAAATTCGAAAAGCCGCGGATACGGAAGAATATCAGTGACGTTTCCTGACTGGGACGGAGGGCGGACAGAGTGAAGAATTATAAAATTATACTAAGGTCATCAGGCACAGTCACCCAGCTGCCGGACTCTCAGAAAATATTCGGGGCGATGGTGACAGAATTATCCAGGATGCAGGGCGGGGAAGCCGCTGCGGAATTTGTGCGGAAAGTTTATAACAGGGAGGCTCATCTGGCTCTGTCAAACTTGTTCCCGCTGGGATTTCTCCCGGTCCCCCAGGACTATATTATGGAAAAGCTTGCAGAGCGAGTTTCAGAGGAGAAAAAGCCGGAGGAGAATCTGAAAAAATTGCGTGCGCAGATCAGGGAAAGAGCCTATATCAGAGAAGAAAAGTTAAACTTCATTTTGAAAAAACCGAGTGCATGCTGTTCTGTCTATCCCTATATCCGGGAAGTTTCCGGGCAGCAGCTCAGGGCGTCCCTGGAACGTGGCGGTTGGGGAATAGAAGATCTGGAGAAAAAGTTATTTACAGTGCCTGTAACTATTCTGCAGGAGATAAGCAGAGACGATGAGAGTGAAAGCAGAGGGCGGACAGTTTCAGAATTTTGTTTTTATCTTCAGGGAGACAGCGGCCAGACGGTGGAGCCTCTTGTCAGTACTGCCGAACAAATGAAGAGAACATGCAGGCCTCTGATATTGGGGAAAAGAGCTTCCCAGGGATTAAATAAGTATTATGTCGATGAAATCATGTGTATGGAAGAAGAACTTGCCGATTCTGATAAGGGGGTGTATTTAAATTTGGGAATGCTGCTCCCGGATCAGATTGACTATAAAAAATCCTGCCTGAAGCTGTTTACTTCTGAGAGAAAACCATTCTCGATGCCGGGCGGATGGAATCAGACCTATCCCAGGTGGTTTATCAGTTTTATCAGCTGCGGCAGTGTAGTTGCCCTGAAAAATGGGATTGAGCATGCGGGCAGATGTATATGGTCAAAATTTGGAGAAGACAAGAATCTCGTATTTGGAAATGCGTTTTTGTATCCGATTAATTTGTGAGGAAGAAAATCATGAAAAAGATTACATATACTATGAAGTTTTTGTCAAGTACGATCGTGTCGCCCCGCGCGGGACAGGCCTTCTATCATGGCATCGATACATTCTGCAGGGAGCCGGTGCTCTGTCCGTCTGATCCGAAGGGGGCAAAAACGGTAAAAGTCGTCTATCCTTTTTATCAGTACGGCATGTATGAAAAATATGATCCGGATCACGCAGAGTATTATCTCCCGGGAAGTTCTGTAAAAGGGGCGCTGCTGCAGAAGAATGATAAAAAGATCCATATTATGGCGGATGATATTCCTGTTGCCAGGGAGCAGATTGTGCTGAAAAATCTTGAAAAAGCCCAGTATGTCAGTGACTATAATGAAGCTGATTTTAAGCTGTTTTTTGACAATGTCGGTGTGGAAATGCTGAAAGCAGGCAGTGTACTCAGCGGAGACTTGTACCTGAAAGACGGTACAGCGTTTGAGGAAATCCTGGAGGATGCAAACAGCGCGGCAACGGCAAAAATCAGTCAGATGTGCAGGTATCTTGAAACGCTTATGAAAAATGAGTACAAGAGTGTAGAATTTAAAAAAGAATTGAAACAGATGTTGGAAAAACTTTATTCTCTGGAGAAAAGGAAAAGTATCATTCTTATTGGCGGCTATAAAGGACTTCTGCATTCCATTCTGCTGAAGGCTGACAGGAAGACAAAGAAGCGGCACGAAAACAGCGAGAAAGGACGAGGGATATTTCTCGATCGTGAGACAGACCTTCCCCATGGGCTTGCGAGTATTCGATGCGAGAGTGAAGTGCAGATTTTGTGAAAAGACAGGAGAATTCTATGGAATATATCGCGCATCTCAATGAAGAACGCACACAGACACTGAAAGACCATTTATGCGGAACGGCTGAACTCGCTGGGTATTTTGCCGGCCGGTTCGGCAAAGCGGATTGGGGCTATGCGTGCGGCATGCTCCATGATATCGGGAAGTACTCCCTTGCATTTCAGGATAAAATCAAGAATAACAGCAACAGGCAGGTGGACCATTCGACAGCCGGAGCGAAAGCATGTTTTGAAAAGGGCGGGATGTACAGTTTTATGAGTTACTGCATTGCCGGACACCATTCCGGGCTCCCGGATTACGGCAGCTCATCGGATCCGGGGAATGCCCCTACGCTGCAAGGCAGGAAAAAGAAGCATATAGAGGATTGCGGTGCATATAAGAGTGAGATCCATATTCCAGAGATAAAGACACTGCCGTTTGATCCCCAAAATTCCCCTGACCCGGATTTTTCTTTGAGCGTATTTATCCGGATGCTGTATTCCTGTCTGGTGGACGCTGATTTCCTGGATACAGAATATTTTATGAAAGAAGGGCGGACGCAGCGGGAGACAGGAGAAGAACCGTCTGTCCTTTTGGAAAAACTGAAAAAACATGTCGCGGGCTGGCTTTTGAATGAAGACACGGAAACAGTAAACGGGAGGAGAACGGAGATCCTAAGGCACTGCTTTGAATGGGGACACAAAGAAAGAGGAATCTTTCAGCTTACCGTGCCCACAGGCGGAGGAAAAACAATCGCGTCACTGGCATTCGCTCTGCAGCATGCAGTGGAAAACCAGATGGACCGCGTTATTTATGTGATCCCATATACGAGCATCATTGAGCAGAATGCAGCGGTATTCCGCAAGATCCTTGGAGAGCAGAATGTTCTGGAAAATCACTATAATGTGGATTACGAAAGCACGGAAGAATTAATGCCGATGCAGCTGGCGTCGGAAAACTGGGACAAGCCGGTAGTGGTGACGACAAATGTACAGTTTTTTGAATCGCTATTCGCAAATAAATCATCCAAATGCAGAAAGTTACATAACATCGCCAACAGCGTTATTATCTTCGATGAGGCGCAGATGCTTCCGACAGACTATCTGAAGCCGTGCATCGCGGTGATGGAAGAACTGGCTGCAAATTTCGGCTCCAGTATTGTACTATGCACAGCTACACAGCCCGCTCTGTCTCCCTTTTTTCAGAGGGAGATGCCGGTTACAGAGCTGTGCCCGAGAGTGGAGGAGCAGTTCCGCTTTTTTGAAAGGGTGACATTTCAAAATGTCGGAACTATATCAGAAGACGAATTGATAGAAAAGCTGCAAAAGGAAGAACAGGCGCTCTGTATCGTCAATACGAAGAAGAGAGCGCAGAGGCTCTATCAGAAAATGAAGGGCGAAGGGGTATTCCATCTGTCTACGGCAATGTATCCGAAACACAGGAGAAGAGTCCTGGACAAGATCAGACGGCTGGTGAAGGATGGGAAGAGATGTATCCTGATCTCCACAAGCCTTGTGGAGGCGGGGGTAGACCTGGATTTCTGCACCGTGTACAGACAGCTGGCAGGAGTGGATTCTATGATACAGGCAGCAGGCAGATGCAACAGAGAGGGGAAGAGGGCTGCGCAAGACAGCTTTGCTTATCTGTTTCAGTTTGAGGAGAAAGAATATGTCCCGGGACAGCAGCTTCAGATCGATGTGTCGAAAATGCTGCTTTCAGAGGGAGAGGATATCTCATCGCTGCACGGGATAGAGAAATATTTTGAAGCGCTGTACCATTTCCGTGGCGAGAGTCTGGATAAAAAGAAGATCTTTGAGGAGTTCAAAGACAAAAGATATAACTTTGCCAAAGCGGCGAAAGAGTTTAAACTGATCGAAGAAAATACACTGACTGTTTTCATCAGCAGGGAGGAAGATGCGGAAGAGCTGCTCTGGCAGATAAAACATCAGGGATATACAAAGTCGGGAATGAGAAAAGCAGGACAGTATTGCGTTCAGTTATATGAGAATGATATCGAAAAGCTCCGGGGAGCGGGAATGCTCCGACAGGTTCCTGGAGGAATCGAAAACTTTTATGAGCTTGTCGACAGCGGGCAGTATTCGGAAGAGATGGGGCTGGATCTTGGGATTGAGTCGGGGATAGCGGTAGTGATGTGAGCAGAAATGAGAAAGGCAGGAAGAGATAAAGTATGATCATATACCATGGAAGCAGACAAATTGTAGAATATCCTGAAATAAGAAAAGCAAAATACAACAAAGACTTTTATTTCGGGTTTTATTGCACCAGGTTTGAAGAACAGGCTAAAAGATGGGCGTCACGCTATGGTGCAGATGGATATCTGAATAAATATGAATATATACCGGACGAAAAGCTCAACTGTAAAGTATTTGAAAATATGACAGAAGAATGGCTTGATTTTATCGTGGCATGCCGCAGCGGAAAACCTCATAGATACGATATAGTAGAAGGACCGATGGCAGACGATACAATTTATAATTATGTACAGAACTATATGGATGGGAAAATCTCAAGGGCGGCATTCTGGGAACTGGCAAAGTTTAAATATCCAACGCATCAGATCAGTTTTCATACGGTTTCAGCACTTGATACATTGAAATTTGTTAGAAGTGAGGTTGTATATGGGGACAAAGAATAACAATGCACTTTTTTATACATGCAGCCTGATCGAATATATCGGCCGCAGGATGAAGCGGACAAGATGTGAAGTTACAGATTATATGGGAAAGAATAGGATCAAGAGGATTTATGAGTATGCAGATGTCTTTCACTGTGAACCAATAGAAAAGACCGCGGACGAATTTATTGAAGAAACGAATATGACAGAAGGAAGTTTTGACAATGTAAAGGAATGCCGTTATACCGTTCCCGGATATTGGGATATCGGAGAAGTATATGAGCGGTTGATTGAAGATGTCTGTGAGGATGAGAAGGTAATAGATGGTATATGGGAGATATACCATTCCTGGATTGACGGGCAGATCTCAGATTATAATACGGACTTTTATTATCAGCCGAGAGATTATATTGCAGAATGCTATAGGAAAGGAGTGGTCTTATAAATGAAACAGAGGAAGGAGGTCGAGCAATGGGAGTAGGTGTCAAGGTCAGGGTGTGGGGAAATTACGCGCTCTTTTCACGGCCGGAAATGAAGGTCGAAAGATGCTCCTACGACGTTATGACGCCCTCGGCGGCGCGGGGGATCCTGGAGGCAGTCTACTGGCATCCGGGCATGAGATGGGTGATCGATAAGATCCATGTGGTCAATCCGGTCCGATTCACAAGCGTGCGCCGGAATGAGGTGAAGAGCAAGATCCTGGCGGGGAATGTGCTCCAGGCCTATAACGGGAAAAAAGATCCCAGGTCACTGTACATAAGCACCAAAGCGGAGATCGTCCAGAGGGCGTCGCTCCTGCTGCGGGACGTAGAGTATGTGATCGAAGCGCATTTCGAGATGACAGAAGAGGCGAATGAGACAGACAATCCGGGGAAATTCAAGGACATTATCATGCGGCGGTTAAGAAGAGGAGAATGTTTCCATATGCCGTATTTCGGATGCAGGGAGTTCCCGGCGAATTTCTGCCTGTGCGAAGAGGGAGAAATCCGGACTGCGTATGACGATGTAGAGGAGAAAGACCTGGGCTTTATGCTTTTTGACATGGATTACTCGGACAGGAATAACATCCAGCCCATGTTTTTCCGGGCTGTGATGAAGCGGGGAGTCCTGGATCTGAGAGACTGTGAGGTGATACGATGATCTTACAGGCATTGGTAAAGCATTATGAAAATCTGGAAAAGCAAGGGGAAGTGGATCAGGAGGGCTGGTGCAAGGCGAAGGTTTCTTATGGCGTCAATCTGTCAAAAGACGGCAGGGTCCTGGGAATCCTCACTTTGAAACAGGAAGAGGATAGAGGAAAAAAGAAAGTACTGGTTCCTCAGCAGATCAAAGTGCCGGAGATGGTGACACGTTCATCAGGGGTTTCGGCAAATTTTCTGTGTGACAATTCAAAATATATTCTCGGCATTGACGCGGAAGGCCCGAACCAAAGAGTGATTGAATGCTTTAGAGCGGCAAAGGAAAGGCATCTGTCACTGCTGCGGGAGACAGAAGGCGAGATGGCGCAGGCGGTCCGATCCTTTTTTGAGACGTGGGAACCGGAGAAAGCATCAGAATGTATTGAGATTAAGGAACGATGGGAAGAGGTCACGGACGGAGGCAACCTGATCTTCTGTATGGGGATGCATTACGCACAGGATGATCCGTTTATACAGGCATCCTGGGAACGCGCAAGAACTGTATCTTCAGAAGGCGGACAGACAGGGGTCTGTCTTGTGACCGGAAAAGAGGCAGAGATCTCCAGGATCCATAAAACGATCAAAGGGGTTCCGGGAGCCCAGTCCAGCGGCGCAGCCCTTGTTTCGTTTAACGCTCCGGCTTTTGAATCTTATGGGAAAGAGCAGAGTTATAACGCGCCTGTCGGACGGTATGCGGAGTTTGCCTATACGACGGCTCTGAATTATCTGCTCGGGCAGAGGGACTATACATTTCAGTTGGGAGATTCCATGATCGTATTCTGGGCGGAAAGCGGAAAGGAAGAATATCAGACGGCGTTTTTCGAAGCCGCAGATCCAAAGCCTGACAATCAGGAAGAGATAAAGGGGATGTTTGAAAACCTGAAAAAGGACAGACCGTTCCATACAGGCGACGTCGTCCTGGACCCGGATCAGAGGTTTTATATCCTTTCTCTTGCGCCGAATGCGGCGCGGCTGTCCGTGCGGTTTTTCTACCAGGATTCCTTTGGGAATATATTGAAAAACCTGGCGGCGCATTATGAGAGAATGTCGATCGTTAAGCCGTCCTGGGAGAACCGCGAGCTTATGGGAATCCGGGATATGCTTGCGGAGACCGTGAATCAGAATTCTAAAGATAAGTCGCCGGTTCCGAATATGGCGGCGCTGGTGCTTCAGGCAATCCTGTCGGGAGCCGGATATCCGGCGAGCCTTTATACAGATGTCCTGATCCGGATCCGGGCAGAGCAGGGCAGGGTTACCTGGGGCAGGGCAGGGATCATCAAAGCTTATCTGATACGAAATGCGAACTGGAAGGAAGGAGAGAGTTATATGGGACTGAAAGAAGAGAGCAGAGATACAGCATATGTGCTTGGAAGGCTGTTTTCCGTATTAGAGTCGATCCAGATGGACGCGAACCCGGGGATTAAGGCGACGATCCGCGACCGGTATTTTAATTCCGCGTGCGCGACGCCGGCATCGATCTTCCCGGTGCTTGTGAAATTGAAAAACAGCCATATGAAAAAACTGGAGCGGGAGAAAGGCAGTGCAAAAGGCTATTACGAGAAGTTGCTGACGGAAATCATGGAAAAGCTGGATGAATACCCGAGACGGCTGACGCTGGAGGAACAGGGGAAATTCATTCTGGGATATTATCACCAGGTGCAGAAAAAATACGAAAAACGGGAGGAAATGTAGATGAGCGAAGTGATCAAAAACAGGTATGAATTTGTTGTGCTGTTCGACGTAGAGAATGGAAATCCGAACGGAGATCCTGATGCGGGAAATATGCCGAGGATCGATCCTGAGAGCGGACTCGGGCTTGTTACGGATGTGTGCTTAAAGCGCAAGATCAGGAATTATGTGGAGACGGTAAAAGAAGACGCGGAAGGCTTCCAGATCTATATCAAGGAAGACGTACCGCTCAACAGAAGCGACCGGGAAGCGTGCAGAAGTCTCGGGATCGAGGAGACGGAAGACAAAAAGGTGACGGAAGCGCTGAAGAAATTAAAGAAAAGCGATCCGGATACAGACCTTAAATTAAAAGATTATATGTGCGGCAATTTCTATGATATCCGTACCTTTGGTGCGGTCATGACGACATTTGTAAAAGCCTCTTTAAACTGTGGGCAGGTCAGAGGACCGGTGCAGATCGGATTTGCAAGGAGCATTGACCCGGTCATCAGCCAGGAAGTGACGATTACAAGAGTGGCGATCACCACTGAGAAAGACGCAGAAAACAAGAGCACCGAGATGGGAAGAAAGAGTATTGTTCCTTATGGATTATACCGGGCGGAGGGATATGTATCAGCAAACCTTGCGCGGAAGGTGACCGGCTTTTCGGAGGAGGACCTGGAGCTTCTGTGGGAAGCGATCATCAATATGTTTGAAAATGACCATTCGGCTGCAAGGGGAAAAATGGCTGTCCGGGAACTGATCGTATTCAAACACAGCAAAGAGCTCGGTGACTGTCCGGCGTATAAATTATTTGACGCTGTGGAAGTAAAGAGAAATGAAGGCGTGGAATATCCGAGAAAGTATCAGGACTACACGGTGGAAATACATGAGGAGAAGATACCGGATTCAGTTGAAGTGAAAAGGATGGTATGATGGAATATTCGGAAGATGATTATCTGATGATCTCGGGAATCCAGCATTTCAAATTCTGCCGGAGACAGTGGGCGCTGATCCATATAGAGCAGCAGTGGGCGGAGAATGTGCATACGGTTACAGGCGAGCTGATGCATAAGAAAGTGCATGATCCGTCACTTAGAGAAAAACGAAAGGATGTTATCACTGCCAGAGCCCTGCCAGTCTCATCCAGGGAGCTGGGGATCAGCGGCGAGTGCGACCTGGTGGAGTTCCATAAATGTGAGGATGGGATAAAGCTGCATGGCCACAGAGGGCTGTATTCGATCTATCCGGTGGAATATAAAAAGGGGAAACCGAAACTGTCGGAGGAGGATAAGCTTCAGCTTGCGGCACAGGCGATGTGCCTGGAAGAAATGTTTTCTGCGCAGGTGCCGGAGGGAGCGATATTTTACGGCGAGACGAGACGGCGTGAATCTGTGGAGATCACAGAAGAACTCCGCAGAGAGGTGAAAGATATGTTCCAGGAGATGCATGGGTATTATTCCAGAAAGTATACGCCGAAAGTGAAGTACAGCAAATCGTGCAATGCGTGTTCTCTCAAAGATATCTGTCTGCCGAAACTCGGGAAAACAGTCTCCGTGAAGACATATATTGATCAGATGCTGAAGGAGGAAGATGAATGAAAAAACTGCTGAATACACTGTATGTTACTTCTGAAAACAGTTATCTGTCTCTGGATGGGGAAAATATAGTTGTCCTGGAGGAGCAGAAAGAATTGGGCAGGATACCGCTGCATAATCTGGAAGGGATCGTTTCCTTCGGCTACCGCGGGACAAGCCCTGCGCTGATGGGAGCCTGCGCGGAGCGGAATATTTCTCTATGTTACCTTACGCCTCAGGGAAAATTTCTGGCCCGTGTTTCCGGAAGGATTAAAGGAAATGTGATATTAAGAGAACAGCAGTATGCGAGTAAAAACGATGAAAAGATCAGCCTGGAAATCGCAAGAAACTGTATACTGGGCAAGGTATATAATGCCAGATGGGTCCTGGAACGGGCTGTGAGGGATCATTCGATGCAGATTGATGCAGAACGGGTAAAAAATGCATCCGCTTTTCTGAAAGAAGCTTTGGAACGGATCCGCAGCGCGGAATCGAAAGAACAGCTCAGAGGCTACGAGGGCGAGGCTGCCAGCATTTATTTCGGCGTGTTCGATGAACTGATCCTTCAGCAGAAAAAGGATTTCGCATTCAGGGGACGGAATAAGCGCCCGCCTCTTGATAACGTGAATGCGCTCCTGTCGTTTGTCTATACCCTGCTGACAAACAGTATTACTTCAGCTCTGGAAAGTGTGGGGCTGGATCCCTATGTGGGATATCTTCACACGGACCGTCCGGGCAGGGCGTCTCTGTCGCTGGATCTGATCGAGGAACTGAGAGCAATCCTTGCCGACCGGTTTGTACTTACGCTGATCAATAAGAAGATCATCAGCGGGAAGAATTTCTCTGTGAAGGAAAACGGGGCGGTACTGATGAATGATGAACTGCGGAAAAAAGTGCTTGGAGAATGGCAGAATAAGAAAAAGGAAATCATTACCCACCCCTATCTGAAGGAAAAAGTGGAGTGGGGGATGGTGCCCTATGTACAGGCAATGCTCCTCGCCAGATATTTAAGAGGCGATCTGGACGGTTATCCTGTATTCCTGTGGAAGTGAGGTGGCGGAATGCTTGTGCTGATCACATATGATGTGAATACAGAGACCGCGGCGGGAAGGAAACGGCTGCGGAAAGTCGCAAAGCAGTGCGTAAATTATGGAAGAAGAGTGCAAAATTCTGTTTTTGAATGCATTTTGGACAATGCCCAGTGCGTTACCTTGAAAGCAATATTGGCAGATATTATTGATGAGAGTGTTGACAGCCTGAGATTCTATTATTTGGGAAATAAGTATCAGACAAAAGTGGAACATATGGGTGTTGACCGTGGAATTGCAGTGGATGATACGTTGATTTTGTGATAATATAAGAGTGCGAATAGGAAGCGGACATAAAAATGCCGGGGGATTCGCACTCTTAAATGTGCACAAACGGCGTGTTTTGTAGACGAAGAGGGGATGAAAAAAGGGGAAATTTAAGTATTTGAAATGATAATTTGTCGATTTCTGCTGAAAATGAGGAAGAATTTTTGGCTGAAATTGCGGTCGCTCCCTGCATAGGGGGCGTGGATTGAAACAATAAGAGTCATCGACAATGACGGCATCGATCAAGTCGCTCCCTGCATAGGGGGCGTGGATTGAAACGCCTTGAGGATGCAGACGCTGGCAGTCGTTCCGTACGTCGCTCCCTGCATAGGGGGCGTGGATTGAAACAAGTTTCAGCAAGCCTTCCGGCGTCAGCCAATATGTCGCTCCCTGCATAGGGGGCGTGGATTGAAACTATATTACACCTTTTAAGGTGTTTTGTCAACACTGTCGCTCCCTGCATAGGGGGCGTGGATTGAAACAAATGAAAAAGAAAACGCCTGAGCAAGAATTAAAGGTCGCTCCCTGCATAGGGGGCGTGGATTGAAACACACAGAAATCATATTAAATTTTACACAAAACTGTCGCTCCCTGCATAGGGGGCGTGGATTGAAACTGTGTATGACATGGGATATGATCGCGTGGGGTGTAGTCGCTCCCTGCATAGGGGGCGTGGATTGAAACCAAGTACGTTTTCAAGCAGGCTCACGGGGATAATCGTCGCTCCCTGCATAGGGGGCGTGGATTGAAACTCCCCATGTGTGGTACTGATTCGCTGGCAGTTCAAGTCGCTCCCTGCATAGGGGGCGTGGATTGAAACGCCAGATACTTAATAACTTTATTCTCCCGGCTGTCGGTCGCTCCCTGCATAGGGGGCGTGGATTGAAACGATGATGAAGTACTCGGGCAGGTCCGCAATAATGTCGCTCCCTGCATAGGGGGCGTGGATTGAAACGATTGTAGCGTTATACTTAACTCCTGCCGCTACGTCGCTCCCTGCATAGGGGGCGTGGATTGAAACCCGTTATACTCAAACATGTCTTACCTCCTACGCTGATGTCGCTCCCTGCATAGGGGGCGTGGATTGAAACAATATGAGATATCGCTCGGCAGGGTAGATATACATGTCGCTCCCTGCATAGGGGGCGTGGATTGAAACACAGGTATCCAGTCGGCTTGGAATGGCCTGACCGGGTCGCTCCCTGCATAGGGGGCGTGGATTGAAACCAGACCATAGGCAAAATACGTTTTAAGCGATGTAGTCGCTCCCTGCATAGGGGGCGTGGATTGAAACAAGATTACTCGGAACTGGATGCCGTCGGCTTTCTGTCGCTCCCTGCATAGGGGGCGTGGATTGAAACCTGTCTGTCCGTCCAGTAAGACATCTTCGGTTAGTCGCTCCCTGCATAGGGGGCGTGGATTGAAACAGAAAGTTCTCAACAAGCTTAATACGCTCGATGGTCGCTCCCTGCATAGGGGGCGTGGATTGAAACGGACTGATATCCGCATTTTTGATCAAGTATTACGGTCGCTCCCTGCATAGGGGGCGTGGATTGAAACCCCTCTTTTTCTTCAATCTCAAGAACTGTTTGGAGTCGCTCCCTGCATAGGGGGCGTGGATTGAAACAGAAGAATTTGTATGTGAAAGTGATGAATGCATTGTCGCTCCCTGCATAGGGGGCGTGGATTGAAACAGGTTGGTTCCAGTATTTCCGGAAACTGTTGCTTGTCGCTCCCTGCATAGGGGGCGTGGATTGAAACTATGGGACGCTTCAGGAGTTTCAAGATAAAGTCCGTCGCTCCCTGCATAGGGGGCGTGGATTGAAACACAGAATAACCGTTCATTTCAAGATACTTTTTGCGTCGCTCCCTGCATAGGGGGCGTGGATTGAAACAGCCAGTGGGTAGGGTTCTCCGGGTTGCAGGCTCGTCGCTCCCTGCATAGGGGGCGTGGATTGAAACACTACGAATGGGTGTTCGAGGTGAGCTGATGGCAGTCGCTCCCTGCATAGGGGGCGTGGATTGAAACAATCTTATCTATGTTTCGATAGATTCCGTCTGCCGTCGCTCCCTGCATAGGGGGCGTGGATTGAAACCTTGAGTAGTATAGCAGAGGACGTGTCCAAAAAAAGTCGCTCCCTGCATAGGGGGCGTGGATTGAAACATATTGTTCCATGCCTGCGACACGGAATTTTTCAGTCGCTCCCTGCATAGGGGGCGTGGATTGAAACGTCCCACACGAAGTACAAAAATTTGATTTCGCATGGTCGCTCCCTGCATAGGGGGCGTGGATTGAAACATTATTTGGCGATATGGCGACTTCAATGGGAATATCTGTCGCTCCCTGCATAGGGGGCGTGGATTGAAACGCATACATGAATGAGGGCGGTAGAGGCGAACTTAGTCGCTCCCTGCATAGGGGGCGTGGATTGAAACATTTGTCTTCCTCTCTTTCCCCTGTTCTGAAACACGTCGCTCCCTGCATAGGGGGCGTGGATTGAAACTTCATCCGGCGTGGCGATTTCCGCATCCGGGATACCGTCGCTCCCTGCATAGGGGGCGTGGATTGAAACAGGTGGATCAGGTCCAGGGAGTAGAGTTTGTGATGTCGCTCCCTGCATAGGGGGCGTGGATTGAAACGTCGAAGGCTGACTTCTCCTGTTCGGTCTGATCAGTCGCTCCCTGCATAGGGGGCGTGGATTGAAACATCTGCGATCCGTGAATAGTCATCCTCGCTCTCTGGTCGCTCCCTGCATAGGGGGCGTGGATTGAAACTATGGAATTGAATATTATTTCACTCGTACAGACGAAGTCGCTCCCTGCATAGGGGGCGTGGATTGAAACCTCATACGCTTGCCGAAAGTCCTCACAGGGCTCGGTCGCTCCCTGCATAGGGGGCGTGGATTGAAACATATTTCCCTTTCGCCATCAGGCTCACCTCGCTTCCGTCGCTCCCTGCATAGGGGGCGTGGATTGAAACCGTAGTTGAGTCCTTGCTGTGACAGCCGTCTCAGGTCGCTCCCTGCATAGGGGGCGTGGATTGAAACGTTTGTAGCAACTGCGATTCTGTGGAATGGGATCGTGTCGCTCCCTGCATAGGGGGCGTGGATTGAAACCGACAACGGCATTGTAGCCATCAATGATTGGTGCTGTCGCTCCCTGCATAGGGGGCGTGGATTGAAACTGCTTTCTTCGCCCTGTACTCAGCTTTTTCTTCGTCGCTCCCTGCATAGGGGGCGTGGATTGAAACATCAATTCGGATGAAGACCTGTCAGAGTGCTTCAAGTCGCTCCCTGCATAGGGGGCGTGGATTGAAACACAACGGACACGGTGGCAACATCGTCGCTGTCAGTCGCTCCCTGCATAGGGGGCGTGGATTGAAACCCACGTGTATTTAGATACGGATCTGGCGCTAGTGGTCGCTCCCTGCATAGGGGGCGTGGATTGAAACATTTACAAGGATTAGAACCACCAGAAATGGTGAGTCGCTCCCTGCATAGGGGGCGTGGATTGAAACAAACTCTACAGGGAAATCTGACAGCAACCGTGTAGTCGCTCCCTGCATAGGGGGCGTGGATTGAAACGTCTTTATAGCAGCTATATCTGCACTGTTAGCTGCGTCGCTCCCTGCATAGGGGGCGTGGATTGAAACAAGATAACACAGCACCTCATAATATGACTGTTTGTTGTCGCTCCCTGCATAGGGGGCGTGGATTGAAACCTCGTCTGTTGATGCAATTGCTATAGGTGTTCGTTGTCGCTCCCTGCATAGGGGGCGTGGATTGAAACCGTGCTGAAATATAGAAGCGGAAGCACGGGCGAGTCGCTCCCTGCATAGGGGGCGTGGATTGAAACAATACGAGATATCGCCCGGCAGGGTAGATATACAAGTCGCTCCCTGCATAGGGGGCGTGGATTGAAACCACCTGAACCCGGATAAGTGCGCGAAGAAGCCGGGTCGCTCCCTGCATAGGGGGCGTGGATTGAAACCCTGATGAAGCAGGAAGAAAACAAGGCAATCTGCCGTCGCTCCCTGCATAGGGGGCGTGGATTGAAACAGTGGTACATGGTCATAGCATCTCAGCTCTGTGGTCGCTCCCTGCATAGGGGGCGTGGATTGAAACGGCATGGACTATGTGGAGAAATTCCTCGGCGCGGACGTCGCTCCCTGCATAGGGGGCGTGGATTGAAACCTCTGCAATGCAGTGAATCGCTACGGAATATACATCGTCGCTCCCTGCATAGGGGGCGTGGATTGAAACAATTCAATTTGCGTAGACGCTACGGTCAAGATGGTGTCGCTCCCTGCATAGGGGGCGTGGATTGAAACGCAATCCCGATATCCTACAATAATTTCCCGGACTGTCGCTCCCTGCATAGGGGGCGTGGATTGAAACATCGAGCACGCTATCAAGGTCGTACCTGTAACAGTCGCTCCCTGCATAGGGGGCGTGGATTGAAACACTCTGAGTCAATCCCAAAGCTTTACGAAGCTCCGTCGCTCCCTGCATAGGGGGCGTGGATTGAAACAACAGAGAGGTGGACAGAATATGACCACATTCGAAGTCGCTCCCTGCATAGGGGGCGTGGATTGAAACTCTTTTACCGCAGCTTCTACGATGCGTTGAAAAACGTCGCTCCCTGCATAGGGGGCGTGGATTGAAACGACAATATTCCTAACAGAGTAACCGATTACTATTTGTCGCTCCCTGCATAGGGGGCGTGGATTGAAACACCTCCAAATCTGCATAAAAAGCGGTTCTAATTCGTCGCTCCCTGCATAGGGGGCGTGGATTGAAACGTGAGATACGCCGCCAGCTCCGCAAAGTCCTCGGTCGCTCCCTGCATAGGGGGCGTGGATTGAAACCCGGTATGCTCCCGTATACATGGTAGTACATTCCCGTCGCTCCCTGCATAGGGGGCGTGGATTGAAACAAACCGATGTGATGCAGCCGATGCTTCAGGATTTGTCGCTCCCTGCATAGGGGGCGTGGATTGAAACTGATATCTTCCTCATGCGTCTTGCGAATTTTCTCGATGTCGCTCCCTGCATAGGGGGCGTGGATTGAAACAGGATATACGCTCCATCCCCAAAGATGCCCTGATGGTCGCTCCCTGCATAGGGGGCGTGGATTGAAACGCCTGATAATTTGTGATCATGGTGTTGTGTGACTGGTCGCTCCCTGCATAGGGGGCGTGGATTGAAACTTCCAGCGGTACGACTAGTACGATTAACTCTAGCGGGTCGCTCCCTGCATAGGGGGCGTGGATTGAAACCACCGTGGTTCACTCCTTTCACAGAACAGGGTCAGTCGCTCCCTGCATAGGGGGCGTGGATTGAAACGATATCCCAGTATCGGTACGACTGCCGGATCCCTGTCGCTCCCTGCATAGGGGGCGTGGATTGAAACAAAGATCATTACTTGACGTGCTATATAATCGGGGGAGTCGCTCCCTGCATAGGGGGCGTGGATTGAAACACAAAAACCTCTTGACTTTTGCATATCGGTATATTGTCGCTCCCTGCATAGGGGGCTTGGATTGAAACCATATCAACGACGGTTTCACTGTTGACGAGTTGAACCGTCGCTCCCTGCATAGGGGGCGTGGATTGAAACTTTCGACGGATTAAATCCGCCTTCTTCTGCCCGTTGTCGCTCCCTGCATAGGGGGCGTGGATTGAAACATCTTAAAATTAAGTATACTGCTGAAAAGCTAATGGTCGCTCTCTGCATAGGGGGCGTGGATTGAAACTGTATAATCTCTAGTTGAACGTATGTCGTCTTCTGTCGCTCCCTGCATAGGGGGCGTGGATTGAAACATCCGTATCACTTGCAGGGATCGGGCGTGTATGGTCGCTCCCTGCATAGGGGGCGTGGATTGAAACACAAAAACCTCTTGACTTTTGCATATCGGTATATTGTCGCTCCCTGCATAGGGGGCTTGGATTGAAACCATATCAACGACGGTTTCACTGTTGACGAGTTGAACCGTCGCTCCCTGCATAGGGGGCGTGGATTGAAACGGTATCAAATGGCACATAAAGCTCATTTGCGTATGTCGCTCCCTGCATAGGGGGCGTGGATTGAAACGTCAACGAGCGTCCGGCGATGTTACCCTGAGGCGGTCGCTCCCTGCATAGGGGGCGTGGATTGAAACCTCGTGTATTTGAGCAGTCTGTTGAGTCTCTTACAGTCGCTCCCTGCATAGGGGGCGTGGATTGAAACATCATTCAGGAGATAACCCTCTGGCGCTTTTGTCGTCGCTCCCTGCATAGGGGGCGTGGATTGAAACGCCCTGGCCATCCCCGGGATGCCCAGCGTTACTTTTGTCGCTCCCTGCCGTGGGAGTATGGATTGAAACCATATACTATGAATCGATACGTAATAGCAAAAAAGACCTTATCGTGAATTCTTTTCAAAGAATAGTGGACTTCCAGAGGTATACATATCGAAAGTGTAGGAATGTGTTCATAAATGAAAAAGAATTATATGGAGGGGCGAAGCGTTTTGAATCAGATTATGGCATGTCATCATCATTCCGCCGGCTTTGTAAAGGGAAGCTGATATAGGAGCAGGCCATTATATTGTTAAGGCATGAGCACCTGAAATACGGATTGATGAATAAGATAGACATGCTATATGATGAAGCGTATGAGCTGGCACAGCGTAAGTATAATTATAAGACGGCTCTGGAAAAATTCAAAAAGAAGAATGGATTGTAGAATGGAAGTGAGTGTGTGGTAAGAATTGAAAAGTTGGAGATGACGGATTCGGCAGCAAGGTATAAATATTACCCAGAAAATTCTGATGGTAGTGGAATTGTTGCACTAAATAGGAATACAGGGTAGAGAATCTTAGAAGAATCTCTCGCAGGTTATGGCAATATTTAGGCAGCACATGCACTTCGCCAGATAGAAGAATATCAAAGGAATGGGAAGTCCCAGGAAAAAGATACAATTGTATGGTACTGATACCACCAATCAGAAATGGCTGGTGGCATTTTTACGCATATTTTTAGGAAAAGTATAAGAATAAATGATTTGGGGTCTGTCGTTCTCTGTATGAAAGCATGGATTGAAACAGAAGAATTTCCCGTGGGCGTGCTTATCTGAGGATAGTGTTTCTCTCAACAAGGAACGGGAGAAACACCATGAGGAATTAAGAAAGCGGGGAAGCCCTTTGATCCATCCAAAAGATTAGGAGCCTCCCTGTTGCGTGTTCAGCAGAAAGCAGGATATAATGTATCGGGAAGAAGCCACATCAGCTCAGAATATTATTAATAGAGGTAATGTCAATAACAAATTTATTGACTATGTTTTATTCTATTTATAAGAAATCCGATCATGGGGGAGGAAGGGAATGAATAAAGTTCTGGATTACTTTTCAATAGAAGGTGCAGTAGGAGGCAGCCAGGAATGGTTCAGGAATGTAGTCATGTATATTGGGGGATGCGCTGCTGCCACAGCATGTGACTGTTGTATTTATCTGGCACTGCACCGGGGACTGACGAAGCTTTACCCATATGATGTTCATAAGCTGACGAAAAAAGATTATATTAATTTTTCTATGAAAATGAAGCCCTTTCTAAAACCCAGAGTAAATGGGGTGAATAAACTTTGGATGTTTACGGAAGGGCTTGGAAACTATCTGTCTGATGTGGGTGAGCAGCATATCTCTATGGAAGAATTTCCCGGATCAGAAGACCTGCGGGCAGCGGAAGAATTTATCAGACAGCATATTAACAGCGGATATCCCGTACCTTATCTTTTGCTGAAACATAAAAATGAATACTTCAAAGACTTTGTGTGGCACTGGTTTCTGTGTTATGGTTATGAAGAGAAAGCGGATGGTATGTGGATCAGAGTCGCAACTTATGGCAGGTCGCATTCATTATTGCTCAGGGATTTATGGATGACCGGATATGAAGAAAAGGGAGGATTAATAGGTCTGAAATCTTTCGATGTTTGTAAAAAGAATTGCGGCTGATATTGAGTATGCCTGTGCAAATAAAAGAAAGATCAGTATAATAATTTGGGAAATAAACCCGCTGCAGGGTTCAGCGACAGCTGTTTTATTGAATGAGGAGAAAGAAGCATGGTGCGTTTACACGGAAATGCTCCGTACAAATACGTCCTGGTCCATGGCGGACCCGGGGCTGTTGGATCGCTGAGAGGATTTGCGGAAGAATTGAGCAGATCATCTAAGGAAGGCGTTGTGGAAGCAATCCAGTCAAAATACTCGATCGATGGACTGATCGAAGAGTTATACTGTCAGATCAGGGAAAACTGTACGGACAGGGTTTTCCTGATCGGACATTCCTGGGGTGCGTGGCTGTCGGTGCTGACGGCTGAGCGGTATCCGGAAGTTGTGGAAGCCATGACCCTGGTTGGCTGCCCTCCTCTGGAAGAGGAGGATGTCCCGGAGATCATCTCCCGCAGACTTAAGAACCTGCAGGGAGAGGCGCGGGAAGTATTCCAAAGGCTGTTGGATAACAGAGCGGATGACGAGGATATGAAGAGACTTCCGGCAGTGTTGGAGCAGGCAGATAACTACTGCATTGATAAGAAAAACATATACAGCATGGGAAAAACAGACGGAAAAATGTATAACAGTGTATGGAATGAAGCTGAAAAACTCCGGGCTGACGGGAAGTTGCCGGAGTCATTTAAAAAAGCAGGAAATGCAGGGAGCAGGATCTGCCTGATACAAGGGGCATGTGATCCGCATCCGGCAGACGGAGTCATACGCCCCCTGGAGAAAAACCATGTTAAATGCGAAGCTTATATTTTAGATCAATGCGGGCACAGCCCGTTCATGGAAAAGTATGCCAGAGAAGAGTTTTATGAGATAATACGAAAGATATGCAAAAAGCGGTAAGTCCAAAACGGATTTACCGCTTTTTGCCCGGCGGGTATATGTTATGTTTACCTGGCTGCATGGACCTGCAGGCGCAGCGCAGACAGGATAAGCCGCTATTTACGTTTCTTATGGTACGCTTCGCTGACGCCGAGCACCGCGGCGAACAGCACTGCCGCGGAGGGCCAGATGATCCATGTGCGGTGCCATTCCATTGTGTGGAAACTCCAGCCGAGGTAAACTGCTGTGACGATACACCAGTACACCGTGGTAATGATTTCGTTTCTTTTGTCGGCTAATTTCTTGTCACGGCTGTAATCGCCCTCTTCGAGGAGCTTCTGGAAGGAGCCGAAGATCACGCAGGTGCGGACCAGAAAAAATGCGCCCGCTGATACAATGACCAGACAGAAGATGACCCCGAAGATCGCAAGCATCCCTTCTTCGTCCAGGACGCCCAGCACAAATACGGGGACTGCGCTGAGGATGCAGAGCACTACGCCGATGACAAGGGAGATGCCGTGGGATGGCTCATATCCTTTTTTGCGCTTTTCTACCACACCTGTCACACCGTAGGCGAGTTCGATCGGTTCTTTTTCCAGATACTCAAAACGCTCCGTCTTCCTCGCATACCAGATGAAAATCGATACTGCCGCAGCGACCATTACCAAGAGTACGGTAAAGCCGGCTGCCACAGCCAGAGCCTCCGGGAGAATATATCCGCCCTCTTCGTCGGAAAGCCCGCCGAGGAGGATCATGAGGATCGGTGAAAGGATACACAGAGAAACCCCTGCCGCGACTTTCGCCGCCATATCTTGTGTGATATCCATAAATGTATTTGCTTCTTCCAGAGATACTGTCCTTATATCGCCGCTGCTGTCCGCATCCGGGATCGTGTCCGGTGCGGCGTACGTTATGGCTTCTTCGTCCGGCCCGTCGGAATCCTTAAGGAGATAATCCGTGCTGACGCCGAAAATTTCACTCATTTTCAGGATCTTATCAAGATCCGGGATCGAGGATGCGCTCTCCCATTTGGAGACAGACTGCCTTGATACGCCGAGCTGTCCGGCAAGTTCTTCCTGGGACCATCCGTTCTTTTTTCTTAATTCTGCTATTTTATCTGCTAAGATCATCTGTTTTCCCTCCTGCATTTGTAATTGGTCTGTCCGTATGCGCAGTACGTTTCAGTGATTTCAGCATAACAGAACCAGTGGGCGCATGCTACCAAGCGGGCTTGAAAATTTGTCAACCGGCGGTTGCGGACGCGGTTTTTCAAGATTTTTTCGGAGCTTTTGCGGTAATTAAAATCTGATAAGCAAGAATAAAATTTCTATAAAAACTTTCCAGTAACACTCGCGGAGGATTCCCGGATTTCTTCCGGCGTCCCTGCCGCGATGATCCTTCCGCCGGCCTCCCCGCCGCCGGGGCCCATGTCGATCACATAGTCAGCGTCCCGTATCACATCCAGATCGTGCTCGATAACGATCACTGTAGCGCCGCTGCCGATCAGCGTCCGGAAGACGCTCATGAGTGTCTGCACATCCAGCGGGTGCAGGCCGATGGTGGGCTCGTCGAAGACAAACACAGAGTCAGACTGTGCCTTCCCCATCTCACTTGCCAGCTTCAGGCGCTGCGCCTCGCCGCCGGAGAGGCTGGGCGTCTCTTCCCCGAGCGTCAGGTATCCCAGTCCCAGGTCCTGAAGGACCTGCAGGCGCTGGCTGACAGTCTTCAGGTGTCCGCACGCTTTCAGCGCGGAGCTGACGTCCATTGCCATCAGTTCCGGCAGGGACCAGGAGGAGGCTTCTTTGTTCTTTTTATCGACATACTTGATCCGCTGTGCGTCTTTGGAGTAACGTGACCCCCGGCATTCGGTGCAGGTGATCTTTACATCAGGCAGGAACTGTACGTCCAGGCTGATCACGCCCGTGCCGTCGCAGACCGGGCAGCGCAGCTTCCCAGTGTTGTAGGAGAAATCCCCGGCTTTGAAGCCCAGCTCCTTTGCGTCCTGCGTCCGGGCAAAGAGTTTCCTCAGCTCATCGTGCACATTGGCGTAGGTGGCGACAGTGGAGCGGACATTGATGCCGATGGGAGTGGCGTCGATGAGCTTTACCTGACGGATTCCTTCCGCCTCGATGGAGCGGACGTGCTCCGGCAGCTTCTTCCCGTTTATCAGAGCCTGCAGGCCGGGGATCAGGGTCTCCAGGATCAGCGTTGTCTTGCCGGAGCCGGATACGCCTGTGACTGCGGTCAGCTTCCCCTTGGGGATCTCTGCGTCTAATGGCTTCACAGTGTGGATCGGTCCGGTGGAGAGACAGATCCGGCCCTCGGAAAATAATTGTTCCGATGTTCTTTTTGCGACATCCGGATGCCTCTCACATCTCCCTCGGATCTCGGGAAAAATCGTGGAAGAACTCCCGGAAGACCTGAAAGAGCCGGAGAGAAACGGGCCGATCCGGGAATCCTTATTCCTGCAGATCTCATCGACCGTGCCCTCCGCGATCACATGTCCGCCGTCAGCGCCGGCTCCAGGGCCCATCTCAATGATCCAGTCAGCCTCTGAGAGGATCTGAGTGTCATGGTCCACAAGGATCACGGAGTTGCCGTCCGCGATCAGATCATGCATGACGCCGGTCAGCCCTGCAATATTCGATGGATGCAGGCCGATGGACGGCTCATCCAGCACGTACAGGACGCCGGTCGTCCGGTTGCGGACAGCGCGGGCAAGCTGCATTCTCTGCCTCTCGCCGGTGGAGAGTGTGGAGGATGCCCGGTCCAGAGTCAGATAGCCCAGTCCCAGGTCGAGGAGACGCTTCGCCGCGGTCTGGAAAGAGGCGCAGATGCTTTCCGCCATGGGGCGCATCTCTTCCGGGAGAGAAGCGGGGACGCCGCGGACCCATTCCGCCAGGTCAGAGAGCGTCATCCGGCATGCTTCATCCAGAGAGATGCCCATCAGCTTCGGCGCACGCGCCGACTCGGACAGGCGGGAGCCGCCGCAGTCCGGGCAGACGTCTTCTTTCAGAAATTTTTCGACGCGTTTCATGCCCTTTTCGTCTTTTACTTTGGAAAGAGCGTTTTCTACGGTGTACACGGCATTATAATAAGTGAAATCAAGTTCGCCTGCCTGGTTGGATTTTTTTGCTTTGTAGAAGATATGCTTTTTCTCCGCGGGACCGTTGTATACGATCTCTTTTTCCTCTTCGGTCAGTTCGCGGAAGGGCACATCCGTGCGCACTCCCATCGCCCGGCAGACATCTGTCATCAGGGACCACATCAGAGAGTTCCAGGGAGCGACGGCGCCCTCGTCGATGGTGAGCGACTCGTCGGGCACAAGGGTAGAGCGGTCTACTGTGCGGACAGTCCCCGTGCCGTCGCAGGTGCGGCAGGCGCCCTGGCTGTTGAAGGCGAGTTCTTCTGCGGACGGAGCATAAAAGTGAGCGCCGCATTCCGGGCAGATCAGCTCCTGACCCGCCGCGACAGCAAGTGTGGGCGCGTGATAGTGCCCATTCGGGCACCGGTGGCTGGCAAGCCGGGAGTACATGAGGCGGAGACTGTTGAGGAGCTCGGTCCCTGTGCCGAATGTACTGCGGATGCCGGGGACTCCCGGGCGCTGATGGAGGGCAAGGGCAGCGGGGACATACAGAACGTCGTCCACGTCAGCCTTCGCAGCCTGGGTCATGCGCCGCCTTGTATAGGTGGAGAGGGAGTCCAGATATCTTCGGGAACCTTCCGCGTAGAGGACACCCAGGGCGAGGGAAGATTTGCCGGAGCCGGATACACCGGCGATGCCGACGATCTTCCCGAGCGGGATGTCCACGTCAATGTTTTTCAGATTGTGGACCCGCGCGCCGCGGATCAGCATTTTATCGATCATATACGGTCCTTTCACAGAGCGATGGAATTGCTCCCTCCGGCGCATGTATAGTAGGCTTTGTTTTCCTCGGGCTTTACATAGATGCGGAGATCCTTCGGGTCCATCTCTTCTGCTTCGCATTTCTCCAGGATCAGTTCCTTCAGCTCTGGCATGCTGTATTCGCGGTCCTGATACTGAAGGTACAGCGTACAGTTCAGTTCGGTGCGTTTTGTTTTTGTACCTGCAGTTTTACGCGTTGTTTTGGCTGTTTGTTTTTTCATGAGAAATACCCCTTCTTTTCATATTTTAAATTCTTCGGGCAGGATGCCCTTCCATATTATATACTGCGCCGGATGAGAAGTCAAAAAAAGCGGCGGATCGGTGTTGACCGAAAAGGAAGAAAGTTTCCTGAAAGTTGATTTTTCCCGGGCAAAATTAAGCGCGGCTCCATTGTAATCCGCAGGCGGCCGTCGTACAATACCATCAAAAGTACATGCTTCCGATAAAACAGGTTACGAGTTCTGCTCGTACTCAGGAACAGTGTTGGAAATTGAAAACAGGTAAGGACAGAGAAATCCAAAGGAGTACAGAGAAATGAACGCTGTTGAATTACACAATCTATCAAAAACTTATCCCGGCGGGAAGCAGGCGGTCCGGGACGTCAGCCTGTCTTTGGAACCGGGGGAGGTGTTCGGATTCCTTGGGCCTAACGGGGCGGGGAAGACGACGACGGTGAAACTGCTGAACGGGATGCTCACGCCCACAGAGGGGACCTGCCGGGTGCTGGGCGCGGACCCGGCGCGGGAGCCGGAAAAGGTACATGCAGTCTCAGGAGTCGTCACGGAGCATGCCCGGATGTATGATAACCTGACCGGGATGCAGAACCTTATTTTCTATGCAGAACTTTTCGGGCTCCCTGCGGACGAGGCGGCAGGGCGCGCGGAAGCGCTGCTGCGGGAGATGGAGCTTGAGGAAGCGAAGGACCGGAAGCTGGCGGCGTGGTCCACGGGCATGCGGCAGAGGCTTTCCCTTGCCCGCGCCCTGATCCACGGCCCGAAGATCCTGTTCCTCGACGAGCCGACTTCCGGGCTTGATCCGGAGAGCGCCCAGAATGTCAACCGCATGATCCGGGAGATGGCAAGGAACAGCGGGATCACTGTGTTCCTCTGCACACATCAGCTTCGGTATGCACAGGAAATCTGTACCCGCTACGGGCTGATAGAAGAGGGGCAGCTCCTGGCGTCAGGGACGCTGGATGAACTGCGCGCGGAGACATTTTCCAGGATCACACTTCAGATCCGCGCGGGCAGCATGCCGCCGGGAATGGGATTCCGCCGGACCGGCGCTCTGGAATACGAGACTTCGATCCGCTCCGAAGAGGAGATACCGGAGATCGTCCGCCGTATCGCGGCAGCCGGAGGGGATATTTATAAGGTGGAGGCAAAACAGCCGGACCTGGAAGAAATTTATTTCGCGCTGACCGCGCCGGGAAGGGAGAGACTGCAATGAAAAATGCGGAAAAAGCAATCATCAAAAAAGATATCAGGGGAATTACGTCGAACAAGAGACTTTTTATCCCCCTCTGGATCGTTCCCCTGATGATGACAGTGGTCCTTCCATCCATTTTTATCTGTGCGGTGCATTTCGCCACGGACGACCCGGACGTTATGTCCCTTCTGGAACTTCTGCCGGAGTCTGCCCGCACAGGGAACGTTGAGCTGGTCATTGCAGGGATGATCTTTAACAATATCCTCCCTGCGTTCTTCCTGATGATCCCGATCATGGCAGCTTCGATCATGGCGGCAAGTGCATTTGTGGGAGAGAAAGAAAAATACACGCTGGAGACGCTTTTGTACTGCCCGCTGTCCGTGAAGGAAATCTTCCGGGCAAAGGTGCTGTCATCCTTTCTGCTGAGCATGTTTGTGTCTCTTGTTTCGTTCGCGGTGATGCTGGCGGTCCTGGAACTGGAAGCGGTCTTCCTGATGGGACACCCTCTTATCCCGGGGGTGGGCTGGGCGATCGTCCTGTTCCTGCTCTCTCCGGCAGTCTCGCTGATCGCGGTGACCCTGATCGTGAGAAATTCCGCAAAGGCACAGAGCGTGGAAGAATCCCAGCAGAGCGCGGTATTCCTCATCATACCGGTGATCCTTCTGGTGGTGGGACAGTTCGCGGGCGTAATGCTCCTGAATGTGTGGATACTGCTGGGACTGGGCGTGCTGTGCGCGGCGCTGGCATGGATGCTGCTCCAGCGGGCAGTGAGGCGCTTTACTTATGAAATGCTGCTGAAATAATGAGAGTGGGCGGGGACTGCGGCGAAAGCGCGAGTCCTGAAGAAAATGCCCCGGACGGCTGTGGGAGATATGCAGGCGGTCCGGGGCATTCCCTGTATGGGCATGGTTCACAGAGCAGCGCCCGGCAGCTCTCTGTGAGGCATTTTTTCTGTGACGGGGCAGGAGAACTGTGGTATGATATCTTTCGGAAACTGCCGAAGAGAAAATAAAGTGAGGATCGACAGGAGGAAGAGTTATGCCGAATGCAGTTGTTACATTAAAGAAAGGCGCGGGGCGCACATTAAAGCAGGGCGGTCCCTGGATCTATGATAATGAAGTGGAAAGTATTATGGGGAGCTTTACGGAGGGGGATATCGTGCTCGTCCATGATTTTGACGGGTATCCCCTGGGACGGGGATTTGTCAACCGCAATTCGAAGCTGACCGTCCGTATGATGACAAGAGACCGGGATACCGAGGTGGACGAGTCTTTTCTCCGCATGCGGGTGAAGAATGCGTGGGAGTACAGGAAGAAGGTCATGGATGATATCTCGAGCTGCCGCGTGATCTTCGGGGAGGCGGACTTTCTGCCCGGGCTTGTGGTGGATAAGTTCGCGGACGTGCTGGTCGTGGAATCCCTGGCGCTTGGGATCGACCGGTTCAAGGGGATGATCGTTGATATCCTGAAGGAGCTGATGGAGGCGGACGGCATCCATATCCGCGGCGTGTACGAGCGGAGTGACGCGAAGGTGCGCGAGCAGGAGGGCATGGAGCGCATCAAGGGCTTTATCGGCGAACCGTTTGACACGAAGGTGGAGATCGTGGAGAACGGCGTGCGCTACTACGTGGACGTAAAAGACGGACAGAAGACGGGATTCTTCCTGGATCAGAAATATAACCGCCGGGCAGCGGCGAAACTGTGCAGAGGCGCGCGGGTGCTGGACTGCTTTACCCACACCGGCTCTTTTGCCCTCAATGCCGGGCTGGCCGGGGCGGAGCATGTGCTTGGCGTGGATGCTTCAGAGCTGGGCGTGGCCCAGGCGCGGGAGAATGCGGCGCTGAACGGCCTTTCCGACCGGGTGGAATTTATCTGCGAGGATGTGTTCGACCTGCTCCCGAGACTGGAAAAGCAGGGGGAGAAGTTCGATGTGGTGATCCTGGACCCGCCCGCGTTTACCAAGTCCAGAAGCTCGATCAAAAAAGCGGTGAAAGGATACCGGGAGATCAATCTGCGTGGCATGAAGCTGGTAAAGGATGGCGGTTATCTGGCGACCTGCTCCTGCTCGCATTTCATGGATCAGGAGCTTTTCACTAAGACCATCGGGCAGGCTGCGCAGAATGTGCATAAGCGGCTGCGGCAGGTGGAGTTCCGGACACAGGCGCCGGATCATCCGATCCTGTGGGGAGCCGGGGATTCATATTATTTGAAGTTTTATATCTTCCAGGTGTGTGAGGAGAAGTAGGAGAGAACAAAAACCGAGCACACTCGATTTTTTTATTGCTATCCCCTGTCCCCCTGTGATATAATCGAAGTAATGTCAACAATAAGATAAAGAAATGGAAGGAATGAGTATGAGCTTTATATCTTATTTAATCAATGGATTGAGCCTTGGAAGCGTCTATGCGATCATTGCCCTCGGATATACCATGGTATACGGTATCGCAAAGATGCTGAACTTCGCTCACGGTGATGTCATCATGATCGGCGCATATGTGGCGCTTATCTCTATGACCCAGGCGGGTATGTCGCCGATCATCGCAATACTGATCGCGGTCGGTGTATGTACGCTGCTCGGTGTGGTGATCGAGAGGATCGCCTACAAGCCGCTGCGAAATGCGTCGTCATCACTGGCAGTGCTGATCACTGCCATCGGTGTGAGCTACCTGCTCCAGAATGTGGCGCTTCTTGTATTTGGCGCGAATGCACAGACGTTCCCATCTGTGATCAAATGGAAAGGACTGTCGCTGGCAGGCGGAAAGCTGAATATTTCCGGGGAGACGGTCGTGACTATCGTTGTCTGCCTGATTATCATGGCAGTGCTGATCACATTCGTGCAGAAGTCAAAGCCCGGACAGGCGATGCGCGCTGTCTCCGAGGATAAAGGCGCAGCACAGCTCATGGGGATCAATGTGAACGGAACGATCGCCCTTACTTTCGCGATCGGCTCCGCGCTGGCGGCTGTGGCCGGAGTCCTGTTATGCTCCGCTTATCCGAGCCTGACGCCTTACACAGGCGCCCTGCCCGGTATCAAAGCGTTTGTTGCCGCAGTATTCGGCGGGATCGGCTCGATCCCGGGAGCGTTTATCGGAGGGCTTCTCCTCGGAGTGATCGAGATTTTCGGAAGGGCATATATCTCCTCTCAGATGGCGGACGCGATCGTGTTTGCTGTCCTGATCATTGTGCTGCTTGTAAAGCCTACCGGACTTTTAGGTAAGAAGATTCAGGAGAAAGTGTAGGTGGATGATATGCAGAAGACGATGAAAAATAAAATCAGTACTATGAACAAAAATACGAGAAAGAATCTGCTCACCTACGCAATTGTCATCGTGGCATTTGCAGTCATGCAGACGCTTATCAGTACGGGCAGCGTATCCAGCCTGCTGGAAGGGCTGATGGTGCCGATCTGTATTTATGTGATCCTTGCTGTTTCGCTGAACCTGGTGGTCGGTATCCTGGGCGAGCTGAGTCTGGGGCATGCGGGCTTTATGTGCGTGGGCGCGTTCGCCAGCGCGTTCTTTTCGAAATGCATGCGGGACGTGATCACAGTTGACATTGTCCGCTTCCTTCTGGCGCTCCTGATCGGTATCGTGGTGGCGGCAGTGTTTGGCATCCTGATCGGCATCCCGGTACTCCGCCTGAAAGGGGATTATCTGGCGATCGTTACGCTTGCTTTCGGTGAGATCATCAAGAACCTGGTCAATGTCCTGTATATCGGAAAAGATGAGAATGGTTTCCACTTCTCCACAAAGGATGTGATGGCGCTGGACATGGAGCCGGACGGTACGGTGATCGTGAACGGGCCGCAGGGGATCACGGGAACGCCCAAAGACGCCACCTTCCTGATCGGATTTATTCTGATCCTGATCACTCTGTTTATCGTGCTCAATCTGATCAATTCCAGGGATGGCCGCGCGATCATGTCGATCCGTGACAACCGGATCGCAGCAGAGTCGATCGGTATCAATGTGACGAAATATAAACTGATGGCATTTACAGTTTCAGCAGCGCTTGCAGGCGCGGCGGGTGTACTCTATGCGCATAACCTGTCTACCCTGACAGCGAATACAAACAACTTCGGATACAACCAGTCGATCATGATCCTCGTATTCGTCGTGCTGGGCGGTATCGGAAATATCAGGGGATCCATCATCGCAGCGACGATCCTGACCATGCTTCCGGAACTTCTCAGAGGCCTGCCGGTATCAGATTACCGCATGCTCGTCTATGCGATCGTGCTGATCGTTATGATGCTCTTTAACTGGGCGCCAAAGGCGATCGAGTGGAGAGAGCGTTATCTCAGATTCGGAAGAAAGAAAAAGGAGGCTGTGCAATAATGGCATTACTGGATGTAAAAAATCTCGGCATTTCATTTGGCGGTCTCCGCGCGGTGAATGCATTTGATATTTCAATCGAAAAAGAAGAGCTGTACGGCCTGATCGGGCCGAACGGGGCGGGAAAGACAACGGTCTTTAACCTGCTGACCGGAGTGTATAAGCCGGACAGCGGGAAAGTCATCCTGGATGGTCAGGATATTACCGGAAAGAAGACCATTGATATAAGTAAGGCGGGAATTGCCAGGACATTCCAGAATATCCGTCTCTTTAAGAAACTGAGCGTGCTGGATAATGTAAAGGCAGGACTCCACAATAAACATCATTATTCCACGCTGGAAGGGATCCTGCGTCTGCCGGGATACCGCAGGGTAGAGCGGGAGATGGATGAGAAGGCAATGGAACTGCTCAAAGTGTTTGACCTGGAAAAGTACGCGCACGTAGACGCGGCGAACCTTCCGTACGGTCAGCAGAGAAGGCTGGAGATCGCGAGAGCCCTGGCGACAGAGCCAAAGCTTCTTCTGCTGGACGAGCCGGCGGCCGGCATGAACCCAAATGAGACGGGCGAGCTGATGGATATGATCCGTTTCGTCCGTGAGGAATTCCATATGACGATCCTTCTGATCGAGCATGATATGAAACTGGTAAGCGGCATCTGTGAGAGACTGACCGTGCTGAATTTCGGAGAGGTGCTCTCTCAGGGCAGGACATCGGATGTCTTAAATGATCCGCAGGTCATCACTGCATATCTTGGAGAATAGGAGGAGACGTGAATTATGGCAATGCTTGAAGTAAAAGATCTTGAAGTATATTACGGTGTGATCCAGGCGATCAAAGGCATCTCCTTCCATGTCGATAAAGGGGAAGTCATCGCCCTGATCGGAGCCAACGGCGCGGGCAAGACAACGACCCTGCACACAGTGACAGGGCTGATCTCGCCGAAAAACGGACACGTACTGTTCGAGGGAAAAGACATCACAAAAGTGCCGGCGCACAAGATCGTGTCCATGGGAATGGCGCATGTGCCGGAGGGGCGGCGTGTGTTCGCGGAACTGAGTGTGTATGAAAACCTGAAGATGGGCGCATATACAAGAAAAGATAAAAATGAGATCGAGGAGAGCCTGAAAAATGTCTATAAGCGTTTCCCACGTCTGGAAGAGAGAAAGAACCAGATGGCCGGGACGCTCAGCGGCGGCGAGCAGCAGATGCTCGCGATGGGGCGGGCGCTCATGTCAAAGCCGAAGATCATCCTCATGGATGAGCCTTCTATGGGACTTTCTCCGATCATGGTGAATGAGATCTTTGACATTATCCGTTCGGTGAGCGAGAGCGGCACCACGGTGCTCCTCGTTGAGCAGAATGCAAAGAAAGCGCTCGCCATTGCGGACCGCGCGTATGTCCTGGAGACTGGAAAGATCGTTCTCGAAGGGAAGGCAAAAGACCTTCTTGAAGATGATTCTATTAAGAAAGCTTATCTCGGAGAATAAAGGAGGCGTGTCCCTATGAAAAATATTGTGATCACTATCTCAAGGCAGTACGGGAGCGGCGGGAAGACGATCGGCGCGATGCTTGCCCATGAACTGGGGATCAACTGCTACAGCCGCGAGATCCTGCGCATGGCGTCAGAGGACAGCGGGATCAATGAAAGACTTTTCGGCATGTCTGACGAAAAGATCCGCCGTGCCGGCTGGTTCCGGCTCCTGAGCCGGCCTTATGAGGGCGAACTGCTCCCGCCGGAGGACAAAGGCTTTACGTCTGATGACAATCTCTTTAATTATCAGGCTAAGATCATCAAGGACCTGGCGGCAAAAGAATCCTGTGTCATCATCGGAAGATGCGCGGACTATGTGCTGAAGGATTATCCGAATGTGATGAGCGTGTTTATCCATGCGGACAGGAAGTTCTGTCTGGACCGCGCTATGGAGCGCCACAGCATGACTGAGAAAGAAATGGAAAAGTACATCCAGAGGATCGATGAGTACAGGAGCGATTTCTACCGCTATCACACAGGTCATGAGTGGGCGGACGCAAGGAATTACGATCTCTGCCTGGACAGCGGAAAGCTGGGATTCGAGAAATGCGTGGAAGAGATCAGATCCTATATGAAAATACGCTTTGAGGAGTAGAGGAGCTGGACTTTCAGGGGAACTTGCCGATCGGATAAACGTCCGAAAACCGGAAGGCTCCCCTGCTGCATAAATGCAGATTTAATCGTCCCGGAAGTGATCCCGCAGTTTTTCTACCGCGCTCTTCTCGATCCGTGAGACGTAAGAGCGGGAAATCCCTAACTGTCTGGCGATTTCCCGCTGGGTGTATTCTTCTCCGTTATAAAGACCATACCGCATTTTTAAAACGAGCTTTTCTCTCGGGGAAAGCTCGTTTTCGACTTTTTCGTAGAGTTTCTGGATGTTTTCTTTGAGATAGATCTTTTCAGGGACATCGGCCTCGTCGGTCTCTATGATGTCATAAAGTTTGATCTCATTCCCCTCCCGGTCTGTTCCTATGGGTTCGTACAGGGAGATTTCTTTTGCAGATTTCTTTTTGGCACGCAGGTGCATGAGGATTTCATTTTCCACACACCGCGATGCGTACGCGGCAAGCCGGTTCCCTTTCTCCGGGTTGAATGTGACGACCGCCTTGATCAGTCCGATCGTCCCGATGGAGAGCAGGTCCTCAGGGTCTTCTTCCAGGTTCTGATATTTTTTGATCACATGGGCCACGAGCCTTAGATTCCGTTCGATGAGGATGTGCTTTGCATTGAGGTCTCCCTCTGTATATCTCTGGATGTAATACTTCTCTTCCGAAGCGGTGAGAGGACTGGGAAATGATTTCAAGACGGCACCTCTTAGCACATTTGATATAGTGTATGAAAAAAGACAAAGGTACGTGCTTTTCCAACTAAAAGAAGGACAGTATATGGGGAAAGCAGTATGGACAGAAAAAGCAGCAGGGACGGGTGAGAAGAGCAAAAGGCGGTTATCTGAAAAAAGAGTATATTAATACCCGCATATCAGGTATAAAGTCGTTCTGCATTGACACTGGCCAGTGTGTGGGCTATTATAGACATACATTCCCGGGGATATCTTTCCCGGTAATCTCACTCCAAAAGAGTGTCTGGCCGTATCGGCCGGAAATCCAGTTATTTATTGAAAAAAGTGGTGTTTTATTCGGTAAATTTACGGAGCAGGGAACTCATAGGAAAGGAGTACAGATGAGTTTCAGTACAATTTTATCCGCTGCCATCGACGGGCTGGGAGTGGAGCTTGTCCGCGTGGAGGCAGATGTATCAAACGGTCTGCCCATGTTCCATATGGTGGGATATCTGTCATCAGAGGTAAAAGAAGCAGGGGAAAGGGTGAGGACTGCGATCCGGAATTCCGGATTCGACTATCCGGCAAAGCGCACAGTCGTTAATCTGTCGCCGGCTACACTGAGGAAAAGAGGAGCCTCCTTTGACCTGCCTATCGCAGTAGCGATACTGGCATCTCTCGGACAGATCCGCCCGGAGGCGGCCGGAGGATATCTGATCACAGGAGAGCTGGGGCTTGACGGGAGAGTGAGGAAAGTACCCGGAGTCCTGCCTGTTGTAATGGAGGGGAAGAAAAAAGGCATAACCCGGTTTATCGTACCGGCAGAGAACAGATCGGAAGGTTCTCTGGTGAAAGGTGCAGACGTGATCGGTGTGGGGAACCTGGAGGAGGTTGTCAGCATCCTTTCAGGAGGCAGGCGGCCGGAGAACAGGAAAGAGACAGGTGTTAGAGACGAATGGGGAGAAGAGATCCCGGATTTTGCAGATATCAGGGGACAGGAAAATGTAAAGCGAGCGGCGGAGATAGCTGTGGCGGGAGGACATAATCTTCTGATGATCGGTCCTCCGGGGAGCGGAAAATCTATGACCGCGAAATGCATTGCGGGGATCCTGCCGCCGCTGGATATGGAGGAAAGCCTGGAGATCACTAAGATATACAGTGTTTTGGGGATGCTGGATGAGAAGGAACCGCTTATACGCAGAAGGCCTTTCCGCGAAGTGCACCACACAGCAACCAGAGCAGCCCTGATCGGAGGCGGGATAGTCCCGCGACCGGGTGAGATCAGCCTGGCGCATGGAGGAGTCCTTTTTCTGGATGAACTGCCGGAATTTAGAAAGAGTGTGATCGAAGTCCTCCGGCAGCCTCTGGAAGAAAAGAGCGTACAGATATCAAGGAACTATGGAAATTACAGGTTCCCGGCGGATTTTATGCTGGTGGCGGCGATGAACCCGTGCCCGTGCGGATGCTATCCGGATATGAAAAAGTGTACATGCACACCTGCACAGATCCATATGTATTTAAGCAGGGTCAGCCGTCCGTTCCTTGACAGGATCGATCTGTGCGTGGAGGCGCCCAGGGTAGAATACCGGTATCTGGCTGAAGAAAGGAAGGGGGAGTGCTCGGCGGCAATAAGGAAGAGAGTGTGCCAGGCACGCGAAATACAGAAAAGGCGTTATAAAGGGACAAAAATAACGACAAATTCTACGCTTCGGGGAAATGATGTCCAGAAATACTGTGTGCTTGGGGAAAAGGAACACGCGTTGATGGAACAGGTGTTTACAGTAATGGGGCTGACCGCCCGGGCATACCACCGTATTATAAAAACTGCCCGTACGATCGCTGACTTGGAAGGCGAGGAAAAGATCAGGGAACGCCATTTGAAAGAGGCGGTAGGATATCGTGTGGTAGATGAGCGATATTGGCAGAGACAGGAGGTAAGGCTGTGAAATATGAATACTGGCTGGCGGACCTGAATGGGATACCGCTGAGTAAAAAAATACTGCTCAGGAAGTGTGTCAAAGCAGCAGAGGAACTATATTATATGGAAGAAACACAGATGAGGAAATTTGAGTTCTTGGATGAAGGAGAGCGAAATACAATACAGCAGGCGAGGAAACAAGGGGATCCGGGGGCTGAATATGATGCGATGGTAAAAAAGGGGATCAGGTTTGTGCCGTGGTTTTCGGATGAGTATCCGAAGTGCCTGAAGGAGATAGCAGACTATCCATATGCACTCTATGTTAAGGGAAGCCTGCCGGATGAAAAGTCCAGGAGAGCAGCTGTGATAGGTGCGCGCAGATGTACTCCCTATGGTGAAAAGTATGCGGTTGAGTTTGCCCGTACACTGGCAGGCATGGGGGTAGAGATCATCAGTGGAATGGCGAGGGGGATCGACGGGATGGGGCATCGCGGAGCGCTGTTAGGCGGCGGGAGGACTTATGCTGTGCTCGGGTGTGGAGTAGATGTATGTTATCCAAAAGAGCACATTGGGCTGTATGTTGATATCCTTGAGCAGGGCGGAGGGATCCTGTCTGAATTCCCGCCCGGTACAGCGCCTCTGGGCAGGCACTTCCCTGCGCGTAACCGGATCATCAGTGGTCTTGCCGATGCGGTGCTGGTGATGGAGGCGGGGCGGAAAAGCGGTTCTCTTATCACAGTGGATATGGCTCTGGATCAGGGGCGTGATGTGTATGCTCTCCCGGGGCCTGTGAACAGTCCGTTAAGCGATGGCTGCAACCGTCTGATCCGCCAGGGAGCGGGGATCCTGCTGTCTCCTGAGTCGCTCGCGGAAGAGTGGGGGCTGAGCGGAAAAGGCGTACAGCCAGGCGGGAAAGCCTCGGCCAAAAAGGATGGCAAAAATGAAAAAGTGCTTGAAACGAAAGAAAAATTGGTGTATAGTTGTCTCGGTTTGTATCCCAAGGGCGTGGATCAGGTGGCTGCGGAGACAAAGCTGGATATTAAAGATGTCATGGAACTGCTGGTCACTCTGGAATTGGAGGGATACATCAGAGAAATATCGAAAAATCAGTATATCATAGCCCGGTGTTAATGGAGGATTTAGATTTATGGCACATTATCTTGTTATCGTGGAGTCTCCTGCAAAAGTAAAGACGATCAAAAAATTTCTGGGAAGCAGCTATACGGTAGCCGCGTCCCAGGGACATGTGCGTGATCTGCCAAAAAGTTCGCTGGGGATCGACATAGAGCATGATTATGAACCCAAATATATTACGATAAGGGGAAAAGGAGATATCCTTGCCGCGTTGAGGAAGGAAGCCAAAAAGTCTGATAAAGTCTTTCTCGCAACTGACCCTGACCGGGAAGGTGAGGCAATCTCCTGGCATCTTGCGGCGGCGCTGAAGCTGGATAAGAAAAAGATGCGCCGGATCACATTTAATGAGATCACGAAAAATGCGGTCAAGGCGTCTTTGAAAGCGCCGCGTGATATTGATATGAACCTGGTGGACGCCCAGCAGGCGAGGCGTGTGCTTGACCGTATGGTCGGATACCGTATCAGCCCCCTGCTCTGGGCAAAGGTAAAGCGCGGGCTGAGTGCGGGACGTGTGCAGTCAGTCGCCCTGCGCCTGGTAGCAGACAGAGAGGATGAGATCAATGCATTTATCCCGGAAGAATACTGGACGCTGGATGCAGTGCTGAAGATCAAGGGGGAAAAGCGGCCTCTTACGGCAAAGTTCTACGGTACGGATAAGAAAAAAATGACCATCCATTCAGAGGATGAACTGAATGAGATCTTAAAAGCGACGGAGAACGCCGAATTCAGGATCACGGATATCAAAACGAGCGAACGGATCCGCAAGGCACCTTTGCCGTTTACTACCAGTACGCTTCAGCAGGAGGCGGCAAAAGCGCTGAACTTCGGGACACAGAAGACAATGCGTATCGCACAGCAGCTCTATGAGGGGATTGACATCAAAGGAAACGGGACAGTCGGTGTGATCACCTATCTGCGTACAGATTCCACCAGGATCGCGGATGAGGCGGATGCTTCTGCGAGAGAATACATTTCTTCTGTGTATGGAAATGAATATGCAGCGGCGGGGCAGGAGTCGAAAAATGACGGGAAGAAGATACAGGATGCCCATGAGGCGATCCGCCCGACGGATATCAGCAGGACGCCTGCTTCTCTGAAGGAATCTCTCACACGGGATCAGTTCCGTCTCTATCAGCTTATTTGGAAGAGATTTGCTGCGAGCCGTATGGCGCCCGCGCGCTACGAGTCTACATCTGTAAAGATCGGAGCGGGGGAGTACTGCTTTACAGTGTCAGCGTCCAAACTGCTGTTTGAAGGGTTCCGCTCGGTATATACAGAGGCTGACGAGGAGAAGGAAGAGAGCAATGTGCTCGTAGGAGGGCTGAGCATGGATTCTGTGCTCACAAAGGAGAGCCTTGATCCGAAGCAGCATTTTACACAGCCGCCGGCACATTACACTGAGGCGAGCCTTGTAAAGACGATGGAAGAGCTCGGAATCGGACGCCCCAGTACGTACGCGCCTACGATTTCCATTATCCTGGGACGGCGCTATGTGACAAAAGAGGCGAAGAATCTTTATATCACAGAGATCGGAGAGGTCGTCAACAATATAATGAAACAGTCTTTCCCGAGCATTGTTGATGTGAACTTTACGGCAAATATGGAAGGGCTCCTCGATATGGTAGAGGAAGGCAAGGTCGAATGGAAAGAGATTATCCGTAATTTCTATCCGGATCTGGATGAAGCGGTAAAAAAGGCTGAGGAAGAACTGGAAAGCGTAAAGATCGAGGATGAGGTTACAGATGTTATCTGTGAAGAATGCGGCAGGAATATGGTCATTAAATACGGCCCCCACGGAAAATTCCTTGCCTGTCCCGGCTTCCCGGAATGCAGGAACACGAAGCCGTATCTTGAGAAGATCGGAGTGCCCTGCCCGGTCTGCGGCAAGGATGTGGTCGTCCGAAAGACGAAAAAAGGCAGAAAATATTACGGATGTGAGGATAATCCGGAATGTGAATTTATGTCCTGGCAAAAGCCGTCTTCGGAAAAGTGCCCGGAATGCGGCGGATACATGGTGGAAAAAGGAAATAAGCTTGTCTGCGCGAATGAAAAATGTGGGTATGTGACGGGCATCGACCGAAAAAAATAGTAAAACAATGACGAAATTGTATTGCTATTCTGAAAATTGTGTGATAGCATAAATGTGTATATTACTATAAAAGGATTTGTGTATACAATTGCATGTGATGAATGGTATTCGGAGGAAATAATGAGCGTACAACTATTAGACAAAACAAGAAAGATCAATAAGCTGCTTCACAACAATAACTCGAGCAAGGTGGTATTTAATGATATCTGTGCTGTGCTTACCGAGATACTTGATTCTAATGTGCTGGTAGTCAGCAGAAAAGGGAAAATACTCGGAGTGAGCAAATGCCCGTCTGTCAGGGAGATCCATGAACTGATCACGGAGTCCGTCGGCTCACATATCGATGCCATGCTCAATGAGCGGCTTCTGAGCATTCTTTCTACCAAGGAGAATGTAAACCTTGAGACGCTCGGTTTTTCTGCGGATGCGGTCCAGGGATGCCAGGCGATCGTCACTCCGATCGATATTGCGGGGGAAAGGCTTGGAACACTGTTTATTTATAAGCAGGATTCCACATATTCTATTGATGATATTATCCTCAGCGAGTATGGGACCGCGGTTGTCGGGCTGGAGATGCTCCGCTCTGTAAATGAGGAAAACGCAGAAGAAACAAGAAAAGAGCATATCGTGCAGTCTGCGATCAGCACGCTGTCATTCTCAGAGCTGGAAGCGATCATACATATTTTTGATGAACTTGGCGGAACAGAAGGGATACTGGTGGCCAGCAAGGTGGCAGACCGCGTGGGCATCACACGCTCGGTTATTGTCAACGCACTGCGCAAATTTGAGAGTGCGGGCGTGATCGAGTCCCGGTCTTCCGGAATGAAGGGGACTTACATTAAAGTCTTAAATGATTATGTGTTCACAGAACTTGAAAAGATCAGGAAAGAGCGCATGTAGTCTGGAGGGTGACGGCAATGTATGAAGGCAATCCTGTTGACCTGCGGATGGAGAAGACAATTTCCGCAGATGGAATCTTTGATGAGGCGACCAGACAGTGCAGGGTATACAAATATGATCCGGAAGAGGATAATATTTATCTTGAACTGAAAGAAGATGAACTTACAGTAATTTCTCTGGATGCAAAATACCGCTGCTATATCTCTACGCGGACAGAACTCCTTTACTGTACCGGTGTTGTAAAAGAAAGATATTGTAAGGAAGACCGGAAGATATTAAAGTTTCGGATCGAAAATGGGTTCTATAATGTCTATGAAGGCAGAAGGATGACAAAGCGCGCCTGAGCGGCGCGCTTTGTTTTTGTGAAAAAAGTGTGAACGGGGTCAGACCCCTCCGGGTTGAAAATTCTGACAATTTTCCTGGCAGGGGTCAGACCCCGTTCACATTTATAAAAACCTTATAAACCAGGTTGACAAATGGAAATGGGAGTGCTATTTTATATTCATGAGGTTTAGCACTCGTAAGAAATGAGTGCTAACAAAGAAAAGCTTAAGGAGGAATTACAATGAAGTTAGTACCGTTGGGTGACAAAATTGTTTTAAAACAGTTAGAAGCAGAAGAGACAACAAAATCCGGTATCGTACTGCCGGGACAGGCAAAAGAGAAACCGCAGGAAGCAGAAGTTATCGCTGTGGGACCTGGCGGAAATATAGATGGAAAAGAAGTTGTAATGCAGGTGAAACCGGGCGACAAAGTGATTTATTCCAAATATGCAGGAACAGACGTAGAGCTCGACGGTGAGGAATATATCATCGTAAAACAGAACGACATCCTCGCAATCGTAGAGGCATAAAACACTTAGCGAGGTATTTTCGAGCTTAGTGTTTTAGCCGATACTCCGAGCAGAGGCGAGGAGGATCATCCACAGACACTTAGCGAGGTACTTTCGAGCTTAGTGTTTTAGCCGATACTCCGAGCAGAGGCGAGGAGGATCATCCACAGACACTTAGCGAGGTACTTTCGAGCTTAGTGTTTTAGCCGATACTCCGAGCAGAGGCGAGGAGGATCATCCACAGACACTTAGCGAGGCTATTTTGAAACAGACAGTCAAAGAATAATATAAGGAGATGTATTGACATGGCAAAGGAAATCAAATACGGAGCTGAAGCCAGAGCAGCCCTGGAAAAGGGTGTAAATCAGCTGGCGGATACAGTAAAGGTAACACTTGGACCGAAAGGAAGAAATGTGGTTCTCGACAAATCATTTGGCGCACCGCTGATCACAAACGATGGCGTTACGATCGCAAAAGAGATCGAACTGGAGGACGGATTCGAGAATATGGGAGCACAGCTGATCAGAGAAGTCGCTTCCAAGACAAATGATGTAGCCGGAGACGGTACGACAACAGCTACAGTCCTGGCACAGGCTATGGTCCATGAGGGAATGAAGAACCTGGAAGCAGGAGCAAACCCGATCGTCCTGAGAAAAGGTATGAAAAAGGCCACAGATAAGGCTGTTGAAGCGATCCACGCTATGAGCAGCAAAGTAAAAGGCAAAGATCAGATCGCAAGAGTCGCAGCAGTTTCTTCAGGTGATGAGGCTGTAGGAGAGATGGTGGCTGACGCGATGGAGAAAGTCTCCAACGATGGCGTGATCACGATCGAAGAGTCCAAGACAATGCAGACAGAGCTGGATCTGGTAGAAGGTATGCAGTTTGACCGCGGATACATTTCCGCTTATATGGCAACAGATATGGAGAAGATGGAAGCAGTCCTTGATGATCCGTACATCCTGATCACAGACAAGAAAATCTCCAATATCCAGGATATCCTTCCGCTCCTTGAGCAGGTTGTACAGTCAGGGGCAAGGCTGCTGATCATCGCTGAGGATATCGAGGGAGAGGCTCTCACAACACTTATTGTCAACAAGCTGCGCGGAACATTTAATGTAGTAGCAGTAAAGGCTCCGGGATACGGCGACAGAAGAAAAGAAATGCTGCAGGATATCGCGATCCTGACAGGCGGACAGGTGATCTCCGAAGAGCTTGGGCTTGATCTGAAGGAGACGACAATGGATCAGCTCGGACGCGCGAAATCCGTCAAGGTACAGAAAGAGAACACAGTGATCGTTGACGGCTGCGGAGATAAGAGTGCGATCAATGACAGGATTGCCCAGATCAAAAAAGCAATTGAAGAGACGACATCTGACTTTGACAGAGAGAAACTTCAGGAAAGACTTGCAAAACTGGCAGGCGGCGTAGCGGTTATCCGTGTAGGTGCGGCGACAGAGACTGAGATGAAAGAAGCAAAACTCCGCATGGAGGATGCTCTTAATGCAACAAGGGCAGCAGTTGAGGAAGGTATCATCGCAGGCGGCGGTTCCGCATATATCCACGCTGCAAAAGAGGTTGCAAAACTGACAGAGGAACTGGACGGCGATGAGAAGACAGGCGCAAGGATCATCCTGAAAGCCCTGGAGGCTCCGCTTTACCAGATCGCTGCAAATGCAGGACTTGAGGGCGCTGTTATTGTAAACAAAGTAAAAGAATCAGAGCCGGGTATCGGATTTGACGCGTACAAAGAAGAGTATGTGGATATGGTAGAGGAAGGTATCCTCGATCCGGCAAAAGTTACGAGAAGCGCACTTCAGAATGCGACCAGTGTTGCATCAACGCTGCTGACAACAGAGTCCGTTGTATCCACGATCAAAGAGCCTGCTCCGGCAATGCCGGCAGGAGGTGCAGGCGGAATGGGTATGATGTAAGATCTGCTTCAGGTTCCGTGATCTGAGAAAGACATAAAAGGAAGCATGGCTGAAACCGGCCATGCGGCGGAAGATTTAGTCCCGCCGCACGGCCAGTGCCATGCTTCCTTTTTTGAGTCTTTGTCTTTCGCAGGGGGTCCCCCGACAGATCCGGATTTATTAAATTGATCAATATATTAGCAAAACTTATAAATAGGGCTTAAAATAAATCAAGTGAAAAATGAGACTGCCGCCGCCAAAACTGTTGACATACCTTTTGAATTTTTGTAGTATATCAGATAACCATTTACAAAATGCGGATTCAAAAGAAAGAGAGGTCAAAATATGGGAAAGATTATTGGCGAAGGGATTACGTTTGATGATGTGCTGCTTGTTCCGGCTTACTCTGAGGTAATACCGAACGAAGTGGACCTGTCGACTTACCTTACAAAGAAGATCAGACTGAATATTCCGATGATGAGCGCCGGGATGGATACGGTAACAGAACACCGCATGGCGATCGCGATGGCGCGCCAGGGTGGTATCGGTATCATCCATAAGAATATGACGATCGAGGCTCAGGCAGAAGAGGTTGACAAGGTAAAAAGATCTGAGAACGGGGTCATTACAGATCCATTCTATCTCTCACCGGAAAATACTCTGGAGGACGCCAATAACCTGATGGCAAAATTCCGTATCTCAGGAGTGCCGATCACAGAAGGACGCAAGCTGGTCGGGATCATCACGAACCGTGACCTGAAATTTGAAGAAGACTTCTCTAAAAAGATAAAAGAATCAATGACATCCGAAGGGCTGATCACTGCAAAAGAAGGGATCACTCTTGAGGAGGCAAAGAAGATCCTTGCAAAGGCAAGAAAGGAAAAGCTCCCGATCGTGGATGATGAGGGCAACTTAAAAGGACTCATCACGATCAAGGACATTGAGAAGCAGATCAAATACCCTCTGTCGGCAAAAGATTCCCAGGGACGTCTCCTCTGCGGTGCTGCGATCGGTATTACAGCGAACTGCCTGGAGCGCGTGGATGCTCTTGTGAAAGCGAAGGTTGACGTAGTGGTCATGGATTCTGCTCACGGACATTCCGCGAATGTACTGCGTACTGTGCGCATGGTGAAAGAAAAATATCCGGAGCTTCAGGTGATCGCAGGTAATGTGGCGACAGGAGAGGCGACAAGAGCTCTGATCGAGGCAGGAGTGGATGCGGTCAAGGTCGGGATCGGTCCGGGATCCATCTGTACGACACGTGTGGTTGCGGGCATCGGTGTCCCGCAGATCACAGCGGTCATGGACTGCTATGAGGCGGCAAAAGAATATGGTATCCCGATCATCGCGGACGGCGGTATCAAATATTCAGGAGATATGACAAAGGCGATCGCGGCAGGCGCGAATGTATGTATGATGGGAAGTATCTTCGCGGGATGCGATGAGAGCCCGGGAACATTCGAGCTGTACCAGGGAAGAAAGTACAAAGTTTACCGCGGGATGGGATCCATCGCGGCCATGGAAAACGGAAGCAAAGACCGGTATTTCCAGGAAAACGCCAAGAAGCTTGTTCCGGAAGGCGTGGAAGGCCGTGTGGCTTATAAGGGAACTGTAGAAGATACCGTGTTCCAGCTCATGGGCGGCCTGCGTTCCGGTATGGGATACTGTGGCACACATACGATCGAGGAGCTCAAAGCGAACGGCAGATTCATGAAGATTTCCGCTGCATCTTTGAAAGAGAGCCATCCGCATGACATCCACATCACAAAAGAGGCTCCGAACTACAGCGTTGATGAGTAATAGAATAAAACACGTACCAAGTTGTACCCGCAGGCATGTCCTGCGGGTATTTTTCTGCGGTCAGAATTTCAGGCAAACAGAGTATCCTGCCAGAGTTCAGGGCTCTTTTGGAAGGAAAACTTGACAAAATGCGGCAGGAAGGTAAAATGATATGTGTTACTTAGTAATGAAAATGAAAGGAGAAATGCAAGTGAAGGCAAGAAAAATAGCAGGCACTGTTCTCGCGGTCCTTACGGCAGTATTCATGAGCGTTGGGGCGGTAAATGTGCAGACGGTCTCAGCAGCGGATGCAGATCCGGCAGGGAGTGTGGCAAGGGCGAAGGCAAGCACAGAGTCAGTGTGGGAAGAATACCCAACTGTTCAGGCGGCAATTGATTCGCTTGGAGAAAATACAGGAGCAGTGGAACTGTTAGCGAATGTGACAGAGAGCATTGTAATTCCTGAAGAAGCGATCTTTACCCTGAATTTGAACGGCTGCAATATTACAAATGCAGAGGGGCAGGATACGATCACAAATAAAAGTGTAAGCTTTACTGTGATCGGCAGCGGCACGGTCGATAATGTAAGCCATGGAAAAGCGGCGTTCGTAAACGAGCCAGGTGCTTTTGCGATGCTCCAGGGCGGTACATATACACGGAGTGAGGAAAATGGAAGCAGCGCTGAGGAGAGCGGGGGCAATTCTTACTATAATATTGTAAACCACGGCAGGATGACCATTTTTGATGGAGTGACTGTGATGCAGACCGGTGCATTTTCAAGTCTTTTGGAGAACGGCTGGTACAATGGCGCTCAGAATGTATCAAAAGAAGAATCTGTGCTCACCATTGCCGGCGGAACCTTTTCCGGAGGTCTGAATACGATCAAAAATGATGATTATGGCAGCCTGACGATCAATGGCGGCAGTTTTACGAATGTGGCACAGGCGGCTCTCTTAAACTGGAATAAGGCAGAGATCAACGGCGGAACCTTTGAAGCCGGAGAAAATGTGATCCTGAATGGAAAACTGGATGATGAGATGGACCGGGGTGAACTGACGATCAATGGCGGCAAGTTTACCAGTACCTCAGGAAATGCGGTTATCGCACAGATGGGAGGTTCCTCTTCCATCGGTGAGATCGTTGTCGCAGAAGGCATCAAAATCCCGGGGCTGTATTTCGCTGTAACAAAGGATGGAAAAACATTAAATTACACAACCGCGGTGGATGCGGTGGCATCTGTAGGAGACGGAGAGTCTGCGGTGGTCACTCTGTTGGATAATTATGACGGCGGCGGTGTAAAGGTTGAAGGGACAGGAAAGGATATCACGTTTGACCTTGCCGGTTATACATGGACGATAGGTACACCTCTTGTCGGCTCGGCGGGAACTGAGACAAACGCATTCCAGCTCCTGAAAGATAATACGGTGACATTCGGAAACGGTGTTATTACTTCTGATGAAGCCAAGATACTGATCCAGAATTACTGCAACCTTACACTGGACGGGGTTGATGTGTCGCTGACCACACCGGGGACAGGCATGTATGCTGTCTCCAGCAATAATGGAAGTACCGTGGTCAAAGGCGGTTCCACGATCACTGTAAATGACGGGAACTATGCAATGGATTCGTTTACTTTCGGAGATTACGACGGTGGAAACGTATTTATTGAAGACGCTGTGATCAATGGCGACCTGGAGATCGCCAATGGTGGAAAGATGACAGTGGACGGCGGCACAGTCAATGGAAATGTGAAAGTTTATAATTATGATTATGGCGAAGACGAAAATGTGGATGAACAGTCATTTTTTACTGTTAATTCGGGGCTTGTCAACGGAAATGTAGCGACTTCTGAAAAGGGACAGACTTCTATCGCAGGCGGTGAGGTTACAGGCGCGGTGACAGTAAACATTGAGAATGGCGCCGCGGCGACGATTGCAGGCGGTGTTTTCGGAAGCATAGGAGAGAATGTCACGATCGATGCTGCGGAGGTGGCAACGATCACGGATAAGGGAGTTACCAAAACGGTTGTTGGACTTGGCAATATCAATCAGGTGCTGGAAACAGTGAGCGAAAACGCGGTCGTTACGGTCCAGGAGGCTTCTGAGGGAGCGGCTCTGGAAGCGCCGGCCGGCGTGACTGTGAAGAATGAGTCAGGCGCAGCCATCAAAGTAAATGGCGAAGATCTGAAAGCAGGAAGCGAAGCTGTGGCAAAGGCTCCTGAAAGTGAAAAGCCGCAGACAGATCCTGCTGATAAGGATAAAAATAATGGAAAAGCTGAGGGTGCAAAAGCTGTTCAGACAGGGGATTCCTCGAATGTTATGTTGTGGGTAGTTCTCGCGGTGGCAGCAGTGGCAGCGGGCTTCGTAATCCTTTATCTAAAACGCAGACATAAAAAATAAGGAACATGCAGGGAGGGTGCGGATGCACCCTCTTTTTTTACAGTACTGTTTTACGAATGGCGCGGCTGGACTGTTACATTTTACGGACAGGTTATATTTTATGGTTACATTTTGGTTGGTTTACGGGCTTTTTGTGGAGAAATTTTGTGGAGAAATTTCTTGCAAGCCCCTTATTTCTGTGCTATACTACAAACGTTGCAAAAAAACACGCATGCGGATTTTTCTGATGGTGCCCAAGCCGGAAACCCGGACGGTCTCGGAAAAAATAAAACATGCGGAAGTACAAAACCAAATGGAGGAAAGAAACATGAGTGTTATTTCAATGAAACAGCTTTTAGAAGCAGGTGTTCATTTCGGACATCAGACAAGAAGATGGAACCCTAAGATGGCTCCGTACATCTACACAGAGAGAAACGGGATCTACATCATTGACCTGCAGAAATCAGTAGGCATGGTAGACGATGCATATAACGCTGTTTCTGACATCGCTGCTGAGGGCGGCACGATCCTTTTCGTAGGAACAAAGAAGCAGGCTCAGGATGCCATCAGGACAGAGGCAGAGCGCTGCGGTATGTTCTATGTAAACGAGAGATGGCTGGGCGGTATGCTCACAAACTTCAAGACGATCCAGAGCCGTGTAAAACGTCTCAAAGAGATCGAGGCAATGTCAGAGGACGGCACATTCGATGTACTTCCGAAGAAGGAAGTTATCGCTCTGAAAAAAGAGTGGGCTAAGCTTGAGAAGAACCTGGGCGGTATCAAAGAGATGAAGAGACTCCCGGATGCGATCTTCGTAGTTGACCCGAAGAAGGAAAGGATCTGCGTGCAGGAAGCTCATACACTGGGAATCCCGCTGATCGGTATCTGCGATACAAACTGCGATCCGGAAGAGCTTGACTACGTGATCCCGGGCAACGATGATGCGATCAGAGCTGTAAAACTGATCGTTTCCAAGATGGCTGACGCTGTCATCGAGGCGAACCAGGGCGCGACAGATGAGGATTACTATGAGGTAGAGGCGGCAGAAGAGGCAGCAGAGGAAGCTGTAGAGGCTGTTGAAGAGTAAGAGATCCTGAAAAGCTTCAGCCTGACAAAAGGCTGGAGCTTTTGCTTCATCAGGGATGGAGCGGTTATATAAACGATAGATCAATGATTAAACGGAGGAATTTATCATGGCAATCACAGCAGGAATGGTAAAAGAATTAAGAGAGATGACAGGCGCAGGCATGATGGACTGCAAGAAAGCTCTCACAGAGACAAACGGAGATATGGATGCTGCTATCGAGTTCTTAAGAAAGAACGGACAGGCAAAGGCTGAGAAGAAAGCCGGCAGGATCGCAGCAGAGGGTATCGTAAAAGCTGTTGTTAAAGATGACAAGCTTGCAGCGATCGTAGAAGTAAACTCTGAGACAGACTTCGTTGCAAAGAACGATGAGTTCCAGGGATTTGTTGACACTGTTGTAAATCAGATCGCTGATTCTGACGCGGCTGATATGGATGCGTTCATGGCAGAGCCGTGGGCAGCTGACAATTCCAAGACAGTGAAAGATGCGTTGGTAGAGAAGATCGCAGTGATCGGCGAGAACCTGAATATCAGAAGATTTGAGAAAGTCAGCGCTGAGAACGGATGCGTTGTATCCTACATCCACGGCGGCGGACGTATCGGTGTCCTCGTTGCGGCAGATACTGACGTTGTGAACGATGAGATCAAGACATGCTTAAAGAACGTGGCAATGCAGGTTGCTGCTATGTCTCCGAAGTATGTATCACGCGATGAGGTTTCCCAGGACTATCTGGATCACGAGAAGGAGATCCTTCTTGCCCAGGCTAAGAAAGAGAACCCGGAGAAGCCGGACAATATCATCGAGAAGATGATCATCGGACGTCTCAACAAAGAGCTCAAGGAAATCTGCCTTCTGGATCAGGTATACGTTCAGGACAGCGACCTTACAGTTGCAAAATATGTTGACAAGGTGGCAAAAGAGAACGGCGCGAACATGACAGTTAAGAAGTTTGTCCGTTTCGAGACTGGCGAAGGCATCGAGAAGAAGCAGGAGAACTTCGCAGAGGAAGTTGCTGCTCAGATGGCTGGAAACTAAGCCGGATCTTCCGCAGATTTTATAATGAAGAAAACAAGACCCGCAGGTGTATCATAAGCCTGCGGGTCTTTGCGTGTATGCACAGCAGTGCTTTGGGCCGCATCGGATATGCCTGATTGACTTTTTCAGGAAACCGTTATAAAGTGGACGTAAATACGAAGGAAAACCGGGGACATAAATGATGGGAAATATTTATGAAAATTTATTGCAGTTTAAAGGCACATGGCGGGATTATCAGGATAGTGTGCTGACCAATTCTCAGAAGTATCTCGCGGACAGGAAGCTGCATATAGTTGCCGCGCCGGGATCCGGGAAGACAACGCTTGGGATCGAACTGATCCGCCGTCTGGGCGAGCCCTGCCTGGTCCTGTCTCCAAGTATCACCATCCGGCAGCAATGGCTGGAGCGTATAACGGACGGGTTCCTTACAGACAGGTGCAGTCCGGAGACGATCCTTTCCAATGACCTTAAAAATATGAAAATGATCACAGCGGTTACGTATCAGGCTCTGTACAGCGCTGTGAAACATTATGAAGGAGCTCTGGAGGATCAGGAGGAAAGCGGAGAGGAAAGCGCAGGAGATCCGGAGACATCAGAAACTGTGGATTTCCGGGATTTTGATCTCTTTAAAGCTGTAAAAGAGGCGGGAATCCGGACGATCTGTCTGGACGAGGCGCATCACCTGAGGAGCGAATGGTGGAAGGCACTTGAAACATTTATGAAGGAGATGGACGGGGCAACGGTGATCGCCCTGACAGCTACACCGCCATATGACAGTACGCCGAATCAGTGGAAGCGTTATATCGATCTGTGCGGACCTATCGATGAAGAGATCACTACGCCGGAATTGGTGAGGGAAGGAAGCCTGTGCCCTCATGAGGATTATATTTATTTTAACTGGCCGGCGGGAGATGAGCTGAGGGAGATCGAAGAATATCAGAAAAAGACGGCGAAAGCGCGGGATGAGCTGCTGGCAGACCGTGGGTTTGCCCGGATGGTGGCATCCCATAAAGGGCTTGCGGATCCGGAAGGATACAGCGAAAAGTTTTTGGATGATCCGAAATATTTTTCCGCACTCCTGATCTTCTGCCAGGCGCAGGGGATCCCGTTCTCCCCATATCTTAAAGAGCTGATCGGTACCCGGGGAAAACTTCCGGAGCTGAATGACGAGTGGCTGGAGGTCCTCCTGCAGGGCTTCCTGTACGATGATACAGAGTCTTATCAGGTCCTGGAGGAAAAACGGACAGAGCTTCTGGGGAAATTAAAGGAAGCAGGGTGCATTTACAGGAAAAAAGTCTGCCTGACGCATAAGGATGCCATGCAGAAGCTCCTGGCCAGGAGCAGGGGCAAGATGGAAAGTATCGGAAGGATCGCGGAGGCGGAATATGCGAGTATGGGCCGGCGAATGAGGCTGCTGATCCTGTGTGATTATATTAAGAAAGAGAAGCTTTCCGTTATAGGCACGCAGCAGGAAATGACCTCGGAGATCGGCGCGGTGCCCATCTTTGAATTCCTGAGGAGAAAACAGAAGGAGGGGATCCGCCTGGGATGCCTGAGCGGCACTGTGGTCATCATCCCCCTGGATACAGAAGAAAAAATCCTGGGAATGCTGGAAAAGAAGAAGTGTGAAGGAAAACTGATCCCGCTCGGGGATACCGGTTACGGGAAGCTGCAGGTAAAGGGAAAACAGACGCATGTAGTGTCAGCGGTGACAGAACTTTTTGAGCAGGGGGAGATCAATGCTTTGGTTGGGACAAAATCTCTTTTGGGAGAAGGATGGGATGCCCCGTGCATTAATTCTCTGATCCTGGCCACCTATGTGGGCTCTTTCATGCTCAGCAACCAGATGCGGGGAAGGACGATCCGGACAGACCGGAACGATCCGGGAAAAACAGGGAATATCTGGCATCTGGCCTGTATTTTCCCGCAGAAAGAAGGGAAGAAAAAGGACGCGGATTTCTCCGGGGATTATGAGACACTGGCCCGAAGGTTTGACACATTCCTCGGGGTGTCATGGGAGTCCCCGGTGATCGAGAGCGGGATCGGACGGCTGGGCATCCCTGATTTTAATACCCGGGAAGAAATGGAAGAGATCAATGAAAAAATGCTTGCCCGGGCGTCAGACAGAGAGGGACTCCGCAGGCGATGGGCGGATGCGATGAAAGAGATCCGGGGAGAGATGGAAGTACAGCAGACTGAAGATATCCGGGATAGTGAAGCTGCGACAGGCTATTTGTTCGTCCACGCATTAGGACTGGAGATACTCAGCATTATCCTGGCGGTCCTGTCAGTCATGGGAAGAGTTTTTCTGGAAGCGGGATATCTGTCTTCTCCCGGAATTTCGATAGTGCTGTGGGCGGTTACGGTCCTGGCGTCAGCGGGCATTGCCAAATACGGGATCCGGCTCTTTCAGTTCAGTACGCCGGAACGCAGGATGAGGCGGCTCGGACAGGCGGTGGCGGATGCCCTGGCTGAGCTTGGAGAGCTGGAAGACCCGGAACACTGCCGCGTGGAAGTGGAATCTGCGGATGGCATCCTGATCTCAGTCTGGCTTAAAGGCGGGACCATGCGGGATAAGACAGTATTTGCAGCCTGTATGGAAGAAATATGGGGGATCATTGATAATCCAAGGTATCTGCTGATGCGTAAGTCTGCCGGGCGCCGGGGAAAAGAATTCTATGCGGTGCCAGAGATTTTCGGAAGGCAGAAGGAACGGGCGTATACTTTTGAACGGCAGATCCGCAGGGCCATGGGAAGCTTCCAGGTCGTGTATACGCGGACGCCGGAAGGGCGGAAGACTCTGCTGAGGGCGAGGACCAGATCTTTTGTCAACAAAAATCAGTCTGTGCTCAAGGGCCGGAAAGTGGCGAAAGGAAAATATGAATGAGATCCCTGTCCACTGCCCGCAAAGAGGGGGAAAGGAAAGATGATCTGGCCGGAGGTTGGAAAATGGACCATAAACTTGTAATAGATACAGCTGTCCTGGCGGGAGAGATCCTGTTAAAGAGCGGAGCTGAGACGTACCGGGTGGAGGATACGATGAAGCACATCCTGAATACGGGAAATACGGAGACAGCGGAAGCGCTTGTGATGCTGACCGGGATCGTTGCAACAATGGAGGATCCCGGCGTGCAGCCGGTGACCGTGATGCGGAGGGTGGATGACCGGGGGACAAATATTTACCGCATTATCGAAGTCAATGATATTTCCAGGAAGTACTGTTCCGGGAAAATGAGCCTGGAGGCGACATATGCAGCCCTGAAAAATCTGAAGAGAAGGCAGTATTCTACAGCGGTATATAATATAGCGACTGTGCTGGTCCCGATGGGCTTTGCCCCTCTGTGGGGAGGGGGACTTAAGGAGGTCGCTGCCTCGGCTTTTGTAGGAGGGGCGCTGGCGCTCCTGATGACAGCGGGCAAGCGGCTGCGGGCAGGCGGCTTCTTTCTGAATGCAGTCTGCGCAGCGGGGACTACGGCCGCTTCGATCCTGCTCTGCCGTCTGTTTCCGGCGCTGAATGTGGATACGCTGATCATCAGCGGTCTTATGCCGCTCGTGCCCGGGATGGCAGTTACCAATGCGGTCCGTGATACCCTGAGGCATGATTTTATATCTGGAGGAGCCAGGGTGCTGGAAGCGTTTATGACTGCGGCTGCGATCGCGCTTGGCGCAGGCGTTGGGATGCTGCTCATGCAGATGATCGGTCCGGGAGGTGTGTTTTTGTGACTCTGATATTAGGCATTGCGGGAAGCTTTATTGCGATCACAGGATTTGCCGTCCTGCTTGAGACTCCGAAGAAATATGTGCCGCTTGCAGGATTGACAGGTGCCATCGGCGGCTGGATCTATCTGTACTGTACCCAGAAAGAGATGGATGTAGTCCTGGCTTCTTTTCTGTCCGCTCTGGCAATTGCTTTTGTATCTCATGTTTTTGCCCGCGTGTTTAAAGCGCCTGTGACAGTTTTTCTGATCGCGGGGATCCTGCCCACCGTACCCGGGGCGGGGATGTACCGGATCGTATATTATATCATTGAAAATGACCGGGAGATGTGCGGGTATTATCTGTTACAGACGCTGGAGATCGCGGGGATGATCGCGCTGGCGATTTTTATTATGGATACGATATTTCGATTCGGAAAGCCGCTGCGGGAGTGTAATGCTGAGAAAAAATGACCTTTAAAGCAGAAAGTGATAGAAAGTCTCAATTAGCCCAAAGGAGATTGATTGACAGTAGATGGGTGCAGGACTATAATTAGCCGTGGCTAACAGACGGGGAGAGGAAAAAGTGCATAAAAAGAGAAGTTTCTGTATGTGCTTTTTTCAAAATAAGAGGATGGATCATCGTCCTCTTTCTCTTTGTAAAATAGTTAGTTAAAACTAATCACGGAGAAAGAGAGGAAGAAAGAGTGAAAAGATGGAAAACATTTGCTGCGTGTGTCCTCTGTCTCTGCATGATAGCAGCGGGCAGCGGGATATCTATGCAGGAGGTGCATGCGGCGGATGAAAAGGTGCTTGAGATTACTGACAATTATCCGGATCTGGACGGATGGCTTACTGGGATCGGCAGCGCGGACACAGTAAAGATCACGTGTACGGCGGTTGGAGCGGGAGAGACTGTCCTTCCGGCGCAGGTGACGCTGCTCAGCGGATGGGACAAGTCGTTTTTTGGTGATAACGGCCCTGCTACGAGGCAGATTGGCTACAACAGCGGAAGCTTTACATTTGCAGAGGACAGTGATGTGACTGTTCAATATATTGAATTTAATATGCCGGAAAAAAGCATAACTGTCCCGGCAGGAGTGTCGGTCGTGTTTGACAATTGTACTTTCAGCAGTACGATTGTGAACAATGGAACGGCAACTTTCAACGATTGTATATTTTCCAACGGAAAGATCGAGAACAATGGCTCTGCCCAGTACACAGGCGGGACAAAAGAGCCTGAAAATACCGGAACCCCTATTCCCTCCCATATTCCCTTGGGAATGAACCTGACCGGAGATATCTTGGAGGAAGCGGCAGTCGGGACTGAGTATTTCAGCGAGATAGGATACGAAGTGACCGGGACAAATAAAGATTCAGCTCAGATAGCTGCATCTGTGTCTCCGGCAGACTGCGGCATCACTGTGAGGACAGAAGGAACTGCCGGGAAGGGAAGCGTGATCCTGAGTGGAACACCGGTGAAAGCAGGAAATGTAAAAGTGACGCTGACGGCGGAAGCGGATGGAGATACCCCGGTATCAAAGGAACTTTCCCTTGTGATCAATGAGAGAATGGAACTTCGTCTTGATGGCACGCTTGACTGTGTGACAAAGGGCCAGAGCGGATATCAGGAGTATTTGAAAGTGTATGTGAGGACAGCCGATGAAAAAGAAATAGACTACTATGACTATGATTCGGACAGCGCTGAACTGCAGGTGAGGCTTACACCTGAGGGCAGTGGGATGACAGCATATTATCTTTATGACGGTATTGTGGTCTCCGGGACACCGGAGAAAGCCGGAACTTACCAGGTGACAGCCGTATTAAAGGATAAAGGACAGACCGTAGTTTCCAACAGCGCAGAGCTTCGGATTTACAGAGGAGACGAGACCCTGAAAGAACAGTTCGAAGGGCTGGACGAGAATGTGTCTGAATGGGATATGGAGCCGTATGAGATCTGGACCAGTGATAACGCGGTGGTGCCGACAAATCTGGAGACTATCTACGGATCTCATGAATCAGGACTTTACGGGATCATTGGAAATAATAAGTCCGTGGCATCGGATACTTTGGTGATCCCTGCGGGGTGTGATGTGACTTTTGAGAATATTAAGATTTACAGCAGTGTGAAGATCATTGTAGAAAAAGGAGGTTCTCTCACATTGCGGGATTCCGTGGCATATGGTCCGATAGAGGTAAACGGAGGAACCTTTTCCATGGATCATTATGCAGCCATCACAGATACATTGACGCTCAATGACGGTAGTGTTCTCAAAGACGCTCAGGTAATCTCAAATGCGAGATTCCTCACTGACGGCGCGAAGAAAGATGATGTGGGTACAGTTGTGATCATCAACGGAACAGTTACAGCGTCAGGGACGAATTATATAGAAGGAGACTGCGGGAGCGGAGATCTTGCCGGGCAGACAGCTCTCCAGGTAAACGGGACTCTTGTGATACCATCAGGAAGCTCGCTGACAGCAGCCGGAGGAGGTGATGAGACTTATGCTCCCGGGCATACAGGCGGCATCGGCGTCTATTTAAATGGCGGAACGGTTTCCGGCGGCGGGAAACTGGTCGCGATAGGCGGCGTAGGGAACGACGGACCGGGAGGGGACGCAATTGCCGGAAAAGGCAGAATTGAAACAAACGAACTGGAATGCATCGGCGGTGATTCCCAGAAGATCATTGACAGAGAATATGCAGGCGGTGACGCTGTGGGTGAAGAGGTGATCGTTACGACAGCAGATCCGGTGCTCAAAGGAGGAAGCGGAGACCCGGACGGCACTGCGTTCGTCACAATGACAGAAGATCCGGGAGACAGGATCCCGGATGGAAACGGGAATACATCCGGAAGCCGGGAGCCTGGGGAAAATACTGACAGCAGAACAGATGAAGATAAATATGGGGAAAAGGCTGAAGCGGCGGTAAAGACAGGGGATGGAGCAGAGACTCTTTCCTGGTTCCTGACACTTGCCGCGGCGGGAATGGTTTCAGCCGCCCTCTTTGCAGCAAGGCGTAAGATAGGATAGAGAAGAAAAGCAGCATCAGAAGATCCGGAAAGCATTTCTTAAAAATCGCGAGTTGTATTGAATCATGTAATGTTATATAGTTATATCAGATCTGCCAGGAGAAGTGCTGGACGTTTGAAAAGAGGCCGCGGCAGGGGAATGCGAAAGGAGAATTGGAGATGCTGGAACAGCTGAAAAAGGAAGTATACGAGGCAAATATGCTGCTCCCACGATACGGGCTGGTGACTTTTACATGGGGAAATGTAAGCGGGATAGACCGGGAGAACGGTCTTTTCGTCATCAAACCGAGCGGCGTAGAATATGAGAAGCTCACACCGGAGGATATGGTGGTTGTGGATCTTGAGGGGAATAAGGTGGAAGGCAGATATGATCCGTCGTCCGATACACCCACTCACACAGAACTTTATAACCGTTTCCCGCAGATCGGCGGGATCGTGCATACGCATTCTGCCTGGGCGACAAGCTGGGCCCAGGCGGGGCGGGACATCCCGTGCTATGGGACGACTCACGCAGATTATTTTTACGGGGCGATCCCATGTGTGAGGAATCTGACAAAGGAAGAGATCGCTGAAGCGTATGAGAAAAATACGGGCATCGTGATCGCAGATGAGTTTGAGCGGCAGAAGATCGATCACACCGCAGTCCCGGCTGTGCTCTGCCGGAACCACGGGGTTTTTGCCTGGGGGAAAGACGCGGCAGAAGCGGTACACAATGCCGTAGTCACAGAGGAAGTGGCAAAGATGGCGGCGAGGAGCGAATTCCTCAACCCGGATATAAAGCCGGCGCCCCAGGAACTGCAGGATAAGCATTATTACAGAAAGCACGGTGAGAATGCGTATTACGGACAGAGATCCTGAGCAGAAAGACTGTGGCTGGGAATGAATGGATAATTTCGGGAAGCAGACTGAAAATAAAGAATGATCCGTTGAAAACTGATCTTTATGCCTGTATAATAACAAGGGAGCCTGACCGGCTCCCTTTATCAAAACAGCAAAGGAGCAGATAAGAAATGAGTATTCGTATTGGAATCTTAGGTTATGGAAATCTTGGAAGAGGCGTGGAATGCGCGATAAAGCAGAATCCGGATATGGAGCTTGCGGCAGTATTTACCCGCAGGGATCCCGGGGATGTAAAGATCCTGACGGAGAATGTGCCGGTGTGCCGTATTGCGGACGCGGCTGACTGGAAAGAGAAGATCGATGTTATGATCCTGTGCGGCGGGAGCGCCACAGACCTTCCGGTGCAGACGCCGGAGTTTGCGCGCATGTTCAATGTGATCGACAGCTTTGACACACACGCAAGGATCCCGGAGCATTACGCAAACGTGGATGCAGCGGCAAAGGAAGGAAATAAAGTCGGTATCATCTCCGTGGGCTGGGATCCGGGCATGTTCTCACTGAACCGTCTGTATGCGAATGCCATCCTTCCGGAAGGAAAGGATTACACATTCTGGGGGAAGGGCGTAAGCCAGGGACATTCGGACGCGGTCCGCAGGGTAGAAGGCGTAAAGGATGCGAAGCAGTACACGATCCCTGTGGAAGCAGCGCTGGAAGCTGTTAGAAACGGAGAGAACCCGGAACTGACGACAAGAGAAAAGCATACCCGCGAGTGCTTTGTCGTGCTTGAGGAAGGCGCGGATGCGGCAAAGGTTGAGGAAGAGATCAAGACAATGCCAAACTATTTCTCTGATTATGACACAACCGTACATTTCATCAGCGAGGATGAATTAAAGAGAGACCACAGCGGGATCCCGCACGGCGGATTTGTTTTACGGAGCGGAAAGACCGGCTGGGACGGTGAGCACAGCCATCTCATCGAGTACAGCTTAAAGCTGGATTCCAACCCGGAATTTACATCTTCTGTACTCGTGGCATATGCCCGCGCCGCATACAGACTGTCTCAGGAAGGAGTCTCCGGATGCAGGACAGTCTTTGACATCGCTCCGGCATACTTAAGCGCAAAGAGCGGGGAAGAACTCAGGAAGAGTATGCTGTAAGCCTGGATCAGATAACTGAAATAATGCCGCACCGCGGACACGGATCCCTGGACAGATTTCCGGCCTGCGCGCGGCATTACGCATAAATAAGCCATATAGAAGAATAAAGCCAAAGCAGAGGGAAAAAGAAAAAGGAGGCGCTCAGGATGGGAAAAAGAGAAGAGATCGGAGAGAGGATCAAGGCGGGAAAAACAGTGCTCGGGATCGAGTTGGGATCTACGAGGATCAAGGCTGTCCTGATCGATGAGGACAAGTCTCCCATTGCCTCGGGAAGTTACGACTGGGAAAACCAGTATGTGGACCATATCTGGACTTATGATATGGACGAGGTGTGGAAAGGGCTCCAGGGATGTTACAGAGATCTGGTGAAAGATGTACAGGGGAAGTATGGCGTCAGGCTGACCAGTCTGGCGGCTGCCGGCATCAGTGCGATGATGCACGGGTACCTGGCCTTCGATGATAAAGGAGAGCTTCTCGTGCCGTTCCGCACATGGCGTAATACGATCACGGGGGAGGCTTCGGAAAAGCTCTCAGGGCTGTTTTCGTACCATATCCCGCAGCGCTGGAGCATTGCCCATCTGTATCAGGCAGTATTAAACGGAGAGGAGCATGTAAAGGATGTCCGTTTTATCACAACGCTCTCAGGGTATATCCACTGGAAGCTGACCGGACAGAAAGTGCTCGGAAGCGGGGACGCCGCCGGGATGTTCCCCATGAATATTGCTGACAAAGATTATGACAGTGTGATGCTGGATCAGTTTGATGCCCTTGTCGCTGACTATGGGTTCCCCTGGAAGATCCGTGAGCTGCTCCCCAAAGTACTGGTTGCGGGACAGGACGCGGGCTGTCTCACCGAAGAGGGGGCAAAGCTTCTGGATCCGTCAGGAAGCCTTATGCCGGGCATCCCGATGTGCCCGCCGGAAGGGGATGCAGGGACCGGGATGACAGCGACAAACAGTGTGGCGGTAAGGACGGGGAATGTCTCCGCCGGGACGAGCGTGTTTGCCATGGCAGTCCTGGAAAAAGATCTCTCAAAACCATATGAAGAGATCGATCTCGTCACCACCCCGGCAGGGGACCTTGTTGCAATGGTACACTGCAATAACTGCACCTCTGACCTGAATGCCTGGGTCGGCCTGTTCAGAGAATTCGCAGAGGCTTTCGGCATGGACGTGGATATGGATCATCTCTTTGGCGCCCTGTATAATAAAGCACTGGAAGGGGATCCTGACTGCGGCGGGCTGCTCGCGTACAATTATTTTTCGGGCGAGCACATCACAGGTTTTGACGAAGGGCGGCCTCTGTTCGTCCGTTCTCCTGAGAGCCGGTTCAATCTGGCAAACTTTATGAGAGTGCATCTGTATACTTCACTGGGAGCGCTTAAGACCGGCATGGACATCCTGCTCAAAAAAGAAAATGTCACTCTGGACCGCATTATGGGACATGGGGGCTTGTTCAAGACAAAAGGCGTAGGACAGCGGATCCTCGCCGGAGCGATCAACACGCCGGTATATGTCATGGAGACTGCCGGAGAAGGCGGCGCATGGGGGATAGCACTTCTGGCAGATTATCTCGTTCACAGAGAAGACGGAGAGAGCCTGACAGATTATCTTGCGGAGAAAGTCTTCCACGATGCAAAAGGCACGGGGATGGATCCTGTGTCAGAAGATGTGGAGGGGTATGAGAGATTTATGGAAAAATATACCCGGGGACTCGCGGTCGAAAGAGCGGCAGTGGATGCGGGGATATAAATCTGTATTTGTGGGGGAACCGGCCGATGGCTGAACGTCCGAAAACCGCCGGTTTGTTGCAGGACGTTTTCGCAGCGGACGGGGATATGGCTCTGGTTCCGGTTCCGTAATCTGGGAAAGACGTAAAAGGGAGAAAGCATGGCTAAAAGCAATTGTCCGGCGGAAGATTCGGCTCCGCCTCAGGCATCCGCCGGACAATTAACGCCACGCTTCCTCCCTTTAAGTCTTTCCGGCAGATTACTCCAAGTCACCGTCGCCATATCCCCGTCCGCCGCGAAAGGTGCATCAAAGGAGTGGTTTTCTGCGCGCATCCGATCGGCAGGTCCCCGCAGTCAAATGCAGGATTTCGAAAGTTGGATGAAAGGGGAGCTTCTGTGGCGAAACAGGAAGATTTATTAATCGGAAAGGACCGCGGACTTCCGGGAGGGGATTAGCCGTTCGATTTGGCCCAGCAAGCTGTGCCTCTCTGGCTATAGAATTCTGCCAGCTGGGGGAAGGTTATCTTTTGGCTGGAAAATCCTCTTCGTTGTAAGTTTCTCCTGACCAGAGTAGTTTTATCTTTTGCCGGGAAAGTTCTCTTCTCACTGCGTTTTTAAACGCTACATTTGTCGGGGAACCTTCCGTCTTGAGCAAAACCAGAAAACAGCGAAGCGCCTTTTTCGAAAACCTTTCAGCACGGGTGTGTGGGTGACTGAGGTGACTGCGGAGGGGCTTGAAAAAACTTGAAATCCGGGACTATGCGTTGAGATCAGCAGGGGGCTTGTCTGAGGCAACGCCGAGTTGCTCCCTGCTGATCTCTGCTTTTAGCATAATCCCGGATTTCTTAGTTTTTGCTGCCACGGAGCCGAAGCCACCCATACATCCGTGATGAATACGTCTTCGACACAACCGCTTCACTGTTTTCGGACGTTTTACTCTGACAGTGGCTCCCCCACAAATACAGATTTACAGCTTGATGTTTTTGAAAAGATCACCCAGGCTGGTCCCGATATTCTCGCTCTTCGGGATCACTACCTTTTCTTCGGGTTCTTCTTTGACTTCTTCGAGTGCCTTCATGCTCAGGCTTACTTTTCCGTCTTTGACGCCGATGACTTTGACAGTTACTTTGTCGCCCACATTGAGGACATCTGACGGCATTTTCACCCGTTTCTGAGAGATCTGTGATACGTGGACCAGTCCGGACAGACCATTTTCAAGCTTGACGAATGCTCCGTAGTTCTGGAGAGTCTCAACAGTTCCCTCAAGGACTGTGCCGATCTTCAGGTTTGCGATCTGCTCTTCACGCGCTTTTCTTTCCTTTTCTTTCAGGATCTCACGTGCGGAAAGTACGAGGCGGTTGTTCGCCTGGTCCACATCAATGACCTGTACTTCGATGTCTTTGAGCAGATATGTCTCAAGATCTTCGATGTAGGAGAGGGAGAGCTTGGATGCGGGAACAAATCCCCTTAATCCCTCTACCATCGCGATAACGCCTCCGTTGACGACTCCTTCAACTTTTACGGGGAGCACAGTCTTCTTTTCCATATATTCGGCAACCCTGTTCCAGGGATTGGCGTCATCAAAGTGTTCTTCATAATCAGCCATTGTTTCAGTTGTTTCTGTTTCGGCAGTTTCCTCAGCCTGAGCCTGGGATGTTTCCTCTGCCTGCATTGCTTCTTTCATTTCTTCGCTCATTGTACTGCACCTCAACTTACATAGATTTTTCAATGCCCCTAGTATACCATATTTAAGGCGCAAAAAACAACAGCAAGAGTAAGAAGGGTGAAAAATCTGGTTGACTATCCTGTGAAAAGATGGCAAGCTTTAGTAAGGATCAAAAAAGCAGAACACACGGCCTGGCTTTTTACACGGGGTGTTCGGCTGTATTATGGCCGGAGACGCTGCCGGGAATATGGGCGGATGCGCTTCGGGAAAGAAGGAGAAAGATATATGGGAAGAGAAAAAGAAAGAAAAATATATGTTGTAGGTCATAAAAATCCGGATACGGATTCAATATGTTCAGCTATTGTCTATGCAGCGCTTAAGACGAAACTTACAGGCAGGGTGCATGAGCCGCGCCGCGCCGGGCAGCTGAACGAGGAGACACAGTATGTGCTGGAGCGCTTCGGGGTAAAGGTGCCGCGGCTTTTGTCTGACCTGAGAGAGCAGATCAAAGACGTGGAACTTAAGGAAGTAGAAGGTTTAAAGAGCAGTGTTTCGATCAGGACTGCCTGGGAAAAAATGCGGGAGTCCAATATACATACCCTTCCGGTGACAAGGAACGGGAAGCTGGAGGGAGTTATCACGATCGGTGATATCGCGAAGACCTACATGGATGTGTATGACAGCAAGATCCTTGCCAAGGCGCGCACTCAGTACCGGAATATCGCGCGCGCGGTGGACGGTGAAGTGGTGACCGGGAATGAGCACGGCTATTTCCTGAAGGGAAAGGTTGTCATCGCGGCATCCAGCAGGATCCTGATGTCTGACTTTATCAGCAGGGATGACCTTGTGATCATGGGCGACCGGAAGGATGCGCAGAAGTGCGCTGTAGATATGGAAGCGAGCTGTATGGTCGTGTGCCAGAACGCTCCCATATCAGAGGAGATCATACGTCAGGCGGAGGAGAAGCAGATCGTGATCATCCGCACGCCCCTCGATACGTTTACAGCGGCGCAGCATATCAACCAGAGTATTCCTGTGAAATATTTTATGACAAAAGGTAATCTGGTTACCTTTCGGATGAAGGATTATGTGGACGACGTGCAGGAGGTTATGGCAAAGAAGCGTTTCCGCGATTTCCCCGTGGTGGATAATAAAGGGAAATTTGTGGGCCTGCTCTCGAGAAGGCGTATCCTTAATGTAAAGAAAAAACAGGTCATCCTCGTGGACCACAATGAGAGGAGCCAGGCAGTGGACGGTGTGGAAGAGGCGGATGTGCTGGAGATCATCGACCACCACAGGCTGGGACTGAGCATTGAGACAATGGGGCCGGTATTTTTCCGCAACCAGCCGGTGGGATGTACTGCGACGATCGTATACCAGATGTATCAGGAGGAATGTATCCTGGTGGAGCCGGTGCACGCAGCCCTGTTGTGCTCTGCGATCATTTCGGATACCCTGATGTTCCGGTCCCCGACATGTACCCCGCTGGATGAGCAGGCAGCCCGTGCGCTGGCAAAGATCGCGGGAGTGGAAGTGGAGACGCTGGCGCAGGAGATGTTCAATGCGGGAAGCAACTTAAAGGGCAAGAGTGCGGAAGAGATCTGCTTCCTTGACTTCAAACAGTTTACAGTCAATGATACAGTCTTCGGTGTGGGACAGGTGAATTCCATGAGCGGGGATGAGTTAAAAGAGATCAAGGAGATCGTGGAGCCGCATCTTGAGAGGGCACGGCATGGTCATGGCCTGGATATGATCTTCTTTATGCTGACGAATATCATCACAGAGTCCTCTGAACTGCTGTGCTGCGGGCCGGAGGCAAGAGAAAAGATACTGAATGCGTACGACCTGCCGGAAGATACGGAAGAGATCATGCTCAAGGGAGTTGTTTCCAGGAAGAAACAGCTCGTGCCTACGCTGGTCGGCTCGCTGCAGCAGTAAAGTACGGACCGCGAACGGATTTGCCGTGAGCTGCCCGCAGGATCGGAAGACAGACAGCAGCGTTTACAGGAGGGAAACAAAATGGAAAAACAGGTTTGGAAACCGGGAAATATGCTTTATCCGCTTCCGGCGGTCCTGGTCAGTACAGCGGATAAGAGCGGAAATGCAAATATCCTGACCGTAGCGTGGACGGGGACTGTGTGCACTAACCCGGCGATGGTCTATATCTCCGTGCGCCCGGAAAGGCACTCCTACAGGATGATCCGGGAGAGCGGCGAATTTGTGATCAACCTTACGACAGAGGATCTGATCCGTGCGACAGATTACTGCGGGGTGCGGTCAGGGAAAGATGTGGATAAATGGAAAGAATGCGGTCTGACAGAGGCAAAGGCAGTGTCTCTCGGATATGCTCCTGTCATAGCGGAATCCCCGGTCAATATCGAATGCAGGGTAACGGACATCCGGGAACTGGGAAGTCACCATATGTTCCTCGCGGAAGTGACTGCTGTCCAGGTGGATGAGGAGTATATGGATGAGAAAGGCAAATTCGAACTGAACAAAACAGGGCTCCTGGCGTATTCTCATGGGGAATATCTGGGACTTGGGAAGAAACTGGGAAGTTTCGGGTACAGTGTCAGAAAAAAGCCGCCGCTCAAAGAAAAAGAGCGGAGCTGTAAAAAGACGGGGAGTGCTGAAAGAATAGTGCGTGCCGGAAAAACAGGCAGTGCGGGAAAAGCAGGCGGCAAATGGAAAACAGGGAGTAACGGAAAAGCCGGAAAAACCAGAAAGCCTGCATCCGGCGGAAAGGCGGGAAAATAATGCTTGTATTTGAGAATGATTATTCAGAAGGAGCCCATGACAAAGTGTTAAAGCGTCTTCTGGAGACAAACATGGAACAGCTCCCGGGATATGGGACGGATCCCTACTGTGTTTCCGCGGCGGAGAAGATCCGAAAGGCCTGCGGTTGCCCGGAAGCGGAAATCTGTTTTCTCACAGGCGGAACACAGACAAACCAGATCGTCATCAGCACGATGCTGAAGCCCTATGAGGGAGTCATCGCGGCGGAGACGGGCCATGTCAGCTCTCATGAGGCAGGAGCCATAGAATGTTCAGGGCATAAGGTGCTCATGCTTCCCCAGGAGGAGGGGAAGATATCAGCAGATGCCCTGTCTGACTATCTTCACTCATTTTACGAAGATGAGAATCATGAACATATGGTATTCCCGGGAATGGTCTATATTTCCCATCCAACGGAATATGGTACATTGTATACAAAAGGCGAGCTGGCTGAGCTGTCAGCTGTGTGCGCCCAGTACGGGATCCCTCTCTATATGGACGGGGCGAGGCTTGGATATGGCCTTGCAGCGGAGGGGACAGATGTGACTTTGAAAGATGTGGCGGAATACTGTGATGTATTTTATATCGGCGGCACGAAGGTGGGGGCGCTGTGCGGGGAAGCGGTAGTGTTTACAAAGGAGGACATGCCGCCCCGTTTTATGACCATGGTGAAGCAGAGAGGAGCTCTCCTGGCGAAGGGACGGCTTCTGGGAGTCCAGTTTGACGCACTGTTTACGGATGGGCTGTATTTTGAGATCAGCAGGAATGCGGTCGCGGCGGCCAAAAGACTGAAGCAGATCTTAAAGGAGAAAGGGTATAAATTTTACACCGATTCACCGACCAACCAGGTCTTTGTCATACTGGAAAACAGGAAAATGGAACAGTTGAAAAAAGACGTGGTTTTCAGCTTCTGGGAGAAAAAGGATGAAGATCATACGGTAGTCCGGTTTGCCACGAGCTGGGCGACCCGGATGGAAGATGTGGAAAAACTGGCTGCACTCTTGTAGGGTGCAGTTTTTTTGTGCGATATATCTGGCGGACAGCCGTTATGTCCTTGTGAGAAGCTGTCTGTCGGGCAGCGGGCAGACAGCTATCAGATATTCTTTTGAATAGAAATCGGAGCTCCGGGGGAAAATACATAAGGCATACTGTAAATGGAAAGGACGGAGAAAGCTATGGATTATTTAGAGATCGAAAAGGTGACCGGACGGGAGATTATTGATTCCAGGGGGAATCCCACAGTGGAGGCGGAGGTGCGGCTCGCCGACGGGACCGTGGCCAGGGGCGCAGCTCCCAGCGGCGCGTCCACCGGGGAGTTTGAAGCGCTGGAATTACGGGACGGAGATAAAAACAGATTCGGAGGCAAAGGGGTTTCCAAAGCTGTGGGAAATATCAATACAGTGATAAACACTGCCCTTCAGGGGCTGGACGCAGGCGATATCTATGCGGTTGATCAGGCCATGATCCGGGCAGACGGCACGAAGGACAAGTCCGGGCTCGGCGCAAACGCCATCCTTGCCGTATCCATCGCATGCGCGAGAGCGGCTGCGGTTTCTCTTGACCTTCCGCTTTACCGTTTCCTCGGAGGCGTGAACGCGAACCGCCTTCCGGTGCCTATGATGAATATCCTGAATGGCGGAGCACATGCGGCGAATACAGTGGATGTACAGGAATTTATGATCATGCCCGCAGGTGCAGAGAGCTTCGCGGAGGGGCTGAGATGGTGTACGGAGGTATTCCACGCACTGGCGGCACTGCTGAGATCAAAGGGGCTTGCGACAGCAGTCGGGGATGAAGGCGGGTTCGCACCGGATCTGGGAAGCGATGAAGAAGCCATCCAATACATCCTCCAGGCAGTAAAAGACGCAGGATATGAGCCGGGCAAAGATTTTGTCCTTGCCATGGACGCGGCTTCCAGTGAGTGGAAGAGCGGGAAGAAAGGCGAGTATGTGCTCCCGAAATGCGGGAAGAAGTATACATCCGCAGAACTGGTGGGACATTGGAAGTCGCTGGTGGAAAAATATCCGATCTGCTCTATTGAAGACGGCCTGGATGAGGAAGACTGGGAAGGATGGCAGGTTATGACAAAGGAGCTGGGAGACAGAGTACAGCTTGTCGGGGACGATCTGTTCGTGACCAATACAGAACGCCTGAAAAAAGGCATTGACCTGGGATGCGGCAATTCCATCCTGATCAAATTAAATCAGATCGGTACAGTGTCCGAGACGCTGGAAGCGATCAAGATGGCTCACAGGGCGGGATATACCGCGGTGGTTTCCCACCGTTCCGGGGAGACAGAGGATACGACCATCGCGGATCTGGCGGTGGCGGTCAACGCCTGCCAGATCAAGACCGGGGCTCCGAGCAGGAGCGAGCGTGTGGCGAAATACAATCAGCTCATACGGATAGGGGAAGAATTAGGGCCATCAGGAATTTATCCGGGATTTGGGGCGTTTCATGGGAAAACCTTTAAGTAGGAAGAGGCTGCCTGGCTGCCGGAGAGAAACGGCAGCCGGCAGCCTTCTGCATGTTTTCCGCCGGATGAGGAAACGTACAGCTGGTATGGATCATGAACGGATCATGGCAGGGTTAGTGCAAATTATTGTCAGATATAGCAAACTCCGCAAGAATTATAAAAATGACAGCAAAGTGAAAATTGACGGGAAAGGCATTATGCCATATGATGGAGATATAAAACAAACAGGGAGGTAAAAGGCTGTGAAAGAGACCACGAGCGGAAGAGTAACAATACCGACAGATCTGGACGTTGTGCCGGAGACACTGGAACTGATGAAACGGTGGGGGGCCGACGCGATCCGTGACTGCGACGGGACGGATTATCCGGACGAACTGAAAAAAGTCGATGCAAAAGTCTATTCTACATATTACACGACAAGGAAGGATAATGAATGGGCAAAGGCGAACCCGGATGAGATCCAGCAGATGTATATCATGACCCCGTTTTATACGGCGGTGGGGAGCGAGCTGTCCATCCATCTGATGGACCATCTGTACCCGGATATGCTCAAAGTAAATGACAGAGACGATATCACAAGATGGTGGGAAGTGATCGACAGGACGACAGGAGAAGTCGTGCCCGTGTCAAAGTGGGGCTATGACCCGGAGAGCGGGAATGTGACGATAACAGACGCAGAGGAATTCCATGATTATACAGTGAGCTTCCTCGCATACATCATGTGGGACCCGGTACATATGTACAATGCAGTGACAAACGGCTGGACAGATTTTGAAAAGCAGATCACATTCGATGTGCGCCAGCCGAAGACACATAAATATTCCATGGAACGCCTGCGGAAATTCATCAAAGACAATCCGCATGTAGATGTGCTGCGCTATACTACGTTTTTCCATCAGTTCACCCTGATCTTTGACGAGCTTGCCCGTGAGAAATATGTGGACTGGTACGGGTATTCCGCATCCGTAAGCCCGTATATCCTGGAGCAGTTCGAAAAGGAAGTGGGATATAAGTTCCGCCCGGAATTTATCATCGACCAGGGATATATGAACAATACCTACCGTATCCCGTCAAAGGAATTCCGCGATTTCCAGGCATTCCAGAGAAGAGAGGTCGCAAAGTTGGCGAAGGAAATGGTAGACATTACGCATGAGTGCGGCAAAGAGGCAATGATGTTCCTGGGCGACCACTGGATCGGCATGGAGCCGTTCATGGATGAGTTCAAGACCATCGGGCTGGACGCAGTCGTCGGGAGCGTGGGAAACGGAGCGACTCTCAGACTGATCAGCGATATCGAAGGAGTCAGGTATACAGAGGGACGTTTCCTTCCGTACTTCTTCCCGGATACCTTCCACGAGGGCGGAGATCCGGTCAAAGAAGCAAAGATCAACTGGGTGACAGCGAGAAGGGCGATCCTCAGGAAGCCCATCGACAGGATCGGATACGGCGGTTACCTGAAGCTTGCGATGCAGTTCCCGGAATTCATCGACTATGTTGAGAGTGTGTGCAATGAGTTCAGGACACTGTATGACAATATCAAAGGCACGACTCCGTACTGCATCAAAAAAGTCGCAGTCCTCAACTGCTGGGGCAAGATGCGCGCATGGGGGAACCATATGGTGCACCACGCAATCTACTACAAACAGAACTACTCCTACGCAGGGGTCATCGAGGCGCTGAGCGGCGCGCCGTTTGACGTGAAGTTCATCAGCTTTGACGATATCAGGGAGAACCCGGATATCCTGAACGACATCGATGTGATCCTGAACGTGGGCGATGCGGATACCGCTTACACAGGCGGGGACAACTGGACAGACGAGAAGATCATCACTGCTGTGAAGAGGTTCATCTACAACGGCGGCGGGTTTATCGGGGTCGGAGAGCCGGCTGCGCACCAGTATGAGGGACATTTCTTTCAGCTTGCGACTGTGATGGGCGTGGAGAAAGAGACAGGGTTTACCCTGAATGTAGATAAGTATAACTGGGACGAGCACGATCATTTTATCAAAGCGGACTGCACAAAGGACATTGATTTCGGAGAGGGCAAGAAGAACATCTATGCACTTGACGGGACAGAAATCCTCGTACAGCGCGACCAGGAAGTGCAGATGGCTGTCCGCAGCTTCGGGGACGGGCGCTGCGTCTATATCAGCGGGCTTCCCTACAGCTTTGAGAACAGCCGTATCCTGTACCGCTCCATCATCTGGGCTTCCCATGATGAGGAAGAGCTGCACAAGTGGTTCAGCACGAACTACAATGTGGAAGTACATGCCTATGTGAAAAACGGGAAATACTGTGTGGTCAATAATACATACGAACCGCAGAGCACCACAGTCTACAGGGGCGACGGATCCAGCTTTGACCTGGACCTTGCTGCCAACGAGATCATCTGGTACGAGATCTGACCGGTCCGGGAACCGGTCAGTCCTCCGCGTGGGACTGCCGGTATTTGATCGGAGTGATGCCGTAATACTTCCGGAACGTCTGCGAGAAATAGGACTGTGAGGAAAACCCGGTCGAGGACGCGATGTCAGAGATCGAGAAATCTGTGTCCTTTAAAAGCTGGCAGGCGGTTTCCATACGGCGCTGGTTCAGGTACTGTATGGGTGAGAGCCCGGTGAATTTAGCAAAAGAATGCGCCATGTAATACTTGTTCATGTGAGTCAGGCGTGTGAGTGTGTCGAGGGTAATGTGTTCGGCATAATTCGCGTCCAGATATTCCTTGATCACGGCGCATTCTTTTGACATTCTTGCAGAACTGATCGGGATCGGTATGAGCTGCTGCGACCGGATGAGCATGACGACCAGGATCTCCAGAAGGTTCTGGCAGACCATGTCAGAGCCGTAGCTCTCAGTCTTTACTTCCCGGTAGATCTGCCCGATCAGATCCCCCACGGAGGGCTGGCAGTCAAAATTAGAGAATACCTTCACAGAACCGGGATCATCCATAGACTGGAAGGCAATGCCGTCGAGGCCCAGCGCGTAATATTTCAGAGGCGTATTCGGACCGGACCGCTCGGTGTGCTCCAGGTACGGAGGGATGACCAAGAGATCCCCTGCTTTGATCTTCAGGGTCTCGTCGCGCAGGAGAAATTTGCCCGCTCCTTCCAGCACATAAAATAATTCGGTAAAATGATGGGTATGAAAAACACTTGACCAGTCTTTGTCATCTATACACAGGGAGATCGATAAAAGTCGTATATCTATCTGGGGTATAGGGGAATCCTGTATTGAATAATGTCTGTGGCTCATAACATCTCCTCCTTGCTGTCTCTTTCGCTTCGCCGTTCTGCCCTTTGCGGGCCAGCCGGCCTGCAGTTCTGATCTTAATTCTATTATAAAGGAAAAAATCTCAAAGACAAGAATTATAAAACGGTATTTTAAATTTGCGGATTAGATATTGTGCACAATTATTTTTGGTATTTATCCACAAAATAAGATGTATTAGCGGTCTGAGCCGCTTCTTTTTTTAGGTAATAAAACAAAATAGCAATATTTATAAAAGAAAAACCAATATCCATATGGAAAAAAAGCACAAAGTGTTATAGAATGAAACCACGCAGTAAATAAAAGGAGGTAAAAGATATGAAAAAGGATTTACTGAAAAGATTTCTGGCTGTAACGATGGTATCCGCTATGGCTGTCGGGAGTCTTGCTGCATGCGGCAGCGGCGGCGATGACTCAGATGGGGGAAAAGACGACAGCGGCAGCGGTGATGTCCTGAAGGTAGCAGCTTTCGAAGGCGGTAACGGCGCTGACATCTGGGAGAAGATCGTAGCAGCGTTCGAGGAGGAGACAGGAGCGGAAGTGGAACTGACTCTTTCTTCCGAGCTGGACACAGTGCTTACAAGAGATATCCAGAATGGCGATATACCGGACATTGTTTATTACAATTTGGGACAGCAGAGCGGGTTTACAGAGACTATGCTGAAGGAAAACGCGGTCGCTGATATCTCAGATGTTTTTGAGGGCGAACTCGCTGACAAGATGCTGGATGGCATCCTCGACGGAACAGCGGCTCAGCCGTACGGCGACGGAAAGATCTATCTGGCTCCGATCTTCTATACTCAGACAGGTTTCTGGTACAATGCGACTCTTGTAGGAGAGGGTAAACAGTACGCGCTCCCGACTACATGGGACGAGTTCTTCGCACTCGGACAGCAGGCGAAGGCTGACGGACGTTCACTCTTTACATATCCGCAGTCAGGATACTTTGACGCTACGATCTATGCGATGCTCGCACAGGCAGGCGGAACAGATTTCTACAACAAAGCGCTCAGCTATGACGCAAACACATGGTCATCTGAAGAAGGAAGAAAAGTGCTTGACACAGTAGCACAGCTCGTATCTTCTGACAACATCTTTGCTGATACAGTATCCAACGCGAACACAGACGGTGGGTTTAAGATCAACCAGCAGGCTGTTATCGACGGCGATGCGCTCTTCATGCCGAACGGAAGCTGGGTAGTAGGCGAGATGGCAAACTCCACACCGGCTGACTTCGAGTGGGGCGTGATGGGTGTTCCGAAGTGGAGCGCTGATGAGAGCCAGGCTGTTTACACATTTACAGAGCAGATGTGGATACCGTCAGATGCAGAAAACATCGACCTTGCAAAAGAGTTTATCAAATTTATGTATTCTGATACAGTTGTAGACCTCTGCCTTGCAAACAAGACAACAAACGCTGAGACAGGCGAAGAGTCTGACGCTCCGATCGTTGTTCCGGTCAAGGGTGCGGCTGACAAGCTTCCGGAAGGCGTTATCAAGACAAGCTTCCAGACAGGTGATGATGTTGTTGCTGTAACAGGTACATGGGCAACAACAGCTCCGATCGAAGGACTTGACATGAAAGGTTCTGTATACGGTGTTATCGATTCCATCAGCACAGGCAACATGACTGTTGACGAGTGGCAGTCACAGCTTGAGGAGGTATGGGAGAAGTGCGCAGGAGCTCTTGAGTAAAAGTAATTGATTTATTTGAAACGCTGAAAGAAACGGTGAGTGTCACAGCTCACCGTTTTTAAAAAGGAAGGAGGAACAGTATGAATAGAAAACGGTCGCAGGGACGGTTCGTCTTTTTCTGTATAGCGCCGGCTGCCATACTGGTTACGCTTTTCATATTTATTCCTACCATTAACGTGTTCAGGATGTCCCTGTACCGAATGGGGGGGATCACAAATAGAAAAGAGTTTGTGGGACTCAATAACTTTAAGACATTAATGGGAGATACAAATTTCCTTCAGGCAATGCAGAACTCGATCGCGATCATCGTGCTGGTGACATTGTGCACGATTTTTTTTGCGATCATGTTCGGTGCGATCCTGCACCGCGGCAAGTTTAAAGGGAAAAATTTCTTCCGCATCATTTTCTATATCCCTAATATTTTGAGTATTGTCGTTATCGCCGGTATTTTCGGCGCTATCTACAATCCGAGCACGGGTCTGCTGAATACATTCCTGGATGCCATCGGCCTGGGATTTTTGAAACAACAGTGGATGGGAGACCAGAATATCGTACTGTATTCGATCATCTTTGCCCTGATCTGGCAGGCGATCGGTTACTATATGGTTATGTATATGGCGAGTATGGCGGCGATCCCGGAAGATCTCTATGAAGCGGCGTCCCTCGACGGGGCTACGGAGCTTCAGATGTTTTTCCAGGTAACCCTGCCTCTGATCTGGAGCAATATCCGTACAACACTTACGTTCTACATTATCAGTACGATCAACTTAAGCTTCCTTTTCGTACAGGTGATGTCGAACGGCGGACCGAACGGGCATTCAGAAGTGTTCCTGAACTACATGTACTCTCAGGCATACGGATCAAGTGTGTACGGCTACGGTATGGCGATCGGTGTTGTGGTCTTTATCTTCTCCTTTGCACTTGCGGCTATTGTAAATAAGATCACTGACAGAGAAGTACTCGAATTTTAGAAGGGAGGATGTGGATCGAATGAAAAAGGAGAATACAGTATCCAAGATCATATTTAAAGTGATCATCTATATCGCCCTCATTGCAATGACTATTTCTATAATCGTTCCAGTGCTCTGGGTCTTTATGGCAAGCTTTAAGAGAAATGCAGAGTTTATCGGAAAGGGCACAAATCCGTGGGCTCTTCCGGAACAGCTCCAGTGGCAGAACTACGTGACAGCGTTTGTCGATGCGGAAATGGGAGAGTTTTTCCTCAACTCTGTTATCGTGACAGCGCTCGCGCTGATACTTCTGCTGGTGATCGCGCTGCCTGCAGCGTACGCTCTGTCCAGGTTTGATTTCAAAGGGAAAAAGATCCTGAATGTTGCGTTTATGGCTGGTTTGTTTGTTAATATCAACTATATCGTAGTGCCGATCTTCCTGATGCTCAGCGGGGCGAACAGGATGCTTGGGGTTGACTTTTTCCTGGACAACCGCTTTATCCTGGCTCTCATTTATGCATCGAGCTCCCTGTCTTTCTCTATCTATCTTCTGAGCGGGTATTTTAAGACGCTGCCCAAAGGATTTGAGGAAGCGGCATATATCGATGGATGCGGATATTTCAAGACCATGGTCAGCATTATGATACCGATGGCAAAGCCAAGTATCCTGACGGTGATCCTGTTCCAGTTCCTGTCATTCTGGAACGAATATATCATAGCATTTACTGTAATGAATGAGCACAATACTCTGGCTGTCGGACTGAAGAACCTGATGGCAGTGGAGAGGACGGCTACCAATTACGGGATCATGTATGCAGGTCTTGTGATCGTTATGATACCGGTCCTTGTTCTGTATATCTGTGTCCAGAAGCAGCTTACAAAGGGTATGACCTTAGGCGGATTGAAAGGTTAGGAGGGGAAAGAGAATGAGCAATGTTATCAGAAATATCATTATGTTGGTTGTGTTTATTGTCTGCCTCGCCCTGATCGTTGCAGGTCAGAAAAATATCAGTGCCATGGGACTGGCTATGGAGCTGATCGGGCTTGTAGGTTTGCTGACGCTTTTATTCCTGTACAACCGGAAATATAAATAGCATCAGAAAAAGGGCCTCTGCAAAGCGGATGGATCATCTGCCGGAGCGGAGGCTCTGTTTTTATGCAGAAAAAAGAAAGGGGCTGTCGGTTAATACCGATTTTTGACTCCTGACAAACAAGACGGAGACAATCCCGAAGAATATGGACATTTTTTAATCCATAATTCTGTCGGAGATTGCCTCCGTCTTTTTGCAAGCGCTATTTTAGGGCGCAATAACCCCTTGGCTGGATTTTTCAGAGCACTCCTTTGGTTAAGCCGCTTCCTGCTCCTTTTTCCCTTCAAATTTTTCGATTTCCTGATGTAAAAACCGATGATATTTCATGATGTTCCGCCCTATGGCATACAGCATGAACTCTTTATATACTTTCTCTTTCGAACGGTAGTTAAAACGACGGAAGTTTTCGTTCTCTTTGATATCTCCAAAGTGACCCTCTGTCTGGATCGACCGTGTCTGACGTTTCAGGATCCCTTCTTCACTCTGGATATTCGTGTTGGACTCCTCCCTCAGTTCTTCCCAGCGTTCATTGATCTTCATGACCTTGTTCTGGTCCGGATTCTTTTCGGGATTGTATTTATAAAGACATTTCGATTTATATTCACATTCACTGCAGTCCGCACAGCCGTATACCTCTACTGTCTGTGTGTAGCCGTCCTGTTCTTTGCTTTCTGTCCGGATATGGTGCAGTTCTCTTCCGTCATGGCAGATATAATAGTGCTCATTCTCAAAAACGGCGTATGTCATGTTGTAATACTTCCCGATGTCTTCTTTGTATGCCCGTGTCTTCCTCTTCTCATGGTCCTGCAGCTTGATGAAGCTGCGGATCCTGTTCTCTTTCAGATACAGCAGGTTCTTTTCACTGCAGTAGCCGCTGTCGGCAGTGACTGCCTCCAGCTTATCCCCAAACGCTTTCCTGTGTTTTTCCAGAACTGGGATCAGCGTGTTGTAGTCTGTCCGGTCATTGCTTACATATCCGTGGACAATAAAGTAATTTTCTACTGCGATCTGGACGTTATAGGCAGGTTTTAACTGCCCGTTCATCATATGGTCCTCTTTCATCCGCATGAATGTCGCTTCCAGATCTGTCTTAGAATAGCTGTTGCGGTCTTTCCCCATGATCTTAAAGCATTCTTTATACTCCATCAGGCGCTTTCCGCATTCTTCCAGTCCCTCATAAAGTTTCTGGATCTCCGGCTTACGCATTCCCTTCCCGAAAACAAACTCAATCCCTTCTCCCTCTGCAATCCGCATCAGGTTCTTCTGCAGTTTCCGGATTTCAAGCGGGGAACAATGATCGATCTCGATTATGGTATTATTAGGGATCTTCTTATGCTTTGTCAGTTTCCGCTCCCTGTTCTTTTGGATGATCTTCCTGACTTTGTCCATCCCCTCAATCACAAACATATGTGCATCCCCAAGGTCATATTTCGGGCCATACCCATTGTCCAGCAGGAAAGCGTTGTACTTTGTATAAAGGGCATCAATCGTATCCAGCAGGCCTGCAAGATGGTAATTCAGGCTGCCCCGCCAGACAAAGGTATATCTGTTGGCATTTGCCTCCAGTTTCGTTCCATCGATATAAAGTTCTTTCAGTGTAAGAAACCCTTCTTTTTCCAGGCGGCGCATGAACTGGTAATTCAATTCATCCAGGACTTCCCCTGTGAGCTTTTTGCCTTTAAAATCGTAAAAAACATCCCTTTGAGGCTTCTGCCCTTTCGTCAGCCAGATAAAAGCAAGGTCTCTCTGGCACAGATCAACAATCCGGTCAACGGCCCGGACTCCGCGCATGTTTGCGTAGGTAACGACAGCATACAGCATGATTGGGTTAAACCCGGTTCTTCCCTTGTTTGGATAACAGGCCAGCAGGCCTGAAAAATCTAATTCCTCCATCACTTTTTTCAGGGTATAGACTGGATCGTCATCGGGTAGACTCAATTCGAAGAAACTGAAGTTAATTTTCTGTTGCCCAATTTCAAAAAAGTCGTTATAATAATCTTGTTTTTGCATAGTTCCATTATAACATGGAACGGAGAGAAAGATGGTTGTCGTTAGCCATCTTTTTCTCTTTTTACAGGATAAATTTCAGGGGCAGTTGTGACTCATGCGAGTCACAACTGCCCCTGTTTTGGACTATCTATTTCCCGACAGCCCCTTTCTGAGCTGTGGCCGATATAGATATATTGTGTGATCCGATATGCCTGCCTTATGGCATGGATGCCGTTTCCAGAGTAGGCGGATACGGCCGGCCGGTGATAAGTTTTTCCCCGTCAGTAAAGCCTTCTTTCCGGTCTTTCAGGGACTGGATCAGATACCCTCTCAGCTGGCTGATCCTCGCCTGGCAGCCGGGCTCGGCTGCAAGGTCAGTGAGTTCGTGGGGATCTGCTGAAAGATCAAAGTACTGTTCCTGTCCTGTTTCCGGATACCAGATATATTTGTCATGCTCCGTGACGATCCAGTGGTTGGAAAAATCGCCGTAGGAGTGTTCTCCGTGGAGCCAGCCGCGGACAGTCTCTCCTGTGTCTGCCGCAAGGGGAAGGAGGCTTTTCCCGTCCACGGAATCAGGGATTTCCGCCCCTGCGATATCAAGGAGAGTCGGCATGATATCCCGCAGCTCGGCAACGCTGTGGCAGCGCTGACCGCTCTTTACAGTGATGCCTGTGCCGCTGCCTGCCCGGAAGAGCAGGGGGATCCGGCAGCTCCCCTCATAGGGACGGGATTTGCGGAACATATGGTGGTCGCACAGCTCTTCCCCGTGGTCAGAGGTAAAGAGGATCACAGTATCTTCGTAGATCTCATGTTCGATCAGCCCCATGATGAGCCGTCCGATCTGATGGTCAAGATGGGTGATGCAAGCGTAATAGCCGATCTGTGCCTGCCTCATAAGCTCCGGATCGGCCGGACCGGTTTTGGAGTCAAAGATTCTGCCGTCTCTTTTTAAGTATTCATCGGTTTCCCAGGAACCGACGAATGGCGGACGCAGATCTTTCCCGCTGTACAGGTCAAAATAGTGCTGGGGAGCGTCAAAAGGCGGATGAGGTCTCAGGTATGACGCCATCAGGAAAAACGGCTGCCTCGGGTCGCGCCGCCTCAGAAAATCCAGCGACCGGTCTGTCACCCAATTGGTCGGATGATATTTTTCTTCGTGGGTCCAGGGACGGGCGACCCAGCTGTTGCAGTCGATCCCGGTATCTGTCACATCCGCGGAGGCGCCGAGCTGATCTTTCAGCCAGTAGAAATAGTCGTCCGCGTAAAACTGGGATTCACGGTATGGGACGCTGCCGTACCGGGCGGAGTGCAGATATCCGTCATGCAGTTCTACATTGTGGAAACCAAGGTAATTGCGGAGCGGATGGACATGCATCTTCCCTACGCACTGCGTATAATAACCGGCTTTTGAGAGCTCGCCTGCAAGCGTATGCTCATAGTTCCACGGGACTCCGTCCTCGTACCCTACACGTCCGTGATGGCTCTGTTCCATGCCCGTGTGCAGCGCAGCGCGGGCTGCGATGCAGCTGGGACACGCGCTGTAGGCGCGGTCAAACATGACCCCTGTTGAGGCGAGGGTGTCAAGATACGGTGTCTTTACATCGGGATGCCCTGCATAGCCCAGGCAGTCGCCGCGCAGCTGATCTGTCATGATCAGGATGATATTTGGTTTTTTGTCCATAAACTTTTTCTCCTTAAAGGTAGATGATCGTGAGAGCAGTACATCGGTGTAAGCTCTGTATCCACCATAATACAAATACGGATGAAAAGCAAGCGTTTACGGAGATAAGGCGCAAAGACGGGAAGACGGGAAAAGTGTGTGGCAGAAAGGACGAAAATAATGTAAGATAGAATCACAGTGACAAAGGAGAAGGGAGAAAAGTTATGGGAATGGTAATTGTTTTTTTTGCAGTGAGTATTTTATCCTCCATTGCCGGGTCCATCTGCGGGATCGGGGGAGGAGTTATCATCAAGCCTGTGCTGGATGCGACAGGCATCATGAGCGTGAGCGCCATCAGTTTCCTGTCAGGATGTACAGTCCTTGCCATGTCTGTGGTGTCTGTATATAAAAATGTACGGTCAAAGGCAGCGAAGCTCGACCTGCGCATCGCCACCGGGCTGGCAGTGGGGGCTGCTGCGGGCGGAGTGATCGGGAAGACGATGTTCCAGTCTCTCAAAGCGGCAGTCGGGAACGAAGCGGTAGTCGGGATGACGCAGGCAATTGTCCTGATCGCGGTAACTCTTGGTACACTGATCTACACGGTATTTAAGCACAGGATCAGGACGAAAACATATACGCAGATCTGGCTCTGTGTTGTCATCGGCATCCTGCTGGGAGTGATGTCCAGTTTCCTCGGTATTGGGGGCGGACCGATCAACCTGGTAGTGCTTGCGTATTTCTTTTCCATGAGCACAAAGGAGGCGGCACTGAGCTCCCTGTATATTATCATGTTTTCGCAGATCACAAGCCTGATCCAGACCTGTGCCACAGGGAGCGTCCCGAAGGTGAGCGCCGCATACCTTGCCGCTATGGTAGTCGGCGGGATACTTGGCGGGACACTCGGCAGCAAGGTCAATAAAAAGATCAGCGAAGAAGGGGTCAACAAACTGTTTATCGCCCTGATGGCAGTGATCATCGGCATCAACATATATAATGCCGTAAAATTCGGCATGGCGTGACGGTCAGCGGGCAGACATGGAAAACTCTGCGCTGAACCGGGCGTCTTCGCCGTATATGGGCTCCAGCACTGCAGAACCATAGCTGTCAAAGACGAGATCATATCCTTCGTAGTTAAAATCGCACTCCACCGAGATCCCGGCATCGGCAAAGCTGAAATCTTCGAAATAGTCCCCATGTTCCCGGATGCGGGAGAAGATCTCCTCCGGTGTATCCGGCTGGATCGAGTAGCTGTCCTGGGCGCAGATATAGGAGACAGCGGCAAGCGCCATGATCTCTCCGTAGGACGAGATCCTGACATTCTCGTTTTCCACGGAATAGGAAAAGCGGATGCCGGTTATGATGCCGTCCTTTTCTGTGAATTGAAATTCAGGCAGCGGCGCGTAGTCTCCGTCCTGATTGATATATGGAGTGCCCGGTTTCTTCGTCCATCTCGCATGAGCGTCCAGATAAAGGGCGGAATCAGGGATCCCCGCGAGACCGGATGTGATGGAAGGGGGCAGGTTCAGCTGGCGCTCAATGCCGAAGAATTCCTGGGTGTCATTAAAGTTTTCGCAGAATTCTACTACTGTGAGATCTCCTGTATTGTCCGGGATCGCTGCGTACTGGTTCAGCGTGTCTTCTAATATGAGTGAGAAAGGGAGAAGCGCGATCGCAGCGCAGATCCCCAGAGGGAGCCTGCCTTTGTTCAGGCTCAGTACAGAGTCTTCTTCCCAGTATAATATTTCTTCGTTTGTGCATGCCTTATAAGATCTGTACATGCACACGAGCCAGTAGACCGGTATGTGGAATCCGTAGCCTTTCCAAAGTACATCCCACGTACGGTGGAGCGCTTCCCGGTAAGGAAGCCTCTTCCCGCCGAGGGCTGCCACCTTCAGTCCGAAACAGAACTTGCCGGGGGTAGTCCCGGTAAATGTCAGGAACAAAGGCTCGACAAGCAGGACAATAAGGTTTGTTATAAACAGGCTGCCGACCGTGCTCAGGATCAAAAAGGTGACCGATGTGTCTAAAGAGAAACTGTCACCGATATTGACGCCGATCACAAGAGTCAGAAAGGCGCTCCAGAGCAGACTGTACAGCGTAAGGTCGATCTCCCGGGCAAAGAACCGGCGCCACGGAGCGGTCACCTTTGGGACAGTGTCTTTCTCAAGCTCCGGGGGCGCGCTGCCCTGCGGCATATCCATCATGTCGAGATAATACTGTGCGTCAAATGTGTCATAAGCCGCATGGTCGCGGCACATCTGCTCGCATACATTCAGGCACTGGCTCAGTCTGTTCTGCTCTTCTTTTAAATAACTTAGATGTTTTAAAAGCACATCTCCAAGATCCTTTTCCCCGTTTCCGGCTGCACGGATATCATCAAGGCTCAAATGAAGAGTCCGCAGAAGCCGGATCCTCTTCAGCGTTTCAAGGTCCTTTTCTGTATAATTCCGGTACCCGTTTGTATCCCTTGCTGGAGTCAGGAGTCCCTGCGACTCATAGAAGCGGATATTGGCGCGGGTCATTCCTGAAAGGTCTTCGATTTCTTTGATCGTCATAGCAAAATCCTCCCTGCGGAATTATTTTATCTGTGCCGAGTATAAGGTGTCAACAGGATTTACAGTCAAGAGAAACCTTAACGTTTTTGTAAAAAGTGAGAAAAAACCCGGATCGCGGTGATCATAAAAATGTATATAAAAAGTGTATGTCTTGAAAAACAGGGCTGTTTATCATACAATGGAACAGGAAATGAGCGGGAAGGCGGACAGGAAGCTGCCGGACGCGAGCATATAAGATTTCAGCAGGAGGAAAGATAAAATGAAGAAACCGGTTTTAGTCATCATGGCGGCAGGAATGGGAAGCAGATACGGCGGTCTGAAACAGATCGACCCGGTGGACAGGGAAGGGCATATCATTATGGACTTCTCAATTTATGACGCAAAGCGCGCAGGATTTGAAAAGGTTGTTTTTATCATTAAAAAGGAAAATGAAGCAGACTTTAAAGAGGCTGTCGGCAGGCGGATCGAAAAAGTAATGGAAGTGGCATATGTCTTCCAGGAGCTTACAAATATCCCGGAAGGATTTGAGATCCCGGAGGGGCGTGTGAAGCCGTGGGGCACAGCCCATGCGGTCTTAAGCGCTATCGATGAGATCGACGGACCGTTCGCGGTCATCAACGCGGATGATTATTACGGGCGCCATGCGTTCCAGACGATTTATGATTACCTTACCACTCACGAGGATGATAATAAATACCGCTACACAATGGTCGGCTACCGGCTGAAAAATACCGTGACAGACAACGGGCATGTCGCAAGGGGAGTATGCGGGCTGAATGCGGAAAACGAGCTTGTCAGCGTAACGGAGCGCACGCGTATCGAAAAGAGGAACGGGGGCATCGAATATTCTGAGGACGACGGCCGGACATGGACAGAGATTGACGGGGATACTCTTGTATCCATGAATATGTGGGGATTCACACACAGTATATTGGATGAGATCAAAGCGGGCTTCCCGGCATTCCTTGAGAAAGGGCTCAAAGAGAATCCTCTGAAATGCGAGTATTTCCTTCCGGCAGTAGTCAGCGGGCTTCTCGAGGAAGGTCGGGCGACGGTAAAGGTGCTGGAATCAGAGGATAAATGGTACGGCGTCACATACAAAGAAGATAAGCCGGTTGTTGTAGCGGCTGTACAGTCATTAAAAGACGCGGGGCTGTATCCGCAGGAACTGTGGGGAGAGGCGTAGGAAAGAACAGAAAGCGTGCAACATTTTTACCATAAGATGAACTAAAAATATAAAGAATTTCCGAAAGCTCCGTGCTATAATGTGCACAGAAAGAAACAAAGAGACCGCTGTGTACGGCGGGGGCCACAGAATCAGTGAAGGAGGAAAACAATATGTCCATCTTAGTAACCGGAGGCGCCGGATTCATCGGAAGCCATACATGTGTAGAACTTTTAAATGCAGGGTATGACGTTGCAGTCGTTGACAATCTGTATAACGCGTCAGAGAAAGCGCTCGATAGAGTAAAGCAGATCACAGGGAAGGACCTGAGATTCTATAAGGTAGACATCCGTGACAAAGAAGGGTTAAACGAAGTGTTTGACAAAGAGGATGTGGAGTCCGTGATCCACTTTGCAGGGCTTAAGGCAGTGGGAGAGTCTGTGCGGAAACCGCTTGAATATTATGAAAATAATATCGGCGGCACGATCACTCTCTGCGACGTGATGAGAGATCATGGCGTGAAGAACATTATCTTCAGCTCATCCGCCACAGTATATGGAGATCCGGCATTCATCCCGATCACAGAGGAGTGCCCGAAAGGCACATGCACGAATCCATATGGATGGACGAAATGGATGCTGGAGCAGATCCTGACAGACCTGCACACAGCAGACCCTGAGTGGAATGTAGTCCTTCTCCGCTACTTCAACCCGATCGGGGCGCACAAGAGCGGACTGATCGGCGAGGACCCGAAGGGGATCCCGAACAACCTGATGCCGTATATCACACAGGTCGCGATCGGTAAACTTCCGTGCCTGGGTGTATTCGGTGATGATTATGATACACATGACGGGACAGGAGTCCGCGATTATATCCATGTGGTAGACCTTGCCATCGGACACGTGCGCGCGGTGGAAAAACTGAAAGAAAAAGCGGGAGTATCTGTGTACAACCTCGGTACAGGAAACGGGTATTCCGTACTGGATATGGTAAAAGCATTCAGCAAAGCGTGTGGGAAAGAGATCCCGTATGAGATCAAGCCGCGCCGCGCGGGCGACATCGCGACATGCTACTGTGATGCTTCAAAAGCAAAAGAAGAACTCCACTGGACAGCAGAGCGCGGTCTGGATGAAATGTGTGAAGATTCCTGGAGATGGCAGAGCCAGAATCCGAACGGATATGCGGATTAAATCTGTATTTGCGGGGGAACCTTCCTGCTGACTGAACATCCGAAAACCGTCGGTTTGTTGCAGGACGTTTTCGCGGCGGACGGGGATATGGCTCAGGTTCCGGTTCCGTAATCTGGGAAAGACGTAAAAAGAATGGGATACGGCTAAGGACAATTTCAAAGCGGAAGATTCGCCTGCGGCTCAGGCATCCGCTTTGAAATTAACGCCGCATCCCATTCTTTTAAGTCTTTCCGGCAGATTACTCCAAGTCACCGTCGCCATATCCCCGCGCTGAATACGTCTTCGATACATCTGCTTCACTGTTTTCGTACGTTTTGCCAACAGGATGGCTCCCCCACAAATACAGATTTTACCCGCTTAATTGTTCCAACGGCCGTATCTGATACCCCATTTTCTCCCATTCCCCGATCAGTTCATCTAATATCTCAGCATTGGTATCGGATGTGCTGTGGAGCAGCACGACTGCTCCTGGATGGATGCGCCCCAGCAGTTTATCGAATGCCTCTTCTTTTGTGGGCTGGTCATCATCATACCAGTCTACATACGCAAGGCTCCAGAAAAAGGTTTTATAGCCCAGTTCTTTTGCCATCTGCAGGTTTGTCTCGCTGAATTTCCCCTGAGGAGGGCGGTAGTATTTGGTCATTTCTTTTCCGGTCACTTCTTTGTAGGCGCGTTCCACGTCCTCTAATTCTTTCCGGAAGGAATCCATGGACGCGATCTGAGACATATCAGGGTGGTGCCATGTGTGATTTCCCACGGTGTGGCCTTCATCGCACATTCTTCTGACCAGCTCAGGCTCGGATCCTATGTACGTCCCGACCACGAAAAAGGTGGCGGATACGTCATGCTTTTTTAAGGCGTCAAGTATTTTCCCGGTATTGCCGTTCTCATATCCGCAGTCAAAGGTCAGGTAAAGGACTTTTTCATCCGTGTCCTGTGCATACCAGGCATCATATTGTGCCAGCTCTTCAAAGGTAGCGTTGGCGACGGGCGGCTGTCCGTCTTCCTGGAAGCTCAGACCCCAGCTGCCTTCTGCTGAAGCTGGGATGGAGCCTGTGTCAGTATGCGTTTCGGCGGTGGAGGTGCGGAGCTGTCCGCTGAGGAAACCGAGCCCTGTCCCGAACGTGTAAGAGGCAAGGAAGAGCAGGAGACAGAGAGCGGTCTTTTTTGTGAGGATCCTGCTGTTTAGAAAGGGACGGATCTTGCGTTTGAAAAAACAGTTCATATCAGATATTCCTTTACAGCATGGGATTCATAAATATTATATGAGGTGAAACGCCCGAAATACCGTGAGCTGGAGGAAAATCCGCACAAAAAATCCAGAAAAAGATTGACAAGATCCGGGAACAGTTGATAATAGAAGTGTAGAAGAGTTCATGCCGGAGCAGCAGAGGACAGCAGGGGAGCTGTCCCGGACATATGAAAACAAAATCAGAGACCGTATTTGCGGAAGAAATGTACTGCGGTGCTTTTTCCGTGAACGCGGTCTTTCTGATGAAAGACAAAGAAAACGGCATAGAAAAAGACATAGAAAACAGCAGGATGGAGAAGAGAATGGAAAAAGCGGTTTTATTTTTTGATATAGACGGGACTTTGCTGAGCGAAGTTACAAAGGAGATACCGGACAGTGCGGTTGAAGCGCTCCGGAGAGCGAAGGATGCGGGGCATCTCCTGTTCATCAATACAGGGAGGACTGTGTGCAGCATCCCGGCAGAAATCCGGCGCCTTCCCTTTGACGGGTATCTGTGCGGGTGCGGGACGTGCATTGTTTACCATGATGAGATATTGTTCCAGCGTTCTCTTTCCCGGGAACGCGGGAGAGCGGTCATTGAGAAAATGTTTGAATGCAGTCTCGGTGGAGTGGCAGAAGGTCCGGAAGACGTGTATTTTCCGGAGCGCATCAGCCGTTTCGATAAGCTGGAGACAACGAGGCGCTACTTCCGGGCGAAAGGCATGGGGATCGAATGTTCCATGGAGCGGGGAGACTTTATCTATGATAAGCTGTTTATCTATGCGGATGGGAAGAGCGACCTGGGATCATTCCTTGCATTTATCGATGAGGATATGGAGGCAATGGACAGGGGCGGAAATGCTTACGAAGTCATCCAGAAAGGGTATTCCAAGGCGACAGCATGTGAGTTTATCGTAGAGAAACTCGGTTTTACAAAGGACCAGGCGTATGTATTCGGGGACAGCAGCAATGACCTTGCGATGTTTGAATACGCGGATCATGCAGTGGCAATGGGAGAACATGCGGAGGTGTTGGAACCATATACAGAATATGTGACAAAGACAGTAGAGGAAGACGGGATTTTCCATGCGATGAGACATTACGGACTGATATAAAACCAGTGAGTTTCAGGAAGAGAGGCAGAAGAGATGAAGATTTTTGCATATAATTACAGAGAATTTGACGAGGCGGAATATTTTCAGAAATTTTCAAAGGAGTACGGGGTGGAGCTCGGCATCTGCACGGACGCCCCGACTCTGGAAAATGCGCATCTGGCAGAGGGGTATGAATATGTGACGATCATTACGTCAAAGATCGACAGGGAACTGATGAAGAAGTTCCATGACATCGGAGTAAAGATGATCTCTACCCGGACGATCGGGTATGACCATGTGGATATCGAGGCGGCAAAGGAGTTTGGCATCCATGTGAGCAATGTTTCTTATTCCCCGGAATGCGTGGCGGATTATACGGTCATGCTGATGCTGATGTCTGTCCGAAAGATGAAGCGGATCATGCAGAGAGGGGAGATCAATGATTTTTCCCTTCCGGGCATCCAGGGAAGAGAACTCCCGAATCTGACTGTCGGTGTGCTGGGGACCGGCCGGATCGGACAGGCGGTGATCCGCGACCTGTCAGGCTTTGGGTGTAAGCTCTATGCTTATGATAAATATGAGAATGATGCTGTGAAAGAGCACGCACAGTACGCAGACCTGGATACGATCTACAGAGAGTGCGACCTGATCACACTGCATATGCCTCTGACGGAGGATAATTTCCATCTGATCGGAAGAGAGGCGTTCGGCAGGATGAAAGACGGAGTCGTCATTGTCAATACGGCAAGGGGCGGGCTGATCGATACAAAAGCGCTGATAGAGGCGATCGAATCCGGAAAAGTCGGAGCAGCAGGGCTGGATGTGATCGAAGATGAGTTCGGCATGTACTACTATGACAGGAAATCAGACGTGCTCAGCAAGCGCGACCTGTATATCCTCAGAGGGTTCCCGAATGTGATCGTTACCCCTCACATGGCGTTTTATACAGACCAGGCGGTAAGCGATATGGTGAAGCATTCCATAGAAAGCTGCATCCTGCGGGAAGAAGGGAAGGAAGATCCCTGGGCGGTCGTGTGAGACAGGATAAATGTTAAGACGATGAGGCAGTAATTTTGTCAGCAGCGACAGGATTCTTCTTTTTTCTTTCACACAGAGTGCTATACTGTGGCAGATCACAGTAGTACGTGCGGTGTGTCTGCCTTTGGTATTCCAGTCTGTGCAGGCGCCGCCTGGAAAGAAGGAGGAAGGATATGACAAAGAGGAGGATCATTCTCATCGCGGCGGTGATCGCTGTCCTTGTCGCTGCAGCCGCGGCGGGAGCGTATCTGTATATGAACCGGTTTGACGCAGGAGAATATGTGCAGGCAGTGCTGGATGTGTCTTACAGGAATAAGACGGACAAGTATGTGGAGATCACAGGAGTCTCAGAGAAAGAGGCGGAGCAGATCTTCGAGGATAATCTGGACGCTACGATGAAAGGTTTTGAGACGTCGGACATGCCGGAAGAGCTCCTGCCGAAATACAGGGAACTGTTCAGCGAGCTTGCGAAGAGTGTCAGTTATACAGTGGGAGAGCCGGTGCGCGGAGAAAACAATGTCTACAGTGTAACTGTTAAAGTCAAGCCGGTCACGCTGTTCCCCGATACATATGCGGCATTTCAGGAAAAGGCGCAGGCGTATGCCGATCAGGTGACTGACAGTGTGATGAATGGCGCTGAGATGCCGACAGATGAAGAGATGCAGAGAGAAATCTACCAGATCTATTATGATGTGCTCAAAGGCCAGATGGATGCAGGGATGCTCTATGGGGAAGCAGAGGATGCTGTCCTCCATGTCACCAAAGAAGGCGGAGCGGATTTTGAGATTGATAAGGAAGATATGGATAAGCTGGATTCCATGCTGATCGAGGATGCCGGGGGAGAATAAAGGACAGATGATATAATGTAACGGTTCAGCCATCGGGCTGAACTGTTACGACATTATAATAACATGGGGATGGAAAGGTTGAAATGTACACTATTGACATAGTGTACATTTTTAGTATAATGGGGGAATAAAGGAGATGATTGAAATGCTGATGGAAAATGCTACAAATGTCAGAAAAGAATGGAGCTCAGTCGTAGATTCTGTTATGCATGACAAACCGAAACTGATCAAACGGACAAGAGACAGGATGTGGCTCTCTAACCTTGAAACCATGAAGGAGATCCTCGATATATATATATTTACAGCAGAAAAGTATACAGAATCAGACGGCTCAGTAACTTTATCATTAAATGAGATCGATCTGGTGGAAAATGCACCATCGGAAGCGGAAGCCAGATTATGTATGGGACAGGCTATTATGGAATATGCGATGGAATATTATGATGAATATCAGCTTTACAGCAAGGCGCCGAACCGAAAAGGGCATGTTCCTTATGTGTTTAAGGCATTGATAACGGATGATCCCAAAAAACTGGGAGAGGACATCGTATGCCAAGATGGAAAGAACTAAAGAGGTTTTGCGAAAGAGACGGATGGGAGTTGTACAAGGACACGGACCATTACTTTTACAGAAAGATCGATGATGACGGGAGTGTGCGGCGTACAAAGGTATCAAAGGGGAGCGGAGAGATCCATCCGGCTATGTGGAAGATGATCTTGAAAAAGCAGCTCAGGGTCAGTCAGGAATATTTTAATAAAAAGATATAAATATATAGTAGAAGGCATCACCATGGAAGCGACTCCGTGGAGATGCCTTTTGAAATATATTTACAGAAGCTTTATCTCATTCAGCGGCCAGTACCGGAGCACTGCCTTGCCCAGTATCTCATCCTCTGAGACGAAGGTATTTTCCCAGTAGCGGGAGTCCCTGGAATTGTTCCGGTTGTCGCCCATGACGAAGTAGCAGCCTTCCGGCACGGTGTAAGGACCGAAGCTTCCTTCCATGGGTTCTTTGATATCCACATCTTCGAGCGGGGTGTCAGAACCATTGATATAAATGTTCCCGTCATGGATCTCTACGGTCTCTCCGGGGAGCCCGATGATCCGCTTGATAAAGAGCTGGCTCTCATCATCCGGATATTTGAAGATGATGATATCGAACCGTTTTGGATCGCTGAATTTGTAGGCAAGCCGGTTCCCGAATACCCGGTCGCCGGTCATGATCGTATTTTCCATGGATCCGGAAGGGATCTGTGCGTTTACAATCACAAAGGTATCGATCAGAAACGCCAGGATGACTGCGCCGATGATGACAAGCACCCACTGGAACAGTTCTTTCCCGACCGAAGTCTTTTCCTCTGTATCAGCCTGTATATCCTGTTTATGTGCCATGTGGATCCATCCTTTCGTATCAGTAAATTTCAGTAAATTCAGGGTCAGCATACAGAAACCCCTGTATGCTGACCCTGCTATTATAACAGATGCTTTGGGAAATGTACATGTATAAGTATCATCCCGTCCTCATATTCTGCGTCAATGCTGCCGCCCATCTGTTCCGTCAGCGCCCGGGCGATGGAGAGCCCGAGCCCGGTTGATCCTGAGGAGGCGGTCTCCACTGTGTAGAAGCGGTCGAAGAGACGCCCCACCTGTATCTCGTCCAGTTTTTCCGCGTGATTGGAGAAGGTGATCCTTCCGTTTTCTTCCAGAGTGATCTCAAGGTCCCCGTCGCTGTACTTGACAGCGTTGCTGATGATATTGCCAAAGATGCGGGACAGCGCATTGCGGTTGAGCATCCGTTTTACTTTGACATCCGGCATGGTGACTGAAGGAGTGATATGGCCCGCTTTCAGAGAAGTGTATATTGCGGACAGGCTTTCTTCCAAAGCGCTGTTCAGGATCACCGGTTCACTTGGCGTGCCGTCTGAGACAGAAGTGAATACGGAATACCGGAACAGCTCCTCTGTGAGCTGCTTCATGATCTCCGTGCGTCCCCGGATGATCTTCAGATATCTTTTCGAGTTTTCACCCTGCTCTTCTTTGTCCAGCATATCCAGATAACCGCAGACCGCAGTGAGAGGGGTCCTCAGGTCATGGGAGATGTTGGTGACGGCATTTTTCAGCTCGGCGTCGCCCTGCTGATACCGATGCCTGTCATTTATAAGTTTCTTCAGCTCTTTATTAATGGTATAAGCAAGGTTTCTCATATGCCTGTCCCGGCTGGAAAGATCGATCAGCACATTGCTGTCCGACGTGAGGCGGTCAGAAAAGGCGTCCGAGATCTCATCTGCTGATTTTTTCAGCAGATGGATCTTAAGTGTAAGCAGGATGACGATCGTAATGAGAATGCCGGTCAGGCAGCATAGCCAGAATACCATGTTACAACTCCTTTTTATGTTCGGATCCTGCAGCCGGAATGGAATATTGCGGCTGCTACTTTATATCTCTTTTGCGAAACAGGAAAATCCCGATCCCTGTCGCTGCGGCTGTGATTCCCGCGGAATAGGCGGACATGAGAAGGAATGGTGATCCCTGGTCGCCGCGGGTGAGGATGACAGACTGCCCGGTGGGCAGGAATCCATCCAGAAATTCGTAGATCTGCCGCTGGGTGCCGCGCAGATAGCCCGGGTTCGGCACGTCTCTGGTACTTGTGACAGAGCCGTCCCCGGCGAGGGCGGTGACTTCCTGGTACGTCTCAGGTTCGCTCAGCCTGGCGGATATATAGATAGACGCCACAAAGAGCAGGCATACCGAGAGGATCGTGACCACCGCTGTTACCGCTTTGTTCTGGCAGAGCATCCCCACGAGAGTGCACAGGGATGTGAAAGCCAGCGTCATGATGAAGCTGCACAGAAACATGCTGACGATATACCGGAAATCCGCGGTTTCCATCCCGCACAGAGGAATTCCCGCCGCGGCTGCCGGGAGCAGGTAGGCAAGGCACATAAAGAGTCCTGCCGCAGAACAGGTGATCAGGTTGGAAAAGTAGATCGCTGCCCTGGAGTGCCCGATGATGAGTTTGTTGCGTATCGTGCCGTCGCTGTACTCTGTCCCCACGAAAAGGCTGACAAAGGCAGCTGTCAGAAAACCGATGACCATGGCATATATAGAAAGCATGGAGTGCAGCGCAGGGGACCGGGAAAAATACTGCTGTGTGGAGATATATTCCATGATCTTCATATAGAGACCAAACACAGCCATACCGATGATGCGGTACTGTTCCTTTAAATTGTCTTCCGCAGTCATATCCAGGTAGATGGAAGGCGTTTCAACCACAGCGCCCATTCTCCGGCGGCTTTTCGTGATGCCGGGATCCGTATTTTTTGCCCCGTATAATGTATAGCTGCCGGACGTTGGCTCCTGCAGCCCGCATATGAGGCGGATGAAAGTTGTCTTTCCCGCGCCGTTTTTCCCTACAAATCCATAGATAGAGCCTTTCGGCACATGGATGGAGAAGCTGTCCAGGGCCTTGAAGTGCCTGTACTGCTTGCCCAGAGATTCTGCTGTCAGAATATACTCCATAAATAAAACCTCCTGTAATAATGTTTACAAGGATGATCCTACCAGGCAGGGGTTAAGAAAGCGGTAAAGAAAAAGGTAAAGAAACAGTTAAGATATTTCCTTAACGTATTTCCTCGTTCAACTTAAATCCAATCCCCCAGACAGCTTCGATATAGTCGTTTCCGTCAACCGCTTTCAGCTTTCTCCGCAGATTGCTGACATGTACTTTCAGAGAGCTCTCTGTACAGTCGGGAGTATCTTCGCTGATCCTGTCCAGTAACAGAGCCTCTGTGCCCGAGTAGGCCCTTGCAGTCCGGTATCCTTCTTCTGTCAGTATCTCTGCAAGCATATCTCCGATGTAAACATCATCATCAACGATGAGGATCGTACTCATAACTTTTTGCCTCCGTTAACATGTCAATCCTTGGGCCGCCGAAGCGGGCCATCTCTATTGTAACAGGAGCAGGGGAAAATTCAAGAAAACATAAAAACCGGTCAGCAGACAGGATATGGGGAATGCTTCTCAGATAAAAGACAAACTATCCATGAACAATCCATAAAATGGATAAAAATGGATTTATAATGGATAAAAGTGGTTGAAATATGGATAAAAACATGTTATCTTTGTTTTAGAAAGAAGACAGGAACTTACAGAAAGGAAGGGGAGAGAGGCAATGACGATCAAGGAAATGCAGGAGCGGAAAAGAGAGCTGGGATATACATATGCACAGATCGCGGAACTGTCCGGCATTCCTGCCGGAACCGTGCAGAAAGTCCTGGGAGGGATCACATTGACTCCCAGATATGAGACTCTCATGGCTCTGGAAAAAGTACTTGGCAGTGATACTGCTGACAGCTGGCCGGGGATGGTGCGGGAAGCGCAAAGCGTATATGGGGTGAAGCGGCAGGGGATGTATGACCTGGATGATTACTATGCCCTTCCTGACGACGTCAGGGCGGAGCTGATCGATGGGGTGATCTATGACATGACTGCGCCGACATCGGTCCATCAGATCATCGGAGGATATATCCACAGTAAACTGCTGCAGCATGTGCTGGGGAAGGGCGGAAAATGTATCCCCATGATCTCGCCTCTTGATGTTCAGCTGGACTGCGATAATAAGACAATGGTCCAGCCGGACGTGGTCATCGTATGCGACAGGGATAAGATCATTGAGCGCTGCGTGTACGGGGCCCCGGACTTTATCATTGAAGTGCTCTCAAAGTCAACGAAGAAGAAGGATTCTGTGATCAAGCTGAACAAGTATCTGAATGCGGGCGTCAGGGAGTATTGGATGATCGATCCCGCAAGAAAGACGGTCATTGTCTATGATTTTGAACATGATGAATATCCGGTGCTCTACAGGTTTGATGCGAAAGTTCCTGTAGGGATATGGGGCGGTGAGCTGGAAATCGATTTTGCGGAAGTGTATGAACAGGTACGCTTCCTGTATGAGAGGAAACAGTAAGAAAGACACAGAATTTTCACTTTTGTGAATGAAAAATAAACAATTCTAAAATAAGTGATAAAATCACTGACAAGTCTGAATACTTCTGCTAAAATCCACACTGTAACACACAGAAGGATTTTTCAGGAGGAGAAACAATGAGAATGGAAGTTTATTATAGAATGATCAACAGTGGAGCCGGAAAGAAATTAAAGGAGATCTTAAACGGTCTCATCCCGGGGCTGATCCCGGAACCTGTCCCGGTGAGAGTACCGGTCAGGAGACCGGAGCAGGGCGGTAAGCGCCGCTGACGCTGAAATTTGACACAGGCGGCTCCGGGGTGGGAAGACTCATAAGATAATAAGGGGATTTAAGGAGGGGACGCTGTGAAGAAGAGCGTGATAAGGATGTTTGATAAAAAATACAGGGTCTGGACGGCAGGCGCAGTGCTCTGTCTTTCGGCGGCATTGACTGCGTGCGGCGCAGCTGACGGGACATGGACGGGCACAGCGGGAGTCCCGGACCCTGCCGTTCAGGCAGAGTCCGCGGATACGATTGCGGAAGTGCCGGAATACGATGGCGTGCCCTATGTGGAGATCAATGACAATGAGCCGGAATTTACAGAAGCAGAGCTGACTACAGAATCGTATGAGGAATACAGTGAGCTGGATCCCCTCGGAAGGTGCGGAACTGCAGAGGCATGCATTGGCGAAGACCTGATGCCGGACGGAGAACGGGAAGACATCAGCGAGGTGGAACCTACCGGATGGGAGAACAGAGAATACGACATCGTGGACGGCGGCTATGTGTATAACCGCTGTCATCTCATCGGTTTTCAGCTCTCCGGGGAAAATGCGAATGAGGAAAATCTCATTACCGGGACAAGGTATATGAATACAGAGGGGATGCTTCCGTTCGAAAATATGGTGGCAGAGTATGTTCAGGAAACGGACAATCATGTGATGTACAGGGTCACCCCGGTGTTTGAGGGAGATGACCTGGTGGCTTCCGGGGTGCAGATGGAGGCGGAGTCCGTGGAAGACGGCGGTGCGGGCATCTGTTTTAATATCTATGTCTACAATGTGCAGCCTGAGATCATCATCGACTACTCGACAGGTGCCAACTGGGCAGACACAGACAGCGGGAATGAAAAAACTGCTGATATCAGCGCAGCGGATGACAGCGATGCTGAAAACGGAGAAGATCAGGAGCCGAAGGAACAGACCTATATCCTGAATAAAAATACGAAGAAATTCCATAAGCCGGAGTGCTCCAGCGTGGATGATATCAAAGCGGAAAACAAGAGTGGATTTACCGGGACAAGAGAGGAGCTGATCGAAGATGGATTTGATCCGTGCGGGAAATGCAGGCCGTAGGGGATGGGCCTGGGCTGTTTTGCTTACATTGGTTTTTGTTATGGGCGTATTTTCCGGCTGCGGAAAGCAGGGGCCGGACATTGATCTGGCAGATATCGATATATCTGAGATCGATAAGATCGAGCATACGGGAACTACAGGCGGAAAAGACGGAGGATTTTCATATACTTTTTCGGAAGATGAAGCCAGCGGTTTTATAGAGCTGTTGGCTCAGGTGGAGCTCGGCAGTGCTGTGGACGAAAAGGAAGCGCTGACAAGCGGGGCGGTGTCTTATTACACGATCTATTTTACAGACGGAGAAATGCTGACGATCAGCCCGGGGCGATATTTTAAGGTTGGAGATACATATTATGAGTTCAGGAATTATGATGAATTGTGGGACAGGTTTATAGAATTCAACAGCCTATCTGAACTCTTTTCTGTTTAATTCGTATCCGTCCTTAAAATATCCCTTGTTAGAAAATAATGCTTTTGGTAAAATAAATTAGGCGCTGCTAGAAAAACGGTAGGCGGTTAGTCCTTCGACAGAGGGACTGAACCCTCTGATTACATAGAAATCTCTGTAAAGAGAAATCTGCGGAAAGGAGGGCAAACTTATGAGCGATTTTGAAATGCTCTCCCTCGTACTGATGATACTTAGTATTATTGTTACGATTCTGATTGCATACATAAATCACACAAAAAAGTAACCGCCCTCGCCAAAGGTATACGGTTACTTTTTGTAACTAAATGACTTTTGGACTAACCGCTTATCGGTAGTGCCTTTTCTATTATTATTCTAGCAAAGAGAATTTGTGTTGTCAAATACGGATTGAGATTAAAGAATATTTACAGGGCTATTATAAATCAAAAGACATTATCATCTGGATAGTGTGTCATAATATCTTCAACGTTACACTCCAAAATAATACACAACTTGTCGTACTTTTTTATTTCATGCTGTTACAGTATTTGTATTTACAGAGGAGAGCAGTTATAAAAAAAGAATTATTATTTCAGCAACAAAACAACGAAAAATAAAGAAAAGCAGATTGAAAATGCTATCTCATTTTAGGAATGATTCCTGTTTGACTACATAGGAATTTTTCAAAAAATGAAAAACGCCGGAGCCCTTGAACAATCAAGGCTTCCGGCACTTCCTGGAGCAGGGGATGAGAGAATCGAACTCCCACCAAAGGTTTTGGAGACCCCTATCATACCATTTGACCAATCCCCTGTATCGCGACCTGTTATCTGCAAGCCACTCGTTCAGTATACTTGGGGATGTGAGATTTGTCAAGTGTTTTCTTTTCTGAATTTGTAAGTATTTTATAGTATTGAAAAGCAATTGATAACAGGATTATCGTGAATTCATTTGTTTTAGTAATAGTAAGACATAGAAATTAAATATTAGATTTTCATAATATAAAGCGCTATACTTGTCAATGGAGGTTGTACATTATGGAAAGAGAAGGATTTTTAGAATATCTGCGCCGGGGCAATCCTGTCACAGGCAGGTCAGAGATGCATTTACTGATGCATGAACTTGCAGCGGAAGCCCTGAAGGAGACAGCAGAGCTCAATGGATCATACCATGAACCGGAAGAGATGAGACGGCTGTTTTCAAAAATCATAGGAAAACCGGTTGATGATTCATTTTCCATGTTTCCGCCTTTTTATACGGAGTGCGGGAAAAATATTTACTTAGGAAAGAATGTATTTATCAACTGCGGATGCCATTTCCAGGATCACGGAGGGATATATATAGGGGATAATGTGCTGATCGGTTCTTATGTAGTATTTGCCACGATCAATCACGGGCAGAGGCCTGATGACCGGAGCAGTAATTATCCGCTGCCGATCCATATAGGAAACGGCGTGTGGATCGGTTCCCACGCGACAATCCTTCCGGGAGTAACTGTGGGCGACAATGCGGTCATCGCCGCAGGTGCTGTGGTAAACAAGGACGTTCCAAAAGGAGCTGTAGTCGGTGGAGTCCCGGCAAAAGTGATCAAATATATCGATCGTGAAAAGTGATGCTGAGAGCAGGGGAAGAGGAGAGATTTTGCTCCTCTGTCCTTGCTGTTTTTTTGCCGTCCTGATATAATGGTCTTCGATGCGGGACAGTCTGTCCGATAAAAATGAACGAGATGAACAGGAGGAAAATTATGGCAGATTATGTGATCACCACGGATTCTAATTCAGACGTTCTGCCTGAATTCATTAAAGAGAACGATCTTACAGTCATTCCCCAGTATTACGCGTTTGGCGATACGGTTTACGGGGATGAACTGAATATGGAGCCCCATGAATTTTATGAGACGATGAGGACCGGTGAGCTGCCGAAGTCCATGGCAAACAATCCGGCAGTGATCCGGGAGCGTTTTGAGAAGATCCTGAAAGAAGGAAAAGATATCCTGCATATTGCATTTTCCAGCGCGCTGAGTGGGAGCTGTAACAATGTCATGATGACGGCAAACGAGCTTATGGAAGACTATCCAGACCGCAGGATCGTTGTATTCGATTCCCTGAACGCGTCGCTCGGGGAGGGTGTATCTGTCTATCGCGCGGTGGAGCTCTGGAAAGCAGGAAAGACGATGGACGAGGTATATGATGTGCTCATGGAAGAGCGCGAGCATGTCAATGTGTCATTTACAGTAAATGACCTGAACCACCTTCAGAGGGGAGGGAGGGTCTCAAAGACTACGGCTGTGGTGGGCAGCCTTGTAAACATCAAGCCCATCCTGGCCGTGACTTCCACAGGAGAGCTGAAGTCCGACGGTACGGTGCGCGGACGCAAGAAATCACTTAAAACTCTGGTGAGCCGAATGGAGGCATCCCTGGACCTGGACCATTATGGAAAAGACAGGCTGGTGTGCGTGCTCCACGGTGACTGCTATGATGAGGCAAAGAGTGTGGCAGATATGGTGAAAGAGCTTGGTTTTACAAATGTCATCATCAATGATGTAAGCCCGAGTATCGGGACACATGCAGGACCGGGAGTGGTAGGGCTGGTGTCCTATGGGAAGAAACGCTAAGATTATGAAATCTGTATTTGCGGGGGAGCCAGCTGATTGGCTAAATGGACGAAAACAGTGAAGCGCGGTTATAGAAGACGTATTCAGCTCGATGATATGGCTGGCCTCGGCTCCGCTCCATGAGGCAAGTATAACTACAAAATCCGGAACTATGCTAAAAGCAGAAACTGGCAGGCGGCAACTCGGCTTCGCCTCAGACAATCCCCCCTGCCAGTTTCAACGCATAGTTCCGGATTTTTAGTTATACTAAGCTTCATTCCGAAGTCGCCTCAACCACCCATATCCCCGCGCTGAAAGGTGTTCGAAAAAGGCGCTTCGCTGTTTTCTGGTTTTGCTCAAGACGGAAGGCTCCCCCACAAATACAGATTAAATGCCGCTATTCCGCCGGTTCTACGCTCCGTGGACTGGGGTCATCAGCGCGTGTATTGCAAAACCCCAGGCCTTGGGATAAGATGTATGAAAAATCCGGAAAACGGAAATTTTTCGATACCTATGTCAGGAAGAGGAAAATACATCAGAGGAGGCAGCAGGATGGAAAACAGGACTGGGCAGTTTATTTCAGAAAGAAGAAAAGCAATAGGGCTGACGCAGAAGGAGCTGGCGGAACGGCTCGGAGTGACGAATAAGGCTGTGTCAAAGTGGGAGACCGGCGGCGGGATGCCGGACGTCAGTATGCTGAAGAAGTTAAGCGAGATACTGGAAGTCAGCGTGGATGAGCTGCTCGCCGGGGAGTATGCAGAGGAAAGAAAAGGAATCTCCCTGCACAAGCCGGAGCCGGAAATGAGAGCGCCGGGGATGATGAGCGGAAACATGGAGCATTGTGAGAGCCCCTGCCCGGGAAAACACCCGGGACAAAAGCTTGTGAGGCGGATCCTGGCGGGGCTGCTTTTCCTTCCCCTGGTGCTGACTGTGTGCATGCATGCGGCCTATCTGTATGTAAGCAGACAGAGCACGTTTGAGTACATCATTGACTGGCTTCCGTACCTGTTTTTCGGGATCAGCATCCTGATGGCTGCCTGCGGACTCTGTCTTCTTCTGCGGAATAAAAAACAGCGCATCCTGTGCGTGGGGATCGTAGCGGTTGTATTGGTCCTTCTGCTGTCGGCAGGGATCTGTACTGCTGTCCGGCCGGAGGCGAGGAAGAGCATCCTGAGCATTTCGCCGGACGGGCATATGACGGTGCTGAAGTATGAGAGAAGCACAGGCAGGGTGACTACTTATCAGAACCAGATCCTCTGGTTTGCCCGGATGTCCGATGCGTTTCCCTATACAGCCGAGGCGGATATGAAACTGCAGTGGCTGGCGGATGACGCCTGCGCGGTGACTTACCAGTCCCCGGATGACGGACAGGTCCATCAGTATGTCATGACCTACGGAGACAGGGGGAGCGGTATCACTACCTATTATGTCTACAATGTTGTACAGGGCGGATGGAGCGCGGAAGGGAAGAACACCGCGGGATGGGAGCTGACCACCGGCCCGGAGGGGATTACTGTGGTATCGCCGTCAGATGGAGAGCAGGTCTATGAAGTGGATGACTGCGTACAGTTCGGGACACTTGCCATCGCTCTCTGCGAGAACGGGCTTCCTCAGTGGACCCTTGTGCTTTTGGACGACTGTGTGGTGGGAGATGTTACAGATGTAGTGGAATCCGGCACGATAGCCCTTTGCAAGGTGACAATGGAAAAATCAGCGCCAATATATTTTACACGGACAGCTATGCCGGACGGGGCGGATATGGAGAGCGCGGAGACGCCGTCAAAAGAGGAAAACGGGGAAGCGCTCCGGGACAGGATGAAGCAGACACTCAGAGAAGATCCTGCGCTCAGCCGGTATGAGTCGGATGCTTATGGCGGCATCAGGGTTGTGACAGATGAGGAGGACATATTCTGGATCGCGAGATGCGGGCTGGAGGAGCGGTATAAGCTTCTGGCGGTGAACGGCGTGGATGTGGACTGCCAGATTCTCCATATGGAACTTCTGGCAGGGGACAGTTATGACTGCGCGGTCAGAGTCAAAGAGAAGATTACTTATGGCAGCGATTCCGGCGGCGGGGAGACTTCCACATCGGAGATGGAGACTACGTTCCGGATCATGAAGGGCGAGGGGGCGTATCTGCTCGCCTGGGTGGGCTTTGATACGGATCCCGCGGTGGGGCTGGATGCCCCGGCAATGGCAATGGAACGGGATACGGCGGGGAATGAGGATTACCATTTCTTCGTGCCCGGGGAAGAAGCATATTAGAATAGAACAGTGTGGTCGGAAAATGAGATCCACAGTGTATCAGTCAGAGCAGATACGGGAGGACAGCGATGGAAGAGATGACAAGACGGCCGGATTTTATCTGTGATCCGGTCCCGGGAAATTTCCGGCAGAGATTTGAGGGGAGAAAAGGGAAAAACCGAAGCCTGACAGTTTTGATCGTGGTACTGTTTCTTTTTGCAGTCAGTGTGCTTGACGCCATACTTTTTGCGGCGGGTCCGGATGGGGATCGGTATGCAGCTCTCGGAGGGAGCAGGGGATATGCGTTTTTGACTGCACTGCTCAAAGGGGTGCTCAGCACTGCGATCTTTACGATACTGCCGCTGGCGGGAGCGGTTAAGTGGCACAGCAGCATGACAGGGAAACTGTATGCAGCGAAGATCAGAAAGTATGAAACAGGGTGGTTTGCAGGGTTTTTTGCAGCGGACTGCCTGGTGACGGAAGATAAAAAGGGACACCGGAGCACCTGGTACTATAATGACATTGTGTCCGTGGAGGAGGAAGAGGGGATCAGCCTGGTACTCTCCGGGCAGGAAGCTTCGGAGGACGCAGCGCACAGGCAGAGAGAAATCCATGGAGACTATCTGGATTATGTGAAAAACAGTACTTCCTTTTACTATACAGAGACCAGACTGTGGGTCATCGGGGCATGCGCGGCTTACCTGATCCGCTGCGCGCTGTCAGGCAGCGGCGGCCTCTCCAGGATAGCAGGGATCAGATCCGCAGGATCCTGGAAGGACAGGGGTATTTTGTGATCGGACGGATCTATCTGTCAAAGAAAAGCCTGACAGAGGAAGAGACCGGGCAGGTGCGGGCGCTCTGCCAGAAATATGCGGGAAGAAAATACACTTATGTGGAAATGGAACCTCAGAAAGCGGGGGAAATCTTTCGGACATTCCTGCCGTTGTTGTGCTTTGGGTTCTTTACGGCAGCAGTCACGGCCGTAGAAAACGGAGTAGATTTTTATCAGGAGGATGGAAGGAACACTGACACGTGGAGTAACGGTATGTGGAGCACGGACAGAGGAAACGCAGCCGGAAGCGGGACAGACGGTACAGATGCAGACAGTAAGACGGCCGGGAAGGCAGCAGACGGGGCGGATCGTTCGGACGGGGCGGCCGGCTTTGGGGAACAGGGCAGCAGGGAGCCGGTCTACGTGACCACGCCGGACAAGGCAGCGCTTCATCTGCCAATGAGCACGGAGAGCTGGGGAACGGGACGACGGAAGCAGATATCACGGCAAAGGGATTTTACCGCGAGGTGGAGGTAGCGCGGGATGTCTGCCATGTATCCCTTGGAAAAGAATTTATGGTCTATCTGACGGACGGCGGGGTGCTGATGGGGACGGGGAATCTCCCGGCAGCAGGCGCTTGCTGTGTGGCTGTGGAGCTGATGAGTGATGTACAGTATGTAAAATGCAGTCCTTACGGGATGATCGTCCTGAAAGCGGATGGGACTGTCTGGTGCGCGGGGCGTCTGTGCGATGGGGATGGAAATGTGATCCGGGAATATGATGGATTTGAGCAGGTCATGGATCATGCGGTTTACGCAGATGCCGGAGAGAGCACTATGGCAGTGATCCGCAGTGACGGTTCGCTCTGGATGTGGGGTGACAACAGCAGCCAGCAGTGCGGAGTGGACAGCCATGTGGCAGAGAACTTTACCGAACCGACCCAGGTGAGGGAAAATGTGCGGATGGTATGGCTGGACAGGCTGGCGTTTTATGATGAACAGGAATACCAGGGATATCTGAGCGTTGCTTCGGCACCCACAGATATGGATACTTATCATACATTCCGGACATATGTCCTGCAGGATGACGGGCAGGTCTATGCCTGCGGACAGGAGGGGACATTCGTGAAGGTCACGGTGGTCGAAGGATAAGGAAGGATAAGAAAAAAGCAGCGGCGGCCCGCCGGGGGAACATTCTCCCGGCGGAGACCACGCTGCTTTTCTATTGTGGATTTTCGCAGGATCGCAGATTCTTACAGGATCCCAGATTTTATAGGGTTACAGCTTTTTACAGAAGGCCAAAGTCTTTCATCGCCTTCTCAAGCTGCTCTCTGTGCGCGGGCTCGATCTCTGTCAGCGGGGCTCTCAGCGGTCCCACTTCTTTGCCCATCAGGTTCAGGGCAGCTTTGACCGGGATCGGATTGACCTCGCAGAAGAGTGCGTCGCACATCGGAAGAGCGTCGAGCTGCATCTTGCAGCTGCCTTCTACATCTCCGGAAAGATATCTGTAGACCATGTCATGCACATAAGCAGGCGCCACATTGGACAGGACGGAGATCACGCCGATGCCGCCCAGGGACAGCAGCGGTACGACCTGGTCGTCATTTCCGGAGTACAGGTCGATATTTCCGTCGCAGAGATGCATGATCTGCGCCACTGCACCGATATTTCCGGAAGCCTCTTTTACGCCTACGATATTGTCAACATTTTTTACGAGCTGCGCCAGTGTCTTCGGCTGGATATTGCAGCCGGTGCGGCTCGGTACGTTATAGAGGATCGCAGGGAGCTTTACCTCGCGGCAGATCTGTGTGTAGTGTGCGATCAGACCGTTCTGAGTCGCTTTGTTATAGTAAGGAGTCACGAGCAGGAGTCCGTCAGCCCCGTCTTTTTCCGCTTCTTTGGAGAGTTCGACTGCTGTCCTTGTGCAGTTGGAGCCGGTGCCCGCGATGACCGGGATCCTGTGGTTTACCCGCTCAACAGTGAAGCGGATCGCTTCGCTGTGTTCAGCTTCGGTCATGGTAGCGGACTCGCCGGTGGTGCCGCAGATGATGATGGCGTCCGTGCCTCCGGCGATCTGCTCTTCGAGCATCTCATCCAGTTTGTCATAGTTGATCTCCAGGTTTTCTTTCATAGGAGTAACGATCGCTACGCCTGCGCCCTTAAAAATTGCCATTCTTTCTTCCTCCTCTTGATAATGGAATATAGTAAACAATAAAAGAAACGGCAAGATGCGCCGTCTCGAAATATACACACTGTATATCAGATAGCTCTCCATCCTGCGATGACAGTCATGCCGTTATTCACGCCATGCCCAGGGACAAAGCTCCAGGCGCTTTCTCCCTTCGGCATCTTCCCCTTTCAGGCGGCTTCTCATGTGCCTGGCACATCCGCCGTCTTACTTATGAAAAATGCGACCTCTATCTCCGTTTCTATATTTAAAAAAATCATAACACCGGCAGGGAAAGCTGTCAACTGTTTTGGCGGGAACAGAGAAGAAAAAGGTGCCCTATCCTTTGACAATACGCGCGGTTTGTGGTAAGATTAGACCGCTGAAAGTGTGAATGACCGGAACCTCATTTGCACTTTTTTTACGCAGTTTTGCGAGAGACACAATTTTGACTGACATTACGGGATCTGCCGGGGATAACTGCGCGGCAGAGTTGAGAAAGGAGAGCCATTGTGCTTACGATCAGTAATTATGTAAAAGCAAAGACGCTGGAGGAGGCGTATGAGCTGAATCAGGCGCGAAGCAGCCGTGTTATGGGAGGCATGATGTGGATGCGCCTGGGGAATGCGAAGGTCAAGACAGTGATCGATCTGTCGGGATTAGGGCTGGATCAGATCGAGGAATCGGACAATGTGATCAAGATCGGCGCCATGTGCACCCTGCGGCAGATCGAAGAGTGTGAAGCGCTCAGAGAGATGTACGGCGATGGGATCGCAGAGTCAGTACGGCATATCGTGGGAGTACAGTTTCGGAACCAGGCGACCGTGGGAGGGAGCATCTACGGAAGATTCGGATTTTCGGATGTGCTGACCGCGTTCCTGGCGCTGGATACATTTGTGGAGCTGTATGACGGAGGGACGATCCGCCTTTCTGAATTTGTCAACAGGAAGCCGGATAAGGATATCCTGCTCTCAGTGATCGTGAGAAAAAGCAAGAGAAAGTTCCGCTATGAGTCCATCCGGCAGACGAAGACGGATTTCCCTGTGATCGCCTGCTCTGTGGTCACGGGTATGGTGCATGGGAAAGAGACCTGGTATTTTTCTGTCGGCGCAAGGCCGATGAAGGCGGCTCTTTTGGAGAAGCAGTGGGAGATCCCGGCGGACGCGTCTGAGGATATGATCGCGGATTATGCGCGCCAGGCGGCGTCGGAGTTTACATATGGGACAAATATGAGAGGAAGCGCAGAGTACAGGCGGCATCTGGCAGAGGTCCTGATCCGCCGTGAGATGGCTTCGATCCTGGCGGAGGGAAAATAGATGGAGATACAGTTTGTTTTAAATCAGAAACAGGTGACAGCCGAGGCAGCTGCGGATACAGTCCTTCTGGATGTCCTGCGCGGACTCGGGTGCAAGAGTGTGAAATGTGGGTGCGAGACGACGAACTGCGGGCTGTGCACGGTCTGGATCGATGGGAAATCCCGTCTGTCCTGCTCCGTGCTGGCGGTGTCTGTCGAGGGACATGAGGTGACAACATTGGAAGGCGTTGAGAAGGAAGCTGCGGAGTTCGGCGCATTTCTTGCAGGGGAAGGAGCAGAGCAGTGCGGGTTCTGTTCCCCGGGCTTCATTATGAATGTGCTGGCAATGTTCCGGGAACTGGAAGATCCGGGGATCGACCAGATCAAGGAGTACCTGGCGGGAAATCTGTGCCGGTGCACCGGGTACATGGGACAGCTCCGGGCTATTCAGAAATACATGCAGGCAAAAGCAGAGGAAAATAACAGTCAACAGGGAGAGGAGGCTGGAGCGAGATGACGGAGATGAAGACAGGGAAGCTACGTATCGTGAACAGGCCGGTGTCCAAAGTGGACGCACATGCCCTTGTGACCGGGAAGGCGGTTTATACAAACGATCTTGCGCCTTCAGACTGCCTGATCGTGAAAGTGCTCAGGAGCCCTCATGCCCATGCGCTGATCAGGGAGATCAATACCGCGAGGGCAGAAGCGGTTCCCGGGATCGAGTGTATCCTTACCTATAAGGACTGTCCGGACAAGCGCTTTACAATGGCAGGGCAGACCTATCCGGAGCCCAGCCCTTACGACAGGCTGATCCTTGACCAGAGGGTGCGTTTCGTGGGCGACGCGGCGGCGATCATTGCCGGGACGTCGGAAGAAGCCGTGAAAAAAGCGATGAAACTGATCAAAGTAAAATATGAAGTCCTGGAGCCGGTGCTGGATTTCCGCACCGCGAAAGACAACCCGATCCTTGTCCATCCCGAGGACAACTGGAAAAGCCTCTGCCCGGTGGGCGCTGACAATAAGCGGAACCTGTGCGCCCATGAAGTGAGCGGGAGCGGAGATATCGATGCGGTACTGGATTCCTGCGATTATGTGATCGACAGGGTATATCATACAAAGGCAAACCAGCAGGCAATGATGGAGACTTTCCGCACCTATACTTATCTGGATACTTACGGAAGGCTGAACGTGGTGTCATCCACCCAGGTGCCTTTCCATGTCCGCCGCATCCTCGCGAATGCCCTTGATATCCCGAAATATAAAGTGCGTGTGGTCAAACCGAGGATCGGGGGAGGTTTCGGTGCAAAGCAGACTTCCGTATCAGAAGTCTATCCGGCGATCGTGACCTGGAAGACTGGGAAACCGGCGAAGATCATTTATACAAGAGAAGAATCACTGATCGCGTCCTCTCCGCGCCACGAGATGGAGATGCATGTCCGCCTCGGGGCTGACAAAGAGGGCAATATCAGAGGGATCGACCTGTATACGCTTTCCAACACAGGTGCTTTCGGGGAGCACGGACCGACGACTGTCGGCCTTTCCGGGCATAAATCCATCCCACTCTACGGCAAGGCGGAAGCATTCCGGTTCACCTATGACGTCGTGTACACAAATGTGATGTCCGCAGGGGCATACCGCGGCTATGGAGCGACGCAGGGGATCTTTGCCGTGGAATCCGCGGTCAATGAACTGGCCCAGGTGCTGGGGATGGATCCCACGGTGCTGCGTGAGAAAAATATGGTCCGGGAAGGACAGGTCATGCCGGCATATTACGGGGAGACCGCCCAGAGCTGTGCCCTGGACCGCTGCCTGGAGCGTGCGAAAGAGATGATCGGATGGGATGAGAAATACCCGTGCCGGGATATGGGCAACGGCAAAGTCCGTGGAGTCGGCGTTGCCATGGCAATGCAGGGCTCAGGCATCTCCGGCGTGGACACAGGCTCTGTTGCGATCAAAGTAAATGACGACGGCTTTTACAGCCTGATGATCGGAGCGACGGACATGGGAACCGGCTGCGATACCATCCTCTCGCAGATGGCGGCGGAATGCCTGGACTGTGATCTGGAAGACATCATCGTGTCCGGGGTGGATACGGATACATCCCCGTATGACTGCGGATCCTACGCGTCCAGTACGACTTATGTGACGGGAATGGCAGTCGTGAAGACATGCGAGACGCTCAGCAGGAAGATCTGTGAGCGGGGCGCGGAATATCTCGGATGTTCTCCTGCTGATGTTGAGTTTGACGGGCAGAAAGTGACGGATCTAAAGACCGGGGAGTCCATCTCCAGAAAAGAGATCGGAAACCGTGTCATGTGCAGCAGCAATCAGCCCCTGTCCGCGAATGAAGCCTTCTCCTCGCCCACATCCCCGCCGCCTTTTATGGCAGGTATTGCGGAAGTGGAGATCGATAAGGAAACAGGAGTGGTAGAGATGATCGATTACGCGGCGGTCGTAGACTGCGGCACTGTCGTGAATCCGAATCTGGCCCGCGTGCAGACCGAGGGCGGGATCGCCCAGGGGATCGGGATGGCGCTTTATGAAGATATCGTATACAACTCAAAAGGAAAGAATTACAGCAATTCCTTTATGCAGTATAAGATCCCCAGCAGGCTCGACGTGGGAAATATCCGGGTGGAGTTTGAGAGTAGCTACGAGCCCACAGGTCCGTTCGGAGCAAAATCCATCGGCGAGATCGTGATCAATACGCCGTCGCCGGCAATATCAAACGCGATCCAGAACGCAGTGGGAGTGATCATAAGAGAATTGCCCATGACGGCGGAGAAAATATATCGGGGAATGCAGAGATAAATCTGGATTTGCGGGGGAGCCACTGTCAGAGTAAAACGTCCGAAAGCAGTGAAGCGGATGTGTCGAAGACGTATTCAGCACGGGTGTGTGGGTGGCTTCGGCTCCGGGGCTCCGGGGCAGCAAAAACTAAGAAATCCGGGACTATGCTAAAAGCAGAGATCAGCAGGGAGCAACTCGGCGTTGCCTCAGACAAGCCCCCTGCTGATCTCAACGCATAGTCCCGGATTTTAAGTTTTTTCAAGCCTCTCCGCAGTCACCTCAGACACCCACACACCCGCGCTGAAAGGTTTTCGAAAAAGGCGCTTCGCTGTTTTCTGGTTTTGTTCAAGATGGAAGGTTCCCCGACAAATGTAGCGTTTAAAAACGTAGCGAGAAGGGAACTTTCCCGGCAAAAGATAAAACTACTCTGGTCAGGAGAAACTTACAACGAAGAGGATTTTCCAGCCAAAAGATAACCTTCCCCCAGCTGGCAGAATTCTATAGTCAGAGAGGCACAGCTTGCTGGGCCAAATCGAACGGCTAATCCCCTCCCGGAAGTCCGCGGCACCTTACGTTCTGGATAAATTTCTGTTTCGTCGTTGAAGCTCCCATCTCGTCCCCGTTTCGAAATCCTGCATTTGCCTGCGGGGACCTTCCGAGCGGATGCGCGCAGAAAACCGCTCCTTTGATGCACCTTTCGCGGCGGGCGGGGATATGGCGACGGTGACTTGGAGTAATCTGATGGAAAGACTTAAAGGGAGAAAGCGTGGCGTTAATTGTCCGGCGGATGCCTGAGGCGGAGCCGAATCTTCCGCCGGACAATTGCTTTTAGCCATGCTTTCTCCCTTTTACGTCTTTCCCGGATTACGGAACCGGAACCCGAGCCATATCCCCGCCCGCCGCGAAAACCTTCTGCAACAAATCAACGGTTTTCGGACGTTCAGCCATCGGCCGGCTCCCCCACAAATACAGATTTTTATTTTGTAAGGAGCATCATGATCTCGTTGCTTCTCTGTACAAAGGCGGTCATTTCTTCCGGGCTCAGCGGCTTATGCGCCAGCATTGCCAGGTCGTAGAGCTGCTTGCAGATGATCGGGACATTTTTGCTGCGTTTGTGCTCGACGAGGAACTGTACAAGCGGGTGGTTTGCGTTCAGGACCAGTGTTGCCTGGCTTCCGAACATGGATGGATCCATGCCGCCCATGCCGTACATCTTCATCATTTCCGCCATACGGCGTTCCTGTTCGGACAGGACTGCCATGGAAGCGACTTTATCATCTTTGAGTTTTTCAACTTTTACGTTAAGCTTATCGTTGCCCAGTTCTTTGCGGAAGATTTCCACAAGGCTGTCGGCCGTCTTCTGGAAGGATTCCTTCTCATCCTCTGCCACTTCGTCTTTCAGAGACTCATGGACGTCCGCATCGATGCGCAGGAACTGGATGTCAGGATGCTTCTGCTCCAGATAGGTCACAAATGCGGAGTCAATGTTGTGTGTCAGGATGATCGCATCCTGTCCCTGTGACTTGAACATATTGATGTACTGGCTCTGCTGTACCTCGTCTGTTACATAATAGATGCTGGTCTTTTCTTCCTCTTTTTCGCTGGCGTCAGAAGTCTTGTCATCTGTCTGGGCGTCTCCGCTGCCGGATCCTGTCTGCGGTGCGGTGCTGTCTGTCTTTTCGCCGTCAGATGCACCTTCTGCGGTTTCGCCGTCAGCCTCAGTTTCACCTTTGCTTTCTTTAATGATGTCGTCCAGGGTCAGATATTTGTGGTCCAGATTCTTGTAGATCATGGAATCTTTCATCTTTTCTCCGAACTTCTCATCCTTCAGGCAGCCGAATTTGATGAATGGGCTGATGTCGTCCCAGTATTTTTCATAATTCTCGCGGTCTGTTTTGAACATCCCTGTCAGCTTGTCCGCAACCTTTTTGGAGATGTAATCCGCCACTTTATTGACAAATCCGTCGTTCTGGAGAGCGCTCCTGGAGACGTTGAGCGGCAGGTCCGGGCAGTCGATGACTCCCTTTAATACCATAAGGAACTCCGGGATCACTTCTTTGATGTTATCTGCGATAAACACCTGGTTATTATACAGTTTGATCGTTCCTTCAATGGACTCATACTCTGTGTTGATCTTCGGGAAATAGAGGATTCCCTTTAAGTTGAACGGATAATCCATATTCAGGTGGATCCAGAACAGAGGCTCTTTGTAGTCCATGAATACCTTGCGGTAGAAGTCGATATATTCTTCTTTTGTACATTCGCTCGGATTCTTGCCCCACAGCGGATGGATATCATTGATGGGCACCGGACGCTTTACGATCTTTACTTTTTTCTTTGGCTCAGCCTTTTCGGATTTCTCCCCGCTGTTATCGGAAGATGAGCTCCCGGCGGAGCTGTCGTCAGCGGCGGGCGCTTCCTCGATGTGCTCGATCACTGTATCCGTATCGAGCAGGTCTTCCTCGTTGATCGTCTCATATTCCGGCTCAGCATTTGCCTTGGACAGGAAAATCTCTACCGGCATGAAGGAGCAGTATTTCTCCAGGACTTCCCTTGCGCGGTATTCATTTGCAAAGGCAAGGCTGTCTTCATTCAGGAACAGAGTGATCTCAGTCCCCACGGTCGTCTTGCTGCCGTCCTGCATCTCATACTCTGTACCGCCCTGGCTTGCCCAGTGTACCGGGACCGCGCCTTCTTTATAGGAAAGAGTGTCGATCTGTACCTCATCTGCGACCATAAATGCGGAATAAAATCCGAGACCGAAATGTCCGATCATATCATCCTCTGTGGTCTTGTCTTTATATTTTTCGAGGAACTGGGTCGCACCCGAAAATGCGATCTGTGTGATATATTCCTCTACTTCGTCTGCTGTCATGCCGAGGCCATTGTCGATGAATTTCATGGTCTTATCTTCCGGGCTGACGATCACTTCGATCTTCGGCTTATAGCCTTCGGGAAGTTCATATTCTCCCATCATGTCCAGCTTTTTTAATTTTGTGATCGCGTCGCATCCGTTGGATACCATCTCGCGCACAAAGATATCATGGTCTGAATATACCCATTTTTTTATGATCGGAAATATATTCTCACTGTCAATAGATAAGTTTCCTTTTTTAACTGCCATATTGAACACTCCTTTTCAGATTTGCCCCGCAGGCCGGGATACGGGTGGCCGCAGGGGTGGATTTTTATCTAAATGACATTCTAGTACAGCAAAAATTAAAAGTCAATAGAAAATCAGCACTCTTTTAAAGTGAGTGCTAACAACAGAGCGAGATTTTGGATTGATGAAATCAGTAAAACAGAGTATAATTGGCAGTGTTTTTTTTAATCGTTTCGGAACAGGCGGGACACGGGAGAAGATCAGGAGGACAGGGCATGCAATATGTATTACTGGGGATGGCGATCGTATTCGAGATCATCGCGACGACTCTGCTGAAGGCATCGGAAGGATTTTCAAAACTTATTCCGGCAGCGGGGTGTGTTGTCTTTTACATCCTTTGTTTTTATTCGTTTTCAAAAGCCCTGCTTAAGATCGACCTGGGGGTGGCTTATGCTACCTGGTGCGCAGGTGGGATCGTTGCCACGACGGTCATCGCAGCTGTCGTATTCGGGCAGAAGCTGAACACTGTCGGAGTGATCGCAGTGGTGATGATCGTAGTGGGATGCGTTATATTAAATCTTTACGGGACTTCCGGCCATTAAGAAAACACACCTTGTTGCAGGAAGCTGATCCGGAAAAGCCAGATACCGGGAGTGGAGAGGGAGCGTGTTATGGATAAGAATATGGATAAGAATATGGATAAGAAGAAGTTGAAAGCGCCATCCGTGTGTTTTGACCTGCCCGACAGCTATGAGGAGCTATGCAGGGTCGATCTTCAGAAGGACGGGAGTCTTGCGGTCCTTGTCAATATACTGGCTCTTGTTATTTTTCTCGCAGGAGGCGTGATCGGACATCAATTTGTCCCGATCCATACATTTTACAGTATGTCTGATGGGATGCTCCTGTATTTTGTACGGCTTGCCGCAGCGTGCGCCGGAGTGATCCTGTATGTTTTTCTCCATGAATCTGTTCATGGGATATTTATTAAACATTACAGTGGACGGAAAGCACAGTATGGTTTTACAGGTCTGTATGCCTATGCAGGAAGCGAGGCTTATTTTAATAAAAGGCAGTATCTTGTGATCGCCCTTGCGCCCATAGTGATATGGGGGATAGTTCTGACCGTATTCCTCATTTTTGTTCCTGAAAGTTGGTTCTGGGCTGTTTATTTTATCCAGCTTATAAATCTTTCGGGAGCAGCAGGGGATCTGTACGTAGTATGGAAGTTTTCCGGGATGCGGAGAGATATCCTGATACGGGACAGCGGAACCGATATGACTGTTTATGCGCCGGTGCAGGAAGCAGATATAGGACAGGGCAGCAGATAAAAAATAATCAGGAGGTTATGACTATGGAGCAATTTGAAGCAAGAAAAGCAGAAACTGATGAACAGATCCGGGAGATCGCGGATCTCGCGAATGAGATCTGGAACGAACATTTTACTCCCATTATCGGGAAGGAGCAGGTGGAATATATGGTAGAGAAATTTCAGTCCTACCCGGCCCTGAAAGAGCAGATCTCAGAGGGGTATGAGTATTACCAGATCCTCCATGACGGAGAATTCTGCGGATATACCGGCATCCATCCGGGAGAGGATAACCGGCTTTTCCTGAGCAAGCTCTACATAAAAAAAGAAAGCAGGGGGCGGCATCTGGCCACAGAGACATTCGGTTTCTTAAAGGATCTCTGCCGGGAACGCGGCTATTCCGCGGTCTGGCTCACCTGCAATAAGCATAATGACAATTCGCTCGGCGTATACCGGCATCTGGGGTTTGAGACGATCGATACACAGGAAGCGGATATCGGCGGCGGGTTCATTATGGATGATTTTATCATGGAATATAAGGTATCATAAAAAGTGCAAGGGGTCAGACCCCTCTTCAATGGGGTCTGACCCCTTGCACTTTTTATTTTCTGTTTACGATTATGATACCTGTGCTAACAAGTACAAGAGCAATCAGATTTTTCAATTCCAGTACCTGTTCCCCGAGGAGAAGCCCGGACAGGGCCACCCCGAAAATAGGGATGGTGAATGTAAAGACTGCGACTTTTCCGACCGGGTTATATTTCATCAGGATGGTCCAGATGCTGAAAGCGGCGGTCGATAAAAGTGCCATATAGATCAGGAGAGCCACACTTTTTGCAGTGAAGCCTCCCACATGCCCGCCCATTGCGAATCCGATGATGACCAGGAGATCGCCGCCCATCAGGGTCTGATAAGCAGTGATGGCCATGGGGCTTTCCTCGTCTGAGATCATCTTGAGCAGTACCATGCTGATCCCATATACGACCGTGCATATGAGGATCATCCCTTCTCCCTTCAGCGAGAAACCGCTTCCCCATGCGCCGGGGGACAGGTTGACAGCGACCACTCCCGCAAGCCCGAGAATGCATCCGACTGTTTTCTTCCATGTCATCTTCTCAGATTTCAGCATGAAATGTGAGGCGATGATCGCGACGAATCCCTGAGAGGCATTGATGATCGAGCTCTTGGCGCCGGTGGCGTAGGCGAGCCCGATATAGAAGCATACGTACTGCACGGTTGTCTGCAGGAGCCCCTGACGGAATACGTGCCATACGGAAGACCGCTTTATGGTCAGGAATCTGCGCTCCACAGCGCATCCGATCACAAAGGTAAGGATGCCGGACAAAAAGAACCGGTATCCTGCAAATAAGATCTGACTTCCTGTTCCCTCGATATCCATCCACGCGTATCCCAGTTTGATACAGGGAAACGCGCTCCCCCACAGTGCACAGCACAGAAGGGCGAGCGCGCATACAGCAGCCGGTTTTTGTATCTTTCCAGCCATAGTCCTGTTTTCTCCTTTTTATACAGTGCTTTAGACAGTTTCCGGTTCAGCGTACTCCACGCCGAAGAGTTCTGCAGTAACCTTTTTTATTACCTGAGGTTCAAGAGGACGGTCGCTGTAATCTGTTGCAGTTTCTGCGATCCTGTTTACAACATCCATGCCTTCTGTGATCTTTCCGAATGCTGCGTATGCTCCGTCAAGGTGCGGCGCTTTCTCATGCATGATAAAAAACTGACTTCCCGCGGAATCCGGGTGCATTGCCCTGGCCATGGAGAGTACGCCCGGGTCATGCGCAAGATCGTTTCGGAAGCCGTTCTGGGAGAATTCTCCTTTGATCGAGTATCCCGGGCCGCCCATGCCGTTCCCGTCCGGGCATCCGCCCTGGATCATAAAACCGCGGATCACACGGTGGAACGTCAGTCCGTCATAAAACCCCTTTTTGACCAGGGAAATGAAATTGTTCACTGTGTTCGGTGCGATCTCAGGATAGAGCTCAGCTTTCATGATATCGCCGTTTTCCATTTCAAATGTAATGATTGGGTTTGCCATGTCCATATACCTCTTTTCATGTGTTTTCATATTAGTTAAATATGTTCTTAAATATGTTCCCTGCGGGCGGAAGGACTGACTGTCCGCAGGCACAACGCTATTGTAGCGGATTTGGGTGCGCACGTCAATCGGTCAGAACCTGTATCAGAGCCCCGGTCTTTCAGGGCATTGGGTGCGTATTATCACAAATGTACATTTTTTTCTCTCTTTTTTAGTTACTCGTGACATTGTCCATTTCTGCCCGGAGAAGTATACTGATTCCAGATTCAAAGAGAAACATTTTTTAAGGAGGCAATATAACAATGGCAAGTTTATCACTTGAAGGCATTCAGAAAATTTACCCGAACGGATTCCATGCTGTAAAGGATTTCAACCTCGAGATTGCTGACAAAGAGTTCATCATCTTTGTAGGACCTTCCGGATGTGGAAAATCTACAACACTTCGTATGGTCGCAGGTCTGGAGGATATCTCCGGCGGTACACTTAAGATTGACGGAAAGGTTATGAACGATGTAGAGCCGAAGGACCGTGATATCGCAATGGTATTCCAGAACTATGCTCTGTATCCGCACATGACAGTATATGATAACATGGCATTCGGTCTGAAACTCCGCAAAGTTCCGAAGGATGAGATCGACAGAAAGGTAAAAGAGGCAGCAAGGATCCTTGACCTTGACAAACTGCTTGACCGTAAACCGAAGGCTCTTTCCGGTGGACAGAGACAGCGTGTTGCTATGGGACGTGCGATCGTGCGTAACCCGAAGGTCTTCCTGATGGACGAGCCGCTGTCCAACCTGGATGCAAAGCTGAGAGTCCAGATGCGTATCGAGATTTCCAAGCTTCATGAGAACCTGGGTGCTACGATCATCTACGTAACACATGACCAGACAGAGGCTATGACACTTGGTACAAGGATCGTTGTTATGAAAGACGGTGTCGTACAGCAGGTTGATACACCGCAGAACCTTTACAATACACCGTGCAATCTGTTCGTTGCAGGATTCATCGGATCTCCGCAGATGAACTTCCTTGATGCTGTATGCAATGTAAAGGGTGATGACGTTACACTTACGATCGGCGAACATGTGCTGAAAGTTCCGGGATCCAAGAAGAAAGCGCTCATCGATGGAGGATACAACGGAAAGACAGTTGTTCTCGGAATCCGTCCTGAGGATGTACATGATTCAGAGGCATTTATCAGCAACTCTCCGGACAGCGTTATTACATCTACGATCAAAGTATACGAGCTGCTCGGCGCAGAAGTATTCCTGTACTTCGATGTAGCAGGTACTCAGATGACAGCACGTGTTAACCCGCGTACAACACTGAGAACAGGCGACAAGGCTGTATTCGCACTCGACATGGAGAAGATCCACATCTTTGACAAAGAGACAGAGTTGACGATTACGAACTAATACTATAAAATTGGAATAGCAGCGAAGCGGTCGCTGAGATGCTATTCATGGCTGGACGGTCTTTGCCGACAGCCGCCGCTTATCGGATATATTATGGGGGCTGCACTTTTTACCTGGTGCGGCCCCTTTTTAACAGCGAGGAAAAAAGATGGATCATACACAGGAGCTGCAGAAAGCGCTGCAGGAGTTAAGACGTATTACAGGCATTGGCCTCGATGTGCAGGCAGAGTCGGAAGAGGAGACTGAGCAGGCGGTTGCGCAGATCCGGTGCCTGTGCACAGCGTATAAAGAAAAATATAATAAGACGGATTTCCTTCAGAGTCTGCTGACCGGAGGGATCCCTTCGTATGATATCCATGACCGCGCCTCACGGCTTCATATCAATGTGGACGAACGGCGCGTGCTTTTTCTCCTTGAGACAAAAAAAATGGATGAGACTGTGACTGAAATACTGAAAAGCCTGTTCCCGTCACAGACAAAGACCTATCTTGTCCCGGTCTCTGAAAAAGCGGCTGCTATCCTCCGGCCCATGAGGGCAGCAGAAACTGCTGACAATGTCAGGGCGATCGCAAGGACCATAGTGGATACGATGAATACGGAGGCTCTCGCACATGTCCGTCTGGCGTACAGCTCCATTATCGGGACGCTGTCGGATCTTCCCGCTGCTTTTCAGGAGGCAAGCCTGGCTCTGAAAGTCGGCAAGCTTTTTTATTCAGAACAGACGGTTTTCCCGTATAATGAGCTCGGGATCGGGAGGCTTATCTACCGCCTTCCGTTTCCTCTGTGTGAAAATTTCCTGAAAGAGATCTTCGGGGAGGAAATCCCCGAATCATTTGATGAGGATACGACTGCCACGATCAACCGGTTTTTTCAGAACAATCTCAATATCGCAGAGACTTCGCGGCAGCTCCACATGCACAGGAATACGCTCATCTACCGTCTGGAGCAGATACAGAAGCGGACGGGACTTGATCTCCGTCTCTTCGAAGATGCCATGACCTTTAAGGTCGCTACAATGGTAATAAATTATTTACATGCAGAAAGGAACCAGTAAATTATGAATGACGCATTATACGAACTGATCGTAGCCCGCAGACCAAAGCCGTATGACCTTCCCGTGAGGATCCTTGTGATCCTTGTGATCGTAGCGATTGCAGTGATTGGGATGCCTTTCTTTGGTTTTTTGTCTTTTGTGGTAGCAGTGTTAGCTGCGATACTTGCATATTACTTTATTTTTCCAAGGCTGAATGTGGAGTATGAATATATGCTCCTGAACCATGACCTGCAGATCGATGTGATCTACAACCGGGAAAAAAGGAAGAAACTGAAAAGCTTTGATATCCAGACAGCAGAGATCATCGCTCCAAAAGGTTCACCCCGGCTGAATTCTTTTAAGCCAGACAAGGTGCTTGATTACAGCTCGGGAAACCCTTCCGCAAAGGTGTATGCGATCATCATCTCCCTGGACCAGAACAGTGCGTGTGTCTATATCGAACCGGATGAGAAAATGCTGGATCATATGAAACACTGGATGGGGATGAAACTTTATCAGGATTAAATCTGTATTTGCGGGGAGCCGGCTGATCAGCTGAACGTCCGAAAACCACCGATGTGATCTATGGCTTATCCCCGCCTGCCGCGAAAGGCGCGTCAAAGGGGTGGTTTTCTGAGTGCATCCGATCGGAAGGTCCCCGCAGGCAAATGCAAGTTTCTGATGGCTCGTCCACAAATCCGGATTTTTAACACATACAGTCCGGAAAGAATCCTGCATCTGTGGGATAGACATAACTTTCTCCGATCTCTTTCAGGAGTACGACATTCAGATGCCCGTTCAGGTTCTTCTTGTCCAGCTTGACAGCTTCAGTCAGATCGGACATGGGCAGTCCGCAGGAAGAGGGCAGTCCATAGATTTCCAGTGCTTTTTTGATCTTTTCTGCGCATCCCGGCGCTGTCAGCCCTTTTTCTTCTGCGATCTTTGTGATCTGGTACATGCCGATCCCTACCGCTTCTCCGTGACTCTCCCTCTCATAATGATAATACTGTTCAATAGTGTGGGCAAGGGTATGCCCGAAGTTCAGGAGCATGCGCTCGCCGGTGTCGAACTGGTCAGCCTCAACGACCATCCGTTTGATATCCACGCACATGGCTATGATCTCAGTGAGTTCAGGTTTCAGATCCTCAAAAGAGTCATGAGCGCAGAGTCGGTCAAAAAGTGAGCTGTCTTTGATGCATCCGTATTTGATGACTTCCCCCATGCCGTCGCTGATGAAGTGCGGCGGGAGTGTGTCCAGGACGTCAGGGTCAATGAGCACAAGTTTCGGATGATAGAATGCGCCCACAAGGTTTTTCCCCTGGGGCAGGTCAACCGCGACCTTACCTCCTACCGAGGAGTCTACCTGAGCCAGCAGGGAGGTTGGGATCTGGACCAGCTTCACCCCGCGGAGGAAGCTGGCAGCGGCGAATCCTGCCAGGTCGCCGATCACACCGCCGCCCAGAGCGATCACAAGGTCACTGCGGGATATTTTGGCAGTGAGCAGGGCGCTGTAAATCTCAGGGAGTGTCTGAAAGCTTTTTGTGGGTTCCCCGTGGGGGAGGACAAGGGAATGGCAGTCATACCCGCAGGCGTTCAGAGAGGAGATGAGAGATTCTCCGTACAGGGGGAAAACATTGTCGTCAGATATGACCATGATCTTTTTCCCGCTGAAACACTTGGAGATATATTCTTCCGCTCTGGCAAGAATACCATTTTCAATGTAGATCGGATAACTGTTTTTATCTAAATTAACTGTTAATTCCATAAGTTGTATCTCCTTTATAGACAAGTTTGGTAAAAGGGGTCAGACCCCTGTTCAGAGGGGTCTGACCCCTTTTAGGAAAATTTACAGAATTTTTCCTACAACTTCTGCGATCTGTTTTACCTGAGTGAGCAGTGTATCGTATTTTTCCGGTTTCAGAGACTGGGCTCCGTCGCACAGCGCGCACTCCGGGTTGTTGTGGACTTCTACCATGAGTCCGTCCGCACCGGCGGCGACAGCTGCTTTTGCCATAGGTTCTACGAGCCACCATTTTCCTCCGGCATGGCTTGGGTCGATAACTACCGGGAGGTGGGTCTTTTTGTGGAGGACCGGGATACTCTGAAGATCCAGGGTGTTTCTTGTGTATGTCTCAAAGGTACGGATCCCGCGCTCGCAGAGGATGACGTTCTCGTTTCCGGCAGCCATGATATATTCTGCGGACATGATCCATTCTTCGTAGGTGGCGTTTAATCCGCGTTTGAGAAGGATGGGGCGGTCCACCTGGCCGAGCTGTTTCAGGAGATCGAAGTTCTGCATGTTGCGCGCGCCGATCTGGATCAGGTCTACTTTTTCATTGAAGACGTCAAGATACTGTGTTGACATAAGCTCCGTTACGATAGGAAGCCCGACCTCTTCTTTTACTTTGCAGAGGATATCCAGCCCTTCCAGACCGAGACCCTGGAAAGAATACGGACTTGTCCGCGGCTTGAATGCGCCGCCGCGCAGGAGATTGGCGCCGGAAGCTTTGGCTGCTTTGGCAATCTCGAGCACCTGCTCGAAAGATTCCACGGAGCAGGGGCCTGCGATGAGTCCCATATGCCCGCCGCCGATCTTGACGCCGGATACATCGATCACGGAATCCTCAGGATGGAAAGCGCGGTTTGCCAGTTTGTACGGCTCCTGTACATGCATGACTTTGTCAACGCTGCTGTCTACCTCGAAAAGCCTCGGGTCGATCAGTGTCGTATCGCCGATACATCCGATGATGGTCATCTCTGTACCGCGTACAACGTGAGTGTCAAGGCCCCTGTTTTTAATGAGGTTTTCAACACGGGTGATATTCTCTTCTGTGGTGTGTGGTTTAAGTACAATGATCATAGATGATTTCCTCCGGTTTCATTCTCTGCTGTATGCCGGTCCTGTGAATTATGCCTGTCAAAAGGCATATTGTCTGTTAACGCGGTATACTGGTGCTTTATTTGTAAAAAATGATATAATAGGAATTGATAATAAAATATCAAAACAACTTCACACTGTAAAATTTTAGCTGTTTAAAGTGTGAAAACATAAGTATCATAAAACATCACTATAGAAATGTCAACTGATTTTTAGGAGAAATCAGGTTTCCTTTTTATGCAGAACTCTTTGCGCAGAACAGGTTGCACATTCCGGTCTGTGATGGTATCTTATTTAAGCTGGTCCCAAAAGATCAGGGCGGCAAAATTATATGACAGCAAGATCAGCTGAAAAACAGAAAGGCGGAATATAATTATGAAAATCATCAGACAGATTGGGATCATCTTTCTTGTGTGCTGGCTGAGCGAGGTGATAGAGAGGCTCCTGCCTTTTACATTTCCGGCGAGCGTGATTGGTATGGCGCTGCTGCTCGCATGCCTGCTCACCGGTGTGCTGAAGATCAGGCATATCCAGGAAAAAGCAGATTTCCTGCTGGAGAATATGGCGTTTTTCTTTATACCGGCAGGAGTGAGTATTATCAATTATTTTGACGTGCTGAAAAGTTCAGCGGTGCAGCTTATCATTATCTGTGTGGTCTCCACGGTGGTCACATTCGCAGTGACAGCCTGGAGTGTGAGGTTGACCGTGCGCTGCATGGTGCTGGCTGGCAGCGGCGGCACCGGGAGCGGATCGAAGGCGGAAGATGCGCGGAAACAGGGAGAATCCGCGACAGGCGGAAAGGAAAAGGAGGGAAAGGGCATTGAGTGAGATATTTGCTTCCCCATATTTTGGCGTTGCGCTCAGCGTGATCACATTCTGGATCGGTGTAAAGCTCCAGCGCAGGCTGAAGACACCGGTATGCAACCCGCTGATCGTTGCGATCGTACTGACGTCAGGCGTGCTCCTGATCTTTCGGATCCCGTATGAATCTTATAATGAAGGCGGAGAGATCATCAATATGTTCCTTGCTCCGGCGACGGCATGTCTTGCAGTGGCGATCTATACAAAGATTGAAATGCTGAAGCAGTACTGGCTGCCGATCGCAGTCGGCTGCACAGCGGGATCGGCAGCTTCCATGCTGAGTGTGTACGGACTCTGCCGCCTGTTCGGACTTGACGGGAGCCTGACCGTATCGCTACTGCCGAAATCTGTGACCACACCGATCGCGGTCAGCATCGCGGAGCCTGCGGGAGGCATGGTGCCCATTACGGTAGTGGCTGTGATCGGCACGGGAATCCTGGGCAGCATCATCGCGCCTGTTCTGATCAGGATCTTCCGGGTCACTGACCCCGTGGCAGCGGGGCTCGCGATCGGAGCGTCCAGCCATGCCGTCGGTACGTCAAAGGCCATCGAGCTGGGCGAGGTGGAAGGAGCAATGAGTGGACTTGCAATCGGCATCTGCGGTATCATTACCGTGCTGATCTCCATGGCAGTCCTGTGATACCAGAAAAATAAGGAAGTGAAAAGATTGAAAAAAGATACCTCTTATACGATCAGAAGAGTACAGCGCCTGCCGGTCATCCTTATCGGAGAAGGGCTTCTCGTAGGGGCGGTGGGCGGACTGATCGTGATGCTATACCGGATCGCTCTTACATATGCAGGGAAGTGGCTCGGGGAGATCCTGGACTTTATCAGGGGTTATCCTCTGCGGATCGCGGGATGGTTCCTCGTGCTGGCGATTTTTGCCGTGATCGTGGGGATACTGGTAAAATGGGTGCCCATGATCTCGGGAAGCGGGATCCCCCAGGTAGAGGGGGAGATCCTGGGGAAACTTTCCCAGGACTGGAAAAAGGTGCTCCCGGCAAAGTTTTTCGGCGGTTTCTTATGCCTCCTGGGCGGTCTGTCCCTTGGACGGGAAGGACCGTCCATCCAGCTCGGGGCGATGAGCGGACAGGGGATATCCAGGCTTCTGGACCGGGGGAAGACGGAGGAGAGATACCTGATGACATGCGGGGCAAGCGCGGGGCTTGCGGCGGCGTTCCATGCGCCCCTGGCTGGGATGATGTTCGCGTTCGAGGAGATCCACAAGGGATTTTCTGTCGGGCTGATGGTATCTGTGATGACTGCCTCAGTGACAGCGGATTATATCTGTTCCCATATCATGGGGCTGGACCCTGTGTTTCAGTTTGAGCTGGAGCATGTGCTCCCCCAGGACCATTACTGGCTGCTTTTGATCCTCGGAGTGCTGCTCGGAGTGATGGGCGCGCTGTATAATAAAGTCATGCTGAAGGCGCAGGATCTTTACAAAAAGCCAAAGCGGCTCAATGAGACGGGAAGGCTGCTGATCGCTTTTTTTGCAGCAGGGATCATGGGGCTGGTGATGCCGTCTGTTCTCGGGAGCGGCGGGGACCTGATCGTGGACCTGACAGCGGGAGAGATGGCGATCGGGCTTGTGGCGCTTACCTTTGTGGTAAAATTTCTCTTCTCTGCCGTGAGCTTTGGCTCCGGGGCGCCGGGCGGCATCTTCTTTCCGCTCCTCGTGCTGGGCGCCCTTCTGGGCGGGATCTTTGCCATGGCAGGCGTAGAAGTGTTTGGGATGGATCCTGTGTATGTGAATAACTTTGTGCTTCTGTCAATGGCAGGCTTTTTTACAGCCATCGTGCGGGCTCCGATCACGGGGATCATCCTGCTCTTTGAGATGTCCGGTTCTGTGAGCCAGATGCTCTCCCTTGCGATCGTATCTGTGGCGGCATACATAACAGCATCGCTTCTCCGGTCCGAGCCGATCTATGAGAGCCTGCTCAGGCGGATCATGCCTGACCGGAAGCCCCAGAGTGGGAAAGAGTCCTATGCCGGCGGACAGAAAGTGCTGAGCGAGTTTGTGATCATGAGCGGGTCTGTGCTGGAGGACAGGACCGTCATGGAGATCACATGGCCGAACAACTGCCTTCTGGTGGCGCTGGAGAGGGAAGGCAGAGAGATGATCCCCCGGGGAAAGACAAAGCTCCAGGCAGGGGATAAGCTGACCGTGATGACAGATGAACGGGACGCAGGATATATACATGACAAAATGGAAAACTTATGTTATACTTCATTTTAGGTCAGCGGGAGCAGAGAAACGCAGATCCCGCACAGAGAAATCAAAGGAGCAGACACAATGAAAAGAGTATTACTAAAGCTGAGCGGGGAAGCGCTCGCGGGAGATAAGAAGACCGGATTTGACGAGGCGACCTGCATCGGAGTCGCGGAGCAGGTGAAGAAGCTGGTCGATGACGGGATCCAGGTGGCGATCGTGACCGGCGGCGGCAATTTCTGGAGAGGAAGGACAAGCGAGACCATCGACCGGACAAAGGCAGACCAGATCGGGATGCTGGCAACAGTGATGAACTGTATCTATGTATCAGATATCTTCCGCCATGTGGGGATGAAGACCGAGGTATTTACCCCGTTCGTGTGCGGCGCCTTTACAACCCTGTTTTCCAAGGACGCGGCAGTGGAAGCGCTGGAGGCGGGAAAGGTGATCTTCTTTGCAGGCGGCACGGGACATCCGTATTTCTCCACGGATACAGGGGCTGTCTTAAGAGCGATCGAGATCGAGGCGGACGCCATGCTTCTGGCAAAGGCGATCGACGGTATCTATGACAGCGATCCCAAGGTGAACCCGGAGGCAGTGAAGTATGATGAAATCTCCATCCAGGAAGTGATCGATAAGAAGCTGGCGGCAGTGGACCTGACAGCGTCCATCATGTGCCTGGAGAATAAGATGCCCATGCTCGTGTTCGGGCTGAACGAAGAGAACAGCATCGTGGAGACAATGAGCGGTAATTTTACAGGAACGAAAGTTACAGTTTAAACTATAAAATAAATATCCAGGAGGGCTTGAAGCATGAATGAAAAAGTGGCAGCATATGACGTGAAGATGACAAAAACGATCAACAACCTTGACAGCGAACTGGCGACGATCCGCGCAGGGCGCGCCAACCCCCATGTTCTGGACAAGCTGACCGTAGATTACTACGGAGCTCCGACACCGATCCAGCAGGTGGCGAATGTGTCCGTGCCGGAGGCGCGCATGATCCAGATCCAGCCGTGGGAGAAGAGCCTGTTAAAACAGATCGAGAAGGCGATCCTTACATCGGATATCGGCATCAACCCGACAAATGACGGGGCGTCCATCCGCCTTGTGTTCCCGGAGCTTACGGAAGAGCGGAGAAAGGAACTGGCAAAGGACGTGAAGAAAAAAGGCGAGGCGGCAAAGGTGGCTGTCCGCAATATCCGCCGCGACGGCAATGTCGCTTTTAAGAAATTGAAAGGGACAGAGATCTCAGAGGACGGGATCAAGGATCTGGAGGATGAGCTTCAGAAGATCACAGATAAGTATATCGAAAAGATCGACAAGATGGTTGAGGCAAAATCCAAAGAGATCATGACTGTGTAAGTAGTATCATACAAGGCATCAGGCAGGAAAAGGGGGCTTTGAAACGGAAGGCTCCCTTTTGTTTGACACTGCCGTGATAAAGGGAGAGGGAAGACTATGAAAGTACCACAGCATATCGCGATCATACTGGACGGCAATGGCAGATGGGCGAAAGCCAAAGGCATGCCGAGGAATTACGGGCATGCCCAGGGGAGCAAGAATGTGGAGCGCATCTGCGAGGAAGCGTGGAGGATGGGGATCAAATACCTGACTGTCTACGCGTTTTCCACGGAGAACTGGAGCCGCCCGGAGGGCGAGGTGGCGGCGCTTATGACGCTGCTGCGCAATTACATGAAGACCTGCCTTAAGACAGCGGCGAAAAATGACATGAAGATCCGCGTGATCGGGGACATCGAGCCGCTGGATGAGGATATTAAGAACAGGATACGGGAACTTGAGGCGGCCACGGTCAACAACGGCGGGCTGAATTTCACCATTGCCCTTAATTACGGGAGCCGGGACGAGATGACGCGCGCTGCGAGGAAAATGGCGAAAGACTGCGCGGAAGGAAAACTGGATCCTGAACAGATCGATGAGTCGGTGTTTGAGTCCTATCTGGATACACACGGCATCCCGGATCCGGATCTGATGATCCGCACCAGTGGGGAGCAGAGGCTGTCCAATTACCTGCTCTGGCAGCTCGCTTATTCGGAGTTTTATTTTACAGATGTGCCGTGGCCGGACTTTACGAAGGAAGAGCTGGCTAAGGCGATCGAGGAATATAATCACAGACACAGAAGATTCGGCGGTGTAGAGGAGGCGTAAAAAAGATGTTTAAGACACGGCTGTTAAGCGGGATACTTTTAGTGATCATTGCTCTTGTCACAGTGATCACAGGCGGGCCTCTCCTCTTTGGGGTGCTGCTTCTGATCAGCCTGATCGGAATGACAGAGCTGTATAAAGTGTTTGGTATCGAGAAAAAGCCTCCGGGGATCGTGGGTTACCTTTTCGCAGTGCTGTATTACGGGCTGCTGTATTTTGAACCTCAGCTTCCGGGCGAGAAGCTGACATGGTTTATGCTGCTGTTTATGGCATATCTGATCTGCCAGATGGGCGTGCTTGTGTTCGATTATCCGAAATATAATACGCAGCAGATATTTGCCGCGTTTTTCGGCGTGTTTTATGTGGCAGTGATGCTTTCTTATATTTATCAGACCAGGCTCCTTGAAGGAGGCATATTTACGGTCTGGCTGGTGTTTATCTGCGCGTGGGGATGCGATACATGTGCCTACTGTGTGGGAAAGCTCATCGGGAAGCATAAGATGGCGCCGGTCTTAAGCCCCAAAAAATCTGTGGAAGGCGGGATCGGAGGCATTGCTGGCGCAGCGCTCATCGGGGTGCTCTATGCCCTTGCCATCAACCACTGGGGCGGCGCGGGAGCTGACATCGTCCAGTACGCGGTCATCGGAGGGGCAGGCGGAGCAATCTCCCAGATCGGCGACCTGGCGGCATCAGCCATCAAGCGCTATCACAATATCAAAGATTACGGGAAGCTGATACCCGGACACGGAGGGATCCTGGACAGGTTCGACAGTGTCATCTTCACCGCGCCCATCATATACTATCTTGCAGTGCTCCTTTGAGAGAGAATGACAGGATGCATGATGTATCCTGCAAAGCTTTGAGACCGCGGTCAGAGAAATGAGGTAAGAATAATATGAAAAAGATAGCTGTTCTCGGGTCTACCGGGTCCATCGGGACACAGACCCTTGAGATCGTAAGGACAAACAAAGATATCCAGGTGACAGCCCTGGCAGCAGGGAGCAATATTGAACTTCTCGAGGCGCAGATCCGGGAATTCAGCCCGAAACTTGCCGCTGTATGGGATGAGGAAAAAGCAGCGGAGCTTAAGAGCAGGGTACGGGATCTGGATGTGCGTGTGTTTTCCGGGATGGACGGGCTCCTTGCCGTGGCGGCGGAGCCGGAAGCGGAGATTTTGGTGACTGCCATTGTGGGGATGATCGGCATCCTGCCCACGATCGAGGCGATCAAAGCCGGGAAGGATATCGCGCTTGCGAATAAAGAGACTCTTGTAACGGCAGGGCATATCATCATGCCCCTTGCGAGAGAAAATCACGTATCCATCCTGCCTGTGGACAGCGAGCACAGCGCCATCTTCCAGTCGCTCCAGGGAGGCCAGGAAAAGGCGCTGCACAAGATCCTCCTGACTGCGTCCGGCGGCCCCTTCCGCGGAAAGAAGAGGGAAGAGCTGGCAGATATCCAGGTGGAGGACGCACTGAAGCACCCGAACTGGACGATGGGGCGGAAGATCACTATCGATTCCTCCACCATGGTCAACAAAGGACTGGAAGTGATTGAGGCAAAATGGCTCTTTGACGTGAGTGTGGACCAGATCCAGGTCGTGGTACAGCCGCAGAGCATTATCCATTCCATGGTAGAATACGAGGACGGGGCAGTGATCGCACAGCTGGGTACGCCGGATATGAAGCTGCCCATCCAGTATGCCCTCTATTACCCTGAGAGAAGGTATCTCCCGGGAGAACGTCTGGATTTCAGTACTCTTTCCGAGATTACTTTTGAACAGCCGGATATGGAGACTTTTTATGGCCTGAGGCTGGCTTACCGGGCGGGCAGGGAAGGCGGCACGCTGCCGACCGTGTTCAATGCGGCGAATGAGCGTGCGGTGGCACTCTTCCTTGACCGGAAGATCGGTTACCTTCAGATTCCTGAGATCATACAGGAATGCATGGAAGCGCACGTGAATATCCTGTGCCCGGATGTGGAAACGATACTAAAGACAGAGCAGGAAACATATGAATTTATTAAAAACAGGTGGTAATACATGGGTATAATCATAGCGATCCTACTATTTAGTTTTATTATAATCTTTCATGAGCTCGGACATTTCCTCCTGGCGAAAAAAAACGGCATCCGGGTGGATGAGTTCTCCCTCGGCCTTGGGCCGACACTGTTCGGAAAGAAGTTCGGGGAGACGTATTTTTGTGTAAAACTGCTCCCCTTCGGCGGAGCGTGCATGATGGGGGAAGACGATGTGGAAGACACGTCCCCGGACAGCTTTAACAGCAAGTCCGTGTGGGCGAGGATGTCTGTCATCGCGGGAGGCCCGGCGTTCAATCTGATCCTTGCATGGATCTTCTGTATGATCCTCATCGGAGTGACGGGTTACCGGCCGCCGGTCGTGGCGGAGGTGCTGGAAGGATCTTCCGCCCAGGAGCAGGGGATGCAGGCGGGAGATGTCATAAAGGAGATCAACGGTCGCAATGTCCATATCTGGGATGACATGAACCTCTATACTTTGACACATGCGGGAGATGTTCCTTTTGAGATCGTGTACGAAAGAGACGGAAAAGAATATACTGCTGAGGTGGAGCCGAGAGTGCTGGATGAAAGCGGGTCAAAGCTCCTGGGAGTCGTCAGCGGGGAGATCGAGAAGCCGGGGATACTGGGAACGATGCAGTATGGATTCTACCAGCTGGAATACTGGGTGCACTATACTGTGGACAGCCTGCGTATGCTCGTGACAGGACAGGCGGGGCTTCAAGATCTGTCCGGTCCCGTAGGTATCGTGAACGTGGTAAACGATGTGTATGAAACAGCGGCTCCGGCAGGAACGGCGGCGATCGCCCTGAGCATGCTGAACTTCGGGACGCTCCTGACTGCAAACCTGGGGATCATGAATCTCCTGCCGCTGCCGGCGCTGGACGGCGGGCGGCTCGTGTTCCTGATCATCGAGGCGATCCGGAAGAAAAGAGTGCCGCCGGAGAAGGAAGGAATGGTGCATTTCGCGGGATTCGCGGCGCTGATGATCCTGATGGTCATTGTGATGTATAATGATATTATGAAATTGTTCTGAGAGACGGAAATTATTGAGGAGACTGCTGCATGAAGTTTGTGCGGCAGTCTTTTTGCTGAAAAAGAACCTGGTTCTAAATCTTTTGCATCTATTATATAATTAAAAAGATTATAGGCAGATGCAGGAGAGATCAATGGCACATATAAGAGCAATGCAGGAAGCATCAGAGAAAGGAAAACTCCAGATCAACGTAACCTCTACCGTGGACGGACGTCCCATAGCGGACGCCAGTATATCCATATCTTATACCGGCGTCCCTGAGAATATGCTGGAACGTGTAGAGACCAATCCTTCCGGGCAGACAGAGGTGCTGGAGCTTGATGCCCCGCCCGAGGAATGGAGCCTGGACCCGGATAATGAAAGGCAGCCTTACTCGGAGTACACTCTGGATATCAGCGCTCCGGGATTCGAGCCGGTGAGTATCGCCGGGGCAGAGATACTGGCAAATGTAAAAGCCATACAGAACGTCAGGATGAGACCGAGCGATGTGGGCAGGGAAGAGGAAGAAGTATTCGTCATCCCTGCCCATACTTTGTATGCGGAGTATCCGCCGAAGATCGCGGAAGATGAGATCAAACCCGTAAATGAGACCGGGGAGATCGTCTTAAGCCGGGTCGTCGTGCCGGAATACATCGTGGTGCATGACGGTTCGCCCCGCGATACGACAGCCATGGATTATTATGTCAAATATAAAGATTACATTAAGAATGTGGCGTCCAGCGAAATTTACGCGACATGGCCTGCGAATACCATACGGGCGAACGTGCTTGCCATCATGTCGTTCACTCTGAACCGGGTGTACACAGAGTGGTACCGGAACCGGGGATATGACTTTACGATCACTTCTTCGACAGCTTTTGATCACAAATGGATCCCGGAACGCAATATTTATGATACAATATCCGTGATCGTGGATGAGCTGTTTGCGGACTATCTTTCAAGGCCGAATGTGCGGCAGCCCATCCTGACCCAGTACTGTGACGGCAGGCGGGTCACATGCCCGAACTGGATGACTCAGTGGGGGTCAAAAGAACTGGGAGACCAGGGCTACTCGCCGATCGAGATCCTCCGGTATTTCTACGGAGATGATATGTATATCAATACTGCGGAAGAAATCTCGGGCATACCGGCATCCTGGCCGGGGTATACTCTGGAAGAAGGTTCCAGCGGGGAAAAGGTCCGGCAGATGCAGGAACAGCTCAACGTGATCGCCGGGGCATATCCCGCCCTGCCGAAGATCACTGCTGACGGGATCTACGGACCAGCGACAGAACAGGCGGTGAGAGAGTTCCAGTCCGTTTTCGGGCTTCCGGCGACTGGAAAAGTGGATTATCCTACATGGTATAAGATTTCCGAGATCTATGTCGGAGTGTCCCGGATCGCAGAGCTTACCTGAGACTGGGACAGAGATCGGATAAATGGTCCTTTGCGGCTGACGGAGAGAGGAGAGACATGGCTGACAGAAGAAGGAGACGGAGAAGAAAACGGACAGGGGCAGCAGGATGCCTCTGTGCCCTGGCGCTCCTTACGGGAGTGGGAGCCCTGGCGGCGTACGCAGTGCCCTGGGCCGGGGCAGAGCTGGGCGGGATGTTAAAGCGAGCAGCGGGAAAAGCGGTGGAGGAGACAGTGAATGCAGTCTCAGAGCAGGGGGCAGATTTCCCGGAACTTACCGTGACCATCGAGGAGGTAGAGGGGGATTTCTATTACCAGCAGCTCACAGAGGAGGAGCAGACGGTTTACAGAGAACTGCTCCAGGGGGTGCAGGATATGGAAGAATGTATCCTGCTCCATGCGGGGCGGGAAGACCACCCGGAAAAAGTGTATGAGTATCTCCTGTATGACCGGGCGGAACTGTTCTGGTGCGACGGCAGTTCAAAAATGACGGTCTATGACAGTTATACCGAATTTTATCCGGGTTATTCCTGTACGGAGGAGAGCCGAAGCCAGAGGCAGGCAGAGATCGATGCCGCGGCGGGGGAATGTCTGTCGGGCGTGGATGCGGGGGCAGCGGAATATGACAGGATCAAATACGTATTTGAGTATATCGTAAATACGGTTGACTATGATGAAAACGCTCCGGATAACCAGAATATCTACAGCGCCCTCGTGGGAGAACGTTCCGTCTGCGCCGGGTATTCAAGGGCAGCCCAGTATCTTCTGGGCAGGCTGGGGGTCAGGGCGATCTATGTGGTCGGCACTGTCGAAGGACAGGGCGCCCATGCATGGAACATCGTCAGCTGCGGCGGGGAGTATTACCAGATGGATGTGACCTTCGGGGATCCGGTCTTTTATTCCGCGGAGAGTGGGGAAAGGCTGCCGGAGAATGTGATCAATTATGACTACCTGTGCTGTACGGATGCAGAGATCTCAGTGGATCATGTACAGAACGGCGAAGTCATGTACCCGGCATGCAGCCAGGATGACCTGAATTATTACCGTCTGGAGGGGACGTATTATGACGCTTACGATCCTCAGCTTCTGCTGAATGCAATGAATGAGAGCATTTATGCAGGGGAGCCGATGTTCGTGTGCAAATTCCGGGATCATGCAGTGTACAGTGAGGCAAAGGAGGGAATGGTCAATGATCTGTTTCCAAAGGCGGCACGGACGGTGGCAGCCGTATACGGTCTGCAGAACGTCAGGTATACTTACATCGAGAGCGGAGAGCACTGCCGGATAACGGTAATTTGGGAGACAGAGCAGTGAGTTTTCTGCTCCGTGAGTATTTTGGGTGGGGAAAGCAAGGTCACTTTCGTCACCCGAAATTATTTTCATCCTGTTCCTCCCTGTATCTTTTGCCGCCCTATGAAATATAGGAACTACGGGAAAAAGCCGGGTGATATAATAAGGGCGTATGATAGAATTTCAGGGAGGTATACGTCGATGAAAATGAAACATGCAGTCAGCCTGCTGTCAGCGTTCTTTATCGCATCTGCACTTGCGGCGCCGGTAAATGCCGCTGAGGCAGATCTATGGACAGCCGATGCAGTGATATCAGACCGGGCGGGAGATGTGAATCCTGCAATAACGCCTGTTGCGGAACTGCCGGAGGAATATATCAGAGAGGCGATGAGCGGTCCGTACGCGACAGGAGTCTATGTTGAGGTGCTGCAGTCGGTGGAATCTGTGCCGGCTGATATCCTGGATCTGGTGAGCGAGAATGGGGGTATACTCAGTGTGGCAGTGTATGAAAATGCCGCGGATAAATATCCTCTGTATATATGGGGGATCAGAGGGGGGTACAGCAGCGGTAAAGAAGCTGATTTTAAACTGAAAGTATCTGTTGATGTGCCTGAGATAAAGCAGGGGGCAGCCGGAGTGATCGGCGACGGCAGCGTGGCATTTGCAACAGTATCCATGGCTCATGCCGGAGAATTGCCTGAGAATGCAGAACTGTCAATTCCGATCCCGGATGCGGAAAAATATGGGGTGCAGAATGTTTATTTTTATGACCATGACCGGGGCAGGATCACGGACCGCATCGGTTTTGCATTGACCACGGATACAGATTATGCCGGGTGGTGCACGATCAGAGGGCTCAGTGCAGGAGTGGATGCAGGAGACTATATCCTGACGCCTGCTGATCTGGATTATGATACAAAGATCTATTCGGATATCAGTGAAGCTGAGGAAAGGATAAAGAGAGACCTGCGATCGGATGAGCAGGCAGTAAATATCCGTATGGGATATTACCACGGAAATGAGTACAAGCTGTCTGCGGAGACACTCAATGCTGTGCGTGAGAGCGGTAAGGATCTGCATATCACATTCCCGGGAGTGGAGGCTTCAGCTACATATATGTGGACTTTCCACGGAAGTGAGATGGGAGAGGTAACGGCTCCGGTCGATCTGATCGTGAGGTTCCCGGTCAGCGGGGATGTTGTAGAGGCAGTGAACGGGAAGATTACGAATGATGCCGGAACGCTGATGCTTGATTTCCAGCACAGCGGGCCGCTGCCGTCAGGAACGGATTTTTCAACGCTTGCGTTTGCCTTTGATAATGCAGATCTGTCACAGAACGGATATTATTATTACTATGACGAAGGGGCGGGAACACTTCAGTGTTCAGGAAAAACACAATGGTATACGGAGATGGATCCGTCGGCTCCTAATGGGGAGAGCCTGTTTGTAAGACTGGAGGACATGACACACTGCTCTTACTACGTAGTCACGGATAAGCTGGCGGAGGGACCGGATGTGGATAATACGATCCCTGAGAGACCTGATCCGGAGAAACCGGCGGAGCCTGGGCAGGAAGACCCGCAGGATCCCGCGGATCCATCCGGCGGAGACGGGAATGATACGGAGCTGACCGGCGGGGATCAGGCTGGCGGAAACAGTGCCGTAAACGCAGGGACGCCGTCTCCGAAAACCGGTGACGGCAGTGAAATGCCGCTGATCCTGTACAGCATTGCCTTATCAGGTGCTGCCGCAGGGATATTGGTTTTAAAGAAACGTTGCGTGAGATGAGAAAGTCTGCGCTGCAAAAGCAGAAATGAAAAATGGGTATCTTTCCTCAGGAAGGATACCCATTTAATAATTCCGGAAGATATGTCTGACTTCCTGGAAATTTTTCAGCCCAAGTTTGTGAAAGATGCTTGTTTTCTGATTGGCGATCGTTTTTGGGGAGGAGAGAAGATCATTCGGGGCGCCAAGCAGGATTTCCAATACTTTACGCTCCGCCTGAGTGAGGGAAGAAAGGATTAGTTCCCGGATCAGGATCTTCTGAGGAGTATCCCCCAGCCAGGTATCCCGGATAAAATCATGCAGGTAAGGCATCTGTCCGGGGAAAACACATCCGGAGGCAAAAGTCTGCGTGCCTGCCTGTATGACTGCTGTCCTGTCCCGCGAGCGGCTGACCAGGAGAAGCTGCGCACAGGTATGCAGACGGAGCTGCCTGCCCGTGGGGATGACAGATAAGCCGTTGTCCTCTGTATCCGTTTCCAGGAGGATGATATCCGGAGCCTGCTTTACGGAAAGCTCGCAGATGTCCCGGGGACTGGACGGGGAGTATGCAAGATAAGACGTATCGTTCTGCCCCAGGACCGGGGATATATTTTCCCTGAGTTCATGTGTCCTGTACAGTGTAAGGACTCTGGGGCTGCTTTTCTGTCGGTTTTTCTGTTCCAAACTGTTTTCCTCCGTGTAAACATGCTGCTGTCCTGCGTACGGCATGTCTTTCGGCAGGACAGCTCGGTATGGATAATATATCAGACTACACCGGGCTTCCTGGAAAAGTTTTTTCCGTCAGCGTTGTTAAAAAAATAACAATATTTTTTATTGAAATATAAACGCGGTTGTAGTATAATCTTTACAATTTGAGAACGAGGGCGCTCTGGATCAAAAGACTCCAAGAGTGCCTTTGCTATGTAACGGCACAGCCGGAAAAGGCTGGTTTTCAGATTGCTGGCTATTGATCTATACGAAGGGAAAGGGTGAACAGATGAAGGCGTTTCTAATATTAGAAGACGGTACAGTATTTACAGGGACGAGTATCGGCTCGACGCGTGACTGTATCAGCGAGATTGTTTTTAATACTTCTATGACAGGTTATCTGGAGGTGCTGACAGACCCGTCCTACGCGGGACAGGCGGTCGTGATGACCTATCCTCTGATCGGCAATTACGGGATCACGCCGGACATGGAGTCAAAGAAGGCATGGCCGGACGGATATATCGTGAGAGAGCTGTCCAGGATGCCCAGCAATTTCCGCTGTGAAGGCACGATCCAGGAGTTCCTTGAAGAACAGGATATCCCGGGGGTCGCGGGGATCGATACCCGCGCGCTGACAAAGATCCTGAGGGAGAAGGGTACCATGAACGGCATGATCACTACAAATGAGGATTATGATCTGGATGAGATCCTGCCGAAGCTGAAGGCATACACAGTGGGGGATGTTGTCTCCAAAGTGACATGCGAAGAGAAATATGTCCTCGAAGGAACCGGGAAGAAAGTCGCACTCCTTGACCTTGGCGCAAAGAATAATATCGCGAAATCTTTAAATCAACGTGGCTGCGAAGTGACTGTATATCCGGCCCACACAACCGCGGAAGAGATCATTTCATCCAATCCTGACGGTATCATGCTCTCCAACGGACCCGGGGATCCGGCGGACTGCACATCCATTATCGAAGAAATCAGAAAACTCTACAACACAGACATCCCGATCTTCGCCATCTGCCTCGGACACCAGCTCATGGCGCTTGCTACGGGTGCGTCCACGCACAAGCTGAAATACGGACACCGCGGCGGGAACCATCCGGTCAAAGACTTGAAGACCGGCAGGGTGTATATCTCATCCCAGAACCACGGCTATGTGGTGGATGAGGAAAGCATCGATCCGGCAGTGGCTGTGCCGGCGTTCAGGAATGTAAACGACGGGACCAACGAGGGGCTTGCCTATGTGGGCAAGAACATTTTCACCGTGCAGTTCCATCCGGAGGCATGCCCCGGACCGCAGGATTCCGGATACCTGTTTGACAGATTCATTGAGATGATGGGAGGAGCGAGATAATGCCAAGAGATTTGAGTATAAAGAAAGTACTGGTCATCGGTTCCGGTCCGATCGTCATCGGGCAGGCAGCAGAGTTCGACTACGCCGGGACACAGGCGTGCCGTTCCCTGAAGGAGGAAGGGCTTGAGGTCGTTCTTTTGAACTCCAACCCGGCGACCATCATGACGGATAAGGACATCGCGGACCGCGTCTATATCGAGCCGCTGACCGTAGAGGTGGTAGAGCAGCTCATCTTAAAGGAGAAGCCGGACAGCGTGCTCCCGACCCTGGGAGGACAGGCAGGACTGAATCTTGCCATGGAGCTGGAGGAGGCTGGCTTCCTGAAGGCAAACGGCGTGCGCCTCATCGGGACCACATCCGAGACGATCAAGAAGGCGGAGGACCGTCTGGAGTTCAAGGCGACCATGGAGAAGATCGGCGAGCCGGTGGCAGCGTCCCTTGTCGTGGAAAATGTGGACGACGGCCTTGCGTTCGCGAACAAGATCGGCTACCCGGTCGTGCTCCGTCCGGCGTACACCCTGGGAGGAAGCGGCGGCGGTATCGCCCATGATTCCCATCAGCTGGTGGAGATCCTGGAGAACGGCCTGAGGCTTTCCCGCGTGGGCCAGGTGCTCGTAGAGCGCTGCATCGCGGGATGGAAAGAGATCGAGTACGAGGTGATGCGTGACAGCGCGGGCAACTGCATCACAGTTTGTAATATGGAGAATATCGACCCCGTGGGCGTGCACACAGGAGACTCCATCGTTGTGGCTCCGTCCCAGACGCTGGGCGACAAGGAGTACCAGATGCTCCGTACTTCCGCGCTGAACATCATCAGCGAGCTGAATATCACCGGAGGATGCAACGTGCAGTACGCGCTGAACCCGGATTCCTTTGAATACTGCGTCATCGAGGTAAACCCCCGTGTCAGCCGTTCTTCCGCGCTGGCGTCCAAGGCGACAGGATACCCGATCGCAAAGGTGGCTGCGAAGATCGCCCTCGGCTATACCCTGGATGAGATCAAGAACGCCATCACACAGAAGACCTACGCAAGCTTCGAGCCCATGCTGGACTATGTGGTCGTCAAGATGCCGAGGCTGCCCTTTGACAAGTTCATCAGCGCAAAGAGGACGCTGACGACACAGATGAAGGCAACCGGAGAGGTCATGAGCATCTGCAACAACTTCGAGGGAGCGCTCATGAAAGCGATCCGCTCTCTGGAGCAGCATGTGGACAGCCTGATGTCCTATGACTTCACAGAACTCTCAAAAGAGGATCTGATGGAGCAGCTCTCGATCGTGGACGACATGCGCATCTGGAGGATCGCGGAGGCGGTCCGCAGGGGCATCGATTACGATACTATCTTCAAGATTACGAAGATCGACCGCTGGTTTATCGATAAGATCGCTATCATCGTGGAGATGGAGAACGCGTTGAAAAACGAAGAACTTACGCCGGAGCTTCTGCGCGAGGCGAAACGGATCGAGTTCCCGGACAATGTGATCGCCCGCCTGACAGGGAAGAGCGAGAGGGAGATCCACGATATGCGCCACGAGAACGGTATTGTGGCGGCGTACAAGATCGTTGACACCTGCGCGGCAGAGTTCGCGGCAGAGACGCCGTATTATTACTCTGTATACGGAAGCGAGAACGAGGTGGAGGAGACTTCCGGAAAGAAGAAGGTGCTCGTCCTCGGCTCCGGACCGATCCGCATCGGACAGGGGATCGAGTTCGACTTCTGTTCCGTACACTGTACCTGGGCGTTCTCAAAAGAAGGGTACGAGACGATCATCGTCAACAACAACCCGGAGACCGTAAGTACGGACTTCGACATTGCGGACAAGCTGTACTTCGAGCCTCTCACGCCGGAAGACGTGGAGAGCATCGTTGACATCGAGAAGCCGGACGGCGCTGTGGTACAGTTCGGCGGACAGACAGCGATCAAGCTGACAGAGGCACTCATGAAGATGGGCGTGCCGATCCTCGGAACTTCCGCGGAGAACGTGGATAAGGCGGAGGACAGAGAGCTCTTCGACGAGATCCTGGAAGAGTGCGAGATCCCGCGCCCGACCGGAGGAACTGTATTTACCGCAGAGGAAGCAAAGGAAGTGGCGAACCGTCTCGGCTATCCGGTGCTGGTACGCCCGTCCTACGTGCTGGGCGGACAGGGCATGCAGATCGCCATCAATGACAATGACATCGACCAGTTCATCGGCATCATCAACCGGATCGCACAGGATCACCCGATCCTGGTAGACAAGTACCTGCAGGGCAAGGAGATCGAGGTGGATGCGGTGTGCGACGGAACAGATATCCTGATCCCGGGTATCATGGAGCACATCGAGCGTGCGGGGATCCACTCCGGAGACAGTATCTCCGTTTACCCGGCGCAGAGCCTGACAGAGGGCGCCAAGGCGAAGATCGCGGAGTACACGAGACGTCTTGCAAAATCGCTCCATGTCGTAGGTATGATCAACATCCAGTTCATCGTCTGCGGCGAGGACGACGTATATGTGATCGAGGTCAACCCGCGTTCCAGCCGTACTGTGCCGTACATCAGCAAGGTGACAGGCATCCCGATCGTGCCGCTGGCGACACAGGTCATCATCGGAAAGAAGATCCGGGAACTGGGATACACACCGGGACTTCAGCCGGAGGCAGACTATGTGGCAGTCAAGATGCCGGTATTCTCCTTTGAGAAGATCCGCGGCGCTGACATCAGCCTGGGACCTGAGATGAAGTCCACAGGAGAATGCCTCGGTATCGCGAAGACCTTTGACGAGGCGCTCTACAAAGCATTCCTGGGCGCAGGCATCAAGCTGCCGAAGTTCAAGAACATGATCATGACCGTCCGCGACGAGGACCAGCCGGAGGCAGTGGAGATCGGACGCAGGTTTGAGGCCATCGGCTACCACATCTTCGCTACCAGCGGAACAGCGCGCGCGCTGAACGCGGCGGGCGTGAAGGCAACCCCGGTCCGCAAGATCGAGCAGGAGTCGCCGAATCTTCTCGACCTGATCCTGGGACACAAGATCGACCTTGTCATCGACATCCCGGCACAGGGAGCAGAGCACTCCAAGGACGGATTCGTCATCCGCAGAAATGCCATCGAGACAGGCGTGAACGTGCTGACTGCCATTGATACGGCAGAGGCGCTTATCACAAGTCTTGAAAATACAGATATAAAGAAACTCACACTGATCGATATCGCGACGGTGTAGTGAGAAAATAATCCAACAGGGACCAGAGTATCTCTTCCGAGCGAAAACGCTCTAAAAAGACACTCTGGTTCCTGTTGCTTTTGTTAATGATTTTTGTATATGGCACATATACTTGACGTATGACAAGTAGGTGTGCTATCCTTTTTTAAAGGATGTGAGGATCAATGATAAAGAAGATTATTTCAGATATACAGGATATGACATATCTGGACTGGACCCGAATACGAAACTCATCTGGTACGGCAGGCAGTTTCCTGAAAGCGTATTATGAGTTAAATGGTAAAAAGATATACTATAAGCTGTCCAACTATGATTCATATAAAGGAATTGTAGGATGCGAGTGTGTCAATGAACTGATAGCTGACAGGCTTTTATCTGTACTGGGCATCGAACATCTTTCCTATCAGCTGATACATGCAAAAGTAAAAGTTTTTGACAGGGAATATATCACATGGCTGTGTGCATCAGAAGATTTTAAAAAAGCAGGAGAGAGCAAGATCGCGTTGGATATTTATTATCAGCTGGAAAGAAAAGAGGGAGAGTCTCCGCTTGAGTTCTGTATACGAATGGGATGGGAAGATTATATTTATGAAATGCTGGCAGTTGATTTCCTGATTTTAAACAGGGACAGACATGGGGCAAATATAGAAGTCCTCAGGGACAGAAGAAATAAAACAATCCGGCTGGCGCCATTGTTCGATCACGGTCTGTCATTCTTTTTCAGTTCCCGCAGCATGGAAGACATACAAAAAACAGATGTGATGGAGGATAAACCGGTGCAGTGCTTTGTCGGAGGGAATTCTGCAAAAGATAATCTGGAGCTGATCCCCTGTGATCATATGCCTAAACTTCGCTCTCTGCATCCGTCAGATAAACTGTTTATTTTGGAAGGGTTGGATAAAGTGCTGCCGAAAGAATATCTGAATAAGATATGGGAAATGATCAGGAGGCGATGGGAATATTATGAAAGCTTTTGCAATCAAAGATGACACGGTTTCTAAGAGCAGAGAGCTTGCGTATCTGCTTTATTATGAAATGCCGAGGATGTTTTTTATCGAAATTTCAGAACAGACTACCGAGTGGGAGGCGCCCCTGCTCCTGTCTTCATTTGTTAAGGATGGGAAGTATACAGTGGACGCATACTGGAGTAGAAAATGGGTGCAGCAGAGGATCGTGCCGCCGGATCGGCAGAATCTGGGGGAGATACTGCGGAAAAATGGGTTGAAAGAATATGATGAATTCAGTCTGCTGGAACTGTCAGGAGGGAAGTGCGCGCAGGACGAATGCTATATCGAACCTGTCAGCGAAGATGAAGTTTATGAGAAAATGCAGGACCGCTTTGGGAAAAAAGTGAAAAATGCAGTGCCTCTGGAAAATTACGACATCCTGCTTTTTTTTGAAAATGATATGGTTAAAAAATGTAGTTTGACAGAAACTCTGTCAGAAAAAAAGGATTTTCTGCCTCTCCGAAATAATCCCGATGTATTTGACAGGGTGAAAGTCCTCCCGGGAGGACAGGGGATCTGCTGGGGAGAAACACTGACTATATCCAATGAAGAACTGTATCAGATGGGAGAACAGATCCCGCTCACACCGGATGACTTTAACATCTATATCGAGCATGAAGTGATCTCAACGGCAGAGGCGGCGGAAAGGCTGAATTGTACCCGGCAGAACATTGAGGATCTGATCCGCAGAAATAAGCTGCATCCCGTAAAAACTATGTTGAAAAGCAAGCTTTTCCTTAATTCAGAGGTGGAACGCAGAAAGTGGAAATAGATTCTTACAAAAATTGTCGGAAACTGCAGTAAGGACTGCCAAGACGACGAAAGGATTGCCCGGAGCTTTACTTATCAGAAGAGAAGGAGCGCTGTTCCATAGATGAATGTCAATCTATGAACAGCGCTCCCTGCTGTATCTGTTTTGCCGTTATCATTTCCTGTCCGAAACAGACGGATAAGCCCTTATGACTGTTTCTGGTTCTTCAGTTCCTGCATTTTCATGGCGCGCACCTTCAGCGGCAGTCCGAAAAGGTTGATGAATCCGTCTGCGTCGTGGTGGTCATAGAGGTCGCCTGTCGTGAAGCTTGCCAGAGACTCGCTGTACAGAGAGTACGGGGAAGTTTCGCCTGCACGGATGATGTTTCCTTTGTACAGTTTGAACTTCACTTCGCCGGTCACATACTGCTGAGTCACGTCCATAAATGCCTGGATCGCCTCGCGCAGCGGTGTGAACCATTTTCCTTCATACACGATCTGTGCGAATTTATTTCCAAGGTCTTTCTTTACTTCATATGTCGCGCGGTCGAGCACCAGCTCTTCCAGCTGCTGATGCGCTTCCATAAGGATCGTTCCGCCCGGTGTCTCGTACACGCCGCGGGATTTCATGCCTACGACACGGTTTTCCACGATATCAATGATGCCGATGCCGTGTTTTCCGCCAAGGGCGTTCAGCTCTTTGATGATGTCGGATACTTTCATTTCTTTGCCGTTTACACTCTTCGGCACACCTGCCTCGAATGTCATGGTCACATATTCCCCTTTATCCGGCGCTTTTTCCGGTGTCACACCGAGCACGAGCAGGTCATCGTAATTCGGCTCGTTTGCCGGATCCTCCAGCTCCAGGCCTTCGTGGCTGATGTGCCACAGGTTGCGGTCGCGGCTGTAGCTGTGCTGTGCGTCGAACGGAAGGTCAATGCCGTGCTGGCGGCAGTACTCGATCTCATCCTCGCGGGACTGCATGGTCCACACGTCTGTCATCCTCCAGGGAGCGATGATCTTGATATCCGGAGCGAGCGCTTTGATGCCCAGCTCAAAGCGGATCTGGTCATTTCCTTTTCCTGTCGCGCCGTGGCAGATCGCGACAGCGCCTTCCTTGCGGGCTACCTCGACAAGCTTCTTCGCGATGGCCGGACGCGCCATGGATGTGCCGAGAAGGTATTTGTTCTCATAGACAGCCCCTGCCTTGACACATGGTACAATGTAGTTGTCGCAGAAATCATCCACGATATTTTCGATATATAATTTGGAAGCTCCTGAAAGCTTGGCCCTCTCATCAAGGCCGTCCAGTTCCTCCCCCTGTCCGCAGTCGATGCAGCAGCACACGACATCATAGCCGAATGTCTCTTTCAGCCACGGGATAATGGCAGTTGTGTCAAGACCGCCTGAATACGCTAATACCACTTTTTCTTTACTCATATCAAATGCCTCCTGAATGTATTTTTATTCGCTTTTCAGTTCCGCCGGGCGGGGCTGAAAACATATGTCACTGCCGTTTTTCACAAGCTAGAACATACTATACACCAAAATTTATAATTATGCAAGAGAAAACTGATAAAAAAGAATAGTATGCATAATATCACATAAAAATGCATAAAAAATCATTTTTCCTGTAAGAAAATGCATAAAATTTCAATGGGGGATCAGCGGAATACCGGGAAAGAACACCGGGAAGCTGCGCCACATAGACTGATATCAGAGCAGGGGAACAATAGCCGGCCTGCTGAAAAATCGAAACAAAGATCAGGAAGGGAAAGAATGGAATGATATCAGTCAGTCTTTGTATGATCGTCAGGGATGAAGAAGAAGTGCTTGGGCGCTGCCTGGAAAGCGTAAAAAGCACTGCTGATGAAATGATCATCGTGGATACCGGTTCGCAGGACAGGACGAAAGAGGTCGCAGCGCAGTATACGGATAAGATCTATGACTTTGAATGGAAGGAAGATTTTTCGGCAGCGAGGAATTTTTCTCTGTCAAAAGGAACAAAGGATTACCTGATGTGGCTTGATGCAGATGATATCCTGCCCGAAGAGAGTGCGGCGGCGATGTTGGAACTTAAACAGAAACTGCCGTGCGATACGGATGTTGTTATGATGCCATATGCTGTAGCGTTTGATGCCAGTGGAAAAAGCACATTCACATATGACAGAGAGCGGCTTGTGAAAAACAATGGCGCCTTTCTCTTCCGGGGACGCGTCCATGAAGTGATCCCGCCTGCCGGGAATATATATTATTCGGATGTGCTGATCGAGCACAGAAAGATCGGGTCCGGGGATGGGGACAGGAACCTTCGGATCTATCAGGACATGGAGAAAAAAGGAGAATACTTTGACAGCCGTTCCCTCTATTATTATGGAAGAGAACTTTTGTCCCACAGAGAATATGAAAAAGGCGCACAGGTACTACGGTCATTTTTGGACCGCCCGGACGGATGGGTGGAAAATCAGATCGATGCGACCCGGCAGATGGCATACTGCTTTTACGGAACAGGAGAGGAGGGCAGAGCGCTCGGTGCACTGCTGGAGGGGCTGGCATATGATGTGCCGAGGGGAGAGACCTGCTGTGACCTGGGAAGACATTTCATGGACAGGGGACAGTATGAGCAGGCGGCCTACTGGTACAGGCAGGCGCTTAGTGCAAAGAAGGCGGAACGGTCCGGGGCATTTATAACAGAAGACTGCTATGGCTACCTTCCCGCGATCTCGCTGTGTGTCTGCTATGACAGACTTGGAGAATACGGGTTGGCAGAAGAGTATAATGAGCTGGCTGAAACGTTCTCTCCCGGTTCGGATTACTGCCGTGTGAACAGGGAGTATTTCCGTAGGAGAAGATCAGACGGACAAAAAAGGGATCCTAACATACATTAATTATGAAAGGAGGTTGGCAATTATGATATGGTTCAGAAAAAAACAAAAAGATAACAAAGATGATTACGAAGTGCACGGGCAGTCCTCGTGCTGTCACAGGGATGATAACTGCGACCGGGAAAGATGCGGATGGAATCCTTTTGGATGCCAGAGACCCTGCCCGCCAGCACCGTGCTGCTGTACCGGTCCGACGGGGGCGACCGGTGCAACAGGTCCAACGGGCACAACCGGTCCAATGGGTCCGACTGGCCTGACAGGAGCAACTGGGGCAACAGGACCGACCGGCCCGACGGGCCCAACCGGTCCGGGGAGCGGAGCAACCGGCCCAACTGGCCCCACGGGCGCGACAGGTCCAACGGGTCCAACAGGTCCGACTGGTCCGAGTGGAGCGACCGGCCCAACCGGCCCGACCGGTCCCAGCGGAGCAACAGGTCCAACCGGCCCGAACGGTCCCAGCGGAGCAACAGGTCCAACAGGAGCGACCGGTCCAACCGGCCCGACCGGTCCAACCGGCCCGACAGGCCCGAGTGGAGCAACAGGTCCAACAGGTCCGACCGGCCCGAGCGGAGCAACCGGCCCGAGTGGAGCGACAGGCCCAACCGGTCCGACTGGTCCGAGTGGGGCAACCGGCCCGAGCGGAGCAACCGGTCCCAGTGGAGCAACAGGTCCTTCTGCATCGGAGCAGCAGGCCAGCTACCTGGCGGCGTATTCCACGCCATCCCAGACCGGGACGACAGGCACAGCTCTGATCTTTGACAGAAATGCTTCGTCAGGCGGGACTGATGTGACGCATTCCCAGAATACTCCGCAGGTCACGATCCAGACTCCGGGAACGTACGAGGTGTCTTTCCATGGGAATATAGGCCCGGTGAGCACATCAAGGCTTCCGTTTACGGTTTCCCTCTATCTTCAGCAGCAGGGGACTACCGTGCCGGGCACTTTGATCCAGCATACGTTCCAGGCGGCGACAGATTCGGCGGGCGTGGCATTCTCTCAGATCATTTCGGTGACTTCGGTCCCGGCAGTCCTTCAGGTGACCGGGCAGGGCGGGAACTTTTTCTACGGAGGTATCAATCTGACAGTGCAGAAGATCGGCGGCGCATCGGTATCCTGAGATGTGCCTGATATTATGGAAGCGGGCAGGCGGGATCTTTTCCTGCCTGCCTGAATTATATGGAAGTAAAAAGAATAGTATATATAAGGAAAGATCTGACGGATCAAGGCAGCGATGTAATGCAAAGGCGCCGATATGGCGGAAATTGTTACTTTTGTGGGAAAGTAGTAAATTTTACCTGTATTTTTTATTAAAATTATATAACCAAAAATGCAAAGGGATGCATAAAAAGTGCAAACTAAACGGTTCGAAATTTGGTATAATAGCATCTGTAAGCAGATTACTTTCCGTAATATTTACGGAAGGGGCTTGTTAAGACAGCATGAGGAAAGGGCTTTGACACCTGTCCGATAATTGCTAAATACCTAAAGAAAGGGGGATGAGAACATGCCAGATATTAGATTGACAAGGATCGACAATCGTCTGATTCACGGTCAGGTGGCGACACAGTGGTGCGGCGTTGTAGGCGCTAATCTTCTGCTTGTTGCGAATGATGCGGTTGCAGCGGATGAATTCCGCCAGAGCCTGATGAATATGGCTGCGCCTGCATACGCGCAGACAAGATTCTTCACCATTCAGAAAACAATCGATATCATCCACAAAGCTTCTCCGAATCAGCATATTGCGATTATCTGCGAATCACCACAGGATGTGCTTAAGCTTGTTGAGGGCGGGGTTCCGATCAAGAAAGTAAATATCGGTAATATGCACATGGCTGATGGCAAACGTCAGGTTGCAACTTCGGTTGCAGTGAATGACGATGATGTTGCAACTTTCAAAAAGCTGCAGGATCTCGGTGTGGAACTTGAGATCAAGAGAGTTCCGGACACGCCGGCAGAAAGTGTCGACAAATTATTTAAGTAATTAACAGGTTTTATCGGTTAAATGGAAAGGAGTAAATATGGAGATTTCAATTATCCAGGCAATACTGGTCTTCGTGGTAGCATTTATCATGGGAATCGACCAGTTCAGCTTCTTAGAGTCTCTGTACCAGCCAATCGTTACCTGCCCGATCATCGGTGCTATCCTTGGTAACTTTGAGCTTGGTATCGTAGTTGGTGGTGCTTACCAGCTGATCCAGATCGGCTCCATGCCGATCGGTGGTGCTCAGCCGCCGAACGCAATCCTCGGTGGTATCATGGCAACGATCTTCGCAGTATCTCTTAACATGGAGGCAACTGCTGACGGCGTTGGCGCAGCACTTGGTCTTGCAATTCCGTTCGCAGTATTTGGACAGTACGCTGTTACTCTGACATTTACATTTATGTCAGGTATGATGGCTAAAGCTGACAAATATGCAGAGGAAGCTAATGTAAAAGGTATCCGCAACCTGAACTTCCTTGAGATGGGCGTTCTGGGATGTCTGTTTGGTATCCTGGCAGTTGCTGGTCTCTATGGCGGTTCTGCACTCGGTGAGACACTTCAGCAGTTCTCCTATGACTTCTCATGGGTAATGGCTGGTCTGGACGCAGCAGGCGGCGCTATGAAGTTCGTCGGATTCGCGATCCTGATGAAAGTTATGATGTCCAACGAGATGTGGGGATTCCTTCTGGCAGGTTTCGTTATGGCACTGCTCTGCAGCGCAAATGCGACAACTTCCGGAGCAACTCTGATCCTGTGTGCATTCGTAGGTGTGGCTATCGCCCTCTATGATTTCAACACACAGACAAAGATCAAACAGAATGCAGGCGCAGGCGCAGGATATGTAGGAGGTGACTCGGATGGCATATAATATTCCAGATAAATATCAGGATTTAACTCCGGCACCGAAGCTGGACAACAAAACATTAAATAAGATGGTATGGCTGTCCTGTTTCTTACAGGCATCCTTCAACTATGAAAGAATGCAGGCTTGTGGATGGCTCTGGGGCATCCTTCCGGGTCTTCAGAAAATACATACAAACAAAGAAGACCTGAAGGCTTCTATGGCTCACAACCTGGATTTCCTGAACACTCACCCGTTCCTTGTAACATTCGTAATGGGTATTGTTCTCTCCCTGGAGCAGAACAAAGCTGATACACAGACGATCCGTTCCGTACGTATTTCTGCGGCAGGTCCTCTCGGCGGTATCGGTGACGCTCTGTTCTGGCTGACACTTGTTCCGATCACAGCTGGTCTTACAGCGAACATGGCTATGGAAGGACAGATCATTGGTGCGATCCTCTTCCTGATCATCTTCAACGTAGTTCAGTTTGTAGTACGTTTCGGACTTATGTACTGGGCCTACGGACTTGGAACAAAAGCTGTTACTCTTCTTACATCTAATGCAAAAGAGTTTACACGTGCAGCAAGCATCCTTGGTATCTTCGTAGTTGGTGGTCTTATCGCAAACTATGGAGCTACAACTGTCCGCCTGATCATTGGCGAGACACAGATCAATATCCAGAGCCTGCTTGACGGCGTACTGCCGAAGCTGATCCCGCTCCTGATCACACTTGGTATCTATGTGCTGATCAAGAAGGGCTGGACACCGGTTAGATGTATCATCCTTATCCTTGTAGTAGGTATCGTAGGATGTGCGTTCGGTATCTGGACAGGTAACTCCCAGGCTATGGACGCTGACGGAAATACACTTCCGGGTGGATATACACCGCTTGTTGAGTGGTATGAGTATCCGGTGCCGGAGGAAGCTGCTGAATAACAGCGGTTATTAAAACAAATATGATTCCAGCGCGTTTCGCGCCGGAGGAATGAGGGGAGGGATCCAGATCCCCCCCTCATATTAATCTAGAGAGAAATCAGGTGGCTGTTTGAATCCGATAACAATTTTTATAGTAGTAGTGGCGTTTGCCGCATATCTTATATTTCAGGGCATTAAAAATTTCCAGCTCCACAATCTGAACGAAAGTCTCAGGAAGCGGGACAGCGAGACTGTGGAACGGATCGCTGATATGGGAATGACCCGCAGGCTCCTCGGCGAATATGTGTGTGATCTTTATAAGCTGCGTGTTTTTTACGTGACGAAAGAAGAGGATAAGTTTGAAAAGCTTTTAAAACATATGCTGAAGGCTGAAAAATACCGTCCTGATGACAGGGAGAGTTTCCTGGAAACGTATTTCCACACATTCCTGATCAAGGGAAACCGAAAATACGCGGACTGGATCCTTGAAGCGATCAGAAAGACAGGAAATCAGAAATTTATCCGTTACAGTGAAGAATCTTATGCGGTGATGCTGGATAAGAGGAGCGATCTGATCGACAAAATGGAAGAGGATATCAATTCCAAGCTTTATTACGGATTTGCGCTGGGCGTAGTTCTGTTTATGGTTGCAAAACAGTATTCCTATCTGGGAGACGACAGAAATGCACTCGAGTATATGAGGAGTGCGAAAGCATGTTTTCATCCAAAGGCAGTTTATATGCCTGTTGTTGACAGATATCTGGAAGAAGCAGAGGCGTAATATACGTACATGCCTTGCAGATGCAGGCGTTAAACATGTTTAGAACAGGAGAGAGATTATGATTGGATTATTAGTTACAGGACATGCAAATTTTGGTACAGGCATTACAAGCTCCGTGAACCTGATCGCAGGCGAGCAGGAGGCATATCAGGCAGTTGATTTTCTGCCGACATACAGCACAGAAGATCTCACACGTGAGATAACAAAAGCGCTCGATGAATTAAAGGAATGTGAAGGGGTCATCATTTTTACAGACCTTATGGGAGGAACCCCGTTCAATGTTTCCGCACAGATCGGACATGGAAAGGATAACATCCGTATCGTTGCAGGCACGAACCTTCCTATGCTGGTTGAGATCGTGATGTCACGCAAATTTATGGATAACCTGGACGAACTGGTAGATTCCGTACTGGAGACGGGAAAAGAGCAGGTGACAAAATACGAATTCAAGCAGGTAGTTCAGGAAGCGTCAGACGACGGGATCTAAAACTGGCTGCATACTATAAATGTATGAAAACTGAGTTTCAGCCGGCGCAAGAGCCGGCATGGAGCAGCGCATCTGCCGGATGCGTGATAAAGCCGTTACGCGGCAATGAAAAAATGAAAGGGGAAAAACAATGAGTACAATCTTTAATATCACAGAAGATAAGATGAAAGACACATTCTCAACATTTACGCTGACTGAGATCTATCAGCAGCCAGCAACATGGAAAAAGACATGCGCTCAGATCAGAGAGCACAAAGATGAGATCAGGAAGTTTATCGATCAGGTGATCACATGCGATGACTTTGATGTAATCCTGACAGGCGCCGGCACCAGCGAGTTCGTTGGGAACGCACTGTTCCCGCATCTGGCAGGACTTCTGGACCATAAGGCAAAATCCTACGGGACAACAGATATCGTTGCTACACCGGAGGCTTATCTCTCCCGTACAAAGCCGACTCTTCTGATCAGCTTCGGACGTTCCGGAAATTCACCGGAGTCTGTCGGCGCTGTGGATGCTGCCGAGGCTGTGTGCGACAATGTATACCATCTGTTTGTGACATGCAATAAGAACGGAGCACTCTCCAAACGTGCTGCTACAACAGAGAACTGCTACGCGATCAACCTGACAGACGAGACACATGACCAGAGCTTTGCAATGACATCAAGCTATTCCAATATGTATCTGGCGACTCTTCTGTGCTTCCACCTGGATGAACTCGATGAGACTATTGCAAAAGTGGACAAGATCATCGCAGCTGGACAGGCATTCCTTGATGATCAGTACGGCGTGGCGCAGAAGATCGTTGACGAGTATGATTTCCAGCGTATCGTTTACCTTGGAAGCAATACTCTGAAAGGCACATCCCAGGAGTCTGCACTCAAGATGCTTGAGCTGACAGCAGGACGCGTTGTTACAATGTATGATACTCCGATGGGATTCCGTCACGGACCGAAGTCCATCGTGGATGACACAACTCTCACAGTCGTATACCTCAGCGATGACCCGTATACAAGACAGTACGAGATGGATCTGGTTAAGGAAATGAGCGGACAGCGCAAAGGCAATAAGATTGTTGTTGTTATGAGCAGCCAGGACGATGCTGCTGCAGCTCTCGCAGATTACTCCGTAGTATACGGACTGGACGGAGAGAACGAGAATATCCTGCTCGGACTGGATTATATCCTGTTTGCCCAGACTCTGGCAGTGCTGAAATCACTGTCACTTGGCATCACACCGGACAATCCGTGCCCGACAGGCGAGGTAAACAGAGTGGTCCAGGGAGTTACCCTGTATCCGTATACAAGAAAATAAGACTTACGGAAAAGGGAGGGTGCCTCAAAGCTGTTTTGAGGCACCTTCGGCAAGGAGGATAAATTACAGCTATGAACAATGTAACTGTCATTATATGGACCTGCATAACAGTCGCTGTCCTGCTCGGGATCTGCGCGCTTGTCCTGCTCTTTATTTCGTCAAGGAATATGAAGAAGAACAGAGAGGCAATGAGGGATCTCCAGGGCGCGATAAAAGTAGGGGCGAGGATTTTGTTTGCAGGTGGGATTTACGGAAAGATCGTCAGGATCAAGAATGATGTGATCGATGTAGAAGTGAATAAAAGTACTGTGATCCAGATCTCACGCTACAGCATCCAGAATGTGATTTCCGAGTAACAGACGGCATTCAGGTCCGGGATGTTCAGACCTGATGCTCATTCTGTTGTTTGTTCTGGTTTTCTGCTATTTTTTTTGCATATGCGCTCGGCGTGGTGTTGAAATACTTTTTGAACAGCCGGGAAAAATAGTGGATGGAACTAAAGCCCAGCATGTATGCGGTCTCGCTGATCGTATACTGGCTCTGCCGGATCAGCTCCTTGCTTTTCTGGAGCTTGATGTTGAGCAGATAATTTTTGGGCGAGGTATTCAGATGAGTTTTGAACAGCGCCTGAAGCGAGGAGCGCGAGATGTAAAACTCATGGCATATTTCCTCGATAGTGATCGGCTCGGTGATCCTTTTGTTCATATAAGAAAGGATTTCTGAGAGCAGATCGTTTCTTGCAGAATTGTTGTCTGCAAAGAGTGTCTTGTGGCTGATCGACTCATAGAACTGCATCAGCAGCAGGAGCGCTTCCTGGAGATAGCATTCCATGAGAGTCTTTGTATAGTATGAATTTTCCCCGCTTTCGATGAGGAGCTTCCAGAGGATCTGCTGGAGTTCGCTCGTACAGTGGAACGTATTGTTCAGGATATGCAGGGTTTTACGCTGGTTTAACTCAAAAACAGCGGTCAGGTAGGAGCAGTTCTCTCTGATATCCAGAACTGCGCGGTCTGAACGGTATATGATCAGGTCGTGAGGCTGGAGAGAATATCTGCCGGAGGACAGTTCCACATGCATTGAGCCTTCATATATGTAAAGCAGTTCATAAGACCTGTGCACAGGTTTGATGATCTGGCAGGGCTTTGAGTGTTTGGTAAACCAGCAGTCGAGTATCCTGCGCACGTGGAGCGGGACAGATACAGGCTGATAGGTATACGGGGATGGGAGAGGTACTGTCTGCGGCTGTACATGGGGCGATGCCAATGTCCATGTCAAAGGGGTCGTCTGTGGGATCAGGTTGAAGTAGATCCCGGGTTTCAGCTTTATGTAATGCCGGACCGGAAATGGCTTCAGGTCTGCCATGTCAGGTGAATCTGAGACAAGGATCAGCGCGACTCCCAGAGGGCACTCGATATACACCTCGCTTGAAAATACAAACAGCTGAGTCAGTTTTTTTGAAGGAGAAGAAATCTCCTGACGTATCAGATTATGCTTCTGCACATCTACTGGCTCATCATAAAAAGATCCATATGATTTGAAAGTACTGTCATTTGTTTGTTTATTTGTCATACTTGTTCCCTCGTGATGCATAAAAGCATTTGTACTTTTTAAATTATATTACATGTTTTTTTAAAAATCAAGATACGGGATTTTACTGATCCCGGCAATAGGCAGGAGGTATTGTTATGATCATTCAGAGTAAAAAGGTATGGTTTGCGGACCAGTTTGTGGAAGCTCAGGTTGAAGTAAAAGACGGGAAAATCGTTGATATCTGTGAGTATGGGACAAAGCCGGTGGATCAGGATTACGGGAACAGCTGGATCCTTCCGGGATTTATCGATATCCACTGCCACGGGGCTTATGGATTTGATACAAATGATGCGGAAGAAGAGGGACTGCGCTATTGGGTAAAGAATATTGTCAACGAGGGTGTGACAGCGCTCCTTGCGACTACGATCACTCAGAGTGAGGAAGTGCTCACCAATGCGCTGAAAAATGTGGCAAAGGTAGTGAACGGCGGATATGAAGGTGCGGAGATCCTGGGAGTGCATTTTGAGGGACCTTATCTTGACATGAAGTATAAGGGAGCTCAGCCGGAACAGTATATCGTTAAGCCGACGATCGAACAGTTTAAGAAATATCAGGAAGCGGCAAACGGGCTGATCAGGTATATCACAATGGCAACAGAGACAGACGAAGATTTCGCTCTGACACGTTACTGCTCAGAGCACGGCGTGGTAGTCAGCATCGGACACTCTGCGGCTACGAGCAAGCAGGCGGTCCAGGCATTTGCCCACGGTGCGAGATCCATGACACATGTATATAATGGAATGACACCGTTCAACCACAGGGCAAACGGTCTTGTGGGCGCAGCATACCGCATGAAGAGCATGTACGGCGAGATCATCTGCGACGGCAACCACTCTACACCTGCCGCGCTGCGTATGTTCTTTGACGCAAAGGGACCGCACTATGGCATCATGGTCAGCGATGCACTGATGGCTAAGGGATCTCCGGCGGGATCGAAATTCATCTTCGGCGGAAACGAGATCGAGATTTACGAAGACGGAAGCGCGCACCTGACATCATCCAAGGGGCTGGCAGGATCTACGCTGAACATCAACAAAGGTCTCCGCATCCTGATCGAGGAGGCTCTTGTGCCGATCGATACTGCGATCAACTCCTGTACGAAGAACCCGGCGGCATGCCTGCGCATTGACGACAGAAAAGGCTCTATCAAAGTCGGGCTGGATGCAGACCTTGTAGTTCTTGACCGCGATTACAATGTGCTCCAGACATACTGCATGGGCAAGGCGATGCTTGAAAAATAAACAGACTAAACGAAAGATGTGGTTAGAGAGATGAGTAAGAAAAAAGGGGCTAAACCGGTGGAGAAGATCCGCCTGTCAGGCAGAAATATTTATACGGACAAAAAAGGGCGCGTCATATTCTATGACATGATCACAAAGAAAGGGTATCTGGTAGATAAGAAGAGTGAGAACTCGGCAGTATTTTTTAAGAACCGGTTTGTTGTGATCCTGTTTGCGGCGATCCTCTTTGGAGCGACATTTTTAACAGTTCTCCAGGCAGTGATCGCGTGGGCGGTCATGATGGCTCTGGCAGAGTTTTCTTTCAGGATGGTTTTCCTGAAAAAGCTGGAACCTGTCACGGACGTGGACTTTGAGCGGCGTGTTTCCGCGCTCCGGTACATTATCGAGAATAAGGAGAAAGGGCGGATCATCGCGCTGATCATCCTTTACTTCCTGTTCTCCGTGCTGGTGCTGCTGAATGCGTACACAGAAGATTATTCCACGAAGCTGTGGGTGTTCAGCGGGTGCCTGGCAGTGGTAGGAGTTTACTTCGGGGTGCTTCATATCGTTGCCCTGATCAAAATGAAAAAATAATTGAATTGGGGACGTAGTAAAATCGGATTTTACTACGTCCCCAATTAAGTTTCAGGGTGTCCCTGAATCGATTTAGGCCTGTCCCTCAGAACCGCATACGCTGATCTTCTGTTTTACAAGCTCAGTTACATGCTGCATTCCGACCGTGCCGTATTTCTTCGGATCGAATGCATCCGGGTTTTCTTTGAGATATTCTTTCACGCCGTCGCTGTATGCGATACGAAGCTCTGTCGCGAAGTTTACCTTGCAGATCCCGCGCCTGATGGACTCGCGTACCGCATCGTCCGGCACGCCGGAAGCGCCGTGGAGCACGAGCGGGATGGATACGACCTCGCGGATCTCGCTCAGTCTGTCAAGATCCAGTTTCGGGATCCCTTTGTAGATGCCGTGTGCTGTACCGATGGCAACTGCCAGGGAAGTAACGCCCGTGCGCTCTGCGAATTCCTTTGCCTGCTGCGGGTCTGTGTAAGGATTCTCATCTCCGCCGTCCAGGTCGTCTTCTTTTCCGCCGACTTTTCCGAGCTCAGCCTCAACGCTGATGCCGGACGGAGCGCATGCTGCCGCAACGCGGCTTGTGAGGGCGATGTTATCCTCGAAGGACTCGTGGGATCCGTCGATCATGATGGATGTGTATCCTGTGCGGAGTGCCTGCATAGCCAGCTCAAAGCTGCTGCCGTGGTCAAGGTGCATCGCAACCGGGACGCTCGCGCGCTCAGCCGCTGTCTTTACCATAGCGAGATAATAGTCAAGACCCGCATATTTTACAGTGGAAGGCGTTGTCTGCATGATGACCGGAGAATTCATCTCCTCGGCAGCTTTGATGACTGCCATGACCATTTCCATGTTTTCCACATTGAAAGCGCCGACTGCGTAGTGGCCTTCCTGTGCCTTTTTTAACATTTCGTTTGTTGTAACTAATGGCATAAGATCTACCTCATTTCTTTATAGATTTTTACAGTTGTTCCTGCCCTGCGCCTGAGAATACAGGCCGGCTACGTTCTCAGTATAGCACAGAACAGCCCATGCTGTCTCTCTATTTTGCACTTTCTTAAAAAATGCAAACGATTCTTTAATAAATCCAAAGTACACCCTGTCCGAAAGTGCTACGATGAAAACAAAAAAAGGAGAAATTACAATGCGTCAGAATCCACTGAAAAAAATTGTAGAGCTGCAGAAGCAGGGAAAAAGCGTGGGTATTTACTCTGTGTGCAGCGCAAATGGTTATGTAATTGAGGCGGCATTAAAGAGGGGAATGTCAGATGGTTCCTGTGTGCTGATCGAGAGCACGGCGAACCAGTGTGACCAGAACGGAGGGTATACCGGCATGACACCGGCTGACTTCAGGAAATTTGTCCTTGATATTGCTGAGAAGAACGGATTTGACAAGGACAGGCTCTTCCTTGGCGGAGACCATCTGGGACCGCTGACATTTGCCGGAAAGGACGAGGCGGAAGCCATGGCGGATGCAGAAGAGCTGATCCGCTGCTATGTGGGCGCTGGATTTACAAAGATCCATATCGACACCAGCATGAAGGTAAACAGCGACGATCCGGATGTGCGCCTGTCAGATGAGATCATCGCGGGCCGCGGCGCAAGGCTGGCGCAGGTCGCTGAGGAGACTTACAAAGAGCTCCTTACAAGAGAACCGGATGCTATCCCGCCGGTCTATATCATTGGAAGCGAAGTGCCGATCCCGGGCGGCGCAGTCGGAAGCGAGGACAACGGGGTCCAGGTGACAAAGGTCGAGGACTTTAAAAACACAGTGGCAGCGTTTGAGAAGGCATTTGCAGAGGCAGGACTTGGCGATGAGGTCTGGGACCGTGTGATCGGAGTCGTCGTACAGCCGGGTGTGGAAGAGAAAGACAGCGGATGCACGGAGTATGACCGCGAGAAGGCAAAAGACCTGATGGCATCGATCAAAGACTTCCCGAGCCTTGTGTTCGAGGGACATTCTACGGATTACCAGACAAAGATCAAACTGCGCGAACTGGTCGAGGATGGAGTCGGCATCCTGAAAGTAGGGCCGGGCCTTACGTTCGCGATGCGCGAGGCGATGTTTGCTCTGGAAAATATCGAGAAAGAGCTGCTCTATGGTACAGAGGTGGAGCTGAGCCGTTTCGCGGAAGTGCTGGACGAGGAGATGTTAAAGAACGACAAGAACTGGAAGAAACATTACCAGGGCACAGAGCTGGAGGTGCGCCTGAAGAGGAAATATTCCTTCTCAGACCGCTGCAGATATTATATGCCTGTGCCGGCAGTGGAGGCAGCGGCAGACCGTCTGCTCACAAACCTGCGCACGCACGGCATCCCGCTGAACCTTCTGAGCCAGTTCATGCCGATCCAGTATACAAAGGTACGTGAAGGGCTGCTTGAAAACGATCCTGTTGCCCTGATCGAAGACAGGATCACGAACACGATCGATGAGTATCTGTATGCGACACATCAGAGAGAACTGATGTAAACGGCAAAATGCAAAGAAAGTCAGATCCAGTATAGAAAAATATAAAAAAGAAGAGACAATCTTATGTAAGATCAGCGGCCTGGCCGCCTGGATCTTCGGAGATTGTCTTTTTTTGTTAGAGAAAAGGATAAATACTGGAATTGACGGATGCGGGACGTTATAATCAGGATAGAAAGAGATAGATTGGATTTCAGGTACAGAGGCGGAAAAAAGTTGAACAATTCCGGACAAAGGTACGGTATAGTTAAATCATATGTGTTCTGGGAGGTGCGGACCGTGAAGCAAAAGAATATAACAGCGCAGGAGTCGGGGGCAGTGGAAGCGCTTCTGGCTGGAAATGCCGGTCTCTGGAGCTTTTCCCGTCTGCTTTTCCAGGTCTATACAGGGGAGCAGCCGCTGGTTGTCTTCCTCACTGAGCGGCTGACGGAATATGAAGGCGGGAAGGACCGCGAAAAGACTGCAAGGAAAGTGCGCAACTGGCTGCATGACCGCAATCTTCCCCAAAACAGGGAAGAAGCGTTTAAGATCTGTTTCGCCCTGGGACTAAATGAAGAGCAGGCGGAGGAGCTTCTCGGCATGACTGTGGAGAGCGGGATCCATTACCGTGATCCGGATGAACTGGTGTATGCATACTGCCTGCGGAAAGGGATCGGATATATGCAGGCTGTGCGGATGAAAGAGAGGCTGTGCGGCCCGCCTTTTCTTAAACAGATTTCATCAGAGGAGACGATGCCGGAGGAGGGACAGCCGCTGAATCTGACCGGATATGTGAGGCGGAAGTTCAGGAGCGTGGAAACAGAGGAAGAACTGACACGGTTCCTGGAATCATCTGCGGCCAGGTTCGGCCGCTACCACAATACCGCCTACCGCAAATTCTGCCGGATGCTGGACTGTCTCATACGGCCGGAGACGTCAGAGAGCGGGATGCCGCAGGAACACAGTTACAGCATAAGAAAGGCAGTGGAGGAATATCTGCGCATGGGGATCCCCTACGAGAAACGGTCATCAGGCTATACGTGGGTGCACCGGGAGATCAAGAGGCACTGGCCGTCTGCGAAATCAATTTACTTGATGCGCACCAGAAAAACAGATGTGGACCGGAAGACACTCCTGCTTTTATATATCGCAACGGAAGGAGACCATGAGATGCAGACCGAAGAGATGAAGCCGGTCGAGGAACATCACAGAAGGATGGACCTGATGCTCTCGGAGTGCGGGATGCCCCGGCTCAACGGAGATAAACCGTTTGATTATCTGGTCCTGCAGGCTGTCCGGGGCGGAGAGGAAGATGAATTTATCAGCCTGAAAATGGAGCGGATGATCCGGAAAATGTTCAGCGAGGACGGCATGGAAGAGGAAAGATAAACGGAGGAAAACGGAAATGAAGAAGGACGATATGGATAATCGGATCAGACTTCCGGAGGGATACAGGATCTCACATGGCGGAAGGAGTTACACGATCAGCAGATACGTGAGTGCGGGCGGCAATTCGATCGTATATCAGGCCTGGTATCAGGACAGTCTGATGCCGGAAAAGACCCATCAGGTTCTCATCAAAGAACTGTATCCTTACGACCCGGCGGGGCGCATTACACGTAGGGAAAACATGTGTCTGGAGATAGGGCCGGGAGCGGAAAAATTATATGGTGACCACAAGAAGAGCTATCTCCTGGGAAACAGGGTGCACCTTACGCTTGCCACGGAGGGGAAAGGCGGGATCGCAGATAATCTGGATTCCTTTGAGGAGAACGGAACTGTCTATACGGTCCTCACAGCCAGAAAAGGACAGGTCCTGGCGGAGATGCTGAAAGAGAAAAGATACTTTCCCAGTCTGGAAGATACGGTAAAGTGCATCCGCGGGCTTCTCAATATCCTGGAACTTTTCCATGAACACCGGCTGCTGCATCTGGATGTGAGCCCGGATAATATTTTTATCCTGGATCCCCGGGAAAAGGGCGCCTTTCCAACCGAACTGCTCCTGCTCGATTTTAACAGTGTCTACTCCATGGATGACCAGACGACGTATCTGGGAGATTATTATCCGGGAAAGCCGGGGTATATGGCGCCGGAGGCGGTGCTTTCCAGGACCGGGGAAATGGGACCGTGGACCGATCTGTATTCCGTGGCCGCAGTCTGGTATACCATGCTCTGTGACGGAAAGACACCGGAAGATATGGAGATTTCCAACGAAAAGGAACTGGTGTCTCCCTACTCGCGGCTCCTGCTCCACGAGAAGGAAGTGGCAGCGGAACAGGTCAACCGCATCCTGAACCGGGGCCTGCGCATTATGCCTTCGGACCGGTATCCGTCCATCAGAGATATGCGGGCAGACATCCAGGAATTGAGCGATATCCTGACCGGTGCAGTCCGGATCCCTGTCTTCCGGACCCCGTCTGCCGGAAACAGAAAAAGACCTGCCGCAGGCATCTGGGCAGCCGGAGCGGTCCTGCTTGCATGTGCCGCGTTTTTCGGAGGCAGGCTGAGCCTTACTGCGGAAAAGGGCGGTTCAGCAGCATCCGGGGAGACAGATGTTGTAACGACAGAAAATACAAAGCTTGACCTTTATCAATTTCCGCTGGAGACGGATGATTCCGTCGTGCTTACCCAGCAGGATGTCCGTTATCCTCTGGTGGACAACCGCATGGACGTCCAGGTACAGACTTCAACGGCGGTCCGGATCATGCTCAGGGATTATGAACACAGCAGGGATACCTCGGAAGTGATCGACACGTATTCGCTGTTTACGTTTTATACAGGGGAAGGCGACAAGCGGGGATGGCAGAATGCTGACCTGACCTATGATTTTTTCTATACAGAAGATAATACGCTCCACATGGAGCTGCCGTTCCAGGATCCTAACCATTTCAATCTGGATTATGTGGGAGTGATCTTCCAGAACTTTAATTACGATGAAAGTGAACTGATCCTGGATATCACCAGGTGCACTCTGGTCGACGGGGCGGGTAATTCCTACGAGATGACGGAACTGCTGGGGAGTCATCTGCTCTTTTTTGATGAGGAACGCTGGCAGCAGAATATGATCACGACTGAAAACAGGAAGTATGTTGAGACTTTTGACGATATACGGGGAGGCAGGCTGATCGTGGACGCCCGGGCCTGCTATCTGGATCCTGTCCTGGAGGTGACATGGACCAGCGATAACCCGGATATCGCCACAGTGGACGAGCGGGGAAGAGTGCAGGGGCTGCGGCAGGGGACCGCCACACTGACCGCTACGGTCAGGGATAAGAACACAGGCGAGGAGCGGAGCACCCAGATGCTGGTAAATGTCATATCCAAACTGTAAAAGTGATCTGCTTTGTGGATCTGAGCGGAAAGAAGTTGAAAAAGATATAATCCGCGTATGGTATGCTTGCCGTGAGACTAGCGGCGGGAAAAACCTGCTGCGGAAAGGTGGAAAAAATAAAACGATGAAAAACTGGAAAATGAGAATCGGTGCGCTGGCTCTGGCGGCTGCCATGGCGGCAGTCCCATGCATTGGCGCGGCGGCAGCAGAACCGGAGAGACAGTCTGCATCCCCGGCGGCAGCGGAAACTGGGAGACAGTCCACGGAACCGGCGGCAGGATCAAAGACAGATGCCCGGACTGATGAGAAAGGCCTGTATGTAGGCCTGTCAAATGGCACTGGGATTTATGAGGATGATCTGATCCGGATGGTTGAGGGCGCGTCAGGAAGCCTGACTGTGGAATTCATGAACAGGGCTGACGTTCCTGCAAGTGTCCTCAAAAAAGCAAAAGAACAGAATGTAAAACTGGTCTTTGAGATCTTCACACCTGGATTTGACGCGGCAATGTTCAACAGCAGATGGGTGTTTGAACCGTCCTATTTGTACTGGGAGCCGGATCAGGAATACTATCCGCTCGGGATCAGCCTGGATCTGGTAGGGAACCCGGAGTACCACTCTCTTCATCCTGATGCTGGCTCCAATCCGTTCAGCAGCATAGTCAGAAACGACGGAGTGGAGTGGGCGCTCTATGATCTTTATTCAGCAGAAGGCTGTGAGGGTTCTGCGTTCCCAGGCTTTTCTTATGTAGAGGTCGCGCACTGGGGTGAATTCGACGGATTACAGCAGATGCCCGTGTATTCCGTGTACTCATATAATGAGACCGGCGGCACGATTACCAACAGCGGTTATGGGGCGAAAGGGGATGACGCGGCTGTGTCTGATTCCATTGTCTGGTCTACAGTCCGCATATATAATCCGTACCAGGGCGCGAACTATGCGGTCCTGTCGGACGAACACAATTTTCTCCCGGTAGAAGAGATTGAAGAACAGATAAAAGACCCGGATATCGCTGCGGTAGACATCCAAATGGGTTCCTGTTACCTGGATGAGCAGTATGTACTGCCGGCGGAGACGCTGGATCAGCTCCGAGACAGCGGAAAAACGATGTCCCTGACATCGCCGGGAGTTGAATCGCAGCCTACATATTCCTGGTTCTTTGACGGAACTGAGATCACTGACACAATGGATATGGATCTGCATGTTCAATTTTATTACAGTCCGTATAATGTCCAGGATCTTTGGCTGCCTGCAATACTCGAGGATCTTCCTGAGGACGTTCCGTCCATACTGTTCGATTTTACCCACAGCGGGCCGGTCCCGGGCGGAACCGAAGTCAGCCTGACTGCTTCGACGGAATTTGCACAGGAGGGACATCTGTACTATGTAAATGAATCAGACGGAACCTTTGAATATGCCGGTGAGGTCTCCGCAGAAATGGAGAATGAATATTTCTGTACGCTGACTGTCTCAGGGATCACCCACTGCTCCTATTACCTTGTGTCTTCACAGAAGCTGACAGGCAGCAATGTGGTCGAGCCTGAGGATCCGTCAACCCCGGAGGGCCAGGAGCCGCCGGAAGGCCAGGAAAAACCGGAAGGTCAGGAACCGCCGGAAGACCAGGAGAAGCCGGAAGACCAGGATAAGCCGCAGGAGCAGAATGAGGCTCAGGCACAGGCGGGTAAGATCCAGGGCAGCGCGGTGAAGACGGGAGATAAAGGAGCTGTGTTCCCGGCAGTAATGGCGGCAGGGGTCTCAATTGCCGCGGCAGCCTGGGCGATACGCCGAAAAATGGTGAGATAAAAAGCGAAACGAAAAACTACAGAAAGAAAGTGTAACAGTAACAGGCACCAGATCACGAATAAGATCCGGTGCCTGCTGTTTTCAGGCCTGAAATTCCAGGTGATCCGATGCTCCCAAAGCCCGGCCGGGAAATCAGGAGAACCATTCCTTCATCGTCTGCAGGACTTTGACCAGTTCTTCCTCCCGGATCACATAGGGGACCATTGCATACATATAATCCAGGAACGGGCGGCTGAACACGCCGTGTTCATAAGCAAACTGCTGATATCCCCTGATAGTGTCAGGATCATATACTTCTATGCATACGCAGGCGCCCATGATCCGGATCTCCTTAATGCGCGGGTCGGAGAAACCTTCCATTTCACGCCGGGTGATCTCTTCGATCCTGCGGATCTTAGACATATAGTCCTGTTTTTCAAATAATTCTATGGATTTCAATGCCACGCTGCAGACCAGGGCGTTGCCCATAAAGGTAGGCCCGTGCATCAGGGCGTGGGAGGGATCGCCATCATAAAAGCCCTCGTATACTTTTCGGTTTGCAACTGTCACGGCATGTCCGATATATCCGCCGGTCAGAGCTTTGCCGAGGACAAGGATATCCGGCAGGACCAGATCCGCGGCAAAGCGGTTTCCGGTACGTCCGAATCCTGTGGCAACTTCGTCGAATACAAGGAGCACACCGTATTGGTCGCAAAGTTCGCGCGCGCGTTCCAGGAAGGAGACGCCGTACATCCTCATACCGCCCGCACCCTGCAGCAGAGGCTCGACGATAAAACAGTTCAGGCGGTCGTGGTACTGTGCAAAAGCCTGTTCCAGGGCGACTTCCACAGCAACGCTGCCGGAGTCAGAGAAAAAGCAGTGATCCAGATCTCCCGGAAGCCAGCTTTGGAGCTTTTGATACAGAACGGATACCGTGTAAGAGGTGTAGAGGACGGAAAAGCGGCTCTTGAGGCGCTGGAAAAAGAGTATGCGGATCTGATCATCTCAGATATCATGATGCCGGTCATGGACGGGTACGAACTGGTGCGCGCTCTCCGGGAAGCGGGGAACCAGACGCCGGTGCTCATGATCACCGCAAAGGATGCTTTTGATGACATGCGCAAAGGATTTCTCTCAGGCACGGACGATTACATGGTAAAACCCATCAATGTCAATGAAATGGTTTTGTGGGTGGGGGCGCTGCTGCGCCGTGCGCAGATGATCAATGAGCAGAAACTGGTCTTAGGCGGCACGGAACTGCTCCTGGATTCGCTGACCGTGGTCACGGAAAAGGATTCCTGTGTACTGCCGCAGAAGGAGTTCATGATCTTATATAAGATGGCGTCTTCCCCAGGGCGTACATTTACCAGGCAGCAGATCATGGATGACATCTGGGGGTACGAGGCGGAAAGCGATACCTATACCGTGGACGTCCATATCGGGAGACTCCGGGAGCGCTTCCGGGATAATCAGGACTTTCGGATCGTGACTATCCAGGGCGTGGGGTACAAGGTGGTGAAACTGTGAAAAAAACAGGGAAAGGGAAATGGAATTACAGCCTGGATTTTTATTTCTTTTAATGAGCAAAGTCGCTCAGGGGGATTTCACAGTAAAACTGGAAACCAGCAGCAAACTCAGCGAGATACGGAAACTGTACGGGGATTTTAACCTGATGGTCAGAGAGCTGGCGGCTACAGAGACGCTTCAGATGGATTTTGTATCCAATGTTTCCCATGAATTTAAGACGCCCATCAGCGCCATAGACGGATAGGCAGAGTATACGGACAAGATCGTATACAATGTGAGACGGCTGTCCGGCCTGGTCAGCAATATCCTTCTGCTTTCCAGAATCGAGAATCAGGCGATCCTCTCCAGGAAGGAGAAGTTCCGGCTGGACGAACAGATCCGGCAGGCAATCCTGGCTCTGGAGACAAAGTGGACGGAAAAGGAAATCAATCTGGAAGCGGAATTAGAGACAGTTGCTTACACCGGAAATGAGCCGCTCCTTCTGCATGTCTGGCTGAATCTCATTGACAATGCCGTGAAATTCAGCCCAAAGGGAGGAAGCATACGGATCCGCCTGACCGCTTCGGAGCAAAATATCCTTGTTTCCGTGCGGGATCATGGATGCGGGATCGCGGAGCCGGATCTGAAACGGATTTTTGATAAATTTTATCAGACCGACACTGCTCACAAGGAAGAAGGGAACGGGCTTGGCCTAGCGCTGGCACAGAGGATCCTGCTGATCCATCAGGGAAGGATCGAAGTGGAAAACTGCCGGACAGGAGGATGCCGTTTCTCTGTGATCCTTCCGGTGGTAAAGGAAAGTGAAAAATAATCCTTATTTTGAATCTCTTTACTTCTGGCAGGCAGGACAGTAAACGCTGCTCCTGCCGCTAATGACGGTACGAACAAGCGTTGTACCGCAGTTTTGGCATGGCTCCCCGCCATGCCCGTACACCTGCAGGAAAGGAGTATTGCGATAGTCCTGCCCTTTGCCCTGCAGATATTCTTCCGGTGAGATCCGGTTTTTCTCTATAAAATAAGACAGACATTTCGGAATTTCCGCGGCAAGGCGCTGCCATTCTTCCTCTGTCAGGCTGTTTGCCGGGCGGGCAGGTCTGATCTTTGCCCGAAACAGGATTTCATCGGAGTAAATATTGCCGATCCCGGCAATTACGCTCTGGTCGAGCAGACATTCTTTGATCGCCTTTTTTCGTCTCCCCAGTTTATCCTGCAGATATTCAGCACCGAATTTTTAGTCAAAGGGCTCCAATCCCAATTTGCCGATTCCGCTGTATGTATCTTCTTCGCCGTTTTGGATCAGCCAGAAGCGCCCGAAGCGGCGGGTATCGGAAAAGTGCAGTTCAGTCCCACTATCCAGCCGCAGAATCATATGGGTATGTTTTTCCATCGGGTGGTCGGGCGGCGCGGCAAGCAGGCAGCCTGTCATGCGCAGATGCAGGATGATCCGGCTGTCGTTTTTCAGATGTTGCCGCCAGAAAGATATTTTCGATCACACACCAGATGGTGGCAAAAGGATTCAGTTTGGAAACATATTCGCCGTTTAAGCCCTTTGACCGGAATACAGGGATAATGACATAGGGCGCTTCTTTCAGCATGGTATACTGCTTCGTAAAATTCCATCCTTCAATCCTCCGTTTCTCTGTTGATCAGCTCTGCCAGATTTTTTGTAAATGTCCGTGAGAGGGCGATGAGCTGTTCCTGCTCCTTTGGCGTAAACATAGACATGGCCGTGTCTTCTGCCCATGTGATGTGGCGGACGACTTTTAAGAACAATCCGAAATTTTACATTGCGACATGGAAACAGGATGTATTATACTTAAGGGAGAGAAAATGGATAAAACAAAACTACAATGGCATCCGGCATTTGGCGCCGCGCTGCGTATCACGCTGCAGGATGAGATGCAGTATCTGGAGATGCATGAAGAACACTTGTTGAGCAAAAAGCCTCTGCAGATGGATATACTTATTATCAAAAAACTTCAGGAAGTTCAGATAAAGAAGACGATCGGGCGGGTCTTCAGGAAACATAATATCATAGAGTACAAATCGCCTGACGACAGCCTGAGCGTGAATGATTTTTACAAAGTATACGGCTATGCCTGTATTTATCAGTCCAACACAGACAGGATTAAAGAGATCGATCCGGAAGAACTGACTCTCACCTTTGTGTGCAGCCATTATCCGAGAGAATTACTGAAACATCTGGAAAATGTCAGGGGAATGCATGCAGAGTATCAGGGAGCCGGAATCTATTATATCACGGGAGATCCCATCCTCATGCAGCTTCTGATTACGCCTGAACTGTCAGACGGGGAGAATTACTGGATCCAAAGCATGAGGACTGATCTTCGCGCAGGCGAAGAGATACGGAAACTGATGAGAGAATATGAGAAACACAGAAAATCGAAAGATTATGCTGCTGTGATGAATCTGATCACAAGGGCAAACTGGGAACAGATGGAGGTGGAAAAGAAGATGTGTGATGCATTAAACGAACTTTTTGCGGAAGAGCTGAAAGAAGCGGACAGCAGAGGAAGAACAGAAGGAATGAAACAGGGAAAACGTGAAATGATCTTTGCATTTTTAAAGGCAGGTGTGGATATTAAGACGATCAAAGAAGCAAGCGGTTTAAATGAGGGGGAGATCGAATTGATCCGCAGAGAGATGGAGCAGAGCTAAAGATCTACCGGAATAATAAAATATAAAGACTCCGCCTTTCAGGAATCCTAAACCATACAGGGATACCTGAAAGGCGGAGTTTTGTTATGTCACCGGAAATATCAACAAATGTTGAGGTTCTGTTGAAGTTTAGTTGAAGTTACGAAGTTATCATAGATGTATCAGAAATGAAAAGAAATAAATCGAATCAAAGATTACAGAGGGAAACTGTAACGATCAAGGAGTAAAGATGGACAGTTTAATAAAGTGTATCTGTTATCTGGCAATCTTAGGAATATCTTGATGTTTGTGATATAGAGGAACCCTATTCTGTTGCAGATTACCAAAAAGCAGCATACGAAGTGATCGATCAGATTTTACAGAGAGGACATATTCCTTTTCTTGTCGGCGGGACCGGGCTTTATATTTCTTCAGTAGTGCGTGGATATGACTTTCAGGAGGAAACGATAGATCCAGCATATCGGAATGAGCTGGAGAAAAAATCACTGGAAGAACTTCAGGATATGCTTTCGGACGAGGCAAAAACGTTTTTAGGTGAAAATAATTCTGACAGAAACAATAAGAGACGGCTGATCAGACTATTGGAAAAGACTAGGAACGGAGAAAAACTGACAGCACAGAATTCTCCCCGATATAAAGCACTGCAGCTTGGCGTTACATGGGAAAAAAGTATTTTACATCGCAGAATTGATGAAAGGCTGAAGCAGAGGCTGGATCAGGGGATGATCGATGAAGTACAGTGCTATCTGGCGGCAGGTAATTCCCCGGAATATCTATATCGTCTCGGGCTGGAATACCGCTATGTAGCGGACTATCTGGATGGAAAATATCCTTCGTTTGAAGAGTTTTATGATCATTTGTCACAGGCCATTAAGCGGTTTGCAAAAAGACAGATGACCTGGTTTAGAAGAGATACGGCGATCCACTGGCTCGATATGGAACGGGAATACTTTGAGCAGGCGTGTAAATTATTAGATCGCTTTTTGAAAAAATAGTATGCATCGATGAGAACCGCATTGCGCCTCCTTTCCAAACGTAGTAAGATGGTACTACAGATGGAAAGGGGGCTTTTTGTATGGAATGGACGCCGCTGCCGATAGGCGTTGACAATTTTGAAAAATTAAGGGACAGAGGATATTACTATGTAGATAAGACACTGTTCATCAAAGATCTCATTGACATGCACGGGGAAGTCAACCTTTTCACCCGCCCGAGACGCTTTGGGAAGACGCTGAATATGAGCATGCTGAGATATTTTTACGAGATATCTGACGAGGACCGCTCCCGTCTGTTTGCAGGGACTAAGATCATGGATGCAGGGGAAAAATATATCGAAGAGATGGGACAGTATCCCGTGATCTCCCTGTCGCTGAAATCTATGAAACAGGCAAGCTATAAATCCGCATTTTATTGTCTGAAAGAAGATATCTCAAGAGAATTTAACCGGCACCGCAATCTGTCAGAGGGGATTGAAACCGAGGAGATCCGGCTGAAATATCATCGCTTTGCAGCAGGTACAGCGGAAGATGACGAATATCTCACAGCATTAAAATTTCTCTCAGAATGCCTGTACTTTTTTTACGGACGCAAGACAGTCATCCTGATCGATGAGTATGATGTGCCATTGGAAAATGCGTATTTCAACGGCTTTTATGACAGGATGGCGGTGCTGATCCGTTCGCTGTTCGAGTCGGCGCTGAAGACAAATGATACGCTGGAATTTGCCGTAGTGACAGGCTGTCTGAGGATCAGCAAGGAATCTATTTTTACTGGATTAAATAATCTGAACGTTGTCTCGATCATGGATACAACTTACGCGGAACATTTCGGATTTACTCAAAGTGAAGTGGATCAGATATTGAAACATTATGGCCTTGAGAAGAATCACAGTGCGGTTAAAACATGGTATGACGGATATCAGTTTGGGGATACAGAGGTGTATAATCCGTGGAGTGTTATCAGCTATGTGAATTCCTGTTATAAAGATAAAAATGCACTGCTGAAGCCTTACTGGTCCAATACCAGCTCCAACAGCATTGTGCGCACACTCGTGGAGCGGGCGGACCTTTCGGTAAAGCAGGAGATCGAAGCCCTGATCGAGGGAAAGACCATCACCAAGCCAATCCACGAGGATATCACTTACGACGACATGGATTCTACCCAGGACAATCTCTGGAATTTTCTGTTCTTCACCGGCTATCTGAAGAAGATCAGCGAGCATCAGGATGGTGAGGAGATCCTTGTGGAGATGGCGATCCCAAACAGCGAGGTGCGTTATATCTATAAAAACACTGTTCTGCGCTGGTTTGAGGAAAAGACGAAGAAGAAAGAACTCTCACCGCTCTATGAGAGTATCCTTGACGGTGACCGGGAGAAAATGGCTGAGATCCTCTCAGAAAATCTGATGGAGACGATCAGCTTTTATGACTATCAGGAGAGCTACTATCATGGATTCCTGGCAGGGATGCTGAAAAATATCGGGAACTACATCGTACTCTCCAACCGGGAATCCGGCAACGGAAGGCCGGATATCGTGCTGAAATACCCCAGCGTCCGCGGTAAGGCGGTTATCCTCGAGATCAAGGTGGCCCGCACGTACCAGGAGCTGGAAAGCAAGTGTGACGAGGCGCTCCGGCAGATCGACGAGCAGAAGTATGAGGAGGCTCTGAGGCAGGAAGGGTATTCCAATATCCTGAAGTACGGGATCGCCTTCTACAGAAAAGAGTGCATGGTAAAATAACTGTATCAGGAGCGGTCGGGCGGATTCCTGCGGTACTGCATGGGAGTCACTCCGAGCTGCTTTTTAAAGACAGTCTGGAAATGGCTCTGGGAAGAATACCCGAGATAAACACTGATCTCTCTTAAAGATTTGTCCGTATAACGGAGGAGGCGCTGCGCTTCCTCTGTTTTTTTGATACGGATAAAGTCCGACAGGGGGATGCCTGTTTCCTCGTGGAATTTCCTGGACAGCCATGTCCGGCTGAAGTGCAGTTTTTCTGCAATTTTTTCTGTGGAGACAGGGTCCGACAGGTGGTGGCGCACATACTCAGCCACAGCCGCTGCCAGGGCGGAGGAATTCCCGTGGAGTTTAAGGTTTGACACCTGTGAGGTAAAGTCCAGGACCATGTGATACTGGAGGTTTATGATCCGGTCCGGTGTCTGCAGGAGCTCGCATTTCCGGATATAGGCGTCGCTCAGGGAAAACGCGTCCTCCACGTCCATCCCGCCCCGGACCGCCGCCCGGGATGCGAGAGTGGCTGTCACGATCAGCGTATTTTTGACCTGGCGGAGCTGATCGGGAGCTATGCTGCCGGGACGTACCGCAGGAGCATCCTTCAGCCATTCATCCAGTGCGCCGACGTCGCCTTTTTCGATCAGATCCAGAAGTGTCTGCTCGGTCCTGTAAGTGTTGTGTACTTCCTGGGCAGCAGGGTCAAGGAGATCCTGATCATATCTGTGCTCCGCATGTTCCCTGCCGAGCTGGGCATTGTACATCTGCTGTTCATCTTCGCGGATCGTCAGGTCTGTGATCTCAAGCATTTCTTCATTTAAGAAAAAGTTTACCGACAGGAGCATCTGCAGCAGGCTTTCCAGCGGCAGGGAGATGACCGCTCTCATGCCGGAGACGAAAGCATCCGTTTCTTCGGACGGCACCCCGGCGAGGAAAGCGAGCTCCCGGAGTTCCTGGACCCTTGCGGAGGTCAGCCTGGTTGGCCCGGAAATGATGCTGTAATCTTCATAATTTACGATCCCGTAGGAATAGAAAAACTGGGCGGTGTAGTAACCGATGTGGGAGCGGATGTCCAGGATCTCGTCTTCGCACAGGCAGATGGGATCTACAGGCAGCCACACGACAGAGTGGGAAAAGATGAGGCTCCTGTTTTTGTAGATGCGGATCGGCACGCCGGAAAGATTCCCGATCATCGTGCAGATATAGCGGAGTGTTTCCTCGGTTTTCCGGTTATCAGACATGGCAGTTCCCTCCTTTTTAACCTCATGCGCAAAGTTCTTTGAAATCCGTATTATCAGACACAATTATACAAAAGAAAATACAGATATGCAAGATAAGTGTATGCCCATGTGATAAGATTGATGATAGATCACTGTCAGTATTTTACAGATCAGATCACCACGGATAGTTTACCAAAATTTACAAAAATACAGGTCAAGAGGATGGATGTATGGATATTGAAAAACTGATCGGGAAAATGACTACAGAAGAGAAGGCGGCTCTTGTGTCGGGCACGGATTTTATGTACACGAATCCCATCCCGCGCCTCGGGATCCCTTCTCTGTGTATGGCGGACGGGCCTCACGGTCTGCGGAAACAGACAGGAGAGCAGGACAACGGCATCGCCCAGAGTGAACCGGCAACAGCGTTCCCCACGGCTGTGACAGCCGCTTCGTCATGGAACCCGGAGACTGCGCGCAGGATCGGGCGGGCCATCGGGGAAGAGTGCAGATATTATGGCGTGCATGTCCTTCTCGGACCCGGAGTGAACATCAAGAGGAATCCGCTGTGCGGCCGGAATTTTGAGTATTTTTCCGAGGATCCGCTCCTGGCAGGCTCCATGGGCACGGCGGAGGTCCAGGGTGTGCAGTCCCAGGGAGTGGGCGTATCTGTGAAGCATTTCGCTTTGAACAACAGTGAAAACTATCGGTTTATGGGCAACAGCATCGTGGACGAGCGCGCTGCAAGGGAGATCTACCTGAAAGCCTTTGAACAGATCGTTAAGGAGACGGCTCCGGCGTCCATGATGTGTGCCTACAATCAGATCAACGGGACGTACTGTTCGGAAAACAGATGGCTTTTGACGAAGGTGCTTCGGAAAGAGTGGGGATTTGACGGCGTTGTCATGACAGACTGGGGAGCTATGCACAACCGGGTGAAAAGCCTGAAAGCAGGACTGGACCTGGAGATGCCGGGGGACACTGCCATCTGCAGGCGGTGGATCCTGGACGCTGTCAGGGAGGGGAAGCTGTCCATGGATGTTCTGGATCAGGCAGTAAGGAATATCCTGAAATGGGTCAGCAGGTATACAGGGACAGAAAAAGCAGAGTCCGTGGACTGGGAAGCACACCATGCACTGGCGGCCCGGGCGGCGGAGGATTCGGCAGTGCTCCTGAAAAACAACGGGATTCTTCCGTTGAAAGAAGGGGAAAAGATCCTTGTCGCAGGAGAGCTCTTTGAGAAAATGCGCTATCAGGGAGCCGGGAGCTCCATGATCCATCCCACCCGGGTCACAACGGTGAAAGATGCCTTTGAAGAGAGGCAACTTTCTTATGAATATGTTCCGGGGTACAGGGTGAACAGCACTGCAGCGGACTTTGGGCTGGTCAGGGAGGCTGTGGAGCGCGCTGAGGGATATGATACAGTGCTGGTATTTGCCGGGCTTACGGACGATGTGGAGAGCGAGGGCTGTGACCGGGCGGATATGCGCCTGCCGGAGAACCAGCTGGAGCTGATCCGGGCGCTTGCAGAGACCGGGAAGAAGACCGCGGTCGTGCTCTTTGGCGGCTCGGCTGTGGAACTTCCGTTTGCGGATCAGGTGCAGGCGATCCTGCACATGTTCCTTCCGGGGCAGAACGGAGGTACTGCCGCAGTGCGGCTGCTATACGGGGATGCCAATCCTTCCGGCCGTCTGGCGGAGACATGGCCCGTCTCGTATGAGGATGTTCCGTTTTCCGGATCGTTCGGAAAGGAGATCCGCGAGATATACAGGGAAAGTGTGTATGTGGGGTACCGCTATTATCTGACAGCAGGGAAGAGGGTGCGGTTTCCTTTTGGATACGGCCTGTCCTACACGACATTCGACTACAGAGAGATGCAGGTCGAAGAGACAGAAGAGGGGTTCCGGGTCACCTGCATGGTGGAGAATACGGGGCTGCGGGACGGCGCTGAGGTCGTACAGCTCTATGTCAGTGCTCCACGCACCCGGATTTTCAAGCCGGAGAAAGAACTGAGGGCATTCCGGAAAGTCTACGTCAAAGCCGGGGAGAGTGTGCAGGTTACACTTGCGGTAAAGACGGATGATCTGCGGTACTATCATACCGGGAAGAAGAGATGGATCCTGGAGCCCGGGAAGTATGGATTCCAGCTCTGCCGGGACTGCTGTACAGTGATGCTTTCGGAGACGGTATCCCTTGCAGGGGAAGAGGCAGATCCTCCTTACAGCCCGGAAGCGGAGGAAATCTACGGGCACGCGGATCTGGAAAAAGTGACGGATGAGGTATTTACCGGGATGAGCGGTGTGACGGTCCCACAGCCGCTGCCGTCCCGGCCTGTGACTCTGGAATCCAGGTTTACGGACCTGAACCAGTCGTTTTTCGGCAGGATCCTCTTCCGCGCTGTGCTGAGTGTTGCGGAGAAGCAGAGGAAAGAGGCGGAGCGTATGCCGGAGGGAACGGACAAAGACAATAAACGCAAAGGCGCGGTATTCTTAAAGAGGATCCTGGAGTCCAATTCCCTGATCAGTATGTCCATGTCAGCGGGCAGGTCCATGCCCTACCATTTCGCCTGCGGCTTCCGGGAACTGGCGAACGGACATCTGCTGCGGGGGATCCGGTATTTCCTCTCCCCGGTGAGAGTGCCGGAACTGCCGAAGAATCAGACAGAAAAGAAAAAAGATGAAAGGAAATGAGGCTAATGAGAGAGATCACGATAAAGAAACTTCCGGCTTCGCGCATCCGGACAGAGCATATTTCCCGGAAGGAGAAGTGGCTGGGCTATCTGGCGGGACCGAGCGGTGCCCTTTTGCTCAATGCGGTCCTTGCCACTTATCTGAACGTATTTTACACAGACGTACTGAAGCTGACCGGGGTCTGGGGCGGCGCCTTCCTGATGGTGTTCCCGATCGTCTCCAAAATTATTGATGCTGTTACCAATGTGATCATGGGGAGGATCATTGACCACACGAGGTCAAAAGAAGGCAAAGCGCGTCCCTGGCTGCTCCTGTCGGCGATCCTGATGCCAGTCACAGCGATCCTGCTGTTTACCGTGCCGGGCGCCGCGGAGCATGGGGGTCGTGCTGACCGGGCAGTTTATCAAGAATATCGGCGGCCTGCCGTCTGCCTATGTGTTTATGGCACTCTTTGCGGATGTGCTGGATCATATTGAGTGGAAATACGGGTTCCGCTGCGACGGGATCTCCACATCCGTCAATACCATAATCGCCACAGTCTGTGTGGGGATCAGTGCAGGGATCCTGAATCTCTGCCTGTCCCTGTCCGGATATATTGCCCCGGAATACGACGCTCTTACAAATACTACGGTAGGATTTGTGCAGAATGCTGCCACGCAGAATGTGTTTATTTTCTTTTTCGTAGGGCTGGAAGTTATCACAGCAGTGCTCATGGTCATCCTTCTGAAATTTTTAAATGTTGAGAAAGACATCGAAAGAGAGCAGGCGGAGATCAGGGCAAGGAAAGAGAACGGAGGAAAATGATGAGAGCAGTAAATCTAAAGACAGAATATCTGAGAGATCCGATGGGGATCGATATTGTAGAGCCGCGTCTGTTCTGGAACTGCGGGGGCGGGACCGTGCAGAATGCATACCAGATCGTATGCAGGGATGACAGCGGCCGGATCCTGTGGGATACAGGGAAGGTGTCAGGAAGCAGCATGAGGGCTGTCTATTCCGGCAGTCCGCTGAAAAGCCGTACCCGTGTGCTCTGGAAGGTACGCCTGTGGGATGAGACGGACAGTCAGGGCGGATGGTCTGATGAGGCTTCGTTTGAGATCGGCCTTCTGTCCCCTTCGGATTGGAAGGCATCCTGGATCACCGGGGATTATAAGGCGGATCCGAAGAAAAGATATCCGGCAGACTGCTTCCGGAAACGCTTTGCATGCAGAGGCGCAGTGAAAGCCAGGCTCTACGCCTCTGCATGCGGAGTATATGAGGGCTGTATAAATGGCAGGAAGGCAGGAAATTTTGTCCTTGCCCCGGGAGTCACGGACTATAAGAAGCGCATCCAGTACCAGACGTATGATGTGACGGAACTGCTGAAAGACGGAGAAAATGAGCTGACTTTCCAGCTGGCGGACGGCTGGTACAGGGGAAGCACAGGCGCATGGGGCCTGCGGAACCAGTACGGCACAGAAACAAAACTGCTGGCGCAGCTGGAGCTGACCTTCCCGGACGGATCCGGGGAGACTATTGCATCAGACGGAAGCTGGGAATGGTCTTCTGACGGGCCCATCCGGTTTGCGGACAACAAGGACGGGGAGATCGTGGATGCAGGCAGGGAGCCTTCTTATTCCGGAAAGGCGAGAGTGACGTCCTGCGGCGTGGTCCCGTCTGCTTCGGACAATGTGCCGGTCACGGAGCATGAGCAGTTCACCCCGGTCCGGACAAAGACGCCGTCCGGAAAACTTCTCCTTGATTTCGGGCAGAATATGGCAGGTTATATCCGTTTTTCCTTCCGGGCGGAGCGGACCGGGAAAATGATCCTGAGATTCGGGGAGATGCTGGATGAAAATGGCGAACTGACACAGAAAAATATCCAGTGCAGCAGCAGAAAGAAGACAACACCTCTTCAGAGGATCATATACAGGTGCAGGAAAGGGCTCAATGTGTACAAGACCAGGTTTGCCGTGTTTGGGTTCCGCTACTGTGAGGTCAGTGCGGACGATCTTTCGGATCTGGAAGATGCGGAGTTCACAGCTGTGGCTGTTTACTCGGACCTGCGGCGGACGGGATTTTTCAAAAGCTCAAACGCCCTGCTCGATCAGTTCGTGGAGAGCACGGTCTGGTCGGCCAGGAGCAATTTCCTGGATATCCCGACAGACTGTCCGACCCGGGAGCGGCACGGCTGGACAGGCGATGCCCAGATCTTCTTTGACACAGCGGGCTGGCTGTTCGACTGCGCTGCGTTTTTCAGAAAATACGTGCAGGATATGTACGACTGGCAGAGAAAGGACGGATGCCTCCCTCAGATCGTCCCGGAGGGCGGAGTGGATTTTTATATGGATGCCATGAACGGATCCGTGGGGTGGGCGGACGCAGGTATCCTGATCCCCTATCGGTTCTGGAAGAGGTACGGGGACCGCTCCATACTGGAGAAATATTATAAGGGGATGAAGAAGTATGCCCGGTTCATGATAAAGCGCTGCGGGAAGCATACTCTTCTGTCGAAGCCTCTGCGGATCCCGCACGGGTACAGGAAGTACGCGGTCAATGCGGGGCAGTCCTACGGCGAGTGGGCGGAGCCCGCGGACGTCCATCCGAATAAATGGACGGACATGGTACTGCCGCACCCGGAGGTATCTACCGCATATACCAGTTTTGTCATGGGGCACATGGCGGAGATCGCGGCGGAGCTGGGGGAAGAGGCGGATTCTGACCTTTACAGGGAATATGCGCGGCAGGTGCGCAGATCCTATCAGGCGATCCGCAGCCTGCCTGAGTTTACCCTGGATACAGACCGGCAGGCAATGCTGGTGCGTCCTCTGTATATGGGACTTCTGGATACGGAAGGCAGGAAATATGCGCAGGAGCGCCTGGTGAAGGCGCTGGATCATTACGGATGGAGGCTGGGGACGGGATTCCTCTCTACTCCGCTGATCCTGGATGTGCTCTCGGAGATCGATATCGGATATGCCTACCGTCTGCTGGAAAACGAAGAGATGCCAGGCTGGCTCTTCATGCCGAAGCACGGCGCCACGACCATCTGGGAGTCGTGGGAGGGGACAGAGGCGCAGAACGGGATCGCGTCCCTGAACCATTATTCCAAGGGAACGGTGTGCGCGTGGCTGTTTGAGACCATGTGCGGGATCCGGATCGACGGGGAGAACCACTTCCTGCTCAGTCCGAAGCCGGGCGGCAGCTTTACCTATGCGGGCGCATCTTACGACAGTATATACGGAACTGTAGCCTGCCGGTGGGAGCGCAGTGATGCGGGTGTGAGATATACGGCCGAGATACCGCCGAATACGTCTGCCCGTGTCGAACTTCCGGGGATGGAACCATTTGAGGTAAAGGCGGGAAAATATGAGTGGATGGCGGAGACTGAGAAAATGACTCAGAAAAAATAGCCGCAAAGTGACAAAATCACTGTTCTATCCATATGAAATATGATATCCTCTCCTCACAGGCATGAGACTATAATGGAGAATGACATGCCGGAATAAGCAGTGCGTGAGGAAAAGGAGAATTCGCATATGGGATTTACGATCGAGACGGGAATATCAGCAGTTACTGTTTTCATACAGGGGCTTTTAAGCTTCTTTTCGCCCTGTGTGCTGCCGCTGGTGCCGCTGTACCTCGGGTACCTGGCAGGCGGGCTGAACGTGGGGACGGGCGGCGGCGCCGTCCAGGCCGGAGACCCTGGGGCAGGTCCTGCCGGGCCGGGGAAGAGAGAACGCCTGAAGCTGTTTATCCGCGTGCTGTTTTTTACGCTCGGGATCAGCGGAGCGTTCTTCGTGCTGGGGATGGGCGCGTCGGCGGCGGGCAGCTTCTTCAATGACAACCGGATGCTCTTCGCCCGCATCGGAGGAGTGCTCGTCATCCTGTTCGGGCTGTACCAGCTGGGTGTCTTCGGGAGCTCAAAAGTCCTCGGCTCGGAACACCGGCTCCCGCTCAGGCTGGAGAAGATGACAATGTCCCCGGTAACGGCACTGATCATGGGTTTCGCTTTCAGCTTCGCCTGGACTCCCTGTGTAGGTCCGGTACTGACCAGCGTGCTCCTGATGGCCGGGAGCGCGGAGACCGGGGCAAAGGGATTCCTGCTGATCGGAGTATATACGCTCGGCTTTATCCTGCCCTTCCTGGCGGCAGGGATATTCACGGCAGGCCTTCTGGCATGGTTTAAGAAACATATGAAGATCGTCAGGTATACGGTAAAAGTGGGCGGCGTGCTCATGATCCTGATGGGGCTTCTGATGTTTACGGGGAAAATGAATGACATTACAGGATATCTGTCTTCTGTGTCACAGAGCAGTACCGGGACAGATGCCGATGACAGTGACAGCGGAAAAGAAGATCCCGCAGACGGTGAAGGCAGCGGAGATGCCCGGGACAGCGGCTCAGAGGATGACGGCGCAGAGGATGACGGCAGTCCAGAGGGCGGAAGCAACGCTCAGGACGGCGGGGACACCGCGGACAGCGATGATGGGACGGATGCGGATCAGACAGTCCGGGCGTATGAGTTTGAGATGGAAGACCAGTTCGGGAATGTGCACAGGCTGGATGACTACAAAGGGAAGGTCATATTCCTGAATTTCTGGGCGACGTGGTGCGGACCGTGCAGGAATGAGATGCCCGAGATCCAGAAGCTGTATGAGGAATATGCAGCCCAGGGGGAGAATGCCGAAGTGGCTGTCATCGGCGTGGCAGGACCCGGCATGGGCGGAGAAGGATCAAGAGAAGAGATCACTGCATTTATGGAAGAAAACGGCTATACGTACCCGGTGCTCATGGATGAGACAGGAGAGATGTTCAGCTATTATGGGATCTCAGCATTTCCGACGACGTTCATGATCGACAGAGAGGGAAATGTATACGGATATGTGAGCGGCCAGCTTACGGAGGATATTATGAGGAGCATTATTGACCAGACTTTGGAGGGCGGCGCTTAAAGCCCAGTCCAAAGCAGACGCCCAGGGAGAGGATAGCACCCTGGGCGTCCTGCTTTTTCGCTTCTTCCTGAAACATTACAATGCCTGAAAACGGCGTTTGAAAGCGGGCGGGGCTTGCCGGGGGACGGCTGTCATGGTATGCTTTCAAAGTACAGATAAAAAGGCGGAGGTCATATGGTCACAATAGAGAATCAATGTTTTTCGGTTTCACAGATATGCAGGTCCGGGCAGTGTTTCCGCCTCGATCCGGCAGGAGACGGGAGTTATGAGCTGATCGCAGGAGAGAGGTTCCTTAAGATCAGTGCGGACGGCGCAGAGGCATCGGGGAAGACGGTCCTGTACTGCTCCCGGGAAGAGTATGAGTCTTTCTGGAAGGAATATTTTGATATGGATACCAGTTATGAGAAGTATCTGGCAGGGATCGATCCGGAAGACGAGTATCTGCGGGCAGCAGCACAGTTCGGCAGCGGGATCCGCATTTTAAAGCAGGATGTGTGGGAGATGATCATCACTTTTATCCTGTCCCAGCAGAACAATATCCCCAGGATCAAAGGGCTGATCCAGGCAGTCAGCGGGAAATACGGGAAGAAGATAGAGACAGAAGACGGCAGGATGTACAATGCATTTCCCACTCCTGATGAGCTGTCATCGGCTGCGGAAGAAGAACTCCGGGCGCTGAAGCTGGGATACCGCAGCAGGTATATCTGCGGCACAGCGCGCATGATCGCGTCGGGGGAAGTAGATCTGGAACAGGTGAAAAAGATGGATTATCTGACGGCGAGAGCGGAACTGATGAGGCTTCCCGGGATCGGCGGCAAGGTGGCGGACTGCATCTGCCTGTTTGCCCTGCACCATATGGATGCGTTTCCTGTGGACACACATATACAGAAAGTGCTTGACGCGAGGTACGGCGGGAAGTTCCCGTTTGAGAAATACAGGGGATGCGCAGGGGTGATGCAGCAGTACATATTTTATTATGACCTGAACAATAATGGCAAAGGCTGAGTGAAAGGAGAAGAGCAGATGAAGGTACTTGTAGTAGTGGATATGCAGAATGATTTTATCGACGGAGCTCTCGGGACAAAAGAGGCGGAGGCTATCGTGCCGGGCGTTGTGGAGATGATCCGGGGGTTTGACGGGAAGGTGATCGCCACAAGGGATACGCACGGGGAGGATTATCTGGACAGTGAGGAGGGCAGGCATCTGCCGGTGCCGCACTGCATAAAAGGGACAGAAGGCTGGGAGATCCGCCGGGAAGTGATGGAAGCCCTGGATGAAAAACAGGGATGTCTGCTGATAGACAAACCGTCGTTCGGAAGCGTGGAGCTCGGGGAATCTGTAAAAAATCTGGAAGGGGCGGAAGGATCTGTGGAAGAGATCACTCTGGCCGGGCTGTGCACGGATATCTGTGTGATCTCCAATGCCCTTCTCCTGAAAGCATGCTGTCCGGAAGTCCCCATACGGGTGGCGGCATCGTGCTGCGCTGGGGTGACGCCGCAGAGCCACAGCCAGGCGCTGGAAGCGATGAAGGTGTGCCAGATAGAAGTCTTCTGATGTCTGGCGGATTGTAAAAGACAGGACAGAGTGATAAAATACAGACAGTGACAGATTTAAAGGAGGGTTTGCTATGGATAAGAAAGTGTTTCGCAGAGTCAGAAGCAGGGGCTAAAGTATTCGGCGGGGCGGAGGCCGCTTCCGGAGTGGCAGCCCATGCAAAGAAGATCAAAGCGGAAGGAGCTGCATACTGCGACTGCCCGGCGTGTGCTGCTGTAGAGAAGATCCTGGAGAAGAAAGAAGAGATCCTGGCATAAAACATACGGCGGAATGGGACAGAAATACTTGAAATCGATACATTTAAGATTGATACAGGAGATGAGATCATGGAATCAACATTAAAAGATCTGAAAGAGAGAAGGAGCATCCGCGCGTATAAACCGGAGCAGATCAAAGAGGAAGAGCTTCAGAAGATCCTCGAGGCAGGAACTTACGCGCCTACCGGGATGGGGATGCAGTCTCCGAAGATCATTGTAGTGCAGGATAAGGAGACAAGAGATTATCTCTCGAAACTCAATGCCAGAGTGATGGACGATGAGGAGTCGGATCCGTTTTACGGAGCGCCTACTGTCCTGGTGGTGCTGGCTTCAAAGGAACGCCCCACCTGTGTGGAGGACGGCGCTCTCGTCATGGGAAATCTGATGAATGCCGCTTACGCAGTGGGAGTGGGCTCCTGCTGGATCCACAGGGCGAGAGAGGTATTTGGCTCTGAAGAGGGGAAGGCGCTTCTTAAGAAATGGGGCGTCGAAGGCGATTATATCGGCGTCGGACACTGCATCCTCGGTTACCCTGCGGATGGCGCAGTTCCTGAGGCAAAGCCGAGGAAAGACGATTACATCGTATACGTGAGGTAAGGAGATGTCAGGGATCATCTGTGTGGGCCTGGGCGGGGCCCTGGGAGCAGTGCTCCGGTATGGGCTCAGCCTGCTTCCTTATAAAGGGGATTTCCCGGTCCTTACCTTTGTGACAAATGTGCTGGGAGCGTTACTGATCGGATGTATCGCAGGCATGGCTGCGAGAAAGGATCTGCCTGCGGACCTGGTCCTTTTCCTTAAGACCGGAGTGTGTGGAGGATTTACGACATTTTCCACATTTTCGCTGGAAGCGTACACCCTGCTCGGGAAAGGACACTATGGGATGGCGTTTACATATATGTGTGCGAGCGTCATCTTCTGCCTTGCCGGTGTTATGGGCGGGATGTACATGGCGGAGAAAATCGGATGAACTGTTACTGCTAATAATTTCTTAAGAATTTTCTGTACCGAAATTTGTGGCGGCAATTACCGAACAATGGTACAATAGGGGGCAGGATGAGTGCCTGTGCGTCAGACAGATACAACAGGAGAAGAGACTGTGCAGGCCAGGAGAAAGGAGACCGGAAAATGGAATCATATATGCAGATGCTCACAGATTGCGCGAAGAAAGCTGCCGTCGAGGCGGCTAAGATGGGAACGGCAGATAAGAACAGAGGGCTGCTTGCAGTTGCGGATGAACTGACCGCGCAGCAGGATATGATACTGGAAGAAAATGCAAAAGACCTGGAAGCGGCGAAGGAGAAAGGAATCAAGCAGTCTCTGATCGACCGGCTCGCCCTCTCTGAGAAACGGATCGCTGATATGGCGGAAGGACTCAGGCAGATCGCAGCCCTGGACGACCCGGTGGGCGAAGTGCTGTATATGAAGACGAGACCCAACGGACTGAGGATCGGGAAAAAGAGAGTCCCCCTGGGTGTGGTCGGGATCATTTATGAGTCCCGCCCCAATGTGACGGCGGATGCCTTCGGACTCTGCTTTAAGACCGGGAATGCTGCGATCCTCCGCGGAGGCAGCGATGCGATCCATTCCAATCAGGCCATCGTGCGCGCCATCAAATCCGGACTGCGCAAGGAAAAACTCTGCCAGGATGTAGTCCTGCTCGTGGAGGATACGAGCCGCGAGGTTGCCGGTGAGATGATGAAGATGCACGGCGGCATTGATGTGCTCATCCCCAGAGGCGGCGCAGGATTGATCGCGAATGTGGTGGAGAACAGCACAGTTCCGGTGATCGAGACGGGTACAGGCAACTGTCATGTCTATGTGGACGCATCGGCAGATATCCGCATGGCGGCAGACATCGTGGAAAATGCAAAGACCCAGAGACTGGGAGTATGCAATGCCTGCGAGTCTCTGGTTGTCCACAGTGAGATCGCGCCGGAAGCCCTTCCACAGATTGTGGAGAGGCTGAAGGCTCATGATGTGGAAATCAGGGGCGACGAGAGGGCAAGGGCGATCAGTGAAGAGATCATCCCCGCTTCGGAAGAAGACTGGGGGACAGAATATCTGGACGCCATTATTTCAGTGAAGATCGTGGACTCCATTGACGAGGCGATCGCCCATATCAACAAATATAATACCGGACATTCAGAGTCCATTATCACGAATGATTATAACAATGCCCTGAAGTTCCAGGATGAGATCGATGCAGCGGCAGTGTATGTGAACGCATCTACCAGGTTTACGGACGGGTTTGAGTTCGGATTCGGCGCGGAGATCGGGATCAGCACCCAGAAGCTCCACGCGAGAGGGCCCATGGGGCTGGAGGCACTGACAACGACGAAATATGTGATTTTTGGAAACGGTCAGATACGGAAATAGAAGATTTCCCTGTTTACAGTATATTGACTACGAACATTGTATATACTATAATATAAGTACAGAATACTGTACGTGAAAGAGGTGATATCTTTGTTGGCAGTAAATTATACAGAACTTCGCGGGAATATGAAAGAGTGTATGGATAAGGTTTCTGATGACTATGAGACTCTTATCATAACGCGAAAGAAAAACAGGAATATTGTAATGATTTCTGAAGAAACTTATAATAATATGCTTGAAAATATGCATTTGCTTGGAAATGAAGCAAATTACAGGTGGCTGATGGAGTCAAAGAGACAGCTGGAGAACGGGCAGGCGGAAGTCAGGAAATTGATCGAGGTCGAAACGGATGAATAAAATATTTACGGTTAATGGCTGGAAAGATTATATTTACTGGCAGACCGAGGACAGAAGGACTTTGAAGAAAATTAATTCTCTGATTGAAGATATCTGCCGAAATGGAAACTCAGGAATTGGAAAGCCGGAGCCGTTGACCGGAGATCTGTCAGGGTACTGGAGCAGGAGGATCAATGATAAAGACAGACTGGTCTATAAAATAGATGAATATAATGTCTATATATTATCATGCAGATTCCATTATTCTGATAAATAATTATAAAAAAGTTCAGGCGGAGCAACAGAATTTTTTCTGCTGCTCCGCCGAACTTTTTATAAAAATTGCCAGAAGCCTCTATCATCGTCCGCCAGCCAGCCATCTGCGGTATATGTGGTAACCTCCCAGGGCGGAGAATAGGCTCAGGCGCATCATTCGGAAAACGCATAACTCGACGGCTGGACTGTTATCAGAAATGTGAAATAAATAGAAAAATACGCTTGCATAATATGCATAAAAGTTGTATTATTATGCAAGCACTCTTACTAAATATTTTCATGAAATGCTTTACTTCCTATTAAATGAGGTATATCATAGGAAACTGTGATACGCATGCTACATGCAGGACAGTAATACCAGAAAGGAAAAAAGACTATGATCAGAGTTGGGATCATCGGGGCTACCGGCTATGCAGGCGGCGAGCTCGTAAGGATATTATCAGGACATAAAGATGCAGAGATCAAATGGTACGGCTCCCGGAGCTATATCGATCAGAAATACGCAGATGTATACAGGAATATGTTTCAGATCGTGGACGCGGTCTGCATGGACGACAATATGGAGGAACTCGCTTCCCAGGTGGACGTGATCTTTACCGCGACGCCTCAGGGGCTGTGCGCCTCCCTTGTAAATGAAGACATCCTCTCAAAGACAAAGATCATAGACTTAAGCGCGGATTTCCGCCTGAAAGATGTAAAGGTCTATGAGGAGTGGTACAAGATCGAGCATAAGGCGCCTCAGTTTATAGAAGAAGCAGTGTACGGCCTGTGCGAGGTGAACCGGGAGAGCGTAAAAGGCGCAAGGCTGGTGGCAAATCCGGGATGCTATACGACCTGTTCCATCCTCACTGCATATCCTCTTGCAAAGGAGGGGATCATCGATATGGATACCCTCATTATTGATGCAAAATCCGGCACATCCGGCGCGGGAAGAGGGGCAAAGGTCCAGAACCTGTTCTGTGAGGTCAATGAGAATATGAAGGCATACGGTGTGGCGTCCCACAGGCACACTCCGGAGATCGAGGAGCAGCTCGGCTATGCTGCGGGGAAACCGATGGTCTTGAGCTTTACGCCACATCTTGTTCCCATGAACCGGGGCATCCTGGCTACAGAGTATGCAAAGCTGACCAGGGATGTGAGCTGGGAAGATGTAAAGGCAGTGTATGATAAATATTACGGAAACGAAAAATTCATCCGCGTGCTGGACAGGGACGTCTGCCCGGAGACAAAATGGGTAGAGGGCAGCAATTACGTGGACATCGGATTTAAGATCGACCCGCGGACGAACCGCATCATCATGATGGGCGCCATTGACAACCTGGTCAAAGGCGCGGCGGGACAGGCAGTGCAGAACATGAACCTGATGTTCGGCTTAAAGGAGAGCGAGGGGCTGGAGCTCGTGCCCATGTTCCCGTAAAGCGCCGGGCAGCAGGCGGCAGGACCGGCTGTAGAGAGCAGGGCAGCATTGCAGCGATAAAGTCAGAAAAGGAATGGATACTATGATACGAGTGATGACAATAGACGATTATGACGGGGTGTACGCCCTCTGGAAGAAGATCCGCGGGTTCGGCATCCGCAGCATCGATGATTCCCGGGACGGGGTGGACCGTTTCCTGAAGCGCAACCCTACCACCAGCGTGGTCGCAGAAAAGGACGGGAAGATCGTGGGGAGCATCCTCTGCGGGCACGACGGCAGGAGAGGATGCCTGTACCATGTGTGCGTGGATGAGGCGTACCGAAGGCACGGCATCGGCAGGGCGATGGTCGTATTTGCCATGAAGGCGCTCAAAGAGGAGAAGATCAACAAGGTGTCCCTGATCGCGTTTACGAAAAATGATATCGGAAATGCATTCTGGAATACCATTGGCTGGACAGAGCGCCTGGACCTGAATTATTACGATTTCACTCTGAATGAAGAGAATATCACTGCATTTAATGAACAGTAGTGATAAATGAAGAGCAGAAATAAATGAACAACAGAAATAGATGAACAGCAGAAATAGATGTACAGCAGAAATAGATGAACAGCAGATATCTGGCAGGCAGATAAAGGAGATGGGCATATGAGCATAAAAATGATCGATGGCGGAGTCACCGCCGCAAAGGGATTTCAGGCGGCAGCCGCGGCTGCGGGCATCAAGTACCAGGGCAGGACGGACATGGCGCTGATCTACAGCGAAAAGCCATGCAAGGCGGCAGGGACATTTACCACGAATGTGGTGAAAGCGGCGCCCGTGAAATGGGACCGGGCTGTGGTGGAGAGCAAAAAGAAGCCCCAGGCAGTGGTGGTCAATTCCGGGATCGCCAATGCGTGCACCGGCGAAGAGGGCATGAGATACTGCCGGGAGACCGCGGATGAGGCGGCTGAGATACTGGGGATCGAGAGGGACAGTGTGCTTGTGGGATCCACCGGGGTCATCGGCATGCAGCTTCCCATGGACAGAGTGCGGGCGGGCATCGCAGTGCTCGCGGCGGCGAAAAAGCCGGATCTGGCGAGCGGCACAGCGGCGGCGCAGGCGATCATGACCACGGATACGAGGAAAAAAGAAGCAGCCGTGACATTTGAGATCGGAGAGAAGACTGTGACCATCGGCGGCATGGCAAAGGGGTCAGGGATGATCCATCCGAATATGTGCACTATGCTCTCCTTTATCACAACGGACGCAAAGATCTCAAAAAAGGCGCTCCAGAAGGCGCTGAGCGAAGATGTGGAAGACACTTATAACATGATCTCCGTGGACGGGGATACTTCCACCAATGACACGGTGCTCCTGCTGGCAAACGGGATGGCGGGCAATGAGAAGATCCGCGTCGGCACCCCGGAGTACGAGACCTTCAAAGAGGCGCTCCACTGTGTCAACGAAACACTGGCAAAGATGATGGCAGGGGACGGCGAGGGGGCGACCGCCCTTTTCGAGGCAAAGATCATCGGGGCAAAGACAAAGGAACAGGCAAAGACGCTGGCAAAATCCATCGTCTGCTCCAACCTGACGAAAACGGCCATCGCGGGCCATGACGCCAACTGGGGACGCATCCTCTGCGCGATGGGATACTCGGGGGCGGAGTTTGACCCGGAGAAGGTAGACCTGTACTTTGAGAGTGCTGCCGGGAAACTGAAGATCATCGAGAATGGCACAGCCACGGATTACAGCGAGGAGAAGGCGACGGAGATCCTCTCCCGGCCGGAGGTGACCGCGGTCGCGGACATCAAAGAAGGAAATGAGGAAGCAGCGGCATGGGGCTGCGACCTGACACACGGATATATTGAGATCAACGCAGATTACAGAAGCTGATAGGCAGGAGGGTATTATGAACGAAAATATGCAGAAATACCTGGACAAGGCACAGGTGCTCATCGAGGCCCTGCCCTATATCCAGCGCTTTAACAGAAAGATCATTGTAGTGAAATACGGCGGCAGCGCCATGGTAGATGAGAGCTTAAAGGAGCGGGTGATCCAGGATGTGACTCTCCTGAAGCTCTGCGGTTTCAAGCCCATCATCGTGCACGGCGGCGGCAAGGAGATCAGCAAGTGGGTCGGAAAGGTCGGCATGGAGCCGAAATTCATCAACGGGCTTCGCGTGACAGATGAGGAGACCATGGAAGTGGCTGAGATGGTGCTTGGCAGGGTGAATAAAAGCCTGGTGCAGCTTGTGGAGAGCCTGGGCGTGCGCGCCATCGGCATCAGCGGAAAAGACGGGGCGCTCCTGAAGGTGGAGAAAAAATATTCTGACGGCCAGGATATCGGATATGTGGGCGAGATCAAAGAAGTGAACGCCCAGATCCTCTATGATCTCCTGGAGAAAGATTTCCTCCCGATCGTCTGCCCGGTAGGACTGGACGACGAGTACAATACATATAATATCAATGCGGACGATGCGGCATGCGCCATCGCCCGCGCCATGAAAGCGGAGAAGCTGGCGTTCCTGACGGATATCGAGGGTGTGTACAAGGATCCGGACGACCCGTCCACCCTGATCTCCGAGCTCGAGGTGGCTGAGGCGAAGAAGCTGATGGCTGACGGCTATATCGGCGGCGGCATGCTGCCCAAGCTCCAGAACTGTATCGACGCCATCGAGAATGGCGTGTCCAGGGTCCATATCCTGGACGGGCGTATCCCCCACTGTCTCCTCCTTGAGATCTTTACGAACAAGGGGATCGGGACAGCCATATTGAACAGTCAGGAAAGCAGGTATTATCATGGTGAATGAAAAGATCAAAGCAGCGGAAGAAAATCTGATCCACGTATACAACCGTTTCCCCATCGCGCTTGACCACGGCGAGGGGATGTACGTGTATGACACAGAGGGAAAAGAGTATCTGGACTTTGCGGCAGGGTTTGCCGTGACAGGGCTGGGATACGATAACAAAGAACTGAATGAGGCGTTAAAGGCGCAGATCGACAAACTGTACCATATATCAAACCTTTACTATCACGAGAGCTGCGGCGAGGCTGCGCGTGAGCTGAACCGGATTTCCGGCATGGACCGGGTATTCTTTACCAACAGCGGGAGCGAGGCGAACGAGGGCGCCCTCAAGGCGGCGAGACGCTACGCGTACACAAAAGGCACAGGCAGGTATGAGTTTATCGCCATGGAGCATTCCTTCCACGGCAGGAGCTTCGGCGCAGTGTCCGTCACAGGGCACGGGCCGTACAGGGAGCCTTTCGAGCCGCTGGTGCCTGGGGTGAAGTTCGCGAAATTTAACGACCTGGACAGTGTGGAGGCGCTTGTCAGCGACAAGACCTGCGCGATCATCCTGGAACCCCTCCAGGGCGAGGGCGGGATCAACCTTGCCACACAGGAATTTATGGAAGGAATCCGCAGGATCTGCGATGAGAATGACATCCTCATGATCTGCGATGAAGTCCAGTGCGGCATGGGGCGTACGGGGACCATGTTCGCATGGCAGGGATTCGGCGTGAAGCCGGACATCCTGACCATGGCAAAGGCGATCGGGAACGGCATCCCTGTGGGCGCATTCGCCATGACAGAGCGGGTGGCGGAATATTCCCTGAAACCCGGGGACCACGGGGCAACCTACGGCGGGAACCCGCTGGCATGCACCGCGGTAAAGACGGTGATCAAGATTTTTGAGCGGGACGATATCGTGGGGCACGTCAATCAAGTGGCACCGTATCTCACGAAGCGCCTGGACGAGCTTGTGGAAGAGATGGACTGCGTCACAGAGCGCAAAGGCAAGGGACTGATGCAGGGCATCGTGGTCACGAAGCCGCTTGCGGAAGTCAACCGGAAAGCCATCGAAGAAGGGCTTCTGATCATCCAGGCGGAAGGGAATGTATTCCGTTTTGTGCCGCCGCTGATCGTGGAGGAGAAGCACATCGATGAGATGATCGGGAAGATGAAGCGGGCGTTGTCTTAACCAGGAGAGACACACAGCGGCACAGCAATGCAGACACACTGTGGAACAAGACAGGAATAAGAAACCGGCCAGGGGACATACTAAGGGAAAAGCAGGCATAAACTGCATGGAGGTATGGAACATGGCTGGTTTTTTTATTGCCCTGATCTCCGGGGCGCTTATGAGCATACAGGGAGTATTTAACACACAGGTTACGAAGACAACCGGAGTGTGGGTCAGCAACGGCTGGGTGCAGATCACGGCGTTCGCGGTCTGTCTGGCGGCATGGCTGTTTACCGGGCGGGACAGCGTCTCTGCCATCGCAAAGGTAGAGCCAAAGTATATGCTGCTGGGCGGGGCGATCGGAGCTGTGATCACATGGACTGTGATCAAGAGCGTTGCGGCGCTGGGACCTGCGAAGTCCGCGCTCCTCATTGTCATCGCCCAGCTCGCGGTATCGTATCTCATCCAGCTCTTCGGGATGTTCGGCATGGACAGAGAGCCGTTCTCCTGGCGGAAACTGGGCGGGCTCCTTGTGGCAGTGATCGGGATCGCGGTATTCCAGTGGGAGTAGGATATGCAGGGGGGTATCGCAGATACAGATATATGTAATAAATCTGTAACAACCTGTTAATACCGTAACAAAGAATTAATTGTCTATTGTAATTTTGATAAAAATTCGTTACAATGTTACTGTCCGGCATAAAAGGGGTATCTCTCCCGGTCTGGGAACTGTGGAGAAAAATATGCATGACAGAATGAAAAAAATGAAGGCAGTATGGCTCCCGATCCTGGCAGCGGCTCTCGTGTCTGCGGGATGTTCCGATAAGGATGGAGAGAGCCTGGAAGAGCTGTCAGTCTCTGCTGAGAGCGAGACGGAAGAAGAGGGAGCTGTCCCGCAGGAAGAACAGGAGCCTGCGGAGACGGTCTATGTCTATGTGTGCGGGGCAGTGAATGCTCCCGGGGTATATGAATTAAAAAAGGACGCCCGTGTATTTGAAGCGATCACTCTCGCCGGCGGCATGACGGCGGAGGCGGCGCCTGAGGCAGTCAGCCAGGCGAGGACCGTGGCGGACGGGGAACAGATCTATGTCCCCACAGTCCGGGAGGTTCAGATGCAGGGCTCCGGGGTTGAAGATATCGTAACCGGAAATGCGGACGTAAGCGGGAAAGTAAATATTAATACAGCCGGAAAAGAGGAACTCATGACCCTGACAGGGATCGGTGAGGCAAAGGCTCAGAGCATCCTGGACTACCGTGAGGAGCACGGTAAGTTCGGGAGCATTGAGGACCTGATGCTGATCGAGGGAATCAAAGAGGGAGTATTTAATAAAATAAAAGAAGACATAACGATATGAGACAGGAGTCAGGTAGTGGAGTATGAGTAAGAAGATATTGGTGGTAGACGATGAAAAACTGATCGTAAAAGGGATCCGGTTCAGCCTGGAGCAGGAAGGCATGGAAGTGGACTGTGCCTATGACGGCGAGGAAGCGCTGGAGTGCGCAAGGAACTGCGAGTATGACCTGGTGCTTTTAGATGTCATGCTGCCGAAACTGGACGGGTTCCAGGTATGCCAGCAGATCAGGGAGTTTTCCGATATGCCGGTCGTGATGCTGACAGCGAAAAGTGAAGATATGGACAAGATCCTGGGGCTGGAGTACGGCGCGGACGACTATATCACCAAGCCGTTCAATATCCTCGAGGTGAAGGCGAGGATCAAGGCGATCATGCGGCGCACTTCGAAGAAGAAGGAGCCTGCGGGAAGCCCGGTGCTCATCAAGGGCAACATGAAGATCGACTGCGAGAGCCGCCGCGTGTTCATCGGGGAGAGGGAGATCAACCTCACGGCAAAAGAATTTGACGTGCTGGAGCTGCTTGCCATGAACCCGAACAAAGTGTACAGCAGGGAAAACCTTTTGAACCTTGTGTGGGGATATGATTATCCGGGAGATGCAAGGACAGTCGATGTGCATATCCGGCGCCTGCGGGAGAAGATCGAGATGAACCCGAGCGAACCGAAATATGTACATACAAAGTGGGGAGTGGGTTATTATTTCCAGGGTTAAACGTCAGTTTACATTCAGAGACAAGATCTTTAAAAATATGCGGTTCCGTTTTATCCTGTCCGCCATGCTGGCAGGGCTCCTGCCATGCCTGGCGGCTCTTTTCGGGATCGTGAAATTCTATGAGTCGCGCGCGGTGGAGCTTCGCACCGCGGAAATCCAGAACCAGTGCACCATACTGTGCAACCAGCTGAATAATTACGGGTATCTGTCAGATACGTCCTCTGAGGTCATCAATAGCAGCCTCACCCAGCTGACTAATATTTATAACGGTCGGGTCATGGTCATCGATAAAGACCTCAGGGTGGTCAAGGATACATACAGCCTGGATGAGGGCAAGACGGATGTGTCGGAAAATGTCGTCCGCTGTATGAAAGGCGAGAGGACAAATTTTTATGACAGGACCAACCATTATATCGAGGTGACTTCCCCCATTGTGGAGAGCGGAGGAGAGAAAGTGCTCGGTGTGATGCTTGCCAGTGTGTCCACAGATAATATCGAGACGACAAAGCAGGTGCTGTATACCCACGGCGGAGTGATCGTGGGGATCGCCATGATCCTCCTTGCCATGCTCAGCGTGTTCCTGGCAGACCGGATGGTGCGGCCTATCCACAAGATCACAGGGGCCATCGAAAACGTGACAGAAGGGTACAGCGACGATGTGCTCCATGTGGATACATTTACAGAGACAAGGCAGCTGAGCGAAGCGTTTAATAAAATGCTCGGCAGGCTGAAGATCCTGGACGAGTCCAGGGAAGAGTTCGTATCCAATGTGTCCCATGAGCTGAAGACGCCCATGACTTCCATGAAGGTCCTGGCGGATTCTCTCCTGGAGCAGGACAATGTGCCAGTGGAGATGTACCAGGAGTTCATGCAGGATATCGCGAAGGAGATCGACCGGGAGAACCAGATCATCACAGACCTGCTCTCTCTTGTGAAGATGGACCGGTCAGGCCAGACGATGAACATCCGGACCATGAATATCAATGATCTGCTGGAACAGATCCTGAAACGGTTAAAGCCGATCGCGGAGAAGAAAAATGTAGAGATGGTCATGGAAACCTTCCGGCCTGTGAACGCGGAGATCGATGAGACAAAATTTACCCTTGCCGTATCAAACCTTGTGGAAAATGCCATTAAATATAACCATGAGAACGGATGGGTCCATGTCTCCCTGAATGCGGACCACAAGTATTTTTATGTGAAGGTGGAGGACTCGGGGATCGGGATCCCGGAGCAGGACCAGGCGAATATATTTGAGAGGTTCTACCGGGTGGACAAGTCCCATTCCCGGGAGATCGGCGGGACAGGGCTTGGGCTTGCCATCGCAAGGAATGCGGTCCTCGTGCACCGCGGCTCCATCAAAGTATACAGCAATGAGGGAGAGGGGACTACATTCACAGTCCGGATCCCTCTGATCTACGTGGCAGCATAGGGGGTGTGAGGATGAAGAGGAAAATAAAGCTTTTGGCCGTCTGTCTCTGTATGTCTGCGCTGGCTGTGTCCTGTGGGAAACGCACGGATGTGGGAAAAGAAGATCCGTATATCTACTGTCTGAATGAAGACAGGACGGGGCTTGCAAAGGTTTCTTTTGATTTCCCGGAAGGGGAGGCGGAAGAGGTCGCAGAGGCAGTCCTGGAGGAACTGAAAAAGCCCTCGGAAGAGATCGAGTATACTGCCCCCATCCCCGCAGAGGTGGAAGTCCGGGAGTGCGAATTGAGAGGGAGTATCCTGGATGTGGATTTCAACAGCGCTTATCTTGAAATGGGGGCGCTGGAGGAAAAGCTGGTGAGGGCGGCGGTCGTCCAGTCCCTGGTCCTGATCGACGGGGTCAATGCAGTCTCATTCACTGTGGACGGAGAAATGCTGGAGGACAGCTCAGGGTTCCCTGTGGGGCTGATGAATGAGGACGATTTTGTGGAAAATACCGGCTCATCGCCCACTGCGTATCAGACGGATACCCTGACTCTGTATTTCGCGGATAAAGAAGGGAAGAGGCTCGTCCCGCAGAAAGTCGATGTGAGGTACAGCAGCAATGTATCCCGGGAGAAACTGATCGTGGAGAAGCTCATGCAGGGACCCTCCGGGAGCGGTGTTTATCCGACGGTCAACCCGGATGCCAACCTTTTGAGCGTAACGATCAAGGACGGGATCTGTTACGTGAATTTTGACAGTACGTTTCTTACAGGGGCTTATGACGTGCTGCCGGAAGTGACAGTGTATTCGATCGTGAATTCTCTGGTCGGGGGAACAGAGGCACAGAAAGTGCAGATCACGATCAACGGGGAAACGGATGCAAAGTATATGGAGACAGTGGATCTGTCCCAGCCTCTTGAGGCAAAAGAAGAACTGGTCGCAGCCGAAGAAGAATAAAGATCAATGAAAAAGCGGCCGCTTTGTATGGTATGCGCCCTTTTTGTGGCGGTACAGGCGATAAGAGTGTGTTTTTTCGGCGCGGGGGCAGAGGCTTCCGCGCTGGAGGACGCGCTCAACCAGAGTATGCCTTCAGCCGGGATCACGCTGGAAGGCACTGTATCTAAGATTGAAGAAAAATCAAAAGTGACAGCAGTCTGTCTAAAGGACAATGCTGTATCTGTTTCAGATCAGAATATTCAGGAACCAACCGTCATGGCCTATGTCAGGCCGGAACAGACAGAAAAAAGCGAAGAACATATCCGTATCGGGAACAGGATCCGGATAACCGGGGAGGCCGCTGTGTTTGACAGCGCGCGCAATCCGGGAAATTTCGACCAGCGCGCTTACTACGCAAGGCAGGGGATCCATGTCCTTGTGTGGGCGGACAAACTGGAAGTGATCTCCCGGGAGACAGACCGGACAGCCCAGTTCCTATCTGAGGTACGCTGCGCGTGGAAGGATATTCTGGTGAAACATCTGGGAGATTACTACGGTGGGACGATGAGCGCTGTCCTTCTGGGGGACAAGGCAGGTCTGGATGCAGAGATGAAGAAGATGTATCAGAAGAACGGGATCGGGCACCTGCTTGCCATATCAGGACTCCATATGTCCTTTATCGGTATGGGGATCTACGGACTGCTCAGGAAGACCGGGCTTGGCTTCATTCCTGCCGGCATCGCAGGAGGGGCGGTCCTTATCCTTTATACGATGATGATCGGGGCGGGAGTCTCCAGTCTGCGGGCGCTTATCATGTTTCTTATCCGTGTCGGGGCGGATATGACAGGGAGAGACTATGATCTGGCGACAAGTCTGTCGGCGGCAGCGGCGGTACTCTGCGCCCGGCAGCCGCTGTATGTGACGGACGCGGGATTTCTCCTCTCCTTTGGGGCAATCCTGGGACTGGTCCTGCTCAGTCCGGTGTTTGGGGAAATGTTCAGATCAGAGAAGCTGGAAGCAGCCGCAGGGCGGAAGAAAGGCGGGAGGACCGGATGGGCAAAAGGAAAGGGCGGGCGGCATATGATCAGGCGGTATCTCTGTGGAAAGATATTTGCAGCGGGACGATGGCTTTTAACCGGTCTTGTGTCCAGCCTGGCGGTGAATGTCCTGCTTCTCGGCCCGGTGCTGTATTTCTATTTTGAGATCCCGCCTTACTCTGTGCTGCTGAATCTCTTCGTGATCCCGGTCATGCCCGTGGCAATGGCATCCGGCATCATCGGGTCTGTGCTGACGCTTATGTCTGACAGCCTGGGCGGAGCAGTGCTCCAGGCGAGCAAAGCAGTGCTCTGGATGTACGACTGCCTCTGCGGTGCTGCGGGAGCGCTCCCGGGAAGCCGGTTTGTGACAGGAAAACCGGATATTGCCTGGCTGGCCGGATATTATGCGGTACTGGGGATCCTCTGCGGGATTTTTTATTATCTCCGCCAGAAATCAGAAGATGGCAGGAAAGGCGGCGTCTTTCGTATTCCCGGCATCCTGCTCGTAGTGTGCGCTGTGGGGATGGCGGCAGCCTGCCGTCTGGGCTGTAAAAGTGAAGAAGGGATCCGGGCAGCAGTGCTGGATGTGGGACAGGGGGATTGCATCTATATAAGAGGAGACCAGGAGGATTATCTCGTGGACGGCGGCAGCAGTGATGTGTCCTCAGCGGGGATATACCGGATCGAGCCGTATCTTCTGGCGAATGCTGTGGATACTCTGGATTATGTATTTGCCACACACGGGGACGAGGACCATATCAATGGGATCAGGGAGCTTCTCGAAAACCAGGACCTGGGAGTCCGCATCAGGAATCTCGTACTGCCTTCAGAGGGATATCTTGATGAGAAACTGCTGGAACTGGCAGAGACAGCAAGGAAAAATGGAACAAGGACAGCAGTCATGAGGGCAGGAGATAAGATCACGGAAAAAACCGGAAAGACCGAATTGAAATGTCTGGGTCCCGTGGAGGGCACAAAACTAGAACCCGGAAACGAAGCGTCGCTGGTCCTGGAACTGACGTACGGAGAGTTTTGCATGCTCCTCACCGGGGATGTGGAAGGAAAGGGTGAGGAATCCCTTTATAAAGAAGGAAAACTCCCGCAATGCGACGTGCTCAAAGCAGCGCATCACGGATCATGCGATTCCACTACAGCGGAATTTCTCAAAGCAGCCCAGCCGAAAGTCGCTGTGATCTCCGCGGGCGTGGACAACCGGTACGGGCATCCGCATGAAGAGACTTTGGAGCGGCTGAGGGAAGCGGGATGCAGTGTGTATTCTACCCAGGAGAATGGTACTCTCACTGTCCGGACAGATGGACAGAAAGTGAAGCTGTCCGGATATGTGCGGAAAAAATCTTAAGTATGATGCAGCCGGAAAGAGCAGCAGTCCAGACGAACCATTCGGAAACCCGCACAGCTTGATGGCTGGACTGTTGCCGGAAAGATGATCAAATTGAGATTTGGGTCTTCCTTTTTATGCATAGCTCTGCTATAATCCTGTCTTTGACAGTTATTGGAAGAAAAAATCGCTGTATCCCTTGTGTTTACCGGGGTGCAGCGATTTTTTCCGTTGTTTCGAACTATAGTAATTTATTCCTTCCCTTTGCTTTTTTTCTGGATTGTTCTCATTTTACTTTTAGTTATGAATTGGTAGTCTGTCCGGAAACCGCAGGCTTCATGAAGGTCATCAGTAATCTTTTCCCGCCGATACAGCGGGATGAATCCCTGCTCCTGTATCCCGGCGAAATTCATTCCTTTTAGGGTATCCAGCAATTCTTCACAGGTATATTTTGAATCCAGTTTTTTCTCAAGATAACGGTAGACGGTTAATGCGAGGAAACAGATCAGGAAATGTGCCTTGATCCGGTTCTCTTCCCGTAAATAGATCGGTCTTGCAGAAAAATCTGTTTTCATGATCCGGAAGCATTCCTCGATCTGCCACCTCCCCTCACTTACTTTTAAAATATCACCGACCTCATCATCCAAAAGATCCGTGCATACTGCATAGAGCCCATCATACTGCGCCTCTTCCGCAATCTTATCCTCATCCAGATACTGTTTGATATCCGCAGCCTCCCCATCTTTTGTAACAGCCTTCTTTCCGATAAAACGCGCCGGGTCATTCGGATTCTTACGGTTCCTTTTCGCTTTTCCCGAATCCAGCATTTTTTGTGCCCGTTCCACCTGTGTATCACGGATGGATTTCTGATACAGGGCATACTTTGGAGAATAAGTGATGATCAAGCGTTGGTGCAGTTTCTTAGTGGTATATGGTTCATCCTTGTAATAAAGCCCTTTGTCATCTTCCGGAAGTTTCGTGATATCGACAGGCTCGTCATCGGAGACCCGTTTAAACCCCTGCGGGCTCAGCGCCCATTCTTTTTCTTCTTTCTTCAGCTTTTTGATCGACTGGGTTACGATATAAGCCCTTTCCCCCATATGGTTGTATTCCCGGATGGATTCCGAACCCAGCCCGGCATCGCTGCAATAAATGAATTTCTGGCATCCGAAATCACTAAGCACTTTCTTCTCCAGTGGCTTCAGCGATGTCTGCTCGTTTGCATTTCCCGGGAAGAGAGAAAACGCAAGGGGGATCCCATCCCCGTCCATGAAAAGTCCCATTTGGATGATCGGGTTCGGTCTGTGTTCCTTCCCCTTCCCATATTTCTTGCTGCCGTCTTCCTGTTCAATCTCAAAATAATAATTCGTGCAGTCGTAATAAAGGATCTTATCATTCCTTTGACCCATGAAATGGCTGTTTTTATAGACCTCCGCCTGGATCAGGTCACATTCAGCCCCGAGGACATCCAGCGCACGGTATACATCGTGAAGTTTGTAGGATGGTTTTTCTAAAAACTCTAATGCGGTCTTGTAAGAAGCACGTTTGCTGCAAGGCTCCAGGATCCTTGCGTAGATCAAATCGGAAAGGATTGCGTTGATGTCATATTTAAACTTATATTTTTGTTTTAACTTCCGGCAGATCTTATTCATCTGCATCTGATAATAGATCGATTGGAGAAAAAGGTAGCCGCCCCGGTAAAAGACCTGCTTGCCATAGTCTAACTGCCTGTCTGCGTGAAAGGGGATCAACACTGTTTTGGCTTCTTTTTCCTTTTTATATTTTTCGGTTTCTATTTTCACTTCATTCTTTGCCCAAGTAAGAACATCATCTCTTGTCGGGCCGTGCTCGACTAAAAGCTGTTCTAAAGTTCCCAGCTTGCGGACAATCATAGAAGAAGTACTGCCATTTGCTTTTACGAAAGATTTGCAGATATAAAATGACTCTGCGTTTTTTGATTTTGATATGTGAAGATTCATAGCTGATCCCTCCTTATCCCTTATTATATCATACAATAACATAAAATAACATATATAAAAACTAAAAAATTGACACAAAAAAAGCAGGTTTTATGCGGCCTGCAAGGTATTTTTCTATTATTAAACTGTCAAACTCCCGGGAAACCCGCACAGCTTGATGGCTGGACTGTTGCCGGAAAGATGATCAAATTGAGATTTGGGTCTTCCTTTTTATGCATAGCTCTGCTATAATATAGAAGCTGTGTTTAAATAAAGAATATACACGGCAGCAAATGAGGAGACGTATCGAAGTGGTCATAACGGGGCGCACTCGAAATGCGTTTGCCCTCCGGGGCACGAGGGTTCGAATCCCTCCGTCTCCGTTTCTATCCCATGTTTTTGCTTGTTTTAGTGCGGGCGGGAGCATGGGATATTTTTGATTTGGGAAGGTGAGAAAAGTGGGACCATTGGACAATGAGTTTTTTGAAGAATATAAAAGATTAGATCGGCTTTGTTCTGATATGTATTCCAGCAAAAACGGAGTCAGCAGATATATCGAGGATATGGAAAGTCGATCCTGCAGAGGGGCAGACTCGATTCTTTCCTGGAATACGGATTATAAGCTGTTAAAACATCTGCGCTGGATAAGAAACAGGATCGCACATGATACAGATGACTATCAAATAAGTAGCGAATCTGATTTAAAGAATATGCGGAATTTTTATGAACGTATTTTTTCAGGGCAGGATCCGATTGCATTGTTGGAAAAAAGTAATGCTGATGGAGGCTGTCGGGAAGAGGAGGTACAAGCGCTAAAAGATCAAAAAAATATGCAATATAGTCATAACCCGAATAAGCAAAAATCTTTTGCCAATGGTTGTTTAGTTAGAGTTGCTGTTATTGCTCTTGTATTTATTGCGGTCGGAGTAGTAGCTGCGATTGCTTTTTTGCTAACATTCTGATAAAGGCTGTTAAGTCCTTGCAAGCCTTATTCCGAAGTTACGTCAACCACCCATATCCCTGCCTGCCGCGAAAACGTCCTGCATCAAACTACGGTTTTCAGACGTTTACCCAATCTCCGGCTCCCCAGCAAATACAGATTTAACTCTTTTGGCGTTGATTTTTCTCCCTCTTCTGCCTAAAATATAGTTATCATGTTTTAAGAAAAGAGGTCATCATTATGGATATAAAGAAAGCAACACTTGTTTTGGAGGGAGGAGCTACAAGAGGTGTCTTTACCTCCGGAGCACTGGATTATCTTATGGAGAAGGATGTGTACCTGTCCCATGTGATCGGTGTGTCTGCCGGCGCGTGCAATGCGGTGGACTATGTGTCCAGGCAGCCAGGAAGGACAAGGGACTGTATGATACCGCAGGACAAGAGCGGGAATTATTATTACGGACTGAGGGATTTTGTAAAAGAGCGCAGCGTGATGAATATGGATCTGATCTTTGACAAATATCCGAATGAAATTATTCCTTTTGACTTTGATACATATTTTCATTCGGAGATAAAGTGCGAGCTGGTGACGACCAACTGCCTGACAGGGAAAGCGGAGTATATGGATGACAGGCAGGATAAGAGCCGGCTTATGAAGATCTGCCGGGCTTCCTGCAGTATGCCTCTCCTCACGCCGATCGTGAATGTGGATGAGACGCCTTATCTGGACGGCGGGCTGGCAGATTCCGTGCCTTTGAAGAGAGCGCAGGAGACGGGGAATGATAAGATCGTGGTCATCCTGACAAAAAACGAGGGATACAGGAAGAAAGTCGTATCCCCTGCAATGCAGAGGGTATATAAGAAGGCATACAAATCCTATCCGAATCTGGTACGGACCATATTCAGGAGAAGCTTTGAATATAATAAGATGATGAACCATATCGACCAGCTGGAAAAGAGGGGCGAGATCTTTGTCCTGAGACCGCAGGTCAAGCCGGTGTCAAGGCTGGAAAAAAACAAGGAAACACTCTACGCTTTTTATGAGCACGGGTACCATTATATGGAGAGAAGATTTGACGATCTGATGGAATATCTGGAGAAATGATCTCAGAGAGCGGAAGAGATGAAGCGGCGGGCTGGAATTGGGATGAGAAGCGGGCAGGAGAGCGCAGAAGAAAGGAGAGGAGACAGCGGTATGGCAAAGCCTGAGATACTTGATTATACGCAGAACAGGGAACTGTCGTGGCTCAGATTTAACCAGAGAGTGCTGGAAGAGGCAAGGGACGAGAGTGTCCCTCTTATGGAACGGATGAAGTTTGTTGCCATATTTACGAGTAATCTGGACGAGTTTTTTATGATCCGGGTGGGCAGCCTGTATGATATGGCTGCTGTGGATAATAAAAAGCTGGACATACGGTCCGGCATGACCCCGGAGCAGCAGCTGGATGCGATCTACCGGGCAGTGGCCCCGCTGTATAAGGAGCGGGATAAGACTTATGCGGAGATCAAGAAACAGCTCCAGCCATACGGTGTGTGCGGACTGGATATCAGGGATCTGGAGCAGCAGGAAAAAAAGTATGTGAAAAAATATTTTAAAGAACAGATCCTTCCGGTACTTTCTCCCCAGATCGTGGACGCGAACCATCCGTTCCCGCATCTTTTGAACAAGGAAATCTATGTGGTGGCGAATCTGAAAATGAACGGGCATGACATGACCGGGATCGTGCCTGTCCCGCAGTATATATCGGATATCCTGTATCTCCCGGGGCATGACATCCGTTATATCCGAATGGAAAAGGTGATCATGGAGTACCTGGAGCTTGTGTTTGACAAGTACGAGGTGTCGGATAAAAATTATATCTGTGTGACAAGGAATGCGGATGTATCTCCTGATGATGAGGCGTTTGAGGACCATGAAGATTTCCGGTTCATCATGAAAGAGACCCTTCACAAAAGGCGCAGGATGGCGGTGGTCCGCCTGGAGACCGCAGCCCCTCTGGGGAAAGAGATGGAAAAATATTTCTGCAGCCGGTTTAAGATCACGCCGAAATGTATTTTCCGGACAAAGATGCCCATGAAGCTCGGGTTTATCTTTTCCATCGCGGATAAGCTCCCGGAGCCTATGAAGAGAGCGCTGACGTATGAGCCGTTTACGCCGCAGCCATCGGCGTCTCTTACGGACGGGAGTGTGATGGAGCAGGTAAAGAAAAAAGATGTCCTGCTCGCCTATCCGTATGAAAGCATGGATCCATTCCTTCAGCTGATCAGAGAAGCTGCGTCAGACCCGGATGTGATGACCATTAAGATCACGATCTACCGGCTGGCAAAGAAGGCCCGTCTGGTGGAATATCTCTGTGCCGCGGCAGAAAACGGCAAGGAAGTGACAGTGCTCATCGAGCTGAGGGCGCGCTTTGACGAGCAGAACAATATCGAGTGGTCAGAGCGGATGGAGGAGGCAGGATGCCGCGTGATCTACGGGATCGAGGGATATAAGGTCCACTCTAAGATCTGCCTGGTCACATACAGGAATAAAAATGAGATCCGCTATATCACCCAGATCGGGACGGGGAATTACAATGAAAAAACGGCGAAGATGTACACGGATTACTCCCTTATGACATCGGACCAGGAGATCGGGGAAGATGCGGCGGTGTTTTTCAAAAATATGTCTATCGGAAATCTGGATGGGGTGTACCGCCATCTGATCGTGTCTCCCACAAGCCTCAAGCAGAAAGTGCTCGCCCTGATGGACGGGGAGATCGCAAAAGGAGAGCGCGGACGCATTGTCATGAAAATGAACTCTGTGACAGATATGGATTTTATCCGCAAGACAGCGGAAGCCTGCCAGGCCGGGGTGCGTGTAGACCTTCTCGTGCGCGGCATATGCTGTATCCTGCCGGGGATACCGGGAAGGACAGAGAACCTGCGGGTGACGAGTATCGTGGGGCGGTATCTGGAGCACCCGAGAGTGTTCATATTCGGCGCCGGGGCGGACGCGAAGGTCTATATCGGTTCTGCGGACATGATGACGCGCAACACGGAAAAGCGGGTGGAAGTGGCATGCCCGGTCTATGACGAAGGGATCAGGAGACGCCTCATGCATGATCTGAAGGTCATGCTGTCAGACAATGTGAAGGCAAGGCAGATGGACAGCGACGGCACATACAGAAAGAAAAGCCAGGAAGGAGCCCCGGTGAACGCCCAGGAGACATTTATGCGAGAAGCGCTCAGCGCGAACAGGGCTTCCGCGGCCGCAGAGAAAAAGGAAAAGCGTTCCCTTCTGGCAAGAGTGTTCGGCGTATTCTGGAAGAAGAAAAAATAGGGAAAAACAGTCAGGAAAAATAACCTGCCGCCGGGTCATGGCCTTATGGACAGACAGGCAGATCAAGGGTATAATTGATACAGATGTTTTTAAAAACGGAAGGATGCCTTATCCGGTCAGGAGACGGCAGGCACAAAACAGGATTTTCAGGAGGAAAGCAAAATGCAGAAACAGGAAGCGACAGGATTCGGAGTGACATCAGACGGAAAGGAAGCCCATCTCTACACTCTGGAGAACAAAAACGGGATGAAAGCATGCGTGTCAGATTACGGCGCGGTCCTGGTGGATCTTTTCGTCCCTGACAAAGAGGGGAAGATGCGCGACGTGGTACTCGGATACGGGGATGCGGCAGGATATGAAAAAGGCGATGCTGCCATTGGGGCTGTGGTAGGAAGGAGCGCCAACCGCATCGGCGGGGCAGGGTTTGACCTGAACGGCGTGCACTATGACCTGGCGAAAAACGACAATGGGAAAAACAGCCTCCACAGCGGCCCGGATTATTATCACAAACGTTTCTGGGAAGTGGAGGAATATGATGCCGGACATATCTCGCTTCTGCTCCACAGCCCGGACGGTGACCAGGGGTATCCGGGAGCCCTGGATATGCATGTGACGTACACTCTGGATGACGACAATACGCTTACCATCCACTACGAGGCAGTGCCGGACCAGGATACAGTCATTAATATGACAAACCACAGCTATTTCAACCTGAACGGACATGACAGCGGATCTGTGCTGGATCATAAGGTGACATTAAACGCAGACTATTTTACCCCGGCTGACGCGGAGTCTATCCCCACAGGGGAGATCCGCGGAGTGGAAGGCACTCCTATGGACTTCCGGGCAGGAAGAGTGCTCGGCGACGATATCGACGCGGATTATGAGCCTCTCCGTTTCGGCAGCGGATATGACCACAACTGGGTGTTGAAAAATGAGGGCAGATTTGATAAAGTAGCAGAAGCAGTATCAGATAAGAGCGGGATCGTGATGGAAGTATACACAGACCTTCCGGGTGTCCAGATCTATACGGCGAATTTCCTGGACAATGAGCCGGGGAAAGAGGGCGCATCCTATATGAGGAGAGGCGCAGTGTGCTTTGAGACGCAGTATTATCCGGACTCTGTACACCATGAAAACTTCCCGCAGCCGGTCTGCAGAAAGGGTGAGAAATACGACACCCGCACAGCATACCGTTTTCTGACACGTGAATAAAGCGGACAGACGAGAAGGCTGCAGGTCCACTCTTTTTACATAACATAGTAGGGAGTGGACCTGCGGCGTCTCTTGTCCGGGAAAAGGACAGATCAGACTACATCATATGGCAAAAGCAGTATATATCGCGGAGAAGCCCAGTGTGGCGCAGGAATTCGCAAAAGCATTAAAACTGAACACAAAACGAAGGGACGGCTACCTCGAATCAGATGAGGCGGTCATCACATGGTGCGTAGGCCACCTGGTTACTATGAGTTACCCGGAGGAATATGACCCGGCGCTGAAAAAGTGGACTCTCCAGACTCTCCCGTTCATTCCGGAAGAATTTAAGTACGAGGTGATCCCGGGAGTGGCGAAACAGTTTCAGACTGTAAGTTCGATCCTGAACAGGGAGGATGTGGATACGATCTATGTGTGCACAGACTCGGGAAGGGAAGGGGAGTATATCTACCGCCTGGTGGAGCAGGAGGCCCATGTGACCGGGAAGAAGCGGCGCAGGGTCTGGATCGATTCCCAGACAGAGGAGGAGATCCTAAGGGGCATCCGGGAGGCGAAAGACCTGTCGGAGTACGATAATCTCAGCGCCTCGGCCTATTTAAGGGCAAAAGAGGATTACCTGATGGGCATCAATTTTTCCCGGCTCCTGACGCTGAAATACGGGAACAGTATCTCGGATTATCTCCACAAAAAATACGCGGTCATCTCCGTCGGCCGGGTCATGACATGTGTGCTGGGCATGGTCGTGCGCAGGGAGAGGGAGATCCGGGAATTTGTAAAAACCCCGTTCTACCGGGTGGTCAGCACAGTGGACGCCCAGGGGCACTCCTTTGAAGGAGAGTGGCGCGCGGTCAGAGGATCCCGGTATTTTGAATCCTTTGACCTATATAAAGAAAATGGGTTTAAGGAAAAGAAAAAGGCAGAGGAACTGATCGCTTATCTTACAGAAGAACAGCCTGTGCAATGTGTCATAGAATCTGTGGAAAAGAAGAAGGAGAAAAAGAATCCCCCGCTCTTATATAATCTGGCGGAGCTCCAGAACGACTGTTCCAAGCGCTTCAAGATCAGCCCGGATGAGACGCTGCGGATCATCCAGGAACTCTATGAGAAGAAGCTGGTGACTTATCCGAGGACAGACGCCAGAGTCCTGTCCACCGCAGTGGCAAAGGAGATCAGCAGGAATCTGAACGGCCTGTCCAAATATCCGATGGCCGCGCCGTATCTGAAGGACATCCTGGGCTTCGGGTCACACAAAGGCCTGGCAAAGACCCGGTATGTCAATGACAAACAGATCACGGACCATTATGCCATCATCCCCACAGGGCAGGGGCTTGGGGCTCTCAACTCTCTGCAGTCTGTGTCCCACAAAGTATATGACCTGATCGTGAGGAGATTTCTGAGTATTTTCTATCCGCCGGCAGTGTATCAGAAGGTGGCCATCGTCTCGAAGATCCGGGGCGAGAGCTTTTTCTCAAGCTTTAAGGTGCTGGCGGAAGAGGGTTACCTGAAAGTGGCGGGTATCCCCCAGGGCAGGAAGCAGGCGCAGGGAAGCTCTCAGGATCCCCGGACGCCGGAGCCCGGGGAGGAAGGTACGCAGGAGACTGGCGCAGAAAAGGACAGCGGGGAAAGCGCAGACCAGAACCTGGATACAGCACTGTTTGAAGTGATAAAGACGCTGAAAAAAGGGACGGTCCTCCCTGTGAAGTCGTTAGAGATCAAGGAGGGGGAGACCTCCCCGCCGAAGAGATACAATTCCGGTTCCATTATCCTTGCAATGGAAAATGCAGGACAGCTCATCGAGGACGAGGAGCTGAGGGCGCAGATCAAGGGCAGCGGCATCGGTACCAGCGCCACAAGGGCGGAGATCCTGAAGAAGCTGATACATATCCAGTATCTTGCCCTGAATAAAAAGACGCAGATCATCACACCGACCCTCCAGGGGGAGATGGTGTATGATGTGGTGGATCATTCCATCCGCCCGCTCCTGAACCCGGAGCTCACTGCAAGCTGGGAGAAGGGGCTTACCTATGTGGCAGAGGGGAGTATCACGCCGGATGAATACATGAAGAAGCTGGATGATTTTATCACCAGGAGGACTGTCGGCGTAAAAGGAATGAATAACCAGTATCAGCTAAGAGCCTGCTATGACAGAGCGGCAGGTTTTTATAAAAAGGCCGGAAGCGGCAGAAAAGGAGAAAAATAAATGGAAGCATTGACAGTAAAAGAACTCTACACACTGGATCAGACGATCGCAAAGGATATTTTTGAAGGCGTGACTTACCCGTGGGAAGTCCTGCCGAAGATCAGCAGCTTCATCGTAGAGCTTGGAAACACGCTGAGCAGCGATGAGTACGAGAAGCGAGGGGAGAATGTGTGGGTCGCAAGATCTGCAAAGGTGGCTCCCACCGCATACATCAATGGCCCTGCGATCATCGGAAAGGATGCGGAGGTCCGCCACTGTGCGTTTATCCGCGGCAATGCCATCGTCGGAGAGGGCGCTGTGGTCGGTAATTCCACGGAGCTTAAGAATGTGATCCTCTTTAATAAAGTACAGGTGCCGCACTACAATTACGTGGGAGATTCCATCCTCGGATATAAATCCCACATGGGCGCGGGCTCTATTACGTCAAATGTAAAATCTGACAAAAAACTGGTCGTTGTCAAGACGCCGGAAGGAAATATCGAGACAGGCATGAAGAAGTTCGGCGCCATGCTGGGAGATGAAGTGGAAGTCGGATGCGGAAGCGTGCTCAATCCGGGAACTGTTGTGGGAAGCCACAGCAATATTTATCCGCTCTCCTCTGTCCGCGGGTTTGTCCCGGGGAACAGCATCTACAAGAAGCAGGGCGAAGTTGTAGAGAAGAGGGCGGACTGATGAGAAAGATCGGGTTTATCGGAGTTGGGATCATGGGAAGATCCATGGTCCGCAATCTCATGAAGGAGGGATATGAAGTCCATATTTACGCGCGCACAAAGGCAAAAGTAGAAGATGTGATCAGCGAGGGGGCTGTGTTCCATGATTCGATCGCGGAGTGCGTGAAGGACAGGGATGCTGTCATCACCATCGTAGGGTTCCCCCAGGATGTGGAAGAAGTGTATTTTGACAGCGGAAATATCCTTGACAGCGCATCGCCCGGGACTTATCTGATCGATATGACGACCACAAGCCCTATGCTGGCAGAGAAAATCTGTGAGGAGGGCACGAAGAGAGGCTTCCATGTGCTGGACGCGCCTGTGACCGGAGGGGATACAGGGGCAAAAGAGGGAACACTTTCCATCCTCGTGGGCGGTGAGCGCCAGGACTATGAAGCATGCCATCCTCTTTTTGAGGCGATGGGGACGAATATCAATTATGAGGGTAAGGCAGGCAGCGGGCAGCACTGTAAGCTGGCAAACCAGATCATGATCGCAGGAACTCTCTCGGGAGTGTGTGAAGCCCTCACTTATGCGAAAGAGAAGGGGCTTGACCCGGATACATTTATGAAGTCCGTTGCCACCGGGGCGGCGGGCAGCAGGCAGCTCGATCTCTACGGGCCAAAGATCATTGCAGGGGATTATGCGCCGGGATTTTTTATGAAGCATTTCATAAAGGATATGAAGCTGGCCCTCATCGAGGCGAACAAAAGCGGCATCGACCTGGGGGTTCTGAGCCAGGTGCTGGCAAACTGCGAGGAGCTTGAGGCGGAAGGATGCGGTGAGCTCGGGACACAGGCGCTCATGAAATTTTATGATGAAGAGCACCGTTACAGCGGTGAAGAAGAGTAAATAAGATATCTATTGACAAACGGAAAAGAGTCTCGTATTATTGTACTAAATCAACAGTACAGTGGTGCGGGGCTTTTTTCTCTCCGCACAGACAGGAGGCAGTATGTTAGAGATACAGGGCTTGAGCAAATCATATGGAAAAAATCTGGCGGTGGATGAAGTCAGCTTTACTGTCCCGGACGGGCAGGTGGGCATCCTCCTCGGGCCGAACGGCGCGGGAAAATCCACGATCATAAAAAGTATCGCGGGGCTGCTCAGATACAAAGGCACGATCCTTATTGACGGGATCCCTGCGAGAAGGCTTGAAGCGAAGAGGATCTTTGCCTACGTGCCGGAAATCCCGAATATGTTTGAGGCGCTCACTGTGAGGGAACATATCGAATATGTCAGGATGGCATACAGCAGCGATATTACGGACGAAGAGATCGAGGAGATCCTGAAGGAATTCGAGATGGATGACAAGCAGGATAAGCTGGGGAATGAGCTGTCAAAAGGGATGATGCAGAAGGTGAGCATCTGCTGTGCCCTCGCTGTGAAGCCGAAGGTGATCCTCCTGGATGAGCCTATGGTAGGTCTTGACCCGGCGGCGATCAGGATGCTCAAAGAGGTGGTCCTGCGCCTGAGGGATCAGGGCGTGACGGTCCTGATCAGCACACATATGCTGGAGATGGTGGAAGAACTCTGGGATGTGATGTTTGTGATGGAAAAGGGACGCATCATCGGTTCCTATACAAAATCCGACGCAGAGGGAAGAGACCTGGATGATCTCTTCTTCGCTATGACAGGTGGTGAGAAGCAATGAGAGCGCTGATGTATCTTACCAGACGCAGCCTGGTGAATAATCTGAAAAAGGCAGTACAGAAACCCTCGACCCTGATCGCGCTGATCTTTGCCATCGGATACGGGATCTTCATCGTGGTCTCCCTGGGCAGCCTGGCTGTGAGTATCCGTATGGATTCCGTGAGAGGGCTTCTGATCATTATTACAGCATGGTGTATTTATGCTACTCTCGGGAACTTTATGGCATATTCTTCCAGGAAAGGGATCCTGTTCAAACCTGCCCACGCGCACTTTGTATTTACAGCTCCCATCAGTCCCAAGGTGGTGCTCCTGAACTCGGCCTGGATGAATTACGTGCTGTCCGTGGTACTGTGGGTCGTCCTTGCCATCGGAGGACTGACTGTATTCCAGGTGGCACCGTGGAAAGTGCTTTTGCTCATCCTCGCCGGAGGAGTGATGGAACTGGCTTTGGAAATTTCGGTCATGGTATTCCTGTATACGAATGACCGCCTGCCGGAGAAACTGATGAAAGGGATCCGCACGTTCATCAAGGTGTTCCTCATCGGTTTTACTCTCCTGGTCGTACTGTACTTCAGGAAGAACGGGATGACCGTGGGATCAGCGTCCGCGTTTGTTGACTGGGATGTGCTCCAGATGATCCCGGTGATCGGATGGCAGATCGCCGCGTACCGCCTGATCCTGCTCGGGCCGACCCTGCTCAATGTAATCTGTTCCTGCCTCTATGCGGCATCAGTGATCGTGTCAGTGGCAGCTGTGAGCCGTATGCAGTGCAGCGGGGGATATTATGAGGAAGCGGCAAAATTTGCGGACGATTATGCAGAGATAAAGAAGAGGCAGAAAAACGGCGAGACAGTCTTCGGCATCAGCGGGAAGAAGAGAAAATTCCGGCAGGTGCGCGAGCGCATCAGCGCAAAAGGCGCAAAGGCGATCTTTTACAGACAGCTCCTGGAATATAAAAAAGAGAAATTCTTCATTTTTTCAAAAGTCACACTGATCGCTGTGGTCATTGCGTTTTTCCTCTGCTATACGCTGAGGGATGCCGCGATGGAGACCGGAGTGGCTGAATTTTTCCTGCTGGGAGTCATTGCCTACATGTCGATCGTGATGAGCGGGTATCTCGGGAAATGGGAAAATGAGCTGAAAAACCCCTATCTGTATCTGATACCGGACACCCCGATGAAGAAGCTGTGGTACGCGACTCTGATGGAGCATGTCAAAGCCCTTGTGGACGGGTGCATCATCTGTATCCCCGTAGGGATCTTCTGGCATGTGGAGCCTGTGTATGTGGTGTTCTGCATCCTGATCTATGCTGTGCTCCAGGCGGACCGGCTGTATACAAAGGTGATCGCCCAGTGCCTGGTGGGAGAGATCTTCGGGAAGACCGGGCAGGACGTGCTGAGGATGTGTGTCCAGTTCGCTCTCCTGGGAATGGGAGCTGGAGTAGCGGTCATTGTCGGGATCTTTATCAATACCGGGCTGATCTTCCCGATCCTTCTGGTGTACAGTGTGATGGTCACCGCTGCGATGGGATTCCTGGCATCACTCAGGTTTGAAACGATGGAACAGTTTGTCTGAAAAGGGCAGTATGGTGCAGGGACGGGATCAGCCCTGTTCCAGAGAATGGCCGGTATCGAAACAGGCCGGAAGAATACCGGAAAAATACTGGAAAGAATAGTAGGAAAATAAGTTGACACGGGCGGTAAGCCCGTGTTATCCTATGAGCAGTTGCTTTAATGCTTTAAAGCGTTGCGCTTTAAAGCGAGTTAGCAAACGGGGAAGTCTGGCTGCACAGGCAATGGGGCAGTGGATGGAGAGGAAAGAAAAACAGAAAGATGAGGAAAAAGAAATGGGGATCAAACTTGTATTACTTGTAATATTCTTTGCCATAATGGTCGGGGTGGGCATCTATTCCAGACGCCATACTGCCAGTGTGGACGGGTTTGTGCTCGGGGGAAGGTCTGTAGGACCCTGGCTCACTGCGTTCGCATACGGTACGTCCTATTTTTCGGCGGTTGTATTCGTCGGATATGCAGGGCAGTTCGGATGGAAATACGGGATCGCAAGCACATGGATCGGCATTGGGAACGCTGTGCTGGGAAGCCTGCTTGCCTGGGTCGTACTGGGGCGCAGGACCAAGGTCATGACACAGCACCTCGGATCCAGGACGATGCCGGATTTCTTCGGACAGAGATATGACAGCAAGGCGCTGAAGGTCACAGCATCTGTGATCGTGTTCGTATTCCTGATCCCGTATACAGCGTCCGTGTACAACGGGCTTTCCAGGCTGTTTGAGATGGCATTTAACATCCCGTATACATGGTGTGTGATCGTGATGGCGGCATTTACGGCGATTTATGTCATACTGGGCGGATATATGGCAACAGCGATCAATGATTTTATCCAGGGGATCATCATGCTGATCGGGGTCGTGGCAGTAGTGGCCGCAGTGCTGAGCGGTCAGGGCGGATTTATGAACGCGATCTCTGAGATGTCTCAGATTCCAAGCGATGTGGCAGTGACACAGGGACAGCCGGGCGCGTTTACCTCTTTCTTCGGCCCGGATCCCATAAACCTTCTCGGAGTTGTGATCCTCACTTCCCTGGGAACATGGGGACTGCCTCAGATGATCGGAAAGTTCTATGCCATCAAGGATGAGAAATCCATTAACACAGGTACTGTGATCTCCACGCTTTTTGCTGTTGTCGTATCAGGGGGATGCTATTTCCTCGGCGGATTCGGACGGCTTTTCGACGGTCCGGAGATCTACGACAAGGCGACAGGGGCAGTTGTATACGACAGCATTATCCCGCATATGCTCTCAGCCCTGCCGGACATCCTGATCGGGATCGTGGTCGTACTTGTCCTCTCGGCATCCATGTCCACGCTGTCATCGCTGGTGCTGACATCCAGTTCTACTCTGACACTGGATCTTCTGAAGGACAATGTGATGAAAAACATGACAGAAAAGAAGCAGATCATCACCATGCAGGCGCTGATCGTGTTCTTCATCGTGATATCCGTTGTCATCGCACTTGACCCGCCTACATTTATCGCGCAGCTCATGGGGATCTCCTGGGGAGCGCTGGCAGGAGCCTTCCTGGCGCCGTTCCTCTACGGGCTGTACTGGAAGGGCGTGACCCGGGCAGGCGTGTGGGCAGGGTTCATCGCAGGAGTGGGGCTGACTGTGTCCAATATGTTTATCGGATACATCGAATCCCCGATCAACGCGGGCGCAGCGGCAATGGTAGCAGGTCTCATCGTAGTGCCGGTGGTCAGCCTGATCACGCCGAAGCTGAAGAAAGAAAAAGTACAGGAAGTGTTCGAGTGCTATGAAGAAAAGGTGACCATCACGAAGAAACATTCCCTGCAGGAGTAAATCTGTAATTTGCGGGGGAGCCGGACGTTTTACTCTAACAGCGGCTCCCCCGCAAATACAGATTTACAGTACGAGGGATGGCGCGGCATATGTGCGCGCCGCCATTTCCTGGTCGAGCAGGTACAGGCTCTTCGGATCGGATCCGAACAGTTCCATCTTTTTGATCAGGTCGTTCGCGTTTGTCTCTTCCTCGCCCTGTTCTTTGACGAACCAGTCAAGGAACTGCATGGTGCGGAAGTCTTTTACTTCATAGGCTGTTCCGTAGATATTGTTGATGAGGCCAGTCACATAGCGCTCATGCTTCAGCCCGGCGTTCAGGACATCGATATGTTTTTCCGCTGAGAACTCCGGCTTCCCGATCGCTTCGAATGTGATCTTGGCATCATTGTTCTGCATGTACTGCACGAAAAGCATTGCGTGATCTCTTTCTTCCTGTGCCTGGATCAGATACCAGTTTGAAAATCCGTTAAGACCTTCCTCAGAAAAATAGTTTGAAAATGCAAGATACAGATAAGCAGAATAAAACTCCTTATTGACCTGTGTGTTTAAAAGTTCAGCAACTTTTTCATTTAACATATGTATGGACTCCTTTCGTGTATTTGCTTGATCCTTATACAGTATAAGCCTGCCGGGAGAGAAAAACAATGGTTATGTTTGGGAAAAAATACCTGAAAGGGTCTTGTGTTTTCGGGGAACAGCTATATAATAAAGATATGGATAATTCCTAGTATTTAACTAGGAATTATCTGAAATCTGATAAAGGAGGAGTAAACATATGGTAAATATACAGAAAGCAGCAGTCATAGGATGCGGGTTCGTGGGTTCTACGATCGCATATACGCTCATGCAGAAAGGAGTGTTTTCAGAGATGGTCCTGCTGGATGCTGACCATCCGAAGGCAGAGGGGGAGGCTATGGATATCAGCCATGGCCTGCCGTTTTCCCATGCAATGGATATTTATGCGGGAACCTATGAGGATATTGCAGATGCATCTGTGGTGATCATCACTGCGGGGGCTAACCAGAAACCAGGCGAGACGAGACTGGATCTGGTACACAAAAACGCGAAGATCATGCAGTCCGTCATCTCAGAGATCAAGAGGGTGAAGTGTGAAGGAATCCTTCTTATTGTTTCTAACCCTGTGGATATCCTGACACAGGTGGCACTGAAAGAATCAGGTTTCCCAAAGGAGAGGGTCATCGGTTCCGGGACAGTGCTGGATACTGCAAGGCTGAAATATCTGATCAGTGAGAAACTGAATGTGGACAGCAGAAATGTGCATGCGTTTATCGCGGGTGAGCACGGGGACAGCGAACTGGCTGTATGGAGTTGTGCGAATATTTATGGGATAGGCCTGGAAGAGTTTGCACGCATGAAAGGATACAAAGACTTTTATAAAGAGAAGGAGGAAATCTACCACGCGGTTCGGGACAGTGCCTATGAGATCATTGAGCGTAAGGGTGCGACTTACTATGGCATCGGGATGGCTGCCGCAAAGATCGCGGAGGCGATCGTAAGAGACAGCCATACAGTGGCGCCGGTTTCGGTTTCACTCAATGGAGAGTACGGACTGTCCGGCTTATGCCTGAGCATACCGGCAGTAATAGGAAAAGGCGGGGCAGAGCAGGTACTGGAGATTAATTTCGATGAGGAAGAGACAAAGAAATTAAGAGGATCAGCGGAAGAGCTGAAGAGTGTATTGAAAGAAATCGGACTCGAATGAGCGGAGACGGATATGATAAAAACCGGCAGGGGAAGGACTGCCGGTTTTGTTTTGGGGTCAGCTTTGTTTTGGGATCAGAAAATATATTTTTATGACTGATCGTTATTTGATATGCCTTTTGATCGCTTCAAAGCTTTCGGAGCTGATCACATGTTCGATCCTGCATGCATCCTCTGCTGCGACTTCCGGGTTAACTCCCAGTCTCTCCAACCATGAGGAGAGAAGTGTGTGCCGCTCATAGATCCGGTCCGCGATCTCCTGCCCTGATGGAGTGAGAGTGATATACCCTTCCGGGGAGACGGTGATGTTTCCGTTTTCCCGGAGTTTTTTCATTGCCACACTGACACTGGATTTTTTGAAATTCAGTTCTGCGGCAATATCGACAGAACGTACGACCGGACGCTTCTTGCTTAAGATCAGGATTGTTTCCAGATAATTTTCAGCTGATTCATTCGTATGCATGTTGTCCACCTCGCTCGTAAGATTCGTACGCATTACTCTCTTAAAAGAGGGTAACATCTTTAACAAGTATAACACAACCGGATTTTGTGGGCAAATGAATATTTCTGAAAATAATATTTCCCAAGTTATTGACAAAAAACAAAAGTTAGTTTAAACTATCAATGGTTAGAAGTGTGACTGAGAGATGGGCGTGTTTGCCCTGTCTCCAGCAGTATGGCGAAAGGACTGGTTGATATGAATCTACTGGATGCCAGGGAAGGCGAAGAGTATATTGTAAAAAACATCGTGACAGATGATGAAGAACTGGAAGCGTTTTTATTTTCGCTGGGATGTTACAGCGGCGAGCCGATCACGGTTGTTTCACGTGTGAGGGGAGGCTGTGTTGTCTCTATTAAAGACGGCAGATACAATATTGATACTGATCTAGCGAAAGCTATTTCAATATAAAATAAAAATAGTAATCTGACTGCTATTTTTTTTGCACAAAGGTTAGTATATTCTAATCGGAATGAAGGAGGATTTGTAAGATGAGAATCGCTTTTGCAGGAAATCCGAACAGCGGCAAAACAACCATGTATAATGCACTGACAGGCAGAAACGAGCGTGTCGGAAACTGGGCTGGTGTTACGGTAGAGCGGAAGGAGAGCCTGATCAGAAAGGCTTATTACGACGGTGGGGAGGAACTGACCGCGGTAGATCTCCCGGGAGCTTACTCCATGTCTCCGTTTACATCGGAGGAGAGCATTACCAGCAGTTATGTGAAGCATGAAAATCCGGATGCGATCGTCAATATCGTAGATGCGGCGAATTTAAGCCGGAGCCTGTTTTTTACCACACAGCTCCTTGAACTTGGGATCCCGGTAGTGGTCGCCCTGAATAAGAGTGACCTTACGGATAAGAAGCAGACAAAGATCGATGTCAGGCTCCTGGCTGAAAAGCTGGGATGCCCGGTCATAAGGACGGTGTCTACTTCCTCAGGACATGAGGGACTCAAAGAGGTGGTCGCCCAGGCGGCAGCTCTAAAAGGGAAAACCCAGAAAGCACCCTATGTGCAGGAAGATATTGACCTGAAAGACAAAAAAGCGGTAGAAGCTGCGGACAGGAAACGTTTTGAGTTTGTCAATGGGATCGTGAAGCAGGTCGAAAAGAGAAAGGTGTTTACAAAGGATAAGAATTTCCAGGACAAGATCGACAGTATCATTACCCATAAGATCATCGGTATCCCGATCTTTGCGGCGGTTATCTTCCTTGTTTTTTACATATCGCAGACAACGCTGGGAACCTGGATTGCAGACTGGCTGGTAGGCTGGATTGAAACCTTCCAGGGCTGGGTCGGAGGTCTGATGGAAAACGCCAACCCACTGCTGTATGCTCTTCTCGTTGACGGCATTATCGGCGGTGTCGGCGCGGTAGTCGGCTTCCTTCCGCTCGTAATGGTGATGTACTTCCTCATTGCCCTTCTGGAAGACTGCGGTTATATGGCCCGCGCGACAGTCGTACTGGATCCGATCTTTAAGAGAGTCGGGCTGTCAGGAAAATCCGTGATCCCGATGGTCATCGGAACAGGATGCGCGATCCCGGGCGTTATGGCTTCCCGTACGATCCGCAATGAAAGAGAAAGAAGAACAACCGCGATGCTTACGCCATTTATGCCGTGCGGAGCAAAAATTCCGGTCATTGCATTATTTGCAGGAGCATTTTTTGCCGATGCGTGGTGGGTTTCTGCTACAATGTATCTGGTAGGTATTGTACTTGTCCTTTTAGGGGCGCTGCTTGTGAAGAGGATCACAGGTCAGAAATACCGCAAATCCTTCTTTATCATCGAGCTCCCGGAATATAAGCTCCCGAGCCTGAAGAGAGCGTGTGTGTCCATGCTTGAGAGAGGAAAAGCGTATATCATCAAAGCAGGAACGATCATCCTTGTGTGCAACACAGTCGTACAGATCATGCAGACGTTTAACTGGCATTTCCAGCTCGTGGAAGAAGGAGCGGAGAGCACTTCGATCCTTGCAAGCATCGCGCATCCGTTTGCGATCCTGTTCATTCCACTCGGATTCGGTGTATGGCAGCTTGCGGCGGCAGCGATCACAGGTTTTATCGCAAAGGAAAACGTGGTAGGTACTCTGGCGGTTGTCTACGGAGTTACAAACCTGATCGATACAGATGAGCTGGCGCTTGTTGGAAGCGGAAGTGAAGTGGCTACAGTTATGGCGCTCACAAAGGCAGCGGCCCTCGCATACCTGATGTTTAATCTGTATACACCGCCGTGCTTTGCGGCACTCGGAGCGATGAACTCGGAGATGAAGAGCGGAAAATGGCTGTTCGGCGGTATCTGCCTGCAGCTTGCAACCGGATATACAGTAGCATTCTTTGTATACCAGATCGGAACTCTGATCACCACAGGCGCTCTTGGTACAGCGTTTGTACCGGGACTGATCGCAGTCCTTGTATTTGCGGCGATCATCGTGTGGAGGATACGCAAGTCTGATAAAGAATTCGCGGCAGAATACAGCCTGCATGCAGCATAAGAAGAAATCATAAACAAGCCGACGGCGGACAAAAGGATCATTTTGTCTGCCGCCTGTTGCCGGATATAGAAAGGACGTGGTTTGTTATGGCAGACATTATTGTGATCATGATCCTGGCGCTCCTGATCGGAAGCGCGGCGGCATACATGATCAGGGCGAAGAAGAATGGCGTGAAGTGCATCGGGTGTCCCGCCGGGGGCAGCTGCCCTGGCAGCGGGAAGATCCCGAAAAAGAAGCTGGCCGGCCGTGTGGTCAGCCGGAGGACAATGAAGATATCGGGAATGAACTGTGCCCACTGTGTGATGGATGTGACGAAGATCCTGAACCAGATCGACGGTGTGAGCGCAGTAGTCAGTCTCTCAAAGGGCAGCGCCCGCATTTCCTGTGACAGAGAGATCGGGGATGAGATCCTTCGGAATGCAGTGGAAAAGGCAGGATACCATGTGGCAAGTATTACATAGTGTGCGCGGGCCTGCTCCTTTCCACTGTGATACAGGATCAGGAATTCTTCCATTTATAGATCCTGACTGAGGCAAAGCGGCTGAGCACCAGCATCACTGCTCCGGCAAGCAGCAGGCAGAGTATCAGTACAGGGCTGAGACTGAAGACCGCCTCAATACCTACCAGAACAGTGGATGCTCCGTATACAGCAGCGATCAGGATTGTTACGCCGATGAAAAAGACGGTTCCCCACCGTCTGCCGAGAAGGAAATAACCTACATATATGAGAGAGAGGAAGATCAGGGAGATGCTGATCCCGACGCCCCATATGCGCAGCGCTTCCGACAGAGAGACCGTATGGTGGACATATACCTGGATCATGGCGCACATCAGGGCGAACAGGTTGCAGACTGCAGCAGAACAGAGCCCGAGGATATACTTTGCAGTCACGATCTGCGCCATTGACACGGGAAATGTGGCCAGAAGCCTGGTGAAATTTGCTCTTTCTTCCTGCTCTGTCGGATATTCCAGGGCACAGCCGCCGATCAGAGGCAGGATGATCATCGAAAACAGGATATAATAATATTCGGAACGGACCAGGAATCCGACCGGTATGGTGAGCAGGCCGGCGAATATGTAGGCGGCCGCATTTTTCGGAATACAGAAATTGTCATATAAATCTTTCAGAATGATCCCTTTCATCGTATCTTTTCTCCTTTGATATAAAACAGCATGATATCTTCGATCGAGGCATTTTCAATGTGGATGTCAGAGAAAACGCGCTTAAGCTTCTGCTTGTTGGTAACCAGCACGCGGTAGCTGTACGCCTCCTTCTTATAAGCCGCGATGTCATCCGGGCTTAAGGCGTCAAAGAGCTGTCTGCCGCAGTTGATGATGCCGTAGTTATTCTGCAGGTCGTCATATGTCCTGACGAACAACAGCTTCCCTTCGTGAATGTAGGCAATATAATCCGCGATCTTATCCAGGTCACTTGTGATGTGGGAGGACATGAGGACCGCCCGGTCTTCCTCCTCAGTGAATTCCCTGAGGATATCAAGGATCTCATTGCGCACGACCGGATCCAGCCCGCTTGTCGCCTCGTCGAGGATGAGCAGCTTCGGATCGTGGCTTAATGCGGCTGCGAACTCTAATTTTACCCGCATGCCGGTAGAAAACTTTTTCAGCCGTTTCTTCGGAGGGAGCCCGAAGCGCTCCAGATAATCAAGATATTTCTGCTGATCCCAGTTTTTGTAGATCATGGAGAGCATTTTCCCGGCAAAGATGGGCGTAAAGTCCAGGTCATAGTGGGAATCGCTGAAAATGACGGCGATATCTTCTTTTATGAGTGTTTCCTGCGTCCTCAGGTCGCGCCCCAGGATGGTCACCTGATCGTACTGTGAGTCTGTGATATTGAGAAGGGCGTTGATGAAGGTGGATTTCCCTGCCCCGTTTTCCCCGATCAGTCCCATCACTGTCCCGCAGGGCAGGTCAAGAGAGATATTGTCCAGTTTGAAATCTTTGTATGTTTTTGACAGGTTTTTTACCTGTATCGCGTAATCCATAGGTCACTCCTCCGTGTAAATGACTTCCAGTGTATTTTTCAGATCATCAAGGGAGAGGCCGTTTTCCCTTCCAAGCGCCGCGGCGTCGGAGAGCAGCTTCTCCACCCTGCGCAGATTCTCTTCCCGGATAAAATCCTGGTTCTGCGCGGAGACAAAGGTCCCTTTGGCAGGGACTGTGACGATAAAGCCGTCCCGCGCCAGGTCGTCATACGCCCTCTGGGTCGTGATGACGCTCACATGCAGGTCTTTGGCGAGCCTGCGCATAGAAGGCATAGGCTCGCCCGGTTTCAGCTCCCCTTTCATGATCATCTCTTTGATCTGCGAAGTGATCTGCTCGTAGATAGGGCGGTCACTCGCATTGCTTAAAATAATTTCCATATATCCGCATCACCTCACAACATGTATTTTATTTACCGCTCGAACCCGTTCTTCCGGTAGAGCGCCAGGAAGACGGCGACAGATACGAGGAACTCCGCGGCAAGGACAAGGATGCCTTTTAGATCTGCCGCCGGCAGGGCATTGCCGATATTTGCGATGGCGTTAAAGATGATCCCGGTAAACAGAAGTCCTGAAATCTTTTCCAATGTCCCGCTGAACCCGGAGAACATGGGAATCATCATTAAGATGAGGAGAGCGGGAGTTGTGATCGTACCCGCGGACATCTGTGTTTTTGCAAAGATACCGAAGATCATGCCGATGACCGCGCTGATGGCGGAGCATGCCACTGTGATCGCGAGATAAGGGATCCACTGGGACAGCCCCATGTCAAATCCGGCGATAAATGCGCAGAGCACATTCACAACTGTGGACATCAGGACGACAGGGATCAGGCTCCCCAGGAAAAACTCCAGCCCGTTTACAGAGGACGTCATGAGCGTGCGGAGCGTATTTTTTTCTTTTTCTTCCGCAAGGGCAGCTGCCGTACAGTAGACGCCTACCATCATGAGGTTCATGAGCACGCCCAGGGCAAGGGCATAGGCGCTCATATCAAAGGCGCCTTTTGTGACTGCCCCGTAGATCGTTTTCATAAGGAAAGTAAACCCAAGAGAAAAGATGGGCATAATGATAAAGTTCTTGCTGAACAGCGCTTTTCCTTTTACTTCCATGATCGCGGCAAGTTTCCGCAGATGTACTGGTTTCATTTTCATTGTAATTCCCTCCCTGTCACTTCTAAGAATACTGTCTCCAGCGTGGGTTCGCAGGAGTGGAGCGTCTCGATCCGGCCGCTGGCCATCCAGGACGCGATCTTTTCCGCTGCCTGAGAATTCTGCTCTAAGAGATGCCTGGTCCCGTCCGTGAGCTGGACACGGTACTTTTTGTTCCGGTTATATTTCAGGCAGATCTCTTCCGGTGAGCCGTACTCCACGATAACACCCTCGTTTAAAAGAGCTACATGGTCGCACAGTTTCGTCGCTTCCTCCATGTTGTGGGTGGTGAGGAAGATGGACATGCCCTCGTCCCTCAACTCCATCAAAAGCTTATGCACCTCAAGCGCTGTGGACGGGTCCAGGCCGCTTGTCGGTTCATCGAGGAAGAGCACCTTCGGCCTGTGGAGGATCGCCCTGGCGAGGATCAGCCTCTGTGTCTGTCCTTTGGACAGCTTTGACGCAGGCTTTTTGCGGTGCTCATAGAGGCCGATCCGTTTCAGGAGAGGATCGATCTCCCTGAGGGGAACATTCAGGAGACGTGCGAAATATTTCAGGTTGTCATATACGCTCATCCTCTCATAGACGCCGCTGACGTCCGTGACGATGCCGATCTGCTCATAGATCCTTTCATCGATATGGTCACAGGGGATGCCGAGCACTTCCGCCTCCCCGGAAGTGGGGCGGAGCTGTCCGGTCAGGATCTTGATGGTCGTGGTCTTGCCTGCTCCGCTGGGGCCCAGGAAACCAAGGATCTCGCCTTTCCCGAGTTCTGCGTTTACATCCTTCAGCACAAAGTCTTTGCTGAACTTTTTGGAAAGATGCCGTATGGATATATAATGCTGATTCATCTGATTCACTCCTTTGTGATTACTGTACTTATCTGACAAGTACAGATTAACATAAACTGTAGTAACTGTCAATATCAAATATATACAGTTGTGAAAAATCAAGAGAGGAAGATGTTTTTGGACAGAGCCACAGAGAAAGCAGGCGCGGCGGAGTATAGAAAAGCATCAGGCAGCACATCCTAGAGACAGGTGTGGCGGAAATGCAGGGAGGCGCGGCATATGAGAAAACTTTATCAGAGACTGGCGCTTGTCCTCGGGATGTCAGCGGTCATGACTGTGCTGATCTTTACGGTCAGCCTGTACGGCCGCAGCCGAGCGGAGAACATCCATTACTTACGCCAGCTCCTGGATGGGGTAGAGGAGAATCTTTCCCATAACTCCGAAGATTACAGGGAGAGGCTGGAGCTTCTGGAAGAAGACTATTTAAAGAGAGCCAGGGCGGCAGAGTATATCCTGTCATCCGGCCCCGGACTGGTCTCCGAAGAGGAGCTTCAGATCATAAAAGAGCTCATGGAAGTCCGCGCGGTCACTGTCATCGGAAATTCCGGCGAAATCCTGATGAGCACCGAAGACCGGACGGGGGATGAGAGCGAGGAATCTGTCTTCCATGTGACGGTAAAGGCTCAGTCTGACCGCTTCGCAGCGGTCCGGGTGGACGCGGATCCCGGCAGGCTTGGGCTGATGGACCGGGAAGACCTGATGCGCTCCACACTCCGGCAGGCGACGACAGAGCACCGGACAGGGATCATGGCAGTGGACCCAGAGACCGGGGAGATCATCGGGTTTACGAGGAATAATGCCCAGGATTTTGAACTGGCAGGCATTGATACGGCTTCTGAGTTTTTGGGCCTGCTGGAGTCCATGGCGGACAGAAGGGCTGCTGTCCTGCGGGTGAATGAAGTGTATCAGAGGGTCCTCGTGAGGGAGACGGAGGGGTATTATCTGGTCGCTTTTTCCGCGTTGGATACAGTGTTCGCGGATATGACATGGTCTTTCTGGGAGGGGCTCATCGGCATCGGGGCTGTCAGTACCGCGGCGATCCTGCTCGTGCGCTATTATCTGAAAAAATACCTGTTCCGGCATTTTGAGACTGTGAAGGAAGACATCAGCAGGGTCCTGGCGGGAGCGGCGGGCTCAGGGGCCGCGGATGCCGGGATACCTGAGGTGCAGGCATTTGTGGCCGCCATATCAGAACTGGAGAAGGGATATCTGGATCAGGCAGAAGGGATGCACCGGATGAAGGATGAGCTGTCCCGGGCAAGGACAGAGGCAGAGCGGGATAAGCTTACCGGGCTCTATAACAGGAGAGGGATGGAGAAGCGGGTGGAAATATTCCTGAAGCAGGAGACCCCTGCGGGGACCTTTGTACTCTTTGACCTTGACAATTTTAAAAGGGTTAATGATTCAGAGGGGCATCCTGAGGGCGACCGGGTGCTGGAGAGGTTCGCGGCATGTCTGAGAGAGTGTTTCCGAAAGGATGACAGTCTGGGACGGCTTGGCGGTGATGAGTTTGCAGCGCTGATCTCAGGACCGGTTCCCGATGAGAGGCTGGAGGAAATTTTCTGTGCGGTAATGTCCGGTGTCAGGGAGGGGCTCGAAACATATTATAAGAAATACGGAGTTTCGGTCAGCATCGGGGCTGTCCCCATAGACGGTAAGGTGCGGACATATAAAGGGCTGTACAAGTGTGCGGACACCGCCCTCTATATCGCGAAATATCTTGGAAAGGACCGCTGTTATATCAATAAAGAAAAAATATCCTGCATGAAGAAGGAATGCATCAGATGCCGGGAGGACTGTCCGAGGAGCAGGCTGCTGGATCTTAAGAGCAGGGAAGAGTGACGGGAAATGAAAGAGTGTGAGACCATGAAGAACTGGATCATTATCCCGGCGCTGGAGCCGGGGGACGGATTGTGCGCATATATCACGGAGTTACAGCAGAGAATCTGCGCTTCTGTCCTGGTGGTGGACGATGGGTCCGGAGACGCCAGCAGACATATATTTGGCAGGATTGAGGAGATGAAAGGCTGCACTGTCCTGCGGCATGAGAAAAACCGGGGAAAGGGAAGAGCGCTGAAGACTGCGTTCGCTTACGTGGAGGAGCAGACAGGGAAGAGAAGCCGTATCATCTGCGTGGACTGCGATGGGCAGCACTCTCCGGAAGATGTGGAGCATATCCTCGGACTGGCAGCAGTGGAACCGGGGACGCTTATTCTCGGGGTGAGAGATTTTTCAGAAAAAGGAGTGCCGTTCCGGTCTCTTTTCGGGAACCGGGCTGTCTCGTTCCTTTTCTGGCTTGTGTGCGGGGAGTGGCTCAGGGATACTCAGACAGGACTCCGCGCGTTTGACGGGAGTCTTCTGAATCTGATGCGGGAGATACCGGGAGAGCGGTTTGAGTATGAGACACAGATGCTGGTCTCCTGCGCGAAAAACGGAGTGCCTATCGTGGACAGGCCGATACGGACAATCTATGAAGACGGAAACACGGGCTCCCATTTCCGCCCGTTCAGGGACAGTGCCAGTGTCCTCAAAGCGCTTTTCTCTTTGCGCTGAGCCGCTTTGTCACGGTGACGCCGCTGTGGAAGATTTTCTGCGATACAGCCCTGTTCTTCGCGTCATACAGGATCCAGAAGAACTGGGTGTTCGCCGGAGATAAAAGTGACCGATGTATGGACAGGGAGAGGGAGGAGAAAGATGGAGCCTGATAAGAAGAGAAACCGTATTTTTGTGCTGGCGATCTGTTTTTTTTCGATCTATCTGATCTGGAGAGTGTTTGGGACAATTCCATGGACAGATGGAGTATTTCAGGCCGCGGCCGGAATCCTTCTGGTTCTGGCGGAGATCATTACCACACTGGGCATGTTTGAACTTATGATAAGCCGCATGAAGGCGAAAAAGGTCATCCGTGACCTGCCGGATGTGCCGGGAGAACAGTTCCCGGATGTGGACGTGTTCATCGCCACTCACAACGAACCTGCGGAGCTTTTGTACAAGACGGTGAATGCATGTACATTCCTGGAATATCCGGATAAGGGAAAGGTCCATATCTATCTCTGCGACGACGGCTGCAGGCGGGAGGCGGAAGAGCTGGCACAGCGGCTGGGAGTGGGCTATCTGGGGCTTTCGGATAACCGGCATGCAAAGTCAGGCAATTATAACAATGCGCTTGCCCATACATTCTCCCCTCTGATCGCTACGTTTGACGCGGATATGATACCGAGGAGGGAGTTCCTGATGAAGACCGTACCGTATTTTCTCGATCCCGAAGTAAAGATGGGGCTGGTGCAGACGCCTCAGAGCTTTTACAACCAGGATCTGTTCCAGTTTAACCTTTTCTCGGAAAAAGATATCCCCAATGAGCAGGATTTCTTTTCGAGGGAAGTCAATGTCATGCGGAATGCGTCCAATTCCGCGGCGTATACCGGCAGCAATACGGTGATCCTGCGCAGCGCCCTTGAGGAGATCGGAGGTTTCCCGTACGGGACGGTCACAGAGGACTTTGAGACAAGCCTCCGGCTCCAGAAGGCGGGGTATATCACCTATGCATCCACAGAGGTCCTGGCGGCAGGGCTCTCCACCACGACGGTGGAAAGCATGATCCGGCAGCGGGTCCGCTGGGCGCGCGGAGTGATCCAGAGCATCCAGAATACGAACGCCATATTCACAAGGGAACTTCCCGCGGCAGGCCGTCTTGCCTATCTGAACGCTTACCTGTACTGGTGGTCATTCCTCTGCCGGATGATCTTTATCCTGTCGCCTGTCCTGTTCGCCCTGTTTGGCTTCCGGCTGGTGGAATGCGGGTTCTGGGAGCTGCTGGCCTTCTGGCTTCCCTCTCACCTGCTGTATGGTATCTCCGTGCGGTATCTGAGCACCAATGTGAGGAATATGAGGTGGAGCCAGATCATTGATACGATCCTTGCACCCTACCTGATCCTTCCGGTGTTTCTGGAATCCATCGGGATCCATCAGCACAGATTCAGGGTGACGGACAAAAAGAAGAGAAAGGGCAGGACGGCTTCCCTGCGTTTCCTGATCCCTCACGGGATCCTTCTGGCGCTCACACTGGCGTCGCTGATCAGGTTCTCGTACGGAAAATACGGCATGGCGCTCGTATACAGCAGCGTCATCCTGTTCTGGCTGTGCTATAACCTGACCGGGCTTGTCTACGCGGTGTTTTTTATGCTGGGAAGAGAGGCAAAGAGGAAAAGTGAACGGATCCGGGCAGAGGTGCCGGTTCGGATCCGGGCAGGGAAGACGGAAACGGCGGGAATGAAGGGAATGACAGTGGATGTGTCAGAGGAGGGGATCGCCTTCCGTTTATCAGGCGGAGAAAATGTGGAGGCAGAAGAGGAGGAACATTCTCCTGTGTTTAAAGGCGGAGAAAAATTCCGCATCCGCGTTCTGACGGAACATTACAGGGCAGAGCTCGACGCGGAGCTTGCCTACTCGAAGCAGGATGAAAAAGGCAGGATCTATGCGGCTTCGGTCATGCCGCTCACTGAAGCGGATAAGAGGAACTGGCTCCAGATCATCCATGACAGAGAGCATTCCCTGCCCCGGGAGCTCGATCCGTGGAGGACCGTCTACGATGATGTGCGCCAGAATATCTTCCTGAGGCGGAAAGGAGAAGGAGTTTGGAAGAGATAAGATCAGTCGTGAAAGCAGCAGTGTTTGTCCTGTCTGTCTGGGGCTGTGGATTTGCCGTACACAGAGTCCTGAAGATCCATGCTTATTTTACGCCTGTTTTTACAATGGCAGGGATCAGCCTCATACTCTATGCAGGAGGGCTTTTCGGGGCGCTCAGGCCCGCTGCTTACCTGGTCCTGGCAGGCGGACTGGCAGGCTCTGCTTATTTTTTCTGCCTTCTGCTCCGGAGAAAGACAGGGATACACATGCCGGGATTTTTCGGCGTCTGCTTCGGCGCTGTGGCTCTCGTCTTTGCAGGCCTGATCCTGCATCTGAAGCTTCTTCACTATGATAACTTCTCCCACTGGGCGGTCATGGTGAAATATCTCCTGTCAGCACACCGCTTTCCGGGACTGGATACAGAGATGGTCACATTCCTGGATTACCCGCCGGGCAGCAGTGTGTTCATCTATTATGTCTGCCTGTTTCTCGGCAGGTCCCAGGGAGTGATGCTGCTTGCGCACAATGCCCTGATCTTTGCGTGTTTCCTGGCAGTGTTCGGCGTCGTGGAGGAGAGGAGGAGATTTCTTTTATATTCGTTTCTCGCAATGGGGTGCTCCATGCTGTCTTACCTGAACCTGACGATCCGGATCAACAATCTGCTTGTTGATTTTCTCCTCCCTCTCCTTGCCATGGCATCCATTGCCTGTTCGTACCGGTACCGACGGCAGAGATGGCGGGCGTCCCTTCTGTCCGGGGTGATACTGGGATACCTGGGGATCGTAAAGAATACAGGCCTGATCTTCGCGGCGTTTGCCTTTGTCCCATATCTGAGGAATGTCTTCTCCCGTTTCACACGGAGACCACTGGGAGAACGTGAAGGAGAGGGCGCCCGGCCCGGGTCAAAGGGGACAGGATGGACGGCAGCGCTCCTGACGGCGGCTGCCGCTGTCCTGCCTTATCTCCTGTGGCAGTACCATTTAGAGACCGCGCTCGCAGGATATGAGGGGAAATTCAGCCTGAGCGCGGCAGGCGGAAATCCCGGATCTGTCACCGCGGACGCTGGTATGTACGGTGTGATCGCAGGGCGTTTTGTGAGGGAGGCGCTGGACCTCTCGGTGCGCGCGGCCCAGGTCTTCCTGCTTTGTAATCTCGCTGCGGCAGGGGCAGTGGTTTTCGCGCGACTGCACCTGAAACGGAGATGGGGGCTTTTGCGGACGCTGCTCCTGGGGGATGCGATGACTGTGGGATACTATGCGGGGATCCTTGGACTGTACCTGTTTTCCATGCCGGAAGAAGAGGCGCTGCGCCTTGCCGGTTTTGAGAGATATGCGTGCAGCATTATGGTGTTGTTTGCGGGGCTTCTGTTTATGAGAGCGGTCGTCGATATGGAGCATTCCTTTGCCGTGGATATCGATGAGGCGGGGGCTTACCGGGCATATTCTTCTCCGGCTGCGAAGCGGCGTTATCAGTATGGAGTGCTGGTTACCTTTGTCGTGGCGCTGAATTTCATATTTTCCGAATATAACGGGCTGGCAGCAGTGCAGAGGGAGTACGGAAATTCCCTGCCGGGAAAAGCAGAAAAGATCATGGGGGACAGGTGGTATCCGGGCGGAACGGAAGATCAGAGGAGATACCTTGTGGCGGTGACTGACAAAGGCGGCCAGGTGACATACGGTGAGGCAGAGTATGTGAGCAGGTATTTTCTGTATGCCCCGGATGTGGACGTTACAGATCACCTGGATGAAGAGACGGTAAGAACTGCCGCCGGGGAGTACGAATTCATTGTGATCCTCGAGCCGGAAGCAGTAAGTGACAGGGTGACAGAGCTGTATGGCGGTATGTTCCGGGCGCCGGGGATTTATCCAGCCGCTGTACCAGATATCGTGCAATAAGATATCCTGAAATAAAAAGAAAATACCCGCGGGAGCGCTCCGGGTGTTGGGCGGTCTAACGCGGGTATTTTTTGCATTTGATTTTTTAAAATCGATTTTACAGATGATCATTCAGCCGAAGGAGCAAACTCCTGGGATACGATCACTGCCCCCGTACTGTCTAAGTAGCGCACTACTACGACAGGATTGTCGATCTCCACTGCAAGCGGGATCGTGGAAGCGATGGACTCAAAGGTGGATGCCTGTGAGTCGAGACTTGACTGGAGGGCAGCAGCATCAAGGCTTGCCGCTACGTTCGGGTCGGTGATAGTAAAATTGTATACCAGCTTGTTATCCTCAGCGGTAATATCAGCAGTCAGGCCTGTGCCTTCCAGAGAAGCGATCTGGCTGTCTAACTGCTCCTGCATCAGATCAGAATTGATAAAATCCTCGAGGGTTGCATATTTGCCGGAAGCAGGGAGGTCAGAAGCATCCTCTTCATTTTCGGCCGCAGGTTCTTCCGGCTCTTCCGCTTCATCTTTCGCTGTATCCTCTTCCTCGACAGCATCGGGCTCAGGCTTATCAGACTTCCCGCAGGCAGTGAAGGCAAGTGCAAACGTTGCGACACACATAACAAGTAACATTTTTCGAATCAGATTTTTCATAATCATTGTCCCTCCTCATTCATATTGTCTGTCAGTATCTTACCACATTTGCCGGATTCAGTCGAGTAAAATAAAGTAAAATGTCATTTTGCAGATCAGGGACGGGGCGCTTTGGCCTTGCATATGAGCTGTGTCATCGTACCCATGGGGCAGTAAACGCACCATGACCGTGGCTTAAACAGCACCATTGTCACAAGGCCGAGCACAGTGGAAGTAAGCATGACACTGTAAAACCCGAAGGCAAACTGGGCGACGCCGGGGGAGAAGAGGGTCCCATGGTATGCCCAGTGCCACGGCAGCCTGAAAGTCCACAGCAGAGTGACCGCCTCCTTCAGTTCTCCGGCGCCGGAAAACACAAGCCACGTGTTCCAGAGCATGACAAAGAACATCGCGAAGAAAAATACGAGGAAGCCGTAACGGAAATACTTTGACCGCATCCACGCCGGGACATCCTTCCTGCGCGAAAGCCCGAACCTGCCGCCGATCAGGGAGAAGAGCTGCCCGCGGCCGCAGTATTTGTTGCAGTAAGCCTTGTTCCCTTTTACGACAGATATGATCAGCGGGATGAAAAAGCACAGCAGTCCCAGCCAGGCGAACAGGATGTTGAAAAATCCGAGGATCAGGTAGGTAAGGGAAAGGATCCACAGATAGTCATACCATTTCTTTTTTGTCTTCATATGCTGACCACCTCCAGACTGATGACGCTGGCAGGGCATTCTTTTACGCATTTCCCGCAGCCTACGCACAATTCTCTGTCCACTTCGGCAAATATCCCCCTTGGGACCGCAACAGCGCCCCGCGGGCATACTTTGATGCAGCACCCGCAGGCAACGCATTGCTCAGTGTTGATCTTAGCTTTTCTTTGTTGTTTCGGCATAGATAATCCTCCTGTATGTTGTGAGGAAAGTATACAGGAAAAGATATGCCGCGGTCTGTAACTTAATCACAAAGCCGGCATGGAGATAATATAAATTTTGAGAATAAATATCAAAATACACTTGCTGTTTTCCGCTGTATAGTGTATGATATCTAAAGAGTTAGATATAACTAACGAGTGAGATCCAGTCAAAAACAGGCACAGTTATCTTCATTATCATCAGGAGGTTCTATATGAGTGTTGTGATCATAGGCGGCCATGACAGAATGGTATGTCAGTATAAGCAGATCTGCAGACGGTTCAACTGCAAGGCAAAAGTATTCACCCAGATGTCCGCAAGCCTGGGCAAGCAGATCGGAAGCCCGGACCTGATCGTACTTTTTACGAACACCGTATCCCACAAAATGGTCCGCTGCGCGGTGGAAGAGGCAGGCAGGTGCAACGCAGATGTGGTAAGGTGCCACACGAGCAGTAAAAATGCACTGGAAGAAATTCTGGTGAATAAGTGTGGGTAATCTGTATTTGTGCGGGGAGCCAGTTTGTTGGATAAACGGCCGAAAACAGTGAAGCACAGATATCGAAGACGTATTCAGCGCGGGGATATGGCTGGCATCGGCTCCGCTCCATGAGGCAGGAAAAACTACGAAATCAGGGAACACGCTAAAACCAGGGATCAGAAGAGAGGAACTCGGCTCCGCCTCAGACACCCTCTCTTCTGATCCCAACGCGTGTCCCCTGATTTCTACTTTTTCCAAGCCTCATTCCGAAGTCACCTCAACCACCCATATCCCCGCGCTGAAAGATGTTCGGAAAAAGCGCTTCGCTGTTTTCTGGTTTCCTCAAGCCGGAAGGTCCCCCGACAAATGCAGCGTTTACAAACGCAGCGGAAGGGGGACTTCTCCGGGAAAAGGTAACCCATCCCCAGCCGGCAGAAACATACCACGGACGGAAACCTCTCCGCCAAAAAATAAAATCCCCCTTTCTGGCAGAATTCTATCACAAGAGAGGCCCAGCTTGCTGGGCCAAATCGAACGGCTAATCCCCTCCCGGAAGTCCGCAGCACCTTCCGTTTGGTAAATCTTCCTGTTTCGCCGCTGAAGCTCCCCTCTCGCCCCGTTTCCAAATCCTGCATTTGCCTGCGGGGACCTTCCGATCGGATGCGCGCAGAAAACCGTTCTCCTTTGATGCACCTTTCGCGGCGGACGGGGATATGGCGACGGTGACTTGGAGTAATCTGATGGAAAGACTTAAAAGAATGGGATGCGGCGTTAATTTCAAAGCGGATGCCTGAGCCGCAGGCGAATCTTCCGCTTTGAAATTGTCCTTAGCCGTATCCCATTCTTTTTACGTCTTTCCCGGATTACGGAACCGGAACCCGAGCCATATCCCCGCCCGCCGCGAAAACGTCTTAAATCACCGACGGTTTTCGGACGTTATATTCACAAGGAAGGCTCCCCCACAAATACAGATTGCCAGTCTTGTCAGGAGGATGGATTGTATTTATAATATATATCTGTGTGCAGCGGAAGATCAGCAAGTCAGGAGGGGGTATACATATGAGACAGTCAGCGGTGTACAGGACATTTTTTTATTTGCTGGGACTTTTGTTTCTGGCGCTGGGACTTACCCTGAATACAAAGGCAGGGCTTGGCGTATCGGCGATCATTTCTGTGTCCAGCAGTATTTCCGAGGTGTTCGGATACAGCTTTGGGAATACGACGCTGGGGCTGTACTCAGTGTTTATCGTGCTGGAGATCATCCTGCATACGGTCCGGGACAGGAGATATGAGAAGGAGACAGCGCAGGCATTGAAAAATGCGGGACGGAAGAACCGCAGGCTGGTGCTTTTGATGGACATTCTGCAGCTCCCGCTGAGTATTGTCTTTACCCGTGTCCTGAATGTCTTTTCGGCGGTGATCCCGGATCTTTCCTCCGGCGGAAAGAGTACGCCGGGAGAGATGGCGGTGAGGGTGGCTGTCCTCCTGACTGCGATCGCGTTTACAGGGATCGGGGCTGCGATGTCTCTGGATATGAGGATCATCCCGAATCCGGGAGACGGGATCGTGCAGGCTATCGCGGACTGTGTCCGCAAAGAAGTCGGGTTTACGAAAAACTGTGTGGATGTGGTGAATATCCTGATCAGTACATTTATCGGACTGTTTTTTGCCGGTCACCTGGCGGGCGTGGGGATCGGTACGATCCTGGCAGTGATCGGCGTGGGAAGAGTGATCTCTGTGTTTAACCGCCTGTTTTATGAAAAAATGAACCGGCTGGCGTGTGTGGAAGTGTAGCTGCTGCCAGAGAAGCATGATATTGCCGGCAGAAGAATAATACCGGCAGAAGAAAAATAATGCCGGTAGAAGAAAAGGAAAGAGGAACGTATGAAACGGAATGTAGATTTGAAGGAAATATCAGACGGCAGGCTGTATTCTTTCGGGGATATGGTCAGGGCGGACTGCCGTGACTGCGAAGGGTGCTCTGAGTGCTGCCGCGGTATGGGCAGTTCCATCATCCTTGACCCCATGGATGTGTGGAGACTGCAGAAAGGGATAAAAAAAGGGTTCCAGGCGCTTCTGGAAGAAGGTAAGATTGAGCTCAATATGGCGGACGGGATGATCCTTCCCAATCTGAAAATGGATGCAGAGCGGGAGGCCTGCCCGTTCCTGGACGGTCAGGGGCGGTGTTCCGTACATGACTGCCGTCCGGGGCTGTGCCGCCTTTTCCCTCTGGGACGGTATTATGAAGAAAATGGCTTCAGGTATTTTATCCAGATCCACGAATGCCGGAAACAGGATAGAGGCAAGATAAAGATCAAAAAGTGGCTGGGCATCCCCAACCTGAAGGGGTATGAAAATTACATCCTGGAATGGCACGGCTTCCTGAACCAGTGTGAAGATGCGCTGGAAACATTGAGCGAAGAAAATGTAAGGATCCTGGAGCTGTATGTGCTCCGCAGGTTTTTCGAGACCGCATACATGGCGGCGGATGAAAATGGATTTTATGAAGAGTTTTCCGCAAGGATGGAAGAAGTAAAAGAGAAGTTCGGATTTAAATGATAATCAAATAAAAATTAATGATAAACATTAAATAAATATTGACAAAAATAAATTCTTCATGATACGATGCAGATAAGAAGAAAGGCATCCAAAGGAAACGAAAGGAGCGGACAAACTGTCTGTAAGAAAGGGGATGGTATCATGAAGGATGAAAAGACGATCATGAAAGAGCGGTGCGATTTTTTGAGAACCGGGTTTGCTGTTGTATTCTGGGCAGTTGCAGCGTTTTGGCTCCTGCTCCTGATATCAGGGATATGGCTGGCATTCCAGCCGGCGTCAGATTTTTCCGCCGTCCTGACAGATACTCCGGCAGGTATGCAGGGAATGATATATTTTTCGGGATTAAAAGAGGGATTCATGGCGTATTGGCTGTCAGAGATGCGCTTTGATCCGGGCATCCTGAATGAGGCGGCGGGGCAGATGCCGAAATATGTATACCTGGCAGAGCAATTCAGCAATACGGCAGCCGGCATAGGGGGAGTGCTTTTCCTGTGGTATTTAAAGGAAGTATTCCGCAATATCAAGAAGTTTGATACACCGTTCATAAAAGAAAACAGCAGGGCGATCTTCCGGATGGGGATTGCTGTGATGATTTTCCTGGCTGTCAGAGAAAATCTTTTTCCCTTCCTTGCTTTTATCAAGGGGATCGGAGCCCAGGGATCTGATATTCTCAACATATACTGGTTTATCCCCGGTTCTGTTTTTTTCTGCCTTTCCGCAGTCTTTGAATATGGCCGGGTCTTACAGCAGGAATCGGACGAGACATTGTGAGGTGAAAGGATATGTCGATTATTTTACGGCTTGACCGTGTGATGGCGGATCGGAAGATGTCTTTGAAAGAGCTGGCGGAAAGAGTGGAGATATCGAATGTAAACCTGTCCAATCTGAAGACGGGGAAGGTGAGGGCAATCCGGTTTTCCACCCTGGACGCGATCTGCCGGGAGCTTCACTGCCAGCCCGGGGATATCCTGGAATATGTGGACGATGAAGAAGAGGAAGAAAAGAAATAAAAGAAGATGTAAATGGAGCGGAAACTCTGTTTACATCTTTTTTTGCAGCCAGGTGATCCGCAGGCAATGCTTCGCCCGGCGGATCTGGAATCATTATGCATCATCCATTATGCATCATCCGGCAGATCCAGATAAATTTGGATCTGGTAAATTCGGATTGACACTTTTATAAAGGGAAGTATATAATCATATTATACAATTGTCTAATATGATAAGAAAGGGGGTGCCAACGTGAAGCGGCTTCCTGATGCGGAACTGGAATTGATGATGATCATATGGGATTCCGAGCAGCCGGTTTCCAGGGCTGACATAGAGAAAAAGATGAAAGGCGGGCGGTCCGTCCTTCCGAGCACTGTGCTGACGCTTCTTTCCCGGCTGGAGAAGCGGGGATTTGTAAGGCGCGAAAAGAGAGGAAAGATCAATTACTACTATTCGCTTGCAGATAAGCAGGAATATCTGAAAGAAGAAGGGAAGAGCGTCCTGGACCGGATGTTCGGAAATTCACTGACCAATTTTGTTGCGGCTTTGTATGATGGCGAAGATATGGACGAAGAGGAGATCAAAAGTCTCCAGTCCTTTATCGACAGCCAGACGGAGGAGAAAAAATGAAGGAATATCTGATCTATCTGGCAGTGATGTCACTGGCCGCGGACCTGGTGATCCTGTGCGCCTGCCTCATACCCGGGCGGTTTTCGGGTAAGACCGGATATGGATGGAGAAAGATCCTGTGGGTGGTCGTGGCGGTACGCCTGCTGGTCCCGGTCCAGACGATCAGTTCCATGGCGCCGGTTTCTTTTGTTCCCTTTCATATCCCGATCGCGGTAAGTGGAGAGGAGGCATCTTCCCGGTCCGAAGAAAATGTTGAGGGAGAGCCGGAAGCAGAGCTTTCCGGTACTGATGATGCGAGGCAGCCGGAGCAGGAGGCGCAGCTGGATGATACGTTACGGTCAGAGCATGCGACTCAGTCGGATGATGCGTTACAGTCAGGGCATGCAATGCAGTCTGGCAATACATTACAGCCGGGGCAAGGGGCGCAGACCGGGAATACCGCCCGGAGCGGCAGCAGTGAGACAGAGACACCCGGCGGGACTGCGGGAATAGATGCTGCAGTCCCGGACAACGGATCGGGAAATCTGAGCCTGGCTTCCTGCGCAGCAGATGTGGACTGGCACTTTCTGTTTTTGTTTGTCTGGCTGACAGGGGCAGCCGGGATCCTCGGTATCCGCTCGGTCCAGTATCAGATCTTAAAGAAAAAAGCAGTCGGATCCTCTGTCCCGTGCCGGGATGCGGGGATCAAATCTATGATCCGTTCCATATGCGCGGAGCAGTCTGTAAAAGGAAAGATCAGCGTCAGGCTCAGCCGGGAGATAAAGACGCCCATGCTTTTTGGGTATTACAGGCCGGTCATCATCCTTCCCCACAGGAAATATCATGAAGACGAAGCGGAAATGATCTTAAGGCATGAGATCCAGCATTTTAAAAACCGGGATCTGTGGTATAAGTTCCTGATCATGTTCGTATGTGATCTGTACTGGTTCAATCCGATCCTGAGATTTATGAAGAAGGCGGCATACCAGGACATTGAGTGCATCTGTGATGAAAAGGTCGTGCGGGAGCTTGATCTGAAGGGAAAAAAGATTTATGCATCCACGATTTTAGAGACTGCTGCGCGGGGAAAGAGTGAAGTTGTGTTCGGCACACATTTTTCACGGGGAAAGCGTTCCGTGGAAGTGCGGATCCGAAACATTTTTACCAGAAAGAACAAATGGGGATATGTGTTCTTTGCTGTCCTGGCGCTCGCTGTCATAGGAGGAACCTGTCTGTGGAATGTCAGGGAAAATGAAAGCTCTCAGACACAGGACGGCAGGCGGAAACAGGTTTTACATTGACAGCGGATCCGTTTTGTGGGGATTCGGCAGCAATGATTATGGACAGCTCGGCAACGGGCAGAGAGACGAACTGGGCGTCTTTTATTCCGAACCGATCCGCATTGCGTCGGACGTTGTCTCAGTGGATATGTCAATGAACGGGTATTTCTGCATCTACCTCACCTCAGACGGTAAGCTGTACGGGATGGGAGCGGATATCGATCATATTTTGGGAGAGGATTCAGATCCTGAAGGCAGTCCTGAAGTAATGATAGGGCAGGAGACATTCCCGGCAGTAACAAGCCCGGTCCTGATCGAAGAAAATGTGGCATATGCGAGGACAGGCGGAAAGTGTATCGTATACCTGAAAAATGACGGGAGTGTCTGGTGGCAGGGGAGATACGAAGATATCTCTTATTCGGGAATCGTGGTAGAACAGAGGGAGGAAGGACTGCAAACAGAAGAATCGTGGAGAATGCGTGCTGTAAGCCCGCAAAAACTTCTGGACAACTGTATCTATGTGACCACCGGCGGTGAAAACGGGGCAGCGATCAGTGTCAACGGGGAACTCTATACCTGGGGGTGGAATATCATGGGACAGTGCGGTACCCCTGTGTCTGACGATGCTTTTGTAAGAGAGCCGGTGAAAGTACTGGATAACGTGCAGATGGTATGGTCAGGCAGGATGTGTTTCAACAGCCCGGAGCAGGAGATCCCGGAAATATGGCATTATAATACCCTGTATTGCTTTACTGTGTTTGCCAGGCTGAAAGACGGCACGTTCATGGCAGCAGGAGAAGGGGCAGGAGACAAGGAGATCAGAAATCTCATCGGAGGCGGGGATTTATCATCAGAAGTGATCTATCGGTATTCGGATACGTTTGTTCCAATCCAGATAGAATAAATCTGTATTTGCGGGGGGAGCTGACCGAGTGGTTAAACGTCCGAAAACAGTGAAGCGTAGGAATCGAAGACGTATTCAGCGCGGGTGTGTGGGTGCCTGAGGTGACTGCGGAGAGAAATCCTGCATTTGACTGCGGGGACCTTCCGATCGGATGCGCGCAGAAAACCGCGCCCTTTGATGCGCCTTTCGCGGCGGACGGGGATATGGCGACGGTGACTTGGAGTAATCTGATGGAAAGACTTAAAGGAATGGGATGCGGCGTTAATTTCAAAGCGGATGCCTGAGCCGCAGGCGAATCTTCCGCTTTGAAATTGTCCTTAGCCGTATCCCATTCTTTTTACGTCTTTCCCGGATTACGGAACCGGAACCTGAGCCATATCCCCGTCCGCCGCGAAACCCTACTCAATCACATCGGCGGTTTTCGGACGCTATATTTACAAGGAAGGCTCCCCCGCAAATCCAGATTTCCAGATTTATAGTACCTGTATGAACCTCCGGAATTTCTCCATCCCGTCCTCCGTGCACTTATACACTCCTGCATCTTCCAGCACCTGGCAGAAGACTTTCCCGACTTCCTGCTCCAGGATGTGTCTGATATTGTCTGCGTTGACGTCGGTATATGCGGGCAGGAATTCATCCACCCAGTCGGCATGTTTCGTGATCTGCTCATTGCTGCGGATATCTTTTCCTTCCAGGATGTATTCTTCCAGGAGTTCCATCTCGCCTTTTAAGCGGGCGGGAAGGACTGCAAGCCCCATGACCTCGATCAGCCCGATGTTCTCCTTTTTGATGTGGTGGAGTTTTGCATGGGGGTGGTATACTCCGAGAGGATGTTCCTCTGTGGTAATGTTGTTGCGCAGCGTCAGGTCCAGTTCATACATGCCGTCTTTCATGCGCGCGATCGGTGTGATCGTATTGTGCGGCACGCCGTCTGTCTCGGCGAAGATGAATGCATCTTCATCTGTATAGGAGCGCCATGCCTTCAGGATATGATCCGCCAGGTCGATGATGCGCTCTGTGTCTTCCCCGCGGAGGCGGATGACAGAGAGCGGCCATTTTACGATGCCTGCTGATACGTCCTCATAGCCTTTTACAGTAAACTCTTCGATGACAGGAGCTTTCGCCATGGCGAAGGTATAGTTCCCGCCCTGGAAGTGGTCGTGGCTCAGGATCGAGCCGCCCACGATCGGCAGGTCTGCGTTGGAGCCCAGGAAATAGTGGGGGAAGAGTTTGATAAAGTCAAACAGCTTCGCAAAGGCGTTCCGGTCGATCTTCATGGGGATGTGTTCCCCGTTAAATACGATGCAGTGCTCGTTGTAATATACATACGGAGAATACTGGAATCCCCATTTCTTTCCCTGGATGGTGATGGGGATGATGCGGTGGTTCTCCCTTGCCGGGTGGTCCAGGCGTCCCGCATATCCTTCGTTTTCCATGCAGAGCTGGCATTTCGGGTAGGAGGAGGACTTCGCCTTGCCTGCCGCGGCGATGGCTTTTGGATCTTTCTCCGGCTTGGAGAGGTTGATCGTGATGTCCAGAGTCCCGTACTTTGTATCTACCGTCCATTTGCGGTCCCTTTTGATGCGGTAACGGCGTATGTAGTCGCTGTCCTGGCTTAATTTGTAATAATAATCTGTCGCAGTCTCAGGGGATGTCTCGTATTTTTCCCAGAACTCGCTCTGGATCTGCGCCGGACGGGGCACGAGACAGTTCATGAGCTTTGTGTCAAAGAGATCCCGGTATCCGATGCTGTCTTCGATGATGCCCCTTCTGACTGCCTCGTCGAGCAGGTCTTTCAGCACATCTTCCAGAACGATATTGTCAAGATCGCAGGAGACATCCTCGTAGTTGTCTTCTTTAAAAAGATCGAGCAGAAGATTGGTGGTATAGATCCTCTCTGTCTCCGGGGTCAGACCTGTGTTGATCCCGTACTGTACCAGTTTTTTGATAGATTCATAAATCATAATGGCTTTCCTCCAAGATATTGTTTCGCCGTGACCGGCGCATCAGCGCAGTCACGGCGGGATATTACATAGAATGAACAGTTTCCGGCCGACAGTTTTTGGCCGCAGGCTGTCCGGATCAGTCGAGACGGGAAGCGCCCGCGCCGATATCTACGGTATAGAATTCAGCCTCATGCCCGACTTTTTCTTTATATGTCTTTCCGATGCTGTCGATAAATGTGTCAACAGAGTCGTTCTTTACGATGCTGACTGTGCAGCCGCCGAATCCGCCGCCGGTGATACGGGATCCGATCACGCCCGGGATCGCCCATGCAAGGTCCACCAGGATGTCGATCTCCTCGCAGGATACTTCATAGTCATCGCGCAGGGAGATGTGGGACTGGTTCATCAGCTGTCCGAACTTCGTGATGTCTCCGGCTTTGAGCGCTGCCACTGCATCGATCGTGCGCTGGTTCTCGTATACAGCATGTTTTGCGCGTTTTAACTGGATCGGATCTTTGATCAGGTCTTTGTTGGCCTCGAATTCTTCCGGTGTCAGGTCTCCCAGGGAATTGATGTCCAGCTTCGTCTTGAGGGCTGCGAGAGCGTCCGTGCACTCCTGGCGCCTGTCATTGTAAGCGGAGTCTACAAGGCTGTGTTTTACCTTGCTGTTTGTGATGATGATCTTTGCGTCGTCAAGTTTGATGGGCGCATACTCGAATTTCAGCGTGTTTGTGTCAAGGAAGATCGCGTTGTCTTTCTTTCCGTTGGCGCTGGCGAACTGATCCATAATGCCGCAGTTGCAGCCGTTGAAATTATTTTCAGAATACTGTCCGATCAGGGCCAGGTCTGTCATTGTCAGATCCGTGATGCCGAACAGGTCTGTGAGGATGACTCCCGTGAGCACCTCGAGGGATGCGGAGGAGGAGAGTCCGGCTCCGTTCGGGATATTTCCCCAGATGACCATGTCAAAACCGCTGTCAATGGGATGGCCTTTTTCAGCAAAAGCCCATACGACACCGAAGGGATAATTCGCCCAGTTGTATTCCGGCTTGTTTGTCATGTCGTCGAGGGAAGTCTCGACTACGCCGAATGTATCCAGGTTCATGGAATAAAAATGCATTTTGCGGTCGTCTCTTTTCCTTGCCGCCGCGTAGGTGCCCATAGTAAGCGCGCAGGGGAATACATGCCCGCCGTTATAGTCAGTGTGCTCTCCGATCAGGTTTACGCGTCCCGGTGCGAAATAAAAGTGCGCGCCCTCTGAACTGCCGAAAAGTTCTGCAAATTTGTCAAAAAGCTTTTGTTTCATCTGATGATCCTCCTCAGTTTGAAAATAATATTTTTGATTCGCGGTGTAATCTGTTTTCAGTATAGCCCACAAAGGGGGCTCCGTCTATAAAAAATGTTTGCAAGTTTATGTAAAAATGTTGCAATGGATAAAACTGTGAGCCTATAATATGTGTGATGTGCCGGGTGAAAAGGCGGGAAGGAGGACAGAGATGCAGGATACGTACAAACATTCATATAAAATAGGAGAAAATCTGTTGAATTCGCTTTCGGTCTATAATGTGGGATACCAGAAATGCGAACCCGAATACCAGTGGGGCCCCGGGGTCAGGGACCATTACTGTATCCACCATATCCTGTCGGGCAGCGGGTACTATTCCACCGGGAAAGTGTCCTGCCGGCTCAGCGAAGGAGATACATTTATCCTGTATCCCGGAGTGGAGCTCGAGTACCGGGCGGACCGGGATGAGCCGTGGGAGTATGCCTGGGCGGGATTCATGGGGGCGGACGCGGCGTCCATCATCCGCAATACGGGGTTCAGCCGGGAGACGCCTTACATCCTGAAAGGCAAGGTCCCGGTGGAGGAGATCCGGGACGGGCTGGAGCGTATTTACAGCATGAAAGGGAATACCTACGAGGCTTCCGTTGCCATGACCGGGCAGCTTTACAGCCTGCTCGCCCTGTTCATGCACTATTCGGACCGGGAGGATCAGGAGAAGGATATCCGCCTTACTTATGTGGAGAAGGCGGAGAGCTATATCGGAACGAACTATTCCTATCCCATTACCGTGGAGGATATCGCGGATTATGTCGGGATCAGCCGGAGCCACCTTTTCCGGTCTTTCCAGAATTACGTGAGGAAATCGCCGAAAGAGTATCTGACGGAATACCGGATCAAGCAGGCGTGCCACCTGCTGAAGGAGACCTCGCTGTCTGTGTCTGCCATAGCCTATTCCGTCGGATTTGCGAATAACCTGTATTTTTCAAAAGCATTTAAGAAGCAGAAAGGCATCGGACCGTCGGAATACCGGAAAAAGCATATGCCCGCGGACGGATGAACTGCGGACGGATGAACTGCGGACGGATGAGCTGCGGCGGGATGGACTGTCTTCCCGGGATCACCGGGCGCCCGCCGTGGAATGTGGACGGGATTTCTTTCATAACCTGTATCAGAATGAGTCAACAGACCGGGGAGAAGGACAGGATGGGAGAAAGACATGGCGAAAAACAGGAGAGGTGAGATCAGTGGAGCCGGTGAGATCAGGAGATGGATGCAGGCCCTGGCGCTGACCGCGGTGCTCATGGCATACCCGGTATCCGCTCTCTGGGAGAGGGAAGAGGCCGGGGCGGAAGTTCAGGAAGAGGTGCAGGCGGAAGTGCGGGAAGAGATACAGACAGAGGCGCAGGAAGAGGCGCAGGAGGGAACTTCCGGGGTGCGCCCGAGGGTTGCCCTGACGTTTGATGACGGGCCCAGCCCGGAATATACGCCCCTCCTTCTTGACGGGCTCCGGGAGCGGGAGGTCAGGGCGTCTTTTTTCGTCATCGGCTCGAACATCGAGAAAGAGGGCGGGGAGGAGATCATCCGGCGGATGCATGAGGAAGGGCATCTGATCGGGAACCATACCTGGCATCATGTGGATCTCTCCGGCCTGAGTACAGAAGATGCGTGGAGAGAGCTGGAGATGACGGACAGCCGGATCCGGGAGATCACAGGGGAGGAGACGGATCTGGTGCGCCCGCCCTTCGGCGAGTTCCCGCAGGGGCTGGAAGAGCCGGATAAGCTGTATGTGAAATGGACGGTGGATTCCAGGGACTGGGTGACAAAGGATACGCAGGAGATCGTGAGAAAGGTAGTGACGGATACAGAAGAAAATGATATCATTCTCATGCACGACTGTTATGGAACATCCGTGGAGGCGGCGCTTCAGATCATCGATATCCTCAGCGAGAGAGGGTACGAGTTTGTCACAGTTGACCGGCTCCTTTTAGATTAGAACAGGGCGCGCGCGGCTCATGGGGCACGTACGGCTCAGGAATACAGGTAAGGAGAAAGAGATGATAAATGAATTTTCCAGGACAGAACTTCTGATCGGGGCGGAAGCAGAGAAGCGGCTCCGCTCTGCCTCGGTGATGGTGTTCGGCGTGGGCGGCGTGGGCTCCCACTGCATTGAAGCGCTTGCCCGGTGCGGCGTGGGGAAGCTGACGCTGATCGACAACGACCGGGTGTCGCTTACGAATATTAACCGGCAGTCCATCGCGTACCACAGTACGGTGGGAAGGTATAAGACAGAGGTCATGAAAGAACGGATCCGGGATATCTGCCCGGATATCTGTGTGGATACGCATGAGATGTTTGTCCTCCCGGATAATATTGACGCCCTGTTCGGCCAGATCGGGAAGCCGGACTATATCATTGATGCCATCGATACAGTGAGCGCCAAGATCGCCCTTGTGGAGCTGGCACAGAGAGAGAATATCCCGGTCATCAGCAGCATGGGCACAGGGAATAAGCTGCACCCGGAGATGTTCCGCATCGCGGACCTGTCGGAGACGCGTGTGTGTCCTCTGTGCCGGGTGATGAGAAAAGAGCTGAAAAACCGGGGGATCCTGCATTTGAAGGTGCTGTATTCGGAAGAAAAGCCAGTGGACACAGCCGGGCGCGCCACAGGGGAGGATCCGGGCGCGAGGCGGTCTGTGCCCGGCAGTATCTCCTTCGTCCCGCCGGCGGCAGGGCTGATCATCGCGGGCGAAGTGATCCGCACTCTGGCCGGGATATGATACAGGTTCGGATATTTCGGATATAAGGAGGAAGCCATGGATTTATTTGACTATATGAGAGAAAAGGAACAGGAGAAGGAGTCTCCCCTTGCATCCAGGATGCGTCCGTCAACGCTCGAGGAAGTGGTGGGGCAGCAGCATATCATCGGCAGGGACAAGCTCCTCTACCGGGCGATCAAGGCAGACAAGCTGAGTTCTGTCATTTTTTACGGGCCGCCGGGGACGGGGAAGACAACCCTTGCCAAGGTGATCGCCAATACGACCAGCGCGGAATTTAAACAGATCAACGCCACAGTAGCAGGGAAGAAGGACATGGAGGAGGTCGTGCGCCAGGCGAAGGATCTCCAGGGAATGTACGGGAAAAAGACGATCCTCTTTATTGATGAGATCCACCGTTTTAACAAAGGACAGCAGGATTATCTCCTTCCCTTTGTGGAGGACGGGACAGTGATCCTGATCGGCGCTACGACCGAGAATCCGTATTTTGAAGTCAACGGGGCTCTTCTTTCCAGGTCCAGTGTCTTTGAATTAAAACCTCTGGAAAAAGAAGATATCAAGACACTGCTCAGGCGGGCAGTTAATGACACGGACAAAGGGATGGGGAGTTTCCATGCCGCGATCGACGACGATGCATTGGAGTTCCTGGCGGATCTGTCCGGCGGCGACGCCAGAAATGCGCTGAACGCGATCGAGCTGGGGGTGCTGACTACGGAGCGCAGCGAAGACGGGATCATCCACATTACATTGGAAGTGGCGTCGGAATGCATCCAGAAGCGCGCCGTGAATTATGATAAGCGGGGGGACAATCACTATGACATCATTTCCGCGTTTATCAAGAGCATGAGGGGCTCAGACCCGGATGCAGCGGTCTATTATCTTGCCAAGATGCTCTATGCAGGCGAGGATGTGAAATTCATCGCCCGGCGCATCATGATCTGTGCCTCCGAGGATGTGGGAAATGCAGACCCCATGGCGCTCACAGTGGCAGTGTCCGCAGCCCAGGCAGTGGAGCGCATCGGTATGCCGGAGTCCCAGATCATCCTCTCCCAGGCGGTGACCTATGTGGCCTGCGCGCCAAAGAGCAATTCCGCGGTCAATGCCATCACTGCGGCAAACGATGCGGTCCGGCGGTACCAGACTTCCGTGCCGTCCCATTTAAGGGACGCGCATTACAAGGGAGCACAGAAGCTGGGACACGGCATCGGATATAAGTATGCCCACGACTATCCCGGGCACTATGTGGACCAGCAGTATCTGCCGGATGAAATAAAAGACGCCAGGTTCTATGAACCCGGCGATCTCGGTTATGAAAAAAATATCAAAGAATATCTTCGGAAGATCCGCGGCTCTGTAAAAGAATGATCTGTCAGAGCCCGGGATCCTGCCTGAGATCCTGTGTTACAGCAGATTGGCAAGCAGCTGCGCATAGATCTGCTGGCTGTTCAGGTCCCAGCGGTTTGCGATAGCTTCGGCCTCAGTCTCGGTCGGGACCGTGAGTTTCAGATCGATGAGGCTGGAGCCGTTTTCTACGATCTGGCACCGCACTTCATATTCTTTGTTTGTGTTGAGGTAGTAGTCTGACTTGACTGCTACCTCTTCCTTTAAGTCATACTGCTTTTCCTTCAGAAAATCATCGATATCCTTTCGGATGGCAGAAGAAATCTTATTGCTGAAATAATGGATCGTCTCCGCGCCGTTCTCGGTCAGATGGTACAGCGTACGGTTGTGGGTCGTCTCCGGTCGGATCAGCCCGGAGGAAGCCAGCTCGGAGAGCGCTTCCTGGAGTTTGAAATACGAAGTATAGCCTTTGTCGAGCACAAACTCCGAGATCTGGGAGGTGGTGAGAGGGAAGTCTACCTTGTTCAGCATATATAAGATGATCAGTTTATACAGTGTAAATGTCTCAGCCATAGTACTCCTTTCCCTGCCATAGATCGTTTTCTTTCAGATACTGGTTCAGCCGGTTCAGCACCGTGCGTTTGGCGCCCGTCCAGAGCGGCGCGATGAGGAGGTCTTTCGGTCCGTCACCGGTCAGCCGGTGTACGGCGATATCCGGTCTCAGGCGGGCAATGCACCGTCCCAGGATCCGGATATACTCTTCCATGTCCGGGGTGTGGAACGGATGGTCCCGGTAGATCCCTGCCAGATCCGTCCCCTCCAGGACGTGCAGGAGCTGGAGCTTGATCCCCTGGATATCCCGGCTGTTCAGATAGTCGACCGTCTCAAGCATTCGGTCCTCCGTCTCTCCGGGGAGAAAGAGGATCACATGGACGATCACTGTGATGCCCAGCCTGCGGAGATCAGCCACCGCTCTGTCAAACACGTCCAGGCTATAACCGCGGCGGATGAAACGGGCGGTCTCTTCATGGATCGTCTGGAGCCCCAGCTCGACCCACACAGGCTTGATCCGGTTCAGCCGCTCCAGGAGCTCCAGGACGTCACTGCCCAGGCAGTCCGGACGGGTGGCGATGGAGAGCGCCCTGACGTCCGGGTCCTGTATGGCTTCCGTGAAGATCTTCTCCAGATAGCTGACAGGCGCATAGGTGTTTGTAAACGCCTGGAAATATGCGATGTAAGAATGCACGGGACGCTTTGCCAGCAGGGCTTTTTTCCCTTCGGCGAGCTGCTCTGTCACGGAGAGGGCGGCATTCCCGGCAAAATCGCCGGAGCCTTTTGCACTGCAGAAGATGCAGCCCCCTGTCCCGATGTGTCCGTCCCGGTTCGGGCAGGACATCCCGCCGTTCAGCGTGATCTTGTATACCTTTTCCCCAAATGTCTCCCTGAGGCAGCAGTCCAGGGAATAGTAACGCCTTCCGCCCCAGCGGCCAAGATCTGCCTGTGTCAACGGATCAGATCCTTTACAGCCTGGCTTACGGTGTCCGCAACGCGCGGGTCGAACGGCTGCGGGAGGATGTTGTCCTCATTTAATTCCTCGTCAGATATCAGCCCTGCGATCGCTTCTGCTGCGGCAAGCTTCATCTCTTCTGTGATCTGGGATGCGCGTCCCTCCAGCGCTCCCTTGAAGATGCCCGGGAATGCGACTACGTTGTTGACCTGGTTCGGGAAGTCAGAGCGCCCGGTCCCTACGACCTTCGCTCCGGCTGCTTTTGCAAGGTCAGGCATGATCTCCGGCACCGGATTGGACAGGGCGAAGAGGATCGCGTCCTGATTCATGGAAGCGACCATTTCCTCTGTGACCACACCGGGAGCGGATACGCCGACAAAGATGTCCGCGCCCTTCAGAGCGTCCGCGAGCGTGCCCTTCAGGTCTTCCGGGTTTGTGACCTGGGCGATCTCTTCCTTCACCGGAGTCAGGTTGTCCGCTGAGCGGGAGATGATGCCCTTGCTGTCGCACAATATAATATGGGAGAACCCATAGGTGAGGAGGAGTTTGGCGATGGCGATGCCCGCGCTTCCTGCGCCGTTGATCACTACGCGGCAGTCCTCTTTTTTCTTTCCGGTCACTTTCAGCGCATTGATGATACCTGCAAGGACGACGATGGCTGTCCCGTGCTGGTCATCGTGGAATACCGGGATATTGAGGAGCTCTTTTAACCGTGTCTCGATCTCAAAGCATCTGGGAGCGGAGATATCCTCCAGGTTGATCCCGCCGAAAGCAGGAGCGATATTGACCACTGTGCGGATGATCTCCTCCGTGTCCTGTGTGTCCAGGCAGATCGGCACAGCGTTCACGCCGCCGAATTCTTTGAAGAGTACAGCTTTTCCTTCCATAACGGGCATAGCGGCGAGGGCGCCGATATTTCCGAGCCCGAGTACAGCGCTTCCGTCGGATACAACGGCAACGGTGTTTGCTTTGATCGTATATTTGTAAGCAGCTTCCGGATCCTCTGCGATCACTTTGCACGGCTCCGCAACTCCGGGAGTGTAGGCAATGGCAAGGTCCTCACGTGTGTCCACATGGGCTTTTGCCGTTGTCTCCAGTTTTCCGTTCCACTCCTCGTGCATTTTAAGGGCTTTTTCACTGTTGTTTGACATATTGATTACCTCTTTCATTTTCTGCTGTTTTGTAGATGCCAGTCCGCGCGGGTGCTGCTGTCCGCGCAGCAACGTTTGGACTGGGACTATCATATCACTTTCTACCCTGACTTGACAAGGGCAGGTGTGAAATGTATAATAGTTGCATATTTAATGCACTTTATCGATTTGAAGTCGATTCCGACGAAAATTCCCGAAGCATTTAAAAACATAAGGACAACGAAAAACAGATCATTTTATTAATGTAAGAAAGGAAAAGGATATGACAAGAGAAAAGTATGAGTCACTCCCGCTGGCAACGCTGAAAGAGCTTGCAAAGGCAAGGAAAATGAGAGGTGTTTCCACATTGAAGAAAAGTGAGCTGATCGACGCCATGCTCGCGCTCGACGCGAAGGAGGAGCAGGCGGAGGCTGCCTCAGAGGCAAAGGAAGAGGTCCGCGAGGAAATGAAAGAGAAGAAATCCGAGACGGATATCGAGCAGCTCGACAGCGGAAATACAGCAAACGGCATACTGGAGGTCATGCAGGACGGTTTCGGCTTCATCCGCAGCGACAACTATCTGCCCGGGGAGAATGATGTCTACGTATCTCCGGCTCAGATCCGGAGATTCGGGCTGAAGACCGGAGATATCCTGACCGGGAATACAAGGGTAAAGACCCAGGGAGAGAAATTCAGCGCCCTTCTGTATGTCTCCACGATCAACGGCCTGCGCCCGGCAGAGGCGATGAAGAGAAAGAATTTTGAGGACCTGACCCCTATTTTCCCGAACCAGAGGATCCGGCTGGAAAATCCGGGGAGCAGCACGGCCATGAGGATCATGGATCTGGTATCCCCGATCGGAAAGGGACAGAGAGGTATGATCGTTTCCCCGCCGAAGGCAGGAAAGACGACTCTGTTAAAAGAGGTCGCGCTCTCTGTGCAGAAAACAGAGCCGAATATGCATCTCCTCATCCTCCTGATCGATGAGCGGCCGGAGGAAGTGACAGATATCAAAGAAGCGATCTCAGGACCCAATGTGGAAGTCATCCATTCTACGTTCGACGAGCTGCCGGAGCACCACAAACGTGTGTCAGAGATGGTGATCGCGAGGGCAAAACGTCTCGTAGAGCACGGGAAAGACGTTATGATCCTTCTCGACAGCATCACAAGGCTCTCCCGCGCGTACAACCTGATCGTGCCGCCGTCCGGCAGGACGCTCTCAGGCGGTCTCGACCCTGCAGCGCTCTACAGCCCGAAGCGTTTCTTCGGAGCGGCAAGAAATATGCGGGAGGGCGGCAGCCTGACCATCCTTGCGACAGCCCTTGTGGATACGGGAAGCAAGATGGATGATGTCGTGTACGAGGAGTTCAAGGGGACGGGAAATATGGAGCTCATCCTGGACCGCAAGCTTCAGGAAAAGAGAGTGTTCCCTGCGATCGACATCCCGAAATCCGGCACGAGGAGAGAGGACCTGCTCTTAAATAAGGAAGAGCAGGAAGCGATCTATATCATGCGCCGGGCCATGAACGGTATGAAGTCAGAGGAAGCAGTGGACAATCTGCTCAATATGTTCACCCGCACAAAGACAAACGCAGAGCTTGTCCGTCAGGTGGTCAGACAGAAGTTTATCTAAAAAACAGTTGCAAAAGAAAATACTTTATGATACAATTTAAAAGCTGTTTAGAGACTATAATAGTATTTTAAAATAGAGAGGTGAAAATCATGCGCGAAGGAATCCATCCGGAATATCATCAGGCAACAGTGACCTGCAACTGCGGCAACACTTTTGTGACAGGTTCCACAAAGGAAAACATCCACGTTGAAATCTGCTCCAAGTGCCATCCGTTCTACACAGGACAGCAGAAGGCAGCACAGGCACGCGGCCGTGTTGACAAGTTCAACAAAAAATACGGTATTAAATAAGAAGAAAAGACAGAGCAGGCTGAGGTGGGAGCATCTCAGCCTGTTTTATTAAGATGACCAGGAGGCATTATGAAATCATCGAACATAGGCGGGCAGGCGGTCCTGGAAGGCATCATGATGAGGAACGGCGGGAAGTACTCTGTAGCAGTGCGGAAGTCTGATGGAGAGATCGCGGTGGACGTGCAGGATTACCACAGCATCATACCGTGGCGGACGCCCCTTAAGATCCCGTTCATCAGAGGGATCTTTAATTTTCTGGACTCCCTCGTGCTCGGCATGCGGACGCTGATGTATTCCGCCAGTTTTTTCGAGGAAGAAGAAGGGGAAGAGCTCACGGAAGCCGAGGCTGCAAAACAGGAGAAGCAGGAAAAAGTGATCATGTATGTGACCATGGCAGTGGCGATCGTCATTGCGGTGGCGCTTTTTATGGTGCTCCCCTATTTCCTCAGCAGTTTTGTGGAGAAACATACATCGTCCAGGGCGGCGATGACGATATTTGAAGGAGTGATCCGGGTGGCGATCTTCCTTCTGTACATTTTTTTCATATCCAGGACAAAGGATATCAGGCGGACATTCATGTACCACGGCGCGGAGCACAAGTGTATCAACTGCATCGAGCATGGGCTGGAGCTGAACGTTGAGAATGTCAGGAAGAGTTCCAAACAGCACAAGCGCTGCGGGACCAGCTTCCTTTTCTTTGTTATGATCGTGAGTATCATTTTCTGTTTCTTTATCACCACGGATTCCCAGATCCTGCGCGTCGTGATCAGGATCGCCCTGTTTCCTCTGATCGCGGGCGTGTCTTATGAGATCATCCGGCTGGCGGGGAACAGCGACAATTTTCTCGTAAACCTGCTGAGCAGGCCCGGAATGTGGGTCCAGAACATGACCACAAAGGAGCCTGACGACAGTATGATCGAAGTCGGGATCCGGGCGGTGGAAGAAGTGTTCGACTGGCGGACCTGGCAGAAGGAGAACCTGGGATGATGGAATGCGTGAACCGGGACAGAGAGGCCCTCGGGCATGAGGCAGAGAAAGAGACGCTCAAAGCTGCATACACCCTGGGGAGAGAGAGGCTCAGGCGGGCAGGTGTGCCGGAAGCGGACCTGGATGCCTGGTATCTCCTGGAGTATGTGACGGGGCTTGGCCGCGCGTCGTATCTAATGGAACCGGACCGGGAGATGACAGAGCAGCAGAGCTCGCGGTATGAGGAGTGTATCTCAAAGAGAGAGCAGCGGGTGCCGCTCCAGCATATCACCGGGGAACAGGAGTTTATGGGGCTGACCTTCCGGGTGGATGAGAATGTCCTCATTCCCCGGCAGGATACGGAGATCCTTGTGGAACAGGCGCTGGAGATATTAAAGAAGGGACAGCTCCCCCGGAGCGGCGGGAAGCTGCATATCCTGGATCTGTGTACAGGCTCCGGCTGTATCCTGCTCAGCGTCCTGCACTATGCAGACAAGTGTGATACGGGAAGGTATAATGCAGGACAGTGCGATACGGGAAGGTGTGATCCGGGAAAGCGCGATGCGGGAGATCCGGCAGGTATGCCAGAGGAAATTGAAGGCACAGGGGCGGACATTTCGGAAAAGGCGCTCTCCATTGCGGGGCAGAATGCTGATGCACTGGGGATCAGGGCCAAGTTCATCCGCGGAGACCTGTTTGAAAATATCCGGGGAAAGTACGGGATGATCCTTTCCAATCCGCCCTATATCCGCAGCGCGGAGATCGACGCGCTCCAGGAAGAGGTACGCCTGCACGATCCCCGGGAAGCGCTGGACGGGAGAGAGGACGGCCTGTATTTCTACCGGCGCATTACAGACGAGGCGAGGGAACATCTGCTCCCCGGAGGCTGGCTGATCTTTGAGATCGGATACGACCAGGCGGAGGATGTCAGCGGGATGATGCGCAGCGCCGGGTATACGGAAGTCCGGGTAAAAAAAGACCTGGCAGGGCTTGACCGGGTCGTGTATGGAAGATATAGTTAGATAATGTATAGTTTGATAGAAAAGGACAAAGGAAAATGTTTGACAGATTAGATGATCTATTGGTTCGCTATGAAGAAGTGATGGGAGAGCTGGCAGAGCCGGGAGCGGCGGATGACCAGCAGAGATTCCGCAGATTGATGAAGGAGCAGAGCGACCTTGCGCCCATCGTGGAAGCGTACAATGAGTATAAAAAATGTAAGCAGAATATCGATGACAGCCTTGCTATGCTGGAGGAAGAATCTGATGAGGAAATGCGCGAGCTGGCAAAGGAAGAGCTGAATGAGTCCAGGAAGCGTGTGGAGGAACTGGAGCAGGAGCTGAAGATCCTTCTCCTTCCCAAAGACCCGAATGACGACAAGAATGTTATCGTTGAGATCCGGGCAGGCGCCGGCGGCGATGAGGCGGCTCTTTTTGCGGCTGAGATCTACCGCATGTATGTACACTATGCGGACAGCCGTCACTGGAAGACAGAGCTGATCTCCCTGAATGAAAATGGCATCGGCGGTTTCAAGGAGTGCGTGTTCATGATCACGGGACAGGGAGCGTACTCCAGGCTGAAATACGAAAGCGGCGTGCACCGTGTACAGCGTGTGCCTGAGACGGAGAGCGGCGGGAGGATCCACACATCCACTGTGACCGTGGCGATCATGCCGGAGGCAGAGGAAGTGGATATCGTGATCGACGAGAAAGATATCCGCATCGACGTGATGCGCGCGTCCGGCAACGGCGGCCAGTGTGTCAATACGACGGATTCCGCTGTGCGCCTGACCCATTTCCCGACGGGTATCGTGATCTACAGCCAGACGGAGAAGTCCCAGCTCCAGAATAAGGAGAAGGCGTTCCGGCTGCTGAGATCCAAGCTGTATGACCTGGAGCTCGAGAAGCAGCAGGCGTCTGAGGCAGAGGCGAGAAGAAGCCAGATCGGGACAGGAGACCGCTCGGAAAAGATCCGTACTTACAACTTCCCGCAGGGACGTGTGACAGACCACAGGATCAAGCTGACGCTGCACAAGCTGGACTCTATATTAAACGGGGATCTGGATGAGATCATTGACAGCCTGATCGCGGCGGACCAGACAGCGAAACTGGCGAAGATGGAGGACTGATAAGATATGACAGAACCAGTATTTAAGAGACCGGAGCTGGAAGATAAGGAGATCATTTCATCATACTTCGCAAAATCGCCCAGCAGGAGCTGCGAGCGTACGTTTGTGAATGTGTATCTCTGGTCCAGACATTATAAAGTAAAATACGCTGTGATAGAAGATGCTCTTGTATTTAAGAGTGAAGATGACGGGCTGGCGTTCGCCTATCCGGCAGGCGAGCCGGAGAATGTCAGGAAAGCGCTGGAATTCCTGATGGGATATACAAAGGAAAAAGGCTGCCCGTTTGTCCTGTACAATGTGACCCCGGAGATGTTTGAACAGCTTGGATCCTGGTATCCGGACAGATTCAGCATCGGATATGACCGGGATATAGCGGATTATGTCTATGAGACGGAGAAGCTTGCCACGCTGGCAGGGAAAAAGCTCCACGGAAAGCGGAACCACATCAATAAGTTTAAGACGCTGTACCCGGACTGGACATATGAAGCTTTAAGCGACGATAATGTGGAGGACTGTTTCCAGATGGCACTCAAATGGCGGAACCAGAATGGGTGCGAGGAGGATCTGGAGAAGAATGCGGAGATGTGTGTGACGCTCAATTCCCTGCGCCTTTACAAGGAGCTGGGATTAAAGGGAGGCGTCCTGAAGATCGGAGAGCGCATCGTAGCGTTTACAGTAGGCGAGCCGCTGAGCCCGGATACATTCGTGGTCCACATCGAGAAGGCGTTCCCTGATGTGGAGGGCGCTTATCCTATGATCAACCAGCAGTTCGTACAGCATGAGTGTATGGATTACAAATATGTGAACAGAGAAGAAGACACCGGAGCGGAAGGGCTCAGGAAGGCGAAACTTTCATACAGGCCGGTGTTCCTGGAAGAAAAGGGCGTTGTAAAAGAAAAGGAGTGACAGAAGATGATTTCAAAGAAAATGGAAAACATGGTGGCAAACAGTTCAGCGATCCGCGCGATGTTCGAGGAGGGGAACCGCCTCGCGAAGATCTACGGCGCGGAGAATGTATTTGATTTCAGCCTCGGCAACCCGAATGTGCCGGCGCCGGAAGCTGTGAAGAAGGCGATCATCGACCTTCTCAATGAGGAGGATCCGGTGGTGCTCCACGGATATACGAACAGCAATGCAGGTTATGAGGATGTGCGCCAGGCAGTGGCAGAGTCCCTGAACGGACGGTTCGGGACAAGTTTCGCTGCCCGCAATATCACGATGACAGTGGGAGCGGCAGGCGGCCTGAATGTGATCCTCAAAGCGCTCCTGAACCCGGGGGATGAAGTGATCGTGTTCGCTCCTTATTTCGGAGAGTACAGAAGCTATGTGAACAACTATGACGGAGTGATCGTGGAGATCTCCCCGGATACAGCGACATTCCAGCCGAAGCTGGATGAGTTTGAGGCAAAGATCACACCGAAGACAAGGGCAGTGATCGTGAATACGCCGAACAATCCGACAGGTGTTGTGTACTCAGAAGAAACCATCAAAAAGATGGCTGCCATTATGGAAAATAAACAGAAGGAATACAACACAGATATTTACCTGATCTCGGACGAGCCGTACAGAGAGCTTGCGTACGATGGCATAGAAGTGCCGTATCTGACAAAATACTACGCAAATACTGTCGTGGGATATTCCTACAGCAAATCCCTCTCTCTCCCGGGCGAGCGTATCGGATACCTTGTCATCCCGGACGAGGCGGCTGACAGCGAGAACCTGATCTCTGCAGCAAATGTGGCTACCCGCATCCTCGGATTCGTAAATGCGCCGACTCTCCAGCAGAAGGTCGTGAAGGCGTGCCTGAATGAGAAGACAGACATCTCTTTCTATGACAGGAACAGAGAGACCCTTTATAACGGGCTGAAAGAACTGGGATTTGAGTGCATCAAGCCGGAAGGGGCGTTCTACCTGTTCGTGAAATCCCCTGTAGCGGACGAGAAGGAATTCTGCGCGGCGGCGAAGAAGTATAATATCCTCCTTGTGCCGGGAAGCTCTTTCGGATGCCCGGGGTATGTGAGGATCGCATACTGTGTGGCATATGAGACCATCGTGAATTCCCTGCCGAAATTTAAAGAACTGGCGGCAGAGTATAAAAAATAACTGGCGGCAGAGCATAAATAGGAGCGCGGAAAGCGAGAAGGCGGAAAACGAGAAAACGGCAAGCGAGAAGACCGAGAAGAGACAGATAGAAACGGGAGACAGGAGAGAAAAGACATGGCAGTCAGAGCAGAACTTTTAAAGAATATACGGAGCGTGGAACCTTATGTGCCCGGGGAGCAGCCGCAGGAAAAGGTGGTCAAGCTGAATACAAACGAGAATCCCTATCCGCCTGCGCCAGGGGTGCAGGCAGCGCTGGATTCCCTTGATCCGGCGGATTTCCGCCTGTACCCGGACCCGACGTCCAGCGAGCTGGTGCGCTCCCTGGCGGATTACTACGGAGTGGGCGAAGACCAGGTGTTTGTGGGAGTGGGGTCGGACGATGTACTCTCCCTTTGTTTCCTGACATTTTTCAATTCAGAGAAGCCGGTCCTGTTCCCGGACATTACATATTCCTTCTATAAAGTCTGGGCGGAACTGTACCGGATCCCGTATGAGTGCCCGGCGCTTGACGGAGATTTCAGGATCGTAAAGGAAGATTATTACCGGGAAAACGGCGGGATCATATTCCCCAACCCGAACGCGCCGACCGCGATCTATGAGGAACTGGATTTTATCGAGGATATCCTGGAGCATAACCGGGATTCCATCGTGATCGTGGATGAGGCGTATGTGGACTTTGCGGGGAGATCCGCGATGGAGCTGATCGGGAAATACGACAACCTGATCGTGACCCAGACATTTTCCAAGGCCCGGAGCATGGCGGGCATGAGGATCGGATATGCCATTTCAAATCCGGATCTGATCCGCTGCCTGAATGATGTGAAGTATTCTTTCAACTCCTACACCATGAGCCGCGCCGCCCTCGTGTGCGGAGCCGCGGCGGTGGAGGACCGCGCTTATTTTGAGGACAGCGTGTGCAGGATAAAGGAGACAAGAGAACGGACAAAGAAAGAACTCGCAGAGCTTGGATTTGAGTTTACGGATTCAAAGGCAAACTTCCTGTTCGCGCGCCATCCCCGCTATGACGGCGGGCAGCTCTTCCGGGAACTGCGGGATGCGGATATCTATGTGCGCCACTGGGACGATGAAAGGATCGGACAGTATCTCAGGATCACCGTGGGCACGGACGAAGAGATGGAGATCCTGCTTAAGTTCCTTAAGGAACGGCTGTCCCAATAGGTAAATCAGTATTTGTAGGGGAACTTCTTCGACAAAAGGTGCCCTCCTCCCCAGCCGGCAGAAACATACAACTAGAGACGAACTTTTCCGCCAAAAGATAAAATTCCCCCTAGCAGGCAGAATTCTATCACAAGAGAGGCGCAGCTCGCTGGGCCAAATCGAACGGCTAATCCTCTTCCGGAAGTCCGCCGGATCTCCCGGTGGAGAAAAATTTCCGCTTTGCCGCTGAAGCTCCCTTTTCGTTCCGTTTCGAGATTCTGCATTTGACTGCGGGGACCTTCCGATCGGATGCGCGCAGAAAACCGTTCCCCTTTGATGCACCTTTCGCGGCGGACGGGGATATGGCGACGGTGACTTGGAGTAATCTGATGGAAAGACTTAAAAGAATGGGATGCGGCGTTAATTTCAAAGCGGATGCCTGAGCCGCAGGCGAATCTTCCGCTTTGGAATTGTCCTTAGCCGTATCCCATTCTTTTTACGTCTTTCCCGGATTACGGAACCGGAACCCGAGCCATATCCCCGTCCGCCGCGAAAACGTCCTGCAGCAAACCGGCGGTTTTCGGACGTCACATTTACAAGGAAGGCACCCCCACAAATACAGATCTTACTCTACTTTGACCCGGCTGTTGAACTTATCCAGCGCCAGCGCGCAGACGATACCGACCGCGATGCAGATCAGGTTGACGATAGCTGAACCTGCGGTGAGGAAGCTCTGGACCGGGATGATCATGACGGTTGCCGCGATCACAATGCCCACAATGCCGTGGAAGGCGATGGAATAGTAATTGTCAAACAGTGCGTTGATCGCCTTGGCGAGCAGGATGACTGTCACCAGTGCCCCGATCCCGCCCGGGATGAGCACTCCCATGTCAAAGTGTCCGATCCCGTCCACGAACGGCGTGTAAAGACCGAGGGGCATCAGCAGTGTGGAAAAGCTCATGCCGGGAGCGATCACGCTCAGGGCGAGGCAGAATCCGCAGAACAGATACCAGAAAAAGTTCGGCGCGATCTCAACGGATGTCATCTGAAGTCCGATGAGCAGTGCGAAAATAACACACATGCATACGACAAGAGAGATCCAGGAGCCTTTTGTCCTGCCCTGCTCGCCTGCTTCGCGGAACAGGGAGGGCAGCATGCCCCCGATCAGGCCGATGAAGAGGCAGACAGACGGATCCGGGTACTTGTTGAGGAAGAAGGCAAGGATATTTGCCACGCCCAGGAAACCGATGACGCCGCCGATGAATACGGGGATCAGTTTCGGCACATGAGTCCGGAAATTTTTAAACGGATTGGATAACAGTTCCATGATCGGCTTGTAGATGCCGAAGATCACACCCAGCACGCCTCCGGATATGCCGGGCAGGACCGCCCCGAGCCCGATCAGCGCGCCCTGTATGACGCGGAACAGAAACTGCAGTGGGTTAAAATTGCTGCTTGGCTTTTTGTCCATATGTTTGTAAATCCTTTCTTTTCTTCATATACTTATTTTACAGACCATAGTATTTATACTATTTTTCTGCGGTTTTTGCAAGTAAAATGCAGTTCCTGCATCTGCGGGGGGAGGGGATCCGTCCCTTTTGGAGCGTTGACATCACACAGCGAAATCCGTATAATGAAAGACAGAAAAAAGGAAGGAAACAGCTTATGATCTACGAGAATAATGAAGAAAAAAGAAATACTCTCTGGAGAACGGTCCTGACTGTCTCTTCGGTGATCATTATCATCATATTGATCTTTTTTATCGTAAAGCTTTTTACCGGCAATCCCCTGGAAGGGAGCTGGGTCAGCGAGGACAGCGGCGCGGTGCTTGAGATCGGTGATGACGGGGCAGTGACACTGACCGGCGGTACAGACGGGGAAGAGGAAGAGGCTGCCCCCATGTCGTATACCGTGGATACAAAAAATAAGATATTTACTGTATATACGGATTCTGCTTATGCGGAAGGCGTTCTGTCAGGATCCTATGATTACAATATCGAGAAGGATACCCTGACGCTGACAGAGCGTGAGTACGGGGATCAGATGGTCTTTACAAGAAAGTAGGCAGACAAAGAGTTGATCAGAGAGGAGTTCCGTTCGGCGGGACTCCTCTGCTATCCTGAAGGAGAAGCAGATAGAAGGAAAGGAAGAGAGAAGAAAGAAGATGGAAGGAGGAAAAGATGATGTACAGGAACCAGACAAAGGAGATTTCCATCGGCGGCGTAAAGATCGGAGGGGATAACCCGGTGGCGATCCAGTCCATGACAAATACCAGGACAGAAGATGTGGAAGCGACAGTGGCTCAGATATTGAAGCTGGAGGCAGCGGGATGTGAGATCATCCGCTGTGCTGTGCCCACAATGGAGGCGGCGGAAGCTCTCCGCGGGATCAGGAGCAGGATCCATATCCCCCTCGTGGCGGACATCCATTTTGACTACAGGCTCGCCATAGCGGCGATCGAGAACGGGGCGGACAAGATCCGCATCAATCCCGGGAATATCGGTTCGGAAGAGAAGGTGAAAGCGGTTGTTGACAAGGCGAAAGAATACAATGTGCCGATCCGGGTCGGAGTGAACAGCGGCTCTCTGGAAAAGCATCTGCTGGAGAAATACGGCGGCGTCACCGCGGAGGGGATCGTGGAGAGCGCGCTGGATAAGGTGCACATGATCGAAAGGATGGGATATGACAACCTGGTCGTGAGCATCAAATCCTCAGATGTGATGATGTGCGTGAAGGCGCATGAGCTGATCGCGAAGGAGTGCCCGTACCCGCTCCATGTAGGTATCACGGAGTCCGGGACCGTGTACTCCGGCAATGTGAAATCTTCCGTGGGCCTGGGGATCATCCTGTATGAGGGCATCGGTAATACGATCCGCGTCTCCCTGACCGGGGACCCGGCGGAAGAGATCCGCACAGCGAAACTGATCCTCAGGACGCTGGGCCTGAGAAAAGGCGGGATCGAGGTCGTGTCATGCCCGACATGCGGGAGGACGAAGATCGATCTCATCAGCCTTGCCAATGAGGTAGAGAAAATGGTGCAGGACATTCCCCTTGACAATATTAAGGTGGCTGTCATGGGCTGCGTGGTGAACGGCCCCGGCGAGGCGAAGGAAGCGGACATCGGCATTGCCGGCGGCATCGGCGAAGGACTGCTCATCAAGAAGGGCGAGATCGTAAAAAAGGTAAAGGAAGAAGAGCTGCTTGAGACGCTGAGGCAGGAGCTTCTGAACTGGGAGAGATAAGGTTGGAGCAGGTGAAGAACGATAAGGTATTTTTTCATGTATTCCCGACACTGAAGGCAGAGGATGATATACAGATCCTGTTCGCAGATGTGGAGGTTAAGAAGATCACGACGAATTCGCGCCGTGATTTTCTTCATGTGCATATTTTCAGCAGGCATCTGATCCAGAAGAAGCAGATCTGGCAGATGGAGCAGAGGATCAAGGACCAGCTCTTTGCGAAAACCCCGGTGAGCATCCGGATCATAGAAGAATACGCGCTGTCAGGCCAGTATACGCCGGAGGCGCTGATGGACGAATACCGGGAAAGCATGATCCTGGAGCTGAGGGAAACCAGCGTGCTCGCTGCCAGCATGTTCGCGCAGGCGGAGATCCATTATGAGGAAGGCAGTGTAGTCTGCCTGGAGCTTCTGGATACGATCGTATCAGAAGGGCGCAGGGAGGAGATCCTGGCTTATCTGGAAAAGATGTTTGCAGAACGCTTCCGTATGAAAGCGGATATCCGCATCTCTTACCGGGAGCCTTCCGGCACAGGGAGCCGGGAGTATGACGAGCAGAGGATCCAGCAGGAGATCAATGCCATTTTCGAGCGCCGGGCACGGCAGAGGGGCGAGACGCCGGCAGCGGAACAGACGAAAACACCGGGAGAAGGAGCGCACTCAGACGGGAAAGAGAAGACTCCCGCCGCTCCATCCGCCGGGCACGGCAGCAGCGCAGGGGCTGGAAAAGGACAGACGCGCAGTGCAGGCGCTTCGGAAAAAGGAAAGAAAGGGTTCGGCAAGGGCGGATTTAAGAAAAAAGATTTCTACCGCCCGGTCAAGACAGGAGACGATCCGAACCTGATCTACGGAAGGAACTTTGACGATGAGCCCATCACCCTGGATCAGGTGGTCACAGAGATGGGAGAGATCACCTTCCACGGGAAGATCATCAGCTTTGAGACAAGAGAGATCCGCAATGAAAAGACGATCATCATCTTTTCGGTCACAGATTTTACGGATACGATCACTGTGAAAATGTTCGCCCGCAATGACCAGCTCCCGGAAATCCTGGGAGAACTCAAAAAAGGCGCTTTCGTCAAGATCAAAGGCGTCACCACCATCGACAAATTTGACGGAGAGCTGACCATCGGTTCCATCGCGGGGATAAAGAAGATCGGGGATTTTACAGTGTCAAGGAAGGATCTCAGCCCGCTGAAAAGGGTAGAGCTCCACTGCCATACGAAGATGAGTGATATGGACGGCGTGTCTGATGTGAAAAATATCGTAAAGCGCGCCCATGACTGGGGACATCCTGCCATCGCCATCACAGACCACGGGGTGGCGCAGGCATTCCCGGAGGCGAATCATTACATAGAGACACTGGATAAAGACGATCCGTTTAAGATCCTTTACGGTGTGGAAGGATACGTGGTGGACGACCTGACAGAGATCGCGGTCAATGCGGGGGAACAGTCCCTGGACGACACGTATATCGTGTTTGATATCGAGACCACGGGCTTCAGCTCGATCCGCGACAGGATCATCGAGATCGGAGCGGTCAAAGTGGTGAACGGGGAGATCGTGGACCGGTTCAGCACCTTTGTGAACCCGGAGCGCCCGATCCCATTTGAGATCACAAACCTGACCAGTATCACGGATGAGATGGTCATGGATTCCCCGAATATTGAGACCGTGCTCCCTCAGTTCCTTGAATTCGTGGGGGATGGCGTGCTGGTAGCCCACAATGCGGGGTTCGACGTGGGGTTTATCGGGCAGAACTGCCGGAACCTCGGGCTGGATGACCGGTTTGTCTATGTGGACACTGTGGCGCTGGCGAGAGTGCTCCTGCCCACTCTGTCCAAGTATAAACTGAATATCGTGGCAAAGGCTCTGAATATCTCGCTGGAAAACCATCACCGGGCAGTGGATGACGCCGGGGCGACGGCGGAGATCTTCGTGAAATTCGTAGAAATGCTGAAAAAAGACCATATTACCACCTTAAAAGAAGTGAACCGGTATGGCGACCGCAATGTCAATGCGATCCGCAAGATGCCGACCCACCATATCATTATCCTGGCGAAGAATGATATCGGGAGATATAACCTGTACCAGCTCATTACAGAGTCTCATCTGACCTATTATGCGAGGAGGCCCAGGATCCCGAAGAGCCTGCTCAATGAGCACAGGGAAGGGCTTCTGATCGGAAGCGCCTGCGAGGCGGGCGAGCTGTACCAGGCGGTGCTTGAGAAGCGCTCTTCCGAACAGATCGCCACATTGGCTGATTTTTACGATTATTATGAGATCCAGCCCCTGGGGAATAACCGGTTCATGATCGAGAGCGACCGCACGCCGGATGTAACTTCAGACGAGGATCTGCGAAATATCAACCGGGAGATCGTGGAACTGGGAGAAAAATTCGGAAAACCCGTTGTGGCGACATGCGACGTACATTTCCTCGATCCAGAGGATGAGGTTTACCGCCGTATCATTATGGCCGGAAAAGGGTTTGACGATGCAGACACACAGCCGCCCCTCTTTCTCAGGACAACGGAGGAGATGCTGGAGGAGTTCTCCTACCTGGGCGCGGCAAAAGCGCGGGAGATCGTGATCGACAATCCGGTGAAGATCGCCCGGATGGTGGAAAAGATCTCCCCGGTCAATCCGAATAAGTGCCCGCCGGTCATCGAAAATTCGGATCAGGAGCTGAGAAATATCTGTTATCGAAAGGCGCACGAAATGTATGGGGAAGATCTCCCGGTGCAGGTGTCGTCACGCCTGGAAAAGGAGCTGAATTCCATCATCTCCAACGGATATGCGGTCATGTATATCATCGCCCAGAAGCTTGTGTGGAAGTCGAATGCGGACGGATATCTGGTAGGTTCGAGGGGATCTGTCGGCTCGTCCTTTGTGGCCACCATGGCGGGGATCACGGAAGTGAATCCGCTGAGCCCGCATTATTACTGCAGCAAATGCCATTACAGTGACTTTGAATCAGATGAGGTGAGGGCGTTCGCCGGGGGCTGCGGCTTTGATATGCCGGATAAGAACTGCCCGGTGTGCGGGGAACCGCTTGTAAAAGCCGGTTTTGATATCCCGTTTGAGACATTCCTCGGGTTTAAGGGGGACAAGGAGCCGGATATCGACCTGAACTTCTCCGGGGACTATCAGGCAAAGGCCCACAAATATACGGAAGTGCTCTTCGGCGAGGGGCATACGTTTAAGGCGGGGACGATCGGCACCCTGGCGGATAAGACTGCGTACGGCTTTGTGAAGAATTATTACGAAGAGCATGAGCAGAGAAAGCGCAGGTGCGAGATCGAGCGCATCACAGAAGGGTGCACGGGGATCCGGCGCAGCACGGGGCAGCATCCGGGAGGTATCGTCGTACTTCCCCACGGACACAGCATCAATGAGTTTACGCCGGTGCAGCACCCTGCCAATGATATGGAGTGCGGGATCATTACGACCCACTTTGACTATCACTCCATCGACCACAACCTTCTGAAGCTGGACATCCTGGGACACGATGATCCGACGATGATCCGTACTCTGGAGGATTATATCACGTCAGACGCCATGGAAAATGAATATAATGCGGAGCATCCTTTTGTGGCCACGGAGATCCCGCTGGACGACGATAAGGTGATCGAGCTCTTCCACGGCACGGACGTACTGGGGATCAAGCCGGAGGATATCGACGGCTGTAAGCTGGGCTGCCTTGGCATCCCGGAGTTCGGGACAGATTTTGTTATCCAGATGGTGGAAGATACGAAGCCCCAGACTCTTTCTGACCTGATCCGTATCTCCGGACTGTCCCACGGGACGAACGTGTGGCTCGGCAACGCGCAGGAGCTGGTAAAGTCCGGTAAGGCGACTATTTCTACCGCGATCTGTACACGAGATGATATCATGATCTACCTGATCAACAAAGGGGTGGAGAGTGCCCTTGCCTTTACGATCATGGAGAGCGTGCGAAAGGGAAAAGGGCTGAAGCCGGAATGGGAAGAGGCGATGAAAGCCCAGGATGTGCCGGACTGGTATATCTGGTCGTGTAAGAAGATCAGCTACATGTTCCCGAAGGCGCATGCGGCGGCATACGTGATGATGGCTTACCGCATCGCTTACTGTAAGATCAATTATCCCCTTGCCTACTACGCGGCGTATTTCAGTATCCGCGCGGATGCGTTCTCCTATGAGATCATGTGCCAGGGGAAAGAAAAACTGAATTACTACATCCAGGACTATAAAAAGCGGAGCGACAGCCTGAGCAAGAAAGAGCAGGACGTCATGAAGGATATGAAGATCGTCCAGGAGATGTACGCGAGAGGCTTTGAGTTTACCCCCATCGATATCTACCGCGCAAAGGCGAAGATGTTCCAGATCGTGGACGGGAAGCTCATGCCTTCTCTGGCAAGTATCGAAGGGATGGGCGACAAGGCTGCCGAGGCGGTGGAGGAGGCTTCCAAAGATGGGCCGTATCTGTCGCTGGATGACTTCCGGCAGAGGACCAAGGTCAGCAAGACGGTCATCGACCTGATGGCAGACCTGGGGCTGTTCGGCAATCTGCCCCAGAGCAACCAGATCTCGCTGTTTGACTTTGTGTGAGACGGAGGACACGGCCCGGGCGGCCGGAAAGTGCAGCGCATGCAGGCAGGATGATAAGACAGATGAGACAGATGAGGCGGGACAGATGTGAAATCATGCGTAGACGAAGCGGCGGAAGCTGTGCTATAATGGCAGAAATATGTTTTTTGCAGCAGAAAATAATTAATGGAGGAGAATCAGAATGTACGACTTTGACGAAATCAGGAACGCAGACCCAGAGATCGCAGATGTGATCAAAGCAGAGATGGAGAGACAGAATTCCCATATCGAGCTGATCGCGTCCGAGAACTGGGTGAGTAAGGCAGTGATGGCAGCGATGGGAAGCCCGCTTACGAATAAGTATGCAGAAGGCTATCCGGGGAAAAGATACTACGGCGGATGCCAGTGCGTGGATATGGCGGAAGACCTGGCGAGAGAGCGCGCGAAGGAGCTGTTCGGCTGCGAGTATGTAAATGTCCAGCCGCATTCCGGCGCCCAGGCGAACATGGCAGTGTTTTTCGCGATGCTCGAGCCGGGCGACACCTTTATGGGCATGAACCTGGATCACGGCGGCCACCTGACACACGGTTCACCGGTCAATATGTCCGGGAAGTATTTCAATGTCGTACCGTATGGCGTCAATGACGAAGGTGTGATCGATTATGACAATGTGCTGAAGATCGCGAAGGAGTGCAGGCCGAAACTGATCGTTGCCGGCGCCAGCGCTTACGCGCGCACGATCGACTTTAAGCGTTTCCGCGAGATCGCAGACGAAGTCGGCGCGTATCTGATGGTGGATATGGCCCATATCGCGGGGCTCGTGGCAGCAGGGCTCCATCCCAGCCCGATCCCGTACGCTCATGTGACGACAACGACCACGCATAAGACACTGAGAGGTCCGCGCGGGGGCATGATCCTCTCCAGCAATGAAATGAATGAGAAGTTCAACTTTAACAAAGCCGTATTCCCGGGCATCCAGGGAGGACCTCTGATGCATGTGATCGCTGCAAAGGCTGTCTGCTTCAAGGAGGCACTCCAGCCGGAGTTCAAAGAATACCAGGCACAGGTCGTGAAAAATGCAAAAGCGCTCTGCGAAGGGCTGAAAAAACGCGGGGTCAGGATCGTATCCGGCGACACGGACAACCATCTCATGCTCGTGGACCTGACTGAAAAAAATGTCAGCGGCAAAGAGCTTGAGAAACGTCTTGACGACGCGCATATCACCTGCAATAAAAATACGATCCCGAACGATCCCCGTTCTCCGTTTGTCACAAGCGGCGTAAGGCTTGGCACGCCCGCAGTGACGACAAGAGGGATGAAAGAGGACGACATGGACAAGATCGCTGAGATCATCGCAATGGTGATCGACGGGGAGGAGAATGTAGAGGCCGCAAGGAAGATGGCGGCAGAACTCACGGAGAAATATCCTCTCTGCTAGAAACCTGGATTTGGTAATATGACGAATGATATGACGGAGGGGAAGATCATCCCTCAGCTTACCGGATTTACGATCCCGCTCATACTGGGCAATCTGTTCCAGCTTACGTACAATGCGGCGGATTCCGTGATCGTGGGAAAGTTTGTAGGAGATGACGCGCTGGCGGCAGTGGGGACTGCGGGACCGGTCATGAATATGGTGATCCTGTTTATCAGCGGTATGTGCATGGGTGCGGGGATCCTGATGAGCACCCAGTACGGGGCAAAGAAATACGCGCAGCTGGAGCGGCAGGTCAGTACAGCGATGATCGGCGGGCTTGGTTTTTCTGCGGTGGTCACAGTCCTTCTGCTGGTCTTTGCCCATCCTTTGCTCGCTCTCCTTCAGGTGCCGCAGGACATTATCGGTCCTGCGGCTGTGTATCTGCGGATCATCTTCGGCGGGCTGATCTTTACCTTTATATACAATTTCTTTTCCAATACGCTCAGGGCTCTGGGGGACAGCCGTGCCCCTCTGATCTTCCTGATCATCAGCGCCGCGCTCAATGTAGTCCTGGATCTGGTCTTTGTCCTGACGCTTGGATGGGGCGTGCCCGGAAGCGCTCTGGCGACTGTGCTCAGCGAAGCGCTCTGCTGTCTGTTCTGCCTGGGTTATATCAGGAAGAAGGTGCCCCTGCTCTGTCTGGGGAAAAAGTGGAGAGTATTCGACAGGGCCGTGCTGGGACGGACGTTCTCATACGGCATCACGAGCGCACTCCAGCAGATGTGCGTCCAGCTCGGCAAGATCTGCGTCCAGACGATCGTGAATGTGCAGGGCGTGGCTTTTATCGCGGCGTTTACCGCGATCAACCGGGTAGATGATTTTGCCATGACGCCCCAGCAGAATATCGCCCACGCTTCCACTACGTTTATGGCACAGAACCGGGGCGCAGGGAAGATCCGCAGGATGAAGCAGGGATTTTACTGCACGATCCTGCTGGAGACGGTATACACGGCTGTGGTGCTGGCGCTTGTGTTCCTGTTTTCCAGGCAGATCATGGAGCTGTTTGTGGGGAATGACTCGGAAGAGGTCGTGACCCTGGGAGCTGCCTACCTGAAACTGATCGCGCTCATGTATGTGATGCCAGAGGCCACAAATATCATCCAGGGCTTTTTCCGCGGGCTGGGCGATCTGAAAGTGACATTGGTCAGTACGATACTGAATATGTCGGCAAGATTTTTGTCCGCATGGATCATGATCCATATCATGCATGGCGGCTTTGACCGGCTTGCATGGGCGAATTTTTTCGGCTGGGTCGCTATGCTGGCATTCCAGATCCCCATGATCGTGTGCCGGTGGAAGAAGGTTTTCAGAGAGGGATGACATCCGGTAAGGGATGATATCCAGTAAGGGCTCCATAAGGGATAGAAATCACAGCTTGACATGGAAAATTACTGAGAGTATGATTTTTAAGGGAAGTAGATTTTAAGAAGGGAAATTATATAAATATATTTCTGAAAGTGAGGAACCGGTAATGGCAAATGACCATGGAGAACAGATCAGGATCGTACAGGAGACCGTAGCGGGAAAGGAGATCACTTTTGCGCATGTGATGGGCGGCCCGGCTCCGATCATATACCAGAAGCTCGGGCTGAACCCTCAGCTTGATTATGGCTCGTCAGCGATCGGCATTATGAATATGACTCCGCCGGAATCGGCAGTGATCGCGTCGGATATCGCGGTCAAGAGCGGAAATGTATACCTCGGGTTTGCGGACCGTTTTACGGGAACACTGATCATTACCGGAGAGATCTCAGATGTGACATCAGCTCTCACAGAAGTTGTAGAGTATTTCCGCGACAGCCTTGGATATGTGGTGTGCAGGATTACAAAGAGATAGGAAGTGCGCTATGGCTCGTATGACAAAGGAGGAACTGCTGGAGAAGCTGTTCCACGATGACTATGAACACCTGAAGGGGAAAAAACTCCGCATGACCCGGGTGAGGGTGCCCGGCAAGGAAGTATGCCTCGCGCATATCATAACGCCTTCTGACACCAGGATCTATCAGAACCTGGCTCTGCATATCGGCGTCCATGAAGGGGAAGACCACACAGGGGAATCCATCGGCATGATCCGCTTTACCCCATGGGAGGCCGTGGTGGTAGCGGCGGATGTTGCGGTGAAGAGCGCCCATGTACAGATCGGGTTCATGGACCGCTTCTGCGGTTCTCTGATCATCACAGGCGGGCTCGCCGAAGTCCAGACAGCAGTGGAAGAGGTCGTCCGCTTTTTTAGAGACACATTGGGATTCCCTGTCTGTGAGATCCACAAAAGCTGAGAGAATGCAGGTTAAGGTGATGAGATGAAAAAGATATTTCTTATGGGGAGGAGCGAAGCGGGGAAAACATCCCTGACGCAGGCGCTTAAGGGCGAGGAGCTCCATTATGTAAAGACCCAGTATACGAATACAGCGGATGATACCATTGATTCGCCGGGCGAGTATGCCGAATCCAAACGGTTCAGCGTTGGTCTCGCCTGCTTTTCTTTTGAGGCGGACGTGGTGGCGATCGTCCAGGCGGCGGACGAACCGTTCAACCTGTTCGGGGAGAACAGCAGATGTTTTATCCAGCGGCCGCTCATCGGCATTATCACAAAGGTGGATTCTCCTTACGCGAATATACCTATGGTAAGGCAGTGGCTCGTCAATGCGGGATGCGAACGCATTTTTATGGTGAATAACGTTACAAGGGAAGGGGTCGATGAACTGATGGAGTATCTGAAGGACGACCTTCCCCATCTGACGATCGAACAGGCGGAGTTTAAACAGAGCCTCGGGTTAAATGAGTGGGATCCGCTGCCGGAAGGCGTGGATTATCCGGAAGGGATCCGCAGATTTGAAGATAAAATACAACAATGACCGATATATGCAAGTCCCCGGACAGGTTGCGGCAAAGAGTAACGTGTCCGGGGTTTGTTTATGTATACGCGTTTATGTATATGCGGCGGATGGGTGCGGGGAACAGGATTTCATTTATGGGGAAGCTGTGGTATAATCCGGTGTAAAGCTATGTAAAAACTGAGCGGAGATGTAGGGATGAATTTTTTTGATTATATACGCAATGAGTCTTTTTTCAGACCGCTGAACCTGAAGTACCGGCGGGTTTATTATGACTGTATCCAGATCCTGATCGATAAGGCAAAGGAACTGCCGGTCCTCTATGAGTCGGATGCAAAGGACAGCCTTACCCTTTATCTGAGGAACGCGGGCATAAAAGAAGAAGGGGAAGATGCGGATGAGGGCGGGGGAGAACTGCGCCCGCCGGAGATCTTAGCCCTGTTCCGCGAGTGCGGGTGGCTGATGCCCAGGGAGATCGGACGCAGCGGGGAATACGTTGTCAATCTATCGACAGACTGCCGCAGGATCATGGATTTCCTGCGGAAGATCTCAGAGAGAAAAGGGGAAGGGATGATGTCAAACCGCATCTTTTCCATGTATGAGATCATGAAGTCAGCCTTTGACGAGGACTCGCTCCGGAAAGAACGGCCATATACGAATATCCTTGTCCCTCTGCTGGACAATGAGACAGAGCTGAAAAACGAGCTGACAGACTTAAAAGACAGTATTTCCAACATTATGAAAGCGGTGGTCGTCTTCCAGGATATGAACAGCTTCGGCCAGTATATCATGAAGGACGAGATGCTGGACCGGTTTTTCCATGAGTATTTCTTCATCAAAAATAACGGGCTCATCCCCGCACAGATTTCTTTTATCAAGAACAGGCTGCGCATGCTCAGACAGGGGGAGATCTTTGAGCGCATGATCGTGGAATGCGCGGGGAGATTTCAGATGTCCATGGAGGAAGCGGAGGAAAAGATCGAGCATTACTTCGCGGAGCTGCAGTATTTCCTGAGTGTGGAATATGAAGAAAATATGGAACTGATCGATACCCGCATCAATAATTATTATAACCTTGCAAACACCCGCATCATGCTGATGGCGGGCAACGGGATCCGGCTGGAGGCGGTTTTGAATGACTTCCTGAATGCCATGCCGGAACTGGAAGAGGAGAAGCAGGATGAGGCGATGGAACGGCTCTGCGGATGTACGAGGATCATCAACCAGAAATATGTCGGATACAGATCCTTTGAGAAGAAAAAGCGGCTGAAAAATGAAGGAGAGAACATCGGGCTCTCCGGCGAGGAACTGTCAGAAGAAGAGAAGCTCGCCCAGACAGAAGAACTGTTCCGGAAAGCTCCCAACCGGTATTCCGTGGAAAAGGTCAGCGGTTTTATGGATGTCCAGATGGAGGGGCAGGAGAAAATCAGTATAAAAGAGAAACCAGTGCGGACGAAAGAGGAAGCTCTCATGTATACGGCTGCCATGTTGTATGCGGGGAACGGGGAGTTCCCGTATCAGGTGCAGATCACGGACGAAGAGGTGGAAAAAGAGGTCGCGGATATGAGCAATGTCGTGATTTCCAGAAAATAGAAGCCGGAAAAGGCATAGAAGAGGGAAAACAGGATGAGTGATTTTAGCTTTATGGATAAAATGAAAGACGAGGACGCGTACTTATTTAAACGCTGTATCCGCAGGCTGCTGGATTCTACGTTTATCGTGGCGGACAGGGATGAGAGGCTGTATGAATTTATTTCCGCCGAGGGCAATCAGTATGATATCAATGTCTATCTCGGCGCCATCGGGTACAAAGTCGTGGTGGAGGACCGCATGAAGGTCGCCATGCTCCAGCAGGCGGATGAAGATGTGGATACGGTCGGCCTGAAAAGGATCAGCCTTTACCGGTTTAACCAGAAAGAGATCCGGCTGCTCCTGGTGGTCTGGATGCTGTTCCTGGAACGGATGGGCTATGCGGAGCCGGTATTTGTGACAGTGGGGGATATCATGGACAAATGCGCACTCTATCAGATTGCGCTCACCCCGGCGGAGATCAGGGGAGCATACCGTGTTTTCAAGAGGTTCAGCCTGATCGATTATAATGATGATGACATCACAAAAGAAGACGGCGTCATCAGGCTGTACCCTTCCCTTCAGTTTTGCATGGACATCGGGCAGCTGAAGCAGGTCGTGGCAGATTATGTCCCGGATCTGTCCGGAGAAGAGACTGATCCGGGAGAAGGGGAAAACCCGGAGGATGGAACAGGGGCAGAGGGACTGCCCGGAGAGGAACCGGAGGGAGAAGAGGCAGATGAGTAAGACAGTTTTGCGCAATATACGGCTGGTCAACTGGTACGGCTTTACAAATACTACGATCCCGGTATCGGAGAACCTGACTCTGATCTCAGGGGAAAATGAGTGCGGCAAGTCTACGATACTGGATGCGGTGAAATACGCGTATACAGGAGACACACAGTTTAATAAGGCTACAAGCGGCTATAATACAGGGGTGGGCAAGAGGAATCTTGTGTCGTACACACGGTGCCTGGTGGACGCCAGCTCAGGGATCTATGCCCGGCCGGCGGAAAAGATCCCCGCGGTTTACACCCATATCGCTCTGGAATATTACGACCAGATCAATGAAAATCCATTCATACTGGGCGTGATCATCGAGACCGCCGTAACGGATATCCGAGGGAATTACTGGTATGCTTTTGACGGGAAGACTCTGGAGGAGATCGACTATGTGTATGAAGAAAATTCCATACTCAAACCATACGATGCGTCAGGATTCCAGAAAAGGTACGGGGTGCAGCTGAAAAATAAAAAAGACGGGATCACTCTGTTCATGCAGATGACCGGACTGAAGCTCGCCTGGCAGGATGTGCCAAAGTACCAGAGAAAGCTGAGAAATATCATGGCATACAATCCTGCCGCGAAGATCCAGGAATTTATCAAAGAGTCTGTCCTGGAAGAGCACAATGTAAATTTTGACAAGCTCAAAGACGCGAAGCAGAATATTGAAAAGGTCAATCAGACACTGGAGCAGATCGACCAGGAGCTCCGGGATCTGGATGCGATCTTAAAGGATTTTGACGAACATGACAGAAGGGCGCTCCGTCTCCGGATCGATGATATCAAGCTCAAATACAAAAATGTAGTCACTTACCGGGCAAAGCGCGGGGAGGCCGAGGAAACAGTAAACAGGAACCGGACTGCGTGCGATTCCCTGGAGAAGAGGATCCGGGAGGAGAGCGGAGAGATCGAAGAGATCGAAATGTATTATACGGAGGCAAAAAGCGCTCTCAGGGAGATGGATGTATCCAAGGCGATCCTGGCGTCGGAGCAGCTTGTGAGGAATTATGAGCAGCAGCTCGAAGCCCTGGAGAAAGAAAAGGAAGCCCTGGAAGCCTTCCAGAGGAAGGTGCGCCAGATCCTGGAGAGGATGAGGGAAGCTGGGAAAGAGCTGCCGGATAACGGTATGTCAGAGAAGCTGACGGCAAAAACCGTGGAAGCAGCAGAAAAGAAGGCGTATATCGAGGATCTGAAGCATGCGCTCCAGACATGCAGGGACAACATCCTGGCGGAAAAAGGCGCCGCGGATGCAGAACTGAGCCGTGTCCAGAGAGAATGTACAGAGCAGGTCAGCATCATAGAGACCTGTGAGAAAAATAAAGCAGACTTTTCCTACGCGAAAGAGCAGACAGAACTGATCCGTGAGATCAACCGGGAGTTTTCCAAAAGAGGAATCCGGGAAGAAGCGCATATGGCGTGCGAATATGTGGCTGGATTAGAGGACGAAGAGTGGCGGGACGCGATCGAGGCGTTCCTCGGTATCCACAGATATGCGGTAGTCGTAGATCCGGCGTTCTTTGATATCGCAAATGAGGTCATGGACCGGTCATCCCACCGCTATGTGGAACTGGTAAATACGAAACGGCTGATGGAAAAGGAAATCCGATGCAGGGAGGATTCTGTCTATCATTTCCTGCAGATACGGAACGAAGCCGCGGCAAAGTATTTTATGTTCTGGCTGGGCGGGATCCATGCAGTCGAGAAAAAGGATGTGCCGAAGTATGACAACGCCATGTCAAAAGAGGGGAAACTTAGCCGCAATATGGCAGTCACTTATATTAATACGAAAAAAATCAGAAGCTACTGTCTCGGCAGCGAAGCTATCGAGCTGAATAAGAGAAAGGCAGAGCGCAGGCTTCAGGAACTCGAGGACAGAGAGAAGGAACTGCTGAAATTCCGGAATGACCAGAGAGACAAGGCGGAGTTTCTGCAGGAGGGGCTCAATGGGTTCCGGGAATATGACCTGAATGCACACAGCGAGGCGGCCAGGATCACCGCAGAACTGGAGAAAGAAAGGGCACGCTGGCAGGAACTGATCGAGGCGCAGAGAGACAATGCCGAGTTTGCCGCGCTTTCCGAACGGGTCAGCATCCTTGAAAAGCAGCTCAGAGAAAAGAAAAAAGTACGGGACAGCCATCAGAAAGAAAAAGTAGTCCTGGAGGCAGAAGCAGAGACAAAAGAAAATGAGATACGCGAGTACCGGGCAAAGGAAGAAGAAGCCGGAAAGCAGATAGAAGAGGAACGGGCACGGTCCAGGAGCGTGGTGGAAACAGCTGTAAGAGAGTACGACCGTTTCCTTAGCGGGGAGGATAAAGAAGGCGGACTGATGCAGCCGTCCACAAAAGAGCGGTCTGCCCGCAGGGTGCGTGAGCTTGCCGCAATGATCCTCGCCTCCCAGCAGTCTTATAATAACCGGAAGCAGGATATGGACAGGCTGCCTGTGGGGTTGGAGTATGAGAGCGTATATCAGAAAAGGCGCGGCAAGATCTGGATCGACGATCTCCAGGGCATCCAGCAGAAATTAAAAGAGCAGACGCTGAAGTACGAGCGGATCTTTAAGAGAGAGTTTGTGCTCAATATTTACGAAGCGGCAAAGAGCGCCAGGAGCGATATCGCGGATATCAACAAAGAGCTGCGCAAGCTCCGCTTCTCCACAAAATATCAGTTCGATGTAAAGATGCTCAGCGACAGTTCGGATTACGCGAAGATCCTGCGGTATGCAGAGTACCTTCAGGAGAGCAATGACATGGGGGACGGACAGATCATCCTGGCAGCAGTATCAGGCTATGACAGTGATGAAGTGGAGTCAAGGGAAAAAGAGATCAAAGATATCATCAACAAGATCATTGAAAAAAATGATATGACCGAGATGAGGCGGTTCGCAGATTACCGCAATTATATGAGCTATGAGATCATCATCAATAATGACGAGGTGAAAGACGGAAAATTATCCAAACAGGTGGGGTATAATTCCGGTGCCGGGACCCAGATCCCGTATACGCTCATCCTGTCAGCGGCACTGTCCATGCTTTACAATGTCAGGGTCAATTCGGTCCGGCTTCTCTTTATCGATGAGCCTTTTGAAAAGATGAGCGACCACAATATAAAGCTCATGCTGGATTTCTTTAAAAATCAGGACTTCCAGGTCATCTTCTGCGCTCCGCCAAACAAACTGGAATCCATAGGGAATGAGTGCGGCGTGATCATACCGGTGCTGAAGATCAGCAATGACAACATGCAGATCGGAAAGGTAAAGTTCCATGAACAGTAAAGACTATGTCAGAGAGATCCTGGACCAGCTCATGAAGAAATATCAGAACCGCGCGCCCAGGCGCGAAGGCATGAAGTCCCAGAGAAGGGTCATGCTCAAGCCGTCGGCGCTCTACCGCCATTATGCGGACAATAATGCGGATATATCAGTCAAGCAGGAAATCCATGAAGCTGTGGACAAGCTGCTGGATCTGGGAATGGTGACGGCAGATTATCTGAAATTCAGCACAGATATCGAAAAAATCTGTCTCTGTGAAGAAAAAGCAGAGGAGATTTACCGCTATCTGGAAGAAGAGTACGGCGATATCCCCCAGGGGAGGCTCAGGCAGCAGGCGGAGAGCCTGCTGGAAAAGTACGGTGTGGGAGAAAATAGCAGCGGGATCAGAGGGTGTGCCTGGGAAACCAGCGGACACAGCGATGAAACCAGCGGACGCAGCGATGAAACCAGTGGCACAGAGGCAGGCAGCCTGGTCACACCATACATCTGCGATGTCCGGCTGATGCTTGAAAAGCCGGGGTATTGTCCAGACCCGGAACGGATCGGGGCGAATCTGAAAATGCTGAGGTTCATGGAAGAGAACAGAGAGAAGCTTTATGTGAAGGAAGCTTCCATGCTCGTATACGGGGATTCCAAATGGTTTGAAGAGCATAATTATGACGAGATATGCAGTATTGCAAGGCAGGCGCTCGGGATGCCGCAGGAGGAAGACGAGAGGAATGACGCCGTGCTGGTGCGGTTTGGCATCTATCCAACGGAACAGGAGATATTTATCAAAGGAGACTGGATACTGGAGTGGAAAGACCATGTGGTCCGCACGGCCGGGATGAAAGGCGGGATCGCGGTTTTGTCGGGCGACATACAGGATCTTGTAAAGATCAGAGTCGGATCCCCGCGCCTGATGACAGTGGAAAACAAGACTTCCTATCAGCGGATGCAGCCGGAGGGTACTGCGCTTGTCTATCTGGGCGGTTTCGCGGTGCGGTACCAGGTCCGCTTTCTGGAAAAAGTGCTGCATGATAACCCGGAGCTTGAATGCCTGCATTTCGGTGATATCGATGTGGGCGGTTTCCTGATACACAGACATCTGTGCCGTGCTGTCAGCGCCCGTTTTAACCTGTACCGCATGGGGATCCGGGAACTGGAGGATCCCAGGTTTAAGCCCTGCCGTAAAAAGCTGACAGAGAACGACAGGAGCAGGATGAAAAGGCTGATGGAGGAAGAGGAGTACAGGGAAGTGCTTGCGTATATGGATGAGCATGATGTGAAACTGGAACAGGAGATCATCAGTTATTATGAGGAGCGGGAGCAGAGGGAGAACAGGAGATATTGATATGAATAATGAAAAAGTTTATGGCATGAGGTTCGGCAAAGTCTATCCACTTCTGGTCAGTAAGGCAGAAAAAAAGGGGCGTACATTGGACGAAGTGACCCAGGTCATCACCTGGCTGACGGGATACACTACGGAAGAAATTGAAAAGGCAGCGGCAGGTTCTGTGACATACGGCGACTTTTTTCGTAATGCCCCGCAATTAAATCCAAACCGGAAGATGATTACTGGCGTTGTATGTGGTGTGCGTGTAGAGGCAGTTGAAGAACCACTGATGCGGGAGATCCGCTATCTTGATAAACTCATCGATGAACTGGCCAAAGGCAAAGCAATGGAGAAAATATTACGTGGGCAGGAGTAAACCTGTAAAAAAGCTATAAAAGCTGATGGAACACCTTATTCATTTTGATGCAGTCATTGAACATGTGAAATAATACGATTACTCCGATCTGAAGGAAATAGGCGAGGCAGCCGGGGAATATCTAATGGCGGCATGACAACAATATAAAGAAGAAATGATAAAAAAGTACAGATGTGCACCCGAACATTTGTGCTTTTTTTACTCTTCATCCTATATACTTTTATCATTATCTTTGTTATAATGTCCGAAAAGGGCAGAAAAAGGTCGGAGGTTTTTCGAGGTGTTCTGCCCGTTAAGGTTATCTTGTGCTATTTAGTCCTCAAAAAAAGCGGTTTGTGACTTTTGCCTTTCTGGATTCGTAATGGTGTCCTATAAGGCTATTATTTTGACATTTTCGTTACGAATGATTTTTTTGAGGGTGGCTGATATTGAACGTTACAGGAAAACTGTCACTGGCAGTTTTCCTGTATGCACGGCATCAAAAGTCACAAAGGAGCACCCTCCGGGTATACCATTATGCCCTGAAAAGATGGGCAAAGCTAAGGAGAAGATTTTGCTATGGATAAATTCGTTTTAAAGGCCCCGTATCAGCCCACAGGCGATCAGCCGCAGGCAATCGAGGCGCTTGTAAAAGGGTTCAAGGAAGGCAATCAATGCCAGACTTTACTGGGGGTTACGGGTTCTGGAAAGACTTTCACGATGGCCAACGTGATCCAGGCATTGAACAAGCCAACGCTGGTCATCGCCCACAATAAAACACTGGCTGCTCAGTTGTACGGAGAATTCAAGGAGATGTTCCCTGATAACGCAGTGGAGTACTTCGTCTCCTAGTGTGCTGGAGCCGGAAAATGGGGGATATCTGGTGTTATTTGACTCTGATTTGTCCATATTTTGTGGGGGAAAACAGGACGGAATAGACTGGATGATATTATGTGGACAAAATAATTTTGTGACTTTTTACAGGGAAAATTCGTAATGAGTAGAACTGGATATATAGCAGATAAAGAGGTGAGTATGGATGCAGCAATCGAATTTGTTAATGTATACTACAGAAGATGGTTTGACAAAAATTGAGGCGACTTTTGTAAATGATACGGTATGGCTTTCTATGGAACAGATGGCAGAATTGTTTCAAAGAGACAGAAGTGTTATAGGAAAGCATATACGAAATATTTTTAAAGAGGGAGAATTGAAAAAAGAATCAGTATGGGCAAAATTTGCCCATACTGCAGATGATGGAAAAACATATCAGGTGGATTACTATAATCTGGATGTGATTATATCTGTAGGATATAGAGTAAAATCTTTGCGTGGTACTCAGTTTAGAATATGGGCAACGAATATTTTGAAAGAATATATGAAAAAAGGTTTTGCTTTAGATGATGACCGTTTAAAACGCTTGGGTGGTGGAAATTATTTTGACGAATTATTAGAACGTATTCGTGATATCCGGTCATCAGAAAAGGTTTTCTGGCGGAAAGTGTTGGAGATTTACGCAACGAGTATTGATTATGATCCAAGAGCTGAAAGTTCTATTCTTTTCTTTAAACAGGTACAGAACAAGATGCATTGGGCGGCACATAAGCATACAGCTGCAGAAGTGATATATCAAAGAGCGGATGCTGAGAAGGAACATATGGGATTAACTTCCTGGCAGGGAAAATCGATAAAACGGACAGATGTAGAAGTTGCAAAAAATTATTTGAATAAGGATGAATTAGACGCATTAAATAAAATTGTTACTGCTTATTTGGATATTGCGGAAGTACATGCACTAAACCATGAGCCTATGTATATGAAAGACTGGCTGGAAACCATAGATGATTATTTGAAAATGACAAGAAGAGATATACTTAAGACTAAAGGGACTGTTACACATAAACAAGCATTAGAAAAGGCACATAGTGAATATGAAAAATATAAGAAAAAAGAAGAAAATAGAATCTCCGTAGTAGAACAACATTTTATTGAGAGTATTAGTAAATTAGAAAAGTTAAAATAAAAAGGTTAGTTTATCAGTGGTAAAGGAGAAGATTATGAGCATAGCTATTGTAAAACCTGAAGAGATAAAGAACGAAATAATGTCATTTTTTAAGAATAAGAGTATTATACCAATTGTAGGTGCTGGATTGACATGTGGTATAAAGAGTAAAAACGGGCAAGTTCCATCAGGACAATTGTATAAGGAACATATGATTGAGGCGTTAGTAGAGAGCAATAAGTTTACTGACGAAGAAAAAGAAGAGTTTCAGCTGGAGAGTTTTTCAAATATATGTGACTATTATGAGGATGATACTATTGTTTTGGGCGAAAAAAGGGTGGATTTTTGGAAAAAGAATTTTTATAGAATAAATATGGGACAGGATTATAGAAAACAGTTTTTAGATATTGATTGGCCGTATATATATTCTTTAAATATTGATGATGCAATAGAAAATAGTAGTGTATATTCAAAAGTAATATTGCCAAACAGGGAGTTCAGAAGTGAGCTTTTGAATGAGGAAAAATGTGTAATTAAACTACATGGAGATGTGAACGAACTTGTTACATATAAAGTGGCAGATAAAGTTTTTTCTTCAAAAGAGTATGCTTTAAGCATAGAAAGGAATGCCACTATATTGGGCATGCTGAGAAATGATTTTCGAAATCAAAACATACTTTTTATAGGTTGTAGTTTAGATGATGAGATGGATTTGAAAAGTATTGATTCTTTGCCGGTTGATTATCGGAATAAAGATAATTTAAGTAAGACAATTATCTTTGTTAAAGGACAACCAGGTCAAAAAATGATTTCAAAATATAAAACTTATGGAATAACAGATGTTGTGTGTTTCGACGAATATACTGAAATGTATTCTTATTTATATGAAACATGGCAAGAATCTCTTCAAGTACAAGATAGTGAACTTGATTTTTATACAGGTATACCAATAAAAAATATTCCCGCCACTGAAATCAATTCTAATTGGGAGTTTTTCTTTTGGGGAAAAAGTTTGTTTGATAATAAATTACGGGAAATGAAATCGCCCTATTTTTTTGTCAGACGAAATATCTCGTATGTAATTTGTAGGAACTTGAGTAAAAACAAAGTACATTTGATATATGGCGCTCGACTTTCGGGTAAAACATACTGCTTGGCGGAATTATTCCAATCAATTAAAGATCGCCCGGTATACTATTTTGACGGACGATCTAGATTATCACAACGGGCACTAAGTTTATTGATGGAAAAGGCAAATATCGTAGTGCTTTTTGATGTGGGGGCTTTATCAAAAGAACAATTTGAAATTGTTTTGCAAGATGCAAAATCAATAAATATGAATGGCAATAATTTTATTGTTTGTTTAAATAATAATGACAGTGATACCTTGGGAGTAGTAAAGTGGAAATTAAGACAAGGATTTATTGATGATAATGACATAATTTCATATGAAGTGCATAATAAATTTGATAATAATCAAGGAACAAATGAAATAGATGAGATTAATAGTAAATACCCCAAATTGCACTTGCCTCCATACAAAAAAGAGCGGACATTGGTTGACCAGATTATGTATGCAGAAGATGTACTGAATGTAAAATCCAGATATTCTAATAATCATATTGTGATTAGTAATGAAAAGCAATTAGCTTTGTTGATTTTGCTTGCTATAAAAGAAAAAATGTATTCACTTGAAGTCGAGAAGTACGGATTAGATGTTGAAATAATTGAGGCAATTAAAAGATATAATCCTTTGATTGAGCGGATAGAGGTAAGAGTTGCGGAAAAGGAAAATAGTGATTTATCAAATGTAAAATATGTCTTAAATTCTAAATATTGGTTACGGAGAGAATTGGGGGAATTTGCTCGAGAAATAAGTAATGAAGAATTTGTGGCAAAAGCATATTATTATATAATCGAGTGTGTAAAAAGATACAGTAAGGGAGATGAAAATAGGCAAAGAGAAACCTGCAGAGATTTGGTTCGTTTTGATGTAATGAATGATATTTTTTTAGATAGATATAAAGGGAATATAGGTTTAATAGTATGCATTTATACAAAACTACATACTTTATTGGCCGAAGACTTTAATTTTTTACACCAAAATGCCAAATGTTATCTTAACTATTTTTATTATACGAAAAACATAAATGATAAGAGGAAATATTTAGCAGAAGCAAACAAATTGGCTATTGTATCGCATGAAATGGTTGAGAAAAAACTTAATGAAACATATAATGAAAAATTAAGTATATCATTAGCGCATGTAAAATTTACAAATGCTATAATTTATAGTGAATTGTGCCGTCAAAATGAATATAAAAATATTGAATATATAGAAAAGGCGATAGAGTTAATCTTAGAGGCATGGGAATCACCGTATAATGACAAAGAAAGAAAGCGAGATGTAAAAGAACGTTCAAGTAGAGGAATCACACGATTCATTAATGAGTTAACAGAAAAAGTAGATATACAATTGCTTCCGAAAATAAGTAGGGATCAATACGAGGAGATACTAGGAATATACATTAATGGAAGATTATAAGTCATAAAGAAAAAGTATTTAGATAATGAATTGTGTACTTAAATTATATTGAAATATCAAAAATACTAAAAGACTCCCTTCCGAGTATACCATTATGCTCTGAAAATATGGGGAAACTAAGGAGTGGATTTTACATGGATCACTTTGAACTAGTATCAGAATACGCCCCCACCGGCGATCAGCCCCAGGCGATCGCCGACCTTGTCAAAGGCTTCAAGGAAGGCAACCAGTGCCAGACGCTTCTCGGCGTCACTGGTTCCGGAAAGACTTTTACTATGGCAAATGTCATCCAGCAACTGAATAAACCGACGCTGATCATCGCCCACAACAAGACCCTGGCGGCCCAGCTCTATGGCGAGTTTAAGGAATTCTTCCCGAACAATGCAGTGGAGTATTTTGTCTCCTACTATGACTACTACCAGCCCGAAGCCTACGTCCCCTCCTCGGATACCTACATCGCCAAGGACTCCTCCATCAACGATGAGATCGACAAGCTCCGTCTCTCCGCCACCATGGCGCTGACCGAACGCCGCGATGTCATCATCGTTGCCAGTGTATCCTGTATCTACGGTCTGGGAAACCCGGTGGACTATCAGAACATGGTGATCTCCCTGCGCCCGGGCATGATCAAGGACAGGGATGAAGTGATGGCGAAGCTGATCGAGATCCAGTATGACCGGAACGACATGGATTTCCACCGCGGAACATTCCGCGTGCGCGGAGATGTGCTGGAAATCATCCCCGCATACGAGAGCGAGACAGCAGTGCGGATCGAGTTTTTTGGAGATGAGGTGGACCGGATCACGGAGATCGACATCCTGACCGGCGAGATCAAGGATGAGTTAAAGCATGTGGCAATCTTCCCGGCGTCCCACTATGTGGTGGATAAAGAGAATATCAAGCGCGCGGTGCATGATATCGAGGAAGAACTGGACGAGCGCGTGAAGGAATTCAAGCGTCAGGACAAGCTCCTGGAAGCGCAGCGCATCGCGGAGCGGACGAACTTTGATATAGAAATGCTCAAAGAGACGGGATTCTGTTCCGGGATCGAGAACTATTCCCGGCATCTGGCAGGGCTTGCGCCGGGGCAGCCGCCGTACACGCTGATCGATTACTTCCCGGATGATTTTATCATGATGATCGATGAGTCCCACAAGACGATCCCGCAGATCGGAGGGATGTACCATGGGGACCAGTCCCGGAAGACTACGCTGGTGGATTACGGTTTCCGACTCCCGTCGGCGAAGGACAACCGCCCCTTGAATTTTGAAGAATTTGAGAGTAAGATAAATCAGGTCTTGTTTGTATCCGCTACGCCCGGTCCATATGAGGAAGATCATGAGCTGCTGCGCGCAGAGCAGGTGATCCGCCCGACGGGGCTGCTCGATCCGGAAGTTTCCGTGCGCCCGGTGGAAGGACAGATCGACGACCTGATCGGCGAGATCAACAAAGAGGTGGCGAAAAAGAATAAGATCCTTGTGACCACGCTGACCAAACGCATGGCAGAGGACCTGACCGATTATATGCGCGAGGTGGGCATCCGGGTGAAATATCTCCACTCCGATGTAGATACGCTTGAGCGCACAGAGATCATCCGGGATATGAGGCTGGATGTTTTCGATGTGCTGGTGGGCATCAATCTTCTGAGGGAAGGTCTGGACATTCCGGAGATCACACTTGTGGCGATCCTGGATGCAGACAAAGAGGGCTTCCTGCGCTCGGAGACATCGCTGATCCAGACTATCGGCCGCGCGGCGAGAAATGCGGAGGGACATGTTATCATGTACGCGGATACGATCACAGAGTCCATGCAGATGGCGATCGATGAGACGAAGCGCCGCCGCGAGATCCAGATGAAATACAATGAAGAGCATGGGATCACTCCACAGACGATCAAAAAATCTGTCCGCGACCTGATCAGTATTTCGAAGAAGGTGGCGGCAGAGGAGATGCGCCTGGAGAAGGATCCGGAGTCCATGAGCGCGAAGGAACTGGAAAAACTCATCGCGGACATGACCAAGCAGATGAAGAAAGCAGCTGCGGAGCTGAACTTCGAGGCAGCCGCGGAGCTGCGTGACAAGCTGGTAGAGCTGAAAAAAGCGCTCAATGATATAGAACATTAGGAAGGAAACAGAGAAGATACATGGGAACAAAGATGGATGCCCGGCAGTATATCAGGATCCGGGGCGCGAATGAGAACAACCTGAAGAATATAGACGTGGATATCCCGCGCGATGAGCTGGTCGTGCTGACGGGGCTGAGCGGATCGGGAAAGTCCTCCCTTGCGTTTGACACGATCTATGCGGAGGGGCAGAGGCGGTATATGGAGTCCCTGTCCTCTTACGCCCGGCAGTTCCTGGGGCAGATGGAGAAGCCGGATGTAGAGAGCATTGAAGGGCTGTCGCCTGCGATCTCCATTGACCAGAAATCAACGAACCACAATCCCCGTTCCACGGTAGGAACTGTGACAGAAATCTACGACTATTTCCGCCTCCTTTATGCCAGGGTCGGGATCCCGCACTGCCCGAAATGCGGGCGGGAGATCGTGAAGCAGACTGTGGACCAGATGGTGGATCAGATCATGTCTCTGCCGGAGCGGACGAAGATCCAGCTCCTCGCGCCTGTGGTGAGGGGGCGCAAGGGAACCCACGCGAAGCTGCTGGAAAAGGCGAAGCGCAGCGGGTACGTCCGCGTGCGCATCGACGGGAATATGTACGAACTGTCCGAGGATATCGCGCTGGACAAGAATATCAAACATAATATCGAGATCATCGTGGACCGCCTGGTCGTAAAACCGGGCATTGAGAAACGTCTGACAGACTCTGTGGAGAATGTGCTGCACCTGGCGGAAGGACTTCTGGTGGTGGATGTGATCGACGGGGAACCGATGAATTTCAGCCAGAGCTTTTCCTGCCCGGACTGCGGGATCAGCATCGAGGAGATCGAGCCGAGGAGTTTTTCCTTCAACAATCCCTTCGGCGCCTGCCCGGAGTGTTTCGGACTTGGATATAAGATGGAGTTTTCCGAGGAGCTGATGATCCCGGACCCGTCCCTTTCTATTAATCAGGGTGCGATCGCAGTGCTGGGATGGCAGTCCTGTACGGATAAGAACAGTTTTACCCGGGCGATCCTGGACGCGCTCTGCAGGGAATACGGGTTTGACCTGGACACGCCGTTTGAGAAATATCCGAAAAAGATCCATGATGTCCTCATCCACGGGACAAACGGAAAGTCTGTGAAGGTGTTCTATAAAGGGCAGCGGGGAGAGGGCGTGTATGACGTTGCCTTTGAAGGAATCATCAAAAATGTGGAGCGCCGTTACCGGGAGACCAGCTCGGAGACAATGAAAGCGGAGTATGAGACGTTCATGAACATCACCCCCTGCTCCGCCTGCAAAGGACAGAGGCTGAAACCGGGAGCCCTTGCGGTCACGGTCGGCGGGAAGAATATCGCGGAGGTGACTGCTCTGTCTGTCGAGAAGCTCCAGCAGTTAATGGACGGGCTGGAACTTTCCGAGACGCAGATGCTGATCGGAGGACAGATCTTAAAAGAAATCAGGGCAAGGATCAAATTTCTGATGGATGTGGGGCTGGATTACCTGACGCTTGCCCGCGCCACGGGGACGCTTTCCGGCGGTGAGGCGCAGCGGATCCGGCTTGCGACCCAGATCGGTTCCGGGCTGGTCGGAGTGGCCTATATCCTGGACGAGCCCAGCATCGGGCTCCACCAGCGGGACAATGACAAGCTGCTCGCTACTCTGAAGCATCTCCGGGATCTCGGCAATACGCTGATCGTGGTAGAACATGACGAGGATACCATGCTGGCGGCGGATTACATCGTGGATATCGGTCCGGGGGCCGGAGAGCACGGCGGGGAAGTCGTAGCTGTGGGAAATGCGGAAGAGATCATGAAAAATAAAAACTCCATTACAGGGGCATACTTATCAGGCAAGATCAGGATCCCGGTGCCGGAGGAGCGTAAAAAGCCTACGGGCTGGCTGAAAGTGGTCGGGGCAAGGGAAAATAACCTGAAAAATATAGACGTAGATTTCCCGCTCGGCGTGATGACCTGCGTGACCGGTGTATCCGGGTCCGGGAAGAGCTCCCTTGTAAATGAGATCCTGTACAAGAAGCTGGCCCATGACCTGAACCACGCCCGGGCCATCCCGGGAAAGCATAAGAAGATCCTCGGACTTGACCAGGTGGATAAGGTCATTGCCATCGACCAGTCGCCCATCGGACGGACGCCAAGGTCCAACCCTGCGACCTATACCGGCGTGTTTGACCTGATCCGGGATCTGTTCGCGGCGACTCCCGACGCTAAGGCAAGGGGATATAAGAAGGGCAGGTTCAGCTTTAATGTCAAAGGCGGGCGCTGTGAAGCCTGCGCCGGGGACGGGATCTTAAAGATTGAGATGCATTTCCTCCCGGATGTGTACGTACCCTGTGAGGTGTGCGGGGGAAAACGATATAACAGAGAGACTCTGGAAGTCAAATATAAAGGCAAGACAATTTATGATGTGCTGAACATGACGGTCGAGGAGGCTCTGGAGTTCTTTGACCATGTCCCCAGCATCCGCAGGAAGATGGAGACGCTGAATGATGTGGGGCTTTCCTATATCCGGCTGGGGCAGCCGTCTACGGAGCTGTCCGGAGGCGAGGCCCAGAGGATCAAGCTGGCCAGCGAGCTGAGCAAGAGGAGCACCGGAAAGACGGTATATATCCTGGACGAGCCTACGACAGGCCTGCATTTTGCGGACGTACACAAGCTGACAGAGATTTTGAGAAGGCTGTCCGGTGACGGGAATACTGTGATCGTCATCGAACACAATCTGGATGTGATCAAGACTGCGGACTATATCATCGACATCGGACCGGAGGGCGGAGACCGGGGTGGAACGGTAGTTGCCTGCGGCACTCCGGAGGAAGTGGCGCGGAATGAAAAATCCTATACAGGGAAATATATAGATGCTATGCTGAAGAAGCAGTAACAGTTCAGCTGCGCCATTCGGAAAACCGCACTGACGTGCTGATCGCGGCTTCCGCCGCTGTTTTCTTCATTGGCGGGCGCTCAGCCCGATGGATGAACTGCTGCAAAAAAATGAAAAAGGTCTTTCCATTTTCTGTAAAGTCGATTATACTGGTTATGCGGACAGACAGCAGAGAGGGAAGCTGTCTGATTCCGTTTTACAGGGAAAAGATGAGAACCCGCCGGGGAGAAAAGATACACGGGAAAGAGTATGAAGATTTAGAAGGGAGAATTGAATATGTCGGTAGATATCGGGATCGATCTGGGAACCGCAAGCGTGCTGGTCTATGTGCGCGGCAAGGGTGTAGTGCTGAAAGAGCCATCTGTGGTCGCCTTTGACCGGGATACGAATGTGATAAAAGCCATCGGCGAGGAAGCCCGGATGATGCTGGGGCGGACGCCGGGCAATATCGTTGCGGTCCGGCCGCTCAGGCAGGGGGTTATCTCAGATTATACAGTGACCGAGAAGATGATCAAGTATTTTGTCCAGAAGGCACTTGGGAAGCGCACGTTTAAAAAGCCCCGTATCAGCATCTGCGTGCCGAGCGGCGTGACGGAAGTAGAGAAGAAAGCCGTGGAAGAGGCCACATTCGCGGCAGGGGCGAGGGAAGTCCATCTGATCGAGGAGCCGGTGGCAGCGGCGATCGGAGCAGGGATCGACATCGCGAAGCCATGTGGGAACATGATCGTGGATATCGGCGGCGGGACCGCGGATATCGCGGTGATCTCCCTGGGAGGCACGGTAGTGAATACCTCGATCAAAGTGGCGGGAGACGATTTTGACGAGGCGATCGTCCGCTATATGCGCAAGAAACATAATCTTCTGATCGGAGAGCGGACGGCAGAAGATATCAAGATCAAGATCGGGACAACATATCCTCTTGTGGAGGAGGAGACGATGGAAGTCAGGGGAAGGAACCTTGTGACCGGGCTGCCGAAGACGGTGACAGTGACTTCATCTGAGACAGAGGAAGCTTTGAGGGAAGCGACCAGTCAGATCGTGGAGGCGGTCATTTCTGTCCTCGAGCAGACGCCGCCGGAACTGTCTGCGGATATCCTGGACCGGGGGATCGTCCTGACAGGCGGAGGCGCAATGCTCCGTGGCCTGGAGGAGCTGATCGAGGAGAAGACCGGGATCAATACCATGACTGCGGAGGATCCGATGAAGGTCGTGGCGATCGGGACAGGCCAGTTTGTGGAGTTTATGAGCGGCAGAAAAGACTTCTGATACAGAGAAACAGACAGAAACTCCGGGCACGGGAGAGCGGACAGGAACTTCTGGATCAGGAGCAGAGACGGAAAAGTTGAGTGTGTGATCGACAGGGATGTGGGCTATTTAGCAGAGCTGGATAGCGCATCCCTGTTCTGATGTAATGCGGCAGGAAGAGAAGGTAAGAAGGGAAGGCAATGGAGACAGTCACAGGATATGTGGGGCACATCGTGTTTCGGAATGAAGAAAACGGATATACGGTCTTTCATCTGGAAAACGATGACGGGGAAGTGACCTGCGTCGGGAATTTTAATTTTATCAATGAAGGAGAAATGCTGGAGCTGATAGGTGAGTTTGTGAACCACAATGTATACGGCACACAGCTCAAAGTGTCATCCCATGTGGTGAAAGAACCTGAGGACCTGGTGTCTATCGAGAGATATCTCGGCTCAGGTGCGGTCAAAGGCGTGGGGGCTGCCCTTGCAGGGAGGATCGTAAAGAAATTTAAAGAGGACACCTTCCGGATCATCGAAGAGGAGCCGGAGCGCCTGGCGGAAGTCAAAGGGATCAGCGAGCGCAAGGCAAGAGAGATCGCAGAGCAGGTGGAAGAGAAGAAGGACATGCGCAAGGCGATGATCTATCTCCAGAAATATGGGATCTCCACCAGACTTGCCGCGAAGATATACCAGTATTACGGTATGCGTGTATACAAAGTTCTGGAAGAGAACCCTTACCAGCTGGCAGATAATATAGAGGGTGTGGGATTTAAGACGGCTGACGAGATCGCCGCGCGCATCGGGATACATACGGATTCTGATTACCGGATCAAGAGCGGGCTTTTCTATACGCTGCAGCAGGCTGTGGGAGAGGGGCACATCTATCTCCCGGAGGAAGTGCTCGTCCGCCGGGCAGGCGAGCTGCTCGGCGTGGAGATACAGGATATCAGCAAACATGTGATGGACCTGTGCATTGAGAAAAAGACTGTGATGAAAGAAGGCGAGGACGGGATCAGGATCTATCCTGCTCACTATTACTATCTGGAGCTGAATACGGCGAAAATGCTCCATGACCTGAATATTGACTGCGAAATGCCGGAAGATATGATGGAGCGGAGACTGAGGAAGGTGGAAGAGACCGAGCAGATCGAGCTGGACGCGATGCAGCATAAGGCGGTGATCGAATCCATCAAGCACGGGCTCCTCGTCCTGACCGGAGGCCCCGGTACCGGAAAAACGACCACCATCAATACGATGATCCGCTTTTTTGACAGCGAGGGCATGAGCATCCTGCTGGCTGCTCCCACCGGACGCGCGGCGAAGCGCATGACCGAAGCCACGGGCTATGAGGCGCAGACTATCCACCGGCTCCTGGAAGTAAATGTAAATCCGGAGGAGACGGACAGTGTGGGCGGATTTATGCGGAACCGTCAGAATCCCCTGGAAGCGGACGTGATCATCATTGACGAGATGTCCATGGTGGATCTGCCTCTGATGCACGCCCTGCTCTCGGCAGTCGTGCCGGGGACGAGGCTGGTGCTGGTCGGGGATGTGGACCAGCTTCCCTCGGTGGGGCCGGGAAGTGTGCTGAAAGACATTATCACCTCGGAGTGCTTCCCTGTGGTGACCCTGACCCGGATCTTCCGCCAGGCAGGGGAGAGCGATATTGTGGTGAACGCGCATAAGATCAATGCCGGGGAGCCGGTAGTCCTCGACAATAAAAGCCGGGACTTCTTCTTCCTGCGGCGCCAGGATGCGGATACGATCATCGGGGTGGCTATTATGCTCATCCAGAAGAAGCTGCCCAGGTATGTGGGCGCCCAGCCCAGTGAGATCCAGGTCATGACTCCTACGCGGAAGGGGCTCCTGGGAGTCGAACGGCTGAACACGATCCTTCAGCGTTACCTGAATCCCCAGGATCCGAAGAAAGCGGAGCAGGAGATCAACGGCCGTCTGTTCCGGGAAGGGGATAAGGTCATGCAGATCAAGAACAATTACCAGCTGGAGTGGGAGGTTACGACGAAGTTTGGCCTTACTGTGGACAAAGGCGTGGGCGTGTTCAACGGAGATATGGGTGTGATCAGGGAGATAAACCAGTACACAGAGAACATAGAGGTAGAGTTTGACGAGGGGCGCAGGGTGAAGTATGGATTTGACGCAGTGGAAGAGCTGGAGCTTGCCTATGCCATTACCGTGCATAAGTCTCAGGGAAGCGAATATCCGGCGGTGATCATCCCGCTCCTCCAGGGCCCAAGGCTTCTCTACAACCGAAACCTGCTGTATACAGCGGTGACAAGGGCGAAAAAGTGCCTTACTATCATAGGGAGTGATACAGTATTTCAGGAAATGATACAAAACAAAAACGAGCAGGCAAGGTATACGAGCCTGGCGGAGAGGATACGGGAATTCCGAGAACGTATTTAAATATAGAGGGGCAGATAGAGGGGCAGAGGCAGAAGAGCGGCGTGGGAAAACTGCCGGGCAGCCTGGCAGGCAGGCTCCTGGATCTTCTCTATCCGCCGGTATGCCCGTTCTGCGGGAAGCTGTCCTCAGAAGGGATCTGCGCGGCATGCAGGAAGAAGATCATCTGTGTCAGCGAGCCACGGTGCATGCACTGCGGCAAGCCTCTCAGGGATGAGACGCAGGAGTACTGCCAGACCTGCGCGCGCCGGAGGTCCGCCATTGACCAGGGAAGAGGGCTGTGGCTCCATGCGGATCCCGTATCCGGCGCTGTCTACCGTTTTAAATACAAGAATAAGAGGAGCTGGGGAAGGATCTTTGCCGGTGAGCTTGCGCGGCAGTACGGGGGCCAGATCCGGGACTGGGGGATCGATGAGATCATCCCCATCCCGCTTCATGCGTCCAGAAAACGGCAGAGAGGGTTCAATCAGTCAGAAGTGATCGCGAGGGAGCTCTCAGACCTGACCGGGATACCATGCCGGACGGATGTTCTCTTCCGTATCAGGAAAACCGTACCCCAGAAGAAGCTGGGCCCGGACGGCAGAGCAGCCAATCTCCAGGGGGCTTTCGCAGTGTCCCGGAGATGGGATGCGTGCGGAAAAGCTCTTCTCATAGACGATATCTATACAACGGGCGCAACGGTTGAAAAAGCGGCAAAAATGCTCAAAAAAGCGGGATGCCGAAATGTCTACTTTTTGACCATAAGCATTGGACAAGGCCTCTGACTGTATGATATACTAAAACATAATGGACTGAATTTAAGAAGAAGCTAAGTACATAGGAAGGACGTGTAAAAGCGTTATGCTGGATAAGAGAAAGATACGCCTGATGACGAAGGCCGCGGTTTATGAAAAAGAGTACGGCGAGGAAGATTTTAAGATCACTGGTTATTATAAGAAAGACTATGCCAGCCTGAATACATGGATCACCCTGATCTGGATCACAGCAGGGTATGTCCTGCTCGGCGGGATCCTCTTTCTCTGTTTCGGGGAGTCTCTCCTGGAAGGGATCACTATCATGCGTCTGATCTTCCTGGTGGCAGTCGCGCTGGCGCTCTATCTGGTGCTTGTGATCCTGTATGGCATTGGAGCGGGGAATTTTTATTCCAAAAAGCATATCCGCGCCAAGCAGAGGGTAAAGAAATATTTACGGGATATAACGCGCCTTGAAAAAATGAGTAAGAAAAAGGAGATATACAGATCATGAGTACATTATTAGTCTGGAGAGAAAAACTGCAGAGACTCTATGCATCATATTCAGTCTATATACTGAAAGGGATCCAGTTCCTGTTGGGACTCCTTCTTTTTGGGCTGATCAATTATAACATTGGGTTCATGAAGATGGCATCATCCGTGTTCTGTACGGTCGGGCTGTCCGTGATCTGTACTTTTCTCCCGATGATCATTATGGTAATGGCGGCAACTGTGCTGATACTGGTGCATTTTTATGCGCTGTCGCTGCCGATCGCGCTCGTATCCGCGGTTATTTTCCTCCTGATGTATATTTTTTATTTCAGGTTCACACCGAAAAAGGCATGGCTGGTCCTGATCGCGGCCCTGGCGTTCGGGCTGAAGATCCCCTTTGTGATCCCGGTCGCTTTCGGGCTTATGGGGACTCCGGTCTGGATCGTGCCGGCGGCGTGCGGCGTGATATCTTATTATATGGTAGATTTTGTAAAAGGATCCGCGGCAGCATTAAAGAGTGCGGACGCGGACGGTATTGCGGCAAGCCTTACCGGCTTTACAAAGCAGGTGCTCGGGAACAAAGAAATGTGGCTTATGATCATGGCAGTAGTGATCGGGATCCTCGTAGTGAATGTAGTCCGCAGCCGCGCTGTCAGCAATGCGTGGAAGATCGCTTCCGCATCAGGTTCTGTGGTCTGCCTGGTTGTTGCGGCGGCGGGGAATGTAGTGCTGGAAGGGCATATTTCTTATGTGTCCATCGCGGCGAGTGCAGTGCTTGGCATCATATTGGGCTTAGTGCTGGAATTCCTTTTCTTCTCGGTGGATTATTCGCGGACTGAGAATATCCAGTTTGAGGACGATGAATACTACTATTATGTGAAGGCCATCCCAAAGGTCGGAGTATCTGCGCCGGAGAAACAGGTAAAGCATATTACAGAAGATACAGGAAGCAGCAACAGAAATACAGAGGACATTCTCCTAACAAGGAGCCTGAGCAAAGAATTAGGCATTGATAAGGAGAAGACCGAGTAAGCGAGGCGGTGGCACAGTATGTTAGGCTGGATGAGAAATTTCATCGACAATTATACACATGGTATGTATTTCCCAAAGATCCAGATAATGGATATCATTGAGATCCTGATCATTACGGTGATCGTGTACGAGATCATGCTGTGGATCAAGAATACAAAGGCATGGATGCTCCTCCGGGGGATCATCATGCTGGGCGTTTTTATCCTTGTGGCATGGATCTTTCAGATGCATACGATCCTCTTCCTTGCGGCACAGTCCATCAATGTGCTGGCGATAGCGGCAGTGGTCGTATTCCAGCCGGAGCTGAGGCGCGCGCTGGAGAAACTGGGAGAGAAGAATATACTCAACAGCATTAACCCGTTTGACAAGAACAGGGATAACGAGCGCTTTTCAGACGAGACAGCGGACAGCATCGTCCGGGCATGCTATGAGATGGGAAGTGTGTGTACAGGAGCACTGATCGTGGTAGAGCAGGCGATCCGGCTCAATGAGTATGAGATGACAGGCATTGAACTTGACTGTAAAGTGTCGTCCCAGGTGCTGATCAATATCTTCGAGCACAACACTCCGCTCCATGACGGCGCTGTGATCATCCGCGGCGACAGGATCACATCAGCTACCTGTTACCTGCCGCTCTCGGATAATATGTCGATCAGCAAAGATCTGGGGACGCGCCACAGAGCTGCGCTTGGCATGAGTGAAGTGTGTGATGCGCTCGTGATCGTCGTCTCTGAGGAGACAGGGTTAGTCTCCGCTGCTATGGGCGGCAGGCTCACCCGCGGGATCAAACGCGAAGAATTAAGGGAAATGCTGAGCCAGATTCAGTATAGGAAGTCTGAACAGAAGAGATTTACTATACGGAAAGGATGGCGCAGAAGATGAAGAAATATAAGCTTACAACGAATTTGGGATTAAAGGTCATTGCATTCATCTTTGCTGTATTTCTCTGGTTCATAGTAGTAAATTTTGACAATCCGGTAGGGAGCAGCACATTCCGGGATATCCCGGTGCAGATCCTGAACGATGATATTATAACATCTGCCGGGGAAGTATACCAGGTAGAGGGGGACAGGACAGTCACCGTCGTGGTTTATGCGACCCGTGAAGTGCGTCAGAAGCTCACCAGCGATAACATCGTGGCTACAGCGGATATCAAACAGATCGACTCAACCGGAAGGCTCGTGCCCATAGAAGTCACGATAAACGGATTCAGCGGAGAATCCGTTACCGCAGAAGCCATTCCCAGGAATCTCACGATCCAGAGAGAAAAATCAGGAAAGAAAGTCATGTCCCTGACAGTAGATACAGAGGGAGTAAAACTGGCGGACGGATATATTTTGGGGGATGCCTCTGTGGAACCTGACCAGGTTACCATAACCGGAGCGGAGTCAGTCCTTGACCAGGTTGACCGGGCAGTGGCGCAGGTCGATGAAGTAGAAGGCGTCTCAGAAGATTCTGTCCTTCCCGCATCGCTTGTCCTGTATGACGCAAACGGAAATGAGCTGAACCAGACACAGATGAGTAATAATCTGGGAGAAGAAGGACTTTCGGTTTCCGTGGAAGTGATGAAGGTAAAAGGGATCCCGGTTGTTTTCGATGTGGAGGGATCACCGGCAGAAGGATATAAATACAGCGGCTGTGTCAGCACCCCGGAGAGCGTCCAGGTATGCGGGAAGAGCGAAGATATCGACAAGATAAGCGAGATTGATGTTCCGGCATCTGTGGTCGATATCAGTGGAGCTTCCGAGCCGATCGAGATGTCAGTAGATATTACGCCTTATCTTCCGGAGGGCGTAGAGCTGGTAGATGAGAATTCGGGAAATGTCAAAGTTACTGTTAAGATCGAGCAGGAAGGTACGCTCTCCATTGATTTTATGGTGAGCTCCATAAGGATCAACAATCTGGCGGAGAACCTGCAGGTGAGCTATGAACCGGATGCGGAGATAACCTTCCGGTTTACAGGGGATGAAGATCTGCTTGACACGCTGGACATCAGCAATGCGGTTTCGGTAGATCTGAGCGATTACGACAGACCGGGCACTTATGACGTCCCTGTAAAAGTGAATCTTCCCGCAGGGATCAGCCAGGACGGACAGGTGACGGTACAGCTTACCCTGGCGGAAAAAGCATCGGAAGGAGATCAGGGCAGCCAGGGCGGAGAAGAATAGAAAAAGGCTGCATGAGATATTATCAGACGCTTATATGAAAAGATGATAAGGAGAGGATACGGATGGTAAAGGGGAAAGTCAGGATCAAGAATCCGACAGGCCTTCATCTCAGGCCGGCAGGACTGTTCTGTAAGACAGCGATGCAGTTTGACTGCAAGATCACAGTCCTGAAAAAGACCAGGCATGAAGACGTGACGGCAAATGCAAAGAGCGTGCTCAGCGTGCTCGGTTCCTGCATTAAGAGTGGAGATGAGATAGAGATCATATGTGAAGGATCGGATGAAGAAGATGCCCTCGGCACAATGGTACAGCTTGTAGAAGACGGGCTCGGAGAGTGAGATCAGACCATAGGGCATGCGGAGACAGAAAGAGACAAGGTGTTCCTGAGAAAAGGAGGAGAGGATTATGTCAAAAGCAGCACTTGTGATCATGGCGGCCGGCATCGGCAGCCGGTTTGGAGGCGGGATCAAGCAGCTCGCGCCAGTAGGTCCGGGCGGCGAGATCATCATGGATTATTCTGTCCATGACGCTCTGGAAGCAGGGTTCGATAAGATCGTTTTCGTGATCAGAAAGGACCTGGAGAAAGACTTTAAGGAAGTGATCGGAAAACGGATAGAGAAGCAGGCAGATGTGGACTACGTCTATCAGGAGCTGGATGATATCCCGGAAAAATATCAGACAAAGTTCTCTGGCAGGACAAAGCCGTGGGGGACCGGGCAGGCGATCCTCTGCTGTAAAGATGTGGTTGATACCCCGTTCCTGGTGATCAATGCGGATGATTATTATGGGAAGAGCGCTTTCCGTGAAGCTTATGATTATTTGACAACGATACCGGATACTGGTAAAATACAGATTTGTATGGTCAGTTTTGTATTAAAAAATACGCTGAGTGACAATGGCGGAGTGACAAGAGGACTCTGTAAGGTTGACGGACAGGGGATGCTGACAGGTATCGTGGAAACCCATAATATAGAAAAAGACGGCGGGCAGGCTGTGCTCCGTGAAGCGGGCAAAGTAAAGCTGCTGGATGCAGAAACTCCGGTATCCATGAATATGTGGGGGCTGACCCCGGCGTTTTTTGAGATCCTGGGATCCGGGTTTGAACGTTTCCTGGACGATACCGCTGCGGAAGACTTGAAGGCAGAGTATCTGCTCCCGACAATCATCGGAGATCTCCTCGCATCGGGAAAGATCAGTGTAAAAGTCCTCAAGTCGGAAGACCAGTGGTTCGGCGTGACATACAAAGAGGACAGGGAGACTGTGGTGGATGCGGTGAGAAAACTGGTGGAGAGCGGCGTCTATCCATCCCCTCTTTATAAGTGATGAGCACGCAGGTGCAGCGGAAAGCCAGGCACTTATGCGAAAGATAAGAAAGAAAAGGATTTTTAGATAATGGCTACTAGACACGGCACATCCGAAAGGACCGGACAAAAGAACAGACAAAGGGGAAAAGGCAGTGCGCGTCCCAAAAAGAATGGGTTTGGAAATTTCTGCCTTGTACTCCAGGCGTTAGTCAGCCTGGCATTTATGGGAGTTGTCATCCTTCTGGACATGCTCCCGCTGAAATATCTGGGACTTGCAGCGATGGTCCTCTTTTTCCTGTGGTGCATCACATTTGTGTCGCAGGCCGCAAGGAAAAAGAGAGGGATACCGGGGAAGCTGTACAGTCTGCTGATGGTCGCTGTGCTCGCTTTGGGGACATATTACGTTGCGAAGACGAATGATATGTTTGCAATGATAACAAGCGGAGGGACTAAAGTAGACAGTATGGTCGTAGCCGTATTGTCAGACGATCCGGCGGAGACGCTGGAAGAGGCATCAGAATATGTATATGGCGTTCAGTTTGAGCAGGGCGCGGATAATATGCAGGCAGCTGTTCTGGATATTGAGGATCAGCTTGGCGTTAACGACCTGAATATGACAGAATACGGATCCGTCCAGGAACAGGCCGAGGCTCTGGTGTCGGGAGAGGTACAGGCGATCATATATAACCAGTCGTATACCGAATTGATGGACGAGGCAGTAGAAGGGTATAGTGACCAGATCAAAATCCTGTACAGGCATGAGATAGAGACAAAGCTTGACTTCGGAGGCTCAGAGGAAGACGACAGCCTCACAAAGGCGCCGTTTACCGTATATATCAGCGGTCTTGATGTATATGGAGACGACAGAGATGAGGAGGGAAGGGATTCGGCACGGAGCGATGTGAACATTATCGCAGTTGTGAATCCTACGACATACCAGATCCTTCTTGTGACTACCCCGAGAGATTATTTTGTCCCCATACCGGGTATTTCAGACGGGATGAATGATAAACTGACCCATGCAGGGACATATGGCATAGACGCTTCTATGGCAACGCTCGGGGAATTATATGAGACAGATATTAATTATTATGTGCGGCTGAACTTTACTTCATTGATCGAGATCGTAGATATTCTCGGCGGAGTAGATGTGTATTCGGATTATGCGTTTAACACGGGATGGGAATCCGGATATGAAATGGCGGTTTCGGAAGGATACAATCATTTCAACGGACAGCAGGCACTGGCGTTCTGCCGTGAACGCCACAACCTGGTCGACGGCGATAACCAGAGGGGACGGAACCAGCAGGCGGTGATCACAGCTATGCTGAAGAAAGTATTATCCCCGACGATGTTATTGAAAGCAGGAAGCATACTTGACCAGGTGGGAGAAGGAGTCGAGACAAATATATCACAGGGTCAGCTGAATTCGCTTGTGAAGTATCAGCTCAGCACAGGTGCGGAGTGGACGATCCAATCTGTGGCTGCGACGGGCTTTGATGGTGAGGATTATCCTTATTCTATGCCGAATGATCTGGTATATGTGATCTATCCGGATGAGATGGTAGTGGATGAGATCATCCACCTGACAAATGTGGTAGAAGAGGGAAGGACCCTTACGGAAGGGGAACAATTGAATTAGGCTAAAGTGCAGATGAGGGCGGAAATGATGGAAAGGTCGTTTCTGCCCTTTGAGAATATGGCAGACACATAATGGATACATGTACGCATTATTCAAAAAGATGGAGGAGGATCCCGCTATGATGAAATGGGAAAAACTATTATTATCAAAACCCCAGGAAGAAAGAGAAAAAGAGCCGGAAAATGGGCGGATTATCCGATAAGTGAGTTTGAAAAGGATTATAAAAGTATAATATCCAGTGCTGCATTTCGCAGGCTTCAGGATAAAACACAGGTATTTCCATTGGATAAAAGCGATTTTGTCCGCACAAGACTGACTCATTCAATAGAAGTTTCTACGCTTGCCAAACAGCTGGGCACGATGGTGACCCAGAATACAAAAGGTTATCTCAAAGACGATTTTGATGTCAAAGCAGATATGGATCCGGAAGAGCGGAAAAAGAAGATGAAGATCGTGTCATCTATCCCGGAAGTGCTTTCCTGTGCCGGGCTGCTGCATGATCTGGGAAATCCTCCATTTGGACATTTCGGGGAAATCGTTATACGAGACTGGTTTGTCAACGAATGCAGGAAGGACAGCTTTGAATATAAGGGAAAGAAAATACGGGATTTCCTGTCAGAAAGATGCCTTAAGGATCTTTGCAATTTCGAAGGAAATGCACAGGCACTCAGGATATTATCTAAGATCCGGCATGAACCGGAAGGCTATGACATCAATCTTTCATATGCTGTGATCAATACGCTTGTGAAATATCCGGTGGATTCGGAACATATAGAGAGTGAGAGCAAGGACATACGAAAACATAAACTGGGCTATTTTCAGGCAGAAGAAAAGATGTTTCAGAATATATGTTCGGATACCGGCACGGAGATGGAAGATGGCTCTTATGCCCGCCATCCTTTGACATTCCTTTTGGAAGCGGCGGATGACATCGCTTATGCAACTTCGGATCTGGAAGATGCTTTAAAGAAGAATATGTTTACTGCGGATCAATTCGTAGGATATTTCGAAAAATGCATAGAGAAACTGCCGGCTGGTAAAGAAAAGAATAAAACAAAAGAACTTTTGGAAAATCTTAAAGAACGATTAAATGGGATTGCCGTACGGAGCAGAGAAAAAGAGCTTATTGCATTCCAGAAATGGGCGGTATATGCGAGAGGCTGGCTGATGTATGTTGTTGCGTATAGTTTTTCGAAAAATTATGATGCGATAATGAATGGTACATATGATAAGGATATGTTTGAGGAAGGCTTCCATAAATATTCGATCAGCATACTGAAAGGTGCTATGGGAGAGTTTGTCTTTGATTCTCCTGGTATATTAAAGCTTGAACTTTCTGCGCAGAAGATCATAACAGGGCTGATGGATGATTTTATTTATGCAGTCCTTTATTGGGGAGAAGAAGATAAAGATCATAAGTTGACAAAGAGTCAGAAGAAATTTATCAATATTATTTCGGAAAATTATAAGAATGACTATTTGAACTGCCGTGGAGAAGATGAAGCTGAAAATTTGTATCTGCGCTTTCTGATGGTTACTGATTTTATAAGTGGGATGACAGATTCGTATGCAAAAAATCTGTATCGGGAGCTTAATGGGATTGATTAGAAAAATAACTGAGAAAAATTCCTTGAATTTCCGTAAACTATAATGAAAAAATGAATATATCTTCCCAAAGTACTAATCTTCCAAATTTTCAAGAAATTCAGAATGGCAGTACTGAAAATAGAGGCACTTGAATAAGCCCCGCCGAAATCGGGCTTTGGGAGAACTATTGAAAATCCAATTAGAGAACTGGATAAAATTCAAAATAAATACTATAGTCAACCGTTTTGGAAGTTTGCCCAGACAAAGGATCCTCAGCATCCGAGCTGTATCACGTATACAAATCGGATGATGCTGGGGACTTTGTATTATAAAGGAATCGTCGGGATTGACAGTATGCAGGAGATGCCGGAGCAGTTTAACGACGAGGCGGTTTCGAAAAATTTGCCCGTGTTTATGGGGGAAACCAAGGGAATACGTTTCCCATCATATAACAGAGAAGAAATATTTTGAAAGGCTGAATCCTATGGAGTTGGAAGAGATCAAGCAGGACCTGGTCTACCAGATGATCAGGAGACGGTGTTTTGAAGAGGCAAGATATAAGAAGAGATGGCTTGTCATAGTAGATGGAACGTAGCTTTATTGCGGACAAAGGAAAGTGAATGAGCATTGCCTGGAACGGTGCTGCAATAAGGGGACAGACAAAGAAATCACCCTGTACCACAGAGATGTGCTGGAGGTGAAGATCTTTTTTGGCGAAAAATTAGTAGCCAGCATCGGGAGCAAATTTATTGAGAATAACGGGGAAGACCGTAGGCGGCAGGAAACAATGAGCGCAAAGGAAATCAAGCAGGATTGCGAGACAAAAGCTTTTAAACGGCTGGCAGAGCGTATCAAAAAGCGGTTTCCACGTCTGCCTGTTTTTTGTCAAGTACTTTTCCCTGAAAAAAGCGTCGGAATTCCCTTTTTTCAGCAAGGGATTTTCCCTGCCTTCAGCGGGCATTATGCATCCCTGCGCATGAGGGCGTGCTCCATTCGGTAGCTTTTCCCCTCGAAGATCAATAAATGTCCGTGATGGACAAGCCGGTCGATCATTGCAGCGGCCATCTGGTCATCCGTAAAGATCCCTCCCCATTTTGAGAATTCCAGATTGGTTGTCAGGATCAGGCTCTTGCTCTCATAGCTGTCAGATATAACACGGAACAGCAGCTGGGATCCGTCCTTATCGACTGGTACATATCCCCATTCATCCAGTATGAGCAGGTCAAGGCTGCGGAGATCCCGCAGAAGGCGCTCCAGCGTCCCGTTTTTCCGCGATTCCGCAAGCCTCAGCACAAGTTCTGTTACGGTATAAAACTTCGTCTTGTAACCGAGATTGCAGGCCTTTACGCCGGCTGCGATTGCCATATGGGTTTTACCGATGCCCACTGGACCGTAAAGCACAAGATTCTTTTTCCCCGGGACAAACTCAAGGGTTTCCAGTTCCTCCCTGCTGAATGCAGGGGGAAATTTTACGCAGTGATAGCTGTACCCCTCAAAGGTCTTATAGGTTGGGAACCCGGCCCGTTTAATCAGACGTTTTCGTCGGTTTTCATCCCGGAGAGTCAATTCCGCCTGCAGCAGTTCCAGAATAAACTCCAGCTGCTTCTGCGTCCCTTTTTCCCGGCAGATCTCTGAAATCCTGCCCGAAAGGAAGAGCTGCCGGCTTGCTCCAAGGATCTGTGTACAGAAATCCTCTTTCATCTTCGGTGTCATCATGAAACAGTGTCTCCTTCCTTCAGAAACATATCATCATATACTGCAAGGGATGGGCCTGCCTCCGGCGGTGTATAAATGCCATATCCGGTAATCCTTGCGGCAAGCACGGAAGCATCACAGATGTTAATACTGCCTCTTGTACAGGCCATCTCCATAGCGCTGGCCGCTGCTTGAAAGCCGTACTGGCTGGTCAGCTCATTCATGATCCGGAGGCAGTCCTTCAGTTTCTCTTTCGGCTGGGCATCCATGTAAGCCCTTAAAGCATCCGGTGTTTCGCGGCGCAGCCCGCTGTTTCCCCATGCTCCGGAGTTTTTCATCAGGACAGCCAGCGTGGTACTGTAATCGCTGATATCCGTGCGGTTATCTCCGTAAGCGCGCCGGTGAGTCGTGACGACCTGTCCGCCTTCTGTAAGAATGTCAACGGTATGGGCACGAATTCCCACCAGCACCTGTTTGTTTGCGTTTTCCGGCCTGGTAGAATAGAAATGCTTTCCATCCATACAGACTTTGCCGAAACCATCCGCTTTCAGCCATTCATATCGGCAGACATCGAACCGTTTTGGCGGCAGCATCAGGAGGGCTTTCCTGTCTTCTTCAAACAATTCCCGGATAGGGATCTGTTTCTTATAATGGAGTTCGGAAGCTTTCTTTTCATGGCGGGCAAGCAGCTTCCGGTTGTACTTCTCTATCTCATTGAAATGCGGGACCGGAACAAACAGGTTCGCACGGTTATAATCAACCTTGCGCTCCACATTCCCTTTTTCCCAGCCGGAATAGGGGTTGCAGAAGCGCACCCGGAAGTGATAATGGGCTCGGAAACGGGAGAAAAGTTCTGATTCATGGATCGCATCGCCAATCCGCCGCCCGACACCGGTTGCATTGTCAAAGATCAGTAACGGCGGTACGCCGCCGATAAATTCAAAGATATCCTGCAGGCCCTGGCAGACACACTCCGCAGTTTCTCCGCCGAATACCTGGCTGTATCCATCATTGCTGTAAGGGAACGACACGGTCAGATATTTCTTGCGGCAGAGCTTCCCGGCCTCATAAAAGTCAGCTTCCCCAAAATCAACTTGTGCAGGTCCGGGATCCCAGATCAGTTCCAGGTTTGCTTTCTCCGTTTGGATGGAACGGCATTTCTTCATGTAGCGTTGGACAATGCTGTAACTCCCGGTATAGCCATGTTCCTCCACGAGACGCTCATAGACTCTCTGAGCGGTATGGTGCTGCTTTCGCCAATGTTTCTTGTCTTCGTCCAGCCACTCCTGGATGATGGGCTTGAAGGGATCCAGTTTGGATGGCTTCTCCTGGATAACGGGTGGCTGCGGTGAGAAATCATCCTGCGCAAGATACTTGCGTATCGTTTTGGGATCAGCACCTGTTTTTTTAGAGATTTCACTGATCCGGTATCCACAATTGCTCAAGTCTTTGATATGATTGATTTGGGACATAGTGAGCATCTTCCTTTCCTCCTTTATCTTTGGTGGTGCTTAGATAAAGGATAAATATAATGTAAAGGGGAATCAATATGTCCCGCTTTATTTAGGGAATTTCCCTTGCTTTTTTCAGGGAATTCTGACGCTTTTTTTCGGTAAATTTAGTGTATCATAAACAGTCTGCCGATCCTGTTGCTAGTGGATAGCCTGTATGCATCGAAACTGGTCGTGGATCTGTGCCGGGAATATAAGTGGGAGTTCCTGATCCGTTATAAAAAGGGGAGTATTCCGAGCATGTATTAAGATATCAGGAAGATACGGATGCGGAGAGCACGAAATTCCAGTGACTTACCAGCATAAGGATTACCAAAGGGAATGCGGAAAAGATGGTGGAAATAGAGAGAAATAGATGGGAAATAGAGAATGAAGGATTCAATCGTCAGAAAAACTGGCAGGGAAGTATTGCCCATATATGCAGTTGGAATGACCGGGTGAAGAAGAACCATTATCTGATGGTACAGATCTCTGATTTGATAGTCAGCTTTGGATGGCAACTAACAAAAGAAGATATATTCTCAGTTGATGATTATACACAGCCATACAACTGAGATAAGTATAGCAAAGGAAGTGATGCCTGCCAAGAGGAAAAAGAACTGAATTATCCACAAAACAGACCCAAAACAGATAGATTCGGCCAACAGACTTTTGGAAGTGGATAAAATCAAGAGAAAAATAAAAAGTGTGGATAACTTATTTTTTTCTGAGAGATTCACTGACATGTGGCAGGTAAAAATTTTTTTAGCGTTCAAAACTGCTCAAGAATTGAAAATCTTGATTTAGGCTTATAAAACTGGTATTATTAAATTTATGCAATGAAATTGTAAACAAGAGGTAATTCATGAGTAATGGAAAATTAATACATTTATTGAAACGGATTCTGTTTTGCATAGCAAATGTTCTTTTTGTCTTTTTTCTTATCTTTTCTGCTTTAGTGTGTATGAGTATCTTATGGATGTTCGATACATGGCCAAATCTGTCAATGGAAGAGCTTGTATATCAATTGCAAGCATCATTTGAAGGGACAAGCAGAGGAATGGTCGGAGATTACTTGCTTTTTTCTATGCCGGTCGTTGTAATTGTTTTTGTTGTGGCAATGGTTACTGTAACTATTTTAAGAAAAAAAAAGAAAATATATCGTGGAATTATTGCTATTTCAATACTGGTTTCTGTGGTGGCCCTTGTCGGAGAATGCTATTTGGTGTGGAACCGATTGGATGTTAGGGATTATGTGGAAGGAAATAATACATATTCAACTTTTATAGATACAAATTATGTTGATCCTTCTGAAATAGAGTTGGTTTTTCCAACTGAAAAAAGAAATTTGATTTATATTTTTTTAGAATCTATGGAAGTTACTTATGCGGATGAAGAAAATGGCGGTGCATTTGATGATAATTATATACCGGAATTAGCTGAACTGGCTGTTTTGAATGAAGATTTTTCCGGTAATAGTCAAAGTCTTAATGGTGGGAGTAGCCTTTATTCTACAACATGGACGGCGGCGGCAATGTTTGCCCAGACAGCGGGTCTTCCACTTTCTTTGCCAATAGATGGAAACTCTATGGATACACAGGAAAGCTTTTTGCCCGGAATAACTACATTAGGTGATGTGTTAGAAAAGCAAGGTTATAATCAAACACTTATGATAGGATCAGCCGGGAATTTTGGTGGGCGTAGTCTGTATTTTAGCGAACATGGGGACTATTCTATTAAAGATTATTATTATTATCAAGAACTTGGAAAATATCCCGAGGATTATTGGGTATGGTGGGGGTTTGAAGATAATAAACTTTTTGAATATGCTAAAGAAGAACTAATTGAATTGAGTTCTCAGTCAGAACCGTTCAATCTTACTCTTTTAACAGCTGATACTCATTTTGAAGATGGATATACTTGTGAGTTATGCGGTTCAGAATATGGTGACAATATATATGCAAATGTGCTTTCTTGTTCAAGTCGGCAAGTTAGTGAGTTCGTTGAATGGATCCAGCAGCAGGAGTTTTATGAAAATACAACGATTGTGATATCGGGAGACCATCTTACCATGGACAGTGACTTTTGTGAACAGGTAGATGACAGTTACGAACGTAAGGTTTATACGACATACATTAATTCAGCTGTACAGCCCGAGAATCCCGAGGGAAGAAGGGAGTATTCTACGTTTGATAATTTCCCGACAACCCTTGCCAGTATCGGAGTAGAGATAGTGGGAAACCGTTTGGGATTGGGAACAAATTTGTTTTCGGACGAAAAAACTCTTGTGGAATTGTATGGTGTAGATCAAATAAACAGTGAGTTAAAGAAACGCTCTGAACTAATGGATGAGTTTACATCAACTATAGATGAAGATAGTCCCAGTTTAAAAATCAGAGAAGGGCGAGCGCCTGTCGCAAATGTTGTAACAGAATCGTATGGTCCTTTTAATGAGGAAATAAGAATAATAGTCAGTGATTTTGAGAATATTGACAATGGTATTATGATGATCACAGCAGCTGTGTGGACAGCGGAAGATCAAAGTGATTTGCAATGGGTTCAGGCAATTGAACAGGAAGATGGCACATATATAGCTGAAGTGTTTCTTTCAGGGTTAGCGTCTGTAGGAGACGAATATTATGTTGAGGTATATCTGACAGATGTGAGTGGAGTGCAATATTACATTTCGAGTGCGACAGGATATATACAATAAGGATATATTTTACTGGATAGAGAGGAATGAGAAAGATGGTAAAAAAATATTTAAAAATAGGAGTGTGTTTGACTGCAATATTGGTATGCGAGGCGGGTGGACCTGTATTTGCTGCTTCTGATAGTTTGAAGTACGATAAAGTTGAAATCAGTGCTGAACTGCTCCAGGGAAATAATGCGGGAGGGGAGAAAGCAGACGAGGAAATAGAATTTGTTAAAGGTTGGAATGGAGAAATAGATAAGAATAATAAGTGCTATTTAGATGAATTTGGAAATCAGCTTGTGGGTTTGCAGAATATCGATGGAAAGACATATTATTTCGACACAGGGGGAATAGTTCAAACAGGCTGGCAGGATGTAGAAGGGCAGTTCTTCTATTTTTCTCCGGAAACGGGAGAACGCTATGAGTCTGGAAGTTTTACCATTGATGGAGAACAGTGGTGCTTTGATGAGTACGGTGCAGTCGTGAATATATCGGTTCAGACTGAAAATGACAATGTATATAAACACCAGGATATTTGTATTGTAGAGAATAGAGCTGTTAGCGAAATAGTAGAGAGCACCGCTGGCAACCAAGAGTCGGAAGCAATATATACAGGGTGGTATTTAGCTGATGAAGGCTGGTACTATTATGATTCGGATGGGAGTAAATGTGTCGGTTGGAAATTGATTGGTCAGTTTTGGTACTATTTTGATGAGAATGGGTTAATGATCAGCGGTGAAAAAAAGGATATTGCTGGTGGAATTTATTATTTCGGTGAATCAGGAAATATGCTGACAGGCTGGATCAATCTCCCAGAGGGGTGGTACTGGGCAGATGAATATGGAAGGCTTCAGACTGGCTGGAGACAAATAGGTATTTTTACATATTACTTTGATAATAGTACAGCTACTTTCGGATTGATGGCAGCAAATTGTGAAAAGATGATAGACGGTAAAATGTATTACTTTGGCGAATCGGGAAATATGTTGACTGGTTGGATAAAACAGCCAGAAGGCTGGTACTGGGCAGATGAATATGGAAGACTTGTTTCGGGATGGCAGGATATAGGAATATTCCGCTACTATTTTGAAGAAGAGGGCTCAGAATATCCGTTCCTAATGCTTGCCAACTGTACTAAAGTTATTGATGGGGTAGAATATGTTTTTACAGAGAGCGGTGCATTGAGAACAGGCTGGGTATATGATCATGGGGATTATTACTATTATATTAATAACCAGGTTCAGACCGGCTGGCTACAAATAAATGGGACATGGTACTATCTTGACCCTGATAATTCAGGGAAAATGATTTATTCCCAATGGTTTTTAATAGATAATGAGTATTATTATTTCCATGCCAGTGGAGCAATGGAAAAAGGATGGCTCTGGTTATCTGGGGGCTGGTATTATCTGTCAGAATATGGACGAATGGTTACAGGATGGCAGCTGATAGGAAATGATTGGTATTATTTTTATAAACAAAATGATCCCTATGGCGGAATATGGGGACATATGGCTGTAAATACCGAGATTGATGGTTATAAGATTGGAAGCGATGGTAAGATGATCAATCAGGCTATTGAAGAGATAAGGAAGTATGAAGGATATCCGTATCTTTGGGGAGGGGCATCTCCGGCAGGTTGGGATTGTGCAGGATTTGTACAATGGATTTATGGAAATATTTTTGGATATGAAATTCCAAGAACCACAGGCGAGCAATATTCTGTTGCAAGCCGAGTTGATGTATCAGATATGTCAGCTTGGCAGGAAGGTGATCTGGTCTTCTTTTCTGACGGCAGTATATCCCATGTGGGAATATATTTAGGTAATGGTGAAATGATACATGCTTTAAATGAGAAATATAATACAAGAATAGACAATGTGTTTGCATATGACGCATGGGATACAGGATTATATTTGCATTCTGTTGGTAGAATTTTATAGAGTTTTGTAAGTTGATGGCTGACAAATGCGGAAATGCTCATTCCTGGTGCTTAGAAGATGGAATGGAATGAACAAATTAGCAAGATGGTATTTAGAAAATCGGAGGAACTGGTAAGGTTATCCGTTGAAATAAAAGCAATATATTGTTATCATGTAGCTATGAGATAACCGAAACAAAAAGGTTCAGGAGGGCGAGATTATGAACAAGAGGTTGAAATTTTCCGCATTTTTAGTGGTTTTAGGCTTAACAGTGTTAATGCTGTATGGTTGTGGAGAGGGAGAAAAGCCTGCAAAGCAGGAAAAGCAGGTGGAACAGGAGGAGAAGAATGAGCAGAAGGAAGATCCTGATAAGACAGAGGAAGTACAAAACGTTCAGGATACAGAGAAAGATATGGAAACTTCTTCGGGAGACTCCCAGCAGACCAGAAACGTCCGCGTTTACTATGTGGATGAGCAGAGTGGCCAAGTGACTGGAAAAAATGTGGAGATTAAAAATGAAAATGATATTTGGGCTGCACTGCAGGAGAATGCAATACTCACACCCGACTGTCATCTTTTAAGCATGACGCTGAATGAAGCTGAGAAAAAAATAGATTTGGATTTTGATTCGGCAACAGGAGAGCGGATAAGGAGTATGGGCACAACAGGTGAAATACAGATTATTGGATGTATTATCAATACCTATCTGGAAGCATATGATTGTGACGGAATTAAGCTTACAGAAGAAGGAAATCCACTGCAAACGTCACATGGGGCAACTTATGAGGGATATAGTGGTGTTATGTCTTTTTAATTCAATATGAAGCAAATGATATAAAAAGGAGCAGAAAATCATGACAAACAAATTGATAAGGGTAATAGCTGTAATAATGTTATCTGCAATGTTCGTGAGTAGTATTCCAATGCAGACAGTATATGGAATGGAGACAGATGAAAATGGGAAATCCATGACAGGAGTACAGCAGGGTGAACTACAGATTGGGAATTCGACGCTGAATGTTGACGAAGGAGAACTGGATACAGATTTAGAGGAAGGCGAATCCATGACAGAGGAATCAATGTCTGAAATAGCTGATTCAGAAAGTTCAGGGGATGAAAACAGTCAGGTACAGCCTGCGGGTGAAGAGAATGAGCCACCGCAGATAAATACAGATAGTCTGCCACAGGAAACGGAGAGCATATGTCTTGGAGATGTTAATTATGTATATATTGAAAATCCTTTTTTAAAAACACCAGATACGCAGCGTATTGTTTTCTCTTTTGACAGGGAGATTACAGGAGCAGATATGGTAACTCTTTTAGTTGCTGATGAATCTGGCAACCAGGAAGAATGGGATTTGTCTAAGCAGGTAGGAGGGTTGTATCTTTTTGAAAAGGATTATACAGGAGAAGCTTTTTCAGGATTGTATAAAGCTGTAAGTCTGAGCCTGAGCAACCAGAATGAAGAAAAAATAATAATACTTGACGATATAGATGTGGAGGCTGAATTTGGCGTCAATCAAGAATATGATGGATTTGATGAGTTAAAACCAATTGGCGGAACACCAGCGCAAAATGAGTTATCACAGGTTGAAACTTCAGTTGTGAGCATTGATGAAAATGGAGTGCCGGAGGCGCAGAACAGTATTTCGGATGCACTGAATGCTGTCAGCACGGAAAATGGCTCTGCGAATATTAGTACGTTTAGTGCCGGGACCGGAGAAAGAGCGCAGTCAGCTCGTACGGGTAATATTGTTGTTGCGCTTGATCCGGGGCATGATGCTAATGATGCCGGAGCACAGGGATATGGTCTTCGTGAAGAAGTGTTGACATTAAAAATAGCTCAGTATTGTAAGGCTGAACTGGAACAGTATGCAGGAGTCAGTGTATATATGACCAGGACTGGGCTTAGCTGTCCATATAATTGCACTAATGCAGGTGAGTGTATCAAGCAGAGAGCTCAGGCAGCTGCCGCAGCAGGGGCGGAAATATTTGTGAGCTTTCATTTAAATTCATCTGTATCATCGGCGGCAAATGGAGCCGAGGTTATTGTGCCTAATTATAATTGGAAATATGAAGTGGGGGCGCAGGGGTATGCACTTGCAGAAAAGATTCTTGAAGAACTTACAGCCTTGGGACTCAGTAACCGAGGAATTTACAGTAAAGATACCACTGTTAATGAGTACTATCCGGATGGTAGTTTATCAGATTATTTTTCGGTTATGATTTATAACAAGGAAAATAATATACCAGGAATTATTGTAGAACACGCTTTTATTTCTAACAGTGGAGATGTTAACCGTTTTCTGACGACAGAAGAAGGATTGAAGGAACTTGGAGTTGCGGATGCAACAGGAATTGCTAAGTATCTGGGGCTGTTAAAAGGACAGTGGATGGAGGAGAACGGCAAATGGAAGTGGGTTTGGGCTGACGGTACGCCTTCTCCTAAGAATCAGTGGCTTTATGTTTTAGGGTCATGGTACTGGATGGATGAGGATGGATATCGCTTATCAGATTGCTGGAAAACAATAGGGGGCCAGCGTTATTATTTTGACAATGACGGGAAAATGGCGATTGGCTGGCGTTTCCTAAATGATGAATGGTATTATTTTTTGAATTCAGGCAGAGCGTCTGTAGGCTGGCAACAGATAGGTGGATATTGGTACTGGTTTGCGGAAGATGGGAAAATGCTGACCGGATGGCAGAAGATAGGGGAATATTGGTATTATTTCCATGAAGCCGGTCGGATGCTGACGGGCTGGCAGGAGATAGGAGGAAATACATATTATTTTCTTGGAGCCGGTCGCATGGTGACGGGTACTGTAACAATTGATGGAAAGATATATGAATTTAATAAAGATGGTGTATTAGAAAAAGAGCTCATACCGGGATGGTTGTTGGAAGGTGGCACATATTATTGGATAAATGAAGATGGAAGCAAGGCAGTAGGCTGGAAACAGATAGGAGCTTACTGGTACTGGTTTGCAGAGGATGGGAAAATGCTGACAGGCTGGAAGCAAATAGGCACATATCGATATTATTTTCATGAAGCAGGGAGAATGCTGACGGGTTGGCAGGAGATAGAGGGAAATACATACTATTTTCTGGAAGCAGGACGTATGGCGACAGGCACGATAATCATTGAAGGGGAAATGTACGAGTTTGCCCAGAATGGAGCGTTAATAAAAGAAATTGTACCGGGGTGGCTTCTGGAAGACGGTATATATTATTGGATAAATGAAGATGGAAGCAAGGCAGTAGGCTGGAAGCAGATAGGGGCTTACTGGTACTGGTTTGCAGAGGATGGAAAAATGCTGATCGGCTGGCAGCAAATAGGCACATATCGATATTATTTCCATGAAGCAGGGAGAATGCTGACGGGTTGGCAGGAGATAGATGGGAATATGTACTATTTTCTGGAGGCAGGACGTATGGTGACAGGAGTTGTCACAATAGATGGACAAACGTATGTGTTTGGATCTGATGGTGCTTTGATAGAAGCATCGCAAGGCTGGCATCTGATAGGGAATACATATTACTATATAAAAACTGATGGGAGTAGGGCTACAGGCTGGGCATCAATCGGGGGATACTGGTATTGGTTTTCCGAAAATGGTGAGATGCAGACAGGATGGCAGTCAATAGGTGGTGTCTGGTACTATTTCCATGAAGCGGGTCGGATGCTGACAGGATGGCAGATGATCAGCGGAACATGGGTATATTTTGATGAGTACGGTCACTGGATAAAAAGTGGAGTGACTGCTATAACTGGAGCGGGCAATAAGACAAAAGAAGAAATGATTTCTTTTTATGAAAAGAGCGGTTTTGATTATCCCTCGGTAGCTCTAGGCAAGGGCGGCGCCCCTACGCTGGAATCGTTTGTGCAGATGTACATTGAAGAGGCAGAAGCTGAGGGTATAAGATCGGATGTCGCTTTTGCTCAGTCTATGCTTGAAACAGGATATCTGCAATATGGCGGAGATGTGCAGATTGAACAATTCAATTTTGCCGGGATAGGTGCTGTGGGCGGTGGAGAAAGTGGAGCAAGCTTTGCGGACGTTCGCACCGGGATTAGAGCGCATATTCAGCATCTGAAAGCATATGCGAATTCTGAGTCTCTTAAAAATGCATGTGTAGATCCACGGTTTTCTTATGTTGCAAGAGGGTCTTCACCATATGTTGAATGGCTTGGAATAAAGGAAAATCCAGAAGGATGTGGATGGGCAACGGCAAAGAATTACGGGTTCACGATAGCGACAATGCTGGAAAGAATGTAATGAGATAAGAGGAAGCGAGATTACAATGGAAACAAGAAAAGTTATAGTACCGACTGGTTATATGGGATCTGGGTCCTCGGCTATCACGGATCTTTTAGATGGACTGGAAGACTTCGATGTAAGCAGAAGTACTTTCGAATTTGTATTTTTACATTGCCCTAATGGCGTTTTTGATTTGGAAGACAAACTGCTCAGGGGAAATAACGCTGTCAGAAGTGATGAAGCGCTGCATAGTTTTTATAAAACTATGCGGCAATTGTATGATAAAAAATATTGGTGGGTTGGGCATTATAATGAATATATAGGTTCGGGATTTTGGGATGCGACAGAAACATATGTCAGGGAACTTACGGAGTTTTCTCCAGAATATTATTGGTATTATCAAGAAAACACTATTCCGAGAATGGTGCCGCGATTGTTTTTTAATAAGATTTTAAGGCATTTGCCAAATGGTGATAAATTTATCAAAAAACCTTTGACGTATGCACCCATGTGGATTTCGTATGTTGATCCGAAAACGTTTTATAATGTGTCAAAAAAATATATATATACTATTTTTGATATAATGGGAAAATGTGATAAAAATATCGTACTTGACCAGCTATTGCTCCCATTTAATTTACACAGGTTTTCGAATTATTTTGATGATGCTGTGGAAGTTTTTGTAGTAGAACGTGATCCGCGGGACGTGTTTATTGCGAATAAATACTATTGGAGTTCAGCAAATGAACCTGTTCCATACCCTAAAGAAGTTAATGAATTTTGTCGTTTTTATAAGAAGTTGAGACAAATAGAAAAAAGAACAGAGCATCCGCAAATTCATAGGATACATTTTGAAGACTTAATTTATAATTATTCAGATACAGTTAGTAAGGTGTTTAAGATACTAGGAGTTAAAGGTGATGCAAAAAAAACAAAATTTGATCCCTCTCGTTCGATTTATAATACGCAGCTGTTTTTGAAAGAGCAAAAATATGAACAAGAATGTACGGTGATTGCAAATCAACTTAAAGAATATCTGTATCATTTCCCATACAGGATTTTACACAAGGAAAATGAAGTTTTTTGATCCGATGTAAATAAAATAAAGTCATTTAACCTGATGAAAAAAAGTTGTAATATTTGTAATAATTTGTTATAATAGTCTGCAATGTTATTATGTGTAGAGGTGTAAAATGAATCGTGGCGAACTTGATCAGTTTAAAAGAGTATTAAGAGCTTTTGCAGCTTTACTCCTTATAATAGGAATGGCAATACTTTTTTTGTTTGTATGGAAAGAGTACTATAATTTGCGGGTCGTATTTCCTTTCTATTATAAAGGGCATTGGTTGATCGTTGTAGTTTATGCAATATTTGTAGCAATATTTTTTTACATCTATGGCGGATTGAAATTTGGTTACCTGACGTATTCCAGTATTGTTTTATCTCAAGTGTTAGCAATAATCTGTGCTAATATTTTAACATATTTAGAGATCGTACTCCTGTCAGCAAAATTTGTGGGAATTTATCCTTTGATAGTGATGACAGCGATACAGATTGTGGTTATATTTATATGGACTGCTTTCATTTCGGTAAGCTTTATAAAGATATTTCCACCAAGAAGATTGTTGGTGTTATATGAGGAATACAATCCAAGTCTGATGGCGTATAAGATAAAGAGAAGGAATGACAGGTATAAAATAGAGGGCTATATCAATATCAAGGAAACTGAAGAAGAGGATCTGCACGAAACAATTCGTAAGTACGATGCCGTCCTGATATATGATGTGCATTCTATTGAGAGAAATAAAATATTAAAGTTTTGTTATTCGGAGTCCATTCGGGTTTATGTTACACCAAAGTTATCAGATATTTTGATTAGGAGTTCCGAGACGATAGATTTGTTTGATACACCTTTGTTTTTAATGAGAAATAGTGGTATTTCTTTCGAACAAAGATTGATAAAACGTATTATGGATATTATTATATCCCTGGTGGTATTAGTAATTACATCTCCAATCATGCTACTTGTTGCAGTTGCTATTAAGCTTTATGATGGTGGACCCGTATTTTTTATACAGGAAAGATGTACAAAAGACGGGAAGGTTTTTAAGATCCATAAGTTCAGAAGTATGATTGTTGATGCAGAAAAAGAGGGAAAAGCGATCCCTGCAACTGAAAATGATCCTCGAATCACACCGGTTGGCAGGTTTATCAGAAAGACAAGGATTGACGAGCTTCCCCAGATGATCGATATTTTGCAGGGAAATATGAGTGTGGTGGGTCCAAGACCTGAGAGAGTGGAACATGTGAAAGCATATACAAAAGAGATCCCTGAATTTTCCTATCGGTTGAAGGTAAAGGGTGGTTTGACAGGGTACGCGCAGATTTACGGAAAATATAATACAACAGCATACGATAAACTTAAGCTCGATCTTATGTATATCCAAAATTATTCTGTACTGATGGATGTCAGGTTAATCTTTATGACTATAAAGATTATGCTTTTAAAAGAGAGTACAGAAGGTTTTGATGAAGAAATATCACGTAATATTGGGGATAGAGGAAGTGAAAATTAGCAGAGAAATAGTAGAGGGCTTGGATAAAAACTGAGTCATTCTACTTTTTTCTGGTTTATGATAGAAAAGAGGGTGTTATGAAAGAGTATTTTGACAGGTTATATAGAAAAGGATTTGAACAGTTTATAGAAGAGATGGAATACTCTCTGGAAAATGAAAAAAAGTGCTTTATCGTTACGGCAAATCCTGAAACATTTATGATCGGGGAAAAGGATCGGGTTATGGAGGAGATTCTGCTGAATCAGAACGTATCTGTTGTTCCTGATGGGATCGGAATCGTGAAAGCAGCTCAGATGCTGGATTATAATATTACAGACCGCATTACAGGAATTGATATAGCATATAAATTGTTAGAATTTGGTCACAAAATGGAGAAAAAGATTTATTTGTTCGGTTCCAGACAGGATGTGGTTGATGATATGAAAGAAGTTCTTGGGAAGACCTATCCGAAGCTTAAAATTGTCGGTTCACAAAATGGCTATGTTGAAGATAAAGATGCTGTTTTTTCTGATATTAAAGCGAAACGTCCTGATATTGTACTTGTGGCTTTGGGGATACCATTACAGGAAAAATTAATCTATAGGCATTTGGATGAATTTGATAAAGGAATCTTTGTTGGAGTTGGCGGGTCTTTTGATGTCATCAGTGGACATAAAAAAAGGGCGCCTCGCATCTTTATCAAGCTCAAGTTGGAGTGGTTATATAGAATTGTTCTGGAGCCTCAAAGGTTAAAAAGATTTTATGAAAGTAATATAAAGTTTATATTCAGGATTAGGAGGTATAAATAATTGATAAAGGTAATGACGATATTTGGGACAAGACCAGAGACCATAAAAATGGCGCCTTTGGTCAAGGAACTGAAGGCGAGAAAGAATATAAAAACAGTAGTATGTGTGACAGCACAGCACAGACAGATGCTGGATCAGGTATTGAATGCATTTAATATCATTCCGGACTATGATCTGGATATCATGAAGCAGGGACAGACTCTCTCTGATATTACAACACGTGTTCTGAAAGGACTTGAAAAAGTTATTGAAGAGGTAAAACCAGATCTTGTTCTTGTACATGGTGATACAACAACGACATTTGCCGGAGCTCTGGCGGCTTTTTATCATCAGATTCCAATAGGGCATGTGGAGGCCGGATTAAGAACATATAATAAATATTCTCCCTATCCGGAAGAAATAAACAGGCAGTTTGTAGGGATTGTAGCGGATTTGAACTTCGCTCCGACAGAAAAAAGTAAACAGAATCTGTTGAATGAAGGGAAAAAGCCAGAAAGTATTTATGTTACAGGGAACACAGCGATAGATGCCTTGAAAACAACAGTCAGAGAAGAGTTCTCAGATGAAATAACTGAATGGGCACAAGGATCCAGATTACTTGTACTAACTGCTCATAGAAGAGAAAATCTGGGAGAACCAATGCGGCATATGTTTAAGGCGATTAAGCGCATTATAGATAAATATGACGATATTAAAATGGTTTATCCTGTTCACTTAAATCCAATAGTAGTTGAAACAGCAAATGAAATTTTTGGGGATTGTAAAAGAGTAAAATTAGTAAAACCGCTGGAGGTTGTAGAGTTTCACAATCTTTTGAATAAGTCTTATCTGATTTTAACGGACAGTGGCGGAATACAGGAAGAAGCTCCGTCTTTGGGGAAACCTGTAATAGTTTTACGGGATACTACGGAAAGACCTGAAGGAATTGAAGCGGGTACTTTGAAACTTGCGGGCACGGAGGAAGAGGCAATTTATGAGATTCTTGAAGAACTCTTAAATGATAAACAGGCATATCAGAAAATGAGCATGGCTTCCAATCCATATGGTGACGGAACAGCTAGTGTAAAGATTGTTGATGCTATTGAAAAATTTTTTTGTGGTGAAAATAAATGATATTAGTCAGTATTATCGTACCGGTATATAATACAGAAAAGTATTTGGAAAAATGTATTAAAAGTTTGATTGATCAGACACTTCAAAATATAGAAATTATTGCTATTGATGATGGATCAAAAGATCAAAGCGGAGTGCTATTAGATCAGTTTCAAATCGAATATCCAGAGAAAATCAGAGTTTTTCACCAGCAAAATTCAGGGATAAGTGCTGTCAGAAATCGTGGTATATCACTTGCCAGAGGAAAGTATATTGCTTTTGTTGACAGCGATGACAGTGTTGCTCCCAGATATTGTGAACTGTTGGTATCAAAAATAGAAGAAGACGGTCTGGACATGGCTGTGTGTGATTATTTTGAAGTACGCGGAAATAATTTGAAAAAGATTGCTATGCCCTCAGTAGGAGAGGCTACTGTATATGAAAGATCGGAATTGCTTTTCTACATTAATACGAGCCCATGGAATAAGCTATACGATGTGGATTTTTTAAGAAGCAATCAGATAGAATTCCCGTTGAATTTGAAGTATGAAGATACTGCATTTGTCCATCAAATATTGGCAAAAGGGGCTAAGATTGGATGTACCAATATACCTCTTGTATATTACGTTATCCATGCCAAGAGTGAATCGACAGTGGTAAAAAAGAATATATTTGACATTTTTGATATTTTGGATATCGTTCAGGATGCATATCGAAAAATGCCGGATGAATGCTACGAAAAAGTGTATGACTATTTAGAATACTTTATTATAAATAGAATTACAGTATATAATCTGCAGCAAGTTTATCAAGAGGTAACGGGATTGGGAGAAGAGTTTATTTCTTGCGGTTTTAAATATCTTGCAGACAATTTTCCAAAGTGGCGTCAAAATAAGTATTTTAATAAGTATAATGGTTTAGTCAAGAGAATAATAAAAAAACATATTTGGATTACAAAAACAATTGTTAAGATCATAAAAATATTTAACAGTAGAGGTGCAGCATGAAAGAAATGATCAAAAAAAACTGGTTGCTTGTTTTAGTGGTTGCTCAGCCTATATTGGATATTATTGCGTATTTTCAATATGACAATTTATTTGGAAGTATGGCAGGATATATCCGTCTTCTTATAATGTTCGCCATACCTTTGGCAGTATTACTTCTTAAACGGAAATTAAGTTTTGGAATCTTAATGGGAGTAATAGGACTATATTGTCTTTTACATGTCGCTTCATGTTATATTAATGGATATGCTAATCTTTTTTCCGATGTTTCCTATTTGCTTAGAGTAATACAGATGCCAGTATTGGCAATTTCGTTTTGCTTTCTTTTTGACAAAGAAACATATAAAGAGCAGATTGTAAAAGGTTTTGTTATTAATTATATCGTGATTGTGATAAGTATTATTCTGGCGTTTATTACAAAAACAGGAGACTATACTTATAGGGATTATGAAATTGGATATACGGGATGGTTTGCAAATGCGAATTCACAAAGTATCATTCTTATCTCTATGGCTCCATTTGTAATTTATTATGCTATAAAGAAGAAAAATAAGGTGGGAATCATCTTGGCAATGTTTGCGGTTCCGATAGTTTTGCTGTCTAATGGTACAACTGCAGGATATTTAGCAATCTTTGTCATATTTGGCGGTTTTTTCGCTTTTTATGTAGTAGATTTCTTCATGAAAAAGAGGCAGAGAAAGAGGATTCAGCCCGCTATGATCATTGGGGCTCTTGTCATTATGATATTTTCGGGTGTTGTCTATCCTTTGACGCCGAAATATGCGATGGATACTTATGATAATGGAAAAAGAGAAGAAGAAAACGAAAAGTTAAATCAGAAAAAAAATAAAATCGGTCAAGGACACGAGATTACCCTTGAAGAGATCCTCGCGGATCCGGAAGCTAAGCAGATGCTTATCGATACTTATAAGGATGAACTTAATCCTGACCTTGTAGAAAAGTTTGGAGTGGAAAGAGTTTTAGAAGAATATGGATGGTGGCCGGACTCATATACGCTTGCCGATGTAAGATTGCAGAAGAGAATTAATGCCAAATTGATATGGGAAGACAGTAATATGCTTACAAAGTTCTTTGGAATAGAGTTTACTGAAATGGAAGATTATGATCTGGAGAACGACTATCCGGCGATTTATTACTATTATGGATATATCGGATTCGGGTTGTATGTGATTTTCCTTGCATATTTCTTAATTCTGATTATTAAAACATTGATAAAGAATTTTAAGGGATCATTTTTCTTTTTTAATTTTATATTGGCTGTTACCTATGTATTGCAGTTGGGATTGGCACAGTTTTCAGGGGCAATTCTGAGAAGACCGAATGCTTCGATATATATGTCGCTCATAATTGCTTTGATTTTTTATCAGTGCGGAAAGATAGAAAAACAAAGTAAGGATAAAGTAAAGAAAGTGGGAAAAAATGGGCAGAATACAGTACTTTCTGAAAAAAATTTTTAATCGGGAAATTATAATGTACCTGGTTTTTGGCGTGTTGACAACAGTTGTGAATTACGGAGTGTTTATAATAGGAGTCAATATTTCCGGGACAGAAAAAGCTCTTCTTGTAAATTTGTATGCATTTATAGCAGCAACACTGTTTGCATTTATTACAAATCGCCTGTTTGTTTTTCAAAAGCAGTTGGTTTGTGTGAAAATTATAATAGAAGAAATGATTAAGTTTTTTGCTGCCCGCATATTTTCACTTGGAATCGAACAGTTAGGCCTGTTGCTTGCAATCAAATATTTGGATGCCGAAAAAATCGATGTGTGTGGGATCAGTACTGTTTATATATGGAAAGTGGTGTTATCTTTCCTGGCAGTTCTTTTAAATTATTTTGCAAGTAAGTATATTGTGTTTAGGAAAAGGAACGAAGGATAATGAAAATATTATTGATTATTCCTGCTTATAATGAGGAGTGTAATATTGTAAGGACGGTGCAGAGTGTAGAGGCTATAAGGTCAGAAAAAAGGAATCGTGGATATATATTAGATTATATTGTGATTAATGACGGATCTCTTGATAACACAGAAGAGATTTGCCGGGATAATAATATTAAGTGTATTAATTTGTTTCAAAATCTTGGCATAGGTGGAGCGGTGCAGACAGGATATATTTATGCCTGCATTGCGAACTATGATATAGCAATACAATTTGACGGCGATGGGCAACATGATATAAATTCTCTGGATAAGCTGATTGCTCCAATTATAGAGGGAAAGGCAGATTTTGTTGTCGGATCCAGATTTGTTAAACCCAGGAAGTTGGATGATAATTTTCAATCTACCTTTATGAGAAGGGTTGGGATAAGGTATCTCTCCTTTTTGTTAAATCTTTTTGCTGGAATAAAAGTCAAGGATGTTACTTCGGGCTACAGAGCTGCTAATAGGCATGTGTTAGAAATGTTTGCCAACGATTATCCAGTCGATTATCCAGAACCAGAATCCCTTGTGATGTTAGCCAAAAATTCAGTCAGGATTTCGGAAGTCGGTGTAAACATGTTTGAGAGAGCCGAGGGGAAATCTTCCATACGGGCCTGGAAGTCAGTTTATTATATGATAAAAGTGTCATTAGCAATTGTATGTAGAGCTTTTCAAAAAAGCAATAATAAAAAGTGAGGGATGAGAGATGTCATTGGTCTTAAGAATCGAAATGCTGGTTGTTGCTATTTTGTTTGTCGTGCTGGTTATTAAAGTTATCAATAGGAAAAAGCTGCGTTTACAGTATTCATTGGTGTGGCTTTTAATCTCAGCCGGAATCATGTTATTTGCACTTTTACCGGATGTAGTTATCGGCTTGTCTGGGGTAATGGGAGTAGAGGTCCCTTCGAATTTCTTATATATGATTGCCTTGATAGTATTGCTGATAATTACGTTTTACCTTACTATGATAGTATCAAAACAGTCTGAAGAAATTAAGCGATTGATTCAAATGACTTCAATTGAAAAATATTTGTCAGAGGAGCGCAAAAATAGTAATGAAACAAAGAAATAAGGCTGCCAATAAGTGCATTGATCTTATAAGAGAGTATAAGTGGATTATTTTGGTTTGTATTGCGTTGTTTTTGGAAAGAGTCTGTGCGGCATATTTTTTGGGATTCTCATACAATATCAACAGTGACGATCTTTCATATGTAAAAAGTGGTATAGAATTTGCCAATACGGGACGCATAACAATGCACGGTGTATTATCAGCGCAGATTATGCCTGGGATGCCGGTGCTGATCGGTTTCTTCTCACTTTTTTGTGGGGAAGGCGAGGCGCTCTGGATTGTGCTAAAAATTGTCTGGGCGTTGATGGGAGCAATAACAGCTTTCTATATTTATAAATCTGTTTTGATTTTTGCACCCAAAATATTTGCAGTTATTTCTGCTCTGCCTCTTTTTTTGATCAATTATGTGTGGATGGATAATCTTATTCTTACGGAAACTCCTTTTATGCTTTTTTTATCGATGCTGATTTATGCAACGTTGATGATGGGAAAAAAACAGGAGAATAAGTATTTTTGGTTATGCGTTGTAACATATATGCTTGCACTTATGTTTAAGGCCAATATTGCTATTTATCCTCTTTTTGCAATGGCATACCTGTTAGCGGTGAAGTATGGGCTTGTAAGATTAATAAAGCAAGGACTTATTTTAGGTTTGGTAATTTTATGTTTTGTTGTTCCCTGGAGTATTAGAAACTATATTTATTATGATGCTTTTATTCCTTTGACTTGGGGATCTGGTAATCCTCTTTTACTTGGAACTTATCAGGGGACGGGGTATCCTCTGGACGAGGAATTGGATTATAAAACGAATGTTGAAAATGTTGTAAAAGAAGAATATAAACAATATTACGATTCGGATGGAAAGATTAAAGAGGATTATCTTGAAAAATATGTTTCGCTTGAGGCGGATGGTATCAAGGCGCGTTATAGGATGGCGGAATGGTTTGAACGTAATCCGGGGAGCATGATTTATTCTTATTTGATAAGTAAGCCTTTGGATATGATCAATGGGGTGTTTTATTGGAATGAAATATTTGATATACATGTCGGCGGATTAGTGGTTTTGAAAAAAATTAATTGTATATTATGTATTTTATTAATCCCGCTTAGCCTTCTGCTGAAAAAGGATAGAGCTGAAGTTCTTTATCTGGCAGGGACATATGCAGGGAATATTATTTTATATGCTGTTTATTTTGCATTAAACAGATATTCTGAGACCCTGATGCCATTCCGATATATCGGGATGGGTATATCTCTGTATTTTAGTATGTTATTTGCGGAACGAGTATACAAATCTATAAAGAAGAGTGGAGTGAAAGGGAAGCTAGATGAGTAAAGTTTATATAACCAGTCTGCATTTAATGCATGGCGGAGTTGAAATGGCAATTACTCTATTGGCTAATGCGTTGGTCAAAAGAGGGTTCGATGTAGAAATATTATGTATATATAATCTCGGACAACCAGCATATTCGATTGATGAAAAGGTTAAGATCACTTATCTTAGTGCCATGCACCCTAACAGGGAAGAATTTTACAGGGCTATTAAAACGAGAAATATTCCTTTAATAATTCGGGAAGGGATATATTCTGTAAAGGTTCTGTATTTGAAAAAGAAAGTAATGGCAGATGCAATAAAACAGATAGAGAAAGGTGTTATTATTTCTACCCGGAACGAGCATTCTGTATTACTGTCTAAATATGGAAGGAAAGGAGTTGAGAAGATAGCCCAGCTTCATCATGATCACAAATTTGAAAAACGATTAATAAATGATTTTAGGAAAAAATATACCAATATAGATTATTTTGTTTTACTGACAGATAGATTAAAAGATGAGGTTAAGGTCATGATGAAGGATAATACACATACCAAGTGTGTTGTTATTCCAAATTTTCTTGCTGATATGAATGAAATTGGGGATTTACAGCGTAAAAGGCAAGTACTTGCTGTGGGTCGCCTTCATGAAGTGAAAGGATTTGAACGTTTGATTAAAATCTGGAAAAGATTTGATGCTAAAGACGGAACGGTGTTAAAAATAATCGGAGATGGACAGGAAAAGGAATCTTTACAGCATTTGATTGATAAGTATGGCTTGCAGGAAAAAGTGATTATGACAGGAGAATTAAGCCATGAAAAGGTAATGGAAGAAATGCATCAGTCATTATGTTATGCGATGACTTCTTATTCCGAGGCGTTTCCATTTGTTTTAATTGAAGCTATGGCTGCCGGTCTTCCAGTAGTGGCTTATGATGTGCGAGTGGGACCGGCAGCGATTGTTCAAAACAGTGAAAATGGTTTCTTAATCCCTGATGGAAATGAAGAACTGTTTATTGATAAACTGAGAAGTTTATGTCAGAATGATAAATTAAGGGAAAAGATGTCGGAAAGCGCTGTTCAAAGAAGCAGAGAATTTTCTGAAGACAGTGTTATGAAAAAATGGTTAGATATATTGAGGATAGAGTGAGTATGAAATTAAGTGTAATAGTGCCTGTTTACAATGTAGAACCTTATTTGAGAAAGTGTCTAGAATCTTTGGCAAATCAGACTTTGGAGGATATGGAAGTCATAGTCGTAAATGATGGGTCTCCTGATGGATCTCAAAAAATTATTGATGAGTTTACGGCAGATTATCCTAAGAGAGTTATTGGTTTGATAAAAGAAAATGGCGGACAGGCAAGTGCCAGGAATCTGGCATTGCAGTATGCAAAAGGGCAGTATATAGGTTTTGTTGATGGTGATGACTGGGTTGATACGGAGATGTTTGAGACCATGTACAATAAAGCCTTATCAGAACAGGCGGATATTGTAATCTGTAATACAATGGATCATTATGATGACCATATCGTTTATCATCGACAGTCGGATGTGGGGAAATTACGTAAATGTGGATCGGTCTGCAATAAAATATTTCGGAAGGATATGATCGGTTCGGTCCGATTCCCGGAAGGTCTCTGGTATGAAGACTTATGTTTTGGAGTAAAACTCCTTATGCAGACAGAGAAAATTGCATATTGTGAAGAACATTTTTATCATGCTTTAAACCGCCAGGGTTCAACAATGAATAATAATAATTCTAAGAAGAATCTTGACATGCTTACTGTTATGACTGATATAGTAGATTATATGCATGAACATAACTTAGATGACAAATACGGTTATGATCTTGAATATATGATGATAGAGCATATACTGATTACTTCAATTAACCGTGTTTCCGAACAGAAAAATCCTGATAAGGAGAAAATTATAAGAGAATTGCGGAATTATGTTTTGAAATATTATCCTAATTTTCAGAGCGACAAAGCATTTAAGGAGTTCAAAAAGAACCAGAGGATCATCGCAGTTTTGAATGGATATGGTCTCCATAATCTCTCTAAAATCTTATTGTTTATAAAAAAGAAAATCTCAAGAGGATAGCCATTAAGGAGAAAAGTTTTGAAATCATCTTTAGCTAAAAATGCCATTTATAAAGTTATCTTAAATGTATTCAATTTATTAGTTCCATTATTTGTAGGACCGTACGTTGCGGGATTGCTTACTCCTGAATTGTATGGGGTATATAATCGCGTATATGCTGAATTTCAGGTGTTTTTCATTGTTGGAGCATTTGGAATTTATAATTATGGTGTCAGGGAAATCAGTAAAGTAAGAAATGATAAAAAAAGATTTGGCAGCATTTTTACAAGTCTTTTTGTGATAGGAATACTTTCTAATCTGCTTGTTACTATATTTTATATTGGATATATAATCTTACGAGGGAATGGGATTGATCAGTACGTATATCTTGTGATGATTATCCAGATGGTTTCGAACGTATTTTATATAGAATTTGTGAATGAAGCGGTAGAAAATTATCGATTTATAGCAATTAAAACTATTTTGATCAGAATCCTTTATCTGATTTCTATTTTTGCTTTTGTAAGAAAACCTACTGATGTTATCATATACTCAGTAGTAGTCAGCATGACTGTTTTGTTAAATAATCTTGCAAGTTTCTTTTACTTAAAAAGGCAGTATAAATTTGATTTTACAAATGTAAAAATATTGTGTCACATTATGCCGCTTATCGTTAACCTTATTTTTACAAATGTAGAATTATTATATGGACAACTAGACAAGGTACTTTTAGGCGCTTTTGTCAGTGATATAGCTGTGACAGAATATACTTTGCCCACTACCCTGGCAGGCATGCTATCGACAATACCTTTATCACTGATTACAGTTGCCATCCCCAGACTGTCAAAATATATAGGTGAAAATGACAGAGAGAGCTATATTAATACATTAAAAAGTACCTGTCGGACATATATGGCAATTTTAATACCTATGTCCTTTGGAGTAATGGTACTGGCAAAAGAGATTATGTGGCTGTATTCTAAGGATGTTTATACTTATACATATCCTGTTTTAATATGCGCGGCTCTTTCGCGGATAGTTTTTGGATATCAGTCTATCATGACTTACTTGGTAATGTATGTAAACAGTATGGAAAAAAAATTGACGGTGTTATTGTTTCAGGGAGGAGTAATAAATTGTATTCTAAATTTTTCCCTGATTTTGGTTGGAAATTTTTCGGCATTAAGTGCCTTGATAACGACAATGATTGCTGTTCTTGTTTTTATTTTTCTTTCCTTGCGATATGCTAAAAACAATTTGGATTTAAAAGGTATATTTATAACTAAAGAAATTATCGGATATTTTATAATAGGGATTTGCTTTATTCCTATATCTATTGGTGTTAATTTATTACGCTTGGGTTATATATGGAATATAGTAATTGAAATAGTTCTTTGTGTAGGACTTTATGGTTTTTATATGATTTATACAAAAGATCCATTGCTAGATGTAGTGTTCAGAAAATTTAGAATGTAAGTGAAAAGAAATTTTTTAGATAAGATAAGGCCGCCCAAAAGAGGACGGCCTTACTTTATAGATCTTTTTCTTTTTTTTCAGCTAGGAATGATCGTGCATCTTTGATAAAACTGGCAGTGATCAGAACTATAATAGCTCCGATAGGGAAGGCCGCTATAATACTCACTGATTGTAGGTTGCTCATAGAGCTTTCTGAGAATACAAGCGCAATCGGAAGCAGGATCAATAGAATACACCACATTAACTGAATCAGCATATGAGGAGATTCCTTTTCTCCCAGTCGATGGTAACTGTAACAAGATCCGATCAAGGCTATTGAATCGAATGAGGTTGCATAAAAAGCTATCATGGTAATGAGCAAAAGTACTAATACGACTGGAGCAGCCGGCAGAGTCCGTATGATAGCAATGATCACATCATAAAGGTTATTTCCGTTTTCTTGATACTGAGCAAGAAAATCAACAGCTCCGGAAACCTGTTTCCCCAGTGAATAATTACCAAGGATTATGAAACTTATCACAGTTGACCCGACGCCAAATGCGTAACCACCGAGTATTGTCTGGCGAACCGTGCGCCCTCTTGAAATGTTGCCAATGAAAAATGGGGCTGCTACACACCATACCATCCAGTACGCCCAATAGAAAATAGTCCAGTTTTGAGGAAACGATGTTGTGCGCTGAGGATCCGTATATGTAGCGAGTTCAAAAAAGTTCTGTAGCATTCTTCCTAAAGAAGAAAATCCGGTCTCAATGATGTATCTGGCTTCTCCTCCAAATATCAGCACAAAAGCCAGCAGAGCAAAAAACAGATAAACACATGATTTTGCCAAAAGGCTAATCCCTTTAAAACCATGAAGCAAGGAGTAGGTATATACGATACATGTAATGATCAGGATTATGATTGTAAGTACTGTAGAATCAAAATTTGTATGGAAGAGCTCGTTGATGGCACTTGTCATAAGTGGAGTGGCGAGACTGAATGTAGTTGCAGTCCCGGCTAACAGGGCGAAAACGGCCACCAAATCTATCAGTCTTCCCAAAAACCCGTCAGTATGTTTTCCTAAAATAGGACGGCATGCTTCGGAGTATTTTTGGCGTTCGCGTTTGCGAACATGGAGCATAAATCCAAAGGCTACGGCTAATACTAAATAGAATCCCCATGGAATCAGGCTCCAATGGAAAACAGGATATACGCTTGCCCAATCCTGAATGCTTCCCAGTTCGGCAATGTGTGGATCAGATGCATATAGTATCCATTCGGAAAATGAGTAAAACAGGATATCTGCAGCAAGTCCGGCGGTAAACATCATGGAACCCCATGTGAAGAAAGAGTATTTTGGCTTTTCGTTTTGTCCGCCTAGTACAATGTTTCCATATTTGGATGTTGCGACAAAGATTGATATAAGAAATACTCCTAATCCAATAACAAGATAATAGGTTCCAAAAGTATCTCCCAAAAAGAATCGTATCTGGCTTAAAATAGCGTTAGATTGTTCCGGCATGAAGAAAAAAAGAATGCACAGTATAATAATAATAGTAAGTGGCAGAAGAGTGATCATCCAATCCACTTTTTTCTTTGCAACAGATTCAGAAGAATTTGAGTTTGTAGTCATTTTACAGCCCTCCGTGAATATATTTTTTATAGTGGTTGTCTATTTGTGCTAATTCGTATATACTGTCTATTTCAGTAACATCTTTACGAGTCATTTCCTGAATTCCAAGATGGTAATCTTCTGGATGACAAAAAAGTGCTATGTCATCCCAATAGATTTGCTGATTTTTTTTGAGTTCAAATTCTAACTCTAAATGTTTTTTTAATTTTCTGCCATCTTGTGCAGTCCAACGAGAAATGCTATAAAGCTGCCAGCCTCCTTTTCCGCCGGATCTGCTGCATGATTTGACGACTCCATTTTCAACAGTGAGTAGCCATTCGTCTGTATCTGTATCTGTCCAGACGCAGTTGTAACTAGAACGTTCAAATTCGGATTGAAGGATAGAGTCGTTATATATTATTTGATCACCGTCCAAAATAAGTGCATCTTCGATATGATCCCGGGCCATATACAGAGAAGAAATATTATTACAGGTGTTATAGAAAGGATTTTCAATGACTTTAACTCCCGGATATTCCTCTTCCAGACTATAGAATTTCTCTTTCATATAGCCGACGACTATATATATTTCAAAAATATTGTTATTGTTTAATCCTTGTATAACAGAATCAATCATCCGAATTCCGTTTACCTTTATCAATGGTTTTGGTGTTTCAAGTGTTACAGGCTGCATCCGTTTTCCAATACCGGCCGCCATGACAATAGCTCTTTTTACTGTGTGCATAATTATTTTTGCCTCAACTTTCTTTGCCTAATTCCTTTTGAACGATTCTGTAATAGTCTTTTGCATAGCGATATTGTTGCAAAGAATATTTGCCGAAATCTACTCCGAGATTTCTTTTGTATTCACACCAGTTGCTCCAAAGAAGTCCGCAGACTGCCACATAGCAGTATATTTTAATCCGAGTTGAATCGGGGCAGTCATTTTTGAAATAAAATTGTATCGTCTGATCAATCTGGGCTCTATTGTAAAAAGAATAAATACAGAACATGGCAATATCCACATGAGGATCCTGCATCCCGGCATATTCCCAATCAATCAGCCTGATTGTTTCCTGTTGGTCAGAACCTGTTGAAAAAAGGAAATTATCAGGAACAGCATCTATATGAGTAAGTGTTTTTTTTTTGGGCTGCAAATCGATATATGGCTTTAGTGACATTACATGAGCCTTTGTTTGGTGATAATCTCTATAGATTGAATTCTTTCCGTTCCAGAGACTTTCATAAAATTCAATCTGGTCAAACAAGTTAAAGTCATGATTCACTTGCAAGTTCATTTCATGAAATGAACGTAATTTCGTCATACATTTTTTGACATCAATCATATTAAGTGGATCGCATACTCGGGTGTTTTCAATAAATTCAGTGATCTTATATCCATTTTCAGGGTTAATATATATGATATTGTCACAAATGTGTTTGTTGTTGATTTTTTGATATACATTGGCTTCTTGCTTGCGATTGATCAACTTATCTGTCCCTTCTCCGGGGATACGCATGATGTATTTGCGACCATTACAGTTAAAAAGGAAAGAACGGTTTGTCATCCCCTTTTTTAATACAGTAATCCTTGTTATAGCTTCTGGAGTTGTATTCAATGCTTTAGAAGCAGTTTCGATCGCATCTGATTTTAGTTGATTGGAATTACTGTCCAGTTCTCTGAGTTGCTCATAAGTATTGATTTCTACTGCAACATCGGCGGGAACTAGTTTAGCCGGAATGATCATTTTGTTTTTTGCGTATAGTGATTCTTCCCAGAAAGCACCGTCATATCTTTGATCGGATGCGAGCTGATGAATCCGTTCATTAACGTAAGCTGCATCCTTTTTTACAAGGTAAGTAATGCCGAGCATTGTATTTCCTTCGCCACTTCCAGTTACTGTAACAAGTTCCATTTTCCGATTGACTCGTACAGAACTGTCGCTACTCAAATGATCGCTGACCATATACCAGGAATACAGTTCGTGTTGATTGAAAGGGTTCTCAGCACACCAAATATCACACGGTATGATATAGGAATTTCCAAGGTATTTTGCTGCCAGTTTTATAGAGTGCAGATTGTTTTTGGTTGCATATTCAGTGTTTACAATTAGCCTCACTCCATACAAATCAATCAGATATTCATATTGTTCTTTCATGAAGCCCACAATTACATATATATCGGAAACGCCTACTTCATGAAGCTGTTTGATCAGTCGCTCGATTAAGGGTTCACCGTGAATTTCCAATAGTCCTTTTGGAGTTTCGGTATTAATCGGAACCATACGCATTCCAAACCCGGCGGCAAGAATGATAGCAGTTTTGGGTGACTTTACACTTACTTCCTGTATTGCCTTGTCAGTAGGAGTCATGTCTGTATTGAGGTATCCGGTGTCTATTAGCGATTTAACAGAACGGTTTACAATTCCGAGAGAATGCCCGGATGTCTGGGATAGAATCCGCTGATTTTCATAAGGTTTTGAAATAATTGCGTTCAAGATATCACATTCTTGAATGTTCATGATTAACCACCTCTTTATTTTTGTGAACAAAACTATTATATATAATATTATAGGAAGTGTCAATATGAAAATGTAATTCTGAGAATGTAATTCTTGAGTATTAAATATACGAATTGATTGAAGATTTGATGAGGTTATTGTAATATAAATATTGCTGGAAAAAGAACGTATTTCAGAGATTATATTTTAAATAACGGTTGGAAGAAAGGATGTCTTGTTTGATGAAGGAAAGAAATATTAATCTTGATTTAATCAGATGTGTAGCCGCGATTTTTGTGATTTCAGTACATTTCTGTCTTAATTCAGGGTTTTATGAATTGACATGTTCGGGAATGAGAATGCTGATTATGTGTATTTTACGTACTGCGTTTATAACCTGTGTGCCATTATTTTTGATGTTGACAGGTTACCTTATGAACAAAAAAGAATTGACTATATCGTATTATAAGGGAATAAAAAGAACTTACTGCATATATGTTCTGGTATGTATCTGTTGCCTTTTGTTCAATGTAATCTATGAAAAAGAGAACATGGGAATAAAAAAGATGATTTTAAGCATATTAGACTTTAGTGCAGATTCTTATGCATGGTATATTGAGATGTATATAGGATTATTTTTGATTATTCCGTTTCTTAATATGCAGATTGTCGGGCTAAACGGACACCTGTGCCATATTCGGCGGACAGTCTGAGACATAATTAGCGGACAAGTAGGGACACATTAACCGGACAATAGATCTTCAGATATAATAAGCGCATCTCCTTAAAATGGAGAAATATTATATCTGGAGGTCCTACTATGGATTACAAAAAAGTACTACGGCTTCACTTTGTGAACCATCTTAGCTGCCGTGAGATTGCCGAAAGCTGCGGCGACTGCAGCAAAACAACCGTAAACGAGTTCCTGAAGCGTTTCAGAGAGAATCCGAAACTCTCATACCCTTTACCGGCAGATGTCACGAATGAATACATTGAGAGTATTCTCTATAAAAAGCCTGGTGTATCAGCGAACCAGCTTCTCTATCGGGATTTTAACAAGGAAGCTGTCTACAAGGCTTTAGCCCGCAAAGGGGAGACCCTGAAACATCTGTGGCAGAAATACAATGCCATAGGTATCGTAGACGGGAAGAAACCTATGAGTTATCGCCAATACTGCAGGCGTTACAGCGAATGGGCTGATTCCAAACAGCTGACCTTCCACATCCAGCGTTATCCCGGTGTCAATCTCGAACTGGACTATGCGGGGAAGCAGCTCTATCTGCATAACCGCCGGAACCCGGATGAGACCATAAAGGTCACGATCTTTATCGCTGCCCTCACCTACAGTGATTACTTTTACGCTGAAGGAATGACCGAATGCGATATCCGGAACTGGATCCGGGTCAACAATAATGCTCTGTCCTATTTTGGCGGCGTGACGCCGACAATCACCCCGGATAATTGCAAAGTAGCAGTTGCCCGGAATAAAGACTGGATCAGCCCTGTCCTGAATAAAGATTTCCAGGCATGGGCAGAACATAACAATACGGTTTTAACCCCTGCCAAAGTGAAATCCCCCCGCTGGAAACCAGTTGTGGAAGGCCACGTAAAGATCATTACCATGCACATCCTCATGGATATGGAAGATATGGTCTTTTATTCGCTGGATGATTTAAACCGTGTCCTGATGGAAAAGGTGGATGCCGAGAATCGGAAGCCTTTTGAGGGGCTCACCTATTCCCGGTACGATCTCTTTACGACAGAAGAGAAGGAGACTCTCCTGCCTCTTCCGCCCAGTCGTTTTGAATATCTTGAACGAAAGACTGTTAAAGTAGCACAAGATTTCTCCTTCACCTTCGACAAGGTCCATTATAGCATGCCCCGGAAATATCTGCGACAGGAACTTGAGATCCGGGCAGGGGAAAAAGAAATCTATGTCTATAACAAACACGGCGACTTCATCCGGACGCATAAGCGGAGCTACACACCGAAAGACTGGGTGATCATCCCCTCGGACATGCCTGCCGAATACAAAGACTATGGCTATTGGACGGTGCCTTATTTTCAACAGAAAGCATCTGCTATCGGACCCAGCACCCGTGCTTTGATCGATGCAGTCATTCGAAAATACGCTTATCCGGTGCAGTCATTCCGAAGCTGCTTTGGTATTCTGCGGTATGCGGAGAAGTACTCGCCGGAAGCCCTGGAACGCTGCTGTAAAGACGCCGTTTTAGCTGGGAGATGCAACTATTCCTATATCTGTAACACAATCTCAACTTACCATAAAGAGCCGCTGCAAAGTACAATGCCACAGAGCAGTCCCAACGAAGATGCTGCAACAGCCGTATCCGGCGCCTACAAAGATGATGACAGCAAGTATTCCCTTAAGAACCTGCTGAAGCGTCAGGAAACGGAGGCAGGCAATGAAGAATAAGACTACTGATATCTATGAGATGTTGGACACACTATCCCTGCCGGTAGCCGCCCAGCGTTTCGCAGAACTGTCTAAAAGTCCTGAATTCGGCAGCTATACCGCTTTGCAGTTTATCCGTGAGGTTCTGGAACCTCAGTACATAGAAACACTCAACAACAGGTTTGAAACAAATCTGCGGCTCAGCAGCCTGATCAATAAAGGTGCTTTGGCCGAGAATCTGAAAACCGGCAACGGACGCATCTACAATGATGCCACCGTTGAACAGATCCTGAAATTTCATTTCGCTGAGAACCGGCAGAACGTCGGGATCTATGGAGTCACCGGTGCCGGCAAGTCTTATTTCCTGTCTGCCTGTTGTGTGGAAGCATGCAGACGTAATTACCGTTGTAAGTTCGTAGACTATAGTGACCTGCTGGACGAACTGATCGTCCTCAACCGCCAGGAAGACCTGAACAAGTATCGTAAGAGGATCAGGTACTATGCACGGATCCAGCTGCTGTTCATTGATGATTTTGCCATAAGCAGGTATTCAGAAGAAGGGATCAAGATCCTGTATCATCTCATAAAACTTCGGGATGACCTTGGCACCTCCACACTCTTCAGCTGTCAGTATTCTCCAGATGAGTGGGGAAATCAGCTGAGTGACGAAAAGGAATGCTACGGTAAGCTTGACGGGATCAGACGCAGACTAACGACAGGATTTACTGTACTTATTGAGAAAGCATAGCTTTCTTCTGGAACACCGATCAATACTGATCAGTGGGGCGGAGTACCCTCTGCCCTGCTGATATCCCAGGCTGTCCGTTTAATATGGCCCGGACTGTCCGGGAAATGCGGCCCTGCTGTCCGCAGAAAGTGGCTGTTTGCACTTAATATATTGTGGAACAATTTAAATGACGTAGGAAGGAAATGGTTAATCATAACACTGTTAGGATTAACCGCTCTTCCGAGTCTGCTAAATTGCTGGGATCTTTTGTCTCTTGGTGATCAAACAAGAGTGTATAGTGCGATTGTACCGGATTATTGGGAAACTTTATATCCCATTACATATTATTTTTTAGGAGCATATCTGAAAGAGGAAACGAAAAAAATTTTTCTTTTAAAAGAAAGCATTATTCTTCTTGGTCTGATGATTGTATTTGGACTGTTTAATTATTACCGAAGTTATGATGGGACGTATGAGTGGATAGGCTACAATAGTTTTTGGGGCGTACAGGCTATAATAATATCTGTTTTGATTTTCCGAGTATTAATGGCAGCCCCTATGATAAAAGCTCCAAATATAGTTAAGAAAGGGATTTTGAAGATATCGGAATTGTCTCTGGGAATTTACCTTGCATCAGCTATATCAGATAAGATCATATATCCCCTAATGGCAGAAAAGGTGACAGATACAGTGCGGAGAATAGATATATTTCCGGTTGTTGTGCTTAGTTCATTTGTAATAGCGTTGATATTTGCAATTCTTGTTAATATAGTCTATATACTTTTAGCAAAAGCGGTACAAGGATTAGTAAAAAGATGTCACCAATTAGAACCAATGTCAGATAGTTAGAGAATATGGTGTAAGATCATAATGAGGGGCATAATGAGTTTTGGAAAATTTCTTTAAAAAGGTAGTGGGATATGATATAATTTTTTATATATTATATGATTTGATAATTCGTGTAATACAAACAGATAAGGAGGACAGAAGCGGTGAAATGATAGGTACTAGTGATAAAATATATAATATATAGCATGGAATTTACGAGGTGAGAGAAGTGAAAAAGCGTTTTATTCAAAAGATAGTTGCCATTTCCCTTATATTGACAATGCAGGCAACACCATTATGTTATGCTGCTGAATCTGAAACGGATTGGCAAGGGGGAGCTTCAACACAATTATCAGAAGAAGGAGAACATTTAGAAAACATAGTTCAGCAGGATGAGACTGTGACGCAGGAAGAAGTGGAAGATGCAAATTTTCCAGAGACAGATGTCGCAGATATATCGGAAGAAACAAATGCTTCTGTAAATACAGAAAGCTCTGAGAATTTAGATATTTATGAAAGCACGGATAATGTTGGCGAGGCTGAAACTGCGGAAAAGAAAGTGGTTGCTGAAGAGACGGGGACTGTCGGCTGGTATCGTCAGGGAGATGAATATTATTATTATGATGAGCCCGGCATTAAGGCTTATGGATGGAGAGCAATCGGTGGGGTATGGTATTATTTTGATCAGGAAAATGTAGAGAAACCGGGAATTATGCTAGCGTCTACCAAGCGGGTAATAGCAGGTCAGACCTACTTTTTTGGTGCAAATGGAGCGATGCGCAAAGGGTGGATAAGAGAATCTGAAGGCTGGTACTATGCGAGGGACAATGGAGCTATGGCAACTGGCTGGCTACTCTTGGGAAATACATGGTATTATTTGGATGAGGCGAATGAAGAATATCCAGGTTTGATGGTAGAGAATTGTAAAAAAATCATTGGAAATGCAACGTATTTCTTTTATCCATCAGGAGCAATGTATACTGGCTGGGTATTAAGACCAGAAGGCTGGTATTATGCGAAGGACAACGGAGCTATGGCTACTGGCTGGTTGTTGCTGGGAAATACATGGTATTATTTGGATAGGGCAAATGAAGTATATCCGGGCCTAATGGTAGCAAATTGTAAGAAAATCATTGGAAATGCTACATATTTCTTTTATCCATCAGGAGCAATGCGCACAGGCTGGATTAAAGATGCAGAAGGATATTATTACGGCGACAAAAATGGTTCCACAGGGTGGAAATATGTAGGAAATGCTTGGTATTATCTGGATGGGGCAAATGAAGAATATCCAGGTCTGATGGTAGAGAATTGTAAAAAAACCATTGGAAATGCAACGTATTTCTTTTATCCATCAGGGGCAATGTATACTGGCTGGGTGTTAAGACCGGAAGGGTGGTATTATACAAATAATAGTGGAGCAATGCTCACTGGTTGGCAGTGGATCGGAACTGATTGGTACTATTTAGATGCAGCCAATGAGGAGTATCCGGGTTTGATGATAGCTAACTGTAAAAAAGAGATTAATGGCAATACATATTACTTTAATCCTAGCGGTTCTATGAAAACAGGTTGGCTTCGTGATGGGGAGAACTGGTACTATATTAATATTTACGGGCTATTTGCATCTGGATGGAATTATGTAGGCTCCGATTGGTATTATCTGGATCCATCTAATGGAAACAAGATGTTGAGCAATGGATGGTATGTAATAAATGGAGCAAAGTACTATTTGAATGTCAGTGGTTCAATGGCGAAGGAGTGGTTGCTGCTAGGCGATGAATGGTATTATCTGGGTGCAGATGGTTCTATGAAAACGGGCTGGCAGTTGGTGAATGGACGCTGGTATTATATGTATAAGGCAAATGATCCGTATGGCGGAAAAGAAGGTGTTATGGCCAAGAATACAGTAATCGACGGTTATGAGCTTTCAGATACAGGTGCTATGTATAATGAAACTGAACTGGCAGCAAGAAATGTGTTGAATAGCATTGGCTGGGATTTGCGAGCAGCATTTAACTGGTCTGCCGGTCTGACCTATTATCAAATGACGGCAGATCCATCCCCCGGAAGCGAATGGTTTGCAAATTATGGATTCCAGAATAGAAGAGGAAACTGTTATGTTATGGCGGCCACATTCTGTTATATGGCGCGTATGCTTGGATACGAGGCGCATCAGATGGCTGGCTATGTTCCGACAATAAGTGGAGGCATGACCCCTCATTCATGGTGTGAAGTTGTTATTGGGGGAACAACCTATGTATTTGATCCAGATTTTACATATGAAACAGGGAGAAATGGTTATCAGATTACATATGGAACATCAGGAACATGGGTATATTCTAGTTATTATAGAATGAATTAAAAGAAAGAGGAATGAATAAATGATAAAGAAATTATTATTAATTATAAGTATGATTTTTATTCTGGGAGTTAGTATGCTTCTTGGAGGCTGTGGGAATAATCAGAGCGATTCTGATGCAAACAAACAGGTGGAAAAACCAGAAGAAGTATTGAAAAATATTGGGACTGAGGCAGAAGGTGAAAATATATATAAAGTAGTTCTGGAAAATAAGACAGGGAAAAATATTGTCGGTTTTTCAATTAAAGATTCGTCTATGGCAGAGTTCCCCGTCAACATGTTAGAAACGGAAGATGTTTTTGCAGACCAGCAAAAGAGAAATCTTTATTATGATTCAACGAGTGCGAAAGAGATGGGGGGAGACCAGGCGGTAGAGGCTGAGGAAGATGCGAAAGTATTACAACCACAAATAGATATACAGTTGACCTTTGACGATCAGTCCGTTTTGGTTTTGTCAGCATTCCCGTTTGGTGATGTGGAAGAAGCGCAGATTTATCTGGAAGATGAAGTTGCATTTATTCAATATGAATCTTTGGCTAACAATGAAATGATTAGTACTAAGGAGGCTGAATTGACTATTAAGGCAGAGAAAGAGGCGGCGGCTCAGGCAGAAGCAGAAGCGGCGGCAGCAGCACAGGCTCAGGCGGAAGCAGAAGCGGCGGCAGCAGCACAGGCTCAGGCAGAAGCGGAAGCAGCGGCAGCAGCACAGGCCCAGGCGGAAGCAGAGGCAGCGGCTCAGGCAGAAGCAGCACGTCAGCAAGCAGCGCAACAGCAAGCCCCTAGCAATCAAAGCGACGGATGCGTAAATGGTGGCCTGGTATATTAGCGGATGATATTCCCGTTAGATACGTTGTTTTGCTAGGGTGTGAAGATTTGTGAAAGGATTGTATTAGAAAATTGAATCAAGCAGAAAGAATAAATAGTTTTTCTTATATACGGGCGATTGCATGCATTGCTATTATTGTACTCCATACATTTGCTTCCGCATCAATTCTTTTTGGGAATCAAATCGGAGTTCTGACAAATGCATGGTCTAGAGCAATATCTAATGTACTAATGTGGACTGTTCCGTGCTTTGTTATGACAACGGGAGCACTTCTTTTGGAAGAAAGTAGAAAGCTGACTTACGAAAAACTTTTTAAAAAATATATTTTGAGGATATTAGCTGCGTTGGTTATATTTACTATGGTTTTCCGCGGATTCGATATGATAATGGATGGGGAGCAGGTCGGGATAGGCATATTGCTTAGCTGGATATATGAATTGTTTACTGGGACGAGCTGGTCTCATTTATGGTATCTATATTTGTTAATTGGCTTGTATTTTATGATGCCTTTTTATAGAAAAATTGCTCAATTTAGTGAAAAATTTGATATTAGATACTTACTGATTATATATGTAGTGTTTGTTTCAGTGCTTCCGCTAACAAATCTTATTAATTTGAGAAGCGGTTTTTATATTCACGTGTCAACGATTTACCCTTTTTATCTATTTTGTGGATATGCGATACATAAAGGAATAATAAAAGTGAATCAGTGGCTGGCTGTTGCAGCTGTGTTTTTCAGTTCTTGCCTAATTGTCGTACTTACTATAATTAGATGGACGGATAGTATAGATGTAATGGAGCAGTTGTGGGGGTATTCGTCCATTTTTGTAGTAGTGCAAGCAGTTGGTATTTTTGCATTATTTGATAAAATTAAAGTAAAAGGGAGCGGTTTGATTCATAAATTTTTATTAAATATTGATCGTTGTTCTTTTGGGATTTATTTAATTCATATGATTTTTATTAGATGGATTCTTAGATATATGAGTTTTAATCCATATAAGTGTAATGAGATCATAAATTTCTTTTTGTTAATTATAGGAATATTTATAATATCTTACTTTTGTACGTGGATTCTAAAGAAAATACCTATCTTGAAAAATATATTATAAAGAATTAACCTTCCGTTGGATTAAATGTATCGAACCATCTAATTTTATTGTGTTTATGGAAAGTTTTATAGACTACATAATAAGGGAAATCTATGTAATAGAGCCTAATGTGCCTCTAAATTATCGGAATATGTGGCTCACATTCTCTGGAATGGTGACTCTTTAATTGGGGCACAAAAATGATGGGGATATTTTGAGTTTTTGGTAAGCTCTAAAAAGTTTTCATTACAATAATATGTATTGGCTGTATAGCGCGTTTGGCCCTTTTATTATTTGAATGAATATAGAGAAGCCACTAGCGATGAAAGTACATATTTCAATAGTGCGATTGCTTTTTCGACCAGTGCAGAATTGAATCGCAGATATTTAGTAGCATTCTCATATTTGTTTCCTTACATTGCACTATTAGGCTCTGTAATGAAAATTTCGGGCACAAGTATTTATGTGGCAATAATTTTAAATATTGCTTTAGATATTATAGGTGCCGGAGCAGCTTTCTTTTTCGGTTTAAAATTGTTTGGAGATTATAAAATGGGACGGCTTCTATTATACATTTGGCTGCTTAATCCGTTTCAAGTGGTGTGGTGTATGAGAGCAATGCCTATTATTGTCGTCAATACGGTTCTTATGCTTTGCCTCTGCATATGGTCATGCATGATTCAAGAAATTTTATTGAAGCGATATGTTGTATTGAGTGTGATTTTGAGTATTTTTATAGGAAGAGGAAATGCCTTCAGACCTATTTTTGTTATATTAAGGAAACAAATATTGACGCAAACAGTTTGAAAAAAACTACTGGAAATAATCCATAACACTATAGGGACTTTTGGAAATACGCAAAAATTTCTTGAATCCAGTCATACTTTGTTGTACTATGAAAAAAGTGTATAAAATTCTTATTTAGGTGATAAAAATGTCAAAAAACGTAAGACGCCGGGGGCGCAGGCGCGCGCGTGCGAAAAAAGGGAACTGGTTCACACGGATGAAGATGTGGCAGCGGGTGTTGCTTATTACAGCATGCGTTATTCTTTGCGCCGTTTTCGGGGCTGTGGCGTATGTATATGCAAAGTGGAGTAAGATCGACACGCAGGATATTAAGGCAGAAGACATCGTGATCAATGAAGAAGTAAAGATGAATAAAGAGGTTGATCTTGGAGACGGCTATACAAATGTCGCTCTTTTTGGAGTTGATTCCCGTGATGGAAATCTCGGAGAGGGAAACCGCACAGACTGTATCATCGTTGCAAGTCTGAATAACGAGACAAAGGAAATCAAGATGGTGTCTGTATATCGTGATACTTTGCTTGATCTGTCCGAAGGTACCTATCAGAAGTGTAATGCAGCATACAGTTATGGCGGACCAGTCCTTGCGATCAACATGCTGAATATGAATCTTGATTTAGACATTCAGGATTATGTGACAGTGGATTTCGGAGCCATTGCCGATGCGATTGATTTATTGGGCGGAGTGGAGATTGAGGTGACTGAGGAAGAACTGCCTTATATTAATCAGTATATACCGGAGACAGCGAATTCGGCAGGAAAAGCGGCAAATTACTTATCAAGTGCCGGGCTTCAGACCCTTGATGGTACCCAGGCAACCACCTACGCCCGTATCCGTTCCACCGCAGGAGGCGACTTTACCCGTACGGAACGGCAGCGCCTCGTGATCGAGAAGATGTTCGAGAAGGCAAAGAGTGCTGATCTGGGGACTTTAAATGCGATCATCGATAAGGTCTTCCCCCAGGTTTCCACCAGCTTCACCCTTCAGGAGATCCTGACATATGCGACGGCATACAGTGAATACAAACTTGTTGGAAATATGGGATTCCCGCAGGATAATTATACGGATCTTGTTTCAGGTCTGGGGAGTATCGTAGTCCCGGATGACCTTGTATCCAATGTGACAAAGCTTCACGAGTTTTTGTTCGGTACGACGGGGTATACTCCATCGTCTACTGTGCAGACTGTAAACAGCAACATTGCTTACACAGTAAGCTCAGCCCAGTCATCCGGCGGGACATATGACGACGGCAGCGGTACTTATTACGATGACAGCTACTATGATGACGGGTCTGCTGACTACTCGGGCGGAGATGCATATGTTCCGTCAGAACCATCCGGCGGAGATGGAACAGGAGGCGGTACAGATCCGGGTACAGGCGGCGGTACCACGGATCCGGGCGGCGGAACGGACCCCGGCGCTGGCGGTGGCACTGATCCGGGCTCTGGCGGCGGTACGGATCCCGGCAGCGGCGGCAGTACTGATCCTGGTACGGGAGGCGGTACGGACTCCGGTACAGGGACAGAGGCCGGCGGACAGTAATCACTGGACTTTTCTGCGCGGAGCGTGTATGATAGTAGGCAGTGGACAGACAGGCGGAAGCCGTGCTGTCCGTATCAAATATTATTCATAATACAGAAGAGGTAAATTATATGAAAGCATTAAAGAAATTAGCGGGTCTGGTCCTTGCGCTGTGCCTGATGGTCCCGGCATTCGGGACGGCTGTGTTCGCGGCAGATGGCGTGTTGATGTTCTCGGATCCTTCCACAAAGGTAGGGGAGAATGTGGGCGTGGACCTCGTCGTACAGAGCAGCGGCGGTACCGTGGGAAGCGTAAATGTGACGATGAGTTATGATGCGTCTGTGCTGGAGTTTGTCAGCGGCGACGGCTTTTCAGCTGACGGATCGGGGACTCTGACTTATACAGGGACAGGCAGTGGGAATGAGCTGAGGACAACAGTGACTTTCCGCGCTCTCCAGGCGACGGAGACCACACTTTCTGTGAGCAGCAGTTCTGCGACTCTGTCTTCGGGAGAGACGTTAAACCTGGAACAGGGTTCATCTGCGATCTCCATCGCAGCGGCGGATGACGGCACAACGAGCGTGGCGCCGACAGCGGCAGCAGAAACACCGGAAGCAGGATCTGACACGGGGGTCACCGTGACTGTGAACGGGACAGATTATCATTTCTCTGAGGCTTTTACTACAACAGATATCCCGGAGGGATATTCTGAGACTACGATGACATTTAATGGAGAGGAAAGGAAATTTGTCGTAAATGATGCAGGAGTATATCTGGGGTATCTGACTGATGGATCCGGGACAGGGAGCTTTTTCCTGTTTGACACGGAGGATGCGACATTTGCTCCTTTTGCCCAGCTGACGATCTCTGATACGACATCCATTATCCCTCTGGACAAACCGGATGAAGTGGATCTTCCGGATAATTATCAGGAGTCTGAGCTTACTGTCCAGGATCAGGTCTTCCCGATCTGGTCTGATCCGTCTGCATCTGACAGATATTATCTGATCTATGCGCTGAATACACGTACAGGGCAGGAGGATCTGTACCAGTACGATTCTGAAGATGGGACATATCAGTACTTTGAGGTACCGGCACCGGCAGAAGAGGAAGAGGCGGCTCCGGCGCTTCCCGGGGCGGCAGGCGCGTTTATCAGCGAGCATATCCTTCCTATCCTCGCGGCGGGGATCGCGGTATGTCTCCTGCTCCTTATACTGATGATCATTTTTGCGGTCAAACTCGTCCACCGCAATCAGGAACTGGATGACCTGTATGATGAGTATGATATCCCCTTTGATGATGAAGAGGAAGATACAAAGAAGGAAAATAAAAAGAAAAAGCCGGGAAAGAAGGCTTCTGCAGATGAAGCGGAAGAGGATGAGTATATTGATGATGAGATCGGGTACGATGAGGATGAAGACGAGTATGAGGATGACTACGACGAAGAGCCCGATGACGATGGATATGATGATTACGACGATGAGTATGGATATGATGATGACGGAGCTTTAGATCCTGAGTATGACGATGGATACGAAGATGAGGATATCTATGAGGACGATGATATCTATACAGATGATAAGAAGTCCGGAAAGAACCGCAGAGGGAAAGCAGGGAAGCAGAAAAAAGATCCAGATGATTATGACATCAATTTCATAGACCTGTAAAAGGCAGTGGACAGAGAGGCAAAGAAAGCCCGGATGATGTGAAATGTCAGCCGGGGGTTCGGAGCCTCTCTTTTTCAAGTTTTGTTAAAGGATTGAACACATTTTTATCACAAACCAAAGCTATGATATAACCGTAAAAAGAAAAAACTAAGAGAGAAAGCAGGTAATCTTATGGATAATCAATATAACTATTACAATTCAAATGATGATCTGAACAGTAACTATCAGTATGGCGGTCCCCGGCCCGGCGGGTACAATGGGGAACAGCCTGAGCAGCAAAAACCCCGCAAAGAGAAAAAACCGCATAAAAATCTTGTGAAGGCGGCTGCTGTGACAGGATTTGCGATCCTGTTCGGTGTGGTATCCAGCGCGGTATTCCTCACTACAAACCTTGTCGGACAGAAGATCCTGGGACTGGGGGACTACGGTAAGACCACGACAGCATCCTCTGACAAGATCAGCAGCGGGACGTCGCTCTCTACTTCGTCCAGCGTCGTGACATCGGATGTGTCGGATGTAGTGGAGAAGGTAATGCCGTCCATTGTCTCCATCACGAGCATGTCAGTCCAGGAAGTGCAGAGTTTCTTTGGCGGCACATATGAACAGACGAATGAAGGAGCAGGGACAGGCATCATCATCGGAAAGAATGACTCAGAGCTGCTGATCGTTACGAATAATCATGTCGTTGAGGGCAGCGATACCCTTACAGTTACATTTGACGACCAGTCCAGTGTCGAGGCGAATATCAAAGGCACAGACGCCACTTATGATGTGGCTGTGATCGCTGTCGCGCTGGATCAGATCTCAGACGATACTATGGATGCGATCTCAGTTGCTACACTTGGGGATTCTACGAAACTTCAGATCGGCGAGCCTGCGATCGCCATCGGCAATGCCCTCGGATACGGACAGTCTGTCACAACAGGCGTGATCAGCGCGCTTGACCGTTCTGTTTCCACTACAGATACACAGACCGGGGAAACTCAGGAGAGCGGGGCAAAACTGATCCAGACAGATGCGGCGATCAATCCGGGCAACAGCGGCGGCGCTCTTGTGAACGTCAACGGTGAAGTGATCGGTATCAATTCTGCGAAACTGACAGGGGAAAGCGTGGAAGGCATCGGATACGCGATCCCGATCAGCGATGTGTCTGACCTGATCCAGAATCTGATGAACCAGGAGACGAAGACAAAAGTGCCGGAGAATGAACGCGGGCTGCTCGGCATCACAGGCATGAGCGTGTCGGATGCATTTTCACAGCAGATCGATGTCCCGGCAGGGGTCTATGTAATGGAGGTCAGCCAGGGCAGCGGCGCGGACAAAGCGGGCATGACAAAGGGTTCTATCATTACAGCGATCAATGGAAGCTCTATTGACAGTATGGAGGCGCTCCAGGAACAGCTTCAGTATTATGCAAAGGGTGAGACGGTCAGCCTTACGATCCTGGTCCCGCAGTCAAACGGAGAGTATGATGAACAGGGGCTTGATGTGACGCTTGGATAAACTGTAAGTTTGGCAGATGAGCGGGATCATCAGAAAAAATCATATTAGTGTGAAGTAACAAACGATACTTATGTAAAATGCCTGTTCCGGCATAAGCAGGGACAGGCATTTTTTTAAATGTTGTGTTATAAACAGTGAATGCCGCTATTTGTCAAACTCCGGGTTGAACGCATAGAAGTTCCTGCTGTCCAGTTTCTCCTGGACGATCCTCAGGCTTTCTCCGAAACGCTGATAGTGCACGATCTCGCGCTGCCTTAAGAATCGGATCGGGTCGGCGACTTCCGGGTCTTTGACAAGCCGCAGGATATTGTCATAGGTGGTCCTTGCCTTTTGCTCGGCGGCAAGGTCCTCGTTCAAGTCAGTGATGGGATCTCCCTTGGACTGGAACACGGTCGCTGTCCACGGCATGCCGCTGGCCGCCTGGGGCCAGAGCGCCAGAGTGTGGTCTACATAGTACTTATCGAATCCGGAGCGCTCGATCTCTTCCGGGGTCAGATCCTTTGTGAGCTGGTAGACGATGGCGCAGATCATTTCCATGTGGGCGAGTTCTTCCGTACCAATATCCGTCAGCGTCCCCGTCACTTCCTTATACGGCATCGTATATCTCTGCGACAGATACCGCATAGACGCGGCGAGTTCTCCGTCCGGTCCTCCGAACTGAGAGATGATGATCTGTGCGATCTTCGGGTTCGTCTGGGTGATCTTCACCGGATACTGCAGTCTTTTTTCATAATTCCACATAAATCAGCATCCTCCTTCCTGCCACGGCCATGGCTCGTTGACCCAGGTCCAGCGCTCGGCGCAGGATTCCTCAGCGGTATCGACGGTCAGCGGCCCGTAAGCGGCGGCATATTCCTTCAGGGCATGATCACGTTTGCGGCTCATCTCGCGGAAATACGCAAGAGCTTCCCTGTCGCAGGGATGGGTATCCAGGTACAATTTTACTTCATCCACTGCGAAGCTGACCTGGTTGATGTGGTCCATGAGCTGACGGCGGTTCATGACGCTCCCGCCGGAGTGCGGCGCCATATCATTCATTCTGCGCATGGTACTGCTGTTTGGCATTGTATTCATATTCATCTGCGGCAGCCTCCTTTCCCCAGGAAGGGTTTATCCAGTTCCTGAAAAAGTGTTCCGCTTCTGAGGGCTTTGCACGGTTCGTAGATGTCCTGCCATTTCTGCCATTTGACATAAGCCATTGCGAGAGGAATGTCAGATGGGAAAAAATCATGTGTGTCCGGGCATCCGTCCATCCGGCAGGCGCAGGACGGGGCCGGAGCGGATGCCATGGGACGGCGCATATAGCGCATATTTTGACAATTTGCCATTGTTGGCGGCTCCTTTCATAGGTGGTAACTCACTATTATATTATGGAAAGGGCGTTGAGATGTGAAAAGAGACTGCTGCTGCGAACAGTAACAAGCGGCTGAAAAGAGAACAGGACATCAGAAAAAATTTCTTTACATTTGCCGGCAAATTATATATAATGTATGAGTCGGCGGGGTGTGGCTCAGTTTGGTTAGAGCGCACGGCTGGGGGCCGTGAGGTCGCAGGTTCGAATCCTGTCACCCCGATTGGTACAGAAACTATAATTTTTTATCAGACGCAGAGCATGGCAATAAGGGATCAGATCAGGTAAAAAGACTTACCGAAACTGGTTCCTTATCTATTATTATGAGTGTAGTTGCTCATCCGGGTGGACTGGATCCGGGCTGTGGGCTGCGGGAGTGAAAAGGAGAGCTTAATATGTGTGGATTCGCAGGGTTTGTGGGCGAAGTGGAAGACAGAGAACAGGTGCTGGTGAATATGATGAATACGATCATTCACCGGGGGCCGGACAGTGAAGGAAAGTATGTCGATGAGGACGCGGCGCTGGGATTCCGGCGCCTGAGCATTATCGACCTTTCGTCTGTGGGCGACCAGCCGTTATATAATGAAGACAGGAGCCTGGTGCTTGTATTTAACGGGGAAATCTATAATTATCAGGAACTCAGGGAGGAGCTGGCAGCGGCAGGGCATGTTTTCGTGTCCAATACAGATTCCGAGACACTGGTCCATGGATTTGAGGAGTGGGGCGAGAGACTGGTGGACAGGCTGCGCGGGATGTACGCTTTCGCAATCTGGGACAAGAAGAGGAAGCGCCTTTTCGCGGCAAGGGATATCTTTGGCATTAAGCCCCTCTACTATGCGCAGATGAACGGGACGCTCATGTTCGCCTCAGAGATCAAGGCGTTTATGGAGCATCCGAAGTTTGACAAGATCTTTAATGAGGATGCTCTTGGAAATTATCTCTCTTTCCAGTTCGTGCCTACGAATGAGACATTTTTTAAAGGTGTGTTCTGTCTCCAGCCGGGACATTATTTCACCTATGAAAATGGAGAGATGAAGATCACACGGTATTTTGAGCCGGATTTCACCGGGGATAATACGAAATCCTTTGAGGAGGTCGTTGACGAGGTGGAAGCGGTCATGAAGGAATCCGTGGAGAAGCATAAGATCAGTGACGTGGAGGTCGCGTCCTATCTGTCGAGCGGAGTGGATTCCAGCTATCTGACCTGGCTCGGACAGGTGGACCATACGTTTACCGTCGGATTTGACGAGGGACAGTACAGCGAGATACAGGATGCAAAAGAGTTCGCGGCGAGTATCAACATGGAGAATGACGCGAAAGTCATCACCCCGGACGAGTACTGGGACAAGCTGTCGGATATCCAGTACTATATGGATGAGCCGGTGGCGGACCCGGCTGCCATCGCACTGTATTTTTTGAGCGAGGAAGCTTCTAAGAAAGTGAAAGTCGTCCTCTCCGGCGAGGGCTCGGATGAGCTTTTCGGCGGATACAATATTTACTGTGAACCTCTGGAACACACGGCTTTTAATAAGATCCCCTTCGGGATCCGGCGCCTGCTGGGCAGATTCGCGGAGTACTGTCTCCCGCGCGGGATGAAAGGCAGGGGATTCCTCATGCGCCACGGCAGGACGCTGGAGGAGCGCTATTTTGCCAACGCTACAAACATTTTCACAGAGCGGGAGGCAAATAAGATCTTAAAGAAGGGATGCAGACCGGGCATCCAGGATGTGACCCGTCCGCTGTATGAGCGTGTGAAGGATAAAGACCCGGTGACAAAGATGCAGTATGTTGACCTGCATCTCTGGCTGGTCCATGATATCCTCATGAAGGGAGATAAGATGGGCATGGCGAATTCCCTGGAAGTCAGAGTGCCCTTCCTGGATAAGAAGGTGCTGGAGCTGGCGGAGACGCTTCCCCTTGACTATAAGGTAAGGGCTCCGAGGACAAAGGTGGCTCTCCGGGCGGCGGCGGAAAGACATATCCGCAGCAAGACTGCTGAGAAAAAGAAGCTCGGGTTCCCGATCCCCATCAGAGTATGGCTGAGGGAAGAGAAGTATTATAACAGGGTCAGAGCGATGTTCGCGACCAGCGCGGCGAAAAAGTTCTTTAATACGGATCTGCTCATGAAGATGCTGGACGACCACCGTGAAGGAAAGAATACAAATGAGAAGACAGACGACAGCAGGAAGATCTGGGCAGTGTATATTTTCCTTGTGTGGTATGACAGATTTTTTGAACACGGCAAACCGGTGCATCCGGCGATGAATACGAGACAGGTGATAATATGAGAAGCAGGACTGTCAGACCGATCAAAAATCGAGGGCAGGACAAAAAAAGCAGAAAGAAAGGCAGCCCGCGGCTCGGGGACACACAGCCCATGAGAGCCGTGGGACAGAGGGAAAGTTCCTCTTCCCTTTCAGATACGAAGCCAATGCGGCCGGTAAGTATACGCTCGGGCTATGAAAGTTATCAGAGGGCCATTGACAGGCGGCGTCAGGTGATCCGTACTCCCAAGCCGGTGCCGGAGTACAGTCCCCGCAGGCAGGCTGCCGGACCGGAAAGTGTCCGGCGCACAGGAGATATGGGACATACAGGGCAGCGGCGGCAGGCGGCGCGCCCGGCGAGAACGCCGAAACGCACCGGTCTGGCGGCAGTGATCGCGAAAAGCCGGAGCAGGGCTGCGGTAAAGGAACAGTATTTTGATTTTGACCTTCTGATGGTGATCGTATTCCTGATGTGTTTCGGACTTGTCATGCTTTACAGCACGAGTGCGTATGAGGCGCAGGCGGATTTCGGGAATGATATGTATTATTTTTCAAAGCAGGCGCTGATCGCGGCGGCAGGCGTGGCGGGCATGTTTATTGTATCCAAGATCGACTATCATTTTTACGGTGCGTTTGCCTTTGAGATCTATATATTCTCGATTTTCCTGATGGCGCTTGTGCAGACCCCTCTGGGTGTGACGGTAAACGGGGCGAGGCGGTGGATCGGCCTTCCGGGAAATATGACGGTCCAGCCGGCGGAGATCACGAAGATCGCGGTCATCCTTTTTATCTCTTATGAACTGTGCCGTCTCGGGAAAAAAGCGTATACCATGGAAGGGATCATCCGCGTCTTTGTGCTGGGAGCGGTGGCGTCGGGAGGCGTCCTCTTCCTGACGGACAACCTGAGTACGGCGATCATCGTAATGGCGATCACCTGCATCCTGATCTTTGTGATCCATCCGAAGACAAAGCCGTTCCTGGCGGTCATCGGAGTGGGAGTGGTTGTGGCTGCCATTGGCATTGCAGTCCTGGCTGTGACAGCGGAAAACAGCGACAATTTCCGCCTTCAGAGGATCATCTCCTGGCTGAATCCGGAGGCTACCATGGATGATGGAAGCTATCAGGTCATGCAGGGACTGTATGCCATCGGAAGCGGAGGATTTTTCGGAAAAGGGCTTGGGAACAGCACGCAGAAGCTGGGAGTGATCCCGGAGGCCCAGAATGATATGATCCTTGTGGTCATCTGCGAGGAACTGGGAGTATTCGGAGCGATCCTGATCCTGATCTTGTTCGGGCTCCTTCTGTACCGCCTGATGTTTATCGCCAAAAACGCGCCGGATCTTTACGGTTCGCTGATCGCGACCGGGATCTTCGCTCATATCGCGCTGCAGGTGATCTTAAATATCGCGGTGGTCACGGGCCTGCTCCCGACCACAGGCATTACGCTCCCGTTCATCAGTTACGGGGGGACTGCGATCCTGTTCCTGATGGCGGAGATGGGGATCGCGCTGGGGATTTCCAGGAGGATCCGCCTGGAGGGTGAATAAACGGACGGATTATGATGTTTGCCCGCAACAGCTGCTCAAAGGAATTTCGCGGGAAGTTCGCTCACAGGAATTTCACAGGAAAGACTTTCCTTCCGGGAAAATATATGGTATATTTAAATCTGGTATTAAAAACTACATATACTGGAAATGTAAAATACACATTGTGTTCCTGGAGGAGAGATTATGGATTATAAGATCATTGTAGACAGCTGCGGTGAGCTGACACACAAGATGAAGGAGAGCGGCATTTACACGAGCGCGCCTTTGAGCATGCAGGTGGACGGGGATGTGGTCATGGATGATGAGACTTTTGACCAGGCGGATTTCCTGCGCCGGGTGGCGGCGAGTCCGGAGTGCCCGAAGTCATCCTGCCCTTCACCGGAAAAATACATGGAACTGTACAGCGGGGAAGAGCGGAGAGTGTATGTGGTCACCCTTTCCTCTGAGCTGAGCGGGTCATATAACAGCGCACAGCTTGCGGCTAAGCTCTGGAAAGAGGAGCACGGAGAGGACGGCAGGCAGATCCATGTCTTTAATTCCAGGTCAGCGTCTGTCGGGGAAACCCTGATCGCCTGCAAGGTCAGAGAGTGCGAAGAGCAGGGGATGACATTTGAGGAGACAGTCAGTGAGACGGAGGCTTATATTGAAGGGCAGCATACGTATTTTGTCCTGGAAAACCTTGATACACTGCGCAAGAACGGACGGCTCACGGGGATCAGATCTTTTGTGGCCAGCGCGCTCAATATCAAACCAGTAATGGGTTCGACTCCCCAGGGGACGATCTGCCAGCTTGGGCAGGCCAGGGGGGTGAAGCGGGCGCTGGTTAAAATGACTGAGCAGATCGTGCGTGACGGGAAACGGACAAAAGAAAAGGTACTCGCGATCGCGCACTGCAACTGTCCTGAAAGGGCGCGAGAGGTAGAGAGGATGATCCTTGATAAGATCCATGTAAGGGACAGCTTTATCGTGGATACAGCCGGTATCAGTACCATGTATGCAAATGACGGCGGAATAATTGTTGTGCTCTGACGCAGAATGTGATAAACTGTCAATATCTGAGTGAAACACGGAAAGGAGCATATGTGATATGAGCCAGGAAAAGGTGGACCGTTATAAACAGGAGAAGGCCAACAGAAAACAGCTCATGCGGAAGCAGAGGATGATGGGGATCATCCGCAAGGGAGTCCTTACGATCGCAGCGCTTGCTCTGGTCGGATGGCTGGGGTACTCGGCTTACGATATGTATGAGTCCGGCAAAGAGAGGGTTGTGGCGGAAGTGAATTATGATTCTGTCACAGATTATCTGAACAGCCTTTCTGCTGAGACCGAAGCTGAATAAGCTGGTCCGGGCGGCAGATCCTGATGAAAGTGGGAAACCGCCCCACCTCATAATAAATTTCATGATTTTCAGTAAAAAACACAACATGTAGGGTGATGGATGAATTCCATCCTCTACATGTTCTTTTTTTGCCCTGAAAACCGCGGTTTTCAGCCGTATTTACGGCTTTCGGGAGTCACAAAAAAATCAAAAAAAGGGGTTGAAAAAGGGGGAGTGGTGGTTTAGAATGGAGTCAAGTGGTAAAGAGTGGTGGCTAGTGGTACAAAGTGGGGAGCGATGTGGAGGCTCACATTAAGAGAAAGGATTCCAGATGTTATTAGGAGAGTTTAACCATAGCATTGATGAAAAAGGACGACTCATCATTCCGGCGAAACTCAGGGATGATCTGGGCGACAGCTTCGTCATATGTAACGGGCTGGAGGGATGCCTCTTTGTTTACTCTCAGGAAGAATGGAATAAATTTGTTGCCGAGCTTGAGACCTTACCACGCATGAACAAGGATGCCAGGATCTTTAAACGTTATTTCTTCGGAAGCGCTTCGGAGGGCAGCTTCGACAAGCAGGGGAGAGTTCTTGTCCCGCCGTCGCTCCGCAAGGCTGCGCATCTGGAGAAGGATGTTGTCCTGGTGGGAGTCCAGGACAGAGTTGAGATCTGGGACAAGGCGCTTTGGGAAGAGCGCAGCCAGGTGAGCGAAGAAGACCTGGATGCCATCGCAGAGCGTATGGAATCCATAGGGATCAGGATCTGATAAGGAGGAGACCATGGCATTCGAACATGTATCCGTACTGCTGCACGAGACAGTGGACGGGCTTAATGTCAGACCGGACGGCACATACGTGGACGCCACGCTGGGCGGAGGCGGACATGCCTTTGAAGTGTGCAGCCGGTTAGGTGACAAGGGGAGATTTATAGGAATAGACCAGGATGCGGACGCTATAAAAGCGGCGTCAGAGCGGCTGGCAGGCTTCGGGGAGAAGGTCACGATAATCAGGAGCAATTACCGTGATATGAAGCCGCAGCTCCAAGCAATAGGAGTTGACAAGGTGGACGGGATCGTCCTGGACCTGGGGGTGTCATCGTATCAGCTTGATACTGCCGAGAGAGGATTTTCATACCGGGCGGATGCACCGCTTGATATGAGGATGGACCAGAGGCAGAAGATGACGGCAAGGGACATTGTCAACGGATACAGCGAGGCGGAACTTTACCGCGTGATCCGCGACTACGGGGAAGACAGATTTGCAAAAAATATCGCAAAGCATATCGTCGCAGAGCGCGCGAAGGGACCGGTCGAGACAACAGGACAGCTGAATGAGATCATACGGCACGCCATACCGATGAAGATCCAGAAGACTTCGGGGCATCCGTCAAAGCGGACGTTCCAGGCGATCCGGATCGAACTGAACCACGAGCTGGACGTGCTCAGGGATTCGCTGGATGATATGATCGACATGCTAAATCCAGGGGGACGGATCTGTATCATTACATTTCATTCGCTGGAGGACAGGATCGTGAAGAGCGCATTTCGCAAGAACGAAAATCCATGTACCTGTCCGAGCCACTTCCCGGTATGTGTCTGTGGGAAGACCTCAAAGGGAAAAGTGGTCACAAGGAAGCCGATCCTTCCGACAGAGGAGGAGATGGAGTCCAACAGCCGTTCAAAAAGCGCGAAACTGAGGATATTTGAACGTGCATAGCAGGGAGTAGTTTAAAATATTTATTTTCCGACGGGAAGGGGAGAGCCCGGAGGAGAAAAAACAGGAAAGGGGCATTGCGTTATGGCAGCAGGATACAGGACATACGATCAGAGAACAACGGGGCGCAGGGGAAATGAACGCAGCCAGTTCTATGTGTATGGCAATGCTGTACGCCAGGCGGAACCTCTTCCGAAGCGGATGTCGGGAGCGCATCCGGAGCAGCCGGAGCAGCACAGGCCGATGAGCAGGCAGGTGGCGAAGAACAGACACCGCGCAAAGAGCATCAGCCCCGCATACGCAGTATTCCTGGCGGTGGCAGCAGTATGTGCTGTAATGGTATGCATGGTATATTTAAGCCTTCAGTCAGAAGTTGTCAGCAGGTCGGAGAAGGTGACTGCAATGCAGGAACAGCTCGCAGACCTGACAGAGGCGAATGACACGGCTTATAATGCGGCGGCGGATTCTGTGAATCTCGTGACCGTGCGCGACCGTGCGATGAATGAACTGGGAATGGTTCCTGAGAATGAAGGCGCTGTCGTGGAGTATGACAGGCCGTCAGAGGAGTATGTGAAGCAGTACAGTGACATTCCCGAGAGCGGAGTGCTCGCGAAGTCGAGCGACGCATCAGAATAAGGAAAAATGATATGGCAGGAAGAAAAAGAAAAAAGAGCAGATTTGGATTTTTGACAAAAAAATTCCCGCTCAGGATGCAACGGAAGCTGGTAATGCTATTTATGGCAGTGATACTGGCTTTTGTTGTTCTTATAGGCAGGATCACATATATCAATGTAACCAAAGGGAGTAAATATACAAAGGCAGTCCTGGACCAGCAGATCTATGACAGCCGGGTGATCGCTTTTAAGCGCGGGGATATCGTGGACCGCAACGGCACAAAGATAGCGACCAGCGAGCGTGTGTACAATGTGATACTTGATGTAAAGATGCTGACGGATAAAGAGGAGTATCTGGAACCTACCAAGGAAGTACTCAGCGAGTGCTTCGGTATCGACGGAAGCGTGGTAGACGGGCTGGTCAAAGAGGATCCGGACAGCCAGTATGAGATCCTCGCACAGGGCGTGGACTATGAGACTGCGCAGAAATTTAATGAGATCGACGAGGATGATGAAAAATACCCGAATGTGGTGGGCGTCTGGCTGGAGGATGACTATACGAGGACTTACCCTTACGGAAGCCTGGCAAGTGATGTCGTGGGGTTTACCTATGCGGGGAATAATGGGGCGATCGGCATTGAAAATGCGTATAATGACGTTCTGAACGGGACTGACGGGCGTGAATACGGGTATTTTGACTCAGAGTCTTCTGTGGAAAGAACCGTGAAGCCGGCGAAGAATGGAAATACAGTAGTGTCAACGATCGATGTGACTCTCCAGAATATCGTAGAGCAGGCGATCCTGGAGTTTAACCAGGAACATGCCGGAGATGGTGAGCTTGGCAGCAAGAACACCGCTGTCATCATCATGAACCCGAATACAGGGGAGATCCTGGCAGAGGCATCGTACCCCAATTTTGACCTGAACGAGCCGAGAAACTGGTCCCAGGTATACCCGGAAGAGGCCTGGGCAGCGAAGACACAGGAAGTGGCGGAAGATTATACAGAGCAGGGCCGCACACCTGGATGGGATGAACTGTCAGACGAAGAGAAAGAGGCTGAGGTGCTGAACGACCTCTGGCGTAATTTCTGTGTCAGCGATGCATATGAACCCGGATCTGTGGCAAAACCGTTTACCGTGGCAGCGGGGCTGGAGACAGGGACGCTCACCGGGAACGAGACGTATTACTGCGGAGGCTCAAAGAATGTGATGGGATGGGAGATCGGCTGCCATTACCGGGCAGGGCACGGGACAGAAACGATCCAGGACGCGATCGCGAATTCCTGTAATGTTGCCCTCATGGACATGGCGTCAGCGATCGGGGTGGATAACTTCACCAGGTACCAGCATATTTTCGGGTTCGGAGAGTATACGGGGATCGACCTTCCGGGGGAGGCATATACGGCCGGGCTCCTGTATACTGCGGAGAATATGACGGATGTGGATCTTGCCAGCAACTCATTCGGACAGAATTTTAATGTGACCATGACGCAGATGGCTGCGGCGTTCGCTTCCCTGATCAACGGGGGATATTACTATGAACCTCATGTGGTAAAGCAGATCCAGGATGAAAACGGCAACGTGATCGAGACAAAGGATCCGGTCCTTCTGCGGAAGACGATATCATCTGATACCTCTAAGATGCTGAAAACCTATCTGAAAGCGACCATGGACTACGGGACAGGGCAGAGGGCGCAGGTAGAAGGCTATGATATCGGTGCGAAAACAGGGACCGCGGAAAAGCTTCCCCGCGGAAATGGCAAATACCTTCTTTCTTATATGGGCTATGCGCCCCAGGAAAACCCGGAGGTGCTTGTCTATGTAGTGATCGATGAGGCAAGGAACGACTCTGCCGGAGACAGCAGTCTGGTACTGGGGTTGAGCAAAAAGATCATGGAGGAGGCATTTCCGTATCTTGGCATCACAACGATCGCGGAGAGCGGTGAGAATGTCAAGACAGAAGGACAGAATTTCGGCGATACAGAGTACACGGATTACGACGAGGATTACGAGGATACCTACGATAATCCGGACGGTGCTTATATCGATGAAAATTACAGCCCGGACCTGGACGACTGGGCTTCCGGGGAGACGGCGGAATAGCGGAAACGCGAATAACCATGCAGAAGATGTAATAAGCTGTAACAACATCTTTTGCATGGTTTTTATAATATGAAGAAAAATAAGACATACAATAAAAAGAAGATCATGGTTGTCTTTCTGTGTGCTGCCCTGATCCTTGCCGCCCTGATCGGAAGGCTGGTCTATCTGATGATCTTTGACGCGGACTATTATCAGGAACTGGCCCAGGATCTCCACGAACGGGAGCGTGAGATCAAGGCCGCAAGGGGAGAGATCGTGGACCGGAATGGCGTGGTGCTGGCAACGAACCGCACAGTATGTACGATCTCTGTCATCCACAGCCAGGTGGAAGAGCCGGAGGAAGTCATCTCTGTATTGAGCCGGGAACTGGAACTGGACGAGGCGGAGGTCAGGAAAAAGGTGGAAAAGGTATCTTCCATGGAGAAGATTAAAACGAACGTGGATAAGGAAGTGGGAGACCGTATCCGCGGCTATGACCTTGCCGGAGTGAAGGTGGATGAGGATTATAAACGCTATTATCCTTATGATGAGCTTGCCTCCCGAGTCCTGGGCTTTACGGGCGGGGATAATCAGGGGATCATCGGCCTGGAAGTGAAATATGAGGAGTATCTGAAAGGGATAAACGGCACGATCCTCACAGTGACAGACGCGAGGGGAGTGGAGCTGGAAGGTGTGGCTGAGGACCGGATCGAGCCCGTGCCAGGCGAGACGCTGCAGGTCAGCCTGGACTATAATATCCAGTCCTACTGCCAGCAGGCGGCAGAGAAAGTGATGGAGGAGAAACAGGCAGAGGCAGTGTCCATCCTTCTGATGAACCCGCAGAACGGTGAGATCTACGCGATGGTCAATGTCCCGGAGTTTAACCTGAACGAGCCCTATGAGCTGAATACAGGGGCAGATGAGGCATCCCTGACCGATGAGGAACTCCAGGATGAACTGAACCAGATGTGGAGGAATCGCTGTATCAACGATACTTATGAGCCGGGGTCTGTGTTTAAGATCATTACTTCTTCCGCGTGCCTGGAAGAGGGGGTGGTGTCCCTTGACGATACGTTTTTCTGCCCGGGCTACCGGATCGTAGAGGACAGGAAGATCCGGTGCCACAAGGTGGGCGGGCATGGGCAGGAGACCTTTGTCCAGGGGATCCAGAATTCCTGCAACCCGGTGTTCATGGATATCGGGCTCAGGCTGGGCGCGGGACGGTTCTATGATTATTTTGAAGAGTTCGGGCTGATGAAGCTAACCAATATCGACCTGCCGGGGGAGGCGGGGACGATCATGCACCGGAAGGAGGACATTGGCACCGTGGAGCTGGCGACCATGACGTTTGGCCAGTCTTTTCAGGTCACGCCGATCCAGATGGCAGTGACGGTCAGCTCGATCGTAAACGGGGGGAACAGAGTGACTCCCCATGTGGGGACAGCAGTCCTTGACAGAGATGGAAATGTGGTAGAAGAGTTTGATCATGAAGTGGAGTCCGGCATAGTCTCAGAAGAGACATCCGAGACCATGCGGATGCTGCTGGAGAGCGTGGTGGCGGAAGGATCGGGGAAAAATGCATATCTGGAAGGATATTCCATCGGGGGAAAGACAGCGACGTCGCAGACGCTTCCCAGGAGCGCCAATAAGTATATCGCCTCTTTCCTTGGCTTTGCGCCGGCGGATGACCCTCAGATCCTGGGCATGGTCATCATCCATGACCCTCAGGGCGTTTACTACGGCGGGACCATCGCGGCGCCGGTGCTCAGGAGCATTTATGATAACGTGCTCCCGTATCTCGGGATTGAAAAAAAGTAAGCCATGGTTTATACTAAACAGGTTAAGAAACGAAAGAGATGAAGAGGTGGATTTATGAGCAGTCATGTAGTGATACCGGTACTGATATCCTTTGCGGTCAGCCTTGTGCTGGGACCGGTTGTCATTCCTTTTTTGCGGAAACTGAAGATGAAGCAGACTGAGCGCGTGGAGGGCGTGCAGTCTCATTTAAAGAAAGCAGGTACGCCGACTATGGGCGGCATTATGATCCTGATCTCTGTGATCGTGACATCCCTGTTTTATGTGAAAGATTATCCGAAGATCGTCCCGGTGCTGTTCCTGACGGTCGCATTCGGGCTGATCGGATTCCTGGACGACTACCTTAAGGTGGTGCTGAAGCGTTCTGACGGCCTGATGCCTATGCAGAAGATGGCGCTCCAGATCGTGGTCACAGCGGTCTTTGCCTTCTATCTGGTTAGAGTTGCAGAAATTCCGCTGACCATGCTGGTGCCGTTTTCTGATGGGTATTACCTGGATCTCGGCTGGGTGGCGTATCCGGTCCTGTTTGTCGCTGTGATCGGTACGGTCAACGGGACGAATTTCACAGACGGGCTGGACGGCCTTGCTTCCAGCGTGACCGTGCTGGTGGCAACGTTCTTTACTGTGGTGGCGATCGGCACGAAGAGTGGTATCGAGCCGGTTACCTGCGCGGTCGTGGGGGCTCTGCTCGGGTTCCTGCTTTTCAATGTATATCCGGCGAGCGTATTTATGGGTGACACCGGATCCCTTGCGCTGGGCGGCTTCGTGGCAGGGACTGCATACATGCTCCAGATGCCGCTGTTTATCATTATCGTCGGGTTTATTTACCTGGTAGAAGTGGCTTCTGTCATCATCCAGGTCACATATTTTAAAAAGACAGGCGGGAAGAGGATCTTTAAGATGGCTCCGATCCATCACCATTTTGAGCTGTGCGGATGGTCGGAGACAAGAGTTGTCGCTGTGTTTTCCATAATCACGGCGCTCCTCTGCCTGATCGCATTAATGGGGGTATAGCACGATGGAGATGAAAGGGAAAAAAGTACTTGTATTTGGATCCGGCATCAGCGGGGAAGCGGCAGCCGGACTTCTCCTGAGAGAAGGCGCTCAGGTGGTCCTGTATGACGGGAATGAGAAGCTGGATGCGGCAGAGATAAAAACGAAGATCCAGGAGAGCCTGGCAGGAACAGGCTCCGTGGACGGGAAGCCGTCAGGGCAGGATGCTGCCGGCGGCGCGGACTCTGCGGATCTCAGCGTGGTGCTGGGAGAGTTCCCGGAAGAGCTTCTGGGCGGATTGTCCCTGACAGTGATGAGCCCGGGCGTACCGACGGACCTTCCGGTCGTGGACCGGATGAGAGAGGCGGGGATCCCTGTGTGGGGAGAGATCGAGCTCGCTTATGTACTCGGAAAAGGAGATGTCCTCGCCATTACCGGGACAAACGGGAAGACGACCACAACAGCTCTCCTCGGACAGATCATGGGGAACTGGAAGGAGAGCACCTTTGTGGTGGGAAATATCGGGAATCCGTATACCAGTATTGTGCCGGAGACAAGAGAGGACTCTGTGATCGTAGCGGAGATGAGCAGTTTCCAGCTCGAGACGGTACATACTTTCCGCCCGAGGGTGAGCGCGATCCTGAATATCACTCCGGACCACCTGAACCGCCATCATACGATGGAAGCATATATTGCGGCAAAGGAGCGGATCGCGGAGAATCAGACAGCGGACGATGTGTGTGTGCTGAATTATGAGGATGATGTCCTCCGGGAATTCGGCGGAAAGATCTCCGCGGATGTTCTATATTTCAGCAGCCGGCGTAAACTTAAAAGAGGCGTGTATCTGGACGGGACCACGATCATCTGCAATGTGGACGGGGAGATCCCGGTGTGCGACGTCAGCGAGCTCCAGATCCTGGGCACTCATAATCATGAGAATGCCATGGCAGCAGTGGCTATGGCGTATGCGTACGGCGTCCCGATGGATGTGATACGCAGGACATTAAAGGAATTTGCCGGGGTAGAGCACCGGATCGAGTTCGTGGCGGAGAAGAACGGAGTCGCCTACTACAATGACTCCAAGGGCACGAACCCGGATGCGGCGATACGCGGGATCCGGGCGATGAACCGCCCGACAGTGCTGATCGGCGGCGGCTATGATAAGCAGTCATCTTATGACGAATGGATCCAGGCATTTGACGGGAAGGTAAAGAAGCTGGTCCTGATCGGGGCGACCCGGGAAAAGATCGCTGAGACTGCGGCAAGGCTTGGATTTACGGACGTTGTGCTGGCAGATACGTTTGAGGAAGCTTTTGAGAAATGTGTAGGATATGCACAGCCCGGGGATGCAGTGCTCCTTTCGCCTGCATGCGCGAGCTGGGGAATGTTTAAGAATTACGAAGAACGCGGAGATAAATTCAAAGAACTAGTAAAACAGTTGTAGGGAGTGGAGTTTATTGGAGCGTTCCAAAAGGAAGAGGCGGTATGATGAGACGCTGGCAGCGGTGATCCTGATCCTTGTGGCAGTCGGACTTGTGGTGCTTTACAGCACCAGCGCCTACAATGGCAGGATAAAATTCCATGATCCCCTGTATTATGTGAAAAAGCAGGGATTTGCCACACTGATCGGCCTTTTGGGCATGATCGTCATCGCGCAGATCGACTATCATAAGTGGATACCCCTTGCGATTCCTGGATACCTGGCAGCGATCGCCCTGTCTGTGGCTGTGATGCTGTTCGGAGATGAGTATAACGGGTCCAAAAGATGGCTGTCTTTGGGCCCTTTTTCTTTTCAGCCCTCGGAGTTCGCGAAGGTGGCGGTCATCCTCTTCCTTGCATGGCTGGTAAGCAGAAATGTCCGGCGGATGCACAGGTTCAGGACGCTGATCCTCATGATGCTGCCCGTGCTGCCTGTGGTCGGGCTGGTGGGCGCCAGCAACTTAAGCACTGCGATCATCATACTCGGGATCGCGGTCGTGCTCGTCTTTGTGGCAAGCCCGAAGTACTCACAGTTTATCTGGATGGGGAGCGCGGGAGCGGCTTTTATGGCCGTGTTCCTCGCCATGGAGAGCTACCGCCTGGAGAGGATCGCGATCTGGCAGCATCCGGAAAAATACGAAAAAGGCTATCAGACGCTCCAGGGGCTTTATGCCATCGGCAGCGGCGGACTCTTTGGCCGAGGTTTGGGGAACAGCGTGCAGAAGCTGGGGTTCCTTCCTGAGGCCCAGAATGACATGATCTTTTCCATCATCTGCGAGGAGCTGGGGCTTGTCGGGGCAGGGATCATCATCCTGCTGTTCCTGATCCTGATCTGGCGGCTGTTTGTGATCGCCACAAGGACACCGGATCTCCTGGGAGCGCTCATTGCCACAGGAGCCATGGCGCACATGATGATCCAGGTCATCCTGAACATCGCCGTTGTGACAAATTCCATCCCCAACACAGGGATCACACTCCCGTTCATCAGCTATGGAGGAACATCCGTCATGTTTCTCCTCATGGAAATGGGACTTGTCCTAAGCGTATCAAGTCTGGTAGAATGAAATAACCAGTTCAGCCATATGTAACTCCGCACACACAAACCATGCTCGCATGGTTTTGTGCGCGGAGTTACATATGGGGTGAGCGCCTGCTCATGAGCAAAACAGCGGCGGAAGCCGCAGTAAGCACGAAGTGCGGTTTTGCGAATGGCGCGGCTGAACGGAAGGACGCGGCAGGAAGCGGCGGAAGCCGCAGTAAGCACGAAGTGCGGTTTTGCGAATGGCGCGGCTGAACGGAAGGACGCGGCAGGAAGCGGCGGAAGCCGCAGTAAGCACGAAGTGCGGTTTTGCGAATGGCGCGGCTGAACGGGTAAAGGAGGCATTTGGATGAAGAGAAGAAAGCACAAAAAGAGAAGGGTATGGCTGATCGTAGTCTCGGTCATCGCCGGGCTTGCTGTCCTTGCGGCTGTGGCTGTATTTTTGTTCCGGACCCGTTCCTTTGTGGTGGAAGGCAATTCATATTATGGTGAGAATACGATAACGACATGGATACAGAATGACAGGTTTTCTGTGAATACACTGTATATCATGGCAAAATATAATCTCACGGACGCGGATCTGCCGTCCGGGGTGGAGAGTATGAAGATCTCCCTGAAAAATCCGTGGACAGTCAGGGTAAAAGTGACAGAAAAGGAAATGGCAGGATATGTTGACTATGAGGGGGCATATCTGTATTTTGACGATTCGGGGGTCGCATCTCTGAGGACGAATAAACTGATCGAAGGGACTCCTTATATTGAGAACCTGACATTTGATGCGTCGAAAGTAAAGATAGGGGAAGAGCTTCCTGTTGAAGATGACACCATTTTTGGAAAAATCGTTGAAGTTTCAAAAAATCTGAAAAAATGTGATCTTACACCGGACAAAATGTCATGCACAGACGGGAATGTCCAGGTTTATTTTGGGATCGTAGAAGTGCTCCTGGGCAGCGGCAATTATGAAGAAAAGCTGCAGCAGGTGCCGCCGATCCTGGCAAAACTTGCGGAGTTGTACCCGGATACCGCGGGAACTCTGCACCTTGAGAACTACGATCCGGAGTCAGAATCTATCCGGTTCGTGCCTTCAGCCTGACAGAACATCAGCTAAGAAAAAGGCATTCGCCAATCGTATAAAAATATCAGAAAAATAAGAAAAATCTATTGATTATTTAAAGAAAAGACTTTATTATATATTTATTGGATTCTATCGTTCAATAAAAGGGATGTATAAGAAATTAATAAGACGACAAAGGAGGAAATACTCTTGTTAGAAATTAAAACCAACGAATCAGAAGCGGCTGCAAGAATTATTGTTGTCGGAGTCGGCGGCGGCGGTAATAACGCTGTGAACCGCATGATCGATGAACAGATCGCAGGCGTGGAATTTATCGCAGTGAATACAGATAAGCAGGCACTGCAGCTTTGCAAGGCGCCGACACTGATGCAGATCGGCGAGAAGCTTACCAAAGGTCTTGGCGCAGGAGCGCAGCCGGAAGTAGGAGAGAAAGCGGCAGAGGAAAGTTCAGAAGAGATCTCGGCAGCGCTCAAGGGAGCGGACATGGTGTTCGTTACCTGCGGTATGGGAGGCGGTACAGGTACAGGAGCAGCTCCGGTCATCGCACGTATCGCGAAAGAGCAGGGTGCCCTGACAGTCGGAGTTGTGACAAAGCCGTTCCGTTTCGAGTCCAAGACGAGGATGCAGAACGCTTTGACAGGAATCGATAAATTAAAAGAAAATGTTGATACGATCATCGTGATCCCGAATGATAAGCTTCTTGAAGTCGTAGACAGACGCACAACGATGCCGGAGGCTCTCAAGAAGGCAGACGAGGTACTCCAGCAGGGTATCCAGGGTATCACAGACCTGATCAATGTTCCGTCCCTGATCAACCTCGACTTCGCTGATATCCAGACGGTTATGAAGGACAAGGGTATCGCTCACATCGGTATCGGTTCCGGACGCGGCGATGACAAAGCTCTTGAGGCGGTCAAAGAGGCTGTCGCAAGTCCGCTGCTCGAGACAACGATCCAGGGCGCATCCAATGTCATTGTCAATGTATCCGGTGATATCACACTTATGGATGCATCTGACGCAGCTGATTACGTACAGGAGCTGGCAGGAGAGAGCGCAAGCATTATCTTCGGTGCAATGTACGATGACACGAAGTCAGACGAATGTACGATCACTGTTATCGCTACAGGCTTACATAATGTAGGCGGCAGTGCTTCTAAGCTGAAAGCAAGGCTGGAAGGGCAGCAGAAGGTCGGATCGATCCTTCCGTCAGGGGATTCCCCGGTAAGGAGCCGTCTCGACAGCGAGAGCAGGACTGCGTCCAGGACACAGGGAGGCACAATGCCTACACTGCAGCCGAGGACCCCGTCCAGCACGGTAAAAGAACAGTCCATCAAGATCCCGGATTTCTTTAAGAAATAAGGGGACATGCTTAGTAAAATACAGATTCATAAAAACAGATGTCACAGGATCGTGACGTCTGTTTTTTTCTGTCGAATTATATTTCTTCACGTCCGTCACCATCTGACAAATTTCAACGGTTCAGAGAGATATAATGATACCCGGATTGATTTCCAGGGGAAGAAGGTGGAGGATGTATTATGAGCTGTACATAGATGTGTTTTTTCTGGAAAATCTCATGATGGACAGCCTGATCCTCCTGGCCCTTGACTATATCCTGAAATGCGGGAGCACACGGGGACGCCTTTTTCTCTGTGCCGCGCTGGGAAGTCTGCTCACCTGTGCAGTGGTCGCTGTCCCGCTGCCGGGTCTGGCAAAGCTTTTTTTGTTTCATGTCTGCATTAACAGTGTGATGCTGCTTACAGGATTGAAAATAAGGAGTGTCCCACAGTTTGTGAAAGCGTTTATCCTGCTCTATGTTGTATCGGTATTTATGGGCGGGATCATGCAGATCCTCCGCCCGTACATGCGTGTGGCCAGCCTGTTTTACTGTGCCGCCTTTGGATCTTATCTTCTGCTGATGCGGATGTGGAAGCTTCTTTCTCATATGGCGGAGCATCAGGGAACGATCCTGGAGGTGACTCTATATACGTCCAAAGGAGAAAAAACAGCAAGAGCACTGTGGGATACAGGAAACAGCCTGAGGGATTTTGTTACGGATGACCCTGTAAATATCCTGGATCCGGGAATCCTCCGAGAAATTACAGAGCTTCCTGAAGCAGAAAAGGGGTTCCATCTGATCCCTTACCGCTGTGTAGGGGGAGATCAGGTCATGAAGGTATTCCGGATCGAAAAAATGTGCGTGCACGCAGGCAGAGACGGAGGGGACAGATGGGTACAGAAGCCTCTGTTTGGTGTCGGGGAGGAAAGACTTTCCCAAAATAAAGAGTATGAGATCATCCTGAATCCGGGGATACTCTCATAGAAATCAAATAGAGGAGGGAATAAGATGATCATAAAAGTAGCTGTCCCGCAGCAGTTCAAACTGCGGGTCATACCGGATATCAAAAACCTGTTGTTCGGGGGTGGCAGGGAGATCCATTATATAGGAGGCACAGAAGTGCTCCCGCCGCCCCTCGAAGGAGCCCACGAGAGGGAAATGATCCAGGATCTCGGGACAGAGCGGGCGGAGGAGGCAAAAAAGACCCTGATCGAACACAATCTCCGTCTGGTCGTATACATAGCAAAAAAATTTGACAATACCGGGGTCGGCGTGGAGGACCTGATCTCGATCGGGACCATAGGACTGATCAAAGCGATCAATACCTTCAATCCTACAAAAAAGATCAAGCTCGCGACCTATGCGTCCCGCTGTATTGAAAATGAGATCCTGATGTATCTGAGGAGAAACAGCAAGACAAAGATGGAAGTGTCGATCGATGAACCCCTCAATGTAGACTGGGACGGCAATGAGCTCCTTCTCTCAGATATCCTGGGAACAGAAGAGGATACCATATACCGGGATCTGGAAAACGAGGCGGAGCGCAAGCTTCTGATCCGCGCCCTGAATAAGCTGAGCAGCCGGGAGAAGATGATCGTGCGGATGCGCTTCGGGCTGGATGACCCGGAGGGACATGAAAAGACACAGAAAGAAGTAGCGGATATGCTCGGGATCTCACAGTCGTATATATCCAGGCTGGAGAAAAAGATCATGCAGAGACTCAAAAGAGAGATGGTACGCTATGAGTGAGAAATCTGTATTTGCGGGGGAGGCTCCCCCGCAAATACAGATTTACATATTATAATAATGGGCGTATACGCCTCCTTTTGCGAGCAGGCTTTCATGTGTCCCCCGCTCTGCGATCCCGTCTTCGGTGATGACGATGATCTCGTCAGCGCCCCGGATCGTGGAAAGCCTGTGGGCAATGGTGATGGTCGTCCGGTCTTTGGAGAGCTCTTCCAGGCTCTGCTGGATCCAGCGCTCACTCTCGTTGTCAAGAGCGCTTGTCGCCTCATCCAGGATCAGGATGGGCGGGTTTTTCAGGAAGACGCGGGCAATGGAGATGCGCTGCTTCTGTCCCCCTGAGAGGCGTGCGCCGCGTTCTCCCACATAGGTGTCATATCCGTCCGGGAGTTCCCGGATAAAATCGTGGATATTGGCGCGTTTTGCCGCCTCGATGATCTCGTCCATGGAAGCGCCGGGTTTTCCGTAGGCGATGTTGTCCCGGATCGTACCCGCAAAGAGATACACATCCTGCTGGACCATGCCGATCTGGCTTCGGAGGCTTTTCAGCGTCAGGGTGCGCACATCTTTTCCGTCGATGGTGATCTTTCCGCCGGTCACATCGTAGAACCGGGGAAGAAGAGAGCAGATCGTTGTCTTCCCGCTTCCGGACGGGCCTACCAGGGCGATGGATTTCCCGGCAGGGATCTCGATGGATACATGGGACAGGACCGGGGTGTCGTCGTCGCTGTAATGGAAGGATACGTCTTCATAGCAGACCCTTCCTTTTACATTTTCCAGAGGCCGGGCGTCAGGGGCATCCTCGATTTCCGGCTCTGTCTCCATGACGTCCAGGAAGCGGCGGAATCCGGCAAGGCCTTTCTGCATCATTTCAATGAGCTCTACGAGGATCTGGATCGGGCTGATGAAGATGCCGATATAAAGGGCGTACATGGCGAGATCCTCTGCATTCATGAGACCTCTGGCGATCAGGTACCCGCCGAATACCAGTGTGACAAGATACATCATACCCTGGAAGAAAAGGTTCCATCCCATAAAACTGCCCATGCAGTTGTAGTTGTTTTTCTTTGAGATCAGGAATGCATGGTTGCTCTTTTTGAATTTTTCCCTCTCAATCTCCTCGTTGGCAAAAGACTGGACTACGCGGATGCCTGCCAGCGTATCCTGGAGACTGGAATTTACATCCCCGATCTTACGGCGGTTTTCCATAAATGTCTCCTGCATCCGCTGGTTCTGGCGGAAGGAGAAGACGAACATACAGAGCACCAGTGCGACGAGTGGAAGGGCAAGCCTCCAGTTGATCAGGAAGAGGAAGACAAAGGAGCCGGCGATCTTTACCACGGAGATGAACAGGTTTTCCGGGCCGTGGTGCGCGAACTCAGCGATGTCAAACAGGTCGGACACGAGCTTGCTCATCATCTGGCCGGAATTGTTCCGGCTGTAATAGGAGAAAGACAGCTTTTCATAGTGGTCAAACAGCTGCTGGCGCATATCCCTCTCCATGTGGGCGCCCATCATGTGTCCCTGGTAGCTCACATAGTATTTGCACAGGCTCTGGATAACGTACATGATCAGAAGTCCTGCCGCGAGGAGGGGCAGAGCGCTCAGGATGGCAGCGCTGTCCTTTGTGAAAAGCGTGTTTGTCATGGTGCGCAGGATCTGAGGATATGCCAGATCCACTAAACTGATGAAAGCGGCGCAGATCAGGTCAATAAAAAAGACCGTCTTATACGGCGCGTAATAGCTGATAAATTTTCTGAGTGTGTGCATGAAAACTCTCCTTTCTTAATGACAACAACAATATTAGCACAGGATTTTCTGCTTGACAAGAATGCCGGGTGTGTAATAAGGTAGGGACTGATGCAAACAGGGGAGAAGAACGGGAGAGAACATATGAAGATTTATCTTGCCCCACTGGAGGGGATCACAGGGTGGATATTCCGCAGCGCGGTCCATGAGTGCTTCGGAGGTTTTGACAAATATTTCGTGCCCTTTATCAGGCCGAACCAGATGGGACATTTCAGCGCCAGGGAGAAGAAGGATATCCTCCCGGAGCATAATAAGGGGATGAGGACAGTGCCTCAGATCCTTACCAACAGGGCGGATGACTTTCTCCGCACGGCTGAGAAGCTGAAAGACTTCGGGTATGAGGAGGTCAACCTGAACCTGGGGTGTCCGTCAAAGACTGTGGTGACAAAGGGGCGGGGCGCCGGATTTCTCGCTGATCCTGAGAGCCTGGACCGGTTCCTGGGAGAGATCTTTGACAGATGCCCCATCAGAATCTCGCTCAAGACAAGGCTTGGCATGGAAGATGCGTCTGAGTTTGCTGCTCTGATGGAGATCTATAACAAGTATCCGGCGGAAGAGCTGATCATCCATCCGAGAGTACAGAAGGATTTCTATAAAAATACACCGGATCTTGGGGCATTTGCCGCAGCAGCGGACAGCAGCAGGAATCCGGTATGTTATAACGGCGATATTTTCTCCGTGGATGACTATGAGCGGTTGAAAAAGCGTTTCCCGGAGACAGACCGGGTCATGACGGGACGGGGCGTCCTGAAGGACCCGGCCCTTGGGAGAAGGCTCCGGGGCGGGAGAGGAGCGGACAAGGCGGAGCTGCGCCGGTTCCATGATCTTCTGTATGCAGGATACTGTGAGGAAATGTCAGGGGACAGGACGATCCTGTATAAGATGAAAGAGCTGTGGACGTACCTTGCCCCATTGTTCACTGATTCGAAAAAATATGCGAAGAAGATCAAAAAAGCAGAGAAATGTGCTGTGTATGAACAGATCATAGATGAATTATTTTCAGAGACAGAAGTTTAGCCATGAGGGAAACCTCATGGCTGAAAGTATTTCTGCCGAAAGGGCAGGCTGTGCTATGCTGACTTCCTGCTGATTTTTTCTATGCCTGCTCTTTCTGCTGCTCCTGCTGTCTTTTCAGGGCAGCTTCCACAAACCCTTTGAACAGCGGGTGCGGCCGGTTCGGTCTGGATTTCAGTTCAGGATGCGCCTGGGTGGCGATAAACCACGGGTGGGACGGGATCTCGATCATCTCGACAATGCGGTTGTCAGGAGAGAGGCCGCACAGTGACATGCCGTGGCTTTCCAGATCTTCTCGGTAGTCGTTGTTTACCTCATATCTGTGGCGGTGGCGTTCGCTGATCTCCTTTTTCCCGTACAGGCGGGCAGCCAGGGATCCGTCCTTTAATACACACGGATAGGCGCCGAGGCGGAGCGTGCCTCCGATATCTTCCACGCCGATCTGATCCTCCATGATGTGGATGACCGGGTGGGTCGTGTCAGGCTTTAATTCCATGCTGTGCGCGTCATTGTAGCCGATCACATCCTGTGCGAATTCTACGATCGCAAGCTGCATCCCGAGGCATAGGCCGAGGAAGGGGACGCCGTGGATGCGGGCATAGCGGATCGCTTCGATCTTGCCGTCGATCCCGCGGTGGCCGAACCCACCGGGGACGAGGATGCCGCTTACATCGGAGAAGATCTCATCTGCGTTTTCCGCAGTTACTTTTTCAGAATCCACCCATTTGATGTTTACCGTTGTGTGGGAATAGATCCCACCGTGTTTCAGCGCTTCCACGACACTGATATAGGCATCGTGGAGCTGGATGTATTTCCCTACAAGGGCGACCGTCACTTCCTGCGTCGGATGTTTCAGCTTGTCAACCATCTCAGTCCAGTCTTTCAGGTCCGGTTCCGGGCAGTCCAGATGGAGGCACTCGCAGACAACCTGCGCCAGACGTTCCTTTTCCATTGCGAGAGGAGCTTCGTACAGGTATTCCACATCGAGGTTCTGGAGCACATGGCTTGCGGGAAGGTTGCAGAACAGGGAAATCTTGTCCTTCATGTCAGAGGTCAGCGGATACTCGGAGCGGCATACGATGATATCCGGCTGGATGCCCATGCTCTGGAGTTCTTTTACGCTTGCCTGGGTCGGTTTCGTCTTCATCTCCTGTGATGCGCGGAGATAGGGGATGAGCGTCACGTGGATGAGGATGACATTTTCCCGCCCTTTTTCGTGCTGGAACTGGCGGATGGATTCAAGGAAAGGCTGGCTTTCGATATCTCCGACAGTGCCGCCCACCTCGATGATGGCGATCTCCGTATCCTCCGCGGCGGGATTGCGGTAGAAGCGGCTTTTGATCTCATTGGTAATGTGTGGGATGACCTGGACCGTGCCCCCGCCAAAGTCTCCGCGCCGTTCTTTCTGGAGCACAGACCAGTAGATCTTCCCGGTCGTGACGTTGGAATTCTTTGTCAGGCTCTCGTCGATGAAACGCTCATAGTGTCCCAGGTCCAGGTCTGTCTCAGCCCCGTCGTCTGTGACGAACACTTCCCCGTGCTGGACCGGGTTCATTGTGCCAGGGTCGATATTGATGTAAGGGTCGAACTTCTGCATGGTCACTGTGTATCCCCTTGCCTTCAAAAGACGTCCCAGGGAAGCGGCTGTGATCCCTTTCCCCAGTCCGGATACAACGCCGCCTGTTACAAATACATATTTTACTGCCATTGTACATGCCTCCTGTGTGATATTATTGAAACTTTCCCTTAAAAAAGAGTACAGCCTGACTATGGGAAGGAAGCCGCTCCGTTGCGGTCCCGTGTCCCATGATAGTCAGACTGTAATATGACTTAAAAAAATACTTTATTAGTATACACCTGAAAACAGGAAAATACAATCTTTTTTAAAAGATCGTGTGCTCGTACACTGCCTCGCATGTGAGCTGTACGCCCAGCTTCTTGAAGATCTTGATATCAACATCCGAGAGCATGACCGAAGTGTGCGCCTGGCAGCCGTCCAGCTTCGGGAGCTGGGAGAGGGCGAGCCTTGCGTCCGGGTTTGCAGCCGCGCTGGCAGAGAGCGCGATCAGCACTTCGTCCGTGTGCAGGCGCGGGTTTTTGCTCTTTAAGTAATCGACTTTCAGCTTCTGGATCGGCTCGATGGACTCCGGTGAAATGATGTGGAGACCATGATCCAGTCCGGCCAGCTCCTTTAATACATTGAGGAGAAGGGCAGCGGAGGCGCCGAGCAGGTTTGTTGTCTTGCCGGTGATGATCCTTCCGTCTTCAAGCTCCAGGGCAGCGGCAGGACCGCCGGTCTCTCTGGCGCGCTCAAGTGCTTTGACAGCCACGGCGCGGTCAGCGACCGTGATCCCTGCCATGTTCATGAGCAGTTCGATCTTCTGCGCTTCCTTGTCAGATGCGTCTCCTTTAACGAGAGAATTCAGAGCCGCGTAATAACGGCGGATGATCTCCTGTTTTGAAGCTGCCCGGCATGCCTCATCGTCACAGATACAGTTCCCGGCCATGTTTACGCCCATGTCCGTCGGGGATTTGTACGGGCTCTCGCCGTAGATCTTCTCAAAGATCGTATTGAGGACAGGGAAGATCTCAACGTCCCTGTTGTAGTTGACCGTTGTCTCACCGTATGCTTCCAGATGGAAGGGGTCGATCATATTTACGTCATTCAGATCCGCTGTCGCCGCTTCATAGGCAAGGTTGACCGGGTGCTTGAGCGGGAGGTTCCAGATGGGGAATGTCTCAAATTTCGCATAGCCCGCGTGGATCCCTCTTTTGTGCTCGTGGTAGAGCTGTGAGAGACAGGTCGCCATCTTTCCGCTTCCCGGGCCCGGTGCAGTCACGATCACAAGCGGACGGGTCGTGCGGATATAGTCATTTTTCCCGTATCCCTCATCGCTGATGATGAGAGGGACATTTGAAGGATACCCGGGGATCACATAGTGCAGATACACCGGGATATCCAGCTTCTCCAGCCTGTTTTTGAACAGGAGCGCGCTTTCCTGGCCGGAAAACTGGGTGATCGTCACGCTTCCCACATAGAGCCCCTGCTCCCGGTAGGTGTCGATCAGGCGGAGCACGTCTGTGTCATAAGTGATACCAAGATCTCCGCGGATCTTATTCTTCTCGATATCTTTCGCGCTGATCACGATCACGATCTCCGCCTGGGCGCTCAGCTCTTTTAAAAGGCGCAGCTTGCTGTCCGGTGCAAAGCCCGGGAGCACACGGGACGCGTGATAGTCGTCGAACAGTTTGCCGCCGAATTCGAGGTAAAGTTTGTTGTCGAATTTGTTGATCCGGCTGCGGATGTGCTCGGACTGCATTTTCAGGTACTTTTCATTGTCAAAACCGATTCTCATTTTCCATTCCCCACTTATCTAGTTTCTCTGTTTGGTATATATGACAGGCCTCGGGGCGGACCCGCCGGATGGCAAGGTATGCTCACCGCACAGCAGACCGCCGGGAGGACATATTTCGTACCCAGTATACTATAAAAAGTCATGGTTTTACAATATTTTCATAATGTTTTTATTGATTTATGCAAAACCTGTACTTATAATGGTAATAGCTGATTTTAGGAGGAAAAGAATGGATAACCAGAATAATAAGAATAATCCTAAAAATAACCGGCAGGGCTGGGGAGTCATCCTCATTACAACCCTGCTGGTCACTTTTATGGTATTGGGATTTTATTCTCTGATGCGCGGCACAGGTCCTGAGGAGATCAGTTATGATAAATTCCTGGAGCTGGTCGACGATAAAAAGGTAGAAGAAGTCAGGCTGGGCAGCAGCCGTATCTACATCGTCCTTACCGATGAGGCAAGGATCGAGGAGGCGAAGGAACGGGCGGAGAAACAGCAGCAGAACGGCGGGATCCAGGGGATGATGGGTCAGTTCCAGGATCAGTTCCTCAGCCAGTTCCAGAACCAGGAGCAGAGCCAGAGCCGGGAAGACGAGGATGATGATACAGAGAAATCTCCGGATTATTATACGGGATATGTCGATGACTATACGCTGGCGCAGAAACTCGATGACGCCGGAGTGGAATTTAAGGGCGAGGTCCCGGATACGATGGGGCAGATGTTCTTCGAACTGTTCGTGACGATCCTTCTGCCCCTGGGACTGACGGCGCTTCTGCTGTTTTATGTCATGAAGCGGATGACAAAGGGAAGCGGCATGATGGGCATCGGAAAGAGCAATGCCAAGATGTATATGGAGAAGGAGACCGGCGTGACCTTCCAGGATGTGGCCGGGGAGGATGAGGCAAAGGAGTCCCTGCAGGAAGTGGTCGATTTCCTGCACAATCCGGGCAAATACAGCGGCATCGGTGCAAAGCTGCCCAAGGGGGCGCTCCTCGTGGGACCGCCGGGAACCGGAAAGACGCTGCTCGCAAAGGCGGTGGCAGGTGAGGCGAAGGTACCGTTCTTCTCTCTGTCCGGTTCCGCGTTTGTAGAGATGTATGTGGGTGTGGGCGCTTCCCGTGTGCGAGACCTGTTCAAGCAGGCGCAGCAGATGGCGCCGTGCATCGTATTCATCGATGAGATCGATGCCATCGGAAAGACCCGTGACACGGCAATGGGCGGCAATGACGAGAGGGAACAGACTCTGAACCAGCTCCTTGCCGAGATGGACGGATTTGATACAAACAAAGGGCTTCTCATCCTGGCGGCGACGAACCGTCCGGAGATCCTGGACCCGGCCCTTCTGAGACCGGGGCGGTTTGACCGTCGGATCATCGTGGATAAGCCGGATCTGAAGGGGCGTATCGACATTCTGAAAGTACATGCAAAAGATGTACGCATGGATGAAAGCGTGGACCTTGAGGCCATTGCACTTGCCACATCCGGAGCGGTTGGTTCTGATCTGGCAAATATGATCAATGAGGCAGCCATCAACGCGGTAAAACACGGGCGCCAGGTGGTAAGCCAGAAAGATCTCTTCGAGGCAGTGGAAGTCGTCCTTGTGGGAAAAGAGAAAAAAGACCGTATCATGAGCAAAGAGGAGAGGCGGATCGTCTCCTATCACGAGGTCGGACACGCCCTTGTGACGGCGCTCCAGAAAAATACAGAACCAGTCCAGAAGATTACGATCGTGCCGAGGACAATGGGCGCTCTGGGGTATGTGATGCAGACTCCGGAGGAAGAGAAGTTCTTAAATACGAAGAAAGAGCTGGAGGCAATGATCGTAGTCGCCCTGGGAGGACGCGCGGCGGAAGAGCTCGTGTTCGACACGGTGACCACGGGCGCTGCAAATGATATCGAGCAGGCCACAAAGATTGCCCGCGCTATGATCACCCAGTACGGGATGTCAGACCGTTTCGGCCTGATGGGGCTTGAGTCCATCCAGAATAAATACCTGGACGGAAGGGCAGTGTTAAACTGCGGCGAGGCAACAGCAGGAGAGATCGACGAAGAGGTCATGAAGATGCTGAAAGCCGCTTACGCAGAGGCTAAGAGACTGCTCGGAGAAAACAGAGAAGCCCTGGATAAGATCGCAGCCTTCCTGATCGAAAAAGAGACGATCACAGGCAAAGAATTCATGAAGATATTCCGCGAGGTAAAAGGAATACCCGAGCCGGAAGAAAACGAAACAGAAAAAACCGGAGAAAAAGAAGGACGGATCTCAATGAAGCAAGAATGAGATCTGGAAAAACTACGAAATCAGGGAACATGCTAAAATCAGGGATCAGAAGAGAGGAACTCGGCTTCGCCTCAGACACCCATCTCTTCTGATCCCAACGCATGTCCCCTGATTTCTACTTTTTCCAGGTCTCATTCCGAAGTCGCCTCAACCACCCGTCTCCCCGCCCGCCGCGAAAACGTCCTGAATTATATCGACGGTTTTCGGACTTTATATTTACAAGGAAGGCTCCCCTGCAAATCCAGATTATGCCGTTTTGATGCTTCCGTTATGTATGCTATACTATGTGCAGCTGGGTATTTACCAGAGATCTGTATATGAAACAGGAGGGGAATAAGTTGATCAGAATTCTTACAGTTGAGGATGAGAGGGCAATCTCCAATCTGATCCGGATGAGCCTGGAAAAAGCAGGGTATTCCTGCACTTGTGCGTATGACGGGGCGGAGGCGGCTGAATTGCTGGAGCACAGCAGATTTGACCTGATCCTTCTGGATATCATGCTCCCGGAGATTGACGGGTTTGAGCTGATGGAGTACATCCGGCCGACGGAGATCCCGGTTATCTTCATTACAGCGAAAGCCCGGGTGGAAGATAAAGTAAAGGGGCTGCGGCTGGGCGCAGAGGATTATATCGTCAAGCCGTTTGATACCGCGGAACTGCTGGCGCGGGTGGATGTAGTGCTCCGCCGTTATCACAAGGATCAGGCTGTGTTTGAAGCAGGCGGGCTTGTGATCGATACATGTTCCATGCAGGTGAAAAAAGACGGAAAAGAGATAAAGCTGACGAAAAAGGAATATGACCTCCTGCTCCTTTTTGTGCAGAATCCGGGAAGAGCGCTATACCGCGATACGATCTATGAGCATGTGTGGGGCGGGGAATACCAGTTCGGGAGCAAAACGGTTGACCTGCATGTCCAGCGGCTCCGCAGGAAGACAGGATGGGATGGTATCTTAAAGGCTGTGAATAAGGTGGGGTACAGGCTGGAGGTGTAGGATGAAATTCCGGGTAAAGTTTACGCTGTGCATGATCGGCCTGATGTCAGTCCTGTTCGGCATAGGGGGAAGCCTGCTTCTGAATGTTTCCTTTGACCGGGCGGTTGACAGGGAGAGGGAAGAATTATACAGCGTTTACCAGATGGTTTCGGGGACGCTCCGGGTGATAGGAGAGATCAATGGAAGCCTGACCTGTGAGGATATATCGGATACAATATTTAAAACCACGGGACAGGATGAGGGGTTATGGGAAATGATCCGGTTCAGGGAGGACGGGGAGCGGCTGATCTATGAGGACGGCGACACAAGCCTTACTGTATCCGGACAGATGCCGGAGAAAGGGACCTGTGACATCCGCCGGCAGACGCAGGGGGAAAGAGAGCTCCTTTTTTTGTCCGGAGCGCTCCTGACAGATGCGGGGAAAGTGCGCCTTGATATGGCGAGGGACGTGACAGAGCTTTATGAGGAGCGCCAGGGCTGGCACCGCATTTATCAGGGAGTATTTATCCTGATGGTGATCCTGTGCGCGCTGATGTCATACAGTACGGCCCTGCTCCTGACAGGAAATCTGGAAAAGCTTTCAGGCACGGTGAGAAAGATCGCAGATGGAGATCTGTCCAGCAGGGCAGATACAGGTTCGGGAGATGAGTTCGGGCAGCTTGGGATGGATTTTAACAGGATGGCAGACCACCTTGAGGAAACGATCCGGGGACTGAACGACGAGGTGGAGAGACAGGAACGGTTTATCGGAGATTTTTCCCATGAGCTGAAGACGCCAATGACATCGATCATCGGATACGGGGATCTGATCCGAAGCGGGATGCTGGATGGGAGCGAAGCGGCAGAGGCAGGAGATTATATTGTAAGTGAAGGGAAAAGGCTGGAAATCCTGTCGATGAAGCTGCTGGATATGATCATGGCAAAAAACAGGCCGCCTGTATTTGTAAGGACATCACCGGCGGAACTGGTCAGGCGGCTGGCGGAAAAGACAGCGTCTGCATACGGGGAAAGAGGGATCGCCCTGGATGTCAGGACAGAGCAGGGGGAACTCCTGCTGGAGCCGGACCTGGTCTACTGCCTGCTCCGGAATCTCGTGGAAAACGCTGCCAATGCGATGCCGGATACCGGAGGAGATATCCGTATCACAGAGAGGGTACGGGACGGGAAATGTTTTATATTCGTAAGGGATAATGGGAGAGGCATCCCGGAAGATTCCCTGGCGCACCTGACGGAAGCGTTTTACCGGGTGGACAGATCGCGGTCGCGCAGGGCAGGAGGAGCCGGGCTGGGGCTTTCTCTGTGCCGGGAGATCGCAGAAGCCCACGGGGGATGTATCCGTTTTAAGAGCAGGCTGGGAAAAGGTACAGTGGTGATGGCTGTATTGAAAGGAGAGAGAAATGAACAACCGGGATAAGATCTTTCCGGCTGTCGTGCTGTTCCTCACAGTGGCAGGATTTTTCCTCCCCGGGATGACAGCATGCCTGTCAGATATGAAAACAGGACAGGAGACGGTCTCAGTCAGGGATGAGGAAAGAGAGATCCCTCTGGCAGGCGGGGAAAGCGTTTTTGACATTTTAGGGGCTGCCGGAAAGCTGAAAGAATCCGTGACGCTCAGGAGCGGGGATGCTATGGACGAAAAAAGTGCGGAAACAGAGTCCGCAGAGATCCTGGGGATGCTGGCCCGGTACGGGCTGGCAGAACAGCCGGGACAGGGACAGTGGCTGATCACACCGGTGCTGGTGTCCGATATCGAAGGAAGGGAAGCGTCAAGAGTGTTCTGGGACTGTGTGTGGTATCTGGAATCCCGGGAGACAGATCCTTACAAGATAGAACTCTACCTTGATGATGAGAGCGGGTATCTGATGTCATTTACAGTCTATCCCGGGCGGGGACATCCGGGGGAAAACCCGGAAGCGACAGTGGAAAGTATGAAAGCATTCCTGAATGAGTATTATCCTCTTTCGGGAGAAACGGGATTTCAATATCAGGAGACGCTGTCAGGAAATGAATTTATCTTTACAGTCTCAGAGGGCGGAGACAGCACTTATGGTTTCCGGTTCCTGATTATGGAAAACGGGCAGATCGTTTTTAATATGTAGTGTATAATGCTGTTCTGAGGGTTTCTGATGCTGTTTTGATGGGTTTCTGATGCTGAAAATATGAGAGCTTCGTTTAAAATGGTCTGTGCGGGCAGATTGCGGCGCAGATTGTGATAAGCGGAGATAAATGCCATATGGAACAGAAGAACATTCAGAAAAAATCAGACAGGCGGAAAAAGATGATCGTGGGATCAGCAGTGGCGGCAGGGATACTGGCAGGAGCATACTTTGGCATGGCAATCTATTTCTGTTTTCATTTCCTTCCGGGGACAAGGATAAATGGGATGGACTGCTCAATGAAAACAGCCGAAGGATTCCAGCATGAACTGGAAAAATCAGTGGAAGATTATACGCTGACGGTCACTGCCCCCGGGGCGCTGGAACAGCCTGAGGTGTGCGGGGGAAATGAGGGAAGAACAGAGTCGGCAGAAAGCGGGCAGGGCGGAGAAAAAGCAGGATACAGCCGTGTCATAAGCGGAAGGGAGATCGACCTGGAACTTGCCTCTGAGGATCAGGCTCAGAGTATACTGGAGAAGCAGGATGTACTGGCATGGCCGTCCGCGTTTTTCAGAGAGACAGAAAAAGAAGCAGTGTTTTCCGTTGCTTACAATGAGCTGAAACTGGAACAGCGGATCAGGGAACTGGATCTCATACCTTCCGGTTCAACGGAAGCGGTGTCAGCACATCCGGTATTTGACGGCGGAGCGTTTGTCATTCAGCCGGAGGTTTACGGAGTGCTGTCTGATAAAACAGAAAAGAAGATCAGGCAGTGTATCGCAGACCTGACGCCGGAACTGGACCTGATGGAAGAACAATGCCTGCAGATCCCGGATTTTTCCTCAGATTCTCCTGAGGTGGAAAAGGCATGTGAAGCCATGAATCAATACTGCAAGGCCAGGATCGTCTACACGATGGGCCAGGAAGTGACAGTAGACGCGGAGCTTATTTCGGGCTGGCTGACCTGCGATGGAGACATGAACGTCAGTCTGAACGAGGAGGCAGTGGGAGAATGGGTAAACAGTTTTGCAGAGCAGTCTGATACGCTGGGCAAGGCGAGGAGTATCACTTCCCCTTCCGGGAAGACCGCAGAGGTCTCTGGCGGCACATACGGCTGGGTGATCGATACGGCGGCAGAGACCGCGGCCCTGACAGAAAATATAAAAAAGGCAGAGAGTGTATCGAGGGAACCTGCTTACAGGCAGAGGGCAGCATCCCGGTCTGCCCAGGACTGGGGCGTTACCTATGTGGAAGTGGACCTTACGGCACAGTATATGTGGTATGTAAAAGACGGTTCAGTACAGTTTGAGAGCGATGTGGTGACAGGGGAACCGGTGAACGGGATGGAGACTCCGCAGGGGGTGTACAGCATACTCTATACACAGAGAGACGCAGTCCTTATCGGAGAGACTGACCCAAAGACCGGAGAACCCATATATCGGACAAAGGTGAGATATTGGATGCCATTCACCCAGCAGGGGCACGGTTTCCACGATGCAGACTGGCAGAGCGCGTTCGGCGGGAACGTTTACACCTATTCCGGATCGCACGGATGCGTCAACATGCCCGTAGATAAGGCGGGAGAGCTGTACAGTATGCTGGAAACAGGGACACCGGTGGTCATACACTATTAAATCTGTATTTGTGGGGAAACTTCTGTCAGAGTAAAACGTCCGAAAACATCGAAGCGCGGCTATAGAAGACGTATTCAGCACGGGTGTGTGGGTGGCTTCGGCTCCGGGGCTCCGTGGCAGCAAAAACTAAGAAATCCGGGACTATGCTAAAGGCAGAAAGCAGCAGGGAGCAACTCGCCTTTGGCTCAGACAAGCCCCCTGCTGCTTTCAACGCATAGTTCCGGATTTCAAGTTTTTTCAAGCCCCTCCGCAGTCACCTCAGACACCCACACACCCGTGCTGAAGGGTTTTCGAAAAGGCGCTTCGCTGTTTTCTGGTTTACTCAAGACGGAAGGTCCCTCGACAAATGCAGCATTTCAAAACGCGGCGAGAAGGGAACTCTCCCGGCAAAAGGCAACCCATCTCCCGAAAGTCTACAGTATCTTCCGTCTTGGATAAATTCCTGTTCCGCCGCTGAAGCTCCCCTCTGACCCACCTTTTGAAATCCTGCATTTGCCTGCGGGGACCTTCCGATCGGATGTGCGCAGAAAACCGCTCCTTTGATGCACCTTTCGCGGCGGACGGGGATATGGCGACGGTGACTTGGAGTAATCTGATGGAAAGACTTAAAAGAATGGGATGCGGCGTTAATTTCAAAGCGGATGCCTGAGCCGCAGGCGAATCTTCCGCTTTGGAATTGTCCTTAGCCGTATCCCATTCTTTTTACGTCTTTCCCAGATTACGGAACCGGAACCTGAGCCATATCCCCGTCCGCCGCGAAAACGTCTTGAATCATACCGATGGTTTTCGGACGTTTAACCAATCGGTCGGCTCCCCCACAAATACAGATTTCTCGATTGATTTTTGATTTTGAAAACCGTATAATTATCTGCATGGAAAACACAAATTTTGATATACAGGAAGAATTGAAAAAACTCCCGGCCAGACCCGGGGTATACATTATGCATGACGAGAAGGACCACATTATCTATGTGGGCAAGGCGATCAGCCTGAAGAACCGTGTGAGGCAGTATTTTCAGAGCAGCCGGAACAAGGGCGTCAAGATCGAGCAGATGGTGACCCATATCCGGCGGTTTGAGTATATTGTGACGGATTCGGAGCTGGAGGCGCTGGTGCTGGAGTGCAACCTGATCAAGGAGCACCACCCCAAATACAATACCATGCTCATGGATGACAAGACCTATCCGTTTATCAAGGTGACGACCAATGAGCCCTTCCCCAGAGTGATGTTATCCAGGAAGATGAAGAAGGACAAGGCACGGTATTTCGGGCCATATACGAGCGCCCAGGCGGTGCGGGACACTATCGACCTGATCCACAAGCTGTACCATGTGAGAAGCTGTAACAGGAGCCTGCCCAGGGATATCGGGAAGGAGCGGCCCTGCCTTAACTATCATATAAAGCAGTGCGACGCCCCGTGCCAGGGGTATATTTCCCAGGAGGAATACAGGAAATCCATCGACGAGGTGATCCGGTTCCTGAACGGGAATTATGACGGCATTTTAAAAGAGCTGGAGGAGAAGATGAACGCCGCGTCCGAGGCGCTTGAATTTGAGCGGGCGATCGAGTACCGGGAGCTGCTGAACAGTGTGAAGAAGGTGGCGCAGAAGCAGAAGATCACGGATTCCAGCGGAGAGGACAGGGATGTGCTCGCCGTGGCGTCGGGAGAGGAGGACGCGGTGGTCCAGGTGTTCTTTATCCGGGGCGGCCGGCTGATCGGACGCGACCATTTCTATCTGCGGATCTCGAAAGGCGATACTCCTTCGGAAATCCTTGACAGCTTTATCAAGCAGTATTACGCGGGGACTCCTTATATCCCGGGAGAACTGATGCTCCAGGAAGAAGTGGAAGACCGGGAGCTCCTTGAGACATGGCTTACTTCCAAAAAAGGACAGAAAGTGTCGCTCCGGATCCCCAAGAAAGGGACAAAGGAGAAACTGGTGGAACTGGCGGCTGAAAATGCCAGGCTGGTGCTCAGCAAGGATAAAGAGCGGCTGAAGCGGGAAGAAGGGCGCACGATCGGAGCGGTGAAAGAGATTGCTGCCCTGCTGGATCTGGGTGAGGTCACCCGCATGGAAGCTTATGACATTTCAAATACAAATGGCTTTGAGTCAGTGGGCTCGATGATCGTCTACGAGAGAGGAAAGCCAAAACGCAATGATTACCGCAAGTTTAAGATCCGCGGGATCAAGGGAGCGGACGACTACGGCAGCATGAGAGAAGTGCTGACCAGGCGGTTTACCCATGGGCTCAGGGAGCGGGAAGAGAACGCGGAGCTGGGGAAATTTACCGTTTTTCCTGACCTGATCCTCATGGATGGAGGAAAGGGGCAGGTCAATGTGGCTCTCCAGGTGCTGGATGAACTGCATCTGGACATCCCGGTGTGCGGCATGGTGAAGGATGACCACCACCGTACGAGAGGGCTGTACTACCAGAATGTGGAGATCCCTATTGACCGGTCTTCGGAGGCATTCCGCCTGATCACGAGGATACAGGATGAAGCGCACCGGTTTGCCATCGAGTATCACAGGCAGCTCAGGAGCAAAGGCCAGGTGCATTCGATCCTGGACGACATCGAGGGGATCGGACCGGCGCGGAGGAAGGCGCTTATGCGCCATTATCTCAGCCTGGACGCGGTCAGGGAGGCGAGCGTGGAAGAACTGGCGAAAATTCCTTCCATGAATGAAAAAGCCGCTGAATCAGTATACAAGTTTCTGCATTAATATGTTATGATAGAAAAAGGTGATGGGCGCAGGAACTGCAAGGGAATGTGCCCGGACAGGAAATGAAAGATAAAGGAGAAGATTATGGGACACGGGATCAGATTAAGCGAAATTGTGGAAAAGATGGATTTGAAGAATCTCACTCCCGAGGTGGATACGAGCGAGACAGAGGTGCATATCCCTGATGTAAACCGCCCGGCCCTGCAGTTGGCGGGATTCTTTGATCATTTTGATTCAAACCGGGTGCAGATCATAGGGAATGTGGAATACACATATGTGCAGACCCTTACGGATGAGCGCAGAAGAGAGATCTATGGCAGGCTTCTGCAGCATCCGATCCCCTGTATCGTATTCTGCAGGGATATGCAGCCGGAAGAGGAATTCCTCGAACTGGCCAGGAAACATGGGGTTCCTGTTTACAAGACCGCGAAGCAGACCTCTGATTTTACGGCGGAGATCATCCGCTGGATGAACGTCAGGCTGGCGCCCTGCATTTCGATCCACGGCGTGCTTGTGGATGTGTACGGTGTGGGCGTCCTGATCATGGGAGAGAGCGGGATCGGAAAGAGTGAGGCAGCCCTGGAGCTGATCAAGAGAGGGCACCGTCTTGTGACGGATGATGTGGTAGAGATCCGGAAGGTGAGCGATGAGACGCTTGTAGGTTCTGCGCCGGATATCACAAAGCATTTTATCGAGCTGCGCGGCATCGGCATCGTGGATGTGAAATCCATGTTCGGTGTGCAGAGCGTCAGGGAGACGCAGAACATCGATCTGGTCATTACCCTGGAGGACTGGAGCAGGGATAAAGAGTATGACAGGCTGGGCCTGGAAGAAGAATATACGGAATTCCTCGGGAACAAGGTCGTATGCCACAGCATCCCGATCCGCCCGGGAAGGAACCTGGCGATCATCGTAGAGTCAGCGGCCGTAAACCACAGGCAGAAACAGATGGGGTACAATGCGGCACAGGAGCTTTACAAGAGAGTACAGGAGAATCTTGCGAAGAAGATGAAATAAAAAAGCAGTGGAAAAGCCACGGGAAGGAGAGAAAAAAGCTATGAAATATTGTTTCGGAGTAGATGTCGGGGGAACAACAGTGAAGATGGGACTCTTCGAAGAAAACGGGACGATCGTGGACAAATGGGAGATCACAACAGATACGTCAGAGGAAGGAAAGTCGATCCTTCCGAATATTGCTGCTTCCATAGCGAAAAAGACCGAGGAGCACCAGCTTGCCAAAGAAGATATCGTGGGAGTCGGAGTCGGCGTCCCCGCGCCGGTGACAGCGGACGGAGTTGTCAATGGAAGTGCGAATCTCGGATGGAAATATAAGGAGGTCAAGCGGGAGCTGGAAGAGCTTACCGGACTTAAGGCTGAGATCGGAAATGACGCCAATGTCGCTGCACTCGGTGAGATGTGGAAAGGCGGCGGCGCGGGAGAAAAAAATATGATCATGGTGACTCTGGGCACAGGAGTCGGCGGAGGCGTGATCATTGACGGGAAGATGCTCGTGGGACAGAACGGCGCAGGCGGGGAGATCGGACATCTCTGTGTGAACTATGAGGAGACGGACCGTTGCGGATGCGGAAACAGAGGCTGTCTCGAGCAGTATGCGTCAGCCACAGGGATCGTACGTCTTGCAAAGCAGAAGCTGGGGCAGGAGATGAGGCCGACCATCCTGAACAAAGAGGACGTGACAGCAAAGGATGTATTTGACGCCGTAAAAGCAGGGGATGAAGTTGCAAAAGAGATCGCAGTGACGTTTGGAAGATACCTGGGATATGGACTTGCCAATCTCGCGGCAGTGGCGGATCCGGCGGTGTTTGTCATCGGCGGCGGCGTGTCAAAGGCAGGAGAGGTGCTGATCCCCTACATCAGAGAGCCATATATGGAGAGAGCGTTTTTCGCGGATAAAAAAGTGAAATTTGTCCTCGCAGAGCTGGGCAATGACGCAGGGATCTGCGGCGCGGCAAAACTCGTACTGGACGCATAAGAGACTGGATGCATAAGAGAGTATGCAGGAATGAGATGCAAAAGAAAAAGCAGTGAAACCAAATGGTTTCCTGCTTTTTCTTTTACCTTTGCCGTGGAGATCAGGCATCAGGGGGAAGGTGGCGTGGTGGTCTCGCCAGAGCCGCCGCCATCAGAGCCGCCACCGCCAGAACCGCCTTCGCCGGAGCCGCCGCCTTCTCCGCCGCTTCCGCCGCCGGAGCCGCCTTCATCGGAACCGCCGCCATCAATGGAAGGGGTGTCCGGAGTATCGGGAGTATCCGGAGTATCTGTACCGCCTCCGTTATTGCGGTCAGTGTTATCCTCGTCGTCCTCCGGTTCTTCCGGTTCCACAGACCTGTGGCCGGGGCAGCTTTCCTTCACCACGGTCTCCTTATCAAAGTATTCCGTGAGCGACGGGCATCCGCTTACCGCAAGCTTTCCTGTCTGTGTACAGATCGTTCTCTGGACTACGGAAGACGGGATTGTAAAGTCTTTATACTCAAGCCCTTCGTGGATGCGCTGCATGATATTCCTCCAGATGACCATATGCCATGACTGGCTCATATTTTCCATGTGTTTGTTCGCATCATACCCGCCCCATACAGAAGCAGTGTAGTACGGAGTGTATGCGGAGAGCCAGAGGTCTGTACTGTTCTCTGTCGTACCGGTCTTTCCTGCAACAGGCATATTGCTCAGTCTTGCAGTTGTACCGGTTCCTTTTGTGATAACATCTTCCATGGCGCTTGTCAGCAGATAAGCGGTGGAGTCTTTGATCACTTCGTGTGTCTCAGGCTCCGTGTTGTCGATCAACACATTCCCGTCATGGTCCAGGATCTCCGTATAGAGGATCGGCTCCGTGTACACACCGCCGTTCGCGATCGCCGCATATGCGGCTGTCATCTCGATATTGTAAACACCGCGGGTGATACCGCCGAGGGCTGTAGACTGTGCGACGTCTGACATGCCCGGATAATCCGGATCGTTGTTTACCAGTGTGGTAAAACCGAATTTCTGGAGATACTGATAACCTTTTTCAAGCCCTACGGTCTCTGTCAGCGTGCGCACCGCGCAGACATTCATGGAGTGCTCGATCGCATAACGCACTCTCGCCTGGCCGATATATTTGCCGTCCCAGTTGTTGACCTGCTGTCCGCTGGCATAACGGTATGGCTCATCCTTGATCGTTGTGGCAAGCGTCATGCCGCATTCATTCAGACCCGGCGCATAAGTAGAGAGGATCTTGAAGCATGAACCGGGCTGCCTTGTAGAATCCGTCGCCCTGTTCAGCGAGAGGCTTGTAGTCTTTGTACCGCGTCCGCCTACGATCGCTTTGACTTGTCCTGTATACTGATCCATGACAACGACAGAAGTCTGAGGCTGGAGAGTCACTGTCAGGTTTTCATCTACGATATCTCCGGCTTCGGTATTGATACCGAGTGTGCTCTTGTATTCTTCGACCATGGCCCTCGCCTCTTCTTCAGAACTGAAGACGAGCGGGTTGGAGTCACCATAAGTATTGCTGATGTAAGCAGCGAGAGTTTCCGTATAATAATTTTCCGCTGTGCCGTCCGCGCGGTGGATCGTCAGGGCATATTCTACGCCGTATTCAGTCATTGGATAGAGAGACTCATCCGCGACTACCTCGTCACAGATCTGCTGGATGGCGAGATCCTGGGTGGACTTGATGGTCAGGCCGTTGCTGTAAAGCTGGTTGTAGGCCTGAGTTTCGGTATATCCTTTTTCCACCATAAGGTCATTGATCACATCCTCGATCATGGCGTCAGTAAAGTAGGAATACGGTGTCGTATCTTCTGTGATCGCCGCGGTCTGCAGGATCCTGTCGTAAACAGCGTCTGCCGCTGCCTCGTCATACTCGGTCTGGTCAATGTAGTCCTGCTCCAGCATCTTGTTGAGGACCTCTTCCCGCCTTTTGGCATTCTCATCAGGGTTCGTCACCGGATCATACTTTGTCGGGTTCTGCGTGATCGCCGCGATGACAGCACACTCTGAGAGCGTCAGGTCAGCTACGTCTTTGTTAAAATATCTTGTGGAAGCCGTCTGCACGCCGAGACAACCCTGCCCTAAGTTGATCGTATTCATATAAGCTTCAAGGATCTCGTCCTTGCTCATCTCTTTTTCAAAGGCAATCGCTAGATACTGTTCCTGGAGCTTGCGCTCGACACGGTCAAAGAGCGTGTTTTCGTTGACAAAATCCGGAAAAATATTATTTTTGATCACTTGCTGGGTGATCGTGCTGGCTCCCTCGGTGAAATCAAAGCCATTGGCAATGCCCACAAGGCCGGCGCGGATGATACCCTGGATATCGATGCCGTTATGTTCGTAGAAACGCTCGTCCTCGATCGCCACAAATGCATGCGGAAGATAATCCGAATTTGCCGTGATCTCCTCGTAAGTCTTGTACACACGGTTGGAGTCGGAATCCTTCAGCGTATCGATCACAGTCCCGTTCTGGTCCACAATGGTGGTTGTAAATCCCTTGGGCTTGATATCGTCCGCTGAAACGGCCGGAGAATCATCAATGATCTTTTTGACAAAGATCGCTCCTCCGATGACACCGATAACTGCCAGAAGGAGAATACAGATGATCAGGGCCTTAAAAAAACGGACGCCCACACGTTTCTGTTTCATCTTCTTTTTTGAAGAAATATTTTTCTTTCGCCTGGAAAGATTTCTTTTCCCATAATTCACGAATCACATCCTCCTTTTCAACTCTTATGATTATATCAAATATCATGTTTCAAATAAAGAAAAAAATAAAATCTTCATATTTTCTTAGGAATATTTAGAATTGTAAAATGTCGGTGACAGCGGTTTATATTGTGCATTTTCAGTCAGTCTGGTATAGTAGTATCAGTTTGGAAGGGGCGCGCCGCGCCGCCGGAGGAGGTCGCAATGGATTTTTACCGTACAATATATAAGGAAGGTACCGGTGAGATCGTGGAAAAGAAATCCCGGTTTATCGCAGAGGCATATCCTGTCACAGGAGAGGAGGAGGCGTTTGCGCATCTGGAGGAAGTAAAAAAGCGGTACTGGGATGCAAGGCACCACTGCTGGGCATATGTAACCGGGAGGAACCCCGGGAAGGAGCGTATGAGTGACGACGGGGAGCCGGCGGGGACTGCCGGGAAACCGATACTGGAAGTGATACGCGGCAGGGAGCTGACAGATATCTTTATCGTGGTCACCAGATATTTCGGCGGGACGCTGCTGGGGACAGGAGGGCTTGTAAGGGCATACACTTCGGCTGCCGTTGAGGCGCTTGCGCACACTGAGATTATAACCAGGATACATGGTTTTAAACTGAAGGTCACCACGGACTACACCGGGCTGGGGAAGATCCAGTATATTTTGGGTCAGAGAGGGCTCGCGGTGCTGGACACTTTATACACAGACCGGGTGGAGATCACTGTGCTCGTCCCGGACGGGGAAAAGGAGGCGCTGGGGAAAGCGCTCATGGAAGGCACGAACGGGCAGGCGCGGATGGAAGAGCTGGAAAGCTGCTGGTTCGCGGAGACAGCGGAGGGGCTTCTGCTGGACTGAGATAAAACTGTACTGAGGCAAAACAAAATATAAAAGCCTTAAACCGGGATCCCGCCTGAGCGGGTCATTGGTTTAAGGCTTTTGATTACTTTACTGTTTTATGGCCTTACGTGAGATCCTGCAAGTAGTTGATCTTGTAAGTACCTTATGAAAATTCCGGCTCGATCAGCCCGAAGGAGCCGTCTTTTCTCTTGTATACGACATTGACTTCCTCGGTATCCGCATTGGAGAAGACGAAGAAGCTGTGGCCGAGCAGTTCCATCTGGAGACACGCGTCTTCCGGGAACATCGGCTTGACGCCGAATTTCTTTGTGCGGACGATGCGGATCTCGTCGTTTTCCGGAGAGTCCTCTTCGGACTCGATGAATTCGGTCCGGATACTTCCGGAAGGAGCAGCGCCTGTGGGATGTCCCTGGCTCTTTGCAACCAGCTTGTTCTTGTATTTTCGGAGCTGGCGCTCAATGACCTCCTCCACGAGATCGATGGATACGTACATATCATTGCTTGTCTGCTCAGAGCGGACGATATTGCCCTTGACAGGGATCGTCACCTCAATCTTCTGACGTCCTTTCTCCACGCTGAGTGTTACGATGATTTCTGTTTCAGGAGTGAAGTACCTTTCAAGTTTTCCTAATTTCTGTTCAATTGCATCTTTGAGTCCCTGGGTTACCTCAATGTTCTTTCCGCTGATGATAAAATTCATGCTGTTCAACTCCTTTTTGTCAATATTTAACATAAACTTATGAAAAATATTTGTTTATATTATGTAAATATTATAACACGGAACAGCGTCAATGTATAGAACGAATCACTTCGATCCGGGTAATTTTTCCATCTTTGATCTTGGCGATGCGCAGTCCCAGGTCTGCAAAATATACGCAGGCTCCGGTGCCGATCTCTGTGCCTTCTTCCTCCATCCTGTGCATGAGTACGTCAAGGAGTGTGTCATCCTCGTCCGAGCAGGGGATATTCATCCGGAACAGCCGGTTGATCTGGCGGACCTTCTGCGTCGCGCGGAACACAGTCTTGTCCGTCTCATCAAAAGAGGAGAAGAGGAACTTCCTCGTGGCGAACAGGATGGCTATGGCGATCACGCCCAGCAGGCTGTTCACCGGTGAAGAATGGTCGATGATGATCTGCCTTGCGATGGCAAACATCAAAACCTCAAACACTGTGAGCGGCGTGTGCAGATAGAGCATGCGGATCAGCTCCACACCGATGATCAGGTTAAAGCATGCGGTGAGCAGGTCATCGTAGTTCGGGTAAGTGCTGGCGTCTGTCAGTTCCCCCATGGAGAAGCCGAGCTTTATGGTCATGATGATAATGCCGCAGGCGAGCAGGGCCGCGATCACGAACTCCAGTATCTTTGTAAGGTATTTCAGAAAAAGATGTGCGTATTTCTGCATATGCGTCCTCCTTATAAGGGCGCCCCGCGTTTCCCTGAAAATGAAGGAGAGCGCGGGTGCGGCATCCCGGATCTTTATTTCATATTACTCCGTTTGCGCAGCCTGGAGTCAAGGATCTTTTTGCGGATGCGCAGTGACTTTGGAGTGACCTCCAGAAGCTCGTCTGTGTCGATAAAGTCCAGCGCCTGCTCAAGGCTTAAGATCCTGGGCGGTGTGAGGCGGAGCGCCTCGTCCGCGCTGGAGGAGCGGGTGTTGGTCAGATGCTTTGTCTTGCAGACATTGAGCTCGATATCCTCAGCCTTGCCGTTCTGGCCGATGACCATGCCCGCGTATACCTTTTCCCCGGGCCCTATGAACAGTGTACCACGCTCCTGGGCGCTGTACAATCCGTAAGTTACGGATTCGCCGGTCTCAAATGCGATGAGGGAGCCCTGTTTGCGGTACTGGATATCGCCCTTGTAAGGCGCGTAACCGTCGAAGCTGGTGTTCAGGATCCCGTTTCCCTTTGTATCAGTGAGGAATTCTCCGCGGTAGCCGATCAGACCTCTGGACGGGATGGAGAATTCCAGACGGGTGTACCCCCCGTTTGACACGCCCATATTGCGGAGCTCGCCTTTTCTCTGGCCGAGCTTTTCGATCACAACGCCTGTGAATTCGTCCGGCACATCAATGTATGCGATTTCCATGGGCTCCAGTTTCTTCCCGCTTTCATCGGTGTGGTAGAGTACCTCAGCCTTGCTCACCGCGAACTCGTAGCCCTCGCGGCGCATGTTCTCGATGAGTACGGACAGGTGGAGCTCGCCTCTGCCGGATACTTTGAAGCTGTCCGTGTTCTCCATCTCTTCCACACGGAGACTGACGTCTGTGTTCAGCTCGCGGAACAGACGGTCGCGCAGGTGGCGGGAGGTCACGTATTTTCCTTCCTGGCCTGCAAATGGACTGTCATTGACAATGAACTGCATGGCGATCGTCGGCTCAGAGATCTTCTGGAAGGGGATCGCTTCCGGATTTTCCGGGGAGCAGAGCGTATCTCCGATGGAGATGTCCGAGATCCCGGAGATGGCAACGATGGAGCCGATGGTCGCCTCTTTTACCTCTACTTTGTTTAATCCGTCAAACTCATAGAGACGGCTGATCTTTACTTTTTCCTGTTTGTCCGGATCATGGTGGTTGACGAGCACCATGTCCTGGTTGACAGCGATGGTCCCGTTGTCCACCTTCCCGATGCCGATGCGTCCGACGTACTCATTGTAGTCAATGGTGCTGATGAGGACCTGTGTGGGCGCTTCCGGGTCGCCCTCAGGAGCGGGGATATAGTCAAGGATCGTCTCAAAGAGGGGCTTCATGTCCCGCTCTTCATCCGTGAGGTCGAGCACAGCGACGCCTGCTTTTGCGGATGCGTATACGAACGGGCATTCCAGCTGTTCGTCGGATGCCCCGAGGTCGATGAAGAGTTCCAGCACTTCGTCGATCACTTCGTCCGGCCGCGCTTCCGGGCGGTCGATCTTGTTGATGCACACAATGACCGGGAGACTTAATTCCAGCGCTTTCCTCAGGACGAATTTCGTCTGGGGCATGGCTCCCTCAAAAGCGTCCACCACGAGGATGACCCCGTTTACCATTTTAAGCACACGCTCAACCTCTCCGCCGAAGTCCGCATGGCCCGGGGTGTCGATGATATTGATCTTCACGCCCTTATAGTGGACGGCAGTGTTCTTGGAGAGGATCGTGATCCCGCGCTCTCTTTCGATATCGTTGGAGTCCATGACACGCTCCGCCACTTCCTGGTTCTCGCGGAACACGCCGCTCTGCTTTAACAGCTCGTCGACCAGGGTCGTCTTGCCATGGTCAACATGGGCAATGATCGCGATATTTCTTACATCTTCACGTTTTGTCTTCATAATATTTCGCACTCTTTCCTTAATATATGTCATTTTTCATAACTGCAACTCCCTTATTCTATCACAAAAAATTTATTTTACAAGACCGCGCGGCAATATCTGATGCCAGACCGGGTGACAATATCTGATGTCGAAGGGAGGGCAGATTTTGTCGTACGATTCACGGGGCGGAGAGGTTCTGCCGGGATGTACTGCCGCATACATTTAGTAGTGACTCAAAAATACCGAAAAGAGGAAGGGAGAGCTACAGATTATGTCAGATAAGATCATTGAGAACAATCAGGTAACAGTCATTGGGATGGTGGTGTCGGAATTTACATACAGCCACGAAGTGTTCGGAGAGGGATTCTACATGGTAGATATCCTGGTAAGGAGACTGAGCAGTTCAAATGACAGGATACCCGTGATGGTGTCGGAGCGGCTGATCGATGTGACACAGGATTACCGGGGAAAATGCATCATGGTGTCCGGCCAGTTCCGGTCGTACAACCGGCACGAGGAACAGAAGAACAGGCTGGTGCTGTCCGTGTTTGCCCGGGAGATCGAGTTCATTGACGAAGAGCCGGACGGGGCGAGGACGAACCACATCCTCCTGGAAGGGTACATGTGCAAACGCCCGGTGTACCGAAAGACCCCTCTGGGGCGCGAGATCGCGGATCTTTTGCTGGCGGTGAACCGGCCGTACGGAAAGTCCGACTATATCCCGTGCATCTGCTGGGGACGGAATGCCAGATATGCTTCCGGGTTCGACGTGGGCGAGCATGTGCGCATCCTGGGGCGGATCCAGAGCCGGGAATATGTGAAGAAGCTGTCTGAGACGGAGACAGAGACACGGACAGCCTATGAGGTGTCCGTGAGCAAGCTGGAGTGTATGGATGAATGAATGGCAGGAGCGGCTGCAGCAGGTGTCACAGTTCGGCCGCACAGTTCAGAAGACCTTGCTGATGTGCTGACCGCGGCTGACCGGTTATCAGTGTGTTTGTTAAAAGGATATCATATGTTGAGATGGAGTCTCAAATGTGATATCCTTTTTATATGGTCCGCGGCAGCGGACGGCGCGCGGGGCGCCGGACGGATGCCCGGATGACGATCAAGAGACCAGGAGGATGGATGCTATGATAAAGATGATGATGCATGGATGCAACGGTAAGATGGGAAGGATGATCACGGAGATCGTCAGAGGGGACGACAATGCGGTGATCGCTGCCGGAGTGGATACATATACAGAGGCGCCGAATGATTACCCGGTATTTGACTCCATTGAGAAATGTGATGTGGACGTGGATGTTGTGATCGATTTTTCCACGGCAAAGGCAGTGGACGGGCTTTTGGACTACTGTACGGAAAAGGGGCTTCCGCTGGTACTCTGCACGACGGGGCTTTCGGAGGAGCAGCTTAAGAAAGTGGCTGAGGCGTCAGAGAAGATCGCGGTCCTGAAATCCGCCAACATGTCCCTTGGGATCAACCTGTTCCTGAAACTGTTAAAAGACGCGGCAAAGGTGCTGGCGCCGTCGGGGTATGACATCGAGCTGGTGGAGCGCCACCACAACCAGAAGCTGGACGCGCCCAGCGGAACGGCTCTGGCGCTGGCGGATTCTGTGAATGAAGCGCTTGGAAATGAGTATCATTATGTGTATGACAGGAGCCAGGTGCGCCAGAAGAGAGAGAAGAAGGAGATCGGCATCAGTGCCGTGCGCGGCGGGACGATCGTGGGTGAGCATGAGGTGATCTTTGCCGGAACGGACGAGGTGATCGAGTTTAAGCACACGGCTTATTCCAGAGGCGTGTTTGCGAAAGGAGCTGTTGAGGCTGGTAAATTCCTGGCGGGCAAAGAAGCCGGGATGTATGATATGGGAGATGTGATCGGCCTGTAAAAGCTGGAATGAAACAGAGAAGGCTGATCTGCATCGGAGGAAGAGTATGAAAGATTTAGAGACCAGATACCTGGAACGGCTGTCAGACCTGTATCCGACTATCGCGGCCGCTTCCACGGAGATCATCAACCTGCAGTCCATCCTGAACCTTCCGAAAGGGACTGAGAATTTCCTCACGGACGTCCATGGGGAGTATGAGGCGTTTTCCCATGTGCTGAAGAATGGCTCAGGATCCGTGCGGCGGAAGATCGAGGATGTGTTCGGGAACCGCATGAGCGACAGGGACAAGCGGTCCCTTGCCACGCTGATCTATTATCCGAAGGCGAAGATGGACCTGATCCGGCAGGAAGAGCCGAATATGGAGGACTGGTACCGGGTCCATCTGTATCTGCTCATCGAGGTGAGCAAGCGGGCGGCGAGCAAATATACCAGGTCAAAGGTCAGAAAAGCGCTGCCGAAGGATTTTGCCTATGTGATCGAGGAACTGATCACGGAGAAGGCAGAGGTCAGCGACAAAGAATCCTATTATAATGAGATCATTTCCACGATCATCAGGATCGGCAGGGCGGAAGAATTTATCTGCGCGATCTCGGAGCTGATCCAGAGACTTGTGGTAGACCACCTGCATATCGTGGGCGATATCTATGACCGCGGGCCGGGGCCGCATATCATCATGGATAAACTGGTGGATTACCATTCTGTGGATATCCAGTGGGGGAATCATGATGTGGCATGGATGGGCGCGGCTGCCGGGCAGAGAGGATGTATCGCCAATGTGGTGCGCATCTGCGCGCGGTACGGAAACCTGGACATTCTGGAAGACGGTTACGGGATCAATCTGCTCCCGCTGGCGGCATTTGCCATGCGTGTATATAAGGACGACCCGTGTACCTGCTTTAGGCTGAAGGCGCCTGACAGGCCGGATTCTGAAGAGATGCAGATGAACCTGAGGATCCACAAGGCGATCTCCATTATCCAGTTTAAGCTGGAAGGGCAGATCATCCGCCGGCAGAAATCTTTCCATCTCGAGGAAAGGGCACTCCTGCACAGGATCGATTATGAGAAGGGGACGATTACCCTGAACGGGAAAGAATATCAGCTGCTCGACACGAATTTCCCCACGGTTGATCCTGCGGATCCCTACGCGCTCAGCGCGGAAGAGGAAGAGATCATGGACCGGCTGGAGCGGGCGTTCGAGAACTGCGGGAAGCTCCAGCAGCATATGAGGTTCCTTCTGGCAAAAGGCGGATTATATAAGGTATATAATGACAATCTTCTGTACCACGGGTGCGTGCCCCTGACAGAGGACGGCGAGCTGAAAGAAGTCGAAGTGTACGGGAAGAAGTACAGGGGAAAAGAACTGTATGACGTTCTGGACGCTTATGTCAGAAAAGGGTTTTTCGCCCTGGATGAGAAAGAGCGCCAGGACGGGAAAGACATCATGTGGTATATCTGGCTCCACCCGGATTCCCCGCTGTTCGGAAAGAACAGGATGGCGACTTTTGAGAGGTATTTCCTCGCGGAGCCGGAAACTCATTTGGAAAAGAAAAACCCGTATTACGACCTGATCGAGAATGAAGAGGTCATTGACCGTATCATGAGGGAGTTCGGCCTGGATCCCGGGAACTCGCATATCGTGAACGGGCACGTGCCGGTCAGGCGGAAGGATGGGGAGAGCCCGATCAAATGCGGCGGCAAAGTGCTGGTCATTGACGGGGGATTTTCAAAGGCATATCAGAAACAGACAGGGATCGCAGGATATACGCTCATCTACAATTCCTACGGGATCCGTCTGGTAGCGCTGGAGCCTTTTGAATCTACGGAAGCCGCGATCAAAAAAGAGATCGATATCCACTCCGAGACAATGGTAGTCACCAGAGTGAGAGACCGATGTCTGGTGGGCGATACCGATGCGGGAAGGGAGATGAAGGAACAGATCCGGGACCTGGAGCGTCTCCTGACGGCATACAGAAACGGCGAGATCACAGAGAAGATATAGAAAAGCGAGGCAGAAATGGAAAAAGAACAGCAGTTATCAACAGAAGAAACTATATCAGAACCGCTTAAGATCTATCTGCGGGAGATCGGGCAGATCCCGCTCCTCTCAGAAGAGGAAGAAAAAGAGCTTGGGAAAAGAATTGCAGCCGGCGATGTGTCGGCGCGCCGGAGGCTCGAGGAGGGGAATCTCCGTCTCGTCGTCTCCCTTGCAAAGCACTATACCGGTCGGGGCGTCCAGCTCATGGACCTGATCCAGGAAGGAAATATGGGGCTGATGCGCGCAGCGGAGAAGTATGACCATACAAAGGAAAACCGGTTCTCCACTTACGCGGCATGGTGGATCAAAGAGGCAATGCAGCGCGCGATCGACCAGCAGTCCAGGGAGATCCGCGTGCCGGTCCATGTGGCGGAAAATATGAAAAAAGTGCAGAAGGTATCCAAAGAGCTGCAGCAGGAGCTTGGAAGGGACGCCACTCCGAAAGAGATTGCGGAAAAGATGGGAGACCGCACAGAGGAGGATGTAAAAAATATCCTGACTTATCTGCAGAACCCGGTATCACTGGAGACCCCTGTCGGCGAGGACGGGGAGGACAGCCTGGGAGACCTGGTGGAAGACCGGTCAGAGGCAACGCCCGAGGAAGCGATGGATATCCTTGTGCGCAAGGAAGAAGTAAAGGAGCTGCTCGAGACGCTCAGCGACAGAGAGAGCCAGGTGATCCGGCTGAGATACGGGCTGGAAGACAGCAGGACACACACCCTGGAAGAGATCGGCGAGATGCTGGGAGTGACCCGGGAGCGCGTGCGCCAGATCGAGGCGCGCGCCATGGAAAAACTGCGGAAAAAAGCAAAATAAAAATCTCCCTGTGCATAAATATTGAAAAAGTGCAGATAGTAGAGTTACAACAATATTTATGGAAAGGGAGACAATCTTATGAAGAAAATGAAAAAACTTCTTGTGCTCATGACCTGTGCTTTTGTGCTGCTCGGAAGTGCTGCGTGCAGCAGCAGGGACGATGCTGACAATGGGGCGGACCAGTCCGCGGCGGATGATACTGCCGCAGATAAGGATAAGACAGACAGCGGCATGGATGATGACAACAGGGACAATGCGGATACAGATGACCGGACAATGAATGATGCTACTGAGGGAGACGGTATCCTGGATGACGCTGTACATGATGTGACAGACGGCGTGGATGATGTGACGGATGACGTTACGGACGGCGTGGACAAGGCGGCGGACGAGCTGACGGATGACAATGGGGCCCGGGAAGACATGCAGGATATGCGGTAATGGAAAAATAAAGGAAAGAACAGGAAGCCCTTCCGGAACGGCGGACGTCCCGGGAGAGGACAGGCAGCTGCCGCGGCGCGGGGGTCCCCGCGATCCAGCGGCAGCGGGCATGTCAGGGGATGCGGCGCCGGACAGGCATTGCAGGATAGAAAAAGGGAAAAGGAGATCGCGGACCATGAGGTTCAGGCCATGTATTGACATACATAACGGAAAAGTAAAACAGATCGTCGGGGGAAGCCTGCGGGACGAGGGGGACAGTGCCAGCACGAATTTTTCGTCGGAGCTGGGAGCAGACCATTATGCCCGGATGTACCGGAAAGACGGGCTGAAAGGCGGGCATATCATCATGCTGAACCATGCGGGGTCCGGGTATTATGAGGCCACCAGGCAGCAGGCACTCTCAGCGCTGGCCGCCTATCCCGGGGGGATGCAGATCGGCGGAGGGATCACGGCGGAAAATGCGGCAGGATACCTGGAGTCTGGCGCGAGCCATGTGATCGTTACATCTTATGTCTTCCGGGACGGGAGCTTCTGCCGGGAAAACATGGAAAAGCTCGTCTCCGAGGCCGGCAGGGAGCACATTGTCCTTGACTTAAGCTGCAGGAAAAGAGACGGGGCTTATTATATCGTGACAGACCGCTGGCAGAAATTTACGGAAGAATGCCTTGACTTCCAGACCCTTACAGAGCTGTCGGGGTACTGTGATGAGTTCCTGATCCACGGGGTGGATGTGGAAGGCAGGCGTGCCGGGATGGAGGAAGAGCTCGTACATATGCTGGGGGAATGGGACGGCGTGCCTGTGACCTATGCAGGCGGGATCGGCAGGACGGAAGATCTGGAACGGTTCCGGGAGCTGAGCGGCGGCAGGCTGGATTTTACCATCGGAAGCGCACTGGACCTGTTCGGAGGGGATATCCCGTATGACATGGTGAGAAGATATGGTTCCTGTTGACCTGGAACAGACAGTTCAGCTGTATCATTCGGGAAACTGCACAGTCTGACGGCTGAACTGCTGCGCTGATTTTGTTAACGATTTATGAATTGGTTGAATTACCCATCGGTTAGTGTTAGAATGGAGAACAGAGCGGCGCCGGCATTTCGCTCCGGCGCTAGATTTATACAAGGAGTTAATTGCGGAATATGGGCATTATAGAGAAGATTTTTGGGACCCACAGCCAGAACGAACTGAAGAGGATCTATCCGATCGTTGACAGGATCGAGGCGATGGAGCCGGAGATGAAAGCGCTGTCAGATGAAGAACTCAGAGGAAAGACAAGAGAGTTCAAGCAGCGTCTGGCAGAGGGGGAGACACTGGATGACATTCTCCCGGAAGCGTACGCTGTCGTGCGCGAGGCTGCATTCCGGAGCCTGGGCATGCGTCATTACAGAGTACAGATCATCGGCGGTATCATCCTTCACCAGGGGCGTATCGCGGAGATGAAGACTGGAGAAGGAAAGACACTCGTGTCTACGCTCCCGGCTTACCTGAACGCACTGGAAGGAAAGGGCGTAAATATCGTTACTGTCAATGATTATCTGGCGAAGCGTGACGCTGAGTGGATGGGAAAGGTGCATGAATTCCTCGGGCTGACCGTGGGCGTGGTCTTAAACGGCATGGACAATAAAGAGCGCCGTGAGGCTTATGCCTGCGATATTACTTATGTGACCAACAATGAGCTGGGATTCGACTATCTGCGTGACAACATGGTCATCTACAAAGAACAGCTCGTGCAGAGAGGGCTTCACTTTGCCATCATCGATGAGGTGGATTCTGTATTGATCGATGAGGCGAGGACGCCTCTGATCATTTCCGGGCAGAGCGGGAAATCTACGAAGCTCTATGAAGCCTGCGATATCCTTGCCCGCCAGCTTGAGAGAGGCGAGGCGAGCGGCGAATTCTCCAAGATGAACGCCATCATGGGCGAGGACATTGAGGAGACAGGAGATTTCATTGTAAATGAGAAGGAAAAGGCGATCAACCTGACGGAAGACGGAGTGAGAAAGGTCGAGCAGTTCTTCCATATCGATAATCTCGCAGACCCGGAGAACCTGGAGATCCAGCACAATATCATCCTTGCCCTGAGGGCACACAACCTGATGTTCAAAGATCAGGACTATGTGGTCACACCTGAGGGTGAGGTCATGATCGTCGATGAGTTTACAGGACGTATCATGCCGGGACGCCGTTATTCCGACGGTCTCCATCAGGCGATCGAGGCGAAGGAGCATGTGCAGGTGCGCAGGGAGAGCAAGACCCTGGCAACGATCACATTCCAGAACCTGTTCAATAAATTTGAGAAGAAGAGCGGCATGACTGGTACTGCCCTTACCGAGGAAAAAGAGTTCCGCGACATCTACGGCATGGACGTTGTCGAGATCCCGACCAATGTCCCGGTACAGAGAGTGGACCTGGAAGACGCGGTCTACAAGACGAAAAAAGAAAAATACAAAGCAGTCATCGAGGAAGTAAAGAGGGCGCATGCCACAGGACAGCCTGTCCTGGTCGGCACGATCACGATCGAAGTGTCAGAGCTCCTCAGCAGCATGCTCAAAAAGGAAGGCATCAAACATAACGTGCTGAATGCCAAATACCACGAGCAGGAGGCTGCGATCGTCGCTGACGCCGGACTCCACGGCGCGGTCACCATTGCCACCAACATGGCAGGACGTGGTACGGATATCAAGCTGGACGACGATGCAAGGGCAGCAGGCGGTCTGAAGATCATCGGTACAGAGCGCCACGAGTCAAGGCGTATCGATAACCAGTTAAGAGGACGTTCCGGACGTCAGGGAGATCCCGGAGAGTCCAGGTTCTACATCTCACTGGAGGATGACCTGCTCCGGCTGTTCGGCTCCGAGCGCCTCATGGGAGTTTTCAATGCCCTGGGCGTAAAAGACGGCGAGCAGATCGAGCACAAAATGCTTTCCAATGCCATTGAGACAGCGCAGAAGAAGCTGGAGATCAACAACTTCGGCATCCGTAAGAATCTGCTTGAGTATGACCAGGTCATGAACGAGCAGAGAGAGATCATCTACGGCGAGAGACGCCGTGTGCTTGACGGCGAGAGCATGCGCGATACGATCTACAATATGATCACAGAGTATGTGGAAAATGTCACGGACCGTTTCGCTTCGCCAGAGGCGGATCCGGAAGAGTGGGATATCAAAGGTCTGGATGTGAATCTCCACAATGTGATCCCCATGATGGAACTCCCGTCTGCAAAAGAGTGCCAGGGGATGCGCCAGAAAGAGCTGAAACATCTCTTAAAAGAGCGCGCTGTGAAGGCATATGAGGCGAAGGAAGGGGAATTCCCGGAGGCAGAGCAGATCCGTGAGATCGAGCGTGTCGTCCTTCTGAAAGTCATTGATGCGAGATGGATGGACCACATTGACGATATGGACCAGCTCCGCCAGGGGATCGGTCTCCAGGCATACGGGCAGAGAGATCCGCTTGTGGAATACAAGATGACAGGATACAATATGTTCGGTGAGATGACGAACATGATCGCAGAGACCACGATCCGCACCCTGTTCAATATCCGTGTTGAGCAGAAGGTAGAGAGAGAGGAAGTCGCCAAGGTGACCGGAACGAACAAGGACGACACGTCTGTGCGCGCTCCGAAGAAACGCGAGGAAAAGAAGATCTATCCGAACGATCCGTGCCCGTGCGGAAGCGGAAAGAAATACAAACAGTGCTGCGGCCGCAAGCCCCTTGGTGCAGGCAAGGCGTAAGCAGCAGTTCATGCCTTGCCCGTGCAGGGGGTAAGGCATATTGACAGAAAAAATATGAAAGAGGTGAATAAGGTGGTTTTATTAGATGAATTAAAGTCAAGACTGACAGCCTATGAAGAACCGCTGAAAGATCTGAGGGATTCACTTTGACCTGGCGTCAAAGAAGTTAAGAGTAGAAGAGCTCCAGAAGCGTCTGGAGGAGCCGGGATTCTGGGATGACCCGGAAGTCTCCCAGCAGGTCATGAAGGAACTGAAAGGCCTGCAGGACTCGGTAAAAGAGATCGAGAAACTGTATTCAGACTATGAGGATATGCTCCTGCTCATCGAGATGAGCGAGGAGGAGCCGGACGAGGAAACCGTGCAGGAGATCGAAGAGGAACTCAACGGATTTGAAGAAAAATTCGAAGAGCTTCGGATCAGTACACTCCTTACGGGACCCTATGACCGCGACAATGCGATCGTGACGCTCCACGCAGGGGCGGGCGGCACGGAATCCTGCGACTGGGCGGGCATGCTGTACCGCATGTACACCCGCTGGGCTGAGAAAAAAGGATACGATGTGGAAGTCCTGGACTACCTGGAAGGGGATGTGGCAGGGATCAAAGGTGTGACCTTTGAAGTGAAAGGGGAGAATGCCTACGGGTATCTCCGCTCGGAGAAAGGGGTGCACCGGCTTGTGCGTATCTCCCCGTTCAACGCGGCGGGCAAGCGCCAGACATCGTTTGCGTCCTGTGATGTGATCCCGGATATCGAGGAGGATATCGACATCGAGATCAATGACGACGATCTGAAGATCGACACGTACCGCTCCAGCGGCGCCGGCGGGCAGCATATCAATAAGACTTCGTCCGCGGTCCGCATCACCCATCTCCCGACGGGGATCGTGGTGCAGTGCCAGAATGAGCGCTCCCAGCATATGAACAAGGATAAGGCAATGCAGATGCTCAGATCCAAGCTGTATCTTATGAAGCAGCAGGAGCAGGCGGAGAAAATGTCCGACATCCGCGGTGAGGTGCGGGATATCAACTTTGGAAACCAGATCCGTTCCTATGTGATGCAGCCGTACACGCTGGTGAAAGACCACAGGACGAATGCGGAAGTCAGCAATGTGAACGGAGTGATGGATGGAAATATCGATCCGTTCATCAACGCATATCTGAGCGCAAATACACAGCAGGCGCCCGAGCAGTGACCCGGGAGCCTGTTTCGGCTACTATAAAGAAAGTACAGAAAGGAAAAGAGAGCAATGGTAAATATAGCAGTAATGGGATATGGTACAGTAGGGTCAGGAGTGGTCGAGGTCATCAAAACCAACGGTGATATCATCAACCAGAGGGCAGGAGATGAGATCAATATCAAATATGTGCTCGACATCAGAGATTTCCCGGGAGACCCGATCCAGGAGAAGATCGTCCATGACATCGATGTGATCATCAATGACCCGGAGATTAAGATCGTAGTGGAAGTTATGGGAGGGATCGAGCCTGCCTATACTTTTGTAAAGCGCTGCCTGGAAGCGGGGAAAAGCGTTGCCACATCCAACAAGGCTCTTGTCGCGAAGCACGGGGCTGAGCTGCTCTCCATTGCAAGGGAAAGAGAACTGAACTTCCTTTTTGAGGCCAGTGTCGGAGGCGGTATCCCGATCATCCGTGCCCTCAATTCCAGCCTGACAGCTGACCGGATCGAGGAGATCACAGGGATCCTGAACGGGACGACCAACTATATGCTCAGCAAGATGTTCTATGAGGGCGCTGACTATGACGAGGTCCTGAAGGAGGCGCAGGACAACGGGTACGCAGAGCGCAACCCGGAGGCGGATGTAGAAGGCTACGACGCATGCCGCAAGATCGCCATCCTCTCATCCCTGATCTCGGGACAGCAGGTGGACTTTGAGGATATCTATACAGAAGGCATCACAAAGATCGCAAAAGAAGATATGCTTTATGCAAAGAAGATGGGCATGACGATCAAGCTGCTGGCGTCCAGTAAGCGCTGCGGAAGCTGTCTCTCAGCCATTGTAGCTCCGGCTCTCCTGAAAAAGGGACACCCGCTTTACAGTGTGGACGATGTGTTCAATGCAGTTTTCGTCAACGGAAATGTACTGGGCGACGCGATGTTCTACGGAAGCGGGGCAGGCAAGCTGCCCACGGCCAGCGCGGTCGTAGCGGATGTGGTGGATGCGGCGAAGCATCTCCACAGAAATATCATGACCATGTGGAAGAGCGAGAAGCTGGAGCTCCAGCCGGTCGGGGATACAAGCAGGAAGTTCTTTGTGCGCATGTCAGGTGACGCAGAGGCGCGCAGAGACGAGGTTGAGAAACTGTTCGGCGAGGTTAAGATCCTGACAGTGGACGGCGTGGAAGGCGAGTTCGGCTTTGTGACCGGAGTGATGACAGAGGGCGAGTATGCCGGAAAGGCAGCTCAGGCAGAAGGGATCCTGCATATGATCCGCATTGAAGAGTAAGGAAAGAGGCTGGACTGAACATGAAATATATTGTGATCTTATGTGACGGAATGGCGGACGAACCGCTGGAAGAACTGGATGGACGCACCCCGCTGGAAGCGGCGCGGACAGTGAACATGGACCGCCTGGCAGCGGATTCGGAGATCGGGATGGTCCGCACTGTCCCGGAAGGCATGGCTCCCGGGAGCGATACGGCAAACCTGTCGGTGATCGGCTATGACCCGAGGAAATATTATTCCGGCCGTTCTCCTCTGGAAGCCCTGAGCATCGGGGCGGAAATGGGGGAGAATGACGTGTCCTTCCGGTGCAATCTTGTCACTCTTTCCGAAGAGGAAGACTGGTATGAGGACAGAGTGATCCTGGACCACAGCTCCGGAGAGATCCCGACAGAAGAGGCGGCTGCCCTTGTGGAAGCGCTCAGGGAGGGGCTCGGAAGAGAGGGCTATACTTTTTACGTGGGGACCAGTTACCGGCACCTTCTCATCCAGAAAGATGGGAAAGTAACAGACCTGACGCCGCCCCATGATATCCTGACGAAACGGATCGGGGAATATCTGCCCGAAGATCCTGTGCTCCGGGAGATGATGGTCAGGAGCTATGAGATCCTGAAAGACCATCCCGTCAATGTAAAGCGGCGCGCGGAAGGGAAAAATCCCGCCAACTCCGCCTGGTTCTGGGGAGCAGGCACGCGCCCTGCACTGCCTTCCTTTGAGGAGAAAACCGGGGTGAAAGGCGCCATGATCTCAGCGGTGGATCTGCTGAAAGGGATCGCGGCAGGCTCCGGGATGCACAATATCATCGTGGAAGGCGCAAACGGCGGGCTCCATACGAATTATGCGGGAAAAGCCCGGGCAGCGGTGAAAGCCCTGACTGAGGACGGCTATGATTTTGTCTATGTACATATCGAAGCCCCGGATGAGATGGGGCACCAGGGAAGCGCGGAAGATAAGATCAAAGCCATAGAATATATTGACGATCAGGTGATCGGCCCTGTGGCGGATGCGCTCCGCGGAGCAGGGGTTGATTTCAGGATGCTGATCCTTCCGGATCACCCGACTCCGGTGAGGGTGCGCACCCATACATCAGACCCGGTGCCGTACCTGCTGTATGACAGCACAAAGGCGCAGGAAGGATGCAGTGTGTACAGTGAGAAAACAGGCCGGGAGAGCGGAAAGATGCTGGAAGAAGGGTACCGGCTGATCGATCATCTTTTAAATCTGGATCTGCCGGGGCTCCGTGGCAGCAAAAACTAAGAAATCCGGGACTATGCTAAAGACAGGGATCAGCAGGGCGCAACTCGGCGTTGCCTCAGACAAGCCCCCTGCTGATCTCAACGCATAGTCCCGGATTTCAAGTTTTTTCAAGCCCCTCCGCAGTCACCTCACCCACCTTTTGAAATCCTGCATTTGCCTGCGGGGACCTTCCGATCGGATGCGCGCAGAAAACCGGCCCCTTTGATGCGCCATATCCCCGCCCGCCGCGAAAACGTCCTGCATCAAACCGACGGTTTTCGGACGTTCAGCCATTGGCAGGCTCCCCCACAAATACAGATTTACAATAATTGTTCGAAGGTGTCATAGAATGTGGGATATGATACATCCACACATTTGCTGTCCAGTATTTTTGTGGTTCCCTCAGCGACCAGAGCTGCGATGCTGAATGCCATTGCGATGCGGTGGTCCAGGAGGGTGTGGATGGAAGCTCCTCTGAGCTTTCCGCCGGTGATGATCATTCCGTCAGCGGTGGGGGTGACATTGCATCCCATTGCCTTTAAATTGTCCGTGACAGTTTCGATGCGGTCAGTTTCTTTTACTTTAAGCTCTGCGGCGTCTTTTATGACGGTCGTTCCTTCTGCGACAGCAGCCATGACTGCGATCACAGGTATTTCGTCTATCAGGGCCGGGATGATATCCCCTTCGATGGTGATGCCGTGCAGGGAACTCGTTTCCACAAGGATGTCTGCGATCTTTTCGCCGCCTTCTGTACGTTCGTTGAGGAGCGTGATATTGCCGCCCATATCTTCACACACTTTCAGGATCCCGGCGCGGGTCGGATTGATCCCAACATTTTCGATCAGGATCTCAGAGTCCGGGACGATGAGGCCTGCCGCGATGAAATAAGCGGCGGAGGAAATATCCCCGGGCACTGTGATCTTCTGGCCGTACAGTCCGCTGCAGGGGCGTATGGAAGCTGTGGCTTTTGTGCTGTCCAGCGCATGGGTCGTGCGGATATCCGCGCCGAATTCCCGGAGCATCAGCTCAGTATGGTTGCGGGAGAGGGATGGCTCTGTGACAGAGGTTTCCCCGTCCGCGTACAGTCCCGCGAGAAGGATGCATGACTTAACCTGCGCGGATGCCACAGGTGAGTCATAGTGGATGCCGTGGAGACTGGAAGGCGTGATGCGTAAGGGAGCGCAGCCGTTCCCGGGGATGCTCGATATATGGGCTCCCATCCGGGTGAGTGGATCTATGATGCGCTTCATGGGGCGGGAGTTGAGGGATTCATCGCCGGAAAGCCTGGACTCAAAGGGCTGGCCGGCAAGGATGCCGGAGAGGAGGCGGGTCGTTGTGCCGCTGTTGCCTGCATCCAGGATGCTGTCAGGGGCGGAAAGCCCGTGAAGGCCTTTTCCGTGTACGATGACAGAGGCGTCCTTTTCTTCGATCTCGATCCCAAGCGAGCGGAAGCACCGGATCGTGGCGAGACAGTCCGCGCCTTCAAGAAAATTGCGGACTTCTGTTATGCCGTCTGCGATAGAGCCGAACATGATACATCTGTGTGAAATCGATTTGTCTCCCGGGACAGCGACTCTTCCTTTCAGCCCGGTAATGCTGCATAATTCCATATTTAAATCCTCTTTCTGTAATTTATCTTAAATTTCTGGTAAAATCCGGTTTCGGTATCTGGCCTGATCAGGTCTCATATACCACATAGCGGTATTTCTGGAGAAGCGCGGCAGCTTTTGCCGAGGCGTCCTCTTCGTAAAATTCGATCCGCAGCACACCTTCTTCAAATTCCCTGTTGTGTATGATACCGATATTTTTGATATTGATATTGTTGCTGGCAAGGATCGTGGCGATCGTAGCAATCCCTCCCGCCTCGTCGATAATGTCGCAGTAGATGGCGAACTGCTTCTTGATCGGGCCGGCGGAGCTGTTGGGCATGGAGTCCCGGTAGTCCCTGGAAGATTCGAACATCGAGTACAGAGCGCCTTCGTCTCCGAGATCCACTGCCTGTCTCGCGCGTTCAAGGGCATGAATGTAACCTGCAAGGATATGTGAGATATTCCGGCTGTTTTTCAGGCAGATCTGCTGCCACATGACAGGAGAGGAGGACGCGATCCTCGTGATGTCTTTAAAGCCTCCTGCCGCAAGTGCTTTCATCAGGCCGTCTTCTGTGTCCGTGTCGTGCACAAAATTCACCAGGGAAGCGGCAATGATATGCGGGAGATGGCTGATCGTCCCGGTTATCAGATCGTGTTCCTTATAGTCAAGGACAATGGGGATCGCCTTCAGAGAGGAGACGAATTGCCGGTATCCCTCTACTTTTTCTTCCGGTACTTTTGCAGAAGGAGTCAGGATATAGTAAGCGTTCTCGATCAGGTGCGCTTTGGAGTTCGCGAAACCGCTTTTTTCTGACCCCGCCATAGGGTGCCCGCCGATGAAACATTCCTCCATGCCGAGTGAGATGATCTCTTCATGGATGGAAGTCTTGACGCTCCCCACGTCTGTCAATATGCAGTCCTTTCCGACCAGCTCTTTAAGTTGGGAGAGATAAGCAGTATTGCAGGAGACAGGGGCGCACAGGAAAATGTAGCTGCATCCTTTGAAATTGTCGTCAATAGACGAGCATGCGGTGTCTATGGTCCCCTCCTGTACGGCAAGGGCAAGGCTCTCCCTGCTTTTGTCAAATGCGATCAGTTCGCAGCCCGGATAGTATTTCCGGATCGCTTTGGCGATGGAGCCTCCGATGAGCCCCAGCCCGATAAACCCTGCTTTTGTTGCTGCCATATATGTCATCCTTTCCGTTTCCTGTAATAGAGCCATTTTAGCACGTTGCATCATAAAAGTAAACGGAAGAAACGCCTTCCGGCGCACCCCGGGCGATGGAAAGGGCCATCTGCCTGTCAAAATGCAAGTTATATGTGAAAAATACATAAAATAGTTGTAATTTCCAAAAGATTTTAGTACAATATATCCATGGCGTGCATGCGGGAAAGATTTAAGCGTATGCATAATAACTACATATCAAGGAGGCAGCAGCATGAAGGTTTACAGAACGGACGAAATCAGGAACGTGGTATTGCTCGGACATGGCGGGAGCGGAAAGACAAGTCTTGTCGAGGCAATGCTTTATGTATCGGGCGCCACGAACCGTATGGGAAAAGTCACAGAGTCCAACACAGTCAGTGATTTTGATAAAGAGGAGCAGAAACGCGGATTTTCCATCAGCACAAGCCTGATCCCCATCGAGTGGGAAAAAGCGAAGATCAATATCCTTGATACGCCGGGATACTTTGACTTTGTAGGCGAGGTGGAAGAAGCGGTCAGCGCGGCTGACGCTGCGGTCATCGTCGTATCCGGCAAGGCTGGCGTTCAGGTCGGCACGGAGAAGGCATGGGAGCTGTGCGATAAGTATAATCTCCCGAGAATGATCTATGTGACAGAAATGGATGTGGACGATGCCAGCTTCCGCCAGGTAGTAGAAGACCTGACAGCGAAATACGGCAAGAAGATCGCGCCGCATTTCCAGCCGATCCGCGAGAATGAAAAACTGGTCGGGTATATCAATGTCATTAAAAATGCGGGCCGCAGGTACACAGGCATCGGCCAGAGGGAAGAGTGCGAGATCCCGGATTACTGTAAGCCGAACCTCCAGATCCTCAGGGATTCCCTGATGGAAGCTGTCGCTGAGACGAGCGAAGAATTTATGGAGAGATATTTCAACGGCGAGGAATTCTCTATCGAAGAGATCCGGGCCGCAATGCGCACGGAAGTGATGGACGGGGATATCGTCCCTGTGGCAATGGGATCCAACGTGCAGGCCCAGGGCGTTGCGAATCTCCTGTCCGACATCGTAAGGTTCTTCCCGAGCCCGGACAAGAGGACATGCGCGGGCATCAACCGCAGGACGAATGAGATCTTTGAGGCTAACTATGATTTCGCAAAGGCGAAGACAGCGTACGTGTTCAAGACCATGGTGGATCCGTTTATCGGAAAATATTCCTTTGTAAAGGTGTGCTCCGGAGTGCTCAAAGGGGATGACATCCTTTACAATGCGGATACAGAGGCAGAGGAGAAGCCGGGCAAGCTGTATACGATGTGCGGGAATAAGCCGTCAGAAGTATCCGAACTGTTTGCCGGGGATATCGGAGCCATCGCGAAGCTCGCAAATACAAGGACAGGGGATACGCTCTCCACGAAGGCAACCCCGGTATCCTATGCAAAGACGGATTACTCCGTGCCTTATACATACATGAGATACCGCGTAAAGAATAAAGGGGATGAGGACAAAGTCTCCCAGGCTCTTGCAAGGATGACCGCAGAGGATGTGACGCTCAAGTCGGTTAATGACAGCGAGAACCGTCAGACACTGCTCTACGGCATGGGAGACCAGCATCTTGAGATCGCGGCGAGCAAGCTGGCGGCAAGGTACAAAGTAGAGATCGTTCTGGAAACTCCGAAAGTTGCTTTCCGCGAAACGATCCGCAAGAACTCGGATGTGGATATGAAATATAAGAAACAGACGGGCGGCCACGGACAGTACGGACATGTCAAGATGAAATTTGAGCCTTCCCATGATCTGGACACGCCGTATATTTTTGAGGAGTGCGTAGTTGGCGGTGCTGTTCCGAAGAACTATTTCCCGGCAGTGGAAAAGGGACTCCAGGAATCCGTGGTGAAAGGACCTCTCGCCGGATACCCGGTAGTCGGAGTGAAAGCGATCCTCTACGATGGATCCTACCATCCGGTAGACTCTTCGGAGATGGCGTTCAAGACTGCTACAAGCCAGGCGTTTAAGAAAGGATTCATGGAGGCTTCGCCCGTCCTGCTCGAGCCGATCGCTTCCATCAAGGTGACAGTGCCGGATGATTACACCGGCGATGTGATGGGCGACCTGAACAAGAGGCGCGGAAGAGTGCTCGGCATGACTCCGGTAGCGGGCGGCAAGCAGGTGATCGAGGCGGATATCCCGATGACAGGACTGTTCGGCTACTGCACAGTGCTCCGCTCCATGACAGGCGGACGCGGGACTTATGAATATCAGTTCGCAAGATATGAGCAGGCTCCGTCGGATGTACAGGAGAAAGAGATCGCTGCAAGGGCATCGGAAGAATAAGGATCAGATCAAAAGAAAAGGATAAAGGGACGGCCCGGGAGAAAACGCAGATAGCGTTTTCTCCCGGGTCGTTTCAGGCGCTGCACATATGAGAAAGATATGGGGGCTCTGTGGACAGTGATGATGCCGGTGTCTGTGGCCGATATCTGTTCCCACCGCCGGCGATGCTGCTCCTTGTGCTCCATGGATAAAGATGCTATAATTGCCGTATTATTTATGGATCAGGGATGCCCGGATACTGACGGAGCTGCCCTGAAAGTCCGCGCCTTTGGAGTGCGCGGAGGAAAGGAAAGAAAATGAAAAAAATCAGAACAAAACTGCTGCTCATCCTTCTGGTCATTGCGGCGCTTGGGATCTATTACTATGCGGCCCTTCCGCCGGTCAACATCCATTCGACGGAATTCTGGGTGTTCCTGTTCGTACTGGGCATCCTGGCCGCACTGATCTTTATCAAAAAGAAAAACCTGAACAGGTATGAGCTGAAAGAGTCAAAGGGGCTGAAAGTGATACTCGGTGTGGTTGCCCTTATCGTGATCGTATATCTCGTGGGGGCGCTTTTGTCATCGCCGATCGTAAATGCGAAAAAGTACCAGCAGTTGATGACCGTAGAGACAAGAGAGTTCACAACGGATATCGAAGAGCTGTCCTTTGACCAGATCCCTCTTCTCGACAAAGATTCCGCAGAGCTTTTGGGTGACAGGAAGATGGGGAGCATGGTGGATATGGTGTCGCAGTTCGAGGTGGACAGCCTGTATTCGCAGATCAATTACCAGGACCGCCCGGTCAGGGTGTCCCCGCTGAAATATGCGAGCCTGATCAAATGGTTTACGAACCAGGGAGAGGGGATCCCGGCGTATATTAAGATCGATATGGCGACACAGGACACAGAGCTTGTAAAGCTGGATGAAGGGATGAAATATACGACGAGCGACCATTTTAACAGAAATATCTACCGTCATCTGCGATTTAAATATCCGACGTATATTTTTAATGATCTCAGTTTTGAGGTGGATGAGGAGGGCATACCGTACTGGATCTGCCCGGTGAAGAAGTTTAACATCGGCCTCTTCGGCGGAGAGACGATCGGGCGCGTAGTGCTGTGCAATGCCATTACCGGCGAGACTCAGGATTATGCGATCGAAGATGCGCCCCAGTGGATCGACCGCGCGTATTCCGCGGATCTCCTCGTCCAGCTGTATGATTATTACGGGACACTGAAGCACGGGTTTTTCAACAGTGTGCTCGGCCAGAAGGACTGCCTGCACACAACGGACGGATATAATTACCTTGCGATCAATGACGATGTGTGGGTCTATACGGGAGTTACATCGATCACAGGCGACCAGTCCAATGTGGGATTTGTGCTCATGAACCAGCGGACCATGGAGACGCGGTTCTATGAGGTTGAAGGGGCAACGGAGGCATCGGCGATGTCGTCCGCTGAAGGGCAGGTGCAGAATCTCCATTATACGGCGACCTTCCCCCTGCTCCTTAATATTTCCGGGGAACCCACGTATTTTATAGCCCTGAAAGATGACGCGGGGCTGGTGAAGAAATATGCCATGGTAAATGTGCAGAAATACCAGATCGTAGCGATCGGGGATACGGTGAGCGAGTGTGAGGAAAATTACAGCACACTGATGTACGAAAACGGGATCAAGGAGACGCCGGAGGATACCCGGGATATAGAGACTATCACTGCGCGGATCACAAAGATCGCACAGGGTGTTGTGGATGGAAATTCCCATTACTATATCATGGTGGAAGGCTCGGATGCGATCTTTGATATACCGGTAGTAGATTTCATCGATATCATCCGGTATGATGTGGGGGATGAAATCACCATTGAATATAAAGAAGGCGAGAAGAGCAATACCGTCCTGTCTGTGAATGGGACAGAGAGGGAGCCTTCAGAAGGATCTGAACAGTAAGGCGCCGGAAGGACAGGAAGGAAAAATATAAGGCAGAAAGAAAAAAGGAAGTGGGCCGATCCGGGCCGCGCTTCCTTTTTCAGGCAAAAGCCTGTTCTGTGCTAAAAAAGTTTTCCCCTGGGTCAGCAGATCACATTGCAGTCATGGGAATCTATACCGGGAATATCTTTCTTCTCCGCGCTGACGCTGAGATAGAAATCGATATTGTTTTCAGTGGAAATCTTGTTCAATTTCTGAAGGAAAGCTGCAAGGCTTTCGAGGGTGATGTTTGCCTGTTTTAATACGCTGTCGATAAAGACTGCTTCGATATCATGGTTGCCGGCTGCCATGCCGTAAAGGAAGCCTACGAATTCTTCGAGTGTAAGGATATCTGGATAATCTGCCATACGGATCACGCGGATGTTAAAGTCCACAGTGTATGTATCCTTCGGGCTCTTTTTGATCAATACCACATTTCCGTTAGATGTCTTGACCTTTTCATTTGCAAGGTCGATCATTTTTTGTGTCTTTCCACTGCCTCTTGGACCTGTTACTAAATTTACCATGGCGAATCTCTCCTTTATGTAATTATTGTTTGAGACTTTCACCTCTCAAATGTTAAACCCATTATACACCATATTTATGTAGGGAACAACTAAAAAATAGATAAAAAATCAAAATTTTTTGAGCAATCTGCCCATAACGTATGCGGAAATAAGAAATACTGTAGATCATACGGGGGAAGAATGATACTGTTAGCCGGCGAAACTGTTGACAAATTCTTTTGGGAATGCATATGATAGGATACCGATAAAAATTATCGGCACATTCGAATACCGAAACGGAGGGACAATATGAACCAGAATACTTTGCTTGGGATATTGATACCATTTGCCGGGACAGCGCTTGGGGCGGCAATGGTATTTTTTATGAAAAAGGAAATGGACAGACGACTGGAAAAGCTGCTGCTTGGATTCGCTTCCGGCGTGATGATGGCGGCATCCGTCTGGTCACTTCTGATACCTGCCATAGACATGGCGGAGCAGGAGGGGGGCGCCGCATGGTTTCCGCCCGCTGTGGGATTCCTGCTGGGAATGGGATTCCTGCTTGTCCTCGATACACTGACCCCGCACCTGCACTATACGGAAGAGAAACCAGAGGGCGTTCCCGCCCATTTAAAAAAAACGACCATGCTTGTCCTTGCGGTCACCCTGCATAATATCCCGGAAGGGATGGCAGTCGGTGTGACTTTTGCGGGCGTGCTTGCGGATAACGCGATGATGACCCTTGCGGGAGCTTTCGCCCTTTCCATTGGGATCGCGATCCAGAACTTCCCTGAGGGAGCGATTATTTCCATGCCACTTAAAAGCCAGGGATTGTCAAAGAAGCGGTCGTTTGTGTACGGCGCTCTGTCCGGGATCGTGGAGCCGATCGCCGCGCTTATTACGATCCTGCTGACCGGGCTTGTCGTGCCGCTGCTCCCGTATCTGCTGTCATTCGCGGCAGGGGCGATGATCTATGTTGTGGTAGAAGAACTGATCCCGGAAGCACAGACAGGCGAGCATTCCAATATCAGCACCGTGGGGGTGGCAGTGGGGTTTGTGATCATGATGGTGCTGGATGTGGCCTTGGGATAGGAAATCTGGATTTGTGGGGGAGCCGTCCTGTTGGCAAAACGTCCGAAAACAGTGAAGCGCGGATGTCGAGGACGTATTCAGCGCGGGGATATGGCTGGCATCGGCTCCGCTCCATGAGGCAGGAAAAACTACGAAATCAGGGAACACGCTAAAACCAGGGATCAGAAGAGAGGAACTCGGCTCCGCCTCAGACACCCTCTCTTCTGATCCCAACGCGTGTCCCCTGATTTCTACTTTTTCCAAGCCTCATTCCGAAGTCACCTCAACCACCCATATCCCCGTCCGCCGCGAAAACGTCCTGCATCAAACCGGCGGTTTTCGGACGGTATATTTGAAGGAAGGCTCCCCCACAAATACAGATTTACTTCTCGTGTACCTGGATATCCCCGGATTCTGCGTTGAATTCGATGGTTTTCTCCCGGCCGCCGTCTGATGTGAAGGTCATTTCCCCGGTGCCTGGCGAGGAGAGCCTGCCGGGGATGTCATCGGAGAGTGTGATCTTTCCGAATTCGGTCACAAGGTCATAGGCGTAATCCTGCGCATCGCTGAGCACGAATACGGTATCCCCGAATTTGTTTACCCCGGTCAGTGTCTCGAGGCCGCTGGCTGCAAAATAGAGGCTGCCGGATTCTATGGTCAGGTCTGCCGAGCGGACTGTCATGCCCTGCAGCGACGCGTCTCCGTATTCGGCGGTGAGTACCAGAGTGCCGATGGCGGTGTCCTGGGTTTCGATACTGCCGGAAGCGGCGGTGATCTCTGTGTCAGTGAAGCTGCATCCTTTTACGCTCAGATTTCCGTAATCCAGACCGATCTCCGAGGTATCGGCGGTGATATTCTCCATGTCAAGATTTCCGAAATCCAGATAAATGTCGGCTTTGTCTGTGTGAATGTTTTTCATGTCCAGGTCTCCGTACCCCAGGTTCAGAGTGAGTGTGTCTGCGGTAAAACTGCTGATATCCATGCTGCCGAAATCGCTCCTGATCTCAACGTCGGAGCAGTCGGTGCCTTCCGGGAGATACAGGCGGACTACGGAGTCAGAAAAGGTGGACAGGGATCCGATATCGAGGAAGATCCCGCCGGACAGGATCCCTTTCTGGGTAACGGTAAGGGTATCGCCGGAAACGCCCCACAGAGGTTCTGCGCCGGTTCCGTCCAGAGTGTATTCCAGGTAGGCGGATCCATCCTCAGACGGCAGGAATTCGATGTCAGCCTCAGAAGTGATGTCGATCTTTATGCTGGAAAAGTCATCCAGCTTTGTCTTTTTCAGGATGTACGGCCTGGTTTCGGAGGAGGCGGAGCGGATGCCGTCCCGGGTGATCTGGACGCCGAACCAGCCGCCGGCAGCGATCCCTGCCGCTGCGGCGAGGATGCCCGCGCCCATGCAGCAGGCGGAGATGATCAGGATATTCCTAGTTGTTTTTTTCATGGTTCTTCCTCCCTTTTGTCATTTTCCCGAGAGATACGGATACTTTTCTGATGCACCATTTAAATAGGAGGACCGATCCGTATACAAGGAGGATCCCGATCCCGCCGGCAAAGAGCCCCAGGCCGATGTTGCACAGACCGTCGCCCACGGAGCGGAAGAGTACCGCGATCCCGCCGAAGAGGCAGAGGATCCCGGAAGCGATAAACGCGATAGCCGAGACTGCCACAGCAAACAAAACGATCCCTGCGCAGAGAAGAAGGACTGCCAGAACGATCAGTGTGCAGAGGGCAAAGGGGACGGTGACCGGAGCTGCGCACAGGGCGAGCACCGCGATCCAGAGGGTGGACAGGCCGCGTTTTACGGTTTTGGGTTTTTCTTTGATATTCTGGGCGGCCAGATCCATGATCAGTTCTTTTGCCGCTTCTTCCGGGCTGCCAAGATCGGAGACTGCCTGCTGTTCGTTTTCCGGTCCTGCTTCTGCGAAATATTCTTCAAAATACTCGATCGCCCTGTCATAGTCCTCCTTTGGAAGACGGCGCAGGCTGCGGGCAAGTATTTTCATGTATTCGGTTTTAGTCATTTGAGTTCCCTCCTTTTACAATGTCGTCAATAATGAATTTGTACTCTTCCCATTCTTTTAGGAGCTCTGCCTGCCGCTGCCTTCCTTCCGGGGTGATCCGGTAGTATTTGCGGTTGCGTCCCTGGTACTGCTGGTCATAGGTCACAACGAAACGGCTTTCCTGGAGCCGTTTCAGGATCGGGTAGAGGGCGGAATCTTTTGTGCTGGATGCCCTTTTGATGATCTGGCTGATCTGATAGCCATACGCATCGCCCTCAGCGATGACGGACAGTACGAGGAAGTCCATCATGGGAGCGTTCAGTGTAAACGTCATAACATCATTCCTCTCATATGTTGATCTGAAATATATATTTTATTTATGTATATTATATTTTGTATAATATATAATGTCAATACTTATCAGGATATTTTTCCGAATGAAGCGGATGAACTGTTATATTTTCAGGTGTTACATTTTCAAAGAAATATAAATCACGGGAATCTTGCCAGCAAACTGAAAAAAATGTATCATGGACTGAGAATATTTTCTGTTTGTCAGCAAGGACAGGTTTTCAAAGGAGACTGCTTTATGTATAAGATCTATATTGTAGAAGACGATGCGACTATTGCACGGACACTGAAGGAGCATCTGGAAAAATGGGATTACCAGGTGCAGTGCGCAAAAGATTTCCGCAATATCACAGAGGAGTTCGCGAGATTTTCGCCGGAGCTGGTCCTTATGGACATCCTTCTTCCTTTTTATAACGGATATCACTGGTGCACGCAGATCCGGAAGATATCCAGGGTCCCTATTTTATTCCTCTCATCCGCAGGGGACAATATGAACATCGTGATGGCGATGAACATGGGAGGGGACGATTTCGTGGAGAAGCCATTTGACCTGAACGTGCTGACCGCGAAGATCCAGGCCATGCTCCGCCGGGCGTATTCTTTTCAGGGCAGGGTCAGCCTGATCGAGCACGCCGGAGTGATCCTGAACCTGGATGATACCTGCGTAAGCTATAAGGGGAAGAAGATGGAGCTGACCAAAAATGATTTCAGGATCATGCAGGTGCTCATGGAGAACGCAGGGCGGGTCGTGAAGCGGGAGGAGCTGATGCAGAGGCTCTGGGAGAGCGATGAATTTATCGATGACAATACCCTGACCGTGAATGTGACGAGGCTGCGCAGAAAATTAGAAGAGATCGGGATCACGGACCTGATCAGGACGAAAAAGGGAAGCGGGTATCTGATACAATGACACATTTGATCACCACTTATCTGAAAAAGAACAGGAAACCAATCTTATTTTATGTTGTTTTCCTGGCCATGTTTTATCTTGTGCTGTATCTCTACGGAGTGCGCGCGGACGCTCTGGGATATGCGGTATTTTTGTCCCTGGTCACATTTACCGCGCTCGGTATTTTTGACTTCTGGCGCTATCAGGCAAGGATCAAGGCCATAGGGGAGGCGTTCCGCAATATGCCCTATGAGCTGGGAAGCCTGCCGGCGCCTCTGGACATTCCCGAGGAAAAGTACCAGGAAGAGGTGCGGACGCTGGGGGAGCGGTTTGTGGCACAGGAAAATGAAGCCCGCAGGAGCAGGCAGGAGATGATCGACTTTTACAGCCTGTGGGCGCACCAGATCAAGACGCCCCTGGCGGCGCTGGACCTGCTCCTCCAGTCCGCGGAAGCGCGGGAGGATGCTGCCCAAGCCAACCCCGGGGATGCAGGAGAGCCTGCCAGAGAGTCTGGCGGAAAGTCTGATGGAGAGCCTGGAGGGGACCGAAGCGCCAGGACCTTCCAGGAGATGCGCATGGAGCTTTTTAAGACCGGGCAGTATGTGGATATGGTGCTGTCCTATCTGCGCGCGGAGGATCTGTCGTCGGATCTGCTCCTGAAGGAATACTCGCTGGATGAGATCGTGCGGCAGGCGGTCCGCAAATATTCGGGCATGTTTATCCTCAAGAAGATCCGACTGGAATACGAGCCCTGTAAGGAGACGGTCCTGACGGATGAGAAATGGCTTCTCTTTGTGCTGGAGCAGCTTTTGTCAAACGCCCTGAAATATACGGACAAGGGTTCCATCCGGATCCGCATGGAGCCGGGTAACCATGGAGTTCTTCTGATCGAGGATACCGGGATCGGGATCCAGGCGGAGGATCTGCCCCGGGTGTTTGAGAAAGGCTTTACCGGGTACAACGGGAGACAGGATAAGAAATCCACGGGCATCGGGCTGTACCTGTGCCGGATGATCTGCGGGAAGCTGAACCATACCATTGAGATCACGTCTGAACCGGGAAAGGGCACGGCAGTGCGCCTCGATCTCTCGAGAAAAGAGATGCGGCATGAGTAGGCAGTGCGGAAAGTGACAGAAATGTAAGGATAGAGGGAGGAATGTAAGGCAGGCTTATGGAAAGCTGCCTTCTGTCTTTTTATAATAGGACCATAATAAAAGACAGGGAGGAGATCAAAGATGACACTGCTTGAAGTGAAAAACCTGAAAAAAATATATACCACAAGATTCGGCGCAAGCCAGGTGCAGGCGCTCTCAGATGTAAGCTTTTCTGTGGAGAAGGGAGAGTATGTGGCGATCATGGGGGAGAGCGGGTCCGGGAAGACTACGCTGCTCAATATCCTTGCCGCGCTCGACAAACCTTCCGGGGGCACGGTCCTGCTGAACGGCAGGGACATGAAGGGGATCAAAGACAGCGAGCTGGCTGCATTCCGCAGGAAGAACCTGGGATTTGTCTTTCAGGAGTTTAACCTGCTGGATACATTCTCCATTGAAGATAATATCTACCTGCCCCTTGTCCTTGCGGGAGAAAACTACGGGCAGATGAAGGAAAAGCTGGACCGCATCGCAGGCAGGCTCGGGCTTACGGGACTTCTGAAGAAGTTTCCCTACGAAGTCTCAGGCGGGCAGAAACAGAGGGCGGCAGTGGCAAGGGCTCTGATCACGCGCCCTCAGCTTATCCTGGCGGATGAGCCGACCGGGGCGCTGGATTCCCGTTCGTCAGATGAGCTGATGAAGCTGTTTTCACAGGTCAACCGGGAGGGGCAGACGATCCTCATGGTGACGCACAGTGTCAAGGCGGCCAGCAGCGCGGGCAGAGTGCTCTTTATCCGCGACGGCCAGGTGTATCACCAGATCTACCGGGGGAATCTGACGGACGAGGAGATGTACCAGAAGATCGCTGCTACGCTGACAGTCCTGGCGACAGGAGGTGAGGTGCGTGAATAAGGTATTTTATCCAAAGCTTGCTTTTCTGAACCTGAAGAAAAACCATAAGACCTATGTGCCCTACCTGTTTACATGTATCCTGACTGTTATGCTCTTTTATGCCCTCAGCGCGATCGGCATGAACAGCGGGATGGAGCAGATAAGAGGGGGAACATCGATCGGTACGGTTATGGAGTGGGTGACAGCGCTTACAGGAGGTTTCTCGCTGATCTTTCTGTTCTACACGAACAGTTTCCTCATCAAACAGAGGAAAAAAGAGCTGGGGCTTTACCAGGTGATGGGCATGGATAAGAAAAACCTGAGCCTGATGATGCTCTGGGAGACGCTGATCACCGCGGTGGTCAGCCTGGGAGCGGGACTTCTTCTCGGCCTGGCGCTTGGGAAGCTTCTGTTTCTTATTTTCCTGAAGATCATACATTTCCCTGTGCCGCTGGATTTTGCGGTGGAGCCGGAAGCGCTCTTACAGACAGTCCGGCTGTTCCTGGCAGTATTTCTTATCAACCTTCTCTGGAATCTGTTCCGGGTGGCGCGTTCCGGGATCACGGAGCTGGTAGGGGCCTCCCGGGCGGGGGAAAAAGAACCACGGGGCAAATGGCTCCTGGCGCTCCTTGGGCTGGCGTCGCTTGGCAGCGGTTATTATATCGCCCAGACAGCGGATTCGCCGCTGAAAGCAGTGAATGTGTTCTTTTTGGCGGTGATCTTCGTCGTCATCGGGACGTATCTGCTTTTTATGACAGGCAGTATCGTGCTCTTAAAGGCGCTCAAAAAGAATAAAAACTATTATTATAAGGCAAAGCATTTTACGGCTGTGTCCGGGATGCTCTACCGGATGAAGCAGAATGCGGCGGGGCTTGCCAATATCTGTATCATGAGCACGGTCGTGATCGTAGTGCTGTCTGTATGTGTCTGCCTCTATGCCGGGATCGAAGACTCTATGAAGAACCAGTTCCCGAAGGATGTGTCCGTAGGCATTCCCGACGGCTCGGACGAGGCCAGGACAGAGGCTTCACGCCTGATCCGGGAGACCGCAGAGGAGACCGGGGTAAAAGTGACGGGAGAGCTTGGGTACCGGTCCTTCCTGCTCCCGTGTATGCTCAGGGGCGATACGGCGATGTTCGGCAATGCGATGGACTATGGGGATGAGGAAGGCTTTACCGACTCGTACCGCGGCATGGTTTTGATCCCTCTGGAAGATTATAACGCAGTGACCGGCGGGGATGAGACTCTCCAACAGGGGGAGGCGCTGATCTACGCGCCGGAGGATGAGTATGCATATGACACGATCCTTCTGGGCGATGTCCCGTACACGGTGAAAAAAGTGCTGGATAATGTGTCTCTTGTGGCAGATGGCACGATGTCCAGTGTAGTGGGGATGTTCTATGTGATCCTTCCGGATGTAAACTCCGTGGATTCGCTGGCGCAGGAGTACGGATTCTCTTCCGAAGAGCTGAATCATGCGGGATATGATGCATGGTTTGACCTGGAAGGGGACGCCGGGGATAAGGAAAATATGGTCAGGCTGCTCGGGGAAAAGCTTGCGGAGGAGAACCCTGGTTCCTATGTCCAGTATAAAGAAGACTACCGGCAGTCTACCTATGTAATGAACGGAGGAGCCCTGTTTATGGGGATCTTTGTAGGAGCTCTCTTCCTCATATCTACAGTGCTGGTCATCTACTACAAGCAGATCTCAGAGGGGTATGACGACAGGGAGAACTTCCAGCTCATGCAGAAAGTGGGCATGGACAGAAGAGAAGTGCGGCGGACCATCCGCAGCCAGATCCTGGCAGTATTTTTCCTGCCTCTTCTGGGAGCCTTTCTCCATGTGGCGTTCGCCTTCCGAGTGATGACCATGCTGCTGGCGGTCATGTATGTGCTGAATGTGCCCCTTTTCCTTGCATGTACTGCAGGAGTAACGGCAGTGTTTACGCTGTTCTATGTGGTCGTGTATCTTCTGACATCCAGGGAATACTACCGCATTGTGCGCTAAATATAAACCGTTCAGCCTGCGCGGTCCGGGAAAACGCACTAACTAACCTGCCGGTACAGGGAGAGCAGAACGAGGAGATCTTTGGCGATGCTCTTGGTACATCAGCGGACAGCATGGATCATCTGAAGGAGATCAGTGCTTTTGTGCCGGAGACGCCGGAGACTCCCCTCACTGTATCTGTACAGGAAAAACGGCTGGAACCGTATACGTCCCTGTCAGGACAGGGACTGCCTATACCGGGGAGAGCTGGGAGAGGGGCAGCGATCCGAAAGCAGTCCTTTCAGAAGATATGCCGGGGTTCCTTGAAGACTGCCTGATGCTGCCGGGAGGGCTGGACCGTCTGGAAGAATTGTGTAAATACTGGGATACAAGTTCAGATGAAGCAGTGGGAAGGCAGATCGATGAGACGTTTGAAGCGATGGCTGTCTACGACACTGCTCCCGGATCTGTGCCGGAAGAATCTGCGTTTGAACAGGCAGAGGACGGCACATGGGAGGCACAGGTCGAAGGCAGCATGGGGCATGCGTGGTGCCAGGTGTATGAGGGTGCGGACAGAGGCTGGGTAAATAAAGAACACACGCCGGCAGCCCCGGGAAACGGGAGTGCGGCGGAACCGATCCGGGAACCGGCGTCAGGGCAGGAGACTGCGGACTCGGCAGAGGGAAACGGACTTCCCGCGATGTATGGAGGCGCTGTAAAGCTGGCGGGGCTGGCCCGGAGAACCGCTTCCCGCCCGGAGAACAGGAGAAAGAGCCGGGTAAAGAAAGAGAATGTGGACGTTTTTGGAGAAGAAGGGCTGGAACTGCTGAAAAAGGAGTGCCCGGAGGTCAGTTCAGAGGAGTGGGACTGGTTTTATGAGCAGGCAATGCGGGCTCTTTATTATCATCCGGACGATGGCAGCAAGGCGCGGGAGAGGGCACTGCGTCTGTATGGGAAGTGCGCGGACGCTGTCCTGGAGCAGATGACGGCAGGCAGACGCCTGCTCTGCCGGTATATATACGATATTTCTCAGGGGAACGGGAAAAGTGTGGAAAAAGAGAAAAAATGACGACAGGGAGAGGAAAAGATGATACGCAGATTTACGGAAAATGACAGAGAAACATATATTGAGATGGCAGGGGAATTCTACCACTCGGATGCAGTGCTCCACCCGATCCCGGATGAGTATTTCGCAAGGACTGTGGAAGAGGCGCTCCGGTCGGACTCCTATGCGGAGATTTTTTTGTTCGAGTGCGGCGGAGAGACGGCAGGGTATGGCCTGACCGCGAAAACCTTTTCCCAGGAAGCGGGAGGATATGTATGGTGGATCGAGGAAATTTATATCCGGGAAAAGTTCCGCTCCCGCGGACTGGGCAGGGAATTTTTCCGCTATCTGGAAGAAGAGAAAGGCAGGGATGTCACCCGCCTGCGCCTGGAAGTGGAGGCAGACAATACGCGGGCTGTCTCTCTCTATGAAAGGCTTGGGTATGAGGTGCTGGATTATGTGCAGATGGTGAAGGATGAGACAAAATAAGTATATTGCATACTTGTATACAATGCATGGGAAATTCTTTGAATACACCGTTGCAAGAACCTGTCGAACAATGCTATAATCCAAAGTAGCGTACTTTTGCCTTCGGGCAGGAGAAGAATTGTGAGTAGGTGACTGATTTGAAGAATAAGATCAAGCGATTTGCCAAAGGGGATTTCCACATCCCGCAGCCGGAGATCATCTTCCCGGAGACGCGGATCATCATGCGTGTCGGCGAGGGAGAAAAATACAGGGGGAGCTTTTCGCTCCAGAACCAGGGGGAGGGGACCATCCGCGGACTGGTCTATCCCTCCTCTTACCGTGTCCACTGCGACGAGCAGGGGTTTGACGGCAATCCGGTCAATATCTATTATACATATGACGGCAGCGGCCTGATGCCGGGGCATGTGGAGCACGGCAAATTCACGATCGTCTGCAACGGCGGGGAATATGACGTGGCGTTTACCGCTATCATCGAGAAACCTTTTGTGATGACAGGCTATGGCAAGATCCAGAGCCTGGAGGATTTTAAGAAGCTGTCTTTCCGGGATGCGGCTGAGGCGGTGAAACTGTTCCGCTCCAGGGATTTCTACGAGATCCTGAAGTATGAGGACAGGCGGATCCAGGCGCTCTATGACAATATGCGGAAGTGGGAGCTGGACCAGCAGGCACTGGAAGAATTCCTCGTGGGCTGCAAGCAGAAGGAGAAGATCTTCCTGACCCTGGAGGAAGAGAGCAGGGCGTTTATCTCTCTGACAGAGGCGCGGAAAGAGACGTTTACGATCAAGAAAAATACATGGGGATATCTGGAGATCGATGTGCGCACGGAGGGGGAGTTCCTGTCCGTGGAACACACGAAAGTTACTACAGAAGAGTTTATCGGAAACTCTTACCGGCTGGAGTATTTCCTGGATGTGGACAAACTCCATCAGGGAAGCAATTTCGGCAGGATCATCCTGGAGTCCCCTTATGAGACGCTGACCTATGAGGTCGTGGTGGAAAAGGATGTAAAGAGGGATGAGGAGCATCGCGCCAATGACCGTGAGTTCGCGGGGATCATCCGCAACTACCTGAAATATGAGAGCGGGAAGATGGAGCTCTCTGACTGGGTGCAGGAGGCGGTAAGGAGGATCAGCCATCTGCGGGATATGGATCCGAGAAATGAATTCTACCTGCTTTTCCATGCGCATATCTGCCTGATCGGGGGGCAGACGGACGAGGCAAAGTGGCTCCTCGAGTCCTACAATTATAACCGGTTTGCCATCGGCAAAGATGTGGAGCTCAGCTCGTATTATCTCTACCTGACTACATTCCTGTCCAGCGACACGATCGGACAGCGGAAGGTGGCGGAGGAGCTGTCCAGGACTTTTATGAAACACCCGGACAGCTGGAAGATCCTCTGCATGCTCGTGGAGGTAGACCCGGAATACAAGATCTACAGTGAGAGGCTGCGCGCTCTGGAGAAGCAGTTCTATGAAGAAAAATCCCACAGCATCTGGTTCTATCTCCAGGCGTTCAAGTGTTTCCGGGATAAGAGCTCGTCGCTTAAAAAGCTGGGAGAATTCGAGGTGCGCGTGCTCCTTTTTGCAGTGAAGCATAAGCTGATGACGCGGGAACTGGCTCTTTATACCGCGAACCTGGCGAGCCAGATGAAGGTGTTTGACCGCCATCTCTATGATGTCCTTGTGCTTTCGTATAAGATCTACCACGAATCAATGATCCTGACATCCATCTGTACCCTGCTCATCAAGGGAAACTGTGTGGACAGAGAGTATTTTAAATGGTATCAGAAGGCGGTTGAAGCTGAACTGAAGATCGCGCAGCTCTACGAGTACTATATGGCCTCTGTCGTGCCGTCACAGTTCCACAAATCTCTGCCCAGGTCTGTGTACCTGTATTTCATGCACGGCAATAACCTGGACTACCACAAATGTGCATTCCTGTACTCCAACCTGATCACTTATGAGGATGAGTCCAGCGAGATCTATGCCCATTACCGGGATGAGATGGAGGCGTTTGCGTGGAACCAGCTCGACCGCAGGAATGTGGACGAACAGCTCCGCATTATTTACAAGCGTTTTGTGGTCGAATCCGCGATGAACCCGGAGAGGGTGAAGGCGCTGTACGATGTGTGCCATGCCTACTGGATCACAACGAAAGTGCCGAATATGAAGTATATCCATGTGATCGCGGAGGATGGGACGATCACACAGAAGGCGCCGTATACGGAGAACGGAGCCCGCGTATTCCTGTATGCAAAGACAGACCGGCTCGTCTGGGAGGCGAAAGACGGGCGGCATTATACGGATTCCATCCCTTATGAGAGCAAACGGCTTTTCTATGAGCTCCGCTACATGGATATGTGCAGAAAATATATCAATGGCCTGCGGCGGAACCGTGAGGAAGAAGAGACCCAGGAACTGACTCTGGACGTAGTCCGCGAAAAAGGGCTGGAGAATTATACAGAGGATGAGATGCTCGGGCTGTGCAGCAGGACGATCCGGGAGAATAATTACGAGAATGACGACTTCCTGACTTATGTGTGCTTTGAACTGTTTAAGAAACAGCAGTATGACAAAGTGATCCTGACTTACCTGGCAAATTATTACTGTGGGGCGACTCCGGATATGAAGATGCTCTGGAGAGAGGCGCGGGATTATGAGGTGCACACCCACAAGCTGGCAGAGCGGATCCTCACGCAGATGCTGTTCTCGGAAGAACTGTTCCAGGAGGCGCAGATCTTTGAGCAGTATTACGCGGAAGGAGCGTATTTCCGGCTCCAGGAGGCGTATCTTGCCTATGTTTCCAGGGAGTATGTGGTGGAAGAGCGCAAGATCGGCAGGAGTGTGATCGATATCATCTGCAGGGAATATGAGAAAGGCGAGAATACCATCGATATCTGTAAGATCGCGGTGCTCAAATATTATTCGGGAAGAGAGTATAACGCGCAGACCCGCAAGACTTTGAAAAAATTCCTTCAGGAACTGTGCGGGAAACAGATTTATTTCCCGTTCTTCCTTTCTTATGAAAAGGACTGGCTGATCGAGCTGCAGCTCTGGGACAAGACACTGATCGAGTACAAAGGGCAGAAGGGCAGCAGGGTCATGCTCTATTACCAGCTCCAGAAAGGCGGAGAGGAGCAGGCGGATTATTCCACGGAGGTGCTGACTCCGATGTATGAAAACCTCTATGTGAAGAAATTCGTTCTTTTTGCCAATGAGAAATTGAAATACTATTTTAAAGAGACCATAGACGGTAATTCCTACCGCAGCGATAAAGAGTCCTGCGTGCGGGAGACAGAGCCCGGAGAGCAGGGCAGGTACGGAAGGCTCAATGACATCCTCATGGAGACCGGCAGCAGGGAGCGACGGAAGAAGATGCAGGAATATGCTCTGGAGGATGCGGCGGCGAATCATATGTTCACACAGGAATAAGGAGGGTGTCTTTCCATGGGACAAGGCAGTATCATCGGTTATGAAATAAATGAAAAGACATGCCAGATCAGTTTTTATAATGACCAGGAGCTGGAACCGGATACACTGGAAGTGGATTCGGACAATTACCAGATCCCGCTGATCATCGGGAAGCTGAGGGATACATGGGCGTACGGCAAGGAGGCGAAGCGGCTTGTTACGATCAAGGAAGGGTTCACTGTGACAAGGCTTTTGAGCAAGAGCCTTGCCGGGGACAAGATCGAATTCGGCGAGGAGACATATGATGCAGTCTGGCTTCTCTCCCAGTTTATCCAGATGTCGCTCCAGCTCTTCCCGGAGATCGAGGGGATCGTGTTCACTGTGCCCGCTCTTACGGAGGAGCTGGCGCAGATGCTCCGTGGGATCGCGGTGCGCATGAATATCGACAAGAGGCATATCTTTATCCAGGATTATAAGGAGAGTTTCTGCAATTACCTGTTTTACCAGCCCAAGGAATTGTGGCAGTACGACGCGGCGCTCTTCTGCTGTGACCGCAATGAGATCCGGGCGTATATGCTGAGGCGTCTGCGGCCGGGCCTGGGCGGGGGCAAGACTACCTTTGTCACAGTGGACGAGGTGGCGAGCGCACACATGAAGGAGCTGGCGGCAGTCTACCCTGTGCTGAATGAAGACAAAGCAAAAGAAGCGGATGCCATGTTCTGCAAGTTTATTGAGAGTGTGTTCGACAAGCGGATCGTATCATCAGTATTCCTTACAGGAGAGGGCTTTGAAAATAACTGGTATCCCAAAGCTCTCCGGGTGCTCTGTAACGGCCGGCGGGCATTTATCGGGAATAATCTGTACAGCAAGGGCGCCTGCTATACCGCGTACCGGAAGCTGTTCATGCATATCGAGAACCCGGTCTATCTGTCGGATGATAAGCTGACAGACCAGATCACGGTGAACATGCGGGTGGACGGACAGGAGATGTGGTATCCGATCGTTTCCTGGGGAGCGCACTGGTATGAGTCCAACAACCAGTGGGAAGTCCTCATGGAGAATGTGGAGGATATTGAATTCCACATCGAATCACTGATCCAGGGGAATGTGAGGACAGAGAAGATCTCTCTTGAGAAATTCCCGAGGCGCGCGGAGTATTCTATGAGGCTCCAGATCGAGACACTGTTCCTGGACGAGAAGACATGTAAGATCACAGTGCGTGACGCGGGATTCGGAGATTTTTTCCCGCCCACGGACTTCCATGAGGAAAAGATCATACATTTAGGAGGCAATGATGGGAAATTTAATTCTTTGTCATGACAGACATGCAGCGCATCCATATGAGATCACGAGGATCCACAGCAGGATCTTTACGATCGAGGAGCTGTGCTACTATCTGTGCAACAATCTTTATCTGATCGATTATACGATCATGAACGAACAGCTCTGTGACTGGCTTGACGAAGAACTGGGCATGGAGGAGCTGGCGGGAGCGCTCAGGGATGTGCTGCGCCTGCGCGGCTCGGTGGAAAAGTTCGTGCTGACGATCCTCAAGGCCTCACGCATATACCGGGAGCCGGAGATGATCCGCATCCAGAACGTGCTGGAGCACCTGAAAAATCAGAAGGACATCGAACGCCAGAAGTTCAAGGGAGACAACCTGTTGGAGAGCGGGGAGCTGGAGGAGGCGATCCTTGTATACCAGGCGATCCTGAACCAGGAGAAGGATGAGACTGTGGACGATAAGTTCTACGGCAGGATCTACGCGGGGCTGGGCGCGGCATATGGAAGACTTTTCCTCTATCAGGAGGCGGCGCGAATGTATGACAGGGCTTACCAGATGTGCGGGGACAAAGCTCTGCTGAAGCCTTATCTGTATGCGTCTTATAAATATATGTCACTGGAAGAATACCATATCCTGATCACGAAGAATGAAGAGTATATGGAGATCAACGCCCAGATGCGGCGGGAGCTGGACGAGATCAGGAGAAGCATGCCGGCGGAGGTGGACGCGTCTCTGATCGAGAAATGGAAGAGACAGCACAGGAGAAGCCATGCATAATGTGTTTGACACAGTCTTCCCCCTGTGTTAGAATGCAAGGGTAACTTTACCGTGGTACAGTGACTCATTGGTAGAGAAAAAAAGCAAGAAGCCGGGTTTCCCGGCGAGGGAGGATATCATCATGAAGAGAAAAGTATTGAGCGTGCTGCTCTGCGCAGGCCTTGTTGTTTCTATGATGGCAGGATGCGGTTCGAAGGAAGATTCCGGTCAGGGATCCGAGGCAACGGATATGGAATATGTCAAAGACAAGGGAACCCTTGTCGTGGGTATTACGAACTTTGAACCCATGGATTATAAGGATGAGAGCGGCGAGTGGATCGGCTTTGACGCGGATCTGGCAAAGGCGTTTGCGGAAAGCCTTGGCGTTGATGTGGAATTCGTTGAGATCGACTGGGACAACAAGATCCTCGAGCTGGACGGAAAGACGATCGACTGCGTGTGGAACGGGATGACCCTCACGCCGGAAGTGACAAGTTCCATGGACTGTACAGACGCTTATCTGGCGAATGCGCAGGTTGTCGTAGTTCCGTCTGATGTGGCGGACCAGTATCAGGATGAGGACAGCCTTGCTGACTTAAACTTTGCCGCTGAGGCGGGAAGCGCCGGAGAGGCGGAGCTTGAGGCAAGAGGGCTTAATGTCACACCTGTGACCGCACAGGCTGACGCGCTGATGGAAGTAGCGGCTGGTACATCTGACGCAGCAGTCATCGACCTGCTGATGGCAGCTGCAATGATCGGTGAGGGCACGAGCTATGAAGACCTTACATATACAGTGCACCTGAGCAGCGAGGAGTATGGCGTAGGCTTCCGCAAGGAATCTGACCTGAAAGAGGAACTCAACAAATTCTTCGATACATGCTATGAGGACGGCACGATCCAGGAGCTTGCAGAGACATACGGCGTCCAGGATATGCTGGTCACAGAGTAAGAAATAAAAAGACAGTTTTACGGACGGAGTTATGCCATGACATTTGCAGAACAGTTTCCTATTGTTATACAGGCGCTGAACACGGGATTTTTACAGACCTTAAAGCTGTTTTTCGTGACCCTTCTGGGAGCGATCCCGCTGGGGCTCATCATTTCCTTTGGGTCCATGTCCCGGTTTAAGCCGTTAAGCTATTTCACAAAGATCATTGTATGGATCATCAGGGGGACCCCTCTGATGATCCAGCTTTTGATCATTTATTTCATGCCTGGGCTCATGGGCAACAATATCTGGGGCGGCGGTGAGAGCGGACGCTTTCTCGCGGCTTCCATTGCGTTCATCTTTAACTATGCCTGCTATTTTTCGGAGATCTACCGCGGAGGGATCCAGGGAGTGCCGAAGGGGCAGGAAGAGGCAGGGCTTGTGCTGGGCATGACGAAGAGCCAGATCTTCTTTAAGATCAAGCTCCTTCAGATGGTAAAAAGGATCGTGCCTCCGATGTCAAACGAGATCATCACGCTGGTAAAGGATACCTCGCTTTCCCGCATCATCTCTCTCCAGGAAGTCATTTTCGCGGGTCAGTCCTTTATGAAAGGAAATATGGGGATCGCGGGCGTGATCTGGCCTTTGTTCTTTACGGCAGTGTACTATCTGATCTTTAACGGCATCCTGACTGTCCTTCTGGGACGGCTTGAGAAAAAACTGGAGTATTTCAGATAGGAGGCGGGACATATGGCGATTTTGGAAGTACAGCATGTAAGCAAGAGTTTCGGACATACGGAAGTATTAAAAGATATCAGTTTTTCGCTGGAAAAAGGAAAGGTGCTCTCCCTGATCGGATCTTCGGGAAGCGGCAAGACAACCCTCCTGCGGTGCCTGAATTTCCTTGAGAGACCGGACGGTGGTGTGATCCGTGTGAACGGAGAGACGCTGTTCGACGCAGGGGACCGGGCGACGATGCAGGAGAGCGAGATCAGGAGGAAGAGGCTCCATTTCGGGCTGGTGTTCCAGTCTTTCAATCTGTTCCCCCAGTATACGGCTCTCCAGAATGTCATGCTGGCAAAGGAACTCCTGGAGAAGGAGAAGCCGGACTATAAAGCGGGGAAAAAGGAGATCCACGCACAGATCGAGGCGGAGGCAAGGACTCTCCTGGACCAGATGGGTCTGTCAGACCGGGTGGATAATTATCCCCACCAGCTCTCCGGCGGACAGTGCCAGAGAGTGGCTATCGCCAGGGCGCTGGCGCTGAAGCCGGATATCCTCTGCTTTGACGAGCCGACCTCAGCGCTCGATCCGGAGCTGACAGGGGAAGTGCTCAAGGTGATCAAAGGACTGGCGGATCAGGAGACGACGATGATCATCGTGACCCATGAGATGGCATTTGCCAGGGATGTGTCCAGCCAGGTGATCTTTATGGACGGCGGCTGCATCATGGAGCAGGGCACTCCGGCGGAAGTGTTTGAGGATCCGAAGGAAGAGCGCACAAAACAGTTTTTATCACGTTTTACAAATCAATAAGGAGCGGGATCTAAATGACAGCATATGAACATATTACCACAGGAACAGGAGAGGAATGTGGGGTCTTTGGAGCCTATGACATGGATGGACGCGACGTTGCTGCGTCCATCTATTATGGGCTTTTCGCCCTCCAGCACAGAGGGCAGGAGAGCTGCGGCATCGCAGTGACTGATACATTCGGACAGAGAAAAGTGCTTTCAAGGAAAGGGCTCGGGCTCGTCAATGAAGTCTTTGACGAGGAGGAGCTGGCAAAGCTGAAAGGCAATCTTGGAGTGGGCCACGTCCGCTACTCTACGGCGGGCGGCACAAGGGTGGAGAATGCCCAGCCCCTTGTCATCAATTATGTAAAAGGGACCCTTGCCATCGCGCACAACGGGAATCTGGTCAATGCAGTGGAACTGCGGCATGAGCTGGAATACACGGGCGCCATCTTCCAGACGACCATCGATTCTGAGGTGATCGCCTACCACATCGCGCGGGAGCGGCTGAACACAAAGACCGCGGAGGAAGCGGTGAAAAATGCCATGAAAAAGATCCGGGGCGCCTATGCCCTTGTAGTGAGCAGTCCCCGCAAAATGATCGGGGCCAGGGATCCGTTCGGCCTGAAGCCGCTCTGTATCGGGAAAAGAGAGAATACCTATTTCCTGGCATCCGAGAGCTGCGCTATCGCGGCTGTGGATGCGGAGTTCGTAAGGGATGTGCAGCCCGGGGAGATCGTGACGATCACAAAAGACGGGATCGCCTCGGATATGAGTATGGCGCTCCCGGAGGAACAGCATGCGAGATGCATTTTTGAGTACATCTACTTCGCGCGAACGGACAGCACCATCGACGGGGTGAACGTCTATCACGCGCGCATCCTGGCGGGGAAAGCGCTGGCGGAATCTTATCCGGTGGACGCGGATCTGGTGGTGGGTGTGCCGGATTCCGGGCTGGTGGCTGCGAAAGGGTATTCCGAGCGGTCGGGCATCCCTTACGGAATGGCATTCCACAAGAACAGTTACGTGGGAAGGACATTTATCAAGCCAAAGCAGAGCGACCGGGAGTCCAGCGTGAAGATCAAGCTGAACGTGATCCCGGAGGTCGTAAAAGGGAAGCGGATCGTCATGGTGGACGACTCCATCGTCAGGGGGACTACCTGCGCGAATATCATCAAGATGCTGAAAAATGCCGGGGCCACGGAAGTCCACGTCCGGATCAGCTCCCCGCCGTTCCTGCACCCGTGCTATTTCGGTACGGATGTGCCGTCGGATGAACAGCTGATCGCCCATTCCCACACGCCGGAAGAGATCAGGAAGATGATCGGCGCGGATTCCCTCGGGTATATGGAAGTCGCGAAGCTGAAAGATATGGTGGGAGACCTGAACTACTGCGATGCCTGCTTTACGGGGGATTACCCCATGGAAGTCCCGGGGCGCGACATCAGCCACGCTTTCGAGCAGATGTAAGGCAGGGAAAAACAGTCCACCTGCGCCGTTCGGAAAACCGCACAGCCTGATGGCTGAGCTGTTGCATGGCAAGAAAGTGTTGCCTGATGGTCGCGGGGATGTTACTATAAAAGGCGGACAGATCCCGGCAGATGCGCGGGATGGGGCCGGAAAAGGACCGGCACGCCTGGCAGACACAGGGATCAGGATAAGTATATGAGGATAAAGGAGATCAGGAATATGTCAAATGACCGTTATGTAAGCCCTCTTTCCGAGCGCTACGCAAGCAGGGAGATGCAGTATATCTTTTCACCGGACAAGAAGTTCCGCACATGGAGAAGACTGTGGATCGCGCTTGCGGAGACGGAGAAGGAGCTTGGGCTCAATATCACAGACGAACAGATCGAAGAGCTTAAAAGCCACGCGGATGATATCAATTACGATGTGGCGCGTGAGAGGGAAAAAGTCGTGCGCCATGACGTAATGTCACATGTCTATGCTTACGGCGTGCAGTGCCCGAAAGCGAAAGGGATCATCCATCTGGGAGCCACATCCTGCTATGTAGGGGATAACACAGACATTATCATTATGTCTGAGGCTCTGAAGCTGGTGCGCAAAAAGCTGGTCAATGTGATCGCGGAGCTGGCGAAATTCGCAGAAGAGCAGAAGTCCCAGCCAACCCTTGCGTTTACCCATTTCCAGCCGGCCCAGCCGACGACGGTAGGCAAGAGGGCGACCCTGTGGATGCAGGAATTTGCCATGGACCTGGAGGATCTGGACTATGTGCTCGGCAGCTTGAAGCTCCTGGGATCAAAGGGGACGACAGGCACCCAGGCAAGCTTCCTGGAGCTTTTCGACGGCGACCAGGAGAAGATCGACAGGATCGATCCCATGATCGCGGAAAAGATGGGCTTCAAGGCGTGCTACCCGGTATCCGGGCAGACATATTCCAGAAAAGTGGATACAAGGGTGCTGAACATCCTTGCCGGGATCGCGGCAAGCGCTCACAAGTTTTCAAATGATATCCGGCTGCTCCAGCACTTAAAAGAAGTGGAGGAGCCTTTTGAGAAGACCCAGATCGGTTCATCCGCCATGGCATATAAGAGGAATCCGATGCGCAGCGAGCGTATCGCATCCCTGTCCCGCTATGTGATGATCGACGCACTGAACCCGGCGGTCACATCCGCGACCCAGTGGTTCGAGAGGACGCTGGACGACTCCGCGAACAAGAGGCTCAGCGTGCCGGAGGGATTCCTCGCCATCGACGGGATCCTGGATCTGTGCCTGAACGTGGTGGACGGGCTTGTGGTTTACCCGAAGGTGATCGAGAAGCGCCTGATGTCTGAGCTTCCGTTTATGGCGACCGAGAATATCATGATGGATGCGGTAAAGGCAGGAGGCGACCGCCAGGAGCTCCACGAGAGGATCCGGGAGCTTTCCATGGAAGCCGGAAAGAACGTAAAAGAAAAAGGCCTGGAAAATAACCTCCTGGAGCTGATCGCTGCGGACCCGGCGTTCAACTTAAGCCTGGAAGACCTGAAAAAGACCATGGATCCCGCAAAATACGTAGGACGCGCAAAGGAACAGGTGGATGCGTACCTGAACAATGTCATCTATCCGCTGCTCAGGGAAAATGAGGACGAACTGGGGATGAAGGCGGAGATCAACGTCTAGTACAGGCGGAAAATTTCAGAAAAAGCGCAAAGGAATGTTGCAGGGGATTGCGGCATTCCTTTTTCTCTGATACCTTATCCTGAGAAAATCAATGGAAAATTTTTCCAGTGTGTAAGTTGTGGTGCAGAAAGGAAAGGGATCAAAATGGAGTGGTGTGAAAAGATTTACGGGGAGTGGAGATCAGCAGAAGGGCTCCGCAGGCTGGAACGTACTGCGGCTGTCTTCATCCTGCTCCTGCTTGCTGTTATCGGCATAAAAGACGGGTACGCCGGATTCCCGGTAATGGAGGGAGAATATTCTGCTGATCCGGAAGCAGGCGCGGCAGGAAGCGCTCTGTCAGGAGACAGGACAGCGCTGCCGGATATGATCCCGGCAGCCGTGCCAGGAGCAGATGGAATCCTGTCCTCGGTTATGGGAAATGTGTTTGAGAGTATTCCCGGAGAACTTCCGGTGGAACCGGAAAAAGATGTGACAGCTGAAGCCGGGACAGCAGAGGTCCTGACAGAGGCCCTGATCCCGGAAGAACAAAATCCGTCAGTGCCGGAGATGTCCCTTCCGGAGACAGCAGTCCCTGTCCTGCCGGAGGAGGGGACAGCGCCGGATGTCCCTGCAGAAGGCCTCCCTGCAGAAGACCTGCCGTCAGAAAGTATTCCGGAAGAGAGTGTGCCGGAAAACAGCCCTGAAAATATTAATGGATTTCTTGTAGATACAGAGGGGATGATCTGCGGGATCGCAGACACGGGCGTGATATCGGAAGGATATCTTGTCCTTCCCGCCGAAGGATGTTCAGGTATCAGGACATCAGCTTTTGCAGATGTCCCGGAACTGATCACAGAGATTTATATTCCCGGGAATATCACTCGGATCGAAGAGGGAGCATTTGCATGTCTCCGGAGCCTGGAATGGCTGGAGGCAGAAGGATCGGACACCTGTTTTACAGAAGACGGTGTATTGTTCTCAGAAAACGGAACCTGTATCCTAGGATTTCCGTCTGCGAGGACAGGCAGCTATAAGGTGCCGGACAGAGTAACCAGATTCGCGGCGGATGTATTTGCAGGAGCGCAGATCGAGACTCTGGACGCTGTTGGATGCAGCCTGACAGATACAGGGAACCTGCCGTCATCCATCCGGCTGCTCCAGTCCGGGGACCTGGCAGGCTGATTTTAGTGAGATATGCGGAAACACACTGTTTTCAGGCATCAGTTGTTTGTTGAAGAATCCTCCGACATGTTCTATAATACCATGTATAGGAACACGCAGTGCCGGACATGATGCGGCAGAAGGGAGGGAACTTTATGAGAGAGAAAAATATACTCCAGATACTCAGGGACAGCAGATATACAGTCGTGCTGACCGGCTCGGGGATGATGGTGGAGAGCGGGTATCCGCTCCTGCGCGACGGGGATGAATCCTACGAGATCGAGAAGAAATACGGCTATTCATTTGAAGAGATCTTCAGCAGCGGATTTTATTCCGCACGCAAAGAGCTGTTCTTTCGCTTTTATAAAGAGGTCATCCTGAAAGCGGCGGAGGTCCCGCCGGGAAAAGGCTTCCTTATGCTGAAAAAGCTCCAGGACCACGGCCTGGTGGACGCGGTCATCACCCGCCGCATCGCGGGGCTGGAAGACCGGGCGGGATGCCGGAATGTGATAAATATGAAGGGCACGGTCTTTGACAATGTGTGCCCGTCCTGCGGAAGGCATTACCCGGCGGAATATGTCAGGGATTCAAAGGGTGTTCCTCTGTGTGAACAGTGCCTTGTCGCCCTGCGCCCGCAGGTATGCCTGATCGGCGAGATGATCGACAATGGCATCATGACACGCGCGGCAGGCGAGGTGGAGAAGGCGGATGTGCTCCTTGTGCTCGGGGCAAGCCTGAATACGCCTCTGTGCAGCCAGATGCTGCAGTATTATTCGGGCACGAACCTGATCCTTGTGACAGGGTCAGAGCACTACACGGACCAGAGAGCGGATTTCATCGTATACGGAAGATGTGATGATTTCCTTGAACGCCTGGCGGAGGAGTGCGAAAATTAAAATACAGACCAGGATTGGAGAAAAAAGATGAGTAACAAAGTAAGGACGAGATTTGCTCCCAGCCCGACAGGGCGCATGCATGTGGGAAATTTAAGGACAGCGCTCTACGCGTATCTGATCGCAAAGCACGAGGGAGGAGACTTCATCCTCCGTGTGGAGGATACGGACCAGGAGCGCTTCGTAGAGGGAGCGTTGGATATCATATACAGAACCCTGGAGAAGACCGGGCTGAAGCATGATGAGGGCCCGGACAAAGACGGAGGTTACGGCCCCTATGTACAGAGCGAGAGGCAGGCTTCCGGGCTGTACCTGAAGTATGCGAAACAGCTTGTGGAGCAGGGCGATGCATATTACTGCTTCTGCGACAAAGAGCGCCTGGAATCGCTGAAAACTTCTGTGTCGGATGACGGCACGGATATTGTTGTCTATGACAAGCACTGCCTGGGACTGAGCAGGGAAGAGGTCGAGGCAAACCTGGCGGCGGGAAAGCCGTGGGTCATCCGCCTGAATGTCCCGAATGAGGGAGAGACGACTTTCCATGACGAGATCTACGGGGATATCACAGTGCCCAACAATGAGCTGGATGACATGATCCTGATCAAGTCGGACGGGTTCCCGACATACAATTTCGCGAACGTGATCGATGACCATCTGATGGGGATCACTCACGTGGTGAGAGGAAATGAATACTTATCCTCCGCGCCGAAGTACAACCGTCTCTACGAGGCCTTCGGATGGGAGATCCCGGTGTATGTGCACTGCCCGCTCATCACGGATGAAAACCACAAGAAGCTGAGCAAGCGCTGCGGCCATTCCTCCTATGAGGACCTGATCGACCAGGGGTATGTGTCAGAAGCAGTGGTCAACTATGTGGCGCTGCTGGGCTGGTGTCCGTCCGACAACAGGGAGATCTTCTCTCTGGAAGAGCTGGTGGAGGCGTTTGATTACCGCCATATGAGCAAGTCCCCGGCAGTCTTTGACACAGTGAAGCTGAAATGGATGAACGGCGAATATTTAAAGGCAATGGACTTTGACCGGTTCTATGAGCTGGCAGAGCCCTATATCCGCAGCACGGTCACAAAAGATTATGACCTGAAGAAGATCGCAGCGCTCGTCAAGACGAGGATCGAAATCCTCCCGGACATCTGCGCTCAGATCGACTTCTTCGAGGAGCTGCCGGAATATGACAGTGAGCTTTACAGACACAAAAAGATGAAGACAGACCCGGAGAAAGGGCTTGCCCTTCTCGAAGAGGTGCTGCCGCTGCTGGAAGCTCAGGACGACTACAGCAATGACGCGCTCTTTGAGATGCTCAAAGCGTTTGCGGGAGAGAAGGAGTATAAGATCGGCTATGTAATGTGGCCGCTGCGCACCGCTGTCTCAGGCAAACAGAACACTCCGGGAGGCGCCACAGAGCTGATGGAAGTGTTCGGAAAAGAAGAGTCCCTGCGCAGGATCCGGGAAGGGATCGCAAAGCTCAGCCGGGAGATCCGGGAAGCGTAGAAAAGGCGGAAGGACAGGGACAGCAGATACAGACAGAAAGGAAACAGATGGGATTTAACCAGGCTCAGAAAAGAGCGGTCACTCACGGGGCGGGGCCCTGCCAGGTTCTGGCGGGCCCCGGCTCGGGGAAGACGCTTACAATTGTAAACAGGATCCGGTATCTGATCGAAGAATGCCACATAAGGCCAGAAGAAATTCTGGTCGTTACTTTTACCCGTTTTGCGGCGGCGGAGATGAAGGAAAGGCTCTGCAGCCTGATGGGGAGAAGGGAGATCCCGGTGACAGCGGGGACGTTCCACGGGATCTATTACGGCATCCTGAAGTGGGCGTACCGGTTCGGACCGCAGAATATCCTGTCAGAAGAGGAAAAGTACCAGCTCCTGCGCCCGATCGTGGGCAGACAGGAGCTGGAGCCGTCTGACGAGGAAGATTTCCTCAGGGACATCGCGGAGGAGATCGGACGGGTCAAAAATAACAGGACCGATATCTCGGAATTTGTCTCGTCCAAGTGCGGCGCTGAGACATTCCGTGACATATACAGGGAATACGAAAAGGAGAGGAAAGCGCTGCGGAAGATCGATTTTGACGATATGCTCGTCGTCTGCTATGAGCTCTTCGCTTCCAGGCCTGATGTGCTCGCCATGTGGCAGAAGAGGTTCCGCTATATCCTGGTAGACGAATTCCAGGATATCAACCGGGTGCAGTACGATGTGCTCCGGATGCTGGCGTTCCCGGAGAATAATCTGTTCGTGGTGGGGGACGACGACCAGGCGATCTACGGCTTCCGGGGAGCTGACCCGGAGATCATGTTCCGCTTCGGGAAGGATTATCCGGGGGCAGAGCAGATCCTGCTGGATGTGAACTACCGGTCTACATCCAATATCGTCAGCAATTCCCTGAAAGTCATCGGCAATAATCTGAAGCGGTTTGACAAAAAGATCGAGACAGTGAGAGATAAGGGGGATTTCCTGCATGTACAGGAGTTAAAGGATCCCAATGAGGAAGCGCAGTATGTGGCGGATGTGATCGAGAAGCGGGTGGAGAGCGGCGTCCCGGCAGAGGATATGGCTGTGCTTTTCCGGATCCATACGGACGCGCGTCCTGTGGCGGAAGAGCTGATCCGCCGGAAGATGCCCTTCCAGATGAGGGAGCATCTGCCGAATCTTTACGATCACTTTATCGCAAAGGATATCCAGGCCTATTTCCGCCTGGCTATGGGACAGATCAGCAGGGGAGACCTGCTGCGCGTCATGAACCGGCCCAAGCGCTATATCGGGCGGGACAGCCTTTCCGGCGGCGCGGCGTCCTTTGAGGAGATCCGAAATTTTTACTGCGACAAAGACTGGATGATGGACCGGATCGACCAGTTCGAGTGGGACGTGAAGATGCTCGCCCGCATGGCGCCGTACGCGGCGATCCAGTATGTGAGGAAACGGATCGGGTACGATGATTTCCTGAAAGATTATGCGTACACAAATAAGATCGAACGCTCTGCCCTGAATGAAGTGCTGGCTGAGATCGGGGAAGCGGCGCGCCCGTACGCCACCATTGAAGAATGGTTCACGCACATCGGGGAATATACGGAGGCGCTGAAAAAGAAGGAGAGGGCGAAAGAGGCGTCCCGGGAAGGGGTGCGTCTGATGACCCTGCACGCGGCAAAGGGACTGGAGTTCGATACGGTGCTCCTGATCGGGGCGAATGAGGGCAGGATGCCCTATAAGAAGGCAGTGAGCGAGAAGGCGGAGGAGGAAGAGCGGCGGCTCTTTTATGTGGGCATGACCCGCGCCAAAAATGTGCTCAAGATCTGTTATGTAAAAGAAAAAAACGGGAAAGAGACAGCTCCTTCCCGCTTTGTAGATGAACTTTTGGATGAGGACTGAGGCTACTCGATGTCATCCAGGTCGATGTCGCCGAAATCCTGTTCCTCCATCCAGTCGTTGAACGCTTCGGAAACACGCTCAAACTCCTCATCCTCAAGGATGTTTTCAAGTCCCGGCTCTTCGTCTTCCCCATTGTCGATAAAGCGGTAGAGGTATACCTGGCCGTCGTCGCTGTCCCCGTTTTCATCAAGGGGAAGGAGGGCGATATACTCTCTGCCGTCCGATTCAAAGATCGTCAGGACAGCGCATTCCAGTTCTTCATCGTTTTCCAGTGTCAGTGTTACTGTGAGTGATTCATTTTCGTTCATATGTGCTTCTCCTTTAAGTCTGCCGCAGCAGTATCGTACCATGATGGTATCAGAAAGAAATCGAAAAAGCAAGAGATAAGATTATTGACATTCCTCCGAAACACGATAGAATGAAAGAGTGAATGACAATAAGACCAGGACAGAGAGGAAGAAAGATGAAGAAAAAAGGGCTCATGCTCATGCTTATGGCAGTGTTTGCCGTTATTTTTATATCCGGGTGCAAGCAGAATGTAGGCTCACCCGAGGACAATGCCGTCGTGGAAGAGACAGAGGAAGATCCGGAAGAGGAAGGGGAGAAGATGCTCTTCGGATACAGCTGCCCGGATCTGTCCAATCCCTTCTATCAGGTGTTGAAAGACTCGATCGCAACAGAGCTGGAAAACAGGGGAGACCCGATACTGGTGCGGGATGCACAGACGGATCCTGCCCTGCAGGCGTCGCAGATCCAGGAGATGATCGATGCACAGGTTGACCTGGTGTTCTTATGTCCGGTGGACCCGGAGCAGATCACCGGATCGCTGGAAGCGCTGAAAGAGGCGGATATCCCGGTGATCAATCTGGATGTGCGGGTGGATGAACAGGACCTGACAGACGCGTTTATCGGCTCAGATGAGGAAAACGCGGGAAAGGTCTGCGGGGAGAACCTGACAGAGAGGAAGCCTGACGGGGGAAAACTGGTGATCGTCGAAAGTCCGCAGAATGCCGCGGTCAATGCCCGGATCACAGGGTTTGAGGAGAAGATCAGGAATAAAGGCTTTGAAGTCGTCAGGAGGATCGATGCCGGCGGCACAGAGACCGGGGTACAGGCGGAGATGGCTGCTGTCCTGGCGGAAGACCCTCAGATCGGTGCAGTGATGTGCGGGGATGACCGGATGGCGCTGCAGGTGCTCCAGGCACTCAGCGACGCCGGGCGCAGTGATATCCTGGTGTACAGCGTGGGAGGCTCGCCGGAGGTGAAGAGTGCGATGGCAGATCCGGAAAGCCCCATGGCAGGCGTCGGGGCCCAGTCCCCCATTAATATGGGGAAGACCGCGGTCAGGACAGCGGTATCTCTCCTTGACGGGGGCGCGTATGAAGAAGAGGTCAGCGTGGAGACATTTTTTATCAATCGGGATAATCTTGAGATGTATGGAACTGACGGATGGCAGTAGGAAAGGAACAGACTATGGAGAAGACAACAGGAAGGCCACAGCCGTTCGGAGCGGCAGTAGAACAGGACAGGATCAATTTTTCCGTGCAGGTCCCCAGGGGGAAGGAGTGCGCGCTCCTTCTGTACCGGAAGGGGAAGACCCGGCCGGAGGCACGTTTTGAGATGCCGGAAGAAGAAGGCGTGGGGGAAGTGAGGTTCCTCGCTGTACAGGGCATTGATGCGGAAAAATATGAGTATAATTTCGAGATCAACGGAGAGGTGACGATCGACCCTTATGTAAGGGAACTCACCGGGAAAAAGGTGTTCGGGCAGGAGCGGGACCTGGATGCCCATGAGATCCGTGGGAAACTCGTCTCCCGGGAGTATGACTGGGGAGATGACAGGAGACTCCATCTGCGCTGGGATGAGGTGGTGGCATACAGTCTCCATGTGCGCGGGTTTACAAAGCACAGTTCATCGAAGGTGCGGCATAAAGGCACGTATCAGGGGGTGGCCGAGAAGCTTCCGTATCTGAAAGAACTGGGGATCAACCAGATCCAGTGTATGCCTGTCTACGAGTTCGAGGACTGTAAAAAGGGAAAGATCAATTACTGGGGATATGGGCCCGCCTATTATTTTGCCCCAAAGGAGGCGTATGCCGCAGGGGATTCCGCGGTAAAGGAATTAAAGGACATGGTCCGCGCGTGCCACAGGGAAGGGATCGAGGTAGTGCTGGAGATGCCTTTTACAGAGGGGATCCCGGTCCAGACAGTGCTGGAGTGCCTCCGCTTTTATATGCTGGAATACCATGTGGACGGGTTTGTGGTCAATCCCTATACCGTCCCCTGGGAGATCCTCTGTGCGGATCCGTTTTTGAAGGAGATCAAGCTGATGCGCAAGGACGATGCGTTCCAGAATGTGATGCGCCGTTTCCTCAAGGGCGATGAGAATATGGTCAATGACGTGATGTGGGCTTTGTACCGCAATTCCGCTGTGGACGGGAAGTTTAACTATATTACGGCGCAGACCGGATTTACACTCTGGGATCTTGTCTCATATGACAGCAAGCACAATGAGGCAAACGGAGAAAACAATACGGACGGACCGGATTATAATTACAGCTGGAACTGCGGGGCAGAGGGACCCAGCCGGAAGCGGGCGGTCATGGCGCTCCGGAAAAACCAGGTAGTGAACGCGTTTTTCCTTCTCCTGACTGCGCAGGGGACTCCCTGCATCCTCGCGGGGGATGAGTTCTACAATACGCAGAAAGGGAATAACAATGTCTACTGCCAGGACAATGAGACGGGATGGGTGGACTGGAGCAGGCTTAAGACGGATCCGTCTCTGTTTGAGTTTGTAAAAGGCCTGATCGCCCTGCGGAAATCGCACCCTTGCCTGCACCGTGAGGAGGAGCTCAAAGGGCTGGACCGCACGGCGTGCGGTGTGCCGGATGTATCCTACCACGGAGAGAGCGCATGGCAGGTGAAAAACGATGTATCCAGCCGTCAGCTCGGAGTACTCTACTCCGGCACGGGAGCCGGGGACCAGGAGTGCTTCATCGCCTATAACATGCACTGGATCCCCCATACGTTTGCTCTCCCGTCTCCGGGGAAGGACAGAGGCTGGAAGCTTGCCGCTGATACACAGCGCGGGATACTCAGTGAGCCTGCGGCGTTGGAAGATCAGAAGGCGATTGAATTAAAAGAAAGAAGTATCGTGTTCCTGACGGGGACAGAGACGGAAAAGAAGCCAGATAAAGGAAAAGGGCGGAAAAAGCCATGAGAGCTCTGAGGCATTTTTGCACGATCACAAAACACAAATTTCTTGTGATGAAAGAGTGTTTCCGGGTAGGGCTTTACAGGCAGGGGCTTCTCCATGACCTTTCGAAATACAGCTGGACAGAATTCCGTGTCGGATGCAGGTATTATCAGGGAAACCGAAGCCCTAACAATGCGGAGCGGGAAGACAGAGGGTATTCTTCCGCGTGGCTGCACCACAAAGGGAGGAATAAGCACCATTATGAGTACTGGATCGACTACAGCCTGGACGGGACCGGGCTCCTGACGGGGATGAAGATGCCTGTCAGGTATGTAGTGGAAATGTTCCTCGACCGGATCGCGGCAAGCAAGGTATACAAGGGAAGCCAGTACAAAGACAGTGACCCTCTGGAATACTATGCGAACGGGAAAGCGGGGGAGCTGATGCACCCGGAGACCCGGGAGCTGCTGGAAAAGCTGCTCCACATGCTCGCTGAGCAGGGAGAAGAGACAACGTATCAGTATATCAGGAGAGAAGTGCTGAAGAAACGCAGATGAACCCGGAATCTCACCGCCGGAATGTCCCAGGATGTCATGAAAGGGCTCATAAAGGAGCTGATCCCGGGAGCATGGGCCGGCGGTTTTCTGTGCCGGCTTCTGTCTATTTGGATTATGAGTTTATTCAGGATAATAAAGCTGGGAATCCTGGATGTCCGTCAGTACGTATGCCAGGAATCTTTTCGCCAGGTATTTCGCCATGGGAAGGTTCATATCCAGATAGTTGCCGCAGTCACGTGCTGAGGCACCGGGGATCTCCCCTTCGAAGCCTGCGATAAAGGCGAACATTTCCTTCATGAGCGGGACGATGTCAGCGGAACTATAATTCCCGGCAAGGAGAAGATAAAAGCCCGTCCGGCATCCCATGGGACCGAAATAGATGACACGGTCTCTGTAAGCCTCATGATTGCGCAGGAAAGTAGCGCCGAGATGTTCGATCGTGTGGACTTCTGCTGTGTTCATGACCGGCTCGTCATTGGGGCTGGTCATGCGGATATCAAATGTCGTGATGACCGTATCGCTGACAGGATCCTTTCTGGAGACATAGATCCCGGGAACGAGCCGGATATGGTCGATCGTAAAGCTGGTGATCTTATTCATTTCAGTATCATTCCTTTCTGTCAGGGAACAGTTCCCTGGAAGTACAGGTTTCATTATAGACTCAGGAAGAGAAAAACACAAGGATGCAAAGGAGAAAATGCTATGAGGCTGTATATTGTCCGACACGGAGAAACGGACTGGAACAGGATACACAGAGTGCAGGGGCGTACGGATATCCCGCTGAATGATTACGGCAGGCATCTCGCGCGCGAGACTGCTGAGGGGATGAAGGATATCAGGATCGACCTGGGGTATACAAGCCCGCTTCTGAGGGCAAAGGAGACGGCTCAGATCATACTTGGGGACCGGGATGTCCCGCTCTATGAGGACAGCCGGATCGAGGAGCTGTCATTTGGAAGTTACGAAGGAATGAGGGCTGCAGGAGGGGAAAAGGATGCGCAGAGCGAGGCGTTTAACCGCTTTTTTACTGACACAGCGAACTATATCCCGCCTCGGGATGCGGAGACAGTCCCGCAGCTCTATGAGCGGACAGGGGATTTCCTCGCGGAGATATGCGCAAGAGAGGATCTCCGGGACAAAAGCGTCCTCGTATCCACCCATGGGGCCGCGATGACAGCGCTCTTAAACCGGATCAGGGGGAATCTTTCGGTATCGGAGTTCTGGCGGGATGAGGTCCCGCCGAACTGCTCGGTCACAGAAGTGGAGATCAGGGATGCTAAGCCCCAGATCATCCGGGAAGGCGTGATCTATTATAAAGAAAAAGTGAAAAAATGGAAGACAGTGTGAGCTGGCGGGGGTGTCAGCGGCAGAGGAGAGAAGGATGAAGACAGTTACAGTCAGGAAGATAGAGATCGGAGCAGGCAGACCGAAGATCTGTGTGCCCATTGCAGAAAGGGAAGAAGAGGAGATCCTGTCCGCGGCAAGGGAGATAAGGACTTCCCCGGCGGATATGGTGGAATGGCGTGCGGACTGGTTTGACGGGATCTCTGACCCGGAGAGGACCAGGGGGGTGCTGGAAAGGCTGAGGAATACCCTGGGAGAGATCCCTCTCCTGTTTACCTTCCGCACATCAGGAGAAGGAGGGGAGAAGGAGATCGATGTCCCTGCCTATGTCAGTTTAAACGAAAGCGCCGCCCGCTCTGGCATGGCGGATCTGGTTGATGTGGAAGCTTTTACAGAGAGCGGTGCTGCGGAAGAGATCATCGGAGAAGCCCATTCAGCCGGGGTAAAGGTCATTGCATCAAACCATGATTTCCATCAGACCCCATCCCGGGAGGAGATCATATCCCGTCTTGTGAAAATGCAGGATATGGGAGCGGATATCGCCAAGATCGCGGTCATGCCGCAGAGCAGGAAGGATGTGCTGACGCTGCTTGCAGCCACGGAGGAGATGGTGTCAGGACACGCACAGATCCCGGTCATTACCATGTCAATGGGAGCGCTTGGCGCGATCAGCCGCGTCTGCGGGGAAGTCTTCGGCTCTGCGGTGACATTTGGGGCTGTGGGCAGAGGCTCCGCTCCGGGGCAGCTGGGAGCTGGAGAACTGGGGACGGTGCTCTCGATCCTGCATAACAGATAGACAGCAGATAAAAAGGAAAAACACAAAACAAAGTCATCATCTGGAGGATTGCTTTAGGTGGTGATTTTTTATTTTTGTATTGCAATATACCCCGACAGGGTATATAATATCTCTTGAAGAGAAAATACCCATATGGGGTTTATATGAAAAAGTACAGGAGGAGATCAGCATGGAAGATACAAACAACGTCTGTCCCGGATGCAGCCACAAGACAAAAGAGCGTTCGGAGAAAGAGAAAAGGAGTATGATCAACCGCTTAAGCCGCATCGAAGGCCAGGTGCGCGGGATCCGGAAGATGGTAGAGAACGACGCATACTGCCCAGATATCCTTATCCAGGTATCCGCGGTCAATGCCGCTCTCAACAGTTTTAACAAAGTGCTCCTCGCGGAACACATCCGCACCTGTGTGACAGAGGATATCCGGGAGGGAAAGGAAGAGACTATAGATGAGCTGGTCGTAGTCCTCCAGAAATTGATGAAATAGGAGTGATGTTTATGGAACAATACAATGTAACAGGCATGAGCTGCGCGGCGTGCAGCGCCCGGGTGGAAAAAGCAGTATCCAAAGTTCCGGGCGTGACCTCCTGCTCGGTGAGCCTGCTGACCAATTCCATGGGAGTGGAGGGTACGGCGGACCCTGCCCAGGTCATCGCCGCCGTGGAGGAGGCGGGATACGGCGCCACTGAGAAAGGCGCGGGAGCACAGGAGGGGGCACAGGTGAAGGCGTCTTCTGTCTCCGCGGCTGAGGATTCCCTGAAAGACCGGGAGACGCCCAAAATGAAACGGCGCTTGATCGCGTCCCTCTGTTTCCTGGTCCCGCTGATGTATTTCTCGATGGGCCATATGATGTGGGGCTGGCCCGTGCCCTCGTTCCTGGAGGGCAACCATGTGGCGATGGGGCTGATCCAGCTCCTGCTCACGACCGCGGTCATGGTGGTCAACCAGAAATTCTTTATCAGTGGCTTCAAGGGCCTGATCCACCGCGCCCCCAATATGGACACCCTCGTTGCGCTCGGCGCGGGGGCATCCTACGGATACAGCCTGTACGCGCTCTTTGCGATGACAGACGCGCAGATGCGGGGCGACGCGGCAGGAGTCATGTCCTATATGCATGAGTTTTACTTTGAATCAGCGGCAATGATCCTGACGCTGATCACAGTGGGGAAAATGCTGGAGGCGCGCTCCAAAGGAAAGACAACAGACGCCCTGAAAAGCCTGATGAAGCTGGCGCCGAAGATGGCTACAGTAATAAGGGACGGCACGGAAGAGACTGTGTCCATCGACCAGGTGAGGAAAGGGGACGTCTTTGTGGTGAGGCCGGGGGAGAATATCCCCGTGGACGGTGTGATCCTGGAAGGGCACAGCGCGGTGAATGAATCCGCTCTCACCGGCGAGAGTATCCCCGTGGATAAGGATGCAGGGGACGCGGTCTCCGCTGCCACGCTGAACCAGTCCGGCTTCCTCCGCTGTGAGGCGACCAGGGTGGGAGAGGATACGACCCTCTCCCAGATCATCCAGATGGTGAGCGATGCCGCGGCGACCAAAGCGCCCATCGCGAAAGTGGCGGACCGGGTGTCAGGCGTGTTCGTGCCTGCGGTCATCGGGATCGCGCTGGTGACGATCCTCGTGTGGCTGATCGCGGGACAGACGATCGGCTTCGCACTGGCAAGAGGGATCTCGGTCCTCGTCATAAGCTGTCCCTGCGCCCTCGGGCTTGCCACACCCGTGGCGATCATGGTAGGGAACGGGATGGGCGCGAAGAACGGGATCATGTTTAAGACCGCTGTTTCCCTTGAAGAGACGGGAAAGACCCAGATCGTGGCCCTGGATAAGACAGGGACCATCACCAGCGGGGAGCCGAAGGTGACGGATATGATCCCGGCGGACGGGGTGACAGAGGAAGAACTGCTCGCATATGCGTATGCCCTTGAGAAGAAGAGCGAGCATCCGCTGGCCCGGGCTGTTATCGCAAAAGCGGAGCAAGAGAACGCTGACCGTGCTCAGGAGACAGAAGATTTCCATGCAGTTCCCGGGAACGGACTGACAGGTACTCTTGCCGGTGAGAAGCTTGCCGGAGGGAATTTAAGTTTTATCAGCAGGAATGCTGTGATCCCGGATGAGGCGGGAAAGCGGGCCGAGGAGCTCGCGGCGGAGGGGAAGACCCCGCTGTTCTTCAGCCGGGACGGCAGGTTCATCGGCATGATCGCTGTGGCGGATGTGATCAAGGAGGACAGTCCGAGAGCGGTGAAGGAGCTCCGGGATATGGGGATCCATGTGGTCATGCTCACCGGGGACAATGAGAGGACGGCAAAAGCGATCGGCGCTCAGGCCGGCGTGGACGAGGTCATTGCAGGTGTCCTCCCGGACGGTAAGGAGAGCGTGATACGTTCCCTGAAGAAGAAGGGAAGGGTCGCCATGGTCGGAGACGGGATCAATGACGCTCCGGCTCTTACCAGGGCGGATATAGGGATTGCCATAGGTGCCGGGACAGACATCGCGATCGATGCGGCGGATGTGGTCCTTATGAAGAGCCGTCTGAGCGATGTGCCTGCGGCGATCAGGCTGAGCCGCGCCACTCTCAGAAATATCCACGAGAATCTGTTCTGGGCATTTTTCTATAATGTGATCGGCATCCCGCTGGCAGCAGGCGTCTGGATCCCGCTGTTTGGATGGCAGTTAAACCCCATGTTCGGCGCCGCGGCGATGAGCCTTTCCAGTTTCTGTGTGGTCAGCAATGCGCTGCGTCTCAACTGGTTTAAGATGTATGATTCCGGGAGAGATAAAAAAATAAAAGCAAATAATAAAAACAAGGAGGAGACAACAATGACAAAAACAATGAAGATCGAAGGTATGATGTGCGGGCACTGTGAGGCAAGGGTGAAAAAGGTACTGGAAGCCCTGCCGGAGGTGGATGCGGCGGAAGTGAGCCATGAGGCCGGGACAGCTGTCGTCACGATGAACGCGGAGGTCAGTGACGATGTCCTGAAAAAGGCAGTGGAGGATCAGGATTACAAGGTGCTGGCGATCCAGTGATCAACAGTTTGATATGACTTTGTGCGGCAGCCGGTGCGGGAGTTCCCCGCCGGACTGCCGCTTTTGGTGTGCCACAAAATGTATTGACTTATACAGAGGCAGAATGTAAAATAGTTACGGAAAGGCTGTCCGCATACACAGAAGATCCGGACAGCGTTTTTTAACTTATAAGCAGGCTCCGGGGAAATCCCGGGCGATGACAAGAGAAGGAGGAATATTATGAAGAAGAGGATTGTCAGCGTATTTTTGTGCGCAGCTATGGCAGTCACCCTGATGGCAGGGTGCGGAGCTCCGGCTGCGGAGACTGGCGGAAATGAGGATGGGGGCTCTTCCACAGCAGCTTCCGAAGGGATCCCGAAGGATGAGATCAAGGTGGGATTCGTGCACATCTCAGACCCGAGTGATATGGGATACACATACAATCAGGATCTGGGAACACAGGAGATGCAGGAGAAACTTGGATTAAGCGATGACCAGATCATTAACAAATATAATGTGGCAGAAGACGCGTCATGCGATACGGCTTTAAGAGAGCTGGTGGACGCAGGCTGCAATATCATTTTTGCGACAAGCTTCGGTTTTGAGGATTATGTAGTGGAAGTGGCGAGAGAGTACCCGGACGTACAGTTCTGCCATGCGACAGGATATCAGGCTGCGGATGCAGGCCTTGACAACTTCCACAACTATTTCGCATCGATCTACGAGGGACGTTATCTCGCGGGGATCGCGGCAGGTATGAAGACAGAGACGAACAAGCTGGGCTATGTGGCTGCATACCCGTTTGCTGAGGTCATCAGCGGATACACAGCATTCTATCTCGGCGCGAAGAGCGTAAACCCGGACGTGACGATGGAGATCATGTATACCAACTCCTGGAATGACCCGACAGTCGAGTCCCAGGTGGCAAAAGCTCTGATCGACCGCGGATGCGATGTGATCTCACAGCACTCTGACTCCACAGCTCCGGCTACGACAGCAGAGGACAACGGAGTATGGCAGGTTGGTTACAACAATGATATGATCGAGGCTGCTCCGAACGCATCCCTGATCTCCCCGCGTATCGACTGGGGGATCTATGTGACAGAGGCCGTACAGGCGATGATCGACGGCGAGGAGATCCCGACTGACTGGTGCAAGGGCCTTGCGGACGGCGCTGTCTATCTGTCACCGCTGAACGAGAATATCGCGGCAGAGGGGACACAGGAAGCCATCGACGAGGCGGCTGAGAAGATCAAATCCGGCGAACTCCATGTATTCGCAGGCCCGCTCAAGGGTGTGAGCCCGGAGGGCGAAGAGTACGAGGTGCCGGAAGGTGAGTACTACCACGAGCAGGAAGAGGCTTCCGCTCCGTCCTGGCTGTATATCGTAGACGGATGTACAGTTGTCGAATAAGGTCTGAAAAACAAAATAAAAAGAATGTGACAGAGCCGTCTTCGGACGGCTTTGTTCATATCAGGTATCTGATGCAGAGCTGAGAATACACGAGAAGAGAAGGAGGATGAGAGCTTGAGTGTGGGAGCTGAGTATGCGGTAAAAATGCATCATGTGACAAAGACGTTCGGGAAAGTGACCGCGAACAAAGACGTCAACCTTGAACTGAGGACAGGAGAGATCCTTGCTCTCCTCGGGGAAAACGGAAGCGGGAAGACGACGCTGATGAACATGCTGTCAGGGATCTATTTCCCGGACCACGGAGAGATCTATGTGAAGGGGAAAGAGGTGACGATCCGTTCGCCGAAAGATTCCTTTGCTCTGGGGATCGGGATGATCCACCAGCACTTTAAACTGGTGGACGTCCTGACAGCAGCGGAAAATATCGTGCTGGGACTGGACGGAAAAGTGACCGTAAACCGCAGGGAGATCAATAAAAAGGTAGGGGAACTGGCGCAGAAATACGGATTTGACCTGGATCCTTCCAAAAAGGTCTACAATATGTCTGTCTCAGAAAAGCAGACAGTGGAGATCTTAAAGGTGCTCTATAAAGGAGCGGATATCCTGATCCTGGACGAGCCTACGGCAGTGCTGACCCCGCAGGAGACGGAACGCCTCTTTACCGTGCTGCGGAATATGAAAAAGGACGGGAAATCGATCATCATCATCACCCATAAGCTCAACGAAGTGCTGGCGATCTCTGACCGGGTGGCGATCCTCCGAAAAGGAGAGTATATCGGTGTGGTCAACACAGCGGAGACAGACCGGGCACAGCTCACGGAGATGATGGTCGGGCGTCCGATCAGCCTGGAGATCGACAGGCCTCAGGTGGAGCGCGGAGAGAAACGGCTCCAGGTGATCGATCTGACCTGTCTGAACGGAGACGGGGTGAAGGCGCTGGACAATGTATCTTTTGAGGCTTACGGCGGTGAGATCCTGGGCATCGCAGGCATCGCGGGAAGCGGCCAGAGGGAACTGTGCGAGACGATCGCCGGGCTGTATCCTTCGATCGGAGGCTCTGTGCTCTATTCGGGAGAGCATGACGGCGTACCAGTGCAGGAGCGTATCCTCGGACTGAAGCCGGATGAGATCGTAAAGAAGGGGATCTCCATGGCATTCGTCCCGGAGGACAGGCTCGGCATGGGACTTGTGGCGGGAATGGACATGACGGACAATGTGATGCTGCGGAGTTACAAGTCAAATAAAGGTATTTTTGTAGACCGCAAGGCTCCCAGGGAGCTGGCGGAAAAGCTGATCGAAGAGCTGGAGATCGTGACTCCCGGGGTGGATACCCCTGTGGGCAGGCTTTCCGGAGGAAATGTGCAGAAGGTCCTTCTGGGAAGGGAAATCGCATGTCAGCCGTCCGTGCTGATCGTGGCTTATCCGGTGCGAGGACTGGATATCAACTCCTCCTACCGGATCTATGACCTGCTCAATGAACAGAAGAAAAAAGGCGTTGCAGTCATCTTTATCGGAGAGGATCTGGATGTGCTCATGCAGCTTTCCGACCGCATCATGGTCATGTGCGGCGGGAAGGTGAGCGGCATCGTGGATCCGCGGAAAGTGACGAAAGAGGATATCGGACTGATGATGATCCACGCAGAGGGAGCACAGGCTTCCGGGGGCAATGCCGGTGATAAGGACAAGGAGGTGACAGCATGAGCGCGCATACACATACAGCACAGGCAAAAGAGCCTCTTCTGAGAATGGTCAGGAGAGATGCGGTATCCAGCCGGAAATCCTGGGGGATCCGCGCGGCGGCATTTCTCCTCTCGCTTGTGACAGGCGGGATCGTGATCCTGATGCTTGGGCACAACCCGGTCTCAGTATATGTTTCCATGGTAAAAGGAGCCTGGGGATCAAAGACCGTGATCTACGAGACGGTGAAGATCGCGATCCCCCTGCTGATCACAGCTATCGGCATCTCGTTCGCTTTTAAGATGAAATTCTGGAATATCGGCGGCGAGGGACAGATCCTTGTGGGAGCAGTCGCGGCAGGAGCGTTCGGGCTCTTTACCGCCCACATTTTCCCGAAGCTCCCGCTGGTCCTTCTCATGATGCTGGCAGCCATTGTAGCGGGAGGCCTGTACGGGCTCCTTCCGGCTGTGTGCAAGGCGAAATGGGGGACGAATGAGACTCTGTTTACCCTGATGCTCAATTATATCGCCCTTGCGTTTATCAAGTACCTGATGAACGGCCCTTGGAAAGCGCCGGGCAGCAGCTATCCGAAGATCGCGATGCTGGTGCCGGGGGCGAGGCTTACAAAGGTACTGGGTGTGCACTGGGGCTGGATCCTGGCCCTGATCCTTGTCGTTGCGGCTTATATCTATTTTAATAAGACAAAGCAGGGCTATGAGATCGCTGTGGTCGGCGAGAGCAATAACACTGCCCGCTATGCCGGGATCAATGTGGGGAAGGTTTTCCGGAGAACAATGTTCATATCCGGAGCGCTCTGCGGCCTGGTCGGTATGCTCCAGTTCGCGGGCTCTGACTATACGATCACAGAGGGGACTGCAGGCGGAGTGGGCTTCACTGCGATCACTGTGGCATGGCTGGCGAAGATGAATCCATACGGCATGCTGGTGGTATCCGTGTTCATCGCGATGCTGGAGAGAGGATCCAATGCGATCCAGACACAGTTTAAGATCCCTGCGTCCGCGTCGGATCTGCTCATCGGCATCATTTTGTTCTTTATGCTTGGATGTGAGTTCTTTATCTCATACAGGCTGATCGGAAGAGGAAAGGAGGAGCATCATGCTTAATACATTAAATGGTCTGTTTATCGCGGCAGTGCTGGCGGGGACGCCTCTTCTGCTCGGAGCGCTTGGAGAGATCCTGACCGAGAAGTCGGGAAACTTAAACCTCGGCGTGGAAGGTATGATGTTCATGGGCGCCATCACAGGGCTTGCCGGCTCCTATTATTATGAGCAGGCAGTGATCAGCGCGAGAGGAAATCCGAACGGAGTCCTCTCAGCGGCGATCGCTCTCCTGACTTCCTTCCTGGCAGGCGCGGGCGGGGCGCTGATCTACAGCTTCCTGACCATCACCCTGAGGGCGAACCAGAATGTGACCGGACTGACGCTGACCATCTTCGGCACGGGCTTCGGGAATTTCTTCGGCGAGTACATCGGCCAGAAAGCCGGCGGGTATGTTGCAGTCTCAGAGACGACAAAAAAAGCGTTCTCCGGCCTGCATATCCCGGGACTTTCCGATATCCCAGTGATCGGACCGCTCCTCTTTGAGTATAACTGGCTTGTATATTTTGCCATCATCGTGGCTGTGGTCATGGCTTGGTTCTTTAACCGCTCCCGTGTGGGACTGAACCTGCGGGCGGTAGGCGAGGATCCGGCGACCGCGGATGCGGCCGGGATCAATACGACGCTTTACAAGTACCTGGCAACGGTCATCGGAGGCGGTATCTGCGGGATCGGCGGTATGTACATGAGTATGGTGACTACTTCCGGCGTGTGGGTACACGACTGCGTCAGCGGTTACGGATGGCTCGCGGTGGCGCTCGTTATCTTTGCGACATGGAGCCCGGCAAGGGGGATGATCGTAGCGCTGATCTTCGGCGGGCTGACGATCATGCGCATGTATGTCAACATCCCCGGGCTTCCGGCGCAGATCTACGATATGTTCCCGTATATCGCAACGATCCTCGTGCTCGTGATCACAAGCATGAGGCAGAGCAGGGAGCACGCTCAGCCAAAGAGCTGCGGACTCAACTACTTCCGGGAAGAAAGATAGGAAAATGTGTATTTGTGGGGGAGCCTGTGGTTGAGTATATCGGACGAAAACCGGTCCCCTTTGATGCTTCTTTCGCGGCGGGCAGGGATATGGCGACGGTGACTTGGAGTAATCTGATGGAAAGACTTAAAAGAATGGGATGCGGCGTTAATTTCAAAGCGGATGCCTGAGCCGCAGGCGAATCTTCCGCTTTGAAATTGTCCTTAGCCGTATCCCATTCTTTTTATGTCTTTCCCGGATTACGGAACCGGAACCTGAGCCATATCCCTGCCCGCCGCGAAAACGTCTTAAATTATATCGACGGTTTTCGGACGTTTCGCCGACAGAACGGCTCCCCCACAAATACAGATTGAATCTTTTGGGAAGAAAGAGCTGTATCTTTTGAAAAAGGATGGTACAATAGAAGAAAAGTGAAAAGGGCGGGTGAGACTATGAAGCTTACTTTTATCGGAGCTGCCCATGAAGTTACGGGAAGCTGTCATTTTCTCCAGGCGGCGGGGAAAAATATCCTGATCGACTGCGGTATGGAGCAGGGACCGGATCTGTATGAGAATCCGGGGCTGCCGATCCCGGCGAAGGATGTGGACTATGTGTTCCTTACCCACGCGCACATCGACCACTCGGGGATGCTGCCAAGGCTTGCGAAGGAAGGGTTTAAGGGACAGATCTTCGCCACGTTTGCGACTGTGGACCTGTGCAACATTATGCTGCGTGACAGCGCGCACATCCAGGAATTTGAGGCGGAGTGGCGGAACCGGAAAGGAAAGAGGGCCGGACAGCCGGAGTACGAGCCGGTGTATGTGATGCAGGACGCCCTGGATGCCATCGAGCTGCTCGTGCCGTGCCAGTACGGGGAGAGGATCACGATCTGCGACGGGATCCAGATCCGGTTTACGGATGTGGGACATCTGCTCGGGTCGGCAAGCATCGAGGTCTGGGCGGAAGAGGATGGAGTCACAAAGAAGATCGTATTTTCCGGGGATGTGGGAAATCTGGACCAGCCCATCATCAAGGATCCGACCTATACGGACGCGGCAGACTATGTGGTGGTGGAGTCTACTTATGGCAACCGGATCCACACAGCGGAGAAGCCGGACTATATCGGTGAGTTTACGAGGATCATCAAAGAGACGTTCGACCGGGGCGGAAATGTGGTAATCCCGTCGTTCGCAGTGGGCAGGACCCAGGAAATGCTGTATTTTATCCGTGAGATCAAGGAAAAGAACCTGCTCCCGGAATATGCGGATTTTGATGTATACCTGGACAGCCCGCTTGCCATTGAGGCGACAAAGGTATTTACCATGAACATGAGGGACTGCTTTGACGAGGAGGCCATGGCGCTGGTCAATTCGGGAGTGAATCCCCTGGTATTCCCGGGGCTTCATACATCGACCACAAGTGATGACTCAAAGATGATCAATTTTATCGAAAAGCCGAAGGTGATCATATCCGCCTCGGGAATGTGCGATGCAGGGCGTATCCGCCATCATCTGAAGCACAATCTCTGGAGGCCGGAATGTACGGTGCTCTTTGTGGGATATCAGGCGAACGGCACCCTGGGACGCAGGCTCCTCGAAGGCGAGAAGAATATCAAACTCTTCGGCGAGCCCATCGAGGTACACGCCAGGATCGAGAGCCTCCACGGTGTCAGCGGGCATGCGGACATGAACGGCCTGCTGAAATGGATCGGAGCCTTCCGGACGCCTGTTGAGCGCGTGTTCGTGGTCCACGGCGAGGACACCGTGACCGAAGAATTCGCGCAGACGATCACAGAGAAATTCGGATACAGTACATGGGCTCCGTACCCCTGCTGCGAGGCTGATCTTCTGACGAACCAGATCCTCAATGAAGGCGTGAAGATCCCGGTGAAGGCGAAGAAACCTGCGCAGCGCAGGGCGGACAATGCATTCGACCGTCTGGTGGCGGCAGGAAAGCGGCTGCTGGACATTATTTACAGAAATGAAGGACTCTCCAATAAGGACAAAGCAAAATTTGAAGCTCAGATCAATAATCTTTCCGATAAGTGGGATGACTGAGCCGGATATCGCGCTGACGCGTTTGTCAAGGACTAAAACTTTATAAAATTTTCCTGCTCCCGGAATATCTTTCCGCCCGGGTGAGAATCATTCTAAGTAGAAAATGCTTAGGAGGATTCTTGGGATGATGGTGAACAAGGTTGAACTTTGCGGAGTGAATACATCGAAGCTCCCGCTTTTAAAAGAAGAGGAAAAGGCAGAGCTCTTCGAGAGGATCAAAGCCGGGGACGAGGAAGCCCGGGAGCAGTATATCAAAGGAAATCTCCGGCTGGTACTGAGTGTGATCAAACGGTTCGAGAGCAGCAGTGAGAATGCGGATGACCTGTTCCAGATCGGCTGTGTCGGGCTGATGAAAGCTGTGGATCATTTTGACCCGACAAGGCTTGTGAAGTTTTCCACCTATGCGGTGCCCATGATTATCGGGGAGATCCGGAGATATCTCAGGGACAACAGCCCCATGCGGGTCAGCAGGTCGCTGAGGGATACCGCGTACAAAGCGATCTACGCAAAGGAAGGATATATCCGGCAGCACATGAAGGAACCTACGGTACAGGAGATCGCGGATGAGATCGGGATCTCAAAGGAAGACGTGGTCTACGCACTGGACGCGATCCAGATGCCGGCCAGCCTGCACGAGCCTGTGTACAGCGACGGCGGGGACACACTGTACGTGATGGACCAGGTGAGCGATAAGAAAAATAAAGAAGAAAACTGGGTGGAAGAGCTCTCCCTGGAAGCAGCCATGGAAAGGCTCAATGAGAGGGAGAGGTATATCATTACCCTGAGGTTCTTTGAGGGAAAGACGCAGATGGAAGTGGCGGAGCAGATCAATATCTCCCAGGCGCAGGTGAGCCGCCTGGAGAAAAATGCCCTGAAGATCATGAGAAAGTATCTCCTCGGGGACTGAAGCCGGCCCGCAGATATCTTATCATCTGAAAAGCCGCACAGAAGAATGCGGAAGAGAAAACAGACAACAAAAGAGAAGACAGACGAAAGGAAGAGCAGTACAATGGATTATAAAGCATGCATATTTGACCTGGACGGTACTTTGACGGATACACTGGATTCCCTGACATTTTCGGTCAATGAGACGATGAAGGAGATTGGATTCCCCGGTATTACGCAGGAGCAGTGCAGGCAGTTCGTGGGAAACGGGGCAAAAGTGCTGATCGAAAAGACGCTTCTGGCGGGCGGGGATGAAACGCTGAGCCGTTTTGACGAGGCGTTCGCCGCTTACGGGCGTATCTTTGATGCGAACTGCACTTACCGCGTGACGCCCTATCAGGGGATCCCGGAGCTCTTGAAGGCTCTGAGGGAAAGGGGGCTCAGGCTGGGTGTCCTGTCCAATAAGCCGGACCGCCAGGCAGTACATGTGGTGGAGACGATCTTTGGCAGGGGTGTTTTCGATACCGTGAGGGGACAGAGAGACGGCGTGCCGCGAAAGCCGGACCCGGCGGCAGCCCTGGCTATGGCGGAAGCATTCGGCGCGGCTCCTGGGGAGACAGTCTATATCGGAGATTCTGAGGTGGACGCGGCGACCGGGAGAGCGGCGGGCATGGAGACCGTGCTCGTATCCTGGGGGTTCCGCCCAAGGGAAGTACTGGAGAAGGCCGGCGAAGGGCGGGCAAAGATCGTGGACTCTGCGGAGGAGATACTTAAGATGATCGATGAGAGGAGGAAGGTACATGAGTGATTACAGCGAGATCTGCCTGAAGACATTTCTGAAAGACCAGGGAAAGCTTTTTGACGAACCGGTGGCTGAAAATCTGGAAGAGGCAGAGGCTTTTCTGGAGGACTGCATGGCAGTCGTGGCGGATTCCCTGGAAGAGGTGAGGGAATATTTTGAGGAAGAGGGAGTGGACGTGGATGGAATGACTCCGGAAGATCTGGAGGAAGCTTCCGAGGTGTTCCCTCTCCCGGATGGGAAATATCTGATCGTGGAAGGATGACCGTGCATCCGTTTCCTTAAGATGTGCAGAGAGGACGGAGAAAGGCCGCAGTTTATTTGACTGCGGCTTTTCCTGCGGCTTCTTTTATGGCGTCCAGTATGATCTGGGATGTATAAGGCGCATCTTCAGACAGGGAGATATCGTCTAAGGATTGTGTCTCATACACCTGCTCGGCGATATCTTCTATGGCGGGCTGTATGAGCGGGAACATGGTGGTCACGGTCTCATCCAGGTTGGAGAAGCGGATGGAATTGATCCGCGTGCTGTCCACGGCCACTTCTACCTCCAGGTTTGTGTTGTTTAATGTAAGTGTGGATGTATAGATCCCCGGAGTATACTGCTTCCCCGTATCCGCGCTGCCTGCGTCTCTGTCAGGACGGAACATGATGAACAGAAGGATGATGAGCAGGATCCCAAGTGCCGCAAAGATGGCAGTGTAGATGATCTCCTTCATGTGCAGGACAACGATTTTTGTTCTGGAACTCATAGAGTTACCTCCCGGTCGATCCGGCTGCCGCTTCCGCGGCGGTCCGTTTTTTATAAGTGTATGACCGAAAAAAGGAAAATATTCATAGCCTCTGCGTGACAAACAGGGAAGGATGCTGTAAAATAGCTTGTGCGGCAGAGGCGGGCGCTGGCATAAATTCCGTATAAATGCAGAAGAGAGCCCGCAGGCTGAAAAAGACAGGAAGGAAGAATTGCAGAAATGTTTATCATAGCAGGACTGGGGAACCCTGACAGACAGTATGAGGGCACAAGGCACAATGCTGGCTTTGATGTAATAGACCGGATCGCGGAGAAATACAATATAGCAGTGGACACAAAGAAACACAGAGCCTGTATCGGGAAAGGGATCATAGGCGGACAGAAGGTGCTCCTGGCAAAACCGCAGACATATATGAATCTGAGCGGGGAGAGCATACGCAGCCTTGTGGATTATTACAAGATCGATGAGGAGAATGAGCTTCTTGTGGTCTATGACGATATCAGCCTGGATGTGGGGCAGCTCCGCATCCGCGCCAAAGGGAGCGCGGGCGGCCACAACGGGATTAAAAATATCATTGCCCATCTCGGCACCCAGGTTTTCCCGCGGATCAAAGTGGGAGTGGGAGAAAAGCCGAAAGGATACGACCTTGCAGACTATGTGCTCGGGCATTTCTCAAAGGCGGAGAGAGAGCGGATGGAGGAAGGGTATGACAATGCGGTCCGGGCGGCGGAGATGATCGTGACCGGACAGCTGAATGAAGCGATGAATGAATTTAACCGGAAAAAGAAAGAATAGAGGGAAGAGATAAAACGATGCAGGCTTTACTGGAACCGCTGGCAGAACTTGCGGATTATCAGGAACTATTACGTGACAGGAAAAAAGGAAACGGCATCATACAGGTGGCAGGGTGTACGAATACCCAGAAGACCCATCTGATGTATGCGCTTGGCGATGGCTTTGAGTACAGGGTCATCGCTTTTTCCAGTGAGGAAAAGGCGAAGAAGGCGTATGAAGAGTACAGGCTGTTTACGGATGACGTCTGCCTGTACCCTGCCAGGGACCTGCTCTTTTACTATGCGGATATCAAAGGGAAAGTGCTGACGGACCAGAGGATGCAGGTGCTCAGGGCGCTGATCGAGAAAAAAGAAGGAGAGTCTGTCACTGTGATCACGACCATGGACGCCTTTCTGGACGGCCTGCCCCATCCCGGGGAGATCCGCGGGGCGCGGATCTGCGCGGCGGGCGGGGATACGATCGACCTGACAGAGTTTGAGGCGCGGCTGGCGTCCATGGGATACGAGCGGGAGAGCCAGATCGAGGGCCCCGGACAGTTCGCCGTGAGGGGCGGGATCGTGGATGTGTTCCCTCTGACTGAGGAGCTGCCCGTGCGGATCGAGCTCTGGGGGGATGAGATCGATTCCATCCGCAGCTTTGACGTCGAGAGCCAGCGCTCAGTGGAGAATTTAAGTGAAGTTACGATCTATCCGGCGTCGGAGAACTGGGCGGACGGGCTGGAGACGGTCTCTTTCCTGGAGTATTTCCCGAAGGAGAAGAGCCTCCTTTTTCTGGATGAGCCGCAGCGCCTCCAGGAGATGGCGGAAGAAGTGGAGCAGGAGTATTTCCACAGCCGGGAGAGCCGGGCTGAGGCGGGGATGGAAGAGACGCAGGAAGAGCGGCTCAGAGTGTTCCAGACAAAGGACATCATCGGCAGGATGAATGGATACAGCGGCATCGGCACCACGACTCTGGAGTCCAGGTGCGGGATGTTCCGGGTAAGGAAGGTATACAGCATCCAGGCCAAAGGAGTGAATCCGTACAACAACAGCTTTGAACTCCTGACCCGTGACCTGAAGCGGCTGAAACGGGAAGGATACCGGGTTGTCCTTCTGTCCGCCTCCAGGACAAGGGCAAAGCGCCTGGCAGAGGATCTAAGGGATTATGACCTGAGCAGCTTTTACAGCGATGATATGGAGCGGACCGTAAAGCCGGGGGAGATCATGGTTTCCTGCGGCTATGCGGCGGAGGGGTACGAGTACCCCATGCTGAAATTTATGGTCATCTCTGAGACGGACATCTTCGGAAGGAAGAAAAAGAAAAAGCGGCGCAGGAAGTATGAGGGACAGAAGATCCAGGATTTCGCGGAGCTCAAGCCCGGCGATTATGTGGTCCATGAAAACCACGGGATCGGCGTCTACCAGGGGATCGAGAAGATCGAGGTGGATAAGGTCGTAAAGGATTATATGAAGATCTCCTATGCAGAGGGGGGCGTTCTCTACATCCCGGTGGCGCAGATGGACCTGATCCAGAAGTATGCCGGGGCGGATGCGAAAAAGCCCCGGCTCAACAAGCTGGGGACTGTCCAGTGGGGAAAGACAAAGAGCCAGGTGAAGAAGGCCGTGCAGAGCGTCGCGGAAGATCTGGTGAAGCTGTACGCGTCGCGCCAGCGCTCGGAAGGCTTTGTCTACGGGCCGGATACGGTCTGGCAGAAGGAATTCGAGGAGATGTTCCCCTTTGAGGAGACAGAAGACCAGATGCAGGCCATCGAAGATACGAAACATGACATGGAGAGCACGAAGATCATGGACCGGCTCATCTGCGGGGACGTGGGCTACGGCAAGACAGAGATTGCGATCCGGGCCGCCTTTAAGGCGGTCCAGGAGGGCAAGCAGGTGGTATACCTTGTGCCCACTACGATCCTGGCGCAGCAGCACTACAATACCTTTGTGCAGAGGCTTAAGGACTTCCCGGTCAGGATCGACCTGCTCTGCAGGTTCCGGACCGCTGCCCAGCAGAAAAAGACCGTGGAAGACCTGAAAAAAGGGATGGTGGACATTGTCATCGGCACGCACCGCGTGCTGTCAAAGGATGTGTGCTTTAAGGACCTGGGGCTTCTGATCATTGACGAGGAACAGCGCTTCGGAGTGGCTCACAAAGAGAAGATTAAGAAATTAAAGGAAAATATCGATGTGCTCACCCTGACAGCCACCCCCATCCCGAGGACGCTCCACATGAGCCTGATCGGGATCCGCGACATGAGCGTCCTGGAGGAGGCGCCCCATGACCGGATGCCCATCCAGACTTATGTCATGGAGTACAATGACGAGATGGTCCGGGAGGCAGTCACCCGGGAGCTGGCAAGAGGCGGCCAGGTGTACTATGTGTACAACCGGGTCACGGATATCGCGGATGTGGCGGTGAAGATCCAGCAGCTCGTGCCTGAGGCAAATGTGGCGTTTGCCCACGGACAGATGAAGGAGCGGGAGCTGGAGGATATCATGTATGATTTCATCAACGGCGACATCGATGTCCTTGTCTCTACCACGATCATTGAGACCGGGCTTGACATCTCCAATGCAAATACCATGATCATCCAGGACGCGGACCGGTTCGGGCTCTCCCAGCTCTATCAGCTCAGGGGGCGTGTGGGTCGGTCGAACCGGATGGCGTACGCCTTCCTTCTGTACCGCAGGGATAAGCTCTTAAAAGAAGTGGCGGAGAAGCGCCTTGCCGCGATCAGGGAATTTACCGACCTGGGATCCGGCATCAAGATCGCCATGCGGGACCTGGAGATCCGCGGCGCGGGCAACCTGCTGGGAGAAGCGCAGAGCGGGCACATGGAGGCAGTGGGGTATGACCTCTACTGCAAGATGCTCAACGAGGCAGTGGCAAAGCTCAAGGGCGGAGAAGTGGAAGAGAGCTTCAACACGTCCGTGGACCTGAACATCGATGCATATATCCCGGAATCCTATATTAAGAATGAATACCAGAAACTGGATGTCTACAAGCGGATCGCTGCCATCGAGACAGAAGAAGATATGGATGATATGATGGAAGAACTGATCGACCGCTTCGGGGATATCCCGAAGAAGGTACAGCAGCTTCTGCATATCGCGGCGCTCAAAGGACTGGCCCACTCGGCTTATGTCACCGCGGTGGAGCAGAAGGGGGAAGAATTTAAGTTCACCATGTATGAGAAGGCGAAGATCGACCCCCGGAAGATCCCTGCCCTCCTGCAGTCATACAGGAACAGCCTTGTGTTTAAGACGGAGGAACCGCCTTATTTCCTGTACAGGAAGACAGGCAGGAGCGGGAAGGAGAAAGGGGAAGATATCCTGGCGCTCCTGCGGAAGATCCTGGAGGATATCCGGTCCCTGCATACGTAGGCATCTGGTTATTGTGAACGGTAACGGTGTATGCGCAGGTTTGTAAACATTTTGTGATTCAGGCTTGTTAGTTTTATAAAAACACGATATAATGTATCAGTGTATGCGGGATAAGTACAGGTAAAAGAACGAAAGATGCCCGCCCTGACATCCCGGGATACTGCGGGAGCAGGAAACAGAGAGAAAAGAGGAGGCTGGTTATGGTACAGTTTGGGAAAAAGGCGGCGGTCCTGACAGCGGCAGGCGTGTTTGCGGCAATGTCTGTGACAGGATGCAGCGGCTCTATCGATACAGAGGCTGTTGTGGCAACAGTGGGGGATGAGGACATTACCCTTGGAGTGGCGAATTTTTATGCGAGGATGATGCAGGGACAGTACGAGACCTATTATGCAGGTATGATGGGCACGACTGCGGAGGAGATGTGGGCCCAGGACGCAGGGGATGATAAGACGTATGAGGAGTCCATGAAAGACAGCATCCTTGAGAGCCTGGAAAATATGTATATCATTTCCCAGCATGCGGCGGACTACGAGGTTACCCTGTCTGAGGATGAGCAGAAAGCGATCGAAGACGCGGCGGCAAAATTCAGTGAAGATAATACAGAGGATGCGAAAGAGATTGTTTCCGGGTACCAGAAACACATTGAGAAATTCCTTGAGCTCTCTACGATCCAGAATAAGATGGACAGTAAGATGAGAGAGGGCGTGGACGAGGAAGTGTCTGATGAAGAAGCGGCGCAGAAGAGTATGGATTATGTGTACTTCTCCTACACCTCAACAGATGATTCCGGCAATTCCACAGAACTGACGGACGAGGAGAAAGAGACGCTCAGGACATCCGCTCAGTCTCTCGTTGACAGAGTGAAGGGCGGCGAGGATATGGCAGCAGTTGCCGGGGAGCTGGGTGTGGAAGTGCAGACAGCCACATTTGATTCTGAGAGCACGACTCCGAATGAGGATCTTGTGGCAGCGGCGGACACGCTCGCAGCGGAAGGCGATGTGACGGATGTTGTGGAGACGGATTCCGGGCTCTATGTGGCGAAGCTGACCAGCCTGCTCGACCGAGAGGCCACGGATCAGGAGAAAACGAATATCATCGAGCAGAGAAAACAGGAACAGTATGATTCCCTTCTCGAAGAGTGGAGAGATGCAGCTGATATCAAAGTCAATGAAAAAGTATGGAAGAAAGTAGACTTTGATGAAACCGGAGTGACGATCATCACATCTGAGGAAGAAACGTCTGATGACGGAACGACGGATGATGGCAGCACTGCGGATGACGGATCAGCAGACGCTGCTGCTGACAGCGGGGCAGCAGATGACGCAGCCGCTGAAGACGGGAGCGGGGATGCTGCGGAATAAAGAGGTAGAATAGATGAAAGGCTTTTTGCTGATATCAGAAATCGGCAGAAAGCCTCATTTTTTATGGCAAAAAAGACGGATTAAAACAGAAAAGAGGAAGAAAACAATTTTTGGGGCAGTATGCTATAATAGACTTGGATGTTTGGATACAGAAAGGCTCTGGCTCTCTCTTGTAAACCAGGGGAAAAATCTGCACGGGCGGTCATTAAGAACAACCGGGATAACGTGTTTGCGGTCGAAGAACTTTCGATGGAGAGCGGGACGGCAGAAAAAGCCGGGAAACTGGAAGAGGAGCGGGTACTGCAATTCCATCCTTATCAGAGCAGGTATTTGTGTTTCAAACCGACAGATGAGAAAAAGACACAGGAAAAATCTGAAGAAAGGGCTGAATCCCCGGCAGGAAAGAAACGTGTAGTGATCTCTTCGGAACAACCGTTTCAGGTCAGCCTGTCAGGGAAGAATGTATTCCGGCTCGCAAAATTTGATGTTTCAAGAGACGGGGAGAACTGGTATCAGACGGAACCTATGACTCTGATCGAACAGGCAGCGGCGGTCCCGCTTCTTGAGAAAGAGGATTATAAGTACGAGAGCACTTTCGGTACACCAAAACATATCCATATGGATTTCCCGCTGTCCCTGACCTACCGCACTGCGTTTGAGGTAGAAGCTATGCCGGAACAGGTAGAACTCCTGCTGGACAGACGGGCGATAACAGGAAGCTGGGAAATGAAGATCAACGGACATAAAGTAGACAGGGAACAGTTTTACCATCGCTTTATCAATGACGAAAATAACCGCCTCGCGGACATAACTGCCTGTGTGAAACAAGGGAAAAACCTGTTGGAATTACAGGTTACGGCATATAAAGAGTCGGACGGGCTGAGAGATCCGGTGTATCTGCTGGGGGATTTCGGAGTGAGCGAAGAGCACACGCTGACCGTACGGCCTGAGGAGGCACTGTTTGACATCCATTATATAAAAGGATTTCCCTATTACAGCGGGAAAATGACTCTGAGGCAGAAGATCGTGCTCCACCCGGAGGAGCTGGCGGATGAAAGCATCCTCTCCTTTGATTTCGGCGATACATGTCCGGACTGCCTGGAAGTAAGGTTAAACGGGGAATCTCTGGGGGTACGCGCCTTTACTCCATACCAGTGGATCTGTCCGAAAGAATGTGTCAGACAGGGAGAGAATCAGATCGAGATCGTGAGGACGAATACACTGGCCAATATGCTGGACGGCACTTATTTTGACTATGAAAAACACAGGCTGGTACAGATATAGGATGGAATAAGGTATTTAAAAAGAGGGTATCATCTGATCTGATGATGCCCTCTTTCATCTCTTAATGTAAACTGAAAGGTCAGATATACTCGCACTTCTCAAAGTAATGCATCAGGATATCCGCGCAGTTCTCCACGCCCAGCTCGGAGGTGTCCATGATCATGTGGTAATCATTCACATCTCCCCATGTCTTGCCGGTATGCTCATAATAATAGGAGGCTCTCTCCTCGTCAGTTTTCTCCACTTTTTCCTTCGCCTCATCATAGGACAGGTTATCCTTGCCCATGATCCGGCGGATGCGGTCTTCTTTGTCCGCGCATACGAAGATGTTCAGTACATTCATCCTGTCCTTAAGGATATCGGAAGCGCATCTCCCGAGGATGATGCAGGGCTTCTCCGCCAGTTTGCGGATGGCTTCCGCCTCGCTTTCATACATGTGGTCGTGAAGCTGTTCCTCGATGTACGCCTTGTCGTATACAGGGATATCGAGACGCTCGGAAAGTTCTTTTGCGATGATGCTTGCTCCGGTTCCGAAACGTCTGCTCATGGTGATCACTAATTTCATAAGAACTCCTCCTTCGTAAATTACAATGTAAGATAACTGCTATTATAACACTTCTTCCGCGATTTGTCCTGCCAGAGATGTGATTTCTTCCATCTGGGGATCTTTTACAGCGGATTTGATGGTGACTGCTCCGTCCAGGAGACGCATATTCTTCATCTCGCCGATCTTGGCGGAGATCAGCTTGGTGGACTGGGGAGCCCAGGTGCCGTTCCCCAGGACTGCCACTGTGCGGTTCTGCAGCGCCAGCGCCTTCATGTCCTCCAGGTAATTGTCCATGAGCGGGTAGATGCCATTGTTGTAAGTGGGCGCCGCCAGGACGATATGGCTGTATTTGAAGCTGTCGGAGATCAGCTCGGATACATGGGTCTTGGAGATGTTGTGCATCCTGATATTTTTTACGCCTGCCTCAGCGAGGGCTGCGGCGAAGATCTCAGCCATGTTCTCTGTGTTCCCGTACATGGAAGCGTAGGCGATCATAACACCCTTCTCCTCCGGCTCATATCTGCTCCAGATATCATATTTCCCGATGATGTAGTCCAGGTCCGTGCGCCAGATCGGTCCGTGGAGCGGGCAGATGACGCTGATATCAAGCCCGGAAGCTTTTTTCAGCACGTTCTGCACCTGCATGCCGTATTTGCCGACGATATTTGTATAGTAGCGGCGAGCCTCGTCCAGCCACTCCCTGTCAAAATCAAGCTCATCGTTGAAGATATTGCCGTTCAGGGCGCCAAAGGTCCCGAAGGCGTCAGCGGAGAAGAGGACTTTGTCCGTCTCATCATAAGTCATCATCGCCTCCGGCCAGTGCACCATGGGAGCCATGACGAAGTGGAGAGTGTGCTTCCCGGAAGAGAAGGTATCCCCTTCCTTTACGGTGACTGTCCTGCCGTCCAGGTCAAAGTCAAAGAACTGGCTGATCATGGGGAAGGTCTTGGCATTCCCGATGAGCTTCATATCCGGATAGCGCAGGACCAGTTCTTCGATCATAGCGCAGTGGTCCGGCTCCATGTGGTTCACTACGAGATAATCCAGGGCGCGCCCGTCCAGTACGGCTTTTACGTTCTCAAGGAACTGGCGGCCAATGGAATAGTCCGCGGAGTCAAAGAGAACAGTCTTCTCATCAAGGAGCAGATAGGAATTGTAAGAGACTCCCTTTGTGAGAGGGAAGATGTTTTCGAAGAGCTCCAGTCTCCGGTCGCTGCCGCCGACCCAGTACAGATCCTCAGTTACTTTTCTAAAACAATGCATGATAATTCCTCCTTATGTAACGGCCGCATCCGGCGCGGCCAGACAAAATCTTAAGACGTATCTATTCTAACATAAAAGCAGAAATTCGCAATATGCCAGAGGCGCCTGAAATGTATTTATTTGAGAGCAGAGGCCAAAAAAGAGGACAAATTGAAGCTGAAGCGGCAAAGATTCTGTGGTAATATAGTGATGGATGGTTTTAGATAAGAAGAAAGGCGGAAAGAAACATGTTATTTGTATGCTACCCGAAATGCAGCACATGCATGAAAGCGAAGAAATGGCTGGAGGAGAAAGGACTGGAGTATGAGCTGCGCGATATCAAGACGGACAATCCCACAGCAGAAGAACTCAAAGAATGGCATCAGAAGAGCGGACTGCCGCTGAAGCGCTTCTTTAACACAAGCGGGAACCTGTATAAAGAGATGAAATTAAAGGACAGGCTCCCTGATATGGGAGAGGAAGAGCAGTTTGCCCTCCTTGCCTCGGACGGTATGCTCGTAAAGCGACCCATCCTTGTGGACGGAGAAAAAGTCCTGGTCGGATTCAGGGAAAAAGAATGGGAAGAAAAACTGATTTAGCACTTTAACTTGAAAAAGCAATGTGGTATACTGGTAGCAGTTCTGCCGCGAAGCGGCATATTGAAGGAGGTATACACAATGATATGGGCAAAGGAAGAGACTCTGCCGAGAGATGAGATCGAAGCCATACAGTTCGCGAAGCTGAAGGGCACGGTCCGCTATATCTATGACAGAGTAAAGCCTTACCGTGAGAAAATGGATGCGGCAGGGATAAAGCCGGAGGACATCCGCTCACTGGATGACCTTAAGAAACTGCCGTTTACATACAAGGCGGATTTCAGGGACAACTACCCGGACGGGCTGTTCGCGGTGGACAAAAAGGAAATCGTGCGCTACCATGCAAGTTCCGGCACGACAGGCAAGCCGACGGTCGTGGGGTACACGAGGAATGACCTGGATATGTGGCTGAACAATGTGGCAAGGATCGCCTGTATGGGCGGCGCGACAGCGGACGATGTGGCGCAGATCTCGTTCGGGTACGGCACATTCACAGGAGCGCTGGGGCTCCACGGGGGACTTGAGAAGATCGGGGCGTCCGTGATCCCGATGTCTTCAGGGAATACGAACAAGCAGATCATGTTCTTACAGGATATGGGAGTGACCCTTCTCGTGGCCACACCGTCCTACGCCCTGCACCTGGGCGAGGAGATCCGCAAAAGAGGCATCGACCCGGCGAAAGACTTAAAGCTCCACATCGGGCTGTTCGGCGGCGAGGGCATGACCGAGCCCATGCGTGACGAGATGCACAAGGTCTGGGGAGACCAGTTCATCTGCACCCAGAACTACGGCATGAGCGAGCTGTGCGGGCCGGGTGTGGCAGGAGAGTGTACGGAGCTGTGCGGCATGCATGTCAATGAGGACTGGTTCATCCCGGAGGTCATTGACCCGGAGACAGAAGAAGTGCTCCCGCCGGGAGAGCTGGGAGAACTGGTGGTGACCTGCCTCGGCAAGGAAGCCCTGCCCCTGGTCAGATACCGGACCGGCGACCTGACGCGGCTGATGTATGAGCCGTGCAGATGCGGACGCACCACATGCAGGATCGAGAATATCTCCGGGCGCGCGGACGACATGCTCGTGATTCGCGGCGTCAATGTATTCCCGACCCAGATCGAGGAAGTGCTCTTAAAGATCGAAGAGATCGGACCGCACTATGAGATCCTCGTGGAGAGGAAGAACAGGCTGGATGTCATGACGATCACCGTAGAGCTGATCGATGACAGGCTGCTCGACAGCTACGGAAAGCTGAGCGAGCTGGAAGCCAGGATCCAGAGAGCCCTGAAGGCACAGTTAGGGCTTGCGACCCAGATCCGCCTGGTAGCCCCGAATTCGCTGAAGCGGTTTGAGGGCAAGGCAAAGAGAGTGACAGATTTACGAAAGGATGGACTGTAAAATGGGAGAAAGAGTGATCATGCTGGGCAACGAAGCGATCGCCCGCGGAGCATACGAGGCAGGGGTAAAAGTATCCTCTGCATATCCGGGGACGCCCAGCACGGAGATTAGTGAATACCTTGTCCAGTACAGGGACGATGTATATGAGGAGTGGGCGCCGAATGAGAAAGTGGCGACTGAGGTTGCCGTAGGCGCGAGCCTTTCCGGAGTGCGCTCCATGGCGTGTATGAAGCATGTGGGGCTAAATGTGGCGGCTGACCCGCTGTATTCCGTATCCTATATGGGAGTGAACGGAGGGCTTGTCATCGTGGTGGCAGACGATCCGGGACTGTACAGCTCCCAGAACGAGCAGGATACAAGGATGGTGGCAAGGGCAGCCCAGATCCCGGTGATCGAGCCGTCGGACAGCGCGGAGGCAAAGGAGTTCTTTAAGGCTGCTTTTGAGCTGAGCGAGAAATTTGACCGTCCGTTCATCTTCCGCACGACGACGAGACTGGCGCACTCTCAGGGACTGGTGGAGCTGTGTGAACGTGTGGAGCCGGAGGATAAGCCTTATGAGAAAAATGTGACAAAGAATGTCATGATGCCGGGCAACGCGAAGATCCGCCATATCGAGATCGAGAAGCGCAACCTGGAACTGGCGGAAGCTGCCAATACGCTGCCCATCAATGTGGTGGAAATGAACGATACAAAGATCGGCGTCATCACCAGCGGTATCCCGTACCAGTATGTAAAAGAGGCGATGCCGGAAGCGTCCGTGCTGAAACTGGGCATGGTGAACCCGCTTCCGAGAAAACTGATCGAAGATTTCGCGTCAAAGGTTGACACATTATATATTGTAGAGGAACTCGATCCGGTGATCGAGGAGCAGGTGAAGTCCTGGGGCATCGAGTGTACAGGAAAGGAAATCCTCACTGTCCAGGGCGAGTACAGCGCCAACATGCTCAGAGAAGCGATCCTGAAGCAGGACCTGGGCCTCAAAGAGCCGGCAAAGGCGCCGGGAAGGCCGCCGATCCTCTGTCCGGGATGTCCGCACAGGAGCGTATTCTATGTGCTGAACAAGCTCAAAATGCACGCGGCAGGAGATATCGGCTGCTATACACTGGGCGCAGTGGCGCCGCTGAGCGTGATCGATACGACCATGTGCATGGGCTCCAGCATCTCCACCCTGCACGGGATGGAGAAGGCAAAGGGCAAAGACTACATAAAGAACTGGGTGGCAGTGATCGGGGATTCCACATTTATGCACACAGGCGTGAATTCCCTGATGAATATGGTATACAACAATGCCACGGGAACCGTTATCATCATGGATAACTCAACCACAGGAATGACCGGGCACCAGGACCACGCGGCCACAGGAAAGACGCTCCAGGGAGATCCGACCTACGCGATCAATATCCAGGCGCTCTGCCGCGCTATCGGCGTGAAGAATGTGTATGAGATCAATGCATTCGACCTGCCGCTCCTGGAGAAGACGATCAAAGAGGAAAATGAAAAGGACGAGGTGTCTGTCATCATCACAAAGACGCCCTGCGTGCTTCTTGATAAGCGCAAAAAACCGCTTTATACCGCCCATGCGGATAAATGCAAAAAGTGTGGCATGTGCATGAAGCCCGGATGTCCGGCAATGACAAAGAACCCGGACGGTACGATCCGCATCGATGATACGATGTGCACGGGCTGCGGGCTGTGTGAACAGCTCTGTAAATTTGATGCCATCGAGCTTGTAAAGGAGGGAGAATAGTCATGGCAGTAAAGAATATTATGATCGTCGGTGTGGGCGGTCAGGGAACTCTCCTCACAAGCCGTATCTTAGGAGGCCTGACGATCGCGGGAGGCTATGATGTAAAGCTGTCCGAGGTACACGGGATGGCGCAGAGGGGCGGAAGCGTTGTGACCTTTGTGCGCTACGGCGACAAGGTGGCAGAGCCCATCGTGGAAGAGGGGCAGGCTGACGTGATCATCGCGTTTGAGAGGCTGGAGGCCCTCAGGTACGCGCATTTCCTGAAAAAAGACGGGGTGCTCATCGTCAATGACTGGCGGATCGACCCCATGCCGGTCGTCATCGGCGCGGCGCAGTATCCGAAAAATATACTGGAAGATCTGGAAAAAGATCATAAAGTCTATAAGGTAAATGCCACAGAAGAGTCAAAGAAGCTGGGGAATCCCCGTGTGTTCAACCTGATCGTGCTGGGGATCGCCGCGCAGCATATGGACTTTACAAAAGAGCAGTGGTATGAGGTGATCGAAAAGACAGTGCCTCCGAAGACAGTGGAGATCAATAAAAAAGCATTTGACGTAGGTTACGGCATCGCGCAGTAACTTCGGTCAGACAGAAAACAGTTTGTGATGAAGGGCGGTGATAGTAATGATCAGGCAGATATCAGTATTTGTGGAAAATCAGCCGGGGAGCATGATGAACGTGACCTCTGTCCTCACAGAGGAGCATGTAAACATCCGCGCGATCTCAACGTTCGACACGCCGGAGTTCGGCATCATGCGCCTTGTAGTCGATGATCCTGTCCGGGCAAAGGAGAGCCTCACAAAGAGAGGATTTGTGACCAGAGTCAGCGATGTGATCGGGGCGGAACTCCAGGACGAGAAGGGCAACTTAAACCAGATGCTCAAGATCCTCGCAGACGGACAGATCAATGTGAACTATATTTATTCTTTTGTGATCCGCGAAGGGAAAGCTCCTGTCATGGTATTTCATACGGACGATTTTGAGAGAGCGGAAAATGTCCTCCGGGCTGCCGAAGTAAAGCTCGTAGAGGAAGAAGAACTATAAGGATATCAAAGGAGAAATAAGAAAATGGCGGCAGTATCATTAGAAAACTGGGTAGAGCGGATCAGGGATCCGAAGATCGAATGCATGAGCAGGGATGAGATGGCGGACCTCCAGAGCCGGCGTCTCGTGGATGTGGTAAAGAGAGTATACGACAATGTGCCATTCTACCGCAGGAAGATGCAGCAGAGAGGCGTGGAGCCGGGGGATATCCGGTCCATCGAGGATATCGGGAAACTTCCGTTTACTACAAAGGAAGACTTGAGGGATAATTATCCGTTCGGGCTTCTTGCGATCCCGAAGAAAGACGTGGTGCGTGTGCAGGGAACCTCCGGAACGACGGGAAAACTTACGATCGCACCGTACTCCCGGAAAGATGTAGATGTATGGGGAGAATGCGTGGCAAGAGGCCTGACGATGGCGGGACTTACGGAGGAAGATATCATCCATGTCTGCTACGGGTACGGACTCTTTACCGGAGGACTGGGACTTGACTACGGCGCGAAAGCGCTGGGCGCGATGGCGATCCCCATGTCAGCGGGCAACACGAAGCGCCAGATGATGTGCATGGAAGACCTGGGCGCCACTGCGTTCGCGTGCACTCCTTCTTACGCGCTGTATCTTGCGGAGTCCATCCAGGAGGCAGGGCTTGTTGACCATATGAAGTTAAAGGCAGGCATCCACGGGGCGGAGCCCTGGACAGAGGAGATGCGCAAGAAGATCGAGAGCATCCTCCACATCAACTGCTTCGATATCTACGGGCTGTGCGAGATAACCGGACCGGGCGTAGCGCAGGACTGCATCCACAAGGCAGGGCTTCATGTGCATCACGACTATTTCTATCCGGAAGTGCTCGATCCGGCGACGCATGAGCGCTGCGCGGACGGCGAGACCGGAGAACTGGTATTCACAACGCTGGCGAAGGAGGCGATGCCTCTGATCCGCTACCGCACGAAGGACCTGACCAGCATTGACCACAGTACCTGTGAGTGCGGGCGTACACTTCCGAGGATCTCCAAGTTCACCGGAAGGACAGACGACATGAAAGTCATCCGCGGCGTCAATGTATTCCCGACCCAGGTGGAGACAGCGCTCCTGTCCATGGGCGGCGTGGTAGCGCCTCACTATCTGATGATCGTTGACAGAGAGGACAATATGGACGTCCTGACCGTTATGGTGGAAGTGGATGAGAGCGTATTCTCTGACGAGATCCGTAAGCTGGACGCGCTGCGCAATAAGATCGCAGCTACACTTAAGACCGCGCTCGGCGTCTCAGTGAGAGTGAAGCTGGTAGAGCCGAAGTCGATCCAGAGAAGCGAGGGCAAGGCTGTCCGCGTGATCGACAACAGAAATCTGAAATAAGAGAGGGAGGTAGAAGTTATGGGAATCACGATCCAACAGTTATCGGTATTTTTGGAAAACCGTGAAGGAAGGCTGGACGAAGTGCTCTCTGTCCTTGCGGGGAATGACGTGAACATCGTCGCTCTCAGCCTGGCGGACACGACAGAGTACGGCATGCTCCGCATGATCGTATCCGATCCGAACAAAGGAAAAGCGGTCCTGAAAGAAAACGGCATCACAGCCATGCTCACAGATGTGGTCGCGCTCCGGGTGCCCCATGAGACAGGGTCTTTAAGCCGCGCCATGCACCAGATCGTGGAGGGCGAGGTGAACATTGAATACATGTACGCATTCGCCAACGGCGAGGATGCTTCTGCTGTCCTCAAATGCGATGACCCTGCAAGGGTAGTGGATATCCTGAGGGGAAGCGGATTTGATGTGTGGGAAGCTTCGGAGGCGTACGTGTCCAATATAAAGAACGCATTGTAGAGGACATATTGCAAAGAGCGTATCGTAAAGAACAGCGTTTTCCCTGTCAGACATCCGTAACAGGTTAGAACAATAAAAACAGAGCTGCCGTATCAGAGGTCAGGAACGATCCAAACCAATGATACGGCAGCTCTGTTTTTTAATCGCATTTCTCAGTATAGCTTTTTAATAATAAATCAAGTCTGTTTATATATTAAAAGGTACATTAAAAAATCTGATTAAAGTTTTACTACATTTGTTGCCTGCGGTCCCTTAGCGCCTTCTGTCACTTCGAATTCAACAGCCTGGCCTTCCTCCAGAGTTTTGAACCCATCCATTACGAGTCCTGAGTAGTGGACGAAGATGTCGTTTCCCTCAGAATCAGAGATGAATCCATAGCCCTTCTGGTTGTTAAACCATTTCACTGTACCTGTCATTGTGCTGCCCTCCATTTAAGAAAAATAAATAAGTTTCTGCACTGTCCCGTAAAGGAACAATACTGGCTCAGTGTAGCATGTTTACCAATAAAAGTCAACGGATTTCTATGCTGTTCCATAAAATTATACAAAAAATGGCGGGTGCTTGTATTCAGGGCATCCGTCCTTTAAAATGAGGACAGAATGCATATGAAATGAGGGATCAGTATGAAGGTATCAACAAAGGGAAGATACGCTCTGGAGATTGCCGCGGACCTTGCGATGCACTCCGACAGTGAGCACAGGGAGAGCCTGAAAAATATTGCCCGCCGCCGGGGTCTGTCCGAAAAATATCTGGAGAGGATCGTGAAAATGCTCAGCAGGGCCGGGATTATATCCTCCGCGAGAGGCGTCCGCGGCGGCTACTGTCTGGCAAAGGACGCGCGGGAGATCACCCTGCTGGAAATCCTGGAGGCATCTGAGGGGGAGCTCGCGCCTGTGCCGTGCCTGACCCGGGAGACAGACTGCGGCATAGAGTGCGGCCAATGCCCTACAAGAGAGGTGTGGGGAGAGATGTGGGAGATCATAAAAAAGACCGCGGGGGAAGTCACGGTGGCGGATCTGCAATCACAGGCTCCCTCGCAAATACAGATTTAAATTATATTGACATGGCAGGTTTTTGATGATATAACTATGCTGTAAAATACATATTAAAAGAGTAGGAATTAGGAGGGGATACGCGGATGAGGCTGTCTACAAAAGGAAGATACGGACTGCGTGCACTGGTGGACCTTGCCGCGCATGAAGAGGGAGAGGCGGTCTCCCTCGCCAGGACTGCGCAGAGGCAGAAGCTGTCCCTGAATTATCTGGAGCAGGTATTCGGGATGCTCCGCAGGGCGGGGATCGTAGCCGGAGTTAAGGGCTCTAACGGAGGGTTCAGGCTCACCCGGGATATGGATGAGATTACAGTAAAAGAAGTACTGGAAGCTCTGGAAGGAGAGTTCTCCATTGCGGAAGATGCCGGTGAGGATACACAAGACCCGGTCAGAAATGCGCTCAGAGAGCTTCTCTGGGATGAGATCGACAGGAGAGTCGATCAGTTCCTTCAGGAGAAGACCCTGGGCAGTCTGGTCAGAGAGTACCGCAGGAATCTGGAAAAAGACGCGGCAATGGACAGTATCTGAGAGGAGAGCCCTGTCAGTACATATCAAAAAGGTCGCAGAGAAGAACGGAAAGGAAGGCAACAGAATGAAAAGAGACTTAAAATTTGAAACACTGCAGCTGCATTCAGGACAGGAGACGCCGGATCCGGCGACTGATGCCAGAGCTGTGCCGATCTATCAGACAACGTCATATGTTTTTCGCGACTGTCAGCATGCGGCGGCCAGGTTCAGCCTGGAAGAATCAGGGAATATATATGGAAGGCTGACCAATCCTACCCAGGAAGTGTTTGAAAAGCGCATTGCTGCGCTTGAGGGCGGGAGCGCGGCCCTTGCGGTTGCATCCGGAGCTGCGGCGGTCACATATACCTTCCAGAATCTCGCGAAGGCGGGAGACCATATCGTTGCTTCAAAGTACATTTACGGCGGTTCCTATAATCTTCTCGAACATACGCTGAGAGATCAGGGGATCGAGACGACATTTGTAGATCCGGATGAGGAAGGGAGCTTTGAGGCGGCGATCCGGGATAATACAAAGGCGGTATTTATTGAGTCGATCGGGAACCCGAATGCAAACCTTGTGGACATCCGGAGGATTGCAGAGACTGCCCATGCCCATGGGATCGCGCTTGTTGTGGACAATACTTTTGCCACGCCGTACTTGCTCCGGCCTTTTGAACATGGGGCTGATATTGTCGTACATTCTGCCACAAAGTTTATCGGCGGGCACGGGACAGCGCTGGGCGGTGTGATCATAGAGAGCGGGACGACAGACTGGAAGGCATACGGAAGATACCCTCAGATCACAGAGCCTGATCCGAGCTACCACGGAGTATCCTTCGCAGATGCAGCCGGACCGGCGGCGTTTGTGACAAGGATCCGGGCAGTGCTTTTGAGAGATATGGGGGCTGCGGTGGCACCTCTCCATGCGTTCCTTTTCCTTCAGGGACTTGAGACTCTCTCTCTGAGAGTGGAGCGGCATATTGAAAATACGGAGAAGGTGGTGGGATTCCTGAAAGACCATCCCGGGGTGTCCGGGGTGAACCATCCGTCGCTCCCTGACAGCCCGTATCACAGCCTCTATGAGAAGTATTTCCCGAAAGGGGGAGCATCGATATTTACATTTGAGATCAACGGGAGTGAAGAGGATACAAAGCGGTTTATTGACAGGCTTGAGATCTTTTCCCTGCTGGCAAATGTGGCTGACGTGAAATCCCTGGTCATCCATCCTGCAAGCACCACTCATTCCCAGATGACGCCAGACGAGCTGGCAGCATCCGGGATCCGTCCGAATACAGTGAGAGTATCCATTGGTACGGAACACATTGACGATATCCTCTGGGACCTCGGACAGGCACTTGAAGCGGTGTGATGTACAGTGCGGCATACAGGCATGCGGATACATATGGAAACATTTCATATTTTTTGGGATTGAAGTGAAAAATAGAAAGAAAAGACAGAAAGGAAGAGTAAGATGAAAGTATACCAGAGCGTAACAGAACTGATCGGGAAGACTCCTCTCCTGGAAGTGAAAAATATTGAAAGAGAAAAAGGGCTGAAGGCAAAAGTGCTTGTCAAGCTGGAATATTTTAATCCGGCGGGAAGCGTAAAGGACCGCGCCGCCCTCAGTATGATCGAGGAGGCGGAGAGGACGGGAAGGATACAGCCGGGAGCCACGATCATTGAGCCGACCAGCGGAAACACGGGGATCGGCCTCGCCAGCGTGGCTGCATCGAGAGGGTATAAGGCGGTCTTTGTCATGCCGGAGACCATGAGTATAGAGAGAAGGAAGCTCCTGCTCGGATATGGCGCAAAGATCGTGCTCACAGAAGGCGCAAAAGGCATGAAGGGAGCCATTGAGAAGGCAGCGGAACTGGAAAAAGAGACCGAGAATGCAGTGGTGCTCGGACAGTTTGTAAATCCGGCGAATCCGGATGCGCACTACCGGACGACCGGACCTGAGATATGGGAAGATACGGAAGGGACAGTAGATATTTTTGTCGCCGGAGCAGGGACCGGCGGAACGGTGACAGGCGTGGGCCGTTATCTGAAAGAAAAGAGATCAGATGTCAGGGTCATCGCAGTGGAGCCGGCAGCCTCTCCGGTCCTCTCGGGCGGAAATCCGGGTCCCCATGGCCTGCAGGGGATCGGAGCGGGATTTGTGCCCGATATCCTGGATACAACGGTGTATGACACTGTCAGCCAGGTGACAGAAGAGGAAGCGTATGAAGCTGCAAGGCTCCTGGCATCATCGGAGGGAGTCCTTGTGGGGATCACGTCAGGCGCGGCGCTGCACACCGCAGTCCGGGAAGCAGGGAAGCCGGAAAACGAGGGGAAAACGATCGTTGCGCTCCTGCCGGATACGGGAGAGAGATATCTGTCTACCCCATTGTTTGAGTAGCGCCGGATCACCGCCCCGGTTTCCGCCAGATCCTCGTGTGCCGCCCCTGCCGGAAAACTCTGTTAAATAGTGCAACAAATTGCTGTTTCCCGCTGAAACAGCAATTGAAAATTCAGAGGATGTGGTATATACTGATAACAGAATTATGAAGTCAAAGGAGGACAAACAGTTATGAAAGAATTCAAATACGTGGTGACAGATCCGGAGGGAATCCACGCAAGACCGGCGGGCATCCTTGTGAAGCAGGCGGCAGGATATCAGTCAACTGTCAAGATCACAAAAGGCGAGAAGACAGCAGACGCAAAGAGGATCTTTGGCGTTATGGGACTGGGTGTTAAGACCGGGGAAGAAGTTACGATCACCGTAGAAGGAGCAGACGAAGATACAGCGGTCGCAGAATTAGAGGCATTCTTCAAAGAGAATTTATAATTAGATTAAGGAGAAGCAGGCCATGATTACGATAAGCGGTAAAAGTGTATTCGGCGGCGTATCTATCGGAAAGCTCATGTTTTATAAGAGAAGCGAGAAGACAATCAAGAGAACGCACGTCGATGATGTAGATGCAGAGTGGAAGAGATTCCAGGATGCAAAGGATACGGCAGTATCCCAGCTGAAAGGGCTGTACGACAAAGCGATCGAGGATGTGGGCGAGGCGAATGCCATGATCTTTGAGATCCACCAGATGATGCTTGAGGATCTGGATTATCTCGAGTCCATCGAGAATATCATCCGCACCCAGGAGGTAAATGCGGAGTTTGCCGTGGCTACGACAGCGGACAATTTCGCGCAGATGTTCGCGGCGATGGATGACGCTTATATGCAGGGACGCGCGGCGGACGTAAAGGATGTGTCCGAGCGTGTGCTGGATATCCTGTGCGGCGTTGACGCGGGGATGAAAGAGATGACAGAACCCTGCATTATCGCGGCTGACGATCTGGCGCCGAGCGAGACAGTACAGCTTGACAAAGATAAAGTACTTGGATTTGCGACAATGTATGGGTCATCCAATTCCCATACCGCGATCCTTGCCCGTACGATGAATATTCCTGCCATAATCGGCATGGGCGAGGCCCTTCTGCCGGAGTATGACGGCAAGATGGCGGCGATCGACGGCTTTACAGGCACTCTTTATATCGAGCCTGACGAAGAGACGATGAAAGAGATGCAGGAAAAACGGGCGAAAGACCTGGAGCAGAAGGCGCTCCTGGAGCAGCTCAAAGGCAAGGAGAATGTGACAAAGAGCGGCCAGAAGATCAACGTATACGCAAATATCGGAAATGTATCTGACCTTGGCGCAGTACTTAAGAATGATGCCGGCGGCATCGGTCTTTTCAGAAGCGAATTCCTTTATCTGGAAAACACAGACTTCCCGACCGAAGACCAGCAGTTCTCTGTGTACAAGCAGGTTGCAGAGAGCATGGCAGGAAAGAAGGTCATCATCCGTACACTGGATATCGGTGCGGACAAGCAGGTGGATTACTTCGGGCTTGACAAAGAGGACAATCCGGCGCTCGGCTACCGTGCGATCCGTATCTGCCTGACAAGGCCGGAAATCTTCAAGACACAGCTCCGCGCCCTGTACCGTGCGGCGGTTTACGGGAATATCTCCATTATGTTCCCGATGATCATTTCTGTGAGCGAAGTGCGGAAGATCAAAGAAATTATCGCTGAGGTGAAGGAAGAGCTCAGGAGCGAGGGGATCCCGTTCAAGGAAGATGTGGAGCTTGGCATCATGATCGAGACTCCGGCTTCTGTAATGGTTAGCCGTGAGCTGGCGAAGGAAGTTGACTTCTTCAGCGTTGGTACAAATGACCTGACCCAGTATACTCTGGCAATCGACCGTCAGAATTCCAAGCTGGATCCGTTCTATGACCCGCATCACCCGGCAGTGCTCGCCATGATCAAGATGGCGGCTGACAATGCCCATGCAGAGGGTAAATGGATCGGGATCTGCGGAGAGCTCGGCGCTGACCTTGAGCTCACGGAAGAGTTCCTGAAAATGGGACTGGACGAGCTGTCAGTTTCCCCGGCAATGGTCCTTCCGCTGAGGAAACGGATCAGAGAGTGTGAATAAATCTGGATTTGTGGGGGCCTTCCTTGTAGATATAACGTCCGAAAACCGTTGATGTGATGCGGGACGTTTTCGCGGCGGACGGGGATATGGCTCAGGTTTCGGTTCCGTAATCTGGGAAAGACATAAAAAGAATGGGATACGGCTAAGGACAATTTCAAAGCGGAAGATTCGCCTGCGGCTCAGGCATCCGCTTTGAAATTAACGCCGCATCCCATTCTTTTAAGTCTTTCCGGCAGATTACTCCAAGTCACCGTCGCCATATCCCCGTCCGCCGCGAAAGGCGCATCAAAGGAGCGGTTTTCTGCGCGCATCCGATCGGAAGGTCCCCGCAGGCAAATGCAGGATTTCGAAACGAGGGTGAAAGGGGAGCTTCGGCGGCGAAACAAGAAGTTTTACCAATCGGAAGGGACCGCGGACTTCCGGGAGAGTTCCCTTCTCACTACGTTTTTAAACGCTGCATTTGTCGGGGACCTTCCGTCTTGAGCAAAACCAGAAAACAGCGAAGCGCCTTTTTCGAAAACCTTTCAGCACGGGTGTGTGGGTGACTGAGGTGACTGCGGAGGGGCTTGAAAAAACTTGAAATCCGGAACTATGCGTTGAAAGCAGCAGGGGGCTTGTCTGAGCCAAAGGCGAGTTGCTCCCTGCTGCTTTCTGCCTTTAGCATAGTCCCGGATTTCTTAGTTTTTGCTGCCACGGAGCCCCGGAGCCGAAGCCACCCACACCCCCCGTGCTGAATACGTCTTCTATAACCTCGCTTCGCTGTTTTCGGACGTTTAACCAATCGGTCGGCTCCCCCACAAATACAGAATTTACCTCTTGTAATTACCGAACATATGTGCTATCATACTGAAAAGAACAGATGTTCGATAAAGAAAAGGGGTGGGTCGCGATGCGGGACAGGGTCATGAAGGAGATGTCTCTCTACGAAAAACTAAACATTCTGTCTGATGCGGCAAAGTATGATGTTTCCTGTTCTTCCAGCGGGGTGGAGCGCCGGGGAGACGGGACCGGGATGGGAAACTGCCGGAAAGCCGGGATATGCCACAGCTTTTCTTCGGATGGCAGGTGTATTTCTCTTCTGAAGATTTTATTTACCAATGAGTGTATCTATGACTGCAAATACTGTATCAACCGCTCTTCCAATGATGTGGTGAGGACTTCTTTTACGCCCGAAGAAATATGCACTCTGACAATGGAGTTTTACCGGAGAAACTATATTGAAGGACTTTTTTTAAGTTCAGGCATATTAAAAAGTCCTGACTATACGATGGAGTTGATCTATGCTGCCTTATACAGGCTCCGTCATGTATGCAATTTTCAGGGGTATATTCATGTGAAGGCGATCCCCGGGGCGGATGAGCGGCTGATCAGGATGACAGGATTCCTGGCTGACAGGATGAGCGTGAATATGGAGCTCCCTACGGCAGAGAGCCTGCGGCTCCTCGCACCGCATAAGTCGAGGAAAAATATCCTTGCTCCTATGAGGTTTGTCCAGGAGAAGATGAAGGAGAACCAGCAGGAGATTATGCTGTACCGGAGCGCGCCGCGGTTTGTGCCTGCGGGGCAGAGCACGCAGATGATCATAGGAGCTACGCCGGAGACAGATTATCAGATCCTCAGAGTGACAGAAGACCTGTATAAAAAGTTCGATCTGAAGCGTGTATTTTTCTCGGCGTTTGTCCCTGTCAATGAGGACAAAGACCTTCCGTCGATCCGGGATCAGGGACCGCCTCTGCTCAGGGAGCACAGACTGTATCAGGCGGACTGGCTGCTGAGGTTTTATCATTTTGAGGCAGAAGAGCTTTTGGATGAGGAAAATCAGAACTTTAATGTGTATCTGGATCCCAAATGCTGCTGGGCGCTCCGGCATCTGGAGTCCTTTCCGGTAGAGATCAACCGGGCGGACTATTATACGCTTCTCCGGGTGCCCGGGATCGGTTACAAATCGGCTGGACGCATCGTGAAAGCGCGGAGATGGGGATGCATTGGCTTTGAGGACTTGAAGAAAATGGGGGTCGTGCTCAAGAGAGCCCTGTATTTTATCACCTGCAGCGGGAAGATGATGTATCCGGTGAGAATGGACGAAGATACGATCACAAGAAATCTGCTCAATACAAAAGAGCGTCTTCCCGAAGGGGCAGACGGCATGACATTCAGGCAGCTCTCTCTGTTTGACGATATGGGTTTAGGCGGGGTGAATACAGGATGAGACAGATTTATGTATGTACGGATACGATAACCGGACTGTACTCAGCACTCCATGATGCATGGAAAGACTGCCGGGACGGAGATGCCGGGATTGAAATCCGGGGGAAAATGCAGCAGCAGCTTTTCTGCGAATACCAGACGGTGGAAGAGTGTGAACAGAAAGCAGCACGTCTGGAACGGATGATCAAACGCTATCTGGGTTATAACGCATACTGGGATATTTATCATGCGCTGCTGTCCGAAGATGGGGAGAAGGGGACAGCTGTATTCCGGACAATGCAGGAATCCAGGAGGATAAGGGACAGCCGCAGGATCATGGATCACCTGGGGGATCCTGATGTGGCGAAAGTGTTTGCCCTGAGCCGGAGTGTGTCCAATGAAGCGCATATATATGAAGAGTTTATCCGTTTCAGGGAATTGGAAAATGGGATCCTCTTTTCAGAGATAACGCCAAAGTCTCAGATCCTCACCTGCGTGGCGGATCATTTTACTGATCGATTCCCTCTTGAAAACTGGATGATATATGATAAGACGCACTGTGTCTTCCTGATCCATAAAGCAGGAGAAAAGTGGGGACTTGTGTGGGGAGAGCAGCTTGACAGAGAAGCGGCAGACAGAGTCTCAAAAAAGGAGAAGGAATATGAACAGTTGTGGAAGGGCTTTTTTGAGTCTGTGGCGATCGCAGAGAGAAAAAACCTGAAGTGCCAGCAGAATCATCTGCCGCTCCGATACAGGGAGAAAATGACGGAAATGACTGACTGTACCTGAGCTTCAGGCTCCGGAACAGAAAAACGGATGCGGGGATCCGCCGCTTGCACAAAATGGGAAATCAGATTATGATAGAAACATCATGATGAAAAGGCGGAGTCATACAGTTGGAAGAAGAAATGAAGATCGTCCGCATTTCTGTGCGTAATCTCGTGGAATTTATCCTGCGGGAAGGGGATATTGACAACCGAAGCACCGGCGGGCCGGATAAAGAAGCCATGCTTATGGGAGGCAGACTGCACCGAAAGATCCAGAGGAGCATGGGACCGGAGTATCACGCAGAGGTCAGTATGAAGATGCTGATCCCGTGTGGGGAGTTTGCGATACAGGTGGAAGGGCGCGCGGACGGCATTATCATAAAAGAAAAGCGCAAAAGATCCGACAGGAGTAAGCAGAGCCCTTCTGCTCCGGCAGATCAGGATCCGAATGTGACAGTGGATGAGATCAAAGGAGTCCTCAGAGAACTGTCACGTATTGAGCGCCCGGTAAATGTCCACCTGGCGCAGGCAAAGTGCTATGCATATATTTACGCACAGCAGCATGATCTCGACCGGGTTGGAGTGCAGATGACATACTGCAATCTGGACACAGAGGAGATCAAGAGGTTTTCCGAGGCATATACCAGGCAGGAGCTGAAAACCTGGTTTGAAGATCTGGTCAGCCGATATGAAAAATGGGCGAGATTCCAGATCGAATGGGAACAGGAAAGAAACCGTTCGATCCACGGTCTGGAGTTCCCCTTTCCCTATCGGGCAGGACAGAGGGATGTGGCGGCAGCAGTTTACCGCACGATCCTGAGAAAGAAGAAGCTGTTCATACAGGCGCCAACCGGAGTGGGGAAGACGATATCCACAGTCTTTCCCGCAGTCAAAGCTGTCGGAGAGGGGCTGGGAGAAAAGATTTTTTATCTGACAGCAAAGACGATCACCCGCACTGTGGCTGAACAGGCGTTTCACACTCTCAGAGAAAAAGGCCTCAGGATGAAGGTCATAACACTGACAGCGAAGGAGAAGATCTGTTTCTGTGAAGAAACTGTATGTAATCCGGAAGCATGTCCTTATGCGAAGGGACATTTTGACCGTGTGAATGACGCTGTGTTCGACCTGATCACAAGCGGGAACGAGATCACACGGAAGGCGGTGGAAGAGCAGGCGCGGACTTACAGAGTCTGTCCCTTTGAAATGGCTCTGGACATTTCGGTATGGGTAGATGCGGTGATCTGTGATTATAACTATGTATTTGATCCCAATGCACATCTGAAGCGCTTTTTTTCAGAAGGCGGCAGCAGGGACTACATCTTTTTGATCGATGAAGCCCACAACCTGGTCGAACGGGGCAGGGAGATGTACAGTGCTGAGCTCTATAAGGAGGATTTTCTGGAACTGAAAAGAGCAGTCCGCACAGACGCCCCTGCTCTGGCAGGAAAGCTGGAAGCCGTCAATAAACTGTTCCTTACATTGAAAAGGGAATGCGAGGATTATCAGATCCTGCCCGGCGTATCCCATATCACGCTGAAGCTGATGAACCTGCTGACAGAGATGGAAGCCTATCTGGAGAGGACAGTGGACGAAAAAAAGCGGGAGATGGTTCTGGATCTGTATTTCCAGGTGCGTTCCTTTGTAAATATCCATGATATAATGGACGAAAATTATGTGATCTACTGCGAACTTAAAGACGACGGCAGATTTATGGTCAGGCTTTTCTGCGTGAATCCGGCAGTGAATCTCCAGTCCTATCTTGAGTATGGTGTGGCAGCGGTCCTCTTTTCCGCGACACTTCTCCCGCTCCATTATTATAAGAAGCTTCTTTCGGTAGAAACAGATGATTATGCGATCTATGCGGAGTCGTCATTCCCGAGGGAAAACCGCCTTCTTCTCGTGGGAACAGACGTGAGTACGCGGTATACGATGCGGAGCGCTTCCATGTACAGCCGGATCGCGGGATATATCGCCGGAGCGGCTGCCGGGAAAAGAGGGAATTATATGGCTTTCTTTCCGTCTTATAAGATGATGCAGGATGTATACGAGTGCTTTCTCAGTCGGGCCGGAGAAATTGATTCGGTGATCCAGTCCCCGAATATGAGTGAACTGGAAAGGGAAGAGTTTTTGTCTTTGTTTGAGAAAAGCAGGGAAAGGAGTTTTGTCGGTTTCTGCGTCATGGGCGGGATTTTTTCAGAAGGCATCGATCTGACAGAGGACAGGCTGATCGGAGCGGTCATCGTGGGGACAGGGCTCCCGCAGGTATGTAATGACAGGGAGATCGTGAGGAAATATTTTGAAGAACACGGGATGGTGGGATTTGACTATGCATATCTATATCCGGGGATGAATAAGGTACTCCAGTCTGCCGGGCGTGTCATCCGTACGGAGAGGGACAGAGGGCTTATCCTTCTCCTGGATGATCGGTTTCAGCAGAGGAAGTACAGAGAAGCTTTTCCGAGGGAATGGGAAGGGATCCGTATATGCAGTGCGGGATCCCTGCCTGCTTACCTGGAAGAATTCTGGAAATAGCTGAGGAATTCCATGGATGCCCTTGAGAGGGGGATGTGTTCATTATAGGCGATAGCAAGTTCACGCTCAGGAAGTTCTTCTTTGGTCTGGATCTGGAAAATCTCATCTCCCTTTGCGCTGATGCAGTAGTCCGGGACGAACGCGATCCCAAGTCCGATCCGTGCCAGGTCGATCAGCAGGTCATTGCTCGTCAGCTCGATCTCCGGCACAAGGTCCAGCTGATGCTGCTGGAAAACCTGATGGAGGAATTCGTTGGTCGTACTGTTTTTGTCCAGCATCAGGATGGGATAGCGCAGGAGCTGTGCAAAGGATAATGTCTGTCCTTTCAGCTCGGAAAAGGTATTACCTGCGATAAACACGTCACGGAATTTTTTGATACGGACCGCGGAAGCGGAAGCTCCCAGATGATTGTTAGGGTAGTTGACGACAATGAGATCCACCAGGCCGTTCTGAAGGAGCTGCGCACATTTCATGGAAGTCTGGTTGATGACTTTGATATGTGCGCCGGGGAATGCCTTGTGGAAGCGCTCCAGGTAAGGGATGAGAAAATAGCGGCAGATCGTGTCGCTTGCCCCGATGCGGATCTGACCGCCTGTGGAAGCGGCGTCCAGGAGCTGAGTTTCGCCTTTATGGATCAGGTTCATGGCGGGCTCGATGTGGCGCATCAGGATCTCTCCCTCAGGAGTGAGCTGAACTTTTTTTGTACTTCTGATAAACAAGGTCTGGTCCAGCTTGCGTTCAAGTGTCTTTATTGACTGGCTGACAGCAGACTGAGAGATAAACAGGCGTTTGGACGCCTCCGAAAAGTTCAGAGTCGAAGCAACGTGGTAGAATACTTTATAGAGTTCATAATTAATATCGATCATTATTAGACCTCCTAATAAATACTGGTTGTATTATAAGATAAATGAAAGAAAAATACAATAATATCTGGAAAGGACCACGACGTCATGGAAAAAGGCATTACGGAAAAAACAAAAAATCCGGCTAAACAGAGTCATGCAGTGATAAAGCTGCAATGGCTGGCAGGAGTGATCTTTGCTTTTGCAGTCATAGCTGCAGTGCTGATCACCAGCTTTGAGATCGCGATGTATTCGGATTTCAGTGTATATCAGAAAGAGTATGAAAAGTATGATGTCCTCTCAGAACTGGATATGACAATGGATGATGTGATGTATGTAACGCGCGAGATGATGTCGTACCTGAGGGGCGGCAGGGATACTTTGTCTGTTGTGACGACAGTAGAGGGAAAAGAGCAGGATTTCTTTAATGAGCAGGACAGATTCCATATGGGAGAAGTCAGAGATCTGTTCATTGGCGGGTTGAATATCCGGACCGGCTCATGTATTGCAGCTGTGCTGTGTCTGGTGTTTCTCCTTGTGACAAGGGCGGATATCAGGAAGATCATCCCGAGATCCTATCAGGCTGCCCTCGGTGTATCGGCGGCTGCGGCAGCTTTTATCGGAATTGCCTCGGTCATTGATTTTAATGCGGTGTTTGTCCGGTTCCATCATATCTTTTTTGACAACGATCAGTGGATCTTTGATCCTGCGACAGATTATATGATCCGTATGCTGCCTGAGGGACTGTTCTATGATTTTGTCATACGCATTGGCGGGATCTTTCTGGGAATCCTTGCGGTTCTTCTTGTGGCAAGCCTGATACCCGGGTATTTGAGGAAGGAAAAGAAAAGTGATTAGCCTTGCTTATCATAAAGTTTAATTATATTAATTGTACTAATGATGTAAATTATGGTACGATACATGCAGAGGCTAACAGCAGAAGTCTGTATGTCCATAACATACAGCATAATGTAAAGGAGACAGTATATGAGTAATGTAAAGCGTGTGTTTGTGGAAAAGAAACCGGAATTTGCCGTTGCGGCAAAGGCATTACGGCATGAGATCCGCCATTACCTCGGCATCCGCAGTGTAAGCGGAGTAAGGGTCCTGATCAGGTATGACGTGGAGGATCTTTCTGATGAGACATTTGAGAAGGCGTGCAGGGGCGTATTCGCAGAACCGCCTGTGGATATCCTCTATAAAGAGACGTTCCCGATGAGGGAAGAGGACCACAGCTTTTCTGTGGAGTATCTTCCGGGACAGTTCGACCAGAGGGCGGATTCCGCAGAGCAGTGTGTCCGCTTTATCAGGGAGGATGAGATCCCTGTGATCCGCACTGCCACCACGTACGTGATCGAAGGGGACATTACGGAGGAAGAGTTTGCGGCGATCCGCAGCCACTGCATCAATCCGGTGGATTCAAGGGAAGCTCAGGAGGAAAAGCCGGAGACACTGGTCACTGTGTTTGAGGAGCCGGAGGATATCAAAGTATTTGACGGATTTCAGGATATGCCGGAGGATGAGCTGAAGGAGCTTTACGGTTCATTGGGGCTTGCCATGACATTTAAGGATTTCCAGCATATCCAGAACTACTATAGAAATGAGGAGCACAGAGATCCGACTATGACGGAGATTCGTGTTCTTGACACTTACTGGTCTGATCACTGCCGTCATACGACATTTTCTACAGAGCTGAAGGACGTAGTCTTTGACGAAGGCGATTACAGAAAACCGATCGAAGATACTTACAGAGAATACTTAAAAGACCACAGCGAGATCTTTGCGGGCAGGGAGGATAAGTTCGTCTGCCTGATGGATCTTGCGCTCATGGCGATGCGCAGGCTTAAGAGGGAGGGCAAACTCCAGGATCAGGAGGAATCTGATGAGATCAATGCGTGCAGCATTGTAGTGCCGATCAAAGTGGACGGTGTGGAAGAAGAGTGGCTGATCAACTTTAAGAATGAGACACATAACCACCCCACGGAGATCGAACCGTTCGGAGGCGCTGCCACCTGTCTTGGCGGTGCGATCCGCGACCCGCTTTCAGGACGGACCTATGTTTATCAGGCAATGCGCGTAACCGGGGCCGCAGACCCGACTGTTTCCGTGAAGGATACGCTTAAGGGCAAGCTGCCTCAGAAGAAACTGGTCCGTGAGGCGGCGCACGGGTACAGTTCTTACGGAAACCAGATCGGCCTGGCGACCGGGCTTGTGAAAGAGATCTACCATCCGGATTATGTGGCAAAGCGCATGGAGATCGGCGCTGTTTTGGGAGCGGCCCCGAGACGCGCGGTCATCCGTGAAAGTTCAGATCCGGGCGATATCATCATCCTTCTGGGCGGAAGGACAGGCCGTGACGGGTGCGGTGGAGCGACCGGTTCTTCCAAGGTACACACAGAAGAGTCGATCGAGACATGCGGCGCGGAGGTACAGAAGGGAAATCCGCCTACGGAACGCAAGATCCAGAGGCTGTTCCGAAGAGAGGAAGTCAGCCGTCTGATCAAGAAGTGCAATGACTTCGGAGCCGGCGGAGTGTCCGTGGCGATCGGAGAGCTGGCGGACGGGCTCCGCGTAGAATTGGATAAAGTGCCGAAGAAATATGCCGGTCTGGACGGGACTGAGATCGCGATCTCAGAATCCCAGGAGAGAATGGCAGTGGTGGTTGATCCGAAAGACGTGGAAGAGTTCATGGCATATGCAAGGGAAGAAAACCTGGAGGCAACGGAAGTCGCTGTAGTGACAGAGGAGCCCAGGCTTGTGCTCATCTGGAGAGGAAAAGAGATCGTCAATCTGTCCAGAAGGTTCCTTGATACCAACGGGGCGCATCAGGAGACCAGCGTGGAGGTGGAGATGCCGGAGCGCGCGGGAAGCCTGTTCACCAGGAAAGAGGTTCATGATGTGAAGGCTGCATGGCTTGAGACACTGAGTGATCTGAACGTATGCTCACAGAAAGGCCTTGTGGAAATGTTCGATGGCTCCATTGGCGCAGGGTCTGTGTTTATGCCCCATGGAGGGAAATATCAGCTTACAGAGACGCAGGCAATGGTGGCGAAGGTGCCGGTCATGGCAGGAAAGACCGACAGCGTGTCCATGATGAGCTATGGATTCGACCCGTATCTGTCGAGCTGGAGCCCGTATCACGGGGCTGTGTACGCGGTGACTGAGTCTGTGGCAAAGATCGTTGCGGCAGGCGGAGACTACCGGAAGATCCGTTTTACCTTCCAGGAATATTTCCGCCGTATGACAGAAGATCCGAAGAGATGGAGCCAGCCTTTTGCAGCACTGCTGGGCGCCTATGCGGCTCAGATCGGTTTCGGGCTTCCGTCTATCGGAGGAAAGGACAGTATGTCCGGGACATTCCAGGATATCGATGTGCCGCCGACCCTTGTATCCTTTGCCGTGGACATGGCTGTGGAGAAAGATATCATTACTCCGGAGCTGAAGAAACCGGGCAATAAGCTCGTATGGCTGAGGATCGACAGAGATGGATATGACCTTCCGGTATACGGACAGGTCATGGATCAGTACGGGAAGTTTACGGAAGATATAAGAGCCGGCCGGATCGTATCCGCCTATGCGCTTGACCGCCATGGTGTGATCGCGGCGGTGAGCAAGATGGCGTTTGGGAACCATATGGGTGTGAAGATCGAACACAATATGGATGAGAGGGACCTGTTCGCGCCGGCATTCGGGGATATCATCGCTGAGGTGAAAGACGGAGAGGTTGGCAATCTTCAGATCACGTATACAGTGATCGGTGAAGTGACAGACCGGGATGGCTTTGAATATGGCAGTGTCCATATCGGTATGGACGAGGCGCTGGCCGCATGGACAGGAAAACTGGAAGGTGTGTTCGCGACGAAGTCTTCGGAGAGTGCGGAAACTCCTGTGGAGGAGAATCTGTACAATGCTTCTGATATCCATATCTGCAGCCATAAGATCGGACAGCCCACAGTCTTTATACCGGTATTCCCGGGTACGAACTGTGAGTACGACAGTGCGAAGGCATTTGAGCGCGCGGGCGCGAGAGTGATCACAAAAGTATTCCGCAACCTGGATGCTGAGGATATCCGTTCCTCTGTGGAGGAATTCAGCAGAGCGATCGCCCAGGCGCAGATGATCATGTTCCCGGGCGGGTTCAGTGCGGGTGACGAGCCGGACGGATCGGCGAAGTTCTTTGCAACTGCATTCCAGAATGCAAAGATCAAAGAAGAGGTCGAGAAGCTTTTAAATGAAAGGGACGGACTTGCCCTCGGTATCTGCAACGGCTTCCAGGCTCTGATCAAGCTTGGGCTCGTGCCTTACGGAAAGATCGTGGGACAGGCGGAGGATGCCCCGACACTGACCTATAATACGATCGGGCGCCATATCTCAAAGATGGTATACACAAAGGTAGTGACAAATAAATCTCCATGGCTTCAGGAAGCGGAGCTTGGCGGCGTGTACACAAACCCGGCATCACATGGAGAGGGACGTTTTGTGGCGAATGATGAGTGGATTGAACGCTTATTTGCCAACGGACAGGTGGCAACGCAGTACTGTGATCCGAAAGGCAATATGAGTATGGATGAAGAGTGGAATGTAAACGGCTCCTACCGTGCGATCGAGGGGATCACTAGCCCGGACGGCCGTGTACTTGGGAAGATGGCGCACTCAGAGCGGCGCGGTGATTCCGTGGCAGTCAATATTTATGGTGAACAGGATATGAAGATCTTTGAATCAGGAGTTAAATATTTCAGATAATCTGCGGGATGGATGGAGTTATATAGAGCCCCCCGCGGGAACGGGAAATAAGGGTACCTGCCGGACTGAAGCTTTACTTACAGCAGTCCGGCGGGTATTTTTTAATCTGTGTCTGAAATATCAGTTTTTTAACAGTACACTTTTTTCACATTTTCGAGTCTGGCAGACATGTTTCTGAGAAGAAGGTCAGCCAGTGTGAGGGCGGTCATTGATTCTACAACGACGACTGCCCTCGGTACAATGACAGGGTCATGCCTGCCGAGGACTTTGATCTCGGTATTTTCGTGATCAATGTTTACAGTAGGCTGTGTCTGTGCGATGGATGCTGTGGGTTTTACGGCTGCTCTGAGGACAAGGCGGGAACCATCGCTCATCCCACCGAGTATCCCGCCTGCGTGGTTGGTTTTTTTGAGGACCACACCATCCTGTGAGAAAAACGGGTCATTATTTTTACTCCCTGTGGATCGTGAAGCGCAGAAACCATCTCCGATCTCCACTCCTTTTACAGCTCCGATGGACATGACGGCGTGTGCGAGGAGAGCGTCCAGTTTATCAAAGACAGGTTCGCCCAGACCTGCCGGAAGACCTTCTGCAACGCATTCAATGATTCCGCCGCAGGAATCACATTCTGCCATCAGGGAGGAGATATATTCCCCCGCATTTGCGGCAGTGTGATTGTTCGGCATATAGAGTGGGTTTTCCGTGATCTCTGACATATGGTAATCTTCTTCCGGGACAGAGTAAGGTCCGATGGACTTTGTATATGCCTGCACACGGATGCCCAGCTCTTTCAAAAGGAGTGAAGCGACAGCGCCTCCCGCTACCCTTCCTATTGTCTCACGGCCTGATGAGCGGCCGCCTCCCCGGTAGTCGCGGAAGCCATATTTTTCCGTAAACGGATAGTCTGCATGTCCGGGGCGGAATAATGATGCTATATTCCCGTAATCCCTGGAACGCTGGTCCTCGTTGCGTACAATGAGAGAAATTGGCGTGCCGGTCGTTTTTCCCTCAAAAACGCCGGAAAGGATCTCAGCCGAATCAGATTCATTTCTTTTTGTAGTATATTTGCTCTGTCCGGGTTTTCTCCTGTCGAGGAAACTCTGGATATCATCCTCAGAGATCGGGATGCCAGCGGGACAGCCGTCGATCACGACTCCAATCCCCGGACCGTGGGACTCTCCCCATGTAGTGATGCGAAATATTGAGCCAAAAGATGAACCGCTCATAGATAAACTCCTTTCTATTCCAGTATGGAATGAGACATTTTTAACATATACAGTGTACTTCTCTTTGGAAGATCAGGTACAAAAACATTTTCATTATATAGGACATCTGTGGAAATTGACAAGAAAAATACAGTCTTTTTTCCTGTTATCGTGTCTGACTTTTGAAAAAAAGAGATGGAAAGAACGAGGAAATGTAACAGTTTAACAGTTTTTAACAGATTTTAAGTTTTTGTGAATGGACAATAATTTTCTGTACTTTTTTTTATAAACGTACTATAATGTTGCCGTAATATTGTATAAGGAAAGAGATGGGAAGGCTGATGAGCAGAAAGAAAAGAAAAAAACAGTCAGATACACATCAGGGAGATATAGAAATCCTCAGTGAGGAAGGGTTTGAGGATGCCGGGGAAGAGGCGGACGATGCAGCTGACGTATTGGAAACGGACCAGGCTGAGGATACTGCGGGAAAAGAACGCGGTGAAGAGGACCCGGTAGAAAGCAATGAAGATCCGGCAGAAGGTGAGGGGGATCCGGCGGAAGACGAGGAAGATCCGGCGGAAGACGAGGAAGATCCGGCGGAAGACGAGGGAGATCCTGAAGAGGACCTTGTGTATGTGGATCAGGAGGAAGAAGTGGAGAACGGGGAGAAAAAAAGAAAAAGGAGAAGAAGGCGAAGAGCTGCGAGAAAAGCAAACAAAGAAAACAAAGAGAAAAAAGGCCTGGGGAAAAAGCCCTGGATCATCGCAGGGAGCATTGCAGGCGGATTGATCGTGATCTATCTCGGGATTTCTGCATTCTTTATCGGACATTTTTTTATAAACACTACGATAAATGGCAAGGACTTCTCCGGCAGATCGGTAGCAGATGTCGAGGAATACCTCAAAGAGCAGGTTAAAGATTATGAGCTTGAACTGATCGAACTGGACAATGCGTCAGATGTGATCAAAGGGGCAGATATTTCCCTGGTTTACAGAGAAGATTCCAGTGTAGAGGACGAGCTGAAAAAGCAGAATCCGGTCTTATGGATCACTTCGCTTTTTTCAAAGACCAGCCAGAATGTCAGTATCAAAGTAGATTATGATGAAAATGCGCTTGAAGATAAGATACAGTCTGTTAAGGCGGTCACACAGGAGCAGACGGAACCTGCTTCAGCATATCCGAAGTTTGATGGAAATTCATTTGTAGTAGAACCTGAGGTTTATGGGACTGCGGTCAATATGGAAGTCCTCACCGAAAAGATCAAAGAACATATCACGGAGTTTGAGCCGACACTGGATATGCTTGAGGAGGAGTGCTACAAGCTGCCGAAATATACCGCTGAATCGCCGGAGGTGCAGGAAGCATGCGACACGATGAATCAGTACTGCAAGGCGAGTATTACGTATCCCATGACGGAAAATGTCGTAGTAGATAAAAATCTGATCTCTACATGGCTGACATACGATGAAAATATGCAGGTGACATTTAATGAAGATGCAGTCAGGGAGTGGATGGCGACTTTTGGAGCAACGTACGACACTGTGGGAGCGACAAGGACGATCACCTCGCCCAACGGCAAGACAGTTGAAGTTTCCGGCGGGACGTATGGATGGTCGATCGATGAGGAGACAGAGGCACAGAATCTGATCAACAGTATCAAGAATGGCGAGGTGGCAACAAGGGAGCCAGCTTATGCCCAGACAGCGGCATCGCATTCCGCGCAGGACTGGGGGACTACATTTATCGAGGTGGATCTTTCTGCCCAGCATATGTGGTATATCGTGGACGGATCCGTTGCGTTCCAGGCGGATGTGGTCACAGGGCTGCCCACACCGGACCGGGCGACTCCGTCAGGGGTATACTCTATACTTTATACGGAAAGAAATGCTACCCTGGTAGGGGAGAAAGACCCGGCGACAGGGGAACCGATCTATCGGACTCCGGTGGCTTACTGGATGCCGTTTACCTGGCAGGGGCACGGGTTCCATGACGCTACATGGCAGCCCGGATTTGGAGGGAGCCTGTATCAGAGCCTTGGTTCGCACGGCTGTGTGAACATGTCATACGGTGACGCGGGCACACTGTTCGGAATGATCAGCGCCGGGACTCCGGTCGTCCTTCATTACTGATGGGACTGTATATGGAAAACGAATACGAGGTTGACAGGAATGTATGAACTGCTGAAAAAAGACGGCAAGGCAAAACGCGGGCGTTTTCATACCGTACACGGGACGATCGAAACGCCGGTATTTATGAATGTGGGGACAGCGGCCGCTATCAAGGGGGCTGTGTCCACAGACGACTTAAGACAGATCAAGACACAGGTAGAGCTTTCAAATACATATCATCTCCATGTGAGGCCCGGAGATAAGATCGTAAAGAAACTGGGCGGACTGCACCGTTTTATGAACTGGGACAGGCCGATCCTCACAGATTCAGGCGGGTTCCAGGTATTCTCCCTGGCGTCTCTGCGGAAGATCAAAGAAGAGGGAGTGCATTTCCATTCCCATGTTGACGGCAGGAAGATCTTCATGGGACCTGAGGAGAGTATGCAGATACAGTCTAATCTCGGTTCCACGATCGCAATGGCCTTTGATGAGTGCCCGTCCAGTGTGGCGGAAAAGAAATATATTGCGGATTCTGTGGAGCGTACGACACGCTGGCTGAAACGGTGCAAAGCTGAGATGGCAAGACTGAACTCTCTGCCAGATACGGTCAATCCCCATCAACTCCTGTTTGGGATCAACCAGGGCGGGATCTACGAGGATATCCGCATCGCGCATGCCCGGCAGATCACAGAGCTGGATCTGGATGGTTATGCGGTGGGCGGCCTTGCCGTTGGTGAGAGCCATGAGGATATGTACCGCATCCTGGATGCGGTCGTTCCGCATCTGCCGGAGAATAAGCCTACTTATCTGATGGGGGTTGGGACTCCGGCGAATATCCTGGAAGCAGTGGACCGCGGGGTTGACTTCTTTGACTGCGTCTACCCGACCCGGAACGGAAGGCATGGGCATGTGTATACGGACCAGGGTAAGTTAAATCTTTTCAATGCAAAATACGAACTGGACGACAGACCGATCGAGGAAGGCTGCGGATGTCCCGCGTGCAGGAGCTACAGCCGCGCCTATATCCGGCATCTTCTCAAAGCAAAGGAAATGCTTGGCATGAGGCTGTGCGTGCTTCATAATCTGTATTTTTACAATTCAATGATGGAAGAGATCAGAGACGCTATTGATGCGGGAGAATACAAGGCTTATAAAAAGCGGAAGCTGGAAGGGATGCTTCGGGGAAATTCCTGAAATGCCTCTTGAAGATTGTCTTATTTTTGTGTATAGTAATCTTATTGCGTAATGAAAGTTAGGAGGAAATCTGATTATGGGTGAATTGTTAATGATGGTCATCTGGATCGCGGTAATGTTCGGAGTAATGTGGCTCCTGCTCATGCGTCCTCAGAAAAAAGAGCAGAAGAGGATCCAGGCAATGCTCGCATCCATGGAAGTCGGGGACACAGCTCTGACAACAAGCGGATTCTACGGAGTGATCATTGATATTACAGAGGATGATGTGATCGTGGAGTTCGGGAATAATAAAAACTGCCGTATCCCGATGCAGAAAGCTGCGATCGCTCAGATTGAAAAACCGAACGCAGAATAAAGGATACGTCGGTAAATATGGTTACAGCCGGAAGGGAAGCCTTCCGGTTTTTTTATGAGAAATCTGCCGGCTTTTTTATGAGAGATTACGGGTGTAAATTTTTTGAATGTGATTACTAAATTACAAAAAAGTGAATATTGTTATATTCCGGTCGCAAATGTACAAGACAGGCAGGGCAGAAGCCGGTATAATCTCCTGTGATAATATCATTGTGAGTGGCAGCGTAAGATCATGCCATTCAGGAAAAGGAGGAGAGAAACCGTGCATTTTAAGAACAAAGCCGGCAGAAAGGATGGCGGGGATGATATGCTCCGTCTGTATTATGATGAGCCTGCGCCCATTACCGGGATCGACAATCCGTCACGGGACACGGACACAGGGTTTGAGGAGTATTCCCTTCCGCTGGGATGCGGATATATGGGGGTCAATGTGTGGGGCGGGACAGAGACAGAGTCCATCTATGTCACTGAGAACAGCCTTGCGAATCCATATCAGAAGAATGACGGCAACTCAGATACGAGCAACCGTACCGGGCTGAACCTGCTCGCAAAGACATGGATCGATTTCGGCCATGAGGAGGAGAACGTGTCCGATTACAGCAGGGACCTGGTGCTTGACGATGCGACAGCGCATGTGAGCTATGAGTATGACGGGGTCACCTATTCCAGGGAATATTTCACCAGCTATCCGGATAAGGTCATGGCAGTGAAACTGGACGCATCTGAGAAAGGGGCGCTCAGCTTTACCCTGCGGCCGGAAGCACCATTCCTGTGCGATTATTATATCGAGCCGGGAGACGGTATGGGAAAGACCGGACAGGTAGAGGCATCGGTGGATGAAGAAGGAACGGAAGGGACGATCGTGCTTTCCGGAACTATGGAATACTATCAGATCAATTATGAAGGGCAGTACCGGGTGCTTCCCCAGGGCGGGACCATGGAGGCTGTCGAAGACGGGGACGGGAACGGGCAGATACGCGTGGAAGGCGCGGACAGTGCGGTCATCCTGCTTGCGGTCGGGACAAACTATGAGATGACTTCCGAGACGTTCCTTAACTCTGTGAAAGAGAAGCTTGACCCGGACAGCTATCCCCACGAGAAAGTGACAGGATATCTGGACGAGGCGGAAAAATATGGCTATGAGGAGCTCAGGGAGCGCCATGTGGAGGATTACCAGACCTATTATTCCAGAGTGAACCTGGATATCGGCGGAGAGGATGAAGGAAAGACGACAGACCAGCTCCTGAGCGAATACAAGAAGGGCACATACAGCCCGTATCTTGAGGAACTGTTCTTCCAGTACGGGCGGTATCTGCTGATCGCATCCTCAAGGGAAGGATGCCTCCCGGCCAATCTCCAGGGCATCTGGAATGCCTACGAGGATACTCCGTGGAGCGGCGGATACTGGCACAATATCAATGTGCAGATGAATTACTGGCCGGCATTTGTCACGAATATGCCGGAACTGTTCCAGTCGTACGCTGATTTTAACGAGGCGTTCAGGAAGCAGGCGGAAGGCAACGCGGATTCTTATCTGGCTGCCACAGGCTCTGAGCTGAAGGCTCCGGATGGAACAGGGGAAAACGGATGGGCGATCGGCACCGGCGTTTACCCGTATACTGCAGGAGCGCCCAGTGCGGGAGGCCATTCCGGACCGGGGACCGGGGCGTTCACCAGCATGCTTTTCTGGGACTGGTATGATTTTACAAGGGATGAGGAAATCCTGGAAGAGCATACCTATCCGGCTGTGGCAGGGATGGCAAAGTTCCTCTCCAAGAGCCTGACCGAGCAGGATGGGAAATATCTGATCTCCCCGTCCGCTTCGCCGGAGAACGCGAATAACAAGCAGACTGTGGGATGTGCTTTTGACCAGCAGATGACATGGGAAAACCATAATAATCTGATCAAGGCAGCAGAACTTCTCCGAAAAGAAGACGATTCGATCGTACAGACCGCAAAGGAACAGATCGATAAACTGGATCCGGTCAATGTAGGTTATTCGGGACAGGTGAAAGAATACCGGGAAGAAAATTACTACGGCGAGTTCGGCGAGGCCCAGCACCGCCATATCTCACAGCTTGTGGGACTCTATCCGGGAACATCGATCAGCCATAACACGCCGGCATGGCTGGATGCGGCAAAAGTTTCTCTGGAAAAGCGCGGGCTCGGCTCCACAGGATGGTCGATCGCCCACAGGCTCTGCGCATGGGCGAGGATCGGCGATGGAGATGTCTGCTATCAGGAGCTCCAGCAGCTTTTGAAGACAAAGATCATGGATAATCTCTGGGATACCCATCCGCCGTTCCAGATCGACGGGAACTTCGGGGCTACCGCCGGCATCGGGGAAATGCTCCTCCAGAGCCATGAAGGCTATATCTCTCCACTGGCAGCCCTTCCATCCGCGTGGGCAGACGGAAGCTATGAGGGACTGCTGGCGCGCGGGAATTTCGTCGTGGACGCAGAGTGGACAGACGGGACTGCGACAGAATTCCAGATCACGTCACAGTCAGGCGGAACCTGTACCGTAGATTATCCGGGACTCGCAGAAGCGGATGTAAAGACCGCTGACGGCGACGCTGTGGCAGTGAAGACAGAAGGCCAGGACAGGATCTCCTTTGAGACGGAGAAAGACCAGACTTATGTGATCTCAGGCATCCCTGTGGTCAGGGATCCCCAGGCTCCGGCAGAACTGAGGGCGGAAAGCACAGAAGGCGGTATGGCCCTGACATGGGGCGAGAGCGGGGACGCGGTCAGCTACCGGGTATATGAAGCGGTGAATGACGCATCGGATTATACGCTCGTAGCGGAAGACATCAGGGATACAGAATATCTCTATGAAGCGGCGGACATGGCGGAGTTGAGGGCGGAAGACCGCGTGACCATGCGTGTGACAGCGGTGGATGCCGATGGGAGGGAAAGCGAAGGCACTACCATGCAGATCCTTCCGATCACGGCTCCTGAGAGTGTGACCGGATACGCTGTGTCTGACACTACGGTCCAGCTTGTCATCAGCGAAGTGGACGGGGCGGACAGCTATGTGGTCTACAAACAGGATGGAGACGAGTGGGAGAGACTGTACCAGACAGAGTATTCCACTGTTTATGTAGAAAAGGAAGAAGGAGCAGCCTATGCGGTGAGCGCAGTCGGAGACGGAAGGGAGAGCGGCATGACAGAGGCTGTGATCCGGGATTCTGCCGAACTGGATAATATCCTGCTGGGCAAGACCGTGAAAGTCACAAGCGGCCAGACGATCCATTCAAGCTATCCGGCAGAACTGGCTGTAAACGGGAAAACAGATCCCACTGACAGCAGCGACCGTATTGCCCTCAACGGAGATAAAAAAGGCTCCTGGACAATGGAGATCGACCTGGAAGGGGCTTATACCCTGAAAACACTTTCTATCGTTGAGTGGAAAAACGGCGAGGGAAAGACCCGCTCAAAGAATACAACGGTGGAGATCCAGGATCCGGAAGGAGAATGGGAGACTGTACAGAGCGGATTTGCCTGCGTATGCGGCGGTACAAAAACAGTTGATATGAAGCAGAAAGAGGCTGTGAAGATCCGCATTACCTTTGACAACCAGGGCGATCCGGCAAAATATGCAAGTATCACTGAGGTGATGTGCTCCGCGGTCATGCCGGAACAGGCGGATAAGCTGGAACTTTTCCGGGAACTGCAGGAAATCTCAGGGCTTGACCTGGACCAGTATGTATTGAGCGCTGAGAGGAGAGAACTCCAGGAGGCGCGGGAAGAAGGCACGGCACTCCTTCAGGATATAACTGCCGGACAGGATGCTGTGGATGCGTCTGCGCAGCGGATCAAAGAGGCAAGGGAGAAGTTCCTTGAAAGCGGGGCGGAGAAAAACATCATGCTCCGCCAGAAGATCGAGGCGGGCAGCGCACCCCAGAATGAGTCGAAATACCCGGTCGAAGCGATGGTAGACGGAGACAGTACGACACGCTATGCGGGAGATGACAGACAGAATACGCTTACCGTCACAGTCGAACTGGACGGCACATACAGGATCGATACGCTTTACGTCCAGGAATTCCTTGAAAAGAACGACGGATACAAAACGCGGGGGGATGAGACAACGATCGAAGCGCTCTGCGGAGGCGAGTGGGTCACGCTGGTCGACAAAAAGGCGCTCAAATCCGAACCGGACCAGGACGGACAGTCTCAGGGAACCAATATCTTTGAACTTAAGGAGCCGGTCAATGCGGACGCGCTGCGCTATCAGTTTAAAAATACAGACGCTTCAAAGAGGATCACGCTCTATGAGCTCCAGGCATCAGGGGTACGTATACCGTCTGTGGCCGGAGTGGATGAGCCTGCCGGGATCACGGTAAAAGAAGGGACTGCGTTCAGCGAGCTGGCCCTTCCGAAAGAGGTTACGGTGACATTGGATGATGGGACGTCAAGACAGCTGCCGGCAGAATGGTCAGAAGAAGGATATGACAAAGATACGCCGGGAGAGTATACATTGACCGGGGCACTCACACTGGGAGACGATATCCTGAATCCTCAGGGCATGACCGCGTCACTGACTGTGACTGTGGTTTCCACCGTGTGGGAACGTCTGGACGCCGCGATCATTAGCGCCCAGTCAAAGGATCCGGAAGATTATACGGAAGAGAGCTGGTCCGCAGTGCAGGAAGCACTGGATGCAGCACTCAAAGTGAAAGACGCGGCGGATGCGGACGACCAGGCGGCGGAAGAGGCGGCGGATGCGCTGGAACAGGCAATAGAGGATCTCGTGAGGGACGTGGACAGGACCAGGCTGGAAAGCAGTATCAGCGGTCTGGAAAAACGGACAGAGATCAAAGAACTGGAAGATCTGGTCAGCCAGGCAGAAAAGCTGGATCCGTCACTCTATACCGAGGACAGCTGGAATGCCATGACAGCCGAGCTGAATAAAGCCAGGGCGGTCCTTATATCTGCGGATGAGGACAGTGTAAAAGAAGCAGTGAGTGGCTTAAAGGCAGCTGTGGAAGCGCTCGAGAAAGCGGACCAGCCGCAGCAGCCGGATACAGGCGGTGCCGGAGATGAGGGTAATACCGGGGACGGCAGCGGCACAGCCAGCAGCGGTGGCTCTGGTACATCCCAGGACGGCGGCGCCGGCAGCGGGCAGCAGGCTGCGGTCCGGACCGGGGATCCCGTACGCGCGGGATGGCTCCTGGCACTGACGGGAACTGCGTTTGCAGCGGCAGCAGGGGCACTGGTATGGAAAAAAAGAAACAGGTAACAGAGAAAAGGTAATACAGGGAAAAAGCGAAATATAGCAGACCGGCAGATGCGCCGGGGTCTGCGCCGGCAGCGGCAGAAGAAAACGGGGGAAATCTCCCGGCAGCCGCCAGGGCGCGGATCCCGGCGCTCTTATATTTTAGAGCGCCCTCTATTTTTATGCCTGAACTACTTGAAACAAGCGGGGAAATGCGGTATGATTAGTAGTAACATTTTGACTTAGAAGGGAAGAAAAACTATGGAAATGAAGATCGGAGTGATAAAGGGGGATGGGATCGGCCCTGAGATCGTGGACGAGGCGATGAAAGTCCTCGACAAGGTCGCAGAGGTATACGGCCATTCCCTTTCTTATACACAGCTTCTCATGGGCGGGGCGTCTATTGATGTGAACGGAGTGCCCCTTACGGATGAGACTCTGGAAGCGGCGAAAGCCAGCGACGCGGTATTGATGGGATCCATCGGCGGAGACGCGAAGACTTCCCCATGGTATCAGTTAGAGCCGTCCAAAAGGCCTGAGGCAGGGCTTTTGCAGCTCAGAAAAGGGCTGAACCTGTTCGCAAACTTAAGACCCGCGGTGCTCTATGAAGAATTAAAAGGCGCGTGTCCCCTGAAAGAAGAGATCGCGGACCGAGGATTTGACATGATGATTATGAGAGAGCTGACCGGAGGACTCTATTTCGGAAAGCGCAGCACCCGGGAGGAGGACGGAGTGCTTGTGGCGAGAGATGAGCTTACATACAGTGAGACAGAGATCCGCAGGATCGCGAAGCGCGGCTTTGATATCGCCATGAAGAGAAAGAAAAAGGTGACCAGCGTGGATAAGGCAAATGTCCTTGACTCTTCCCGGCTCTGGAGGAAGATCGTAGAGGAAGTAGCAGCGGATTACCCGGAAGTTGCGTTAGAGCATATGCTGGTTGACAACTGTGCAATGCAGCTTGTGAAAGATCCGGCACAGTTTGACGTGATCCTGACCGAGAATATGTTCGGGGACATTCTTTCAGATGAGGCAAGTATGGTGACCGGCTCCATCGGGATGCTTGCAAGCGCCAGTCTGAATGACACAAAGTTCGGTCTGTATGAGCCCAGCGGCGGTTCTGCGCCGGATATCGCGGGCAAGGGAATCGCAAACCCGATCGCGACCATCCTGTCGGCAGCGATGATGCTGAGATACTCCTTTGATCTTGACAGGGAGGCAGATGCAGTTGAGAAGGCGGTAGGGATGGTATTGAAAGACGGGTATCGGACCATTGATATCATGTCAGAAGGAAAGAAACAGATCGGTACAAAAGAGATGGGTGACCGGATCTGCACATATATCGGAAAGTGAGGTTTGACAGATGAGAAGTGACACAGTGACAAAGGGCGTCCAGCAGGCGCCGCACAGATCGTTGTTTAATGCGCTTGGGATGACCCAGGAAGAACTGGAGAGACCGCTGATCGGAGTGGTCAGCTCCTACAATGAGATCGTCCCGGGGCATATGAACCTGGATAAGATCACTGAGGCAGTGAAGATGGGAGTTGCAATGGCGGGCGGCACGCCGATCATGGTGCCGGCGATTGCCGTCTGCGACGGCATTGCAATGGGACATATCGGGATGAAATATTCTCTTGTGACGAGAGACCTGATCGCAGATTCTACGGAAGCACTGGCAATGGCGCATCAGTTTGACGGGCTTGTCATGATCCCTAACTGTGATAAGAACGTGCCGGGCCTGCTCATGGCAGCAGCGCGCGTAAATATTCCGACCATCTTCGTCAGCGGAGGTCCCATGCTTGCGGGACATGTAAAAGGCGGAAAAACAAGCCTTTCCAGTATGTTTGAGGCTGTGGGAGCCCACGCTGCCGGGAAGATTACGGATGAAGATCTCTGCGAGTATGAGAATAAGGCATGCCCTACCTGCGGTTCCTGCTCTGGCATGTATACAGCGAACAGTATGAACTGCCTGACAGAGGCGCTGGGAATGGGACTTCGCGGAAACGGTACGATCCCGGCAGTCTATTCGGCAAGACTGCAGCTTGCAAAACATGCGGGCATGCAGGTCATGGAGCTGGTAAGGAAGAATATCCGCCCGCGAGATATCATGACAGAGGATGCAATCCTCAACGCGCTGACCGTGGACATGGCGCTTGGCTGCTCCACAAACAGCATGCTCCATCTCCCGGCGATCGCCCATGAGATCGGAATGGATTTTGAGATCGATTTTGCAAATACGATCAGCGAGAAAACACCGAATCTCTGCCATCTGGCACCGGCAGGACACACATATATCGAAGATCTCAATGAGGCCGGCGGTGTGTATGCGGTGATGAATGAGCTGAATAAGAAGGGGCTTCTTAATACAGACTGCATGACAGTCACAGGAAAGACGATCGGAGAGAATATCGCAGGATGTGAAAATAAAAATCCGGAAGTCATAAGACCCATCGACAACCCCTATTCAGAGACTGGCGGACTTGCTGTACTGAAAGGAAATCTGGCTCCTGACGGCAGCGTGGTGAAGCGTTCTGCTGTATGTGACGAGATGCTCGTCCATGAGGGACCTGCAAGGATCTTTGAGAGCGACGAGGAAGCGACAGAGGCGATCAAGTCAGGAAAAATCAATCCAGGAGATGTGATTGTGATTCGCTATGAAGGACCTAAGGGAGGACCCGGCATGAGGGAAATGCTGAATCCTACCTCGGCGATCGCGGGATATGGACTGGGTTCCACGGTCGCGCTGATCACGGATGGCAGATTCAGCGGCGCTTCCAGGGGAGCGTCCATCGGACATGTGTCTCCCGAAGCGGCAGTAGGAGGCCCTATTGCTTTGGTGGAAGAAGGAGACATTATTAAGATTAATATCCCAGAGCTGAAGCTGGAGCTGGATATTTCAGATGAGGAGATGGCGGCCAGAAAGGCAAAATGGCAGCCAAGAGAACCAAAGGTGAAGACAGGATATCTCGCTCGCTATGCATCCATGGTAACATCAGGAAACAGAGGAGCGATCCTGGAGATCCCGAAAGGAAATTAAGGGCCTGCGGAACAGATCATATATCCGGCAGGAATGAGAGATACAGAAAAGAGGATACAGCATGCAGTTAAACGGAGCAGAGATCGTAATCGAATGTTTAAAAGAACAGGGAGTGGACACCGTATTCGGCTATCCGGGCGGCGCCATCCTGAATGTGTATGACGAGCTGTATAAACACAGGGATGAGATCCGCCACATCCTCACATCCCATGAGCAGGGCGCGGCGCACGCGGCGGACGGGTACGCGCGGGCAACGGGCAAAGTCGGCGTCTGTCTGGCGACCAGCGGGCCCGGGGCGACGAACCTGGTGACCGGGATCGCCACCGCGTACATGGATTCTATCCCCATCGTGGCCATCACCTGTAATGTAGGGGTGTCGCTCCTGGGGAAAGACAGTTTCCAGGAGATCGATATCGCAGGGATCACAATGCCCATCACAAAGTACAGTTTCATCGTAAAAGATGTGACAAAGCTGGCGGATACGATCCGCAAGGCGTTCCGCATCGCGCGGACGGGAAGGCCCGGTCCTGTGCTCGTGGACATCCCGAAGGACATCACGGCAGCGGTCACAGAGTACCAGAAAGAAGAACTCGGGAAATATATTCCCGACCAGTCTCATATGAATGAAGAAGAGGTCGCGCGCGCCCTTGCGATGCTCGAGGCTTCGGAAAAACCGTATGTCTTTGTGGGCGGCGGCGCAGTGACTTCCGGGGCCAGCGGAGAGCTGAAAGAATTCGTGGAAAAGCTGGATGCGCCGGTCACGGATTCCCTGATGGGGAAAGGCGCATTCCCGGGAACGGATCCGCGGTATACGGGAATGCTGGGAATGCACGGTACAAAGGCCTCTAACTACGGGGTCAGCGAATGCGACCTTCTCGTAGTCATTGGGGCGAGGTTCAGCGACCGTGTGACAGGAAACACGGCGACATTCGCCAAAAACGCGAAGATCCTGCAGATCGATATCGACCCCGCGGAGATCAATAAAAATATCATTGTCACAGAGGAGCTGATCGGGGATGTGAAAGAGGTGCTCAGGGCGCTCAACAGGCGCCTGAAGCAGCAGTCCCATCCGGAATGGATGGAGCAGATCCGTTCATATAAAGAAAAGTATCCTCTGAAATACCATCCGGACGCGCTGACAGGGCCCTTTATCGTAGAAGAGATCTACCGGCAGACAAAGGGAGATGCACTGATCGTCACAGAAGTAGGACAGCATCAGATGTGGGCGGCGCAGTTCTACAAATATACAAAGCCGAGGACTCTTCTGACATCCGGCGGCCTGGGCACGATGGGCTACGGCCTGGGGGCTTCCCTGGGGGCGAAGACAGGCTGCCCGGATAAGACAGTCGTCAATATCGCGGGAGACGGATGCTTCCGCATGAATATGAACGAGATTGCCACCGCGGTAAGGCATAATATCCCGGTCATTGAGGTCGTGGTCAATAACCATGTGCTCGGGATGGTCCGCCAGTGGCAGGACCTCTTCTATGACGAGAGATATTCTGCGACCGTGCTCAGAGATAAGGTGGATTTTGTGAAACTGGCGGAAGCCATGGGAGCGGAAGGGATCCGCGCGGAATCCCAGGATGAGTTCCGGGAGGCTTTTGCCAAGGCGCTGACCCTGAACAGGCCGGTCGTCATTGACTGCCAGATCGACAGCGATGATAAAGTATGGCCGATGGTGGCGCCGGGAGCGGCGATCAGCGACGCTTTTGATGAGGAAGACATGGGGAAATGACCCTGTACGAAACTGCAGGATCAGCCATGCTGATAGAAAAGAGGAAAACAGGAGGTAAGGAAAATGAGCAGAGTGTATAACTTTTCAGCGGGACCGGCAGTGCTGCCGGAGGAGGTGCTGAAGGAAGCAGCAGCGGAGATGCTGGACTATAACGGGACAGGGATGTCTGTGATGGAGATGAGCCACCGTTCCAAAGCATTCGAGGAGATCATCACCACAGCAGAGCAGGACTTAAGGGACCTGATGGGGATCCCGGACAACTATAAAGTGCTGTTCCTCCAGGGCGGGGCTTCCCAGCAGTTTGCCATGATCCCGATGAACCTGATGAAGAACCGTGTGGCGGACTATATCATCACCGGACAGTGGGCGAAGAAGGCTGCAAAAGAAGCGGAAAAATACGGAAAGGTAAACCGTATCGCATCTTCCGAGGATAAGACGTTCTCCTATATCCCGGACTGCTCAGACCTTCCGGTATCTGAGGATGCGGATTATGTCTATATCTGTGAGAACAATACGATCTACGGCACGAAGTTCAAAGAGCTGCCGGATACAAAGGGAAAGACACTTGTGGCGGACGTATCTTCCTGCTTCCTGTCTGAGCCTGTGGACGTGACAAAATACGGCGTCATCTACGGCGGAGTCCAGAAGAATATCGGACCGGCAGGCGTTGTCATCGTGATCATCCGCGAGGACCTGATCACGGAAGACGTGCTTCCGGGAACGCCGACTATGCTTACCTACAAGACGCATGCAGACGCAAAATCTCTCTATAATACACCGCCGGCATACGGGATCTATATCTGCGGCAAAGTGTTCAAATGGATCAAAGCCCAGGGCGGCCTTGAGGCTATGAAAGAGAAAAACGAGAAAAAGGCAAAAGTCCTCTATGATTTCCTGGATCAGAGCAGGCTGTTCAAAGGGACTGTGGAGAAAAAGGACCGCTCCCTTATGAACGTTCCTTTTGTGACAGGGGACGCGGACCTGGATGCAAAATTCGTCAAAGAGGCAAAGGCAGCAGGCCTTGAGAACTTAAAAGGACACAGAAGCGTGGGAGGAATGCGCGCCAGCATTTACAATGCAATGCCGTATGAGGGCGTTGTGGCACTTGTTGAGTTTATGAAGAAGTTTGAAGAGGAGAATCAGTAAAATGTTCAAATATCACTGCCTGAATCCGATCGCCAAAGTGGGACTGGATCAACTGGATGAAAATTATGTAAACACAGAGAACGCAGAGGAGGCGGATGCCATCCTCGTCAGAAGCGCGAAGATGCATGAGATGGAGTTCTCTGAGAACCTGAAAGTGATCGCGCGCGCGGGAGCCGGGGTCAACAATATCCCTCTGGACCGCTGCGCAGAAGACGGGATCGTGGTCTTTAATACTCCGGGAGCGAATGCAAATGGAGTAAAAGAGCTGGTGATCGCAGGAATGCTCCTGGCTGCCCGCGATATCATCGGCGGCATCAACTGGGTGCAGGAGTACGAGGAGGACGGCGACATCGCCAAGATCACGGAGAAGAAGAAAAAGGCTTTCGCAGGGACAGAGATCGAGGGCAAGAAGCTCGGCGTCATCGGCCTTGGCGCCATCGGCGTGCTGGTCGCGAACGCGGCTGTGCACCTGGGGATGGAAGTATACGGCTATGACCCGTATGTATCCGTGGACTCTGCGTGGAGACTGTCCCGCAGCATCTACCATGCAAAGACCGTGGATGAGATCTACAAAGAATGTGATTATATTACGATCCATGTACCGGCGCTGGAGGATACAAAGGGCATGATCGACAGGAATGCCATCAGCCTGATGAAAAAGGGCGTGGTCATCCTGAACTTTGCCCGCGACGTGCTGGTGAACCAGGAAGACATCGTGGACGCTCTTGTATCCGAGAAAGTGCGCTGCTATGTGACTGATTTCCCGACAAAGGAGATCGTGGGCGTCAAAGGAGCTATCGTCATCCCCCATCTGGGCGCATCCACGGAAGAATCTGAGGACAACTGCGCAAAGATGGCAGCGGCGGAAGTGAAGGATTTCCTGGAAAACGGAAATATCACACACTCCGTCAACTTCCCGGACTGCGATATGGGAGCAAAGGGAGAGGGGCCGAGGATCACGATCCTCCACAAAAACATCCCGAATATGCTGGGGCAGTTTACAGGCCTGATGGCAGAGAAAGGGATCAATATTTCCCTCATGACAAACAAGAGCCGGAAAGAGTATGCATACACAATGATGGATGTGGATGCAGAGGTGCCGTCAGAAGTAGAAGAACAGCTCGCAGGCATCGACGGCGTGCTTAAAGTGAGGATCCTTTAAAATAAGCTGGAGCGGACAGAAGGAAAAAACTGAGAATTCAAAAAGCTGGATTTCCAATGGCGGAACACGCTGGGGGATCCGGCTTTTTTTGCGCGATACGCCGGAGAGCGGCGCCTGTGCCTGTGCGGGAAGACCTTTGCTCCTGTACAGACCGCAGGGAAATAAAGATATGGATTGACAAATGTTGTATAAGTGTATACAATTATACAAAATCGAGAAGCTAAGATCTATCCGGGAAATACAGGACCGGAAAGGGCATCGAATATGGAGGAGGCAGATACGATGCAGGACAGGAAAGTATTTATGAACAAGCACACAAATCTTCTGGAGCTGGAGGAGCATATGTTCCCCCTTGTAGATGTGGACACGCCGAATGTGTTCCGCAATCTGTTCCGTTATGATGAGATACCGAAGATCGCGTTTAACGACAGGATCGTGCCGCACAACATGCCGGATGAGATCTGGATCACGGACACGACCTTCCGCGACGGGCAGCAGTCAAGGGCTCCGTATACAACAGAGCAGATCGTCACGATCTATGATCATCTGCACCGTCTGGGAGGACCGAAGGGGAAGATCCGGCAGAGCGAGTTTTTCCTCTACAGCAAAAAGGACAGGGACGCGGTGTACAAATGCCTGGAGAAGGGGTATCAGTTCCCGGAAGTGACCAGCTGGATCCGCGCGAGCAAAAAGGATTTCCAGCTTGTAAAGGATATCGGGCTGAAAGAGACGGGCATCCTTGTGAGCTGTTCGGATTACCATATTTTCTATAAGCTGAAAATGACGAGAAAGCAGGCGCTGGAGCACTATCTTTCTGTTGTGCGCGAGTGTATGGAGACCGGAGTGCGCCCGAGATGCCATCTGGAGGATATCACACGCTCGGATATCTATGGGTTTGTGATCCCGTTCTGCGTGGAGCTGATGAAGCTCATGGAAGAATACAAGATTCCGGTCAAGATCCGTGTCTGCGATACAATGGGCTTTGGCGTGAATTTCCCGGGGGCAGTGATCCCGAGATCCATCCCGGGCATCATCTACGGCCTGATGACACACGCCGGTGTGCCGAGCGAGCTGATCGAGTTCCACGGGCACAATGACTTTTACAAGGCGGTCAACAACTCCACGACGGCCTGGCTGTACGGGGCATGCGGCGTGAACTGCTCCCTGTTCGGTATCGGAGAGCGCACCGGAAATACTCCGCTGGAGGCAATGGTATTTGAGTACGCGCAGCTCAGGGGCACTCTTGATGGGATGGACACGACCGTGATCACAGAGCTTGCGGAATACTACGAAAAAGAGATCGGATACCATATCCCCTCCCGCACTCCGTTCGTGGGCAGGAATTTCAATGTGACAAGGGCAGGGATCCACGCGGACGGCATGCTGAAAAACGAGGAGATCTACAATATATTCGACACGGATAAATTCCTGAACCGTCCGGCGCTTGTCTCTGTGTCCAACACCTCCGGAGCGGCTGGCATCGCTTACTGGATCAACGCGTACTATAAGCTGGCAGGCGAACGCCAGGTAGACAAGAACTCAGAGCTTGTGCGCAGGCTGAAAGACTGGGTGGACAAAGAATATGAGGACGGGCGCGTTACAGTCTTGACAGATGAAGAATTAGTTGCGAAAATAGACAGTGTGTGTGACGAGCTGCACATAACATTATGACCGGCCGGTCTTGGCAGCAGGAGGACTGAAAATGGAAGAGTATCAGGACCATTCCCTGGGCGGGCGTGTCTTCCACAAGATACGGGGAGACATCCTGAACGGGAAATACAAGGAAAATGATGAGCTCAGGGAAAACACCATCGGAAAAGAGCTGGGAGTGAGCCGCACTCCTGTCAGGGAAGCACTGCGGCAGCTGGAACTGGAAGGGCTGGTGACCATCATCCCGAACAGGGGGGCATATGTGACCGGGATCTCCCACAAGGATATCTGGGATATCTACATGATCCGGTCCATGCTGGAAGGGCTGTGTGCCCGCTGGGCTGTGGAGCATATCACGGATGCACAGCTGGATGAACTGGAGGAAACGATCCTTCTCTCGGAGTTCCAGATGAAGAAAGAGAGCGGTTTCAGCGCAGAGCAGGTCACGGCGCTGGACGGCAGGTTCCACTCCGTCCTGTATGAAGCTTCCGGCAGCAGGATCCTGAGTCATGTCCTTGCGGACTTCCACAATTATGTGCAGACAGCCAGGCTGTCGTCTGTGGTGTCAGAGGACCGGGCGAGAAAATCTATCCGTGAACACCGTCAGATCCTGCGCGCGATCAGGGACAGGGATGCTGAGATGGCGGAACAGCTTGCCAATGAGCATATCATGCATGTGATGCAGAATCTGAAAAAGCAGGGATACGAACAGGAGTAAGATCCCGCGCCGGCGGGACAGCTGTGGGAAACCGATGTAAAAAGGAAGATCGATCCAATAGAAATAAGAATCAGGAGGACACCTACAATGGAAAAAATCAAAATGACCACACCCCTCGTAGAGATGGACGGGGACGAGATGACAAGGATTCTCTGGAAGATGATCAAGGATGAGCTCCTCATCCCGTACATTGACCTGAAGACAGAGTATTATGACCTGGGACTGGAGCACAGAAATGAAACAGACGACCAGGTGACCGTGGACTCTGCCCTTGCTACAAAGAAATATAAAGTCGCAGTAAAATGCGCGACCATCACTCCCAATGCAGCCCGCATGGATGAGTATGACCTGAAAGAAATGTGGAAGAGCCCCAACGGAACGATCCGCGCGATCCTGGATGGAACGGTATTCCGCGCTCCCATCGTAGTGAAAGGCATTGAGCCGTGCGTGAAAAACTGGAAGAAGCCGATCACCATCGCAAGACATGCATACGGTGATGTGTATAAAGGATCTGAGATGAAGATCCCGGGAGCGGGCAAGGTAGAGCTTGTCTATACGGCAGAGGACGGCACACAGACAAAAGAGCTGGTACATAACTTTGACGGGCCGGGCATCGTACAGGGGATGCACAACCTGAATAAATCCATCGAGAGTTTTGCGAGAAGCTGCTTCTCCTACGCTCTGGACACAAAGCAGGATCTCTGGTTTGCCACAAAAGATACGATCTCCAAGAAATATGACCATACATTTAAAGATATCTTCCAGGAGATCTATGACGCAGAATTTGACGAGAAGTTCAAAGCAGCAGGCATCGAGTATTTCTATACACTGATCGACGACGCGGTTGCCCGCGTGATGAAGTCAGAGGGCGGCTATATCTGGGCATGCAAGAACTATGACGGAGATGTGATGAGCGATATGGTATCCTCCGCATTCGGTTCTCTTGCCATGATGACTTCTGTGCTCGTATCTCCGGAGGGATATTATGAGTACGAGGCGGCACACGGGACCGTGCAGCGCCATTACTACAAACACTTAAAAGGCGAGGAGACATCCACAAACTCTGTGGCAACGATCTTCGCATGGACAGGAGCGCTCAGGAAGCGCGGCGAGCTGGACGGAAATCAGGAACTGATGGAATTCGCAGACCGCCTGGAAAAAGCAACCATTGATACGATCGAGGCAGGCGAGATGACAAAAGACCTGGCGCTGATCACCACGATCGAAAATCCGACAGTGCTCAACAGCGAAGGATTTATCAAAGCGATCGCAAAGCGGCTGTAAATCTGTACCTGCGGGGGACCAACCGATAGAGAAATGTCCGAAAACCGTCGGTTTGATGCAGGACGTTTTCGCGTCGGTCAGGGATATGGCTCAGGTTCCGGTTCCGTAATCTGGGAAAGACGTAAAAAGAATGGGATACGGCTAAGGACAATTTCAAAGCGGAAGATTCGCCTGCGGCTCAGGCATCCGCTTTGAAATTAACGCCGCATCCCATTCTTTTAAGTCTTTCCAACAGATTACTCCAAGTCACCGTCGCCATATCCCTGCCCGACGCGAAAGGCGCATCAAAGGGGCGGTTTTCTGCGTACATCCGATCGGAAGGGCTCCCCCACAAATCCTGATTTACTGTATAAAAAACTCTCTTTTTTCGGATACTAGTCCTGACGGATCATTGAGGAGGTATATACAGATGGAAGACAGAGCATCCCAGGAGGATTCACAGAAGGAGAGGAACGAGGAGAATACGGAGATCAGGGAGATGGGCACGCTGGATCTGGGAAACGGGCACTCCAGGCACGGGATACAGCTCCTGACGATCATCGGCGAGATCGAGGGGCATGAGGCGGTATCGGGAAATACGAAGGCCACGAAGTATGAGCATCTCCTGCCCAGGCTTGCTGAGGCGGAGGAGGATGACCGGACAGAGGGCGTGCTCATTCTTTTGAACACGCTGGGCGGGGATGTGGAAGCAGGGCTGGCGATCGCGGAGATGATCGCATCTCTGAGCAAACCCACGGTTTCTCTTGTGCTGGGCGGCAGCCATTCGATCGGCGGGCCTCTGGCAGTGTCAGCGGATTATTCCTTTATCGTGCCGACGGGGACGATGATCGTGCATCCCGTGCGGTCTACAGGAATGTTCATCGGGGTAATCCAGAGTTACCGCAATATGGAGAAGACACAGGACCGTATCGCCCGGTTTATCTCATCCCATTCCCGGATATCCCAGGAGAGGCTGCTGGAGCTGATGTTGGATTCTACCCAGCTTGTAAAAGATGTGGGCACAATGCTGGAAGGGGAGGAAGCGGTGAGAGAGGGGCTGATCGACGAAGTGGGCGGGATCAGCCAGGCGTTTGCCAAGCTGCACGAGCTGATCGAGGAGAAAAAAATAATGACATGATTTTCAAATGATGCTATACTAAATAGAGTATGTTTAATTATCAAGGGGGAATTGTATGGCTGCCAGACAGACAAAACGCAGGAAAAGCACAAAGAGCAGGCCAAAGAAAGACCAGCAGAATACAGAGATCCGGGGAGAGATCATCTTACTCGCCATGCTGGCAGTATGTATCCTTCTGGTGCTGAGCAATTTCGGGCTTGGGGGGACTGCAGGGGAGGCGGTCTCATCAGTTTTGTTCGGGCTTTTTGGATTTATGGCATATTTGCTGCCCTTTGCCCTGTTTGGACTTACTGCGTTTCTGATATCCAACAGAGGGAATACACATGCTTATGTAAAGATTGCGGCGGGAGCTGTACTGATCCTGCTGCTTTCCGCTATACTGGAGCTGATCTTTCACTCCTATACACCGGGAGCTTCTCTGCTTTCCTATTACAGAGAGTCCAGCAGGTACCACAATGCCGGAGGGCTGGCAGGGGGATGTATCATCAGTCTGCTCTGTCCTCTCATCGGAGAGATCGGGACATATGTGGTCCTGTTCGTACTTTCCGTGATCTGTGTGATCCTGATCACGGAGAAGACCCTTCTGGCGCCTCTCGGACGCCAGAGCAAAAAGGCATATGAAGAGGCAAGGAAAAAGCACCAGGAGACAGCGGTGATCCGGGCGCGCCAGCGGGAAGAAGCGCGGGAAAGAGCCGCGGAGAAAGCTGAGCAGGGGACGGCAGGCGGGAAGAGAAAAGACCGGAAAGTATCCGGTGTCTCTTTTGCGACGACGCTTGCGCCGGAACAGCCGGAGCCGCAGGAGACAAAGAAAGTAAGAAGGGGAAAGAGACGTTCGCCGGAGATTTATGAGATCACGCCGGACGATATGGAGGACAGCGCACAGACCGGCCAGGGCGGATCCTTTATGGACAGTTTTGTGATCAACCGCGCGGACAGTCCGGGGCAGGATATGCCGGATCCCTTTGCGTCTCCGTCTGACCGGGGAAACAGCGGTCAGGAAAGCCTGGGAGAGACAGCGGCCGCGCATGCGGACAGCGGACCGGCGGAGGCCGGAGAAGGGCCGGGCGCGGAAGCGGCAGACGCGGAAGCCGGCACCAGGAGAAGACGCAGCCGCAGCAGGGCAGAAGATACGGCTGAAGTGGCGGCGGAGACAGAGAAAGTCGCGGCCGCGGCGGAGATGGGGCAGGAAAAGCAACTGCCAGTGTACCATACGCCGCCTCTCTCTCTGCTGAAAAGAGGAAAGAAGACGGGAGGAGACTCGGACGCGCATCTGCGGGCGACAGCTCTGAAACTGGAGCAGACGCTCCAGAACTTTGGGGTGGGCGTGCATGTGACAAACGCAAGCTGCGGACCTTCTGTCACGAGATATGAGCTCCAGCCGGACCAGGGCGTGAAAGTGAGCAAGATCGTGGGTCTGGCAGATGATATCAAACTGAACCTGGCAGTGGCGGACCTGAGGATCGAGGCGCCCATCCCGGGAAAGGCTGCCGTTGGCATCGAGGTGCCCAACAGCGAGAACACGGCGGTCATGCTGAGAGATCTCCTGGAATCAGCAGAATTCAGGAACAGCAGATCCCCGATCACCTTTGCGGTCGGCAAGGATATCGCCGGCAAAGTGGTCGTGGCGGATATAGCAAAGATGCCCCATCTCCTTGTCGCGGGGGCGACGGGATCGGGAAAATCTGTGTGCATCAACACGCTGATCATGAGCATTATCTACAAATCGGACCCGGATGAAGTGAAGCTGATCCTGGTGGACCCGAAGGTTGTGGAGCTGAGTGTCTACAATGGGATCCCGCACCTGATGATCCCGGTAGTCACAGATCCGAAAAAAGCAGCCGGCGCGCTGAACTGGGCTGTGGCAGAGATGGAGAAGCGGTACAAGCTGTTCGCGGAATATAATGTGAGAGACCTGAAAGGGTTTAATGCCAGAGTTGAAAAAGGTGAGACCGGGGAGGAGATAAAGAAAAAGCTTCCTCAGATCGTGATCATCATCGATGAGCTTGCGGACCTGATGATGGTTGCCCCGGGAGAAGTAGAGGGCGCGATCTGCCGGCTGGCACAGCTTGCCAGGGCAGCAGGGCTGCATCTGATCCTCGCCACACAGAGACCATCGGTCAATGTGATCACTGGACTGATCAAGGCGAATATGCCGTCCAGGATCGCCTTTTCCGTATCATCAGGAGTGGATTCCAGGACGATCATTGATATGAACGGCGCAGAGAAACTGCTCGGGAAAGGTGACATGCTCTTTTACCCGTCCGGTTATCCGAAGCCGGTGCGTGTCCAGGGGTCTTTTGTCTCTGATAAGGAAGTCCAGGATGTGGTAGATTACCTTATCAATAAGAACGGGAATGCATCTTATAATGATGAGCTGGAAGAGCATATGAATTCCAATATTCCGGCTGATGGGGCGGCAGCGCCGTCCGAAGCCGGCGATGACAGAGATACATATTTTGTTGATGCGGGGAAACTGATCATTGACAAGGAAAAGGCGTCCATCGGCATGCTCCAGAGGATGTTCAAGATCGGGTTCAACCGCGCGGCGCGTATCATGGACCAGCTTGCAGAAGCGGGAGTGGTAGGCCCGGAGGAGGGCACAAAGCCCAGAAAAGTACTGATGACAAAGGAAGAATTTGAAGAGTATCTTCAGAACCAGTAAATACACAGCGTCATAGGATAAATTGATGCACAGAAGAAAGGCGCAGAGGAGGAAAAAAATGAAGACAGACATTCAGATCGCTCAGGAAGCAAAAATGGAACATATCCGGGACGTGGCGGCGCGTGCGGGTATCATGGAAGATGAACTGGAGTTTTACGGGAAATATAAGGCAAAGCTTTCCGATGAACTCTGGGACCGGATCAAAGACAGGGAGGACGGGAAGCTTGTCCTTGTGACTGCGATCAACCCGACGCCTGCCGGGGAGGGAAAGACAACGACCTCGATCGGGCTGGGCCAGGCGATGGCAAAGCTCGGGAAAAATGCAATGCTTGCCCTGAGAGAGCCTTCTCTCGGACCGTGCTTCGGGATCAAGGGCGGCGCTGCCGGCGGCGGCTACGCGCAGGTAGTCCCCATGGAGGACCTCAATCTCCATTTTACAGGAGATTTCCATGCGATCACCTCTGCAAACAATCTTCTCGCGGCAATGCTTGACAACCATATCCAGCAGGGCAACAGTCTCGGCATCGATCCGAGGCAGGTTGTCTGGAAACGCTGCCTGGATATGAATGACCGCGTCCTCAGGAATATTGTCGTGGGCCTGGGAAATAAAATGGATGGCATGGTAAGAGAGGATCATTTCGTGATCACTGTCGCATCCGAGATCATGGCGATCCTCTGCCTGGCAGATGACCTGGCTGACCTGAAGAAGAGACTGGGGAAGATCATTGTCGCGTACAACTTCGACGGAGAGCCGGTGACAGCGGATGACCTGAAAGCGACAGGCGCTATGGCAGCGCTCTTAAAGGACGCTGTGAAACCGAATCTTATCCAGACGCTGGAGCACACACCGGCGCTCGTGCACGGCGGCCCCTTCGCCAATATCGCCCACGGATGCAACAGCGTGCGGGCGACGAAGATGGCTCTCAAACTGAGTGATATCGCCATCACGGAAGCCGGATTCGGGGCGGACCTGGGCGCAGAAAAATTCTTTGACATCAAGTGCCGCATGGCAGGGCTGAAACCGAATGCCGTGGTACTGGTTGCAACTGTGCGCGCTTTGAAGTATAATGGAGGCGTTGCAAAGGCTGATCTTGCGGAAGAAAATCTGGACGCCCTTGCAAAAGGGATCGCAAATCTTGAGAAACATATTGAGAATATACAGAAGTACGGAGTCCCTGTGATCGTAACTCTGAATTCCTTTGTCACGGATACAGAGGCGGAAAATGAATTTATCCGCAGGTTCTGCGAAGAGCGCGGGTGTGAGTTTGCACTTTCGGAAGTGTGGGAAAAAGGCGGAGAGGGCGGTATCGCCCTTGCTGAGAAGGTGCTTGAGACGCTTGAGAGGAAGGCGTCAGAGTTCCATACACTTTACGCAGACGATCTGCCGATCAAAGAGAAGATCGAGACTGTGGCAAAAGAGATCTACGGAGCAAAAGGCGTTGTCTATGAACCGGCGGCGGAAAAACAGATCGCAAAGATCGAATCCCTCGGGTTTGGCAATGTCCCGGTCTGTATGGCAAAGAACCAGTATTCTCTGTCAGACGATGCGAAGAAACTGGGAAGGCCGGAAGGGTTTGACATCCATATCCGTGAAGTGTATGTAAATGCCGGGGCCGGGTTTGTGGTCGCTCTTACAGGCGCGATCATGACAATGCCGGGACTTCCGAAAGTACCTGCGGCGAACGGGATCGATGTGACAGATGACGGAAAGATCACAGGGCTGTTTTAAACGATAAAGGGGAGATACAGATGCCACAGATAATCGATGGAAAAAAGATTTCACAGCAGATCAAGGATGAATTAAAAGCAGAAGTGACGGAGCTGGCGGCAAAGGGCAGGCATGCCTGCCTTGCAGTCATCCAGGTGGGGAACGACCCCGCCTCTTCTGTCTATGTAAATAATAAGAAAAAGGCGTGTGCCTACATCGGCATTGGATCCAGGTCGTATGAGCTTCCGGAGGAGACGACAGAAGAGGAACTCGTCCGCCTGGTAGAGGAGTTAAATGAGGATGACAGTGTAAACGGGATCCTCGTCCAGCTCCCTCTTCCGGCACAGATCGATGAGGACCGGATCATCCGGACCATTTCGCCGGACAAAGATGTGGATGGGTTCCACCCGGTAAGCGTGGGAAGGCTCTGGATCGGCGAGAAAGGGTTCCTGTCCTGCACACCGGCCGGGATCATCCAGCTTTTGAAAAGATCCGGGATCTCCATAGAAGGGAAAGAATGCGTGGTCATCGGGAGAAGCAATATCGTAGGGAAACCGATGGCAGCGCTCCTGCTCCGTGAAAACGGGACCGTGACTGTGGCGCACTCCCGCACCAGAGATCTGAAAGAGGTTACACGCCGTGCGGATATCCTGATCGTGGCGATCGGGAAAGAGCGGTTTATCACGAAAGACTATGTAAAAGAAGGCGCGGTCGTCATTGATGTGGGCATGCACAGGGATGCGCAGAACCATCTCTGCGGAGATGTGGATTTCGCAGATGTGGAATCCGTTACATCCGCGATCACTCCTGTGCCGGGAGGAGTCGGCCCCATGACGATCGCCATGCTGATGAATAACTGTGTGGAGACGATCCGTACTCAGGAGGAAAGACCATGATATGCAGACATTGCGGAGCAGCTATCCCCGATGATCAGATGGTATGTCCCCGGTGCGGTGCGGAGGTCCAGATCGTGCCGGACTATAATCCCCTGGATGATGTCCTTGCAAGGGAAGTAAAGGGGTCTGTAGAAGGCGCGACCAGGCAGATACAGACGGATGACATCAGACGGTACAGAAGAGGCGGCAGAGACCAGAATGTAAACGCGACCCGCGTGCTCAGCCAGGACGAGATGGACCGGATCCGGAAGGACCGGAGATACGGGGGACGGCAGACAGACCCGGGGCGCAGGAACACAGACGAGCTGCGCAGGCAGCGGCAGACTGACGGAAACGCCCAGCAACCGAGACAGGGGACAGGCGAGATGCGCCGTTCCCGCCAGAATACAGATGATCTGCGCCGTTCCCGCCAGAACACAGCGGAGTTAAAGCGGCAGCGGCAGCAGAAGCGGCTCGAGGCGGCGAAGAGAAAGCGGAGGAATCTTCTGATCACTCTGTTTGTGATCCTTGCCCTGATCGTTGCCGGTGTGGTCATTGTGTATCAGAATTCGTATACCGGAATGATCCGGAAGGGTTACAATGCGATCCAGAGCCGGGACTATACTGCGGCGGAACGGTATTTTGAGCGGGCGATCATAAAGGATAAATCCCGCCCGGAAGCTTATGTCGGACAGGCGGAGATCTATATCGACCAGGATGACCTGGACAGTGCGGAAGAGGTGTTCCAGGACGCGATCCAGACCCAGCCGTCGAACGTGAAACTATATCAGGCTGCGATCGATTTCTATATGGATACGGAACAGGCTGCAAAGATTTCTGAGCTGCTCCAGGATTGTGAAGACGAGACAGTGCTCGATGCAGTGGCAGACTATATTTCTTCCGCGCCGGAATTCAGCCCGGAAGAGGGAACCTTTGAAGAAGTACAGGAGATCACGCTCACCTCAGAGACGGGAGGAGATATTTATTACACACTGGACGGCTCAGATCCGTCGGCAGAGAGCGGCACAAAATATACGGAGCCGATCCTGCTGCAGGATGAGGGTGAGTTCGAGATCCGCGCAGTCGCTGTGAATGCCAGGGGGATCCCCAGCGTGGTGTCTTCCGGCACATATGTGATCCAGTTCCCGATCGTAGATGCCCCTGCTGTAACACCGTCTACGGGGCAGTACAGCCAGCCCCAGCAGATCACGATCACGGTCCCGGACGGTTATACGGCTTACTATACGATGGACGGTACAACTCCGACTGCTTCATCGACCCGGTATACCGGTCCGGTCATGATGCCGGAGAATGCCCAGACGATCTTTATGGCGGTCCTGGTGAACGATAATAACGGAAAAACGACAGAAGCCACTACGAGGAATTACATTACTCTCTCAGAGTGACGTGAAAAATAGGATACAGCCCTGTTATTGGTAAAGATTTGTAACAGTTCAGCCCGCGCCATTCGGAAAACCGCACTGCGTGCTTACTGCGGCTGCGCCGCTGTTTTCCTCATAAACGGGCGCTCAGCTCATCGGACTGCCCGCTCGAAAAATCATGCGAGCATGATTTTCTCTCCCGCGCAGCCCGATGGCTGAACTGATGCGAAAATTTAGCTAAATTTAACAATAACAGGGTTGTTTTTCATGTAAAAAAGAGTTATAATGACTGCGTTAAAAAAATAACAATACATAAAGGAGATGCTGGAAATGAGCAGATTTTGTTTACCAAGAGACATTTACCATGGAAAAGGATGCCTTGAAGAGTTGAAAAACCTTAAAGGAAAAAAGGCGATCCTCGTCGTTGGCGGTGGCTCCATGAAGCGTCAGGGATTCCTTGACCGCGCTGTGAACTATCTGAAAGAAGCAGGCATGGAAGTTCAGTTATTCGAAGGCGTTGAGCCGGACCCGTCAGTTGAGACTGTTATGAAAGGCGCGGAAGCGATGCGCGCGTTTGAGCCGGACTGGATCGTAGCTATGGGAGGCGGTTCCCCGATCGATGCGGCGAAAGCGATGTGGGCGTTCTATGAGTACCCGGAAACAACTTTCGAGGAGCTGTGCACACCGTTTAACTTCCCGGAGCTCAGGACAAAGGCAAAATTTGCAGCAATCCCGTCTACATCAGGTACAGCGACAGAGGTTACTGCATTCTCAGTGATCACAAACTATCAGACAGGCGTGAAATATCCGCTTGCTGACTTCAATATCACACCCGATGTCGCGATCGTTGACCCGGACCTTGTATCAGGGCTCCCGGTAAAACAGGTGGCTTACACAGGCATGGATGCTCTGACACACGCGATCGAGGCGTATGTATCCACACTGAACGGGCCGTTCACAGACCCGCTGGCGCTCCAGGCGATCGAGATGGTCCTGGATTACCTGCCGGCTTCCTACAACTGCAATATGGAGGCAAGAGAGCAGATGCACTACGCACAGTGCCTTGCGGGAATGGCATTCTCCAACGCGCTGCTTGGTATCGTACACTCCATGGCGCACAAGACAGGGGCAGCATTCTCCACAGGACATATCCCGCACGGATGCGCAAATGCGATCTATCTTCCGTACGTTATCCAGTATAACGCGAAAGATCCGGTGGCAGCAAAGCGCTACGCTGAGATCGCCCGCAGGATGGGGCTTCCGGGAACATCTGAGAAGGCTCTCATCAACAGCCTTGTCGAGAAGATCAATGAGTTCAATGTAAAACTCAATATCCCGAAGACACTGAAAGACTTTGGTATCAATGAGGACGAATTCAAAGAAAAGATCTCCAAGATCGCTGAGCTGGCAGTAGGAGACGCATGTACAGGGTCCAACCCGCGTGCGATCGATCCGGCTACAATGGAGAAGCTGTTCACATGTACATATTACGGAACAGAGGTTGACTTCTAAAAAGCCAACAGCAAAGTCAGATGGAGATAAAATGTTCGGATATCTACATCGGTAATATCTGAAAAATATATAAGGCCGGGATGGTGAGGCTGCAAGCTGGGCGGCCTGCCGTGTCGGTCTTATTTATTTTGCTTGCCATCCCGCACAATTTAGCGTATTATAGTGAAAGAGTGATTTTTGACGAGGAGGAAGACCATGTATCAGATAATGAAAGCAGAAAAACTGGCGGACAAGATCTTTCTGATGGATGTGCATGCGCCGCGTGTGGCACAGCACTGTGAGCCCGGGCAGTTTGTTATCGTAAAAATAGATGAGAAGGGCGAGCGTATCCCCCTGACCATCTGTGACTATGACAGAGAGGCAGGGACGATCACCATTGTGGTGCAGGAAGTGGGAGCTTCCACAACAAAGATGGGAGCGCTCAAAGAAGGGGATTATTTCCGTGACTTTACAGGACCGCTCGGATGTGCTTCCGAGTTTGTCCATGAGGATATAGAGGCGCTGAAGAAGAAAAAGATGCTGTTCGTTGCAGGCGGCGTGGGCGCGGCTCCGGTGTATCCGCAGGTAAAATGGCTGCATGAGCGCGGCATTGACGCGGATGTGATCGTGGGCGCGAAGACAAAGGATATGCTGATCCTTGAGGATGAGATGAAGGCTGTCGCCGGCAATTACTATCCGTGTACAGACGACGGTACATACGGACATGCCGGTATGGTCACCACTATGGTTGAAGAACTTGTGAATAATGGGAATCAATACGATGTCTGCGTTGCCATTGGACCGATGATCATGATGAAGTTCGTCTGTCTGCTTACGAAGAAACTGGAGATCCCCACGATCGTCAGTATGAACCCGATCATGGTGGACGGGACAGGGATGTGCGGTGCATGCCGTCTCCAGGTAGGCGATGAGATCAAATTCGCCTGTGTGGACGGCCCGGAATTCGACGGCCATCTCGTGGATTTTGACCAGGCGATGAAGAGAAGCCAGATGTACAAGACAGCGGAAGGCCGTGCGATGCTCAAGCTCCAGGAAGGGGATACGCACCACGGCGGATGCGGACATTGCGGAGGTGACGAATAATGGCTGATATGTTAAAGAAAGTTCCTGTCAGAGAGCAGGATCCCAAAGTACGCGCGACAAATTTTGATGAGGTCTGCCTCGGGTATGATCTGGAAGAGGCGATGGAAGAGGCAGCGAGATGCCTCAACTGCAAGAATGCAAAATGTATCCAGGGCTGTCCGGTTTCGATCGACATCCCGGCGTTCATCCATGAAGTAAAGGAAGGAAATATCGAGGAAGCGTACAAAGTGATCGGAAGATCCAGCGCGCTCCCGGCAATCTGCGGACGTGTCTGCCCGCAGGAGTCCCAGTGCGAAGGAAAATGTATCCGCGGCATTAAGGGCGAGCCGGTGTCCATCGGAAAACTGGAGAGATTTGTGGCTGACTATGCACTTGAGAATGACATCAAGCCTGTCGGCGCGGAGACAAAGAACGGACATAAAGTGGCTGTGATCGGTTCCGGCCCGTCCGGTCTTACCTGTGCGGGCGACCTGGCGAAGATGGGATACGATGTGACTGTATTTGAGGCGCTCCATGAGCTCGGCGGGGTGCTTGTATACGGGATCCCGGAGTTCCGTCTCCCGAAACAGAAGGTTGTCGCAAAAGAGATCGAGAAAGTAAAAGAGCTTGGCGTTAAATTTGAGACAAACGTTGTGATCGGAAAATCCACGACCATTGACCAGCTCATGGAAGATGAAGGATTTGAAGCTGTGTTTATCGGTTCGGGAGCAGGCCTTCCGATGTTTATGGGCATCCCGGGGGAGAATGCGAATGAAGTATTTTCCGCAAATGAATACCTGACGAGAAGCAATCTGATGAAGGCATTTGACGATTCTTACGATACCCCGATCGCTGCAGGAAAGAAAGTCGCAGTCGTGGGCGGAGGAAATGTCGCTATGGATGCTGCCAGGACGGCGTTGCGTCTCGGCGCGGACGTACATATCGTGTACAGAAGAAGCGAGGCAGAGCTCCCGGCCAGAGTAGAAGAGGTACATCACGCAAAAGAGGAAGGCGTGATCTTTGACCTTCTGACAAATCCGAAAAAGATCAACGTGGATGAAAACGGAAATATCACAAGCATGACTGTCATTAAGATGGAGCTTGGCGAGCCGGATGCATCCGGAAGAAGACGTCCGGTAGAGATCCCGGGGTCTGAGTATGATATCGAAGTGGATACAGTCATCATGTCTCTTGGAACATCGCCGAACCCGCTGATTTCTTCCACCACAAAGGGGCTGGAGACAAACCGCAGGAAATGTATCGTCGCGGATGAGGAGAACGGACAGACTTCAAAAGAAGGCGTGTTCGCAGGCGGCGACGCGGTTACCGGAGCGGCTACGGTCATCCTTGCCATGGGCGCAGGAAAAGCCGGAGCAAAGGGCATTGACGAATATCTGAAGAATAAAGAGAAATAATAAAATAAAGAAATAATAAGCAGAGGCCGGCCGGGACAGAATCCGGCTGACAGTAATCGAGATGACAGAAGGCTTCCGTCCTGGAGATCAGGCCGGAAGCCTTTTTCGCAGGAGAGTGGAATGGTAGAGGAGATCAGAGAAAAGTTATACGCATTATCAGAGGAAGATTATAAAGAGTTTAATCAAAAACTTCTCCCGGGAGTGGAACATGTCATGGGGATCAGGATCCCTGCCCTGAGAAAACTTGCAAAGGAAATCACCAAAGCAGATTACCGGACCTATCTCGAAGAGGCTGAGGAAAAGATCGGTGCAGATTCCATCCATGAGGAGATCATGCTCCTGGGGCTTGTGATCGGATATGGGAAAATGGATCTTGCAGAGCGCAGAAAATACCTGGATGGATTCGTGCCCAGGATCGGAAACTGGGCGGTCTGCGACAGCTGCGTGACAAGTTATAAGTTTATGAGAAAGGATCCGGACTACTGGTTTGACTATCTGAAAACATATAGAGACAGCAGAGAAGAATTCCGGCTCCGTTTTATGATCGTTGCCATGATGTCCCATTTTGTGGATGAAGGACATATCGATGAGATCCTCGGGATATGCGACGGACTCCATCATGACGGGTATTACGCGAAAATGGGAGTGGCGTGGACGATCCAGGTCTGCTACGTAAAATTCCCGGAACAGACAAGGCGGCTATTAGAAAATAATCATATGGACGACTTCACACACAATAAAGCGATCCAGAAAATACGGGAGTCGTACAGGGTGAGCAGGGAAGAAAAAGAAGAACTGGCAAAACTAAAACGATAAGAACTGTATTTGCGGGGGAACCGGGACCAGAGCCATATCCCTGTCCGCCGCGAAAACGTCTTTGAATATATCGAAGGTTTTCGGACGTTTCGCCAATCACCTGGCTCCCCCGCAAATACAGATTTCACACTTTTAGGATCCCCTGCCTATATTCGTTCAAAAACGCTGTCTTGTATTTATCGGTCACCACGGACATATACAGATTGGATGCCAGGATATCGTTGCGGAGCATTTTCTGCCCGATGGCCGGCAGCTCTCCACTCTCGGACAGTTTCGCCAGCAGCGGGAGCGGGCTTTCTTTTGCGACCCGGCTGATGAGTTTTGCGCTGTCTTTACGGTAACCGAGCAGGCGGGCATAGAAGTGGAAGCCATTGTTCATGTATTCAGCCACTTCGCTCTTCTTTAATCCGAGCATGATGTGCAGGAGAGCGCGGTTAATGCGTGTCTGCGTGATCTCCCTGGTCTTCAGGAGTTCGGCAAATTGCTTGTAATTCATGTAATTGTCAAGCTGGGCGCAGATGCGGTTCGCCAGCTCTTCGGATACATCCTGGTAACGGACCAGGCTGCCGGGTGTCTTGTTGAGAAGCTTGTATTTTAAGATGAGGGACAGGTCGTTTTGATAGACCGGGTACTGTACTCTGTGGAAATCTTCGAGAAGTTCCAGACAGCAGGACGGCACCTGGTCTTCCAGCTCGCTCAGGATATTCTCGAAGGAGGTGTTTTCAAAAGTGCCTCCGGCCGGGTCTGTGCGCAGGGAAGACCCGGAGTATGCGAGTAGTGAGCGGATAGCGGAGGCAGAGCTGAGGTGTCCGGGCGAGAGAGCCTGGTCGTGGTAGTGTGCCCCCTCTCTCTGGATCGTAAAGGGGACCATGCGGCTGTCCAGTCTTTTCAGGGATTTGAGATATTCGATCCCGAGGATGTTGTTCGGATCATCCAACAGGGCCGCATATGCAGGTACCCGCGTGTACTCCAGCATGGCTTCATGCCTGGCGGTGGGGAAGGACGCCCCCTTTTTCAGGCTCTTTTTCAGAAGGCTGCGGTAGTCGTCAGGTTCCCGGGTGAGGATGTCTGCCACATGTGACAGGGCGTCCAGGTCATTGCACTCGCTGCCAAAGCAGACGGCGTCCACGATCCCCAGGCTGTCAAGCAGGGAGACTGCCCCCATGGCAAAGTATTCCGCGCTGCCTGTGGCATAGCAGACGGGGAGCTCGAAAACTGCGGAAGCCCCGCATTTCAGCGCCATCTCAGTGCGCAGTCTCTTGGGCATGAACGCGGGGACGCCGCGCTGTACGTAATCGCCGCTCATAATGACGATGGCGGCATCCGCTCCCGTGATCCGCTTCGCTTCGCGTATGTGGTGAAGATGTCCATTGTGAAAGGGATTATATTCTGTGATCAGGCCGACAATTTTCATAAGAATCTCCTTGTATATCAATTTCTACCATATTATACTATAAAAAGATGGATTCTTACAGGGAAATCTCAGACAGAGAAAAAAGGCCCGGCGTCATGCCGGACAGAAGAGAAAGACAGGAGAGTGCGGCATGGATCAGGAAAATCGTCTGGATGTGGAGCAGATCATTGAACTGCTGGAAATACATGATTTTAAAAAATTAAAAGAAGAGCTGGAGACATTGCATCCTGTGGATATCGTGGAATGCCTGGAAGAACTTGACAAGAAACAGCGCACTCTTGTATTCCGCCTGCTTGCAAAGGAGGAAGCGGCGGAAGTGTTCACGGACATGAACAGCGAGATGCGCGAGGACCTGATCAATGCACTGACGGATTCCGAGCTGGAAGAAGTCATGGAAGAGATGTACGTTGACGATACGGTTGACGTCCTGGAAGAGATGCCTGCAAATGTGGTGGACCGTCTGCTCGCGGCGACAGATGAGGACACGCGGCAGAAGATCAACAGCCTCCTCCAGTATCCGGAGGACAGTGCGGGCAGTATCATGAATATCGAATACATCAGCCTGCGCAGGGAGATGACAGTAGCGGATGCGATCTTAAAGATCCGTCAGGTCGGCATCAACAAAGAGACGATCTATACATGTTACGTCACAGAGAAGAAAAAGCTGATCGGGATGGTGGATGTCAAGGACCTGCTCACAGCCGGCGAATCCCGCCTGATCGGAGATATCATGGATGAAAATGTGCTCTACGCCAGGACTCTGGACGACCAGGAGCACGTGGCAAATATGATCAATAAATACGGTCTTGTGGCGATCCCCATCATTGACCATGAGGACTGCCTGGTCGGGATCGTTACTGTAGACGATGCGATGCTCGTCCTCCAGGATGAGACGACAGAAGATATCAGCATCATGGCCGGCGTCAGCCCGAACGAAGATTCCTATTTTGAGACTTCTGTGTTCCAGCAGGCGAAAAACCGTACGCCATGGCTCATGCTCCTTATGCTTTCCGCGACGGTGACAGGGGAGATCCTTGGGTATTATGAGAATGCGATGGCAGCGATGCCTGTCCTGATCACGTTCATCCCCATGCTCATGGGGACGGGCGGTAACTGCGGGTCACAGAGCTCAACCCTTGTCATCCGCGGGCTGGCTGTGGGAGAGATTGAATTTTCGGATATTTTTAAGGTGATATTCAAAGAGATCAGAGTGGCGCTTATCGTGGGCACTCTCCTTGCTGTTGTCAACGGGATCAGGATCTGCATCATGTATGACAGAAATCTGATGCTCGCCGTGGCGCTCGGCGTGACGATGATCGCGGTCGTGGCGATGGCGAAGTGTATCGGCTGCATCCTTCCGCTCGTGGCGAAGAAGATCGGGCTTGACCCGGCGATCATGGCAGCGCCTCTGATCACGACGATCCTCGATACCTGCACGATCCTCGTGTACTTTAATATCGTTACAGCAGTGTTTCAAATATGAGATTGTTATTTTTGTGACAATCATATAAACTCAGACTGAGAAAATAATTGATTGTACTTAAAAATGCACATAAAATCCCTTGTATACAAAAAACCTTTGCGTTATAATAAAACCGCATGTGATAAAAAATGAAAGGTGGCTTTTTAATCATGGGATTTATTGATGAAATCAAGGCAAGGGCGAAAGCGGATAAGAAGACGATCGTTCTTCCCGAGACAGAGGACGAAAGAACTTATAAGGCTGCGGAGACAGTCTTAAAAGAGGGGATCGCGGACCTGATCCTTGTCGGAAGCAAAGAGGAGATCGAGAAGAATAAAGGTACATATGACATTTCCGGGGCAGCGATCGTGGATCCGGCTACAAGCGATAAGACAGAGAGCTATATCGCGAAACTGGTCGAGCTGAGACAGAAAAAGGGGATGACAGAGGAGAAGGCGAGAGAGCTCCTTCTCAATAACTACCTGTACTACGGCGTTATGATGGTAAAGATGGGCGATGCAGACGGGATGGTATCCGGGGCATGCCACTCCACAGCAGATACACTCCGCCCGTGCCTTCAGATCCTGAAGACAAAACCGGGCACAAAGCTTGTTTCCGCATTCTTCCTCATGGTCGTTCCGGACTGTGATATGGGCGCAAACGGGACATTTATCTTCGGAGATGCAGGACTGGAGCAGAATCCGGATCCGGAAAAACTGGCATATATCGCACTTTCTTCCGCAGAGTCCTTTAAGACTCTGACAGGAAAAGAGCCGATCGTGGCAATGCTTTCCCACTCTACAAAGGGAAGCGCAAAACACCCGGATGTAGACAAGGTGGTTGAGGCGACACGCCTTGCGCATGAATTCGCTCCGGATCTGAAACTGGATGGAGAGCTCCAGCTTGACGCGGCGATCGTTCCCGAAGTGGGCGCTTCCAAGGCGCCGGGCAGCGAAGTCGCAGGACATGCGAACGTACTGATCTTCCCGGATCTGGATGCGGGAAATATCGGATATAAGCTGGTCCAGAGACTCGGAAAGGCAGAGGCTTACGGACCGCTGACCCAGGGGATCGCGGCGCCGGTCAACGACCTGTCACGCGGATGCAGCGCAGAGGATATCGTGGGCGTAGTAGCGATCACATCTGTGCAGGCTCAGGCAATGGAATAATGCAGGGTGGAAATCCTGAAAAATAATAAAACGTTTGGGAGGAAAGAAAATGAACGTATTAGTAATCAACTGTGGAAGCTCTTCACTGAAATTCCAGCTCATCAATGCAGAGTCTGAGGAAGTGCTGGCAAAGGGCCTCTGTGAGAGGATCGGGATCGACGGCAGACTGACGTACCAGCCGGAAGGCGGAGAAAAAGAAAAATCGGACAAGCCGATGCCCACACATACAGAGGCGATCCAGTATGTCATCGAGGCGCTGACAAATCCGGAGACAGGCGTTGTGAAAGATCTGCACGAGATCGGCGCAGTCGGACACCGCGTGGTACACGGAGGAGAGAAATTCGCTTCCTCAGTCATCATCACAGATGAAGTGAAGAAGGCTGTGACAGAGTGCAATGAGCTGGCGCCGCTCCACAATCCGGCAAACCTCATCGGCGTGGAGGCATGTGAGAAACTCATGCCGGGCACACCGATGGCCGCAGTATTTGACACAGCTTTCCACCAGACGATGCCGGAGAAGGCTTACATGTACGGCCTTCCGTATGAGTACTATGACAAATATAAAATAAGACGCTACGGCTTCCACGGCACAAGCCACAGCTATGTATCGAAAAAAGCGGCTGAGGTTATGGAGAGACCGTACGAAGATCTCAAGACGATCGTGTGCCATCTCGGGAACGGATCCAGCGTGACAGCTGTCATGAACGGAAAATCCGTTGATACTTCCATGGGACTGACTCCGCTGGAGGGACTTGTGATGGGAACCCGCTCCGGAGATATCGATCCGGCGATCATGGAGTTCATCGCCCAGAAAGAGGGACTTGACATTGCGGGAGTGATGAATGTCCTCAACAAAAAGTCCGGTGTGTTCGGTCTTTCAGGCGGCCTGTCAAGCGATTTCCGCGACCTGACAGACGCAATGAACGCAGGCGATAAAAAAGCAAAGATCGCAATGGATGTATTCTCATATAAAGTTGCAAAATACATCGGTTCCTATGTGGCTGCAATGAATGGCGTGGACGATATCGTGTTCACAGCAGGAATCGGTGAGAATGATGATTACGTAAGGGAGCAGGTGTGCAGCTATCTCGGCTATCTCGGAGTTGATTTTGACAAAGAGAAAAATGACGGGCTGAGAGGAACACAGGCTGAGCTCACAAAACCAGGCTCAAAGGTAAGAGTGTTTGTGATCCCGACAAATGAGGAGCTCGCGATCGCAAGAGAGACACTGGCGCTTTTGAAATAAGAGGCGCTGCTTGGATCAGGGTTTGGGACAGGACAGGGATGCCCCAGAAATGGGGCGGAACCTGTCCGTCTTTATGTGTGCTGCCGGACACTCGCAATGGGCGGGAAACCGGCTGCCAGATATTTTGGAAATCATAGTTGACAAACAGGATTTCCATGATATAATAGACAAGGTATGAATAGGAGTAATAACTATGTTAATTAACCTATCAGACGTTTTGTCAGACCAGCATAAGACAGTTGAAGAGACTGTGCCGTTCACAATGGAGACGATCCGGATGAAGTCCGGGGAATATCCTGTCGTGAGCAGCGGGCCGGTCCGTGTCAGGGTAGAGCATGTCAAAGGGAAGGAGCTGCTGATCCATGCGGCGGCCAGACTTGTGGCAGTGATCCCGTGTGACAGGTGCCTGGAAGATGTCAGGCATGAGTTTGTACTGGACAGTACAAAGCATGTGGACGTAGGTCTCTCCGACGCAGAACTGACAGAGGAGCTGGATGAATCAAACTTTATAGACGGATATCATCTTGACGTGGACAAATTGCTCTATAATGAGATTTTGTCGGGATGGCCTGAAAAAGTACTTTGCAGGGAAGACTGTAAAGGTCTGTGCAAGGTATGCGGCCAGAACCTGAATACGGGGTCCTGCGACTGTGAAGAACCGGGACTTGATCCTAGGATGTCAGTTGTCCGTGACTTATTTAAGAATTTTAAGGAGGTGTAACCTATGTCAATCTGTCCAAAGAATAAATCTTCAAAAGCAAGAAGAGATAAGAGAAGAGCTAACTGGAAGATGAGCGCTCCGAACCTTGTGAAATGCAGCAAGTGCGGCGAGCTCATGATGCCTCACCGTGTATGCAAGGCCTGCGGCTCATACAACAAGCGTGAGATCATTTCCGTTGACTGATTTTTAATAAGGAAAAAGGACGTAAAAACTTTGCGTTTTGCGTCTTTTTTTTGTTGATTTTTATAATGTTTTCCAGTAGAATATTTTCAGTAGCGTTAGGAGGAAGGAAAATGTCTGATATTACGAGAGTAGCGCTCGATGCGATGGGCGGCGATAACGCGCCGGCCGAGATCGTGAAGGGTGCTGTAGAGGCGGTTCAGCAGAGGAAGGATATCCAGGTGCTGCTGACAGGCCGGGAAAACGTGATAAAGGAAGAGCTGGCAAAGTATACTTACCCTGCCGGACAGATCCGGATCATAAACGCGACAGAGGTGATCGAGACAGCGGAGCCGCCGGTGAAGGCGATCCGCGGGAAGAAGGATTCCTCTATCGTAGTCGCGATGAAGCTTGTGAAGGACGGAGAGGCAGACGCTTTCGTTTCAGCCGGAAGTACGGGCGCGGTTCTTGTTGGAGGCCAGGTGCTCGTGGGCAGGATCAAAGGCGTGGAGAGACCGCCGCTTGCTCCGCTGTTTCCCACACTGAAAGGCGTGTCCCTGCTGATCGACTGCGGGGCTAATGTAGACGCCAGGCCTTCCCACCTTGTCCAGTTTGCCAAGATGGGATCCATCTATATGGAGAGCGTCATGGGGAAAAAGAATCCCACGGTGGGCATCGTAAATATCGGTGCGGAGGAAGAAAAAGGAAACGCACTTGTCAAAGAGACATTCCCGCTCCTGAAAGCTTGTAAGGATATTAATTTCGTCGGAAGCGTGGAAGCGAGGGAGATCCCCTACGGCAATGTAGATGTGATCGTATGCGAAGCTTTTGTGGGAAATGTGATCCTTAAACTCTACGAAGGCGTGGGCGGAACCCTGATAAAGAAGATCAAATCAGGTATGATGTCAAGCCTGCGCAGCAAGATCGGGGCGCTTCTCGTAAAGCCCGCCCTGAAAGCGACAATGAAAGACTTTGACGCCAGCGAATACGGCGGCGCGCCGATGCTCGGGCTCAAAGGGCTGGTCGTGAAGACACACGGAAGTTCCACTTCCAAAGAGGTGTGTAATTCGATTATCCAGTGCGTCACATTTAAAGAGCAGAAAATAAATGAAAAGATAAAAGCAGCTATCCAGGAGACGCAGGACGAAGAAAAAGCAAGTGAATGAAGTTAAGGAGGAGTTAGTTATGGAATTTGAAAAACTTCAGGAGATCATCGCGGATGTCCTCAATGTACAGAAAGATGAGATCAGGCCGGAGACTACATTTGTAGACGATCTGGGCGCGGATTCACTGGACATTTTCCAGATCATCATGGGGATCGAGGAAGAGTTTGATATCGAGATCGACAATGAAGAGGCAGAGAAGATCGTAACAGTGCAGGATGCGGTAGACCAGATCAAAAAAGCAGTGGAATAACCAAAGGATCATTGAATGAAAAAGCCCCTGTGGGCTTTTTCGTTTTCATAGAGGAATGAACAGATGAATAAAAGATTAAGAGAACTGGAACAGAAGATCGGTTATAAATTCCGGGATTTCTCGCTTCTTGAGCGGGCTATGATGCACAGTTCCTACACGAATGAACGCCATCTGCCGAAATACCAGTGCAATGAGCGGCTGGAATTTCTGGGCGACGCGGTGCTGGAACTGGTATCGAGCGAGTTCCTTTTTAAAGGATCGCCGAAGATGCCGGAGGGAGAACTGACAAAGACGAGGGCAAGCATGGTATGCGAGCCGTCCCTGGCGCTCTGTGCAAGAGACATTGACCTGGGAAGTTATCTTCTCCTGGGAAAAGGTGAGGAGGCGACAGGCGGAAGGATGAGGGATTCCGTTACGTCAGACGCTATGGAGGCGCTGATCGGAGCGGTGTATCTGGATGGTGGTTTTACTAGTGCAAAAGAGTTTATCCACAGATTTGTGCTGACAGACCTGGAAGATAAAAAGCTCTTTTATGATAGTAAAACTATCCTCCAGGAGATGGTGCAGGCGGAAAAGATGGGAGAGATCACCTACCGGCTTGTCGGGACAGAGGGGCCTGACCACAATAAGTCCTTCCACACGGAAGTCCTGATCGGGGACAAGGTGTCAGGAAAAGGTGCGGGCAGGAGTAAGAAAGCGTCAGAGCAGCAGGCTGCGTATGAGGCGATCCTGCGCCTCCGGAGACAAAGATAGGGCAGGTGTTGTATGTATTTAAAAAACATTGAAGTACAGGGATTTAAATCCTTTGCAAATAAGATAAGATTCGATTTCCACAACGGGATCACCGGCATCGTAGGCCCTAACGGAAGCGGAAAGAGCAATGTGGCTGACGCCGTGCGCTGGGTCCTGGGCGAGCAGAGAGTGAAGCAGCTGCGCGGAGGAAGCATGCAGGATGTGATCTTCTCCGGTACGGAAAACAGGAAGCCATTAAGCTATGCATCCGTCGCGATCACCCTGGACAACTCGGACCACAAGCTCCCGGTTGATTACGAGGAAGTCACAGTGACCCGCAAATTGTACCGGTCCGGAGAGAGCGAGTACCTGATCAACGGAGCGGCATGCCGCCTGAAGGATATCAATGAGATGTTCTACGACACCGGGATCGGGAAGGAAGGATATTCCATTATCGGCCAGGGGCAGATCGATAAGATCTTAAGCGGAAAGCCGGAGGAAAGAAGGGAACTTTTTGACGAGGCCGCAGGTATCGTCAAGTTTAAGCGCAGGAAGAATCTCTCGGTCAAAAAATTGGAAGAGGAGAGGATGAACCTGACCAGGGTCAATGACATCCTCCAGGAGCTGGAAAAGCAGCTCGGGCCTCTGGAAAAGCAGTCTGAGACCGCAAAGGAATATCTTAAGAAAAAAGAAGAATTAAAGACATATGATATCAACATGTTCCTTCTCGAGGAAGAGCGGATCCGGGAGCGGATGAAAGAGGTGGAAGAGAAGTATGGGATCGCCTCATCCGAGATGGAGGATTCCAACCGGCGCTACGAAGAGATGAAGGCCGAGTATGAGGCGATCGAGGAAGAGGTCGAGCAGATCGACCTTGCCATTGAGACGGCGAAAAACCAGCTCAATGAGACAAACCTCCTGAAACAGCAGCTCGAGGGACAGATCAATGTCTTGAAGGAGCAGATCAATGCGGTCCGCATGAATGACGAGCACTATGACAACCGTTCGAATGCGGTCCGCATCGAGATCGAGACAAGACAGGAGCAGAAAGCTTCTCTTGAACAGGAAAAGCAGGAGGTACAGGAAAAGCTGGATCAGGCTTCCGCCCAGGACAGTGAGGCAAAGCAAAAGCTGATCGAGGTCCAGAGCCGGATCGCGGAGCATACCGCGGAGATCGAGGGCAGAAAGCAGGAGATCATGGATATCCTCGGGAACCGGGCTTCCACAAAAGCGAAGATCCAGCACTATGACACGACGAGAGAGCAGATCGCCGCGCGCAGGGCAGCTCTGTCGCGGAGTATCCTGGAAGTGTCCTCAGAGCAGGAGAGACAGGCAGGACTCCTCAGACAGTATGAAGAAGAACTGAGCAGCGTACAGGAAACGATCGCCGGATATAACCAGAGGATCTCTGAGACTGAGCAGACCATCGCCAGGCTCCAGAAAGAGCTGAATGAAAAACAGGAAAAACTGCGGATCGGCCAGACCGCTTATCACAGGGAATCTTCCCGCCTGGAATCGCTGAAAAATATTACAGAGCGCTATGACGGCTACGGCAATAGTATCCGCCGGGTAATGTCCAACAAGGACAGGGAAAAAGGCCTCATCGGCGTTGTGGCGGATATCATCAAAGTGGAGAAAGAATATGAAATCGCCATTGAGACTGCGCTGGGCGGGAGCATCCAGAATATTGTCACGGACAATGAAGATACGGCAAAGCGGATGATCGCCTTCCTGAAGAAAAACAAGTACGGACGCGCCACCTTCCTTCCCCTTACCAGTATGAAGGGCAGTTATGGGCTTAAGAATGAAGAGGCGCTGAGGGAGAAGGGCGTGATCGGGCTAGCCAATACTCTGGTCCATGTGGAGCCTCAGTTTGAAGGGCTCGCGGCTCAGCTCCTTGGAAGGACGATCGTAGTGCGGACCATTGACGACGGGATCGCTATTGCCAGGAAATACCGGCAGACACTGCGGCTTGTCACTCTGGAAGGAGAGCTGATCAATCCGGGCGGATCCATGACAGGAGGCGCGTTTAAGAATTCCGGCAACCTGCTGAGCAGACGCAGGGAGATCGAGGAATTTGAGAAGACGGTGGCCATGCTCAAGTCAGATATGGACGCCATGGAAAAGGACGTCAGCCGGGTAAAAGCGGAGCGCGGGACATGCTATAACGCGATCGATGAGATCCAGCAGGAACTCAGAAAGGCGTCAGTGCTCGAGAATACTGCGAAGATGAATGTGGAACAGACGCGCGTCCGCATGGAAGAAGGAAAACAGCGCCTGGACGGGTATGCCTCTGAGCAGAAGAGATTGGAGGAAGAACTGCAGCAGATCCGGGACAATGAAGAGTCGATCCAGATGGAGCTGGAGACATCGGAGAACCTGGAGCAGGATTTAAACGCGAGGATCGAAGAACTGCAGAAGACCCTGGATGAGGAGAAGCAGGCGGAGAGCCTCCAGTTGAAAAAGTCGGAGGAAGTCCACCTCGCACTTGCCGCACTGGAGCAGCAGAATGTATTTATCCTGGAAAATATTTCCCGTATCGATGAGGAGACAGGGAAGTTCGAGGCGGAATTAAGGGAACTGGATTCCAACAAGGATCATGCCTCAGAAGAGATCCGGGAAAAAGAAGAGAAGATAAGAGAACTTAAGCGTACGATCGAGGATTCCAAAGAGCTGTTCGATGAGATCGGGAAAGAAATCAGGGAGCAGACAGAGAAGAGAGAGGGCCTGAACCAGAAGCACAAAGAGTTTATCCGGATGAGGGAAGAACTGGCAAAGCATATCTCGGCCCTGGATAAGGAATGTTTCCGCCTGAACAGCCAGAGAGAATCATACGAAGCCGCTTCGGAGAAGCAGATGAATTATATGTGGGAGGAATATGAGCTTACATATAATCACGCCATGGAGTTAAGGGATAAGAACCTGACAGACCTTGCATACATGAAACGGCAGATCCAGACACTGAAAAATGAGATCCGCAAACTTGGCACTGTGAATGTAAATGCCATTGAGGATTATAAAAATGTGTCTGAGAGATATGAGTTCCTGAAAGGACAGCATGACGACCTGGTCGAGGCGGAGGCAACACTCGTGCAGATCATCGAGGAGCTGGACGCTGCCATGAGGAAGCAGTTCGCCGAGCAGTTCGCCCGGATCGCCGAAGAGTTCAACAGTGTGTTTAAACAGCTCTTCGGCGGAGGAAAAGGGACGCTGGAGCTGATGGAGGACGAGGATATCCTGGAGGCGGGCATCCGTATCATCGCCCAGCCGCCGGGAAAGAAGCTGCAGAACATGATGCAGCTCTCGGGAGGAGAGAAGGCTCTGACCGCGATCGCCCTTCTGTTTGCGATCCAGAACTTAAAGCCGTCTCCTTTCTGTCTTCTGGATGAGATCGAGGCGGCTCTGGATGACAATAATGTGACCAGGTTCGCGCAGTATCTGCATAAACTGACAGAGAATACCCAGTTCATCGTCATCACCCACAGAAGAGGGACGATGACAGCGGCGGACCGCCTGTACGGGATCACCATGCAGGAAAAAGGAGTGTCCACGCTCGTGTCTGTGGATCTGCTGGAAAACGAACTGGATAAATAAAAACTGGAAAAATAAAAATCGGGAGAGAGATCAGAATGGGAGAAAAACAAGGTTTTTTTAAACGTCTTGTCGCAGGCCTGACCAAGACAAGGGACAATATCGTATCCGGGATGGACAGTATTTTCCACGGATTTTCCAGGATTGACGAGGACTTCTACGAGGAACTGGAAGAAACGCTGATCATGGGTGACCTGGGAGTCCACGCGACTATGGAGATCCTGGACGACCTGAGGGAAAAGGTACGCGCGCAGCATCTGAAAGAGCCCATTGAGTGCAGGCAGCTGCTGATCGACAGCATCAAAGAGCAGATGGACGTCGGCGAGACAGCGTATGAATTTGAAGACCGCACGTCAGTCGTATTCGTGATCGGCGTGAACGGAGTGGGCAAGACAACCACCATCGGAAAGCTTGCGGGCAAACTGAAAGACCAGGGGAAGAAAGTGGTGATCGCCGCTGCGGATACTTTCCGCGCCGCCGCAGGCGAACAGCTGAAGGAGTGGGCGAACCGCGCGGGTGTGGACATGATCGGCGGACAGGAAGGCGCGGATCCGGCGTCTGTGATCTATGACGCTGTGGCTGCCGCAAAGGCGCGCAAAGCGGATGTCCTTCTGTGCGATACGGCCGGCCGGCTCCACAATAAGAAGAACCTGATGGAAGAGCTGAAAAAGATCAACCGGGTGATCGACAGGGAGTACCCGGAGGCATTCCGGGAGACTCTGGTCGTGCTGGACGCTACGACCGGGCAGAATGCGCTCGCACAGGCGAAAGAATTTAACGAGGCGACAGATATCACAGGCGTCATCCTGACGAAGATGGACGGAACGGCAAAGGGCGGCATCGCGGTTGCCATACAGGCGGAACTGGGGATCCCGGTAAAATATATCGGAGTGGGGGAGACCATTGACGATCTCCAGAAGTTCGATGCAGATGAATTCGTAAACGCACTGTTCTATCGGGAGGAAGACGCACGGGAAACAGAGGAATAAAGGCTTGGCCATTGACCAGAAAGAAGGAAGCGAAAATGATGACTTTGGAAAAATTTGAGGAAGCAAGTGAACTGGTGAAGAAAGTGACGAACCCCACGAAGCTGATATACAGCGATTATCTCAGCGAAGCCAGCGGGGCGAAGGTCTATCTGAAACCTGAGAATATGCAGCACACAGGCGCGTATAAGATCCGGGGCGCCTATTATAAGATCAGCACCCTCACCGAGGAAGAGAGAAAAAAAGGCCTGATCACTGCGTCAGCGGGGAACCATGCCCAGGGAGTCGCATTCGCGGCGAAGCAGTTCGGATGTAAGGCTGTCATCGTCATGCCGACGGTCACGCCTCTGATCAAGGTGAACCGGACAAAGAGCTACGGCGCGGAAGTAGTGCTCTATGGAGATGTGTATGACGATGCTTATGAGTATGCCTGCCAGCTGGCGGAAAAAGAAGGGTATACGTTCGTCCATCCTTTTAATGACCTGGACGTGGCAACAGGACAGGGAACCATCGCCATGGAGATCGTCCAGGAGCTTCCCACAGTGGATTATATCCTGATCCCGATCGGGGGCGGCGGCCTCATCTCCGGGGTATCGACCCTGACGAAAATGCTCAATCCGAAGATCAAAGTGATCGGAGTGGAGCCCGCGGAGGCAGCCAGCATGACCGCAGCTGTGCATGCAGGAGAAGTGGTGGAACTTGAGAGCGCAAACACGATCGCAGACGGGACCGCTGTCAAGGCAGTGGGGGATCTGGTACTCCCCTATGTGCAGGAAAATGTAGACGATATCCTGTTAGTGGAGGATGATGAGCTAATCGGCGCGTTCCTGGATATGGTGGAAAACCATAAGATGATCGTGGAAAATTCCGGTCTTCTCTCCGTGGCGGCGCTGAAGCAGCTTGACTGCAAAGGGAAAAAAGTTGTCTGCATCTTAAGCGGAGGAAACATGGATGTGATCACCATGTCATCGATCGTCCAGCACGGACTGATCCAGAGAGACCGGATCTTCTCCGTATCCGTCCTTCTCCCGGATAAGCCGGGCGAGCTGGTGCAGGTCGCGAAGACCATCGCGGACGAGCAGGGCAATGTCATCAAGCTGGAGCATAACCAGTTCGTGAGCACAAACAGAAATGCAGCCGTGGAGCTGAGGATCACGATGGAGGCGTTCGGAACTGAGCATAAGAACAGGATACTGGACGCACTGGAAAAGAAAGGATTCCGTCCGAAACTGATCAGTGCGAAGCTGTACTGATCCGGGAGATCCCCGGGGAAAAGACAGGATCCTCAGGGATGAAAACTTGTTCAATACAGGAAAGGAGCTGTGTATGGAGAGAAGGATTCCAAGGGCGGGGGATATTTACAGACATTTTAAAGGGAGAAAGTACAAAATCCTGCATATCGCGACTTGTACGGAGACAGGGGAAGATATGGTCATCTTCGAGACTGCGGAAGGGGCGCATAAAGTCTATGCAAGCGCTCTGGAGGCTTTTCTGAGCCCTCTGGATACCGGGAGATATCCGCAGGCAGAACAGAAATACCGTTTTGAACTGTGCCGGGATCTCAGAGAGGGCCCTGCGGCAGAGCTGAGGCGCCAGGGGAGCACCACTGCCCTTATCCTGAAATTCCTGGAGCTGGAGGATAACGGAGACCGCCTGCAGTTCCTTCAGCGCCATCAGACCGAGATCGACGGGCGGTTCCTCACGGCAGCGGCGGAGAGCCTGGAATTCGCAGAGAACGGGGAATCTGTGGAAGAGAGGCTGGCAGCGCTGATGCGGTTCCTGAGGACAAAAATGAAATATGAAGGACACAGATTACGGTAGAAATCTGTATTTGTGTGTGTGGGGGGGGAGCCTTCCTTGTGGATATAACGTCCGAAAACCGTTAATCTGATTGAGGATGTTTCCGCGGCGGACGGGGATATGGCTCAGGTTCCGGTTCAGTAATCCGGGAAAGACGTAAAAGGGAGAAAGCATGGCTAAAAGCAATTGTCCGGCGGAAGATTCGGCTCCGCCTCAGGCATCCGCCGGACAATTAACGCCACGCTTCCTCCCTTTAAGTCTTTCCATCAGATTACTCCAAGTCACCGTCGCCATATCCCCGTCCGCCGCGAAAGGCGCGTCAAAGGGTCGGTTTTCTACATGCATCTGATCGGAAGGCTCCCCCTTAAATACAGATTTATATCTTCTCGCCCCGCGCCCGTTTTTCGAGCAGTGCATGGATCTTATCTGTCGGGTTCAGTACCGCTCCGATCGTGACGTCATGATTCAGGGAATCAATGATGAGCGCCAGGAATTTGCTCATATCCGCCTGTACGAAGTATGGTTTTTCGTAGAGCTCCGGCGGAAGATAAGTCAGGTTTGTGGTAATGACTTTACTGATGTATCCTTTTTCATAGTATTCGTCGAATTTTTCCAGGCCGTCTGTGAACAGCCCGAAAGTCGTACACACGAAGACGCGTCCCACATTGCGGCTTTTCAGCTGCTTTGCGACATCCAGCATGCTTCCGCCCGAGGAGATCATATCATCGACAATGATGACATCCTTGCCCTGTACGTCATCCCCGAGGAACTCGTGGGCAACGATGGGATTCTTTCCGTTTATGATCGTGGAGTAATCGCGCCTTTTATAGAACATTCCCATATCCACGCCGAGGACGTTTGAGAAGTACACCGCGCGGTGCATCGCCCCCTCGTCCGGGCTGATGATCATAAGGTGGTCTTTGTCCGGGATCAGGTCAGGGACAGCGCGGAAGAGCGCTTTCATGAACTGATACGGCGGATTGAAACTGTCGAATCCGCTCAGCGGGATCGAGTTCTGGACGCGCGGGTCGTGAGCGTCAAATGTGATGATATTGGTAACTCCCATATCTGTCAGCTCCTGGAGCGCAAGGGCGCAGTCAAGGGACTCCCTCTTTGTGCGCTTGTGCTGGCGGCTCTCATACAGGAACGGCATGATCACATTGATCCGGTGTGCCTTCCCCGTAGCGGCGGAGATGATCCTTTTCAGGTCCTGGAAATGGTCATCCGGCGACATATGGTTTAAATGCCCGCTCACACTGTAAGTCAGGCTGTAGTTGCACACATCTGTCATGATGAACAGGTCCGTGCCGCGGATCGTCTCCCTGAGGACACCTTTTGCCTCACCTGTCCCGAATCGGGGACAGCAGCAGTCCACCAGGTAATTGTTGGATCTGTAATTGACATACAGGGACGATTCGGATGCTTCGCTGATCGTGTTCTCGCGGAAGGAAACGATGTAATCATTGACCTTCTGCCCCAGTTCCCGGCAGCTCTCCATCGCAACGATCTTAAGCGGGGCAACCGGAAGAGTTTTTTCTAAGAGTTCGATATTAGACATGTTTTTCTCCTGTTGATAAAAAGATGATCAAAAATTTACATATCATTTATACCATCTTTTTCCGTGAAATTCAAGTTCACCGTATAAAATGTATGCTTTGCGGGGAGCGGGAATTATGCTATACTGGATAAGACTGGGGAGAGAGGGGAGGTTTTGCCTCTTTCTCCGCATAAAGAGACGGGGATAAGGAGTCTTGGGATATATGAAGAAACATGAACATATCGTGTCCGGCGTAGTGCCGGGCAGTATTGCGGAAGAGCTGGAGATCGGGGCAGGGGACAGGCTCCTTGCGGTCGACGGGCATGAGATCGAGGATATCTTTGATTATCAGTTTTACACGGAGGATGAAGAAATCGTTCTCCTCATCGAGAAGCCGGACGGGGAACAGTGGGAGCTGGAGATCGAGAAAGAGGCGGACGAGGACCTGGGGATCCGGTTCGGGCAGGGGCTCATGGACGAGTACCGCTCCTGCTGTAATAAGTGTATCTTCTGCTTTATTGACCAGATGCCCGAGGGGATGAGGGATACTCTGTATTTCAAGGATGATGATTCACGGCTGTCCTTTCTCCAGGGGAATTATGTGACGCTCACGAATATGAGCGATCATGATATCGAGAGGATCATCCGCTACCGGCTGGAGCCGATCAATATCTCCTTCCAGACGACGAACCCGGAGCTCCGGTGCCGGATGCTGCACAACCGTTTTGCGGGCGATGCGCTTAAGAAGGTGGACATGCTCTACCAGGGCGGGATCGAGATGAACGGTCAGATCGTTCTTTGCAAAGGGGTAAACGACGGGGAAGAGCTGGAGCGCTCGATCCGGGACCTGACTTCCTATCTCCCGCTCCTGAAGAGTGTGTCCGTCGTTCCGGTGGGACTTACGAAATTCCGCAGCGGGCTGTACCCTCTGGAGCCGTTTACAAAGGAAGACGCAAAAGAAGTCCTGGGCGTCATCCACAGATGGCAGGAAAAGATTTACCAGGAATACGGACTCCACTTTATCCACGCAGGAGATGAGTGGTATCTCCTGGCGGGAGAGGAGGTGCCCGGGGAGGAGCGGTATGACGGGTATCTCCAGCTGGAAAACGGTGTCGGGATGCTCAGACTCCTTTTCCAGGAGTTCTCAGAGGGGTATGAAGCCCTCGAAGGTGACGGCAGGGCGGAAGAGCTTTCCATCGCGACCGGGAAACTGGCTTATCCGTATCTCTGTAAGATGGCAGAGAAGATCACGGAGAAATTCCCGGATGTACACATCCATGTATACTGCATCCGCAATGATTTCTTCGGGGAGAGGATCACCGTATCCGGGCTGATCACGGGACAGGACCTTATGGCACAGTTAAAGGGCATGGAGCTGGGGAGCCGGCTTCTTATTCCCTGTAATATGCTGAAGACAGACGAGGATGTGTTCCTGGATGACTTCACCGTGGAACAGGTATCTGATGCTTTACAAGTCCCGGTCCATATTGTAAAATCAAGCGGGCAGGATCTGATCGACAGTATATTGTGCACAGACAGGAAACAGCCTGTGAACGGGGATAGTCTGTAGGTCGATCCTATTTCAAGAGTAATTTTAGAAGAGAAAGGCTGAATAAAATGAGCAAACCAGTAGTGGCCATCGTGGGACGTCCGAACGTGGGAAAGTCAACCCTCTTTAACGTACTGGCAGGAGAAAAGATCGCCATCGTGAAAGATACGCCGGGAGTGACCCGGGACAGGATCTATGCGGATGTAACGTGGCTGGACAAAGAATTCACACTGATCGACACAGGAGGCATTGAGCCGGACAGCAAGGATATCATCCTTTCGCAGATGAGGGAGCAGGCGCAGATCGCTATTGACACAGCGGATGTGATCATATTTATCACCGATGTGAGGCAGGGACTTGTGGACGCGGATTCAAAAGTGGCGGATATGCTGAGAAGGTCCGGGAAGCCGGTTGTCCTTGTAGTGAATAAAGTAGATAATTTCGATAAGTTTATGCCGGATGTGTACGAGTTCTATAATCTGGGCATCGGGGATCCGGTGCCGGTATCCGCGGCATCCAGGCTTGGACTCGGAGATATGCTCGATATCGTGTCAGGGTATTTCCCGGAGGGGAGTGCGCAGGAAGAGGAGGATGACAGGCCCCGGATCGCCATCGTGGGAAAACCGAATGTGGGCAAATCCTCGATCGTCAACCGCCTCCTGGGAGAGAACCGGGTCATTGTCTCTGATGTGGCAGGAACAACGCGAGACGCTATTGACACGGAGATCGTGCACAACGGGAAAGAATATATCTTCATTGACACTGCCGGGCTGCGCAGAAAGAACAAGATCAAAGAAGAGCTGGAGCGGTACAGCATTATCCGTACTGTCACTGCTGTGGAGAGGGCGGATGTTGTCCTCATGGTCATCGACGCCACGGAAGGGGTGACGGAACAGGACGCGAAGATCGCGGGGATCGCGCATGAGAGAGGCAAGGGCATTATCATCGTCGTAAATAAGTGGGATGCCATCGAGAAGAATGACCGCACCATGCGGGAGTATGAGAGTGATATCCGCCAGGTGCTTTCTTTCATGCCGTATGCAGAGATCATGTATGTGTCTGCCCTGACCGGACAGAGGCTTGCGAAACTCTATGACATGATCGATATGGTCATCGAGAACCAGACGCTGCGCATCGCTACGGGAGTGCTCAATGAGATCATGACAGAGGCAGTGGCAATGCAGCAGCCCCCGTCAGACAAGGGAAAGAGGCTGAAACTTTACTATATCACCCAGGTTTCCGTGAAGCCGCCGACGTTTGTGATCTTTGTAAATGACAAAGAACTGATGCATTTTTCATACACGAGATACCTGGAGAATAAGATCCGGGAAGCATTCGGCTTCCGCGGGACTTCACTGAAGTTCTTTATCAGGGAGAGAAAGGAAAAGGAGCAGTAAAGTTATGGAACGATTGATCTGTCTTGCGGTGGGGTATGTGTGCGGCCTGTTTCAGACCGGCTATCTTGTCGGAAAGATGAACCATATGGATATCAGGAAAAAGGGCAGCGGAAATGCAGGGACGACAAATGCCCTCAGAGTGCTTGGCTGGAAGGCTGGCGCCATGACGTTTTTCGGGGATGTGCTGAAATGTGTGGCAGCGTTCCTGATCACGTATTTTATGTACCGGGGGAGCGATATGCTGCCTCTGCTCGCCATGTATGCGGGCGCGGGGGTGACTCTCGGGCATAATTTCCCGTTTTATATGAATTTCAAAGGCGGGAAGGGGATCGCTGTGATGGCGGGGCTTGTAGTCGTCAACAGTTTCTGGGATCTGCCGGCGAGCCTACTGCTGATCCCGGTCACCCTGGCGTTCTTCCTCGTCCCGGTTGCGGTGACCAGATACATATCCGTCGGTTCCCTTGCAGCTTATACGGCCTTTCTGATCGAGATGGTCATCATCGGGCAGATGGGGTGGTTCCGGATGGACGCTGCCAGATGTTATGAGCTCTATGCAGTGCTGTTCTTCCTGACTGCGCTGGCATGGTTCAGGCACAGGGCAAATCTGGGGCGGCTGGCAAAAGGTACGGAGAATAAATTCGGGGCAAAGAAAAAAGAATAACAGGGAAAGGAGCAATATATCATGGCAAAGGTAGGTGTGCTTGGCGCCGGAAGCTGGGGCACGGCGCTGTCAGTCCTTCTTCACGATAACGGTCATCAGGTGACGATCTGGTCGATCGACGGGAATGAAGTGAAGATGCTGGACGAAAAGAGAGAACATGAGCTGAAGCTGCCGGGCGTGAAGCTGGCAGAGGATATGGTCATTACCGGGGATCTGGAGACAGCGGTACGGGGAAAGGATTTTCTCGTATTAGCAGTCCCGTCTCCCTTCACGCGGGAAACTGCGCGGAAGATGAAGCCCTATGTGGCAGACGGGCAGATCATTGTGGATGTGGCAAAGGGGATCGAGGAATCTACCCTCATGACGCTTTCCCGTCAGATCGAGGAAGAGATCCCTCAGGCGGATGTGGCTGTCCTCTCCGGGCCGAGCCATGCAGAGGAAGTGGGGCGCAAGCTGCCGACGACGTGTGTGATCGGCGCGAAGACACGGAAAACTGCAGAGTATCTCCAGTCCATGTTTATCAGCCGTGTGTTCCGCGTGTATACAAGCCCCGATATCCTCGGGATCGAGCTCGGCGGATCCCTGAAAAATGTGATCGCTCTGGCAGCAGGCATCGCTGACGGCCTGGGCTATGGGGACAATACAAAAGCAGCGCTCATTACCAGAGGGATCGCGGAGATCTCCAGGCTGGGAGTAAAGATGGGCGGAAAGATCGAGAGCTTTACCGGCCTGACCGGCATCGGAGACCTGATCGTGACCTGTGCCAGCGTACACAGCCGCAACCGAAAAGCCGGCTATCTGATCGGACAGGGCAAATCTGTCCAGGAAGCGATGGACGAGGTCCAGATGGTGGTGGAAGGCGTGTATTCCGCCAAGGCAGCGGCAAAGCTTGCAAAGAAATATGATGTGTCCATGCCGATCGTGGAGGAAGTGAACAAGGTCCTCTTCGAAGGGAAATCCCCGGCTCAGGCTGTGGATGACCTGATGCAGAGAGAGTCCCGCAGTGAGAACCGCTCCCTCACATGGGACGAGCAGGAGTCCTGATCAGGTAGAGCAACCTTTATTGATACGGAACGGAAATCTCTGTACGGAACGGAAATCCCTGTACGGGAAGAAAAAGTCATACCCCCTTTTGTGTCTGCATACATTGTAACAGCAGAACAAGGGGGTATTTTTATGGATCCATTTCAGGTATACAGAGATATGAAAGCACGCACAAACGGAGAAATCTATATCGGAGTTGTCGGTCCGGTGCGGACAGGCAAATCCACGTTCATCAAGCGCTTCATGGACCTGCTTGTCCTCCCGAATATGACCGATGAACATGCAAGGGCAAGGACACAGGATGAGCTTCCCCAGTCCGCCTCCGGCACGACGATCATGACCACAGAGCCCAAATTCGTGCCCAAAGAAGCGGCGGCAGTAAAGCTGTCAGAGGATGTGGAAGTCAGGATCCGTCTGATCGACTGCGTGGGTTATATGGTGGAGGGCGCGTCAGGGCACACGGAAAATGAGGAAGAGCGCCAGGTAAGGACGCCCTGGTTTGAATATGAGATCCCTTTTACGAAAGCAGCTGCGATCGGCACGCAGAAGGTCATCCACGATCATGCGACGATCGGATTTGTCGTGACCACAGACGGCAGTGTGACCGGTCTCCCGAGAGAAAATTATATACTGGCGGAGGAGAAAACAATCAAAGAACTCCAGTCCATCGGGAAGCCGTTCCTGATCCTTCTGAACTGCCAGAAGCCATATACGGATGAGGCAAAAGCATTAAAGGAAGAGATGGAAAAGAAATACGGCGCGTCCGTGGTCCCGGTCAACTGCGAACAGCTGAAAACAGAAGACATCCATGAGATCATGAGGCAGGTGCTCTTTGAGTTCCCGATCACGGAGGTGGAATTCTATGTGCCAAAATGGGTGGAGATGCTGTCCAGGGAGCACAGGATCAAACAGGATCTTTTAAACTGTGTCCGCGCGGTAATGGAGGAGATGGATGACGTGCGCAGCATTGCTTCCCGTACCCTGGAGGCTGACAGTCCGTACATAGACAGCATCCAGGTGGACCAGATCGAAATGGACACGGGAAAGGTCCGGATCCGGGTGGGATTTGAGCAGAAATATTATTATGAAGTACTCAGCGAACTTACCGGCGCGGATATCAAAGGCGAATATGAGCTGATCTCCACGGTAAAAGAACTGGCTTCGATGAGAGATGAACTGAGCCGCCTCAAAGACGCGTTCACGGACGTAAAAATGAAAGGATACGGCGTGGTCAGCCCGTCCAGGGAGGATATCCGGCTGGAAGAGCCTGTGATCATCAAGCAGGGAAGCAAGTACGGGGTAAAGATCCGCTCCGAAGCACCCTCGATCCATATGATCCGCGCGAATATCGAGACAGAGATCGCCCCCATCGTCGGGAGCGAACAGCAGGCGGAAGACCTGGTACAGTATATCAGGAAAGAGAGCGAGACACCGGAAGGGGTGTGGGGAACGAATATCTTCGGGAAATCCGTGGAAGACCTCGTTATGGACGGAATGAAAAATAAAATTGCCATGATCAACGATGAAAGCCAGGTAAAACTGCAGGATTCTATGCAGAAGATCGTGAACGACTCCAATGGGGGGATGGTGTGCATCATCATATGAAATCTGGATTTGCGGGGGAGCCGCTGCCAGCCATCTCCCCGCGCTGAGGCGCTTTCGAAAAGGCGCTCCGCTGTTTTCTGGTTTAGCTCAAGACAGAAGGACTCCCCCGGAAGTCCACGGTCCCTTCCGATTGGTAAAATTTCTTGTTTTGCCGTTAAAGCTCCCCTCTCACCTGCCTTTCGAAATCCCGCATTTGACTGCGGGGATCTTCCGATCGGATGAACGTAGAAAACCGCCCCTTTGATGTGTCTTTCGCGGCGGGCAGGGATATGGCGACGGTGACTTGGAGTAATCTGTTGGAAAGACTTAAAAGAATGGGATGCGGCGTTAATTTCAAAGCGGATGCCTGAGCCGCAGGCGAATCTTCCGCTTTGGAATTGTCCTTAGCCGTATCCCATTCTTTTTATGTCTTTCCCAGATTACGGAACCGGAACCTGAGCCATATCCCTGCCCGCCGTGAAAACGTTCTCGATTATATCGACGGTTTTCGGACGTTATATTTACAAGGAAGGCTCCCCGGCAAATCCAGATTTAGACTTCCTGCAGTCCGGAGATATCGCTGTCGATGACGAGGGAGTAGTTGGTGTAATACACCACGAACCCGGGTTTGCCGCCCTTTGGTTTTTTTACATGTTTTTTCTCCACATAGTCGATCTCGACTTTTTCGCTGCCTCTCATGCTGGAGTAGTATGCCGCCAGGCGTCCGGCTTCTTCGAATGTGCGGTCCGGCAGTTCTTCTCCGTTTGTCTTCACGATGACATGGGAGCCGGGAGCCTGCTTTGCGTGGAACCACCAGTCATCCCCGGAGGCAAAGTGAAAGGTCAGCTCTTCATTCTGGAGATTGTTTTTCCCCACATAGATATGATAGCCGTCGCTGGAAATATAGTGGAGAGGCGTGTTTTTGACCTTCACTTTTTTGCGGACGGTTTTCCGTTTGATATATCCGGATCCGGCGAGCTCTTCTTTGATCCCTGCGAGGTCGTCTTCTGTAAGGGCAATGTCAAGGGATGTCTGGATGGATTCCAGATAAGTGATATCGTCCTTTGTCTCCCGGCATAATTCGGACAACGCCTCAAAAGTCCTTTTCTGCTTGTTATATTTTGCAAAATAGCGCTGGGCGTTTTCCTGGGGCGTCTTTGTCGGATCCAGAGGGATGGTGACCATTTCGTTTGTATAGTAGTTGAGCGCTTCCATCTGTCTGGCGCCTTCAGCTACGTTGTAGCCGTAGGTGTTGATGAGTTCTCCGTATATCTTATATTTATCCCGCCCTTCGGTGTCTTTGAGCTGGCGGAGCTGGAGATCGTATTTTTTCCGGTTCCGCTCCAGCGCGGTCTGCACGATGTGGCGCAGGTCCGCTGATTTCTGGCGGATGCGGGTGAGCTGGCTTCGGGTCGAATAGTATGTCCGGAGCACTTCGGATATGGACGGGTATTCCTGCTTTGTATATCCGGAAAAGTGAGAGAGGGGGAGCGCTGAGAACTCCCTGGGCTCACGGCCGTCATAGTAGATGGCAGGGGAAAAGGCCTCTTCCTTTACCGCTGAGAGGTAGATCTCAAACTGGGTGTACAGATGGAAGAGGACGTCTTCTGAGTATTCTTTTGCAGGGACGGAAGAATCCAGCCCTGCGAGGAAGCAGATCTCTTCCGCGGTGACCGGGCTGATGCCGGTAAAGCTTGTGTAAAGCGCTTTTGAGACAGGGACAGGCTTTCCTGTCAGCAGGGCGGAAAAGTCTGCCCTGGATACGGTCAGCGGGTCAGCCTTGTGCATGGTGTCCGGGATAAAGTACTCCCTTCCCGGGAGAACTTCGCGCACAGAACTCATCTGGGCGGAGACATGCTTGATGCTGTCAATGATCTTCCCATCTTCAGTACAGAAGATGATGTTGCTGTGTTTTCCCATGATCTCCACGATCAGGAGCTTCCGGCAGAGGTCACCGAGCTCGTTGAGGTGTTCGATGGTAAACCGGATGATGCGCTCCAGTTTCGGCTGCGAGATATCTGTGATGCGTCCGCTCCCGATATGCTTCCTGAGGAGCATGCAGAAGTTGGGCGCGGACATGGGTGCCGGCTTATTCGTGTCCGTCAGATACACCAGGGGGAGAGAAGCGTCCGCACAGATCAGCAGGCGCTTCTGCCCTTCCTGCGTCTTGACAGTGATCAAAAGCTCGTCCGGCTCAGGCTGGACGATGCGGGCGATCCTTCCGTTTAATAATTCTTTTCTTAATTCGTGGACAAGGTCTGCCACGACGATTCCGTCAAATGCCATAGATTAAATCCTCATTTCATATCACAGATCAACCCTGCGCAGCAGGGCGAAGCGGAGAAGCCGCTTCGGATTGCATGAACGAGCAATCATTATACCACGTGCGCAGGAAAGGAAGCGCCGCGCAGCGGGCGAAGCGGAGAAGCCGCTTCGGATTGCACGAACGTGCAATCATTATACCACGGTTTATCCCCCGAAAAAAGTCCTCATTACGGTTTCGATTTTTAACACTGTTTTTACAAATATTAACCTGCGCTTGATGCAGAGAGTGCTCAATTCCGCTATAGTTTTGCATAGTAACTGCTGTCAGGGGCTCGGAGCGGCAAGATAAGCAAGGACCGGTCTGAGTCTCGTATTATTTTTTAAACAGGGAGAAACTGAGATGAAAAGAAAAGAATTGTACCGCAGATGTCTTGCCGCGGTCCTGGGAACAGCTGTCGCAGCCGGAGCTTTTGCGTCCCCGGTCCGTGCGGCGGGGCTGCAGGCGGCTCCGGCGGCGGAAACAGCGCCGGGCACCCCGCTGATGCTCACAGAGCTCGTGCCGGATACGGATAACGAGAACGGAGCGGATGCATACGAATATTTTGAGATCACCAATGTAAGCGACCGGGCGGTAAGCCTGGATCAGTACCAGATCATTTATAATGTGACGGATCTATGGGAGCCGGACCAGGATGGGATCGTTATAGAGTCCGGGCAGTCCCTTCTGCTCTGGATCATTAACGATGGAAACCGGGAACTGACGGCGGATGATTTTAACAGGTATTATACGGAGAAGACCGGCGCAGAGCAGAGTTTTGAGATCGGTAAGGATCTTGCTACAGTGCACAGTGACGGAATGCATAACAGCAAGGAGCGCCAGATGTCCATATGTACAAACACGGGCATCGAATTAAACCGGGTGCGGTACAATGATGGGGATATAAAAGAAGTAAAGGCAAACAAAGGTATCACATTTGCCTATAATCCGGCTGATGTGGAAATGGTGCGCATCGCCTATGACAGCGCTCTGACGCCGGGCAGCATGACGGAAGAGCAAAAGCCTGAGGGAGTCTATGCGTTCGCCCAGAGCAGCATTGACCCGGAGCTTTCCTTCGCGGAGGTTCAGCATAAAGGCGAGGCGTGGACGCTGGAGATCATACCCAACAGCGCGAATACAGTGACAGACGCAAAAATATATCTCAAACCCGACAAAACAGAGGAATACGCGGCTTATGACCTGAAATACAGCGGGGATAAGCTTGTATTCGAACTTCCGTACGACCAGACAGGCGACTGGACGGGCTTTACATTTTACGCGGAACTGACAGACGGGATCTCTGTGGCTGCCACACAGGAGAGCGCTGTCGCAATTGGGAGGACAGATGTGGACAAGAGCAGCCTTCCGGCTGTGCTTATTACGGAGATCATGCCGGATTCCTCCAATGTGGACGGATCCGACGGTTATGAATTTATTGAGCTGTATAACAACTCTGACCAGAGGATCAACCTGAAAGACTATAAGATCTACTATAATTACCCGGACCAGGGAGACGCAAGCGACGTCTTGTGGGGAAGCATTGACGACGATATCTGGGTGGGATCCAAGGCTGCGGCCGTATTCTGGATCAAAAACGGCCCGAATGACAGCTATACAGCGGAACAGTTCAATGAGAAGTTCGGGACATCCCTTGTGATGGGAGAGAATCTGTTCGAGATCCATTCCGGAGGAATGGCAAACGGAAGCCCCAGGGCGCTCCGCGTGACGACAAGTGTGGGGGATGAAGTTGATTTCGTCTCCTACAATATGGAAGCCGGCGTGGACGACACCTATGCGGACAAATCCATCAAATACATGTTCAGCAGCAGTACAATGACGAGCGCTATCGCCGACAATCAGGCGGATCCGGATCCGGGTGTTGTGAAGGAAGAGGACCGTCCGGAGGGAGCGGAACTGACCGTGCCGCAGACCGCGCCGTCAGTGACAGACCAGACGCCCGCGCAGTTTGAAAATGAGAACGGGCTGGCGTTCCGTGTGAATGCCGTGGCCGACGGGACGTCGATCAAGACCGTCAAGCTGGCATTCAAAGACAATACTTCGGAAGAATACGAGATCTATAACCTGACAAGAGGTACAGAAGAAGATACGTTTGAGAAAGTGATCGCTGCCATTGACCTGACCGGAAAGAAAAGCTATGAGTATTACTTTGAGGTCAGCGACGGCTTCCAGACTGTCCGCACAGAGACAGGGACTACGGTTTCTGTCAGCGGAGAACAGGAAGAAATCCGGCTGAATGTGGCGGACGGCGACATCCTCGTAGGACAGCAGGATCTTATTGTCACAGGTGAGAGTGTGACTCTGGACGGAACGGCCCTGGAAGGCGGAGTCCCGTCTGTCGAGAAAAGCGCGAAGATTGTTTTTGACGTGAGCCAGACAGATGTATTCTTTAAGAATGCGGTGGCGATCGGAGACCATGTGCTCGGTATTTTTGACGACGGTACATATGAGAACTGGGCGACAGTGAGCTATGACGTGGATCCGTCCTGGTTTACAAAGGGCGAGACGATACAGATCGATATCCATGCGGGCAACAAGGCCAACGCGCTGGAGCACAATGAGGAAAATAACGATGATTTTGTCGTGAAGAACATCCGCCTGATCATGCCTGACGGCACGACGCTGCGCGCGGACGGGTATGAAGATCCGGAAGAGGTCATCAATATGGGAGATTCCAGTGGAAAGACAGAGATCTTAAAGGCTGTGTTCACACCGCGGGAGGAGACTTTCAGCAGCATCCGTTTTACGATCGACACGGCGGCATATGCAGACGGAAGCCATACGCTGACGGTCCTGAAAGGGCAGGATGAAAAGACCGTGTCCTTCCGTATTGACAATACGGCGCCGGAGATCACGACAAATATGCTGGAGCAGGAGTACCACGGGACATTTACGATTGAAGCGGAAGCTTCGGATGCCGTGGCAGGACTTCAGAGCCTTACGGCGCAGCTCGACGGCGGGTACATCGAACTCCCGTATGAGGCGCGCAGCCTGGAGATGGAGGCGGGCGGACATGAGCTTGTCCTGACCGCGAGAGACACAAAAGGAAATACAAGTACAAAAACGGTCGTGTTTACTACGCCGGCAGAGGACGCTGAGATTGGAATGGACATCACTCCGGAGCCCGGAAGCACGGTGGAAGAGGATCCGGTCTTCTCCGTCCGGGTCACAGACCCCACTTCCGATACCATGGATGTGGCTTTTAAATACGGAGAGCGCTATGTGCTGGGAGACAGCAATATTGCCGTGAGCAGCGGGATCAGCAGCCAGGCCGGATCAAACCAGAATGTGTTTGACGGCACGGACGCCAACGGATTCCCTTATGAGCAGTTCGACATCACAGTTGGGGAAAATGTCAGCGAGAATGCTTCGATCGAGGTGAAATGGGAAGGACAGACGAACAGCGCGAAGACAAAGATGTACGTCTATAACACTGTCACAGGAGTGTGGGAGGAGACCGCGGCAGAGCGGTCCGAAGAAGAAGGCGCAGCAGAGCTTGCAGCCCTGATCCCTCTGAAGGATCATCTGTCCGGACAGAAGGTACAGGTCATGGTACAGGCGGGCGAGGGATATACTCCGACCCAGTATGCGCCGGGAACGCCTGCGCTGACTCCGGTTTATGAGACGACGCCGACATCCAATGAGAGTGATCAGGACCGCGGCACTTATGATTTCACATTTGCGATCGAAAGTGATACGCAGTATTATAACGAGGATACGCCTGACAATCCGGAGGCGATCGGAAAGTACGAGTCCCAGCTTGCGATCCATGACTGGCTGATCTCCAACAGAGGCAGGATGAATATCCAGTATCTCTTCCACAACGGAGACCTGATCGATGATGAGCCTATGGCCTCCCAGTGGGAGAACGCGGACGCGGCGTACAGGATGCTCGATGAGGCAGGATTCCCGTACGGGGTCCTTGCCGGCAACCATGATGTGGGACATAAGACAGAAGATTACAATAACTTCAGCAAATATTTCGGAGAGTGGCGGTATGCGTCTGATCCGTGGTATGAAGGAAGCTACAAGGACAATAAAGGGCATTACGACCTGATCTCTGTGGGCGGCATTGATTTTATCATGGTCTACATGGGATGGGGCATCGGCGATGAAGAGATCCGGTGGATGAACGATGTGCTTGCGCAGTACCCGGAGAGAAAAGCAATCCTGAATTTCCATGAATACCTGCTGGCAAGCGGCGGTCTCGGGGAAGAGCCTCAGAGAGTGTACAACGAAGTCGTGTCTGTGAACCCGAATGTGTGCATGGTATTTTCCGGGCATTATCACAACGCGCAGACGGTGGTCAAAGAATTTGACGACAATAAGGACGGAGTAAATGACAGAAAAGTCTATGAGATGCTGTTCGACTACCAGGGACTGACAGAGGGCGGCATGGGGTATATCCGCCTGATGCACTTTGATATAGAGGGACAGCAGATCCATTTCCGCACCTATTCGCCGGAGCTCAATGATTATAACGCAAAGGACACCGTGGCGGGAGCGGATACTTCGATCGCGGGAGAAGAAGACTTCACGGTCAGCTTCGCTGATCTGGGGATCGTGCCGGCAAAGAAGACGCTGGAGGTATCTTCCCTTGACGTCAATGTATACGGCGATGAGCTGATCGGAGCCGCAGAAGGCGTGGACAGCGGGGAACGCGCGGAATATACAATGAAAGACGCGCAGGATGGCACGTTCGGCTGGTATGCGGAAGTAACGGACGAGTACGGCGGGCTTTCCAGGACAAACGTGAACTATGTGACAGTAAAGAAAGACCGGACCGCACCGGTGATCACGCTTCCGGAAAAGACAGAGATCCATGTGGGCGATGTGTTTGACCCGATGGAAGGAGTGACCGCGGTGGACGGCAAAGACGGAGATCTCACCGGGGCTGTACAGGTGATGGGTTCTGTGGACACCTCGAGAGAGGGAACTTATACGCTGACTTACCAGGTAAGCGATAAGGCAGGAAATACAGCTGTGGCAGAGCGGACGGTTGTTGTGCTGGCAGAAGAAACTCCGGGAACGGACGCCGCAGTGATCGAGATGATCCAGAACGCGCCGGAAGGCGGCAGGGTTCCGATCACAGCCGAGGGAGAAAACCCGGTGATCAGCAGTGAGATACTGGCGGCGGCGTCAGGGAAAGACGTGGATCTGGTGATCACGACAACGGAAGGCGCAGTGATCACGCTCAACGGGAAAGAGATCACAGATGTATCGGATTTCGGCGTAAAGCTTGAGATCTATACCGTGGACAGAAAAATCTGCGTGGCGTTCGTAAATGCAGTGAAGCTTCCCGGAAAGCTGACGGTGGCATTTGAAGAGGAAAATGTATTCGGCCTGACGCAGACCGGCGTGAAGACGGAACTGACTGCCGAGACAGCAAAAGGCAGCGCGTCGGCAGCTGCGGTCCTTCTTGAAAACGGCAGGGTATCCGTCGAGTATACGACCGCTGACGCTGTGAAGGCTGAGCTTTCCTGGCAAAAGAATACGGGCGCGGATCCGGACAAAAACACAGGGACGCCGGACAAGGGCAGTGACAGTTCCGATAGAAAGAATGCGCCAAGGACAGGTGAAAGCGCTCCGCTCGGTACAGGTGCGGGAGTCCTGGCTGTGTCAGCGGCAGCAGGCGCAGCGCTGATCATACTGAAAAGAAAGAAAAATGTGATCTGGTAAAAATATGACAGTGTAATACAAAATTTGCGGCAGGCGCAGAATGCGGAAGCAGGAATGCGGCCTGCCGCAGTTTTTTTCAGGCGGCGGTTAGGTGTGAACAGTATCCAGCCGGGATTTTTCGAAAATATCCTCTTTCGAAAATGGTTGACCCTGTATGCCTGCCGGGAGTATAATGGAACTCACAGTTTGACCTGCTGCTGACTGCAGCAGCAGGTTTTAAAGGAACTGAAAATCAGATAACAGAGGATGAGAACATGATCAAGAGCATGACCGGATTCGGCAGATGTGAGATACAGAAAGGATCCAGAAAATTTACAGTAGAGTTAAAGAGTGTGAACCACCGCTATCTTGATGTGAATATCCGGATGCCAAAGAAGCTGAATTTCTTCGAGACCGCGATCCGGACACTTTTAAAATCATACGCAAACAGGGGAAAGGTGGATATTTTCATTACTTATGAAGATCTCTCCCAGTCCCAGGTATCCGTAAAGTATAACGCGGCCCTCGCGGCGGAGTACCTGAGATATCTCCGTCAGATGGAAGAGGAGTTCGGACTCGAAAATGACGTCCGTGTCTCCACGCTTTCCCGCTATCCCGAAGTGTTTACCATGGAGGAGCAGAGCGAGGATGAAGAGGAATTGTGGAATGGCCTGAAGGAAGCTCTGGAAGGTGCCTTCGGGCAGTTTGTGGAGACGAGGAAGGCAGAGGGTGAGAACCTGAAAAAAGATATCCTCTCCAAACTGGATTTCCTGGAGACAGAGATCGTCTTCGTGGAGGAGCGCTCACCGCAGATCGTGGCGGAATACCGGGCGAAGCTGGAAGAGAAGATGAAAGAGCTCCTGGCGGATACCCAGATCGAGGACAGCCGGATCGCGGCGGAGGTGATCCTGTTCGCGGACAAGATCTGCACGGATGAGGAAGTCGTCCGGCTGAAGAGCCATATCCAGCATATGAGGGCGACGCTGGAAGAGAAGGAAGGGATCGGGCGCAAGCTGGACTTTATCGCCCAGGAGATGAACCGGGAGGCAAACACCATCCTATCCAAGGCAAATGACCTGGAGGTGTCCAACCACGCCATTACCCTGAAGACAGAGATCGAGAAGATCCGTGAGCAGATCCAGAATATCGAGTGACAGCGGGAGGGGAAAGAGTCATGAACAAAAAAGGAATTTTGATCGTTGTTTCCGGTTTTTCCGGATCCGGGAAGGGGACGCTGATGAAGGAGCTGCTCTCCAGATACCCGGATACATATGCCCTGTCCATCTCAGCGACAACGCGCTCGCCGAGGGAAGGCGAGGAACACGGGCGGGAATATTTTTTCATTTCCAAAGAGGAATTTGAAAAAATGATTGCCAAAGAGGAACTGATAGAGTATGCTAGATACGTGGAAAATTACTATGGCACTCCGCGGGAGTATGTGGAGCAGAAGCTGGATGAGGGGAAGGACGTGATCCTGGAGATCGAGATCCAGGGCGCCCTGAAAGTCAAAAAGGCTTTCCCGGATACCCTGCTTTTGTTTGTCACGCCGCCCAGCGCCACAGAGCTGAAAGAACGCCTCGTGGGCAGAGGGACAGAGACAATGGACGTGATCAAGTCCAGGCTGGACCGTGCCTGTGAAGAGGCGGAAGGTATGGACAGTTACGATTATCTGATCGTCAACGATGACCTGGAGACCTGCGTGGAGGAAATGCACGAGATCATCCGGGGAGAACACCACAGAAGCTTCCGGAATGAAGCATTTATGAAAGAGATAAAAGAAGATCTGGAGAGATTGAAAGGAGAAGATTAAATATGCTGCATCCATCTTATACGGATTTGATGAAAGTGGTCAACAAAGATGTGGAAGAAGGGGAATCCAAGATCGTAAACAGCCGTTATTCGATCGTGATGGCAACTTCCAAACGCGCGCGCCAGCTGATCGCCGGCGACCTTCCGCTCGTTGACGCGAAAGAGGGAGAGAAACCACTCTCCATCGCCATTGAGGAGCTCAACGAAGGCAAATTGAAGATCATGGCTGAGAATGCAGAAGAAGAGTAAGAAAACAGCGGGCAGATGCACATGTGGTATCTGCCTTTTTTCTGACAGACTGAAAACGGAGGAATTTATCACACTATGAAGATACTATTTATCTCCCTTGGCTGCGACAAAAATCTCGTTGACACGGAAGTCATGCTGGGGCTTCTGGCGTCCCGCGGCTATGAGATGACAGACGATGAGACACAGGCGGATATCATTGTGATCAATACGTGCTGCTTCATCCACGACGCCAAGGAGGAGAGCATCCAGAATATCCTTGAGATGGCAGAATATAAAAAATCCGGCCGGGCAAAAGCGCTCATCGTGACCGGATGCCTCGCCCAGAGGTACCGGCAGGAGATCCTGGACGAGATCCCCGAGGTGGACGAGGTGCTGGGCACCACTGCTTACGATAAGATCCTGGACGCTGTGGACGCCGCTCTTGCCGGGAAACAGGAAGTGATGCTCTCAGATATCGACGCGCTCCCGCTTCCGGACACAAAGCGGCTCGTAACGACAGGAGGGCATTTTGCCTATCTCAAGATTGCGGAGGGATGCGATAAGCACTGTACCTACTGCATCATCCCGAAGATCCGGGGAAATTTCCGCAGCGTTCCCATGGAGCGTCTGGTAAAAGAAGCGGAAGGACTGGCGGAGCAGGGAGTGAAAGAGCTGATCCTTGTCGCTCAGGAGACCACCCTCTACGGGAAGGACCTGTACGGGGAAAAGTCGCTCCATGTGCTGCTCAGGGAGCTCGCGAAGATCAGCGGTATCCGGTGGATCCGCATCCTTTACTGCTATCCGGAGGAGATCACGGACGAGCTCATACAGGTTATGAAGGAGGAACCAAAGGTCTGCCATTATCTGGACCTGCCGATCCAGCACGCAAATGATGAGATCCTGAAGAGAATGGGGCGCAGGACGTCCAAACAGGAGCTCGTGGATATCATCGGGAAATTAAGGAGAGAGATCCCGGATATCTGCCTGCGGACCACGCTCATCACCGGGTTCCCGGGAGAGACGAAAGAACAGCATGAGGAGCTGATGGATTTTGTGGATGAGATGGAATTTGACCGTCTGGGCGTGTTCACTTATTCGCCGGAAGAAGATACCCCGGCTGCCGTGATGCCGGACCAGATCGACGAGGAGGTCAAGGAGGCGCGCCAGGCAGAGCTCATGGAGCTCCAGCAGGACATCGCCTTTGACAATGCCCAGGACATGGTCGGCAGGGAAGTGCTGGTGATGATCGAAGGGAAAGTGGCGGATGAGAATGCTTATGTGGGGAGGACTTACAGGGACGCCCCGAATGTAGACGGACTGATCTTTATCAATACGGACGAGGAACTGCTCTCAGGAGACTTCGCGCGGGTGAAGGTGACAGGGGCAGTGGATTATGATCTGATAGGAGAATTATTATGAATCTACCAAACAAGCTGACAGTTTTGAGAATTATCATGGTACCGTTTTTTGTGTTTTTCATGCTCACGGATGTGGGAGGCGCGGCGAATAAGTGGATCGCGCTGGCGCTTTTTGTGATCGCCAGCCTGACGGATATGCTGGACGGGAAGATCGCCAGGAGGTATCATCTGGTGACGAATTTCGGCAAGTTTATGGATCCGCTGGCGGACAAGCTGCTCGTCTGCTCCGCCATGATCTGCCTGATCCCTTCGGGGAAGCTGGACGCGGCTATTGTCATCGTGATCATAGCCAGAGAGTTTATCATCAGCGGATTCCGTCTCGTGGCTTCTGACGCGGGCATTGTGATCGCGGCGAGCTGGTGGGGCAAGTTCAAGACCGTGTTCCAGATGGCGATGATCATCGTGCTCATCGCGGATCCCGGCGGTGTGTTTGACCTGATCGGCACGATCCTGATCTGGGCCGCTGTCGCACTGACGGTCATCTCTCTGATCGACTATGTGTGGAAGAACCGCCAGGTGCTCACACAGGGCGGGATGTAGGGCGCAGATTTAAAATGCAGGAAACAGGCACGAACGGGAGTCCCATCCTGTTTTGCATAAAACTGCCTCAGGGCAGAAGAGTTACAACGAGGAGGTAATAAGAAATGAGTCAGTTAGAAGAGTTGGGATTTGTGTTAAAGCATGTCGGGATCAACTGTGAGAACGAAGACGAGGCATGTTCCGTGGCACAGAAATTCGAGGAGATCTTCGGGTTTACGAAGAAAGTGGGCAACAGCTCCGTGTTCGCCGGGACAGAGGTTGAGGCGATGAAGACGCCGTATCTCGGGAAGCACGGCCACATTGCGGTGGGGACCACGGATGTGGACAAAGCGGTAGAGTATTTAAAGAGCCAGGGCGTTGAGTTCAACATGGATTCCGCAAAGGTAAAAGACGGAAAAACAACGGCGATCTACCTGAAAGACGAGATCGGCGGGTTCGCGGTGCATCTTGTAAAAAAATAGTAGCAGTTGCGATTGACGAATAATGTAAATTATGCGAAAATAACTCATATATGGTACAGATGGATTTCCCGCGGCAGGCGCGGAGGATCTGTGCCGCACAGACAGTCCGTGTTTCAGCGGTTTATGAACAGGACTGTTGGTTTTTGTGCGGAATCATGTGCTGTATGTAGAAGAAAATCATACATATTGAAAGGAGTTTTAACATGATTTATTCACATGAAGTAGAAATGATGTGTCCGGTGGCTCAGGGCGCGAATCACGGACCGGCTCCGATCCCGGAAGAAGCGAAATGGGTACAGGCTAAGGAGATCAAGGACATTTCCGGTTTTACACACGGCGTTGGCTGGTGTGCACCGCAGCAGGGAGCATGCAAACTGACACTGAACGTAAAAGAGGGCGTTATCCAGGAAGCACTGGTAGAGACACTTGGATGTTCAGGAATGACTCATTCCGCAGCGATGGCATCTGAGATCCTTCCGGGCAAGACGATCTTAGAGGCACTGAACACAGACCTTGTCTGTGATGCGATCAATACAGCAATGAGAGAGCTCTTCCTTCAGATCGTATACGGAAGGACACAGAGCGCATTCTCCGAGGACGGACTTGCGATCGGCGCTGGTCTGGAAGACCTTGGAAAGGGACTCCGCTCTCAGGTAGGTACAATGTACGGCACACTTGCAAAAGGTCCTCGTTACCTTGAGATGGCTGAGGGATATGTAACAGGTATCGCTCTGGATGAGAATGATGAGATCATCGGATACCAGTTCGTAAACCTCGGAAAAATGACAGACTTCATCAAGAACGGCGATACACCGAATGATGCATGGGAGAAGGCAAAAGGACAGTACGGCCGTGTTGACGATGCAGCGAAGATCATCGATCCGCGCAAAGAGTAATACACAGGCGGAACGGCGCTTTTAGTAATCTCAACAAAGGTAAATAAATCAGGAGGATATATAAATGGCTTTATTTGAATCATATGAAAGAAGAATTGATAAAATCAATGAAGTTTTAAACAGCTATGGCATCGCTTCTCTTGAAGAGGCTGAGAAGATCACAAAGGATGCCGGACTGGATGTTTACAACCAGATCAAAGGCATTCAGCCGATCTGCTTTGAGAACGCATGCTGGGCATACATCACAGGCGCAGCGATCGCGATCAAGAAAGAGTGCAGGAACGCGGCAGACGCGGCGGCAGCGATCGGAGAAGGCCTTCAGGCTTTCTGTATCCCGGGATCTGTTGCTGACCAGCGTAAAGTAGGTCTTGGACACGGAAACCTCGGAAAGATGCTCCTGGAAGAGTCCACAGACTGCTTCTGCTTCCTGGCAGGACATGAGTCATTCGCAGCGGCAGAGGGTGCGATCGGTATCGCTGAGAAGGCGAACAAAGTCCGCAAGAAACCGCTCCGTGTTATCCTGAACGGTCTTGGAAAAGACGCTGCAAAGATCATCTCCAGGATCAACGGATTTACATACGTTCAGACAGAGTATGACTACTATACAGGAGAGCTGAAAGAAGTATCCCGCACAGCTTACTCTGACGGACTCCGCTCCAAAGTAAACTGCTACGGAGCAAACGATGTACGTGAAGGCGTTGCCATCATGTGGAAGGAAGGCGTTGACGTTTCCATCACAGGTAACTCCACGAACCCGACACGTTTCCAGCACCCGGTTGCAGGTACATACAAGAAAGAATGCGTAGAGGCAGGAAAGAAATACTTCTCTGTTGCATCAGGCGGCGGCACAGGACGTACGCTCCACCCGGACAACATGGCAGCAGGACCGGCTTCCTACGGTATGACAGATACAATGGGCCGTATGCACTCTGACGCACAGTTTGCAGGATCCTCATCCGTACCGGCTCACGTTGAGATGATGGGTCTGATCGGTGCAGGAAACAACCCGATGGTCGGTATGACTGTTGCTGTTGCAGTTTCCATTGAGGAAGCGGCAAAGGCAGGCAAGTTCTAAGAGGAACTGTACGGAAGAAACAGATAGAAATTAAATGGAACAGGAGTGGCTCTGCATATCAGTGCGGGTCACTCCTTTCGTTCTAACCGTAAAAAGAAAGCAGGGAGAGATCAGACATGAAGGTATTATTGGTCAACGGAAGCCCTCATGCGAAAGGCAATACTTATATTGCCCTGCATGAGATGGAGAAAGTATTTGAGCAGGAAGGGATCGAGACAGAGATCCTGCATATCGGGAACCAGGCTGTGAGAGGATGCATTGCGTGCGGCTCCTGCGCCAAAAACGGGAAATGCGTCTTTGAGGATGCGGTGAATGAGGCTGCCCCGAAGTTTGAAGAGTGCGATGGGATCGTGCTGGGAAGCCCGGTGTATTACGCGTCCGCCAATGCGACTCTGTCAGCGTTCCTGGACCGGCTGTTTTACAGCACTCATTTTGACAAAACGATGAAAGTGGGAGCCTGTGTGGCGGCGGCGAGAAGAGGCGGCCTGACAGCTACCTATGACGAGCTGAACAAGTATTTTACGATCTCAGGCATGCCGGTGGCGTCCGGGCAGTACTGGAACGGCATCCACGGAGCGGCGCAGGGCGAGGCGGAACAGGATCTGGAAGGGCTCCAGATGATGAGGACACTTGCCAAAAATATGACGTTCCTGATGAAGAGCATCGCGCTTGGGAAGGAAGCGTACGGGCTGCCGGAGAAAGAGCCGGCGTGCAAGACGAATTTCATACGGTAGGCAGATCCGGCAGCCTGCATGAAAGATGAAAGGAGAGACAGGATATGAGGAAGATCAGTTTGTGATCGAATTATAAGAGGAAACAGCAATGAGAGAGATGGAATTTACGATCGAGGATACAGAGGCGCTCAAGCCCGGGATGGAAGTAAATGTGACGGAAGGCGTCCTGCCGTCATCTTACTATTATATGATCGAGCATGCTCTCGGTATGAGCGCGAATTTCAAACAGGCGGAGCGCCTTAAGACAAGAAGGGGGACTGTGAAGGAATTAAAAGAGACTCCGCAGTTCCACATTGCAGTGCTTGAATTTGATGAGTAGGGCGCTGCGCGGGATGAAAAGGGCGGCGCCGCGCAGATAACAGAAAATCTGATAAAAAGGAGAGAAAAGCAATATGGGAAAGACGACAAAAAAACTGACCCTGTCCGCCATGTTCCTGGCGATCGGGATGGTCCTGCCGTTTTTGACAGGTCAGATCCCCCAGGTCGGGAATATGATGCTTCCGATGCATATCCCGGTGCTCCTGTGCGGGCTGATCTGCGGATGGCAGTATGGGGCAGTGCTCGGTTTCATCCTTCCTCTGGTGCGGTATCTGGTCTTCGGGATGCCGGTACTTTTCCCCACAGGGACCGCCATGGCATTTGAACTCATGACTTACGGGCTGGTGATCGGGCTGATATACTCGTTTTCGCGATGGAAATGTATCATTTCCCTTTACCGTGCTCTGATCGGAGCCATGATAGCAGGGCGCATCGTGTGGGCAGCAGCGCAGATGATCCTGCTTGGAGTGTCCGGAGGTACCTTTACGATGAAAATGTTCCTGGCAGGCGCGTTTTTTAACGCAGTGCCCGGGATCATCATACAGCTGGTCCTGATCCCGACAGTTATGGTGGCGCTCGGCAGGACAGGGCTTGTACATTTCCACACGCACAGGAAAGAAGAAGCTGCTGAGTAAAAATGATCGGATCATATAAAGGCCTTACTGATCTTCAGAAATAAAGCTGAGGATCAGTAAGGTCTTTTCGTTCATAACAGGGAGAAATTTCCCGGTAATGACCAGATAACAGTTGATAAATACAGAACTAAATGTTATAGTATGAATAATACTAATAACAAATCAAAAAATATTTCGCACAAGGCAGGGGAGGCAGGCCGGATGAGCCAAAACGTACCTGAAGAATTTGTCAATAAAAATCTGTGGGAAATGTTCAGGAAAAGATTTAAGAGCCACACTACGGAAGCGTCATACTGGTCGGATATCATGGAATTCTGCCGTTTCTGCGGGAAAAAAGCCGAAGATACGGAGAAAGGGGACGCAGACCGCTATTATGCCTATATGAAAGAGCGGGCGGAGAGTGGGAAAATAAGCCCGCTTACTGTGACAAAGAAGTTCCGGGAGCTTCATTCCTTTTTTAAATTTGCGGAAGAAGAGGCCGGGCATGACGCGGTGTACAGGGACTGGTTTTACCCCTATCTCAAAAATATGGAAAAGGAAAAAGGACTTGCAAGATCCATTCCCGTGGAGGATATGGACGCTCTTCTGAAAGCTGCGGCAGACGACCTGGCAGCTTATACGATGCTGACCCTTATGTACCGGGCCGGGCTTTCCTCTACGGAGATCACAGAGCTGAACGGCCCAGATGATCTCGTACTGTACGGGGAGGATGGATACGTCCTGATCCCGGAGAGGAGAGAGCCGTGCTATATCCCTCCGGATGCGTGGGCGATACTGATGGAGTATCTGGATCAGAGGGAAGTGCATCCAAGCCTTTTCTATAACAGGAGCGGAAGACGGCTGAATACGATGTACATCAGCCGTATGATGAAAAAATACTGTCAGAAAGCCGGGATCAGCCAGTACAGTGCTGAGGCGGTAAGGAACTGCTGCGCGTTTAACCTGTTTTCCTATGGGGCGACTCCGGGGCAGGTGGCAGAGCAGATGGGGCGGACGCAGCAGCAGATCCGTAGATACAAAGGGGTAAGTTACCGGGGAAACCTTAGAAGAAAGGCGGATGAGCTGGTGAAGATACGGATCGAGAGCCCGCGGTGATGCACTGCCATTAATCTGACAAGTATTAACGTTTAACCTGACAAGTACTAGTGTGCGAGATCTAATGCGAGAAATATCTGCGCACAAGGCAGGATACTACACCAGCGGCGCAGAATCCGAAGAGCATATTGTGCATAGAGCCGTAGACTTCCAGCGCGCCTTTCAGTCCGTACAGGATCTCCGGTGTCTCCGGCAGGAAACGGTACAGAAGAAAAGCGAGATAGGACGAGGCAAAAACAAGCAGAAAGGAGACAAGCCCCCGTCCGGTATCTTCTTTTCGATATCCCAGTTCATCCCTCACGCGCACTCTTGTCATGGACCAGAGCAGCGCAATAAATTCAAAGAGCAGGAAGATCGCTGCCACACAGAGATAGGCTGCCAGTGTCATGGAGATCTTCCGTGTGCGGACAGACTCCAGGATATCACCATAGGGCGTGCTTGCCCTCCAGAATGTATAGGTCACATAGGCTGCTGTCGCCAGGAACAGGACCGCGGTAAGACAGCGGATGAGGGCGGCAGCGGCGCGGGACAGTGCCCGGCCTCCTCTGCGGATGGGGGCTGCGAGTGGCACACCTCTTCTGCTCCTCCGCCGGGCGGAGAGGGGAGCTTCCTCATCCCTGTCCTCATATGAGCTGTCATCTCCATAGCGGTCCTCGTATATGCTGTCCGCCTCATAGCTGTTCTCATTTTCGCGGCGGAATGTCCCGTGATCTGCGCGGCGGGCCGGACTGCGCCTGCTGCTGTATGAGTCAGGGACATCCTCCCAGCCGTCTTCATAAGTCACTTCAAAATCATCATCAAATATATCTGAAAAATCTGTTTCATGTTTCATGTTCTTTCCTCGCTTTCCGAAAAAACTTCCCTTATGTTATAACTTTTTCTTATTCAGTACAAGGTTTCATTTCAAAATTTCAAAAAGATTTTATACATCTTACAAAAGTGTAAGCCAGTCAGGGAGAATTGTAAGCTGTCTGAATGGAAGCATCCTTACGGATTCTGTTACCATAAATATGCAGACAGGAAACAGAGATTCACTGACAGTAGGAGGAAATAGAAAATGAAGCAGAAAAAAGACAGACGGATGTGCAGGGCGCTAAGCTGGGTCCTTCTTGCGCTTCTGGTGATGATCATAGTGCCGATCGGAGCGCTGATGTTTGTGATATCCGGACTCTGGTCCGCGGCAGACAGAGCCCTGCTCAGATTTAACAGATAGCTCTCTCTTTTTACATTATTTCACAAATCTTTTCAAAATCTTAAGAATTAACTTGCGGTTATCTTAAGAAGGCTTTTTTACAATAAGACCGTAAAGACAGGAGTTACTGCGGGAGAGTGCTTCCGCGGACAGATACAAGGAGATAAAGGAAAGAGGAGGGCTTATCTGTGAAATACATTACATTTGCAGTTCCGTGTTACAATTCGGAAAATTATATGAGGCGGTGCGTGGATACGCTCCTGGAAGGAGGAAGGGATGTGGAGATCATCCTCGTCAATGACGGCTCCACGGACAGGACGGCTGAGATCGCGGATGAATATCAGCTAAAGTATCCTGACATCGTGCGGGCGGTTCATAAGGAAAACGGCGGCCACGGCTCCGGGGTAAACAAAGGTCTGGAACTGGCGCGGGGGATCTATTATAAAGTGGTGGATTCCGATGACTGGCTGGATAGGGAGGCGTACCTGAAACTCCTTAAGAAGATAAAAGATTTCTGCGCGGACGGAAACAGGGATTCCGGGCAGGAGATACCGGATCTTTTTGTATGTAATTATGTGTACGACCATCTGGATGAGGGGAAGAGCCGCGTGATGGATTACCGGAATATCTTCCCGAAGGAAGAAATGTGCACATGGAATGATATCGGGCGGTTTAAGCCGTCCCAGTACCTGATCATGCACTCGCTGATGTTCCGCACGGACGTCCTGAGAAGATCCGGCGTGAAGCTGCCCGAGCATACGTTTTATGTTGACAATCTGTTTTCTTATCAGCCGCTTCCGTATGTGGAGAGCATCTGTTATATGGATCTGGATCTGTACCACTATTATCTTGGGCGCGAGGACCAGTCAGTCAATGAAAAAGTGCTCATGAAACGGATCGACCAGCAGATCCGTGTGACAGATCTGGTGGCAAAAAGCGTGGATCTTCAGGCTGTGAAGGAGAAGTATCCGAAACTGGCGGTCTATATGACCCGGAATATCTCTGTCATGCTGTCTATTTCATCCATCCATCTTCTCCTGATCAGGACAGCGGAGGCGGAGCAGAAGAGAAAAGACATGTGGAACAGTATCAAAGCATACAATGCAGCGCTTTATTACCGGCTGAGATACTCTACACTGAGCGGCCTGACATACCTGCCGGGGAAACTGGGAGGCAAACTGACGGTCGGAGGTTACCGGTTCGCCCGGAAGATCTATCAGTTCCAGTAGGAAGATCTGTCAGTTCCAGTAGGAGGAGCTGTCAGTCCCAGTCAGAGGAGCTGTCAGTCCGGCAGGAAGAGCTGTCAGTTCCGGCAGAAAGATAGATACAGAAGAGGGAGGCATACATACTTATGGCACAGATCTATATCGCCTTTGTCGATACCCCGGGTTTTTTCGCGGGGATCATCCGCAGGACCATCCGGCAGAAATATATCCATGTGGCAGTGGGACTGGATCCTTATCTTGAAGAGGCGTACAGCATCGGGCGGAGACACCCTTCCATCCCGCTGATCGCGGGCTTCGAGAAGGAAGATAAGAGGAAGATCCTGCGGGCATTCCCGGATGCGGATTATATGGTGTGCAGCATGGAGTGCACGGCAGAGCAGAAAAAATATATAGAGAACGAGTTAAGGAAAGCCATGAAAAGAAGGTTCCGATATCACTACGCAGTGCTGGGACTGCCGTTCATCCTGATGAACAGGCCGTTTTACCAGAAGGATCACTATACCTGTTCTTCCTACATCGCCAGGCTTCTGGAAGAGGCGGGCGTCTGCAGATGGGGGAAACATTTTTCTCTCGTCACGCCGAAGGATTTCTACGAGTACAGGGATAAGCAGAAGATATTTGAGGGAAGCTTAAGAGAACTGGCGGATGCGGTAAGGAAGGAGCCGGAACTGAAAAGACTCCCGGTATTCCATCTCGCCCGTCCGGCATTTGCCGGTACAGCGTATATAAAGCCCGCATATCAGAATATGCGGAATAGGGGGGACAGAACATGAGTGCCAGAAAAAGGGCTCTTCAGATCGGGCTCTTCCTTGTGATCATGCTGATGACTTTTTATGCGCTCTTCAGCGGGCGAAACCTGTCGGAGATCGCTCATGCCGTGGCAGAGATGTCGCCGCTGTACCTGATCCCGGCGGTGGGGCTTGCGGTGTTTTTCGTGTGCGCGGAAGGCTATATGATCTGGTATCTCCTGCGGTCTATGAAAGCACATAAGAGCGGCGGGAAAGGCAGTTCCCTGTTCCGGTGCATCCAGTACTCCTTCATCGGGTTTTTCTATTCGGGGATCACTCCGTCCGCTTCCGGCGGCCAGCCCGTACAGCTTTACTACATGAATAAGGATGGGAACCGGGGCTCTGACAGCACGGTCGTGCTCATGACCGTGGCAGTGGCGTACAAATTCGTGCTGGTAGTCATGGGATTCGGGATCCTGCTCTTATGGTTTCATCCCCTTACCGGAGAAATGGGGAAATATTTTCCGCTTTATCTCCTGGGACTGTCGCTGAATGTGATCCTTGTGATCATTATCCTGGGAGTCATGCTGTTCCCGAAAGTGATCTTAAAGGCAGCCATGCTCTTTGAAGGGCTTCTGATCCGCATGAAAATATGGAAACCCTCAGACAAGCGGGAAGGGAAGATCCGGGAATTTATCGACAGCTACGGGAATGCAGTGACCTGGCTGAAAGCGCATAAAGGGAAGCTGGCGTTTATCATTTTTGTGACATTCCTGCAGAGGTGCAGCGTGTTTGTGCTCACTTATATGGTATACCTTGGATTCGGGCTGGAGGGGACTTCCGCCATGAAGGTGATCCTTCTCCAGGCGTCGGTGTACATCGCGGTGGATATGCTTCCGCTGCCCGGAGCGCAGGGGATCACAGAGCTGATGTACCAGGCGGTGTTCGCCCATGTATTTACCGGGATGTACCTGATCCCGTCCATGCTGGTGAGCCGGGGGATCAATTTCTATTTCCTGCTCGTGGTGAGCCTGGTCACAGTGATCGCCGTCCGGATAGGGGATAAGAGAAGCCGTGCCAGGGCGTGAGGGCTGGATCCTGGTCTGAAACAGAGGATCTGAAAAGAATTTCAGTATCATAGGAAAAATATAGGAAATTGCCTGGTAAAATATTCTTTCAAAAAAGGCAGGAAGAGAAGGGATGCGATATGGGACAGAGGATTCTGGTCGCGGATGATGAGGAAGGGATCGTACTTCTTTTGAAGGATTATTTTGAGCTCCAGGGATATGAGGTGATCACAGCCGGAGGCGGGATGGAGGCGCTTGACAGGATCCGGTGCGGTCCGGATATGAGGATCTATGAAAACGTCCGGGGATATGACGCATCCGGCGACAGTTCGATCGTGGCAGAGCATGTCCGCCGGATCAGGAATAAGATCGCAGAATATACGGATCAGGAAGTGATCCGCACGGTATGGGGAGTGGGGTATCAGTGGATTGGATCGACGAAAAGATAGGACAGATCAGGCATCGGATACAGGATCTTTCTGTAAAATGGGCGCTGGCAGCATATTTGCTGCTGGCCTTTTTTGCTGCGTTTGTCTGCTCCTGGCTCATACAGCAGCTCTGCATCAGCCGGTGCAATGAGATCCTGTACCCTTACGGAGTGGATGTATACAGGGAGAGGATCGCCGGGAATATCTATTATTCCGGGACAGAGGCGGCGATGTACCTGCTTTCTGATGGAGAGCGCGTGGAGATCCGGCTTTTGCAGCTCCTGTCAAATGCAGCGCCGTGGATCCTTACCGGCTGCGGGGCAGTCTGTGCGGCTGTCCTCTTTTACAGGATGCGGCTCAGGCGTCCGTGCGAGATCCTGAAAAACGGCGCGGCGGAGATGGGGAGAAAGAATCTGGATTTTGAGATTTCCTATGACAGCAGGGACGAGATGGGAGAGCTGTGCCGGACCTTTGAACGGATGCGCAGAGAAGTGGTCGCGGACCGGGAAGAGTTGTGGCGGAGGATCGAGGATCAGAAAGAGATCAATGCCGCGTTTGCCCATGATATGCGCACCCCTCTGACGGTGCTGCGGGGATATCCAGATCCTGTGCGGGGAAGGAAAAGACATGCACGGGGATCAGAAAGATACGGCAGAAGACTCGTTATGGCTGGATGGATCGCTGTTCCTGGAAGTGCTGGAAAATCTGCTTTCCAATGCACTGCGCTATGCGAAAAGCAGAGTGGAGATCACACTGGATCATAAGAGAGAGACAGAAATGCTTTTCCTGTATGTACATGACGACGGGCCGGGGTTCGATGAAAAAGAAAGTCAGTCACGGAACCGTATTTCCGCGGGAGCCGGGAAGCGGCGGCAGACGGCGGAGGACAAGGCAGCGGATACGGAAACGGATATAAAAGCGGGCATTTCGGCATCGGGCTGCATATCTGCCGTGTGATCGCCGAAAGGCACGGAGGCGTCCTGAATGTGGCCAACGGCATGGACGGAGGGGCTTTTGTGAGTGTTTCATTTTTCTGCGGAAAGTCTTAAATCTTTGTAGAAGGAAAATAGGATTTATATCTGGAAATCACAAACGTGCAGTTCAGGCATAATGCATGGCAGCATCTCCTGCTCAGCGCCCTGCTGCTCGCGGTGTCTCCCCTTGTGCTTGGCATCTCCAATCTGGATGCATCGCAGAGCGCAAAGGTGCTGGAGACTTATGTGGCGCTGGTGGGGATCCTGCTCAGCCTTCTTTTCTCGGCTCTCCTCACCCTGATATTCCTGTTGGTGATGAGAGCGGGAGACTGCGAGATGGAGCCGGTGAAATATTATTTCGGGACAATGGCAGAGGTCATCGCCTTTGGAGGCCTGGGGGCTTTGCCTACGCAGTCAGCGACAATCTCATCGTGGGATACATGATCCCGCTTGGATACTATGTGGCAGGCATAAGCGCGGGGTACAGATATATGAAAAAGCTTTACCCCTTCGGTATGCTGACGGACTACGAGACAAAATACTGGATCCTGGGTGCGGGGATCGTGCTGATGGTGTGCGGAGTGGTGGTGTTTCGGAGACGGAGATGAGAAATCGATCCCCGGTATTTTTTTTGCAGATTCCTAAATTTTATAGGAAATGCAGAGATGCTGTATACAAAGATACATAATTAAGATAAACTGAAAAAGAAAATATGTGAAAAATGAACAAAATCAGAGAGTGACAGAAGGAGGGAGAAACGGTATGCCGATGAATATCCTGATTTTTCTGATCATCTGGCTTATGGGGTTTTTCATCCTGGCGGGGGTGCTCTATTTTATTTCCAGACATAATCTCTGGTTCCGTAAATATGGACTTACCCTGTTCATGGGACTCCTTGTCATGGGATTTACGGTTTACTTCACAGGATATTTCTTTGGGAATATATCTGGCGGGAGCAGTCTGCTCCATGCTATTGGAAGTGCATTTCTTGCATTATTCAGTTCAGGCAGGATCATGGTGATGGAGCTTGACATCGGAGAGACAGGATCTCTTTACATGAATGAACTGTACCGCATGATCTATGGTATTGTGATGTTCGCAGCGATGGTCATGTTGGCAGCGATGGTACTGGCAAACATCGGCGGGGGAATCCTCGGCAGGATCCGGCTGATATTCATAAAGGCAGTCGGAACGCGGAAAAATCTCTATTTTTTCTACGGACTTAACCGGGATACTGTGGAACTGGTGTCGGATATCCATAGAAAAGATCCCAGCGGCACGCTGTTTCTTTTAAGTATAAGGGATGAGGAATATCGGGAAGAAAAAGAACGCCGGGATCTGGAGAATGAAGCCTTCCAGTCGGGAGCGTTCAAAATCGTATTTAATCCGGAGAGAAGCCTGCGCTTCCTCATACGGGCGGCACAAAAATGTAAAGGGGAGACACATGTACTCTGCATGAAGCAGGAACGATGGAAAAATGAGTTATTGGTCCGGCGTCTCTGCGAAGAAGCTGAAAAAACGGATCGGCTTCATCTCTATGCCTTTTACGAAAACGAAAAGAGCGGGAAGATATCAGAGGACGAGGTATACAGAAAATCAGATGTCCACTGGACGCAGCCGGAGGAGCTGGCGGCAAGGGGGCTTCTGCTGTCACCGGATTTCCTGAAGATTTTTCCTGATGAGAGATGTGCAGAAGGCAGGATTGACAGCGAACTTCGTCTTGCTATCGCAGGATACTCCGCAGCAAACGAGGTGCTGTGCAGGTATTTGATCTGCGGTGTCCAGGCTGCCGGTCTCCGCCTGCGGATCCAGTTTTTGGGAACAGCAGAAGAAATGCGGAAAGAGACTGCCTTCTTTTTTCGGGCAAATCCTATGCTTTCCCTTGCCGCGGAGATGGACCTGACCGGTATAGAGCCGGGCTCAGAGGATTATTATCATTATCTTCTGGATGAAAAGGAATGTCCTCACGCTGTCTTTTTCATTGGAAAATATATGGATGAAAATGTGGGATCTGCGCTTAAGACTGCTGAATTTCTCGAAAGAAACGGTAAAAGCCTTACAATGTTTGTAAAAGCAGAGAGCGCAGGGGTGGATCGGTGTGTGCTTGAGCGCTCCGGGGTGGTGGTATTCGGCTGCCGTGAACAGGTCTGCAGTTATGATGTCCTGATCGGGGAAAAGTTGGATGCTATCGCCAGATCAGTTCATATGTACTATCAGAGATTTTACGGCGTAGACGGAGATGTACATATCCTGTGGAGTCAGGCAGGAGTTTATGAAAAAATGTCAAGCAGGGCACTGGCTTTGAATATCCGGTGGAAGGCGAGATGTGCAGGATTCGACCTGATACCGGGAAGACCGGACGGAAGTTATGAGAAAGTGGCAGCGGCTGATAAAAGGCTGATGGAGAATCTATCTATTGGCGAGCATAGAAGATGGCAGGCATATCTGGTCACTGAAGGATGGAAGAGTGCAAGACCGGAAGAACTGCCGGCGGGAAAGAATAAAGACATAATAACAAGGCGTCACGCATGTCTGGTCCCCTGGGAGAAGCTGCCGGAAGTAAGCGGTTTTTACGGAATTGATTACCAATATCTGGACCGGATTTTTGTCTGTTCGCTGGAGAAGATCGCAGGGGAAGCCGGTTACGCATTAAAAAGAAGGAGGCGTGAGAATGAGAGTGGTTAATCCAAAAGACTATTATCATCCGCAGGATCGTAAAGCCCTGCGGGAACTGCAGCAGATCCCGGGATTTTCAGCAGTGCTGAAGGCATTTATGAAGGCGTTCAGCGAGAATATGATCCAGGGTATGAATATGTCAAATAAGGTCCGGATCACGGACAGGCAGCTTCCGGAACTTTACCGTCTCTTACCGCCGCTGTGCGAGACACTGGGGATTGCTGAGCCGGAGTTCTACCTGGAACTCAATCCGGTAGCAAATGCCTATACGATGGGGGACAGCATCATTTCCATCACGGTCACATCAGGTCTGATCGAACTGATGGATGAGAAACAGCTGACTGCAGTGATTGCCCATGAGTGCGGGCATATTGCCTGCAGACATGTGCTCTATCATACGATGGCAGATGTAGTGCTTGGAGCAGGCAGTGCGGTACTGGGAGGAAATCTGCTCACAGCAGGTCTTCAGCTTGCCTTTTTTCACTGGCAGAGGTGCAGTGAGCTGAGCTGTGACCGGGCTGCCGCTATCTGTATGGACGGTTATGAGACAGTGGCTGAAGTGATGGCGCTTCTGGCGTCGGGAAGCGCGGAACTGGCGAAAAGGATCGATATGGATCTGTATATGGAGCAGGCAGAGGAATATCGGGATTTTATGAACGATTCCGGGTGGAACAAGATGCTTCAGTATTATGCGCTGATGAGCCAGAGCCATCCGTTTCTGTCTGTCCGTGCCCTGGAAGTCAGAGAATGGTGCGGATCAGACTTATTTAAAAGCATCATGGATTACAAGTATGAGCGCGGATCCAGGCTGGTAACCCGGAAAGGGCTGTGCCCCGGATGCGGGCGGGAAACAATGGAAGAATGGGAATTCTGCAGATACTGCGGACACAGACTGCGGGGAAAGGAGCAATCATGAGATTATTTGACGGGCAGACAGGATATCTGAAACTTGACGAGATCGTACAGGAGAGACCGACTTTCAAAAAAGCCATGGAAGATGGGAAGGTGACAGACACGGAGATGAAGGAACAGGCGGAACTGGTACTCGCACTTTTAAAAGAACTTGAGGAGCGCCTGTCCGATGAAGAGGAAAAACTGATGACGGACGCGCTGTGTGAACTGGCGGTACTGTACGAGATGAATGCATTCAGAGAAGAGCAGGAGGGATGAAGGATGGGCACTTTTAATACAACAAAATTTATTTCCACAGAGCTTACGGATTTTTCTGAAATCATAGAGAATGTGGGAACCAGACTTGCCGGAGAAGGATACACGTTTACCAAAGAGAGCGGCGCTGTGGGGGATTATTTTAGTGTAACAAAGGGCGGGATCTTCAAATCGGTACTTGGAATGAAGACTGCGCTGAACGTAGAGCTGACTCAGATGCACGGAGGCGTCAGCGTGTCAGCGAAGGTCGGAATGTTCGGACAGCAGGTGATACCTACTATGATCACACTCTTTGTGGCGTGGCCGGTAATACTGACGCAGATTGGCGGGATGGTGGAACAGTCAAAACTTGATGAGAAGGTGATCGGGATGTTGGAAGAGGAGATCCGCAGAGAAGAAAAGGAGAAGGTATCTGCTGCGGATATTTCTCAGAATCCGCAAGGCGGATCAGCGGAACCGGGAACATTCTGTACTTCATGCGGAGCAAAGCTTTCCGCCGGAGCGCGGTTCTGCAGTTCATGCGGCAGTCCGGTACAGTGAGCCGGGAAAGACCATGACAGATATCTGATGTGGCGGGAGATGTATGGTGGAAAAAGAGACGGAGAAGCTTAGTGATAATATGTGGAAAGATCTGGAACAGATCGCAGAAAATGTACATAACGCATGGGCACAGGAGCGGTTGCGGCAGGGGTGGAGATACGGAAGTATATATGACAGGACGGATAAGACACATCCATCGCTGATCCCTTATGGAGATCTGACAGAACTGGAAAAACAGGTGGACAGGGAAACAGCCCTGCAGGTGATCCGCAGCCTGATCCGCCTGGGATACCGGATCGAGAAGGAATGAAAGATGAGGTAGACAGTATGGATGAGAGGACAGAAAGAGAATACAGATACGATGCATTTATATCTTACCGCCATCTGCCCCTTGATATGGCAGTGGCGGTAAAACTGCAGTCACTTCTGGAGACATACCGTCCGCCGAAGAACCTGACCGGCCTGAAGAGAAACAGGATAAAAAGAGTGTTCCGGGATCAGAGTGAACTGCCGACAAGCGGAGATCTGGGAAGTGACATACGGCAGGCGCTTCTGGATTCCCGCTACCTGATCGTAGTCTGTTCGGAAGAGACGAAAAATTCTCTGTGGTGTATGGAGGAGATCCGTATGTTCAAAGAGGCTCACCACGGGCACACGGATCATATTCTCCCGCTGCTTGTCTCGGGGGAACCTTCAGAAGTATTTCCGGTGGAACTGCTCTGGGAGCGGAAGCGGACAGAAGTGTCCGCCGAGACCCTTACGCAGGAAGAATGGGTGAGGATAGAGCCTCTGAGTGCAGATGTGCGGGCAAAAAGCAGGAAGGAGAGCCTGAAAAAGCTCCGTATGGAATTTTTAAGGATTGCCGCGCCTCTTCTCGGCTGCAGTTTTGACGGACTCTATCAGCGGCATCAGAAAAGGCGGCGGCGCAGGATAATGGCAGCGGCGGGAGGAAGCGCGGCGATTATCCTGTCAGTTCTTATGATCGTATCTGTCTTTGCATATAGGACGTGGGTGTCAGAGGGGAATTACCGGGAGATGCTCGCCGGGGAATATATCCGTGAGGCCGGTGAATATGCGCTGGAAGGTGATATCCAGCATGCGCTGCTCTACTATACGGAAGCGCTGTCGGCAGATCCGGGAGCAGATTCCGCGTCTGCCGGGGCGGCGCTCCTTCTGCAGGAGTATCTTTGGCCGGTAAAGTCAGGGGAAGTAGATGGAACACTCCGGGAAGACCAGATAATTTCCCGGGAAGATCCTGATCCCGGCCGTGGGACATTACTGTCTGAGCATGGCGGCGTTTTTCAGACATTTTTGTCGGGGGATACTCTTACCTTTTATGATTCTGCGTCCGGAAAATCTTATCGGACGGAAAAGCCTTCAGAATATAGCCGGGGATGTGAACCGGATGAATATGACCTTGAGATTTATGACGTATCAGCTGTCATGTATGCGGGAAATCGGGCAGCTGTGGCATATGGAGGTCTTATACATATCTATGAACTCACAGAGGAGGGAGAAGCACTGGAGACAGCCAGGGCGGATCTGGCAGATGTCTTTCCGGAAGATGCGGGGAAAGGATCTATTTCTCTTTCAACCAGGATATGGCTTTCTGAAGATGGCTCTGTACTAATAGCGAGTACGGGCGCACACGCGGCAGTTTATGAAACAGAAGATCTTACTCTGCGGGCATCTGTCCGGCAGCTTTTTTATGGATTGTCTGATGCTGCGGTAAGCCTGGATAATCGGTTTTTTCTGTTGGCTTACAGTAATATGTATGCTTTGGATTACAGAAATCCGGGGAGCTATTTTCAGGTTTATGATATGGAAGGAAACTGTGTGTTTGCTTCGAAGGAACGTTCTGGAGAAGCAATTCGGGGAGCCGTATTCCATCCTGAGGACAGCTCTCGGGTCATCGTGTGGGACAGGGAGAATGTCCGGTATTGGAACTGGGAGAACGGGAAGCAGGAAGCTGCTCCGATATGTGTCTCTTCTGTCGCGTCTGCGGCGTTTTCCGAAGGGGAAAGAATTCTCATAGATAACGGAGCGGGAACTGTGTCTGAATATCAGTACGCGTCTCTGGACTCTGCGTATACAGGAAACGGCTCTGCGCGTCAGGACAATATGGGAACAGAAGGAAATGTGAGCAGTCCTGTCATTATGGAGAACGGAATGTCTCTGGTGCTTGAGTATGGCAGCCTCTGTCTTCTGGACGAGGACGGAGAGACAGCAGATACCGTTGAGATCGCTGACCCGGTGGCAGGAGAAATGGTATGGTCTCCTCAGCAAAAACAGGTATATGTGTATAACCGTTATCAGCCCTTCCTTGTCTGTGCGGCTGTGGATACGGGCGAAGGAACGCTTGGAATGCCGGAGGAGCTTGATATCCGCGGGATTCCGGCGGCATCCTTTTGGTTTGAGCCGGGGCTTACGGTAATCGGGACAGGGGAAGGAAACTTGCTTGTTTATGACGGTACAGACGTTCCGGTTTGGGAGATCCTCCCCGAACATACGGGGAAAACAGAACTGATCTGTTCGGATAGAGAAGGGACATATCTCGCTGTGGCTGTCACCACGATCTTGGAGGAAGCAGGACAGGGCGCATTTTCAGAAAAGGGGAGCATAGAGCTTTATGATCTGGAGAATGGGATCCTGACAGCTTCTTTTGAAGAACAGGATGTTATTGATACGTTAGCATTTGATGAGAACGGAGCGCTTCTGTGGAGCTGCGGGGATATACAGGCCTCACGGCAGATCCGGATGCCAGCGGCAGATGAAACAGCGATGCAGTTCCTCAGAGAACTGTGCTGTTTAGACCTGGAGAGAGAAAACGTGATCATCTGCAAAGATCCGGGACCTTCCGGATTTACTATGGGAAGCTGGGATGAGAACTTTGCCGGATGGACAGTACGGGAAATCCAGGAAGAGCAGGATCCAGATGATGATCAGGAAGCAGGCGCCGAAAGCGGTACATTTACAGAGCGAGCTGCGGAACTTCATGAAGCAGAGGATTATGGCACAGAAGAATGGTTTTCAAGGTGTGACAGCCTCTGGCAGGAAATGCTGGACGGTACGCAGGATTTTACTGTAATCGAGATGGATTACTTTTACAGAGACTGCCGGATTGCAGCGATGGGAGCGATGGAAGAGAGGCTGATGCCCTGCCTGGAGGCATATATCACCCTTTTAGAGCAATGCCTGCTGGAAGCAGAAGAGGGGGAGCCTATCTATACTGAGCTGAATACAAATTTCCTTGATACTTTTGACCAGACTTTACTGGCGGATGAAGCACTTGTAAAGGCGTACCGAAGTCTGGGTTCTGCCTCTCTGGATGATGTGGATTTCAGTGTGGTTGAAAGGATCGTTGATGATCCCTATAATCTGGAGGCTTCGGATGAACTGATGGAATACTGTTCGGCGTTGGAGATGCTTGTTACGGCGGATCTTTTCGAGAGCGGAACCTCGGAGTATATGGATGATCTTCTTTTAGCGGGACAATTTCCCTATATGAGTACAGTGACCGCCTGGGCAGAGATCACTCAGTCTCTGCTTTCTGGAGATGCGGAAAATGCGGCTGCAAAGGCAGATGAAACAATTGCAGAATTAATAGAGATTGGCGCGCAGGAGAATGTGATCGAAAGCACAGTTACTGGCTGGATGACTTCTGCGGGCGCGCTTTCCTGGCGGGAGCAGATTGATGAAACTGTATTGAATGAATTCCTTGAGAATATTTCTGCGGACTGCGGGATTGAAGTTACTGCGGTGACAACAGAGGCACAGGCAGCCGGACTTCAGGTCAAAGACCTGATCATTGGAGTGAGGGGAAAACGGATCGCAGGAGAAAACCATTTTTCCAGACTGTTGGATCAGGAGCAGGACAGATGGATCGAAGTCATGCGGGACGGAGTGGTAATCAGGCTCAATCTGCCGGCAGACACAGGATTTTCCGGGAAAATGACTGTGAGAACGGATGGCTGAATGACAGGAGAGAGAAAGGATCATGACAGAGGACCGTTATATTGCATTTATCAGCTACAGGCATAAGAAACTTGACGCTGCGGTTGCGAAAAGACTGCATCGGCTGCTGGAACATTACCGCGTACCGGTGCGGTTACGGAAAAATGGAGAGAAGAGGCTTGGAAAAGTGTTCCGTGATGAGGATGAACTGCCTATTTCCAGTGATCTTAATTCCGATATTTATACCGCCCTGGACAGATCTGATTTTTTGATCGTAATCTGTACACCGGAGACGCCAAAGTCCATGTGGGTAAGAAGAGAGATCGAGTATTTCCGGGAGCATCATGACGGAAGCCATATTCTTGCCGTACTTGCGGATGGGACGCCGGAAGAGTCTTTTCCAGATCTGCTGACACACCAGCGCAATCCGGATGATGGATCAGTGCGGGAGGTGGAGCCGCTTGCGGCAAATATTTCAGGGGATAATGCGGCGGCTGTCCTGCGAAAATTACAAAATGAATTTATCCGTCTTGCAGCAGCAATACTGAGATGTCCATATGATGCTCTGTGGCAGCGCGAGAGAAGATACCGTCAGCAGAGAATATCAGTTGTGCTGGGCGGAACCGCAGTGATCGCTGCTGCATTTGCAGGAATGCTTGTGAAAAAGAATGCGGACATAGAGGAACAGTACCGGCGTTCACAGGAAAATGAGTCCTATGCGCTTGCTCTGCTAAGTGAGCAGTACCTTGCGGACGGGGATCGATATTCTGCGGTGGAAAGCGCACTGGCAGCACTGCCGCAGGGGAAAGATGATAGTCGTCCGCCGTCTGCTGGGGCTGAGTATGCCCTGAGCAATGCCCTCTATGCATACTGTGACAGCGCAATGCGCGTGGACTGCATGATCCATCAGGATACACCGATTACCGATATGGTCGTGTCTTCAGACGGCAGTCTGGCTGTCACTGTTGATGAATTCGGATTCGTGAGAGGATACAATGGAAAAAACGGCGGCTGCTTATGGGAGCATATGCTGGAGGATGTGGAAGGAAAACAGGGAGTGCTCTTTCTTCCTGAAAACGGCAGCAAGGTTTTTTGTGACAGCTTTTCGGAAATGGTTCTTCTTGATACAAAGACGGGAGCAGAGAAGCAGCGTATTGACTATGAACAGATTTCCTCCGCTGAAAAAGCAGTCTCGGCAGACGGGGAAATGATAGCTGTGTATGAACAGTATAAAGCAGACGGGGAAGTGGAAGAAGATGAAAAGATCAGTTTCTATTCTTCTTCCACTGGCAGTATTCTGGCACAGACAGAGAATATGGAGCTGACTGATGAAGGGACTTCTCTCTCCGACGTTTGTTTTTCTCCGGATGGGCGCTTTTGTCGCCGTTATATCTTATGGGAGAACATGCAGCTGTCTGTTTTTATGATACCTGCGCAGTTTATTTTAATTTTCATACGGGAGAAGCTAAGCTCGTACACAATCTGCCGGTCCCTGTGTTGAGCGCATACTGGAAAGACGGAAGAGAATTGGATTTCCGGGTGGTTATGGAAAATGGAAGCTGCGGTACTCTTAGCATCGGTTTACTTGAATTTGAGTATGGGTATGGAGATTCCTGGACAAGCGGTATCAACCTGAACTATGCTTTGTCATGCGGAGGTCTGGAAGGAGAATTTGTATTCGGGATCCCGGATGATGACAGAAGCAATGTGGTTATATTGAGAAAAACAGGGGATAAGAATTATATGGATCCGATGACGGATGAAAATGAAGAAAGATCTTCTGATTATATCCATTGCTGGGACCGGATGTATCCGTTCCCCTCAGGAGATATTATCCTTGCGGCGGATCTGTATGGTGATGTGCTGTGGTTTTTGGATGCTTCCACACTTGTTCCAAGATCATCGGCAGAGGTGCCGGAAGAATATAATGATATCAGAGGAATGGAGTTTTTTGGTTTTTCTGCTGATGAGCAGAAACTGATCTTCAGTGAGTCGGTCTATGACATAGGAAATGACCGATTTTACAGATACGAAGATCTGGATGAGCATGGCGGTCTCCATATGTGTACGGCTCCGAAAGCGGCGGGCAGCCCTGTGTTCTCAGCAGACATTGACTTGGACGAGGATTATACCTATGTTCTGTCATGGTGGGTAGATGGAGAAAAGAAAAAAAGTACGGCTCTCCCTTATGAAGGGAGTATTTATGGGATTGATCGGGATGACCCCAAAAACGTAAGTCTTCATATTGGCGCAAATGGCTGTGCTGTTGTAACTTTGTACGAAAGTATAGGCGGAAAGGAATTAACCGGATATGCGGTTTTTTCTCTGGAGAAGGAAGAATGGCGCTTTATTGAAAGCCATTGCAGAGAGGAGATGAGTCCTGCTGTATGTGTTGGTGAAGTCAGGTCGTGGATCGCTTCGCTGGAACCTGATGGTTGCCTGAGGATTTATAATACGGAGAGTGGAAAAACAGAGCAGGAGATTGAGTCAGATATCCCTGCGGAGATGGTCAGTGAGATCCGGTTTGCCGTAGATGACCGTTATATACTAATGTGGGATAATACCTATACTGTTTCAATATATAATACAGAAAATGGGGAAAAGGAAGGCAGTATCCGTCTGCAGGGAGCAGGCGGGGAGTCGGAATTTGCCGTGCTTGAAGAGAGTGGAGGACAAACCATGTATTTGTGGGATCTTACAGGCGAAACACAGGGAGTAAGAATATCCATGGAGGAATGGACCCAGACAGCAGCGATTCCTGGGATGAGAACCTATCTGCCCGATACAAAAAAGATCATAAAGTCTGATATGGAAAGTGATCAGATCCGCGTTTATCCGGCATATACATTGGAAGATTTGATAAAAAAGGGGAGGGAACTGACAGAAGACAATCATTCCTGACCTTCTTAGCCGAGCGGCTTAATTATTGACTTAAAACAGTAATTTAGCCGTTCGGCTTTGTTTTTTTCTCCGTTTCATCCGTTATACTTTACAGAAAGCTTTCAGACCAATTTTATTACCCTGTTTTACAGAAAGGAATTGCACGTGTTTCACTACAGATCACCAGACCGGATCATTTATGACGAAGAATATACGGACAGGCTGATCCGGGAGAATTACGCGGATATCTACGCGTACTGCTTCCGGCACCTGGGGCACAGGGAGACTGCCGAGGATCTCACCCAGGAGACATTCCTCAGATTCCTAAGGAATGTGGAGCGCTACCGGGAATACGGGAAAATCAAAAACTATCTGTATGTGGTCGCCGGAAATGTGATCCGGGATCATTACAGGAATCAGAAGGAAATTCCCGTTGAGCAGGAGCTTCGTGCAGAGCGGGATCCGAAGCCGGACATGGCTGTGGAGCATGCCGCGGAGCGGGTCGGGGTGAGGGAAGCGCTTGCCGCTTTAGAGTCCCCGGACAGGGAGATCGTGATCCTGCGGTATTATCAGGAACTGAAGATCAGAGATATTGCAGCTGTGATGCGCATGCCGGCGTCCACGGTGCGCTACCGGCTGAAGGCGGCGGAAAAAGAGCTGCGGCGCAGGCTTGAAAAAGGAGGCGGAACAGAATGGACAGAAAACTGAAGCAAAAACTGGATCAATATACGGTCCCCGGTCACAGTGAAAAAGCGCTGGAGGAGACGATATACAGAGCGCGGGAGCTGACGGCATGGATCAGCCGCACAGGCGATGAGAGGATGACAATGGGGCAGTTCTTTTTTGACCAGTGCCGATTCGTCCGTCCCCATACATGGCTGCTGAAAGCAGGGCTGGCCCTGCTCATGGCTGTATGGCTGCCGGGGAGTATCACCGGATCGGAAATCTGGTTCTGGACAGTGGTTTCCCTTGCCGGGCCGCTCCTGTGCCTGATCAATGCAAATGATCTTGGCGGCTTTTTCCAGCCGGGTATCATAGAGATCCAGATGACGGCAAAATATTCGCTCCGGCATGCGTTCCTGGCGCGCCTGACTCTGTTCGGAGTGATCGATGCGATCGTGATCGGCGCTGTGTCAGCAGTGATGACCGCCTGCGGCACAGCGGCGGCATGGCAGGTGCTCCTGTACAGTACGGTCCCTTATCTTCTGATGTGCACGGGATGCATGGTGATCTTCCAGAAGGTCAGGGAAGAGAGCACGCTGTTTTGCTGCGCGGCATGGGCGGTGCTGCTTGCCGGTGGACTTCTGGCTTCGCAGTCCATGGGATGGCAGATTTATGACGCAGAGACAGCGTCCGCCTGGCTTCTCGCAGGGGCCGCGGCTATGGCGGTGGCAGTCTGGCAGACAGCAAAACTGATAAAATATATGGGAGGAAATGTGGATGAGATTAACATTGGAACGATTGTCTAAGCAATTTAAAAACCGGATCGCAGTGGAGAATGTAAACGCAGAACTGACCGAGGGGATCTATGGATTCCTCGGCGCGAACGGAGCGGGGAAGACGACGCTGATGCAGATGATCTGCGGGATCGTGGCCCCCACGTCCGGGGAGGTAAAGCTCAATGGTAAAAATGTAACAGAGATGGGAGAACAGTTCCGGGACCTGCTGGGATACCTGCCCCAGGAGTTCGGCTACACGCCCGGGTTTACGGCGGAGGACTTTATGCTCTATATCGCTTCGGTCAAAGGGCTGGATCCGCGGTATGCAAGGAGAAGGACAAGGGAACTGATGAAACTTGTCAGCCTGGAAGGGGACATGAAGCGGAAGATCCGCACCTTTTCGGGCGGGATGAAGCGCAGGCTCGGGATCGCCCAGGCACTGTTAAATGACCCGAAGATCCTGATCATGGACGAGCCAACCGCGGGGCTTGACCCGAAGGAACGGGCGTATTTCCGAAATGTGATCGCAGAGATGGCGCAGGATAAGATCATCATTATCTCCACGCATATCGTCTCCGATATCGAGTATATCTCCGACCAAGTGATCCTCATGAAGAAAGGGCGCTTCATCCTCCAGGGGACGACAGAAGAACTGACCGCTGAGGCAGAGGGCATGGTCTGGTCCTGCCAGGTACCTGTCCGGGAATGGGCTGCCTTTGAAAACAGCCATACAGTCGTAAATTCCAGAAATCTGGGAGAGCTGGTGGAGGCGAGAGTGATCAGCCCGGAACGGCCCTGCGCGGATGCGGAGCAGGCGGAGCCGACTCTGGAGGATCTTTATCTGAAATGCTTTTCCGATGAGCTGGGAATGCTGGAACAGAGCAGCGGGAAGAAAAGGAGGGGACGATCATGAAGAGAATGATATGGTATGAGTGGAAACGGATCTGGGGCAGCCGGCTGACACAGTTCGCGGTGCTCGGGTGCGCCCTGTTCCTGGCGTTCAGCGTATTCTCAAATATCCGCCTGATCTTTGAGACAGATGCAGACGGACAGAAAGTGACCGGCCTGGAGGCAGTGCAGGTCCAGAAGGAAAACCGGAAGGAAGTGACGCTGGATCAGGAGACCGTGGACGCGGTCGTGGACGAATACCTGGCATATACAGAGGATCCGGCGACTGCTTCGGACGACAGGGATCTTGCGTACTTATCAGAAGAGATGTATGTGAAATGGTATCTTCCCAATCTGCCGGTCCTGCATCTGATCGATGGAGCGTACCGCGCTTATCCGGAACAAAGGAATGATCCCATGAGAGACGTGTTCCTGCAGAGCCGGGGGAAAGATTTCAGCGAGGCGAGAAAAGAGCGTGTGTGGGAAAACCTGGAGAATGCGGTAAGCCTGGGCGAGATCACAGAGGAAGAGGCGGACTGGTGGGATACGAAGGATGACGCTGTGGGGGAAATGTCATACGTATATAACCGGGCATGGTGGGAGATCATCAACAGTGCGTCCCTGACCATACTGGTCATGCTTGTGGTCTGTATCGGGACAGCGCCTGTATTTGCAGGCGAGTATCAGTCAAAATGTGATTCCCTGCTGCTGAGCATGAGATACGGGAAGAGCAGGCTGATCCTGGCGAAGCTTACGTCTTCCTTCCTCTTTACCACAGTCGTGTACTGGGGTTGCATGGGGCTGTTCACGGGGATCTATCTGGCGGTGCTTGGCACGGACGGATGGAACCTTCCGGTCCAGGCGCTCGGGGAGAATGTTTCGATCAGCTATGATCTGACCTCCATCCAGGCGTGCGGGCTGGTCCTTGCCATGGGGTATGTACTGACACTGGGACTTGCCGGCGTGGTCCTGCTCCTGTCATCCCTTATGAAAAATCCGTACGGCGTGGTGATCACTTCCGTCCTGTTCCTGTGCGTGCCGCTTTTCCTGTCGCTGAACGAAGGCGGCTATGTGTGGAAGCATCTGCTCGGGCTTTTGCCGGAGAAGATCGCGGACTTCGGGTTCTGGTCGTACATGGTTTACAGGATCGGAGGGCTGACTGTGACATGGCCTGCTGCCGCAATGATCGTCAACGGAGTGTGCGCGGTGCTGCTGTCCGGACTGGCGTACGGCTTCTTCCGCAGGCACCAGGTGAATAAGTAGGGCGGACAGCGGGCGTAAGAGCAGGCAGTTAAGGAAACAGGCATCAGGCGGATGGCTGAAATGTTCTTGACAACTCCTTATAAACTCTTCAAAATATCTTTGTGGAACGGTACGAGGCCACAGAAGGGTTTGTAAGGAGTTTTATTTTATGAATATCATCAATATCGAACATATCAGCAAGATCTACGGCGAAAAGACTATATACGAAGACGCCTCTTTCGGCATCCAGCAGGGGGATAAGATCGGCATCGTAGGGATCAACGGTACGGGAAAATCTACCCTGCTCAGGATGATAGCAGGGGAGGAGACGCCCGATGAGGGTCAGATCATCAGGCAGAACGGGCTTAAGATTGCCTATATCCCGCAGAATCCTGTATTTCCGGAAGGTGAGGATATCCGCTCCTATGCCTTGTCTGAAAGAAATGGGGAGGACTGGCAGGTGGAGAGCAATCTGACGGAGCTTGGGATCACGGACCTGGACCAGGAGATCGCACATCTCTCCGGCGGACAGAAGCGAAAGGTGGTCCTGGCAAAGACTCTTGCCGGGGATTTTGACGTGCTTCTCCTGGATGAGCCCACGAACCATCTGGACGGGGAGATGATCACCTGGCTGGAGGAGTATCTGCGGGGATACAGGGGGACCATCCTCATGGTGACCCATGACCGGTATTTCCTGGACCGCGTGACGAACCGGATCCTGGAGATCAGCCGCGGGAAGATGTACGGGTATGACGCGGATTATTCCGGGTTCCTCGAGCTGAAAGCGGCAAGGGAAGAGATGGAGCTTGCCTCTGAGCGGAAGCGCCAGAGTATCCTGAGGATGGAGCTGGAGTGGGCGAAGCGCGGGTGCCGAGCCAGATCCACGAAGCAGAGGGCAAGGCTGGAGCGGCTGGAAGCGCTGAAAAACGGAAAAGCGCCCGCACAGGACCAGACCGTGGAGCTGGGCTCTGTGGAGACCCGGATGGGGAAGAAGACCATCGAGCTCCATCATGTGAGCAAGCGCTATGGGGACAAGAAGATCCTGGAGGATTACAGTTATATCGTGCTGAAAAACCAGAGGCTTGGGATCATCGGACCGAACGGGTGCGGGAAGTCCACGGTCATGAAGCTGATCGCCGGGCTGGAGGAGCCGGATTCCGGGAAGATCGAGATCGGGGAGACGGTCCGGATCGGATATTTCGCGCAGGAAGAGCAGCATATGGACGACGGCCAGCGGGTCATTGATTATGTAAAGGACATCGCAGAATATATCACGACCACAGACGGGAAGATCAGCGCCTCCTCCCTGCTGGAGCGCTTCCTGTTCACGCCGGATATGCAGTACGCTCCCATCGGCAAGCTCTCGGGCGGGGAGAAGCGGCGCCTTTATCTCCTGGGCGTCCTGGCGGAGAATGCCAATGTACTCCTGCTGGATGAGCCGGGAAACAATCTGGACATCCCGACACTGACGATCCTGGAAGATTATCTGAACTCCTTCTCCGGGATCGTGATCGCCGTCTCCCATGACCGCTATTTCCTGGACAATATCGCGGACCGGATCCTGGAACTGGACGGGGAAGGGCATGTGACCCAGTACGAGGGCGGATATACGGACTATCTGGAAGCAAAGACACGAAAAATGGCATCCGCTGTATCCGCTGACGGTACGGGGGACGCCGGCGCAGCGGGAAGATCCCGGCAGAAAGGTGATCCGGCGCAGAAAGGGAGCGCGCCGGGTGATACATCGGAAACTGCGAAAAAAAGCGGAAAGAGCTGGAAACAGGACCAGCCCCAGAAACTGAAATTTTCTTATAAAGAGCAGAGGGAGTACGAGACCATTGACGACGACATTGCCGCGATCGAAGCAAAGCTTGAGACGATCGGGCGGCAGATCGAGGCGAACGCCACCAATTCCGTAAAGCTTAAGGAACTGCTGGAAGAGCAGGAAAAGACACAGGGAGAACTGGATGAAAAGATGGAGCGGTGGGTGTACCTGAACGATCTGGCAGAGAAGATCGCGGAACAGGGGTGACCGGGGGATGGAAAGTTCCTGCTGCAAAATTGCGAATAACTTCTTGACAAAGAAACACACAGTTGATAATATTATTAAAGACAAAACAGATTGCACTCTGTTTTTTGGATGAGAAAGGGAGAAGACGATGAGAAAGCAGGTATTTTCTTTGCTCGTAGACAATAATCCCGGCGTATTGAGCCGCATATCAGGGCTGTTCAGCCGCCGCGGATACAGCATCGACAGCATCACTGCCGGTATGACAGCAGATCCGAGATTTACGAGGATCACGGTTGTATCATCCGGGGACGAGCTGATCCTGTCCCAGATCGAGAAGCAGGTCAGAAAGCTCGAGGATGTGGTAGATATCAAGGTACTGAAGGACGGGGAATCCGTGTACAGAGAGCTGATCATGGTGAAGCTCCGCGCCAATGCCGCGCAGAGAGGTGAGATCATCTCCGTGGCGGACATCTTCCGCGCGAAGATCGTGGATGTGGAGGAAGATTCCCTGATCGTGGAGCTTACCGGGACACAGAGCAAGCTGGAAGCGTTTCTGAATCTCCTGAAAGGGTATGAGATCCTGGAACTCGCAAGGACAGGGATCACGGGGCTTTCCAGGGGAAGCAGCGATGTGGCTTACCTTTAAGCATCGGATCTACATACCGGGAAGCAGTCCGGCAGGCACTTAGCCAGGAGAAGCCGGAAGGCCTGTAAGACAGGTAGTAAGAGGGCAGAACCTTTCACTATACATACACTGCCGGAGGGACCGGCAGATCTATCGCCGGAAGAGCCGGCAGAGTTTAATGATTTTAGGAGGAATGCAAAATGGCAGCAAAAATTTATTATCAGGAAGATTGTAACCTTTCCCTTCTGGAAGGAAAGACCATCGCGATCATCGGCTACGGCAGCCAGGGACATGCGCATGCGCTGAACTTAAAAGAATCAGGATGCAATGTCATCATCGGTCTCTATGAGGGAAGCAGATCCTGGGCAAAAGCTGAGGCACAGGGATTTAAGGTATATACAGCGGCAGAGGCTGCAAAGCAGGCAGACATCATCATGATCCTGATCAATGACGAGAAACAGGCTGCATTATATAAGAATGATATCGAGCCGAACCTGGAAGAAGGCAACATGCTTATGTTTGCCCACGGATTTAACATTCATTTCGGACAGATCGTGCCGCCGGCAAATGTTGACGTTACGATGATCGCTCCGAAGGCTCCGGGACATACAGTAAGAAGCGAGTATCAGGCTGGAAAAGGAACACCGTGTCTGGTAGCGGTAGAGCAGGATTACACAGGAAAAGCGCTTGACAAGGCTCTGGCATACGGTCTTGCCATCGGCGGAGCAAGGGCTGGTATCCTTGAGACAACATTCCGCACAGAGACAGAGACAGACCTCTTCGGTGAGCAGGCAGTCCTCTGCGGCGGCGTATGCGCTCTGATGCAGGCTGGTTTCGAGACTCTGGTAGAGGCAGGATATGATCCGAGGAACGCTTACTTTGAGTGTATCCACGAGATGAAGCTGATCGTGGATCTGATCTATCAGTCCGGATTTGCAGGAATGAGATACTCCATCTCCAACACTGCAGAGTACGGCGATTACATCACAGGACCGAAGATCATCACAGAGGATACAAAGAAAGCGATGAAGAAGATCCTTTCCGATATCCAGGATGGTACATTCGCAAAAGACTTCCTGCTCGACATGTCAGAGGCAGGCGGACAGGCTCACTTCCGCGCGATGAGAAAGCTTGCTGCCGAGCATCCGTCAGAGAAGATCGGAGAAGAGATCCGCAAGCTGTACAGCTGGAGCGATGAGGATAAACTGATCAATAACTAATGAAATAAGATACTGCTCCCGGGAAGGGACAGAGGATATGTGCGAACAGATGCCCGCCGGCGTTCCTGCCGGGCGGGCATCTGTTCATCTGTTATGGAAAGGGGAGAAACAGAGGAATGGCTGACAGCGGAAATGCCAATGATTTCAGCAAGGGGAGCATTGCCCGGAATATCATGGATCTTGCCGTGCCTATGACACTGGCGCAGCTGATCAATGTGATGTACAGCATCGTTGACCGGATCTATATCGGGCATCTCCCGCAGGCGTCCGCACAGGCGCTGACAGGGATCGGGCTGTGCCTGCCCATCATCACGATCATCACAGCCTTTGCCAATTTCTTCGGCATGGGCGGGGCGCCTCTGTGTTCGATCGCAAGAGGCGGGCATGAGGAGAAGCGGGCGGAGAAGGTGATGGGAAATTCTTTTACCATGCTCCTGATCTCGGGTGCGGTCCTGATGGCAGTCTGTCTGCTCTTTAAAGAACCGCTCCTGTACCTTTTCGGCGCCAGTGAAGCAACTTATCCGTATGCGGACCAGTATATCACAGTCTATATCTGCGGCACTCTGTTTGTCATGACCAGCCTGGGCATGAATAATTTCATCAATGCCCAGGGATTTGGGAAGACGGGCATGTTGACAGTGCTGCTTGGCGCGGTGATGAATATCATCCTGGATCCTGTTTTCATCTTCGGCCTGGGAATGGGCGTGAGAGGGGCAGCGGCAGCGACGATCCTCTCGCAGGGGGCGTCCGCCCTCTGGGTCTTCCGTTTCCTGACAGGGAAGAAAGCGCTGCTCAAACTGAGCGGGAAATCGATGAAGCTGGAAGCGGGACTGGTCAAAGAGATCACGCTCCTGGGGACCTCCGGTTTCGTCATGTCTGTGACGAACGGGACCGTCCAGATCGTGTGCAACGCAGTGCTCGCCCGACATGGAGGCGACCTGTATGTGGGGATCATGACTGTCATCAATTCCGTACGCGAGATCATTACCATGCCTGTCACCGGCCTGACTTCCGGGGCACAGCCTGTCATCGGGTATAATTACGGGGCAGGGTGTTATGGAAGAGTGAAGTCTGCGATCAAGTTTATGAGCATCGGCTGTATCGTGTTTTCTCTGGCGGTCTGGGCGGTGCTGTTTTTCGAACCCAGATTTTTCCTGCATCTGTTTACGCAGGAGACAGAGCTGATCGAGGCGGGGATCCCGGCGATGCGGATCTATTTCTGCGGGATCTTCATGATGGCGCTGCAGTTTGCCGGTCAGTCTACTTATGTGGCGCTGAACCGTCCGAAACAGGCAGTATTTTTCTCCCTGTTCCGCAAAGTCATCATCGTAGTGCCGCTGACCCTGCTCCTGCCGCTGATCGGCGGGCTGGGGACAAACGGCGTGTTCCTCGCGGAACCGGTCTCAAATATAGTGGGCGGCACGGCAAGTTTTGTCACCATGCTGATCACCGTATGGCCCGGGCTGAAAGAAAACAGGACATAAATATTTCAGAATATACTGCATGCTGCTCCCTGATGTGATAAAATATTTCCAGAGATAACTGAACGGATACAAATACAGAAGGGAGCGAAGAGTATGGATGAACGATTTGTGGACCTGAGGTCAACGAAAAACCCGAAAGCACGTATCAAGATGCTGAGCGGGCATTTTGCGACAAAGAATTCGCATGTGAACACGTACATAGATATGTCTACCGTCAAGACCCGCCATAACAACGCGCGGGAGACCGCCAGGACTCTTGCGGAAGAGTATCTGACAAATACAATGGTGGACACGATCGTCTGCCTGAAAAACACAGAAGTGATCGGGGCATTTATGGCAGAGACTCTCGCAGACAGCTCCAATATGTCCATGAGCGCGGGAAACAATATCTCTGTCGTTACCCCGGAGTTCGACTTCACGGGACAGATCCTTTTCCGGGAGAACAGCCAGAGGATGATCGAAGGGAAACAGGTGCTCATCCTCACGGATTCCATGGCGACCGGCACACTGACCATGCAGGCGATCGAATCCGTCCTGTATTACAGAGGCAGGGTGTGCGGGATCTGCGCGGTATTCAGCGCGATCTCAAAAGTAGCGGGAGTAGAAGTAAAGACGATCTTCACCAGCTCAGATCTCCCGGATTACCATGTATACAGCGCGCATCAGTGTCCTATCTGCGATGCGGGAGTGAGGCTGGACGGGATCGTGAACAGCTTTGGGTATGCGAAATTGTAAAAAAGGGGTCAGACCCCTTGCACAAATTATATTGCGAAATTAAAAAGGTCAAAAAAAGAGACATCCGCCTGACGGTGCGGATGTCTCTTTTTTTACTCTTTTCTATCAAATAAGAAGCAAATTAAGCAATGCCGTTAACAGCTTTTGACAGACGGGAGATTTTTCTGGAAACAGTCTTTTTGTGGTAAACACCCTTGCTTCCTGCTTTGGAAATCTCAACGATCGCTGCGTGCAGCGCTGTCTTAGCAGCCTCTGCGTCCTTCTGAGCAATAGCAGCGTCAACTTTCTTTACAGCTGTTTTTACTTTAGACTTGATTGCTTTGTTTCTTGCAGCCTTTGTCTCGTTTACTAAAATTCTTTTTTTAGCAGACTTAATGTTAGCCAATCTGTACACCTCCAAATATAACATGAAATTCAAATGTAGATCATGTGTCCCAGCAGATTCGGACACGGACGCTCCGCTGAAACATACTCACTTATTTTATGCTAACAGGAAAGGGTTGTCAATACATATTTTAAGAAATATTGAGAAAACTGCTATTATCAGTAACATTCGTATACCATACATGAAAGCGAGGATGAGAGATGCTGCGCAATTACAGTGTGAGGACGGATCTGGCCCTGGAGGAAAAAGAGAGGTTCGAGTCAGATCATGTGGAGATCCCCGGGGTCATATTAAAAGAAGAATATGACGAGGAGAGGGAAATGAGGCTTACCCGTGTGGAGATAGAGACAGAGAACGGCGCAAAAGCAATGGGGAAACCGACAGGGACATACCTGACGCTGGAGACGCCGGATCTTGCTCTCCCGGACGATGAGACGCATATGGAGATCGCGTCCGAGCTGTGCGGACTGATCCGGGAGCTGATCGATAAAAATATCCGTGAGGAAAGAAAAGGGGAAGACGACCTTTCTGTCCTTGTGGTGGGGCTTGGGAACCGGGAGGTGACCCCGGACGCCCTGGGGCCTTATGTGGCGGACCATCTCGCCGTGAACCGCCATGTCGTGAAAGAATACGGGAAATATGCCATGGGCATGGAACACGCAAATATGATCAGCGCTATTGTACCCGGGGTGATGGGACAGACCGGTATGGAGAGTTCGGAGATCGTCAGGGGCATTGTTAATGAAACCCACCCGGATATCGTCATCGCGGTGGATGCCCTTGCGGCCCGCAGCAGCAGGAGACTGAACCGGACGGTACAGATCGCGGACACAGGGATCCATCCGGGCTCAGGCGTGGGGAACCACAGGATCGGCATGACGGAAGAGTCACTGGGCGTCCCGGTGATCGGCATCGGCGTCCCGACAGTTGTGGACGCGGCGACGATCGTAAACGACACGATGGAAAATTTCATCCAGGCGCTGGAATCTTCGGAATCACTGAAGGGAGTGGGGCGAGAGCTCCGCGCCTGCAATGCGGGAGAAAAGCAGGAATTCGTAAGGGAGCTGATCTCTCCCCATCTGAACGGGATGTTCATGACTCCAAAGGACGTGGACGAGCTGATCCACCATATCAGCCACACTCTTTCCGAAGCGATCAATATGCTTTTCACATAAGCGTCATAAGTCATAACAGGAAGAGCCCGGGCATAAAATTGCAGAAGTAAAGACAGGAAAGGGATGCCTTTTAGATATGGAAGATATATGGACAAAGAGACCCGGGCAGACAAAGGCAGCCGCGCCCATCCTGCTCCTGGCCGCGTGCGCGCTGTGGATCGCTGCGGGAGGGAGCAGGGGAAGCTGGCGGTATGATTTCCAGAATCAGATCCTGGCGGGCGCCGAAGAGATGTACATGCCGGGGCTTGCCTTCCTGAACCGGGCCCAGGACAAGGGCGCCCGGGAGTGGGTCAGAGAAAAAGCCCTCGCCTGGCTCCCTCTTGTGAGTTATGCGGAGGATCATGCTGTGAGCAGCCCTGCGATCGAGGATGAGGAAACACTGGCAAAGATACTGGACGCGCAGGCAAATGACGAAAACGCAGTGGATGAAAACGGAAATCTTGTCGGAGAGCCGGAGCCGGCGGAAGCCGCTGCCCAGCCGGCTGCGCCGACCGTTGACATGTCCATCGAGAAGCTGAGGGATTTCGACTATCTTCTCAGCAATTTCTATACAGTGGACAGTTCTACCATGATCGGTCCTGAGCAGTTAAACGCGGATGACTTATTGAGCAGGAGCATGAAGATCGACAATACCACAGGCGGACCGAAGGTGATCATCTTCCATACACATTCCCAGGAAGAATTCGTGGATTCCACACCAGGGGACCCTGCGACCAGTATCGTGGGCATGGGGGATTATCTGACAGAACTCTTAAATGAAAAGGGGATTGAGACGATCCACGACACCGGGGTGTATGACATCATCAACGGACAGCTGGACAGGAGCAATGCGTATGAAAACGCCGAGGCTTCCGTGCGCCCGCTCATAGAGGCAAATCCTACTCTGGAGGTGGCGATCGACCTGCACAGGGACGGCGTGGCGGAAGGGACGCATCTGGTGACGGAGATCAATGGGAAACCCACGGCGAAGATCATGTATTTCAACGGTCTGAGCCGGACCCGCACCAACGGGGACATTGATTATCTGTATAACCCATACATACAGGATAACCTGGCTTTTTCCCTGCAGATGCAGCTCGCTTCGGAAAGTCTGTATCCGGGATTTGTCCGGCATATCTATCTGAGGGCATACCGGTACAATCTGCATCTGCTGCCCAAGTCCCTTCTCGTGGAAGCAGGGGCGCAGACGAATACAGTGGCAGAGATGCGCAACGCCATGGAGGTGCTGGCAGATACCCTGGCGCATGTGATCCTGGAGTGACACAGTCCGGCTGTGAGGCCGGGCTGTCTCTATCTGTCACTACATCTGGTGGGGAGACGATATTTTTTGTTTGCAAATCACAAGGACTGGTGGTATAGTATCAAATGGCATGTCCTGCGCTTATGCAGGGCATTTGAGAGAAACGATATTCCGCCGGCAGCGGAAATAAAGAAGGAGAATGTAAATGGCAGGCAACAATACATACGATGCAGGCAGTATCGCGGTGCTGGAAGGACTGGAGGCAGTCAGGAAGCGTCCCGGCATGTATATTGGAAGTGTATCGACCAAAGGATTAAACCACCTGATCTACGAGATCGTGGACAACTCTGTGGACGAGCATCTGGCGGGATACTGTTCGGAGATCCATGTGACACTGGAAAAGGACGGTTCCGCCACAGTCACGGACAACGGGCGCGGCATCCCGGTGGATATGCACCAGAAAGGAGTGTCCGCGGCGAGGCTCGTGTTCACCACGCTGCATGCGGGAGGTAAATTTGACGATTCCGCGTACAAGACAAGCGGCGGTCTGCACGGCGTGGGTTCCTCTGTCGTGAATGCACTTTCTACCTATATGGATGTGAAGATCAGCAGGGACGGATATATCCACCATGACAGATATGAACGGGGCGTCCCGGTGATCGAACTGGAGGACGGCCTGCTGCCGAAGATCGGGAAGTCGAGAAAAACAGGGACTACGATCAATTTCCTGCCGGACGACACGATCTTTGAGAAGACGAAGTTCCGGGCCGAAGAGGTGAAAAGCCGTCTCCATGAAACCGCATACTTAAATCCCGAGCTGACGATCATTTTCGACGATAAGCGGCTGGATGAGCCGGAGCATGTGGTCTATCACGAGCCGGAGGGGATCATCGGATTTATCCGCGACCTGAACAAGAAAAAAGAGGCACTGCATGAACCTGTTTATTTCAAAGGAGAGTCCGACGGCATCGAGGTGGAGGCGGCACTGCAGTATGTCAATGAATTCCACGAGAATGTGCTGGGCTTCTGCAATAATATCTATAATGCAGAGGGAGGCACCCATCTGACCGGATTCAAGACGACATTCACCACGGTCATGAACCAGTACGCAAGGGAGCTGGGCATATTAAAGGAGAAGGATGCAAACTTCACCGGAGCGGACATCCGCAACGGCATGACTGCCATCGTGTCCATCAAGCATCCGGATCCCAGGTTCGAGGGACAGACAAAAACAAAGCTGGACAACCCTGACGCGGCAAAAGCCGTGGGAAAGGTGACCGGCGAGGAAATCGTGCGCTATTTTGACCGGAATCTCGACACGCTGAAAACGGTGCTCTCCAGCGCGGAAAAGGCGGCAAAGATCCGGAAGACTGAGGAAAAGGCAAAGACCAACCTGCTCACCAAACAGAAATACTCCTTTGACAGCAACGGAAAACTGGCAAACTGCGAGAGCCGCGATCCGAAAAAATGCGAGATCTTCATCGTGGAGGGAGATTCCGCCGGCGGCTCGGCAAAGACGGCGAGAGACCGTAATTTCCAGGCGATCCTCCCCATCCGCGGAAAGATCCTGAACGTGGAGAAGGCAAGCATTGACAAGATCCTTGCCAATGCGGAGATCAAGACCATGATCAATGCGTTCGGGTGCGGGTTCTCGGAAGGCTATGGAAATGACTTTGACATCAGCAAATTAAGGTACGACAAGATCATCATCATGGCGGATGCGGACGTGGACGGAGCCCATATCTCCACCCTGCTCCTCACCCTGTTCTACCGTTTCATGCCGGAGCTGATCTACGAAGGGCATGTGTATATCGCCATGCCGCCCCTCTACAAGGCGATGCCGAAGAGCGGGGAGGAAGAATACCTCTACGATGACAAAGCTCTGGAAAAATACCGGAAGACCCACAAAGGGCCGTTCACCCTCCAGAGATACAAAGGTCTCGGCGAGATGGACGCGGAACAGCTCTGGGAGACCACGCTCGACCCGGAAAGGCGGCTTCTCAAGCTGGTAGAGATCGAGGACGCAAGGATGGCTTCCAGTGTGACAGAGATGCTCATGGGCACGGAAGTGCCGCCCAGGCGTGCATTTATCTATGAGAATGCGACAGAGGCAGAGCTGGACATCTGATCCGTGCCGCCGGACACAGTCCCGGCTGTAAGTCAGGATCCCACAGTGATGAAGGAGAATAAGGAATGAACAGTGAATCACAGATCATAAGGACCGAGTACTCAGACCTTATGAAAAAATCATATATCGATTACGCCATGAGCGTGATCATCGCCCGCGCCCTGCCGGATGTAAGGGACGGGCTCAAGCCTGTCCAGCGGCGCACTCTCTACGACATGTACGAGCTGGGCATCCGCTATGACAAACCATACCGCAAATGCGCCCGCATCGTGGGAGACACCATGGGTAAATACCATCCCCACGGGGACAGCTCCATCTATGAGGCGCTGGTGGTCATGGCGCAGGATTTCAAGAAGGGACAGACCCTTGTGGACGGCCACGGCAACTTCGGCTCCATCGAAGGAGACGGGGCGGCGGCCATGCGTTACACCGAGGCAAGGCTGACAAAATTTACCCAGGAAGTGTGTCTTGCGGATCTGGACAAAGACGTCATAGACTTCGGACCAAACTTTGACGAGACGGAGAAAGAGCCCCTTGTCCTGCCCATGCGTGTGCCGAACCTGCTCGTAAACGGCGCGGAAGGGATCGCGGTCGGTATGGCGACAAGCATCCCCACCCACAACCTGGGCGAGGTCATCGACGCGGTCAAGGCGTACATGAAAAACGACGAGATCAGTACAAGACAGCTCATGAAGTACATCAAAGGCCCGGATTTCCCCACCGGGGGCATCGTGGTAAATAAGGATGACCTTCTGGATATCTACGAGACCGGCCAGGGCAAGATCAAGATCCGGGGCAAGGTCGAGGTGGAAGAATTAAAAGGCGGGAAAAAGCAGCTCGTCATCAGCGAGATCCCGTACACCATGATCGGGACCGGCATCGGCAAGTTCTTAAACGACGTGGCGAATCTGGTGGAGACAAAGAAGACCACGGATATCGTAGACATCTCCAACCAGTCCTCAAAAGAGGGGATCCGCATTGTCCTCGAGTTAAAGCGAGGGGCGGACGCGGAGAACTTAAAGAACATGCTCTACAAGAAGACCCGTCTGGAAGATACCTTCGGCGTCAATATGCTGGCTGTGGCGGACGGACGCCCGGAGACACTGGGGCTGAAGAAGATCATTGAGCACCACGTGGACTTCCAGTTCGAGCTGGCGACCCGCAAATATAAGACGCTCCTTGCGAAAGAACAGGAGAAGAGCGAGGTCCAGGAAGGACTGATCAAAGCCTGCGATGTGATCGATCTGATCATCGAGATCCTGAGGGGAAGCAAGTCTGTCAAGGACGCACGCGCCTGCCTTGTAAACGGCGTGACGGACAATATTACGTTCAAGTCCAGGATCTCAAAGAAGATGGCAGCCCTGCTGAGGTTTACCGAGCGCCAGGCGACCGCCATCCTGGAGATGCGCCTGTACCGCCTGATCGGGCTGGAGATCCAGGCGCTCATCGCGGAGCATGAGCAGACTCTCAAAAATATCGCGAGGTATGAGGATATCCTGAACAATTACGACTCCATGGCAGGCGTGATCATGGAAGAGCTGGATGCCTTCAAGAAGGAGTACGCGCGGAAGAGGCGCACAGTCGTCGAGAACGCGGAAGAGGCTGTCTTCGAGGAGAAGAAGATCGAAGAGCAGGAAGTGGTATTTCTCATGGACCGCTTCGGGTATGCAAAGACTGTGGACCTGTCTGTGTACGAGAGAAATAAGGAAGCAGCGGACAGTGAGAACAAATACATCGTCCACTGTATGAATACCGGGAAGCTCTGCATCTTTACGGACACCGGGAAGATGCATCAGGTCAAGGTGCTGGACGTGCCCTACGGCAGGTTCCGCGACAAGGGGACGCCGATCGACAATGTGAGCAATTACTCTACCAGCGAGGAGCAGATCGTCATGGTCTGCGATGCGGAGCAGATGCGTTTCGCGAACCTTCTCTTCGCCACCGCTCAGGGAATGATCAAGAAGGTTGAGGGAACAGAGTTCCAGGTGTCAAAACGGACCATCGCGGCGACAAAGCTCCAGGAAGAGGACTCTCTGATCGCTGTGAAAGTGGTCAATGACAGCCAGAACATCGTGCTCCAGACAAAGAACGGATATTTCCTGCGGTTCCCGGCTGAGGAAGTGCCGGTCAAGAAGAAGGCGGCGGTAGGCGTGCGCGGCATCCGCCTCCAGAAGAAGGATGAACTGGAGAACGTCTATCTCTTTGAGGAAGGCACAGAGACGAAGATCCTCTATGGGGAGAAAGAAGTCACGCTGAACCGGCTGAAAGCGGCGAAACGGGACGGAGCCGGGACGAAGTACCGGGGGTAGAATACTAAAAAATATATATGGGATCAGGAAAGGCATGTCTGGAAACAGAGATGCCTTTTTGGAATCATAAATACGATAAGTATTAGAAGATTGATTTGGACAAAATGTATAATTAATGTATCGAATAACGATTTATTATTGACATAATAGCTAATTTATTATATGCTTAATCTAGTATTTGTGGTGTTTCGGACTCAGGACTTAAAAGTTAGGGGGAAGAGACTATGAAGAAAAAAACCTTGTTGAAGCTGAGCGGGAAAGCAAGAGTAACGTGCCTGGCATTGTTGGGAGTGTTCTTTGTGGGAGGAGCTGCACAGACAGTATTTGCAGTTGGCAATATAACAGATTCATTTTATGTATATGAATCGACTGGAAATACGTGGTATCAGACTGAGCCCAGAGCCAAAAGGGATTATACCTCGTGCTATGTGTATCACAAAGGAAATATCCCGGCGTATTTTTCTGTATATAGTGATAATGCGAATTTTACATATGGTGCACGTGAATATTATGTCGGTGTCGGAGAAGTGAGATATATTCCCAATCTGGTAAAAGAAAGTGGAAAGGCAGAGTGCTTTTTGTTGATACATCCAGCAGAAAATGTTCCGGCTACAATTTACGGCTATTGGAGCCCTGACAGTGTTTAAAATATTAGTACAATAATCTATATTATGTGATTTATAATTGGCTGCTCCGTTGCCCCGGGGCAGCCAATTAGCAAAAGGAAGTTAGAATGAGAAAAACAGCAGTTACAATTATAGTGTTATTTGCAACGTGTGTTATCGCTTTGATCTGTATCCTCTATTTCAGAGGAAACGGACAGGACAAAGACGCCCCGACTTTTGAGGAAGTGACGGATACCGACGGTATAAATACTGGCATTCCAATCCAGGACGGGGAGCCGGATGAGGCTTCCGAGGATCTTGCAGAACATTTGACGGAGTACCTGGATCATGAGGTGGATGCAAGATATGTCGTGTCAACGGGGGATACGATCCGCAATCTCCCATTTGCCTACACTGTGGACTCCTGGCAATTGACGAAACAAAATCCGGGGGACTATCAGTTGAACGAGTATCCTGAGGTAGAGTATGACGAGAATAAGAATATACTGAACGACTATTCTTATGTCGTGGCGGATATCACAGTGGAGAATCTTCAGGACAGAGAAGTGACGCAGCATATATGGGGGTTCATCAGACTGCAGATGCGGGGCGCGGAGAAGTCATGCACCGGCGAAGTGAGCGATATTGTCAATTTGGAGACCAATGAGCTGAAACCAATAACAAAGAATACATATAAGGAGACTTTTGCGGCTAATGAGATAAGAAAAGAACGGCTGATATATGTTGTGCCGGATGATCTTCTCCCTTATTGTGATGGGTTTTACCTGCGGATCGAACATACGGGCGGATCGGACAGCACGCTCAATAAACTCGATGCGGAAGTGCGTCGCTGGATCATTTTAAATTAAAGTGCAGCGGCTTCAGCCGCTTATACAGGAGAGAATATGAAGGACATTTTAAAAATAGAGTTAAAACGCGCATTTACAAGCAAAGGCATGCTGCTGGCGGTTTTGATCGGCTGCGTATTATCGGCCGCACAGGTGATCGGGGATCAGATCCCTGTTTACCTCAGAAATGAGGCTATGGATTTCGCAAAGTGGCCGATAGTTCAGCCGGCCGTTGTTTCAGAGACCTGGATAGCGGGAAACGGCGGAAATATAGAGGGATTTATCTATTTCCTTCTGGTGCCGGTCTTTGCGATGCTGCCTTTCGGTACATCTTACTTTACGGATGGAGACAGCGGTTTCCTCAAAAATATTTATACCCGCTGCGGCAGAAAAGGCTTTTTGCAGGCAAAGTATTTTTCGGCTTTTATTTCCGGAGGAGCAGCGGTCGCGATCCCGCTTTTCCTGAATCTGCTTTGCTGTATGACGCTGGTTCCGGATCTTCAGCCGTCAACAATCTACACCCGGAGCATGATTACGCCGGCCCATCTGTTCAGCAGTATATTTTTTACACATCCTTTGCTTTATATTTTGATCTTTCTGTTGATCGATTTTGTGATCGGCGGGATCTTTGCCTGTCTGACACTGGCAGTCAGTTTCCTGTCGGACTATAAGATCGTGATCGCAGTGATCCCGTTTTTCATCCAGTTGATCATTCATGTGGGATGCAGCCTTCTTGGGGTATGGGATTACTCCATTGTATATATGGGACGAGCCGGCTGCGGGATCATTAATCCATGGGTTTTCCTGATCTATCTGGCAGTCGGGCTGCTGGCTTCCTGGTTTATTTTCACACGCAAAGGAGAACGGGAAGATGTTTTCTGATATAAAATGGCATATCCGGAGCGTCCTTGACGGAATGCGAAAGGAGCAGCGCCTGTCGGCGCTGGTCTTTGCGTGGACCGTGTTCTGCGCTTACTGGAGCTGCCATGGGCAATATGAATCTTATCTGCAGCTTTATCATGTGAGACTTTGTGCGGCAGATGAATTGATCATGTTCCAGGGACACTGGAACTTTGGTATTATGCTGCTGCCGGTCTTTACTTTTTTTGTCATGAAATCCAGCAGAGAAAGTCTGAACATCCAGCAGCTGCTGCGGTACAGAAGCCGGAAAAAGATGTTCCGCAAGCAGATCCGGGAAGGGATCATATATGCATTTATAATTACAACGGTCATGCTGGCGGTAGAGACGGTGTTTGCCCGGGCAATGACGGAAAGCTTCATTAACTGGGATCAGATCGACAGCCTGTACTATTCGATGACAGGAGGAGTAGAAGAGGTAAGCTTTCCCATGGTCCTGGGGATGATTTTTGTGATGTACCTTGTGAAGTTTGTGCAGATCCTTATATTTATGGAAGCGCTGTTCTGGTGCCCCAAATATATGCCGGCTCTGTGGATCCTGCTCATACTGCTGGCAGCTATATCTTCCTGGAGATTCGATGGGTATTATCAGTTTTTTTCAGTCCAGACAGCGTCATGGGACTCCCCTGTGAAAATGGGAGGAGCTTTTCTCCTGGGGATTCTTGTAATCCTGGCAGAGTATTCTGTGGGAGTGCGTTTTATCAGAAAAATAGATTTATACGGAGAAATGAATACGGGGGAATAGAACTATGTTTTTAGAAATAGAAAATATCAGCAAGCAGATCGGCGCGGAAGAGGTTTTAAAGAATATCACGATTTCCATGGACCGGGGAAGGGTCTACGGGCTCCAGGGAAAGAACGGGTGCGGTAAATCTATGCTTATGAGAGTGATATGCGGGCTTGTGCTTCCTACCTCGGGGAAAGTCGTGATCAATGGAGAAGAATTGGGGAAAGAGATCTCATTTCCGAAAAGCATTGGCGTCCTGATCGAAAAGCCCGGGTTCCTGAACTCGTATACTGGTTTTCAAAATCTGGAGGTGCTGGCATCTATTAAGAAGGTCATCGGCCGGGAAGAAATCATCAATGCGGTCAAAAGAGTCGGTCTGGAAGATGTGATGGACAAAAAGTACAGGACCTATTCGCTCGGAATGAAACAGAAGCTTGGTATCGCGGCAGCGGTTATGGAGAAGCCGGACATTGTCATATTGGACGAGCCGGCAAATGCGCTGGACGAAAAGAGCGAGAAACGGTTGTGGGAGATCATAAAAGAAGAAAAGGAGCGGGGGGCATTGGTGATCATCTCCTGCCATACATCTGAACTGCTGGAAGAAGCGGCTGATGAGATTTACAGGATGGATCTGGGAGAGATCAAAGAGCATATTGCAGGATAGGAGACGCATATGAAAAAGAGAGTGACAGCAGTCGTACTGGTTGTAATACTGGCTGCTATTTTTACAGCAGGGTATCTCCGGATCAACCGGAAATATCCGGCGCCGTCCATAGAGCGGACGAAGGCCGGGCAGGAAGTGGAGATCCGGGACGGAGTCTTTCTTACCGTGACGGGATGGGAGATACTATCAGAAGAAGAACGGGAAGCGCTCTATGAGAAGCGAGGGGAAGAGCCCTTCCTGGATGCGGAACTCAGAGAAGTTTCTGTTACTCTGGAAAATAGGACAGATGAGTCGATACAGTGTGACCTGACAGCACTGAACCTGGAGACATTCGGGTATTCTGCGTCGATCAACAGTCTTCTCGGGAGCACGGACATGGAGAAATATGGTTCTGCGGTACCGCAGCTTGAACCGGGGCAGAAGATAGAGACTTCATATCTTTTTGAGATTTTGAAATATCAGTTTACAGACCGGCAGTGGAAAGAGATCGACAGCCGGGAATTTTGGCTGACATTTTCGTCATATCCGGTAAAGTCGATTTTGGAATTATAGAAAACAGGGGGATAATGTGAGGAAGATTAAAAAGGCTATGTCGGTGCCGCATATTTGGATGTATCTGGTTCCGTTGTGCATTGTACTGATCTCGTGCCGTTTTTTTCAGATAAATATCCAGGCGCTGGAGCAGATGCGCGGAGAAGAGATCGGGCTGTCCGTGGCGGATTATGTGGTTGAGTTTTATAAAGGAGAACTGCCGTATGAGAGGTCTGCGCAGCAGCCATTTAATATTCCGGCATTGTGGTCCCTGTATTTCATCTATTTTTTCGCGGTCACGGGTAAGAGGATCAGCAGCAGCTTCTCTAAGTACCAGCAGCAGATCCTGCTGCGGAAAAAGACAAGGGGACATTGGTGGATGTCATGCATGGGCGGTATTTTTCTGGAATCAGCCGTATTTCTTGCGGTTTCTTTTCTGGGCTTCCTTATATTCGGCATTTTTTCAGGCGCTGAGATAAACGGGAACAATACAGAACTCCAATGGGAATACAATGGATTGATGCTGAAGGAGATAAACACAGCGGGGCTTGTCATGGGACTGGCGGTTCTGTCTCTTGTCGTCATGAATACCATTGCATCTGTTCAGTGTGTGCTGTCCGTCATGATCAATGCTGTGGCAGGATTTATTGTGCCAGTGGCGGTACTGGCGGGTTCCGCGTTTTTTCGATTGCCGCTATTGATTTTTAATTACCTGATGCTGCTCCGCTATGAACGCTTTGCCGGGAGCGGCGTGAATGCAGCGCAGTGTCTGGCGGTATGTATACCGCTGACAGCTGTCATGCTTTATACCGGGGGCAGGATCATTAAGAAGAAAGATTTTTTCTGATTTGGGCAAATTTAGGTAAATTCGGCTAAATGTCTTGCACTATGGGAAAATAAGTGTTATACTGACAGACAGTTACATAAAGATTCCGGCAGAAGAGTGGACGAAAGTTCACTCTTCTTTGTTGGTGTGGGAAACTCCGAGAGGGGTGTGCCATTATGCCGTTGAAAGCATGGCAGTAAACAGGGAAAGGAAGTATAGTGTGTCGAAGAGAGAAGAGTACGAACAGAAAACAGAAGAACTGTTAGAGCCGATCGTCTCAGCTCTGGGCTTTGAGCTGGTGGATGTGGAGTATGTCAAGGAGGGCGGGACCTGGTACCTGCGCGCGTATATCGACAAGCCCGGCGGCATCACAGTGGATGACTGCGAGGCGGTCAGCAGGCAGTTCTCAGATATTTTGGATGAGAAGGATTACATCCCGGATTCCTATGTGTTTGAAGTGAGTTCCCCGGGACTCGGGAGACCGCTTAAGAAGGAAAAGGATTTTAAGAGGAGCCTGGGCGAAGAGGTGGAGATCCGCACATACCGGGTGATCGACCGGCAGAAGGAATTCACCGGCATATTGAAGGCATATGATGAAAATACTGTTACCATCGCATATGAAGATGATACGGAACAGACATTTGAGAGGGCGGACATCGGCCTGATCCGTCTGGCTTTGGATTTTTAATATTAGGAGGAAGGAAAAAATGAACACAGAGTTAATGGAAGCATTGACGATCCTTGAGAAAGAGAAGAACATCAGCAGAGATGTGATGATGGATGCCATCGAGAATTCACTGATCAGCGCCTGCAAGAACCATTTCGGCACAGCGGAGAATATCAAGGTCATCATGGACAGGGAGACATGCGATTACGCAGTGTACGCGGAGAAGAAAGTCGTTGAGGAAGTGACAGAGCCTGCGCTGGAGATCAGTCTTGAAGATGCGGAGAAGATCGATTCCGCGCTCCAGATCGGAGATGTGGCTCAGATCCCGGTACAGTCCAAAGAATTCGGGCGCATCGCCACACAGAATGCGAAGAACCTGATCCTCCAGAAGATCCGCGAGGAAGAGAGAAAAGTCGTATTTGACCAGTATTTTGAGAAAGAGAAGGATATCGTCACCGGTATCGTCCAGCGCTATGTAGGGAAAAATATCAGCATCAACCTTGGAAGGGCTGACGCAATGCTCACGGAGAATGAGCAGGTAAAAGGCGAGGTGTTTAAGCCCACAGAACGCATCAAACTGTACGTGGTGGAAGTCAAGAACACGCCGAAGGGACCGAAGATCCTCGTATCCCGCACGCACCCGGAGCTGGTGAAGCGTCTGTTCGAGGCGGAGGTCGCTGAGGTGAGGGAAGGCATCGTGGAGATCAAGAGCATTGCCCGCGAGGCCGGGTCCCGTACAAAGATGGCAGTGTGGTCCAATGACCCGAACGTAGATCCGGTCGGCGCCTGCGTCGGCATGAACGGTTCCAGGGTCAATGCGGTAGTCCAGGAGCTGCGCGGGGAAAAGATCGATATCATCAACTGGGATGAGAACCCGGCGCTTCTGATCGAAAACGCGCTGAGCCCGGCGAAGGTCATTTCCGTAATGGCTGACCCGGAGGAAAAAGTGGCGAGCGTGATCGTGCCGGATTACCAGCTTTCCCTTGCGATCGGAAAAGAAGGGCAGAACGCAAGACTGGCGGCGCGCCTTACCGGATATAAGATCGATATCAAGAGCGAGACTCAGGCGATCGAGGCGGGAGACCTTCCGGAGAATTACATGGAGCAGATGGGACTCATGGGTGAGGAAGGCTACACCGGCGACTACGAGGACGAGTACGCTGGTGACGGCGCATACGACGGCTATGATGAAGATTACGATGATTATGATGACAGCGGATATGACGGGGACTACGAGGGGGCGGACGGACAGGATGATCCGGACGGGATCGAGTTCGTCGAGACAGAGAACTAAGCAAGAGTCTGAAGGAGTGGAATCATTTGGCAGTAAAGAAAAAGATCCCGATGAGAAAATGTGTGGGCTGCGGTGAGATGAAGCCGAAGAAAGAGCTGATGCGGATCCTGCGCACAGAGGAAGGCAGCTTTGTCGTAGACGCAGAAGGGAAGAAAAACGGGCGCGGCGCGTATCTGTGCAGGTCCGTGGAATGTTTCCGGAAGGCGGCAAAGAGCAAAGGGCTGGAGCGCTCCTTTAAACAGGAGATCCCCCAGGAGGTATATGAGAGACTGGAAAAGGAGATGGGCGAGATTGGCGAATAGAGATAAGGTCCTGTCCCTGATCGGACTCTCGATGAAGGCTGGGAGATGCACGAGCGGCGAGATGATGACAGAGAATGAGACAAAGGCAGGAAAAGCAAAGCTCGTGATCGTGGCGTCTGACGCATCGGAGAACACAAAAAAGAAATTTCGGGATATGTGTAAATTTTACAGAGTTCCAATTTGTTTTTACGGAGATAAAGATACCTTAGGGCATGCAATGGGAAAAGAATTCCGTGCATCTCTGGCGATATTGGACGAAGGATTTGCAGACGGGATTCTAAAAGAGCTTAAAAACCGAGAGGATATTGCATATAGGAGGTAGTTGAAATATGACAAAAATGAGGGTACATGAGCTTGCGAAAGAGCTCGGGATAGATAATAAGGAACTCATTGAGATCCTGCAGAAGAAAAATGTAGAGGTGAAAAATCATATGAGTTCCCTGGAAGACAGCGTGGCGGAAGAAATCCGCAGAGAGCATTCCGGGAATAAAGCGGCGAAACAGGAGCTGAAAAAGGAAGAAGAGTCAAAGACAGACAGTGTGAAAGCAGAGTCTGCTGATGCAAAGGAGGCGGCGCCGAAGAAGAAAAATCTGGCCTTTGTCATCCGTCCCCAGAATTCCCGTGACAGCCGCCGTATCCAGGGCAGCCGTCCGGCACAGCAGCATCCTGCGCGTCAGGGACAGCCGGGCAGCCGTCCGGCGCAGGGAGCACGCCCGGGACAGCCGGGGAACCGTCCGGCACAGGGAGTCCGCCCGGGACAGCCAGGAACACGTCCGGCACAGGGAGCGCGTCCCGCGGGCGAGGGACGTCCGGCAGGAGAGCGTCCGGTACGCCCGGAGAGAGCAGTGCAGAGCGGAACACGTCCGGCTGCCGGTGCGCGCCCGGCAGGAGAGGAGCGTCCGGCGGGAGAGAGCAGGCTGTCAGGAGACCGTCCGGTACGTGCGGAGCGTCCGGCTCAGGGCACACGCCCGTCCGGCGAGGGCAGACCGGTCGGAGACCGCCCGGCGCGGACAGACAGACCGCAGGGAGACCGTCCGGCACGCGCAGACAGACCGGCCGGAGACCGTCCTGTCCGTTCGGAACGCGCGGGACAGGGAAGGACTGCGGGAGAAGGCCGTTCGTCAGGAGACCGGACAGCACGCTCCGACAGGCCGGGACGCTCTGACAGGCCCCAGGGAGGCCGCTCTTTCGGCGATGGAAGAGGGCGCTCTGACAGAGGGGACAGAGGTGAAAGAGGCGGCCGGGACCAGAGGCCGAACGGATCCGGACCGCGCGGCGACCGCAGGGATTCCCGCAGGGACGATGTGGGCGCACCGATGGTAGAGCAGCAGAAGAGCCAGAGAAATAAGGCAAAAGATAAAGAGCGCGACAACAGGAAGAAAGAATACAGAGACGAGGCGTTCGACGGCAAAGGCAAGAAGGGCAGAAAGCAGAAACAGGTGGCAGAGGCGAAGAAGCCGCAGCAGAAGCAGGAGGAGAAGAAAGAGGAGAAGATCAAACAGATCGTGATCCCGGAAGTCCTGACGATCAAAGAGCTTGCGGATAAGATGAAGGTCGTGCCGTCTGTGATCGTGAAGAAGCTCTTCATGCAGGGCAAAGTCGTGACAGTGAACCAGGAGATCGACTTTGATACAGCAGAGGAGATCGCAATGGAATTTGAGGTCCTCTGCGAGAAAGAGGAAGTCGTGGATGTGATCGAAGAGCTCTTAAAAGAGGATGAGGAAGACGAAAGCACTATGGTGAAACGTCCTCCGGTCGTCTGTGTCATGGGCCATGTCGACCACGGCAAGACCTCTCTCCTGGATGCGATCCGCCACTCCAACGTAACTGACCGCGAGGCAGGCGGCATCACTCAGCATATCGGCGCTTATGTGGTGGAAGTCAATGGAGAGAAGATCACTTTCCTGGATACGCCGGGACATGAGGCGTTCACCGCAATGCGTATGCGCGGTGCAAACTCCACGGATATCGCGATCCTCGTAGTGGCTGCGGACGACGGCGTGATGCCGCAGACCGTGGAGGCGATCAACCACGCGAAAGCGGCAGGGGTCGAGATCATCGTAGCGATCAACAAGATCGATAAGCCCAGCGCGAATATCGAGCGCGTGAAACAGGAGCTGACAGAGTATGAGCTGATCCCGGAAGACTGGGGCGGAAGCACGATCTTTGTCCCCGTGTCCGCGCACACAAAAGAAGGGATCCCGGAGCTGCTTGAGATGATCCTCCTGACAGCGGAAGTGATGGAGCTTAAGGCTAACCCGAACCGCGCGGCAAGAGGTCTTGTGATCGAGGCAGAGCTGGATAAAGGAAAAGGTTCTGTCGCAACAGTTCTCGTACAGAAGGGAACACTCCACGTAGGAGACGCCATCGCAGCGGGAAGCGCGCACGGACGTGTCCGCGCGATGATGGACGATAAGGGAAGGCGTGTCAAAGAGGCAGGTCCGTCACAGCCGGTGGAGATCCTCGGTCTGAATGACGTGCCGAATGCCGGTGAGGTGTTTGTGGGATGCGATTCAGAGAAGGAAGCGAGAAACTTCGCGGAGACCTTTATCGCACAGAATAAGGTGAAGCTCCTGGATGAGACGAAGTCCAGGATGTCCCTTGACGATCTGTTCAGCCAGATCCAGGAAGGTAACTTAAAAGAGCTCAATATCGTCGTAAAGGCAGATGTGCAGGGCTCTGTAGAGGCGCTCAAGCAGAGCCTCTTAAAGCTGTCCAACGATGAAGTCGTTGTAAAGGTGATCCACGGAGGCGTAGGCGCGATCAACGAATCCGACGTGATCCTGGCGTCTGCTTCCAATGCCATCATCATCGGCTTCAATGTCCGCCCGGATGCGACTGCTAAAGACATCGCGGACAGAGAGGGCGTGGACCTGAGGCTTTACAGAGTCATCTACAATGCCATCGAGGATGTGGAGGCAGCCATGAAGGGCATGCTCGATCCGGTCTTTGAGGAGAAGGTACTGGGACACGCGGAAGTGCGCCAGACATTCAAGGCGTCAGGCGTGGGAACGATCGCAGGTGCATATGTCAAAGACGGTATCTTCGAGAGAAACTGTTCTGTCCGCCTGATCCGCGACGGTATCGTCGTATTCGACGGACCGCTGGCATCCCTGAAGAGATTCAAGGACGATGTGAAGGAAGTAAGAGCCGGATATGAGTGCGGCTTTGTATTTGAGAATTATAATGACATCAAAGAAGGCGACGAGGTCGAGGCTTACAAGATGGTCGAGACTGAGAGAAAGTAAGCCTGTTTCAGAGAGAAGGAGCAGCAATGAGAAAAAACAGTATCAAAAACACACGAGTAAATGCTGAGGTCCAGAGAGAGCTGAGCAATATCCTGCGCGGAGGGATCAAAGACCCCAGGGTGGCGCCGATGACGTCCGTGGTTGCTGTCGAAGTGGCTCCGGATTTAAAGACATGTAAGGCATATATCAGTGTCCTGGGAGATGAGAAGGCACAGCAGGATACATTGAAAGGGCTCCAAAGCGCGGAGGGGTATATCCGCCGCGAGCTGGCGCGCACGGTCAATATGCGCAACACCCCGGAGATCCGGTTTATCCTGGACCAGTCCATTGAATATGGAGTGAATATCAGCAGAAAGATCGATGAAGTGACAGGGAATTCAGAGAATGGAGCTGAAGATTAATATGACGATTGTATTAAAAGATATCTTAAAAGACAAGCGCAGCGTCGCACTGGGCGGGCATGTCCGCCCGGACGGCGACTGTGTCGGATCCTGTATGGGACTGTACCTTTACCTGAAAGAACAGTTCCCGCACATCCATACGGATGTCTATCTGGAAGATGTGCCGGAGGCATACCGCATGATCAGCGGGACGGATGAAGTAAAGACACAGATCCCTGACGGGGCGGAGCCGTATGATCTTTTTATCTGCCTGGACTGCGGGGACACAAAGCGCCTGGGCTTTTCGGAGCCTTTATTTGAGGCTGCGGCAGAGACATTGTGCATTGACCATCATATCAGCAATGAGGCGTTTGCAGACCACAATTATATTGTCCCTGACGCCAGTTCCACATCAGAGCTGGTCTTTCGGCTGACTGAGAAAGAAAAGATCAGCAAAGCAGTGGCGGAAGCACTCTACATGGGAATCGTGCACGATACCGGTGTGTTCCAGTATTCCTGCACCTCCCCGGAGACCATGGAGATTGCGGCGGAGCTGATGCGCAAAGGCATCAACGGCAGTGAGATCATTGAGAAGACATACTATGAGAAAACGTACATCCAGAATCAGATCCTGGGGCGCGCTCTTCTGGAGAGCATGCTTATCATGGATAAGCGCTGTATCGTCTCTGTGATCCGACAGCGTTCCATGCGGTTCTTCCATGCGCAGCCGTCTGACCTGGAGGGGATCGTAAGCCAGCTCCGCCAGACAAAGGGCGTGGAAGCAGCAATCTTTCTCCATGAGATCGAGCCGCAGAAGTTCAAGGTCAGCCTGCGCTCAAAGGGCGCGGTGGATGTCAGCGTGATCGCGAAGCATTTTGGCGGCGGCGGGCATGTGCGCGCGGCAGGAGTGACGATGAGCGGATCCAGCCACGATGTGATCAACAATATCACAGCCAGGATCGCGCTGCAGCTCGACCACAGCGGCGCCGTATCACCGCAGGAATAGAGAAGTGACAGGATGAGAAGAAATGATCAACGGTATTCTGAATATTTATAAAGAAAAAGGATGGACTTCCCACGATGTTGTCGCCCGTCTGAGGGGCATCGTGGGACAGAAGAAGATCGGACATACAGGCACCCTCGATCCCGATGCGGAGGGGGTGCTTCCTGTCTGTCTGGGCAGGGCGACAAAGGTCTGCGACCTGCTCACGGATAAGGACAAGACTTACGAGACGGTCCTGCTCCTCGGGAAAACGACAGACACACAGGACATCACGGGCACTGTCCTGGCCGAACAGCAGACAGCGGGCATCACAAAAGAGGATGTGCTGGCCTGTATCCGGAGTTTTGTCGGGGAATACGACCAGATCCCGCCCATGTATTCCGCACTGAAAGTGGGCGGAAAGAAGCTTTATGAACTGGCAAGGGAAGGAAAGACCGTGGAGCGCAAAAGCCGGAAAGTCCTCATCCATGATATCCGGGTGGAAGAACTCTGTCTCCCGAGAGTGCGCATGGAAGTGGACTGTTCCAAAGGGACTTATATCCGCACGCTCTGCCATGATATCGGAGAGAAACTGGGCGTGGGAGGATGCATGGAGTCGCTTCTCCGCACCCGCGTGGGAAGATTCCGTCTGGAAGAGAGCCTGCGGCTGGCAGATGTGGAGGATCATGTGAAGGATGGGGATCTGTCACAGATCCTTCTTCCCCTGGACAGCGTATTTTCTGAACTGAGACAGGTGATATTAAAGGATGGGGCGGCTTCTCTCGGATATAACGGAAATCCTTTCTGCCTGAAGCATGTCATACGGCAGCCGGGCAAAGCGGAACCTGCCGGAGCCCCGGAACAGAAAAGCTGCGCCGCGGGACCCGCAGACGGGGAAAGATTCCGCGTATATGACAGCAGGGATCGGTTCATTGGCATCTATCGGTACGAGGGAAAACGGGGGCAGTTCCGGCTGGAAAAGATGTTCCTTGATCCCGATGGACTGAGCGCAGGTAAAACAGAGAAAAAGGACAGATGAGGCAGACATGAAATATATAACAGGGATCGGATCTTATCACGGAACAAAAAAGACAGCGGTAACTATGGGGAAGTTTGACGGGCTCCACAGGGGCCATCAGAAACTGGTGGATAAAATAAGGAGCTATGCCACCGATGAATGTGACAGTGTGCTCTGCGCTTTTGACATGCACAGGGATGCGATCATGACGAACCGGGAGCGCAGGGAGCATCTGGAGGGGAAGATCGACTGGCTGATCGACTGTCCGTTTACAGAGACTCTCAGGAATATGGAGGCGGAAGACTTTATCCGGGACATCCTGTGCGCAGGACTAAACGCCGCCCATATCGTCGTGGGCAGGGACTTTGTCTTCGGGCATAATAAGCGCGGAAGCGTGGAGATGCTGGAAAGATATGCCCCCCGATACGGCTATACCGTGGATGTAGTGGAAAAAGAGCGGTACGGGGATATGATCATCAGCAGCACCTATATCCGGGACGCCCTCGCACAGGGGGACGTCCGGCTCGCGGAGCAGCTCCTGGGCTATCCCTACGAACTCACCGGGCCTGTCCGCCACGGGAAACAGCTCGGGCGTACGCTGGGGTTCCCGACGATGAATGTGGAGCCGGAAGCGCAGAAGATCCTCCCCAGGTACGGAGTCTACGCCTGCCGGGTGAAGATCGACGGAGAGTGGTATAACGGCGTGGGAAACGCCGGGGTCAAGCCCACGGTCACGGATGAGCGCAGGAGGCTTTTTGAAGTATATGTCTATGGATATGAGGGAGACGCCTACGGCAAAGAAGTGACGGTCCGGTTCTGCGGGTTTGAGCGCCCGGAGGTGAAATTCGGCTCTGTGGAAGAGCTGAGAGAGCAGGTCATGAAGGACATGCAGTACGGCATCGATTTCTTTAAAGATCGAAGCTGAAAAAACTGACATACAGACTGGCATACAGTCAGGTAAAATTTTCTTTACAACCACAGTGTGCTGTGCTATACTAGCTGAGGTTACACAATCAGCCGGCGTTCGGTGATCGGAAAACTCCAGCCATCGCTTAATGCCAGGCGGTTACCAGAGTATATTTAAGGAGGAGACAAAGCATGATCGCAAAAGACAAGAAACAGGCAATCATCAAAGAGTATGGAAGAAGCGAGGGTGACACAGGTTCACCGGAGGTACAGGTAGCGATCCTGACAGCAAGGATCAACGAGCTCACAGAACACTTCAAGGCTAATCCGAAGGATCACCACTCAAGAAGAGGACTTCTTAAGATGGTAGGTCAGAGAAGAGGACTTCTTGCATACCTTAAGAAAGTAGATATCGAGAGATATCGTTCACTGATCGAGAGACTCGGACTTAGAAAATAATCCGGGATCTGGTAAGAAACCGAATGAAAAAAGCGCTGGCTGCAGATGGATTTTTCCATGCAGCCGGCGCTTTTTTTGGCGTTTTTTTGATCTATGGCCTGTCGCGGAACACCGCCTCACGGTCTGTCCAGATACCGGTTCTTATATTCCGTGGCAGTCATTTGATAATACTTTTTGAACGCTGCGTGAAAATGGTTCGGGCAGGAGTACCCCAGCCTGGATGCGATCTCAGAGACGGAGAGACTGCCCTCCTTTAAAAAGGTCGCAGCAGCCGCCATCCTCGCCTCGGTCCGTTTCTGAGTGAAATTCTGCCCGTAACGGTCGAATAAGATCCTGCTTGTCTGGCGGGTGCTTAAACCCAGTCTCCGGGACAGTTCTTCGAGCGTGATCGTATCGTACTCCAGAAGGAAACTGTCCTCGATCAGGATATAGGCTTTGATCAGCGGGATCGGGATCGAGGTGATCGCGGCTTTGGATGCAGGCTTATAGTTGCGCAGCACCTTGACCATGAACTGGATAAACAGCGCTTCCAGCATCAGGGCTCCGCCCGGTTTCGGGTCAAAGATCTCCCGGCGGATCTGTTCCAGAGTGACCGGGAGATCCGCATGGTCAGTCCCGTACCAGAAAGGGTAATTTAAAAACAGATCCATGATATTTTCCTGGTCCGTATTTTTTCTGCGCTGCCTGGTGTGTGTTTCTTCGATCCTCAGATAAATGCAGTATTCATAAGTGGGATCGGAAGGGTCGGGATACTGCTGATGTTCGATATGGGGTCCGGTCGTATACAGGACATTGGGATACAGTGCATAAGACTTCTGGCTGCTGATCAGCGTCCCCTTTCCCTGGGGGATATAGTGGAGCTCATAGCTGTTGGAGCTGTGGGAATGGGACGGGGTGTTCCAGGTCTGGCATTCATAAGTAAACTTCAGGATCGTGATCATGTATTTCCCAATCGAGAAGGTAATGTTCAGGTTGTCATTTTTCATGGGAGATGCTCCTCTCAAAGTACGCTTATCGGACACGGATATGCCATAATTGTCTGATTTTGATGTGTCTTCATCGTACCACAGGCGATATAATGAAAGCAAGATTGAGAGAAAAATATGGTCAGAAGGAGGAGTTATATGATCATTGATGCACATGCACATTTATGGAACACTCAGGCAGGCCGTGTGAACGGAAAACCGGTGATCCCGCTTACCGGCGGGAAGAGCGATTTCGGCGGCGAGCTGAGACAGATGATGCCGCCGTATATGCTTGACGGCCGCAATACCGTGGAAATGCTGATGGCAAATATGGATTACGCCCGGGTCAGCGGCTGTGTGATCACACAGGAATATATAGACGGCAGTCAGGACAGCTATCTCCTGGAGTGTAAGGAGAAATACCCGGACCGGATGAGGATCACCTGCCTGTACGAGGAGAAACCGATCGCGGACGAGTGGATGTCCCGGTTTGACGGTGTAAAGATCTGCGGGGGCAGGCTGGAAAATCAAGGCCTTCTTGCCCATGAGGAAGTCTTCGCACAGGCGGAGCGTCTGGGAAAATTCATCGCCATTGACATGGCAGACGGGGACGCCCAGACAGACGCCATGGAGGAGCTGATCGTAAGACACCCGGATCTGCGCATCGCGGTGGGACATTTCGGAATGGTCACAGTGGACGGCTGGGAAAAGCAGATCGCCCTTGCAAAGCATAAAAATGTCTATATCGAGAGCGGCGGCATCACATGGCTCTTCCACAGTGAGTTCTATCCGTACCCGTCGGCAGTAAAGGCGATCCGCACTGCCATCGATATCTGCGGCATAGACAAACTGATGTGGGGCAGCGACTACCCGAGGACAATGACAGCGATCACTTATGACATGAGCAAGGATTTCGTGGAGAAGACAACAGAGCTGTCAGAAGAGGAAAAGAGAAAATTCCTGGGTGAAAACGCAGAGAAGTTTTACGGATTCCCGGAACTGGCAGTCTCGGATAAGATAATCAACATGGTGGAATGACCCGGAACTATAGATTAGGAGGATTTAACATGATCGTAAAAGGTACATATTTTCAGAACAGTGAAGACAGGCCTCTTGTATACGGGGATGTGGAGATCCACAATATCCCGAGGAGAAGGCTCAGAGGAGAGGAAGAGAAGGAAGGGATCCTGGCGGAAAGCGTGCTGGTCGGCTTCTGCGGGACAGACCATACGCTGATGGAGATGGGACGCAGAGGTGAGTTGGATGCCAAATTCCCGCCGGGATGTGACCGCCTGATCAACGGACACGAAGGCGTGGTGTGGGTGCCGTCGGAGAACCGCTTTGCCATTGTCCTGATCCGCGGGGGAAACAGCTATGACCCCACCAGGTATACAGAGGAAGAGGATTATTTTGAGTACGGATGCGACCAGGCGGACGGCCTGTTCTCAGATATGGATTATTACAATCCAGACATGCTCCTGAAGATCCCGGATGGATATGTAAAGGACGGTAAGATCGCCCTTTCCCTGGCAAAAAAACTGGTATTCAGCGATCCCTATGCCTGCATGATCTTCCAGAGAGAGCGCATGGAAGATCTTGGCGAGGCGCACAACTTCCGGGTAAAGATGGCGCAGTACAAATGCTCGGAGACAGAGGCGCGTGAGATCGCGAGAAAAGAGACATTCCAGAGGGTATGCGTCTTCGGCCTTGGCACCACGGGGATGTTCATCGGAGACCTGATCCGACAGAAATATCCGGAGGCAAAGATCGTCTTTGTTGCGAGGAGCGATGAGGACAGCCCGAAGGTTTCTTTTGCCCTGAAGCAGGCAAAGGCAGATTATGTGAAGAGCAATTTTGACACAAAAGAAGAACTGGCGAAAGCGATCATGGATAAGCTGGGCGGCACGGCTACCGTGTTCATCGGATCCAGCGGCGCGGGGATTGAGCAGGAGATCGCGTTTCAGTACGGCGTGCTGGGATGCAATGGGATCTATAATTCCTTCTCCTTAGGCCCGGTGGTCTCCTTTGACACCATGCCCTTCGGCTTTAAGAACCAGGTGATCTTCGGCTCCATCAACTTCCGCCAGGACCATATGGAGGAGGCAATCCGTATCCTTGAGAAGAGCTGCTATGACGAGATCGTGGAACTCATCGATAAAGGCGAGTTTACCGAAGATCCCATCGGAGCTTATGAAAATAAGATCTATTCCAAGAGCGCGCCCATGAAGACCGCGGTCATCTGGAACGAAAAATATATCGACGCAGACCGCTGAGCGGAGAGCCCAGGCGGCTGAAAAAGAAAACGGATCATGGAAAACAGATCATAAAAAACAGGAGGAAGTACCGTGAAAGCAATCTATATCACAGAACCCGGACATGTGGAGATCCGGGAGATCGAAAAACCGGTAAGGAAACCGGGGGAAGCTCTTTTAAAGATCCTCTACGGGGGGATCTGCGGGAGCGACCTGGGATCATACAGGGGGACATTCGCATATTTTGATTATCCCCGCATCCCGGGACATGAGTTCAGCGCAGAGATCGTGGAAGTCGATGAGAATGAGTACGGGCTGAAAAAAGGAATGATCGTTACATGCAACCCCTACTTTAACTGCGGCAGCTGCTACAGCTGCGGGAGAGGGATCGTCAATGCGTGCATGGACAATCAGACTATGGGATGCCAGAGGGACGGCGCCTTCTGCGAATACATCACGATGCCGCTGGAGAGGATCTATGACGGCAAAGGACTGGATCCGAAACTGCTGGCAGCCATAGAGCCGTTCTGCATCAGCTATCACGGCGTGCAGAGAGCCGGGATCAAAAAAGGCGACAAAGTCCTTGTCGTCGGAGCGGGCACCATCGGCGTGCTGGCGGGCTGTGCTGCAAAGGCACTGGGCGGAGAAGTCTATATGTGCGATGTGGCGGAGAAGAAACTGCGCTATGCCATGGACAATTTCGGATTTGACGGCATGATCCTGAATGAGTCCCCTGAGGCGCTGGAAAAAGCGGTGGCAGACATCACCGGACAGATCGATATCCGCGGCAATGTAAATGCCTACGGTTTTGACGTGTGCATCGAGGCGGTCGGCCTGCCGTCCACATTCCAGAACTGCATCGACGCCGCAGCATTCGGTGGCAAAGTCGTGCTGATCGGCGTGGGCAAGAAGAATCTGGACTTTAACTTTACGCTGATCCAGAAGAAAGAACTGAATGTATTCGGGAGCCGCAATGCCTTAAAGAAGGATTTCGTCGAGCTGATCGATCTGGTAAATGAGGGCCGGGCGGACCTGGGCAGGGTGATCACAAACATGTATCCTGCGGACAAGGCTGCCGAGGCGTTTGCCGAGTTTGATAAAAACGGGGCGGAAATGCTGAAAGTCGTTCTTGATTTTACCGGCTTTTGACCAGAGCAGATTTTGATATGAGGATTTGACAGAAGAAAGGTGAAAAGAACAATGGAGCTTTTAAATTATGAGGTGCTTAAGAAACCCGGTTACGAGGGATATATTTTAGAGTCAGCGCCGGAGAAGGTGATGCAGTTCGGCGAAGGGAATTTCCTGCGCGCGTTTGTTGACTACTGGTTTGACATGGCCAACGAAAAGGCGGGATGGAACGGAAAGTGCGTGCTCGTACAGCCCATCCCCCAGGGACTGACCGATATGATCAACGCTCAGGAAGGGCTCTACACCCTCTATCTGCGCGGCAGGGAAAACGGGGAAAAAGTGGACAGAAAGCGCGTGATCTCTTCTGTTTCCCGCTGTGTCAATCCGTATGAAAAAGAAGGATTCGACGCGATGATGGAGCTGGCAGTGTCCGACGATCTGGAGTACATTGTTTCCAACACAACAGAGGCAGGGATCGTCTATGACCCGGAGTGCCGAATGGAAGATCAGCCGTGCAGCTCATTCCCGGGGAAACTGACACAGGTGCTGTACGCAAGGTATAAAGCGGAAAAGAGCGGGCTTGTGATCCTTTCCTGCGAGCTCATCGACAACAACGGAAAAGAACTGTTAAAATGCGTGGAGCAGTACATCAGCCAGTGGGGACTGGAAGAGGGCTTCCGGAAATATGTCTCCGAAGACTGTACATTCTGCTCGACACTGGTGGACCGCATCGTTCCCGGCCGGATCAAGGACGCTGAGGAGGCGGAGAAGCTGGAAAAGGAGAATGGATACAGGGATCAGCTTCTCGACGTGGGCGAAGTGTTCGGTGTGTGGAATATCGAAGGCCCGCAGTGGCTGGAGGAAAAGCTTCCCTTTAAAAAAGCAGGGGTAAACTGCATCGTCGTGCCGGATGTGACCCCTTACAAGAAGAGAAAGGTAAGGATCTTAAACGGCGCCCACACGGGATTTGTCCTGGGAGCTTACCTGGGCGGGTTTGACATTGTACGAGACTGCATGGCGGATGACACAGTCCGCGGGTTCATGAACCATATGCTCTACGAGGAGATCATCCCAACCCTGCCGCTGGACAGGAAGGACCTGATGGAATTTGCCGGCGCGGTGCAGGACCGCTTCAACAATCCGTTCGTGGATCACGAGCTGATGAGCATCTCCCTGAACTCGACTTCCAAGTGGCGGGCAAGGAATCTGCCCAGCCTGCTGGACTACATCGATCTGGAAGGGAAGATCCCGACCTGCCTGGCCATGAGCTTTGCGGCGTATATCGCATTTTATACAAATGACATCCAGGAGTTAAACGACAAAGGCCTGGTCTGCCGCCGGGCGAAAGGAAACACCTATGTGTGCTCGGATGACCGCTGGGTTCTGGAGTTTTACTGGGATCACAGAAATGACTCTGCAGAAGATCTGGTCCATGCGGTGATGACAGATGAGCAGATGTGGGGTCAGGATCTGACACAGATCGTCGGGTTTGAAAAACTTACAGCCGATAATCTGAAGCTGATCCGGGAGAAAGGCGCGCTGGCTGCCTTTGCATCCTGCCTGTAACAGCGTGTCTGTCGAAAGGACGGCACAGTAAATTCCCGAGGAAATACCAGACCGGATATCGGATAAAAAATATGGAACTGCCGTTAAAACCGTGGATGGCGCCGGGCTGCCGGGGAAATGCACCGGGCCCGCCCGCGCCATTCGAAAAATTTTAACGGCAGTTCTTTTTTATTGCCTAACAAAAAGGCATATGCTATAATATATAAGATTGCGGACGGCTTAAGAGTACCCGAGACCACTGAAAAGCATATCAGCATCCGGGCTGATGTTTTTTTCAGTAGTTTCGGTGACATCTGTCCGCGAAAGAAAACGAGTAAATAAAGGAGAACAACATGTACAAAAAGTATGAAATGGAACTCGCCGGCAGGACGCTGCGCGTCGATGTTGGCAGAGTGGCAAAGCAGGCGAACGGCGCTGTGCTCATGCACTATGGCGATACGACAGTGCTCTGTACTGCGACGGCATCAGAGAAACCAAGAGACGGGATCGATTTCTTCCCGTTAAGCGTTGAGTACAATGAGAGACTCTACGCGGTAGGAAAGATCCCGGGCGGCTTCAATAAAAGAGAGGGGAAGGCTTCTGAGAACGCGATCCTGACGGACCGTGTCATCGACCGCCCGATGCGCCCTCTTTTCCCGAAAGATTACAGAAACGACGTGACTCTGGAAAACCTGGTCATGTCCGTGGAGCAGGACTGCAGCCCCGAGCTGACAGCGATGCTTGGCGCTTCCATCGCCACAAGTATTTCCGACATCCCGTTTGACGGACCGATCTCCACGACTCAGGTAGGCCTGGTGGACGGAGAGTTCGTCTTCAATCCGACAGCGGCTCAGAGAGAGGCGTCTGACCTGGCGCTGACCGTGGCTTCCACAAAGGAGAAGGTCATCATGATCGAGGCGGGTGCAAATGAGGTACCTGAGGACAAGATGATCGAGGCGATCTTTGCGGCTCATGAACTGAACCAGAAAGTGATCGCATTCTTTGACACCATCGTCGCGGAATGCGGAAAGCCGAAACACAGCTACGAGAGCTGCGCGGTACCGCAGGAGCTGTTCGACGCCATCAAAGAGATCGTCCCGCCGTCAGCAATGGAGGAAGCGGTCTTCACGGATGACAAGCAGACAAGGGAAGAGAATATCCGCCAGATCACGGAAAAACTGGAAGAGGCATTCGCAGACAAAGAAGAGTGGCTGGAAGTTCTGGGCGAGGCTGTTTACCAGTATCAGAAAAAGACTGTAAGAAAGATGATCTTAAAAGACCACAAGCGTCCGGACGGACGTGCCATCGATGAGATCCGTCCGCTTGCCGCAGAGGTGGACCTGATCCCGAGAGTACACGGATCCGCTATGTTTACGAGAGGGCAGACACAGATCTGTACTGTGACCACACTGGCACCTCTGTCCGAGGCGCAGAGACTGGACGGGCTGGATGAGTCTGAGACATCGAAGAGATATATGCACCACTATAATTTCCCGTCCTACTCCGTAGGTGAGACAAAGCCGTCGAGAGGACCGGGACGCCGTGAGATCGGACACGGGGCGCTTGCTGAGAGAGCACTCCTTCCGGTACTTCCGAGCGAGTCAGAGTTCCCGTATGCGATCCGTACTGTATCTGAGACATTTGAGTCCAACGGATCCACTTCACAGGCAAGTGTGTGCGCGTCCAGTATGTCCCTTATGACAGCAGGCGTGCCGATCAGATCCGCAGTGGCCGGTATCTCCGCAGGTCTGGTGACAGGGGATACAGATGATGATTACCTGGTACTCACAGATATCCAGGGACTGGAAGATTTCTTCGGAGATATGGACTTCAAGGTCGCAGGTACACATAAAGGGATCACAGCAATTCAGATGGATATCAAGATCCACGGACTGACAAGACCGATCATCGAAGAAGCGATCGCTGCGACGAAGAAGGCAAGGACTTATATTATCGACGAGGTCATGAACAAGGCGATCGCAGAGCCGAGGCCGGAAGTCGGACCGTACGCGCCGAAGATCATCCAGATGCAGATCGATCCGCAGAAGATCGGCGATGTAGTCGGACAGAGAGGAAAGACGATCAACGCGATCATCGATATGACCGGCGTGAAGATCGACATCGAGGATGACGGTTCCGTATCCATCTGCGGCACAGAGAAAGAAGGCATGGATAAGGCTGCCAGGCTGATCCATACGATCGTCACAGATTTTGAGGCGGGACAGGTATTCGAAGGAAAGGTCGTAAGCATCAAAGATTTCGGCGCATTCCTCGAGTTCGCTCCGGGCAAGGAAGGTCTGGTACACATCTCCAAGATCGCGAAGAAGAGAGTGGACAAGGTCGAGGATGTGCTCAAACTGGGCGATGTAGTGAAGGCTGTATGCCTGGGCAAGGATAAGATGGGTCGGTTCAGCTTCAGCATCCGCGATGTGGCTGAGTAAAATAACAAAAGAAAACAAGATAGCGTTTTTGCGTGAAATATTTTTTAGCTTGTCTTGGTCACTTTAATAATAAGGAAAGCCTACTTCCGATATAGTTTGGAAATTAGGCTTTCTTTTTATTGAACCAATACAGCAAGGAAACAGGCCGGGACATAAAGATTACCGCCTACTATGACGGCATGGAACTGATCGAGAAATATGACACGACCGTTGACCTGATTTTCCTTGATATTCGCATGAAGTTGGTAAATGGGCTTCATGCTGCCGAACGCATCCGGCAGATGGATGAACGTGTGGGAATTATTTTCCTGACCACACTCACGCAGTACGGGCTTGAAGGGTATAAGTATCAGGCGACCAACTATATCATCAAGCCCTTAAAGTATGCCCGGCTGAAATCGGAACTGAATAAATTCGTGGAGCGCAGTCAGAAAGAAGAAAATCCTTTTCTGGTAATTGCCAACGATACGGGAAAATACAAGGCCCCTTTGAAATCCATCCGTTACATTGAAACCTACAACCGCATTCTGATGTTCCACACCGAACAGGAAAATATCGTCTGCTACAAGAGCATGAAAGAAATGGAACAGGAGCTTTGCGACAAAAACTTTGCGCGCTGTCATACCAGCTATATAGTCAATCTGTTTTATGTGAAAGGCATTAAAAAGCTGGACATTGAGTTGATTTCAGGCGAGATTATTCCCATCAGCCAACCTAAGCGTAAAGAGTTTATGGAGCGTTTGGCCGACTATTGGGGGGATATGCTATGATTTTTTTCTTTGATATGCTCACATTTATTTTTTCGTGGGCTTACAGAGCTGTATTTTTCTGGTCCTTGCATACCTTTATTCCTCTAAGAAGGGGACTGCCATTCAGGATACTGGCATTTTGGCATCATCTATGTTTACAGGCGTTGTTGTGTATCTAAATTATTTACCCAATATTTTATTGCCGTTGTGTGAATTTTCCCTATATATGATAATCTTCCATCAAGGAAAGCTTGCAGAAAAGATTATGGCTGTCTTGATTTTTTATCCCGTTATGATTTCTGTAAATTTTCTGATGCAAAATATTTTTAGTCAGATATTTTTTCATGTAACTGGTGCGCCAGGCGATTTTGGATATGGGTGGACAGAAACAGAATGGATGTTTAGTTCAATTTTGTATGCACTTTCACGTATGATACGACTTCTAGTGTGGATTGGCGTCAGTCTACTTTTAAAGACTTCGCTGCGGCAGATGCGAATTAGTTTGCCAATGAAGCTGCAGTTGATTGTTGTTTTGATCATAGCAGTTCCTACAGTGGCCTGTTTTACAACGATTTATTTTATAACGGATCAGCCCGCCATTGTATATCCACTGTGCGTAGTAGTAATGTTTTCAAACCTAAGCTGTATTTTGCTTGTGGAGTATCTGCATAAAAGTACGCAGGAGATGTATCATGCACAGAAGTTAAAAATGCAACAGAACTACTATGAAGCAAAATTAAAAAATGAAGAACGTATACGTTCCATTTACCATGATATGAAAAACCACCTGCTTGTAATGGAAAGCAGGCAAAACACAGAAGAAACACGCCAGATGGCGGAAACGCTGCGCTCTCAAATTGCAGACTATGAGGATTATGTGCATACGGGAAATGAATTTCTGGACATCATTCTGAAAGATAAGGCGGTAAAGGCCCGCGAAAAACAGATTGATTTTTCCGCTATGGCTGACTTTCACGGGATCGACTTCATGGAGCCGCTGGACATCAGCACCATTTTCGGCAATGCTATTGACAACGCAATAGAGGCCAGCGAAAATCTGCCGGAGTACAAGCGCCTGATTACTGTCAAGGCCGAGCGTGTTCGAAATATGCTGCTTATCACCATAGAAAACAATACGTCGCCGAGGAACCCTCTCACCGAGGGAACCACAAAGAAAGACCGCTTTGTGCATGGCTTTGGTATTCCTAACATTAAAAAAGCCGTAGAAAAATACAGCGGCCAGTGCAACTTCCAACAGAAAGAAAGAGTTTACCGGCTGAAAATCCTGATCCCATGCCCCTAATTGAATAATAAATTGAACGACGCCGTTTCTTCGTGAAGCGGCGTTATTTTCTTCCACTTTTTTCGGATGGGCTTTAGTTTTTTCATCGTCAATATTAGATTACGCATTTTCCATTGTGCATTTCTTTTGCCCGGATATAATGAAAGCAAATCCAGGAAATAAGGAGGAAATTTATGATAAATAATACCGTTTTGCAAGCTCGTGGCTTAAAAAAATATTATGGTAAAGGTGAAACACAAGTGCGTGCTTTGGATGGAGTAGATTTGGATATTGAGCGGGGCAAGTTTACTGCCATTATCGGCACTTCTGGCTCTGGAAAGTCTACCCTATTGAATATGTTGAGCGGTTTGGATACCCCAACGGAAGGAAGCATCAGAGTGGGCGAAACTGAACTTGCCACGCTAAACAGCGAACAGGCCACTATCTTTCGCCGCAGACAGATTGGCTTCATCTTCCAAAATTATAATCTGGTGCCTGTACTTAGCGTGTGGGAGAATATCATTTTACCTATTTCACTGGATGGACAAAAGCCGGACAAGAAATTTATTATGGAGATCATTAATCTGCTAGGGTTAGAAAAGAAGCTGGACAGCCTGCCTAACACCCTTTCCGGTGGGCAACAGCAACGGGTTGCCATCGCGCGAGCATTGGCCAGCAAGCCTTCCATCATCTTGGCTGACGAACCCACTGGTAACTTGGACAGCAAGACCAGTGATGATGTGATCGGTTTATTGAAAATGACCAGCCGGGAATTTAACCAGACTATCATGATGATCACCCACAATCCAGAGATTGCTGCACTGGCGGACTGTGTAATTCATATTGAGGATGGCAGGATTGTTGAGTAAGGCAGTGAAATATGGAAATTGATTACCATTTTAGTGAGTTTATCATGTGTCCAGTATAATAACCTTTACTGATCGCTTGATGACAGATGGAGTAAAAATGAATGAATATAGGCTGAAAATCAGGGGAGAAATAGATTTTATTATTATATCTCCGAAGGCGCTTTCTTCCCTGATCTTTCAAATCCAAAACAGTCCGGAACGTGAAGTTGCGATAAACATCGAGGATATCATACCGCCGGGATTTACTGAATATCTATTGCGGGTTATCAATACCAATCGCTTCACCAATGAACGGTTCCGCTATCATTACATTTTAGAAAATCCTGTCACAAAAAAAGGACTATATGAAATTTTGCGGCAGCAACTTTCCAACGCAGACATAGAGAAGTCCCCCTGCTTTCAGACCATACGCCTGACTGATACTTTCCGAGGCGATGTGGAATTGGATATGGAGTGCAACGAACCATTTTTCTGGGCCTGCAAAGATACAACAGCAAAGTTTGTTTACACGTTCCCGGATGGACGAGAGGAAACACTGGTGATTGAATATTGAATATCTTCCATCTGCCGGACAACGAAAAAGAAAAGCCGTCTGCCTTGTGCGGATCGGCCTTTTCTGCACTTTACGGGGAAAATCAAAAGAAAGACGCTTATATCAATTCTCTGGTGATGTATAACGAAGTTGGCCCGGACAGCCAGATACATTCCTACACCGACGCGGATATGAAGATACAAGTGCAGATGAAGATTGTGGACGTATTACAGAACAAATGGAGAAAGCTGATATGATATCCACAAGGTTATTTATTTTTCTACATCTGTCGAAGGGAATCTGTTATAATGAATCTGTAAAAACATCATTACAAAAAATTGTTTTAAAGAACATGTAAATAATATGAACAGGGATTATAAGAAAGAACGTGGGAGGATACTGAGATGAAAAGAAAGATCAGACCGGCGGAGGAAGAGATCAGCGGAGTGATACCTATATTTGTATTTGCGGCCGTGTGGTACTCGGTCCTGATCCGAAGTATCGCAGCGGCAGGTTTTGATCCGTTTCTGCTGGTCTTTCTTGCGGCGGGTCTGCTCATGCCGTACACTGCGGTCAATAATGTGCGAAGAGCGCTGTTTTACCGGCGCCAGAGAGCGGAAGCAGTGGCGCTGGGCGATGTATCCCAGGGGCGGATCACAGGTATCGCAAGGCAGGATGTGCCATATACGACAGGAGAGCACAATAGGCTCAGGTACCGCAGATATTATTTCCTTCAGGTGGAAATGTATGACCCTGCGACCGGAGCAGCAAGTACGATCCAAAGCCAGGGATACCGGATACCTGTCCACCGGTATCTTGCCTCTGACCGGGTCAGCGTCTATACGGACAGGAGCGGATGGAAACACTACATAGAGGACTTTCAGCTGAAAGAGCACAGAAGAGATCCGGATATCTTCAACATGCCCAGGGAATTTGAGGAATTTCACATGGGCGGAGAGCTGTTTGGAAAAATAATCTTTCTATTCGCTGCCATTCTGATACTGATCAAGCTGCTGATGAGATAGGAGATAAGATATGGAGCAGATGACATTATTTGGGAACAACAGGGCGATGACGCCTCTGGCGAGCAGGCTGCGCCCGGACACACTGGAAGGATTTGTGGGGCAGGAGCACCTGCTGGGCCCGGGGAAAATGTTGAGGCAGCTCATCGAGCGTGACCAGATCTCGTCTATGATCTTCTGGGGACCGCCCGGCGTGGGAAAGACCACCCTTGCCAGCATCATTGCGGGGAGGACGAAGTCAGAGTTCATCAACTTCAGTGCTGTGACCAGCGGCATTAAAGAGATCCGTGCGGTCATGGACCGGGCGGAGCAGAGCCGGAGAGTGGGCCTGCGCACCGTACTCTTTGTGGATGAGATCCACCGGTTCAATAAGGCACAGCAGGATGCCTTCCTTCCGTATGTGGAGAAAGGAAGTATTATCCTGATCGGGGCGACCACAGAGAACCCGTCTTTTGAGATCAATGCAGCGCTCTTATCCCGCTGCCGGGTGTTTGTGCTGAAGGCACTGGAGGAAAAGGACCTGGTCCGCCTGCTTGAAAATGCGCTGAAAGATCCAAAAGGATTCGGAAATCAAGATGTAACGATATCCGGGGAACATATAAAAGCAATCGCCGCATTCGCCAACGGAGACGCCAGGACCGCACTGAATACACTGGAAATGGCAGTGTTAAACGGCGAGATCGGCGCGGAAGGGATCACGGTGACAACGGAAGTGCTGTCCCAGTGTATCAGCAGGAAATCTCTTTTATATGATAAGTCCGGAGAGGAACACTATAATCTGATCTCCGCTCTTCACAAATCCATGAGGAACAGTGACCCTGACGCGGCAGTCTACTGGATGATGCGTATGCTGGAAGGCGGTGAAAACCCACTGTATATCGCGCGCAGGCTGATCCGGTTCGCCAGCGAGGATGTGGGCATGGCGGACAGCCGGGCTCTGCAGGTTGCCGTGGCAGCTTATCAGGCGTGCCATTTCCTGGGGATGCCTGAATGCGATGTCCATCTGACCCACGCGGTCGTGTATCTGTCTATGGCGCCCAAATCGAACGCCCTTTACAGAGCGTGCGAGGAATGTAAGCGGGACGTCAGGGATCGGAACGCAGAGCCAGTGCCCATGCAGATCAGGAACGCGCCGACAGGGCTGATGAAAGAGCTGGGATATGGGAAAGGCTATGAATATGCACATGACACAGAGGAAAAGCTGACCCACATGCAGTGTATGCCGGATGGGTTAAAAGACAGGACCTACTATCATCCGACTATGGAAGGGGAGGAAAAGAAAACAGCGGAAAGACTTGCTGAGATCAGACGTTTTCGAGAAGAAACGTAAGAGATTTCCACTTATAAAATAATGCCGGGATGTCCAGACTATGTATGAAACCATTTTCCACTCATGGGAAGGATGGGATTACAGAAAAATGAAAAAGAGGATACTTACTGTGAAACGACTGAGTGAATACTTATTTCTGGGAACTCTCGGCGGGATCCTGTATTATACATTTGAAGTGATATTCCGGGGATTTTCCCACTGGTCCATGTTCCTGCTCGGCGGATTCTGCCTTGTGTTTTTCGCCCAGCAGGGGATGTGGACCGGGTGGGACGCGCCTCTCTGGAAACAGGTTGGCTGGTGCGTGATCTTTGTCACGGCGTGCGAGTTTATCACCGGGATCATCGTAAATAAAATAATGGGCTGGGCAGTGTGGGATTACACGGACCAGCCCTTTCAGCTGATGGGGCAGATCTGCCTGCCCTTTGCCGTTATCTTTTCCGGTCTTTGCGTGCTTGGCATCTTTCTCAGCAGTTATCTCCTGCATTTTCTGTACGGGGAGAAACTGCCGCATTTCCACGTGCTGTAAAAAGCATGACCAGGATCGCGATGGTCAGCACGATGGTCACGGACAGTCCGCCTTCGGCTCCGAAAGAACCTCCGTTCCAGAGTGAACGGGACGGATCAGAAGTGGAGGAGAAAAGAGAGCAGGACATCTCAAGGCCGCTCACCTCCATGCCGAATACATTTCCCTGGACAAAATTCCATACCGTATGCATGGCGCCCGCTCCCCAGATATTGCCTGTCCTCAGGAAATACAGCGAGAATACCACACCCGCCAGCAGAAGGTTGATGATCGCCAGCAGGGAGATCCCGGGGTTAAAAATATGGAGCAGTGAGAACACGGCGGAATTCAGGAAAACTGCCGCGGCTGCCCGGTATCTCCGCCCCAGGGACACCATAAAATATCCCCGGCAGAGCACTTCTTCCCCCATCCCCTGGACGCCGAATCCGAGCAGGAACAGCAGGAAGAGGACCGGCGAAAATCCGGAAGAAATCCCGTCGATGGTCATGGATCCTGTCAGGACGTTGATGAGGACAGCTCCGCAGAAGAGCAGAAGCCCGGTCCCTGCGCCTGCAAGATACTGGGTGAATGCCTTTTTGCGCACAAATCCCATGGATGCGGCGGTCCGCTTCTGGAGAAAAATACAGAAAAGCACCGTGATAAGGATCATAGCTGCATTGGCGAACAGCGTAACGATCATAATAGGATCTGAATCCAGGAGTGAGTCCATCAGTGCTTCTGCCTGCCGCAGATCTCCGCTGGCAAACTGTTTCAGGATAGTGCTGTCAGCCAGGACCGCAGCCACGCCTCCTATGATCACGATAATGCTTGCCGCCATGGATGAGATCATGTAAACGAGAAAAAATATCAGAAGTTCGATAAACCAGTTCTGTCCCTTCTGCCTGTCTGCCGCCTGCTTTATGTGAGGCGGGAATGTCGGAAATTGAATCATTATAATGTCCTCCTGTTTATGTGATATCACCAATGTAACACGGATCCTCTGAAAATTCTATGTATATTTTATTGAGATTTATTTAATATGGTCCGCCATACTTTGCTCCCTTTCCTTTCCGTCCTTTTCGGTTGAACAGATTTCTCAAAAATGCTATAATACATCCGCAGAAATTTTTACCTGCGCACATGTATGCCAAGACTGGATAAGAATGTGCGCACATACAGCAAAGGAGTACAAACGTGGCAGAATTAACACCAATGATGAAGCAGTACATGGAGACGAAAGCCCAGTACCAGGACTGCATCCTCTTTTATAGATTAGGAGATTTTTACGAGATGTTCTTTGACGATGCGCTGACTGCATCAAGAGAACTGGAGATCACGCTGACCGGAAAAAACTGCGGGCAGGAAGAGAGGGCACCCATGTGCGGTGTCCCTTATCATGCTGTGGAAAGCTATCTGAATAAACTGGTGTCAAAAGGATATAAAGTAGCGATCTGCGAACAGGTGGAAGACCCGAAGACGGCAAAAGGGATCGTAAAGCGTGATGTGGTGCGCATTGTCACGCCGGGAACGAATCTGGATACCCAGGCGCTTGATGAGACGAGAAACAATTATATAATGTGCATCGTTTATATTGCAGACCGCTATGGGGTGTCTGTATCTGATATCACGACAGGAGATTATTTCGTGACAGAGATCCCGGACAGCGCGAAGCTCATGGATGAGATCTACCGTTTCTCCCCGTCGGAGATCATATGCAATGAAGCCTTTTATATGAGCGGCATGGACCTGGATGGGATGAAGGACAGGCTGGGGATCACGATCTATTCTCTGGATTCCTGGTACTTTGACGACGATGTGTGCCGCCAGAAACTTCTGGAGCACTTTCAGGTAACATCCTTTGCAGGGCTGGGGCTGGCAGACTATGACTGCGGGATCATCAGCGCGGGCGCGCTCCTGCAGTATCTTCTGGAGACGCAGAAAAACTCTCTGTCCAACCTGACACACATCACCCCTTACGCCGCGGGAAAATACATGATGCTGGACAGCTCTACAAGACGGAACCTGGAGCTGTGCGAGACGCTGCGCGAGAAGCAGAAGAGAGGTTCCCTTCTCTGGGTGCTGGATAAGACGAAGACCGCCATGGGGGCAAGGACGCTGCGAAAATATGTGGAGCAGCCTCTGATCGATAAAAATGAGATCGAGAAACGGCTGGATGCTGTGGCAGAGCTGAAGGACAGCGCCATCTCCAGGGAGGAGATCCGCGAGTACCTCTCCCCGGTCTATGACCTGGAGAGGCTGATCACAAGGATCGCATACGGGACCGCAAATCCGAGAGACCTGACCGCGTTCCGCAGTTCTCTCGAAATGCTCCCGCATATCCGCTATATCCTGGAAGAAATGCAGTCAGAGCTTCTGAAAAATATCCATGATGATATGGATCCGCTGGAAGATCTCTGCACACTGGTAAAAGACGCGATCCGCGAGGAACCGCCCATAGCCATGAAAGAGGGCAATATCATCCGGGACGGCTACAATGAAGAAGTAGACAAGCTCCGCCGGGCGAAGTCAGACGGCAAGGAATGGCTGGCGAAGCTGGAAAACGACGAGAAGGAAAAGACGGGGATCAAAAATCTCCGCATCAAATATAATAAAGTGTTCGGGTATTATCTGGAAGTCACCAATTCCTATAAGGACATGGTGCCGGACTACTATACGCGCAAGCAGACACTGGCCAACGCCGAGCGTTACATTACCCCGGAATTAAAAGAGCTGGAGGATATGATCCTGGGCGCGGAGGATAAGCTCTATGCGCTGGAATATGAGATCTACAGCCAGGTCAGGGACACCATCGCCGGGGAGATCGAGCGGATCCAGAAGACCGCGAAGGCAGTGGCAGCCCTGGACGCGTTTGCTTCCCTTGCCGTTGTGGCAGAGCGGAATAATTATACCCGTCCGAAGATCAATGAGAAAGGGATCATAGATATTAAAGACGGGCGCCATCCGGTGGTGGAGCGGATGATCCCCAATGATATGTTTATCGCAAATGATACGTATCTGGACGATAAAAAACACCGGATCTCTATCATCACCGGGCCAAACATGGCCGGGAAATCCACGTACATGCGGCAGACCGCGCTGATCGCTTTGATGGCACAGATCGGTTCCTTCGTTCCGGCGAAAAGCGCGAACATCGGCCTGTCTGACAGGATCTTCACGAGGGTAGGCGCGTCAGACGACCTGGCATCCGGCCAGAGTACCTTTATGGTAGAGATGACGGAAGTGGCGAACATCTTAAGGAACGCGACCTCGAAGAGCCTTCTGATCCTGGATGAGATCGGAAGGGGGACGAGCACGTTCGACGGACTTTCCATCGCGTGGGCTGTGGTGGAGTATATCAGCGACAGCCGTCTGCTTGGAGCGAAGACCCTTTTTGCGACCCATTACCATGAGTTGACCGAACTGGAGGGCAAGATCAGCAATGTCAACAATTACTGCATCGCAGTCAAGGAAAAGGGCGATGACATCGTATTCCTGCGCAAGATCGTAAAAGGCGGCGCGGACAAAAGCTACGGCATCCAGGTGGCAAAGCTGGCAGGAGTGCCGGACCTGGTGATCGAGCGCGCGAAAGAGATCGTTGAGGAATTAAGTGATGAGGATGTGACCGCAAAGGTCAGCGAGATCGCGGTCAGGGAGCGCAGTGAAAAGAAGCGGCCAAAAGTGAAGAAATATGATGAAGTGGACATTGCGCAGATGTCGCTGTTTGATACAGTGAAAGACGACGATGTCCTCGAGGAGCTGAAAAACCTTGACGTAGGGAATATGACGCCGATCGACGCGCTGAATACGATATACAGACTTCAGAATAAGCTGAAGAACAGATGGTAAAAGAGAGGAGATTGATATGCCCCACATTCAGGTATTGGATCAGGTGACGATTGATAAGATCGCGGCGGGCGAGGTTATCGAGCGCCCGGCTTCTATTGTAAAAGAACTGGTGGAAAATGCCATCGACGCCGGGGCGGATTCCGTGACAGTGGAGATCCGGGACGGCGGCATTGACTTTATCCGCGTGACAGACAACGGCTGCGGCATCCCCCACGATGAGGTGAGGAGCGCTTTCCTGCGCCACTCTACGAGCAAGATCCGCAGCGTGGAAGACCTGATGCACATCAGCTCTCTGGGCTTCCGCGGCGAGGCGCTCTCGAGTATCGCGGCAGTGACGCGCACAGAGCTGATCACAAAGACCGGGGACTGCGAGTTCGGGACAAGGTATGTGATCGAAGGCGGAAAGGAAGTCTCCTTAGAGGAGACCGGCGCGCCCAATGGAACGACGTTTCTTGTGCACCAGCTCTTTTACAATGTGCCTGCAAGGCGGAAGTTCTTAAAGACACCCATGACAGAAGCAGGGCATGTCCAGGACCTGCTCATGCACCTGGCGCTGTCCCATCCGGAAGTGGCGTTTCTCTTTAAAAACAATAACCAGGAGAAGCTAAGGACTTCGGGAAACGGAAAATTAAAAGACGTGATCTATAACATATACGGGCGTGACATTGCGGCCAATCTGCTGGACATTGATTATGAAAAATCGGGTCTGAGGATCACGGGCTACCTCGGGAAACCGGTCATCACGAGAGGAAACAGGAACTTTGAAAATTTCTTTGTGAACGGCAGGTACGTAAAAAGTCCTATGATCTCAAAATCTCTGGAGGATGCATACAAAGACTTTACCATGCAGCATAAATTTCCTTTTGCAGTCCTCCATTTCCATGTGGACGGGGAGACGATCGACGTCAATGTCCATCCCACCAAGATGGAACTGCGCTTCCAGAGACAGCAGGACGTGTACAACACGGTCTTTGAGGGCGTGCACCGCAGGCTGCTGGAACCGGAGCTGATCCAGAGAGCGGAAGTGCCGGAACCGGTACAGCCGGAAGGCCCCGGGAAGGCTGCACAGGAAAGGGCGGGACAGAAAGAGAGCCCCTTCCTGCTGCGCCCGAGAAATACGGCTGCTGATGCCTTTGTATCTGCGGATGTAAAGCCGGGAGCTGCACCTCTTCCTGCGCCGGAAGCTGTACAGCCTCCAGCGCAGGAAGAGGTGCATGATGAGGATTACTTTATCCGGAAGATGAGGGAGAGGGTCACTGCCTACCATGAGAGGATGTCCTCCGCGGAGGTGGCGGACCGAAGCGGGATCTACCGCCCGGAAACACAGGCGGACAGGATCCGGGAGACTGTAAGATACGGCGCGGAGAAAGTCCGGACACCGGGAGACGTTCAGGCGCCGGAGAAGGAAGAGAAAGTACATCAGGAAGCCTGCCCGGCAGAGCTAAAACCAGAGGAAACCCCGGTTCCCAAAGAGGAAGCACCATCTGAGGCGCCTCAGAAACCCCAACAGCTTGATCTTTTTGAGGAGAATTTCTTAAAACGGGATGTCCGCGCGGAATACAGGCTGATCGGACAGGTGTTTGACACATACTGGCTCGTGCAGTTTCAGGACAGCCTGTACATTATAGACCAGCATGCAGCCCATGAGAGGGTGCTTTATGAGCGCACGCTCAAAGGGATGAAGACAAGGGAGTTTACTTCCCAGTATTTAAGTCCGCCGATCATATTGACGCTCTCCATGCAGGAGGCAAGGCTTCTGGAGGAACATATGGACCGGTTCACACGGATCGGGTTTGAGATCGAGCCCTTTGGCCCCGAAGAGTATGCAGTGCGCGCAGTGCCGGACAATCTGTTCGGCATCGCGAAAAAAGAACTGCTGATGGAGATGATCGATGACCTGTCGGACGGGCTGAATACGTCCATGACGCCGGATCTGATCGACGAGAAAGTAGCGTCCATGTCCTGCAAAGCCGCTGTGAAAGGAAACAACAGGCTTTCCGCCCAGGAGGTTGACGCTCTGATCGGGGAGCTGCTCACCCTGGACAATCCGTACCATTGTCCCCATGGCAGGCCGACCATTATCGCAATGACAAAAAAAGAACTGGAAAAGAAATTTAAGAGGATCGTATAATGAAAAGACCACTGATCATACTTGCAGGCCCTACCGCTGTGGGAAAGACCGCCGCGTCCATACGCCTGGCAAAAGCCATTGGCGCGGAGATCATCTCCGCGGATTCCATGCAGGTATACCGCCATATGGATATCGGCTCGGCAAAGATCCGGCAGGAAGAGATGGAGGGAGTGCCCCACTATCTGATCGATGTGCTGGAACCGGAGGAAGAGTTTAACGTGGTACGCTTCCAGCAGATGGCGAAAGCAGCTGCTGAGGAGATCTATGCGAAAGGGAAGATCCCTCTTGTGGCAGGGGGGACCGGATTTTATATCCAGGCGCTCCTCTATGATATTGATTTTACGGAGAATGACGGAGACACATCATACCGCCGCTCTCTGGAAAAAACATCGGAAGAAAAGGGTGGGGAATATCTCCACGCCATGCTGCGGGAAGCGGATCCGAAAGCAGCGGAAGAAATCCACCCGCACAATATCAAGCGCATGATCCGGGCCCTGGAATTCCACCATCAGACCGGCGGGAAGATTTCCGAACATAATGAGGCGGAGCGGGAAAAGAGCTCGCCTTATGATTTCGCTTACTTTGTCCTGACGGACGAGAGGAGCCGGCTGTATGAGCGGATCGACAGGAGAGTGGACAAGATGATGGAAGAAGGGCTTCTCGAAGAAGTGCGGTATCTGAAGGAGCGCGGAGTGAAGAGAGAGTCCACTGCCATGCAGGGGCTTGGCTACAAGGAACTTTACGCTTATCTTGACGGGGAATGCACGCTGGAGGAGGCGGTGCGCATCATCAAAAGAGACACCCGCCATTTCGCAAAGCGGCAGCTCACCTGGTTTAAGCGGGAGCGGGACGTCATATGGGCGGATAAGTCTGTCATCGGGCAGTCCGACGACGCCGTCGTGGAATTTATGAGAAAAGAACTGAAGAACAGAGGGATAATAAAATGAACCAGACAGAATCACAATCTATGTACCAGAAGCTCGGCATTTCCGAAGAAGTCTGGAAGTACGGGCAGAAGACGGAAGAGAGCTTAAAGGAGCGTTTCCGCGGATTTGACGAGACAGCAGAATATAACCAGCTCAAGGTCATCCATGCAATGCAGGAGAACCGGGTGAGCGAAGGCTGCTTTAACTATGTCAGCGGATACGGGTACAATGACCAGGGAAGGGATACGCTGGAACAGGTCTATGCCTCAGCCTTCCACACAGAAGCAGCACTTGTCCGCCCGCAGATCACCTGCGGCACACACGCGCTGGCTCTTGCCCTTGCGGCAAACCTGCGTCCCGGGGACGAGCTTCTCTCCCCGGTGGGAAAACCGTATGATACTTTGGAGGAAGTGATCGGGATCCGGCCGTCCAAAGGTTCCCTTGCCGAGTACGGGATCACTTACCGGCAGGTGGAGCTTCTGGAAGACGGATATTTCGACTATCCTGCGATCGAGGCAGCGTTAAATGAGAGGACAAAACTTGTGACTATCCAGCGCTCCAAGGGATATCAGACCCGTCCCAGCTATTCCGTAGAAAAGATCGGGGAATTGATCGCATTTATCAAGGAGAGACGCCCGGATGTGATCTGCATGGTAGATAACTGCTACGGAGAGTTTGTGGAACGGATCGAGCCCAGCGATGTGGGAGCGGACATGATCGTTGGCTCTCTGATCAAAAACCCGGGCGGCGGCCTTGCCCCGATCGGCGGTTACATCGCGGGAAAAGAAGAGCTGATCGAGAACTGCGCGTACAGGCTTACTTCCCCCGGACTCGGCAAAGAGGTGGGCGCTTCCCTGGGAGTGATGCAGTCCTTTTACCAGGGATTTTTCCTCGCCCCGACTGTGGTGTGCGGCGCGCTCAAAGGAGCGGTGTTCGCGGCAAATATCTATGAGAAGCTGGGATATCCGGTGGTGCCGGACGGAAAAGAGTCCCGCCATGACATCATCCAGGCAGTGACACTGGGCTCGCCGGAGGGCGTGGTCGCGTTCTGCAAAGGTATCCAGGCAGCGGCCCCTGTGGACAGCTATGTGTCCCCTGAGCCGTGGGCAATGCCCGGCTATGACAGCGATGTGATCATGGCAGCCGGAGCCTTTGTCCAGGGATCATCTATCGAGCTGTCCGCGGACGGACCGATCAAACCGCCGTATGCCGTGTATTTTCAGGGCGGACTTACATGGACGCATGCGAAGCTGGGGATACTGAAATCCCTGCAGAGTATGATCGACGCAGGAGTGGTCTCAATGGACAGGATACGCGAACTTTTATAAGCCGGCTTATGGCAGAACAGGCAGTAAAGCGACATTTAAAAGCGATGGAGGGAAGAGAGATGAGAACAGTCGCAGTGATCGGCGGGGGTGCGTCAGGGATGATGGCTGCTGTGACAGCGGCATCAGAAGGAGCCCGCGTTATCATCCTGGAACATAAAGACAGGATCGGGAAGAAGATCCTGTCCACAGGAAACGGAAGATGCAATTTTACAAATACACATCAGGAACCGCTGTGCTATCACTCGGAAGACCCTTTGTTCCCGTGGGGGATCATCGAAAAATTTGACGCTCAGAAAGCAATCTCTTTTTTTCTTCAGCTTGGGATCTACTCAAAAAACCGGAACGGATATCTCTATCCCAATTCCGACCAGGCGTCCGCAGTGCTTGACGCGTTCCGGATGGAACTGGAGCGTCTGCATGTGGAGATCCGGACAGGAGTTGATATCCGGGAGATCCTTCCCGGGAAAAAGGGCTTTACGATCCGCTCAGATCATGAAAATATCCGCGCGGACCGTGTGATCCTCTGTACCGGATCCAGGGCGGCGCCTGCAACCGGATCCGACGGGTCAGGCTATGACCTTGCCAAGCGTCTGGGACATAGGCTGATCCCGGTACTTCCCGCACTGGTCCAGCTCCGGTGTGAAGGGAGTTTCTTTAAAGCGGTGGCAGGCGTGCGGGCAAACGGCAGTGTCTCTGTCTGGTTTGAGGGAGAGTGCATCGCGACGGATACAGGCGAGATCCAGCTCACGGATTACGGTATCTCAGGGATCCCTGTATTCCAGGTGAGCCGGTATGCCGCAAAGCTCCTGTACGAGAAAAAAGAAGTGACGGCTGTGCTGGACTTTATGCCGGACTTTACAGAAGAACAGACCAGGGCATTCCTGAGCGCCAGGGCAAAGACGCGTCCTGAGAAATCCGCGGATATGTTCCTGATCGGCCTCTTTCACAAGAAACTGTCCGACCTGTGGATCAAGCTTTCCCGCATCCCGCGAGAGCAGAATGCAGGAACTTTGACAGAAGATGAGATTAGCAGGCTCGTACAACTGATCAAGCACTTTGAAGTCCCGGTAAAGGCGACGAACTCCTATGAGCAGGCGCAGGTGTGCTGCGGCGGGATCGATACCGCGGAGGTGGATCCTGAGACACTGGAATCCAGATATGTGCCCGGACTGTATTTTGCCGGAGAGATCCTGGACGTGGACGGGATGTGCGGAGGGTATAATCTCCAGTGGGCGTGGGCCAGCGGACATGTGGCTGGGGAAGCGGCTACCGTTGGGGAGTAACAGCGGACATCCTGAAAAGAGCGAAATAAAATAACGTGATAAAGAGAAAATGAAGACCCGAGAGAGCTAGGCCTGCACCTTAGCTTGCCGGGTCTTTCTTACTCATACCAGTAATAAAAAAACGATTGATGCAACTTTTTATTTCTGATCTTTGTATATATAGTAAATAGATGGGAAATGGAGGTGAAGTCACTTGAGTAATTGTTATAACGAGACTGAACTGATCAGCCGGATCCAAAAAGGTGATGAATCAGCATTGGTAATCATTATTTCGGAATATAACTCCTATGTGGCAAATTTTGAGGAACAGGAGGCTTAAAAATGATCCGCATCGCCGAAGAGAGTGATTCAGGAGAATTACTTGATATATATGCTTATTATGTGGAGAGGACTGCCATCACATTTGAATACGAAGTTCCTTCAATAAAAGAATTCAGGGGACGCATTCAGAAAATTTTGAGAAGGTATCCTTATCTTGTATCTGAAAGAGACGGCAGGATCGCAGGGTACGCATATGCAGGCCCCTTTAAGGAGCGGAGAGCTTACGACTGGTCGGTGGAAACGACGATCTACATAGCAAAAGATGTCAGAGGACAGGGGATCGGAAGAGAACTTTATACGGCGCTGGAGTATGCTCTGACGCTTCAGAATGTGATCAATCTGAATGCCTGTGTCGCGTACCCTGACCCGGAAGATGAATATCTGACAAGAAACAGTGTGCAGTTTCATGAACATATGGGATATCACGTGGCAGGAAGATTCCACAAATGCGGATATAAATTCGGTCGCTGGTATGACATAGTATGGCTTGAGAAATGCATTTCTTCCCATCCGGACAGACCGTTGGAAACCAGGTGTTTTGACGAGATCAAAAGGGAGTTTGCAGAAAGGTATGGTAAGGGCTGGCTTGAATGAAAAAAATAACGATCAGTTTATTACTTATTTTGTTGTTTATAGGAATTGGTATTTGGTGTAAATGTTCTAGGCAAACAATGGAGAAAGTAGATGGCGGATGGTCAGCATGCAGGTTTGAAAAAGGAACTATACTGGAGATAAAAGATGAAACGAGCATAATCGTGAATGTAGACAGTCCCTCGTGGCTTTACAATAAGGTTTTAGTTTTGCACTATAAAGATGGTTATGAATGGGATGATTTAAAAGTAGGACAGAAGATTAAGTTCTATTTCCCAGAAGTGTAAGCCAAGATGACGTGGAACTTGATGTGTACAGAACCGATATAATAGAATAATTTGCATAGTATGGGGCTGTCGGGAAATGGAAAGTCCAAAACAGGGGCAGATGTGACTCGCATAAGTCATGCCTGTCCCTGAAATTTATCCTGTAAAAAGACCCCAAAATAAAAAACAGCTCCCGGACGGCGAAAAATTACTGCCATCCGGGAGCTGCGTTCATCTGTTCTACTCAGACAGATACCATCCCCACATATAGAGGATCGGGAGGATCAGATTGAACACATAGGTGAACATAAACCCGACTGTGACTGTAGATATGGCGATGTTTGCCAGAATGCTGATACAGTAGATAACGCCAATGATCAGGACAGATTTTTTAGAGCGGTACATCACGCCCATGATCCCGGCTGCAAGCTCGATGACGGTCAGGACTAATGAAAATACGTAGTCGACTGCTGACAGCGGGGCGGCCCCATATGCTTCGAGATAAGGCTCCAGCATACCGGACATGGCAATGGTCGCAAGTGTGCCCAGAAGCCCGAGTGCACTGAGTACGATGATGATAATGGATACGACATTCAGAAGTTTGCTTTTTCTTTTCATTATGAATCCTCCTCATAAATTAAATGATAATATTGGTTCAGCCGCAGTCGGCTGAAATCTATAAGCAGCGGCTCGTTTATATGCGCCGCAGTGCTTCGATCGGGCTCAGGCGCGCGGCTTTCCGCGCGGGATAGATACCGAAGACGATCCCCACTCCGCAGGAGAAGAGCGTCGCGATGATCACTGCCGGGAGTGAGAGAGAAGCGTGGATCCCGCCGATCTCAAGCGCACTGATCAGTGCCGTGAGACCTCCGCCGAGCAGGATCCCTATGACTCCGCCCATGCCGGAGATAATGGCGGACTCACAGAGAAACTGGGCGATAATGGATCCGGTCCTGGCGCCCAGCGCTTTGCGGATACCGATCTCCCGGGTCCGCTCTGTCACGGAGACGAGCATGATGTTCATGACGCCGATACCGCCCACGATGAGAGAGATGGCTGCCACGAGCGCCACAAAGGCTGTCACCCCGTCCATGACAGCGCCAAGCATATCTGACAGGTTCATCGGTTTCTGCTGCATGAAAGGATTGTCGCCCAGATCCTGATGCCGGGAGTTTAAGAGCTTTACAGCGGATGATGCCACGCGGCCCGCTGACTCTGTATCCCGGGCGGTGATCGATACCGAAGAAAACCCTTCAATGGGAGTCCCGAAAGACTCAGCCAGCGTGTAGGGGACTTCAATGGAGATCGTCTCTCCCAGGCCCATTGCCTGATACGTCTGTTCCACTTCCAGCATATCATCGGATGTCTCCCGGATCCCCGTGATCATGACCTCTTCGATGCCGCTGTCAATGGCAAGTTCAAAGCTCATACCCACGACATTCGTATTCCCGAACAGATAGAGAGCAGTCAGCTCGTCAATGACACAGACCGGGTTCCCGCCGGCCAGATCCATATCTGTGAAATAGGAGCCTTTTACAAGAGGAGATGTGTACTGGGCGTGCTCATAATCTGGAGTAGTCATTGTCACATAGGCGTCAAAAGTCCCTTTGCGGGTCGTGCATTTCCCCGCGTACATGGAAGATGCAGTTATGCTCTCGATCGAATCACCCATAGCTGTTTCCAGATAAGAGATGTCGTCCCCTGTGATGATCTGTGTGTCAGTCACTTCCTCTGTGTTTGCCTGGACGGTCACAGTGTTTGTCTGCTCGTTCGCCGCGTCTACAACATCGCTTTTCAGACCATTTCCTATGGAAACGATGGTCACAACAGAAGAAATGCCGATGATGATCCCAAGCATGGTCAGGAAGGAACGGCCCTTATTGGAGCGGATATTATCCAGCGCCATTTTGATATATTCAAGAAATTGTCCCATCTATCTTTCCTCCCGGCTGGTTATTCCGCCGCCGCTTCCTTTGCGGCAGCCTTCATGCCCGGCTTGATATCCGCGTTGAAATCATTGATGACTATGTCTCCCACGTCAAGTCCTTCCCTGATCTCTGTCTCTGTGGAAGAGGAGATCCCGAGGGTGACCGGTTTTTCTTTTACGATACCGTTTTCGATCACATAGACAAAGTCACCGTCAGTTGAGGCATTGACTGCCTCAGTTGGGATGACGACCACATTTTTTGCCTCGGCAACTGTCATCTTGATCTTTGCGGTAGCGCCGATGCAGATGTTTTCATCCGGGTCCTCGATGTGGATGCGGGCGCCGATGACAGGGACTCCCTTTGCGTTGGGGACAGCGATCTTGTCAACTCCGTCAAGCGTTCCTTTGTATGTATGGTCTGCAAGCGTTACTGTTACCTCGCAGCCGGGCTTCATCTTATCATAATCATCAGGGGAAACCTCGATCTTCACACGGACGCTGTCTGTACCCGCGATGGTAAAGAGGGCAGCTCCCTGTGCCGCGCTGTTAGACTGAAGGATGTCAACCGATGCGATGACACCGTTCATGTCTGCTTTCATGCCTTCTTTTCCTTTTGCCAGAAGTTCCTCCGGGGTCAGGGCGGCAAGCTCCGCCAGATTGTCGCTGATATCCAGGTTATTGAGTTCGGCGGAAGTCATCCCTGTCTCAGGGACCGCAGCACCGGCAGCCTGGTATGCTGCCTGCCATTCGGCATATTTTGCCTCATATTGAGCCAGGAGGTCGGCATATCCCGCGTCATCTGCCGGGGGAACGCCGAGCGCGTCCAGAGAATCCTGCGCCTGGGCGAGGAGTGCTTCTGTGTCAGACTTTGACTGTAATGCGGCGTTATAATCCTCTGTATCTTTTATGATCTGTTTCTGGACCGGATCCGGATCTTCTGCTGCAAGCGCCTCATTGATCTCTACCTGCCGTCCGGTATAACCTCTCTCATAGGATGAGATCACTGCATCTGCTGAAGCTATGGCTTCATTATAGGATGTGATCTGCGCCTGGAGAGCCTGGACCTTCGGGGCGTTCTGAGCGGCCTGCTGTGCCGCTGCCTGCTGATTCGCCTGATACTGGGCATAGGCGGAATCGACCTGGGATACAAGGGAATTCACTTCGCCTGCAAGTGCGTTCGCCTGTGCCGCTGCCTGCGCGGACGCTGCATTTGCCGCGTCAATCGTCCTGGCGTTCTGAGCCCTTGCGGCGATGGAATTATTGAGGCTGGACTGGAGTGTAAGCTGTGCCTGCTGGTTGTTCCGCTCCAGATCCGTTGTGTCAAATGTTACGAGCAGATCTCCCGCTTTTACCGTCTGGCCGACGACTGCCCTGCATTCTTTGATGGGAGCTGTGACAGGAGAGTAGTAGGTCTTTGTATTCTCGCTCTCGACCGTACCGGTGGAATTGTATACTTCCTTTACTGTGCCTTTCTCAGCTTTTACCACATTGAGCGGAGTTCCCACAGAGTCCTCCGTCTTTCCTCCGGCAAAAAGAGAAAGGAACCATGCCAGGAGAAGGACGGCCGCCAGGACAGGGAAGATCACCCATGCGGGCAGTTTTTTCTTTGCGGATACTGCGCCGGACGTACTGCCGGCATCCGTTGTATTCAGCGGATCATGTGCTGCTGACGCACTTTCTTTGAGATGAGTATTTTTCTTATTGGAAAACATATCAGGAATCCTCCATTTTTTCTTTCTTATTTCCCGGATCGGATAAAGCTTTATTCTTATAATCTGCCTCCACTCGGCCGTCCAGGATCCTTATGACACGATCCGCCTGCCGGGCGATGTCGTCGTCATGCGTGATCACGATCACCGTGCGGCCGCTCCTGTGGAGCTCTTTTAAAATATCCATGATATCCGCAGTGGAGCGGCTGTCCAGATTTCCTGTGGGCTCGTCGGCGAGAATGACAGGCGGCTGCGCTGCGATCGCTCTTGCCACGGCGACTCTCTGCTGCTGTCCGCCGGAGAGTTCTCCGGGCTTATGGCGGAGCCGCTTCCCCAGACCGACCCGTTCCAGCGCCTGGACTGCGGTCCGTCTCCGCCTCTGCCTGCCCATCCCCCGGTAGATAAGGGGGAGTTCCACATTGCCGACTGCGTCCAGGCTGGGGATCAGGTTAAATCCCTGGAAGATAAACCCGATCTTCTGATTGCGGATATCCGACAGCTCATTATCCGACAGGCGGGAAACGTCTCTTCCGTCCAGATAATAGTGACCGGACGTGGGGGTATCCAGGCAGCCAAGCATGTTCATAAGCGTGGACTTCCCGGAGCCGGAATGTCCGACGATCGCCGCGAATTCGCCCCGCCGGATCTCAAGAGAGACTCCGTCCAGGGCACGCACCTCGTTTTCGCCGGGGTTATAGATCTTATGTATATCCTCGACTCTGATCAGTGGTTCCATAAAATGTCTCCTATCATAAAATCAATATATTGTATTAATTGAGTAATACATTAATACGAAGGGTTCAAAAAGTCAAGCCTTATTGCTTTTCTGTATTGTTTTTTATTGACCAAATCAGAAGATAGCAGTAAGATATCCAATGCAGAAAATGTTACGAGACCTAAGGAGATGGACAGAAATTGAAGACAAATAAATATGAAATAGACATGTGCAACGGATCGATCATGGATAAGCTGATCTCGTTTTCTCTGCCGCTGATGGTATCGAGTATCCTCCAGCTGATGTTCAATGCCGTGGATATCATTGTTGTCGGCCGGTTCAGCGGAAGCCAGGCGCTAGCTGCCGTAGGGTCTACCACAGCGCTGATCAATATATTTACGAATCTGTTTATCGGCATCTCTCTGGGAGCGAACGTCCTTGCGGCAAGATATTTCGCGGCAGGGCGGGAGAAAGAAATGTCAGAAGCCGTACATACAGCGATAACGCTTGCCCTGATCAGCGGGGTCATGATGGCGTTTGTCGGGGTGGGCGCGTCCAGGCTTGCCCTTGGACTGATGGATACTCCTGCGGATGTCATCGACCAGTCTGTCACCTATATGCGCATCTATTTTATGGGAATGCCGTTTTTTATGCTTTATAACTATGGTGCAGCTGTTTTGCGTGCGGTAGGCGATACAAAACGGCCGCTGGCCTTCCTTATCATCGCAGGCCTTGCCAATGTAGTGCTGGACCTGACCCTGGTCATCGTGATCCCTCTCGGGGTTGCGGGCGTGGCCATCGGCACAGTTGCTTCCCAGATGATCTCCAGCATTCTTGTTATACGCTGCCTTTATAAATCCGAGGGGAGCTATCAGCTGAGATTCTCAAAGCTTTCCATAAAATGGACTTATCTGAAGCGGATCTTCCAGGTGGGGATACCGGCGGGCATACAGAGCACGGTGATCAATTTTTCCAACGCGATGCTCCAGTCTTCCGTCAACTCGTTCGGCTCGACTGCGATGGCAGGATATACAGCGGCAAATAATATACTTGGATTCCTGTACGTTGCCGTGAATGCGGTCACACAGGCGTGCATGAGTTTTACGAGCCAGAACTACAGCGTGGGGAAACAGAAGAGGATGGACAGAGTATTCGTGGACTGCATGATCCTGTCCACTGCGGTATCCGCTGTCCTCGGAGTCGGGGCATATGTATTCGGCTCCCAGGTGCTCAGGATCTATACAGCTGATGCAGACGTGATCCAATGCGGACTGGAGATCCTGTCGATCACTACAGTGCCGTATTTCCTGTGCGGCATCATGGACCTGATCCCGGGCGCCCTGCGGGGAATGGGACGCTCGGCTGTGCCTATGATCCTCTCTGTGATCGGGACCGTGGGGACAAGAGTCCTGTGGATCTATGGATTTTTTCCGCAGCACAGGTCGCTGCATTTTCTTTTTATCTCTTATCCGGGGTCGTGGATCGCGACGATCCTCATGCAGGCAGTCTGCTTCTTCTTTGTACGGAGAAGCTGTGCCAGACAGTTGAAAAAAGCCGCTCAGGCTGAAATGATATGATAACATTATATATAGAATAGATCAGATTGGAGGAATCATAACATGAAAGAGTACACGTTAGAATTATGCGGAGTAAAAAGGGTCCTTCCTTTTATCCCCATTGACGGAGAAAAGGCATTTGCCAGCTTCGTAGTCATCGGGGATACGGAGATGGTAAATGCCTGTGCCCCTGTGCTGGCTGAACGGATCGGTGCAGTAGATGCGGTCGTCACAGCAGAGGCAAAAGGGATCGCGCTGGCATATGAGATCAGCAGGATCCTTGGCCTGAAGGAATTTATCGTAGCCCGGAAAAGCACGAAGAACTATATGAAGAATACAGTCAGCGCTTCCGTACATTCGATTACGACATCCGGAGAACAGAATTTATATCTTGACGGCACAGACGTGGAAAAAATACGCGGGAAAAATGTCTGTCTGCTGGATGATGTGATATCGACAGGCGAATCGCTTCTGGCTCTGGAAGCGCTGATGAAAAATGCAGGCGCTTCCGTGGTGAAAAAAGCTGCGATACTGGCAGAGGGAGACGCTGCTTCGAGGGATGATATCATTTTTCTGCAGAAACTGCCGCTTTTTAACAGGACAGGAGAAGGGGAATACGAGGCACTTTGAGATTGAAAAAGGAGGGATTCTGTGCTCAGGATCACACAGCTGAAGCTCCCTGTGGGACACACAGAGGAACAGCTCAGGAAGAAGCTTCTTAAGACCGTGCATATCAAAGAGAGCGGGCTTAAGGAGTATACGATAAAAAAGCGCTCGCTTGACGCGCGGAAGAAACCGGAACTGTATTATGTCTATACGGTTGATCTTTCCGCGGCTGACGAGGGGGCCATCCTCCGCCGCCTAAAAGGGAAGGTGCAGAAGGCGGAAGAAAAGACTTACCGTGCGCCGGAACATGGGACAGCTCCTCTTTCCGGCAGGGCTGCCGTGATCGGGAGCGGACCGGCAGGACTCTTCTGTGCGTACCTGCTTGCAAAAGAAGGGTACCATCCTCTTGTCATCGAGCGGGGCGCCCCGGTCGATAAGCGCCGGGAAGATGTCAGGAAGTTCTGGGAGACCGGCAGGCTTGACACTGTGTCCAACGTCCAGTTCGGAGAGGGCGGCGCAGGGACATTTTCTGACGGCAAACTGAACACCCTGGTAAAAGACCCTGCCGGAAGGAACCGCTTCGTACTGGAGACATTCGTAAACTTCGGCGCGCCTGAGGATATCCTGTGGGAACAGAAGCCCCATATCGGGACTGACATCCTGATCCGCGTGGTAGAAGCCATGAGAAATGAGATCATACGCCTCGGCGGAGAATTCCGTTTTTACAGCCAGGTGACGGATATCCTGGCTGAGGAGAACTGCCTTGTCATAAACGGTTCTGAGACGGTAAAGACCGGCGCGGCAGTCCTGGCGGTGGGCCACAGTGCGCGGGATACCTTTCAGATGTTATATGAAAAAGGCATATGCATGGAATCCAAATCATTTGCAGTGGGAGTCCGCATCGAACATCCCCAGCAGATGATCGATCAGTCTGCCTACGGCAGAACGGACAGAGGGAGTCTCCCGGCTGCTTCCTATAAGCTGGCGGAGAAGCTTGAAAACGGCAGAGGCGTCTATACATTCTGTATGTGCCCCGGCGGATATGTGGTCAATGCCTCTTCGGAAGAGGGGCTCCTGGCGGTCAATGGGATGAGCTACCATGGACGTGCCGGGAAAAATGCGAACAGCGCAGTCATTGTCACAGTGACAAAAGAAGATTACGGATCAGGCCATCCGCTTGCAGGAGTGGAGTTCCAGCGCATGCTTGAAAAACGGGCGTGGGAAGAAGGAAAAGGCAGTATCCCGGTACAGAGATTTGCAGATTTCTGTACCGGGCAGAAATCCACCGGTTTCGGAAAGATCACACCAGGCATGAAAGGCGCTTTCACATTCGGCAATGTGAGAGATATCTTTCCGGATGAGCTGGCAGCTTCCCTGGAATCGGGCATCCGCGGCATGGACAGAAAGATCCATGGCTTTGCAGATGATGATGCTCTCCTGTCAGGAGTGGAGAGCAGGACCTCATCGCCGGTCCGCATCGTGCGGGGAGATGACCTTACGGCGTCAGTCCCGTGGATCTATCCGTGCGGCGAGGGCGCGGGATATGCCGGCGGGATCACGTCAGCGGCAATGGACGGATTAAAAGTGGCAGAGGCAGTGATAAAGAAATTTGCGGCAAATGATTCACAGAAATTTAATCACTGATGCCTATACACGTTTTTTAAATTGTGCTAAAATAAATCGTTGTATTGTATCATCGCGCTGATCACAGGATCAAGATATGGGAAAAAACAATACGATCAAAGATATGTATCAGGAAGACCGTCCCTATGAAAAATGTGAGCGCTTCGGAGCGGAAAACCTTACGGATGCGGAGCTTCTTGCGGTCCTGCTCAGGACCGGGACGCAGGGGGAGAATTCTCTCCAGCTTGCGCACAGGCTGATCGAGTCTGACTGTTCAGGAAGAGGGATCCTGAACATCCACCGCTGGACCTTTGACCAGCTTATGCGCATCAAAGGCATCGGAAGAGTCAAGGCGGTCCAGATCCTCTGCCTGTCAGAGCTGGCAAAACGCATGGCGAAATCCTCTGCCATGGACAGGCTGGATTTTTCGGATCCGAAGACTGTTGCCCGGTATTACATGGAGGATATGCGGCATAAGGAGAGAGAAGTGATAAAGCTCCTTCTTTTAAATACGAAGGCAAAGCTGATCGGGGAATGTGTGATATCCGTGGGCACGGTCGATGCGGCGCTGGTCTCTCCGAGGGATCTTTTTATAGAAGCGCTCCAGAGGAATGCGTCAGCGATCATCCTTCTCCACAATCATCCCAGCGGTGACCCTTCACCGAGCAGGGAAGACGAACGGATCACCAGGAGGATTTACGAGGCAGGGGCACTGCTTGGGATCGAGCTGCTCGATCATATCATCATAGGGGACAATTGTTTTATCAGTCTGAAGGAGCAGGGGCTTTTTCAGTAGTTTTTGTACAGGGGAGCTATTTATAAGGGGAGACAGAAATGCTGGGGAATGTATATGGGCTTGATCTCGGGACATATGAGATCAAGATATTTGATAAAAAGAAAGACCGCATCTGGCGGGAAAAAGATTCCATAGCGATGAAGAAGAAACGCTATGTCTACGCAGTGGGGAATGAGGCGTACGAAATGTTCGAGAAGGCGCCCGATGACATCCAGGTCATTTTTCCCATGAAAAACGGAGTCATAGCGCATTTCGACGACATGCAGTATCTTCTCGGCACACTTCTCGGGAGCGAGCGGCGTTTCGGGCGCGGGGATGAGTATGTTATAGCTGTGCCAACAGATGTAACGGAAGTCGAGAAAAAAGCGTTCTATGACCTGGTCTATCACTCGCAGGCAAGGGCGCGGTCTGTGCGTATCGTGGAACGGGGACTTGTGGATGCACTGGGGTCCGGGATCGATGTGATCGCTGAAAAAGGGATCTTTGTAGCCAATTTCGGCGGTGGGACGACGGAACTTTCTGTCCTGTCCGAGGGCGGAATGGTATTGAACAGGCTGATGAAGATCGGCGGAGAAGATTTTGATGCAGCCATTGCATCCCTGGTCCGCAGAAATCAGGATTTCCTGATAGGCAGGCTGACAGCCGAGCGCCTGAGACGGGAATTCGGTGTGTTCGACCAGAGTACGGACTCCGCGATCACCGTATCCGGCAGGGACCTGATCTCAGGAGTGCCCTCCCAGACGACGGTATCGATCAGCCTCGTGCGCGCCGCTATGAAAGAACTGCTGGAGGAATGTGTCCGGGCGATCAAAGCGATGATCGACAGGACCCCGCCCAATGTAAGGCACGGGATCAGGGAGAAAGGGATCTGCCTGACCGGCGGCATGGCAAATCTCCGGGGACTTTCTACATACCTGAGAGAAAGCACGGGGCTTCCCGTGATGACGATGGATGAGCCGGAACTGTGCGCAGTCAGAGGGCTCCGCAGGATCCTTTCGGACCGTACGTATTATAACAGGCTCACATATTCCATGATGGATGAAGATTACAGGTGGTTAAGATGAAAAAAAAGAATCATACATCGCATATAAACAGATATATCCTGCTCGGCCTGTCCGCTTTCTGTGTACTCATGATGCTTCTGTCATCATTCTCGGACAAAGTCGGCGGACCGTTCAAAGCGCTCGCGAATGTCACAGTCATCCCGCTGCAGCAGGGGATCAATCAGATCGGCGGCTGGATGGGCGATATGAAGGATAATTTTTCGACGCTCAAGCAGCTTCAGGCTGAGAACGAAAAGCTCCAGGAACAGGTGGATGCCCTGACGACAGAAAACAACTATCTCCAGGAAGAGAGCTACGAATACGAACGTCTCCAGGAGCTTTACAAGCTGGATCAGAATTATGCGGACTATGAGAAGACAGCAGCGCATGTTATCGGGAAGGATTCCGGGAACTGGTTCAGCAATTTTACGATCGATAAAGGAAGCCGTGACGGGATCGCTGTGGACATGAACGTGCTCGCAGGGAGCGGGCTGGTCGGTATCGTGACGGAAGTAGGCCCCACCTGGGCAAGAGTCCGTTCCATTATCGATGATGCGAATAACGTAAGCGGCATGGTCCTGTCCACGTCCGATACATGTATCGTGAGCGGAGATCTTTCCCTCATGAATACAGGGCAGATTTCGTTTGATCAGATGGAAAATAATGACAATACAGTTTCCGTCGGTGACCAGATCGTCACATCGTATATCAGTGACAAATATCTGCAGGGCATCCTGATCGGCTCAGTCAGCGAGATCAATGTAGATTCCAACAACCTGACCCGCTCAGGCTATATTACGCCGGCAGTAGACTTCCGCAACATCCAGGAAGTCCTGGTCATCACAACGACAAAGGCGGAACTCACCGGGGAAGATCAGGCGGAGTAGAGGAGAGATCGATATGAAATTAATAAGGGTGAGGCGGATCGCTGTCACAGCGGCTGCCATACTTATCGCATATGTCCTGCAGTGCGCTGTCTTTCCGGCGCTTGCGGTTGCCAATATCAAACCGAACCTGATGCTGATCATCACCGCTTCCTTCGGGTTTATGAGAGGACCCAGAGAGGGGATGTTCGTGGGGATCGCGTCAGGGCTTCTCATTGATATCCAACACGGGGATATGATCGGGTTCTATGCCCTGATCTACCTTCTCGCGGGATACGCCAGCGGCATCTTCAAGCAGATGTTTTTTGATGAAGATATTAAACTTCCGATCGCACTGATCGCCGTCAGCGACCTGGTATATGGGATCGTCATTTATTTCCTTAAGTTCCTTCTCAGGAGCGATTTCGATTTCCTCTATTATCTGAACCAGATCATCATCCCGGAGGCGATCTACACTGTTGCGGTCACACTTGTCGTGTATCCGCTGCTCTTATTTATCAACCACAAACTGGAAGCAGAAGAGAAAAGGAGTGCAAGTAAATTTGTTTAGAGAAATCATTGACCGGATAAAAGAGGCGATCGACTATATCCTCCAGTCCAGGCTGGTAGTGCTGATCGTTGTGTTCTGTCTCTCTTCCTCAGTGCTGGTCGGGCGGCTTTTCTATCTCCAGATCGTAAAAGGAGAAGATTATCTTGAAAATTATGAGCTCCAGATCAGAAGGACTAAGGATATCCCGGCGACAAGGGGAAATATTTTTGACCGCAACGGTGAGCTCATCGCTTACAATGAGCTTGCTTATTCCGTCACGATCGAGGACAGGATCCCAACAGATACGGATGCTGATGACAAGAATAAAATCTTAAATGGGATCCTGGATAAAGTCCTGAGGATCGTTGAGGAAAACGGAGATTCTGTCATCGACAGTTTCGGGATCATCCTTGATTCTGCAGGAGAGTATCAGTTCGCTGAGACGAATGAGACGCTGAGGCTGCGTTTTGTGGCTGATGTTTACGGTGAGCCGTTTGTGGATGATCTGACTGACGATGAGCGTGAGCAGTCTGCGGGAGAGATCATGCACCATCTCTGCTCAAAACGATATGGGCTGGATGATAAAAACAATGACCCGGCATATATCCTGAAAATGGTCAATATGCGTTACGCCATGGGGCTTAACAGCTACCAGCAGTACCTTGCCACTACGCTGGCATCCGACGTAAGTCCGGAGACTGCGGCTGCGATCATGGAGAACCAGGATTCGCTGACAGGGGTGGATATCTCGGAAGATTCTCTGAGAAGATATCCCGATGGGGAATACTTTGCTTCCATCATCGGGTATACTGGAAAGATCTCCCAGGAGGAATACGACGCTCTTGACAAAGATGAGAAGAAACGGTATTCACTTTCAGATATCGTAGGTAAATCAGGCCTTGAGCAGACCTTTGACAGTGTGCTCAAAGGAGAGAAGGGAAAACAGACTTTTTACGTGGATAATCTCGGCAAGGTAACGGAGGTCGTCAGCACGACAGACCCGAAGGCAGGGAATGATGTGTATCTTACCATCGACAAAAATCTGCAGATCACAGCTTATAAACTTCTCGAGGAAAAGCTGGCGGGGATTGTCCTGAGTAAGCTTACGAATGTGCTGGATTATGATCCCTCTGTTGCATCGGACACAAAGGAGATCATCATCCCGGTCGGAGATTCCTACAATGCGTTTATCGCGAACGGGATCATTGATCTGGATCATTTTGGAAGCCAGGATGCAGGCTCGGCAGAGCAGGCTGTGTATTCAGCGTTTACATCGAAGAGGGAGGCTGTCCTGAGCGAACTGACATCCCAGTTTAACGACCCTCAGGCTCCTGCATACAGAGATCTGTCAGAAGAGATGCAGGCTTATATGGATTATATCTGTGACACAGTCCTGAAAGAATATACCGGGCTCCTGCTGTCAGATGAGATCGATCCACAGGATGAAACACAGATCGCGTGGGCAAAAGATGAGACGATCAGTCTGTACACATATTTAAATTATGCGATATCCCAGAACTGGGTGGACACGACAAAGCTCGGCGACAGCGCTTACTCCAGCTCTGAAGAGATCTATCAGGAACTTGTCTCTTACCTGGAAGATTATTTGGGAGAAGACAGCGAATTCGACAAACTTCTCTACAAATATCTTATAAAATCAGGGGGTATCACGGGAGCGCAGATCTGTGCCATCACCTACGAGCAGGGTGTTCTCCCGATGGATGAGAACGCTTACTACGGGCTCCTGAACGGGACGGTGGATGCATACAGCTGGCTTTACAACAAGATCGAGACACTGGAGATCACTCCGGGACAGCTTGCGCTCGAACCGTGTTCGGGCGGCATCGTAGTGACAGATCCAAATTCCGGAGATGTGCTCGCATGCGTCTCTTATCCGGGATATGACAATAACCGGCTGGCAAATACAATGGATTCTGCATATTATAATAAGCTGAATACAGGACTGGCAAGGATCTTTTACAACAGAGCCACGCAGGAACTGACAGCGCCCGGTTCCACATATAAGATGGTTTCCGCCACAGCAGGGCTTGAGGAGGGAGTCATTAACACCGGGACTTCGATCTACTGCGGCGGGATCTTTGACACAGTCACGCCAAGCCCAACCTGCTGGATCTATCCCGGCGGGCATGGATCCCTGAATGTCGTCCAGGCGATCCAGCATTCCTGCAATATTTTCTTTTATCAGGTCGGGTATGACCTGAGCCTCGATGCAGAGGGCAATTACGACAGTGACCTCGGTACGGACAAGCTTGCGAAATACGCGGAAATGTTCGGACTGGGCGAGACATCCGGTCTGGAGATACCGGAGGCGGAACCGCATATATCGGACGAATATTCGATCCAGTCTGCCATCGGGCAGGGCAATAACAACTATACGGTCAGCCAGCTTAACCGCTATGTGACCGCGGTCGCAAATAACGGTACGGTTTATGACCTTACACTTGTTGATAAGACAACAGATGCCAATGGAAAACTGATCAAAGATTATGAGGCGGCGGTAGACCATACGATAGACGGGTTAAGCCAGACTACATGGGATGCGCTCCATACCGGTATGGAGCAGGTAGTGGCGAGCACAGCTTCATTTAACGGGCTAGACTTTACGATGGCAGGGAAGACGGGTACAGCTCAGCACAATGAGCTGCATGCGGACCATGTCCTTTTCGTGGGATACGCACCGGCTGAAGCTCCGGAGATATCGATCGCGGTCCGTATTACGTACGGATATAATTCGGGTTATTCCGCTGAGATCGGCAGGGATATCGCAAAAGTATATTTTAACCGGGATGCAGCGCAGGAAGTAGTTACAGGGAGCGCGGCGGACCTGGGGACAGGCATTGCCGGCGATTAAAGAGATGGGGGATGACAGATGGGCAGGCTGGTGACGATTAGGAGCAGCCGTTACGGGCTGGATATCGAACTGGATCCGGAAGCGGATTTTGACGTCCTGCTCAGGACCCTCTCCGACAAATTTAAAGCTTCCGCCCGCTTTTTTAAGGATGCGAGGATGGCGTTAAGCTTCAGCGGGCGTACACTGACCCGCACTGAGGAAGACGCGGTCCTTGAGATCATAAATGATAACACGCAGATCGATATCTTATGTGTTGTCGAACAGAATGATAAAAACGAGCCAATGTACAGAAGCATAGTGGAACATGCCCTGACAGACATGAGTAAAAAAGACGGGCAGTTTTACAGAGGAACCCTGGGAAAAAGAGAGATACTGGAATCAGATTCCAGTGTTGTGATCCTGGGGGATGTGGAGCCGGGTGCACGCGTCGTGGCCAGGGGCAGTGTCGTTATCGTCGGCGCCCTTTATGGTTCGGTCCGGGCAGGCGCAGCCGGCGACAGGGATGCTTTTGTCGTTGCTCTTTCCATGCAGCCGAAGCAGCTCTGTATCGGGGATATCGAGGCCAGGCGCCAGCTCATCTATCAGGAGAGCCTGAGTATCAAAGGCCCGAAGATCGCGGTTGTGGACGGCAGCCGCATCTATCTGGATCCTCTTGTGGATTGAATGTCAGAATGTAAAGTAGGAGGAATAGCAGCATGGGAGAAGTTATCGTCATTACATCAGGAAAAGGCGGGGTCGGAAAGACAACGACAACAGCAAATATCGGGATCGGGTTATCTGAGCTTGATAAAAAGGTCATTGTGATCGACACAGATCTCGGACTTCGGAACCTGGACGTTGTCATGGGGCTGGAGAACCGTATCGTATACAATATCGTGGATGTCATTGAAGGCAGCTGCCGGTTGAAGCAGGCTCTGATCAAAGACAAGAGATTCCCTGAGCTCTATCTGCTCCCTTCCGCACAGACCAAGGATAAGACCAGTGTTTCGCCGGAACAGATGAAAAAGCTCATAGAAGATATCAGAAATGATTTTGATTTTATCCTGCTGGACTGCCCGGCAGGGATCGAGCAGGGATTCCAGAATGCGATCGCAGGGGCTGACCGCTCGATCGTTGTTACAACTCCGGAGGTGTCCGCGATCCGTGACGCGGACCGTATCATTGGTCTTTTGGAGGCTTCGGGGATACGGAGGAATGACCTTCTCATCAACCGTCTCAGGATCGATATGGTGAGGAGAGGGGATATGATGTCAGTGGACGATGTCACGGAGATACTTGCAGTGGATCTGCTCGGAGTGATCCCGGATGACGAACAGGTCGTCATCGCTACAAACCAGGGAGAGCCTGTGGTTGGCGAGGACTGCCTTGCTGGAAAAGCGTACATGGATATATGCCGGAGACTCACGGGTGAAGAAATCCCTGTTGACGATTTTTCCAGGCCGGAAGGCTTTTTCGAGAAGATCAGCAGCCTGTTCCACAGGAATTAGGAGGGCTGCATATGAGTGTACATTCTGTTTCCGTTGCAAAAGAAAGGCTGAAAAACCTGCTCGTATCAGACCGGATGCAGTGTACGCCGGAGACAGTGTGCAGGCTGGAGGGCGACCTGTATCATACGGTATCCAAATATGTAGAGGTGAGGCGGGAAGATTTTGATGTAACAGTCACACGGACAGATATACATATAAAATACATGGGAGAAAAGAATTGAAGCGTCTATTAAAAAAATTAAATCTTCATTACAGCTTAAAAGATTATAAATTCAGCCTGGTCATCCTGGTACTCATTCTTTCGGTCTTTGGAGTTTTCATGGTCAGGAGCGCAAGGCCGGATTTTATGAACAATCAGATCATGGGTGTGATCCTGGGACTTGCCGCCATGGCAGTGATCTCCCTGATCGATTATAAATGGATACTGAACCTGTACTGGCCTCTCTACGCGGTCAATCTGATCCTGCTCGCGGCCATCTGGATCCCGGGCCTGGGCGTGAACGTAAATGGGGCGACCCGGTGGCTGAATCTCGGTTTTATCCAGTTCCAGCCCTCGGACATGACGAAGATCCTCATGATCCTGTTCTTTGCCAGGTTTTTGTCAGACAGGGAACAAAACATAAATACGCCAAAAGTGATCCTGCAGGCAGTAGGGCTGATCGCACCCTCTCTGCTCATGATCCATGAGCAGCCAAACCTTTCGACGACAATCTGTATCGCGGCCCTGTTCTGCGTACTGCTTTTCCTTGCGGGACTGAGCTATAAATTCGTGGGCGCCGTGCTTGCGGTCACAGTGCCTCTGGCTGCTCTTTTCCTGTTTATCGCCGTCCAGCCCAACCAGCCTATCCTGCAGGATTATCAGCAGGAACGTATCCTTGCCTGGCTGGAACCGGAAAAATACGCTGACGATGAGTCGTATCAGCAGCTGAATTCCGTCATGGCGATCGGCTCGGGACAACTCTCAGGAAAGGGGTATAACAATGATGAGACGAACTCCGTAAAGAACGGGAATTTCGTCCTGGAGCCACAGACAGACTTTATTTTCGCCATAATCGGTGAAGAATTAGGATTTGTGGGTTGTTGTGCGGTCATATTTTTGATATTATTGATTGTGGTAGATTGTATTTTGATCGGCTTGAAGGCTAAAGATACAGGAGGGCGCATTATCTGCGGCGGAATGGCCGCGCTGATAGGGATCCAGAGCTTCATCAATATCAGCGTGGCGACATTGATCCTTCCCAATACGGGACTGTCGCTTCCCTTCGTAAGCTACGGACTGACTTCTGTTGTATGCTTTTTTATGGGAATCGGTTTCGTACTGAATGTCGGCTTGCAGCCTAACAAATATCAGTGAGGAGAGGATCGATTATGAACATTGGACTGATCGCACATGATGCGAAGAAGAAACTGATGCAGAATTTCTGTATCGCTTACCGGGGCATACTGAGCAAACATGACCTGTATGCTACGGAGACAACCGGGATGCTCGTAGAGAGCGTCACAAATCTGAGCATCCACAAATTCCTTCCGGGGCACGTCGGCGGTAAGCAGCAGCTTGGGTCCCAGATCGAGCACAATAATATTGACCTGCTCATCTTTTTCCGGGATCCGCTCACTCCCCGTTCTCATGAACCGGACGTAAACGATATCGTAAAACTGTGTGATATATACAATATCCCGATCGCAACCAATATTGCGACCGCAGAAGCGCTTATACTTGCACTGGACAGGGGAGATTTAGACTGGCGTGAGATGTACAAATAACAAACGGATGGCATATAAAAAAAGACAGCGCAGGAGAAGAAGGCGCCAGGCAGTGGCGGCTGCGGTGATGATCGTATTTGTCCTTCTGATCGGCGCCGGCGCGGCAGGAGGTTTTTATCTCTGGGACCAGTCCCGGGATTATATCGGCGCGTATGAAAAGTCCACGTATAATAAAGCTCTTTACCAGGGAGGATTGTTTGCACAGGATTTATGCGTCACATCGGGGGAAGTATCTCTGGATGGATTCCAGCCCGACAGTTCACTGCACGCGGCCGGGCTGTTCAACCTGGGAGAGGAGCAGGTCGTCTGTGGATACAGGCTGTTCGACCAGCTCTATCCGGCGAGCACTACAAAGACGATGACCGCATACCTTGCACTGAAATATGGGAATCCTGATGATCTGGTGACTGTCAGTGCACATGCCACAGATTTTAACTGGGATGAATCTGTGGCGGGGCTTGTCACAGGAGACAGCCTGACTTTATATGATCTCATATGCGGCCTGATGCTCTGTTCCGGGAATGACTGCGGGACAGCGATCGCGGAACATATTTCGGGGAGCGAAGAGGCGTTTGCTGAGCTGATGAACACAGAGGCTGCCAGGCTTGGAGCAACGGGGACTCATTTTGTCAATCCTCATGGGCTCCATGATGATGACCATTATACTACAGCGTATGACCTGTACCTTATTTTCAATGCAGCATGTAAGGATCAGCGCTTTATGGATATTATTTCCATGTCTTCCTATACAGCAGAGATCACCGGGGCTGACGGGACTGTAAGGACAGCGTCCTGGGCTCCGACAAATTATTATTCTGCCGGTCTGGCAGCGCCTCCGGAAGGGGTGCGTGTGATCGGCGGTAAGACCGGCACAACTGACCAGGCGGGCAACTGTGTGATCCTCTATGACGAAAACACAGGGGGAACGCCATATATTTCAGTGATCATGGGGGCATCGGACAAGACTCTTTTATATGATCAGATGAACCAGTTGTTCTCAGCGGGAATGACCGGAGTGTAAGAAAAAGCCTTCCATACTTCTGGGACCCAGAAGCAGGAAGGCTTTTTGCATACAGCATAAATATTTTCTATACATGTTACTCTGACATCCCTCTGACCCTTCCGAAGAAACTGATCAGATACAGTCCGCACAGACCTACCACAGTATATACGATCCTTGACAGCCAGCTTAAATTTCCAAAAAGGAAGGCTACCAGATCGAATCGGAAGATGCCGACAAGCAGCCAGTTGATGGCGCCGATGATCACAAGTGTCAGGGCTGTGTAATCAAACCATTTCATGTTATTTCCTCCTTTACCATCTCAATATTTCTATTATTCCCGCAAATGCTGGAAATATACATCAAAAAATGATATACTGATTTAGTTATAGATCAGAGGAGGTGTTATCCACTTTGTCATCCGTGGCACCAAAGGGAAATCATTCCATTGACATAAAGAAATTCAGGGCAAGGAGAGAGATGAACCTTGGCATTTTTCTGTTTGCGATCGTGTTCATCTATCTGCTCGTCACAGTGATCATGTATTTTACAGGGGATACGATTTCTGTGTATGAAGTACGTGAGGGGAGCATTGTAAATGATAATTCTTATACCGGCCTTGTTCTGAGGCAGGAAGAGGCTGTCAGTGCTGAGACCGGCGGGTATATCAGTTATTATCAGAACGGGAACAGCAAGGTAAAGACAGGGATGCCGGTATATGCCATGTCTGCGCAGAAGCTTGATACAGAGACCGCATCAGCCGGCGCTGATGATACGGCGGCGTCCCCGGTTTCCCTGAACCCTGAAGTCCAGGCTGGGATGATCTATCAGATGCAGGATTTTAATGAAAATTATGATCCTGCAGATTTTTCGGCGGTATATTCTCTGAAAAATGAGATTACAGCCGCCCTGCAGGATACGTTCAGCGCAACGCGAACAGAGCAGCTTGCAACAGTCATCTCTGCGAGCGGCCTTGAAGTTTCTACTTATACTGCACCGCGTGACGGCATTATTGCATTAACTGTGGACGGTCTGGAGTCTCTTACGAAAGATACATTTACCGCAGAGGATTTTGACCGTACAGCATACGAGAGCAAGGCCCTTGAGGACCAGATGAAGATTTCATCAGGAAGTCCGGTATACCGGCTGATCACAAGCGAAGACTGGTCTGTTATCGTACAGCTTGACCGTGAGACAGCAGAGCAGTTTAAAGAAGAGATATCTGCTGCAAACACACCTGCCGGAGAGGATGCTGTTCCTATCGATGAAAACAAGAGCATGAGCGTAAAAGTACGTATAGATAAGGACAGTGAAACTATGTGGGCGGACTTTTCCATCCTGTCAAGAGATGGGAAATATTACGGGTGCCTTGATCTTGATAATTCGATGATCCGGTATGCGGAAGAGCGCTATCTTAATATCGAACTGATCCTGGAAGACGAAAGCGGGCTTAAGATCCCCAGATCTTCTGTTGTGGAAGAAAAATTTTATGTTTTGCCGGAAGAATATATCACATCCGGCGGAAACAGCTCCTCAGACGGAGTCATGGTACGGCAGGAAGGCGGGAGCGCGGTGTTCCGGCCGGTGAATATCTATGACTCTTCTGAAGACGGAGAAGTATGCGTCAGCAGAGAAGATCTCAGCGAGGGTGATATCCTGATCAAGCCGGAATCGAGCGATACTTATACCGTGGGAAAGACCCGCTCTCTGCAGGGAGTTTACAATATCAATAAGGGATATGCCGTCTTTAAAAAAGTGGATATCCTGTGTGAAAATGACGAATATTATATCGTCAGGGAAGGAGACAGTTACGGATTATCCAATTATGACCATATCGTTCAGGAAGGTTCCAGCGTGAGCCCGGAGGAAGTAGTATTCCAATAGTTCAATAGTTTTTCTTTGAAATAAAGGAGGAGATAAAAATGCTCAGGGAAAATCTTCAGGAAGTAGAAGAGAGGATACAGGAAGCATGCCGGCGGGCAGGAAGGGACCGCAGCGAGGTGACGCTGGTCGCGGTCAGCAAAACAAAACCTGTCGCCATACTGCAGGAAGCGTATGACCTGGGAGTACGTGTTTTCGGAGAAAACAAGGTCCAGGAGATCCGTGAAAAATATGAGGCACTGCCAAAAGATATTGAATGGCATATGATCGGACATCTTCAGACAAACAAGGTAAAATATATTGTTGATAAAGTCAGGCTGATCCACTCCGTTGATTCACTCAGGCTGGCGGAAGTCATCGAAAAGGAGGCTGAAAAGCATAATAGGATCGTTGATATCCTGTTGGAAGTAAATGTAGCAGAGGAGGAGAGCAAGTTCGGCCTGAAGATGCCAGAAGTTATTCCCATGGCGGAAAAAGTCGTACAGCTTCCACATATCAGGCTGCGCGGGTTGATGACAATTGCGCCTTTTGTTGAAAATCCAGAAAAAAATCGTGCAATTTTCGCAAATTTACATGATTTATATGTTGACATAAAGGAAAAAAACATTGATAATGGTACTGTGAGCATACTTTCTATGGGGATGACCAATGATTACGAAGTTGCGGTCGAAGAGGGAGCGACAATGGTCCGGGTCGGAACGGGGATCTTTGGTGCCAGGGATTACAGTATCTGATGCTGTTCTGCTCTGGATGAAAGTATGAAATAAAGAAATTGCGCACAGGACAGGATGCGCAAGATAGGAGTGTAAAGATGGGTGTATTTGATAAATTTCTGGACATCATGAAATTAAATGATGAGGACGATTACGAAGACGATTTCTATGATGATGATGAGTATTTTGATGACGAGGAGTCTTATAAAGAAAAACCTCATCGGCGTTCTCTGTTCGGAAAGAAAAATACCAAAGAAGACAATTTTGATGATTTTGATATGGAGGAAGAGGAAAAATTCCAACCTTCCACAAGTAATAAAGTTACACCGATGAGACATCCGGCAGCCAGGAAGAGCGGCAATATGGAAGTTTGTGTCGTGAAGCCTTCTTCTGTGGATGATTCCAGGGAGATTACTGAGACACTGCTCTCAGGACGCACTGTGATCCTGAATCTTGAGGGAATGGATCTGGAGATTGCTCAGCGCATTATTGATTTTATCTCCGGAGCTACTTTCGCGATCAACGGAAATCTCCAGAAGATTTCTAATTACATATTCCTTGTCACACCTACAAATGTAGATATCTCAGGAGATCTCCAGGATCTGCTCGGCGGCTCCATGGAGACACCAAGCATGAGAGGAAGATATTGATCTGCCATGCAGGATACACATGAAAAAGATGCCCTTCTGCTGGAGAAGCGATTTATCGAGCTTTCCAGGACTGCATACCAGAGGGATATCATAACTTACTCAGATTTTCTGAATCTAAGCGAACAGAATATTTTACATACACTGCCAAAAGACAAACTGTTTACACGGATCGTGTCTTTTGGCGGGTATGAAACAGCAGAGCGTCAGATGGCGGCATTTATCCCTGATGCTCTTTATTTGCGTTGGGGAAAAAAGGATATCACACCAGAGGATATCGACTATCCTTTTTGCGCCCTGAAAATATCTCCTCTGAATAAAAAATTTGCGGAAGAGCTGAGCCACCGTGATTATCTGGGAGCTGTCCTCAATCTGGGGATCGAACGCTCCAGGACCGGTGATATCCTCGTTGACAGAGATGGGGCGCTGATCTTCGCCCACAGAGATATGGCAGGAGTGATCTCCAGAGAGCTTACCAGGGTCCGGCACACATCTGTCCGTGCAGATGAACTCCCTGTCAGCGAAATTTCTTATGAACCTGCCTGTGAAGAGGTCAGAGGGACTGTTGCATCTGTGCGGCTGGACAGCCTGCTTGCACTTGCTTTTTCTTCGTCGCGCACACGGCTTACCGGCCTGATCGAAGGGGCAAAAGTCTATGTGAATGGCCGGCTGGTGACGAGTAATGGTTATCAGCTGTCGGAAGGGGATGTGGTATCAGTACGCGGCATGGGAAAGTTCCGTTTTGAAAGCTCCGGCTCACGCACCCGGAAAAACCGGATCACAGTCGTGATCTGCAGATATGTATGAATACAAAGTTGATTTTTATGAATACAAAGCTGATTTTAAGGATGGATGACAGATATGACAGAACAGACAAAAGACAGGAAGAAGATCTCAGGCGCGGGCTGTTTATTCGCTCTGATCGGATTTGCAGCTGCGCTCTTTTTTGACCAGCTTACAAAATATATAGCAGTATTAAAGCTAAAAGGTCAGCCCCCTTATATCCTGATAGACGGCATTTTTGAGCTCCGTTATCTCGAAAACAGAGGGGCTGCTTTTGGGATGATGCAGGATATGAGAGTTGTCCTCGCGGCAGGTGCGCTGTTGGTATGCGGAGCTGTCATATATCTTTACCTGCGTATGCCGGAAAACCGGAGATATCTTCCCCTGCGCATCTGTGCGGTGCTTTTGTGTGCCGGGGCAGTGGGAAATATGATCGACCGGGTACGCCTCGGATATGTGATCGACTTCTTTTATTTCCGTCTGATCGATTTCCCGATCTTTAATGTGGCGGACTGTTATGTTGTGGCTGCCTGTATCGTATTTGCACTTCTTGTCCTGTTTTATTACAGAGAGGAAGATGATTTCAGTTTCCTGAGCAGAAAGAAAGGATAGGAGGCGGATATGCAGGAATTATTTCTTACAGCAGAGGATCAAGGGGAAAGGATCGACAGATTTTTAAGCGGGGATCTTGAGGATGTTTCCCGTTCTTATATCCAGAAACTCATAAAAGATGGAGCTGTCCTTGTAAACGGGGATCCTGTCAGGGCAAATTATAAGGTGTGTGCAGGAGACAAGATCCGTGTAGAGATCCCGGATCCGGAGCCGGTGGATATCCTCCCGGAAGATATCCCTTTGGATATCCTGTATGAAGATGAGGATATCCTTGTGGTAAACAAACCCAAAGGGATGGTCGTACACCCTGCTCCCGGACACTACAGCCACACACTGGTAAATGCGGTCCTCTATCACTGCGGCAGCCGGCTTTCAGGGATCAACGGGGTGCTCCGCCCGGGGATCGTCCACCGGATCGATATGGACACAACAGGTTCCCTTCTCGTCTGCAAAAATGACCGTGCGCACCAGATCCTTGCAGAAGAGCTCAAAGAGCATCATATCACACGGCGGTATCACGCTGTGGTCATTGGCAATCTGAAAGAAGATACAGGCACAGTCAATGCGCCGATCGGGCGCCACCCGACAGACCGTAAAAAAATGAGTACAAAAGCGCCAAACGGCAGGAGGGCTGTCACACATTACCGGGTTTTAGAGAGGTTTGGCGGGTATACTTATATCGAATGTGAACTAGAGACCGGGCGTACCCACCAGATCCGCGTGCACATGGCAGGTATCGGACATCCCATTCTTGGAGACAGTGTGTACGGTCCCGCAAAATGTCCGTTTAAACTGGAGGGACAGACACTGCATGCAAAGATACTCGGCATCACACATCCTTCGACTGGAAAATATATGGAGTTTGATGCCCCTCTTCCGGATTATTTTACAGCACTTCTTGAAAAGCTGCGCAACAGATCTTAGAAATTTTATTTTCTGATTGTAATACACGCTGTTTTTAGCTATAATAGTCATATAAGGAGTGAATGAGTGTATATTTTTTATGCAAATTCACAATTATCTGACGTAAAGGAGAGTGGCTCATCATGAAAACAAATACGATCATTACAATTGGAAGAGAATATGGCAGTGCAGGAAGGGAGATCGGCTATAAAGTCGCTGAAGCATTTGACATTAAATTATACGATAAAGAAATGCTCGCACGCGCTGCAAAAGAAAGCGGTATCTGTGAAGAAATCTTCCAGTCCCACGACGAAAAGCCGACGAATAGTTTTCTTTATTCCCTCGTCATGGATACATATTCAATGGGATATTCAGGAAATTCATATACAGATATGCCGATCAATCACAAAGTCTTTCTCGCTCAGTTCGATGCGATCAAAAAGATCGCCGATGAAGGTCCGTGTATCCTGGTCGGACGATGTGCAGACTATGCACTGGAATCTTACCCAAATGTTGTCAGTGTCTTTATACATGCTGATATGCAGTCACGCATCAGAAGGATAGCAAGGTTATATGACCTGACTGACGCAAAGGCCAAGGATTTGATCGTAAAGACTGATAAAAAGAGAGCCAGCTACTATAATTATTATACAAACAAAAAGTGGTCGGATGCTGAAAGCTATGAATTATGCCTGACCAGTTCAGAGCTTGGGATCGAGGGGACGGCACAGGCGATCATCGATTATGTAACCCTGAAAGAAAAGATCGGAAAAGAAAGCCGAAAGATCTGAATCCATCGAATAAACAGGGACCTGACATTTCCCGGAATACGGATTCCCGGCATACAGAAAATGTCTTTCTGTATGCCGGGAATCTTTCTGCCTTAATCCCTGCCTGTCAATCGTCTCCTGACAGGTGGCATTCTGTCAGGAGGTCTTTCTTCGCTCATGCACAGTGCGTTCCGGCCATCCGGATATATTGCCGGTGAGGATCGCGTGGAACATCCTTTCGCGGACACCGGGGTGTTCTGTATTGAGCTGTTTTAAAAGTTCTTTCGCATACTGTCTCTTTGTATGGCCGTCTACCGGGCACTTGCTTTTTACGACCGGCAGGTCATATTTATTCTTAAAACCGATCACGTCCATCTCATCTACATACATAAGAGGACGGATCACAGTCAGATCCATGCGGTCCAGATAAGTCCTGGGAGAGAAGGAATGGAACCTTCCTTCAAATATCAGGGAGAGGAGCATGGTCTCGATGATATCATCCTTGTGATGCGCGTATGCCACCTTATTACATCCCATTTCCTTGATAGCCTGGTTCAGGGCGCCTTTGCGCATTTTGGCGCAGAGAGAGCAGGGATTGCTTTCCTTACGCACATTGAAAAGAATGTCATAGATATCCGACCGGACGATCTTATACGGAACTTCCATCTCACGGCAGAGATCCTGGATAGGCGTAAGATCAAAATCCTCAAATCCGAGATCCACTGTAATAGCGCTCAGCTGAAATTTCTGCGGATAGAACCTCTGAAGTCCATGGAGAGCGTAAAGGAGAGTAAGGCTGTCCTTCCCTCCGGAGATCCCGACCGCGATATGGTCCCCATCCTGGATCATATTGTATTCATCAACTGCCTTGCGGGCATAACTCAACAAACGTTGTAACTGCATATTATTTATACCTCCCTTAATTTGACAGCTCCGGCTGCCTGTCTGCGGCGGTTCTCATCGATCGCTGCATAGTGCTTTTTCGTTGTGTTGACGTCCTTATGTCCAAGGACGTCCGCGACAAGATAGATATCCCCTGTCTCTTTGTAAAGGGCAGTGCCGTATGTGCTTCTGAGTTTATGTGGGGTGATCTTTTTATTGGGAGTCACTTCCCGGGCATATTTTCGGACCATGTTCTCAACAGCCTGGACCCCCATACGCCGGCGCTGCGTGGAAAGAAAAAGGGCATTTTCATGTCCGGGCAGAGGAATGGTGTTTTTCCTGGTTGTATAGAGATAAGATTTAAGTGCATTCTCCACCTCTTCGCCAAAATACACGACCATTTCATTTCCACCCTTGCGCGTCACCTTGATCCCATTGTTTTTGAAGTCAACATCCTGTATATCCAGCCCGACACATTCAGATACACGGATCCCTGTCCCAAGCAGAAGTGTCAGGATAGCCAGGTCACGGTTTTTTGTTTTCTCAAAATACGCTTTTCTCTGTCCTGTAAGATCATCGCCGCCATGATCCACATAGTCAAGCAATTTGGCGACCTCATCAGCATCAAGGCGGATGATCGCCTTCTCATGGAGTTTTGGCATATCTACAAGGAGAGTCGGATTTTTCGCGATTGCCTGTCTTTTATAGAAATATCCGTAAAAACTTCGGAGTGCAGACATTTTACGCGCAAGGCCTTTTTCCGTGTTTGTGATCTGCTTATTATCCTCATTTTCATAGACCTTCAGATATTCCTGATATTCCTCGATATCGACCGGCTCCAGTTTTTCGAGATCTGAAAGGGTAAACCGGTCCATAGTGTAATCCTTATAGAGCGGATTATTTTCTATAAGAAAATGAAAAAAAACGCGGATGTCATAGGCATAGGAAATACGCGTCCTGGCTGAAGTGGTCGGCTCCACGGCCCGGAAATAATCTCTGGCAAAAGGAGGAAGCGTCTTCAGGACAGCGCGCAGCCTCAAAGTATTATCGATATATTTCTGTTCATGATATGTTTTTGTCTCCGGATAATTGTCTGTATTCCCCATATTAAAAACCCCTTTGTTGATCTGACTGATCCTTGTATATTATAGCTGATATATGTTTTTTTGTCCATATCTTTTGGAAAAATCAGTATTTGTCGTATAGATTGATATCACTATCCTAACAGCTCGATTTCTGTACGCACGCAAGCAGCCGGAATATTGGCGTCCTTCTGGAGACCAATATCCCGGCTGCTTTGGAGTGTATTATTTATATCAATACATAGGGATGTATATTGATACCGATATTATAAAACGGATCTTTTTCTGTTGATCCGGCTTTGAAAGTTCCTGCCAGTTTCAATTATGGAAGGAACTCTGTATCATTATATGCGATCATCAGATACTGGCCGGCCTGTATATCGTCCGAATCAAGATTGTTCATCTCTTTCAATACCTGCACATATTCCTGTACAGAATCGTATTCGGATGTCATCGTGCTTTCTGCGATATCCCAGAGTGTGTCTCCCGGCTGGATCTCAATGCTTTTGTAATATTTGTAAACTGTATCCGTATCATCCGTATCCTCATGCGCTGAAACAAAAAATGAGCCGTATAATACGCATATGAGTAAAACCATGAAAACACCTGCTGACAGACTGAAGATTCTCTTTTTCATTGTACTGTTGGATACTTTTTTGTTCATCTTTGCTTCTCCCCTTTTGTGCGCGGTTTAAGTTGCATTTTTAAAATTGTATACCAGTATACATCAATCCGAACATTTATTCACTGCAAACATCTGTTCTATATCCGTATTATAATCCAGGAACACATGTTTGTCAACAGAAAATCGAACATATTTTCGTAAACAAATGTTTGCTTTTTCTTTATGAGTATGGTACTATAGTAACTAGAAAAAATATCGGAGGAAGTTATGGCACAGGGTAAAATAAGTAAAAAACAGCAGGAAATTCTTGAATACATTAAAAACCAGATCCTACAGAGAGGATTCCCGCCGGCCGTCCGTGAAATCTGCGAGGCAGTGAACTTAAAGTCAACTTCATCAGTCCACTCCCATCTTGAGACACTGGAAAAGAACGGATATATCCGGCGCGATCCGACGAAGCCCAGGGCGATCGAGATCCTGGATGATACGTTTAATCTTACGCGGCGCGAGATGGTCAATGTCCCGATCATCGGTCAGGTGGCTGCCGGGCAGCCGATCCTTGCAGAGGAAAACATTGAGGACTATTTTCCTTTCCCGGCTGAACGGATGCCGAATAAGCAGACATTCCTGCTGAAAGTCAAAGGGGAAAGCATGATCAACGCAGGGATACTCGATGGCGACTATGTCCTTGTCGAACAGGATGCCACTGCTTCCAACGGCGATATGGTGGTCGCTCTTGTGGAAGACAGTGCAACAGTGAAGACATTCTATAAGGAAGAAGGCGTATTCAGGCTCCAGCCGGAAAATGACTTTATGGATCCGATCATTGTGAAAGAAGTTTCGATCCTCGGGAAAGTGATCGGGGTGATGAGATTTTTCAAATAGTTACAGGCGATGCAAAAAGCAGCAGCATTCTTTACCGTTCTGATAAAGAATACTGCTGCTTTTTTAATATCGTCTGTCTTTCCTGCTTTTTACAGTTCTTCCACTGAGATATCCTTCCCGTCCTTCCAGATCCTCTCCAGATCATAAAACAGACGGTTTTCCCTGTCAAACACATGGACAATGATATCGCCGAAATCGAGCAGCACCCAGCTCCCGGACGCCTGGCCTTCTCTCTGCTTCAGCGGATACCCCGCCTTGTGGAGCTCTTCTTCCACGTTGTCTACAAGAGCATTCACCTGGCTGTCACTGTTTCCGTTTGCGATGATAAAGTAGTCTGCCAGCACGGAGATTCCTGTGATATCAATGATCTTGATATCTTCTCCTTTTTTGTCGCTGAGCGCATTGTACGCAATGCGCGCCATTTCTTTTGACTGGTCCATTTCCTTCCTCCTCTCTTCTGTCATTTATAAAATTTACATGTACTTACTTTGTATATGATCACTTATAAAATTCGTATGTGCTCACTGTCATCGGGTCTACCGATTTTCCGCCGTCCTTCAGATAGCGGACGGTACGCCCGGCAGACAGGCATACTGCCCTGTCAATGTCCTGGAAAACGATCCCTCGTATCTCTGAAAGCCCCGGTATTTCCCTGCGGTTCGGCTCGATATAGTCTGCGATATAGATGATCTTCTCCAGCATGCTCATCCCCGGGCGGCCGGTGGTATGATAAGTGACAGCGTCAAGTATCTCCCGGTCTTTGATCCCGTATTCATGCTCCGCCAGATATGCTCCCAGTCTTGCATGGATAAGCGCCGGCATTTCCAGTTCAGATCTTGTCAGGTCTATGCCGTATCTGCCGCAGAGCCTGATCTGCTCTTCCGCGGGGCAGTATTTCCCACAGTCATGGAGAAGACCTGCGGTCAGCGCCTTCTGGATATCAGCGCCGTAGCACATGGCGAGCGACGCAGCGGTATACATTACACCCACTGTGTGCTCGAACCGTTCTTTTTTCAGTTTCTTTTTCAGTTCTTTCCTGATCTCAGCCAGCCTCTCAGTCATATCTGTTCATCCCTTTTCCCTTACATTCTCTGTCTGTACAGCTCATGTTCCGCAATATATCCGGCCACCTGGTCCGGCACCATATAGCGCGCGCTGAGGCCTCTTGACGCCCTCCTTCGGATCACAGTGGAGGAGATCTCTACGAGAGGCGCCCGCAGAAGCTCGATCCGTGCCCCGTAACGGCTGCTCAGATAGTCGATCTGATCGTGCATGCTCTGCACATCCTTATCATCGCGCATGGCAGCCAGGATCGTGCATGTGGGGAAGATTTCCTGGAAATTTCTCCATTCTTCGATGGCAAACAGCGAGTCCGCCCCTAAGATGAAATAGAAATCATCCTCAGGATATCTCCTGTTAAATTCCCGCATCGTACTGTAAGTGTATGAATGTTCTTCCGTCTCTGCCTCATAAAGGCAGACTTTGAAATACGGCACGTCACTCACCGCCAGCTTTACCATTTCTATCCGATGGTGCAGGGCTTCCTCTGTATACTCTGTCTTCTTATGGGGAGGATTCCCGTTCGGCATGAACCAGATCTCGTCCAATCCGAATTCTTCATAGGCAAATTCTCCGAGAAGGAGATGCCCGATATGGACAGGGTCAAAGGTACCTCCCATGATTCCGATCTTCATACGCGGTTCTTCTCCTTCACTTCCTATAAGGGGAGATTGATCTTCTTTTTGTCGTCCTTTCCCTCACGGTACAGCACGATCTTTTTCCCGATGACCTGCACCACCTGCGAGCGTGTGCGCTCTGCAATGATCTCAGCCAGTTCTCTCGGATCATCCGCGCAGTTTTTAAGGACACTGATCTTGACCAGCTCTCTTGCTTCCAGCGCTTCCGAGATTGCTTCCGTCAGCCCGGGCGTCATGCTGGATTTCCCTACCTGGAAGATGGGATCCATGGTCATCGCAAGGCTTTTCAAATATGCTCTCTGTTTTGTCGTCATTTTATGCTCCTTATTACTTATAATAATCAAACTGAAGCCCGTACATCCTCACTGTGTCGCCTTCCTGGATGCCTTTCGCCTCAAGCTCATCCAAAATGCCTGTCTCTTTTAAGAACTTCTGGAAGAAGGCAAATCCCTTCTCCGAGTCAAGATTCGTATATCCGAGCATCTTTTCGATCTTCGGGCCTTCCACGACATACACGCCGTCTTCTACTTCGACACTGTACGGGAGTTCCTCGTAGATCAGCTCGTCCTCCGGGAAATATTCCTGCTCAAAAATGACCGGAGGCGTGTCGATCTTATCGAGCTGGGAACTCACATAATAGAGAAGCTCAGAGACGCCCTGTCCCGTCGCCCCGGATATTGCGAATACTTTGATCCCTTTCGGTTCAAACTCCTGTCTCAGACGTTCCACAGGATCATCATCCGGATCATAGATCAGATCCGTCTTATTTGCCGCGATGACCTGGGGACGCTCTGCGATCTCAGGATTATAAGCCTTTAACTCTTCATTGATCTTATAGATGTCTTCGACCGGATCTCTTCCCTCTGACCCTGCCGCGTCAACTACATGGATCATAAGCTTTGTGCGCTCAATGTGGCGGAGGAACTCATGCCCCAGCCCCACGCCTTCGGAAGCGCCCTCGATCAGCCCCGGGATATCAGCCATCACAAACCCTTTTGCCCCATCCAGGTCTACAACGCCGAGATTTGGGCTCAGAGTCGTGAAATGATAGTTGGCGATCTTTGGTTCTGCGTTCGTCACTCTGGAAAGAAGGGTTGATTTTCCCACATTCGGGAAACCGATCAGGCCTACGTCCGCGATCACCTTCAGCTCCAGCCTGACCTCCAGTTCTTTTGCAGGCTGACCCGGCTGTGCATATTTCGGCACCTGCATCGTGGCAGTGGCAAAGTGCTGGTTGCCGAGCCCGCCTTTTCCGCCCTTTAACACGACCTGTCTGCGGTTGTCCCCGGACATATCGGCAATGACTTTCCCTGTGACCGCCTCCTTGATGACAGTCCCTTCCGGCACATAGAGCACCAGGTCTTTGCCGTCTTTCCCGTGGCATCTCCTCTTTCCGCCGGGCTCACCGTCCCCGGCAGCATACTTCCTTTTGTGGCGGTAATCAGAAAGTGTGTTCAGCCCTTCATCCACCTCAAAGATCAGGTCTCCGCCGCGTCCGCCGTCTCCGCCGTCCGGTCCGCCGTTCGGGACGTACAGCTCCCTGCGGAAACTGCAGTGCCCGTCTCCGCCCTTGCCGGAACGGATGTAGATTTTCGCTCTGTCTGCAAACATAATAACTCCTTTTCCTGTAGGTCTATAAGTTCCTGCTGGTTTACAAAAGCCCCAGACATTAGTCTGGGGCCTGATCCTGCCTGTTATGCGAGTGAAAATATTTTCCAGCCTGTTATTCAGCTACCGGATAGATAGAAACCTGTTTCTTGTCTCTGCCTTTTCTCTCATATCTGACTACACCGTCTACCAGTGCGAACAGAGTGTCATCACCGCCGCGTCCAACGTTCACGCCCGGATGGATCTTTGTCCCGCGCTGTCTGTAAAGGATGTTGCCAGCTTTTACAAACTGTCCGTCCGCTCTCTTCGCGCCCAGTCTCTTGGACTCGGAATCACGGCCGTTCTTTGTAGAACCAACTCCCTTTTTATGAGCAAAAAACTGAAGATTCATTTTCATCATGGTACTCACACCTCCTTGAAGATAATGTCAATGTATGATTCGTATTCGCTGTTCTCTTCTATCTCTTCCAGACCAAAGATCATGGAATCAAGAAGAAGTGAGGCATCGTGCGACGGGACCTGCGAGAAGCGGAATGAGATCTCACCGCTCTCCTCGTCAGAGACACAGCTCGTCTCATCATCAGTAAAACGTTCAATTGAATTGACCGCATTGATGACAAGCGCTGAGACTGCCGCACATACAATGTCCTTTCCTGGATCATCGTATTCCGCGTGCCCTGACATGTCAAATCCTGTATACTCATGCCTGCTGGTCCTGTAAATGGTTACCCTGATCATACGGACAGATCTTAAGCGTTGATCTTGTCGATCTTCACAGCTGTGTACTGCTGTCTGTGTCCGTTTTTCTTATGGTATCCAGTTTTTCTCTTATACTTGTAAACGATGACTTTTTTGCCTTTGCCGTCGCCGATCACGGAAGCTGTAACTGTTGCACCTTCAACAGTCGGAGTTCCAACGACGAGCTTGTCATTGTTTACTGCGAGCACCTGGTCAAATGTATAAGTCTCTCCAGCTTCAACACCAAGTTTTTCTACTTTAATGATATCGCCTTCAGCTACTTTGTACTGTTTACCACCTGTTGCTATAATCGCGTACATATGGCACCTCCTATTATCATTACTCGCCAATTACGGTGTCTGCATGAGCAGAACTTAAACCTCATTGTGCGGCATACTGTTATAGTATAGCATACACATTTCCGGAACGTCAATAGGAATCCGGCAAATTTTTCAGCTTTTCGTAGCAGTATTCTATAATACTCTTTCTCGTGATGATCCCGATGAATTTATTCTGGTCGTCCACTACGGGCACAAAGTTCTGGTTCATCGCCTTTTGGATCAGGTCTTCCATGTCCGAGTCCGCGGACACGGCTTCGTAGTCTGCTTTTCTCGGGAAATCCTGGATAAAGATATTCTCCGCTTCCTTCAGGTTCAGGTTTGTATAGCGCTTGATCCCCCAGAGAAGGTCTCCCTCTGTGATCGTCCCCACGTACTCTCCCTCTTTGTTCAGCATGGGGATGGACGCGTATTTGTGGTACTCCATCGTCTCGAGCACCTGACGGAGCGTGCCATGGTCATATACGTATGCTGTCTCACTCTTTGGGTTCAAAAAGAACAGGATGTTCATTTTTATCTGCTGTCCGCCTTTCCTTAAATCTGAGTCAGAACAAAAATCTCATACAGCGCACGGATCGCATTTTTGAAATCCTCGTGTTTCACGCCGACGATGATATTGAGCTCGCTGGAGCCCTGGTCGATCATCTTTACATTAATGTGCGCGTGCGCCAGCGCTGAGAAGATACGCCCGGCAGTACCGCGGGTTGACTTCATGCCGCGGCCGACTACAGCCACGAGAGCCAGATCGGATTCCAGCTCAATGTGGTCCGGGTGGACCGCTCTCTGGATGTCAGAGAGGATCTTCTGTTCTTTCTCTTCAAATGAATTTTTATTTACAAAGATCGTCATCGTATCGATCCCTGACGGCATATGCTCGATAGACACGCCATTGTCCTCAAACACCTGGAGCACCTTGCGGCAGAATCCGATCTCTGAGTTCATCATTGCCTTCTCAATGGTAATGGAAGCAAATCCGTCCGTGCCCGCGATCCCGGTGATCGTGTACTTCGGCTGACGGCATGTGCTCTCTACGATAAGCGTCCCCTTATCCTCCGGCGCGTTTGTATTCCGGATATTGATCGGGATGCCTGCCTTCCTCACCGGGAAGATCGCGTCTTCGTGGAGAACGCTTGCTCCCATGTAAGAAAGCTCTCTCAGCTCTTTGTAAGTGATCGTCTCGATGGATTTCGGATTCTTTACGATGCGGGGATCTGCGATGAGGAAGCCGGATACGTCAGTCCAGTTCTCATACAGGTCTGCATGTACGGCAAGCGCCACAAGGGATCCTGTGATATCAGAACCGCCGCGGGAAAATGTCACCACAGTCCCGTCCGCCCTCGCCCCGTAAAAGCCGGGGACAACCGCCGCGTCCATATCTTTCAGTTTTGCCGAGAGCAGTTCATCTGTCACCTCGGCGTTAAAAGAACCGTCATCGTTAAAGCGGACGACTTCCGCAGCATCGACAAACTCAAATCCGAGATAGGATGACATGATCTTTCCGTTCAGGAATTCTCCTCTGGAAGCAGCGTAATCCACTCCTGCTTTATTCTGGAAATTTTCGCGGATGACCTCGAAGTCCTGATCCAGGGAGCAGTCCAGGTTCAGTCCGTCAATGATCTCCTGGTATCTTGCCTTGATATCAGCAAGCTGTCCTGAAAAGTCCTCTCCCTTTACGGCTGACTCATAGCAGGCATACAGCATATCCGTTACCTTTGTATCACTGGAAAAACGCTTGCCGGGAGCAGAAGGGACGACATAACGCCGGTTCTCATCGTCGTGGATGATCGCCCCCACCTTTTTAAACTGATCAGCGCTTGCCAGGGAGCTTCCGCCAAACTTAACTACTTTCTTCATTCTTTTTCTTCCTCCAAATGCCGAACTTTTATCGTAATGTACTCCGGCGCCGGTCCGGCGCACTCTCGGTACAATATTATAACGCTTCCCTGCGGGCTTGTAAATGATAATTTTCCTCTTCATAAAGCGGCCTGCGGACTTTCCTGCGGGTGACTTCCACGAGTCCGAGAGGCGTGATATCCACAAGCGATGTCTGGATCGGATCCTTTGCAAGATGAAAGCGGAATTCATGGAGCAGCTGACGCGTATGTTCCTCTGATCCCATATTGATAAAATCAATGATAATGATCCCGGACAGGTTCCTCAGACGGATCTGCCTCGCCGCCTCTCTCGCGGCCTCCATGTTTACCTTCATGGCCCCTTCCTCGCTTTGTGCCCTGCTTCCTGCTTTTGCGGCTGTCTTACCCGAATTCACATCAATGACGGTCAGAGCTTCCGTAGGCTGGATGATAAGATATCCTCCTGTCTTAAGCCAGGCGCGCTCCCTCAGCGCTTTTTCCAGGATCGTCTGCGTACTGTACAGCTTGTCCAGAGGGAAAGACGGATCATCGTAGAGCTTTAAAAGAGACAGTTTATCCGGAAGTTCAGCCCGGAAATAAGATTGTATCCTTGTATACAATCCCTTGTCTCCTATGATGATCTCCTTCATCCCTTCCATATAGACATTTTTCAGATCCAGGATATAGGAAGGCAGCGCTGATTTCAGGCAGGAAAAGCATTTTCTTGTGGCTGCCGTCTGAAAGAGGGATTCGTATTCTTCTCTGAGAGAGCTGATCTCATCGAGCACATCCTGGAACGGGACGTCTTTGGCATTCGTACGGACAATGATCCCGTATCTGTCGTTCTGGAGACAGCTCAGCTTTTCCTTATATTCATCCTTCAGGCTTTTCGGGATCTTGGAAGATACACCGATCCTGGTATTGCCATGGGTCAGGACAGCATATCTCCCGGTAAAGCTGATGTTCCCTGTCACGGTGGGTGCTTTCGTCCTGACTGCTTCCCGGCTGATCTGGACGACAAGTTCATCCCCGATGCAGAGTGCTTTTTTCCCTGACTTATGAGTGAAGAAAGAGGTTCCTGTATCCTTCATATCATAATAGCAGTTCACACCTTTTTCGATCTCTATAAATGCCGCGCCGATATTCGGGACAATATTTTTCACTTTGCCCACATAGACGTCGCCCAGCCTGTGGCTGCCGGCTCCCCGGTCTTCTTCCGGTGCGCTGTGGATCTCAACGATCTCCCCGTCTTCCAGGAAAAAAGTCCGTATCCTGTTGTCGCGTTTTTCGATCAGGATCTTCCGTTCCAATCTCATTCTTCCTTTCTCTGCTGTTCCTTTGTCTGCTGTTCCCGGATATTACACTGTCATCTCATGCCCCAGTGATTCCAGGGATACAAGGTTTCTCTTTCCGTCTTCTCCCATATCTGCGTACATCTCAAGTCTGTGGTAGGCAAACGAGACAGCCCCTTCCGGGACTGCGCTCTCAGAGAGAAATGTCTCCATCACAAGATCCGGCTTTAAATTTTCCGCGCTTCCAGCTGCAAGCTGCAGAAAGACGCTCTCTCCCCTTATCTCCCACCTGTATATCAGCGGGCGGATGTCAACTTCCCTCTCGCTGCGCTTTGTCTGTTTGATGACGCGGATTTCCTTCTGCCCCATAAAATCTGAAAATCTCTCTTTCCAGTTTTCCGGAAGTGTGCCTTCTTTTACAGAGACAAGATAGTCTGCCCCCGCAAGGATCGTCATCCCTGTCATCTTCTTCTCATCCGGGATCTGACGGATACTGAGCACCTCGATCCCTTCCACACATTCTTCATTCATCCGCTTTACAGCTTCCTGACTGTCCACCGGGGCTGTCAGCTCGATATCCAGATATTCTCCATCGCTTGTCAGACCGATCCCCAGCGGGCTGGCGAAAGACATGATCATATGGGGGCTGTACCCTCCTGTAAATGCGATGGGAATATCCGTCCTCCTCATAAGCTTCTGGAAAAAGCGCATGACATCCAGGTGCCCGATAAAGCGGAGGACACCATATTTCCTGAATTTAATTCTTGCCTTCATAGCAGACACCTCCTCCGAACGACGCAGCTCCGCAGCCGGAGCACTGCATCCGGCAGTTTGGCGTGACCTCGCCTTTCATTGCCTTTTCCCACTCTCTGCGCAGGAATCTCCGGCTCACGCCGATATCGATAAAATCCCACGGGAAGAGCTCGTCATCCCCGCGCTGCCTTAAATTATAAAAATCAATATCCACTCCGGTGTTTTCAAACGCCTGCATCCAGAGGTCATTGCGGAAGCATTCAGTCCATGAATCAAAGAGACAGCCGAGCCGGTAAGCCTCCTCGACCACACGGCCGACTTTTCGGTCGCCCCTTGCCATAACCCCTTCCAGGACCGTAGTCTGGGCGTCATGCCAGTTATATTTCAGGCTCTTGCGGTTCAGCTGCGCCTGGAATTCCTCTTTGACGACAGAGGCGCGTCTTGTATACTCTTCAGCAGATAACATGGACGCCCACTGGAAGGGAGTAAAAGGCTTGGGCACAAAGAAAGCGGAGCTTGCCGTGATCTGGCATTTCCCGTTTCTCTGCTCTTTCGGGATCTCGTAATACCTGCGCGCCACCCGATCGGACAGACGGGCGATCTCCCCCATATCCTCCTCCGTCTCCGTAGGAAGTCCCAGCATAAAATAGAGCTTCACCTTGTTCCATCCGCCTTCAAATGCCTGGCCAGCCCCTTCCAGGATATCCTCCTCAGTAAGCCCCTTGTTGATCACGTCCCTCATCCTCTGGGAGCCGGCTTCCGGGGCAAAGGTAAGGCTGCTTTTCCTGATATCCTGGACGCGGCTCATGACATCCAGAGAAAAGGCGTCGATGCGCAGGGACGGGAGCGAGATATTGATCCCCTTATCCTTAAACTCATCGATCAGAAAGGTCACAAGTTCCTTTAAATCTGAGTAGTCGCTGGAGCTCAGGGAGCTCAGGGAGATCTCTTCATGCCCGGTAGTTTTCAACATCGTACGGGCATATTCCTTAAGCTTTTCCACATTCCGCTCCCTCGTAGGGCGGTAGATCATCCCTGCCTGGCAGAAACGGCATCCGCGGATGCAGCCGCGCTGGATCTCGAGCACGACTCTGTCCTGGGTTGCCTTGATAAAAGGCACGACCGGCTTCATTGGATACGGGCTGTCCGTCACTTCCATGACAGCCTGTTTCTTTATCTTTTCAGGAGCGTGCGCGTTATTGGGAGTAAACGACAGGAGCGTGCCGTCTTCCCGGTAGGCGGCGTCATAAAACTGCGGCACATAGAGGCCTTCGATCTCAGCGGCTCTTTCCAGGAATTCCTTCCGGCTTTTCCCGGATCCTTTCCACTCTTTATAGGCATCCAGCAGCTCGTCATAAACCGTCTCTCCCTCTCCGATATAGAAGAGATCAAAGAACTCCGCAAGAGGCTCAGGGTTATAGGCGCACGGCCCGCCGCCGATCACAATGGGATCTGAGTCCGTCCGTTCTGCCGCGTGGAGAGGGATATGGCTCAGTTCCAGGATCTGAAGGATGTTTGTATAGCACATCTCAAACTGGATCGTAATGCCAAGGAAGTCAAAATCCTTTACCGGATCCTGGGACTCCAGGGCAAAGAGGGGGATCTTCTTCTCCCGCATCACCTTATCCAGATCAACCCACGGGGAGTAGACCCTCTCACACCAGACGTCATCCCTGCGGTTAAACATATCGTACAGGATCTGGATGCCCAGGTGGGACATGCCGATCTCATATACGTCCGGGAAGCACATGGCAAAGCGGATGTCCACCTTGTCTCTGTCCTTCATCACAGAATTCACCTCACCGCCGATATAGCGCGCCGGTTTTTCGATATTCAGCAGTATCTCGTCGCTTAAAGCTAATTTTCTCATACTTTACCTCATTTTATTTTTTCCCAGATTTCTTCGTCAAACCTGCGGTCCTTATAATAGTAAGGCCTGTCCGCTTCGGTGATCTCCCGGATCACCCGGCAGGGATTTCCCGCCGCGCAGACATTGGCGGGAATGTCCTTTGTCACAACGCTTCCCGCTCCGATCACAGCATTGTCCCCGATCGTGACGCCCGGAAGGATCACGCAGCTTCCGCCGATCCATACATTGTTTCCGATCGTTACAGGGATCCCGTACTCATATCCGGAATTCCTGCTGTCAGGATGGATGGGATGGCCTGCTGTATAGATGGATACATTCGGCCCAAACATCACATTATTTCCGATCCGGATCTTCGCCACATCCAGCATGACGCACCCGGTATTTGCATAGAAATTTCCCCCCAGGATGATATGTGTCCCATACTCGCAATGGAATGGCGGCTCAAAGTATACATTTTCACCGTGGACGATACCCGCCTCATCCAGGAATTTTCTCCCGGCTTCCGGGTCAAAGGGCATGACCGTATTATATTGTCTGACCGCCTTCTTTGCAGTCAGCTGTTCTTCTATGACACTGGCATCAGAAAAGTATGCCATCTCGTGGTCTCTTCGGTATCTGTTATCCATATTCTCCTCCTCAGCCAAATCTGTTCGTTCTATTTTACACCGACTTTCCAAAGAAAACAACAAAAAAGTGACCTCTGTCATACATCATTTATAACAGAGGCCATATGGTGTTTATTCCCTGTACTTTCTTCTTTTCTGCTCTCTTTTCCTGTGCCCTCTTTCTATTCTCCCGGGCTTTGTTTTTACAGGATCTTTGCTTCTGAGCCTGCCAACACCGGGATCCTTCCGCCTCTTCCAAGCTATGGCTGACAGAGTCAGCAGGACAAGGAGCGCGAGCCCCGCAAGGACTGAGGCTGCATATTCTTTTACCCATCCCGACAGCGGATTCCCGCCTCCCACTGCTTCCCGCACACTTTCGGCTTCCTCATAGGGGATACGGACGCCGCGCACGAGCAGTCTGTGCGTATTCACGGCATAAGGTGTGCATGTAAGCAGTGTCACAAGATCCTGTCCATTGACAACGCGCAGGATATCTAATTCGTCTGGTTTTACGACATTGATCTGATCCACCTGATAAGCGTGTGTTTCATTCAGGATATGGATGAAAAAAACATCCCCGATCTCCAGCTCATCAAGGTCAGAGAAAAGCTTTGCGGAGGGAAGCCCTCGATGTGCACTGATAACAGAATGAGTCCCTTCTCCTCCGATCGGAAGGCTGGATGCTTCCAGATGTCCCGCGCCTTTTCGCAGTGCCTCCTCGCCCGTGCCGTGATAGATGGGAAGGTTCACATCGATATCCGGGATCTCCACATAGCCCATGATCCCCTCTTCATTATAATCGAGCACCTTCTGGTATGCCGGAGAAATCACATATTTCCCGTCCTGCAGGAACGGGTCATGGAATTCATCCTCCGCAAGATTTTTATTATATTCCTGCGCCCGTGCTTTTTGTTCTGACAGATCCTGCGGCTCCATGGAACTGACGTCCCGCTGATAATCTCTGACCGCTTCTGCCTGACGTCTCTCAGCAAGATAATTGCTCACAGCCGGATAGACAAAGATCCCGGCACCCGTTATGAATATCAAAACGGATGCCAGGATGAGCACAGGGTTTATCCTTGATCTTTTTTTACGTCTGTGCATCTGAAATAAACCCTTTTGATATTATTATTTAACTAATGGCTCTTTCTGCGCGATACCGTGACAACGAGGATCACAGCTCCCGACATGAGCAAAAGCCCAAATATGGTAAAGAGTGCTGTGCCGACCCCTCCGGTCACGGGAAGGACACCCGGCTTTGTATTGACCACCGTTGTTTCAAAGGTACCGTTTGAATCATTATTTAAATCATTATTTAAGATGCCGTCCGGAGCTGCTGGTGCTCCTGAATTATCCTTATTATCGGCAAGTGTGATCACGGTTTTCGGATCCGCCGGAAGTTCGTAGCCGTCAGGAGCTTTTGTCTCGACGAGAGTATAGGTGCCGAGATCAAGCCCTTTGATCATGATAAGACCATTCTTATCAGTAACTAATGTCTCAGATGCCTTAGCATCTTCCTCCTCTGTGAGCAGGAGCCTGTATACACTGCCATCTTTTACGAATTTAAGAGTTTTATCCCCCTGTTTCAGATTAAATTCGGCGCCGGGGAGTTTCGTATCACCATTGTCAGTTTTTGTAACCTGGATCCCGTATGTATAGACTCTCTCCTCATCCGGGATTTCACGGTATCCGTTCTCGGTGTACGGATTATTGTTGTAGATGAGATACGCTTTATTGTCCAGTTTATTATCTGTAGTTGCATCCACCTTGACAACAGCTTTTTCATTTACTGTCGCGCTGTACTCGACGATCACTTTTTCAGTCGTCAAGATTGAGTAATCACCGATAAAGGATCTTACAAAAGATGGATCAGTTTCTTCGTCAGGCTGACTTTCATCTGATGCAAACGAATCCCTTTCGAAATAATCGGTAAGTTCTTCGCCTCTAATATACCCCTCTTCAGATTCTTCAGAAACGACATATTTGTAAATTCTTACGCTGTCCTCAGAATCAGTAAATGTAAGCCCTTCGCTCAGATAATCCGCGATGATAAATTTCTTGTCAACCGCATTTTCAGGGTAATCCGGCACATCGACAACCAGTGTATAATTTACGGTCTGTCCGATCGCATAGGTATAGTCCTTTACAGATTTCTCAATATCCGGCTCCTTTGACTTCATGTATACATTGATCGACTGCCCTGCAGGAACCCATTTTTTGTCTTCTTTATCATAGGCCGGATATACTGATGCAAATCCCGGCGAATAGATCCTTACTCCTCCTTCTACAAGGAACAGATAAGCGCCAAGCGGGACATCTGTCAATGTGATTTCTTTGTCGTCTCCTCCCGGTGTGTAATCAGCAAGTTCGTATTCTTTGAAAGGCGCTAAATCAATTGCGTTGTCCGTCTTTCTGATGGCATTTGCCAGTTGATCAACGAAAGCTTTGATATCATCGCCATTGTCGGTCAGCTTAAGGAAAGCATCTGTCACAGCGTTGCCATTATCTTTATCAATATAGACCTCAAAATTCGTGCTTACCCAGGGAGCTACACTGTCATCCCATTTAAACACAGGGGACTGCGGCTGATGGCTGTCGTCATTGACATTGACATTGATCACCTTATAGGCATAAAGTTTACCTACCCCTTTCTCAATCCTAGGGTCATCTGTCTTGACTGTCTCGATCCCGGAAATTGTAATGTTTCCGGCAGATTCCAATGTAAGGTCGTCTCCCTCCGCTGCCGCTGTCATACCTGTTGAAAAAGCCATGATAAATGCCAGGCAAACAGCTAAGATACTTGTTACTACATTTTTCTTTACTCGTTTCATGATATCCTCCTTTTTAACTTATGAAACTATTGAGTATTCTTTATCTTTTTATTTCTTACGGCAAAGCCGCAAAGGATACATGCGGCTCCCATGAGCAGTATTCCGCCAAACATGAATGTCCGATTCCCCGGGCCTCCCATTGTCGGCAGATCTGACACCGGCTGGTTCGGGATATAATAATGATTTCCATATGCATCCTCCGGGATCATATCCGACTGGGAAACAGAAACTTCATCTCCATCCTGCCGTACATATAAAAATCCCAGTTTGCCTTTATCCGACTCAGACTTCGCGTCTGCAGTGACCTTCCAGTATCCTGGCAGTGACGCATAGCCGTCCGGCGTCTTTGTCTCCTTCATGATGTATTGTCCGCTGTCCAGATTTTCAAAGCAGACAATACCGGTTTCCTGATCAGACACTGCTGTGCGGTGGTATACATCCTCCTCAGAGTAATTCCAGTCCTCATCTGCCCGATAGAGGGTGAATTCTGCTCCGGCAAGTCCTTTACATGCTTCCCCGGAAGGATCACCGTCTGTTTTTGTAAAGGAAAAGCTGACTTTCTTCGGATCTTCCGCTTTCAGTTCGCCAGTCTGGAGATAGACCGGCTGTACCCCCAGCGGACCGTATACCTTCGTGTGGTCCCGGTCCCCATTGATAAAGGCTTCCGCGTCAGAGACAGGATCCGAAGTACCGGAAGCATGAAATATCGTGCTTTTTTCCTTCCCCTCACTGTCATACCAGAATACGGTTACAGATTGAAGCTGCATATCATCCCTGCCCGGCGTCAGGTTGATCTCAACAGGCGCCTCCGCGTCTGTGTAGAGAGATTTTTCAAAAGAGAGCTTTGCCTGTCCGTCATTGACCACTTCTTCTGTGCTGTCTCCGCTGACCGTAAACTCGATCGGCCCGCTCCCTGCGCTGCCCTCTCCAGCCACTTCCCTTAACTGATACACTCCATCCGGCAGGCCGTTTATACGGAAGCTGCCGGTATCATCTGTCTCATAGTATCTCCCTGTATCATTGTTATAAAGCTTAAAACCGCCGTCATCCTGCTGCTGGTACAGTTGATAACTTAAAGAGCCCTCCTCAAACGGGTTTTTAAACACCAGATCTGTCAGTGTCGTGCCTCCGCTGATCTCTACGTCAGCACTGCCCACTTCAAACATAAGGGGCGTTGTGTCGAGCTCATAATCTTCCGGAGCCGCTGTCTCAATAAAACAGTACCAACCCGGAGACAGTTCTTTTTCTATGGTAAACTTTCCATTTTCATCTGTTTCACATAGCTCACCAGACAGACTCTCTGCGATCATTTCCTGATCCTGGTTGTATGCGATACTGCTCTCGCTCTCAGGATCACCAGTTATAGTTACAGTATCTGTATCTTTATTATAGATAAGATTACCATCCGCGTCCGTCTTCATCTTGAAGAGAGTATATCCTGCGCCCGCCACCGGGGTTCCCTCTGAATTGAGCTCGGTCTTTTCAAAACTGACTGACATTTTTGAGACCGCTGGTTCGGGAACGATGCTATATAATACGCGGAGCGCCTGGAAAACACGTACGGATACTGTACTTGCGCTTGTATTTATATTTTCCTTTCCGCCTCCAGACGGCACATTTTCCGCTGTCGTATACCATTTAACCTGATTTTCTTCAAGCTCGCCTCCTGTGCCCATCTGGATAGAGGCATTAAAATAAACTTTCCCGGTTTTTTCTACATTCTGAAGAGTAATAAATCCGCTCGAATTCTCATCCCCCTCTGAGTACACAAAGCCTGCGTTATCTCCAAGTGACTCTATCCCATCAGCACCTGTATTCGTATATTTGATCGGGATCCCCCCTAATCTGATCAGAGGCATATCGAAAACAAAATCCCTGGGCCATGTCACACCGTCTGATTGTTTGACTACTAAAAAAGGATTCCTGTCATATTGTGTATCCCCGGTTGCAAAAGTGGGATTGACTGTGATCCTCCCAAGCATATAATTCGGGAAATCATCGATCGGGTTCTTTGAAAAATTGAACTCCACATTTCGAAAAGGCTCTCCAAACCATTTCTGCCGTGCATCCTCCAGATCTGTAAATTCACCGGATCCGAGAATATCTTCATCCAAACTATTGATATCCATCGGCATGAGGCTTGTGATCCGATTGTACGAAACATCGATCTTCTCCGCGTGCCGCAGCCATATAATCCCCGTGATATCCGTGATCAGTTCTTCTTCCGGTTTCCTTTCGTCAGTAATATTCACAATGCTGGATACACTGGCAGATTCTTCGTCGACTATAAATGAACTTGCAAAAAGATCCATCATTTTTTGCATCTCACGAGATGCCTCTTCCCGCGAATCAAAACACTTCGGAGACTGCATTGATATCCATTCGCCATCGGCCGAGCTTTTGTACCTGAACTCATATATATACCCCATCTCTTTCTTATATCCGCTGGCATATATTTCCCCGGTGAAATCCTGGAGCACGGCTTTATAAAGTTCTTCCCCTGTCAGCTCACCATACTCCGGATGGGCTTCATCTCCATAAGTCCCCAGCTGTCCTGCCACCCTCAGCGAACGGTATACCTCTCTCCTGAAATTGATATCAGGTATGAGAGTTTCCAGCTGGCTCATAGCTTTTTCTTCATCAAGGCTGATACATGTATCTTCTCTGGAAGCATCTTCAAGTTCAGCCATACGGAAAACAGAGACAACCTCCGCCCCATCGGCTTCTGCCGTCTCCTCCGCCGCACTGGTACAGATTTCCGTATTTTCAGCTTCTGCCGCTGATACGGAAAATCCGGAGATCACAACCATAAACAAGAGAAGGACCACGATACTCCCCTGTATCTTTTTCCATTTCTTCCTGCTCATTGCACTAACCTTTCTAAATGCCGGGACCTGATGTCCTGCATTTCCAAAAATCACATCTATTATATACTTTTATCCCCGTATTTACAACAGCTATAGGTAAATATTTAGTTAAAAGTATCTTTAATTGTTAATAATAGTCAAATATAATTACAAAAAGCAGGTGACGCTTATAATGTTGATAGATTACAGATTACTTGGAGACCGGATCAGACAGCAGCGCCGGAATAAAGGAAGGACTCAGGAAAATTTTGCTGAATACCTGAATGTTTCAGTCGGATATATCAGTCAGATCGAGCGAGGCATAACCAGAGTCAGTCTGGAGAGGCTTGTAGATATTTCGCACTATTTAGACTGCAGTATATCCTTGCTTTTAGACGGTACGGATATAACTGAAAGAAATTATCTGGAAAGCGAATTTAACGAGCTGTTTCAGCAGTTGTCAAACAGCGAGAAAAAGACTGTAACACTGCTTCTCAAAGAATATATCAGGAGCAAAAACAGCACGGCTCCATAGAGCCGCACTGTTCATAAATGATTCCACACTTCTGTGAGGATTTCTGTATCCATGTCTTTTCTGATCTGGTCTGTGATCGATGTACTGTTTACCTCCGCTACTCCGGCATCGCTTTGATCCATGTACACAAAGCAGATAAAACAAAAAATGCCTATCACCAGGCGGAGGTAGAAACTTCCTCCTGCCTTCTCCTTCCGGTCACTTTCCTGCTGATACAGATCATGATAGATCCTGCCGTATCTCGGATGAACAGCGGGAATCTCTCTTTGCTCATCGTACAGCCGCTTTGTCTGTTTAAGGAGCTCCCTGCGGCGGATTTCCGGATCATTCATATATCACTCTCTCCCTTCCAAGCGATTTTTCCGTTGCATAAACAAAAGACAGAGACAAAGGGTACTGTCAGCTACAATATCCTATGTCTCTGTCTCTTTTATTAGAACCGGGCATCCTCTGCCTGGCAGCTGTCCTATCTGGTCCCCTGTATTTCAGTTATCTGTCCGCGAGCTCATTCGTGATATCCTCCCACGTCACGCCGCGCTCCACCATGAGCACCATCGCGTGATAAAGGAAGTCTGAGATCTCGTATTTGATCTCTTCCGGATTAGGGTTCTTTGCTGCGATCACGATCTCCGTAGCTTCTTCTCCCACTTTTTTAAGGATCTTGTCCAGACCTTTGTCAAACAGATAATTCGTGTAGGATCCTTCTTTCGGATTCCGCCTGCGGTCCATGATCGTATCATAGACGGATTCGAATACCTGGAGGGGATTCTTTGCGTCATGGTCCGTACCTACGATCGTCGTGTAGAAACACGAGCGGTTTCCCGTATGGCATGCCGCCCCGATCTGTTCTACCTTTGCGAGGAGAGTATCTCTGTCACAGTCCGCCGCCAGGGAGCGCACGTACTGATAGTGCCCGGACGTCTCGCCTTTTACCCACTGGCACTGCCTGCTCCTGCTGTAATAGGTCATGCGCCCTGTCTTGACAGTATGGTCGAATGCCTCTTCATTCATATACGCCATCATCAGGACTTCATTTGTCTTATAGTCCTGTACGATGACCGGGATCAGCCCCTGCTCGTTCAGTTTAAACTCAGAAAACTCCATTACGCTCTCAAAGGAAGTCATCTGGATCCCCGCATCTGAGCAGATTTCCTTAAATGCATTAAAATCCATGTCCAGGCTGCTGACAAACATGCCTGATACCCCTTTTACGCCGTCTGATTTCAGGATGCGCAGGATCTCCGACTGCTCCATCGTATCTGTGAGGACTACGCAGGGAACGTCTGTCACATTGATGACAGAATCCAGGTCCAGCCTGTGCATAAATACGATCTCTGTGCTGTACTCCTCGATCAGGTGCTGCTGTTTGAACAGAGCGTCAAAATCATTGAGGGATACTGCGATCCTCTCTTTCCCGAAGCGCTTTGACACTTCCTCGATCAGATCGATGGAGAGCCGTTTGGAAAAATTCAGGACCGCTCTCTTCGCCCCGGCGTAAAGCAGCTTCTTTACATCCTCTGTCCGTCTGATATTTCCTCCCGCGATCATCGGGATGCTGATGACACGGCTGATCTTCCGGATCAGGTCAATGGATTCGTCGTGCTCTTCATCGCTGTTTGAGAGGTCAAATACGATCAGCTCGTCAGCCCCTTTTTCGCTGTATTGTTTCGCCAGTTCAATGACATCGTCAGCCATGACCGACCTGTCGTCAAACCATTTTACTGCCTTCCCGCCGTCGATAAATATACACGGGGTCAGTCTTTTATAGCTCATGTATCTCTTCTCCTTTTTTCTCCATTCTCAGAGGGTCCCTTTTGTGGACCACACCCCCTGGATCCGGGGTTCCGGGGATACTGCCATGTCGAGCGCCTTTCCAAACGCCTTAAACATTGCCTCCGCCATATGGTGGTTATTTCCTTTTTCCATGATCTTCACATGCAGGTTCATAGCCGCGCTGTATGAGACGGCATAAAAAAACTCCCGCACCATTTCCGTGTCCATTGTCCCCAGAGCGGGCACGGTAAAATCCGCATCATATTTCAGATAAGGACGTCCGGAGAGGTCCACTGCGCACAGAGCCAGCGTCTCATCCATGGGGAGGATAAAATATCCGTACCGCCTGATCCCTGCCTTGTCTCCCAGGGCATCCGCGATCGCCTGCCCCAGCACGATCCCCGTGTCCTCTATGGTATGGTGGCTGTCCACTTCCACATCCCCTTTCACCTGTACATCCAGGTCAAAGAGCCCGTGGCGCGCGAACCCGTCCAGCATATGATCAAAAAACGGGATCCCTGTGTCGATCTTATTTAAGCCCTGTCCGTCAAGATCGATCGTAAGGCTGATATCTGTCTCTTTTGTCTTTCTTATACAGCTTCCGATCCGCTGTCCCATCTTATCTCTCCTCCTGTCCGTTCTTATCCTGTGCATCCTTTCCGTCAAAACGCACTTTGATGGAATTCGCATGGGCAGTCAGATGCTCCGCTTCTGCAAACTGCTCGATGTCCCTGTGGATCTTCTCCAATGCATCCCGCGAATAGGATATGATGCTCGATTTCTTGATAAAATCATCAACGGACAGCGGTGAGAAGAATTTTGCTGTCCCGTTTGTCGGCAGGACATGGTTCGGTCCGGCAAAATAATCTCCCAGCGGCTCGCTTGAATATTTCCCGATAAAGATCGCGCCGGCATTGCGGATCTTTGTCATCACCTCAAAGGGATCTGCTGTCATGATCTCCAGATGCTCGGACGCGATCTCATTCGCCGCGCCGATCGCATCTCCCAGCGTCTCCGCCACAAGGATATGTCCGTAGTTATCCAGTGATTTCTGTATGATCTCCCCTCTGGAAAGCTGGCTGATAAAAGTGTCTGTCCAGTCGGATACTTTTTCTGCAAGTTCCATGCTTGTGGTCACGAGGATCGCACTCGCCAGTTCGTCGTGCTCTGCCTGGGAGAGCAGGTCAGCAGCCACACAGCGGGGATCTGCCGTCTCATCTGCCAGGACAAGGATCTCGCTGGGCCCTGCGATGGAGTCAATGCTGACATGGCCGTACACCGCTTTCTTTGCCAGAGCCACATAGATATTGCCCGGGCCCACGATCATATCCACCTTCGGGATGCTCTCCGTGCCGTAAGCCAGCGCTGCGACCGCCTGCGCCCCGCCGGCTTTATATACTTTGTCCGCTCCCGCTTCTTTTGCAGCGACGAGAGTCGTGGGCGTCACCTTCCCGTCCTTTCCCGGGGGTGTCACCATGATGATCTCATCCACGCCTGCCACCTTCGCTGGCATGATGTTCATGAGCACAGACGAGGGATATGCCGCCTTCCCCCCGGGCACATAGACTCCGACTTTTGCCAGAGCTGTTACCTTCTGTCCAAGGATCGTGCCGTCCGGCCTGCTGTCAAACCAGCTGTACTGCATCTGTTTCTCATGGTAAGAACGGATATTGACAAGCGCCTTCCTGATCACTTCGATCAGGCCGGGATCCACCTTGTCATACGCCTCCCTGATCTCCTCCTCGGTCACGAGGATGTTTGACGCGCTGATCTCCGCTCCGTCAAATTTCTTCGTGTATTCGAACAGCGCCTCATCCCCGCGCTCTTTTACCGCGTCAAGGATCACGCGCACGCTTTCTTCATATTTTCCGTAACTGTTGGGGCTGCGCTTTAACAGGTCCTCCAGCAGGTTTTTCTTTGTATTCTGGTCAAGTCTCTCTATCCGCATAATTTCCTCCTGACTTACTTTTCTCTGAGTAAAGCCCGCAGATCTGTGATCAGCTTTTTGATCCGTTCATTCTCCATGCGCATGCTCACCGGATTGACGATCATGCGCGCAGAAAGAGGGCACACTTCCTCAAGGACTACGAGCCCGTTTTCCTTCAGGGTAGAGCCTGTCTCCACGATGTCCACGATCACCTCGGACAGTCCGACGATCGGCGCGAGCTCGATGGAGCCGTTCATCTTAATGATCTCCACAGTCTGATGCTTTTTATTATAGAAATAGTCTTTTGCGATCTTCGGATATTTCGTTGCGACACGGATCAGTTCCCTGTGCTGCAGAAGCTCCGCAGCATCCTCATAGCCGCAGACACACATCCGGCATTTCCCAAAGCCCAGGTCAAGCACCTCGTGCACTTTCCTGCCTTCTTCTATGATCGTGTCCTTTCCGACGACTCCGATATCCGCCGCCCCGTATTCCACATAGGTAGGGACATCCGGTCCCTTTGCAAGGAAGAATCGCAGCTTCAGTTCCTCGTTCGTAAAGATCAGTTTCCTGGAATCTTTGTCCTTCATCTCCTCGCATGTGATGCCGAGTCTTTCCAGCATATCGAGAGTCTTGCTGGCGAGGCGCCCCTTTGTGAGGGCAAATGTCAAATATCTCATAAATCATGCTCTCCTTTAATCCACACCCGGTATCTTTACCAGTTTTTCGTCTCCTGTCCGCAGGTTTACCATCTCGATCTTCTGGTCGTCTCTCAGATAGAGCATAGCAGCGGCAGAGGTACGCTTTGCGTAATTTTCATAGATTTCCCGCTCTTCCTCAGGTTCCCGCTTTACCAGCTCGATGTTCCGCCCTTTTCTGCGGAAGCTGCACGCAAGGGCAACCGCCTGCTCCTCTGTTGCCTCTGTATAGACGATGAGATTGCGGTGGATGGTCTCCACGGGAATCTTCTGCCTGCCGAGGGCACCCATGAGTTCGTCCAGGAGGATCGCAAAACCGATGGACGGGGTGTCTTTTCCGAACTTCTCCAGAAGATGGTCATACCGTCCGCCCCTGACCACCGCGTCTCCTGTGCCGAAAGTGTACGCACGGAAAATGATGCCTGTGTAGTAGCCGTAATTCCCGATCATGCTCAGGTCAAAGGTAATATGGTCGTCCGCACCGTAAAGCCTGAGGAGACGGAAGATCTGCTGGAGCCGCGTGACCGCAAGTCTCGCATCCAGATCCGGCGCAGCGATCATCGCCTGTTCCAGCACCTCCGGCCCGCCTGTGAGTTCCGGGAGGAGACGGAATGCCTCTTTTACGCTTTCTTTTACTTCATGCGCATCCAGGATCTCCTCGATCCCGAAGAAATTCCGGTTTGTGATCAGCGCACGGATCTCTCTGCTCTCCTCTTCCCCCAGCCCGGCTGCTTTCAGGAGGCTGCGGATAAAGTCCACATGCCCGAGGCTGATCTGGAATTCCTGAAGCCCGATCTGTTTCAGGCTGTCCGCCACCATTGCCAGCATCTCTGCATCCGCTTCCACAGAGTCCAGCCCGATCAGCTCCGCGCCGAGCTGTGTATTCTCCTTTAACCTTCCCTGGTAACTGGAATGATTGATAAAGGTATTCCCCGCATAGCAGAGGCGGATGGGCATATCCTCTGACTCAAACAGAGTCGCGGCAGCCCTCGCCACTGACGGCGTGATATCCGGGCGCAGCGCCAGGATATTGCCTTCGCGGTCAAAAAATTTATAGAGCTCCTGGGTCGAGGTGGATCCGATCTCCTTTCGGAAGACCTCGTAATATTCAAACGTCGGAGTCTGTATATCCTGATATCCGTACAGATGCAGTACTTTGCTGAGTTTTCTCTGGAGTGCAAGTTTGGTCTCACATTCTTTGTTGTAGATATCCCGGACGCCTTCCGGGGTATGAAGTTTCTGTTCCATAAAGCGCTCCTTTCACTTTACCGTGCTAACACGTTAAAATACTCTTGTAATTATACGGATTTTACTGATGTCTGTCAATCCCTGAGATCCAGGTCTTTCTGGATATAGTCAAGGTACGGGACAAAGTAGCCGTTCTTAAGCTGCATGGACCAGTCCGGCTCCAGTTCGTCATATCGGAAGCTCTTCCGCCCTCCCTGCATGCCCCGGTCCCAGAATTTTTTTATCTGGCTGTACCTCATATAATACAGCTCATCCCGTTCTGTATAGTAGATAAGCAGGAAAGATACACCGCCCTGCCGCTCAAATTTTCCCATAAAATCAATCTGATGCTCATGCACGTTCTGGAGAGGGAACGTATCCGCGCGGCACTCTTTGGCGTCAAAGCAGACCGGGATCCCCTGCACTGCCCCGATATAATCTACGGTACTGATCTTGTCAAAATATGCCAGCGTGATGTGTCTGCTCTCCTGGTCGATCTTTACCGGCGTGATGGGCGTCGGTATTTTCTGCACCAGCGCCAGCCCCAGCTCACCGTATCTCTCATTTGTGTGGTTGATAAACTCTTCCAGCGTGGACCCTCTTAAGCCTCTGGAACTCCATGTCGCCATACTAGATCACTCCTTTGTCCTCACAGATTTTCCGGAACAGGGAAGGCAGCGGGGCTTTGATCTCTTTCCCCGAGATCCCGGAAAGGGCGCCGCCGCACTCAGGGACGCAGAGCCTGTATGAATGGAGAAGCTGGCCGGACAGCCCGTATTGTCCTTTCAGCTTATCATTAAAAGCCCGGTCCCCGTACTTATAGTCCCCGGCGATGGGATGTCCCTGGGATGCGAGATGGGCTCGGATCTGATGGGTCTTGCCCGTGATCAGATGGACCTCCAGCAGAGTAACTCCTGCCCTGGATGCGAGCGGGTGGTACTCTGTCTCGATCACAGACGCGTCTTTCTCTTTTTCCTTTTTGACGGATACGGTATTCCTTTTCCTGTCTTTTGTCAGATAACCTCTGATCCGGCAGCCTTCCGTCACCTCTCCTTTCACAAGACAGAGATAATATTTCTGAATGCTCCGTTCCCGGAACATTTCGCCGAGCGCCTGGAGCGCCGGGAGCGTCTTCCCCGCCGCGACGATGCCGCTTGTATTCCGGTCCAGGCGGTTGCACACCGATGGGCGGAATGTCTGAAGCTCCTCTTCTGTGATCTGACCGCTCTCCAGCAGATAGACGGTCAGGTGCTCTACGAGAGAAACATCGCCTGGCGCTGCTTTCTGGGACAACATGCCCGCGGGCTTGTTTATAAAGATCGTATGCCTGTCCTCATATAATATGTCAAGCTCTGCCCCTCTTCTGCTCTGCGCCGCCAGATAATGATCCGCGGTCCTGCTCTGCGAGAACTTACCGATGGTGTCGTCTGAAAGGAAGAGCTTCACAGTATCCCCGGCGGAGAGCATCTCATTCCCCGATGCCTTTTTCCCGTTCAATGTGATATTCTTTTTTCGGAGCATCTTGTACAGGAAACTCTTTGGCGCCTTGTCCATATATTTCCCCAGGAATTTATCCAGGCGCTGTCCTGCCTCATTTGAGCCGATGCACAGTTCTTTCATAACCAGCCTCTTTCCGCTACATGGAAATATTCAGGATGATCCCCCGGATCCCTTCTTCTCTTTCCTTTGTGTCTGCTTTTTCTACTGCCGCGATATTGTCCAGCCCTTCGGCCCTTGTGATAAAGGGCTTATATTCATTCAGCACGCGGACAGCAAGTCCTGTATAACCGTTTTGTTTCAGCATGGCTTTGATATGGTCAGAGACCATTTTCAGGTCTACCTTTTTATAATGGGTATACCCGAAGATATTGCTTCCCGAGATCACGATGCAGTCCACGGGCATGATCTTCTCCTCACTTGTGATGACCAGGTCATAGCAGACGGTAAGGTGAGTTGTCTTACTTTTGATCTCGTCCGCCATATCCCGCCCGATGGAAGGGTACGGGAACCTGGCGATCACTCCCACGAGCGCTTTGCCCGCCGGAAGACAGCCCAGGATCGCCACCACGGTAAGCAGGTTCAGCCTTGTCCCGGTCTGGGAATATCCGAGAAAGAATACTGCAGCAACAATGCCGAAATAGATAACTGTCCTTATGATCTCTACCTTTTTCTTGTGATCCAGATAACCTGGAGTACCTTTTTCTACTCTTTTCATTTTGTAACGAACTCCTCTGCCTTAAGTATCAAACTGTGGGGCAGCAGTTTTGCCCCGAGGCGCGCGGCTTTCATCCCCGCGCCGTATACGGAAACCGAGCGTTTTCTGCGGCTGTCTGTAAGCGCCTTTCGGACTACCTCTTTCGCTCCGGCAAGCGTCAGTTTCTTCAGCGGGTCTGTCAGTTCCCCGCTGACGGAGAAAAATTCCGTGTCCACAGGTCCCGGGCACACTGCGGTCACATAAATCCCGGAGTGCCGCAGCTCGGAGCCGAGCGCCCTGGAAAAGCTCAGGACATAAGCTTTTGTCGCCGCATACACGGCGAATCCGTTCTGCGGGCAGAACGCCGCGGCAGACGCCAGGTTAATGATCCGGCTTCCCCTGCTCATCCACGGCAGTGTCATCTGCGTCATGCGCGTAAGGGCGCGGCAGTTCAGGTCGACCATGTCGGTCTGGATCTTCTTCCCCTCGCCGGCGATATCGGTAAAGCTGCCGCTTTTCCCGAATCCGGCGGAATTGACCAGCATCCTCACATCCGGACAGAACGCTTTCAGGGAGCGGTAGTATTCCTTATACACCTGCTTTTTCAGCAGATCCCCCTCAAAGACCCTGACAGGTACGCGGCACTGCTTCTTTAACGCCTCCAGACGTTCTTTTCTCCTTGCGATCACCCAGATCTCATCCAGGTTTTTATAAAAATATCCCAGCTGGCGGGCGAACTCTTTCCCCATTCCCGAGGATGCGCCTGTCACTACTGCGATCCGTATCTGTTTTTTCATATTCCGCCTCATTTCTTTTTGTGGACATTCCGTATCGTCTTTTTCTTTCTTTTCCGGTCCGGGCGGCCGGCGGCCCGGCTTCGGGCGGAAGGATCCACGTATCCAGCTTTATTCCGCGGACGGATCAGGCACTTCGGCCCGTATCCGATCAGGTCGGTCCTGCCTGCTTTTTTCAAAGCCTCTTCCACAAGATCATATAGCTTTGGGTCCCGGTACTGGATCAGCGCCCTCTGCATAGCCTTCTCATGAGGGCTTCTCGGCACATAGACCGGCTTCATGGTCCGCGGGTCCAGTCCTGTATAGTACATGCAGGTAGAGAGGGTGGACGGTGTGGGATAAAAATCCTGCACCTGCTCCGGCATATAGCCGAGATCCCGGCAGTATTCCGCCAGCTCTACTGCCTCTTTGAGCGTGGAACCGGGATGGGAGGACATCAGGTATGGGACAAGATACTGCTTTTTCCCAAGCCGGTCATTCATCTTCTGGAACTGGCGTGTGAATTCTTCGTATACGCGGTTCTGAGGTTTCCCCATAAGGGAGAGCACCTGGTCTGACACATGCTCCGGCGCCACCTTGAGCTGTCCGCTCACATGGTACTCGCACAGCTCACGCAGGAAATCCTTCTTCCGGTCAGCAAGCAGATAGTCAAACCGGATGCCTGACCGGATGAACACTTTTTTCACGCCGGGCACATTCCGCAGTTTCTTCAAAAGGGACACATAATCACTGTGGTCCGCGTCCAGGTTTTTACATGGAGCCGGGAACAGGCACTGGCGGTCCCGGCAGACGCCGTGCTCCATCTGTTTTTGGCAGGACGGATGGCGGAAATTCGCGGTGGGCCCGCCCACGTCATGGATGTATCCTTTGAAATCTTTTTCTCCTGTGATCATCTCCGCCTCTTCCAGGAGAGAATCATGGCTCCTGGTCTGGACGATCCGCCCCTGATGGAAGGTCAGGGCACAGAAGCTGCATCCGCCGAAACAGCCTCTGCTGCTGATCAGGCTGAAACGGATCTCCGATATGGCAGGCACGCCGCCCTTTTCCTCATAGGACGGGTGATACGTCCTTGTATACGGAAGGGCGTAAACATCGTCCATCTCCATCGTAGAGAGAGGTTTTGCCGGCGGATTCTGCACCACATATAAATGATCTGAGTAAGGCTCTGCCAGCTGTTTTCCGTTGAAAGCGTCCGTATTCCTATACTGCGTATAAAAGCTTCTCGCATAGTTTTCTTTATCCTGCTTCAGCTCCTCATAGGACGGGAGGAATTCTGCGCCGCGGATCCGCTCACGGTCTCTGACCTTGACCACTGTCCCGTCGATGTAAGTCAGCTCCTCCACGGGGATCCCTGCATCCAGCGCTTCCGCGATCTCAATGATCGAGCGCTCGCCCATGCCGTAGGAGATGATATCCGCCCCGGAATCCAGGAGGATCGACCGCTTTAATGAATCCGACCAGTAGTCATAATGGGCGAGCCTTCGAAGGCTTGCTTCGATCCCGCCCAGGATGACCGGTATCTCTTTATAGGACTGGCGGATCAGATTTCCGTATACCGTACAGGCATGATCCGGGCGCTTCCCCATCTCTCCGCCCGGCGTGTAGGCGTCCGTCTTCCGGCGTTTCTTTGAGACCGAATAGTGGTTTACCATGGAGTCCATATTGCCGGATGACACGAGGAAGCCGAGACGGGGTTCCCCAAAGATGCGGATACTCGCGGGATCCCTCCAGTCCGGCTGGGAGATGATGCCTACCCGGTACCCTCTCGACTCCAGGAGACGGCTTATGATGGCATGCCCAAAGGAAGGATGGTCCACGTACGCATCACCGATCACATAGGCGAAATCGACCTGGTCCCATCCTCTCTCTTCCATATCAGCCCTGCTTATGGGCAAAAATCTGTCATTCATTCCATAACCCCGCATTTTTCGTAAGATTCATCCATGATCTCATAGAAGTCACGGATAAAATAGTCTGCCAGCCGCTTTTTCTCCCTCTCGTATTTTCTTGAAAAAGCATCATCAACGGCACATACTTCCATGCCCGCGTTCTTTCCGGCCAGGATCCCGTTTGGCACATCTTCGAACACAAGGCATGCTCCGGGATCGACTCCCAGATCCCCAGCCACTTTCAGATACATATCCGGGGCCGGCTTCCCTGCGCTCACCTCATCGGACGTACAGACGGAGTCAAAATACGCGTTCAGGCCGCGCGCATCCAGGGCTGCCTGTGCGATCCTGCGGTCATTGCTCGTAGCGATGCCGAGCCGCACGCCCTTTCTTTTCATCTCATCCAGGAATTCCACTGCCCCCGGCTTTGGAAATACTTTTGTCGCATACAGGCTGACCGTCATCTCCCGCCACTCCTGCATCACCTGCTCCACGGTCTGGTCCAGTGTATGGAAGGTGTCGACAAAATACTGAGCAGTCTCCACATAGCTCATCCCTTCGATATCCTTATGGAATGTCTCAGGCTCTGTCAGCCCATACTTCTCCATATAGATCCGGTCCACTTCCGTCCAGATCCACATGGAATCCACCAGGGAACCGTCCATATCAAAAATGACAGCTTTCTTTCCTTTTAACATAATTTCTTTACCTCTTCTTCTGTCAGCCTGCGGTATTCTCCCGGGGCCAGGCCCTCATCGAGTGCAAGGCTTCCCATGCTGAGCCGTTTCAGATAAACGACCTCTTTTCCCACTGCCCGGAACATCCTCTTTACCTGATGGAAGCGCCCCTCCCGGAGCGTGACCCGGACCTCAGAAGTTTCCCCCGCGTCCAGGATCTCCAGTTCTGCCGGGAGTGCGGGCCTATCGTCTCCGATATCCATCCCCCGGGCAAACGCCTCTCTGTCCTCATCCGTCACCCGCCCGCGGATCCGTGCGTAATACACCTTGTCCACGTGCTTTCGCGGCGATAAAAGCCGATGCGCCAGCTCCCCGTCATTTGTAATGAGGAGAAGTCCCTCTGTGTCTTTATCCAGCCTTCCCACGGGGAAGAGATCCCCCCGGCGGGCTGCCGGCATCCCCTGCTCACTGCCGTCCCGGCTGAGCAGGTCGATCACAGTCTTTTCTCTTTTATCTTCCGTAGCTGAGACGACACCGGCAGGCTTGTTCAGCATAAAATACTCGTATTCCGCATACACGGCCGGCTCATCCTTCCAGCATACACGATCCTTCTCTGTATCGACCTTTGTCTCCGGCTTACGGATAACCTGGCCGTTCAGGGTCACATTTCCTTTTGCAAGTTCTTTTTTCACCTGGCTTCTGGTTCCATATCCCATCTCAGCCAGGAATTTATCAAGCCGTATGATCATAAGGACTGCCACCGCCATCCCGGGAGATACTTATTTTTCAGAGTCTGGTTTCCCAGCTTTCCAAACCCCAGGGGATACCCGTCCACACAGACCAGATACCATCCCTTCTCCCCGGGCTGCGTCAGATCCTCCACATCAAGAGTCTCCCCTTTTAAGTATTTGACCACCCTCTCGTCAGAGACAGGGAGATCGAGGATATGAGCATACTCTTCTTTTTTCAGGTTCATGGCAAAAGCCTGGCTCGGCTCAAACCGCTTTTTCTTCAGCTCCCCGAGAAGGAGCCCTGTCCTTAAGAACCGGATCCCTTTCAGCGGCGGCACTCCTTCCGGCATATAGTAGACCTTGTCCCCGCGGATATCGATCCTTGCCGGATCCATCGGGCGGTCCACATCAGCAAGGAATTCCTCCAGCTCTGCGGGAAGGCTTTTCTTTTTCCCGCCTGCTTCCTGATACTGCACCGGTCTCACTGCTTCTGCGGAGCCTTTCCTCAGCAGGGCCAGGAAATGCCCCTCCCCTTTCATCCGGTGCGGGAAGATGCGGACAGTCTTCCTGAGGCGCTCGTCTTTTGACTCAACCGTCTCTGGCATTCCTTCGGCAAATCCCCCGTAGCCTTCGATCTCACACACCTCAAACTGAGGATACTCGTTCAGGAGATATTCGATCGTCTGCTCATTTTCCTCCGGGGAAAACGTACAGGTCGAGTACAGCAGCATCCCGCCCTCCCGGAGCATCTCAGCCGCCTGGGTGATAATGCTCCTCTGGATCTTCGAGAAATAGTCCGGTCCATGCTCCTCCCAGGCCCGGATCATCTTCCGGTCCTTCCGGAACATCCCCTCACCCGAGCATGGGGCATCGATCAGGATCTTGTCAAAATATCCTTTAAAATAAGGGACCAGCCTGCCCGGCTCCTCACTCAGGACAAGGACATTGCCGATGCCGAACAGTTCCAGGTTCTTAAGCAGCCCTTTTGCCCTTGAACTGCTCAGGTCATTGGCGGCAAGCACTCCTGTCCCGTTGAGCTTTGCCCCCAGTTCCGTGGCTTTGCCTCCCGGCGCCGCGCACACGTCCAACACCCGGTCTCCCGGCTCCACCGGCAGGCGGTCAGCCGGGGTCATGGCGCTTGGCTCCTGGAGATAATACAGACCTGCAAAATAATACGGATGCTTCGCGGGCTGGCAGTTTTCGCCATCATAATAAAACCCGTTCCTGATCCAGGGAACAGGTTCCAGCGCCCACGGCGCTATCTTTAAAAAATCTTCTGTTGAGATCTTCGCTGTATTTACACGGAGCCCGTAATGACGCGGTTCGTCAAAGCATTTCTCATACTCGTCATATTCCCCGCCGAGAAGGGCTCTCATCTTTTGTTCAAATTCTGCCGGAAGGCCGTTCATATTTTTTCCTCCATAGCCGGTCTGCACCGGCGGTTACTGCATATTCATCCAGACATTATATCACGTTTTTCCTGTGCGCGGAACCCCCTGATACGAAGTGTTACCCGGCGCGGCATCCTGCATTTTATCCGAAATTTCCGCTTATTTTCTGTCCTTCTACGTATAAAAGCGCGGGGTAGGGGTTTACGCTGATCTCCTGTCCGCCCTCATAGAGATAGATCCCCACATGGAGATGGACCGGGAACTTTCCTCTCGTGCCCTCTTCCGTGCCATATCCGGTATCCCCCATAAAGCCGAGAAGCTCCCCGGCTTCTATGCGATCCCCTTCCCGGATATCCGAATAGGAATCCAGATGCGCATAGTAAAAATAAGCGCCATGAGGAGCCCGTATCCCCAGACGCCATCCGCCCAGCTCCAGCCAGCCCTTGCTTTCCACGATCCCGTCCGTCATACTGACTACAGGGAAAACCCCGGGTTCGTTCACAGAAGGCATGATATCCGTGCCTTCATGCCCTCTCTCGCCTCCGTAAGAACGGTCAAACATCCAGGAATCCTCAAAGGAAACTGTCAGCCCCTTCCTATCCGCTGACCCGGCAACCGGGAAATACTCAAGGTCATCCCATACCGCCTGGCACGCAGAGAGATACGTTCCCCAGCCTTTCGCCCTCTCCCAGCGCTTTCTGGCGGCAGCCGTCTTCTCCGCTGTAAGCGAAAATGATTCCTGGCCGAATCCGCTCTCCAGCCAGTATACCGCAAGCGTCTCCCCGGGAGCTTCGATCTTCCTGAGCTCTTCCATTGCATCCCCCGAGACCTTCTGCCTGCGGAATCCATCTGATATCAGGATCTCTTCTGAAAGCCTGCTTTTCTCACTGACGTATTTCAGGCGGGGGATCCAGATCCCGGTGAAAAATACAAGGAGAAACAGCAGGATACTATATCGGGCCATCTTTTCAGCAGATTTTTTCAAAAATCCTCTCCTTTGACAGATCCAGGCTATATCACACTATATGATCCCCGCATAAGGATCATGCTTCTGTCATATATCTGAAATGACCGCGCAGGATCTATCTGGAAATGACCGTACAGGTTATATCCGAAATGACCGTACAGGGAGGAGGGGATCCGGATAAAAACACATTCTGCAAAGCAGTATTTCCCGGGCATCCTGATATTTTTGCTTTTCACCGCCATGCTCTTTTCTCCCCGCGAAGTTTTTTCCGGCGCTGAGGACGGGCTCCTCCTCTGGTTCAACACCGTGTTCCCCACATTATTTCCGTTCATGCTGGTCTCCGGGCTGATGATGGCAGGCGGAGGTCTGGACGTCATTTCCGGGATCTTCGGCAAAGCGCTCGGCAGGATCTTTGCAGTCTCGGGCAGCGGAGCCTTTGCCGTGCTGACCGGATTTCTCTGCGGTTATCCAATGGGAGCAAAAGCGGCCGCGGATCTGCTGCTCTCCGGCAGGATCACAAAAAACGAGGGCCAGTATCTGCTCTCATTCTGCAACAATACAAGCCCTGCATTTATTATAAATTTTGTCGTGTGGAAGACACTGGGCCGGGAAAATCTGCTGGCCCCCAGTCTCATCATCCTTTTCGGCGTGCCGGTCTTTCTGAGTTTCTTCTTCCGCAGGCTCTACCTGAAAGGACAGAGATCTTTCCGGGCCCCCAAGGATTCCCGCGATATCCCTGGCCGCGCTTTTGACTTCTCTGTCTTCGACTCCTGTATGATGGATAGTTTCGGAGCGATCGTTAAAGTGGGCGGATATATCATCGCTTTCTCGATCCTGCTCTCTCTGTGCCGGGATATGGGGAACCTTCCCGCTGCAAATTATCTTCTCCCCTCACTGGAGATCACGAACGGCGTGGTCATGCTCCGTGAGAACATCCGTGACTTCAGGATCTGTTATCCTCTCATCATGGGGCTGACCTCATTCGGAGGATTCTGCTCTGTCGCACAGACTGAGTGCATGCTCGGGGGAACCGGGATCCCCATCCTGCCCTATCTCGCACAAAAGCTGGCTGCCGCTGCGGCAGCCAGCTTCCTGGCATATCTCTATATAACGTTTTTTCAGATCATCCCGTCCTGACCGTAGCTGTCGGGATCCTCCTCCGGGATATCCAGCTCCGCACGGTTGGAGCGGACAGTGTCATAGCACTCCTGAAGGGAATTGATCAGTCCGTCGTATTTTGTCGTGTAACTGTCAAGCGTGTGCCCGATGATACTCTCCGCATTGGCGAGCAGGTCGTCCGTATACTGGATCGCCCCGATCCGGATCTCATTGGCGTCCCTCGTCGCATTATCGATGATCTCCTGAGCCTGCGCTGTCGCCTGGGTGACGATCTCATTTGCCTGCGCGTACGCCTGCTGCATGATCTCATGCTCGCTGACCAGCTCTGTCGTCTGGACCTGAGCCTCCTCGATCATAGCGTCCGCTTTTGCCTGGGCGTCCGCGAGGATCGCATCCCTGTTGGCAATGATCTTCTGATAGCGCTTGATCTCGTCCGGGGTCTTCATACGGAGCTCCCTCAACAGCTCATCCAGGTGCTCCTTATTTACAATGATCTTTGTCGTGGACAACGGCTGGAACTTACAGTCACGGTCGATGTACTCTTCGATTTCTTCGATAATCTGCTCGATACGGCTGCTCATTTGTTACACTCTCCTTTTGTATTCATCTTTTTTCTAAGCTCCACAGCAACTGCTTCCGGCACAAACTGTGACAGATCTCCCCCAAAAGCAGCGATCTCCCTCACTGTGGTGGAACTCAAATACGAATATTCAATACTGGTCGTCAAAAACATAGTCTCAACATTTGGTTCCAGTTTATGGTTGGTCTGAGACATCTGGAGCTCATACTCAAAGTCTGTGATCGCCCTCAGTCCCCTTATGATCAGATCCGCTTCCATCCTTGAAGCGAAATCGACCAGCAGACCGTGGAACGGCACGATACTGACATTCTCCAGATCTTTCGTCACTTCCTTTAACATTTTAACACGTTCTTCCACAGAAAACAACGGCATTTTCGCTTTATTGCACAACACTCCGACAATGAGTTCGTCCACCAGTTTGGAAGATCTGCGGATGATATCAAGATGTCCGTATGTAACCGGGTCAAAGCTGCCCGGATAGATTGCTTTTAACATATTTCTTCCTTTCCCGCCTTTTCGATAAAGACATGTTTATTTGTCTTATACACCTTTTCCCTGATCACCGTCAGGCCCAGGTCATCCACGTAGGAAAAGTCCGTATCCCGGGAAGCTTCCACGATGATAACCGTATCCTCGTATACAAGCCTGGAATCTGACAGATACTCCAGGACTTTTCTCTCCAGCCCACGGTCATAAGGCGGATCCATAAAGATAAAATCAAAGATCTTATCCCCTTCCAGGCGGTAAAGCGCATCCATTACATCCGTGGTCACTGTCATCGCCCTGGAAGCAAGCCGTGTAAACTTAAGGTTCTCCTTAATGCATGCCATAGCCTTTGGGTTATTTTCTACAAAGACCGCTTCTTTCGCCCCCCTGCTGAGCGCTTCGATCCCGATCCCGCCGCTTCCGCTGAAAAGGTCAAGAAAAATACTGTCGAATATGGAAGGGCTGATGATGTTGAATAATGTCTCCTTGATCCTGTCCGTGGTGGGCCTTGTATCCATTCCGTCCAGAGTCTTCAGCCTTAAGCTCCTCGCGCTCCCCGCGATCACTCTCATAACCGGCACCCCGCTTTCCCAGGCTCTGCAGTTTTTTCTGCAAGATCAAAAAACTGTCAGATTCCTGTAAACTGTAAGGAAAATTTTATCAGAAAAAAGCGCCCAGGTCAATCCCGGGCGCTTTTCTCTTCTGCATTCGGAAAATCCGGATGTTATTTTCCTGCCATCTGTTTTTCCTGCTGCTCGATCATTTTCTTGACCATATAACCGCCGACAGATCCATTCTGCTTGGAAGTGAGGTCACCGTTGTATCCGTCAGATAACGGTACCCCCAGCTCATTGGCCACTTCGTACTTGAATTTGTCCAGAGCGCCCTTTGCCTCAGGCACTGCTGCTCTGTTAGATGAACGACTTGCCATGATCAATTTCCTCCTTTTGCATTTTCGCGGCTCTATCAGCCGCGTCTTGTGTTTTGCAACAGATCATTCCGGCTGCATCTGTATGTAACCTTCTGTTCTTCTGCAGCCGGTCATCATACATCTGCTTTCGGTTTGTTTTCTGTTACGATGTTAGTATATGGAGGACAGCAGGTTTTAAACTGGAAATTCGTAACAGTTCTTTTTGTTTTATCTGTCGTTTGCTTTTAAAATATAAATCCTGGAATCGAAATCACAGCTCTGGAGCCCTTCATTCTCCCCGGAGGATCCGTCCGTTGTGATCAGGCCAAGATACATCAGCTCGTCTCCGTAATGCATCCCGGCAGCAGCCTCATGCACAGACGGTCCTTCCACGTAAGAGCCCTGTACCTCCACGTGATATTCCAGCCCAGGATCCAGCCCTTGCAGGCGCAGCCTCGTGTAGGGCATATTGACTCCCACCAGGGTGCGGTACCATCCGACCAGTGCCTCCCTGCGGTCACCGCTGACTACCATCCATGCGGCTGTATTTCCGTCAAACGGACTCTGGAGACGGTAAAATGTGCCAAACTGGATCAGCCGCCTGTATTTCTTCATAAAGCAGACCTGCTCTTTCACCTGAGCCTGTTCTCCCTCCGAGAGCAGATTCAGGTTGAGTTCATAGCCAAACGTGCCGAAATATGCGGTATTCGCCCGCGTGCGCAGCGGTGTGCTGCGGTTGAGCTGATGGTTGGGAGCTATGGATACATGGCTTCCCATGCTGCTGATGGGATAACAGTAAGAAGTTCCGTACTGGATCTTCACCCGCTCCACTGCATCCGTATCATCGCTGGTCCATGCCTGGGGCGCATAATAGAGCATCCCCGGGTCGAACCGTCCGCCGCCGCTTGCGCAGGATTCAAAGAGCACATGCGGGAACCGCTCTGTAAGTTTCTCGTACAGGTCATAAACGCCGAGGATATAACGGTGGTATACTTCTCCCTGGCGGTCCGCCGGCAGTGCTGCGCTGTAACATTCCGTAATGCTCCGGTTCATATCCCATTTGACATAGGAGACCTTTGCCCCCGAAAGGATCTTCTCCATCATCCCGAAGATATGATCCACAACTTCCCGCCTGGAAAAATCAAGCACATACTGATATCTTCCATGTGACCTGCGGTATCCCGGCGCTGAGAGGATCCAGTCCGGATGCGCCCTGTAAAGGTCTGAATCCGGATTTACCATCTCCGGCTCAAACCAGAGCCCGAACTTCATCCCCATGTCTTCCATGCGCTGTGCAAGGCCCGCGATTCCGTCCGGAAGGCGCTCCGAATTTGCGATCCAGTCGCCAAGCCCGGAGTGCTCGCTGCTGCGCCGTCCGAACCATCCGTCGTCCAGGACAAAGAGCTCCACACCGCACTCTCTTGCTTTCTCCGCAATCTCCAGGAGTTTGTCTTCTGTAAAATCAAAATAAGTAGCTTCCCAGTTATTGATCAGGATGGGGCGCTCCCTGTCTCTCCAGTACCCTCTTGCCAGCCGTTTCCGGTACAGTCGGTGGAACGTCTGGCTTAAATGGTTCAGCCCTCTGTCCGTGTACACGATCACTGCCTCCGGCGTCTGGAATTCTCCGCCGGGCTCCAGTTTCCATTCAAAGCCGTGGGGATGGATCCCCATCAGGATCCGGGTCGTATCGTAAGTGTCCACCTCTGCCTGCGCGAGAAAATTCCCGCTGTATACGAGGCTGAACCCCACGGCCTCACCCTGTGATCCGTCCGCTGGCGGCCGCTTCAGGATAAGGAACGGATTGTGGTTGTGGGACGAATGCCCGCGCAGGCTTCCCACTGACTGGATCCCCTGCTCCAGTCGTCTCACTTTCGGCTGGCGCTCCCTTGCCCATGCGCCGGAAAACTGGATCCAGTCATACCCGCTGTCAGGCAGGTCCAGGCACAGGCTCATAGCTGTCGTCAGCCGCAGATTTTGTTCTCCCCGATTGAGGAACCGGGCGCTGCGCGCAATGATCCCGCCTTTGGCGAACACCGTGTACATCAGCTCCAGCCTGAGCCCTGCCCTCTCATCTTCCAGCCCGATGACCAGAGTCTCCGCCTCATCCTCTTTCTCCGTATAAGTGGCCGGGAGTCCGGGGAGCTTCGGCTTTCCGGGCTCCACCCGGTAATCGCGGAAGCAGAACTCTGACACCCGGTTCCCGTTCTCCTGGATCACCTCCGCGGCGGGCATACGGTAGTCGGTTGCCCCGAAGACTCCATATTCCTGTTTGATGTGCTCCATGGAATATGCTTTGTCTGTGTCAAAGACACAGGAAGCCATGGGCCGGCCGATCGTCTCCAGAAGATAGGAAAAATCCTCCCGGTCCCGGATCCGTTTCCCGAAATAGAGCTGACCCATCTGGCCGTTTGGCAGTACGGTCATAATGTAACTGATCTCCTGATTGCAGAGATGAAATGTGTCTTTCTTATTGTTTATGATAATTCCCATAAAAAATCAGCCTCCTGTGCCTATAAATATACTATCTGTTTCTGCGTCTGACAAGAGCGCCGGGCATCCGGACATCCACCTGCTTTGCCATTCAGATAACTGACAGGCTGTATGTCCCCGGGCCGCTCACAGACAGTTCCCTTTCATCCTTGTTCAAATAAATCCTTGTCGTAAATGTCATCTCGCCGCCATTGATAAATACTTCTATGACTGAACTGTCCGCCAGGACCGTCAGTTCCCGGATCGGACCGGACAGCCGCCCGATCCGCCGACCTCTTCCGCCGCCGCACTCTGACGGGCGTCCGTCCCTGTCCAGGAAGGAGATTTCTGCCAGATCATCCTGCGCCCGGATGTTCAGGGCATTGCCCTCTTTCCCGAAGCGGATCTCCTGTGCTCCCCCTGCGATGCCGCTGACTTCCAGGAGCACCGTCCGGCCGGACCAGCCGCAGATCCCATCTCCTTTCATCTCGTTCGGATCCGGGCTCTGCCAGTCGAGACTTTTCAGCTCCCTGACCGGGGCCTGGAAGACCTTTCCGTCTTTTACCGTCAGTTCCCTCGGCAGTGTCAGGCAGTGCTGCCAGCCGTTGGCCACGGAAAGATTCCGGTGCGTCTTCTCCGTGTCCGGCAGTCCGGCCCAGCCGATCAGGATCCGGCGTCCATCCTCGGACAGGAAAGTCTGTGGGGCGTAGAAATCTCTTCCCGAGAACAGAGACCTCATGATGAACAGCATCCTCTACGAGTACCTCTATCTTCTGGCAAGTAAATTTCCGCGGAAATATATCCCGCCAAAAGAAAAAAAGATCACCTATGTGGAAGAAGCGCTGCGCTATATCGAGAGCAACTACTCCCAGTCAGTCAATATCCAGGTCATCGCAGACTATCTGAATATCGAACGGACCTACCTGTACCGGCTCTTTAAAGACATCACCGGAAGCTCACCGCAGGAATATCTCCTGGACTACCGGATCCGTCGCGCCTGCTCACTGCTCGCGGAAACCGAACTTCCAGTCAGCGATATCGCCCGGTCCGTGGGATACGAAGACGCACTCTATTTTTCCCGGTTGTTTAAGCAAAAGAAAGGGCGGACTCCTACCCAGTACCGCAGAGAAAAAGTGTGAAAAATTTGTGAACGGGGTCAGACCCCGATGGCGAAAATTGTCAGAATTTTCTCCCCATCGGGGTCTGACCCCGTTCACACTTTCTTCACAATTATAATGTCGTCTCCAGCATGATCTCCTGTATCCTGCTGTCTATATGTTTTTTCAGTCCCGCGTGGACCGGCTTTTCCAATCCCGGGTCGTCTGCCAGTATCTTTCCTGCCTCTTCGGCCGCAGATTTCAGTACCTTCGCATCCTGGAACACATCCGCGATCTTAAAGTCCAGGATCCCGCTCTGCCGGATGCCGAACAGGTCCCCCGGTCCTCTGAGCCGCAGATCCTCGCCGGCAATGAAGAACCCGTCATTGGAATGGTTCAGGATTTCCAGCCGTTCTTTTGTCTCTTCGGACTTTGACGCGGACATAAAAATACAGTAGGACTGATGCTTTCCACGTCCCACGCGGCCGCGGAGCTGATGGAGCTGAGCCAGCCCGAATCGCTCGGCATTTTCGATCATGATGACCGTCGCGTTCGGCACATCGATGCCCACCTCCACTACCGTTGTGGACACAAGCACCTGGATCTCATTTTTCCCGAACGCCTCCATGATCTCGTCTTTTTCCTGCTGCTTCATTTTCCCGTGAAGGCATCCGACCCGGATGCCGCTTCCCAATTCTTCCGCAAGCATCTGCGAGTAATCCAGTACATTTTCCGCCTCCAGGCTCTCGCTCTCCTCCACCATGGGGCAGATCACATAGCACTGTCTTCCCATGGACACCTGTTTTCTCATAAATGAATATGCCTTTTCCCGGTAGCTGGTATCCACCACGCAATTCCTGATCGGCAGGCGGTCCTTTGGCATCTCATCGATCACGGATATATCCAGGTCGCCGTAAAGGATGATCGCCAGGGTCCGCGGGATCGGCGTGGCGCTCATCACTAAAATATGCGGCATCGTCCCCTTCCCGGCGAGGGCTTCCCTCTGCCGGACGCCGAACCGGTGCTGCTCGTCCGTTACGACCAGAGCCAGATCACGGTAGACGGCCTTCTCCTGGATCAGTGCATGCGTCCCGATGACAATGGACGCCTCCCCGCTCCGGATGCGCTCATACGCCCCGCGCTTCTGCGCCGCAGTCATGGAGCCGGTGAGAAGCTCTGCCTTTAAGGGAATCTCATATTTCTCCAGCATCCCGGATATATTCTCATAATGCTGCCGCGCCAGGACTTCTGTGGGCGCCATGAGAGCCCCCTGGTATCCGTTCAGTCCCGCCAGAAGGAGCGCCAGAAAAGCAACCACCGTCTTCCCGGATCCCACATCCCCCTGGACAAGCCGGGACATCACAAAGGATCCCTGCATATCTGCTTTGATCTCTTCCCACACTTTCATCTGCGCGCCGGTCAGCCGGTAGGGAAGCGCGTCAAGGAACTGACCGATCTTCTCCTGGTCTGCGAAATGAAATCGGTTTTCCGCCCGGTTCCCGGCCTCTTTCATGCGCCTCAGGGAGAGGATAAATACCAGGAACTCCTCGAACACGAACCGCTCCCTTGCCGCCGCAAAATGCTCCTTGTCCTCCGGGAAATGCATGTTCCTGACCGCCTCTTTATATGGCGGGAAATGATACTTCACGCTCATCTCCGGGGGAAGGATATCCATTTTATCATCCGCGCATTCAAGTGCCTGCCGGACTGCCTTGATGACTGCATTATTGGTCAGCCCTGCTGTCAGCGGATAGACCGGCTGCATGGTGTGGAGCTTTTCCTCATACTTTGACGCCGGGTAGTAAACCTCCGGGTGCTCCATCACAAGACCGTCCCTGCGTCTGACCACCCGTCCACGCAGGATGAGTATCCCGCCTTTTGACAGAGTGTTCCTGAGGAACGGCATACGGAACCATATGACTTTTATCGTGCCTGTCAGGTCCTTCAGATAGAGCGTTGTGATCTGGACGCGCTGGCTCCCTGATACCTGGATGCGCCCGAACACAGAGCCTGCCACCGTGCACACTCTCCCTTCCACTGCCTCACTGACAGGAACCGGGTCTTCAAAGATCTCAAATCCCCGCGGATAATACCGGATCAGATCACCGACAGTCTTTACGCCCACATGCCGGAACAGTTTTTCTGTTTTCTCTCCTACCCCTTTGATAGCGCCGATGCCCTGTCTTTCTCTCATACTGCATTGTCTCCTTTTTATTTTCTATCCATATCCAGACACAGGATAAACCATGCGCAGGAAAGGCCAGACATACGAGAAGGCGTCCTCCCTGACGGAAGAACGCCTGGTCTTCTCATATGATCTTTAATAAAATGGCCCTGATCTCATGACTTTCATCACTCTGTAACATTCATCACTCAACAGAAAGCACGTAATAGTAGATCGGCTGGCCGCCCATGTGCACATCCACATCCACATCCGGATAGAGTGCTTCCACATCCTGCGCGAACTTTTCCGCGTCCTCAGCGAGGACATCCTGTCCGTAATAAAGGCTGATCAGCTCCGAATCGTCATCCACGAGCTGCGCGAGCATCTCTTTGGCCGTCTCTTCCACGGACTGCCCCACTGAGAGGATGCCTGCATCCCCGATCCCCATGATATCGCCCTCATGGATCTCTTTGTCGTCAATGTGCGTGTCCCTGACTGCATAGGTCACCTGCCCGGTCTTTACATTCTTTACAGCCTCCAGCATTGCGTCCATATTTGTGTCCACGTCAGCCTCCGGCATAAAGCTGATGACCGCTGTGATCCCCTGCGGGACCGTCTTTGTCGGGATCACGATGATATCCTTGTCCTTGGTAAGGGACTGCGCCTGGTTTGCCGCCAGGATAATGTTCTTGTTATTCGGAAGGATAAAGATGTGGTCCGCATTCACCTCATCGATCGCTGTCAGCATGTCGTCCGTACTCGGGTTCATCGTCTGGCCGCCTTCGATGATATAGTCAACGCCAAGCTCGCGGAAGATCTCGTTCATTCCTTCCCCGATGGAAACTGCGATAAATCCGACCGGCTTCCTCGGCTCTTTTTTCTTCTTCTGAGCAGCCGCTTCCGCCTGCTGTGCAGCTACTTTCTCAGCATCGCGGATCAGCTTCTCCTGGTGCTCTTCTCTCATATTGTCGATCTTCATGTGGGAGAGCTGTCCGTAAGTGAGCGCCTTCTGGATCGCAAGTCCCGGGTCGTTCGTATGCACATGGATCTTCACGATATCGTCATCCGCGACACATACGATGGAATCCCCGATCGACTCAAGATACGCTTTAAACTCCGCCTCGTCTTTTGCCGTGAATTCCTTTTCCGTCATAATAATAAATTCTGTACAGTATCCGAATTTAATATCCGCCTCAGCCTGCTGTCCCGGCCTGACCATCTTTGGTCCGGATCCCGCCTCGATCGCCGCATAGTCGATCTCCTTGCCGAGGAATGCGTCATAAGCGCCCCGGAGAACTTCCAGAAGTCCCTGTCCGCCGGAATCGACGACTCCCGCTTCCTTCAGCACAGGCAGCATCTCAGGTGTCTGTGCGAGGACCTCTTCCGCATGGCGGATCACTTCCGGGAGAAAGACCTCCAGATCCTCTGTCGTCTCCGCCAGCTCAGCCGCCTTCTGGGCAACACCCTTTGCCACGGTGAGGATCGTGCCCTCTTTCGGTTTCATGACTGCTTTGTACGCAGTAGCAGCCGCCCGGTCACATGCCTTGGCGAGGATCGCGGTGTCGATCTCATCATGCTCCCGGATCTCTTTTGTAAATCCACGGAGAAGCTGTGAGAGGATGACGCCGGAATTTCCCCTTGCGCCCCTCAGCGAACCGGATGAGATCGCTTTTGCCATGGAAACCATATCCGGCTTATCTAACGCCTGCACTTCTTTTGCGGCTGACATGATCGTCAATGTCATATTCGTCCCCGTATCCCCGTCCGGCACAGGGAAAACGTTCAATTCATTGATGAATTCCTTTTTTGCATCCAGATTCGCCGCTCCGGCAAGGAACATCTTCCGAAGCATCTCCGTATTTATCGTTCTTACAGCCACGCCAATATCCTCCTTAATCTATCACTCTCACACCTTCTACGAAGATGTTGATCTTTTCTACCGTCATGCCGGTGAATTCTTCAACCTTATATTTTACATTACTCATAAGATTGTCAGAAACGGAAAGGATATTCACGCCATATGCCACGATGACATGAAAATTCAGGGTAAGGGCGTTCTCGTCGGAAATCTCCACCTTGATCCCATGGGTCAGGCTCTCTCTCTTTAACAGCCGTACCAGACCGTCTTTCATGTTCACGGCTGCCATTCCGACAATGCCGAAACACTCAACTGCAACGGAGCCGGCATATTTGGCGATCACCTCGGGATTGACCGTAATGATCCCAAGATCTGTGCTCATACTTCCCTTCATCATGTATACCTCCATTTTCAAAGGATTTTTTCCATAAATAACATGATTATTATACTATCCATTCCTTAATTTTACAATATACATTCGTTTTTTTTAAAAAATACTTGCAATAAGAAATTCTTTCTGCTAGAATAACTGTGTTGTGAGTCTATATGACCAGTTCAGATTGTTAGGAGGTGCAGTCATGGCTAAATGTGCTATTTGTGAAAAGGGTGCTCATTTTGGTAACAATGTAAGCCACTCTCATAGAAAGACACCGAAAATGTGGAAATCAAATGTGAAGTCCGTCAAAGTAAAAACAGAAGGCGGCTCCAAGAGAATGTATGTATGTACATCCTGTCTGAAATCCGGACGCGTTGAGCGCGCTTAATTTCAGGATTTCTTTGAGATCACACAGAAGCTTTAAAATGACACGGAATCGGGAACGGGAAGCGGAATGCTTCCCGTTCTTTTCATTCTTATATCATGCGATCAAAAAAGTCCTTCATTTTATCCGATCAGATAATACACTGCCGAAAACGGCGCCAGTTCCAGTTCAAATATACTATTTTCAGACCTAGTCCTCTCTATATCCTCTTCTTTTGCAGAGATCTTATTCCCGCTCGAAAAGATCTCCTTTAGTTTCTCTGCCCCGGCGATCTTCAGGCGCAGTCCTGTCTGTTCCGCCCCGGAAAAATTAAAGACTGCGGCGATCCGCTCTTTTTCCGCTTTCCTTTCAAACGCATACACGCACTGATCCTCAGTGCCGCATTCCAGCCACCGGAATCCCGCCTCATCATAATCCTTCTCCCAGAAGGCGGGATGCTCCAGATAAAAGCGGTTCAGCGCTTTCATAAAGCAGTAAAAATCCCGGTGGGCAGGATATTCCAGCAGCCCCCAGTCCTGTTCCCTCGTCTCATCCCACTCCCGGAAATGTCCGATCTCATTTCCCATAAAGTTTAATTTCTTGCCCGGGTGTGCGTACATATACATATAAAAAGCCCTTGCCTGCGGGAATTTCATCTCATACTCCCCGAACATCTTCTGGAGGATCGTCGCCTTGCCGTGGACGACCTCATCGTGGGAAAGAGGCAGCAGATATCTCTCCCCGTAAAAATAAGCCATGGAGAAAGTCAGCTTATTGTAGTCCCGTCCCCGGTACAGCGGATCTGTCCGGAAATATTCCAGAGTGTCATTCATCCAGCCCATATCCCATTTATAGTCAAATCCAAGCCCGCCTTTCTCCGGCAGCTCTGTCACCCCCGGGAAACTCGTGGAGTCCTCCGCCGCCAGAATGACTGACGGATGGCGCTCCTTTAATCCCCGGTTCATATTTTTCAGAAATTCCACTGCATTTGAATTGACTCCCCTGGCAGGATCTCCCTGCCAGTAGATGGCGCGGCTGACCGCATCCATGCGCAGCCCGTCCATGTGGAATTCCGTGAGCCAGTATTCTGCCGCTGACTGCAGGAAACTGCGCACTTCTCCTCTGGAATGCATGAAATTACAGCTCCCCCATTCACTCTGGCCCACCGCGGCATGTGGATACTCGTACAGCGCGGTCCCGTCATAATTTGCCAGCGCATATCCGTCCACGGCAAAATGGACGGGCACAAAATCCAGGATGATGCCGATCTCATTCTGATGGCATGCGTCCACAAACGCCCTGAGCTGATCCGCTGTCCCATACCTGGAGGTGGGGCTGAAAAATCCGGTTCCCTGATACCCCCACGACTCATCGCTCGGGTATTCGCACAGAGGCATGATCTCCAGATAATTATATCCACTTTCTTTCAGGTACGGGATCAGGATATCCGCCATCTCCTCATAATCATACCATGCATCCGGCTCCTCGGACGGCTTACGGAATGAGCCGAAATGAAGTTCATAAATATTCAGGGGTTCCTTTTTTCTGTCTGTCCGCTTCTTCATCCATGCGCTGTCCCTGAACTTATAGTTCCTGAGATCACGGATCACGGAAGCATTTCCCGGGCGCAGCTCCATACCGTATCCGTAAGGATCACAGTGGTCGATAAACTGTCCCTTCTTATCATAGATGCGGTACTTATACCTCATCCCCGGCTCAGCAGTGCCAGCCGACACTTCCCAGAAGTTGCCGTCATGGATCTTCTCCATGGGGATCTCCTCCCATTCACTGAACTCACCGATCAGAGAGACACGGGATGCCGCTGGGGCAAATGTGCGGAACACAGTGCCGCTGCCCGTCACATGCGCGCCGAGATATTGGTACGCGTCAAAACACTTTCCTGTATAAAAGCTGTAAAAATCCATAACCTTCCCTCCACTTAATCGACAACAGTTGGTTTTTATCGTATAATCATCTTATCGGACTACACAGCAGATGTCTACCGACGATATCTGTAATCTGTCGGAAATCCAACGCTATGTATCAATCAGTCGGTTATATTTTGGGAGGAAATCATGGATCTGAGAATCGAGAAAACAAAAAAGGCGATACGGAATGCTTTTATTGAACTTAGGACAAATAAACCATTGGAAAAGATCACAGTGAAAGAGCTGTGCGCTCTTGCCTGTATCAATAAATCGACTTTTTACTCCCATTATGAGGATATCTATGCCCTTTCAGAAGCAATGGAGCAGGAAACAGTCGCATCCATCATCAGCGGTATCGATCATCTGAAAGACTATACATTTGAAAATTCAGATGTGTTCAGTCGGGAGCTCTGCCTTGCATTCATGTCACAGATCTCCCTGATCAGGATCCTGTTTTCCGGGAAAGAACAGAACCACTTTGGGAACCGCCTGGACTGCGAGCTCAAAAAGGTGATCTTCCGAAAGTATCCCCAGTACCGACACGACACGGAGAAAAACATCCTGTTCTCCTACTGTATCCAGGGAGCGTACCACGCATATCTGAACAATCCCGAAGCAGACACACAGACCCTTGTCGAGACGATCGGCAGGATCACACAGCTCCTGCGCCCCATGGTCCGGGAAGATGAAGGATAAGGAAAAGGGAATCCTTCTCAGAATTCCCTCCGCGGCCTGTAGCCCGGAGCATTGCCGCTGTCTTCATCAATGTCATTTGCCACATACACCCATCCGCCGTCTCTTTCCCTCATGGTCACCCTGTGCCGGAAAGCACAGTCATCTCCCGCCACGATCAGGATCCCTTCCACGTACAGGGTCAAGGTCCCGTCCTGATCTTCCACGCATCGGACAACCTCAGGGAATGGCTGCACCTGTCTCACCCGGTTCCAGGCATTGACCGGCTCCCATGGATAGACTCCCGCTGCCGCGTCATAGCGCGCATATTTTTCAAGTTGTTCTACAGAAATGTCAAAATATGTCAGGACGACTTCTTCAAACTGCGCTTTCGGGATACCTCCCGCCGCTGCCTCTTCATCCAGCTTTTCTCCGTATTTCATCTCATAGAGGAACTCATACAGATCATTAAACTCGATCCGGTCCATGCTGCCGGCATCCCAGTCTGTGAGGAACAGATTGTTGCAGAAATAGCTGACCGGAAGGATATATCGGTCACACATCTCCCTGCATTTTTCATCCAGCGGCAGTATCCGGAAAAAGCTGTGCATATCCATCTCCTGATTCTTTGACAATGCCTTTTCCCAGATCAGCCATCCCTTCTCCGTATATTCCCAGTCGTATACTCTGAATTTTTCCAGCTGGCGGATCTGAAGATCCATATCATCATTATAGGCGGCATTTGCATATGTAACGGTCAGCTCCCGATCCTCCGCAGACAACTGGAAATATCTGAAATATCCGCTTGTCGTGATCTCATAAAACTCAGTTTGTGAAGACTCTCCCTCCGCTGCGTCTCTCAAGGCCTGATCCACCTCCTCATAGTTGAGCATATTATGATCATAACTTCCGCAGGTCACAGCCCACCCCTGCTCTGCCGCTGTCTCTGTCATAGTGTGTACTGTCTCTTCATCAAGTACAATATTCGAAGACCCGCCTTTGTCTGCACGGATATAAATATCTTTACACAGGGCGCCAAGTTCTGACATCCGATTTCTGACACTCTGTTTTTCATCACTCTCTATATCGATATCATCTGTCTCATAGTCATCCTCTGTCTTCCTCCCGTCAGACATTTTGCTGTCCGCATACCCGGACTCTTCCGAGAGTTTCTCCGTATGATCCCTGCTTCCGCTTCTGTCCGCCGCTGCACAGCCGGACAGAAAAGCAAGGCAGATCAGAACAGTCACGCTCTTGAATATACTTTTCTTCATAATTCTCTTTTAGTCCTCGCTTTTCATATATCTCACATATGTAGTATTTATTATTATGGATATTTTTTCTGAACCTGTCAATATAATTATTGACCTTCTCTATCCCCTCATTTATAATTACTACATAAGTAAGATTAAGGAGCGGTAAAAATGGAAAGATTACCTCAGATTTCTGAAGCGGAATACGAGATCATGAAGATCATATGGGCGGACTCTCCGATCAGCACCAATGAAGTGTGCGAAAAGGCGCCCAAATCTCACAACTGGAGCAATAAAACCATACACACGCTGTTATCCCGTCTGACAGCGAAACATGTCATCGCCTACGAACAGCGGGGACGTATGTACTATTATTATCCGATCGTTTCACAGAAAAAATATCTATCCCAGGAAAACCGCCATTTTCTGGACCGGTTCTATAACGGTGAAGCACCGACATTATTGTCTTCACTGCTGTCCGGTTCTGAGATATCCGACGCGGATCTTGAAAAAATGTACCATATGCTCGACTCAAAATTAAACGGAGGTGAGAAGGATTGACATTTTCCATACGTTTTTTATTGAGCAATGTTGTTATATCTGCACTGTTAGGAGTTTTATTAGTATTTAAACGTATTTCAAAAAGATATTGTACTGCTTCCAGCCAGTATCGGATCTGGTATATCTTCATGGCCGCGCTCTTTCTTCCTTTTGTGCCTCATGATTACATCCGGGCGGATCAGCTTCTGATGAGAATACAGAGGCTCCTGGAGACAAATTCAGCAGCCGCGGTAAATCCTTCTTCCGGGACAGCAGGCGCCGCCACCGTTTCACCCCTTGGAGTTTCCGACCTTGCAGTCTCGGCGGACAGCACAGTGGTATCTTTCCTGACCGTTTGTCTGAGTGCGGTCTGGGCCGCCGGCTGTATTGTAACAACACTGTATTTCCTCTACAATATTTATAAGATTTACATGATCCAAAAATCCGCTTACCATATCACAGCCGAAAATGAGCCGGAACTGTACAGAGAATATGTCTCCTGCATGGATGAGCTGAATATAAAACACAGTGTGCCTTTATATGCATCGTGCAGTATCTCCAGTCCAGTGTCATACGGGCTGATCCGTCCGAAGGTCATAATCCCGCAGGATATGGACATCGAACTTTCGGCACAGGATCTGCATTATATTTTCCTGCATGAACTGCAGCATTACAAACATAAGGACGCTGTTTTAAACTATATGAGCTGTATATTCCAGATCCTCTACTGGTTCAATCCGTTCATATGGTATGGCTTCCGTATCATGCGCAAAGACCGTGAGATTGCATGTGACTACTCTGTGATCCGGACTGTCGGGAGAGAGCATGCCGCCGACTATGGCTATACTCTGATCCGGTACGCGGAAACGCTGCGCCGGAACGTATTTCTCTCTCCTCTTTCCCGACTGGGCGGTGAGAAAAAGGTCATCGTACAGCGGATCAGGGAAATCGCGGATTACAGATCCGAAAGTCCTCTCCGAAAATTCAGGGGCATCTGCGTTTTGCTGTTGTCCACGATGGTAGTATATACTGCAAGCCCGTTTTTGACAGCCAATGCTTCCACGGACAGCACATATCATTTTATCGGAGAAAATACAGAGTCGATTGATCTGTCCTCTTATTTTAACGGAAAGAACGGCTCCTTTGTTTTGTATGATACGGCAAAGGATCATTATATGATCTACAATGAAGATCTGAGTACACAGCGCGTGTCGCCGGATTCCACCTTTAAGATATACAGCGGGCTGTTTGCCCTGGAAGAAGGCATTATCTCAGCGGATTCCAATGAGCGAGCATGGGACGGAACCTTATACTCCATTGACTCATGGAACCAGGACCAGACACTTGCCACTGCAATGCAGAACTCAGCGAACTGGTATTTCCAGGAACTGGACGAACAGACAGGCTATCCTGCACTGCGCGGCTATTACACAAAGATCGGATATGGGAACTGCGATCTGTCCGGTGGAATAGACGATTACTGGGCAGAATCCACATTGAAGATTTCCCCGGCAGAACAGGTGATCCTCCTGTCAGATTTTCTCCGCAACAAATGGGGATTTGATCCCGAGAATATCCAGGCTGTAAAGGATGCGTTATTCATATCCAACACGGATATAGGGACTCTTTACGGTAAAACCGGCACAGGATCAAGAAACGGCAGAAATACGAACGGCTGGTTTGTGGGCTTTCTCGAAACGGATGAAAATGTCTATTGTTTTGCCTTAAACATGCAGGACTCGGGAGGCGCTTCCGGAAGCGCTGCTTCCGAAGCCGCTGTAAGTATACTGCATGATCTGCTGTAATGTGATTTTTCTGTGTATAGTGTAAAAGAAAGCAAAGCCAGGGTACGGTTTCTTCGGGAACTGCCCCTGGCTTTTAAACGTCTTTTCAGCTGCGCATAGGAATCTTTTTAGTAATCGGCAAGTATCTGCAGGGCAATCTCCCTCGCTTTTACAGCGGATAGATCCGCGCCGTTCGTCCTGCCAAGGTACACACAATAATAAATCCTGCTCTCCCCCTGGTCTGCAAATCCCGTAAACCAGCAGTCGACTGTAGTATTCCCTTCCGCCCCCTGTCCGGTCTTCCCATAAACAGCGAGCCCCGGCTCACTCTGCCCGGACACCAGCATGACTTCTTTTAACTTGTCCTGGGTTCCTTTTGAATATTCGGAATCGCTGCCAAAGATCCGTTCCATGACTTCTGTCTGTTCTTTGGGAGAGATCCTGAGCGATGATTCGATCCAGAAACCAGTCAACGCCCTGTTATCGTCATTCGTGTTCTGACGCCCTTCCCAGTCGTATATATCACGGTTTCCGTACTGCAGCCTGTCTAACTCTTCCTGCATCAGCTCTGTTCCAATTTCGTCAATGACCTGCCGGAAATACCAGACACAGGAAGTCCGAAATGCATCTTCGAATCCAATATCCCTGTTCCAGTCCTCATTCCAAAAGATCTCACCGCTCCATGGGCGCACTGAATCTTCAGGCACTATGATCCCATTCTCCAGGCCGATCAGGGATGATATGATCTTAAACGTAGAACAAGGGGAACGCTGCGTCAGGGCTGTTTCCTGATTGTATATCTGATACCGATTCTCAGACGGGTCATATATCACAGCCGCTCCGTTTAGCCCTTCAAAATACGCTGAATAGTCAACTTCTTCGATCACTGGTTCCGCCTCTGTGCCCTTTTTCTCCTGCTGCGACAACGCTGTTATCACTTCTGATCCGGCTGGAGCAGTGATGCCGGATTTCCGGCCGTCCGCCCCCTGCCCGCCGGGATATTCCTCTGATTTTCCTGCACAGCCGCCGGATACCGCGGCTGCTATGAGGCAGAGAAATAACAAAACAGAAATGGAACTTTTATTCATTCTTCTCATACAGTTCTCCCTTCAATGTATAATAAGTCTCAAATATCTCTCTTCCGCACGCAACGGCATTGCCCGCCTCATAACCATTTGTGATCCTGACAGCCGCCGCGATCTCCGGCACATCTGCCGGTGCAAATCCGATGAACAGGCTGTGGTCCGGTCTTGTCTTTATCTCCTGCGCGGTTCCGGATTTTCCTGCGGCAGTGATCGGAAAATCATTAAAAATCTGTGTGGACTGGATATACCATTCCATTCCGATGTGCACTGTATCCCATACTTCAGGAGCTAAGTCGATCTGGCTCTCTATTTCCGGCTCATTCTCTGCCCCGTCGATCTGATCGATCAATGTCAGAGCAAAGCTGGTGCCTCTGTTGCCCAACGTTGTCGCATACCTCGCCAGCTGGACAGTGGAAAAGTTATTTGTTCCCTGGCCGATTGCTGAGGGGATGGCATAGCTGTCTGTCACCTGCGGGCTGCTCTCAGGCAGTTCTATGCCGCTTTTCTTATCCAGGTCGAATAATCCGGCGTACTCCTGTAAAACGGCAAGCGCCTGTTCATCAGAATACATTCCGTCCTCCCCCATTCCCAGGCGGTACGAGATCTCGCACAGATAATCATTACAGGAATTCTGAAGGGCAGACGCAGCGCCGGACACAGAGCCGTGACCTGCCTCATGCCAGCATTTCAAGGGCGGGTCTACTTTGTCAAACACGCCGTCGCAGACAACGGCTGTCCCTGCATTGATTGCCCCTTCTTCCATCCCGGCAATCACTGTGACCGGCTTGAATGTAGATCCCGGCGCGGAGAGCTGCTGCGTGGCCCTGTTATACAGGGGAAGAGATGCTTTGTTATAAATGCGGTAATAATATTCCTCATCCATCTGACCTGCAAACCTGTTGTTATCATACCCCGGATAGCTGACACATGCCAGCACTTCTCCTGTCTTCGTATCCGTGACCACCGCCGAGCCGGAACAAGGATCAAGCGCCAGATCTGCCGGAGTGATCTCCAGTTTGTCTATTTTCCTGAGCACCAGCTCATGTGTGGAAATGCCGCCATGTTGCCAGCTCTCAAAATCTCCGTCCGCCTTGTCAGCAGCCCCCTGATCGTATAGGATCATACAGATCTGTTCCGGCAGGATCTTATCTTCCAGGACCAGATATTTGTAGATCAGCTCATCAAACGTAGCATGGTCCTGAAGCACATCTTCCAAATACTCTTCCATCCCGGATTTCCCGACTATGGAGTTCACTGTATAGCCCTTTTCTTCACTCTCCTCCAGATCTTCCGCGCTGACGGGTCCTGTATAGCCCAGAACCGGTGCACATGCTTCGCCTCCTTCGTATACACGGATGCTGCCTTCCCTGACGTCCACGCCGGACAGATCACTTTCCATGACAGCCGCCGCAGTCTCCGGAGACACATCCCTTGCCGCAGTGACAGAAAGGTATTTCTGATAAGTCTGCAAGAACAGGGCATAACGCATGCTTACAATGTCCAGAACCTCTTTCTTCTGGAATTCCTCCGGGAGTCCGTACGCTTCCCTTTCCTTCTCAGTATACTCTTTATCCGCCTGTGAATACACACAGAATTTATCTGCCAGATATGCAACAACATCTTCCGCATCAGCTGCCTGCTCTTCCTCTGTCAGATCTTCGATCTGAGATCTCCCATACACATCAGCTTTGAACCGGTCAAGCTGGAAACCGTCGGCTGTAAATTCATAATTCCCGTTCTTATCCAGCCGGATCTGAAGCGCGTTTTCCATGGAATCACCGTGCTTCTCCAAGAGCGTTATCAGCTGATAGATCTTTCCGTTCAGATCCAGCTCTCTCTCCCTCTCCGAAGCATAACTCCCCTGATCTTCTATGGTGACAGACCACGCCAGTTTATTGACTGCAAGTGGCTTCCCATTCCTGTCATAAATATTCCCTCTGGTCCCGGGCAGGGTGATCTCCCTCTTGATCCTCAGATTAAATTTTTCCGTATATTTTTCGCCGTTCACGATCTGAAGGAAGAACAACCTTCCGATCAGTACCATGAACAGTATCGTCAATACTGCGAGCAGTACAATACTTCTTGCAGCTTCTTTTTTAAACTTATTCATTGACCCCTCTTTATCCTACAAATGTAGGATATTATCGTAAAAAAATTTATATTAAACCATACAGTGTAAACGCGTCATATACATGATATGGTTCTGTACTGTGATCCCCGTCTGCTTTTGCGGTAACCGCGATATACTCGTCCCCTCTCACCAATGCCATTGTCGCCAGACACAGCCCTGCCTGGTCAGTGTATCCTGTTTTGCCGCCCTTGATCTCTCCTTCCTCCAGAGTCCAGTCATCCCTGAGACTGAACATGCTGCTCTGGAAAACGAAGCCATCCAGGTGCTTCGGCGTTGGAAGCACTGCGTATGCCTTTGTACAGAAGATCTCCCGAAAGATATCATTTCCCAGCGCATACTGTAACAGCAGGCTTATATCCTTTACAGTGGAATACTGTCTGTCATCATGCAGTCCCGTTGCATTCACATAATGTGTTTCCTTCATTCCCAATTGTTCTGCTTTTTCATTCATCAGCTCCACGAACTTTTCCTCTGAACCTGCTGCGCACTCGGCTAAAGCCGACGAACATTCTCCGCCGGAGGGAAGCATGCTCCCATACAGCAGATCAATTACTCTCGCCTCTTCTCCGGGTAAAAATCCTGCCATAGACGCTTCCTGAACATACAATTCATTATATCTTTCCGGGCTGATGACTACAGTTTCCTCAAGATCCTCTATATGTTCAATGGCAATTATACAGGTCATAATCTTTGTCAGCGACGCCGGGAAGATCCGTTCATTCTGATTAAACTGTGTCATCACCTTCCCGTCCTTCAGCCTGACAACAATCCCCGCTTCACTGTAAATCTCAGTCAGATCCGGTTTTATCACCTGTTCAGCAGCTTCAATCGTCAAAGGCTTTGCCATCTCCGCCTGTGTCTCAACTGTCTTGCGATCCTCTCCCAAATCCCGCCATACCGCGCCCCCGATCAGTATAGAAAATAGAATCAGAAGGCAGCAGACCGAAATCCACATTCCTTTTGCATTTCGTTTTTTCTTCTTCTCGTTCTTCTTCTCATATCTCTTTTCAATTTAAATTAAAATACCCAGTATCATTGAAATTTTATTTATATGTCCACTTTTCATTTTAGTTTTTGATAGCAAATATTAATCCTACATATGTAATACTTTAAATATACTACACATGTAGGATTAATATGTCAAGATATGAATTATGATTTGTATGCAGCCTTTTTAAATTCTGCATCTTTCACAAAGACTGCCAACCGGAAAATCACCTCCGTAATTCCGGCAGTCCTCCCGCCGCCAGACCGTCAAAATCCCATACTTCTTCACTCCAGCCCAGCGTCTCTAAATAAAATGCCTTTTCCGCTGCCTGCTGCTGTGATACCGGGAAGATCCGGTCAGCATTCGTTTCATTGATATTGCTCTGGCTGTCCGAACTGTCCAGCTCATACGCGCTGCTTGCGGTTCCAAGAACATTCCACCCGGAAATGCGGTTTGCATTCGCTCCGGTGCTTAAGCTTACGGAGCTCTCAACCGTGACGTTCCCATTCTGCGGTCCTCCGATCAGACCTCCGTTTCCGGTTCGGTCTGGTGCCGTGATCTCTATTTTAGCAATACAGTTCCTTATGATCCCGTTTCCGAGCCATCCTGTCATGCCGCCGATCCGGGTGCCCATTGGATGCCGTATCGTTCCTTCGATCTCTCCTGTGACCACGCAGTCTGACAGGATCGTCCCGTCGAACTGCCCGGCGATCCCGCCGATGGTGTCGCTTGCTTTGATGGAAATATTTTCAGCGCTTATTCGTTTTACCGTACTTCCTGATATCAGTCCCGCAAGTCCTCCGACCTGATTGGTATTATTTTTAATGGTCAGGTTTCTTACCTGCACATTCTCGATCACAGAATTCTTTATTTCATTGGCAAGCGCCCCTTTCTGAGCATTCGATGTCAGAGTTATGCCTTCAATGACAAGATCAGACACCTGCGCCCCGTCCAGTTTTTCAAAAAGAACAGCGTTCAGACCGGACAGGGTAAATCCGTTTCCGTCAAGTTCTCCCGAAAATGTGCCCGGCACTGCAAAGCCGCCTGCCGCAGCGCCGCTTAAATCAATATCCGCTTCCAGGATATATTTCTTTTTCAACGCCGCGGGAGATTCGCCGATGGCAAGGAGTTCTTCCGGTGTCGTGATCTTTTTTTCTCCGATAGTCACGGTCATATCCCCATACTCATAGTAGCCCTCGTTTTTCGTCCTCACCAGCGGAAGAGACATATCAGCGCCCTCCACGCATACATTTCCAAGGGTCACCTTCTTTGTTTTTACTGCCAGCAGCGCCTGTGCGTCCGCCTCGTAAGACGGATCCTGAATCGTCAGATCCTTCACGAGTCCATACTGAAGATCTCCAAACAACGGGTACTGTATTCCGGTCAGTTTCTTTCCGTTTCCGTCCAGAACCCCTATGAACCTGCCCGGGATATAACTTCCGCCGGACGCAGTGATCCTGCTGAAATCAATATCATTTTCAAGCCTGTAATACCCGTACGGGTTCTGCTCTGCATGTCGGATCAGCTCCTCCGCCGTGGCAACCGTGACCACGTTCGGGCTTTTATAAATGCTTCCGTCACTGAAATCCCCTGTCACACGTTTCACCATGCCATAAAGCATTCTCTTTGTCTCAATGCATGCAGAACGGTTTCCGCCTGCCGCATCCTGTTCAAACGCCGCTTTAAACTGCTCTATTACTGTATCTGGATTAAAATATGGGATCTGTGCCAGTTTCTCCTCTACGGCCCGGTAACGTCCCAGCTTGTACTCCTTCCATGTAATATCCGGATTTCCGGTGATCTTTTGCAGAGCATCCAGGTCATTTTCACTGAGACCGGACATATAGATCATATAACCTTTCTCATAACCGGCGAGCCCCAGCATTTCCTGCCCCAGCCTTTTAAAGGAATGGGTATCCGGCGATCCGTCATCGTTATGGGACTGATACCAGTTCATGGTGTAGAACGACTCAAAACCGTAGCTTCCATCTGTCGCCGTTCCTACCCTTTCCGGATAGGATGCCGCGTTCCGGACAGAAATCCGGTTTTCCCAGAGATCCTTCATATTCTTCAGATCCATTGCGGCAAATTCTTCTGCAGTCAGTTCTTTATACACCGTAGACATGGATGATGTCCCGCCCGGGGTATGTTCTGCCTGCACCGCCACCGCTGCCTGCTGCTGCGGAGTGAGTTTGAGGAATGCCTGCGCCGCCAGATAATCCAGCACATAGCCAGTTTCAAACATCTCGCGGTAATAACTGTGGATCTTTTCTTTTGAATTGATCCTCTCATAACTGAAATTGTTGGTCATTTCGGTTCCGATGTCCATATTCTTTGAGATATTGAATACCATCGCGCCGTCCCGCATTTCCTGGGCAATATTTCCGTCTGCATGTGCTTCGGCCCCGGTACCGTTCCTTCTCCCTGTCCCGCCATAAAAGTATCTGCCATCCTGATTATGGGCGGTCTCATGACTGAAAGTAAAGAATGTATAATCGCTGGTGCCGAGCGCTTCAGACCACATCCAGATCACAATCCTTCCGTCTGCCACGGCGGCGCTGCCGTTCAGGGCATTCAACATTTCATTTGCCTCGTAAACCCATTTCATGACCGGATCTCTCGTCTGCCCTTTTTCCTGTGCGCCTGCGGATGCCGCATTACTCTCCGGAAAGCTTAAGCGTGTATCATACTGAATATTTACAAAACTGTTCAGCTGCTTTTCCGCGCCATCCATCCACTGTGAGGATACCCCGTAAAAAATCCCCATCTTCTCGGCATAAGCTTCCGCTGTCCGGCGCATCCGCTCGAGTTCCTGTCCGTCTTTATTCAGATAGTCCGGATATCGGTTCATGCTGCCGATAATGAACTGGGACGGAACAGAGATCAGGTACATATCCTCCTGCGGCGCCGTAAGAATATGAAGGACAATGCTCTTTCTTCCATCTTCAAGTCCGCTTAAATTGTCCCACATCCGATACCGGATCTTCCCTTCATCGCCCTGTGCTTCCTTTTCAACAAGAAGTCCGTCAAAGCTGTCTGCAAACCAGTCATTGGCATCGCTGTACCCTGCTATACTGCCTGCAAGCCCGCCAAGAAAATCTGTCAGCGGTTTCCCTGTATAATTTTTCAGCACATTGTTATAGAAGTTAATTGTCCTGTTCGTGTCACGCTGCCCGTTTCCCGCAGACAGCAGATGGCTTGTAAGGGCTTCAGCTGTCATGCCATCCGCCAGCATTTCTCCGTTAAAAAACATCAGATCACTTAAGAGGACCCCTGCGTAATCGATGCGGTACCACTTATCGTAGTAATTATAAGCATAAAGCATCCGCTTCAGCATCTCTTCGTCCCGCATACGCTCTGCCGCAAGCGCCCGGACCGCCGGATTATTACAGTAGGTCGGATATTGATCCCCTGATGCGAAAAGCCTGTACAGCAGATCTTCCATCCTGCCGTTTACGCTTTCGTTATAGTAGTCTGTATACAGACGGCTCTCTTCCTCCGGCGTCAGCGCCCCCATGTCGGCCGCATAGTCATATGCTGACGCCATTTGCGCTGTTTCTGCCAGAAACGCCGCATCGATATCTGATGCATAATTGTGGAACTGGTACTTTAATTCCAGCCCATCCACCTGATAAACGGCTGCCAGCCCTCCGACAAGTTTGTCAAATGTGACCGGGTATTCCTCCATTGTTCCGTCATCGAACACGACGCGGATCTTTTCAACTTCGCCCGGATTATCCCTTCGTATGCCGGATATAATGGAATTGTCCGCGTTCAAAGGAAGGACGAAATCAACGATTTTGGCGGCAAACAGGTCTTCATCCGACAGAAGGTTTCCGTATTCCACCCACATGCGAGTATCAGCCAGAGGCATCATTTTCGCCATATTTGAATAAGCCTTCTCACGTTCAGGGCGGTACTTTTCATGTTTCAGCACATTGGTGTAATTTGGTATCCCGTAGTTATTTTCTTCCATGGGAGCGTCTTTTAGGGAAGGGAGCTTTTCATATGCAAGCCCGTCCAGTTCCCAGATGCCGTCATCAAATCCGAGCGTGTCTGTATAGAATTTTTTGTCATAGACAGCATCAGTCTCTTTCACATTGTCCTGATTATCTTCTGTAATATTTGAAATACTGTCAGAGCCCGAGAACTCATATACTTCCGTTACATCATCCAGGACGTCAAATCCGGCAATCCTGTATCCTGCGCCGCTGCTCATGCTCAGGCTGTACCTGATATCAGGAGCTCCTGTATTGGGGCCGCCTATGATGCCGCCATTTCCTTTCAGGGCGGGAGCAATGATCTGCGCCCGGGTATAGCAGCGGCTGATCCTTCCTCCGCCGTGCCATCCGCTGATTCCGCCGGTCCTTGCTCCCAGTGAAGGATGGTCATAAGTTCCCTGGACCTTTCCGGTCACATAACAGTTCTCGATCAGGGAACCGGATTCTGTTTTGCCGGCGATCCCTCCGACTGCCACGAGACCTTTTACAGAAACATTCACGGATGCACTCTTTCTGATCGTGGAATTTACAAGCCTTCCCGTAAATGTGCCCAGCCCGTCAACGCCGTTTGATATGGAAGAATCTGTAATAAATACATTCTCGATCACGCTTCCGTTCTGGATGACATTTGCCAAGATACCGCTTCTTGAGACTGTAACTGCCGCGTCCTCGATCACCAGATCATGAATGCGGGCCCCGCTTAAGGTTCCAAAAAGAGAGGTCGGGAGGTTATAGATGGTATGTCCGTTTCCATCCAGTTCGCCTGTAAATGTACCTGCCACCGCGGCAGCATCCGTAGAAACGCCTGACGCATCCAGATCTTCTGTGAGTTCATGCCGCCCTTTCGGATCTGCCGCCATCCGGCGGAACAGCTCTTCCGCGCTTCGGATCAGCGGATGTTCTCCGTCGTCGTCCCTGTACACCAGAGGAAACGCATACCCTGCATTTTTCGTTCCGTCTGTTTCGTAGCTTACCAGATCGTTCTGATCCAGTTCCGCATATACCCTGCCGGTATCTTCATCCTGCCAAAAGCTGCGGATGCCGGCATAAAAGTCTGGCATGCTCTCCATTTCGATGAACGCATAATAATTCTCCGCGTCGTCCGGAAGCCCGCCTGTAATGTCCAGTACATCCACCTCTCCCGGCGTGTCGTCTCCGGCATAATAAAGCGTGGCATCTGTAATGTCTTTCAGTTCAATCGCGTCTTTAGACACTGTGATATTCTCTGCATAAAGCACCTCGTCTTTAAACTCATTAGACTTGTCATCCAGTGTATTTGTATCTCTGTCATAGTCCGCAGTTATAGTCACAACATAGTTCTCTTTTATGGAAAGAGGTGCGGATACCTTGTTTTCTCCTAAAGAAATGCTCTCCCTTAAAAGGACGGAGCCGTCTTTCTCTGCAATCTGTACTACGGCACCCTGAAGCGCGCTGTCTTTGTCCGCAAGTTTGAACCGGACTTCCAGCTCATCCTGAGATGTCCTGCTCCAGGTAAACTCACTGACTGCCGGCGTGTCTTTCAAGACTTCCACAGTTGTTTCATCGCTGACTCTGACAGTTGTCCCGTCCGCAAATACAGCCTGTGAAAGGGAAAAGGCATGAACTCCTGCCTCTTCCGGCGCCGTTGCTTCCACCTCCCAGATTCCTGACTGCCCGGACCGGACCGCAAGTTCTCTGTTGTTGACCACAAGAGCTGATATTTCCGCATCTACATTGTGGGAAAGCTCATAGTAAAGATTTACACTGCCTCCTTTCTCCACATAAGATCTGTCTGTCCGGCTGCCGGCGATAAGAATCCGCGGCTTGGCGGCAATTGTCTTCTCTGCCAGCACTTTTTGCCGTTCTGTCTCTGTCTTGTCAGCAGTCAGATCGCAGTCCGCCTTGATCCGTACTGTGTACGCCGCTGTAAGTCCGGTATCTGCCAGCGGGATTTCTTTGTCAAATACCTTTTTCTTCTGGTCATCTTCCGGCAGATCACTTTCTTTAAATTCCATCTCTGCCACAGTCTGTCCCGCAGAATTCTGGATCTCCGCCTTATGTCCCGACAGGGCGCTGTCAGGGTCTGACAGATGGAACTTCACCCGGAACACCCCGTTCTCTGTATCTTCCTGTATTTCCAGCCCTTCTGCTTCTGGAAGAGCTTTCAGGATCATGACATCTACCGCCTGATCTGCCCCCAGATCGAAGGTTTTCCCATTAGAAAGAATCAGTTTCTCAGCCCGGATCTGCGCCTCTCCATGTTCTGCAAATCCGTCCAGCATCACATAATATTCTTCTGCCTCCCCATTTTCAGTCCGGCTCACCGGATAAGAGACACCGTTCACAATGAGCTGCTCAGGCTCATACACCGTACTGTTTCCGGTCTCAAAGGCGAGCATCACAGGCTGATTCCGGCTGAACCGGTCTGTCTGAACCCCGTCAGCGGTTTTCACCTTCATACTGCCAAAACGGAACTGATAATCTATGTTAAGCTGTATTTCTTTGCTTACTGAAAATGTTCCTGTATGATCTTCTTCTACTTCCAGTTCATCCGAATCCCTGTTATATGCTGCTGTGATGTGAATGTCATAGGCAGTCCCCTCTTCCAGATCCAGGGTGAATTCGTTCTTCCCTGCCCGGAGGTCTTTTTCCATGAAAAGACTGCTGTCAGACTGTCTGACCACTTTCATTTGTGACATTGACAGAGCAGAATCGTCGTCTTTCAGGACAAAAGACACTTTCATCTGCGCTGCATCTGTCATCTCCTCTGCATGAAAATCCATAACCTCAGGCGCGCTTTTCAACACATCGATCTGTTCAGTATAGTCTACAGACACTTCCTGCCCGTTATCAAGGATGGCTTTTGTAATGTGGTACTCCTTTACCCCGGACCGGTCTCCTGTGTCCGCCGTCACAGTATATACTTGGCTGTCCTCCCGGCGTGCCGCCTCATACTCAGTGCCGTTGATGATCACAGACTCGATTGTGGCCTCACAAGGATCTTCCATTCCGCAGGAGACTTCCGCATAGAAGTTTAATTCTGCCTGTTCCTGCTTCTCATAGTAAAACCGCTCCATAGCAGAAGATATATGTACCTCATAGTCTGCTTTCTTCTCGATCCTGCGGATCAGCATAGACAAGTCTGTGACGGTCAGCTTTCCGTCAGAATTCATATCTGCTCTTTTCTGCCCATCCTTGTCCAGAATCTTCAGTGCGATCAAATGTTTCTGCAGTAACTCTACATCTGAATAATCTATGTTTCCGTCATCGTTCAGATCACTCTTCCCGGCATAAGCGGATACGCTTCCGAGAATAGCGGCGGATGTCAGACCGCACACAAGAACACCCGTCAGAATTTTCTTCCCGCCCGGGGACCTTTCCTTCTTTTTCTCCGCATCCTTTTTTCTTCTGAAAATAAACAAAAGCACAGCAATCAGAAAGGCTGCGATAAGTATTACAGGAAATATCACATTCCCAATCCACGGATCTCCTGTGCGGACAGGACCAAGTTCCAGTTCCTGCGTTTCTGTTTCCGCTTCTCCCGGTGTTTCCACTGTAATCGAATCGATCTTAAGGAAACCGTCTGCCGGATACAGATCTTCTTTTCCTTCTGAAACAGAGAGATCCTTTACCGTAATCAAGGCTTCTTTTGCAGGGATTGACTCCTTTGCTTTCAGACGGAGGCTGAACACCGCTTCGTCTTCCATGCTTCCAGCCCGGTTGATAAGTACAAATTGTCCGTTATCCGGGTTGTAATACAGCCGCTCCCAGGAATTCAACGCTGCAAAATCTTCCCCATCCGCCTTCTCAAAAACATCCGAGTCAAATTCCAGCGTTCCCTTGAAAGCGTTCACGCCTTCCCTGATCTCCTCATATCCCTTAAGGGCAAATGTAAGGGTAATCTCCTGCCCTTTTCTCACGGCAGTATCATCTGTCAGGATTTCCATTCCCTGCACGCCTGCCGCAGTCACGTCAATGCTTCCCAATAAGAGTCCGCATATGGTAATAAATGCCGCAAGCAAGGCTCTTACTCTTCTCATAGTCTGATTCATTCCTTTCAAAAGATTTGTCGTTATATGACCAGACTGATTTTACTTGTTTTGCAAATGTGGAACAATATGAGATTTCTGGAAATTCAAAAGCAGCCTCGTTGAACGTGGCTGCCTAAATGTTGATAATATAGATATTCGTTTAGAAATTCAGCAGCAGAACAGCTTGTATCCTGCCACAAGGAAGACGATCGTGAGGATCACGCCCCAGACCAGATTCGGAAGGAGCATCATGATAAACATCCCCAGCGCCATCCAAAATAACGCGAAACCACATACCTTTTTCATGACATCACTTCCGAAAAGTCTGTTTCTTTATTTTATGCATTTTATTTCCTGTTTATGACCGTGTAATAAATTTCCTATGACTCCTCATCAGAGTCCAGGATATCCATCACATCTTTCTCTGTCATTTTGTCCTCTTTCTTTGTCGTAAACCGGTCGACCACATCCGGTACCATATCGAGAATTTTTGTTATCGTATCCTGATTTTTGATATTTACCAGTCTTGTCTTTCCATCCTGAATGACAATGACCGCGCTTGGCGACATCTTGCCGCCGATTCCCCCCATGCCTTTTTCTTTCTTTTCAGCGGAAAATGCTCCAGCTCCGATCCCGAATGACACGTCAACAAGGGGAAGGATAATAGTCCCGTTAATGTGGATGGCATCCCCTACTACTGTCTTGGATGATACGACACCATCCATACCCCTGAACAGAGATTCCAGTGTTGTCTTAAAATCATTTTTTCCCTCAGCCATTTCTTTTTCCTCCTCAAATAAGACTGTATACTTTTTTCTAATCTTCAGCCCGGATGCTCCTTAATTTCATTTTCAGCCGCTTTATTTACACAGCGATCCCGGATGCTGTTTAAAGTTTAAATTTTCTGATATGCCTGTATGTTGTTCTCACATTTTTATCCAACAGCAGACGCAGGGCAAAAGATACAGCGTGCAGAGCCCGTATCCTGCCTTTTACATATACCCTCCCCCGAAGGATCTTGCGTTCGAAATCAGGGCGGATCTCTGCATACTCTCCGATAAACGGATAGATCATACTGATCAAAGCGAGTACATAGCCGGTCACAGCCGGATCTGTAAATCCGAATTCTGCGCACACATCTGCTTTCCGGGGACGAAGCGTCTTCAGGAAACGCCTCAGTTCCCGTATGACTTTAAAGAATGCGCTTTTATGCACCTCATTCTGGATAAATGCTGTCAGACGCTCTTTTTTCTTTACCAATGACCTTATATTATCACAGATCTTCTGAAATGTATATTTTATCTTTTCCCAAAATTCCTTTAATCTTTCATATAGAGAATGCTTTTGCTTAGTTTTCCGTATGTCAGTCTTTTTTTTCGTTTTGCTGTGCTCTGCCTTTACGCCCGCAGAGCCGGAATCAGCCTTCTCTTCTGTTTGAGCTTCCGGCTGCTTTTCTAACGTCTCTTCTGCACGAGCTTCCGGCATTTTCTCCGGCTTTCCGAAAGAATCCGGAACAGACTCCATTTCGTCTGTGTCATCTTCTTTCTCCATGCCGCTTCCGAACTTTTTCCACCCTGCCCTCATTCGCCAGGTAAACCTGCCATCTTCGTAATATAACTCTCCGGATAACAGATGCAGCAGCCAATGAAACTTCAGCCTTCCCTGCATACTTTCCAGCGTATCTTTCCCCGATACCTCCAGCATATACCCGGCAGGGGCGAGAAGGACAATGGCAACGGCAATGATAATAAGCCCAAAGATGCCCAGTATCAGTAATCCCAGTATTTTCAAGATAAGGAGAATGATATGTAACATCTACCGCCCCGCCTTTTCATATTCTTTCTGCCGGTCCAGTATAAACCGCCGGATATCAGCGCCGCCTGTTTCCCGGTATACATGATCCGCGATCCTCGTTGTGATAGCGAGCGCTTCGTCATACCCCGCTGCGATCCCCACGACAAACAGGCCGCTATCCCTGTACACACGCTGTTTTAAAAGCATACTGGAGAAAAACTCCAGATGGTTCTGTTCCCCCTGTGACAGCGCGATCACATACACCTGGGGCTGGAGCCTGTTCTGCCTCAGCTTTTTTATGATTTTTTCCTTTTTTTCCTGCCAGCATTCACTGACACAGAGGTCACAGTAAATTTTCACCTGCATAGCTGTCCTCTTCGATCGTCTTGCTTTTATGCTCCTTTGGTCCTTCATACTGCCTTTCCCGTCACATGATCGCGTCACATGGCCGCATCTGTTCCTCAGCTGTAATACGAATCAAGGATCTCCCCGGCGATATTGACTGCCTTGCCCCCGGCGCTTCCGTCAGAGCCTTCCGTGATCACGCTGATGACCAGCTCCGGATTATCTACATTCGTAAATCCCACAAACCAGGAATGCGTCTTCTCTCCGTCCACAAGGCTGTACTCTGCTGTGCCTGTCTTCCCGGCCACAGTGTAGCTGCGTCCGCTCAGGACAGAGCCGGTCCCTTCACTGACCACCGCAGTCATATACTCTTTGAGCTGTGCGGCTTCCTCAGAAGTCATAAGCCTCCGGTAGCTTTTCGGCACATTCCTGCGCACTTCAGTACCTGTATAATTTGTCACCTGCTCTACAAGGTAGGGCTCCATGAGCGTCCCGCCATTCGCCACTGCCTGAGTGATCAGCGCCATATGATAAGGACTGACCGTTGTCCTGCCCTGTCCCATCGCTGTCATCATAACCTCTGAGACCGGCGCCCCCTCATCGAGGACAAAAGAGCTCTTCGTGTAGTCCAGGACGCCCGGCAGTGCGGAATTAAAGAGCAGATCCTCTGCTGTCTCTTTGTATTTCGCCAGGTCCAGTGACAGCCCGATATTTGCAAAAGAAGAGTTGCACGAGTTGGCAAACGAACTCCTCAAGTCTTCAAAGCCGTGGACTGTATTGTTAAAACAGGGGATCGTCGTATCGTCCACTGTGATAGATCCTGTACAGTCGTAAGTATAAGACGGATAATCACTGTTCTGCCGCATGTAAGCCAGCGTGGTGATGATCTTAAACACAGATCCGGGTGCGTAAGACCCATTTGTGGCACGGTTCAGAAGTGGGCTGTTCTCCTCATCTGTATTCAGAGTCTCCCAGTCAGCGGCAAGATTGTTGGGATCATAGTCCGGCTTTGACACCATAGTAAGGATCTTTCCCGTATCCGCTTCCAGGACCACGACTGCGCCTTTGTTATCCCCGAGCGCGTCATACGCCGCCTGCTGGAGATCCGCATCCAGAGTAGTTACGACCGTATCCCCCTGGTTCTTCGTCCCGTTAAACTCATTCTGTATCTTCTCCACAAAAAATGCATTCGACGTAAGGAGCTCAAAATTCTCCACTGATTCCAGCCCGGTCTTGCCAAGCTCTGTATCGCTGTACCCGATCACATGGGCAAACAGGGATCCGTAAGGATAGACCCTCGTCTCTGTGCCGTCTTCCGCCACGTCTGTCTGCGCGAGCACATTGCCGTTCCTGTCAGTGATATCCCCGCGGACTACTTTCTTCGCGAACGCGTCCTGCCTCTGGTTATACGGGCTGTTGACAAATGTATCCGCCCGCGCGATCGTGAAATAGACCAGATATCCCATGAGCGCGATGAACAGGATCACAAAGAAATACGTGATCCATGCAAACTCCTTATTTCGCGCGCGCTCGCGGCTTTTTACGCGTCCTCTGCCTGGGGACTTCCTCGAATCTCGGTTCGTTCTCCGCCGCTTTTCGGGGCGCTGTTCTTCCCATGCCATTTCTTGACTTCCTTTCTTTCTTAAGCTTCTCCTGTTCCAACTTCTCTTCTTCGTCTTCCCTCAGTATATACAGCCCCTGTATGATCCCGAACATGATCATCGTACTTAATACAGAGCTTCCGCCGTAGCTGACAAAGGGAAGGGTCATTCCCGTTGACGGGATAAATTTTGTCACGCCCCCGATCTGGAGGAATACCTGGAAAATGTAACATGTCCCGAGTCCGAGAGCGACCAGCTTATAGAAATAATTGTGCAGTTCCATTGCAATATTTAAAAACATTACATAACAGCTCACGCAGATCAGTATGAGACAGAGCGCGTAAATCACTCCCATCTCCTCCGTAATAGCTGAGAAGATAAAATCTGTCTCTGATACGGGGATCGTATCCGGCTGTCCCTGGAACAGGCCGGTGCCGAACCAGCTTCCCGTGCCGATGGCAAACAGTGACTGTGCCACCTGATACCCGCTGTCCCCGTAAGATGCGATAGGATCCTGCCACGCCTCCACCCTCACCTGGATGTGGGCGAAGAGATGATATCCAGCCACAGCGGCCAGAGCGCCTGCCCCAAGCCCCGCGATGGCATATAACGGCTGTCTTGTCGCCACATACAGCATGACCAGATACACCACGAAAAAGATGAGCGCAGCTCCCAGATCCGTCGATAAAACCAGGATCAGCACATGGGCCGCAGCAATCGCGGTGGTAATGACTACATTTTTAAATTCCTTTGACTTGTTCAGACTCGCCGCCACGAAAAAGACAAACAGGATCTTTACAAATTCTGAGGGTTGGATATTGAACCCGAAGATCTCAAACCCCAGCTTCGCTCCGCCTGACGTCTGGGCGAATACAGCTACCACGAGAAGGGCAGCTCCGCCCACTCCGGCATAGACATACGTCCACCTGTCCAGAAAGGTCAGCTTCCGGATAAGCACCGGGACGATCAGCCCGAACGTCACCCCGAGCACGACAAAGATCAGCTGTCTGATCGCTGTGCCGTAAGGAGAGTCATTGTCAGAAGACAGCCTTGTGATCATGATCATGCCCGCAGTTATGAGCATACACATATTATTAACGACCAGCCGGGATACATTCGGATAGATCAGATTGTACAAAAGGATCACTCCGAGCAGCACGATCCCCAGCGCTGCGTAAATAAACAGGATCCGTATATCCTCTGTGGCAAGGAACATCGTAAAGAATGCCACAAACTGGAGCAGGAACAAAAGTACATCCTGCCGGATCAGCACCCGCTTCTCTTCATCCTCGTAATTTCTCGCAAAGATCGAGAAACAGGAAAATGTATATGCAGCCATCAGGATGATGATCAGATATTTTGATAATTGTATGATAATATTTACCATGTTACCCCCTGTTATGATACCCCGCGCCTGAAATGTCCCTGGGTATATTCAAAATCCGGTGCTGAAGGTGAGCCCCCGCCAAGGAAAGCCTCCGTCACCAGATCCAGGATCTTCCCGGCCTGTTCCCCTGTCTCGATGCTGAACTGGATCCTGAGCATCCCCGGAGCCAGCCGGCGGATCTCTTCCTTCTGCATCCCGAGATACAGAGGCAGGGTATTATAGATGACATTGTAACAGTAATCGCACTGGTTCTTTACCGGGAACCGGCTGCCCAGCCTGTCCGTGAGGAATGTCAGCCCCGGGCTGTGCGTACACCTTCCCGCCGTCTTTGCAATACACTGGGCCGAGATCATGACCGGGAGATAGCCGTAGACAGTCAGCTCCGCTCCTCTGATCCCCAGTTCCCCGAGTTCCCTGGCATTTAATTCCTCCGGCGCGCTGAACCCGGAAACGCCGAGCCTGTTCCAGAACGCTTTCCCGCATCGGTTAAACACATATAGATTATGGTCCAGATCGGTCTTTTTGTCAAACCCCTCTTCTTCCAGCAGCTGATACTGTTCATAATTCCGGATCAGCACACCGTCCGCCCCCAGTATATCGACTTTTCTGAGCAGTTCCGCCCCTCTGTCATCTCCCGGCTCTTCCCTGCGGAAGATCCATGGCAGTGCGGCAAAAAGCTCGATGCCCGCATCCCTGATATCCTGTACCGCTTTTTTCACTTCTTTGGATCTTTCTGTCTTCTCTGCAAGTGCCAGATCCGCATAAACGCGGCGGAAGAGCTCAGGCGCCTGGACAACTGCGTCCCTTACCGCCTGGAGCTGCTCTTCTGTCTCTGCCAGGACAGAAAAAAGCGGGGACCACTCTCCGTCCGCTCCCCTGTCAGGCAGATCCGGGGCAGCCTTCCTGACTGCCGCTGTCCGGGACTGATCAGCTATGACCGCTTTTTTCAGCCCCTCCAGCGCAGCTCTTCGCAGGGTATTGATCTGCTGGACAGACATAAAAACTCCTTCGTCCATATGGATATCCAGCTCCCGGAAACAGAACTCTGTATTCCCTGTCTTCATGATCTGTGCGCGGACTCTCTCTTCGTCAAGAGGTCGGTTCTGAGCTTTCTGGACCGCTCCGTCTGACTTCGCCGTATACGAGACAGCATTTCTTGCCGCCCCCGCCTGGTTTCCTGACATGCACCAGACCGTGAATCCGGCAGGCTCTGACATCTTCAGGACCAGCCGCCCGCAGATTTCCCTCTGGGTCGTTTTCTCAACACAGGTCTCGCGGAGATTTCGGATCAGCGTCTCATTCCTCATCCGTTTCAAAACCGTTCCCGGCGCCAGGCGCGTCCCTTTCTGGACGAGGAAGGACAGGGTTCCGCCCGCTCTCACTTCACTGCCGGCAGTATAATTTCCTTTGCCGCCTGTAATATCGACCACGTCACCCGGGCGGATATCCGTGAGCGCTGTGCAGCGGAGTTCCCGTCCTTTCTGTGAGCGGACTTTCAGCGCCGGGACCCCTGTATGGCTGGGACGGTCCAGAGCCATCATCTCCCGCCCGTTATGTTTCTTATAATACCCTTCTGAAAAGCCGCCCCTGTTATACAGGTCCATGAGCATTTCCCGGTCTTCAGGAAGCACTTTGAATCCGTCGCGCCCCTTTTCCAGATAAAGGTCCGTATATTTCCGGTACATGGATGTGACCCCTGCCACATACTCTGGCTTTTTCATGCGCCCTTCGATCTTAAAGGAATCGATCCCCGCATCCACAAGGTCCGGTATGATCTCCAGGGTACAGATATCTTTTGGGCTCAGGTAATACTTCTTTTTCCCGTCCACAGAGTACGGCAGCCTGCACGGCTGGGCGCACTGTCCCCTGTTGCCGCTCCTGCCCCCGATCATACTGCTCAAAAGGCACTGCCCGGAATAACAGTAGCAGAGCGCTCCGTGGACAAAGCACTCGATCTCCAGCCCGGTCTCCTCCCGGATCTGCCGGATCTCCCCAAGAGAGAGCTCCCGCGCCGGCACCACCCGTGTGACGCCCTGCTTTTCCAGGAATCTTGCCCCGTAGGATCCGGTCACTGTCATCTGCGTACTTGCATGGAGATCCATCCCCGGAAAAACTTCTCTCATATACTCGACCACACCGGCATCCTGTACGATGACCGCGTCCAGCCCGGCCTCATAGAGCGGCTCCAGATAATCGTAGAGATCAGCGATCTCATGGTCCTTTAGCAGTGTATTGACTGTCAGATAAAACTTCTTCCCGAAAAGATGCGCCTCCCCCACTGCCCGGACAAGCTCTTCCTGTGTGAAATTGTCTGCGAACGCCCTCGCGCCGAACCTTGGGCCTCCGGCATACACCGCATCCGCGCCTGCGCCGAGCGCTGCCCGGAAGGACTCATAAGAGCCCGCCGGGGCAAGGATCTCGACCGTCCTTTTCTGAGCGCAGTCCCCTGCTGTACATATCCTGTCCCTTTCTGCCATATCTGTGCTGATCCTTTCCGACAAAATATTTCTGTAATGAAATGGGCTGTCTATCCTGACAGCCCTCTTTCGTCATTTTCGTGTTGCTTTTTTACAGCCGCATCGCCAGCGGTTACCTTCTCCGGTTTTTCATCTCGGTTTCCAGTTTTACGATCTGCATCTGGAGATCATTGTTCTCCTCTTTCATCTTTGCAAGCTCTTTCTCCGCGTTTTCCAGTTTGATCTGTGCGGAGATCAGTTCATGCTTCAGATCGTACATTTCCTTATCCTTCAGTTCGATATCACTCTCAAGGGAATCTCCCTGTTTCTTAGCCTTAAAATAATCGTCTGCGATATTCAGGGCGAGAAGTACATTCCTTGTGTCAGCGCTCTGCTTCCTGTATCCCTCGCTGTTCGCGCACTCTGTGATCTTGTGGTTCAGATAGGAGGATACTTTCTGCAGGTACTCTTCACCTTCAAATCCACTCAGAGTATATACCTTTCCCCCGATCAATACTTCTGTAAAATGTTTTGCTGAACTCATAGCTTCCTCCTCGCGTTTCTTACCTGTCTATTATAAACGATTTACCGGCAAAAACCAACAGTTTTTTCGATATTCCGCCGAAAGCATATTTACTCCGGCCGGGGCAGGGGGATCCCGAGATGGGTGTACGCCAGATCCGTCACGACTCTGCCCCGCGGCGTCCGCTGGATAAATCCGTTCTTCAGCAGATACGGCTCATACACATCCTCCAGTGTCCCCGCGTCCTCAGAAATCGCGGCCGCAAGGGTATCCAGCCCCACCGGGCCGCCCTGGAATTTTTCGATCATCGTGAGAAGGATGCTCCTGTCGATATGATCAAGCCCGTATTTGTCAACATCGAGAAGATCCAGCGCATAGTCTGCCACTTTCTTTGTGATCTTTCCGTCGTATTTTACCTGGGCGAAATCGCGCACTCTCTTTAAGAGGCGGTTTGCCAGCCTCGGCGTGCCGCGCGACCTGCGCGCAAGCTCCAGGGCCCCCTCTTCTTCGATCTCCACATCCAGCACCTTCGCTGACCTTAAGATGATTGTCATCAACTCCTCATCCGTATAAAATTCCAGCCTGTTCACCACGCCAAACCGGTCTCTTAACGGAGCTGTCAGCATGCCGGCGCGTGTCGTCGCCCCGACCAGTGTGAATTTCGGCAGATTCAGCCGGATCGACCGGGCGCCCGCGCCCTTTCCGATCATAATATCGATCGCATAATCTTCCATGGCAGGATAAAGCACCTCTTCAACCTGACGGTTCAGGCGGTGGATCTCATCCACAAAGAGGACGTCATGTTCCTGGAGACTGTTCAGGATCGCCGCCATCTCCCCGGGCTTCTCGATTGCCGGTCCGGAGGTCACTTTCATATGCACGCCCATCTCATTGGCGATGATCCCGGCAAGAGTCGTCTTTCCCAGTCCCGGGGGGCCGTAAAACAGTACATGATCCAGAGCCTCGTTCCTCGCCTTTGCCGCTTCGATATAGACCTTGAGCGTCTGTTTTGCCTTCTCCTGTCCGATATATTCTGTCAAAAGCTGAGGGCGCAGCTCGCCCTCGATCTTAATATCCTCTTCCAGATTTTCTGTTGTAATGATCCGTTTTCCCATGGTTGTATCCGCATTCCCTTCATCAGGTTAAAAAAGATATTTCAAAGCCTCTTTCAAGATATCCTCCGCTGTCGAGCATCCCGGGGATGCTTTCTTCACAGCGCGCAGGCTCTCCGAGCTGCCGTATCCCAGGGCGACCAGCGCCTGGACTGCCTCTGACTGCATGTCGCTGTCCGCGGACAGAGCGGCCGCCCCGCCTTCATCTCCGTGGGCGGCATGTTCCAGCATCTCCTCGATATCCACCTTATCCCTCAGCTCGACGATCAGCTTTTCCGCTGTCTTCTTTCCGATCCCGGGAGCGGCTGAAATCGCCTTTGCGTCCCCGGACATGATGGCAAACCGGAGCTCGTCCGGGCTCATGCTCGAGAGGATATTCAGCCCGCCTTTCGGCCCGATGCCGCTCACGCCGATGACCAGCTTAAAGATCTCCAGGTCATCCCGTGTCAGGAATCCGAAGAGCTGCATGGCGTCTTCCTTTACATTCAGATAGGTATGCAGCTTCACTGTACTCCCGATCTCCGGGAGCCGCGCCATCGACTGCTGCGGCATATACACGCCGTATCCTATCCCGCCTACATCTATGACCGCCTTCTGTTCTTCTATGGCTGCCAGTTCACCTTTTACATATGAGATCATTTTATTTTCTTCCTTTTCTCAAATTAATCCGTATCCATATCTTTGCGCATACAAAAGAGGCCTGTCAGACAAGTGTGACATTATTGATGCGTCTGAGCACTTCCCTGCACACAATGCCGATCAGGGTTCCCGTGACCACTCCGGCGACAAGAAGCGCCGGCAGATAATAACCGACCTGGTACGTCTCTACGACGATCATCGCCACAATAAGTTGGCCAATATTGTGGCTCACTCCCCCCGCGATACCCACACCGACTACACTAAAAGAGCTCCTGAGTTTTAGACACTCCATAGCGGCTAGGCTTAAAACAGCGCCTGCCAGGCCGTACAGGATACCGAACAGATTCCCGAAGAGAAAGCCCGCCAGGACCACTCGCGTCACGGATAAGAGCAGCGCTTCCTTAAAACCTGTCTTATACAGGACGATCACGATCACAAGATTTGCAAGCCCGAGCTTTGCGCCCGGAATGCCGAAATTAACCGGTATCAGCGTCTCAACATAGCTGAAGATCAGCGCGAGCGCTGTAAATACCCCGAAATAAGTAGCTCTGTTCTTCAATCCTCTTCCCTTTCCAACACAACCGGATAACAGCGCCAAACAGCAGCGCGGAGGCCGTCCCCTTGCAGGTCTCTACCGGGCAATGCCGTCCACTTCTCCGGATTCCCCGTTTTCGATCGAAACAACGACCTGGTTCGGCAGACAGATAATGCTCTCTCCATCCCTGCTGATACTCCGATGGTTTACACAGACCTGATCCGGGCAGTCAGCCCAGTCCATCCGCACAGCCCCGCCGCTGATCTCAAGGCGGTTCGTCTCATTGATCTCCACAGTCCGGTCTTCTCCCAGACTGTAAGTGCCGTACAGATCGCCGTCAACCGAAATGCTGACAACAGCCTGTTCCCCTGACTTTCCCAACCTCTGGAAACAAAACAAAATGGCAGCCGCTGCCAGAATGCCCGCCGCCAGAAACCAGTCATTTCTCTTCATACTTCTACCTCTTCGCTTCCAATATCATAGCACATAGATTTTTATTATGCAACCACATGTTCGATTCGGTTTGCAGGTACAGGTAACAGTTATATGCTTGTACTGTGCCGGAAAACCGGCTATAATACGCTCAGGATTTCAACCTGTTTTCGGGTGTACGGGAGGAGTATACAGTGTCACGGATAAAATACAGTACCATCGCCAGAGTACGTTTTACATCACTTTTTCTACTATTCGCATACATCGTCTCATCATGCGCAGGATGCAGCTCGCCCCTTGAGTCAGAATCCCTGAAAATGACAGGGACTTATTTTGATACCGTCGTTCAGGTGGAAGCCTGGGGCGCTGACCGGGAGATCCTTGACCGCTGCGAAGAGCTCTGCGCATACTATGAAAACCTCCTCAGCCCATCCATCGAGGAAAGCGAGATCTATAAGATCAACCAGTCGCACGGCCTGCCTGTGTCTGTCTCTGATGAAACTGCCGGACTGCTGCGCCTCGGCATACACTATGGTGAGCTTTCCGGCGGGAAATTTGACATTACGATAGCGTCCGCTTCCGAACTCTGGGATTTCACAGGCAACAGCAGCGGCACGGTCCCGGATCCCTCAGCATTGGAAGAAGCGGTCAGCCATATTGATTACCGCTGTATAAAAATAGAAGGAAACACGGTCACCCTGACTGACCCTGAGGCAAAGATCGACCTGGGCGGCATTGCAAAAGGCTATATTGCCGACCAACTCAAAGAGTATCTCACCAGCGCGGGAGTCCGCCACGCGCTGATCAACCTGGGCGGAAATGTCCTGACCCTCGGCGGGCGCTATGACGGCTCAGACTTCCGCATCGGCATACAGAAACCTTTTTCCGAAGACGGGACCATACTGGGGACTGTATCCGTATCCGACAGCTCTGTTGTATCATCAGGAGATTACGAACGGTATTTCAAGAAAGACGGCGCCATCTACCATCACATCCTGGATCCTGACACCGGATATCCTGTGCAGAACGACCTGGATCAGGTAACGATCATCTCCGACCGGTCTGTGGACGGAGATGCCCTGAGCACAGCCTGCTATGTACTTGGCCTGGAAGATGGGATGGAGCTCGTCCGCAGCATGGAAGGGATCGAAGCCGTCTTTGTGACAAAAGACGGGGAGCTGCATACAAGCAGCTCCCGGATCGATCTCGCATTATAAATCTGCCCGGATGACCTTTCTCGGGCACTTCTCCGTGCACACACCGCAGTTCATACATTTTTCCACATCGATATGTGCCAGGAAATTCTGGACTGTGATCGCAGCCGCCCCGCAGTTTTTCTCGCAGAGCCGGCACCCGATACATCCCGCCTGGCATACATCCATGAGCGTCCTTCCCTTTTCATTGGAATTGCACTGGACAAATGTCCTCTGCTTATAAGGGATCAGCTCGATCAGATGCTTCGGACAAGCGGAGACACATTTCCCGCATGCCTTACATGACTCTCTGTCCACGACAGCAATCCCGTCTGCTATATGGATCGCGTCAAAGGAACACGCCTCCACGCATGTGCCGTATCCGAGGCAGCCATAATCACATCCCTTTGCCCCGCCGTCCTGCATCTGGCTTGCCATGACACAGTCCCGGATCCCATAATATTCATATTCTGTTCCCGCTTTCTCGCACGTTCCCGAACACTTCACAAAGGCGGTCATGCGCTCCTTCGCAGCAGCGTCCACCCCCATGATCTTCCCGATCTTCTCAGCCACCGGCGCGCCGCCTACCGGACATCCGCCTACTTCGGCTTCGCCTTTCACGATCGCCGCGGCCAGGCCGGAACAGCCTGCATAGCCGCAGCCGCCGCAGTTATTTCCCGGAAGGGCTTCCAGGACAGCCTCTTCTCTTTCGTCCACATCCACTGCGAACTTCTTTCCCGAGATACCGAGGAAAACTCCGATGAACAGTCCCGTGCCGCCTACGATCACAGCTGCTAATATGATCCCTGTTATGCTCATTTTCCCTTCCTCCTATATCAGTCCTGAGAACCCGAAGAACGCGATCGCCATCAGACCTGCTGTCACCAGCACGATCGGCGTCCCCCGGAACGACTCCGGCACATCGTTATGTTCCGTCTTCTCACGGATGCCCGCCATAAGTACGATGGATACGAGGAATCCCACAGCTGTTGCAAACCCGTTTACCACCCCTGTCAGGATATCATACCCTTCCTGCACATTGGTCAGCGCGACTCCGAGCACCGCGCAGTTCGTTGTGATCAGCGGGAGATACACCCCCAGAGCATTGTAGAGGGGCGGCATGGATTTCTTCAGGAACATCTCCACAAACTGCACAAGGGCAGCGATCACGAGGATAAAGACGATCGTATTCAGGTACTCCAGCTCCCCGCCCATGATGTTCGGATTGCCGAGGATGAACTTGTAGATCAGCCCGGTCACAAAGGAGGCAATGGTGATGACAAACACGACCGCGCCGCCCATTCCGGCCGCTGTCTTTACATTTTTGGAAACGCCCAGGAACGGGCATATCCCAAGGAACTGACTGAGCACAACATTATTGACAAACGCCGAGCCCACAGCGATCAATAGTAATTCCTGCATTTACGCCCCCTCCTCTTCTTTCTTTGTATCTGATACCAGGTGTCCGCCGCAGATGCCCCTGCCCGCACAGGATGCACAGCCTTCACCGCAGCCCGCAGCCTGCGGCGCCTCATTTCCTTTTTTTGCGAGATGATGTTTTATTTTATTCTGGAGAGCCACAAGGCATGCCAGCACAAAAAAGGCTCCCGGCGCCAGGATAAAGATTGTCAGCGGCTCATAGGAATCCGGCATGACCTGTTTCCCGAAGATCTGTCCTGCCCCGATCAGTTCCCTGACGATACCGATACAGGTCAGGCCGACTGTAAATCCCAGTCCCATCCCGATCCCGTCAAAAACAGACGGAAGCACAGGATTCTTAGAAGCATAGCTCTCCGCCCTTCCCAGGATGATGCAGTTTACCACGATCAGCGGGATATAAAGCCCGAGGGAATCATACAGCCCCGGCACAAATCCCTCGAGAAGGAAATCAACGATCGTCACGAAGGAAGCCACGACCACGATAAACGCGGGCATACGCACCGAATCCGGGATGATCTTTCTCAGTATGGATATCAGCATATTTGACATAATGAGCACCGCCGTAGTAGACAGCCCCATCCCGATCCCATTTATGGCGGAAGTCGTGACTGCCAGTGTGGGACACATACCGAGCATGAGCACAAAAGTCGGGTTTTCTTTGACAAGCCCGTTAAAGATACGCTCTGTACATTTATTCAATGACACCGCCTCCTAACTCATTCTGATAATAAACAAGCGCCGCGTCCACTGCGTTCGTGACAGCATTAGTGGTGATGGTAGCGCCGCTGATCGCATCGATCATATCATCGCCGCTCTCGCCGGACTTCGTATAGGTAAATTTCTCCACCTTCTTACCTTTGAACTGGTCTTTAAAATCCGCCTCAGCCGCTTTCATCCCGAGACCTGCGGTCTCGCTGATCGACAGCATCTCAATGCCGGTCACCGTACCGTCGGCGGCAATGCCGACAGAGATTTCGATGTCGCCGGCATAACCCTCATGGGAAATGACATTCACCACATACCCCACAGTCTCTCCGCTGCCGTCCTTCCCGGTGACAGCGCCTGAGATCTCATCGGGATCATAACCGTTTTCCCGGAGCAGTTCTCCCGCTTTTTCCGCGTCATACCCCTCGTACTCCTCAAAAGAAGCAGCGTCAGGGAGAACTGAGCGGAACGCCTCCTGCCTTGTATTTTCCTGCGCGGTGGCAATGGGTTCCTTTGTGATATCATATACCAGTCCCAGCAGCAGTCCGGATACCACTGTGATCACTGTCAGGATCAGCGTATTCTTTATAATCTTATCCATTACTTCTCTCCCCCTTTCCCAAACGGTCTCGGAAGAGTAGCCTTCTCGATCAGGGGCACGAGCAGATTGCTGATGATGATCGCGTAGGAAACGCCTTCCGCTGAGCCGCCGAAGAGACGGAACAATCCGGTCAGCAGCCCCATGCAGATCCCGTATATGATCTTTCCGCTGCCGGTAATCGGCGAGGTGACATAATCCGTGGCCATGAACCACGCTCCCAGCATCAGACCGCCGCCGCACAGATGGGCGGTTATGTACTGCGTGTCAAAGCCGTGTCCCCCGAAGATCGTAATAAATATGACAAAAGATATGATATAGGAACCGGGGATCTTCAGGTCGATCACGCCCATGAGCAGAAGGAACATTGCCCCGATCATGATGGCGATGACCGAGGTCTCCCCGATCGTCCCGCGGATATTTCCCACCAGCATATCCATTGTATTTACCGCCTGACCTGCTTTCAGCTCCGCCAGCGGCGTGGGGCCTGTAACGCCGTCATACACAAAATAAGTCATCCGGCCCGCGAAACAGATCAGCAGGAAGCAGCGCGCCGCAAGGGCGGGATTCATAAAATTCTGTCCCAGTCCTCCGAAAAGCTGTTTCACGACAACGATCGCAAACACAGCTCCCAGCGCGCCCATCCACCACGGGAGAGTAGGCGGAAGATTAAGGGCAAGCAGAAGGCCTGTAACTACTGCGCTGAGATCATTGACCGTAACCGGCTTCTTCATCAGTTTCTCATAGATGTATTCTGACAGGACGGCCGCAGCTGTCGTGACCACGACCAGGATCCATGCATCCTCATGCCGGAAATTCCAGATCCCGAACACGGTCGCCGGCAGAAGTGCGATCACGACCATGAGCATAATATTGCCGGTACTGATCCGGTCGCGGATATGCGGCGAAGATGATACATTAAAATTCTCGTTCAATACTCCGTCTCCTCTCTTATTTCTTTCTCTTATTTGCCAGCGCAGTCCTGCGCATGGATCCGATCGCCTGCTTCAGCGGCCTTTTCGCCGGGCACACATAGCTGCACGACCCGCACTCCACACATTCCAGCCCGTTCATTGCCACAAATCCGTCCTCATCATGCCGCAGTGCAAGGTCAGCCAGCCTGGACGGTATGATCCTGCTCGGACAGACCTCTACGCATCTTGCACAGTTAATGCACGCTGTCTCCTGTGCTTTCGCCACAGCGTCTTCCTTAAAGGCGAGCAGAGCGGAAGACGTTTTTGTCACAGGCGCATCTGCAGTCACCATGGCAAAACCCATCATCGGTCCGCCAGAGATCAGTTTTCGAGGCGGAACGATAAATCCGCCGGCTGCTTTGATCAGCTCCTCATGGCTGATACCCAGCGGCACTAAGAAATTGCCCGGAGCCGCGATATCATCCCCGCTCACTGTCACCACGCGTTCCGTCAGGGGCCTTCCCTCTGCAACAGCATAATGGATATTGATCAATGTCTCTACATTGTCAACAATGCACCCTACATCTGCCGGAAGCATGGAAGAATTAACCGCACGCTTTGTCACCGCGTAGATCAGCTGCCGCTCTGCGCCCTGCGGATACTTTGCCACAAGCCTTTCCACACTCATCCGAGGCTCATCTGAAACGGCGGATCTCAGCTTTTCAATGCAGTCTTTTTTATTATCCTCCACCGCAAAGATACCTTTTGCATTCGGAAACAGTGATAATACAACCCGCATTCCGCTTATCAATTCTTCTGTATTTTCCAGCATCCTGCGGTAATCCGCGGTGATATACGGCTCGCATTCCGCGCAGTTGGCAATGATATGATCGATCTTTTCCGGCTCTTTGGGCGAAAGCTTTACTCTCGTCGGAAATCCGGCCCCGCCCATGCCCACGATGCCAGATTCTCCGATCCTGTCAAGGATTTCCCCACGTGTCATTTCAGAAAGCGGCTTCACAGTCTCATATCCTATCTCCTCATAACTGCCGTCATTCTCGATCACGATACACTCTGTCTTTGTCCCGGATGGACTGAATCTCTGTTCCAGCCCTTTGACAGTGCCGGAGACCGAGGCATGGACAGGAGCAGACACATACCCGCTCGCCGCGGCGATCATCTGTCCTTTTAACACACGGTCCCCCTTTTTTACCAACGGATTAGCCGGGGCCCCGATATGCTGAGACAGCGGATATACCAGTTCCCCTTCCGGCAGGAGACGCCGGATCGGCTGGTCTTTCGAAAACCGCTTCCCGTCATCCGGATGTATCCCGCCCTTAAATGTCAGAAGTCCCATTCTTCCCTTCCTTTCTCCGCGGATGATCCGCTAAAGCAATTAAAGTGATCTATGAACCAATTTATAAACATTATATTAAACTGTTCTTCTAAAATCCAGAGATCCTACAGTAAAAATCATGTATCATCCGGATACATCATGCTATTTTCCAGATGGATCGTCCATTTTTTAACAAAAAAACAGAGCGATACATATGCTATATCGCCCTGTGATCTTCGTTAATAAAGATATTATTCTTCCTCAGCAGTCTCTTCCGCCGGCTCGGCAGCTTCAGCTTCTTCTGTCTGCTCAGACTGAAGAGCTTTCATGCTTAAGCTGATCTTCTTCTCCGCCTCATTGAGGTCAACGATCTTCGCAGTGATCTCCTGTCCGATAGAAAGTACATCAGACGGCTTATCAACATGCTCTCTTGCGATCTGGGATACATGAAGCAGTGCATCTACCCCCGGAGCAAGTTCAACAAATGCGCCGAAATCTGTCATTCTGGCAACTTTGCCTGTGATAACTTTTCCAACCGCGAAATCCTCTGCTGCGTTCACCCACGGATTTGTCTCCGGGAACTTCAGGCTGAGCGCGATCTTTGTATCATGGATATCTTTTACGAGAACTGTCAGTTTGTCGCCAACATGGAATACTTTCTTCGGATTGTCAACCCTTCCCCATGACATCTCTGAAATGTGGAGCAGGCCGTCAACGCCGCCGAGGTCAACAAATGCACCGAAATCTGTTACATTCTTAACAGTTCCTTCGATCCTGTCGCCGATCTGGAGTCTTGCGAAAAGCTCTTTCTGCTTCTCTGCACGCTCAGCTACGAGGAGCTGTCTCCTGTCACCGATCACGCGGTTTCTTCTCGGATTGAACTCGCTGATCACGAACTCGATCTCCTGGCCTTCATATTTGCTGAGATCCTTCTCATAGGAATCAGATACAAGGCTCGCCGGGATAAATACTCTGACCTCATCGACTGTCGCGCAGATACCGCCGCCAAGGATCTGTGTAACTGTTGCCTTGAGGACTTCTTTATTCTCATAAGCCTCGCGCAGTCTCTCATTTCCTTTCTCAGCGGCAAGTCTCTTGTATGTAAGAAGGACCTGTCCTTCGCCGTCATTCACTTTCAGAACTTTGACTGTCATTGTGTCGCCAACGGAAACGACTGTTGTCAGGTCGATGGACTGATCGTTGGAATATTCATTCTTTGTGATAATACCGTCAGCCTTATAGCCGATGTTCAGGATGATCTCATCCGACTTTACATCGATAACAGTACCCTCAACTACCTCCCCGTTGTGAATTGTTTTGAATGACTCGTCTAACATCTGTTCAAAAGATAACTCTGACATTATTTTGAACCTCCTCAATTATATTGTTGGGCGTGGATGCCCCTGCTGTAATACCTACTGTTTCCACTGACCCTAATTGATTCAAATTCAAATCGTCAAGTGTCTGAATATAGTACGTATTGTTACATGCCATCCGGCAAATTTCAAATAACTTCTGGGTATTGGAACTATGTTTGTCGCCAATAACTATCATAGCATCCACCGATTCTGCGATGCTTTTTGCCTCTGTCTGGCGTTCTTTTGTAGCATTGCAGATTGTATTTAAAACACTTACATCATAACTCTTTTTCTTGATAATTTCAACTAAATCTTTAAATTTATTGTAATTAAATGTCGTCTGTGAAACCACGCATATCTTTTCATTTTTTTCGAATCCAATACTCTGGGCACTTTCCATATCACAGATGACAGTAACCCTGTCGCCTGCCCAGCCCCTGATCCCCTGTACTTCGGGATGCGCGGGATTGCCTATGATAACAATATGTGCTCCGGCAGCGCTTTCCCTGTTTACAATATCGTGGATCTTCTTTACAAACGGACATGTTGCATCTACAATGCGTATTCCTCTGGCAGCCATCTTATCATAGATCCTCTTTTCCACTCCGTGGGACCGGATAATGACTGTCCCGCCGGAGAGCCTGTCCAGTTCGTCTTCCGAACGGAGCACGACGACCCCTTTGCTCTCCATATCCTTCACCACTTCTTCGTTATGGATGATCGGACCATATGTGTAGATCTTATCATCACAGGAATCCAGCTGCTCATAAACCGTATCCACGGCACGCTTTACACCGAAACAAAATCCGGCTGTCTTTGCCTTGATCACCTTCATCTTCTGGAATCTCCTTTATTTACAGTAAGAGCAGATCTTATCCACCACTTCCTGTATCGTCATATCTGAACTGTCCACGAGCACTGCATCCTCTGCCTGTTTCAGCGGCGCGATCTCTCTTGTCATATCGCGCTCGTCGCGTTCCCTGATATCATGCGCGATAGATTCCAGATCACATGCCTCACCCTTTTCTCTCAGCTCATCATATCTGCGCTTTGCCCTTGTCTCCACGCTCGCAGTGAGATAGATCTTTACATCCGCATCCGGAAGGATATTCGTCCCGATATCTCTGCCATCCATGATCACATCCTGTGTCCTCGCAAGACTGCGCTGGAGTTCGAGAAGCTTTTCCCGCACCGCGGGGATCGCCGATGTCCTGGAAGCCATGTTGCCGACCTCTTCTGTGCGGAGCATGGATGTCACATTCTCTCCGTTCAGATAAACCTGCTGGATCCCGTCCTCATATCCGATCGTCACTTCCGCATCTCTGCAGGCAGCTGCCACTGCTTCTTTATCATCCGCGCTGACTCCCTTTTTCAGGAAATGGATCGCAAGTCCTCTGTACATGGCTCCGGTATCTACATATATATAACCCTTTTCTTTTGCGACCAGCTTTGCGATCGTGCTCTTTCCGGCGCCGGCCGGTCCGTCGATTGCTACGTTATAACCCATAATGTCCTCCTCATATAAAACTAAATCCAGTATACCCCGGGAGAGACTGATGCACAAGGAATTTATGCATTCAGCCCTGCCAGATATCCCGTGCTCCACGCGATCTGGAGATTATAACCTCCGGTCACAGCATCCAGATCAAGCACCTCCCCGGCAAAATAGAGCCCATTGACAAGTTTTGACTCCATGGTCCCCGGATCGATTTCTTTTACAGACACGCCGCCTTTTGTGATGATCGCCTCATTATATCCCCGCATGCCTGTGAGAGTCATGCTGAAATCTTTGATCAGGCGCACAAAATGCAGGCGTTCTTCTTTTGTGACCTCATTTACTTTTTTGTCTTCCTGGATGCCGGAGAGTTCAACGATCACTGGTTTCAATTTTGAAGGAAAGAGACTGTCGACCGCATTTTTGAACTGCCGGTTATGGTTCGCTTCAAATTCCCGCAGCATCCTTTTATCCAGCTGTTCTTCCGTAAGTGCGGGTTTCAGATCGATATGGAGTGTCAGAGGATGTTCTCTCAGCTTTTTCCCGACGATACTGCTGGCGCTCAATATCACAGGGCCGGTCACTCCGTAATGAGTAAAGAGCATTTCTCCGAACTCTTCATACAGTTTTTTCTTTCCGTCAGTGATCCGTATCTCAACGTTACGCAGGGACAGTCCCATTAATTCTCTGGCATACCACTCTTTTACTTCCATCGGGACCAGCGCCGGGGAAAGGTCTGCCACTTTATGCCCGCACTCTCTCGCAAACCGATATCCGTCTCCTGTAGAACCGGTGGAAGGATACGAGATCCCTCCCGTCGCGATGATGACTGCGTCAGCATGCAATTCTTTTCCGGAAGAGAGGCGGACTCCTGTCACCCTGCCGTCTTCTGCAAGGATTTTCTCTGCTTCCGCCCTCAGTCTGATCTCGACCCCGAGCCGTTTCATTTCCTGTTCCAGTGCCCGGATCACATCAGAAGAATGGTCGGATTCGGGAAAAACTCTGCCGCCTCTCTCCACTTTTGTCTTCACACCCAGCTCCTCAAAAAAATCTATGACCTGATCATTTGTCATGCTGTAAAAGCTGCTGTACAGAAATTTCGGGTTGCTGACCACCGCGGAAAAGAGGTCCTCAATATCCGCGGCATTTGTGATATTGCACCTCCCTTTACCTGTAATGAACAGCTTCTTTCCCAGTTTTTCATTCTTCTCGATCAAAAGGACTTTCTTTCCGTTCCGGGCCGCGGTGACCGCTGCCATCATTCCTGCCGCACCGCCGCCCACCACAAGGATCTTATTCATCTGCCCGGGCTTCCTTTCCATCTTTCTTTCCTTTTTCCTGTTCTCCTGCAGTCCCGTCTGCCTTTTCCATCCCATTTACAGAAAACGGACCGCTCACCGGATTCAGCTCATCGCCGCTGTACACCTGGTATTCCCCCCAGAGCTGCTCCAGTGTTTCCAGTGTTGAGACAACCTCTTTCTGCTTTTTCATGCACAGTGCAACGACAAGGGCATTGATCACACTCAAAGGCGCGACAAGGGAGTCCACGATAGACGCCATGTCGCTGCGCGCGATCAGGTTGCAGGAAGAATACAGGTTCATGGGAGAATGGATGCTGTCTGTCAGTGTGATCACCTTCGCCTTCCGGTTGCTGGCAAATTCCAGAGCCTTTAAGGCACGCATGGAATATCTGGGGAAACTGATCCCAATGATCACGTCTTTCTCATTAATGCGTATCAGCTGCTCAAATATCTCGCTGGAACTGTTCGTGGCCACTGTTGTTACGTTTTCACAGATCAGATTCAGATAAAATCCGAGAAATGAAGCCAGCGGAGCGCAGCTCCTGATCCCGATCACGTAAATCCGTTTTGCGCTAAGGATTGTATCAATGGCAAGATCAAACGCCTTGTGGTCGATCACAGAAAGGGTCTGTTTGATCTTCTCGATATCCGAATGCAGGACAGTCTCCAGTATCTCGCTCTGGCTGATCCGACCATACGTGACCTCCATCCTCTGGATCGAATTCAGCTTATTCCTCACCAGTTCTTCCAAAGCCTTCTGAAATCCCGGGTACCCCTTGTATCCGAGCTGGATGGCAAAACGGACGACCGTAGACTCGCTGACCCCTACGGTCTCTCCCAGCTTCGCCGCTGTCAGGAATACCGCTTTATCATAGTTTTTACATACATAATCTGCCAGCCTGCGCTGTCCTTTACTCATTTTTGCATACTTTTCTTCAATCCTGAGGATCAATTCATTTGTCGTATTTTCTGCTGTTTCCATACTGTTATATTCTATCCTTTATTTTAATTGCCCGCCGGATCTTTCCCGGCTCTATCAATATTTCTTACGCATAACATCCCACAGGGAAATCTCAGACAGGTCTTGTATATTTTTTTAGCCATATCTTTTCCTCTTCACTCAGATAAGGTGCGACAACTCCAAAGACTTTCTTATGATAATCATTGAGCATGTTCCGCTCTTCTTCCGTCATCTGCTCCGGCAGCAGAGCATCAAGATCAATGGGAACAAAAGTCAGCGGTTCAAAGTGCATGAACTGCCCGTATCCATTCTTTTCGTCCTCGCACACGAGAAGCTCATTCTCAAGACGGATACCGTGGGATCCTTCTATATAAATCCCCGGTTCATCTGTGATCACCATATTCCTTTCCAGGACCGGCGCCGGCGTCTTTCCCTCTTTCCAGCGGAAATTCACAGGCGGTTCATGTACATTGAGAAGGTACCCCACTCCGTGTCCTGTCCCATGATTAAAATTCATCCGCTTCTTCCAGTACACCTCCCGCGCGATGCAGTCCAGGTTTGCTCCGCTGCACCCGTGAAGAAACACTGTGTTCATCAGCCGGAGCATTGCCCGGGCAGTCAGAGTAAAATCTTCTTTTTCCCTCTGGGAGACTTCTCCCAGAGCCACTGTCCGCGTGATATCCGTTGACCCTTCCATATAATGGCCCCCGGTGTCTGTCAGCAGAAGCTTTCCCTCGACGAGAACAGCATTCGACTCTTCTGAAGCACTGTAATGCACGATCGCGCCGTGCTCCGCAAAAGCACTGATCGGCTCAAAACTCGCCTCCAGGTATCCTCCCTGCTCCCTGCGAAAATCCTCCAGCTTTTCGGCCGCGGATATCTCCGTGATCTCCTGTTTTCCGATATTCTTTTTCAGCCAGTACATAAATCTGGTATGAGCCACCGCGTCTTTTATGTGCGCTTTTTTAGTATTTTCGATCTCCGTATCGTTTTTCATGCATTTCATCAGGACTTCAGGGTTTTCTGCTTCCCTGACCTCTATATTTTCCGGGAGCCTTCTGTACAGCGCATAATTCACCCTGTCCGGATCGAGCATGACGCAGGATGAGGCTGGAAGTGCTGAAACCGCCTCCCGGATCTCATCATACGGGCGTATCCGGATGCCGTTTCCCGTAAGCGCCGCCTTCATCTCTGAAGAGAACTTTTCCTCATCCGCAAAAAGTATCCCGCTATCCATGTACAAGATCAGATAACTTAAGACCAGGGGACAGTACGCGATATCATTCCCCCGGATATTGAGCAGCCAGGCAATGTCGTCCAGGCTTGTCAGGAGATGGATATCCGCCCCGAGTTCCTCCATTTTTCCGCGCACGCGTCCCAGCTTCGACGCAACGCCTTCTCCTGTATATTTTTCATCAAGGGCAAACGCCTTTTCTTCCGGCATCCGGGGTCTGTCCTCCCAGATCCGCCCGACAAGGTCGAGCTCACAGGAAACTGTCCCGCTCTTTAAAGCAGCCAGGTCTTCATAGTGCTTTCCTTCTCCGATACCCACAGTCCTTCCGTCAAAACCGATAACACCGTTTTCCGGAAGTTCTTTTTTCAAAAAAGCTTCGATCGTATCACATTCCGGCTCCCCGATCCTGCAGAGGACAATCCCGCTCCCCTTCAGCTCGTTTTCTGCCTGTATAAAGTATCTGCCGTCCGTCCACAGGCAGGCTTTGTCTCTTGTAAATACAGCGGTACCTGCCGAGCCGGTAAATCCTGTCATATATTGGCGTGTCTTAAAATAACTGCCCACATACTCACTTTGATGATAATCCGCCGAAGGGACGATCCAGATATCGATCCCTTCCCTCTCCATCTCGCCGCGCAGGGCAGCGATCCTGTCCGTAACTTGCATCAGGAATCCTCCCGTCATAGAAAAATTCATTTACTCTCTGTTTTCAAATCTTATATATAATAACACCAAACATCTTCTTGTACAAATAGAAAATGAGGACCAATCCTCTCAGGGATCAGTCCTCTCATTTTAAACCTGCTTTTACTATTTATCGGATCATACCGGATAGGCGCCATTCTCGGTGTCCGCCACCGTTGCGTCGACCTTTGTCTGCTGTGCCTGTCTGTATTTGAAGAAATCTACAGCTACCTGCGGGAAGAGTGCGTATGTCAGCACATCCTCATCCTGCTGGATCCACTGCTCACACTCTTTGCGGAGCGTATCCAGCTCGTTCGGGATGAGATCCGCCGGACGGCACGTAATGATCTCCGCGTTTTCCCCGAGAATCTTCTTCTGCAGATCCGGGTTTACCGGTTTTACTGTCGCGCCGTATTTTCCTGCAAGGATATCTTTTGTCTCCTTTGTCGCCACCTTATAGCGCTCGCCCATCAGGACGTTGAGCACTGCCTGCGTTCCCACTATCTGTGAAGACGGTGTGACAAGCGGCGGCTCGCCCAGGTCTTTGCGCACACGCGGAACTTCCTCCAGCACATCATAAAATCTGTCCTCAGCTCCCTGCTCTTTCAGCTGGGATGTCAGGTTTGAGAGCATACCGCCCGGCACCTGATAAAGGAGAGTCTTGATATTTACGCCCAGGTTCTTCGGATTTAACAGGCCGCTCTCAAGCGCGTCGTCACGGATCGAACGGAAGTAATCCGCGATCTCGGAGAGAAGTTGCTGATCCAGTCCTGTATCATACGGAGTTCCCTTGAAGGTCTCCACCATAACCTCTGTCGCCGGCTGGGATGTGCCAAGCGCAAACGGTGACATTGCTGTATCAATGATATCCGCGCCTGCCTCAACAGCCTTCATATATGTCATGGAAGCAACACCGGACGTATAGTGAGTATGCATCTCGATCGGGATATCAACCGCTTCTTTCAGCGCTGTCACAAGCTCTGTCGCCTGATACGGGCAGAGAAGACCTGCCATATCCTTTACACAGATAGAATTTGCGCCCATATCTTCGATCCGTTTTGCGAGATCCACCCAGTAGTCCAGTGTATACGCATCGCCGAGTGTATAGGACATTGCCACCTGTGCATGTGCCTTTTCTTTATTTGCCGCTGTAACTGCTGTCTGAAGATTACGGATATCATTCAGGCAGTCAAAGATGCGGATGATATCAATGCCGTTTGCCACGGATTTCTGCACGAAATACTCAACCACGTCATCCGCATACGGGCGGTAGCCAAGGATATTCTGTCCGCGGAAAAGCATCTGAAGCTTTGTATTTTTGAAGCCGTCGCGGAACTTTCTCAGTCTCTCCCACGGATCCTCTTTGAGGAAACGCAGGGATGCGTCAAATGTAGCGCCACCCCAGCACTCTACTGCGTGGTATCCCACTTTGTCCATCTTGTCGATGATCGGGAGCATCTGCTCTGTTGTCATCCTTGTAGCGATCAGTGACTGATGAGCATCTCGCAGGATCGTTTCTGTAATCTTAACTGGTTTCTTTTCCATTTCTGCCATTTCTCTGTCCTCCAAATCTATTACTTAACGCCAAAGATCGCCATGAATGTCCCGGCAACGACCGCAGTACCTATGACGCCGGCCACATTCGGTCCCATCGCATGCATCAGAAGGAAGTTCGTAGGATCAGCCTCAGCACCCACCTTCTGGGAGACACGTGCCGCCATAGGCACGGCTGACACGCCCGCCGAGCCGATCAGCGGATTTACCTTGCCGCCGGACGCCCAGCACATAAGCTTTCCGAACACGACTCCGGCTGCTGTACCAAAAGCAAATGCGATCAGGCCGAGGATCACGATCTTGATCGTATCCATGTTCAGGAAGGCCTCCGCACTTGTCGTAGCGCCTACGGATGTTCCGAGCAGGATCACGACGATATACATCAGGACATTTGCCGCGGTATCTGTAAGCTGTCTTACCACGCCGCACTCTTTGAACAGGTTTCCGAGCATGAGCATTCCAACCAGCGGAGCTGTCGTCGGCAGGATCACGCAGACAACGATCGTGATGATGATCGGGAAGAGGATCCTCTCCAGCTTGGATACCGGACGGAGCTGCTCCATTTTGATCTTGCGCTCTTTCTCTGTGGTAAGGAGCTTCATGATCGGCGGCTGGATGATCGGCACGAGCGACATGTAAGAGTACGCTGCCACTGCGATCGGTCCTAAGATCGCCGTCTGCTGCAGCTTACCTGCAAGGAAGATAGATGTCGGTCCGTCAGCTCCGCCGATGATGGCAATCGCTGCCGCTGCCTTGTCCGAGAATCCCATAGCCATGGCTCCCAGATAGGCCGAAAAGATACCGAACTGCGCAGCCGCTCCGAGAAGGAAGCTCTTCGGGTTCGCGATCAGCGGACCGAAATCTGTCATCGCCCCGACTCCGAGGAAGATCAGAGACGGAAGGATCGACCATTCATCAAGCAGATAGAAGTAATACAGAAGTCCGCCTGTCCCGTTAGACGCTTCTTCCGGCGCGATCATAATATCCGGATAGATATTTACCAGAAGCATACCAAAGGCGATCGGGACAAGCAGAAGAGGCTCAAAGCCGTGCTTGATCGCCAGATAGAGGAAGAGGCAGGCAACGCCGATCATGATGAGGTTCCCCACCGTCAGGTTCATGAAGGCAGTCTGCTCTACCAGATTCCCCATTGTATTTATTATATATTCCATTTGTCAAACCTCCTGGTGAGTAACTAGTTTAATGTAGCGAGTACTGCTCCTGCCTCAATGGCGTCGCCTACTGCCACATCAATGCTGGCAATGGTTCCCGCTTCCGGGGCAACGACCGGGATCTCCATCTTCATCGCTTCGATGATCACGACAGTGTCTCCCGCCTGCACGCTCTGTCCCACTGCTGTCGGGATCTGGTATACCTTCCCCGCTGCTCCGGCTTTTACCTGGATCCTTCCGGCTCCTGCCGCTTTCGGCGCTGCCGCCGGAGCCGGTGCAGGTGCCTTCGGCGCTGCCGGTGCTTTCGGTGCCGCAGCTGCAGCCGGCGCTGCGCCTGCGCCCTTCTCTTCCACTGTCACATCATAGACGTTTCCATTTACTGTAATCGTATAATTTTTCATTTTGCAATCCTCCTGCTCATTAATTCCATTTATTTGATTTTCTTCTCCTGATCGATCTTACCACAAAACCATCCGGGGACGTGCCCTCAGACGCCGCGACTGCCGCCGCGATCACTGCCGCCAGCTCTGTATCGTCTGTCACATCATCCTCGATCTCCGGGACCGCTGCCGGAACAGCTGCCGCCTGCGGTGCTTCCACTGCCGGAGCCGGACTCTTCCGGAATTTTTTCTCGAGTACCGGAATATATTTCAAAAGCCAGATGATAAATGACAGGAAGATCAGTACGACAAATGTCGTTCCCATACCGAGCACGGTATTCAATCCTGCTTTCTGCAGGATCTCACCGGTTGTGTAAGACGCACTCACTGTAAGGCTTCCCATATTTCCTTTGTCATCAAAAGCAAACTCCAGTGTTGCATCCCGGTCTGCGAAATTGCCTTCCGTAGTCAGGACCGGTCCGTCATTTGTCATTTCCATCGTATATTCGCCCCGGTCAACGAATGTGCCGCATTCCTCCATACCGGCGTTCCACGCATCGATCATTCCGAGAAAACTCTCTCCTGTGACCGGTACTCCTGTGTTGAGCAGAGTCAGATCAAGTTCCAGTTCTGACATATCCTGAAAACTCTCCATCTGTTCCTCGGTCATGGCGCTGAAATTCTGTATGATAAAGTCAGCATACTGCTCGAGCTCTGCCTGGTCATATTCTGTCGTCTCAGACTTGCTGCACCCTGTGAATAAGCTAAGCGTCAGGATGAGGACAAGTCCCAATAAACTGATTTTTTTCTTCACTTCGCCTCACCTCACTAAACCGTCCCGTGTTTTTTATCCGGACGGTCCTCTCTCTTTGTGAACAGCATCTCAAAAGCGCCGATCACATATTTTCTCGTATCAGCAGGTTCGATGATCGCATCCACATATCCTCTTCTTGCCGCTGCTTTCGGGCTGGACTGCAGTTCTTTATACTCTGCCGCTTTTTCTTTCTGAACTGCGGCATCTGCATCCGCATACATGATCCTGGCCGCCAGTTCCGGATCCATCATGCCGATCTCGGCTTCCGGCCATGCATAGACCATATCTGCACCAATGGACTTGCTGTTCATCGCCACATAAGCGCTTCCATATGCCTTGCCAGTGATCACATTCACCTTCGGCACTGTCGCATTGGCAAATGTATATGTCATCCTCGCAACCGCTCTTGCCATATTCTTTTCAGACTCGACCGTAGCCGCAAATCCGGCAACATTTGTCAGCGTAAGCACCGGGATCGAAAATGCGTCGCAGAAATTCACAAAATCGATCGCTTTCTTACATCCGTCAACCGTGAGCGCACAGTCGAAGGAAGCCTCTTCACTTCCGTCTGCGCCATAAGCCTTCGTGCGGTTAGCGACAGCTCCTACTGTCATACCATTCAGGCGGATAAAACCAGTTACCATCTCTTTTGCGTAATCTTTTTTCATTTCAAAGAAGATCTGATCATCCGCGATCCGTGACAGGGCAACCGCCGCGTCTTCTGCCGCAGCTGCGATATCTGTGCATACGCGGTTCAGATCATCTGTACATTCCTCATAGGAAAGGTCGTCCTCATAATTTGCAGGGATCATGCATACAAGAGAACGGATCTGCCCGAGGATTTCCGCCTCAGTACCGATGCTGTCAACCAGTCCTGCTGTCGCGCTCTGGTACTGTGCACTGGAAGTGTCGCATCTGGAAATCTCATTTCCCTCCAGAGCATTCGGAGAATTCACAAAAAGTTTTCCCTCTTTTTCTTCCATAAATGTAAAGTCAGCCAGACCGGGAACTACCGCAAGACCTCCTCCGCACATACCAAAGATCGCAGCGATCTGCGGGACCACTCCTGAAGCCATTGTCTGCTTGTAATAAAGTCCTCCGAACGCGTCCAGCGCGTCCGTAGCCTCCTGAAGCCTTAAGCCTGCACAGTCGATCAGACCTATCACCGGAGCCCCCATCTTCATTGCCATATCATAGATGTTCGCGATCTTCTTCGCGTGCATCTCCCCGATTGCCCCATTGAGAACGGCGGCATCCTGGCTGTATACATATACAAGGTTGCCGTCGATCACTCCATATCCGGTAATGACGCCGTCTGATGGAGTCTCTTTTTCCTGCAGGTTGAAATCCGTACTTCTGGCAGTAACAGCACCGCCGATCTCAACAAAACTGCCCTCATCAAGCAATGTGGCAATTCGTCTGCTTGCTGAGTTTTCTGTTGCATTGTAGCTCATAATCTAGCCCTCCATATTAAAAAATTTGTTTAAAATAAACCAAAATTTCTGCCTATTTTAGTATATATCAGCCTTATGGGAATTTCAATTCAAAAATGAACATATCTGACAATATTTTCACATAATAAAATCTGTATTTAAGAGGGGAAGCCTGATGATCAGCTCCCCCTCAAATACAGATTTCACTTTCGATTTCGGTACTGTACGGGTGTGATGTTGTACATTTTCTTAAACACCCTGTTAAAATGTTCTACATTCTGATATCCCACAGACTCAGCGATGCTCTCAACAGTAGCGCTGCTTCCTTTGAGCATTGCCCTTGCTTTTTTCATGCGGATCTTCTTTAAGATATCACCGAATGTCATGCCGGATTTCTCCTTGATGTATTTGGAGAGATACGGTTTGGAGAGGAAAAATTTCTCCGAGAGGTCGTCAAGTGTCACATCCTTATAGTTCGCGTAGATGTAGTTTGTGATCTCCAGGAGCCTTTCATCCTTTCCCCCCTGTGATTCTGCGATCTCTTTGATCTTATTTACAGCCACTACGAGGGCTTCTATGGAAGCTTTGATGATATCGGCATCGATCCCGACGCCCCAGTAACGCTTTTTATTGCAGATCACACCCACATAAGCCACAGCTCTTGAGGAAGAACCTTTCGTCAGGGAATGCTCCTCATAAAACGCCAGTTCATAGCTGATATCAAAGTAATGTTTGATCGCATTGCTCACTGCGTCCAGGCGTCCGTTTCCGACACCAGTGATCCTGCGGTCATTTCCGTTATGGTGGATCACCGCGTCAGCGATGATGCCGTCCTCCTGTTTGAAGTGGCACTCATCCACAGTAAATACTGGTTTTGTATTAATGTAATTGTCCTCAAAGATATGATATACCCAGTCCGGAGTAAGCTCTTTATGCGCTTTGTCTGACACGTCCTTGACCAGGTATCCGACTTCCTCTTTCATCTTCTCCGGAAGGCTGATGCCGAAGCTCTGCTTCAGGATGTAGTTTACGCCGCCTTTCCCGGACTGGCTGTTGATACGGATGACATCGGAATCGTATCTCCTTCCCACGTCCTGCGGATCGATCGGAAGATAGGGCACGGTCCATGTCTTGCAGTCGTGCTCCTCTCTCCATGCCATTCCCTTGGCGATGGCATCCTGGTGGGAGCCGGAAAATGCAGTGAATACGAGTTCTCCTGCATAGGGCTGGCGCGGGGAGACTTTCATCCTCGTCACGCGCTCATATACTTCACAGATGTCGCTCATATTGGAGAAGTCCAGTTTCGGGTCAACGCCCTGGGAGAACATATTCATGGCAAGTGTGATGATATCCACATTTCCTGTGCGTTCCCCGTTCCCAAACAGAGTTCCCTCGATCCGGTCCGCCCCGGCAAGGATCCCCAGCTCTGCATCGCTGATGCCGGACCCTCTGTCATTGTGCGGGTGGAGAGAAAGGATCACATTCTCTCTGTGGAGAAGATGTTTATTGAAATATTCCACCTGGCTTGCAAATACGTGCGGCATCGCGTTCTCAACGGTTGTCGGAAGGTTGATGATCGCCTTGTTCTCTTCCGTCGGTTTCCAGATATCAAGGACTGCGTTGCATACCTCAAGGGCATAGTCTACTTCCGTGCCCTGGAAGCTCTCCGGGCTGTACTCGAATGTAAAGTTGCCGTCGGTTTCTTCCGCCAGTTTTTTCAGGAGCGCTGCGCCGTCCGTGGCGATCTTCTTTACCTGCTCTTTATCCTTGCGGAATACCTGCTCCCTCTGCGCCACTGACGTGGAATTATATACATGGATGATCGCATGCGGAGCGCCTTTCACTGCCTCAAATGTCCTCTTGATAATATGCTCCCTCGCCTGGGTGAGCACCTGGATCGTCACATCGTCCGGGATCATGTTCTGCTCGATCAGAGCGCGGAGAAACTGATACTCTGTCTCAGATGCAGCCGGGAAACCGACCTCGATCACTTTAAATCCGACGTCTACGAGGAGCTGGAAGAATTCCAGTTTTTCATCCAGGCTCATAGGTTCGATCAGCGCCTGGTTGCCGTCGCGCAGATCCACGCTGCACCAGATAGGCGGTTTGTCAATAGCGTCTTTTTTCACCCAGTCATAGCACGGCTCGGGCGGCATAAAATAAGTCTTTTCGTATTTCTTCCAGTTTTCCATTTTTGTACGTCTCCTTATATTTAATCAATTTTATTGCTTTATTTTATCCTCACTTATCCTACCATAGCTTTCACCTATATACCAGTGGCAAAATTAATCATTTCTATTGATCTATTTTATCCTCGCTTCATTTCTGACCTGTTTTCTCACCTTATCTGCCGAGAAACTGATGCGCAATATAGGACAGGCATACAGAAAAACTCCGCTTTCCAACACTTTCCGAGGCAAAGACCGGATATACAGCCAGGATCCTGCCATCCATTGTGTAGATCAATTCTCCCAGCCGGTCCCCTTCTTTGACCGGAGCCTGGATTTTTTCCGGCAGGCGCAGTTCCTCTTCCACTTCCTCTGACTGCTTCATCAGCAGCTTCTGAGTCCCTCCTCCCGTCCTCAGTCCGGCTTCCGCAGGTTCTTTCCCGGGAAAGCCCCCGTTATAGCCATTTTCTACTTTCACTGTATTCTGAGGAAGCGCAGGGCTGATCTCTCTGTAAAAATAATTTTCAATGCCATAGGTCATCAGCTTCTTTGTATCGGACCACTTATACCCTTTATTATTCGGCCAGCCGCATGCCAGAAGGGATACGATAAACGTCCGGCCGTCTCTCTGCAGCGCTCCCACATAGCAGTAACCCGCATCCGCAGTGAACCCTGTCTTTCCCGTCAGCGCTCCTTCCATCATTTTCAGGAAGGTATTATGATTATTGCACGTATAATTTCCGTTCCCGTCACAGTCTGAAAAAGTATAACTTTCCTTCCTGGTAATCTCGAGGAATCCGTCCCGTTCCGGCGAATCTGTGATGCAGTATTTCATAATGCGCGCCAGATCCTCCGCAGTGGTATGGTGGACGCCTTTTTCATCCTCCGCATCCAGTCCGTTCGGCGTGATAAAATAGGTGGCATCGCATCCGATCTCTTCTGCCTTCCGGTTCATCATATCCGCGAATCCCTGCACGCTGCCCGCGATATGTTCCGCGACAGCGACCGCTGAGTCGTTATGCGACTCCAGCATCAGTGAGTACAGAAGGTCTTTCAGGCGGAATCTCTGCCCGCTTTTCATCCCCAGCTTTACCTCCGGCTGGGAAGCAGCCTCTTCGCTTACAGTTACAGTCTCCGTCAGATCTCCCTCTTCCAGCACGAGGATACAGGTCATGATCTTCGTCGTGCTCGCCATCGGCATCTCCTCCTGACCGTTTTTTGCAAATAAAATACGCCCTGATCCTGCATCCATAAGGACTGCTGAACGGGCGTACAATTCGGACGGTTTTATCTCAGCACCACTGACATTTTCCGCTTCCTGCGCCTGCGCGGTACAGCGTACAGAAACAGCGGCTGATATGTATGCCATAAGGCATAAAGCGAGACATAAGACCGTTTTTATTCTGTTTTTCATTATAAACATACAGGATACCTCTTCATCCCGTCTTATTTTCACTATATGTATCCGCCTGCACGGATAGAACATCAGCGTATCCGCGGATACCGCCCGGCTTAAACGCAGCCTGACATCGGGATATCCGGGGTATGATATCCAAAGTCAGATATCCAGAAGTCAGATATCCAGCTTGAGCTGTGCTTCATCCTCAGCTTCCTCTTTAAAATGCTCGATCTGCTCCTGGTCGAGCACAGGGAGCTCGTCCAGGGAATGCACGCTGAACCGCCTTAAGAATTCCTCTGTCGTCCCAAAGAGCAGCGGGCGTCCCGGCGCATCAAGCCGTCCTGTCTCCTCAACGAGCCCATATTCTACCAGCTTATTCACTGCATGGTCGGATTTCACCCCGCGGATCTTCTCGATCTCCAGCTTCGTCACCGGCTGCTTATACGCAATGATCGACAACGTCTCCAACAGGACATCCGTGAGCACATAGCGCTTCGGCTGTTTTGCAACACGGATCAGGTATTCATACATCTCCTTTTTCGTACAGAGCTGATAGGCATTATCCAGCTCGATAATGCGGATGCCCCTGTCAGCCGCCTCGTATTTATCCATCATGTTGTGGATCAGCTTTCTCGTTGTCTCTTCGTCATGCCCGATCGCTGACGCCAGCTTTTCAAGCTCCACGGAATCTCCCATCGTAAAAAGGATCGCCTCAATGGCGCTCTGCAGCTTCTCAATCTCCATCTGTATCCCCTGTCCTTTCAATCATGATCTCACCACAGGTATCCTCCTGCTCTACACGTATGTTCCCCTGCTTCATCATCTCAAGGATCGCAAGGAAAGTAACGACTATATGCATCCTGCTGTGCTGTTTTTCCAGAAGCTGGCGGAAGCTGAATCTCTTATGGTCCTTCAGGTAGCTGTGGATATAGGTGAATTTATCTGAGAGGGTCACTTCTTCCTTCTCGATCTTTCCAAACTTACTCCTCACCGGGTCAATCTTTTCCACCTGCCGCTTCATTACGTCCTGAAAGATCTCATTCAGCCGGACCAGAGTAAGATCCCCCAGAAGCCGGTCAAGGTCTACCGGCTCTACATACTCCTGCACCTCTGCAGGGATCGTAGGCTTTTTGTACAGGACATAGTCCGCATCCAGCTGCCGGTCTTTCAGCTCATTTGCCATATACTTGTACATCTTGTACTGAAGGAGCTGTTCGACCAGTTCCTGGCGCGGGTCCTCTTCCTCGCCTTCTTCCGTAACTTCCTTTGGAAGGAGCATGCGGCATTTAATGTCCAGAAGCGTCGCCGCCATGACAAGGAACTCGCTCATGACATTCAGGTCTTCTCTCTGCATGTTTCGGATGTATTCCATGTATTGATTCGTGATCTCGACGATTGGAATATCATAGATATCTATTTTATTTTTATCGATCAGATGAAGCAGAAGATCCAGGGGACCTTCAAATACTTCCAGTTTCACCGGTATTCCCATGCGTTCTCTCCGAATAGTGTTTTTAAAAGATACCAATATTGTATTATAAGGGAATCCAACAGCTTTTACAATCTTTTTCCTGCCGCTGTCTTCTCTTCGGCTGTCTTAACTTTACTCATTGATCCCCGCCGAGCTGTATTGAGATCAGCTCAGGCGTATTAAAGAGACGGATATTCAGTGTATGCGTGCCCAATCCCCTGCTTACGATCACAGTCTGGCTTCCTTTCCGGGTCATTTCTCCCGAATACCTGGGGAACAAGAATCCCTGGGGAGTGACGATCCCGCCGATCCCCGGCACTCGTATCAGCCCTCCGTGCAGATGTCCTGATAGTACCATATCAGCGCCCCACTCCAGATAGGCGTCCATATATGCAGGGTTATGCGCCAGAAGGATGGTATATGTATCTGCTGATGCCGGAAACCCGAAATGTCCCTCGATATCACTTGCCGTGATCCTGTCTTTCCTGAATTTTTTATAGGTAGAGGACGGCAGCTCCAGGCCGCAGATCTGCAGAGACACATCCCCCAGCTCAACGCGGATCCGCGAATCCTCGAGGAAATGCACTCCTCGTTTTTCCAGAATATTTTTGTAAACTCTGTATGCATCCCCATAGGTCTCTATATCTTCCTTCATCCTCAGCTCATGGTTGCCATTGGCATAAACCGTAGGGCAGATCGCCGGAAGCTGTTCCACAAAATGCAGCGCGGTTTCATATGGTGCTCCTGCTTTTCCCACAAGCATGTCCCCGCCGATCAGGATCAGATCCGGTTCCTCGTCCCTTATACTCCGGAGCAGCCTCTCATTTTCATTTCCGTAAGTACAGTTATGAAGGTCGCTCAGAAAAAGGATCTTCACATTCCTGAGGATCCCCGCCAGCTTTTCCGCGGGCACTTTATACCGTGTCACCCGGAAGCAATGCGTCTCTCTGTATATTTCTGCCGCGGCAGCGGCTGCTGCCAGGAGCAGGATGATAACCACAGCTCCTGCTTTTGCATAGTCCATATTTCTTCCTCCACGAAAGGGAACTGTCTGACACAGCAGGCAGTTCCCGGTTTGCCTATCTATTATAGACCAGGAGAGCGCATAAGGACAAGTGCGTTTTTACATCGTCACTCACAGTTTCCGCACCAGCCGTCTCAGCACGAGCCTGTCAAATGCTTTTTTCAGATAGTCCGGGAATCCGGCTTTCTCCACATCTTCCCCGGCCGTAAGTTCCATTCTTCCGATCTCACTGCCGTCGATAGAATATACGATATAGCCCACAGCATCTCCTTTCTTTACCGGTGCGGAAAGATCCTTGCTCACCTCCGTCTTTTTCTCCACCTCTGCCAGATTTGCCCCTGTCATATCCAGATAGGAAAACGTCCCCGAACGCTCCACGCTGACATTTCCCGCGACTCCGCCCTTCACATCCACGCTCTTCACGGCAGGTGCGCTGTCATCTGTATAGAGCTGGCACTTTCCGAACCCGTGATTTAAGAGTTTGACCGCGTCTGCGAACCGCTCTTTTGAAGTTTTCGCTCCCATGATCACTGCGATCATCTCGATCCCGTTTTTCTTCCCTGTCGCTGAAACACAGAACTTCGCCTCGCCTGTGGATCCGGTCTTAAGCCCCGTAGCATACTCATACTGACGGACCAGCTTATTCGTGTTCGCAAGCCCGAACTCTGATGCGCCTTTGCTTGTATTGTGGGTGATATTTTCCATCCAGATCATCGAATAGTCGTGGACCTGTGGATATTTCGTGATCAGCTCCCGTGACATAAGAGCAATATCCCTCGCGCTCGTCACGTGTCCTTCCGCATCCAGGCCGTTGCAGTTCACAAAGTTCGTGTTGTCCATCTCCAGCCCTTTGGCCCGCTCATTCATCTTCCGGACAAACTCCTCCTCGCTTCCGCATATGTATTCAGCCATTGCCACACAGGCGTCATTCGCGCTCGCCACTGCGATACATTTGAGCATCGTATCCACGGTCTGGGTCTCCCCCGGCTCCAGAAAAACCTGGGACCCACCCATGGACGCCGCGTACTCTGATGTTGTCACCTCATCCTCGAGATGGATGCTCCCCGCCTCCAGCGCGTCAAAAATAAGCAGCATGGTCATGACTTTCGTCACACTTGCCGGAGGGCGAGCTATATCCGCATCTTTCTCATAGATCACAGTGCCCGTGGAAGCTTCCATGAGCACGGCGGACGGAGCACTGATCTCTATCTGCGCCTGCGGTTCTTCCGCTTTCTGCTCTTCTGTTTTCTGTTCTTCTGCCTGCTCTCCGTCTTCCTGCTGTCCTTCCTCCTGCTGCGGGTGATCTGTCTGCTCTCCTTCCTCTGCCAGACTCTCAACCGGAAGGCAGATGCACGACAGCGCCAGTGCGATCCCCAGGACTAATGTCTGGATCCGTTTTATCGCCAAACGACTCATTCCAAAACCTCTTTCAAGATTCGTCTGTTAAAAATATAAGCGGACAGTACGGGAATTATTCATATTTTGCCTGGGAACAATTGACTTTTCAGAACCCCCGGCGTATATTAGTCACGGGAGTTATAAATCGTCAATTTAATAAGGAGGTCATCCATGATAGTGCGCACTTATTATGATATTTTAGGTGTTTCAAGAGATGCGACATTCGAAGAGATCACGACCGCCAAGAATGCATTGGCTAAGATCTATCATCCCGATGCAAATGTACATAAAGATATCGATACCACTGCCCTGATGCAGGAGATCCTGGAAGCTTACCGGGTGCTCTCTGATCCCGAAAAGCGCAAAGAATACAACCGGGATACATTCGGCGAGACAGACCGTGTGTTCCGTACTTTCAAAGTAGGACCCGAAGATGGCGAAGAGGAGGAAAAGACATCCTTTGTCACCTACTGGAACACAGTCAACCAGCTCAATGACGTCCTGAAAAAGAGCCTTCGCCTGATGGAGCGCGAAGCCCATAAAAAAACTCTTCCCCAGCGGATTTTCACGAAGATCGGGAAAGCCCAGAAAAAGGAAGAGACCTTCCGCGGCAGACAGATCGCAGAACTGTCTATGAAAGCTGTCCAGTACATCACAGTCATGAAGATGTCCGGCATCCCCATGGAATACTGGAACCCGGACGCCATGAACTGGGTCCTGATCCGCTGGGGGCAGAAGCAGTCCGCGGATTACCGGGTACTGTTTTCACGCTATGACGCCTTTGTGGAAGAGACAAAATCCGGCACGGAAAGGCTCCGTCTCAAGAACCAGAACCGTCAGTTCCATCACAACTTAAAAAAACTGCTCTCCTACGCTTTAGAGGCGTAGAAGGCAGTCATTCAGGAGGGCTTCGCAGCCCTCTTTCACATCTCTGTAAGTATCGTCAAAATTCCCCGTATACCATGGATCGGCAATATCCTGGCCCTTTCGGTCCGTAAAATCCAGAAGCTTATATACCTTGTGATCCGGATCATTATTTCCGATGATGCGGTTGATATTCCGGATATTCCAGGAATCCATGCCAATGATGTAATCAAACTTGTCATACTCTTCCCGGCACATCTGGCGCGCCCGATGATCCCCGCAGAGAATGCCCACTTCTTTTAATTTCCGGCGCGTGCCGTGATGGACCGGATTGCCGATCTCCTCGCGGCTGGTGGCGGCGGAGTCGATGTGGAAAGAATCGGAAAGGTTCATCTTGTTGACCATATCTTTCATAACATATTCAGCCATTGTTGAGCGGCAGATGTTGCCGTGGCAAATAAAAAGTATTTTTATCATTGTTTTGTTTCTCCTTGTTTTGCCCCGGAATGCCATGTTTTGCAAGGGTTTCTGGGATTATGGTAAAATGCTCTGAAATTACAGATTGTGGCAAATCAGAGCAGAATTAGGCATGTTATTACTACCTGTTAGTAGTAAAATTGGTAGTAAAAGATTATGCCTTACTACTAAGCATTTTTTCATTCTCCCAGACATCTCTTCTAATATTGCTTCCATCCGGGCACTGTTCTAAACACTGACCTAAAGCTTGGTAATGATCTATATAATAGCATTCTCTCGAAGCCATAAACTGAATATCTTTATAATAGTTTTCATAATTAAACATTATTTGTTCAATCACTCGTACTTCTATTCTTTTATGCTTATCATTTAGTGCCTCAATCACCTTATCATTTTGTAATAATCCTTTTCTAAGTTTAACAAAATGTGCATCATCGCCTGTCAAAAATCTTTTATAGATATTGACTGTTCTTCCTACATATGCACAATATTCCGTCTGCTGTTTATTATCAATAATGAAAATACCATATATCCCTCTATTTTTTGTACCATCTATAATTCCTCTTTCAAAAACAATCTTGTTATTTCCAAGAGTGTCTATCCATTTTAACGTAAGATTTTTATTATCCATAGAATTCCTCTTTATTTAATACTAAAATGAAAATTGTACTGTGTGCATCCCTTACGGTAATTTTATCGTGAGAATCAAGCATAATTTATAAATATCTCACCATTACAACATGTCTTTCTTTATAAAAAAAATTTGTACAGAGTTAACTTCCTTATCACAATTTAACAAATAAGTTATACTGCAACATATTTATATTTATGATAACGCAAAATAGAGTTTTCTAAACAATCACTATCCATATGAAGTTCCCCAACCTTATCTTTATTTATTATAACTTCAATTGATGTAATTCCATCAAAATGTTGACCAATTGTTTTAGAAGGTGACAACATTATTTCAATATCACTATCATTCTCAAATTTTATATCTTCTACCCAATATTTCTTAATATGTATGCCATCACTGTCAAACTCTGCATAAAGTACAATGTCTTGTTTATTCTCGCACTCTCCCATAGCATGCCCATCAACTACCATTTTCCCTACATGGTATCTATTACAAACAGGCTCTGAGTTTTTTAACACAAAATCAACGCTCTCCATCACATCAATATATAATCCAATAAAATTTTCATAATATCCAATCAATTCACTTGTACTTTTTGACTTATATATATTACCACGATACTTAAAATCAGGAATCCGTATATCTCTTTGTCCAGAAATTACATCCGCAAATGATGAACCTCCATATAAGTCAAGTGTATGTTTTCCATAATTATATACAGAACGTATATAGCAAACAATCTCATTCTCCCATAATTTTTCTACATAGCTATTTATCTGTGGCATTTTTTCTAATTTTCTATGCATATTTCCTTCAGTAACGGCTTTCTGTTTCAGTCCTAAATTAAGTGACGCATTAATATATTGCAACAAACAATCTAGTGAATTTGAAATATGCGATACCCACTCCAATGTCAATTTGTTCAAAATTGTATGAGCATTGTAATTCCATCCCAATACCTCTACGCTATTATAAAACGGATTTTTTTCACCCTCACTAATATTCTTTTTCCCTATGTCTTCATAAAGTTTTGCAGTAATGATGGCATAGTTTAAGTATAATTGTGATGAATATAAAAACTGACGTGCATCTAAGACACATTTTTCTCTCAAAAAATTTTCATATTCTTTTCCTTGATAGTATTTCATTTTGTCTGTATATTCTTGTTTCATTAAAATACATCCTTGTCTTAAATTTAATATAAACATTATATCGTCATTTTCACTTCTTTTCCATAGAAAAAACGCCCCAGCCTAAGCCCCGTTTTCCGTCGTAGTACTAGGAAAATTCCGTCGTTTTTATTTTCCCACTTTGTTCATCCATTCCTCTGAGCTTCGATTTTTCCCATTTTTACGGTAAATTTTCAATGCCCCTTTTAGGGCTGTTAGCGTATAATTATTATTGGCAAAAATAGGAATTATTCCTAAATAAAAAGGGAAGCAGAGAAAATCCCCACTTCCCAATCATACAGTTTTTCTTTATGATGTTGTTGTCCGGCAAATTAAATGATGCTCTATCAGGCAGATTATTTTATGCCGATTTCGGCTCCCATGGGGGGAACAGTCACTTTAAAAATGGCTGTTTCTGCGAATTGTTTTCCTAAAAGAAAAACATCCGCAAATTAATTGCGGATGCCTTTTCAGCCAAGCGTGCTGTCGTTGATCGCCTGCATGACAATGTCGGATGTAATGCGGCCTGCAGATTGGCTGTGTCCAATCACAAGTGAGGCATTGCAGAGCTTGCTGATCACACGGGCTGTCCCATCGGAAGCGTTCAGGATCGCTTCAATTGCTGCATCGTCAAAAACAGAGTCTGTACAGCCTGCTTTTTTCAGTTTCCACTCAATGTAAGCGCGCCCCTCTTCCTTTGAGTACCCTTCAATGTTGTAGTTCATAATGATACGCTGGCGGAGTGGCTCATGGATGGACAGCTGGAGCGTATTGTTCAGCTGGGGCAGCCCAACCAGAAGGATCACTGCCCGGTCCCGGGAATCCATCTCAAAGTTGAACAGGATCTTCAGATCGTTCAGGACGGCGTTCTTGATATAGTTCGCCTCATCAATGATGATCACAGGGGTTTTCCGTTTGTCCAGGGCAAGGCGGTTGATCTCCTCTTGAATGATATGGAAGTTTTCTGTTTTACGGTAGGAAGCCTGCGCACCAAGGGATACGGCAAGATTACGGTAGAAATCATTTACCGTAACCGTGGAGAGGCTGGTATAGATCACTTTGTATAAGGAAGGATTCAGCCCGGCAGACCAGGAACGTACCAGTGTTGTTTTCCCACGGCCGGGGGCGCCGGTAAGAAGGCCGAAGCCTTTCGTCTTTGCGAGGTAATCCAGCCGGAACTTCGCTTCCGTATATTCAGTACCCTCAAAAAGGATCTCTTTGGAATTCTTTAAAAATGGGTTGAATTCAAGTCCGTAACGCGCAGTAAGCTCCATCAGTCCTCACCTCCTGCCAGCCGTACTTTGTCACGTTTTACAAAGGAGTTGTCCTGTTTGTTGAGGAGGTGGATCGGCGTAAGGGAACCATCGTGTTTTTTGTCAAGTACTTTTCCCTGAAAAAAGCGTCGGAATTCCCTTTTTTCAGCAAGGGATTTTCCCTGCCTTCAGCGGGCATTATGCATCCCTGCGCATGAGGGCGTGCTCCATTCGGTAGCTTTTCCCCTCGAAGATCAATAAATGTCCGTGATGGACAAGCCGGTCGATCATTGCAGCGGCCATCTGGTCATCCGTAAAGATCCCTCCCCATTTTGAGAATTCCAGATTGGTTGTCAGGATCAGGCTCTTGCTCTCATAGCTGTCAGATATAACACGGAACAGCAGCTGGGATCCGTCCTTATCGACTGGTACATATCCCCATTCATCCAGTATGAGCAGGTCAAGGCTGCGGAGATCCCGCAGAAGGCGCTCCAGCGTCCCGTTTTTCCGCGATTCCGCAAGCCTCAGCACAAGTTCTGTTACGGTATAAAACTTCGTCTTGTAACCGAGATTGCAGGCCTTTACGCCGGCTGCGATTGCCATATGGGTTTTACCGATGCCCACTGGACCGTAAAGCACAAGATTCTTTTTCCCCGGGACAAACTCAAGGGTTTCCAGTTCCTCCCTGCTGAATGCAGGGGGAAATTTTACGCAGTGATAGCTGTACCCCTCAAAGGTCTTATAGGTTGGGAACCCGGCCCGTTTAATCAGACGTTTTCGTCGGTTTTCATCCCGGAGAGTCAATTCCGCCTGCAGCAGTTCCAGAATAAACTCCAGCTGCTTCTGCGTCCCTTTTTCCCGGCAGATCTCTGAAATCCTGCCCGAAAGGAAGAGCTGCCGGCTTGCTCCAAGGATCTGTGTACAGAAATCCTCTTTCATCTTCGGTGTCATCATGAAACAGTGTCTCCTTCCTTCAGAAACATATCATCATATACTGCAAGGGATGGGCCTGCCTCCGGCGGTGTATAAATGCCATATCCGGTAATCCTTGCGGCAAGCACGGAAGCATCACAGATGTTAATACTGCCTCTTGTACAGGCCATCTCCATAGCGCTGGCCGCTGCTTGAAAGCCGTACTGGCTGGTCAGCTCATTCATGATCCGGAGGCAGTCCTTCAGTTTCTCTTTCGGCTGGGCATCCATGTAAGCCCTTAAAGCATCCGGTGTTTCGCGGCGCAGCCCGCTGTTTCCCCATGCTCCGGAGTTTTTCATCAGGACAGCCAGCGTGGTACTGTAATCGCTGATATCCGTGCGGTTATCTCCGTAAGCGCGCCGGTGAGTCGTGACGACCTGTCCGCCTTCTGTAAGAATGTCAACGGTATGGGCACGAATTCCCACCAGCACCTGTTTGTTTGCGTTTTCCGGCCTGGTAGAATAGAAATGCTTTCCATCCATACAGACTTTGCCGAAACCATCCGCTTTCAGCCATTCATATCGGCAGACATCGAACCGTTTTGGCGGCAGCATCAGGAGGGCTTTCCTGTCTTCTTCAAACAATTCCCGGATAGGGATCTGTTTCTTATAATGGAGTTCGGAAGCTTTCTTTTCATGGCGGGCAAGCAGCTTCCGGTTGTACTTCTCTATCTCATTGAAATGCGGGACCGGAACAAACAGGTTCGCACGGTTATAATCAACCTTGCGCTCCACATTCCCTTTTTCCCAGCCGGAATAGGGGTTGCAGAAGCGCACCCGGAAGTGATAATGGGCTCGGAAACGGGAGAAAAGTTCTGATTCATGGATCGCATCGCCAATCCGCCGCCCGACACCGGTTGCATTGTCAAAGATCAGTAACGGCGGTACGCCGCCGATAAATTCAAAGATATCCTGCAGGCCCTGGCAGACACACTCCGCAGTTTCTCCGCCGAATACCTGGCTGTATCCATCATTGCTGTAAGGGAACGACACGGTCAGATATTTCTTGCGGCAGAGCTTCCCGGCCTCATAAAAGTCAGCTTCCCCAAAATCAACTTGTGCAGGTCCGGGATCCCAGATCAGTTCCAGGTTTGCTTTCTCCGTTTGGATGGAACGGCATTTCTTCATGTAGCGTTGGACAATGCTGTAACTCCCGGTATAGCCATGTTCCTCCACGAGACGCTCATAGACTCTCTGAGCGGTATGGTGCTGCTTTCGCCAATGTTTCTTGTCTTCGTCCAGCCACTCCTGGATGATGGGCTTGAAGGGATCCAGTTTGGATGGCTTCTCCTGGATAACGGGTGGCTGCGGTGAGAAATCATCCTGCGCAAGATACTTGCGTATCGTTTTGGGATCAGCACCTGTTTTTTTAGAGATTTCACTGATCCGGTATCCACAATTGCTCAAGTCTTTGATATGATTGATTTGGGACATAGTGAGCATCTTCCTTTCCTCCTTTATCTTTGGTGGTGCTTAGATAAAGGATAAATATAATGTAAAGGGGAATCAATATGTCCCGCTTTATTTAGGGAATTTCCCTTGCTTTTTTCAGGGAATTCTGACGCTTTTTTTCGGTAAATTTAGTGTATCATAAACACCATCGGCCTCCACAACAAAGATATCTTTCATGTCCGGCGTATAACGCAGGGTGATGCGCTGCTTTGCAAAACGGTAATCGACCTCATACTCTGTCTGGTCGATCACGATGACCGAGTCCGCCGATACCCTGCGTTCGATCTCAAGAAGGAAAGAGGATTCGATCTGTTCATCCGGCAGGCGGCGGATCAATTCCGGCTCCTGAAAGAAGCGTTCCTGCGGGGAGATCCCTTTCAGGGAGGAATGGGGCCTCTGGTTATAGCTTCTGACATAGGCCAGCAGGCTGCCCCGGAGCTCTTCGAGTGTGTGGAAGTCCCTCATATCCAGGGATGCCATCCATTGGTCCTTCAGGGTACGGAACCACCGTTCGATCTTGCCTTTATTATGTAAAGATTTACATAACAAAGGTTATGTAAAGACTTCATTTATGTAAAGAAATGTGGGCTCAGCCCAGTGTTTACACGGAACTGAGCTTAAATTTCTTTACATAAAAAAACAAATATGAGACCATATTTATCCAAACTATTTCAAGGAGGTACCGATAAATATGGTAACAAATTTTGAAGAACTGGTTGCCTTATGTGATGAAGAATTGCAGCATAGGGAATACGAGTCGAATTATTATGTAAGGATAACCGCACAGTGGAATGCCTTACGGGAATGGCTGAAAAGCAAAGAGATTTCTGAATTCAGTGAAGCCATCGGCAAGCAATACTGCGATGAGATATTTGGCACGCATCTCATGCCAAAACGCGCGCCTGCTCATTTTAGGGAAAAACTGCGTGCTGTCCGCATGTTGATCTCTTACCAGCGGAATGGCGATTTTGAATTTCGCTGCCCAAGTGTTGAATATACTTTTCATGGAGAGATTGGTTTGGCAGCATTAAGATATCTGGATTATTGTAGGGATGAACTTATGCTTGCAGAGAAAACAATTGAAAATAAAAGGGTATATCTGTATAACTTCTGCAGGTTCATGAACGGGAAAGGGATGAAATATGAAGATCTTTCGATTGAAAAAACAGAATGTTTCTTTTCATCCATGAATTATTCCCTTGCCTCAAGACATAATGCCGCGCGCACCATAAAACTTTTCCTTCAATTCGTTTATGATGAAGGAACATCATCAAAAGATTGCTCTGTTTTTATCCTTCCTGATAACTATAAGAAGGATTGCAAACTGCCAACAACATATGAAGAAGATGAAATCAGGGAATTGATCGCTTCTGTAGAAAGAGCATCACCTATCGGGAAAAGAGACTATCTGATCCTGCTTCTCGCTACAGAATACGGATGGCGTGCAAAAGATATCACCCGTTTTTCTTTTGATGACATTGACTGGGATAAGAATGTCATACATTTCGTCCAACATAAAACGGATGTATCGGTAGAGTTCCCTCTTTTGGCTACAGTAGGGAATGCGATCATAGATTATCTGAAACATGCAAGACCTGCCACAGATGCTCCGGAGATCATTGTATCCATGGAGAATGTCAATAAAGGAAAGCCCTTGTCTTCCCCGACAATCCATTCCGTTGTTACCAAGTATATGAAGCGCGCCGGAATAAAAAACTGGCAGAATAAGAAGCATGGGCCCCATGCCATGCGACACAGCCTGGCGACAAACCTCCTGAAAAAGAATGTCGCCATGCCGGTCATAAGCACTGTTATGGGGCATCAACGGACAGCGACCACGGGTTATTATATATCCGTAGACTATGATAAGCTGAAACAGTGTGCCCTTCCAATGCCTGTGCTTCGCTCTCCATTCTACAGCAAGGAGGGCAGATATGGCAAGATATGAGTTTAGATCTGTTTTCGCAGATGAAATCAAAAACTATATAAATGATAAAACAGAAGCTGGCTTTGATGGTGACAACTTCAGACGCAACCTCATAGGATTTGACCGTTTCTGCGTAGAACAGAGGATAATGGAGCCAGTATTTAGCACCTTCCATGCATCCAGATGGCTTGAGCAGCGAAAGAACGAGTCCCACACAACGCATTATTTAAGGATAAATTCCAGCAAACAGTTTCTGAAATACCTGAGCATAAAAGGTTATGATGTTTTTGTAGTACGCGATATAAAATACAAAGGGACAGATTTTGAGCCACATATTTATACAGATGCCGAATCTGAACGATATTTCATGGCAGTTGACAGTTATACAAGCGGAATGAACCGTAAAGACGCCATCCAATACCCTGTACTGTTCCGAATCCTTTACTGCTGTGGAACCAGAATTAATGAAACTCTCGGAATCCGTAAGAAGGATGTGGATCTTGATAAAGGTATCCTCCTTCTGAATGAGACAAAAAACGATAAACAGCGCTATGTTGTTGTGGGGGATGATCTCAAGGCTCTTTTAAATGAATACGCAGACAAATGCTTTTACCTTCTGAATGATACCGATTACATTTTTACGAATGCAAATGGAGGCAGACTTGATCAGAAAAGCATTTACGAAAAGCATCGGGACTTTCTGTTCCGAGCCGGTATTCCCTACATAGGGTGATATTGTCAAGATTAGTTGACACATTTATTTCAAGGATATCACTGACTATGCTACCAGTTCCAAATCCTCATAATACTGTCTGCGTTTTATCATGGGAGGCAGCCCGCCATTGGCAGAGCAGATCCTCCGGTTATTCCAGTAGCTGAGGAAGTATCTCCAAATGAGCGCCTTTAATTCCTCTACCGTCATCTGCCTTGTGTCATAGCGGTCATAAAGGAGCTCTGTCTTCATTCTGGCCCACATACTCTCACAGCGTGCATTATCATGGCAGCGTCCTCCTGCACTGTTCATGCTTTGGTGGATGTGGTGCTCCCGGATGGTCTGGCGGTAAGACTCACTGGTATACTGTGTCCCACGGTCACTGTGGATGATCGCTCCTTCCAATGCGGGATATGCAGTCAGGGCATTTTCCAGTGTTTGGATACACAGATCTGCTTTCATGTTTGTCCCCATTGACAGACCGAGGACGCTAAGATCAAAGCAGTCGAAAATCGCAGATACATACAGTTTCCCATTGCGCGCCGGGATCTCCGTGATATCTGTAATACATTTTTCTAATGGGGCATCTGAATGGAAATCCCGCTTCAACAGATCATCCGATTTCATGGCTTCCCGGTCTGCCTTTGTAAGTCCATTCGGCTTTCTCTTTGGCCGATGGCTCAGGCCGATCTGATCCATAACCCGGTATACGGTCCGTTCACTGGGTATATGTACGCCCTCCGGCTGCTTCAGCAACAGCGCCTGATACATCCGGATCCGTCCATAAGTATCGTTACATTCATCCTCACTGATGATTTCTTTCATGGCATCCGCCAGATCCTGGTACTTCCATGGACGGTCTTTGTTTGCGAGATATTTATAGAAGCCCTGCCGGCTGATACCAAGCATCCGGCAATAAAATGAAATTTTTCCGGTAATCCTGCCGTCCTCTGTTTTAAAAGCGAGAAAGATCATTCTCTGGTTTTTGCTGACTTCCGACGGCTGGCGGCGAAAAAAGCGCTGGCTTCCTCCAGAAATTCATTTTCTTCCTTCAGGCGGCGGATTTCTTTATCCTGCTCCTTCACCCGCTTACGCAGCATGGTAATTTCTTCTGACAGGCTCATTGCACTGGCAGGGGTATGGGAACCTTCCCCAACATCCAGCTTACCAGCTCTTACAGCTTTCAGCCATGTATGGATGGTTCCTTCAGGGATTCCTAATTCTTTAGCAGCCTTAGCGCCGCCGATTTCTTTGGCAAGTTTCACTGCCTGTACTTTGTATTCATGGTCATATTTACGTGCCACTTTGAATACCTCCTTATTCTCTTGGTTTTATTATGAAATCCTTGAGAATAAGCTGTCAACTTTTTTTATACCACACCAGGGGATGGCAATGGGCCAAGAATCCATGACTGGAGACACCATATGGCTGTATATTCCTTTAAGCAGATGACGGATTCCGGGCTGGATATGTATGTTGCGCTGCCTATACTGTCAACTTATTTAGGTCACAAAACAATTTTTGCCACGGAAAAGTATGTAAGGCTGACCTTGCAGCTTTTCCCTTACATCGAGGAAAAATTTCATTCCACGGTTGACAGGATATTTGGTAAGATAACGAAAGAAGGTGCTGATGATGAAAACAACTGATTTTGCAGTACATCTTAGCAGATATTTTACCCGTTATCTTCCGAATGAAAATGGCAGTTCTCCCCAAACCATAGATACTTATAGGAATGCTTTTGTTCTTTACCTCGAATACATGGAATCCATATGCGGAATAAAGCCTGAAAAGATATCTGTCATGGATTATACAAGGGAATCCATACTTGGCTTTCTGAAATGGCTTGAGGAATGCAGAAAAAACAGCCCGGCCACACGTAATTACAGACTTGCCGCAATGAAGGGATTTGTTCATTACCTAAAATATGAACTGCCGGATTACATGGAGGAATACCAGCGGATACTCGGGATCCCGTTAAAAAAAACAGAACAAAAAGAGATTTCCTACATGAAGACGGAAGGCGTTGAACTTTTAGTCGGTCAGATAGACATGAATGCCACGAATGGCTTGAGAGATTATGTAATGTTACTGCTCCTTTATACAACCGGCGTACGTGTGTCAGAACTGATAAATATAAAAGTAAAGGACATTTCACTGACTGAGCCGTACACTATAAGGATCCACGGCAAAGGGAATAAAGGCAGGTATGTCCCACTGATGAAAACGGCTGTTCCACACATACAGAAATATATCTCCTGTATGAAATATGATACCGAGGCACGCTTTGAGGAATATCTTTTCAAAAGTCATATGAATTCACAGTTTACAAGACAAGGTGTCAATTATGTGCTGAAGAAATATGGGATGAAAGCCAGACAGAAAGAGCCAACACTGATACCAGATGACCTCACAGCACACAAAATGCGGCATACTGCTGCGATGGAGCTCATTACATCAGGAGTTGATCTGATGTATATAAGGGATCTGCTCGGACATTCCAGCGTTATGACTACCGAAATCTACGCAAGAACGGATGCGAAACTGAAAAGAAAAGCAATCGAAGCTGCAAGCAAAGAAATCCTTCCAAAAGAAGAAGCAAAATGGGAATCTGATACCAATCTGAAAGAATGGCTCAAAAGCTTTAATAAGCGGTAAATTTATGTAAAGAAATTTAAGCTCAGTTCCGTGTAAACACTGGGCTGAGCCCACATTTCTTTACATAAATGAAGTCTTTACATAAGCTTTCATCTCGCATCCCATGTGGGTAATGGTTAATTTATAGGTGTGTACAAATTTTAGATTTCTGGATTTCTTAAAGTATAACTCTAATAACTATTAGCGAACTATATCCTTTGAAATAATCTCTCCATTTTCAATATTTACTAAAAATCGTCTTCCGAAAAAATTAATTGCTCTACAATTGCCATCTAATATGTCCACCCCCACATATGGACTTCTGGCAGTTCCACCAATGGCAACTGGGGCCGGTTTTATGCTCCAAAGTAATTGGAAATCTAGAGTATAGCAATATACATTATCATATCCATCATCTTCATCAGTTTCAAACACTATAACTACTTTCCCTTTTCCATTCCTCCGCCCGATCCAGGTACTGACTGGAGAAATACTTCTTCTGGTAAACCTAATTCTTCTTTTCTTTCAACTGTCCTTTGGCTTCCTTTAAACGCTCTATCTTCTCAACCTGGAAACCTTTAGCGAAGGTCCATAAAATGCTTCGGCTTAGGCGGATTTCCCCTGACAAGGTAAATCTGACACCTAAGCTGATTCGCTTTAACCACTAAATAACAATCTACTATCTTACAAAAAAGGGGGCTTGTCCCTCTATTGCACTTTTACCTAAGCCCGAATTAGCTAAAACCATATCCAATAATTTTCCATTTAAAAAAGGCTGGCATATCTGACCTATTAATGGAAATAGTTGTTGTGGAGAAATTTTTGAATCTAAAACAAGTAAATAACTGGATTCTTTGCCTCGTACCATCCAAAGCAAATATGCTTTATCTACATTTTGCATTTTTACAAAATACTCTTTAAGTTTATTTACCATATCAGTGGGGTACTCTTTGGGTATCCCCAGCATGACCGATTCGCCTTTTTGAATAATCTGTTCATTTTTTCTTGTATTAGTCAACATTTGTCTATCCAAAACAATATTTTGTCCATAAGGATTTATGACCATCCCTTGATACGGTGAATCATTTTTTATTATAATGCCTTGATAATCTTCATATGACAAAATCAATGTTTGTTGATCATGGTTCTGTTTCCATTTCTTTAATTCTTCCCAGTCTGTAAACGCCATCAAAAAATGTTCACTTTGTTCATTGTCTATGCTCAATAAAGTAATACTGGTCCCTTCCCCTAGTACAATTTTATAATTTTCCTTTTGCGATATTTTTCCAATTTCCATATTTATAGGACATAAAAACTCAGCTTTGAAAACTTCATCCCAAAATAGTTCTTCCTTTTTATTTCCTTGCTTTATTTCTTCAATGGCATTCACTAAATTAGGATTAGTAATTGGTTTATTGATATCCATGTTAGCTATTTCCTTTCCGTATAGTCATCCGCACTAAGTTTTTTAACAGAACCTTGTGCCGGAAAATCAGGGTAAATAAATTCCCATAATACACCACATTCAAGACATTTGTACCACTTGTCTGCATACCACTTCATTTCCTTTCCATTAGTACTATACCCAATATAATACGGTCTTTCCACAGGGATTTCAACAAATAATCCTTTTTTTACCTGTTCTTCAAAAAAGTTTTTCAATTCTTCAAATTGTTCCCAAGAATTAATTTTTACCCCCATTCTTTCATTACAATCACATTTTCTCATTGAAACCACCCCATTTCTACTATAGGAATATAAACTTGATTTCCACCTCCAGGCAATGTTCCTATCACATTTCCAAGACTATCATATATATTTTGTGGTGCAGCTATACCTTCATAAATTGTTGTTCCTTGGGGAACAACTACTCTTGTTACATTTTCTGCAGTATTCCCCCATGCTGGATTTAAAGCCAAATCAAGTTGTGACTGTAGTCCACCACCTTGCGGTGTCGTTGACATGTAAGAGCCAACTTCTTTTGCATTTCCTCCGCTTACTCTATACATCACCGTATCTTCTGTTAATACTCTCTCTGTATATGTAGCACCATTAAAAGAATTCGCTACTTCTTCATTTAATGGTCCTGGATTGGCTGGAGAGTATTTTACTCCCTGCTTTATCTGCGTCCTTATCCCGTCTACTTCGTCCGCTCCCGCTTCCAGCACCACATTCCCTGCGCTGTCTTTAAACACATATTTCCCGGCTGTCAGCGACACCGTCACTCCTGCTCCCACGCTCAGCATCAGCGTGATCGGCAGCGGGAGCCCCAGTTCCTCTCCCATTTTTCCCACAGCATACGCTGTCCCATTGGAAATCAGATCTGTCGCAATGATCCTCCCTCCCGTCTCCAGCGCTTCCCTGCTGAACAGCTTCGCCACCCCGCTTGCCTTGATCCCGATAAACAGGGTCACAACGTCTACTACGGCAAAGACCCCTTTCAGTCCTCTCTCAAAGTCTGTCAGGTCCTCCCCTGTTATCATATCATACCCGGTACACATCTCGATCAGCGGTTTTATGATCGTCACGTCCAGTATCGCGGAGATCAGTTCCTGCAGGGGCTTATCCATCTTATTGTCAAATTCCCCCTTGGTATTCAGATACGTCAGATATTCCTCCAGGGTGACTTCTTTCCCAGTCTCGTCTTTCAGGTTATCCTTTATCTTATCATACTCCACCGCAAACAGGTTCGTAAAATCGGAAAATTCTTTGGGCATCCCGATCAGGTCCCCATGACCGGCATTATCGTTCAGGCTGGTCAGCCCCAGGAAATCTTTCATCGTAAGGCTGACAGCCTGGGCGTCATACTCCATGATCTGTCCATACGCGTCATGGATCTTGTAATGCCGTTTCAGCCCCAGCGTATTCTCCGTTGAGTAGTCCTCCATCCGGATCCGGCTCAGCTGCTCTGTGGCTTCATTCTGGAACCCCCGGTACAGCGGCTGGTCGATCTGCGCGTCGATCTCGCTCATCAGCGTGGAGATATAAGCGTTCAGCAGCCCCATACCTAACGCCGTTTTCTGAATGTTCTCTGCCTGGCTCTGATATCCCAGTCCTTCCATCCCTGCTTCCAGCAGGAGTTCATCCATTTCCTTTAGATAGTTATCCACGTTTTCCAGCTTGTATTGATAACCATGAGGCATACAATACGGTTCCTTCTCTTCCCATTGTACTGCCATTACTTTTTTTACTTCTTCCGCGCTCATTCCCCTGTTACCTGTATCCCTTCCTGCCCCATCAGCCATGCTGCCATAGCAGCATCGCTCTGGTACATGCTCTCATAAGTGTGATATACATAGGAGGCGCCTTTTGCATAGAATTCACACAGACGGCTGATATGCTCATACAGCTGTTTAAAATAGTTCACCATACTTTCTGTTGCCTCTCCTTTGTATGCTCCCTCCACTCTCTCGCTCATCCCGGAGAGCACCTCCAGCGCATTCAGCACCTGTGCGGCCACGTCTGTCAGTTCGGACATATAATCCAAAAGCTCAACTCCTACGATCAGATTTTCATCCATTTATATCTTCCCTCCTCAGACCCAGATCACTCATCAGGCGCATCCTCACAGTTCGCGCACTGATCTTCCTCTGAAACTGTCCGCTCAGATCATACTTATATCCGGTTTCTCCTCTCCAACAGTAGACCTCTTCCCTCTCCGGTTCGTTTTTCCTATATATCCCGGTGATCAGCAGCCCATCTCCATAGGCGCCCAGACTCTCTGTCCACTCTTCATAGAGAAGTTTCTCAAGGATGATAGGGCATTTCGTATCCTGGCTGCGGAGAAACTCATGCCGTTTCAACAAGGCAAACATCACAATCCCACTGTCCGCTGAGAACACTTCGTAACCGTCTGACATTTTTGCGACACAGATCACCCTTCTTTTCGTTGATACAGAAAGCATCAGGTGGTTCAGTACCATATGCCTTTCGCTGTTTCTGTACTGTTCCCATAACAGCAGCAGAGCGATTCCTTTTGGAGTAAACTTTTTCTCATCATCCAGAATCCCTTTTTTCCGGAGGGACAGCACGACTTCTTTCTTGTACTCCTCCATCTTGCTTTCTTCTGGATATTTACAGATGATTCCGAAAGGCGTCCTCCCTTTTGTAACGCTGTTTATAAACAGCATTTCACCCTCACTAAGTCTCATGTTTTTCCTCCGTTATATTTTCCCTAAGTCCTCATATTCCTTCCAGTTTGTATAAAATTCCTCCAGAGATTTCATCAGTTCTTCCAGATGCTCAATGCCTTTAGGCAGCGGCGCGTCTTCCCCATGGATAAATGCTTTATGATACTGCATCAGAAGGTCTAAAAATGCTGCCATTGTTTTCTGGGAGTTGCCGCTCCATTTCCCATCGTAATCGATCTCGTTTTTCACTGTCTCCGCTTTCGTGTACGCCGCTTTTAAATACTCCTCTACCGTTTTCAGATCCTCTCCAATAGTTTTCATATTTGCGCCGTCACAGTAAAATTCAGTCACCATTCTTTTTCTCCTCTTTTTTCGCCCACAGTTCATTTCTAAGTGCTGTTTCCTCAGCGGAAACACACCCTTGCCAATACGTCAGATTATTTTGTGCCGCTGAGAGTCTGTCCCTGGCAGTTGACAGCGCCGTCTCCATCTTTGTCAGAACCCCTTCGTTTCTTTCGTTCCAGACATCCTCCTTTTCAGCGTAATACCGGGACATTTCTCCTTCTGCTGAACTGGGATTCTTTGCGTAGGACTGGCAGATTTGAGTTCCATGAGCCGTTGCTTCATCAAATTCCGCCTGACATTTGGATATCTTTTCATTCAACTTGTCCACGAGCTTCTGATATTTGTCCACATTCTTTTCCGCATCAGTATAGTTGGTCAGATCAATCCAAAAGTAGCGTAATTCATTCCATATATCCCCAATTCCCATGACAATATTCCTCCTCTCTTATGGTAAGTTAATAAAAAATCGGAAGCAGACCTATAAACTATATTTATTTATAGGACTACTTCCGAAGCCAAAATACAGCAGATCGGAATCCCGAGAGATTCCCCTGAATGGCTCTTGCTTTACAAGATCCGGATGATCACAGAATGGGCGATAATCCGATCCATCATCTGTCAATTATAAATGATCTCCTCTTGAACCCGTGTTCTTTCTGCGGACAATCATATAAACTGCTATTGCCAGGATGAGAACAACCGGAATCGCAAATATAACGCCAGGAATCCCTGTTCCATCTGATGCCGCAAGATTACTTCCTGTATTCGATACGCCTGTCACTCCATTTTTATCAGAGGTGCTCTCCGCTTTGACTACTGTCAGATCATTTGTCGCCAGCGGATTTGCCATAAAACGATACGTGAGGATATTTTCCTGTGTTCCCAGCCTCGTATATGGAAGGATGCCTTCTATCTCATCCAGCATCACTTTGTTTTGCTCATAGGTAGACTGTTTTAAAGCTTTTGCATTTGCAAGATTCGTATCCAGCTTGTCATTAGATGCCTTTTGAGCCGTTTCAATGCTTTCTGCCTGCTTCTGCGTATTCTCTGTTGAGGCTTTGTAAACTTCAGTTACATACTCCTCATACTGCTCATTTTGATTTCCTATCCTTTCCTGTATACCCCGCTGATTCTCTGACAGAGAACGGTGAAGGCCTCCAAGCATCTGTATGTCCAGATATTCCTCCGGATTAAAGTCCTGGATTTTTTCACTCAAGACGTTTTTCGCATCCAGTAAGCTTGTATAAGCAGTACCAAACGTGTTAAGGTCAGTTCTCACCTGCTCATCTTTCCCCTTCAGCATTTCTATTGTTCTGCTAATGGTTTCCTTCCCTCTGTATACCGGGTTGAAGTATCGATCAAATCGTCCATTGCCCGTGTAATGCTTTCTGCGCTGATATCTCCCAGTTTGACATCCGAAAGGTTAGGTGCCTGAGGCATGTCTTTAAACATGTAAGTATCAACTGTCAATACAGTCAGCTGTATATCCTCCTGTGAATCTGGCACTTCTTCAAGTGTGGGTTCGCTAATAATAGCTTCCAAATCCGCTTTTACTTCCTCTTCTGATTTTTCCGGGAATCTCACTGGGTTAAGAGAGGTTAATGAATCATACAGATCCTTTACTGTCTTGATCAACTCCCTATTTATAACATATTTAGCATAATATTCCTGCAATTTACTATTTGCATACTGAATCCGGGCGCTCTCCAGATAGTCCAGCTTCTGATCTACGTCTGCTTTTGTATACAGTTCATAGTAATTGTGGATGACTTCTGCCTCCATGTCTGGATCCACCACTGTTTCTGTTTCCTTGGGATCACCCAGGGCTGCTATTGTTTTCTGATAATCCTGACTTGTCTTCTCAACCTTTTTATTATAATCTTCCTGATCAATTTTAAGTGTGTCAAATTGAGAGATTCCCGCAGTTAATGTTTGCAAATCACCACTTACAGAATTTTTGATAGTTTCAAACTCGTCTTTTTCTTGCTGGTCAACTGTATCATCAATCTCCGGAAGCGTCATCGGACTCCCATGGTTTTGCATCAAAGTGTTATATGCACTTTGGATTCCATTCTCACCGTTAACTTTATCTTCTAAATTTACAGAACTGGTCTTAACCTCTTCAAAACTTAGCAGTCCCTGATCCCATGCCGTCTGATATGTATCATCTATCTGTGTCAGGATTTCATCACTTTCCTCATATGCAGGCTCCAGATCCAAAACATCAATGTTCTTTTCTACCGTTGTAAGTTCCGGAAGCTGTATTGTCTCCCGAAGATCATCTCCCCTGATTTCACTCAAAGCAGTTAAATCTCTGGAATCGTTGTTTTTGATCGTTGAGGCTGAATCCTGTACTTTGTGTACTTCAGATAATACAGAGGATAAATACACTTCGCTGATACCGCTGCTCAAAGTAGTGTACGCGTCTCCCACGGAATAAATTGCCTGTGCCTGCGCTTCCCGTGTAAGATTTTGGGAAATGGCGTATTCAAGGACCGCCTTTTGCGGCGAGCTGTTTATGGATTCCACTGCTGATGAAAAGGTTCCCGGCAGAATCAGATAAGCACTATATTTTCCATTCTCGATCCCTTGTTTTGGGCTTCAATTCCAGTCACTTCATAACTAATATCCAATGTTCCCAGCAATGACTGGCTGTAGCTTACAGTCTGATCGTTTTTCTTGACACCTTCATCCATATTTACAATGGCGATCAAATCTGTATCATACATTTTTTCTTCTGTTGTATCCTGGTGCTCTGAGTCAACAGACTTAGCCTCTGCTGTGGTAGTCTGAGTCCCCATATAGTAACTCCCGCCAAGACAACAGCCGATGGCTAATGCGCTTAAAACAATTTTTACTATCCTATTTTTCACACGGATTTCCTCCCTTTTTTATTCCTGAAGCAAAGTTGTCTTCCTTTGATTCCTTTCAAGTAAATGTTGTATATTCTATGTGATAACTGTGCCCCAATATAAAATAGCAGGGGCCTTCTCCTGTTATATTCTACACTATCAGACTTTTTATGGCAATATTTTCCAGTTCAGTTTTTATCCTACTAAAATGAATTTTAAGCTCCACCTTTCCTTAGACTGGTAGAGTTTACTCCTATGCGCAGTGGTCGGAAAGGGGATGTGGAAAATACCCACATAATGCTACGGATGATACTTCCGAGGGATCCAGTTTTGAATTTCTTACACAATAGGATCTGAACCTGATCGTCAGCCATATCGATTCAACTCCAAGGCGGAGTCTCGGTGGACGTACGCCATATGATGTTGACCTGGAAAGCTTTGGGGAAAGTACCTTAAAAGCGCATCAGATTAAGCAGATTACCCCAGATGAGGTCAATCTGACACCTGAGCTCATGCGCTTTAACTACTAATAACAATCTCAGAAAAAACTGCGGTTGGAATGGAAGTAAACTTTTCACATTTTTCAAATATAACTGGTAGAATTAAGTCTATCACACTGAATTCCAGCGGTCCGTTTTCCATGCCCAAAACATGATTTTTTTATGAGAAGTCGTTCTTATGTATGTGCCAAATATTCTAACGGATTTCCTGATCCATTGGATTCTCTTATATTCGTAGTCGAAAGAGATATTTATATTTGGACTGTTTCACTATAATTATGGAGGATAGGTTATGGCAGGCACTCGCAAAGCCCATGTTGCGACACCGGAACAGCTCAGGCTGATCAATGAATGACGTCAGAGCGATATGACGGACGCTGACTGGTGCCATAAAAACAACATTGGCGGTAGTCATATTGATCGTTTCCCCTTATTATTTTATCCTTTATTGAACCTCAAAATTTACAAGCCCATATTTCTTATATCCATCGCCGACTAATTCAATTTTCATTGTTGTTGCTCCTGCCACCTGAATCTCAATCGGTGTAAGCGGTGTTTCTGCATCAATAGTAAATTCTCCGCTTTCATTATCATTCAGATATACACGCAGCATTCCATCAATAATAGAAGACTCATCGATCCGCCCTGCATCAAATTTAACGCTCTGATATTCCCCATCCAAGTTGAGTAGAATAAATGGGGTCCACCCCCACAATTGAATCGCATCTGTATATCCTTTTCCTCCAATTTTCAGTTCCCCTGTATTATTGGAAGAATTGTATTTTTCATACCCATCTCCGTCATAAATTGCTTCAAAAAAGTCCTTTTTTGTCGTTTCCATTTTTATACTTCTTTGCTGATTACTTTCAAGACTTGCTTGAAGTTTTTCATTATCTTCAACCAATTCCTCATTGTCTTTTTTTATCTGTTCATAATCATCAGCTGTTATGATTTCCTGTCCTCCAGATTCACCTGTAATTACAATCGTATTATTGTTTGTGTTATTATTTGTATTGTAATTTGTATTAAATGTATTCGTAATCCATGCACCCCCAACCATGCCCGCAATAATTCCATTTTCCTCCTTTGTAAATAGGCACAATATCATTCCCTTGTATAAGGCCATTCTGTCTGTTTACAAAATACAGTACAAAGTTCAAAATCGAACCAATAACGCCCTCTTATATGACAAGGTAATACCTTCTTTTCATAAAAACACATATCCATCCAACCGTTCAAAGGCCTCCACGATCCTTGACTTCGGTGACGCCAGATTCATCCGGATATGGCAGGGTCCGCCGAACGCTCTCCCGTCCTGCCAGCCGACTCCCACCTTCCATCCGTCTCTCAACAGGTCATCGATGGACTTTCCGCTTTTCCTGCAGTACTCCGTACAGTCAAGGAAGAGCATGTATGTTCCCTGGGGCTCCGCCACGTCTGCGCCGGTAAAGTGTTTCCGGATAAAATCTACGGCAAAGCGGGCGTTTCCCTCCAGCACGGCCCGCAGTTCTTCCAGCCACTCATACCCTTCCGGCTGATACGCCCCGATCAGGGCGTGCATGGAGAGGACATTCATCTCATTATAGTGTGTTGCACGGGCATGTCCGCAGATCCGGTCTCTCAGATAACTGCTGTAGATGACGTGAAAGCTGCCGATCAGACCGGCAAGGTTGAATGTCTTGCTCGGCGCGTAGGCTGCCGCCACATGCTCTCTCGCCCAGTCATTCGTCATCTGGGTCGGGATATGTCGATGCCCAGCAAAGGTAAGATCCGCCCAGATCTCATCGCTGATCACATAGCAGTCGTTTGCCTCATACACCTCCATCGCCCGCTCCAGCTCCCAGCGCTCCCATACGCGGCCGGTGGGGTTGTGCGGGGAACAGAAGATGGCAAGGTGGATGTGGTTCTCTTTCAGCTTCCGATCCATGTCTTCATAGTCCATCCGCCAGATCCCGCCGCTGTCTTTTTTCAGCGGACTGTGCACGGATACCCGCCCAAGCCCCTCGATATCCTCCCGGAATCCGAGGTAAAACGGGCTGTGAAGAAGGATCTTATCTCCGGGTTCCGAGAGCACCTGGACGGCGCTCGTCACAAAGCCGTGCACTCCGTTCTCATAACCGATATTCTCTTTCTTAAGCCCGGTCACGCCGAAATGATGTTCCTGCCACCGGATGATGGAATCATAATATTCCTCAGACGGGCGGAAATATCCAAACGCAGGGTGCCGCACTCTCTTCATTATGGCTTCCGTGACGGACGGACAGGTGGGAAAATTCATGTCTGCCACCCACATGGGGATAAAATCAAATCCTTCCATGGGCTTCTCCGGCTCGCTGCCCCATACCTTCTCTCCTACGCTGTCTATGGCAAGAGCGTCCCTGCCCCTGCGGTCCATGATCGATGTAAAATCGTACTTCATAAAATGCCTCCAATCTTTCTGCACTGTTATAGAAAAAGCGCAGCTGCTTCATTCATATTAGCAAAAAATGAAGTGCCTGTACATCCCCTTGCCTCTTTCTGATCCGCACTCTAATCCCACAGACTGAAAAAACATTCTTTCAGCATGTCCATCTCCTCATCCTTTGATGTATTCCGATATGCTTCTATCTTTTTCTCCTCCGCAAAATATCGATCAGTTATTTCTTTGTATACCGGCAGTTCATCCATAAAGTGCATGGTTCCCCCTCCGCCGCGTTTACGGTTCTCTTCTAATTCCTTTTCTGTCTGTAATTTTTCGCCCAGGAAACCGTATTTTTCTGTAAATTCCTTATGCGCTTTCGAGTATTCTTCTTCATAAGGATTCTGTCTGGTACATGTATATTCATTCGATTCTCTCCACAGAAAGATCATGCGGTCTAAGAGCTTATCCCATTCTTCGTGACAGGTATCATTGACTAAGATCCCGTCTTCATTCGTATAATTTTCGCCCAGGAAACCGGGCGAACCGTGCCGCTCATTCCGCAGATCCTGCAGCATATCCGGGATCAGGTTCTGCAGATACCGGCACATATTCCATTTGTCGCAGTCCGCGTATCCACGGGCAATGCGCTGCAGGCTCCAACGGCAGCACTTTCTGAAGTATTTGATCCTTGCTATGATTTTATTCTTTTCTCCCAGTCCGCATATCAGGACCCCCTCTTTGTTCCAGATGTTGTTAGCAGACTCTGCTTTTTTCCCTTTTCATTACTGTTCTCCCGTGTAGAGAAAAAGCCGCGGCATACACCGCAGCCGTTCTTCTAAATGATATTGCCCACATTACAGCCATGAGGTTCATCCCCGGCCAATCAGTTCAACACCTTAACCTGTCCCATGGATTTCAGCACGTTTATCTTTTCACTCATAAAAACTCCTCCCTTAAAACGATTCCTGATCTTTATAAGAATCATTTTAAGGGAGGACACTGCATTTGTCATTGAACTTGTAGTATAAAAGTTCTACGCTGCTTTGTGTTCCAACAGCCTGTCGTGATGTGCCTGCAGGCGTTTCACACGGGCGTTCTGTCTGTCCGCCGTTTTATAGTCATACTGCCTGTTTCCGCACAGCATCTCATCTACCGGGAGCTGAAACAATTCACTCAGTGCATACAGGTTATCAATGGTCGGCATACTGATCCCGTTCAGCCAGTGGTAAACGCTCTGGATGCTGCCAAGCCCCAGATACTGCTGGACGTCTTTCACGGACAGCGCGCGCTCATCCATGATCCTGCGCAGACGGATCCCGTTTTTCTTTTTATCAATCACAGGGAACAAAATCCTCATCACCCTTCCAGTACTTCAACAAGCTCGATCCTGAAGTTCAGCTCTTTTCCAGCCATCTCATGGTTCGCATCGAATGTGATCATCTTCTCGTCCTTCTCCACGACTTTGACCGGGAACGGCTGCCCGAACTGGTTGGACAGATAGACCTGCTGTCCCGCCTCAAGCTCCTCAGAGCCCGGGAGCTGCGCGATCTCGACAGAAAAGACAGCGCTGGGGTCCGGCATGCCGTAAGCTTCTTCCGGCATCAGGTGCACATCCACTGCCTGTCCCACTTCCATGTCCGCTACGGCTTTGTCAAAACCCAGGATCATCTGCCCGGCGCCGCACACAAATTCTAACGGCTCCCCGCGGTCGTAGGAAGAATCAAACTGGGTCCCGTCATTGAAGGTTCCCCTGTAATGGGCGCGGCAGGTTTTTCCTACATTGCGTCCGGTAAATGCGGGTCTGGAGCCGCATCCCCCGCCGCAGCTACTTCCGCACCCGGAACCGCAGGAATGCCCCTCATCGTGGCTGCCGCAGCCGTGTCCCTCTTCATGGTCACCGCAGCTGTGCCCGTCCTCGTGATGGTGATGGTCACAGTTTGCGCCGGTGGACACCAGCTCGCCTTTCAGGTAGGCTTCCACCGCCTGGTCTGCATCCCCCTCGGCGCCTGCGCACACCTCGACCCCTGCCTCTGCGAGAGCCGTCTGGGCTCCGCCGCCAAGACCGCCGCAGATCAGCACGTCCACAGCCTGATCGGCAAGCAGACCTGCCAGCGCGCCATGTCCGACCCCGTTGGAACCGATCACTTCGCTGGAGACCACCTTGTTGTCCTCTACTTCATACACCTTAAACTGCTCTGTCCTTCCAAAATGCTGAAAAATGTTTCCATTATCATATGTTACAGCTATTTTCATCTCTTTAACTCTCCTGTCTCATATAGTTCTTCTTTATCCATTATGAATATTCTGCTGATAATGTCAATACCGGATTTGTTGACAAACAGAATCCCAACTGCTAATATTTTCAGGAAATACATTATAATAAGAAACGCTGTAACTACACAGGAAAGGGTCTGTTCAAATGAACCCTCTAAAAAGAATCTGCTGCAGGACCTTTCAGACAGGCTTAAAGATCACCCTGCCGTTACTGCCCTACCGGAAACCGAAGGTCGTCGGCAGCGCAAAGACCCTGCCGGAAGTCATTCAGAAAAGAAATGCAGCAAAGTCCTGATCATCACGGATGCCGGGAGCAGGAAACTGGGACTGACCCGCCGCCTGGAAAAGTCTCTGGCGGGCGCAGACATTCCATATTTCATTTATTCTACCCTGTCCCCGTCCTTATGGGCGCGTCGGAGCTGGAGCGGTTCTGCTACATGCTGATGCCTGAGCCAGGTGAAGAAAACGGAAATGAAGACCCCAGGGAAAGGAGCAGACGAAGATGACGGAACAGGAAATTAAAGATATTGTCACAAGGCAGAGGAAATATTTTCAGACCGGAGCCACGCTCCCGGTCAGCAGCCGCCTTACGGCGCTTCAGAAGCTCTATCGCGCCATCTCCGGCCATGAAGCAGAAATTCATGACGCGCTGAAAAAGGATCTCGGGAAAAGCGGGTTTGAGAGCTATATGTGCGAGACCGGCATGGTCTTAGAGGAGATCAGCTACATGCTGAAGCACACGCCGAAATTCGCACGGGAGCAGCGGGTGCGCACGCCGCTGGCGCAGTTCCATTCCCGCAGCTATAAGAAACCGTCGCCCTACGGCGTGACGCTGATCATGAGCCCTTGGAACTATCCGTTCATGCTGACCCTCTCCCCGCTTGTCGACGCGCTTGCCGCGGGGAATACGGTGGTCGTAAAGCCCAGCGCTTATTCGCCCCACACAAGCGAGGTGCTCCGGCTCATCCTGTCCGAGTGCTTTGAACCCCAGTATGTGGCTGTGGTGACCGGCGGACGCGCGGAGAACACCTGCCTTCTGCACGAGCATTTTGACTACATCTTCTTCACCGGCAGCCAGAACGTGGGAAAGGAAGTCATGCGGAACGCCGCCGAATATCTCACGCCTGTCACCCTGGAACTGGGCGGAAAGAGCCCCTGCATCGTGGACCAGACCGCAGATATCAAGCTTGCGGCAAAAAGGATCGTCTTCGGGAAATACTTAAACTGCGGGCAGACCTGCGTGGCTCCGGACTATGTGTACTGCCACCGCTCTGTGAAAGATAAGCTGATCAAGGAAGTTCAGAAGCAGATCCGCAGACAGTATGGGAAACAGCCGCTTTGCAATTCCGATTACGGAAAGATCATCAACGAAAAGCATTTTGACCGGATCCTCGGCCTGATCGATGAGAAGAAAGTCGTCCACGGCGGAGGTTCTGACCGGAGTACACTCCGCATCGAACCCACGGTCATGGACAATGCGTCCTTCTCCGACGCTGTCATGCAGGAAGAGATTTTCGGGCCGGTCATGCCTGTCCTTACATTCGACAGCCTGGACGAAGCTATCCGGCGGATCAACTCCATACCTCATCCGCTGGCGCTGTACCTCTTCACCTCAGATAAAAAGGCTGCAAGAAAAGTGACGGCGCGCTGCGGCTTCGGCGGCGGATGCATCAATGATACCATCATCCACCTCGCCACCTCGGAGATGGGCTTCGGCGGCTTTGGTGAGAGCGGCATGGGCGCGTACCATGGCAAGACCGGATTTGACACCTTCACCCACTATAAGAGCATTGTGGACAAGAAGACATGGATCGACCTGCCGATGCGGTATCAGCCCTATCGGAAACGAAATGAAAAGATGGTGCGGTTTTTCCTGAAATAATAAGCAGGAGCCGGCGCACGGGAATGATATTGATACGATTCCCTGTGCGCCGGCTCCTGCTTCTATGTTGTGATTAATACGCTCTCTCAGTTGTGATTAATATGCTCCTCAAATGTCCCGAACACTTTCTGCTCCCCGTCTCTTACCATGACCTGTCCTTTTGCGATCACAGTATCAAGTTCCAGCGTGTCCTCTTTCAGCAGACAGATGTCCGCGTCGAATCCTTCTTTGATCCGTCCTTTTCGATCCAGCTTCAGGATGGCCGCCGGGTTGGATGTGATGCCTTTGACCGCGGTTTCAAGCGGAATGCCTTCCTTCTGCACGCACTCCCGCACTTCTTTCAGCAGGCAGGACGCCTTCCCGATGCCGATGCCCTGGAACTCGCCCTTCTCGTTAAAGACAGGAAGGCTTCCCTGACCGTCGGAAGAGATGGTGAAGCGGTCGCTTGAGATGCCTCTGTCAAGAAGCATGCGGATTCCCCGGCATACGCGCACCTCATCGCAGATTGTCTCCCAGTAGTCGATGTCCTCATTTCCGGTAAAATCAATGGTGCCGCCCTCTGCTGCAAAGTCCAGACACTCCTCGAACAGCGCCGCGTTGCGGTTCACATGGGTGGGCAGGAACTGGGACGCAGGGATCTCCGTCTCGCGGACCACCCGGCGGATCAGGTCGAGCCTGCGCTCACTGTCTCCCAGATGGACATTCACGATCCCTGCCTTCCCCGAGAGCATCCCCGCCACTCTGGCGTCCGCCGCGATCCGTGCGAACTCCTCAAAAGTAGGCTGGGATGAACGGTGGTCAGAGATTGCCACCTCTCCCACACCGATCACCTTGTCCAGCATCATGATATCCTTCATCAGGCTGTCCGTCAGTGTGCGCACCGGCACCTGGTAGGAGCCCGCGTAAGTGTATGTGGTGACTCCTTCATTTTCCAGGGCGTGCGCTTTTGCCAGCAGGGCGGTCATATCCCTGCCCACGCCGTCCGTTCCGATGCAGCCCACCACCGTGGTGATGCCGTTTCGGATCAGGTCGCCAAGAGCAGCTTCAGGCGTCCGTGTGTGGAAACCGCCCTCGCCGCCTCCGCCCAGGATATGCTCGTGGCTGTCGATAAATCCCGGCACAGCAGCCATGCCGCTGCCGTTGATCTCCTGCACCTCAAGACAGCCGCCGAAATCCGCCCGCAGATCCTCTCCGACCGCGGCAATGCGGTCCCCCAGTATAAGAATGTCCTTCACTCCGGCATATTCCGGCTGATAGACTTTCGTGTTTCTGATGATCGTAACCATTGATTTCTCTCCTTATGCCTCAATCTGTTTTTCTGATCTCAATCCATTTCTCCGTGTGTCAAAGCAGTCCGGCCGGCGCCACTTAGAACGCCGGCCGAAGTTATTTTCTGTTTTTCTACTGGAAATTAATCGCAACCGCAATGGCGATAAAGATTGTTCCCATCACGAAGAAGAATGCCTGCATCTTGATCTGGAACTTCGCCCATTTGCCCCACTCGATCCTTGCCACGCCGAGCACACCGATCAAGCTTGCCGACACCGGGGTAAATGCGTCCACAAATCCCGCGCCCAGCTGGTAAGCCAGAACCGCGATCTGCCGGGACACGCCCACCAGGTCTGAGAGCGGCGCCATGATCGGCATGGTCAGGGCCGCCTGTCCGGAGTTGGACGTCACGACCAGGTTGAACAGGCTCTGGAAGATGTACATAAACCATGCTCCCAGGAATGCCGGAACGCCGTCAAGCACATTTCCGATGCCGTACAGAATTGTGTTCAGCACAGACGGAACGTCCGCGTCAGAACCGCCCAGTACGAGAAGGATTCCCTTCGCCATACCAACGACAACCGCCGTGCCTGCCAGGTCTGCGATACCGCCCTGGAATGCGGAAGCCATGCCGTTAATGGTCATGCCGTTCAGCTTGAAGATGATCGCGATCACACCTGCCACGAATCCCATGACAAAGAACTGGGACGCGATCTCCGGGATATAGAATCCGCGCTGGGTAACGCCCCAGATGATCCAGATCAGGACAGCCAGCATTTCCAGAAGGATCAGCTTGTGTCCCAGGTTGAACTCCCGCTCTTCGTCTGTCACCGTATCCATGCGGCTGCGGAAGTAAGCGTCTCCCGCATATACCACAGATTTCTGCGGCGTCTTGCGCACGCCCTCCGCGTAAACCATCATGAAAGCGGCTGCCGCAAGTGTCACGACTACCCACATGACCAGACGGAAGGTCGCTCCGGAAAGGACCGGTACTCCCGCGATTCCCTGCGCCACTGCAACAGAGAATGGGCTCATCCATGACACGGCATTTCCCACCTGGGAGGCCACATAGGTCACGGTCACCGCTACGATGGAGTCATACCCCAGTGCGATCACAAAGGGCACCATGATCATGGCAAAGGGGATACACTCTTCCGCCATGCCGAAGGTCGCCCCGCCCAGTGAGAACAGGATAAAGAGCAGCGGCAGAGCCAGACGCTCCAGTCCCTTTGTCTTTCTGATGAACGCATAGATACCCGCGTCGATGGCTCCCGTTTTCATAATGATACCGAAGGAACCGCCGATCACAAGGATCAGCGCGCATAAACCGACTGCGGAGCCGGAACGGTCGCCGGTCACAAGTCCCTCGAACACATAGTTCATAAATCCGAAACCGCCGAAGTCCTGGGTTCCCCAGATTCCCGCTGTCTTGTGGAGCTTTTCGCTCGTATCATAGAAATCCTCGCCGTACAGGCTGTACATCTCATCGTCACTGATGCCGACCGCGTCTAGGTCTGCCTGGGTCCACGTGGAAGAATCCGTTTCCATCAGTGCGGAGAGCGCCTCGGGGTCCACTTCCATCTCGTCCATCAGTTCCTGATCCTTGCTGATATCAGCAAGCGCATCCGCCACAAAATCCGTGTCCAGGTTATAGCTGTAGCGGAACGTATCCGCCATGAGGACCGTCCTTGTAGCTGTCTCGCCGTTGGCGTCCTGATACTCGATCTCGTGGGTGCTGAATTTTCCCGCCGGGATCAGAAATGTCAGAAGCCAGCAGGCAACCACTACGAAAAAGATAATCGCATAAGTATGGGGCGTCTTCAGCTTCGTAAAGTCCTTTCTTGCTGAAGGAACACGCCCCTTTTTGTTTTTTCCAAACATTGCACTTGTCTCCTCCCTTTAAATATGCATTTTTTATTGTAACCTAATGCATAAAAATACACAATATAAAATTTACAGGAATCGACAAGATTTTATAGCCCAACAGTTCAGCCATCAGGCTGTGCGGGCGAGAAAAACATGCCTGCATGGTTTTTCGACCGGGCAGCCTGATGAGCTGAGCGCCCGTTAATGAGGAAAACAGCGGCGGCAGCCGCAGTAAGCACGTCAGTGCGGTTTTCCGAATGGCGCGGCTGAACTGTTAAAGTGTTTTTGCATGATTTTATGCAAATGTCATGAACCATTCCACTGTCTGCGGGTCATAATGTGAGAAGAACAAACTCTTCCCTGTATCCAGAGCCCGGATCTTCTGCATCTCTTCTTCTGTCAGTGCGAAATCGAAGATCTGGAAGTTCTCTTCCATCCGCTCCCTGTGCACAGACTTCGGGATTGCCACGACGCCGCTCTGAATGAGAAAACGCAGCGCGGTCTGTGCGGCCGTCTTCCCATATCGCTTCCCAATCTCAACGAGCGCCGGATTCCGGAAGAAATCATTTTTCCCTTCTGCAAACGGTCCCCAGGACTCGATCTGGACACCGCGGGCTTTCAGATACTTCCGCGCTGTTTCCTGCTGCTGGAATACATGTGTCTCGATCTGGTTGACCGAGGGCTTGATCTCCGCGAAATGATAAAGATCGATCAGACGGTCCGGATAGAAGTTTGACACTCCGATCGCCCTGACCTTTCCCTCTCTGTACGCTTCTTCCATGGCACGGTAAGTCCCGTAATAGTCTCCGAACGGCTGGTGGATCAAAAGAAGGTCCAGATAGGATGTCTGAAGTTTTTTTAATGATTCTTCTATGGATGCCTTTGCTCTCTCATATCCGGCATTGCTGATCCATACTTTTGTAGTTAGGAAAAACTCTTCTCTCGGCAGGCCGCTCTTTGCCAGCGCGCTCCCTACACCTTCCTCGTTTCCGTACGCCTGCGCCGTGTCAATACTCCGGTATCCCACACTCACGGCATCAAGCACACAGCGCTCTGTCTCTTCCGGCGGAGTCTGGTACACTCCATAACCGAGCAGGGGCATTTTCACCCCGTTATTCAATTCTACATATTCCATCTGTCATACCTCCTGCTATTCAAGATCTTTCATATTATTTTACAGCAATTTCACTTTTAACTCTCTGCTACTGGTTTTATTTTACTTTTTTATATGGAAAATGTACAATAAGAATACAGGAATACAGATTTCATATCATGAATACTGAGAATAAATACCGAGCCATATGGATCTTGGACAGATCCGACGGAAGACAAGGAGGTTATTATGTTTACATTAGAAGAACTGGAACAATTCGCCGCATTTGCGGAATCCGGCACGCTCTCTCAGGCTGCTGAAAAGCTTCATATCTCGCAGCCTACGATCACGCGGACCATGCAGCATCTGGAAGAGAGCTTCAAAGTCCCCCTGTTCGTCCGCGGGAAGAACCGGATCTCTCTGAACGAGACCGGACGCTTTGCCGTGGAGCAGGCGCGACGTGTCCTCGACGCAGCGGACTCTGCCCTGAAGCAGGTGCAGGATTACGACCGGAGCCTGCGCACTATCACAGTCAGCTCCTGCGCCCCGGCGCCTCTGTGGTATGTGCTTCCCGCCCTCTCATCCGCTTTTCCGGCCATGACTATTGCATCCTCCCTGAAAGATTCCGACAGCGTATGGGAAGATCTTTCTTCTGACCTGTGCAGGATCGCTGTCCTTCCTCACGAGAGCCGGGACGACCGTTTCCTATCGTTTCCGTTCCTCAGGGAGCGCCTGTTCATCTGCGTCCCTCCGTCCCATGCACTCGCCGGGAAAACTTCTGTCACATTCCGCGACCTGAACGGATTTAATTTTCTCCTCAAGTCAGAGATTGGCTTCTGGGACGGGATGTGTCGGGAGAAAATGCCGGCCTCACATTTTCTCGTGCAGAACGATGAGTTTGAATTTAACGAACTGGTCCGCAGCTCTTCCCTGCCCTGCTTCGCCACAGATCTCGCAGATGATCCTGACGGGCTTCTCTCCGGACGCGTCCTCGTCCCTCTCACGGACCCGGAAGCTGATGTGACCTATCACCTTGCCTGCCGTAAGGAAAACAGGGATTACCTGATTATTTTAAGAGAACGGCTCCCACAGTCTCAGGGAAGCACCGGCGCAGGACGGAAATTCAGATAGTCGCCGGACACCAGCATATATCTGATCCCGTGAAATTCTCCGCGGATACTGTCCCCGAAGCGGCTCTCCCCGTGACAGTGGGAATAGACAACCGCGGAAACGCCGTACTCCTCCGCAATCTCCGTAAACGGCGAAGTCTCTTCCAGAATATTCGTCGGCGGATAGTGGAGGAACATGATGAATTTCCGGTACCCTGCCTCCGACGCCTTGCGGAAAGACTCTCTGAGCCGCCCCATCTCCCGCTCCACCAGTTTTTCCGCCCGGGCTTCTTTCTGTTCATCCCACCCGGTGATATTCCCCCACCGGTCCAGATAGAACGGACCTTCAAAAGTAAAGCCCTTTGTCCCCACCAGGGCATAGTCCTCATATGCCGCAAAATTATTCTGCAGGAAAAACAGCCTGTCCTTATACTCCTCGTTCAGACGCTCTGTCTTCTTCGCGTCCCAGAACATGTCGTGGTTTCCACGGAGCAGGATCTTCCGCCCCGGCAGCCGCTCGATGAAGGCGAGGTCCTCCCTGCACTCAGGCAGCTTTCTCCCCCAGGAGTGGTCGCCTGTGAGCACAAGTGTGTCGTCCGGCTTTACGATCCGGTTTACATATTTTTCAATCTTTTTCTCGTGGCGCTTCCATACGCTTCCGAAGATGTCCATGGACTTGTCGGACTGGAAGCTTAAGTGGAGATCGCCGAGGGCGTAGAGGGACATGGGGTGCTCCTTTCTTTCAGCATCAAACCTGTTTTTTCTCAATCATGCAGCGCTTTTTGAAGAAAGCAATTCCGTAACAGAAAACCTGATCGTAATCATCCTCGAACTCTTTTGCATACATTTTCTCATCAATCTGCTGGATCGCTCTTTCGCAGTCATTGTGCAGTGTCTCCAGTGACCTGGCATACTTTGCTTCAAAAACTGCCACTCGTCCGTCAACTGAATCGTAAACGACGATGTCGCTTCTGCCCTCTCCATGTTCTTTGTTGGATTCAACCGTATATCCTGCCCCTGCAAAAATTCCCGCAAGAAATGCATGATAAAAATCTTCTTTATAGTCATGGTAACTGATCGTTTTGCGGAGCAGGCGATTCATCTCTTTGGTCAGACTCTCACTGTCGCCGTTCCAGACAGCCTCAAACAGTGCTTTTCGGTCCCATGTCTTTGCACTGTCGTCAAACCATTTTATAACTGTCGATTCGAAAATCTCCCTGATCTCAAGATTCGGTATCATCAGCGCAGTCTCGTTTTCGCGTATTGGAAGAGACAGCTCGTTTTCCCTTACCCCTGTCAGGTACCCTGTCAGATACAGGATGCTCCACAGATTGTCTTCCGAAGAATGCAGATAGTCGTAAGTCAGATTTTCTTCGACATTTTGAACGATATATCCTCCTGAAAGCAGGGTTTCCAGCTTCATTGAAATACTGCTTCCGGCATAGTCTATAAAAGAACGGATGATCGCATTATCGCTGGTATTTTTCCAGTAACCGGACGGCTTCGCCTGTGGGTCAAGCTGAAGATCGTGTACATAATTCATCACATCCCACGGACAGTAAACATCGAAATCTCCGAATCGGTATCCATCATACCATTTCTTTATATCCTCTTTCTTCTCTGTCAGCCCGGCGTCATGCAGGATTTTTTCCACTTCTTTCTGCGTAAAGCCAAAATATTCATTCAGTCTTGTAGAAGAAACCGTATCGGAAACAAAGTTATTTGTACCGGTAAAGATACTTTCCTTTGCAATCTTCAGGCACCCGGTAATAATCGCAAACCGGAGCGAAGGATTATCCTTCAGCGCAGTAATCATCATAGACCGGATGACTTCAAGCATCTCATCATAATATCCCTGGCTGCTGGCTTTTGCCAGAGGCACATCATATTCATCCAACAGAAGGATAGCCGGCTTATTGTAGTATTCAGATAAAAGCTGCAGTATCAGCTGGATTGACCGTCGGACTTCGATTTCTCCTGCCGTGCGCTGTCTGATCTGGTCGAACAGTCTTTTCTCTTCTTCACTGATCCGCTCACTGCTCAACAGGAAATCATATCTTTTATACAGATCAGCTATCTCATATTTTAACTGCCCATAGGCACTGGAAAACGTCAGCCCATCTACATTTTTAAAAGTCAGAAAGACTGTCGGATACTGATTCATCCATGAACTGCACACTTCTGCGTCCCCGGATACTTCCAGACCGTCAAAAAGGGCTCTGCTGTTCCGGGTAATATCAAAAAAGCTGGAAAGCATGCTCATAGCAAGAGTTTTTCCAAATCGCCTGGGACGGGTGATCAGTGTCACCTTGGTTGCTGCTGTCTCCAGAAGTTCGCTGACCAAGGCGGACTTGTCAATATAGTAATAATTATTTTGGCGTATTTCTGAAAAATCAGAAATACCGATCGGGATATTTAATCTTGTCATATCGTTATACTCCTGGTAAATACAGATGATTCCATTCTCACTAAATAAACTTTCGTCACATCATGAGTAAGCCAGACTCCGTTGGCAGAACGGTAAAAGCAAAATCCATCCCGGTACATCTGACCGCTTTTTACTTCATAGACGATTGGTCTGCCGTGACGCTTTCCCACGGCAACCGCTGTCTCTATGTCCGGCGAGAGATGCACATACATGCGGCTGCCCGACTTTAGCCCTGTTTTCTCGATCGAAGCAGTATATTTTTCCGCGGTTCCATGCCAGAGCAGATCCGGCGGTTCTATCGGCTGAAGTTCCAGATCGACCTGAACAGAATGCCCCTGGTTTGCCCGGATCTTCGCCCCGTCTTCGCTGAATGAGTATCTCTGCTTCTTGTCTGTTCTGACAATCTCCTCAAGTATTTCCCTGTTAAAATTTTTCTTCTGTGCGATCCCTGCGATCAGTTCATCGACATCAGCCCAGCCGTGTGCGTCCAGGCTGATCCCGAGCACTTCGGGATGATGCCGCAGGATGAGGCTCAGATATCTGCTTAATCTGTCATAACTCATGTTCTCCAACACCTTATTCCTTTTCATAATTTTCTCCGGGCTACATTTTCAGTTTCTCATAATAATTTTTCAGATCTTGCAACATCTGTTCCTCTACTCTCCGAAAATCATCTTCTTCCAGTCGGGAGAACAGCGCATGGTTCATGGATATCACGTCCAGGTCTTCTGAATGATACAGGAATCTCTTCCGCTCAAACTTTTCAAACGGATTTGTCATCATGTTTCTCTTGATCAGTTTCCGGTCTTTCAGTGTAGTCTTATTATAAGGGCAGGAGGGTCTGTCCACCGGTAGTCCTTTCTTGATCCGTTCGCTGTAAAAATTGATATAATCTGTAAGCACATCCTCGATCCGGGCATCACCGATGGAATTCATATTCTTCAGGAACGAAAGCAGGAATGGCATCTTATAAGAAAGAGAATAATCTCTTTCCCCCAGAAAATCAAAGAAATCCTGTTTAATTGTCTCATCGGTATGTATGGGAATGTTCAGTTCCTGACGTATCTTCATCACATCCTCCGGGCTGAACAGATATACTTTCTTGCTTCCGAATAGATAAGTGACTGAAGGCTTAATCTTTCCTTTCTTTCCCCAGCTCGTGATCGTTCCGGTACTGACGTAATACTCTCTCGCCAGTTGTTCCTGGCTCATGTAATTTCCATATTTGTCCTCAAAATTTGTAATATCGATTTCTGTAATGCGTTCGATCCGTTCCCGGAATCCGTCGATCTCTATAAGCTCTCCCAGCTGATAATCTCTGCGCGTAATATCTCCGAACGGAACGTACATTGCGTTCTGGAAAATACTGTGCATTGTGCATGGGCGCACCATTGCGCCGTACTCATCCACAACATCTATTACAAATACGCTTTTCTTAACGTCTGTCTTCCGCAGTCCTCTGCCGATCTGCTGCAGGTAGAGAACTTTTGACAGCATAGGTCTTGCCATGACAAGTATCCCCAACTCCGGATAATCCCATCCCTCTGAAATCATATTGCAGGCGCATAGAAAACGGATTTTCTTCTCCCGGAAATCTGCCATAACCTGCTCCGGCTTCCTGGTCTGCCCGGTATAGGCTTTTGCCGTGATCCCTTCGGCATTCAGGAGACGTTCCATTTCCGCCGCATGCTTTGTGTTGACACAAAAAATAATCCCCTGACGCTCTGCCATTGTTCCGTCACAGAAATAGTCTTTAAGCACCTGGACGATCAGTTCGTTTCTCGAGTTCACGCGAATGCTTTTTTCGAGATCCGCATTCACATAATCTTTTCCGTTAAATCTGACATGACTCAGATCAATATTCGTCTCCAGGCGATAAACATTTGCCCGGGCAACGATTCCTTTTCCCATTGCATCAACCAGGGAAAGGCTTGTCTTGTAACTTCCGAAAATACTCTCCAGCTTCTTCCTGTCCGGTCTTTGATCTGTTGCTGTCAGTCCCACCATAAATTCCGGCGTAAAATACTGGATTACTTGTTTCAGCATCGGCGCAACGGCATGATGTGCCTCATCGATCACGATATAATGATACTCATCCTGTCGATTTTTCGTATAATTTCTCACCATATACGCATAAGTGTGGACTTCAATATTATCTTTATATTCTCTCAGGGAATCCTCGATTCTCTGGTGCCAGTCGTGAATAATATTCGTATTCGGCGCCAGTATCAGTGCCCTGAAATCCGTTCTCCCAGCTGCAAACTTTTTGATATCCTCTTCAATAATCTTAGATTTTCCGCTTGCTGTTGGAAAAATGATCAGAAAAGCATGAATCCCTTCCGCACGTTTTTCTTCCATATCTTGGAGAGTCGTAAGCTGATGGTCGTACAGCTTCACTTTTCTGTCCAGTGTAAGTCCATTTTCCCTGAATCGTCCGGTATCCTTTCCGAAATAAGTCCGAATATCATCTTCGATCCTGTTTTCAAATATTAAGTCTTCGGTAGAAAAACGGGAGAGCTTAATTCCCCACTGGATACATGTATTCTGCTTGCGGAGCTGTCTGCGGTACTGCTCTATTCCGATAATCTGTGGATGATGATAACTCACGCCGTTTTCTTCCACAGCAATTCCGCCGTCTTCTGTCCGCACAAAATAGTCCAGAAAATAATTTCTTCCATCCGCATCCGCGATTCCATACTCTTTTGCAAGATATTTCAGTGCGTTACTGCCGTATACATTCGTGAAATTCTGTTCAAAGCGGAACTCCAACGGCGATGCTTCCGCACTGTCTTCTCTGTTTGGAACCCGTAAGACAAAGTCCACACTTTTCTGTGTCCCATTTATGACATGATCAATCTGATCACAGTCCTCTGCCAGAAATCGAAACACCTTATCATACCGATGCATATATTCATTCTGCTTATCCGTGATCAGTGTATACGGAAAAATATCTTCTTCTGGATCACGTCGGCAGATATCCTCATCGATAATAACCGCCGTCCGCCCCGAAATATAAAAAGTACTTTTCCCACCGTTAGGATAATGAACTATTTCTTTCTCAGAAAAAGATTCAGCCATTTTTCTTCTCCCCGTCCCGGACGCACATCAGAAGTGATCCACTGCTCCTCAATCTCAAAATCAGGAGCCTTTTCCAAAAGCCCAGCCAGTTTTTCTTCTGTCATATCCGTAAAATACCGTCCGTTCCTCTCCCCTTCTTCCGTCCCGTACTTAAACGAAGTATAAAGCAGCCCTCTGTCCTTCAGCGCGCGTGCAATCTTTTCCAGCACTGTAATCAGATCATCGTATGTAAGATGCAGGATCGATGAACACGCCCAGACAGCATCATATCTGTCTGTATCCTGCAGCTCCTGGAAAAGCATGCATTTCACTTCAATCCCTGTGTATTCTCCGGCCAGGCGGCACAACTCTACAGAGCCGTCTATAGCTTCCACACGATAGCCCTGGTCAAGAAAATAACGGGTGTCACGACCAGATCCGCAGCCGAAGTCCAGGATGAAAGCCCCGGCAGGGAGTTTGTCCAGGAATTTGTTCTGGATGGCAGTGAAGTCTACATTGAGAGTGGATTGGGTGAAGGATTGGGCGTGGGTGTTGTAGTATGTTAGTGTTTTAAATATAGTCATAAAGCCCCTTAATAATAGTATATAAACTTACTTTCTAATCACTTTATTGTTCCGATACTTTTAAATACCCAGCTTCAATGGAATGTTCAAGACACGATGATCGTCCATTTAATAAACTCCCCATAATTTTTAAGCAATATTTTGCCCTAGATGCAGATAAATACAATAAATTGTATGCCGAATATTTCACAAAATGTTGTGATATATCGTTAGTTCCTATTGTCTGTGGAACACGACCTTCATCTACTCCCAGTAAAATTACAGCTTGAAATTCCAGACCATTAATAGAATATGGCGAAGTAAGTATAAATTCATTTTCTGGAACACTACAGTAGTCATCAACAAATCTTATTTTCTTTTTGATACGTTCAGATACTATTTTTGCCCCCTCTGCAGATGCTAATTGAGATACAAATGAAATAATAGCTATTTCCCTTTTTTTGCACTGCAAACTTCTCATTAATTCATCCAATTGGGTGCCTAATGCCGTCAGCATTGCATCATCATTTTTAAACATGTATAATCTCGGTGTATCCTGAGCCTTCTTTTCTTCTTGCATTGTAAAATTATTTTGTGCTGTATCATACGGATTCACAAATGATTTTTGAAACATAAGTACCCCTGAAGCCGCAATAGACGCACAAAAATTAGCAATTTGAGGACTATTTCTAAATACCGTATGATATTTCTTTTTTTCAATTTTTCCAAATGCGTTTTCTATATAATCATTTGTAGTATTCCCTCTGTCACCTATAGCTTGACAGTAGTCTAGCGCAAAACATATAGGAATATCCTTTTTATTATAATCTTTGGTCAAAAAGTGAAATACACTTTGTTCATTTATATTAAACAAATGCATCTCATCTACAAAAATGTAATCATACCCCTCTTCAAATCTTAAACGTCTCCAAACCGGTGCATTCATTCTCGATAAAGTTTCTAAAATAACATCATCTACATCAAAATTATTATAAGTATTCAAAATCTTTTGATATTCCGTAAATAAACGGAAAATAAATTCTTTATCTGTCTTACTTTCACATAATAATCCGTTTTGAATTGACGGTAATTCAATATATTTTTCTAATGTACAGTCTGTTCTTCCTTTAATTTGTATACTAAATTCATGTTGTAAAATCGAACAGACACTCTGTATAGAACCTTCTGTTAAATCAGAAAAAACCTCTTGAATATTATTTGATAGTAATGGTAAATATGTATTTATAGTATAATTATTCTTTGCTTCTTCCAAAACTTGCTGAATTAATTGTAATTGATAGCTTTTTGCATTTCCTGCATCATAGTCTAAAACTGATGTACTTTCTATTTCCGAAAATTTCTCACAAAATTCTAAAAGAGTCGTAAATCTAATAGTTTGTTTACTTGAAGGATCCATAAAACTTGTACCCAAAGGATAGTTACTAAAAATCTCTTTTCCTTGTTCACAAGTTGATACACTGTGAGAAAAAAATATAATTCGGTATGGCTGCTTTTTTTCTTTATAAGAAACAAGAAGTCTGTAAGCCCTCATTAATAAAGATAAAGTCTTACCGGTTCCCGCTGCCCCGTCAATTCTTAAAGGCCGATCTAAATTATCATAATCAACAATATATTTTTGAGATTCTGTAAGATTTTTATATTGGGTTCTATAATTCCAATATGCAAAGTTGTCTTTTCTCTCCAATTTTCCCCCCACAGTCTGTCCTAATGCTGATGTTGAATCAGTATTAGTATATGTTTCTGTAACAGGAAATAGTCCTTGTATTTGATACCTTTTCGCAATATATTCTTCCCCTGCTTTTGCTAAAATTGAAGTATCAACTTTTTCTTCGCCATGGGGATCTTCAGAACTATACTTATATGCTAACAGAGGAAAACAGATATTCCTTTTCATCAAACGATCAACATTATTTGATCTTTCTATTACAAGTCTCCGTCGATCTGGAATTACAAACGGAAACACTATTGACTTTGTCTGATTTATTCGTTCTGACGAAGAAAAGGGTTGCCTATTCCAAATCTTTAAAGCCGTTCTAAAAACTTTTTGCATTACAATAAGCAAGTTTGCCGGATTACTTTCCTCCGATAAGATGTTACATGTTGTCAAGTCTACGCAGAAAATTCTATCTCCCTTTTCTGTCTGATCCGAATCAGTTTTCTTACCTACAAAAAGTATTCCATCTTTAGTATATTCAATATAAACATCTTCAAGTATTTCTGAATTTCCTTTTCCACAAATATGTTGTACCAATCTCATTCCTTGATTATACTCAACACTTTGCAAAGTACTCCTACTTACTATAAGTGAAATTGCTCGTTGATCAAAAAGTAAATATTTTATCACAGTTTTTCCATCCTTTCTACATTTGATTTATTAACTCTTTATAATCATGTTCGTTAGTTCCGTCAACACCTATTCTAATAAAATCATTGGAAAATCTTTGCATAAGGAGTTCACACCAAGGAGAACGAACCACTCCCTCTATTTCTACAAAATCATCGCAATTCTCAAGCCAATAAGTTTTAGTTAATCTTTCCTGTTCACTAGTATCCATCTCAGAAAGTATCTGAAAATCTATTCCTGGACTTTTTAAACATTTTGCATCATACATTGACAGTATTCCAATTTCCTGCAAATCAACAATAAGTCCATCATTTCCTATTTCACTATTTTCGTATACTCTTTTAGGCAAGAAAAAATAGTGATTAATATGCCCCTTAACAATTTTATCTAAAAATTTAACCGCAGGTGAAGAATTTGTTTTAACAAATTTTCTTCTACTATCAAAATTTAAAGGACCCACATACTGATATATTTCAGTAAAACTACCTATTAAATTTGCTCTCTTTTTCTCATTTTTTTCATTCTTTTCAAGAACTATTACAGCTGTTTCATAAGGCATTGTCAAAAGAAGGTCAAAATTAATTTTGTACTTTTTATTACTATTTTTAAAGTTTTTCTTTTTGTCCTCAAGCACTTTACTATAGACTTCATTAAAACCATTTTCGGTACAAAACCATTCTCTCGCATTTACAGCAGTTAAATAGTATAATTTTGATATTTTATCATTTGATATATCACATCTTGCCGAAATAATAATTGCATAACACATCTTCTCTGGATATTTTTCGGAACGCATACCATAAATAACGGTTCCTTGATCAATATAATTCATATGTACTCCTCTATATCAATGTAGTAATAATTTAAATATATAATAAATCCACATCACCGCTCTTTTTTAATTGATGTCTCTTTTTAAACGCATATAATACCTACGCTTTAAACTAAATTCTGTATCCACTCTCATACGCTCATGATATCAACTTTCTTAGGTTAACATATCTACAACTCTTTTTCAGTCGTCGACATTTAAAATTCCACGTCATCGATTAGACCATCATTTTCTCTTTTTTCTCTTATCCTCTCCCCAGCATCTTCTCCGTCTTCTGATCCCGTCTTCCCTTATAATACTTCTCAATCACCTTCGTAAATACTCCGCCTCTCCCCTCTGCAGCCTCAAACAGTGTCATGCACGAAAGCAGCTTCAGGTCATCCGGGCTTCCGAACACCTGATGGGGATCATCGGTCTTCAGTTCCAGCAGAGCCCTGCTGATTGTCCTCAAATTTCCACCCAGATACGGGTCATTCAGGAAATCCTCCGCTTCCTTCAGATCTTTTATCCCGTAATACTCTGACATGCTGCTGAATCCAAGCCCGCAAAGCTGCGGGAAGATATACCACATCCAGTGGCTCTCTTTACGTCCATTCCGAATTTCCGCCAGCGCGGTGTCAAAGTCCATTTTCTGCGCATCTGTAAATCTCTGCAGTCCGCTCATCGCATCCGCCTCCATATCTCTGAAATATCCTGAAACCAAACTCCCGCCTTTACAGCCCGTTATTATAGATGTCATTGATCACCGCCTGGGCATGCTCCATCTCTTTCTTCCGCATAATCTCATCCCTGTCGCTTAAGATTGCCAGCATCTCATCCACCAGATCCTCGAGTCTCGGGTTTGTCACACGGTAGAGATACCCGATCATCCTTGTGGCGGTGTAATCCGTGTTCATATTTTTATACGCGATCTCCGCGCAGAACTCCTTCGGATAGCCCCTCTCCAGCAGAAGCCTGTACAGTTCGTCCGTTCTCTCTGACGCCATCTTCTCACACCTTTACTTTCTCGAACCGGTATTTCTGCCGGATGTCCGGATACTTTTCCCTGTCCACCCCGCTCATGAACATGGCGTAGGGTCTTGCGCACACCTTGAACGGCGCGTAGAGCGCCTGGTAGATGACCAGCCGCTCCCCGGTTTCCGTGTGGTGGGCGAAGGCAAGCACTTTATACAGATATTCCGAGGTGTCGGCGGACACCCACTCCCTCTTAAAATGCTGCACAATATCGCCAACACAGATATCCCTTTTCAACTCTTCCTCTTCTGTCTCCGGTTCGGGTTCTGTGTCCAGCTCCTGATACTCTCCTTTGTCCAGAGAGACCGGAACGCCGGATTTCCCCGTGATATGTACGCCGCCGTACCATGTCCCCCGGATCTCAAAAATATCTCCGACCTCGTACTCGGAGCTGTATTCATCGTTTTTCTTTATAATCCTGATCCTGCTCATTTCATCACACCTCTTACCGCAAGAATCTTTTCATCAATCAACTGCACACCTGTTCCGGATGCATCCCCGGGTTTATTTCAGGAAAGCAGCGCTCTCACCATCGCCCCGTCAAATGTCACGGACTCCACATGATCCACCTCGATCTGGTACAGCGCATTCGCCGCGATGTGCTCTGCCGCCTGCTCCAGGTCGCGGATTCCGCTTGTGTTTCTGTGCAGGTCAATGACCGCGTCCAGCCCGTCCGGAGTCAGGGTACACTCCTTCTCCTGCATGCCGATCCGTTTCAGCACTTTCGGGAGCGCGTATTTGGAGAAGATGACCTTCTTTTCTTCCGCAGTGTAGTCCGGGATTTCGATCACCGCAAACCTGGACATGAGCGGCGCGCTGATCTGATCCTTGTCATTGGCAGTGGCGATGGGGTACACGCCTACTGTGGGGATCATACACTCGATATAATTGTCGGTAAATCCAAGGTTGTCCAGCAGGGTCAGCAGTACGTCCGCCGGATTGCCGTTTCCTTTTCCCGCGGCCGCCTTGTCCAGCTCATTGATGATAAACACAAGGTTGGACTCGCCCGCCATGGAGAATGCCTCCATGATGATGCCCGGCTTTGCGTTTGCATAGATCCGGGAGCTTCCGGTAAGCTGCTCCGGGTCGTTGATGGAACTCATGTCCAGGGTCGTCCACGGCAGCTTTAAAATCCGCGCCACTGCGTAGGCGATCTGAGACTTTCCCGTACCTGCAGGACCGATCAGGAGAAGCCCGTAAGCCGGCAGGGTATGGGTGCGGTTGATCTGGATGATAGTCTCAATGATCCTCTGCTTCACAGATTCCATGCCGTACAGCTCTTCGTCCAGTATCCGGCGCGCCTCGTCAGGGTCCACCGGCGGGAAATAATTTCCCTTCCACTGGATATTCATCATGATAGACAGCGCGCGCTGGGCGTGGCGGCGCTCTTCTGCGGACACCTCATGTGAGCGCGCCACCGCAAGATTTCGCCGCGCCCAGAGGCGGATATTGTCCGGCAGTGTCCTTCCCGCACAGGTCATGAAATCCGTAATGCTCTGGATGCTTGTCAGCTTCATGCTGTCGCCGGTCTCCTCCTCGTCCTCATCCGGCACTTCTTCGGAGGGCGCGTCGCTGGAGAGAAGACGCTCGATCATGAACTGGAGAAATCCGTCCTCCGCGGAGAGCTTCACCCCGCCGCCGAAAGCGATTTCGCGGATTTTATACACCGCATACTCATTGCCGCGCGCCGCGCCGGAGAGGCGCACATTGATGTGGTTCTCCCCCATCCATTTCAGCAGGCTTACGAACCGGGCGTCGATCCGCAGGATATCCGCGCTGACCGCGCCGTCCTCCCCCTGGAACTCAAAAGCTGTCCGACGGATCGGGTTTGTGAACACACCATTGGAATGGTGTTTCAGCTCCCCGGCGCTGTTGTCAAGGACGAGAAGCGGATGTTCCGCGGACGCTTCGGGCTCATTTGTATAGAAAACCGTATAGGTGCAGACAGGCTCTTTGGAACCTGCCGGAGAATTATTAAAATCATAAACTGGCATAATCTGACTCCTTCATATATCATTCCGTAAATTTCTTCTGGCGCAGCAGTTCGTCCACTGCCGCCTACCGTACCAGTTTACCATAAAATGCCTCAGATACAAAGCTAAAACAGGCTCATCTGTTCATATTCCGCTTCCCGTTCCAGAAGTACGGGCGTTTTGTGCAGGATTTCTCTTTCGACTTGTTCCACTCCCAGAATCCCTTTGCCGGGATCACGCATCTCCTGTGCAGGACACTCTCCCGGAAAGTACGGCGCTCTGCGGCGGTTTCCGCTCTGGCGTTGATCAGGAGACCTCTGCCGTCAAACCGCGGGAAGCCCCATAGCATCCGCTCCGCCTCCAGATGACGTTCCCTTTCCATGATCACCGTGGCTTTCTGCGACGGGAAGACAGCCCCAATTCTTCCTGCAGCTCCGTAAAATGCCTCTGCATCCATCTTCCGCTCCGCTTCCCGCGCCATATTCCGGTTCATTTTTCTCGCCATATTCTGATCCATTTTCCGCGCCATATTCTGATCCGATTTTTCCTGAAATCTCTGATCCAGCTTCAGCACCAGCCGCCGGATCTCCTTCGCTGTTTCCTCATCCACATAATACCGCCCGCACATGATCTTCTCCGTTCCCTCCCGCTTAAATGTTCTTTTGTATATATTTTTCTCATTTATATTTTTCTTATTGATCTCTCTCTTATTATTCTACCCCTAGATAACAGGTCTGTCACTCACGTTCCGCTCTCCCAGCTTAATTTCCACTGGTTTTCTTCTGCATAATAATACAGACGGAAAAGGTATTCCTGCCCCTGCGCCACTGTGCTGCACCGGTACTCATGGATGGGGATGCCGCAGTAATACTTCTTCTCCCTCGTCTGCACATGGATCTGCCCGACGCTGCGGATCATCCCCTCGTCGTCCTCATATTTGATCATCTTCGGCATTGCTGTCCCGGTGCTCGTAAACCACACTCCGCAGGCGACCTCACGCAGGTTCTCCCTCTTCAGTTTTCCTTCATCCGGCTTCCGGGCATTTGTCCCGATCCCCATGCTCATTTTTGCTCACCTCTGTACTGTCTGTATTTCCCCGCTGTAAGTGTCGTGTTCCCTTCCTTTTATGATACCCTGATCTTTGTATAGTCCACTGACCGTTTCTCCCGGGAAATCCCGCCGCTCATATGATCGATGGGACATTCTGTAAACGCCGCCCGCTTCACGGAGTCGATGCCGTACCTTCTGCGGATCTGGTCCACAGCAGCGTCTCTTTTCTTAAGCTTCTCATAATCCGTCTCGTCGAACAGATCCATCTGCCTCATATCCACACCGTCCCGGATGCGGCTCGTGTGGAGCCCGAGATGCCGGATAGGCGCGCCGTCCCACAGCTCATCAAAAAGCCTGCAGGCATACTTGTGTATTTCCGACGTAATGTCCGTGGCGTTTTTCAGTATCATCTGATGACTCTTATAACTAAAATCAGAGGACTTGATCCCGACTGCGATCACTTCCGCCCTCACCTGCGCCTCCCGCAGCCGGGTCCCCACGGTCTCCGCCAGCGCCAGAAGGACCAGCTTTGCCGTGGAAGCGTCTGTCACATCGAAGGCAATGGTCGTCGAATTGCCGTATCCTTTATTCGCCGGCGGTTCCGACTGGACGACCGACACATCCATCCCGTTTGCAAACGCCCATATCACCTCGCCGTGCTTCTTCAGGTGCAGTTTCAGGAGCGCCGGGTCCGCATGGGCCAGTTCTCCCACAGTCCGGATGCCAAGCCGGAACAGCTTATCTGCGGTCGCCCGCCCTGCGAAAAACAGGTCGATGACAGGAAGCCCCCACATTTTCTCCGGTATCTCTTCCTTCCACAGAGTGTGGACCCGGTCCGGCTTGCGGAAGTCGGACGCCATCTTTGCCAGCAGTTTATTTTCCGAGATCCCGATATTAACTGTAAATCCAAGCGTATCCCGGATCTGATTCTTGATCCGCTCGGCAGCGCTCTTAGCGCCGCCCCACAGCCCTTCTGTCCCGCTCATGTCCACGAATGCCTCGTCCACGGAATACTGTTCTACATCCGGCGAGTACTGTCTCAGAATGTCCATAAACGCAGCCGAACATTTCTCATACAGCCCGTAATTGGGCGGGACAAGGATCAGATCCGGGCACTTTCTCCGCGCCTCCACGATCGTTTCGCCGGTCCGGATACCATACCGCTTTGCCGGGATCGATTTCGCCAGGATGATCCCGTGCCGCAGCGCCGCGTCCCCGCCTACTGCGGAGACCTGCTCACGCAGATCTGTGTGCCCGCCCAGGTGATGAAGTCGGTACACTGCTTCCCAGCTCAAGTATGCCGAATTAACATCAACGTGAAAAATCACTCGCTTTTTCTTTTTCAAACTTTTGTTCGCCTCCTCTGCGTTTATTATGGGGGAACAAATGTTTGCGGGTCAAGAGGATTGTTTTTCCAGTCCGGCGGTTAGGGAGGGAACTGTAACGTCCGGCTAACTGATGATTAAAACTTTTCGTATCAAATTCTTGAATCAAAATAGCCAATATGCTATATTGTAAATATAAAAGGAGCAACCGCCCACAAGGGGTTGACCTCGAAAGAATAACTTTATAGAATCGCCACCCTTTCGCTCGCCAAAGTTTCGGGGTGGTCTTTCTATGCTTACAACATTACTTCATGTTCGCGAAAACGAATGTCAGCAATGCCAGAATGAACGAACAAAACGCGGGACTTTGTTTTACTGCGGTTTTCGCGGCGTAAATGTGCAGACACCCGCGCTCCCAGTTCGTCAATAGAAAAAGGTTTTACAATATAATCGTCCCCGCCAGCACCAAAGCCTTTGATTTTGTCGCTGTCATCTGCATTCGCTGTTAAAAACAGGATGGGGCAGGAAATAAAATTGCGTATGCTCTTACATAGTGAAAGACCATCTATATCCGGCATATTGATGTCGAGTAAGATGATATCCGGCTGTTTTTCTAATTTCTGTAATGCTTCTTTTCCTCCGGCGGCAGTAATTACATGATAGCCTTCAAGAGAAAAATATCGTTTCAGCATATCTAGGATTTCAATTTCATCATCTATTACCATGACTGTCTGTGTCATTTCAACACCTCCAGAAATGATTTTAGCAATCATTTTTCAAATCTCTATCAAATTTCCGCGTTTTTAGGTCTCAGCCAAATTGTTACCATTTTTATCGCGCCGGGAATATAGTTCGCGGTGCAATAATAGTTTGCCCGACGAGGGACACTGCCAATTTTTGTCTTGCTGGCGATATAATAAATATCGTAGTAGTCCTTCATTCGGCTGGAGAACTCCATCAGGCTCAAAATAGTTTTCAGCCGTGCAAGCACGGAAGCAGCGATATCAGCCATTGAGCAATTATAGCGAGCCTAAAAAATGTGGGCAGTGGTTCTCCTGGTATCCTCATTGGCAAGATTGTTGTATATCCGCTTCCTTCACCGTCCCATCTTCATCATACGTCACAAGAAGAATCCTATTTTCATCCAGCACCCACATTTCCTGTTCTGAACTGACCTTCTCATCAGGCCTATCCCACACCGTAACAAGCTGAGCTCTTTTATAGCCTTTCAGTTCCTGCAGATCTTCCGCCTGCAGGGATTCCTATCAGGGAACGCCGCATGATCTTCTCTGCCATCTTCTGCTGATCCGGCCTTCTTGACAGATATGCGGGAAGAAACAAAACACTTCCCTTTAACTGATCTGCCACCTCACATGGCTTCCCTCTTCGTCCTTTCTCACGATAAGCTGATCCTCGATCTCCTGCTTCAGCTCTGTCACATGGGAGATGATCCCGATCAGCCTGGAGCCGCCCGCCATCTCCTGGAGCACCCGGACCGCCTTGTCCCGGGAGTGCTCATCCAGCGAGCCAAAGCCTTCGTCTATGAACATCATGTCCAGATTGACCGACGCCGCGCTCTCCTGGATCTGATCCGCCATGCCGAGCGCCAGGCACAGAGCCGCCATAAAGGACTCCCCGCCGGAGAGGGTGCGCACTTCCCGCTCCTTCCCGGTCACCGTAGAGTAGACCATCAGGTCAAGCCCCCGGTTCTTTCCTTTTCCCGCCTTGTCAATGTCAAACATCCGCAGTTCAAACTGCCCTGCCGACATTTCGTCAAAACGGCGGTTCGCCGCATAGAGTATCCGCTCCAGATAGCAGCGCTGCACATAAGTCTCGATGTCCATGCGGCTTCCGGTCACGTTTCCGGAGAGCAGGTTGTACAGCTCGTCCAGCCTCCTGTGCTCTTCCATGATCTTCCCCCGCTCTTCCATGACCGGTTTCAGCGACTCATACACCGCAACGTCTGTTTTGTAATAATTTCTGACTTCTTCCAGATGCGCCCTCGCGTCCTTCATCTCGTTCTCCGCCGTTTCCGCCGCCTGTTTCAAATCCTCCGGCACAGGGCGCTCCTGTCCTTCGGCCGCGGCTTTTGCGGCATCCCGTCTGCTCACGGCGGCTGTTTTCCGTTTCTGCCATGCATCCGCCTGTCCCTGCAGTGTCTCCGCATCATCACGGGTATAGCTTTCCGTCAGTTCCTTCCACTCTGCCTCGGAAAGATCTTTTTCTTCCATGACCGCTTCGTAGCTGTCTTTTCTTTGGATGCACTCTTTCTCCTGCAAAGGAAGTTCTGACCGGTACCGGCTGATCAGCGCCTCTGCCTTCGCTCTGGCAGACTCCGCTTTCTGCGCTTTTTCTTCCACGGCTCCGGAAACGGATTCTGCCTTCTTCCGCCTCTCTTCCGCACCGGCAAGCTCTGCCCGCGCCTCTGCCTCGCTCTGATAATCCCGTGAGGATTCCAGATGCTTAAACTCTGCCTGCTTTGCGGCAAATGCAGTCTTTGCGTCCACCGCTTTCCGGGCTGCCTCTTCTGCCGCTGTTTTCTGCGCCGCCTTTTTCTCCCCGATCCCGAGCAGATATCCCCGGAGCTCTTTCAGAGTCTTCAGATCTTCTGCCAGCCGGCCGCCTTCCCTGTCAAGAGACTTCTTCCATACGCCCAGCATTTCTTCCGCCTGTCCCAGCGTCTTCGCTTCTCCGAACGCCTGGAGTTCCTCGTTTGCCGGAAGAGTTTCGCTTAGCTTTTGGCGCAGCCTGAGCAGCTCTTCCCGGAGGCTCTTCTCCTTTTCTTCCAGAAGGGCTGTCGCTGCCTGCGCGGCTGACGCCGCCTTCTCCTGCTCCTGCCTTAAGCGTCCCACTTCGCGCTCCGCCGCATCCAGCGCTTCCCGGCTGAGATCCCTGTGTTCCTCTTTGATCTCACAGGGACGGGGGTGATCCAGAGAGCCGCAGACAGGACAAGGTTCTCCCGGGCGGAGCTGTTCTCTGGCAATCAGCCCTGCCTGTTCATTGAGGAAGATACGCCTCGCTGTCTCATATTCCTGATCCTTCGTCTCATAGATGCTGCTTGTCCCGGCAAAATCGTGTCTTGCCCGGTCCGCTGTATTCCTCTGCGCCTGCACCTCTTTGGCGGAAGTTTTCGCCGCTTCGATATCTTTTCCCAGCGCTTCTGCCTTTGCACATTCCGCCTGCCAGCGTTCCTGCCGGATTTCTGCCTGGGCGAGAGATTCCGCCTGGCTTCTCCACTGACGCTCGTTTTCCTCAAGAGCCTGCATCTTTTTCTGTGCGTCATCCGCCTCCCGCTCTACACGGCGGCATGCTTCCTGTGCAAGGGAAACTTCTTTTTCTGCCTGCCGGAGCCTGCTGAAAATATCCAGAGACTTCTGCACTCTCTCGGATACCTGCGTGAACTTCTGGATCTCCAGTGCAAGCTCTTCTTTCGCCGACTCTGCCTCTCCCTGCGCTGCCCGGCATGTCTCTGTAAGAACTGGAAGCGCCGCCTCCTGCTCTGCAAGGTTTTTCCCCGTGTTCTCCAAAGTCCGGGCTGCATCCAGATACCGTTCATATACCGAGCGGATCTCATACGCCCTGCTGATCTTCCGTGCTTTCTCTTCTGCTGTCCGGATCCCGGCTTCTTCCGCCGCGCACCGGGCGAGTTCCTGCTCCGCCTGTTCCAGCTCTTCGAACCGCTTTAAAAGCTGCAGTCCTGCGGTATGGGCGTCTCTCTTTTTCAGATAGTTCCGCTCCGCCCCATCGTATTCCTTCTGCGCCTGGCCGCAGCGTTCTTTTAACACTTCGCAGAGGCGTTCTAGTCCGTCCAGCAGCCGTTCCATGTCCGCCGCGGAAAGCCGGTCCGAGGAAACGATACGCTTCTTCAGGCCATTCAGCTCTTCCGCCTGCTCATCGTCTTCCGGCACATCGATATGCGAGACCTCGGTCTGGCACACCGTGCGGATCTGTCCCATCTCCTGCTGTTTCTCCCTTCTCCGCTTCCCCAGCTCTTCCACGATCTTTGCGTACAGCTCTGTGTGGAAGAGTTTGCGGAAGATGAGCTTTTTGTCGTCGGATTTTGCCCGCAGAAGCTCCATGAACTCTCCCTGTGCGATCATGGCGACCTGCATGAACTGGCTCTTCGTCAGCCCCACGATCTCTTCCAGCTTCCTGTCCGTCTCTTTCTGCGGGTACTCTGTCCCGTCCGGCATGGTGAGCGACACGCTCTCGCTCTCTTCCTTTACCCCTGTCCCGCGCTTCAGCGGCCGGACATGCCTTGGCACCCGTCGGACCGTGTACTTTTCCCTGTACTTTTCCGCATATGCTTCCGCATTTGTTTTCGTGTCTTCTCCTCTGCCGTCTCCCGCTCCCTCTGCGAAGACCAGCTCCACGTAAGGCTCTGTCCCGGCGTCGACATACTGGCTCTGGAGCTCTGTCCCGTTCTTCTTGTTCATCCCGGAGCTTGCCTCCCCGTAGAGAGCGAATACAATAGCGTCAAATATGGTCGTCTTTCCAGCCCCTGTGTCCCCGGTGATCAGGAAAAGGTTCTGGTTCGTCTGTTCAAAATCAATGACCGTCCGCTTCCCGTAGGAACCGAACGCCTGCATAGTCAGTCTGAGCGGCCTCATTCCTGCATCACCTCCTGTACCGTGTTGATCACATCCCGCAGGAGCGCTTTTTCCTCCTCATCCGGCTCATTTAGAAAGGCGCAGCACAATTCAAAGGGATCCAGCTCCTCCTGAACCGCGTACGTCCTCCCATAGTCCGCCCTGCGCATCGTCTCCCTGCGGATCTCAAGAAGGTTCGGGAACGCGCTGCGTATCCGATCCTGCATGTCAAGCACATCCAGATCCACCTTGTCTGTCAGGATCACGGTTGCATAATCCCCGCACGCCTGTCCCAGCACTTCCTCAAACTCTCCCCGGATCACGCGCACCTGCCGGAGCGGCTCCAGGGGAAGGACCGTTGTCTTCCTGTCTCCCTTTTTCCCCAGTTCCACCATGACGATCCCCTTCTGCTGTCCCGCCTCGCTGACAGAGCATGCAAGGGGCGTGCCGCAGTAGCGGATGAACTCGCTGCCCGCTTTCATCGGCTTATGGATGTGTCCCAGCGCCGCATAGTCAAACTGCTCCAGGATCTCCGCGCTTACCTGGTCGATATTTCCCACAGTCCGTATCTCCGAGTCCATGCGCTCCACGTCCTCCGCATGTGTCCCCGCGGGAAGGTAGAACTGATGGCTGACGATCACATTCCGCCGGGAAAGGTCGATCTCCTCGCGCCCGATCAGGCGGCGCAGCGTCTCGTCATAGGACAGATTATTGCCGTTCTCATCTACTCCGGTGAGCTGTTTTACCATGGACGGCCGGACAAAGGGCAGCAGATAAAAGTTTACTGGGCCGCACTCATCTTCCAGTGTCACTCTCTCGATCTGCTCTCCTTCCGCCCGCGGCGGCTGGCCGATCATGTACACGTTCTGCCGCGAGAGCACGCTGCGGAAACAGTTGATCCTGGGACCGCTGTCATGGTTTCCGGCGATCATCATCACCGCGGTGTCCGGCAGTGCGGCATTGAGCCCTGCAATAAAGCGGTCAAACACTTCCACCGCCTCCGCGGACGGCACCGCCTTGTCGTAGATATCTCCCGCTATGACCACTGCCTGCGGCTGTTCCCGGACCGCGAGATCCGTGATCTGCCGTAAAATATATTCCTGATCTTCCCGAAGATCCCGGTTAAAGAGCTTCAGGCCGATGTGCAGGTCTGAAAGATGAAAAAACTTCATCCGGATGTCCTCCTTATCTGTTCCTCTTATTTATCACCTATAGATAACCTTCAGCCGTATGTATGCATTTGCCATTCTGTCCGTGCCGCACGCCTGGTCCTAAAGGAACAGAAGCGCTGCGGACGCCGTTCCCTGAAAATCCGGCACACCGCATATTTCACGATATCGACCGCAGCGTGGGCAGCGGCAAACGCCAGGACATACCGCAGTTTCATCCCGTGCAGGAAAAGGAAAATCAAAAGCCATGAACCCGCGCCGTAGATCAGGCAGTGGCAGATCGTCCAGGAGAACTGCCCCTGCTTTTTGTCCGCCATTTTCTGCGTCTGAAAATAAAAGTCTCCAAGCAGGTGCACACACAACAGCACTGTAAAAACTGATTTAATCATCCCTTATCTCTCCAAGTATCTTCGCCGCGTTTCTCAGCGCGCTTTCATAGGTGTAGTAACTTCCCGCCGCCAGTGTCTTCTGGACGGTCGACTGGGTGATCTCCAGCCTGCCGGCTGTGTTCTGCTGGCCGTCCCCATGGAGGAGCATATCCCATATGACCTCTCTCTGACGGTCTGTCCAGCCGCTCTCCACCACATACATCAGGTCAAAGACCGTGTTCAGCAGTATCTCTTTGTCCCGCAGTTTCTCATCCATCTTAAGGCAGAGCTCCGCCAATACCGGCCGGTTCTTCTTCTCCCGCTCCTTCAAAAGCTCCACTGCCTCGCGCGCCCGGTAATACCCCGGACCGTCCGCGCCCAGCGCCATTTCTGTCTTGATGTCCGTCGTGATCTGCCCGAATCCGATCCCAAAGCGCAGACGCACAGGGTACATCTCCATCCGGATCTCATTGATCATGTCCAGGACTGCTTTCCCGCTGCACAAAAGCCCCTGAAACTCGTCTCCCAGCGTGATCAGGAACCTGGACACGATCTCCTCTTTATAATTTTCGTTCAGCCTCTCCAGCACTTCCCGGAGACGGAGCTGTACTTCTTTTCTGTTTTCCAGAAGCCTGGAATCTTTGATGTCGCCGATGACAGCGACAAAAGAATGTATTGTATTTGAATGATCCATATTGTTCCCTCCATATTTAAAGTATATAGACGAAAATATGAATAAATTTCTTTTCTATCTGCCATATGGATTCCTGATCACAGTTCGCAAGCTTTCACATCTGTCCCGCTCATCCGTTTCATTAATCCCACCAGATATTTCTGTCCTTCCTCCGTATAAAGGAACACCTCATAAGGATTTCCGTTCGAGCTGATCCTCTCCTCCGCCCGGATCCCGGCTTCGCGCCCCTTCTCTGTCAGGAATTTCCTTGTATAGCCATTCTGGAACTTCTGCTCCAGACAGCCCTCTTCCAGCAGGCTCTCTGTAAGCTGTTTGATCGTCAGCCGTTTCATCAGCTTCTCGTCTCTTAATTCATTGATCTGTGCGACGAAATCGCTGATCGTGGTCTCCGGCACATACCGGATCCCGGCAAGGATCTCTTCTGTGAGACAGAACGGTGACTTTTTCCCTTTTATCTTCTTTTCTGTCAGGGGCGTCTCCCCGCTTCCGTTCACGCTGTCCTCGTTCTCGATGCGGTTGTCACTCTCACGAACCGGTCCCCAGACCTCTCTGTCTCCTCCGGTAACGGAACGGATCTTTTCCAGAAAGAGCCCGCCGTACTGTTCCAGCTTCTTAGCCCCCATTCCATGAACATCCAGCATTTCTCCTTCGTTCAGGGGCAGTTTGACACACATATCCCGCAGAGTCTTATCCGACGCCACCACATACGGAGGTACGGACCTCTCTCTTGCCAGTTCCATACGGAACCTGCGCAGCTCTTCAAAGAGCTCTCTTCCCTTTTCCGTCAGTTCTTCTGTCTGCGCAGAACGCTTTCCTGCTCCGCTCAGCCCCGGACCCTTTTTCTCTTCTTCTTTTTTATAGCGGATGATAAACGGAGTCCCCTCGTCCAGGAGCTGCCCGGATTTCTCCGTCAGCTTCAAAAGGGAATATTTATCCTGTGTCTGCCGCAGATACCCCTGCTCCAGCATGGCGCGTATCACTTCTTTTATCATCGTCTGCCCCAGTTTATTCTGCTTTCCGTAGACCGTGCTCTGATCCATCCGGTAATTCCGGATCTTCGCGGTATTCTCCCCAAGCAGCGTCCCCGCGATCACATTCATGCCGAAACGCTGTCCGCAGGACCGGACGCACCGGACCACATCCGCCGCTGCCTCCGAAGCATCCATCTCATCGAATTCTTCCAGGCAGTTGGAGCAGTTTCCGCACGATTCTTCTGCATTCTCCCCGAAGTAGTTCAGTATGTATGCCCTGAGACATTTTGCAGTCGTGCAGTAGCCTTCCATCTTCCGCAGGCGCTCCATGTCCTGGGCCTGGATCATCCGCAGTTCTTCCACTGTGTATTCCCTGTAATCCTCCTTGCTCTCCAGGAGCATACGGTTGATCACCGTATCCTGGGGCGAATAATACAGGATACACTCCGCGGGCTCGCCGTCGCGTCCTGCTCTGCCCGCTTCCTGATAGTAATTCTCCATGCTCTGGGGCATGTTGTAATGAAGGACGTACCGCACATTTGACTTGTCGATCCCCATTCCAAATGCATTGGTGGCGATCATCACTTTTACCCGGTCATAGATGAAATCCTCCTGACTGGTCCGCCGTGCTTCCGCGCCCATTCCTGCATGGTATCTTCCCACAGAAAATCCTGCGTTTTCCAGATCGATATACAGCTCGTCCACACCTTTCCTTGTGGCGCAGTAGACGATCCCGCTGTCTTCCCTGTGGTTTTCCAGATATGCCCGGATCCGCTCTTTCTTATCCTTTGCCTTCTGCACTTCAAAGTACAGATTCTCCCGGTCAAAGCCAGCCACTGTCTCATACGGATGCTCAAGCTGCAGCGAGGAAAGGATATCCTCCCGCACCCGCTCCGTGGCTGTGGCTGTAAAAGCAGAGACGACCGGCCGCAGGGGAAGCTGGCGGATAAAGGAAAGGATCCTCACATAGCTGGGCCGGAAGTCCTGTCCCCACTGGGAGATGCAGTGGGCTTCATCCACTGTGACCATGGAGATCTCCGTATGACAGGCGAAATCAAGAAACCGGGGCGTCTCCAGCCGCTCCGGCGCTACATAGATGATCTTATACCTGCCCGCCTTCGCCAGTTCCAGCGCTTTTGCAGTCTGGTTTTCTGTCAGGGAGCTGTTGATGTAAGCCGCATGGATCCCCGCCTCGTTCAGCGCCTTGACCTGGTCCATCATCAGGGAGATCAGGGGCGATACGACCACCGTGATCCCGGGCATCAGAAGGGCGGGCAGCTGATAGCAAAGAGACTTTCCCGCGCCGGTGGGCATCACGGCAAGCACATCCTCCCCTGCAAGGATATGGTCAATGATCTCTTCCTGTCCCGGGCGGAAGGAGTCATAGCCGAAATAAGTTTTCAATGTCTGCTTTTTCATTTTCTCACTCCAGGTTTGCCATAAATAATTCGTAAAAGTCATCTTCCCCGGCGATCATGGGGGAGTTCTCCCCGCCGCCGTTTGTACTCCGCTTCATCGCCGCGTGAAACTCCTCTCCCGCGCACACGAGCTCCATCTCATAGATCTCATACCCAAGCTCCCGGCACACCCGGCAGAACGCGCTGAGAGGATCCCTTTCACTCTTTGTGGAAAGAAGCTTTTCTCTGACATCGGGCTCGCGCAGCGCCCGGTTCTGTAATTCATCCAGCATGTCGATAATATTTGCCATTCCATTCTCCTTTCTCTGATCCTCACCCGGCGAGCTGCCGGTCAGGACCAAACCTGTAAGCATCCTGTCAAAAAATCAGTCAACTTTTCTTAGACAATGACTTTCTCCCTCTTCCTGCTGCGATATACACCACTCCCGCCAGCGGCATCGTCGCCATCAGCACCGGATAAAACCACCCGATATCCAGCCCTCCGTACAGCGCCCCGCCGATCACCGGGCCCAGCGTCATCCCAAGGTCAAGGCCGATATAATAGGTACTGTTGGCCAGTCCCCTCTTCTCTTTCCCCGCAAGCAGGATCGCAGTGGACTGGCACACAGAGCTCATGATCCCGTACCCGCCTGCGAGGAAGCACGAGGCAAGAAGCATGACCGCATTATTTTTCATTACAGTCAGGAGCAGGATCGCCAAAAGTTCACTCAGCGCACTTGCGATCAGAAAAACATAAAAAGGCAGCTTGTCAAACAGATTGCGCAGTGACAGGCGCAGCACGATCAGCACGACCGCATATGCCGGAAAAAACAGGCTCACCGAGACATCCAGGCCCCTGACCTCCGCGTAAGTCACGAGAAATGACTGAGTCGCGCAGTACGGGATCGCAAACAGCATGATGATCAGCGCGATCGGGACCACCCTGACATCGATCAGCTCCAGCCGCCTTTTCTTTTTTTCAGCGGCAGGTTCTGCAGCATCAGCGCCTTCCATTCCTCCGTTTTCCGGCTCCCCCTTGTCGCCGATAAACTGGATCACAACAATGACCGCTGTCGAAAATACAAGGGCGATGACAAAGGATACCCGGTAACCGAATGCCTGATAGGCGCTCACCCCGATCGCCGGCGCGACAGCCATGGCAAGGGCGTTCATAGTCCCGTAGAAGCCCATCCCGGAACCGATCTTCTCTTTTGGCAGCATATTGGACATCCAGGTTGCCATACACACTGAGCAGCAGGCGAATCCGAATCCGTTAATGATCCTCGCAATGATGACAACAATTTCATTTGGCGCGAAAATGTAACCCACACATGCTGCTGTCATAAATACTGCCCCTATAAACGAGAGCTTATATTTACTGATCCTGTCCGCCAGATTCCCCGCGACCGGACGGCAGAATAAGGACACAAGATTCATCAGTCCCCCGACCAGCCCCATAAGAGCGGCCGAGGCGCAGATGCTCTCCGTAAATCCTGTGATCAGCGGCGTCACCAGCATGGGGCTCGTCATATAGAAAAAGGTGGCTGCCAGCACAAGGATAATATCTTTGGAATATACTTTCTGTCTCATGGATAATCACCCTTCCTCTTCTATCCTATTCTTTTCCCGAATTTTTCTTTTATCCCATGTTTCTCGGTTTTCTCCCCATCTCCCAGAACGCTACCGCACTTGCCGCAGCCACATTCAGAGAATCCACGCCGTGGGACATGGGGATTTTGACTGTATAGTCGCTCAGTGCGATCGTCCTGTCACTGAGTCCTTCTCCTTCTGTCCCGAGTATAACCGCAAGTTTTTCCACATCTCCCAGTCTCCTGTCGTCGATATCCACTGACTCGTCGTGGAGCGCCATAGATGCGGTCTTAAATCCCAGCTCTTTTAAATATCTCATTCCCTCATCCGGCCATAACCCGGACTCCTGTTCCCGGAGAAATGTCCACGGGATCTGGAACACAGTCCCCATGCTCACGCGCGCTGCCCTGCGGTACAGAGGATTGCTGCATCCGGGCGTGAGGAGCACTGCGTCCATATTGAGCGCCGCGGCAGAGCGGATGACCGCGCCTACATTGGTCGGGTTCATCACATTTTCCAGCACAGCGATGCGTCCCGCGCCGGAGCAGATCTCCGCCGCGCCGGGAAGTTCTTTTCTCCGCATCGCACAGAGCATCCCCCGCGTCAGTTTATATCCCGTGAGCTGCGCCAGCACATCAAACTCCGCCGTATAGACCGGGACATCCGGACATCTCTCCAGGACCGGCTTTGCCTCTCCCTCTATCTGCCTCTGCTCCACAAGAAAAGAGGCCGGCTCATATCCCGCATCCAGCGCCCTGCCGATCACTTTCGGGCTTTCCGCGATAAACATCCCTTCCTGCGGATTGTCTTTATTCAATAGCTGTGCCTCTGTCAGCCGGGCATAAACATCCAGCTCGGGCGCATGAAAATCTTTGATCTCTATTATTTTATTCTCCATCCTTTATCTTCTTTCTCACTCATCATTTTCCCAGACAATGATATACCCTCCCGCCCGCAAATACAAGGGGCACGGATACAGGAAATTTATCTCCCGTATGCTCTTTAAAATATCCGCAGACCTGTTTATAATAGTGTTCTGTACGAAAGGAGTTATCTGAACATGCAGTATACAGTACCTCATTATTATAAAGGATTCACATGCATCGCCGGGGAATGTCCGGACACATGCTGTGCGGGATGGCAGATCCAGATCGATCCGTTCTCCCTGAAAAAATACAGAAAGAACAACGGCCCTCTTGGAAACCGCCTGAAAAACGAGATCAACTGGAAAGAAGGATGCTTCCGCCAGTATGCCGGAAGATGCGCATTCCTGAATGAAAACAACCTCTGCGACCTTTATCTGGAGGGTGGCGGCCAGCGGGCGTTCTGCCGGACCTGCCGCACCTATCCGAGACATATCGAAGAATTCGAGGGACTGCGGGAGATCTCGCTCTCCCTCTCCTGCCCGGCTGCCGCGGATCTGATCTTAAACTGCGGTGAGCCTGTCCGTCTTCTACATGCGGAGGATGAGAAAGAGGATGAACCGTATGAAGACTTTGACTTTTTCCTGTTCACCAAACTGGAAGACGCCCGCAGCCTGATCCTGCGCATCCTCCAGGACCGGGCACATCCTTTCCGTATCCGTGCAGCGGCAGCTCTCGCCCTCTCCCATGACCTCCAGCAGCGGATCGACAAAAACGCGCTCTGCGAAGCGGACAGCCTGTTTGACAGATATTCTTCTCCCGGCATGTGGACCTGGTTCGGATCCCGCCTCTCATCTCTGGAGCACGGGGAAGGCCATGCAGAAAGGAGACGCGTGGCAGAGAACGCCCTCTTTTCTATCCTTGACCGCCTGGAGGTGCTCCGGGATGACTGGATGCCTTACCTTGTGGATGCACGCAGGACACTAAAAAACGCCCCTGCCTTACAAAAAGAGGAGGAACGTTCTTTTTCAGACCTGTTCACCGAACAGACGGCAGAACAGCTTCTTGTCTATTTTGTATTTACTTATTTCTGCGGCGCAGTGTACAATGCGGATGCCTATGGGAAGATGAAATTCTCATTCGCAGGCATGATCCTCATCCGCGAGCTTGTGCGGGCGGAATGGCTCCAAAACCCGGATATCACAAGGGAAACCATCCTGCGCACGGCATGCCGGTACGCCCGGGAAGTAGAGCATTCAGACAAGAACAAATTTCTCATGGAAGAGCTGCTTGCCGATGAGGGGCGCTTCGGGCTGGAGAACCTTTTCTCCCTGCTCCTGCCCTGACCCGCTCTTCCTTCCGCCTGATGCCGCCTGACACTGTACAGTCCGTATCGTCTATTTTGACACTATACTATCGTCCATTTTTGCACTATACAGTCCGTGTCGTCCACTTGGAGCAGTCCCACACCTCATGCACGATATCCCGGTAAAATTCCGGTTCGTGGCAGATAAGGAGCACGGTCCCCCGGTACTCATCAAGCGCCTGCTTCAGTGCTTCTTTAGCGTCTGTATCCAGGTGGTTCGTGGGCTCGTCCAGCATAAGTACATTGGTCTCCTTATTGATCAGCTTGCACAGGCGCACCTTTGCCTGCTCTCCGCCGCTCAAGACCCGCACCTGGCTCTCGATGTGCTTGGTCGTGAGCCCGCATTTTGCCAGGGCGGACCGGACTTCGTACTGTGTAAATGACGGAAACTCATTCCAGATCTCCTCAATGCAGGTCGATGTGTTCTTTCCGTCTCCCTCCTGCTCGAAATATCCCACCGAAATATTCTGCCCCAGCTCACAAGTCCCTTTCAAAGGTTTTACAAGTCCCAGGATACTGCGGATGAGCGTGGTCTTTCCGATCCCGTTGGCTCCGGTCAGGGCAATCTTCTGCCCCCGCTCCAGGGACAGGTTCAGCGGACTTGACAGGGGCTCGTCATAACCGATCACAAAATCCTTTGTCTCAAAGATATATTTTCCCGGCGTCTGACCCATCTTAAAATGAAATTCCGGCTTCGGGCGCTCCGCCGCAAGCTCGATCACATCCATCTTGTCCAGCTTCTTCTGCCTGGACATCGCCATATTTCTCGTGGAGACACGCGCCTTATTCCTTGCCACAAAATCTTTAAGCTGGCTGATCTCCTGCTGCTGTCTTTTGTACGCTGCCTCGAGCTGCGCCTTCTTCACCTCATACACTCTCTGAAAATCATCATAATTTCCAACATATCGGTCCAGGCTCTGATTTTCCATGTGGTAGATGATGTTCACCACATCATTTAAGAATGGGATATCATGAGAGATCAGGACAAAGGCATTCTCGTACTCTGTCAGATACCGTTTCAGCCAGCTGATATGCTCTTCATCCAGGTAATTCGTAGGCTCGTCCAGAAGAAGGATATCCGGCTTCTCCAGGAGCAGCTTCCCGAGAAGGATGCGGGTGCGCTGTCCTCCGCTTAAGTCCGTCACATCCCGGTCCAGCCCCAGGTCCAGAAGCCCCAGCGCCCGGGCAACCTCTTCCACCTTTGCGTCGATCACATAGAAATCATGCATGGTCAGGGTATCCTGGATCGTCCCAAGCTCTTCCATCATGTTCTCCATCTCATCCGGGTCCGCATCTCCCAGCCGGTCGCAGATCCCGTTCATTTTCTCCTCCAGCTCAAACAGCCAGGAGAACGCTGATTTCAGTGCATCCCGAACTGTCATCCCTTTCTCCAGCACCGCGTGCTGATCCAGATAGCCGACACGGACATTCTTCGCCCACTCGATCTTTCCCGCGTCAGGCTCTGTCTTTCCGGTCACGATCTTAAAAAAGGTTGATTTTCCCTCGCCGTTTGCGCCGACCAGACCGATATGCTCGCCTCTCAGCAGACGAAAAGACACATCTTCAAAGATCGCCCGGTCCCCAAAACCATGTGACAAGTGTTCCACATTTAATATGCTCATTTCAAATAAACTCCTTTATCCCGCGCGCCTGACAGTTTTCATATACTTCTGCCGGCGTTTTTCCCAGAGTTGTATTATATATGGAAATCCCTGTTTATTCAACTGATTTTGAAGCGCCATTATTTTTTCTTGACTTTTTTTGACAGTGTATGATAGAATCATCCGGCAGCAAAAATTGGTCTAATTGGAAACGTACATTCTCCGAATGATGAACGAACAACACAATTTTCTGTTATTCTATCATCATTACGGAGGTTTTTTATGCCAAAAATAAAATTTCAGGAAATCATTTTTACGGTACTCATGGTATTTGTAATGGTCTATGTCATGATCTGCTACAACATTGCTCTTAATATCGGAGGGATGCAGAACCATGTATTTACAGATGCCTTCCACGAACTTGTCATCATGGCTCCGATCGCTTTTGTGCTTGACTTTTTCTTCGTAGGCATGATCGCGAAAAGGACTGCTTTCCGTCTCGTTGATCCTGCGAAAGAAAATCCATTCCATCTGATCCTTACGATCTCAGCGGTATCCGTGGCATGGATGTGCCCGCTCATGAGCCTTGCAGCCACGATCCTCTTTAAAGACAGCGGAAGCCAGATCATTGCGGTATGGCTCCAGACAACAGTGATGAATTTTCCGATGGCATTTTTCTGGCAGATATTTTTTGCAGGCCCTCTGGTGAGATTTATATTCCGCCTGATATTCGGCAGGACCCCATCCCGGGAGCCCTCTGAGGCATAGCAGATCAAAAGTCAAAAACGCCCTGTCGGTCCTGTCAGAGACCTGTCAAGGCGTTTTTTCTATTGCAGCGCTTTTTAGCCCTGCCGTTATCCGGTCTTACTCTTCTGTATTTCTTCCACGGAGCTTCAGATAATAAAATCTCATCTTCTCCACCAGCACGGTCAGATACCGCAGTACCGGCTCCGTGGCAATGGCAAACACAACGAACAGCATCACACATTCCATAGTCATGCCCGTGATCGCGAACAGATCTTTCAGGAAGATGCTGCAGAACAGAAGTCCCGCGATACATCCGGCCAGGATCCCCACACGGATCTTATTCATCGGAGCGCTGATCTTATACAGGATCATAAATCCTACGATCGCCAGCAGCATGGTCGCCGCGGTGGAGATGTCCGTTGAGTCCACGCCGAAGGTACGCCCGAAGACGACCAGAGCGCCCACTGCCAGTGCGTCTGTCACCGCTGCCGGGAGCGCTTTCAGGAATACATTCGTAAGGAAATGTCCTTTGATGATATTCTTATTCGGCTCCAGGGCCAGGAAAAACGCCGGGACGCCGATAGTGAACATACTGATCAGCGAGATCTGCGACGGCTCCAACGGGTAGGTAAACATAAATACCAGAGAGATCAGGCTCAGCAGGAAGGAAAAGATATTCTTCACGAGAAACAGGCTTGCCGAGCGCTGGATATTGTTGACTACCCTTCTCCCTTCCAGCACGACCTGTGGCATACAGGAGAAATCCGACTCCAGCAGCACGAGCTGGGACGCCTGGGCTGCCGCCTCGCTCCCTGAAGCCATGGCGATACTGCAGTCCGCGTCTTTGAGCGCCAGCACGTCGTTGACGCCGTCCCCGGTCATCGCCACCGTATGTCCTGCGTCCTTGAGGATGCGCACGAATTTTCTCTTCTGGTTCGGAGTAACACGCCCGAACACTGTGTTTTTCAATACAGCCTCCCGCAGTTCTTCCTCTGTCTCCAACTCAGAGGCATCCACATATCTGTCTGCGTTTTCTATCCCGGCCTGCTTCGCTACATTTGACACGGTCACCGGGTTATCCCCTGAGATGACTTTCACTTCCACTCCCTGCTCCGCAAAGTATTCGAAAGTCTCCTGCGCAGCCTCGCGGATCGGGTTTGCCAGCATCACAAATCCCAGAGGCACAATAGCATGGTCCAGCGGTTTCCCGTCGATCTCTCCGTCATAAGTCCCGAATGCCAGGACGCGGGCCCCTGTGGACGCATGTTCTGTGATCTCTTCCGCATATTCTCCGTACTTCTCTTTCAGCACGAACTCCGGCGCTCCCAGCACATAGGCCCCATCCGAAAATGTCACGCTGCTGTATTTTGTGGCAGAGGAAAATCCGGTCTTCGAGAGTGCCGTCCGCCCTGAATTCTCTGTGAAATACTCTTTCACCGCTGCCATGGTGATATTATCCTTTGTCATGGCAGCCGCAAAATCCCCGATCAGCACCCGCAGCGGCTCCATCTTCTCTTCATCATACTCATCCGTCTCAGACACTGCCTGGACCTTCATCGTATTCTCCGTGATCGTCCCGGTCTTGTCCACACAGAGCACATCCACGCGGGCCAGGGTTTCGATGCACTTCATATCATGCAGGAGCACCTTTTTCTGCGCCAGCCGGACCGCGCTCACCGCAAGGGCCACGCTCGCCAGGAGATAAAGCCCCTCCGGGATCATACCGATCACCGCCGCGATCATGGATGTCACGCTGTCCCGGAAGCCGTCGTGCTGGATAAAGAACGCCTGGGAGAACAGTACAAGCCCGATGGGAATGATCGCCACGCCCACACATTTTACCAGTTTGTCCAGAGAGCGGATCATCTCGGACTGCTCTCCCTCCTGCATTTCCTTCGCCTGGAGCGTCAGCCTGGAGATATAGGAATCTTCTCCCACCTTGTCCAGCCTTGCGTGGCACTGCCCGGAGACGATAAAGCTCCCGGACATCAGCTTGTCTCCTCTGCGCTTTGTGATCTCGTCCGCCTCTCCCGTGAGCAGGGACTCATTGACCTGTACCTCCCCCGCTGAGACGACGGCGTCCGCACAGACCTGATTTCCTGCCTTAAAGATCACGATGTCATCCAGCACCAGTTCTTCCGCATCGATCACGGACCGCTTCCCGTCACGCACCACAGCCGCCCGGGGCGCATTGAGCATTGTCAGCTTGTCGAGCACCTGCTTTGCGCGGATTTCCTGTATGATACCGATCATGGTATTGGCAATAATGACCGGCAGGAATGTCAGATCCCGGAAGGAGCCGACCAGGCAGAGCAGCACCGCCAGCACGGCAAAGATCAGGTTAAAATATGTAAATACATTTTCGTGGATGATCTCCTTCGTCGTCCTGGAAGGCGGTTCCACCGCGCGGTTGACCCAGCCGTGCAGGCGGTGTTCCTGCACCTGACGGCTGGTCAGTCCCTCCCGGTAGTCCGGCTCATACCTGGTCGTCGGTATCCGCCTGTCCCTTCTCGTCTCCCTCTCTGCTGTCCTCTTCGTTCTTCCTGCCATTTCTGTCAAAACCCCTTTTTCTTTCTGTATCCCTCAGCCGGTCACGCTTCTGCTCACGCCTCTGTCTCCCGGCCGTTATCTGTCTCAATATACGCCTTCCGGCTCAATATATTCATAAATTCTTCGCCGGTGATGGTCTCTTTCTCATAGAGATATTTTGCCAGCGCGTGCAGTTTGCCGATATTGTCCTTCAGCAGCTGCATTGCCTTGTCGTAAGACCTTTTCACAGTATCCACAACCATATCGTCGATCTCCGCCGCTGTCTCCGGAGAACAGCTCAGGCTGCTGTCTCCGCCCAGGTACGGGTTGGACTGTGTCTCCAGAGCCACCATGCCGAACTTATCACTCATGCCGTAACGCGTGATCATCGCGCGGGACAGCTTTGTCGCCTGCTCGATATCATTGGATGCCCCAGTAGTGATGGAGTGGAAGATCAGCTCCTCCGCGCACCGTCCTCCGGTCAGAGTGGCCACCTTATTCTCCAGCTCTTCTTTGGACATCAGGTTCTTCTCATCTTCCTCCACCTGCATAGTGTATCCCAGAGCCCCCGACGTACGCGGGATGATCGTAATCTTTGTCACAGGCGCGGAATTGGTCTGGAGTGCCGCCACGAGCGCATGCCCGATCTCATGGTAGGACACGATCAGCTTCTCTTTGTTGGAGAGTACGCGGTTCTTCTTCTGGTATCCTGCGATGACTGTCTCAATGCTTTCTTCCAGGTCAGCCTGGGTGACGAACTTCCGGTTCTCCCGCACCGCCCTGAGGGCCGCCTCATTTACCATATTGGCCAGCTCCGCGCCGGAAGCGCCGGAAGCCGCTCTTGCGATGGCATTAAAGTCCACATTATCGCTTAAGCGCACCTTGCGGGCATGGACTTTCAGGATCTCTTCCCTGCCCTTCAAGTCCGGAAGCTCTACCGGGATCCTCCGGTCGAATCTTCCCGGACGCAGGAGCGCCGGGTCCAGGCTGTCCGGGCGGTTGGTCGCCGCCAGGATGACTACGCCCTTGGAAGCGTCAAAGCCGTCCATCTCCGTCAGGAGCTGGTTCAGCGTCTGCTCGCGCTCGTCATTTCCGGAAAATCCCTGTCCGTCTCTTTTCTTTCCGATCGTATCGATCTCATCGATAAAGACGATACACGGCGCTTTCTCGTTCGCCTGCTTGAAGAGGTCGCGCACCTTGGACGCACCCATGCCGACGAACATCTCTACGAACTCTGATCCCGAGATCGAGAAGAATGGCACATGCGCCTCGCCAGCCACTGCCTTTGCCAGCAGAGTCTTACCGGTTCCCGGCGGTCCCACCAGCAGCGCTCCCTTCGGGCACACAGCTCCGATCTCCTGGTATTTCTGCGGATTGTGGAGGAAATCAACGATCTCCGTCAGAAGCTCTTTCGCCTCATCCTCACCCGCCACATCGTTAAATGTAATGCCCGTGGTGGACTGCACATAGACTTTTGCATTGCTCTTCCCGAACTGCATGAACGGATTCCCTGCGCCTCCGCCGCCCATCTTCTTCATGAGCTGCCTTGCCAGGAGCTGTCCCAGCCCCCAGAAGATCAGAAGCGGCACGACCCAGCTTAAAATAAAGCTCAGGAGCGGGTTCATCGGCTCCTGCGCTACTCTGCCGAATTCACATCCGGCATCATCCAGACGGTTGACCAGGTCCGGATCCTCAAATGTCGTAGTTTCATAATAATTCGGAGACGCTTCCTTATCCGTAAAATAGATGCTGTCCCCGTCCAGTTCCACTGTTGAGACTTTGCGCTCCTCCACCATATTGAGGAACGTTCCGTAGTCCACTTCTTTCACATTTCTTCCCGAGATCGTCGGGACGAGAAGGAAATTAAGCAGAAACAGGACTGCCAGCGCGATCAGATAATAAAAGATCAGCGGCTTTTTCGGTTTCTGTACTTGTTTCATCTGCATCCTCCTTTTTCATTTCCATGTATACATGTGCTGCTGCCCTCATATTTTCCATACATATCAGATCAGCGCCGGCACACGAAAGGAGCAGCGCGCTCCCCCCGTCTTCCGGCGCTGTAAAAATCATTCTTATCTGTTCTTCTTAAACAGCAGGCGGATCCCTTTCATGATCTGGATGATCGGGATATTGGCTGCCGCAAGTCCGTATACGATAAAGAGCTGTCCGACCGTAAGCGTCTGTACTTTAAATACATTGTGCAGGCCCGGGATCATGACAACGCCTGTGATCAGCACGATGCCAAGCAGGAACGCTCCGATGAGCCATTTATTGTTGACCACTTTCTTTGTAAATACGACCGGACGGTCGGACTTACAGTTAAATCCGTGGAACAGCCTTGCAGAGCAAAGTGTCGCAAATGCCATCGTCATTCCCAGCAGTTCGTTTTCGCCGTGGTAGCCGATCATGAATGCGATCATTGTCGTCACCGCGATAGAGAGTCCTTCTGTACCGATCTTGATCAGGAAATCCTTTGTCAGGATGGACTCATTCATCGGCCTTGGCTTCTCTTTCATCACATCTTTTGATCCTGGCTCCAGTCCCAGGGCGATCGCCGGGAGACTGTCTGTCAGCAGGTTGATAAAGAGCAGATGCACCGGTGCGAACGGAACCGGCAGCGCCATGATGGACGCGTACAGGACCGCCAGGATCGCGCCGAAGTTTCCGGACAGAAGGAACTGGATGGAGCTCTTGATATTCCGATAGATATTCCTTCCGTTCTCCACTGCCTTCACGATCGTTGCAAAGTTATCATCCGTGAGGACCATGGCCGCGGCGTCCTTGGAGACCTCGCTTCCTGTGATCCCCATAGCGACACCGATATCCGCCTGCTTCAGCGCAGGGGCATCATTGACGCCATCCCCGGTCATGGACACGATATTGCCTTTTTCCTGCCATGCGCGGACGATACGGATCTTATGCTCCGGCGAAACACGCGCGTACACAGAAATCCCTTCCACGAAATCTTTCAGCTCTTCGTCTGACATCTTATCAATCACAGCGCCCTCGCAGGCCTCGGATTCATCTTCCAGGATACCGATCCTCTTCGCGATCGCCGCCGCAGTCACTTTGTGGTCTCCGGTGATCATGATCGGCCGGATCCCTGCGCTCTTACACTCTTCAACTGCAGCTTTTGACTCAACCCTCGGCGGATCCATCATCGCGATCAGCCCGAGGAATGTCAGGTCATACTCATCGTCAAGCGTCAGTTCCAGCTCATCTGACACTACCTTGTATGCAAATGCCAGGACACGGAGCCCCTGTCTTGAGAATGCCTGGTTCTGGTCCTCGATATTCTTCCTGTCCTGCGCGGTCATCGGACGGATCTCCGATCCAATCTGGATCTTGTCCATCCTGTCTAAAAGGACGTCCACAGCGCCCTTCACGATCATTGTCGGGACGCCTTCCATCGTGTGCTTTGTGGACATCAGTTTGCGGTCGCTGTCGAACGGGTTCTCGCTCTCACGGGGATATTTTGCCCTCACAGCTTCCGGGTCAAGCCCAAGGCGGCTTCCCAGGTTGATCAGCGCTGTCTCTGTCGGATCGCCGATCTCCACGCCGTCTGTGATCTTAGAATCGTTGCAGAGCATACTTCCGATGAGCAGCCTGCTCTGGGACGGGTCATTCAGATCAATGCCGTCTGCCTTGATGCAGTCCTCATCCACATAATAATCTTCCACAGTCATCTTGTTCTGCGTCAGCGTTCCCGTCTTATCCGAACAGATGACAGACACGCTCCCCAGACCTTCCACTGCCTGGAGCTTTCTCATGATCGCATGTTCCCTCGCCATCTTCTGTGTGCCGAAGGAAAGGACGATCGTAACGATAGAACTCAGCGCCTCCGGGATCGCCGCAACCGCCAGTGCCACTGCAAAGAGGAATGCGTCGCCGATATTGTCTCCTCTGAAAATACTCACTCCGAAGAGGATCGCACAGAACACCAGGATCAGGATCGACAGCTTCTGTCCGAACTGATCTAAGTTGACCTGGAGAGGCGTCCTCTTCTCTGATGTCGTCTTCAAGAGGCTTGCGATCTTGCCCACCTCTGTGTCCATTCCGATGCCTGTCACAACAAAAGAACCTCTTCCGTATGTCACAAAGCTGCCCGAATAGACCATGTTCAGCCTGTCTCCCAGCGGGACCTCATCCGCCTGGATCGCATCGATATTCTTCTCCACGCCGAGGCTCTCCCCGGTCAGCGCGCTCTCATCCACCTTCAGGCTGGCGCACTCGATCAGGCGTCCGTCTGCCGGGATATAGTCGCCGGCATCCAGCATAACGATATCTCCCACCGTCACTTCTGAAGACGGGATCTGTACCACATTTCCATTCCTTAATACTTTTGCCTCCGGGCCGGAGAGCTTCTTCAGGCTCGCAAGAGACTGCTCTGCCTTCACAGTCTGCACGGTGCCAAGGATCGCGTTCATCGTGATCACGATCAGGATAACCGCCGCGCTTTCGATATCTCCCATAAAGCCGGAAGCGATCGCCGCAATGATAAGGATAATCACAAGGAAATCCTTATACTGCTCCAGGAAGATCTGAAGGATCGTCTTCTTCTTTCCTTCCACCAGCTCATTCGGGCCATACTTTTCCTGGTTCGCCCTTACCTGTTCCTCTGTGAGCGGCTCTGTCGATCCATTGACCGATTTAAGCGTTTCCTCACTGGTCATTTGAAAATAATGTTTCATGTAATCCTCCTCTTCGTCCGATGTGAAATAAAAAATGAGACTCCTATTGCACACCGTTGTTATGTAATGCAATAAAAGTCTCACTGTTTAATCGCGATACGGATGAAATGCTCATCGTACTGACGTCATCGCAAACGCTTGAATCAAGCGCCAGTTACTCCCTTTTACCAAGTAATAATATAATGGAAATCCGAGGTACTGTCAACGCTTTTTACGCTTTTTACGCTTTTTTCACAAATACAGAATTTCCTCTCCATTTTACTTTTCCCCTGTGCTAAACTGTGCATATAGATCCTCATATGACCGTCTTAATTTAAAAGGAAGGGTGCTTTATGAAATTTCAGGGTAAAATAGCAATCTGGTTCTGGTTTATGATCATTGCGGGTAATGTTGTTTTTTTATATGCTTTTTTATATTCGATTCTTTTTGAAGAAGACTCAGTCGGCGCGATGATCATGGGGATTGTTCTTTTTAATCTTATCTGCATCCCGATCGTCGCGAGGAATTATGTTATCGTATCCGAAATCTCTGTCACAGTCTACTTTGGATTTCTAAAGGAATCTATCATGCTACGCGATATCACAGAGGTCAGACGGACACACGATATCATCGCTTCTACCGCTGCTTCTCTTGACCGTATATCCATAAATGGAAGATGGAGTGGACTTATGTGTGCCGTAAAAGACAAAGAAGGATTTTTTAAGGAATTAAAAAGAAAGAATCCAAATATCAAGATGTACATATGAAAAGCAGGATATCCTCGCGGATATCCTGCTCAAAGTGCACTTATTAATTATATTTACGTTTTCTAGCAGCTTCAGATTTTTTCTTACGTCTTACGCTTGGCTTCTCGTAGTGTTCCCTTTTGCGGATCTCCTGCTGAATGCCAGCTTTAGCACAGTTTCTTTTGAATCTGCGTAAAGCGCTGTCTAACGTCTCGTTTTCTTTAACGATTACATTTGACATAGTCTCACACCTTACCTCCCCTCCAGCCTTGTATTGTGCATAATACGACTGTTCGGGTATTTTCTTGCACTAACAAAGATTATATCATATTTTTTTCTTCCGTCAACTGTTTTCCTCAGAAAAACTTATAAAACACATGAAACAACGCATGAAACCATGAAAAGCTCATGGATTGCAGCGCTTTCCTGGCATTTCCCCGGTCATAACCGAAGTGCAGCGGAGAAACAGCGAGTTCCCCGATCAGTTGATCTGGCCTTCCAGCACCTCAGCCGCTTTTTCCAGGGCATCCGGGATCCCTGCCGGATTCTTGCCGCCTGCCTGCGCCATATTCGAGCGTCCGCCGCCGCCACCGCCGACGCATCCGGCGATGCCTTTCACCAGGTTGCCCGCATGTGCGCCCTTCTTCATCGCCCCGTCTGTGGCGGTCGCCATAAGGCTGACTTTGCCGTCATTTCCGGAAGCGAGCACGACTACACCGTCTCCCAGCTTTTCTTTGAGCTGGTCGCCCAGGTCGCGCAGCCCGTTCATGTCAACGCCGTCGATCTGCGCTGCGAGGAGTTTCACACCCTTCACTTCTTTCACCTGGTCCATCACATCTCCGGCAGCTTCCTGAGCCATCTTGCTCTTTAAGCTTTCAATCTCGCTGTGGAACGATTTATTTTCTGCCAGCATATGGCTGATCTTATCGCTGAGATTGTCCGGTGTCGCTTTCAGGAGATGAGCGGCTGCTTTCAGTTTCTCTTCGATATCCGCATAATACTTCATCAGGCCCTCAGAGGTCAGCGCCTCGATCCTGCGCACACCTGCCGCAACGCCGGTCTCGGAAATGATCTTGAACGCCATGATCTCAGAAGTATTCTTCACATGAGTCCCGCCGCAGAATTCGATGGAAAAATCTCCCATATTGACTACGCGTACGATATCGCCATATTTCTCGCCAAACAGAGCCTGCGCCCCGGTCTTCTTCGCCTCCTCGATGGGCATGTTCTTCACGATGACCGGAAGCCCGTTGGAGATCTGTTCGTTTACCATATCCTCCACCTTTTTCAGCTCTTCCGCTGTCATCGCAGAAAAATGTGTAAAGTCAAAGCGCAGCCTGTCCTCGTTGACGCTGGAACCTGCCTGCTCCACATGGGTTCCGAGAACGGTGCGGAGAGCCTTCTGGAGAAGGTGGGTCGCGCTGTGGTTTCTCGCGGAGAGCGCGCGCTTCTTTGCATCGACTTCCAGAGAAACCTTATCTCCCACTTTGATCATGCCTTTTGTCATCACACCGATATGGCCAATCTTTCCTCCGAGCAGCTTAACGGTATCCTCTACTTTAAACTCACCTTCCGCGGTGCGGATATACCCTGTGTCAGCCTCCTGACCGCCGCTCGCCGCATAGAACGGTGTCTCATTTACAAACACAGTGCCCTTCTGCCCTTCGGAGAGCGCGTCTGTGAGCTCGTCCTCCGTGGTGAGTACGGTTACGTCAGACTCCCATGTCAGGTTGTCATATCCGACAAAGGTGCTTGTAACACTGGGATCAATGGATTCATATACTGTCACGTCAGCGCCCATGTAGTTCGTCACTTCACGCGCGTTTCTCGCAGTCGTCCTCTGGACTTCCATGGAAGCCTTAAAGCCTTCTTCATCCACATCCATTCCCTTTTCTTCCAGGATCTCTTTTGTCAGATCCAGCGGGAACCCATAAGTATCATAGAGACGGAACGCATCATCACCGTTCAGTGTCTTCTCACCCTTTGCCTCCATGTCTGCGATCATATCAGAGAGGATGCCAAGGCCCTGGTCAATGGTCTTGTTGAACTGTTCTTCCTCTTTTGTGATCACTTTGAGGATGAACTCTTTCTTTTCTTCCAGCTCCGGATATCCGTCCTTAGAGCCTTCGATCACAGTCTGAGCCAGTTCCGGGAGAAAACCTTTGTGGATGCCCAGAAGCCTTCCGTGACGGCATGCGCGTCTTAAGAGACGGCGCAGCACATAGCCCCTTCCCTCATTGGACGGCATGATCCCGTCAGAGATCATAAACGTCACGGAACGGATATGGTCTGTGATCACGCGGATGGATACGTCATTGTTATAATCTTTTCCATATTCTTTTCCGGCAAGCTCGCATACATGGTCGCGGAGAGCTTTGAGCGTATCCACGTCAAAAATAGAATCCACGTCCTGGACCACAGATGCCAGACGTTCCAGACCCATTCCTGTATCAATGTTTTTCTGCTCGAGCTCGCTGTAGTTGCCATTTCCGTCATTGTCGAACTGGGTGAACACGTCATTCCAGATCTCCATATAACGGTCGCAGTCGCATCCTACAGTGCAGTCCGGCCTGCCGCATCCGTATTTTTCTCCCCTATCGTAATATACCTCAGAGCACGGACCGCACGGACCGGAGCCATGCTCCCAGAAATTATCTTCTTTTCCGAATTTAAAGATACGCTCCGCCGGGATGCCTATCTTTTTATTCCAGATCTCAAACGCCTCGTCATCATCCACATATACGGACGGATACAGTCGGTCCGGATCCAGGCCTACTACCTCTGTGAGGAACTCCCATGTCCACTGGATCGCTTCCTCCTTGAAATAGTCTCCGAAAGAAAAGTTCCCGAGCATCTCAAAGAATGTACCGTGGCGCGCGGTCTTTCCCACGTTTTCGATATCGCCTGTGCGGATACATTTCTGGCAGGTAGTCACACGCTTCCTCGGCGGGATCTCCTGACCTGTAAAATATGGTTTTAACGGCGCCATTCCTGAATTGATGAGCAGAAGGCTCTTGTCATTGTGCGGCACCAGGGAAAAGCTCTTCAGTGCAAGGTGTCCCTTACTCTCAAAGAACTCAAGAAACATTTTTCTAAGCTGGTTTACTCCATATGGCTGCATTGCTATAATCCTCCTCTTTCGCTCCAAAAAGCCTGTTTTATAATATATCACAGCAGGATATATTTGTAAAGCGGGCGCCCTGAAAAGAGCGCCCGCCCGAAATTATCCCACAAAGCCGGAACATGACATTATTTTTATCAGCATCGGATATCTCATCCGTCTGTTTCAGCCAATTCTATTTCAGCTCGATCTCCTCAAGCTCCTTCGGCGGGATCGGCTTGCTGGAATTCTTTACAAATGTCGCAAGGTTCTTCTTCGCCTTTGCCACAGGGATGTTTGTGCCCGCGCCGGCGATACATCCGCCCGGACAGCCCATGCCCTCGATCAGGCAGCCGTTCATCCTTCCGGCCTTTGCGAGAGCAAGGATCTTCTTGCACTCTGCCAGGCCTTCCGCATGCTCGATATTGACCTGCACATCCGGATAATATGCATTGATACATTTCTCGATCGCCTCAGCCACGCCTCCTGCGCAGCCGTAGCCGCGCCCGGCCCCTGTCGCGTCATGGAACGATGACTCTGCTTCATATTTCGTAAGGTCAATGCCCTTTGCATCGAACATTGCCTGCATTTCCTCAAAGGTCACGACAAAGTCCACATCACTCCGGACAGACCTTCGGGATGCCTCCAGCTTCTTTGACGCGCACGGCCCGATAAATACAACCTTTGCGTTCGGATGCTCCTGTTTGATCGTCCTTGCCGTCGCCACCATCGGCGTCAGCTCCTGAGAGATCTCATCGATCACATCCGGGAAATATTTTTTAGCCAGGACCGCCCAGGACGGACAGCAGGATGTGAGCAGGAACGGAAGCTCCCCTGTCACCACCTTGTCCACATAGTGATGAGCCTCAGCGATCGCCCCGATGTCCGCCCCCAGCGCCACTTCGTAGACCTCGGAGAAGCCTAATTCCCTCAGGGCTGCCTTGATATTCCTCGGAGTGATGTTGTCTCCGAACTGGCCGACAAATGCAGGAGCGATCTCCGCAACAACCTCCTCGCCTTCCGACAGAGCCCTCGCGAGCTGGAAGATCTGCGATTTATCTGAGATCGCGCCGAACGGGCAGCTCACCATGCACATCCCGCAGGAGACGCATTTATCATTATCGATAAACGCACGCCCGTATTTGTCTGATACAATGGCATTTACGCCGCACGCCTTCTGGCACGGTCTTTCTTTCTTTGCGATGGCGTCATACGGACAGACTGACTTACATCTTCCGCACTTGATACACTTGTCCTGATCGATGAATGAGCGTCCGTTCACCATGGAGATCGCGCCCTTCGGGCAGACCTCCTGGCACGGATGCGCGAGACACCCTTTACAGACATTGCTCACCTCGTATTTATTTTCCTCGCAGCTCTCGCATGCAGAAGGGATCACCTGCATCAGCGGCGGCTCATAATATTTCTCCGAGATATTGCTCGCCTCCACTCCCGCGGTAAGATGGACCGGCTTGTTCTCCGGGCGCAGGGAAAGCCCCATTGCAAGGCGGAGCCTTTCCCTCACGATCGCCCGTGAACGGTATGTGCTCTCACGGTACTTTTCCGTATCATCATTCACGATCTCGTAAGGGATAGATTCCATATCGTCAAGAAGCGTATCCGCATCTGCCTTAAATCCCAGCTTTGCCACTTCCGTAAAAACTCTCCTGCGGATCGCCCTCACCGTTGTGTGTAATCCTCTCATATTTAACTCCATATCGTTCTGCTCCTCCTGATCTGCTCTGTTTTTTCCGTCCGCCCGGTCATCTCCCGGCTGGTGCCCATAATTCTTCCTTATCTGTCTTCCTTATATTTCTTATCTGTGCATGGAGAAGGACTCCTCGTCATAATTGCTCAGGTTGGAATAAATCCCTCTGTCATCTGCTTTTTTGATGAGAGCGTCTCTTGATTTTCTCGCCAGCATCTGATCCTTAAAGGAGCTCGGTCCTCCGACGCATCCTCCTTCACATGCCATGCCCTCGATAAAGTCTTCCGGCAGTCTTCCCACCTTCATAAGGAGAAGGGCCTTCTTACATTCTGCCGCGCCGTTCGCTTTATATACCTTCACATCGATATCATTGCCGGATTCTTTCAGGCTCTCCTGCACAGCCGCTGCCACGCCGCCGGAATTTCCGAAACGCTTTCCAAATACAGACGCCTCCTGGTATGTATCCTCCACCGGCTCCAGCGCCACATCCTTCGCACGCATCATAGCGCGCACCTCGCTGTAAGTCAGCACATAGTCTGCATTGCCCTCGATCTTCTGGTCCACCACCTCAGATTTCTTTGCAAGGCACGGTCCGATAAATACAGTCACAGCATCCGGATCCTTCGCCTTGATCAGACGGGATACCGCGCACATCGGGGAAACCGTCGTGGAGACCGCGTCGCTCAGTTCAGGGAAGTGCCTGCGCACCATGTTTACAAATGCCGGACAGCAGGATGTTACCTTCTTCTTTCCTTCCTCGTGAGCCTCTCTCCACTCTTCCGCCTCATATTTCGCTGTCAGGTCTCCGCCGAGCCCTACTTCTACAAACTCTGTAAATCCAAGCTCAAGCATTGCCTTTCTCCAGCTTGCCATAGTGATCTCCTCGCCGAACTGCCCTTCTGTGGCAGGAGCCAGCATTGCGTACACTTTCTTGTTGGATTTGAGCGCTTTGATCACGTCCACGATCCATGTCTTTGAACCGATCGCACCGAACGGACAGCTGTGGATACATTTCCCGCAGCGGATACATTTCTCCTCATCAATCACGGAGATGCCGTACTCGTCATAAGAGATCGCATCGACCGGGCAGCTGAATTTACACGGTCTTTTCAGATATGCGATGGCATTGTACGGACAGGCTTCCGCACATTTCCCACACTCTTTACATTTTGCCGGATCGATGTGCGTGCGGGTGCGTCCCGGCTCGATCGCCCCGAATTTACATGCGTTGATACATGCCTTTCCGATACAGTTCTGGCAGTTCTCTGTCACGATGTAACTGGAGATCGGACAGTCCTCACACGCTGAACTTATGACCTGGATCACATTTCCGTCATCTGTGATGCCCGGCACTTTTCCTTCCGCGAGGCGCACCCTCTGTCTGATGATCTCTCTTTCCTTGTAGATACAGCAGCGGAACTGTGCTGTCGGTCCCGGGATAAGCTTCAGCGGGATCTCATCCTTCCTCTCTTCCAGCTCCCCGGCAAAAGCCAGTCTTGCCACTGCCTCCAGGACATCATGTTTGATCTTGATCACATTTGCGTCTGCGTACCTCAAAATATTCCCTCCTAACAACTATCTTCCTCTTTGTTAAAGCACATGCCATGACGCATGCCTTTCCTGCCCTTAATGATACCATGTATACGGCAAATTTCCCAGATATATTTTTAACAATCCCCTGTATTATTTTCAGAACAATACAGGGGATCATATACTGCATATTTATACATTTTCAGGAAACTCTGTCCTGTGATCAGATGCCGAACACTTCCTGGGCATAATGGACAGACTGCATCGCGTCCTTCCCGTAGAAATCCGCTCCGATCATGTCCGCATATTCCTGGTTGAGCACTGCGCCGCCGACCATCACGCGGCATCCCGGCGCTTTTTCCCTGAGCTGGCGGATCGTCTCTTCCATACTGACCACGGTGGTCGTCATCAGAGCACTCAGCCCCACGAGCGGCGCCTGGTGTTCCAGGACTGTGTCCACGATCTTTTCCGGCGGCACGTCCTTCCCCAGGTCGATCACGTCAAAACTGTAATTTTCCAAAAGCACTTTCACGATATTCTTTCCGATATCATGGATATCTCCTTTTACTGTTGCAATAACAATCGTGCCTTTCTTCTCCTGGACTTCTCCGCTTTTATCCATCTTTTCTTTCAGGACCGCAAACGCGCTCTTCGCCGCTTCCGCGCTCATGAGGAGCTGGGGCAGGAACACTGTCCCGTTTTCAAACCCGTCCCCCACCCGGTTGAGCGCAGGGATCAGTTCTTCATTGATAATATCAAGAGGCGCCTTTTCCTCTGACATACGCTGGGTGATCATATGTGCGTCATCCCTGAGGCCTTTTTCGATCGCAGCGGCCAGGCCCATCCCGGCCGCATGTTCCGCAGTGCCGGGATTCCCGCTGTTCCCTGTTCCCTGTGCGGCTGCCGCCGCAGGATTCCCGGCGGAAGCAGCGCTGTATCTGGCGATGTAGCGTCCGCAGTTCTCATCCAGAGCCATCAGCGCATGATATGCATACCATGCCTTCATCATATCCTCTGAGGACGGGTTGATGATCCCTGCGCTCAGTCCGTTCATCATTGCCATCGTATAGAAAGCAGAATTGATGACAGGGCGGCTCGGAAGACCGAAGGAGATATTGGATACTCCAAGCACAGTGTTTACCTTCACTTCATCCCTCAGACGGCGCAGTGTCTCGAGCGTCACTATCGCGCCCTCCGGCTCGGAGCTGACCGTCATGGCAAGGGCATCAATCACGATATCTTTCTTTTTGATCCCGTATTTCGCCGCCTCAGCTATGATCTTCTCAGCGATGCGGATGCGTCCCTCCGCGTCAGCCGGTATCCCGCCTTCATCCAGTGTAAGCCCGATGACCACGCCGCCGTATTTCCGGATCAGAGGAAATACGCTGTCCATGGACTCCTGCTTCCCACTGACAGAATTGACCATCGCTTTTCCGTTATAAATACGCAGTGCCCGTTCCATTGCCTCTGTATCTACAGTATCAATCTGAAGAGGCAGATTGACTACGCTCTGGATCTCCTGCACAGCCTCTTCCATCAATGCCGGTTCGTCGATATCCGGAAGCCCCACATTCACATCCAGGATGTGCGCCCCGTTGTCCTGCTGTGTGATCGCTTCTCTCAGGATATAATCCAGGTCATGCTCCTTGAGCGCCTGCTTAAACCGCTTCTTCCCGGTCGGGTTGATCCTCTCCCCGATGATCTTAGATCCGCATTTCTCGCCGGGCTGATTCCCGAGGAATACACTTTTCCCGTAAGATGACACGACCGTATACTCTTTTTCTGTGACCGGCAGCGGCTGCTGTCCCCGGCAGGCTTCTCTCATCGCACGGATATGCTCCGGCGTAGTGCCGCAGCACCCGCCGATCACGGATGCGCCCATCTCTGTGATCTGTCGCATCAGCCCCGCAAATTTCTCCGGCATTACATCATAACATGTCTTTCCATCCCTCTGCTGGGGAAGACCTGCGTTCGGCTTCACGATCACGGGCAGAGAAGAATACCGGAGCATCTCCTCCAGCACAGGGAGCATCTGCTCCGGTCCCATACCGCAGTTGATCCCCAGGGCATCCACCCGCAGACCTTCCAGAAGGGCCACAACAGAGGAGACATCCGCTCCGGTAAGGAGCTTGCGCCGTTCATCAAAAATAGCGGTGGCAAACACCGGAAGCGAAGTATTTTCTTTTGCCGCCAGCACAGCTGCTTTCAGCTCGTAAGTATCGCTCATAGTCTCGATATGGATCAGGTCAGCTCCTGCCTGCTCCCCCATGACCATCACTTCCCTGAACGCCTCGTATGCTGTCTCAAAATCCAGGTCTCCCATGGGTTTTAAAAGCTTTCCTGTAGGTCCCACGTCGAGGGCAGTATAGATCTCTCTGCCGGCGCCCGCTTCCCGGACCGCTTCTTTCACATGTCCCACTGCCGCTTCCACGATCTCTTTTAATGAACACCGCTCATCGTGGAATTTCAGCGCATTCGCGCCAAATGTATTTGTGAGTACAATGTCGCTCCCTGCCTCGATGTAGCGCCTGTGGATCTCCCTGATCACTGCCGGGTGTTCCACATTCCAGGTCTCCGGCAGTTCCCCGGGGGCAAGCCCTCTCTCCTGGAGCAGGGTTCCCATCCCGCCGTCAAAATATAAAAGTTCCTTTCCAAGTCTGTCTCTGAGCATATATCTGTCCTTTCTGCTGTCATCTTTCATCGTCTGTACTCGCAGTCCTTCTTCCCGCATGCCTCGCACCCCTGAACGGGACATCTCTCCTTTACCGGGCTTGCACCGATCAACGCGGTGACTGATTTTGTCGGCGTCATCATACAGCTGTCCGTCATAGTCAGCCCGATCGTCTTAGCGCAGTCCAGCATCCGCATGAGCGGCTCCTGGTATCGGATGTCAAAGTCCCCGTATCCGGGACTGAACCTCGGGCGCAGATAGAGTCCCTCTTTCTCCAGCTCCGCGCCGATCTTAAGCTGCTCTTCATCGCAGTATTCTTCCAGGAGCGCCGCTGCACATGCCTGGAGGATCACAGCCCTCGCCATATCTGTCAGGGACACGCGCCGGATCAGCCTGTCCACTCCCGCTCCAAGGGTAGCCCCAAAGAGTACTGCTTTTGTACATCCTTTCAGATTCCTGCCCAGGCTGGTGCTCCTGATTTCCATATTCCCTATTATGATCCTGCCGTCCTCTGTCTGTGCTGCATCAAAAATACGGCAGACCGACTTCGGCGCCGCTGTCCGCCCTAATTCTGCGAACGCGTCCTCGATCAGCGCCAAAGTCCTCTCATCTGCCGCATTTCTTCCATATCCCAGATACCGGACGGCTTCCTTTATCCGTCTCTCCATATTGTTTCCCTAAGCCTTTATGATCTCAGACAGATTGCCCATGATCGCTGCTGCAACATCCGGCTTATTCATTGTATAAATATGGATATTCTTTACCCCGTTTGCGAGCAGGTCAATGATCTGGTCCGTAGCATACGCGATCCCCGCCTGTTTCATCGCTGCCGGAGAACCGCCGAAGCGGTCCAGCATCGCCAGGAATCTTCTGGGGAACACTGTGCCCGAGAGCTCCTGGCTCCGTTTCATCTGCGTGGCGCTGGTGATCGGCATGATGCCCGGCAGCACCGGGACAGTGATGCCTGCCTCTCTGATCCTGTAGAGGAAATTATAGTGGATATCATTGTCAAAAAACATCTGAGTCGTCAGGAAATCCACTCCGCAGTCCACCTTCTGTTTCAGATAGCGGATGTCATCCTCCTTGTGTTCATTCTCCACATGGCCTTCCGGATAACATGCCGCGCCGATACAGAAATCGCCATGCTTTCTGATCTCTTCGACAAGTTCGCTCGCATAGCGGAAGCGGTCTGCATCGGGAAATGCCATCCCCGCCGGGATATCCCCGCGCAGGGCAAGGATATTCTCGATGCCGTGCGCCTTTAAGTCATCGATCACCCTGCGCACCTCTTCCTTTGTTGACGAGGCGCATGTCAGATGCGCCAGGCTCAGCAGGTGCAGGTCATCTTTGATATGGGAAGCGATCTTTGCCGTATTTTTGCTCGTACCGCCGCCCGCACCGTATGTAACGCTGATAAACGCCGGGTTCAATCCCGCCATGGCGTCTACCGCTGCGATTACTTTGTCAAATCCCTCATCCGTCTTCGGCGGGAATACTTCAAATGAAATGTGTATGCTGTCTTCTCTCAGTCTGTCGATTATCTTCATCCGGTAAAAATTCTCCTGTCATCTGTTGTATCGTTTATTCGCCGATCATTTCCCTGTAGAGCTCTTCATACTGTCCTGCGGAATTCTTCCATGAGAAGTCCTGGCTCATAGCGCGCTCCACGATCTTATTCCAGTCTCTCTTCCTGTCGTAATAGATCCTCTCGGCATAACGGACAGTGTTCAGCATCTCATGTGCATTGTAATTGCAGAAGCTGAATCCTGTTCCGGTCTTTTCGTATTCATTGTACGGCTGTACAGTATCTTTCAGTCCGCCTGTCTCCCTCACGATCGGCAGTGTGCCGTACCTCAGGCTCATAAGCTGGCTCAGCCCGCATGGCTCGAACAGGGACGGCATCAGGAAGGCATCGCAGGATGCATAGATCCTGTGCGAGAGCTCATCCGAATAATAGATGTTTGCTGATACCCTTCCGCCGTATTTCCATGCAAAATGGCGGAACATATTTTCATATTTCACATCACCTGTCCCGAGTACAACGATCTGCACTGCGTCCTGGCAGAGTTCATCCATGATATAGTCTACCAGGTCAAATCCCTTCTGGTCTGTCAGCCTTGACACCATACCGATCAGCATGACCTTTGAGTCTACATTCAGCCCCAGTTCTTCCTGGAGTGAGGTCTTATTGACCGGTTTATTCTTCCTGAAATTCTCAATGTTAAAGTTCTTTGCGATCCTCCAGTCAGTCTCCGGGTTCCAGTCCGTGTAATCCAGACCGTTGACGATCCCGCGCAGGTCATTGGCTCTTGCAGACATCAGTCCGTCCAGCCCTTCGCCGTAGAACGGCGTCTTGATCTCGTCCGCATAGCTGCGGCTCACGGTTGTCACCTTATCCGCATAGACGATACCGCCCTTCAGCAGATTTGCATCTTTATATGCCTCCATCTTGTCAGGAACGAAATAGTATTCCGGAAGGCCTGTGATGCCTCTCACTGTCTTTGTATCCCATACGCCCTGGAATTTCAGGTTATGTATGGTCATCACAGTTTTGATCCCGCGGTAGTACTCTCCGAGATAGCGGAAATTGTCCAGGTATACCGGGACCAGCCCTGTCTGCCAGTCGTGGCAGTGGATCAGGTCCGGGCGGAATCCGATCACCGGAAGGATACTCAGGACTGCCTTTGAAAAGAATGCGAATTTCTCAATATCCCACTTCGGGTCACTGTCATACGGAGCAAAGCCGCTGAAATAATGCTCATTGTCGATAAAGTAGAACGTGATGTCATTTAACACAGTCTTCAGCACTCCGACATACTGGTTCTGTCCTGCGATATCCATATAAAAATGAGTCACATACTCCAGCTTTTCCTTCCATTCCTGCTTCATACATGTGTAATTGGGGATCACCACGCGCACGTCATATCTCTCTTTGTCAAATTCCTTCGGAAGGGAACCGACAACATCCGCGAGACCGCCGGTCTTGATAAAAGGCACACACTCTGAAGAAGCAAATAAAATGTTTTTCATAACTTCGATCCTCCATCTTTGCATTGATCGCCGTAAGGCTTTTTACTTACTGTATATTATACCTTATTTCCTGCATATTGCAACGGTAACCTTTTTTCATCCGGCAGCCGTTATCAGCCCGCCTTTCCCCCATGCCTGTATTCCAGCTGGATCGTGTCCGCGATCAGGGCGATGAACTCGGAATTCGTCGGCTTTCCCTTCCCCGTGCTCACAGTGTATCCGAACAGTTCGTCAAGGGTATCCAGCTTTCCCCTGCTCCATGCGACCTCGATCGCATGCCGGATCGCCCGCTCCACACGGCTGGATGTGGTCTGGTATTTCTTCGCCACTGTCGGATAGAGGATCTTTGTGATGGCATTTAACACATCCATGTCGTTCACCGCCATGATGATCGCGTCGCGCAGATAGTGGTAACCCTTGATATGCGCCGGGATCCCGATCTCATGCAGCATATTGGTCACTCTGTTTTCCAGGCTGCCCTCCTGCGTATTTCCCACTGTCCTGCTCTCCTCTTTTCTGTCACATCCCCGGAACATTTTCCTCACTGATTTTATCTTCTCCAGAAGCATTTCATTATTGAACGGCTTCATGACATAGTAATTCGCGCCTTTGTTAAAGGCATCTTCTGTGATCCTTTCCTGCCCTACCGCCGTAACTACGATAAAGTAAGGCCGCTTATCGACTGACTGTGTCTGGCTGACCTGCTCCATCACAGTCAGTCCGTCCATTTTCGGCATGATCAGATCGAGAAGGACAACATCAGGCTGTCTGTCTTTGATGATCTGACACATCTCCTCACCATTTTTTGCCTTGCCGACCAGATCCAGATCTTTGTCAGTGCTGATGATATCCCCGAGCATATCGAGGATCTTCTGGTTATCGTCGGCTATGGCAACACTCAAATGTTCCATCCTCTTCTCTCCTTTAGATCTGAGAAGTATTCCTGGAAACGCCACCTGCTTATTATATCTTGTGTCAGATTGCGGAATCAAGGAGATTTTGTAGCACTAATTCGACACAGTTTTCGACATTTCAGATTATTCGACCTGGTCCAGCATGTTCTCTATAAATATGCCATAACCCATTGTCGAATCCTGCACGAACACATGAGTGACCGCTCCGATCAGCTTCCCGTTCTGTATGATCGGGCTTCCGCTCATCCCCTGGATGATCCCTCCCGTCTTTTCAAGCAGTTCCGGGTCTGTCACCTGGATGACCAGTCCTTTGTTGATCTCTGTTCCGGACATGTCGATATCTGTCACCCGGATCTCATATTCTTTTAATTCATTGTCGATGAAGCACCGGACCGTTGCGGGACCTGTCACGATCTCATCTTTGCCGGCAGTCTCGATGGGGATCTGCTCTTCAAACAGCTCGTCGATCCGGTCAATGGTCCCATAGATGCCTGCCTCTGTATTTTTGTCAATGGTCCCTAGCACATTATAATTGTTATACACGATGATCCCTTCCATGCTTCCCGGTGATCCGTCAGCGCCTCGGATTATATCCTGTATGCTGGTCCGGTATACCGTGCCGTCCGCGATCGACATGAGCACGCTTGTGTCGGTATCGTGGATGCCGTGGCCGAGCGCCCCGAACCTGCTCTGCTCCGTGAGGAAGGTCACTGTCCCAAGCCCCTGCACATTATCCCTCACCCAGATCCCGAGCCGGTATTCATCCGGCGCGTACTCCACAGGGTTGATCTTAATATCCATCGTCTCATCCCCACGGCGGACCGTCAGGATGACCCTGTCCCCTGAAATCTCTGCCACAGCCTCCAGGAGCTCCTTTTTCCCGCTGACCTCCCGGTGATCCACTGCGGTGATATAATCGCCCGAGCGCACCAGATTTCCCGCGGGCTCATATATCTTTCCATCGACGCCTTCGATCTGTTCCGTATTGAGCACCATTACCCCATCCGTCTCCATATAGATGCCCACCGGCATCCCGCCCAGGAGCACCGTATCGCTGCCCGCTGCGCCTGTGCTGGCTTCCGTCTGCTGCAGCGGGATTTCTCCTGCATTTTCCCATACGCGGTTCCAGCCCAGGACCAGCGCCGGGACCGCAGCGATCAGCAGCAGGGACAGAAAGATCCTGTATTTCCGGCTTTCCACCACACTTTCACTTCCTTTCTGCTATGAAGATAAACATTCTTTCTTCCTGCTATGAAGATAAACATCCTTTCTCCGGTAAGAAAAAAGAAACGGATACCTGCGCCGTATCCGTTCCTAGTATGTGTGGGTTTCCGCCTTTTCACACTGGTATTATATTTCACTCTTTGCCAATTCTTTCATCTCTCTCGCGCTTTCCACGATGTGCTCTGTCACGCTCGCCCCGCCGAGCAGCCTTGCCAGCTCGCCGACAGATGCCTCCTCATCCAGGAGATGGATGCGGGTCTGCACGGAATGACCTTCCGCTTCTTTTCTGATCACAAAATGCACATCCGCTGCCGCGGCGATCTGCGGCAGATGGGTAATGCAGATCACCTGCCGGCTTTTCCCGATCAGTCGGAGCTTTTCCGCCACCTTTCCGGCTGTGATGCCGGAGATCCCCGCATCGATCTCATCGAAGATCAGTGTGGGCGTATCTTCCTCATCCGCCAGGACAGCCTTCAGCGCCAGCATGATACGGGAAAGCTCACCGCCAGACGCGATATTGCCCAGAGCCTTCATTGGTTCTCCCGGATTCACGGCGAGATAAAACTCTGCCTCATCCCTTCCGTTTGTACTGAAATGCCCGCTGTCCGCAACGCGGAGTTCCAGCCTTGTATCCATGAAATTAAGCTCTGCCATCTGCTCCCGGATCGCATCCGCAAATTCAGAAGCGTATTTCCTGCGTATCCCGCTCAGCCTGTCTGTCACATCCTGCACATCCGCCAGGGCACGCTCTTTTTCTTCCCGGATCTTCTCCATGTATGAATCATAATCTGTCAGTTCTTCTATTCTTTTCTTTTTTTCCTCGCAGTATGCGAGGATCTCACTGACAGAATTTCCATATTTTGCCTTTAGATGATTTATAAGATTCAGCCGTTCCTCAGTCTCTTTGAATTCATCCTCAGAAAATTCAAAGCTTTTCGCATACTCGGAGAGTTCCCGGTTAAAATCATTGAGCAGGCTGTCGGCATCCAGGAGCTGGCTGTACAGCTGCGCCCCTGTCTCATCGAATTCCGCCGCATCCTGAAAAGCGCGGATCGCCCGGCTTAAGCAGTCGCTGGCATTGCCGGCAGCGTCCTCACATGTATAGCGGTACGTCTCTCCCACTGCTTCCGTGATCTTCCTGCTCTCTGTCATCCTTCGGTAAAGCTCCTCGAGTTCTTCATCCTCCCCGGGCGCGGGAGCAGCCTCCTCGATCTCATTTACTTCGAATTCTGCAAGGGAGAGCTCCCGTCTCCGCCCTTCCTCATCCAGGGAACACGCTTCCTCCTGCCTGCAGATCTCCTGATATCTGCGGTAGCATTCCCTCATCTCCTCCTTCACCGGCCGGATCTCTTCCCCGGCGTACAGATCGAGCAGGGCGAGATGGTTCTTCCTGTTCAGGAGGGTCTGGTTGTCATGCTGTCCGTGGATATCGATCAGCATGCTGGCGGCATCTCTGAGCGTGGACATGCTCACGGTCTCTCCGTTGATCCTGCTTAAGCTCCTGCCCTGCATCAGCCTGCGGCTCAGAGTGACCATATTTCCTTCCGGAAAGATATCCAGAGCTTCCAGCCTTTTTTTCAGTTTTTCATCGTCCACGGCAAAGGTCAGCTCCACGAGCCCGCTGTCTGTGCCGTTCCTCAGCATATCCGCGCTGTACTTCGCCCCCAGGGCAAGCCCCACGGAACCTAAGAGGATCGATTTCCCCGCCCCGGTCTCTCCGGTAAGGATATTGAGCCCGGGTCCGAAATCCACTTCTGTCTCATCGATCAGAGCCAGGTTTTTTACATGAAGGTTCTGCAACATACTGACACCTATTCTCCTTTTGAAATGATCTTCCTGATCTTGTCCATGACAGCCACTGTATCCTCCACGGTGCGGATCGCGCACATGATCGTGTCATCCCCCGCGATGCAGCCCACGACTTCATTCCACTTCATGGAATCCACAGCGACCGCCACCGCCATCGCCATCCCGGACACCGTCTTGATCACCAGGATATTCTGCGCCATATCCATGGACACATAGCCGTCTCTGAGCACCCGGATATATTTTTCGCTCATTTCCGGCTCTTCCTGCCGGTGCACGACATACTTCTGTTTTCCCGCGCCCACGGACACTTTCGTCAGTTTCAGATCCCGGATATCCCTGGACACCGTCGCCTGGGTCACTTTGAACCCTGCCTTGTTCAGGTATTCCGCAAGCTCCTCCTGAGTCTCGATATCATATTGGCTGATCAGTTCAATGATCTTTGCATGCCGGCTGATTTTCATTTTTTTAATTTCCTTTCATCTTTTTGCGCATGGTCTTCATAAAACTCTCTCTGCTCAGCTTGATCAGCTTTGCCTTCTGCCCTGCGCGCCTGATACAGACCCTCTCCCCTGTGACAAGAGTCGTCTGCTCCGCCCCGTCAAAGCAGAGGGATACCTGTTCCTGCCTGCCGTAACGCCCCTCGCAGACTTCCACCTCGATAAGGTCGTCCGCGGAGAGCACCACACTGCTTGTATTCAGCGCATGGGAACAGATCGGAGTGATCACGATCATCTGCGCCGTGGGCTCCACGACCGGTCCTCCGGCAGAGAGGTTGTATCCCGTACTGCCTGTGGGAGTCGACAGAATGACGCCGTCAGCCTGGTACGTATTGAGCAGAGCGCCGTTCACATAGATATTGAAGCTGACGATCCGGACCTTTCCTTCCCGCGCCAGGACAATATCATTCATGGCAATGTCTTTCCTTGCCCCCCGGAAAGAACCTTCCAGCATCATGCGCTCCTCGATCTCCGGCTGCCCTTCAAAAAGCCGGTCCAGCGCTTCCCGGAAGTCTTTCAGCTCCACATCCGCCAGATAGCCCAAAGTCCCCAGATTGATGCCGAGGAGAGGGAGGCTGTGTTCCCCCAGGTCCCGGACCGCCCGGATCAGCGTCCCGTCGCCCCCGAGTACAAGCCCGCACTGTGCTTCCTCTGGGACCGTTCCTGGTATGATATGCCCTTCCCCGTCCTTTTCTGACAGGAAGCACCTCTTCCCGTGGTCCTCGATATACTGCCGGATCTCATTGGTGATCGCGTAATCTTTATCCTTGAGTTTATTCGTTATGATATAAAAGCAGTCCATGTCACACCTCTTGATGTCTACTTTGCAAGCTCTTCAAAAGCCCGGTCCACTACCGCATCCGGGTCGATCCCTCTGTTTTCCCCCTCAGCTCCGCCGGATTTTTTCAGATGGATCAGGTATTCGATATTTCCCTCAGGCCCTTTGATCGGAGAGAAGTCCAGGGCACATAAGTCAAACCCGATACTCTGCGCATGATCCATCACCTTGCGGATCACTTCCCGGTGGGTGCTCTTTTCCCTGACCACGCCCTTTTTGCCGACCTTCTCCCTGCCTGCCTCGAACTGGGGCTTGATCAGAGCTACGATCTCCCCGTCCGCCTTCAGGTAATCCCGGATCGGGGTCAGCACTTTCGTAAGGGAGATAAAGGATACGTCAATAGACGAAAAATCCACAGGCTCTCCGATGTCCTCCGGTGTCACATAGCGGATATTCGTCTTTTCCATACATACCACCCTGGGATCATTGCGCAGCTTCCAGTCCAGCTGCCCTCTCCCCACATCAATGGCAAAGACCTTCTTCGCGCCGTTCTGGAGCATACAGTCTGTAAATCCTCCGGTAGAAGATCCGACGTCCGTGCACACACAGTCCTTTACATCCACGTCAAAATTGGCAAGAGCCTTTTCCAGCTTCAGCCCGCCCCTGCTCACATAGGGCAGGACATGTCCTCTGACTTCGATGCTCACTTCCGGGGGAAATGTGCTTCCGGCTTTATCTTCTCTCTGTCCATCCACAAAGACATTTCCCGCCATAATGACAGCCTTTGCCTTTTCTCTTGATTCTGCAAGATTTCTCTTTACAAGCAGTACATCCAAACGTTCTTTCATGTCAATTTCCTTTTTCGTTATTTTCCATAAGCCTCAGATAATCTGTGACCACCTGCTTCACGACAGTTTCCCTGTCCAGACCGGTCTCTTTTCTGAGCACTTCTACATTCCCGTGTTCCACATACTCATCCGGGATCCCGATATTACGGACATGTACATCCAGAGCCGCGCGTAAGACATAGTCCATGACCTGTTCTCCGAATCCGCCAGTGAGCACGTTTTCCTCGATCGTCACGAACAGGGAATGGTCTTTTGCAAGCTCTTCCAAAAGTTCTGTATCCAGCGGTTTGACAAAACGGGCGTTGATCAGGCTGCAGCTGTACCCGGTCTCTTTCAGGCTGCGGCGCACGCTGTCCGCCAGCTCCGCCATATGTCCCACAAAGATGACCGCAATGTCTTCCTCCTCATAGAGGACTTCGCTTTTCCCGTACTCGATAGGCGCCCTGAACTGCCTCATCCCTTCATAAGCCGCTCCTCTGGGATACCGGACAGCAACAGGATGCTGAAAATCTACGGCGAACCGCAGCATATCTGCCATTTCCCATCGGTTCTTCGGAGAAATGACCGTCATGTTCGGTATCATTGTCAGAAAAGAAAGGTCGAACACTCCCTGGTGCGTCTCGCCGTCGCTTCCCACGAGTCCCGCGCGGTCCACCGCGATCACGACCGGCAGGTCCTGGAGACAGACATCATGTAGTGTCTGGTCGTACGCCCTCTGCAAGAAGGAAGAATACACGGCAAACACTGGTTTCATTCCTCCTGCGGCAAGCCCTGCCGCAAATGTCATGGCATGTTCCTCCGCGATCCCCACGTCAAAAAACCTCTGGGGGAAATGCTTCGCAAAAGAAGCAAGCCCTGTGCCGTCCGCCATTGCCGCTGTGATCGCCACTACCTTATCGTCCCGTCTTCCAATATCGGTCAGGACCTTGGAGAATACCTGGGTATAAGTGTCCGGGCCGCCGGAAGCTTTCGGCTCTCCGGTCTCTATATCAAACGGACCGGGGCCGTGGAACTTCGCGGGGTCTTTCTCAGCCGGCGCATAGCCTTTTCCCTTCTTTGTGATCACATGGACAAGGACCGCATGGTCCACCCGCTTCGCCTCATTGAAAACTTTCAGAAGTTTGCGGATATCATGGCCGTCCACCGGTCCCAGATAGGTGATGTCCATATCCTCAAAAAACATCCCCGGTACAAGGAGCTGCTTGATCCCGCTCTTTGTCTTACGGATCTGGCTCACAATGCGGTCGCCTCTGCCCGGGATCCTCTTCAGCGTATCCTCCACTCCCTTTTTCAAGTCTGTGTATGCCTGTGCGGTCCTCAGCCCGCTTAAGTACTTTGACATCCCGCCCACATTCTCTGAGATCGACATATTATTGTCATTGAGCACGATAATGAAATTGCTCTTCAGCCTGGAAGCATTGTTGAGCGCTTCGTACGCCATACCGCCTGTGAGCGAGCCGTCACCGATCACAGACACCACGCTGTGGTCCTGTCCCAAAAGCTCTCTCGCTGCCACATAGCCCAGGCCCGCAGAGATCGAAGTAGAACTATGGCCTGTGTCAAACGCATCGCAGGGGCTCTCCTTCCTCTTCGGAAACCCGCTCATGCCGCCATATTTGCGCAGATCGTCAAATCCGTCCTTTCTCCCGGTGAGCAGCTTATGCGTGTAGGACTGATGTCCCACATCCCAGATCAGCTTATCCTCCGGGAAGTCCAGCGTCAGATGGAGTGCCATCGTCAGCTCCACCACGCCCAGGTTGGAGGCAAGATGCCCCCCTGTCCGGCTGATCTTCTCGATCAGGAACTGCCGGATCTCGCCGGCAAGCTCCTTTAACTGCCCTTCATCCAGTTTTTTTATGTCATTTTCCTTACGGATCATCTCAAGTACCATTGTGATCCCCCTTATTTTTCCCTGTATACGAGGCTTTTCAGGAGCTCTTCGAGGAATCCGCCGTCCGGCTGTATCGTGCGCAGAGCGCGGACTGCCTCTTCCGTCATGCGTGAGACCTCCTGTTTAGATCCCTCCAGTCCTTTCCAGGTCACATAGGTTGTCTTCTCGTTCTTTTCATCGCTGTGCACCGGTTTGCCCAGTACTTCCGTGGTGCTCGTGACATCCAGGATATCGTCCTGGATCTGGAATGCCAGCCCGATCCCCCGGGCGATCTGCTCCATCTTCTCCGTATCCTCAGCGCCCGCGCCAGCCAGCACAGCTCCGATCATCATAGATGATTCGATCAGTGCGCTCGTCTTCAGCCGGTAGATAAAATCAAGCATGTCCCCTGTCAGGATGTGTCCGGACTCCTTCACATCCACGACCTGGCCTCCGATCATGCCATAAATCCCGGCTTTTCCTGCCAGTATCTTAAGCGCCTGTCCGATGCGCCCGCTCTCTTCCGGAGCGATATCAAAAGCGCGGCAGGCAGTCTCAAAGGCGTAGTTCAAAAGCGCGTCTCCGGCCAGGATCCCCATGTCCTCTCCGTACACTACATGAGTCGTCTTCCTTCCCCTGCGGTACTCATCATTATCCATCGCCGGAAGGTCGTCATGGACCAGCGAATATGTGTGGATCATCTCGATCGCGGCCATAAAGGGCTCTATGATCTCCCCCTCTCCACCGAACAGGGCATAAGACTCCTTCATCAGCATAGGGCGGAGCCGCTTCCCGCCTGCCATAAGGCTGTACTCCATCGCCTCCATGATGATCTTCTGATATCCTTCCTGACGGGGAAGATACTTCTTTAATATATTTTCTATCGATCCGATACGGTTCTGATATTCTTCTTTAAAATTCATGCGTCTCTCCATCCTCATCCAGAATGAGCACTTTCTTTTCCACCTCATCGATGGATCTGCTGCACTCTTTTAAAAGCCCCATGCCTTTGTTATACAGATCAAAGGAGCGCTCCAGAGAGATCCCGTCTTCTTCCATCTCCCCGATCACGCCTTCAAGCTGTGCGAACATTTCTTCCAGGCTGGGCTTTTCTTCCTGCTGCCCTTCTTTCACATCTGCTGTTGTCATGTCTCCTGCCTCCACGTTATTTCTCCTCCCTGCGCCTCTCTTCGCCGGACATCTCTCTGCCCGGGTAGGATAATGGCTCTGCCGCCAGTACCTGAGCCCGTATTTTCCCGTCGGTCACATAAATATCAAGGCACTGCCCCTGTTCAGCCTGTGCGATGCTCTTTACGTTTTTCCCGTCTTCGCTCTGGACATAAGAATACCCCTGGCTGAGCTTCAGAAGCGGCGAGAGCCCTTTCATCTTTTCAACGCACAGCGCCAGCCTGTGCTGCTCTCTCGTCAGTCTCTCTGTCATGAGCGCACGGATCTTAGTATCCAGATCCGCCGCGTACTGACGGCTCTCATTCAGCCTCTGGCGCGGATGGGCAAGCTTCAGCCGGAGAGCCGCGTGCTCCAGGATCTTCCGACGTGTCTCTGTCTCAAGCCGTATCGTCCGCCGAAGCGCTTCCCGGTAAGCCAGGAGCCGCTCTCTCACTTCCCTGACATCATATACCGCCAGCTCGGCGGCGGCAGAGGGGGTGGGAGCGCGCATGTCAGCCACAAAATCCGCGATCGTTGTGTCAGTCTCATGTCCCACTGCTGAAATGATCGGAACCGTACAGTCAAAAATAGCCCGCGCCACCGTCTCCTCATTGAACGCCCACAGATCCTCGATGCTCCCGCCGCCGCGGCCGACAATGATCACATCCACCTGCTTTTTCTCCAGGGCACGTATCCCCTGCGCCACGCTCTGAGCCGCGCCATCTCCCTGGACCTGGGCCGGATACAGGATCAGCTGCACATAAGGATTGCGCCTGCCCGCGATATTGATGATATCCCGGACCGCAGCCCCGGTGGGAGCGGTAACGATACCCACAGTGCTCACATACCTGGGGATCGGCTGCTTGTACTCGGTAGCAAACATCCCCATCTCCGAGAGTTCCTTCTTCAACGCCTCAAAACGTTCGTAAAGCGCGCCCACTCCATCTCGCACGATCTCCCTTGCGTAGAGCTGGTATTTCCCGTCTCTCTCATAGACGCTCACTGCCCCGAGGACGATCACCTGCTGCCCGTCCTGCAGCCGAAAGGAGAGTCCAGCCCTCGATCCCGCGAACATTACGCATGCGATGGTGCCTGACTCGTCTTTCAGGGAAAAATAGATATGTCCTGATGTGTGGTATTTACAGTTAGAGATTTCTCCCTTTACATAGATCCGGCTCAGCATGAAATCCTGGGTGAACATATTCTTGATATAAGAATTGACCTGCTTCACCGTATAGACGTTTTTCATCCTCAGGACTCCTGTTTCGCAAGTTTTCCGAGGATCCCGTTTACAAATGACGAACTGCTCTCACCGCCGAAACGCTTTGCCAGTTCTACTGCCTCATTGATCGCGACACCGTCCGGGATATCCTCATCCCATTTCATCTCATAGACTGCCAGCCTTAAGATCGTCAGGTCGACCTTATTCATCCGGGCGGTCTTCCATCCCTTTGCATTCTCATTCAGGAGCGCATCGATCTCCGGGAGATGGCTGACCACAGCCTCGTATTTTTCCCGGATATAATTTATCTCTTTATCACCCGCGTCATCCAGTGTCTCAAAATAATATTTCAGGTGATCCGGCATGTCCGCGGGATCATTAAATTCGATCTGGAACAGCATCTTAAAAATGTGTTCTCTCAGTTCTGTCCTAACCATACTGTTTCCTTTCTTCTATTAGTAACGGAAGTAACATTTCTGCTGAGGCGCTCCATGCTTACAGAAAAAGGATGTCTTACGACATCCTTTATCACGCAAAGGCAGTCTGCCCCGCAGGACGGCTTAATCCTGCTTCTCCATCTCAACACCTGCCACTTTGATATTGACGTCAGCCACTTCAAGCCCTGTCATATTCTCCACAGCATTCTTCACTTTTTCCTGCACCTTGCCCGTCACATCCATGATATTGTAATTATATTTCAGGTTCAGCGCAAGCGATACAGTGACAACGCCTTCAAGGACATCCACTTTTACGCCTTTGGACAGGTTCTTGATCCCCAGCTTTCCGATCACTTCATTTGTGATATTTCCTGCCATGGATGCAACGCCCTCAACCTCTGTCGCCGCAAGCGCCGCGATGATCGCCACAACCTCATCCGCGATCTTCACTTCTCCGAGACTTGCGTCGTTCTGTATGGTATATGTGTTTCTCTCGTCCTTTGCCATATTCAAAACCTCCCGTTTTGTCTGATCTCTTTCCCCATTATAACAAATATCCCGGTGTTTGCAAAGAAAAAGTTCTGCCCTGCTCCCCCGCACGGGTCCTGGCAGATCCTGATCGGACCAGGACCGGTTCCGGCTCCTGATGTCTCCTGCTGTCCCTTTTATCGTCCGAACTCTGACAGCAGCAGTCCTTCGTTACGCTCCTGGGTCATGCGGATGCTCCACTCATGCACAAAGAGAAGGAGCGGCCTGTCTTTCAGGTCTTTGATCTTCTTCATATCCGAGGTTCCGCTGATGCGGTCCAGATCGATGCCCTCATTCTCGATCCAACGGATATGCTCATACGGAAGGTTCTCCAGGATGATCTCTACATTATATTCATTTTTCAGACGGTATTTCAGCACATCGAACTGGAGCACACCGACAACGCCCACGATGATCTCTTCCATACCGGTATTGTATTCCTGGAAGATCTGGATCGCACCTTCCTGGGCAATCTGGTTGATGCCCTTGACGAACTGTTTTCTCTTCATCGTATCTACCTGGCGCACTCGGGCGAAATGCTCCGGCGCAAAGGTGGGTATCCCTTCGTAAGCAAACTTCTCCTTCGATGTGGTCAGCGTATCGCCGATCGAGAAGATGCCCGGATCAAAGACGCCGATGATATCGCCCCCGTACGCTTTGTCTATGATCTTCCTCTCGCTCGCCATCATCTGCTGTGGCTGGGAAAGGCGCACATCCTTGCCGCCCTGGACATGGTACACGGTCATCCCCGCGTCGAACTCGCCGGAACAGATCCTCATAAACGCGATCCTGTCTCTGTGGGCTTTGTTCATATTCGCCTGGATCTTAAATACAAAAGCTGAAAAATCCGGCTCTGTCATCGGATCGATCATCCCGTGGTCAGACATCCTCGGAAGCGGTGATGTCGTCATCGCCAGGAAATGCTGGAGAAAGGTCTCAACGCCGAAATTTGTCAGCGCGGATCCGAAAAATACCGGTGAGAGTTCTCCTTTATCAACCAGTTCCTGGTCGAACTCAGCGGACGCTCCGTCAAGAAGCTCGATCTCTTCATTGAGAGTCACCTTTGCCTCTGTGCCGATAAGCCAGTCTACCTCCGGATTATTGATATCCACTTTCTTTACTTCCCCGATGGAAGTCCCCTTCCTTGTATCAGAAAAAAGCTCCACTTCCTTTTTCTGCCGGTCATAGACGCCTTTGAACGCCTTTCCCGATCCGATGGGCCAGTTCACCGGGCAGGTCGGGATCCCCAGCTCCTTCTCGATGTCGTCCAGAAGGTCAAAGGTATCCTTTGCATCCCGGTCCATCTTATTGATAAACGTAAAGATCGGGATGTGACGCATGGCGCAGACTTTGAACAGCTTCCTCGTCTGTGCCTCCACTCCCTTGGACGCATCGATGACCATGACCGCGGAGTCCGCCGCCATCAGAGTGCGGTACGTATCCTCCGAAAAGTCCTGATGCCCCGGCGTATCCAGGATATTGATACAGTATCCGCCGTAATTAAACTGGAGCACTGAAGATGTGACCGAAATACCTCTCTCTTTTTCGATCTCCATCCAGTCTGAGACCGCGTGCTTTGCCGTTGCCTTCCCTTTTACGGAACCCGCTGTGTTGATGACGCCGCCGTAGAGAAGGAATTTCTCTGTCAGGGTCGTCTTGCCGGCATCCGGGTGGGAGATGATGGCAAAGGTCCGTCTCTTCTTGATCTCGCTTTTCATATCAGACATTCTTTTACCTCTATTCTATATGATCTGAATCTTCCTTTTCGAAAAAGCATCCGGGCTTATCATTCCCAATGATAAAAGCGCCGATGCACATCGACGCTATTATACTCGCTTTTTATATGACGCGCAATATGAAATTGTACTGGATAGAACATGGACTGTCTTTGAATTTTGTTTTTCGTTTCATCAGAGAAAGCTCACTCGTGTATCGGCGTGATCACGATATTTTCCGGCGCGATCTCCGTCTTCCTTGTCACGATATCCTCGATCTGCGCCCGGTTGGCGTCTGTGAGCTCTTCCGCCTTAACGACCACATCCGCTGAATCCGCGTCAAGGCTTACCACTGCCTCAGAGAATCCTTTCGACGCCATAAGCGTCTCGATCGCCGCCTCCTGCTCCGCGATCTGGGTCATCTGTACCATCTGATCCACTGCGGACTGCTTTTCCGCATCACTTAGATTCGTATTGTCGATGATTCCCTGGAGCGTCTCCTTATTCTGGGCGCGCACCTGCTCTCTTGTAACCTTTGCCTGCGCTACGGTCGTCTCCGCGCCGCCGCTTGTCAGCACTGCTTCCCCAGGCGTGCCCTCCACCTCAGAGTCATTGCTCTCAATGTCCTCTGTCCCTGTCTCCAGATCCTCCTGCGAAATATCCAGAAGCTCCTGATTCGCCAGGTCTGCGTTCGCCTCTTCCGTGCCGTCCGCGGAATCACCGAACAGCTTTCCGGAATAGTTGAGATATCCGGCGACTGCGATCATGACCGCAAGCGTTGCGATAATGATCTGGTTTTTCTTAAATAATCGTTTCACACTGATGATCCTCCTTCTATGTATTAAGCCCGTTTCATTATTTTAATCTTATGCGCCTCCACTCCGAATAATGCCTGGACCGCCTCAGTAATATTCTGCGCGACCACTGCGTTGTCTCCGCCATCCGCGATCACTACCACCCCCTCCACTTCCGGAGCCAGCTCTTTGCTCACATAGGGTGTGGACGTTCCGTCTGCTGCCTGCTCATAGATGCTCGTCTTGTCTGATGACTGGTCCTCCACGCTCCTTGTGCCCCCGCCCGAGTCCGCCTCGTCCGTGGACTGGCTGGAGCTTGACTGGTCTTTCTCAATAATCTTCTGCCCGTCCGACTTCAGTGTGATCATCACCGTGACTTCCCCGACCCCTTCCACATCCTCCAGGACCCGGGCAGTCTTCTCCTCCAGATATTTCTCATACTCCCCGTTATCCCGGATATCAGACGAGAGAACCTGTTCTGTATCTTCTGTTTTCTGATCCGGGCTGCTTCCTGACTGCTCAGGGACAGGGAATACGATAACAAGGAGGAGTATCCCCGCCAGCAGGATAAGGAGGAGCTGGTTTTTCTTCGGCAGCTTCTCGCCTGTGCGAAGTCCCGAGAGCCACTGCTTCCATTTTTCACTTCCCAATCTCTATCTCCTCCACTTCGATCATCCCCTCATTTTGGACATCGTCCTGAACACTATCCTGGCTGCCCGCCTCACCGCTATCCTGACTTCCATTCCAAATTTTCTCTCCATCTGCCACACTGCTCTCCCCTGTCTCATCCTCTTCCTCCGGATCCGTTCCGAGGAAATCAAAAATCCCAGACTGCTCATAGAGTTCCTCAGCCTGCTCGATCTCCCGGCGCTCCATCTCATACTCTTTTCCTTTGTACAGTGTCCGGAATGTCCCTTCCATTCCCGCCAGCCGGAGCAAAGGGGACGAGAGCATCAGGATCAGCACCAGACCGGAAAAGAACCGGATATATTTTCCGTAATCCTTCCCGGGTATGGCGTGCATCACAGCCGCCATCACGATCAGATAGACCGAGATATCCTGTATCCATCCGTAAATCTCTTCCAGCATACCTTTCCCCCTCAGCGTGAACCGCTCCTCTGCTTTAATCCCTCTTCAGTGTTGGTCTCTCCTCTGCGATAAATCAGCAGCAGAAGTCCGTGTCTCTTTTGTCCTGCTCAGGATGTTGATGCTGCGACGACCGCGATCGTCAGCAGGAACAAAAGCCCCACTGTAAAAATGACTCTGACCAGGAGTTCATACCCCTCGCTGACTCCGCTGATACACGCAGTGATCCTTTTGTCAGATACCGGCTGCACAAGAGCCGCCGCCACCTTATACATCAATGCCATCAGCGCCAGCTGTACGATCGGGCCGAGACAGATGAGGACCGCGATGACTGCCCCTGCCATCCCGATACCGTTCTTTATCAGGACCGCTGTCCCCAAAAAGATCTCCGCGGCTCCGCCCATCGCATTCCCCACCCAGGGCAGCGCTTCCGCGGTCCTGGTAAGCGCGCTTCTTTTCAGCGTATCTATGGCAGGAGCCAGAAGCCCCTGTACGACATTTACTCCGATCACACACGCCAGCAGTGTTTTCAGGATCCACGCCACCACCTTGTGCATCAGTTCTGCGGACTCTGAGAGAAAATCCTCCCCCGTCAGATTGCCCAGGACGCGGATCATGATATAAATGTGGATGACCGGCAGCACAAACCGGATGATCACAAGCTCCACTACATAGATAAGCAAAAGGATCACATTATAAAAGAATACAGATGTGACACTCCCAGAGGCAAACGCCACAGCCAGGAAATAACTGGGGCAGAGGACGCGCATGAATTCTACCACAGAGTCCAGCCGCCCCTCCAGTCCCTGCGCGGCTGTCTGAAAGGACGTCAGGCAGAGCGTGATCAGGAGCATGTACAGTACATAAAAACTGATATCCGATATCTGACGGTTCTGAAACGCTCCCGAAAAGTTGCTGAATACTGCCGCCGCAATGGCTATGAGCAGTATATAGACCAGATTGTGCCAGTTATACCTGAACTCATAGGAGACCACATCCGACAGGAAATCCAGGAGTACGCCTCCCGCTTCCTCCGCATCCCCTGACATAAGCGCTGTCACTACATCCCCAAACTCGATCTTTTCATCCGGGAACATTTCCTGCAGGCTTTGCTCGATCTCATCAAAGTCAAATTCCGAGAGGATCGCCTCCTCGATCTTCTCCTGGACTGCATCCCCGTCTCCTTCTCCGCTTTTTTGCTCCTCCGCATTCACGATCCTCGTTCCCAGTCCGAACACAAGAAGGACGAGGAAGATCGTAAACAGGAACTGCCTTTTCCCGCCGCTCATGATAAAAACTCCCGGATCGTCTCAAGAAGAGCCAGAAGCACAGGCATCCCGAGAGCCAGTATCGTCAGCTTCCCGAATATTTCAATCTGTCCCGCTATCGTCTGGTATCCCGCATCTCTGCAGATGCCTGATGAAAACTCCGCGATATAAGTAATACCGATCATTTTCAACATGGTGGCAAGGTAGCCGGCATCCATATCGATATAGGAAGCGATCTGTCCCACTGTACTTATAAATACTCCCAGCCTGTCCACGATAAACGAAAACAGGACAATACTTACCGCCACACTGACATAGATCCCATACTCGGCCTTTCCGCTTTTGAGCTGTATGGCAAGGACCGCTCCGATGACCCCGATGATCCCCACCTGGATCATGCTCATTCTGCCACCTCCTCATTTCAGTGTCCCTGTTCCTGACGTCTCTTACGCTGCGTTCTCTCAAAGCGCGAAGAGCTGGCGTATCGACAGGAAGAGGTCATATATATACGGCAGGATCCATGACAGCACAAGGATCAGCCCGGCAAGGCTTGCCAGAAATGCCTGCTCTTCCCTGCCGCTGTGCTTAAGCACCTGGCTTAATATGGATACAAGGATCCCCACTGCCGCGATCTTAAAAATCAGACTTATATTCATGCTCCCTCCACACTCAGAGCAGGATCACAATGAGAAAAACACCGCTCATCACACCCAGACAGCCTCCCACTCTTATCTTTGAAGCCAGCCCCTCTCTCAGCTTTTCGATCTCCAGGTCCACCTTGTTCAGGTACATCTGGAGCGCATGGTCCAGCGTATCTTTCTCCAGGCTTCCAAGAAATGTCCCTGGTTCTTTTACCAGGATCGAATGTTCATATTTCAGGTTCAGCTCCCCGAGATATCTGTCCACGCATCGGTTCCACATCCGCGCAAATCCATACTCGTCTCTCTTCTCCATCTCCGCCGCTGTCCGGATAAGCCACCGGTCATAAGGCTCTTTTACTCTCCTTGCCACCTCTGAAAAAATCTCCGGCAGCGGCGCATGGGTGTAGGCGATCTCACCTTTGATCAGACTCATCACATAGCGGAAATACAGAAGCCTCCCCAGATACCTCTTCAATTCTTTTCCATATACATATCCCGCTCCCCCTGTCGCTGTCAGGATCAGCAGTCCCCCTATCACTCTCTGCACAGCACGCTCCCCCGCTCATCATAGACTCCCCGGATCTCCCCGGGCCTTTCCCCGTTTCCCAGCACCACATACCGCTCAAACATCCTTCTCCTGATCAGCTCTCCGAGTACCGGTTTCTTTGTCGCCTCATCCATATCCAGCCCGTGTACACTGGCGATCAGTTTGCACCCGCACTGCATGGCATATTCGATCGCATGGATATCCTCGCTTGTACCGATCTCATCCACCGCGATCACCTGCGGCGACATAGAACGGATCAGCATGATCATGCCTTCTGCTTTCGGACAGCAGTCCAGGATGTCCGTTCTCGTGCCCAGGTGGTTCTGGGCGATCCCCAGATAACAGCCGCCCAGCTCTGAGCGCTCATCCACCACCCCGACAGAACAGCCTTTCACATACTGGTTGCCGTCCGAGATCTGCCGGATCAGATCCCGGATCAGGGTCGTCTTCCCACAGCACGGCGGCGAGATGATCAGAGTATGGCATACCTGCATATTCTTCGTGATATACGGGAGGAGTCTGTCCGCGCACCCGAGCACCTCATGGGATACACGGATGTTGACGGATGATATGTACTGGATATTTTTCACCTTGTCTTTTTCCATGATCACTTTTCCTGCCACTCCTACTCTGTGCCCTCCTTCCACTGTCAGGAAACCCTGCCTTAATTCATTTTCATATGCATAGAGGGAGTAATGGCTGATATACTCCATTGTCTCCCTCATCTCTTCCTTAGTAACGATATGCGGCTGTCCCTCTTCCGGCAGGACAGTTTCCCTGTTTCCGCGCAGGACCCGGAGCGGCTGCCCCGTCCGGAGCCGGATCTCCTGGAGCCCGGAAACATCCGGGACATCCCTCTCCACGATCCTGCGCACATTCTTAGCCAGAATATTCAGTATCTGTGCTTTTCTATCCCTTCTTTCCATCTTGTCCACCTCTTTACACAATATATGTACGGGGCAGCAAAATATTCCTTAAATCTGTATTTGTGGGGAGCCGGCTGATCAAGTAAATCGGACGAAAACAGTGAAACGCAGGGATGGAAGACGTATTCAGCGCGGGGATATGGCGGCGGTGACTTGGAGTAATCTGCCGGAAAGACTTAAAGGGAGAAAGCGTGGCGTTAATTGTCCGGCGGATGCCTGAGGCGGAGCCGAATCTTCCGCCGGACAATTGCTTTTAGCCATGCTTTCTCCCTTTTACGTCTTTCCCAGATTACGGAACCGGAACCTGAGCCATATCCCCGCCCGCCGCGAAAACGTCTGCATTAAACCCACGGTTTTCGGACGGCATATTTACAAGGAAGGCTCCCCCTCAAATACAGATCTGCCTCCCGATGTAGTAGAACCCCCTGCACTCATCCAAACTGACCTCCACCAGTTTCCCGATGAGGGACTCATCCCCCGGGAAGTGTACGAGCAGGTTATTACTCAGCCGTCCTGTCATGAGCTTCGGATCATGCTCATTTACGGATTCCACGAGCACAGTCTGCACGCTTCCCTGATGGACGGCGCACATTTCCCCGGCGATCCTCTGCACTTCCGCCAGGAGGCGGTCAAAACGATCCTTCACCACGTCCGCGGGGACCTGGTCTTCCATCGCCGCCGCAGGAGTCCCGGTCCGTTTGGAGTAAATAAAGGTAAAGGCACTGTCATACCGCACCTGCCGCACCACATCCAGAGTCTCCTGGAAATCTTCCTCTGTCTCTCCCGGAAATCCCACGATGATATCCGTGGTCAGGGAGATGTCCGGCACTGCCGCCCGGATCTTTCTGACCAGCTCCAGATAGTGTTCTTTTGTATATCTGCGGTTCATCTTCTCCAGGATCCGCGTGCTCCCTGACTGGACAGGGAGATGGAGATGACGGCAGATCTTCTTTGACTGTCCCATTACTTCGATCAGTTCGTCCGAGAGGTCCTTTGGATGAGAAGTCATGAAACGGATCCTTTCCAGGCCGTCTATCTTCTCGATCTCCTTTAACAGCTGGGCAAATGTCATCGGCTCTTCCAGAGTCTTGCCGTAAGAGTTGACATTCTGGCCCAGGAGCATGACCTCCACCACGCCGTCAGCGACAAGCCGCTCGATCTCACGGATGATCGCTTTCGGGTCACGGCTCCTCTCACGCCCCCTTACATAAGGTACGATACAGTAGCTGCAGAAATTATTGCAGCCAAACATGATGTTGACCCCGGATTTAAACGGATACTTTCTCTCGCTCGGAAGGTCCTCCACGATCTTGTCCGTATCTTTCCAGATGTCGATGACCATGCGCCCGGACTCCATGCGCGTGGCGAGAAGCTCTGCAAATTTATAAATATTGTGGGTCCCAAAGATGAGGTCGATAAACCGATAGCTCTTCTTCAGCTTTTCCACAACTTCCGGCTCCTGCATCATGCAGCCGCACAGAGCAATCATCATATGCGGGTTTTTCTTCTTGATATGGCCGAGCTGTCCAAGTCTTCCGTACACACGCTGATTTGCATTTTCGCGCACAGTGCACGTATTGTAGATGACAAAATCTGCTTTTTCTTCGTCTGTCTCTTCTATGTACCCGATCTGTTCCAGTATGCCGACAAGTTTTTCAGAATCTCTCGCATTCATCTGGCACCCAAAGGTGGTGACGCAGAAAGTAAGCTGCCGCCCGGCAGCCTCTTTCATTTTTTCCAGATCCTTCCTTGCCCTTTCGATAAAATAGTATTGTCTTTCCGGCTCAGATACAGGGATCTCCAGTTCCCTCTCGGCCAGACTCATTCTGCTGTTCTCCATATTTCTCTCCATACCTGCATTTCTGTTATCCATCCGTTATACAAACTGGTTCCGCTTCGCATCGTATGTATAATCGATCGCGGCCAGCTTCGCTGAAAGCTCATCCCTGTCGATCTGCATGTCGTCACAGAGTACATCCAGAGACGGATAAAAATCTCTCAACTTTGTATTGACCACTCCCAGAAGTATCACCGGGTCTCCGGGCAATCCTGACAGCATCTGATCAGCTCCTTTTCTGTAATAATATAATCTGCCCGCACATCATGCGCTTCCGCCGGGACTTTTTCCACGCACTGCGCGTCAAATGCCAGCGCAGCCTTTATACAGCGTTCATTTCCTTCCAAATATGTATCGTAAAAGCCGCCCCCGTAACCAATCCTCGCACCGGATCTGTCAAACGCGGCGCCAGGCAGGATGACCAGCGTCTCTTCATCCGGCAGAGGCGCCTTTGCGCACCACGGTCCGGGCTCCGGGATATTCCACGCTCCCGGTCTTAAGTCCGCCCGGCTCTTTATGAAAAAGAATTCCATTCCTCTCCTGCCGACCACTCTCGGAGCCGCCACGCGCTTTCCCTGTCTGAGTGATCCTTCTATGATCTGCGCCGTACCGGCCTCATCGCGGAATGACGCGTAGCAGTAGATGCAGCGCGCGTTCTTATAGAAATCCGCCTGCATCAGCCGCTCCGCGATCACTGCTTCCGCGGCCCTGCGCTCCGCCTTGCTGATCTCTGCGCGGACCGCAAGGATCTGTTTTCTAATTTCCTCTTTTGTTTCCATATTTCTCACCAAGATTTATGACTGTGCCGTCTTTTTCTTCAATATCAATATTATTGAGCTGCCCCCTGAGATTCCGCTTCACCGCCTCCAGATATTCTGCCCGGAGCAGTTTCTGCTCCTGGCGCTCTGACTCTGTGAGCCCTTCTGCTTTTGATTTCCTGTACAGTTCATTGATCCTTTGTATCTTCTGTGCGTCCATGGCTTTTCCTCTCTGTCTGATCTTACATCCCATATTTACATCCGGCACGCCGTACCCCCGGAGCGCCGTTCTTTTCAACGCTGTGTATTATACACTATTTATCTGTCCCCGTCCAGACGGACTCTCTTCAACAGGATTTCCAAACTCATCCAGAGCTGGATAGCCGCGCCCGTCCTGAGCTGCATATCCGGACTCTACCCGAATGAGGTCACATTCTTCAGCTGGAATAGTTTTCCAGGAAGGCGTACAGTTCCTTTACTGTCCCTACATACTTTCCTTCCGCAACCTCCTGCTGGACTTCTTCAGGCAGGTCTGTCACAGGGATTTCCGTAAACTCGTAGATCGTACTCCGGTCAGCCAGATAAACGCACACAAATCCCTGGAGCTCGCACAGGTAGAATCCTTCCTTCTCTGCGTCAGGGTTCTCCACCTTTTCCCCCTCAGCTGCGATACTCTCTGCGCCTGATACCTCATCTCTGGCCTGGGCTTTCTGTCTGTCTATGACATGGTCATAGGTAAGCTGATATCCTGCTGCCAGAAGCATACCCAGGATCAGAAATGCTGCAAAAAAGCCGATAATGTATCTGGATTTCATAGTCTCCACTCCTTTTTCATACATTATTGGCTTTTTTTGCATATTTTATACAATGTTCACTTATTTCACGCCGCTGATATCCGACCGCCTTGTTTTCGCAGCCTTACCGACAGGAGTCTTTCATTCGCGTTCCTGCCATTCGTGTCTGCACCTTACTCTGCCGGCATAAGCCGGAGCTTCCTGCTCAGACGCAGCAGCCTTGCCCCCATCGGCAGCGCTTCGATATCCGCATCCGACAGAGTCCCGATCTTAAGCACCACTGCCACATATACGAGCATTGCTATGATGATCGCGATAATGGTCGGGATCCAGCGCCCCCCGATCAGATGATCCAGGCCAAAGTACACCCCGTAAGCCACGATGCCCATGACAGCCGAAGCAATGAGCGGTTTCACAAATGTATCCATAATATTCATCCTGAAACCGCATACCTTATGTACTTTCCTCTGGTTCAGCCAGCACATGCACGCCGCAAAGACGATATTCCCTGCCGCCAGGGCGTATACATTCATTTTGAACGCTGTCATCATGAGCACAAACGCGATCAGATGGACCACCAGGGCGATGCAGGCATTCTTCGCCGGGCTGGATATATGGTTCAGCCCGTGCAGGATCGAGTTCGATATGGATGACCATGCGTACAGCACTACAACAACAGATCCAAGCATGAGCAGATATGCCGGTGTTTTGCTGGCGTCATTGTAGAGAAGCACCATAAGCGGAGATGCCAGCACGAGAAAACCGACGCCGCACGGGATCGTGATCACCATCGTAAGCCGGAGCGTCTGGTCAATCTTCTCATGCACCAGTTTCCTGGATCTTGTAGCCACCGCCGCGGTCAGGCTTGGCACCACGGATGAGCAGAGCGCCCACGGGATCGAGAGAGGCACATTGACCAGGGTATCATACTTGCCCGAGTAGATCCCCTGGAGAGCCATATACTCTTCTTCCACATATCCCTGCGCATCCATGATATGGTTAAAGATCGTAAGGTCAAGGATCTGATTGATATTATAGATTGCCGTACTAAACAGGATCGGCACAGCCGTAAGCACCAGCACCTTCAGGATATGGCGGTAGCTGTCCTCCTTCCCGGAACGGTCTGTCCGGTACTGCCGGTTCATCTTCCCCCGGTACGCCCAGACCACAAAGAACAGGAAGATCAGAGCGATCAGAGCGCCCAGCACGGTTCCTAGGGTAGCCCCTGCCGCGCCGTACGCAGGACCCAGGAGTTCTTCCCCTGCCTTTTCTCCTGCCCGTGTGCCCATATCAACAAAAATGCCTGCCCCGGCGATACTGATCACTGCGCGGATCAGCTGCTCGATGATCTGGGACACCGCAGTCGGCATCATCGAGCCAAGCCCCTGGAAATACCCCCGGATCACCGCCATGACAGCGACCAGGAAAAGTCCCGGCGCCAGCATCTTGAGAGCATATACGCTTAAAGGGGATTTCATCGCATACACGGAGATCGCGTCAGCCCCGAAAAAGACTGCCGCCGTGATAACGATGCCCACTACGACCGCAAACAGCATGGAGCAGCGGAATACACGGACAGAATTGCGCTTCTGCCCTGCCGCCAGCCTGGCAGACACCAGCTTGGACACCGCAGTCGGCAGGCTCAGAGAGGATACCATAAGCGCCATGGCATAGATCTGATATGCGTATCCGTAAAAACCGTTTCCCGCATCCCCGAGTATATTTGCAAGAGGGATCCTGTATATAACACCTATGACTTTTGTAAGTACAGTCGCCACGGCAAGGATCGCGCCCTGTGCGATAAAATCATCATTCTGGGCGGATTGTATTCTCGTCTTTCGTGCATCTGCCATTTCTGTTTCCTCCAGCTTTTTCTGCTTCAAAGATTTTCTGCCGGGCCCTCTACCGCGGGATCCCTGCCTTTTCCATAATTTCCCGCTGCCTGTCCTCCATGACTTTCCGCTCCTCCTCGTCCATGTGGTCGTAACCAAGAAGATGGAGCATACTGTGGGCGATCAGGAAGGCGTACTCTCTTCTTACTGAATGTCCGTACTCTTCTGCCTGGGCGATGACCCTGTCCTTTGAGATCACGATGTCCCCAAGCATCAGTTCGCCGGTTCCCGGGTCAAAAGCGTCTGCGCTCTCCTCGATCCCGCTCAGATCCCCGGGTATCTCATATTCTATCATCGGGAAAGAGAGCACATCCGTTGGCCGGTCGATGTGGCGGTGTTCCCGGTTCATTTCGTGGATCGCCTCGTCATCTGTGAGCAGAAGGTTCACTTCTGCCTCATACGGGCACTCTTCACAGTCAAGCGCTGTCTCTACGATAAGCTCCGCTGTCTCCTTAACGTCAAAAGGAAGAACGACACTTCCTTCTTCTTCAATATACAGGGTCATACATTTCTCCTCCTGCCGCCCTTTCCTCTTCCGGCGCTCTTTCTCTCACTCTTTTTCTCGTACTCTTCATACGCCTTGACGATCCTCTGTACGAGCGGATGGCGGACCACATCCTTGCTCGTCAGCGTACAGATGCTGATCCCTTCCAGATCCTTCACGACCTTCACTGCAACATCCAGGCCGGAAACCGCCCCCGAAGGCAGGTCCTTCTGGGTGGAATCCCCGGTGATCACGACCTTGGAGCCAAATCCGATCCTGGTCAGGAACATCTTCATCTGGGCTGGCGTCGTGTTCTGTGCCTCGTCAAGAATGATAAATGCATTGTCAAGGGTACGTCCTCTCATATAGGCGAGGGGCGCCACCTCGATCAGCCCTTTTTCTGAATTTTTGATAAAGCTCTCCGCTCCCATGATCTGATAAAGCGCATCATAGAGCGGACGCAGATAGGGATCGATCTTGCTCTGGAGATCCCCCGGGAGAAATCCCAGCTTTTCCCCCGCCTCGATCGCAGGACGGGTCAGGATGATGCGGCTCACTTCGTTTCTCTTAAAGGCAGTGATCGCCATTGCCATCGCGAGGTAGGTCTTGCCGGTCCCCGCCGGTCCGAGCCCGAATGTGATCATCTCACTGCGGATGGCATCCACGTATTTTTTCTGCCCCAATGTCTTTGGCTTGATCGGCTTTCCCTGCAGGGTATGGCAGATCAGATCCCGGTCGATCTCTACGATCCCCTCTTCCTGGTCATCAAAGACAAGGGAGATCGCGTAATCCACATTCTGCTCTGTGATGGTATTTCCCCGCTTTGATAATTCCATCAGCTGGGTAAGCACGCGGAGCACCTTTTCCGCTGCCGCGCTCTCCCCCACGATCTTTGTGCTCCCATCCCTCGCGATCAGAGTAACATGGAACGTTCTCTCAAGCTTCTTTGCATATGCGTCAAACTGTCCGAACACGTTTGCCTCATGTTCAGCCGGTATATCAATCATCAGTTCCGACAGACTCATCCGTTTCTTTCCTTTCGACTGTTAATATTTCTGTATCCGACTCCTCAGTGATCCTCTCATTCAAAAAAAGCGTGCCCGAGGCAGTGGCAGAATTTTCATATAGATGTATTTTAACATCATTTCCCCTTATTTGAACACCTTTTTCCTCCAAATCTTCACAAAACCGTTTAAAATCCAGGCTCAAAAGCTGTCTCGCCTCTTCTTCGGTATATTTCCTTTTCACGAGAGAATAGGACTTTACTGACCTCATCCCATAGGAAAAAGGCAGATAAAAATTTTCTCCCAGCCTGATCTGCGTCTCCTCTGTCACTCTCTCACTGTGTTCATATTTATTCCTGATGCTTCCAACTGATACCGTCCAGTCAGCCAGACGGAGAAAGGGCTGGTATTTCTTCTTTCCGTCATAGACCTTCTCCTGATATGTCAGGTCAAGGGTGTCCGTGTACTCTATCTGCGTGTCCGCAAATACATCTGCATCTGAGCTGTGATACTGATAGCCGATGACTTCCTGGCTGTCATTTACTACTTCCACTCTTCCCAGGACCAGGATATCTCCTTTTTTCACGGCATCTCCCACATGCACCTGAGGAACTCCGGACCTTGTCACGATCTCTGTGATCACGCCGTCAGCAGAGGCGATCAGATCCACCGGCTTTTCCTCTCCGGCAGACGTCTCTTCCTCCGGGAAGGTATCCTCATTTTCCTTGACCTGGATCTTCAGCCTGCTGCCGTCAATAGACGCAGACACCCAAACGATATCATTATATTCCTTTCGTATAGCTTTTACAATACCCGGGCAGTCTACCCGGCTGCGCAGCATGGCCGGGGCGACTCCCTCTGACTCCAGGAACTCTGCCAGCGTTGTATCCGGGTATCTCACATTCCCCTCAAAATGGATATCCCAGATAAAAAGAGAATATCCCCGCAGAAGCACTGCGCATAAAAAAAGCCCTGCAAAAAAAAGCTTTCTCTTCCGGTAGCGTGCAAGAAAAAACGGGAAGCCATACCTGCCTTCAAGCGTGACCTTTGTGTGCGTTTTCCTGACAAGGGGCTTTAATTTCCGAAAATCCGAAATACTCATATACATCCCGTAACCTTTTCCCGTGGGTTCCAGTCCCCAGATAAAAAGCTGGTGAAAACAGCACATATTCAGGAAACGCTCCGGGGAATACCCTGCCACGCAGAGCCTGACATATCCTCTCAGCCAGCGGACAAACGAACGGATCACTCTCTGTTCCTCCCATCGATAAATTCAAGTGTCTGGATCTTCCCCGTGACCTTCATCTCATCGTTTGTGTAATATTCGATCTGAAGCCTTCTGCCTGTCAGTCGGATCTGTCCGCCCTTTGTCTGCACGCGGACAAGGCTGTCTGTATATTCCGTGATCCCGCGGTAATTTTCGATACACACCTCAAAATCACCAAGCATGGTGACCACCGACGCTCCCATCACCACATCTTTTGGCATACTTGCAGCCGATGCGAGTCTCTCCCTGATCTGTTCTCTCTCCATAGAAAAATGCCACACATACGCCTTTTATAGTCAGTATATGTGCGGCATGTCATGTTCTATTCATTTATCAGGATCAGTAATCCAGGCAGGCTCTCTCCATCACAAAAGGACGCACATATGTGTCAGCCACAGCCACATGCGCCGGATGGCTGCCATATACCTCGATGTCCTCCGCCTTCTCCAGAGTGCTCACGAGAGCAATATCATGGGTGCTGGACGCGAGAGGCTCATCTACAAACTCCATTGTCAGAAGCCCCGGGACTTTCCCCACCAGCGCGGACAGATTTTCCTTCATCGCCGCCTTGATCTCCGGCTTCTTCTCTTCCTCTACTTCTGGTCTGAATTTCCACATAACGATATGATGTACCATTGATGATCCCTCCACTTCAATTTTATCTTTTTTTATTTATCCTATTTCTGCTTTGCTTTCCGTTCCTTTGCAGTGAATTTTCCCATCTCAATGCAAAAAACTTCTGTGCGCTCCAGCATAGCCGGACTGAACTCAATCTCCGCACCGGGAGCCATATGCTCCATGATCTTTGTGAGCCCATATACCTTTTCCTGCTCATCTGCCGCCCTGCGCACCTTACCGTTCCCCATGATGCTTCGGTAAGAATAGGAATAGCTGCATGTATAATCTCCTGTAATGATCCCATGGCGGCAGTCCATCTCCACAGCTACGTCCGGGCACAAGTCAAACGCATCCGCTTTCCTGCCCTCCCCCGCGCCGTGTATAAAAAGAGTCAGCGCCTGTCCACTCTCTTTTTCATAGAATTCATATCCGAAATTCACCGGGACAATGAACATCCCTTCCTCATCCCGGGTCCCGAGCCTGACTACGCTGCATTCCTCCAGGATTTCTCTGATGATCTCCGGATCACGGATCTCTCTTTTGTAAAGACGCATCTCTCTCACCGGGGTATCCTCCTTTCATCGACAAACATCCCTAAAACTTCTTCCATGTATCCCTCACAAAGAGGAGCAAAAGCGGGAAGATCTCCAGGCGTCCCGCCAGCATATCAAAGATCAGGACCAGTTTCGCCCCGTTGGAAAACAGTCCGAAATTCCCCATGGGTCCCACCAGTTCCAGACCGGGGCCGATATTATTCAGTGCGGAAGCCACTGCTGTAAAATTCGTGATCAGGTCATTCCCGTCAAAGGCCACCAGAAGGACGGAGAAAGAGAAGATAAGCACATACGCGATCAAAAACACATTTGTGGCGCGCACAGTCTCATGCTCAAGGGTATGCCCGTCCATCTTCAGCTTTTTCAGGCTCCTCGGATGGAGAAAAGTATGCAATTCCTTTTTTATCGTCTTGACCAGGATCACAAGGCGCGACACCTTGATCCCGCCGCCGGTGCTGCCGGCGCACGCCCCGATAAACATCAGGAGGACCAGTATCGTCCTCGGCACTTCCGGCCACAGGTTAAAGTCTGTACTCGCATACCCGGTGGTGGTTATGATCGACCCTACCTGGAATGCAGCATGGCGGGCCGCTTCACCGACAGATCCGTACATACCCCTGACGGACAGAGTGATCAGAGCGATCGATGCCAGTATGATCAGAAGGTACCAGCGCACCTCTTCCATGGAAAACGCCTGTTTCACCTTTCTCCTCAGGAGAAGGAAATAGGCGCTGAAATTCACGCCGAACAAAATCATAAATACAGTGACCACGATCTGCAGATATGGCGAATATCCTGCCATACTGTCATTTTTAATCCCAAATCCTCCGGTCCCGGCTGTGCCGAACGTGATCGTCAGCGCGTCAAACAGAGGCATCTTCCCGATCAGAAGGAACACGACCTCCAGCACAGTCATTGCCAGATAAATGATATAGAGTATTTTCGCAGTGGACTGGACCGTGGGCACAAGCTTGCTCACCGAGGGTCCCGGACTTTCCGCCTTCATCAGATTGATATGGGAGCCGCCGCCCGTCATATGGAGCATGGACAGCAGGAATACAAGAACACCCATACCGCCGATCCAGTGTGTAAAGCTCCGCCAGAACAGGACAGACTTCGACACAGCCTCCACATCCGACAGAACACTGGAGCCGGTCGTCGTAAACCCGGAAACCGTCTCAAACATCGCATCGATGGGATTCGTGATCGTTCCCGTGATCAGGAAGGGGAGACTGCCCATCACACTCATGATGATCCAGCTCAGGGCGACAGCCACAAACCCCTCTTTTACATAGAACACCCTGTTCTCCGGCTTTTTCCGCATGATCAGGAAGCCCAGCAGAAGGCAGAGTGCCGCTGTAATGACAAAGGACCAGCCTTCTCTCTCCTGATAGATCACCGCTACGATACACGGGAGCACCATGAGCACAGCCACAAACACAAGGACATAACCAATAATACGTTTTACGATTGAAAAATTCATCTCATCCCCCTCACTTCTATCTTACCTTCCGGATATCAGTGAGGTCTTTCAGCCCTCTCACAGTAGTAACAACAATAACCGAATCTCCCGGCTGTATGACATCCTGCCCTCTGGGGATATGGACGACACCGCCCCGGTAGATGCATGCGATCAGGAGATTATCTTTCAGTTTCAGTTCAGACAGCGGGATCCCCGTCACCGCGGAACGGTCTCTCACGGCAAATTCCAGAGCTTCAGCCTGCCCGTCCAGTATATGGTACAGCGTCTCCACATTACTTCCGATGGAATTGCTCATCGCCCTGACATACTGAAGGATATAATCCGCGGTCAGGTATTTGGGATGGACCACGCTTCCGAGATCCAGCCCGTCCACAATATCATCGAACGCGAGACGGTTTACCTTTGTCACCAGTTTCGCGCGGGAAACTTTTTTCGCGAACAGGCTCAGAAGGATATTCTCCTCATCCAGATTCGTCAGGGTCACGAACGCCTCCGCATTCGGCAGCCCTTCTTCCATGAGCAGCTTTTTGTCCGTGCCGTCCCCGTTTATCACAGTGACAGACGGGAGCAGTTCGCTCAGCTCCTCACATCTGGCGCGGTCTGTCTCGATCAGGCTCACCCGTATCCTCATATCGGAAAGTGCTGCTGCAAGATAATAGCCCAGGGTGCCGCCGCCCACGATCAGCGCATTCCTGACCTGGTGGGTCTGGACTCCGATCTTTTTAAAGAACAGGTTTGAATTCTTCGGTGAAGCGATAATTGAGACAAGATCCATATCCTCAAGCACGAAATCACCAGAGGGGATAAAGACATGCCCCTCTCTCTCCACGCCGCAGATCAGGATATCGCATCTCAGCTTATCCATGATATCCGCTACAGACAGGCCGCTCAGCTTAAATTCCGGCAGAAGCTTAAATTTCAGCAGCTCTACCCTTCCCTTGGAAAATGTATCCCTCTTGATGGCTGAAGGGAAACGCAGGAGCCTGGATATCTCCATGGCAGCCGCGAACTCAGGGTTAATGATCATCGATATCCCAAGCTTCTTCCTGAGGAAATGGACTTCCCGGTGGTAGACCGGATTCCTCACGCGCGCGATCGTATGGCACTGGCTTACCTTCTTTGCGATCTGACAGCACAGAAGGTTCAGCTCATCCGACCCGGTCACCGCGATCAGGATGTCCGCCTCCTCCACTCCCGCTTCGGAAAGTATCTGTATACTCGCTCCATTCCCGCAGCTTCCCATGATATCAATACTCTCGCATATCTGCTGGATCTTCTGGGGATTCTTATCGATCACGGTCAGCTCATGATCCTCTTCGCACAGTTCTTCCGCCAGGGTGCTGCCGACTTTTCCGCACCCGATAATAATAATCTTCATAGTTCCTCCACTCTGTCTCTCTGATCCTCTTCATCTCAAATATAAATAAAACAAAATCTGTGCCCTGACAATCTCCTCAGGGCAATAGAACTATTATAGCACTAATCCCTATATTTACAAGCAGGAGTTTCTGCTGTGTTTCCGCTGTGCTGTTCTGCTGTATTATCCGCTTGTTCTGCCGCCAGAGCCGCTGCGGCAGTCCGGTCACAGAAATGTCCTGTAGTCTTCATAATTTTTCGCCAGAAGCTCCGGTGTATTCAGCCCGTACGGACATTTCTCCATACACTTCCCGCAGTGGAGACACCCTTCTATTTTCTTCATCTTCTCCTGCCACTCTTCTGAGAGCCATCCCGCCTGCGGCGCTCTCCGAAGCATCAGGCTCATTCTTGCGCAGTTGTTGATCTCAATCCCCGCCGGACAGGGCATGCAGTAGCCGCATCCACGGCAGAAGTCCCCGGAGAGCTGACCCCTGTCTAGACGGCCTCCTTTTTCGTAATACGCTGGATCGGCAGCGCCCCGAATCCATTCTTGTTTACTTCAAGTTCTGTTTTTCCTAAGATGACCTTATCCATTTTCTGTACCTCTCTGTCTGTTCTGTCCGTATTCCGTTTTACCGCCCGGCTGCCGGATTTTCTTCTCTTCCCGGCCCCGACGCCTTAAAAGCCCATCTCACTCATTTCGTCCTGGATGGAGGCTTCGCAGGAGCGCATCGCCAGGATCGTCTTCTCAAACAGCTCATTCAGCTCCCAGCCCAGTCTTTCCGCCCCGGTCTTTATCACATCCCGTGAACACCCTGCCGCGAAACGCTTGTCCTTGAACTTCTTCTTTACACTGGACACTTCCATATCCATCACGCTTTTCGACGGGCGCATCAGCGCGGCTGCCCAGATCAGCCCGGTCAGCTCGTCTGCCGCAAAAAGCACCTTTTCCATCTCATGCACCGGCTCTTTGTCGCTGCATATGCCATACCCATGGGAACAGACCGTATAGATCATATCCTCTCCCACGCCGCCTTTTTCAAGAAGCTCCGGGGCTTTCTGACAGTGTTCCTCCGGGTACATCTCAAAATCGATGTCGTGGAGAAGGCCGCTGATCGCCCAGTAATCCGCCTCATCGCCGTATCCCAGCTCGTCCGCATACCAGCGCATCACTCCTTCTACGGTAAGCGCGTGCTGGATGTGGAAAGCCTCCTTATTGTAAGTCCTCAGTAATTCAAGTGCCTGTTCTCTTGTGATCTTGCTTGTTCTCATTTTCTGTCATTCCTCCTAAGACTTCATTTTCTGTTGCTTTTTCCCTCTTCCCAACGGATTTCAACGTTTTTCCCGCAGTGCGCCAGTCCGACATAGAGCACTTCTCCCGTGATCCCAGCATCGTATTTTTTCTCTTTTACCTGACAGATTGCTCCTGATGCAAGTTCTCCCAGATCCTGCTCTGTATTTTTACTGTATTTAAACTCCAGGATCAGGCTGGGGTACCCCGGCTTCTTTGAATAAAGTATAAGATCTGCACGCCCGTCACCGCTCTCACGGTTGCTCTCCACCTTATACGCGCGCTGCATGAACGCGCACATCCCAAGCATCATCATATGATAGCTGTTTTCGCTTTTCAGATCATGATACGAGGGAAGCTTCAGCAGGATCTGCCGGTAATCTTCGGCGAAATCTTCCATCTCGCCTTTCTGCAGATGATACAGCATCCTGCTGATCTGTTCTTCTTCTACCTGCAGATAATATGAGGTCAATTCCCTGAACGCTTTCCACACCTCCTGGTTCGGCACACGGAGGCGGTATCTGTTTTCGTCTGTTTTTTCAGTAATGGTCAGCATCCCCGCATTGATCAGGAGCCCCCACAGAGCGGCATCTCCCGGCTTTTCATAATACGCGGCGGAAAGTTCCACCTCAGCCTCTACCATTCCCTGCCCGATCAGCCTGTCATAATCTTCTGCAAAAGACCTTCCTCTCTCTCCAAGAGCATCCTTAAGGATACTGTTCTCACTCGTATTGACCCAATACGACTGTAGTTCTCTTCGGGCCGCATAACAGGAGACGGACCATGGATTATATACGTCAGCCTTACCGATCCGGTATCCGTCATACATCTCTCTTACAGCCGCTGTAAATCCTATGCCGCAGTAGGCAAGAAGCTCTTTCACTTCATCTTCTGTAAATCCGAAACAGTCGTCATAGTCCGGGTCTGCTATGGTACATACGATCAGGTTGTTTAACCCGGAAAAAATATTTCCCTTTGCAACCCGCTGGATCCCTGTCAGCACGGCTTTCTCCAGCGACCTGCTGCCCTTTAAAGCTGAGCTGAGCATTCCCGCGAGGATCCCGCGCACCTGACCGTAATATCCGCCGGAGTTAGCTGCGATGAAAGGCGTATCATACTCGTCGATCAGAAGGTAAACCTTTTTATTGTAATAGATTTCCAAAACCTGGCATAAGTCAGCGATCGCATGGGTGAGACAGCCTGCCTTTGCTTCCGGAGCGCTGTTCTGACATAAGCAGAGATAATTCTCTTCAAATACTCTTTTCTGTTCTGCAGTCAGTCTCCCCTCGTCTATGATCGGGGAATACCGTGCATATTCTCCCCGGAGCGCCGCTGCAAGCTGCTGTATCATCTCATGAGGCGTATCCCCTCTGACATTCAGGAAAGAAAGAAAAACAACAGGATATTGATTGATCTCGTCTATCACTTCACTCCTGCTGATCTTTGTACCTTCAAAAAGTGCTTTGGAATCTTTCGTGCAGTCTAAAAATTCTGCGAGCATAGACATATTCAACGTCTTCCCGAAACGTCTCGGGCGGGTGATCAGCGTCACCTGATACCATGAATCCAGAAAATGCTCGACAAACTGTGTCTTATCGACATAATATGCATTCCGTTCCCGTAAATATCGGAAATCCTGGGCGCCGATCAGCAGCTTTCTCTTGCTCCGCCTTGGGGATTTTTCTTTTTCAGTGCGGTAAGGAGCTGTCGGTTCACATACCATATCTGCATATCCCCTGCAGGGATTTTTATAAGTTCCAGTCTCTGGCTCCCTCTGTCTTCCGAAGAGTTCATCCAGAGTACAATTCAAGATATCACTGATGCGCTCCAGCGTTTCAAAGTCAGGAGAACGGTTGCCGCTCTCATAATTTGCGTAAGTAGAACGGGATATTCCCAGCTTATTGGCTAATTCAGCCTGCGTATAACCACGCTGCTTTCGGAATACAGTCAGATATTTATGAAATCCTGTTTTCATATTGAGACACTCCCTTTCTGCTTTTTCTTAATTATACCTCGCAGTGTTTCAATATGCAACACAAAAATTGCAGCCATCAGTCCGATGATACGTTGTTGAGCTCAAATGCTGTTTTCAATAAGCTCATAAAAATCATCCCCGTCTCCTGAAACTGCTCACGGCCTCACCGCATATTTTATGACATGATCTTTCTTATTCTCAAACACATCATACGCATCCATGATCTCATCCAGCCCGCAGCGGTGTGTGATGAGGAAGCTGGAATCCAGTTTTCCGCATGCAGTCAGATCCATGATCTCCTGACAGAAACTCCCGTCCACGCCGCCTGTCTTGAAAACAAGGTTCTTCCCGTACATATCCGGCAGGGGAAGCACCTGTGGTTCTTCATACATCGCAACGATCACCTCGACAGCATTGGGCCTTGCGATCTTCCATGCAGTCTGGAACGTATCCTTCCCGCCCGCGACTTCAAAAACAGTGTCAGCGCCCCGTCCGTCTGTCACTTCCCGGATCACCTGTTCCGGATCATCCCTGCCCGGGACAAGCGTGATGTCAGCCAGCCCTTTTTCCTTTGCAAGCGCCAGCCTGTATTCATCCGTGTCGATAGCGATGATCCTCGCCGGAGTATACAGACGTGCGCACATCATGGTGCACAGCCCGGTGGGCCCCGCGCCGATCACTGCCACCGTATCCGCGGGCCTGATTTCCCCGATCTTTGCCGCCCAGTATCCTGTGGAAAGGATGTCTCCGTTAAAGAGCGCCTGCTCATCAGTCACATGGTCCGGTATGACTGTCAGTCCGTTATCCGCAAAGGGGATCCTGGCATACTCAGCCTGTCCCCCATCGATGCGGCAGCCAAGCGCCCAGCCCCCGTGTTCGTCCGTACAGTTATTTACAAAGCCGCGTCTGCAGAAAAAACATTCTCCGCAGAAAGTCTCTACATTCACCGCCACCCGGTCCCCGGGCTTTACCTTCTTTACAGCGCTCCCGGTCTCCACGACCCTTCCCACAAACTCATGCCCCAGGACCGTGCCCGGGACAGCCTTTGGCACGGCGCCGTGCTTAATGTGGATGTCACTGGAACAGATTGTTGTCAGCGTCACCTGCACGATCGCATCCTTTTCATCCCGCAGCGCCGGCATGGGGCGCTCCTCCAGAACGATCTGTCCGTTTCCCTTATATACAACTGCTTTCATACGCATTTCCTTCCTGTAATGTCAATCCTTCCTGAGCATCAGACAGCATCTGATGCAGCCACCGCCTCTTCCAGCTCTTTTTCGAGCTGACTCTGGACGCGGACACTCTCTTCCTGTCTACTGCACAGGTTTTGAAGGATCTTCTGTATCTGTGTGCAGGTCTGGTCCACTTTCTCTCTCGATTCATTGATCCTGGTACGCACCAGCCAGTCTGTAAACAGGTTGTCAAAAAAATAGTCCGCAAAGCAGAGGGCGCTGCTGATCTCTGTATTCACATCGCCGTGCAGTTCTTCCGTGACGTCCGCCAGCTCTGTCCTGAAACTGTGCAGTGCGAGCTGGAGCTGATCGGTCATTCCTTTTGCTTTTCCTATCGCATCGTACTTGATCATATCCGACAAAATGCCGCCCCCGATGATATCAACGGTGCTCCAGCTCTTAGCTTCGTCCAGATGATTCTTGATTTCAACTGTAATGTCCTGCGCTCTTCTCCCTGCGCGGACTGCTTCTTCCAGTTCCTTCTGCCTTGACTTCTGAAACCCGATCTTTTCCTCGATACCCATGATCCTGACCGCATCCGGCGAACTTGTTTTCTTTATCTCTTCTTTTTTCTCCTCGATGAGCGCTTCATATCTTCTTCCGCATCCGATGAGATCAGAAAGCTGATCCCTGCATCGTTCGATCTCCTCATTGACGGAGAGAAGCTCCTTTTCCGCAGTATCATACCTGACCGCTGCCGCATAGGCTTCCTGCTCCTCTTTTGACAGTTTTTCTCCCATCTTTCCTGTCACTTTGTAATAGAATGCCGTAAGGTTCCTGCTGTTCAGCCGGTCCACATCCTCCTGCTCATCCTTCATGATCCGCCTCAGCTCATCCGTCTTTTCCGCCAGTTCTTCCTGCTGGCGCTTCAATTCCGCCAGCTTTGCTTCCAGCCGTTTTTCCTCCATCATCTCCTCCTGGAGACGCTGTAATTCCGTGTTGTAAACCTTCATTCGAATCTCCTCATTTTCACGATCATTCTTATGATCACTTCCCGGTCATTTATTTTCAGACTGTCTGCCCATGCTGTCTGCCATCAGGATCCCGATCACGGTTTTCGCGTCGTCGATCTCGCCTGACTTCACACGCTCTGCCGCCTCTTTGAGAGGCACCCACTCTTTCTCAATGTCCGCTTCCTCATTTTCCCTTTTAAACTCAGGCACATCCTTCAAACCCTTTGCCAGATAAACATAGGTCTTCTCTGTCGTCCAGCCTGCAGAGTTCAGGAACAGCGTCAAAAGCTGAATTGAGGACGCTTCTGTGTCTGTCTCCTCTCTGAGCTCCCGCAGAGCAGTCTCCTCCGGTTTCTCTCCTTCCACATCCATGCGCCCTGCCGGGATTTCCCATACCGGGCGTCCCATGGGATGGCGGTACTGCCGGATCAGCAGGATACGTCCCCTGTCATCCATTGCCACAATCCCCACAGCATCACTTGCGACGGCTGTTTCGCGGATGAATGTATTTCCATCCCCGCGGGTCAGCTTGTCACGCCGGATGGATACGATCTTCCCCGCATATTCTGTCCTGCTCTCTAACACTTTTGGAATAATCATACAAAACCTCCCATTTTTATCCGATGGACCTTGTCTCTGTCAACCAATAATTATAAGTCATTATATCACTCTGTCTTTTCCATGTCATTTCTTTTTACCACTTATTCTTTTTACCACTTATGCCTTATGATCAACCGCTTATCGAAAATCTATTGAAAGCAATATGTGCTTTTCATATAATGACATCACAGAAGGGAGGAGATCAAAATGCAGGTTGAGATAAAAATGGACGATTCATATACAGAGCCCAAAATAATCCTGTTGACAGCCACCATGACAAAAGAGGTCAATATGATATTAAACAAACTGTCAGAAAATCCTCCGCAAGTCATTTCCGGCTGCAGGAATGGGAAAATCGAAGTAATTGAGCAGGAAGATCTGATCAGGGTCTACGCGAACTCAGGAAAAGTATTCGCTGTTACAGATAAAGGCGAATATACGATACGTCTCCGGCTGTATGAAATCGAAGAACGCCTGGATCCAGATCAATTTGTCCGCATATCAAATTCGGAAATTATCCATTTAAAAAAAGTCAATAACTTTGATTTAAGTTTTACCGGCACGATCTGTGTCGAATTAGCAAACAGCACGACAACTTATGTTTCAAGACGATATGTTTCAAAAATCAAAAAAATATTAGGGATCTGAGGTGATAACATGAAAAAAAAGATTGTTTTACGCAGTATGTTAGGTTTTCCGCTGGGGCTGGCACTGGGATATCTGATAACGATACTTATTTCCCTTATATATGCAGATGGGTCTTATTCTCCATGCATGCCGGAATTAGCTGTTATAATGGGAAATGAGATCAATGCTGTATTGCTGCAGGCGCTTTTATGCGGTATATTAGGCTCTGGATTCGGAGCCTGCTCTGTAATATGGGAAATAGAGACCTGGGGGATCGTGAAACAGACTGGAATTTACTTTTCAATTATTTCCGTACTCATGCTGCCGACGGCTTATGTTTCGTATTGGATGGAACACAGCCTGCAAGGTATTTTAAGCTATTTTGGCATTTTTCTTTTAATATTTGCCGCAGTGTGGCTCGTACAATATATGGCCGCCATGCACAATGTCAAAAAACTGAACGAAACATTGATCAAAAGGCGGGATGCCGGCAGGGAATAGCAAGGGGGATCCCCTGCTATATTGACCATACCGGGATACCACTGTATAATGAAAAACGCATAAGAGCGGCGGGTTCCTCACCCTGCCGCTCCAAAAAACATTGTAAAAGGAGATATTTTTATGCGCCGCGCGAATACACCATTTAACGGAAAACAGTTCATATTAAACCAAAATACAGGAGAGATCCATGACCTTGACCGCGAAACGCTGCTCTGCTGCATCGACAAAATAGATGCAGAGCATATATTTGCCTGCGATACCTATGCGGAAGCTGTATTATTTTCATCCGTGATCGGAGTCAAAAGGAACGGATGCCCTCATTGTATGCCGGAACGGCACCGGGACTGATCTGCTGCTGGCAGTATCCCCTTGTGCCCAAGCAGCCTGATCTCATCCTGCAGCTCCACCAAAAACCTGCCCGCATGCGCGCCGTCCATCTGCGTGTGATGGAACTGGAAAGAAAGGGGCAGATAATACCGAAACCATTTCTTTTTGTATCTGCCCCATATAATGAACGGATTATTGAATATACCGCTGTTCATACCGACAGCCCCGTCAATTTCCGTATCTATAATGGCAGATGTCCCGATGACCATACTGTTCTCGGATAAATCCCTGTCCGTACAGCTTTCGGCAGTCTGCGCCGTATATTTCAGGTAATGCCTGTTGAATCTGTTCAGGTCAGAATCATACCGGAGATCACAGGAGCTGACTTCGCCCTCTTTATTTTTCACGATCGTATTGACCGCTATGGTGTCATACTGTATGAGTTTATCGCCCACCGGGAGGATATAAAACTCCTTAACCTTTACAGCGGCCCTGCCGATACAGTAGTCCATCAGCATATTGAATTTCAGCTTTCTTTTCCTGCTTATCCTTATTAGATTGGTCACATCAAAGGTCTTGAAAAAAGTTACCATCGGATTGGGCGCTTTCATCCACAGCTCATACGCCGCAGCCCGTTTCGTATCTTTGGGGTCAACTTCTTTTGGCATAATATCCTCCGTTTACTCTGCTTTCCGGTTACTCTGCTTTCCGGATCGGGTGGCGCACGACTGTTTTCAGCCTGCTCACATCACATCTTCTCGGATCGCTCAGATAAATTTCATGATGGTATCTTGTGTCTGTAATATCGAGCTCGTACCCGTTTTCTTTCATATACTCATGCATAAGATCAACAGTGGCCGGCTCATCGTCATATGAGCCGATGTGCATACACTGGACACACAGCCCTTCATCATAAGGGAAAAACTCCACTTTGGAAAAATCCTGCTTTTTCTTTTTTTCCGCTTCCTGTACCGCCCACGCGAAATCTTCTTTCGTCACAAAGTCAGGCAGACGGATCATAGAGACAAAATGCATATCCTCTTTTCTGGCGTAATCAAGCCCCTGTGTGTTCTCCTGCCACCAGAGTCCCTCAAGGGGCGGTACGACATACTCAAAGAAACCTTCAATCTTATGCGCTCCCTTGTAACTCATCTTTATGGTAAAGGCAATGCCGTACAGCAAACCGATCGATGTTTTATATTCTCCGTTTTCCTCGTTGGGATTGCCTTTTCCGCGGACTGCTATGTAGTTCATTTTCGGGATTTCTATAATGCCGGGCTTATTCTTCGGCATATAAAATTCTTTGTATTCTTTCTTGTAATCAAAAGCCATTGCTGCTCCTTACTTATATAGTTCTCCGTATTCTCTAATGTTTTACTTATGCTCCATACTAGTAACTTATGATTTCCTGTGCAACGCCTTAAATATGATCATTCCAACCAACATGCCAGCTGCCGATACAACAAAATACCAGATCGCATGCATAAATGCTGTTCCATTGTAGTAAAGAAATACAGATGGCAAAAAGACCGCTGCCGCTGCAGCCGGATAAAAGTATTTTATTTTGTTTTTGGAAATACTGCCAAGTAAAACGGACAGTATCAATGTTACCAATAGAATCAAAACAACCATTCCCATACCATCGGTTGGTCCGGCAAACAGCGGTGAAATGTAAAACATAAAAAGCTGTATACAAAAGATTATAATTTCTACAATATACTTTTTCATAGGCGCCTCTCCTATAATACTGCCCCCTCAGTGAAATCATTTCACAATCAGAGACTGCTCATTTCTTCTTTTTTCGGTCTTTGAGCTGTCAGCTCCTCATACATAGTTCTCCATAACGTTTCTAAATGAGGCTTAATGAAAATTAACAATAACAGGCTTGTTTTCATTCGTCCAAAAATAAATTCAGTATTCTCCCATTCTAAAGATTTGAGGCATTCTCAAAGCCCCCTTCCTTAGAAAATTCAATAATAAGATGAGCAGTTGATCTTATTATCTCTTCGAATTGCTTAATCTCTTCTTCCGAAAAATGATAAATATCTTCCCATGTGTAATCGGGAAGCCAGCATGCAGCATGTTTAAATCCATATTATTCATCTGGTCTCTCAATATACACTTTTACTCTTCCATCATTCTGCATATCAGAATGAACAATTTCTGTCTCATCACTCAATGTCATAAATGGATACATCATATCATCACTCCTCCCTGCTTCTTATACGCTATGTATAGTTTATATTATATCCCATTAAGAATATTTTCAAATGAGGATTTGTCTGCTTAACAAACTGGAATTTATTGCACCGTGTCTAAAATCAACTGGTTGAATCTTTTTGCAAACATCGGCGGAATATTGTGAGCAGCCTTATCCCATATCTCACACCGACAATTCGGATTGATCTCAGCCATTCGTTTGACGCTGTCCATTACTTCTTTTGGTTCTTTTCCTCCGGCCAACGCAATAATAGGAATTGGCACTTTGGCAAAGTCCGGTTCGCTTTCAAATGTTATGCCATTATTCACGGAATTACGAATAGTATCAATCTTAACATTCTGCATCTGATGAACAAATTTTTTTCTCGGCTCTCTGGGAAGTCCATTCATCATGCCTATGATATTACAAAGCCACTTTTTCTTGAATGAAGCAAATTGCTTTTCATTCATTTTCATAACTTCCGCTAATGAAGATTCCGTTTTGTTCAGCCACGGACTGACGATTATGGCAGAATAAAATAATTCCGGATATTCCGATACGAGCTTGAAAGCAAGTTGCGCACCCAATGAAAATCCCACCAGTAAAACTTTTTTGTTGAGGCTTCTTATCATGTTTACAAGTTCGGCACAACACGTATCCGTGTAAAAGATTCTGCCCGCTTCATCTCCAAATCCCATGATATGGGGTACGATAATGTGAAAAGAATTAGCGAGCGAATATTGCCTACCATAGCAATGCACAAAATTTGCTCCATGCAGCATCACTATAATGCTATTGTTTTCCTTCCCATATTCTTCAAGCTTCAATTTGTGTTTCCTCCGTCAAATTCCGATCTGTCGGCCTAATTCTACTTCATTATACCATTCGTTTATTTCACTGTCATTGTCTTTCTTACCCATACGAAAAGAGAGCGGAACATCATCTGTCCACTCCTTTCTAAAATACTCCACATGATTCATTACTTCATACCATATTACAACCAAATGCAAAAAACCGCATTTACTTGTGGTATGGTTCTCCATAACATATCAAAGTGCGGTTTATATATTTAATATTCTATGCTATTCGTTCTTTACTTTTTTTCAACTCGTGCAAATATAAAGGATCGATATCAATGCACTCGTTTACATTCCTTCCTCCAGCCACATCCCATGCCAACGTTCCATTTAAAACCACACATTTATTCATAAAAATATGATATTCCTTTATTCGATCAAAAATATTAGGAGACAAATCTTTTTCTGCATGGCAGCATACAATTTTCCCATCATCAAAATATACATCCACAGTATAATCTTCGTATGGTATTACCTGAACCACAGTTGGAATATATTCTAACATTACAGCACCTCCTTCATATTTAAACCAAAGGATTGATTCTGTTTAACGGTTTTCCATCCTTTGCAAGTTCCCAGTTTTGCATTAATTCATCCTGATGGATTACACACCATGCCAACACAAGTTTCAGTTGCCTTGATGGCAATGCTCCCTGCAAAACACAGGCATCATTTATATCGATCAAAGCCTTTTTCCCATTATACTCCACATGAAAGTGGGGTGGATTATGGTCATCATAATACATAGTAATCCTTATTCCATAAAACAAAGCAATTTCTGGCATACATATACCTCCACCTTAACAGCTCACTTCTTTAAACTTACACACGATTAACTTTATTATAGCTTAGACATCATATTGTGTACAGATAAATTAGGATTTGCCCAGGGTTGTTTCATGAACTATTCATGAGCAGCACTACCTTTTATAATCTTATTATTACATCCCCATATCGTTTCTGGTAAGCTGATCACGTAAAAAAACGCAAACTATCTCTCTATCTCTTTACAAGACTTTTTTTCAGAGGTATTCTCTATATATAGTCAATACAGACTGGCTATGCCTTGAAATACATACTGTTCTCGCAAGGTGGCATTGTCACAAAAGCAGTCCATCATTTCTGTCATTATATTTGTCAGACCTGTCTCGTACATTGCCAGGCGCAGGATGTTGTATGCAAATTTTCTGATGAGCGACAGATTGTTTCGGGACTTTTTGGCTGGCGAGCGATCTTCCCTGAATGTGTCGTCCAGTACATGATGGAGCCGGTTCTCTATTGACCAGTGCATTCTTTTTATGCTTCCCAGTTCCTCTGCCGTGAGGATAAGGTCTGAGATCAGTGCCGTACACTGGATGTCTTTTCCAATTCCCTCTTCAGCAGAAGGAACTGGGACTCTTCTTGAGCCTTTTTTCAAAAACTCTTCTTTTGTCGGAGTGATATCATTCCCCTGGCTGTCTTTTTCAACAGGAATCCTCACCTGCTTGATCCGCCCAATGCTCTGAACGTATGTCCATTCTTTTTGTTTTTTCGTCAGATTTAATGCATTATTACATATCTGGCAAGTCCTGTACTCATTTCTGTCCCGATTTTTTTCCATCTGATTGATCTCTTCATATTTCCCAAGATAATCCTGCATAACAGGATCTGGAGTTTCACTTTTTCCTTTTTTCTCTGCTTCTTCTTCCAGTTTATCCAGGAACGTATGGATCTCCTCATAAGCGTCTGGCTGATTTTTCTTTACTGTAAATACAAAATGCCCTTCCTGTTCATGTATCTGTTCCATGATTGCTGTCTGTGTCCCAATCGCATCAATCGTTATAACACTCCCTCTGATATCCAGAAGTTTCAACAATTCCGGAATCACCGTAATCTCATTCGTCTTTGAATCGACCGGAAGCTGTGCAAGTATCAACCCTCGAACCGTTTCCACTACATTCAACAGCATCGGTGCTGTCCCGCTTTTCGTCTTTTCCGCTGCGCCGCGTAATGCTTTCCCATCAATAGCGAGATGGGTATTCTTCGAGTCCACGATCTCACCGATCCATTCCATAAAAGCATACAAGGCTAATTCCTCATCAATCCCAGACAGCATCCGGGTAATGGTGGAAGGCGAGGCAATCCCGTAGTTCAATTTCATATGTTTCCGCAGTTCTTCCAGGTGGTTTCTACACCATTTCAGGCTCCTGCGGATCGTCGTCCTGCCACAAAGAACTCCGAGAGTGACACATACCAGCATTTCTGCAAGGTCATGTTTTTTCTCTCTGTCGCACCGGTAATCCGGAATCTGCCTGAAATAATGGATCAGCTTTTCTGTCACAAATGTTCTTTCAGCACATTTCCAGCACCACTTGTATTTTCTCCAGAAGTTTCCGCTGCTCCTCACTCACTTTCGAAATGATTTCTGTTTTATCCAGGCACACTAAATAGATTGTCTCTAACTGATGTAATTCTTCCAATCCAATGCCCCATTTTTTATGGATCCTACGGGAAAGTGAGGATATCTGAGCTGCAAACTGATAATGGAAATCCGATTCCTTTTTTATCATCCGTGTTTTCTGGATATAAGAGGTCGGAGACTGTTTTAAGAGAATGATGGCAAGTACATCCTTCCAATCATCCCCCAATGGTTTTTTCCAATCATCCGGACACAACTCCCAGACAGCTTTCGAAAATCCGTATTCCCATACTTCTGCGTCTGTTAAAGATATTTTTCTTTTATTACTTTGTATGACTCCTTCCGGAGTAATCACGCCGATATATGTATCGACTGGCTGCGGATACTTTTTCCCTTTCACACGTCGGGATGTCCTTTTATAGAGATAATACGAATCTCCTTTTTTCTTCACAGTAGTTCCCTTTGTCCGATACTTCTGAACCCAATCCGGATACTTTTTCTCAGTTACTGGCATAATGTCCTCCTCTCTGTATAGGTGGAGTATACCTATACTATATAGACATTATACCTCTACAGGAATAAAAAGTCGAGAGTTATACGCGTATTTGTATAACACGTATAACCCCCGATAAAATCCAATCTTCTTATATTTTTAAAAATCTTTCATGAAACAACCCTG